>OY781945.1:0-3122898 GCA_963677435.1 uncultured Aliarcobacter sp.
TCCACCCTCTGCCACACTTGATTTATCTACACTAATCTGTGCGTATACTGTATCTTCTGCACTTGGTGGATTTGTTGGTGTTGTATCATCTGTGATTGCACTATTTGCTACATTACTAGTTGATGAAACTGCTACTGCTTCATAGTTAGAGTTTGTATCTGTTACTCCACTAATTGTTGCAACTAATGGTTCACTTCCTTCTGCTAAATAATCATCTATTGCTGTTACTTTAAATGTTGCTGTACTTCCACCTGTTACATCTACACTTGATGGTAATGCGCTTGTATCTGCTCCACTTGCTGCTGCTCCTGTCCAATCTATTTGAACATTTACTTTATCACCTGCTGGTACTTCTACTGCGTTACCATCTTTATCTACTAATTTAACTGTATATGTTAATTCTCCACCCTCTGCCACACTTGATTTATCTACACTAATCTGTGCGTATACTGTATCTTCTGCACTTGGTGGATTTGTTGGTGTTGTATCATCTGTGATTGCACTATTTGCTACATTACTAGTTGATGAAACTGCTACTGCTTCATAGTTAGAGTTTGTATCTGTTACTCCACTAATTGTTGCAACTAATGGTTCACTTCCTTCTGCTAAATAATCATCTATTGCTGTTACTTTAAATGTTGCTGTACTTCCACCTGTTACATCTACACTTGATGGTAATGCGCTTGTATCTGCTCCACTTGCTGCTGCTCCTGTCCAATCTATTTGAACATTTACTTTATCACCTGCTGGTACTTCTACTGCGTTACCATCTTTATCTACTAATTTAACTGTATATGTTAATTCTCCACCCTCTGCCACACTTGATTTATCTACACTAATCTGTGCGTATACTGTATCTTCTGCACTTGGTGGATTTGTTGGTGTTGTATCATCTGTGATTGCACTATTTGCTACATTACTAGTTGATGAAACTGCTACTGCTTCATAGTTAGAGTTTGTATCTGTTACTCCACTAATTGTTGCAACTAATGGTTCACTTCCTTCTGCTAAATAATCATCTATTGCTGTTACTTTAAATGTTGCTGTACTTCCACCTGTTACATCTACACTTGATGGTAATGCGCTTGTATCTGCTCCACTTGCTGCTGCTCCTGTCCAATCTATTTGAACATTTACTTTATCACCTGCTGGTACTTCTACTGCGTTACCATCTTTATCTACTAATTTAACTGTATATGTTAATTCTCCACCCTCTGCCACACTTGATTTATCTACACTAATCTGTGCGTATACTGTATCTTCTGCACTTGGTGGATTTGTTGGTGTTGTATCATCTGTGATTGCACTATTTGCTACATTACTAGTTGATGAAACTGCTACTGCTTCATAGTTAGAGTTTGTATCTGTTACTCCACTAATTGTTGCAACTAATGGTTCACTTCCTTCTGCTAAATAATCATCTATTGCTGTTACTTTAAATGTTGCTGTACTTCCACCTGTTACATCTACACTTGATGGTAATGCGCTTGTATCTGCTCCACTTGCTGCTGCTCCTGTCCAATCTATTTGAACATTTACTTTATCACCTGCTGGTACTTCTACTGCGTTACCATCTTTATCTACTAATTTAACTGTATATGTTAATTCTCCACCCTCTGCCACACTTGATTTATCTACACTAATCTGTGCGTATACTGTATCTTCTGCACTTGGTGGATTTGTTGGTGTTGTATCATCTGTGATTGCACTATTTGCTACATTACTAGTTGATGAAACTGCTACTGCTTCATAGTTAGAGTTTGTATCTGTTACTCCACTAATTGTTGCAACTAATGGTTCACTTCCTTCTGCTAAATAATCATCTATTGCTGTTACTTTAAATGTTGCTGTACTTCCACCTGTTACATCTACACTTGATGGTAATGCGCTTGTATCTGCTCCACTTGCTGCTGCTCCTGTCCAATCTATTTGAACATTTACTTTATCACCTGCTGGTACTTCTACTGCGTTACCATCTTTATCTACTAATTTAACTGTATATGTTAATTCTCCACCCTCTGCCACACTTGATTTATCTACACTAATCTGTGCGTATACTGTATCTTCTGCACTTGGTGGATTTGTTGGTGTTGTATCATCTGTGATTGCACTATTTGCTACATTACTAGTTGATGAAACTGCTACTGCTTCATAGTTAGAGTTTGTATCTGTTACTCCACTAATTGTTGCAACTAATGGTTCACTTCCTTCTGCTAAATAATCATCTATTGCTGTTACTTTAAATGTTGCTGTACTTCCACCTGTTACATCTACACTTGATGGTAATGCGCTTGTATCTGCTCCACTTGCTGCTGCTCCTGTCCAATCTATTTGAACATTTACTTTATCACCTGCTGGTACTTCTACTGCGTTACCATCTTTATCTACTAATTTAACTGTATATGTTAATTCTCCACCCTCTGCCACACTTGATTTATCTACACTAATCTGTGCGTATACTGTATCTTCTGCACTTGGTGGATTTGTTGGTGTTGTATCATCTGTGATTGCACTATTTGCTACATTACTAGTTGATGAAACTGCTACTGCTTCATAGTTAGAGTTTGTATCTGTTACTCCACTAATTGTTGCAACTAATGGTTCACTTCCTTCTGCTAAATAATCATCTATTGCTGTTACTTTAAATGTTGCTGTACTTCCACCTGTTACATCTACACTTGATGGTAATGCGCTTGTATCTGCTCCACTTGCTGCTGCTCCTGTCCAATCTATTTGAACATTTACTTTATCACCTGCTGGTACTTCTACTGCGTTACCATCTTTATCTACTAATTTAACTGTATATGTTAATTCTCCACCCTCTGCCACACTTGATTTATCTACACTAATCTGTGCGTATACTGTATCTTCTGCACTTGGTGGATTTGTTGGTGTTGTATCATCTGTGATTGCACTATTTGCTACATTACTAGTTGATGAAACTGCTACTGCTTCATAGTTAGAGTTTGTATCTGTTACTCCACTAATTGTTGCAACTAATGGTTCACTTCCTTCTGCTAAATAATCATCTATTGCTGTTACTTTAAATGTTGCTGTACTTCCACCTGTTACATCTACACTTGATGGTAATGCGCTTGTATCTGCTCCACTTGCTGCTGCTCCTGTCCAATCTATTTGAACATTTACTTTATCACCTGCTGGTACTTCTACTGCGTTACCATCTTTATCTACTAATTTAACTGTATATGTTAATTCTCCACCCTCTGCCACACTTGATTTATCTACACTAATCTGTGCGTATACTGTATCTTCTGCACTTGGTGGATTTGTTGGTGTTGTATCATCTGTGATTGCACTATTTGCTACATTACTAGTTGATGAAACTGCTACTGCTTCATAGTTAGAGTTTGTATCTGTTACTCCACTAATTGTTGCAACTAATGGTTCACTTCCTTCTGCTAAATAATCATCTATTGCTGTTACTTTAAATGTTGCTGTACTTCCACCTGTTACATCTACACTTGATGGTAATGCGCTTGTATCTGCTCCACTTGCTGCTGCTCCTGTCCAATCTATTTGAACATTTACTTTATCACCTGCTGGTACTTCTACTGCGTTACCATCTTTATCTACTAATTTAACTGTATATGTTAATTCTCCACCCTCTGCCACACTTGATTTATCTACACTAATCTGTGCGTATACTGTATCTTCTGCACTTGGTGGATTTGTTGGTGTTGTATCATCTGTGATTGCACTATTTGCTACATTACTAGTTGATGAAACTGCTACTGCTTCATAGTTAGAGTTTGTATCTGTTACTCCACTAATTGTTGCAACTAATGGTTCACTTCCTTCTGCTAAATAATCATCTATTGCTGTTACTTTAAATGTTGCTGTACTTCCACCTGTTACATCTACACTTGATGGTAATGCGCTTGTATCTGCTCCACTTGCTGCTGCTCCTGTCCAATCTATTTGAACATTTACTTTATCACCTGCTGGTACTTCTACTGCGTTACCATCTTTATCTACTAATTTAACTGTATATGTTAATTCTCCACCCTCTGCCACACTTGATTTATCTACACTAATCTGTGCGTATACTGTATCTTCTGCACTTGGTGGATTTGTTGGTGTTGTATCATCTGTGATTGCACTATTTGCTACATTACTAGTTGATGAAACTGCTACTGCTTCATAGTTAGAGTTTGTATCTGTTACTCCACTAATTGTTGCAACTAATGGTTCACTTCCTTCTGCTAAATAATCATCTATTGCTGTTACTTTAAATGTTGCTGTACTTCCACCTGTTACATCTACACTTGATGGTAATGCGCTTGTATCTGCTCCACTTGCTGCTGCTCCTGTCCAATCTATTTGAACATTTACTTTATCACCTGCTGGTACTTCTACTGCGTTACCATCTTTATCTACTAATTTAACTGTATATGTTAATTCTCCACCCTCTGCCACACTTGATTTATCTACACTAATCTGTGCGTATACTGTATCTTCTGCACTTGGTGGATTTGTTGGTGTTGTATCATCTGTGATTGCACTATTTGCTACATTACTAGTTGATGAAACTGCTACTGCTTCATAGTTAGAGTTTGTATCTGTTACTCCACTAATTGTTGCAACTAATGGTTCACTTCCTTCTGCTAAATAATCATCTATTGCTGTTACTTTAAATGTTGCTGTACTTCCACCTGTTACATCTACACTTGATGGTAATGCGCTTGTATCTGCTCCACTTGCTGCTGCTCCTGTCCAATCTATTTGAACATTTACTTTATCACCTGCTGGTACTTCTACTGCGTTACCATCTTTATCTACTAATTTAACTGTATATGTTAATTCTCCACCCTCTGCCACACTTGATTTATCTACACTAATCTGTGCGTATACTGTATCTTCTGCACTTGGTGGATTTGTTGGTGTTGTATCATCTGTGATTGCACTATTTGCTACATTACTAGTTGATGAAACTGCTACTGCTTCATAGTTAGAGTTTGTATCTGTTACTCCACTAATTGTTGCAACTAATGGTTCACTTCCTTCTGCTAAATAATCATCTATTGCTGTTACTTTAAATGTTGCTGTACTTCCACCTGTTACATCTACACTTGATGGTAATGCGCTTGTATCTGCTCCACTTGCTGCTGCTCCTGTCCAATCTATTTGAACATTTACTTTATCACCTGCTGGTACTTCTACTGCGTTACCATCTTTATCTACTAATTTAACTGTATATGTTAATTCTCCACCCTCTGCCACACTTGATTTATCTACACTAATCTGTGCGTATACTGTATCTTCTGCACTTGGTGGATTTGTTGGTGTTGTATCATCTGTGATTGCACTATTTGCTACATTACTAGTTGATGAAACTGCTACTGCTTCATAGTTAGAGTTTGTATCTGTTACTCCACTAATTGTTGCAACTAATGGTTCACTTCCTTCTGCTAAATAATCATCTATTGCTGTTACTTTAAATGTTGCTGTACTTCCACCTGTTACATCTACACTTGATGGTAATGCGCTTGTATCTGCTCCACTTGCTGCTGCTCCTGTCCAATCTATTTGAACATTTACTTTATCACCTGCTGGTACTTCTACTGCGTTACCATCTTTATCTACTAATTTAACTGTATATGTTAATTCTCCACCCTCTGCCACACTTGATTTATCTACACTAATCTGTGCGTATACTGTATCTTCTGCACTTGGTGGATTTGTTGGTGTTGTATCATCTGTGATTGCACTATTTGCTACATTACTAGTTGATGAAACTGCTACTGCTTCATAGTTAGAGTTTGTATCTGTTACTCCACTAATTGTTGCAACTAATGGTTCACTTCCTTCTGCTAAATAATCATCTATTGCTGTTACTTTAAATGTTGCTGTACTTCCACCTGTTACATCTACACTTGATGGTAATGCGCTTGTATCTGCTCCACTTGCTGCTGCTCCTGTCCAATCTATTTGAACATTTACTTTATCACCTGCTGGTACTTCTACTGCGTTACCATCTTTATCTACTAATTTAACTGTATATGTTAATTCTCCACCCTCTGCCACACTTGATTTATCTACACTAATCTGTGCGTATACTGTATCTTCTGCACTTGGTGGATTTGTTGGTGTTGTATCATCTGTGATTGCACTATTTGCTACATTACTAGTTGATGAAACTGCTACTGCTTCATAGTTAGAGTTTGTATCTGTTACTCCACTAATTGTTGCAACTAATGGTTCACTTCCTTCTGCTAAATAATCATCTATTGCTGTTACTTTAAATGTTGCTGTACTTCCACCTGTTACATCTACACTTGATGGTAATGCGCTTGTATCTGCTCCACTTGCTGCTGCTCCTGTCCAATCTATTTGAACATTTACTTTATCACCTGCTGGTACTTCTACTGCGTTACCATCTTTATCTACTAATTTAACTGTATATGTTAATTCTCCACCCTCTGCCACACTTGATTTATCTACACTAATCTGTGCGTATACTGTATCTTCTGCACTTGGTGGATTTGTTGGTGTTGTATCATCTGTGATTGCACTATTTGCTACATTACTAGTTGATGAAACTGCTACTGCTTCATAGTTAGAGTTTGTATCTGTTACTCCACTAATTGTTGCAACTAATGGTTCACTTCCTTCTGCTAAATAATCATCTATTGCTGTTACTTTAAATGTTGCTGTACTTCCACCTGTTACATCTACACTTGATGGTAATGCGCTTGTATCTGCTCCACTTGCTGCTGCTCCTGTCCAATCTATTTGAACATTTACTTTATCACCTGCTGGTACTTCTACTGCGTTACCATCTTTATCTACTAATTTAACTGTATATGTTAATTCTCCACCCTCTGCCACACTTGATTTATCTACACTAATCTGTGCGTATACTGTATCTTCTGCACTTGGTGGATTTGTTGGTGTTGTATCATCTGTGATTGCACTATTTGCTACATTACTAGTTGATGAAACTGCTACTGCTTCATAGTTAGAGTTTGTATCTGTTACTCCACTAATTGTTGCAACTAATGGTTCACTTCCTTCTGCTAAATAATCATCTATTGCTGTTACTTTAAATGTTGCTGTACTTCCACCTGTTACATCTACACTTGATGGTAATGCGCTTGTATCTGCTCCACTTGCTGCTGCTCCTGTCCAATCTATTTGAACATTTACTTTATCACCTGCTGGTACTTCTACTGCGTTACCATCTTTATCTACTAATTTAACTGTATATGTTAATTCTCCACCCTCTGCCACACTTGATTTATCTACACTAATCTGTGCGTATACTGTATCTTCTGCACTTGGTGGATTTGTTGGTGTTGTATCATCTGTGATTGCACTATTTGCTACATTACTAGTTGATGAAACTGCTACTGCTTCATAGTTAGAGTTTGTATCTGTTACTCCACTAATTGTTGCAACTAATGGTTCACTTCCTTCTGCTAAATAATCATCTATTGCTGTTACTTTAAATGTTGCTGTACTTCCACCTGTTACATCTACACTTGATGGTAATGCGCTTGTATCTGCTCCACTTGCTGCTGCTCCTGTCCAATCTATTTGAACATTTACTTTATCACCTGCTGGTACTTCTACTGCGTTACCATCTTTATCTACTAATTTAACTGTATATGTTAATTCTCCACCCTCTGCCACACTTGATTTATCTACACTAATCTGTGCGTATACTGTATCTTCTGCACTTGGTGGATTTGTTGGTGTTGTATCATCTGTGATTGCACTATTTGCTACATTACTAGTTGATGAAACTGCTACTGCTTCATAGTTAGAGTTTGTATCTGTTACTCCACTAATTGTTGCAACTAATGGTTCACTTCCTTCTGCTAAATAATCATCTATTGCTGTTACTTTAAATGTTGCTGTACTTCCACCTGTTACATCTACACTTGATGGTAATGCGCTTGTATCTGCTCCACTTGCTGCTGCTCCTGTCCAATCTATTTGAACATTTACTTTATCACCTGCTGGTACTTCTACTGCGTTACCATCTTTATCTACTAATTTAACTGTATATGTTAATTCTCCACCCTCTGCCACACTTGATTTATCTACACTAATCTGTGCGTATACTGTATCTTCTGCACTTGGTGGATTTGTTGGTGTTGTATCATCTGTGATTGCACTATTTGCTACATTACTAGTTGATGAAACTGCTACTGCTTCATAGTTAGAGTTTGTATCTGTTACTCCACTAATTGTTGCAACTAATGGTTCACTTCCTTCTGCTAAATAATCATCTATTGCTGTTACTTTAAATGTTGCTGTACTTCCACCTGTTACATCTACACTTGATGGTAATGCGCTTGTATCTGCTCCACTTGCTGCTGCTCCTGTCCAATCTATTTGAACATTTACTTTATCACCTGCTGGTACTTCTACTGCGTTACCATCTTTATCTACTAATTTAACTGTATATGTTAATTCTCCACCCTCTGCCACACTTGATTTATCTACACTAATCTGTGCGTATACTGTATCTTCTGCACTTGGTGGATTTGTTGGTGTTGTATCATCTGTGATTGCACTATTTGCTACATTACTAGTTGATGAAACTGCTACTGCTTCATAGTTAGAGTTTGTATCTGTTACTCCACTAATTGTTGCAACTAATGGTTCACTTCCTTCTGCTAAATAATCATCTATTGCTGTTACTTTAAATGTTGCTGTACTTCCACCTGTTACATCTACACTTGATGGTAATGCGCTTGTATCTGCTCCACTTGCTGCTGCTCCTGTCCAATCTATTTGAACATTTACTTTATCACCTGCTGGTACTTCTACTGCGTTACCATCTTTATCTACTAATTTAACTGTATATGTTAATTCTCCACCCTCTGCCACACTTGATTTATCTACACTAATCTGTGCGTATACTGTATCTTCTGCACTTGGTGGATTTGTTGGTGTTGTATCATCTGTGATTGCACTATTTGCTACATTACTAGTTGATGAAACTGCTACTGCTTCATAGTTAGAGTTTGTATCTGTTACTCCACTAATTGTTGCAACTAATGGTTCACTTCCTTCTGCTAAATAATCATCTATTGCTGTTACTTTAAATGTTGCTGTACTTCCACCTGTTACATCTACACTTGATGGTAATGCGCTTGTATCTGCTCCACTTGCTGCTGCTCCTGTCCAATCTATTTGAACATTTACTTTATCACCTGCTGGTACTTCTACTGCGTTACCATCTTTATCTACTAATTTAACTGTATATGTTAATTCTCCACCCTCTGCCACACTTGATTTATCTACACTAATCTGTGCGTATACTGTATCTTCTGCACTTGGTGGATTTGTTGGTGTTGTATCATCTGTGATTGCACTATTTGCTACATTACTAGTTGATGAAACTGCTACTGCTTCATAGTTAGAGTTTGTATCTGTTACTCCACTAATTGTTGCAACTAATGGTTCACTTCCTTCTGCTAAATAATCATCTATTGCTGTTACTTTAAATGTTGCTGTACTTCCACCTGTTACATCTACACTTGATGGTAATGCGCTTGTATCTGCTCCACTTGCTGCTGCTCCTGTCCAATCTATTTGAACATTTACTTTATCACCTGCTGGTACTTCTACTGCGTTACCATCTTTATCTACTAATTTAACTGTATATGTTAATTCTCCACCCTCTGCCACACTTGATTTATCTACACTAATCTGTGCGTATACTGTATCTTCTGCACTTGGTGGATTTGTTGGTGTTGTATCATCTGTGATTGCACTATTTGCTACATTACTAGTTGATGAAACTGCTACTGCTTCATAGTTAGAGTTTGTATCTGTTACTCCACTAATTGTTGCAACTAATGGTTCACTTCCTTCTGCTAAATAATCATCTATTGCTGTTACTTTAAATGTTGCTGTACTTCCACCTGTTACATCTACACTTGATGGTAATGCGCTTGTATCTGCTCCACTTGCTGCTGCTCCTGTCCAATCTATTTGAACATTTACTTTATCACCTGCTGGTACTTCTACTGCGTTACCATCTTTATCTACTAATTTAACTGTATATGTTAATTCTCCACCCTCTGCCACACTTGATTTATCTACACTAATCTGTGCGTATACTGTATCTTCTGCACTTGGTGGATTTGTTGGTGTTGTATCATCTGTGATTGCACTATTTGCTACATTACTAGTTGATGAAACTGCTACTGCTTCATAGTTAGAGTTTGTATCTGTTACTCCACTAATTGTTGCAACTAATGGTTCACTTCCTTCTGCTAAATAATCATCTATTGCTGTTACTTTAAATGTTGCTGTACTTCCACCTGTTACATCTACACTTGATGGTAATGCGCTTGTATCTGCTCCACTTGCTGCTGCTCCTGTCCAATCTATTTGAACATTTACTTTATCACCTGCTGGTACTTCTACTGCGTTACCATCTTTATCTACTAATTTAACTGTATATGTTAATTCTCCACCCTCTGCCACACTTGATTTATCTACACTAATCTGTGCGTATACTGTATCTTCTGCACTTGGTGGATTTGTTGGTGTTGTATCATCTGTGATTGCACTATTTGCTACATTACTAGTTGATGAAACTGCTACTGCTTCATAGTTAGAGTTTGTATCTGTTACTCCACTAATTGTTGCAACTAATGGTTCACTTCCTTCTGCTAAATAATCATCTATTGCTGTTACTTTAAATGTTGCTGTACTTCCACCTGTTACATCTACACTTGATGGTAATGCGCTTGTATCTGCTCCACTTGCTGCTGCTCCTGTCCAATCTATTTGAACATTTACTTTATCACCTGCTGGTACTTCTACTGCGTTACCATCTTTATCTACTAATTTAACTGTATATGTTAATTCTCCACCCTCTGCCACACTTGATTTATCTACACTAATCTGTGCGTATACTGTATCTTCTGCACTTGGTGGATTTGTTGGTGTTGTATCATCTGTGATTGCACTATTTGCTACATTACTAGTTGATGAAACTGCTACTGCTTCATAGTTAGAGTTTGTATCTGTTACTCCACTAATTGTTGCAACTAATGGTTCACTTCCTTCTGCTAAATAATCATCTATTGCTGTTACTTTAAATGTTGCTGTACTTCCACCTGTTACATCTACACTTGATGGTAATGCGCTTGTATCTGCTCCACTTGCTGCTGCTCCTGTCCAATCTATTTGAACATTTACTTTATCACCTGCTGGTACTTCTACTGCGTTACCATCTTTATCTACTAATTTAACTGTATATGTTAATTCTCCACCCTCTGCCACACTTGATTTATCTACACTAATCTGTGCGTATACTGTATCTTCTGCACTTGGTGGATTTGTTGGTGTTGTATCATCTGTGATTGCACTATTTGCTACATTACTAGTTGATGAAACTGCTACTGCTTCATAGTTAGAGTTTGTATCTGTTACTCCACTAATTGTTGCAACTAATGGTTCACTTCCTTCTGCTAAATAATCATCTATTGCTGTTACTTTAAATGTTGCTGTACTTCCACCTGTTACATCTACACTTGATGGTAATGCGCTTGTATCTGCTCCACTTGCTGCTGCTCCTGTCCAATCTATTTGAACATTTACTTTATCACCTGCTGGTACTTCTACTGCGTTACCATCTTTATCTACTAATTTAACTGTATATGTTAATTCTCCACCCTCTGCCACACTTGATTTATCTACACTAATCTGTGCGTATACTGTATCTTCTGCACTTGGTGGATTTGTTGGTGTTGTATCATCTGTGATTGCACTATTTGCTACATTACTAGTTGATGAAACTGCTACTGCTTCATAGTTAGAGTTTGTATCTGTTACTCCACTAATTGTTGCAACTAATGGTTCACTTCCTTCTGCTAAATAATCATCTATTGCTGTTACTTTAAATGTTGCTGTACTTCCACCTGTTACATCTACACTTGATGGTAATGCGCTTGTATCTGCTCCACTTGCTGCTGCTCCTGTCCAATCTATTTGAACATTTACTTTATCACCTGCTGGTACTTCTACTGCGTTACCATCTTTATCTACTAATTTAACTGTATATGTTAATTCTCCACCCTCTGCCACACTTGATTTATCTACACTAATCTGTGCGTATACTGTATCTTCTGCACTTGGTGGGTTTGTTGGTGTTGTATCATCTGTGATAATTCCTGTTCCTGTATCAGTAGCTGTAATATTAGGATTTGTTGTTGTTGCACTTAATATTACTGTCTCATCATTTTCTTTAATTACATCATCTAATACTTCTGCTCTTACTTTTACACTTGAACCATCTGCTGGTAGTGTGATTTTATTACCTACTACATCTAACCAAGTTGTTTCACCATCTGTTGAGTATTGAAGTTGTGATTTATAATCTAATCCTCCTGTAGCTGTTCCACTTGTTCCTAATGTTACTTCTACATCTGAACCAACAGCATTTGACAATTTTACATCATATGTTAGGTAAGCACCATTTGCTTCTACTACACTTCCTGCATCGCCGATTATAATTGTTGCTGTTGTATCTGTGGTAGGTGTTGTTGGGGTTAAAACAGCTGCTGCTGTGTTTCCTGAATCAACTGGAATAGTAGAGATAGATTCTGTTAAATTAACTCCCCTAGCACTATCTGCAATACCATTTAGTGCACCCACAGTTAAAGAAAATGTAGAGTTAAATGTTGAACCATTACTTGTATTTCCTCCAGCATCACCACCTGCTGCTGCTGCACCAAGAGATTCTAATAATGTTTGATAATCAGTTATTAATGTTAAATTTGTGGCTTTACTTTCCCCTAAATCAATAGGTTTTGTCATTAATGCTTCTAATTGATTAATAATTTCTCCCCCATCAAAAGAAGTGTTATCAATAATATTATCTACATCTTTACTATTTATATCTTTATTTATAATAATTGCTGTTGGATTAGACATATCAGCTGTATTAGCTTGAAGAAGAGGAACAATACCATTTAGTTCAACTTTTATTGATTTACCATCAACATTAAAAGTTAGAACAACTGATTCTTGATTATCTTTAAAATTTAAAACATAATTTGAGAAACCATTTGAGAAGACATACTCTTCACCTTTTAAGGCTTTAAATTGCAAATCACCATTTAAATCTACAACTTTTTGACCGCTTTCAGTTTTAATTGTTAACTTCATTTTATCTCTCCATTTATATTGACTAATTATTATTTCTATTATTAATACAATATTATATTAATAAAGTCTCTAAAAAGTTTTATAAATGAGATTTTTTTAAAGAAAGATAATCTAAATTAGATTATCTTTCATGAAGTGAGTCTTGTTTTACTTTTAGTATTGGTTTTAAAAGGAAATCTAATATTGATTTTTTACCGGTAACAATATCAACTGTAGCAATCATTCCTGGAATAATTGGTAGTTTTTTTCCTTTTCTTTCTAAGTAATTTTTATTTGTTTTTACTAAAACCCGATAGTAACTTTTTCCATCTTTAGAGTCTTTATCCACTATTGTATCTGCTGATATTTCAACAATCTTTCCTTCTAATCCACCATAAATTCCAAAATCATATGCAGTGATTTTTATAATTGCTTTTTGTGTTGGACTTATAAATGCAATATCTTTTGGATCAATTTTTGCTTCAACAACTAAAGCATCACTTAATGGTACTATTTCCATTAAATCCATTCCAGATTGAACAACCCCACCTATAGTATTAAAATTTAGTTGTTTAATAATTCCATCAACAGGTGAAGTAATTGTTGTTTTAGCAACTTTATCTCTATCTCCAACTAATTTAGCTTCAAATCTATTTATTTGACTTACTGCTTTTTGTAGGTCTCGTGAAGCTTCTGCTCTAAATGTATCAATTTTTTCTTTTATTCTATTTTCAGCTTCAGTAATAGCAAAATTTGATCTTGATATTGATAGTTTTGCAGTTTGTAAATCCCCTTTAGTTAGGTTATACTCTTTTTCAATATCCAATAAATCATACTTAGATTTTATTCCTCTTTCTACAAGCTTTCTAATAGTTTTTCTTTGCTCTTCAATAAAACCTAAACTATCTGTTAATTTATTAATTGTACTTTCAATCTCTTTTAATTCTTGAATTTTTTGACTTAATTGGTTTTCAAGAACATTTACTGAAGATTTTAATTCTCTGAATCTATTTTCTAATAATAATTTTTCATTTATGTCATATCTTGATAAATCTTTCATAACT
This sequence comes from uncultured Aliarcobacter sp., assembly GCA_963677435.1. GTDB lineage: Bacteria > Campylobacterota > Campylobacteria > Campylobacterales > Arcobacteraceae > Aliarcobacter. The sequence goes on from OY781945.1 coordinate 14,202, forward strand.
TTTTCATCAAATTTCAACACTGGTAAATCTTTATTTATATCAATTGTTGATTCAACTTCTAATCTTGTTTTTAATGCTAACAAAGACAAATACTCTTGCTTACTTTCTTCTAATGTAGCTTGAAATCTTGTTGTATCAATTTTCATTAAAGGATCATCAAATTTTACAACATCACCTTCTTTGACGAATATCTCAGAAATTATTCCACCATCTAACGACTGAACTGTTTGTATTTTATCTGTTGGAATTACTTTTCCATTTCCTCTTGCTAGTTCATCAATTTGTGCAAATGCTGCCCATAATACAAGAATAGAAAATATACCAGTAATTAACAAAAAAATTATATTTGAAACTCTACTTGGTCTTTCATTTGAATTGGAATACAAGCTATACATAAACTCTAAGTCTTCTTGCTTTTCATCTTCTAATCCATAAAGTCTTCTAAACCAATTAATAAGACCTTTTTTTTCTTTATACATTATTTAACCTACTTTTGTAGTAAAAACTTCATCTTTAGGTCCATCTACGATTATTTGACCATTTTCTACTATTATTATTCTATCTACTAATTGTAGCAAAGAAGTTTTATGGGTTACTACTATCAAAGTTTTATTTGAAACTATATTTTGAAGTCTATTTATAAACGACTTTTCTGTTTGTCTATCCATTGAATTTGTTGGTTCATCAAGCATTATTATATTTGGATCAGAAATTAGTGCTCTTGCAAGAGTAACTGATTGTCTCTCTCCCCCTGATAAACCATCTCCTCTTTCTCCAACTAATAAATCATATCCAGCTTCATGTTTTCCTAAGAAATCATCTAATCCCGCAATTTTTGATACTCTTAATAACTCTTCATCAGATACATATTGTTCTCCAATTGTAAGATTATCTTTTACTGTTCCCATAAATAAAAATGGCTCTTGAGGAACGCTTCCAATAGAGTGTCTTAAATCTGTTGGATCTATTTGTCTTGTATCCAAACCATCAATCAATACAGATCCAGAAGTTGGCTCATATAAATTCATAATTAACTTTAATAAAGTAGATTTTCCTGATCCAATTTTTCCAAGGATTGCAACTTTTTCACCTTCTTTAATTAGTAGATTTATATCTTTTAATGTTTGATGATTTTGATCCTTATAAGCAAATTGAACATCTTTTAATTCAATATCACCTTTTAAATTTGGTCTACTTATATAAGATTTATTCTCTTTTTCAACTGGCATCTTCATGACCTCATCAAGGTTATTTAAAGATAACATAGTTCTATCAAATTTTATAATCATTCCAACTAACTGTGAAATTGGAGCTATTACTCTTCCATTTAAAATCATAGCTGCAATAATCGCTCCCATTGTAATTTTTCCATCTTGAGCTAAATAAACCCCAGCAGCAACTATCGCAATATTAGAAAATTGAGAGATAAATGCTGTTAAATAAGTAATTGTCTGAGATAAAAAATGACCTTTATCAGCGTAATGAACCGTTTTATTAATAGAATTTTCCCAATGTGTTTTCATTCTATTTTGCGCTTTAACACTTTTAATTATTTCTAAACCAGAAACCGTTTCTATAAGTGTAGTTTGTTTTATTTGCTCTTCTTTTATGGACTTTGAAATAATCTCTTTTAGAGGTCTTTGCATATACCATGAAATTAATAGTGATATAATTACTGTTATTATTGTAATAATTGCTAGTGGACCTGCAATAAAAAAGATTACAATTATAAAAATAACTACGAATGGCAAATCAACAACTGCTGCAATTGTTGCGCCTGTGAAGAATTCTCTTACGCTTTCAAAAGATTGTAATCTACTTACAAACTGCCCTGTTGAAGCTGGTCTTGCATCAAGTTTAATATTTAATAGATGATTAAATATTTTATTAGACATTATTGTATCAGCTCTTTTACTTGCTGTTCCTAAAAAATGAGATCTGAGAATTTTTAATAATAAATCAAAAAACATTACAATTGAAATACCAATAAATAAAGCCCATAATGTTTCAATTGCATTATTTGGTAAAACCCTATCATATACATTCATGGTAAAAAGAGGTGTTGCTAAAATGAATAAATTTATAAATAAAGATACAACAATAACTTGTTGATAAATTCCTTTATTTCTTAATAGGGTTCCCCAAAACCACTCTTTTGGATTATCTATTACTACTTCTTTTTCTATTCTATTATTGAAGTTATATTCTGGTTTTATAATTATTACTTCACCTGTATATTCACTTTCAAGTTTTTGTATAGTCATCTGTGTTTCACCAGAAATTAATCCAGGAATAATTACATTTGCTACACCCTCTTTTAAATCATAACTTAGTAAAACACAGGCTCTATTCTTATCTAAAATTAAAACAGATGGTAAGGCAAGCTTCGTTATATCTTTTATTTTTTCTCTTCTAACAGTTTTTGTAACTAAACCTATTCGAACTGATGCTTGATGGAACATTGTTATATTCATTGAAGTATTGTGAATAGGTAGCCCAAAAGTCAGAGATTCAGCAGATGTTTCTCTATTGTGATACTTAGATAAAAAAAGTAGACAACCCAATAAGTCGTCTACTTTTCTTCTGTCTTTTAAATTAGTTAATGTCTCATTTTCAATTAAATCAGAATTATTTTCCAATATTTACCTTTTCTATCAAATCCCATATTAATTATATTTTGAATACAGTTTTTGGTGCTTACTTATATTATCTATATATGGTTTATTTGCTATAACAGATGATGGCAATTTACTTATTGCTTCATTTGCCTCTTTTACGGATTTAAATGTACCATAAATAACCTTAGCACTTTTCATTTCAGGACCAAATGGATATACATAAGAATTACTTTTATCTAAATTATTAGAACTAATATAATTTTTAGCGGCATCTACACCCTCTGTTGTTGTAATATTAATTGTATAGTAACTAGAAGGAGCATCTAAAAATGAACTATATTCACTTGCTACTTTTGTTTTTACTACTTCTGCTTTAGGCATTGTGTTAACTACTGGTTTTTCTTCTTTTGTCACTGCTGTATCATCACCTAATAATGCTCTTAAGTCTGATGACACAGTTTTATTTGCTGCTTGCTTTTGCTCAGAAACAATTGTATTTAATGCTTTATCACTAGAACAACCATCCTCTGATTCTAAAACTGTACTAGTTAATACAGATAATGTATTTAGCATATCATAGTAGTTTGTATACAATTCATATTCCCTTGAAACTAAACTTTTTTTAGCTTCATACAATACTGTTTGTGCATCCAAAATATCAACAAATGTTCTTGTTCCTGATTCAAATTCACTTTTATAAACTTCAACGATATTTTCATTTGCAACTACATAATCTTTAAGAATTGAGATTCTCTCTTTATTTTTCATAAATCTTTGATAATTAACTTTTATTGACTCAACAATTTTATTTGTAATTGCATCTAATCTTTTTTTCTGTTCTGCTAAAAAAAGTTCTTCTTGTTTAGAAACAGCATAATCTCCACCACCATTATATAAATTCCAAGCAAGTGTTACTCTTCCATATACTTGATTTTCATCCCCTTGCTCATTTAAAGATAAATCACTATCTGTTAGTGCTTTTAATTCTAAATTTAAATTTGGTAAAAATTTAGAATCTGCTTGTGCGATTTTTTCTCTTTGAGCTTTAATTACTTCAATTTGTTGCTTAATCTCATAATTTGTTAGAACTGCTTGTTCTATAATTTCTTGTAAATTATTTGGAATTTTAGATAAATTTATTTTTGGTCTACATTCATTTCCTGAAGGTTCACTTCCAATATATCTTTTAAATGTACTTACTTTTGAACTTTTTAAATCATTTTCTTCTAAATATTTTTCTTTTACAAAACTTAATTTAGAATCAACTTCATAAGTTTCAAGAATCTCACCACTAATAGACTCTTTTTCTTTTGCTATTTGAAGATTTTCTTCATTTGTTTTTATCATTTCTTTTGTTAAATCTAAGATTTCGTTATATTGAACTAAATCTTTATAGGCAATTATAGTTTCATAAACTACATTTTCAATATTCTTTTCTGATCTATATTTATTTGATAAATCGTTATATTTTGCTTCTGCAACTTGACTTGGAGTTAAATTACCATCATATAACATTTGATTTAAAGCTATACCAAAATTATAACCATCTTCTTGATCTGAGCCACTTTGAAGATTACTAGGGTTTGGTTGCTTATATTTTTTATCTGAGTTACTTTTTTCAAGCCTCCCATCAATATCAATTCGTGGAAGATATTTTGCTTCTCTTTCATCAATATATTTTTTAAAAGCTTCCTGATTATTTTTTTCTGCAATAATTTCTGGATTAGAAGCTAATACCTTTTCTACACTCTCTTTCAAACTAAAAGCTTGTAAAGAGCTACTTGCTAGTATCGAAATACAAGCAAATTTTAATAATTTTTTAATATACATTTTGTGACTCCATGCAGGATAAATTTAAAGACTAAATAATTTTTTGTATTACTTTACAAGTATTTTGCTTAAGCATTTATTAAAGTTTGTTTTGTTATATTATTATTTGAAAATAAAACTACTTATCACTTTTTTTAAGCTTTCTTATTATAACATACATAATTATTTATATAGGTTAGGAAAGTTATGCAAAAAAATATGAATCATAACAATATATTAAAAAATCTAAATCTTTTATATATTGAAGATGAAGATAATATTAGAATTAATATTAAAAAAGTATTACTTTTATTATGCGAAAATGTATTTGATGCCTCAGATACTAAAGAAGCAGATTTAATCTTCCAAAATCAAAGAATAGATATAATTATTTCAGATATAAATCTTCCTAATACTAATGGTATAGAATTCATTAAAGAACTAAGAAAAAAAGACAAAACTATTCCCGTAATTTTATTAAGTGCCTATACAGATACAAAGTATCTACTTGAAGCTACCAAACTAAAACTTGTCGATTATTTAACTAAACCAGTAGATTTTAAAACTTTAAATAATGCTTTGTATAAATGTGTTGAAGAGATTTTGGATAATTCAAGATATCTAATTCTTTTCCAAAATAATATTCAATACAATGTACTTCATAAAAAATTGATTGATTTAAACACTCAGAAAGAGTTACTTTTGACATCTAAAGAGTTAGATTTACTAAGTTTTTTAATAAAAAATAGTAATAGGATTGTCTCAACAGATGAATTAAAAGCTAATATCTGGGAAGATTGTTTTGAAGCTACTGATTCTGCATTAAAAAATTTATTAAACAAACTTAGAAAAAAAATTGGTAAAGAATCTATAATTAATATTTCTGGAGTGGGTTATAGACTTGATTTTTAATTAAAATAGCTGTGATATTAATTTAATAATAATTTGTTATAATGTATTTTATTATATTATTTAATTCTTAAGTTTAAACCAATCAACTATATTTAGGCTATTATGAAAAATTTATTTATTATTTTTTTATTGTGTTCTTTTATTTGGGCAAAAGAAACAACTTTTAAAGTTTCATATGATCCAAACTATGCTCCGTTTTCTTATAAACAAGAAGATAAAGAAGCAGGACTTTTCATTGATATTTGGAAATTATGGGCAAAATACAATAATTATAATATAGAATTTGTAGAGGGCAAAACATGGGAAGATGCTATTAATTTAGCAAAAGAAGAAAAAGTTGACTTTTTTTTAGGAACAAATTCTTTTGAAAGTTGGATGATAGCTTCTAATTTTTTTTATGAAACAAAAACTACATTTTTTTCTCTTACTGAAAGTAATATAATCTTAGAGATGAAGAATCATCTAAATGTCGGTTTAATTGGCTCTGATTATAGAGAAATTATCTTAAAAAAATTTCCTGATTCAACTATTACTATTTATAAAGACTATAAAGAATCTATTGATGCATTAAGAGCTAAACAAATCGATTTAATTTATGATGATAAGTTGGCAATTCAATATTTTTCTGTTCAACACAATTTATTTTATTTATTAAAACCACTAGATAATTTAATAAAAAAATTCAAAATTCATGCAATTACAACCACAAATGAAAAAGCAAAGATTTTTAATGAAGGCTTTATAAAAATCCCAACAAATGAATTATTAAATCTTGAAAGAAAATGGATTTTAAATGAAAATGAACAATATTATAAAAATTTTAAACAGCAAATAACTTTAACAGATGATGAATTGAATTTTATTAAAAATACAAAAATAAAAGTTTCAATTTCAGATTCATGGGAACCTTTCTCGTTTAAATCGGCTATTGACGAACCATTAGGAATTTCATCAGAGTATTGGGACTTAATTTCTAAAAAACTTAATTTAAAAACACAAAATGAATTTTTCAAAACCTTTACACAGGAATTAACTAGTATTCAAAATAAAACTTCTGATTTAATTTATAGTGTAGGAGAAACTCCCCAAAGAAAAGAATATGCAATATTTACAAAGGAATATGCAAACTTTCCTATATCAATAGTTACTAATAAAGATGAAAACTTCATTGAGAACATATCTTTAATAAAAGACAAAAAGTTAGCAATAGGAAATAATTTTACTGCCTATAATATTCTAAAAAATAAATATCCAGATATGAACTTTATTCTTGTTAATAGTGTAAAAGAAGGTTTAAGTTTAGTCTCAAAATCAAAGGCTTATGCATATATTGATATTCAACCTGTTCTTTTTTATAACATCTCAAAATACAATTTTACGAATTTGAAAGTAAGTGGAAATACTGGATTAAATTTTAGTCTAAAATTTATGATAAGAGATGATTATCCTATTCTACAATCTATTTTAAATAAAGCTATTTCTTCAGTTTCAATCAATGAATTAAACTCAATTATTACAAAATGGGATAATGTGCAATTTCAAACTGATTTTAATTATGAATTATTTTGGCAAATATTATTTGTAATTTTTATAGTTTTTTTAGCTTTCTTACATAGAAATTATACATTAAAAAATTTAAATCAATCTCTTACTTTAAGAATAGAAGAGAAAACTAAAAAATTAAATGATATGAATAAAAATCTAGAAAATTTAGTTGAAAAAAAATCAAAAGAATTAATTCAAAAAGAAAAAATTCTAAATCATCAATCAAAAATGGCTGCAATGGGGGAAATGATTGAGAATATTGCACATCAATGGAGACAGCCTTTATCTGTAATTTCAACAGCAGCAACTGGAGCAAAACTAAAAAAAGATTTTGATACTTTAAGTGATAATGATTTTTATGAAACTATGAATATTATAAATAATTCAGCGCAACATCTATCTGATACAATTGATGATTTTAGGAACTTTTTTACTAATGAAAAAGAAGTTTCAACATTTGATGCAAATATTCCAATTGATAAAGTGTTATATTTAATTAGCTCAAAATTAAAAAATAGAAATATAACCATTATAAAAAATACTGAAGTAATTTCCATATTAGGACTTGTTAATGAATTTATCCAAGTTTTAATAAATATTATCAATAATGCTGTAGATGCTTTTGAAGATAATAGTTGCAAAGAAAAAATGATTTTTATTAATCTTTATAAAGAAAATAATAAATTAATTTTAAAAATTAAAGATAATGCAGGTGGAATAAAAGAAGATATTTTAGATAGAGTTTTTGAACCTTATTTCACAACTAAACATAAAAGTCAAGGCACAGGAATTGGACTTTATATGTCAACTGAAATTATAAAAAAACACATGAATGGAAATTTAAGTGTTTCAAATCAAGAGTACACTTATAATAATATAAAATACATAGGAGCAGAGTTCAAAATAGAGATTCCTATTAATTAAAGGGAGTGTTAGAAATTTTGTGTCAGTCTGATAGAATTTATTCTAAAGGATTGAACAATGAATCAAACACTTGATTTAACAGATGAACTTGAACAAATTAAAGCTGGTGCAAAAATAGATGGTAAGGACGGAGTTTTAGCTCCTCTTATCAAACACATATGTCCGACCATATAGAGCAAAAGATTTTATCTTTATATACTCTTGGTAATAGCTACTCTCAAATATCTGAACATATTCAAGAGTTATATGGTATTGAGTTTTCTAAAGCAACAATAAGTACTGTTACAGACAAAGTTATACCATTACTCAAAGAATGGCAACAAAGACCGCTAGAATCAATCTATCCATTTGTATGGCTTGATGCAATACATTATAAAATAAAAGGTGCTTTTCCAAATGAAAATTCACTTTTAAAATTGCTTTATATGGGTATTCAAAATGCTTCTAAAAATGGACTATACCTGTAAGGAATTGGTCGCTAACTATTTCGCAGTTGGCGATATTGTTTGAAGATAGACTAGATGAATCTTTAAATTTATGACTTAAAAAGTGATTATTGTTGTTCAAAAAGTCTTAGGGATTTGAGAGAATCTCGGAATTCTACTTCTTGAACACTTTTTGGAACAAATTATATCTCTACATAAAGGTTATAAAGCCAATATATGAGACTTTCTAATTTTGTTCCAAAAGTGAGAGATTTAGGAAAAGATTATTCAAAATTTTGTGTCCTATATAGTGGAGTCAGGTCAATATTTAGATTTTTTATTTAATAAAGAAATAATATAAAATCTATTAAAAAGCTATAATAGTTCCTTTACTATAAATTAAACAAACAGTAGGAACTCCATCTCTTCCTATTATCATTTTTTTCTTTGTATTATAGTCTGTAGGTGATGGGCCACTACCATTAGGATGAGAATGCCAAGTTCCAAGCATTGTAATTCTATGTCCAGACAATTTATTTGTATTTTCTATTTTCTTCTTCAATTCAGGCGGTGTACCATTTACATATCGATATGTTTCATATATACTACCTTTAATATCACATATAACATCTACAACAACAAAAGTTTTTAATGCCATGGAAATATGCCCAATTAGAACTCCACCAGATTCTTTTGGCTCTCTTGCTTTACTACTGTGTGTCATTTTTTCTCTTACATGTTCAAATAACCGAACCTCCCATTTTTCTCCATATTGATCTACATAATCAATAATTTCGATGTTAGATAATAAATGCTTTTTCCAATCAATATTATAATTACTATTACTAATACCAATATATAGTTCGCCACTTTCCTCTAAAGTATTAGTAATCTTATCTTGAATAATATTTGATATTGATGCTGCATGTAATGAAATAGTTGCATCAGTACATATTGTTGTAAAGGAACCACATCCTTGACCAATTGCTTGATATTTTGGATTACTTTGATTAAGTAGTTTTCCAAAATCTTCACTAATAGCACTTAAATAAAATAGAAATGCATATAAATCAATTAATTTGACTTTTCTTTCTTCTCCTTCTATCATAATAACTCCAATTGAGGCATCATTAAAAAGTGAAGTTTTTATTACTCTAGCTTTAAATATTTTTTGATTTAATATGTTAAAAACTTTACTACTTGCAGTTGAGTCTATTATTATTTCATTATCTGCTAGTTGATCTAACCAATCTATCTCTGAGACGTCTTTTGGATAAGAGATTACTTTATTTAAACCTATTTCTCTAAGAGATAATTCAATCATTTGAGTTTTTTCAGCTAATAACTCTTTTGTAAATAAAGTATGTCTTGCATTGTTATGGGGTGATAATAATTTATTATCTACTAGTTTAATATTATCATTTCCGTTTCTAGCTAAATGTGTAATTATCTTGGAACCTAGTGAGCCACAACCTATTTGAGTAATTCCTCGAATATCTGAATGATGAGTTGTTGTAAATTCTACTCCTGAGAATTGTCTTAACATATTTATATCTGCTGAATAATGGTTTTTTAATATTTGCACTGAAGTATCTTGCTCTAAAAAAGGTGTTTTAGATAAATTTATTTGAGGTTCTACTAAAAATGTTAATATTTCAAAATTATCATTTTGGCCAATTATTTTTTTAGGTCTTTGAATTAAAAGTGAGATAAAGAATCTTTTTATATTTTTTTCTATTATTTCAGGAAGATATTCTTTTACACGTTCATTTATACTATTAACTTTATTACTTTTTGCAAACTGCAATAAATTACTATAATCATTAACATTTAAAGGGATGTATAAACTAGATGTATTTGAAGATTTAAAAGCTAATAATATACTTTTATGATTATAGTTACCTACAATATCACCAACTTTACCAACTATATAATCATCCGTATCATTTAATTTATATGCTGCTTCAGTATAAAAACCATCAACTTTAGTTGACTCATCAATAAATTCTTTTCTTGACAAAATAAATGTACCTGCTTCTACATCGTCAACACGAATAGGTTCCCATCCTGAATTTAAATCCATCATGTTGTCAGCTGCTGAACTTTGAAGCCAATCTACAATTTGATCTACAATACCAGTAATCCAAGATGGTTGTAATAATAATTCATCTAATGAACCTTCGTAAATGCAAGGATTAACTTTTTCTGTCATACTTGGATTAATATGAGGAAATTTTTTATTGAAATCTTCTCTTAAAAATACTTTAGGAGCAGATAAAGGGAAAGTTTCTTTAAATTCAAAGATCACTTCTTCTTCCGATTTTACCCCTTTATCTGTAACACCTATCCTTCTAAATTTTGAAGGCAAAGAAACTTCAATAGTTGCTTTTATTTCTTTTTTATTTGTTCCATCAATAAAACTAGCATTCTTTACATCTTTATGCTCTTTAATATAATGCAAAGCATAATTAATTAAACTCTCATCCATGTTCATGAGCTTGAGTAGCAGTATTTGCACCAGCAGTTGAAGTTGCAACCCCTGAAATAGATTTTAATAATTGTGTACCATTTTTTGTAAAACTTATTTCTATAGGAACTTTATTCCCACCTTGTTTATATTCTTCTGTACATAAAAAATTTTCTTCGTCATCAATAATAGTTAAATATTCTTGTTTAGCATCATAGTGTGGTGGATTATTCTCATCATCAAGAATCTCTTTTGAACTAGATATCATAATTGCTGTAGATTTATCTCTTGCATATGATAATGCATTTTTAGCTTCATTTGAAATGACATATTTTCCATCATCATCTTTACTTCCAAGACATGACATTGAACAGTGGTGTGGAAGTTGTAATATATCATACTCTAGGTATTCGTCATCATAAATTTCATTATTGAACTCCCAAACCTTATATTCTGCATCACCTGTTATTAAAACTTTATGCAGTGTTCCAGCTCTTGTAATTCTAAATTGTAAGATAACACTCCATCTATTTCTAGCATTAAATTGTTCATCATCTTCTTTACCTTCTTGTTTTTCTAATGGTCCTAAAGGAATCATTTCAAAATCACTAATTCTAGTATTATTAATAATATTAATTTTATCTTTCAATTCATTTACAATACCCATTATATCTTTTGTATTGTCATGATCAGAACCAATTATTTGAGCTCTATCTCCTTCTTCTTGAATAGCATTTGACTTCTCATATAATTTTACTCTTCTTTTCATCTCTTTATTGAAAGCTTTTGTATCATCAGTTAACTTATCATCATCACTACTTCTTTTCCAAAATCTACAAGAACTCCACATCTCATTAATAATGATTTTTCCTGATTCTTTGTCTTTGTCACTATATTTGTCTAGTTCATCTAAATGAAAATGTTCTTTTAAACCACTAATATGGTCTTTATCTCCATGAGTTAATATAAACGCATCCAGTCTATATCTACCTTGAGGATCCTTTCTTAAATTTTTTTTCAAATCTTCTATAACATCATAGGCATCTTCATCTTTATCATCTGTTGAACATTGCCTTACATGAATATCTATTAAAATTGTAGTCTCTCTTAAATCAGCCAATTTAATTAAAGTCATATCACCATTACCTACAGGATAAAAAACAGCTTTTGGATCACTCATAGTTACTTTCCTTTTCTATATAACTTTTTAATAATTGTTCTATATATCTTTGGCTAGATATATACACCATCAAAATACAAAATACAAAAATAAAGAAATTTAATATAATTAAATAATTGAAATAAATTAAATTTATTATTAAAAATATGAAGATTAAAAACAATGAGTTTCTACAAAATCCATAGAAAATATTTTTTGATAATAGTTTCTTATCATTTCTAGTTTTTTTTAATAAATCACTTATCAATTCACTATCTGAATTAAATAGAGTAAGTAATTTTTTATATATATCATTATTTGAGTTATTTAAATAATTTATTATTGAATTACCGTATTTTTTCCAATAACTTTCTTGAATAAATCCACTAATACTTGTAGCAATAATTTTTGGTATAACAGCAATAATTAATGATGTAGATATAACTAAAGGTAATTTTAGAAAATCAAAAAAACCTAATTCTAATATAATGTATTGCGATTTTAATAAACATAAAATAATAGTAATTGTAAATATTAAGGCAGGTAAATATCTTGCGGTAAATTCATAGTTAAACTTAACAAGATTTATAATTTTTAAATAAATATTCAAAATTTAACTCCAATTAATTGTTGTAAATTGTATTCAAAGTTATCTTAAAATATCTACTTTAATTATTATAATACAATCTATTATTTTTCTACACACTATAATAGCCCAAGTATTAAAGACAACTTTTTCTAAAATCTTATTCTCTTATAAGTAAGCCGTTCTTTTAAGAAAATATATTACCGCAATATATGATGAATGGGCTACATTAAGCAGGAAATAAAAATGATAGACAAATTGTTATAAATATGAGTTTAATATGCGAAAGTTCAACAACCTGTAATTTAAAGATAATCTTCCCTAATAGGAGTAAATACATCAACAACTTCTCCAGCTTCAAGTATTTGTAAACTATGTTCTACATTTGCAGGAATCGAATATGAATCACCACTTTCTAAAATTTCATCAAAATCTTGAAACTTCAATATATATTTTCCAGAAACCACATAACCATTTTGTTCATTTGGGTGTGAGTGAGTTGGTACATTATCAGTTATTTTATAAAGCATTTTTGTAACCATTGATTTTTCACCAATAGCTAAAACTACAAAATCCACTCCTAAAAACTGTTTATTTGTTGCATTTTCTTTTTTTATTATCATCTTTGTCCTTTATCAAATTTTCAAAAGTATAGAGTTTTTTTGAGTTTTTTGCATAGTATATTATTGCTTAATACTTTAAGCAATAATATACTATACAAATATTTTTCAAAGTAGTATACTCTCTAATTTTAAAATTATAGGGATTATTATGTCAAAAAATTTACCATATATTTTATTTTGGACTTTAGGTATTGTGTGGGGGTCAAACTTTATTTACATGAAATTAGCCAGTGAATACTTATCTGAAATTCAAATAGTTACAATCAGAGTTTTATTTGCCTTCATACCAGTTTTTTTATATGCAAAATATTTAAAAGTTTTAAAGATGGAGCACATGAAGTACAGCTTCCATTTTTTTGTGATGTCTTTACTTGCCACTACTATATACTACTACTTTTTTGTCAAGGCTTCTTCTCTTTTACTATCAGGCATTGCTGGTGCACTTAGCGGCACTATCCCCCTTTTTACTTTCATATTAGCTGTGATATTTATCAATGAAGAAAAAATCAACTTATCAAGAGTACTTGGAATACTGATAGGGTTATCAGGAGTGATATTGATTTCAAAGCCTTATAATGTAAATTTGCTAGAAGCCAACATTGAAGGAGTTGTTTCAGTTATGGCAGGCTCATTGATTCTGGGGATATCATTTGTTTATGCAAAGAGATTTATTTCTCCACTAAAAATACACTTTGCAGCACTTACAACATATCAATTAGGTTTTGCACTTTTTGTATTGATTTTTATAACTGACTATCAGGGGATTGAAAAAATTTTCTCAAATACACATGTATTATTTGGATTAGTTATTGGGCTTGGATTATTGGGTACAGGCTTGGCTTATGTAATATACTACTATTTGATAGAAAAGTTAGGAGCAGTCGGCGCTTCATCAGTCACTTATATCCCACCTGTTGTAGCACTGTTGATAGGATATTTTTTAGTAGAAGAAGATATAACTTTTGTGGATCTGATTGCAACTGTTTTGATTTTTTGTGGAGTATTTTTGATTAATAGCAGAAAAAAATAATCTTTTTTTATCTACTTTGATATGTACTCAAAAGGAGTTAAACCATAAACTCTTTTAAAGTGTCTATTTAAGTGTGATAAATCAGTAAATCCAAACTCAACAACAGTTGCATATAAATCTTTTGTAGCATCAAGATATTTTTTTGCGTGAATGAGTTTGGTGTTTAAAAAATATTGATATGGACTTAATCCTGTATTTGATTTAAACATTCGTATAAATTGAAATTTAGAGATATTAAACTCTTTTGACATTTGTTCTAAATCTAAAACATTATCAAGTTCATAGTACATCATCTCTTTTGCTTTTTTTATAAACTCTGTTTCATTTTTATAGTGGATTAAAAAATCTTTTGAGCTAAAATTATCCACCAAATTTAAATACAATTCACTACAAATTACTTCATCTTTTTCATTTAAAATTGCACTGTTTAGGTTTAAAATATCCTGTTTTATTTTTTCATCATAAATTATTGGATTTGAAAATTTTATAATCTCTTTTTTTTCTAATCCTTCTAAAAAAAGTTCAGGCTTTATATAGAGCATAACATAATCTAAACCCTCTTTATAGTGTTCTGCTTTTCCATCATGAATTTGTTCAGGATTAAAAAGCATAATTCCATTTTCATAAGATTTTAAAGAGTGTCCATCTAAAGAATAATCTTGTACACCTTTTAGTGTAACTCCAATTGCATACTCTTCATGAGCGTGTTTTTTATAGGAAAACTTATTCATACTTGCTTTTAAAGCAGTAATTCCTAAAGAGTTTTTATAAATAAATTTATCCATTTATAAATCCAAATATATTTCACATTTTGAAAATAAAACTGCTTTTCCAGATAGTTTTATTCTATTTCCATTTAATTTTGTATATAAATATCCACCTCTAAAAGAGTCTTGATAAGCAACTATTTTATCTTTTTGTAAAATCTTTGCCCAATATGGAATAATATGACAATGACCTGAACCACAAACTGGGTCTTCTAAAATATTACATTTTGGAGCAAATGACCTTGATACACAATCTACTTTATCGCCTTTTGCAGTTACATGAACTAAAAGCCCGTCTAACTCTTTTATCTTTTCAAAATTTGGAACTATATTATGAACTTCTTCTTTTGAGTTTACAATACAAAGTAAATCTCTTCCCATATATGCTTCAACAATATCAACCCCAAGTATATCTTTCATTTTATCTGTTACATCAACTTTTTTTAAATCATAACTAGGAAAATCCATAGTATATAAATCATCTTTTAAAGTAACAGTTAATACTCCACTTAATGTTTCAAAGGCTATTTCCTTTTGATTGGGAATAATATAGTTTAAATATACAAAAGCGGTTGCCAACGTTGCGTGTCCACATAAATCAATTTCACCACCAGGAGTAAACCATCTTAAATGATATTTATCATTTGTTTTAACTACAAAAGCGGTTTCTGATAGATTGTTTTCTTGAGTGATTTTTAATAAAATTTCATCACTTAACCAAGAATCTAAAACGCAAACAGCTGCAGGATTTCCTTTGAAAACTATATTTGTAAAAGCATTTATAATATATTGATTTAATTTTATTTTATTCATTTTAACCTCTAAAAGTAGTTTTCTATCCCTGAAATTGTATAGGCACAATATACCAAAAATAAAGACATAACAATATTAACAAATCTTTGATATTTTTCTAAAAAAGTTTTTAATAAACTTCCAGCCATGACCCAAGAAAAAAATGAAATAGCACCAATAATAGTTACACCTAAAGCAAATAACAATAATTCATCAATAGAACTATAATATGGCATTACAAAACTTGGAAAAATTGTTAAAGCAAATACCACTCCTTTTGGATTGATAAATTGCATAAGAAATCCAACTTTAAAAGTTGCAAACTCTTTTTTATCTTTAATAGCTCCGTTCATATTAAAAATTAAATAAGCCAAATATAACATATAAATTGAGCCAATAATTTGCATAACAAATAAAATATTTGGTAAAACACTATTCAAATATGAGTTTAAAACAACAGATAATACCAATAATATTCCAAAAGCCAAAATAGCACCATAACAAAATTTAAGGGCTTTTTGTACTCCATGATTATTTACAGTTGAGAGGATTAAAATATTGTTTGGACCTGGAGTTATTGTCGCAACAAAACAATAAAATATGAAAAATGTTAGATTCATTTGATTATTCCTAATTTTTTCGAATTATACTTTTTCAAAAGAAATTAGGATAGTACATTATTGCATGACAAAATTTTAAAACTAAATCAGATTATGAGTATATATTTGAAGATAATGAAAGTTTTACTATTTTATTTGATAAAGATATGAAAATTCTTAATTTTAAAATATTTAAAGAAGATATTAAAAATAGACAAGATTTAATAACTGAATTTTTTCATATCACAAATATTTATGAGTTAAATTCAAAATTAAATAAAAGAATTTATAAAGAGCTTTTATTTAAATTCAATAGATTTATTTTTTAATTTATTAATATTTAAATCTTTTACTAATATCAATCAACTACTAAAAGTGAGGCGCTAGAGTAATTGTAAATTCCAAGTTTTTTTGACCTTTATCCAAAAATAGTCTGATCAATTTCAAAATAAATTAAAAAAAATTTACATTTTTTAATTTATTTTTCTCATACTATCACCATCCAATTCGATTTTAATTGAACTATATGTTTATCTATCAACAATTGCATTAGCTAATGTTTTATTTTTCATACAAGATACCCAATTTTCAAGTGGAACTTGAGATGCAAAAATTATTGAAGGAATATATTCTCTAACCCCAATTATTTCAAATAATATGCTTTCATCATCAATGCTTAATGGTCTAGCTCTAAAATCATCTATTATTAATAAATCTATTTTTTTTAAATCATTTAAATATTTATCTAAATCTCTTTAATTCACTTATCCAAAAATATCTTACTGTATAACTTACATAAATTAATTTGACTACATTAAGCAGGACATAAAAAATGATGGACAAATTGTTACAAATATGAGTTTAATATACGAAAGTTCCATAACCTGTACTTTTTGGCACAAATTCGACTAAGCAAGATTAACTATGCTAAAATTCTAAGACTATCAAACTTTGACACAAAACTCTGAACGGTCTCATTAACCTCTATTTATGATCTTCTTTTATCCATCTTCTTTTCATATTATGTATGTAAACAATTAATATAAAAAATACAGAAGATGTTATTCCTAAGGCAATTAATAGATCTGTTTCACTTGGAGTACTATCAAGTAAAATAAGTTTTCTAATAATCACTACAAAGGCAATTTCTAAAAAAGTTAAAGCATAATCAAAACCATTTTTAATAAATAAGGTTTTTACAATTGCAATTACAATTAAAGTAAATAATCCATCTGTTAATATTGTTTTTATTGAAGAGAAATCCAATGCACCTTGATCAAGGGTAAAAGAGACTATTTTATGTGATAAACTCATAAGACAAATAGCTAAATAAACAATCATTATTAATATAAAAACATATTTAAGCATATTAATAATTCTTAATAAAATCACATCAACTTTACTTTCTAAAACTTTATCTATACTATTTAATTTTACAAAAACTTTTTCCACTATGCCTTTTTTTGCTTCTCTCAATATTTTGCCTTCATTATAAGCTAACAATTTTTGCGAATATTAGCATATGTGAACCTAAATAATAGATAAAAATAATCTCTTTTTAAACTATTTTAGTAAATTCTTCAAATAACTTATCGTTAAGTGGAATTTCTAATTTCAACTCTAAACTAATTGGTTTATTTCCCTCATATTTAATACTATTTGCTAAACCTAAATATATAAAATTTTGGGTTTTTCTATCTACTTGGGCAAATTTTCTCACAAAAATATGAAGTTTCACTCCATGCTTTTGGTTTTCTATCAATCTTTCTCCATCGCCTTTATCTTGACTTTGAGATGGTTTACTTTGATAAGTAAAAACTTCTTTTGATAAAAAAGCATTAAAATAATTCGCAGATTTTGAAAACTTCTCTTTTTCAAGATTTATAAACAAGAAAAAGTCATCTTGATATTTTAAAAATCCACTTCCTCTAAATGAACTATGAATTTTTGGAAAGTTACAAAGTTGAGCAATATTTAACATATTATATTTTGAATAAAGTTTTAAAAATGGCATTCCAAAATCAAGGGTTTTAAACTCCTCTTCATAGGTATAAATTCCATAATTCAGACTATCTTCAAAAATATCTTTGTAATCTTTATTTTCTAAAAGCTGTGAAAACTCTTTTGTTTTTGTAAGTTTTGTTCCATCAAAATTTACACATTTTAAATATCTACTCGTTTGTCCTGAATCAAAATAGTCTTGATTTAGATATAAAAAACTATGAATTATAGTTTTTTTACAAACTCTATCTAAATATTTATCTAAAATTTTAAAAGCGATATTTTCATCACAAAAGTCATTAAATAAAAGATATTTTAAAATTACAAATTCATAAACTCTTTTTATTGGAAGTTGATTTTCAATAAATCGTATAGCTTTGATAAAATCTTCATTTAAACAAAAATTTGTGTAAATATCTTTTGTTCTTCCAATTTCTACTTTTGATAAAAACTCCACATAAGATTTGCTTTCATCTATAAAATTTAAAGGATTTATTAAATCATCAAAGGCTAAATAATCTGTTAGTTTTGGTATTTTGTTGTTTATCAAAGCTTTAAATTCAAAATATTGTTCTTTTAAATATTTAAGATTATTAAAGTTTTGATTTTCAATTTGCTCTAAAATTCTTTGTTTTGAAATCTCATCCATACAGATAAAGGCATTTTGAAAATTTGCAAAATTATTCATTAGTGAGAGTTTCAAACTATCTTTATCAATGGCTTTATTTCCAGCAAGTGCTAAAGCAATTAAATATGCTTTTTTATGGTTTCCTATAAAATCAAGAACAGTTAAAAACTCTTTATTTTTATGTTTTCTTAAACCTCGACCAAGTTGCTGTATAAAAACAATAGGAGAATTTGTTGGTCGTAAAAACAAAACTGTATTAATTGAGGGAATATCTATTCCTTCATTAAAAATATCAACTGTGAAAATTACTTCTAAAGAATCATCTTCACTCTCTAGTTTTTTGATAATTTCTTCTCTTTTTATAACTGAATCTTCACTTGTGAGATATGTGGAATTTATTCCTCTTTTATTAAACTCTTCACTCATATAAAAACAATGTTCTTTTGAAACACAAAAACCAATGGCTTTTCTTTTTGCTCCAAAGTATGAGTAAAAATTCATCTGTTCAATTATAAATTCAACTCTTTTATTTACTTTTAGAAGTTTCGCTAATTCATCTATTTTGTTTAAATCTACATTTTCATAGTCTATTGATTTTATATCACTTATTCCAAAATAGTGAAAAGGAACAACCAGATTATTTTCAAGCGCTTCATTTAATCTAATATCACAAGCAATATTTTCATCAAATATCTCATAAATAGAATTTCCATCCATTCTATTTGAAGTAGCAGTAAGTCCCAATAAAAACTGCGGTTTAAAATACTCTATGATTTTTTTGTAGCTAGGGCTTGTTGAGTGGTGAGCTTCATCAATTATTATGTAATCAAACTGCTCTTTTTCAAACTCTTCAAAATATAAACTCATGGTTTGAATAGTTGAAAATAGATAATCTTGCTCTTTCTCTTTTTTATTTCCTGTAAATAATCCATAGGTTCTATTTGGAATAATATTTTCAAAACTCTGTTTTGCACTTAAAAGTATATTTTCTCTGTGAACTAAAAAAAGCATTTTTTTTGCCTTGAAGTTTTTCACATCAAAAGCACTAAGATAAGTTTTTCCAGTTCCAGTTGCTGCAATTATTAAAGCTCTGTTTTGTTTTTTTTGTCGTAGATTTTCTAGCTTTTCTAAGGCCATTTTTTGCATGAAGTTTGTTTTTATACTTTTATTAAAAAGGGGGAAATCTCTTTTTTCATTCTTTATTGAGTTTAAATAAAGTTCATAAGCTCTTAAAAACTTTTCATCTACAGCATAAGAATCATTCCATAAAAGATTAAACTCATCTAAAATATTTTGTAAAAAAATATCATCTTTTTTTACACTTGTTTTAACATTCCACTCAATATTTGTTTTAAAAGCACTGGCTGTTATATTTGAAGAACCTACAATTATTTCAGAAGAATCTTCAAATTCAAAGATATAAGATTTACTATGAAAGCCTATATTCGTCTCATTTGAATCATAGATTTTTAGTTCTATATTTGAAAACTCTTTTAGTTTTTCTAAGGCCTTAACTTGAGTGAAATTTAGATAGGTTGAAGTTAGAATTTTACCTTTTATATTTTTGTTTTCAAGCTTTGAGAAAACATCCAATAAAAGCTGGACTCCACTATAATTTATGAAAGCCACATTAAAAATAAAAGAGTTAGCTTCTAAGAGAAGTTTTGTGATATGATTGTAGAAATTTGTTGATTGATTATTTGTGATTAGATTATTCAAAAAATACCTTAAATTTAATTATTGATTATAATTAAATCAAGTGTAATTTATGATAAATCACAATTTATTCACACTGCGAATATATGATTCAACAAATACATAAAGGATTTTTATGAAAAAATTAATTTTGGTTTCACTTTTAACGCTTGGTTCAAGTTTGTTTGCTGCAGATATTGGAGTTAGTATTCAAACACCAATTGGAAATGGTGGAATGCTTGGTCTAAATTTCAAATCAGATGACCATAGATATGACAACAGATATAGAAATTTTGATTATAATAGATATGGTTATGCCGATGACTTTGGATATTATTATGGATATTTTGACAGAGCTGGATATTTTTATAATAATATTTATTTCTTATTTGATAGTAGATATACATATTATGATAGATTACATCATAGAGGTCATTTTGATTCACACCACCCTCATTATAGAAAATATAAATTTGACAAAAAAAATGATTGGAATAGATCAAAACACTATAGAAATGATGGTGAAGTAATTTATGGTCATTATTATGATAGACCAAATAATCAAAAACAAATTAATTATAATAATGGGCACAATCCAAAACAAAATTATAATGAGCATAATAAAAAAGAAAACTATCAAAAGCATGATAGAAAACAAGATAATAGAAATAATTACGATGATAACAATAACCATCAAAGAAATGATTACAAACATAAATAATAACAAGGGAAGTAATGGAAGAGAAAAGTGTAGTTTATTATTTAACTTTTGAAGATATTAAAGATAAAAATATTCTTTTCAACTACATTTATGCAAATGAAAATTCAAACTTTTATTTAAGTGATGATTTATCAAAAGATTTTTATATAAATCAAGCATATTGTGGTTTTATTTCAACCTCTATTTATATAAAAAAGAAATTTTATTTAGTTCCTGAGATGCAATTTGAATATGCAATATTAGATTTTGAAGATTTGCATATTAGTAAAAAAGTAAAAAAACTTTTAAATAAAAATGATTTTATTTTTACAATAAATAAAAATTTTGATGAAGTGATCAAAAATATTCAAGCTCACCACGAAACAAATTGGTTGTCTTGGGAATATCATCAATTACTAAAAGAGCTTTTAGAGTATAAACATACAAGCATTGATTTTGAAGTTAAAAGTTTTGAGCTTTGGGATAAAAGTACGAATACTTTAGTTGCAGGAGAAGTTGGTTATAAAATCTCTTCAACTTACACTTCACTTACAGGTTTTTGCCTAAAAGATAAAAAATATAATAATTTTGGGAAACTTCAATTAGTTGTTTTAGCAAAATATCTTCAAAAGAATAATTATAGTTTTTGGAATTTAGGTCATCCATATATGCAGTATAAATTTGATTTAGGAGCGAAAACCTTTTCAAGAAAAGATTTTCTAAAAAGATGGTTAAAGGAAGTTAACCTTCCTTTTTAATTTGCTATACTTAAAGTCATACCAAGATAAGTATTGTAAGCAATATAACATAAAAGAAGAATCGTTCCTTCAATTCTATTGATTCTACCTTGTCGTTTTTTAAAGCCATAAGCCATTATTAAAAGAGCAATTGTTAAAGCAAACATTACTAACCAATCCCTATTTAGAACCTCATTTGGAATATTATTCATTGGATTAATTACTGTTGCAATACCAATTACAGCTAAAAGATTGAACATATTAGAACCAACAACATTTCCAATAGCAATATCATGCTCACCTTTACGAGCAGCAACAACAGAAGCTGCTAATTCGGGTAATGAAGTTCCTAGAGCTACAATTGTAAGACCAATTATTAAATCACTTACTCCAAACTCATGGGCAATTCCAACTGCACCCCAAACTAAGATTCTTGAACTTCCAATTAATAATACAATTCCAATAATTAACCAAACAATTCCTGCTTTTAAACTCATATCATGTTCAATTAATTCATCTTCAATACTTGATTCTAAAATATCACCTTTACCTTTAATTGCTGAGTAAATTGACCAAGCTATTAAAGTAAAAAATCCACCTAAAAGAACAATACCTTCTATAAATGTTAAAGTATCATCTAACAATAGATATCCAGTTAAAAGAACAATTAAAAGTAAAAGAGGAATCTCTTTTTTTACTATTTTTGAATTTACAATAATAGGCGAAACAATAGCCGTAATTCCCAAAATAAGGGCAACATTTACAATATTAGAACCTAATGCATTTCCCAATGCTAATGAAGGATTTCCCTCAAGTGCAGCAATTGCAGAAACAACCATTTCAGGGGCACTTGTTCCAAATCCTACAATTAAAATTCCGATTAATAAACTTGGCATTCCTAGATGTTTTGCAGTTGATGCAGCACCATCAACAAACTTATCTGCACTCCAAACAAGTATTGCAAATCCAGCTAGTATAGCTAGCGAAAATAAAACCATTTTTTACCTTTTATATTTATAATTTTGCAATTATAGTAAGTTTTTATTAATCAAAAGTTTATAGAGACATAAAAGCTTAAATCAAATTCATTGCTCTCATCTAGAAAATCTATCTTATTATAAATTGCATAAGATGGTTTTGTTGTAGTTTCATATTCACTTTTAGGTAGCCACTCATGGTAAACCCAATGAATAAAAGGTAAAACATCTCCCGTTTTACCTTTTAAATCAAATCTTGCATAAACACCATCTGCAATTTTGAAATTTGGCAATCTATCACTTTTTACACTCTTTTTATCATCAACAACTATACACCCAATATATTGACACTCATTTAAAGGTGTAATTGTAGGATTATCATGAAAAAGTGCAATTCTTTTATATGAAGTAATATTATTTGTCAAAATCCAAGTTTGGAGTTTTTGCCAAGTCTCTGTAATATTTACATTGTAACCTTTATTTCTGATATAAAAACTCTCAATTGCTGGCATTTTTACAATAGTTGGTTTCATATCTTTAAAACTTGCTTTTGATTGCATTGCTCGTTGTGATTGTTGTAAGATTTTATTTGAATACTCTTTATATCCACCATTTCTCCACTCTTTTGGAGTCATTTCAAATCGTTCTTTAAATGTTTTTATAAAAGATGATTGAGAAGAATATCCACATAAATTAACAATATTTGAAATAGTTGAGTATTTATTAGTTAAAAGTAGATTTGACGCTTTTTGCAGTCTTATTGATTTAATACTTTCATAAATATTTTTTCCAAATGCCTCTTTGAAAATCCTATGCATATGAAATTTACTTATATTTAAATCAATACTTAGTTCTTCAATATCAATATTTGTCTCAATATGAGTATAAATATAGTACATAATATCGTTTGCAATTTTTGTTCTTTTTTGTAAGGTTTCTTTTTTCATACTAAATTGTAGCATTTTTAAACTATAAATTTAGCATTAATAAACAATTTTTAAAGCACTTAAAAAGAAGAACTATTTTTATTATTTCCCTAAAATTCAAGCGTTAAATAAACACAAGGGTTTACTTATGGAAATAAACTTAGTAGCAGAGTCAATAAAATTCATGTTTTTAGGGATGGGAGTAGTATTTGCATTCCTAATAATAATGATATTTGTATTAAAAGCACAAGGTGCAATACTAACAAGATTTTTTCCTCAAAAAGAAAAAGTTGTAAATGTAGTAACAACACCTGCAAAAGTAAATAATACAAATGTAGAAACTGCAAAAATAGCCGCAATAGTTGCAGCAGTGCAACATCATAAAAATCTAAAGGGTTAAAATATATGTCTAAAAAATATATAGATATCATGGACACAACTTTTAGGGATGGATTCCAATCTGTCTTTGGAGGAAGAGTTCTAATGAATGATTTCTTTCCAGCAGTTGCTGCTGCAAAAGAAGCTGGGATAACTCACTTTGAGTTCGGTGGAGGAGCTAGGTTCCAATCTTTATTCTTCTATCTTCAAGAAAATGCATTTGATATGATGGATAAATTTAGGCAAATCGTTGGCCCAGATGCAAACTTACAAACTTTGGCTCGTGGTATAAACACAGTTATGCTAGATACGGGATCAAGAGAACTAATCGACTTACATGCAAAAATGTTTGCAAAACATGGAACAACAACTATTCGTAACTTTGATGCTTTAAATGATGTTCAAAATCTTGAATATTCTGCTGAATGTATTAAAAAATATGGTTTGAACCATGAAGTAGTAATCACATTGATGGATTTACCTCCTGGTTGTTTTGGTGCTCATGATGTTGCTTTTTATGAAAAAACATTAAGACAAATTCTTGATAGTGGACTTCCTTATGATTCAATCTGTTTTAAAGATGCTTCTGGAACAAGCTCGCCTCAAAAAGTATATGAAACAATTCAAATGGCAAGAAGATTAGTTGGAGATAATACTCACCTTCGTCTTCATACCCATGAAACAGCTGGTGTTTCAGTTGCATGTTATTTAGCTGCTTTAGATGCTGGTGCTGATGGTATTGATTTAGCTGCTTCTCCTGTAAGTGGTGGAACAAGTCAACCTGATATTCTTACTATGCTTCATGCTGTAAAAGGTAAAAATTATGATCTGGGTGGTTTAGAAATTGAAAAGATTCTAAAATACCAAGAAACATTAAATCACTGTTTAAAAGATTACTTTATTCCCCCTGAAGCTACACAAGTTTCTCCTTTAATTCCTTTTTCTCCAATGCCAGGTGGCGCATTAACTGCTAATACTCAAATGATGAGAGATAATGGAACTTTAGATAAATTCCCTGAAGTTATTAAAGCTATGAGAGAAGTAGTTGAAAGAGGTGGATATGGTACATCTGTAACTCCTGTTTCTCAATTTTATTGGCAACAAGCATACGCAAATGTAATGTTTGGACCTTGGAAACAAATTGCTCCTGGTTATGGGAAAATGGTATTAGGATACTTTGGTAAAACTCCTGTTCCTGCTGACCCAGAAATTATAGCCTTAGCTGCACAAAAATTAAAACTAGAACCAACTAGTGAAAATCCTTTAGATATTGCAGATAGAGATGAAAAGAAAAAAATCTCTGTTTGGAAACAAAGATTAGAATTAGAAGGTATTGCTACAACTGAAGAAAATATCTTTATTGCAGCTGCTTGTGATGAAAAAGGTATTGCTTTCTTAAAAGGTGAATCACCTTTTAATGTAAGAAAAAATGATGCTGTTTGTGAAGATGATAAAGATTGTAAATTAGGAGAGAAGAAAATGAATAACTCAAGTGGAAATTATACAGTTGTTGTTGATGGTCAAAAGTTTAATGTAACTATTGCTGAAGGTAATGCTGATATTCAAGTAACACCTGTTGCTAATACTAATGTAGTAAATAATACAGTAGCCTCTCCAGCTGCTGCACCTGTTACAAGTGGAGGAACTGCTGTTCCTGCTGCTGTTAATGGTGCAGTTTGGAAGATTCTTGTAAAAGAAGGTGATTATGTTGAAGCTGATCAACAAATTATGATTTTAGAAGCTATGAAAATGGAAATAGAGATTAATGCACCAGTTGCTGGAACTATTACTAAAATTTTAGTTAATAATACTCAAGCTGTAGATGAGGGAGAAACATTAGCCATTATTGGTTAATGTTATAAAAGGGAATTGATGAAAAAAAATATATTAGTAGCTTTTTTTCTTGTGTTTACACTTTTTACATCTACTAGCTTTGCGTCAACAAATTCAGAGTCAGTTGTAAATACACAAGATAAAGAGACTTATCACTCAAAAACAATGGGTGAATTAGTAGCATCATTTTATGCAACAACTGGAATAAAAGCACTGCTACAACCCCATGAAGGTGTAAAAGATTCAAGAGGATTAGAAATGAGTCTATTTGCCCAAAGTGGTGGTAGAGTTATTATGATTCTTATTTGTTTTTTATTGTTTTATTTAGCAATTAAAAAAGGATTTGAACCATTATTACTACTTCCAATTGGATTTGGTGGATTATTAGCAAATATTCCAATTGCTAATATGGCAAGTGACCATGGGATGTTAGGTATTATTTATAATATGGGAATTGCAAATGAGTTTTTCCCATTATTAATATTTATGGGTGTGGGAGCTATGACAGACTTTGGTCCATTATTAGCTAATCCAAAAACTGCCCTTCTTGGTGGTGCTGCACAGTTTGGTATTTTTGGATCACTTGTTGGTGCTGTTGTTCTTTCTCAATATGTTCCAGGGATCGATTTTACACTTCAACAAGCAGCAGCTATTTCTATTATTGGAGGAGCTGATGGACCAACATCTATATTTATAGCCTCTGCTTTAGCACCTGAATTACTAGGAGCAATAGCAGTAGCAGCAT
Source organism: uncultured Aliarcobacter sp. (assembly GCA_963677435.1). Lineage (GTDB taxonomy): Bacteria > Campylobacterota > Campylobacteria > Campylobacterales > Arcobacteraceae > Aliarcobacter. The sequence goes on from OY781945.1 coordinate 41,078, forward strand.
ATTCATATATGGCATTAGTACCAGTTATTCAACCTCCAATTATGAAGGTGTTAACAACTGATAGTGAGAGAAGAATAAAAATGAAATCTACAAGAAAGGTTTCAAAACTAGAGAAAATCATCTTTCCTTTAGTAGTATTAACACTAACAATTTTAATATTGCCAGATGCAGCACCATTAATTGGAGCATTATGCTTTGGAAATTTTGCGAAAGAATCAGGAGTTGTTGATAGACTTTCTGATACAATGCAAAACGCATTAATCAATATTGTAACTATATTTTTAGGATTAGGTGTTGGTTCAAAACTAGCATCAGAGCAATTCTTAGTAGCAGAGACAATGGGAATTATGATAATAGGTCTTTTGGCATTTAGTGCAGGAACAGCAATGGGTGTTATAATGGCTAAATTAATGAATTTAGTAAGTTCAAAAGATAATCAGATCAATCCTTTGATTGGAGCAGCAGGAGTATCAGCTGTGCCAATGGCAGCAAGGGTTGTAAGTAAAGAAGGTCAGCTTTATGACAAATCGAACATTTTATTAATGCATGCGATGGGTCCTAATGTGGCTGGGGTAATTGGTTCAGCGGTTGCTGCTGGTGTCCTTTTATCGATATTTAAATAATTAAAATCTTTTTCTAAGCCTAGATAGATTCACTCTATCTAGGCTTTTCTTATTTTTAAATCAAATCTTTTTACCTTAATTTTCCTCTTTATTTTTTATCATTCTTTAAAATAACCCTAGGTTTTTATTGACTTCTATTTACTAAAGTGTTATGCTTTCTTTTATAATTATAATAAGGGAAAATTATATGTTAATAATTAAGAATATTTATTATTTTTATCTTAATGGTTTCAAGAATATGAGACTAGGTAAGACTTTATGGAAAATTGTCTTAATAAAATTATTAGTCATACTTATATTTATAAATCTTTTCATTGACAACAAATCATTAAAATCTGAATATAAAACTTATGATGAAAAAGTTGATTTTGTTTATAAAAATCTAATCAAAGAAAATTAGAAGGAATTTAAAATGGAAGAACATTTAGTAGATTGGTCCCGTGCCCAATTTGCACTAACAGCCATGTATCATTGGATATTTGTTCCATTGACTCTTGGTCTTGGATTTATAGTTGCAATAATGGAAAGTATTTATGTAAAAACAAATGATGAATTTTGGAAAAAAACTACAAAATTTTGGATGGGTTTATTTGCAATAAATTTTGCAATTGGAATAGCAACTGGCCTTATTATGGAATTTGAGTTTGGAACAAACTGGGCAAATTACTCTTGGTTTGTGGGTGATATTTTTGGAGCGCCTCTTGCTATTGAGGGTATTTTTGCATTCTTTTTAGAGAGTACTTTTTTTGCTGTTATGTTTTTTGGTTGGAATAAAGTAAGTAAGAAGTTCCATTTATTATCAACATGGCTGGTGGCAATTGGATCAAATTTATCAGCACTTTGGATACTTGTAGCAAATGGATGGATGCAGTATCCAACAGGAATGACATTTAATCCTGATAGTGTAAGAAATGAGATGAATAACTTTTGGGATATTTTATTATCACCAGTTGCCGTTAGTAAATTTTTACATACTATTGGAAGTGGATATGTTTTAGCTTCTTTATTTGTAATTGGCATTAGTGCTTGGTATTTACTAAAAGGTAGAGATATTTTATTTGCAAAAAAATCAATGATTATAGGTGCAAGTTTTGGGCTTATAACTTCTTTATTCTTAATTTTAAGTGGAGATGAATCAGCTCATCAAGTTGCTCTTAAACAACCTATGAAACTAGCTGCAATTGAAGGCTTGTATGAAGGAAAAGAAGATGCAGGAATTGTTGCCTTTGGAATATTAAATCCAAAAAAAACAATTTCAAATAAAGAAGAACCCTTTTTATTTGAAGTTACAATTCCTTATGCTTTGTCTTTATTAGGTTATCACGATATTAATGCTTATGTGCCTGGAATAAAAGATTTAGTTTATGGAAATGAACAAAGAGGAATTATAAGTACTGTTGAGAAAATGCAAAAAGGAAAAATTGCTGTAAATTCTTTAGAAAATTACAAAGAAGCAAAAGATTCAAATAATCAACTATTACAAGAGGAATCAAAAGTATTACTTGAAGAAAACATGAAATATTTTGGTTATGGACATATCAAAAATCCGCAAGATGTTATTCCACCAATTGCAATGGGTTTTTATTCATTTCATATTATGGTTGCTCTTGGAATGTGGTTCACTTTACTTTTTATAATTGTTTTATTCTTTTTAACAAAAAAAGAGATTTTAAATTATCCACTTGTTTTAAAATCTGCCTTATGGAGTATTCCTCTTGGATACATAGCAAGTGAAGCTGGTTGGATTGTAACAGAAGTTGGAAGACAACCTTGGGCTATTCAAGATTTAATGCCAGTAGGCATTGCTGCAACAAAAATAGCAACTACTAATGTAATTATTAGTTTTTTTGTATTTGCAATACTTTTTACAGTATTACTTATTGCAGAAATAAAAATTATGACAAAACAAATAGGTCTTGGGCCTGAAAGTAAGGAGCACTAAATGGGATTTGGATCACTTGAACTTTTAAGCCTCCAACAATATTGGTGGATTATAATATCTTTACTTGGTGGTCTTTTTGTATTTCTTATGTTTGTTCAAGGTGGACAAACTTTAATAGATACTTTAAGTAAAAATGAGACTGAGAAAACTATGTTAATAAATAGTTTAGGAAGAAAATGGGAACTTGGGTTTACAACTTTAGTTCTATTTGGTGGAGGTTTATTTGCAGCCTTTCCTTTATTTTATGCAACAAGTTTTGGTGGTGCTTATTGGGTTTGGTTAGCAATTTTATTTTGTTTTATTATCCAAGCTGTAAGTTATGAATTTAGAAGTAAACCTAATAATTTTTTAGGTCAAAAAACGTTTGAAATGTTTTTAAAAATTAATGGAAATATAGGAACCTTTTTATTAGGAGTTGCTATTAGTACATTTTTTAGTGGAAGCGAATTTATAGTTGATTCTAATAACTTTGTAGATTGGCAAAATCCTCTAAGAGGATTAGAAGCGCTATTTAATCCATATAATTATCTTTTAGGTTTTGCTCTTGTATTTTTAGCAAAAATAAGTGGTGCTTTATATTTTATAAATAATATTAATTATGAAGAAATAAGAGAAAAAGCTATAAAGTCTATTAAAATTAATATGATTCTATTTTTATTCTTCTTTTTGACATTTATGCTTTGGATTCTTACTAAAAGTGGATATAGTGTAGAAAGTAGTGGTTTAATAACTCTTAAAAGTTTCAAATACTTTCAAAACTTCATTGATATGCCAATTGTGCTAGTTATGTTTTTAGCAGGTGTTTTAATGGTTATTGTTGCAGTATTTGTAACTATTCAATTTAAAAGAACTTGTTGTATAAAAACAGCAGGTTTTGGAATAGTATTAACAGTTATGGCAATATTATTAAATGTAGGATTAAACAATACTTCATACTATCCATCAACTAGTGATTTGCAAAGTAGTTTAACTATTATGAATAGTTCAGGAAGCCATTATACTTTAACGACAATGAGTTATGTTTCACTTATGGTGCCTTTTGTACTAGCTTATATAGCCTATGCTTGGTATAGTATGGATAAGGTAAAAATTACAAAAGAAGAAATTGAATCTTCTGATTCTCATAATTATTAAGAAAAGGAACTTTATGGAATATATTAATGAATTATTATGGCTGAGTCTTTGGCCCGTAATTTTATATCTTGCATATAAAATTTCAATTAAAAATGCAACAAAGGAGATAACATGATTGCAATACCAATAAAAACAAATAAATTAAATAGTGCGATTTCAACCCTATTTGGAAAAGCAAAATATTTTGCCTTAATTAACAATAAAGGTATAGAGATTATAAAAAATGAACAAAAAAATGGACAAGCTGTTATAGATTGGCTAAAAAGTAAAAATGTAGATACTCTTATCACTTCATATTTAGGTAAAAAAGAGTTCTTAAAGCTTATGAATAATATCAGAATATTTTTTGCTGATGATAAAACAATACCTATAGATAATTTATTATTAAAATACTCAGAAGGTGACTTACATATTTTAAATCAAAGAAATTATAGTAATTTTTTTAAAGAAGAACTTGAAAATAATGATTGTTCAAAAATAAATGAAAGTACTGAACATTTAGAAAATAAATCTAAATCACATAATAGAATGGTAGAGTTATCGGATTTTTATAAAATATAAGTAAAAAAGTGGTACTCCCAGTACGATTCGAACGTACGGCCTACGCCTTAGAAGGGCGTTGCTCTATCCAGCTGAGCTATGGAAGCACTAATTAATAAAGCTAAAAAAAGCCTTACATAAAAAGTCTAAACTTCTTATATAAGGCTTGTAAAATGGAGCGGGAGACGAGACTCGAACTCGCGACAGTCTGCTTGGAAGGCAGAAGCTCTAGCCAACTGAGCTACTCCCGCTCAATAGTGGTGCGGATGAGAAGACTCGAACTTCCACACCGTGAGGCACCAGATCCTAAGTCTGGCGTGTCTACCAATTTCACCACATCCGCAATAAATTTTTTTGAAAAAATGTCTAGTTGGTAATCTAAACCAAAAAAAAAGTGGTACTCCCAGTACGATTCGAACGTACGGCCTACGCCTTAGAAGGGCGTTGCTCTATCCAGCTGAGCTATGGAAGCAACAATATAAAAAAATGGGGTAAGTAATGGGGCTCGAACCCACGACCCTCTGAACCACAACCAGATGCTCTAACCAACTGAGCTATACCTACCACAGGTTAAAAATAAAGTGGTCGGGGCGAGAGGATTCGAACCTCCGGCCCCCTGGTCCCAAACCAGGTGCGCTAACCAGACTGCGCTACGCCCCGACAAAATATTTTTGAAGTTTCACAAAAAGTGGACGGAATTATATTAAGTTTTTTAGTATTTGTCAAGTCTTTTTCGAAGGAATTTCAAAAAATTTCAAAATTCCTTCAAATTTGTCAAAATTGGATTAATCCATCAATTGGTGAACTAGCCGTTGCATAGGGTTTTTTAGGGATTCTTCCTGCTTTATAACCCATTCTTCCTGCTATTACTGCATACTTCATAGCTTCAGCCATTAGTATTGGATTTTGTGCACAAGCTATCGCTGTGTTAGTTAAAACAGCTTCTGCACCTAATTCCATAGCAATTGTTGCATCACTTGCACACCCAACACCGGCATCAACAATAACTGGAACTTTTACTGCATCTTTTATAAATGCAATGTTGTATCTATTTTGAATTCCAAGTCCTGAACCAATTGGTGCAGCAAGAGGCATAATTGCATCAGCGCCTGCATCTTCTAATCTTTTTGCAATAATTGGATCATCATTTGTGTATGCCATAATTGTAAAACCCTCTTTTTTTAGAATTTCACAAGCTTTGATTGTCTCTATTACATCTGGATATAAAGTTTTAGCAGCATCTCCAATAACTTCAAGTTTAATAATATCAATGCCTGTAGCTTCTCTCATTAATCTAAAAGTTGTAATTGCTTCTTCTGCTGTGAAACACCCTGCACTATTTGGTAAAAGTTTTACATTTGTATCTTTGAAATAATCTAATAAATTCTCTTCATTTGGATTCATAATATTAACTCTTCTAATTGCAACAGTAATTAATTCACTTCCACTTGCTATTGTTGCATCTTTTGTAGTTTGAAAATCCTTATATTTACCACTTCCAACGATTAATCTGCTATTAAATTCATAATTACCTATTTTTAAAATATCACTCATATTGTATTATCTCCTATAAATTTTAAATATTCTTTACTTGCATTTGTAATATCTAATTGAATAATTTCAGGCAAATCATAACTATGTAATTCTTTTATTTTGCTTTTAACTTTTTCAAAATTTTCTTTTATTGTTTTTATGTTTACTAGGGTTTCACTCTCGCAACAAAATTCATTATTCCAAGAGTAAAAAGATTCAATTTCACTTAATTGCACACAAGCTGCAAGTTTCTCTTCTATTAGAACTTTTGCTATATTTTTTGCCTCGTCTTTATTTGAACAAGTTGTTTGAATCAAAACTATATTCATAATTTTCTAATCTCCTCTACTAAATCAGAGGGAATTAAAGAGTAGTTGTTTTTTTTATAATTTCTTGAAGCAATTGCATGGGCTAAGCTTGCAGTTATGGCTGCATCAAGGACTTTATAGCCTTGAGCTAAAAGTGAGCCAATTAGACCACTTAAAACGTCTCCACTTCCACCTTTACTTAAAACGGCACTTCCAAAACTATTTACAAATAATTTCTCATTTTGAGAGATAATCACATTTGCACCTTTTAATAAAAGTACTACTTTTGGATATTTTTTAGAAAACATTTGCACATACAAAAATCTATTATTTTGTAATTCACCAACATCAATATCTGCAATTTCACAAAGTTTTAAAAGTGAAATGAACTCTTTTGGATGGGGAGTTAAAACAACCTCTTGATTTAATACTTCGCAAATTAATTCATCGTAAAATAAATCCGCATCTATTATTTTTGATACATCTTTATTTAGTAATCTTCTTATCTCTTGCGTTTCATATTTTCCTAAACCCATTCCAATTGCGATTGCTGTACAATTTTCACTAACAAAATGAGTTTGCATGATATGATAAGGTAAATCTAAATTTTCATGACAAACCACACTTACAAGTCCAGCTCCAAAACCAAAAGCAGCTTTTGCAGCAATTATTCCAGCACCTTTTTTGCAACCAGCAACTACATTTAAATGTCCAAAACTGCCCTTATGAGAGTTCTTTTTATTTCTAAAAGGTAAGTTCATATCACTTTCATCTAAGAGATATTTATTAGAGTCTATTTCATAAAGATTTCTTTGAATTCCTAAGTCTGCAACAACAATTTTTCCAACATAATCTTTAGCAATATCAGTAAAAAGTGAAGTTTTTAAAGCACCCATTGTAATTGTAACATCAGCCTCAAAAGCTGTTGATTCAACTTGTCCAAGATTATTTATTCCACTTGGAATATCACAAGCTATTTTTATAGATTCATAAGAGTTTAGAGTATTTATTAGATTTTCGCAGTTTTGATTTAATGGTTTATTCAAACCAGTTCCAAATATACAATCAACTATAACATCAGCATTTGAGAGTTCATCAACTACATTTACGCCTAAAGCTTGGGCTCTTTGTAGTTGCAGTTTTGCCATCTCTGATTTTACACCTGAGAATAAATAGAGTTTTACATCAAATTTTGTGTGAAGAAGTCTAACTAGAGTAATTCCATCTGCGCCATTGTTTCCACTTCCACATATTATTAAAATTGATTTACAAGAAGAGTGATTTTCGCTGATATACAAAGCCATACTTGAAGCGGCATGTTCCATAAGTAAATCTTCACTTAGTAAAAATTTCTCGTAACATCTTTTGTCTAAAGAATTAACCTCATCAAATAATTTCTGCATTATATATCCTTTATTTATTTTCTAAATTTCCAGCCATCACTTTCTAAAATAGTTTTAATTTTCTCTTTTACATCTCCTTGAAGTTCAAGCCACTCTTCATTTATGGCTCCACCGCAAGCTAATTTTTTCTTCAAAAGTTTTAATACTTCTTTTTTATCATCTTCACTTATATTAAATCTTCCAACCAAAGTAACTGGTTTTCCTTTTCTTTTTTCAAAGGTAAATACTAATTGATGTTGATTTTTTGGAATGATTTCATTTGAAGATTTAGCTGAGTTTTTTTTATCTTCTTTTGTAGTATCAAAACTATCTCCATCTAATTTTGCGCCCATTGAAAAAGCTAATTTATCTGCTAAGCCCATATTAAATCCTTGATTCTTGATTGTACATCAATATCATTTATTAATATAAAATCATTTTGTTTATATTGTTCAACTGCAACTCTTCCAATCATCGCTGCATTATCAGAGCAATATTTTAGTTCACTTAAATACAAACTTGTATTATGTTTTTCACATAACTCTTCAAGTTGTGAACGCAAATGTATATTCGCACTTGCTCCTCCAACGATTGCGAAGTTTTTTGGAACATTTTGTTTAAATAGTTTTTTTAGTTTTTGCATAATATGTAAAACAGCAGTTTTTTGAAAAGAGGCACAAATATCATATTTATCTTGCAAAGTTATTCCACCTTCTTGATTTTCAAGTTTTTCAATTTCAAGTCGAACTGCATTTTTTAATCCAGAATATGAAAACTCAATTTTTGGACTTTGTTTTAGTGGAATTGGCAAATCAAATCTATTCTCATCACCTTTTAATCCATACTCTTGAACTACTGGACCACCTGGGTATCCAAGTCCTAACATTTTTGAAACCTTATCAAAACTCTCTCCAAAACTATCATCCATTGTGCTTGCAACTACTTTCATATCATTTAAACTATTTGCTTCTATGATTTGAGTGTGTCCTCCTGAAACTAATAAAATAGTCATAGGTAAGATTTCATCTTTTTCAATAAACAGTGAATAAATATGACCTTTTAGATGATTAACAGCAATTAATGGAAGTTTTAATGAAATAGCTAGCGCTTTTGCCATTGTTACGCCTTCCATTAGAGTAACTGAAAGACCTGGTGCATTTGTAACAGCGATCGCTTTTAGTTTTGGAAAATACTCTTTGCACTCTTCTAGGATTTTAGGCAAAGCTTCTATATGAAGCCTAGCTGCAAGTTCAGGAACAACACCACCATAAACGCTGTGTTGAAGTTCTTGAGATATTTTTTTATGGTAGATTAGTCTGTTTGTTTCAATTTCTGTAATAGCAATTGAACTATCATCACAAGAGCTTTCAATACTTAAAATCAAGATTCTGTTCTCTCTTCATTTATTTGACATTCATCAACTCTTTTTATCCAATCTAATGCACAATCAAGTTTTCCAAATCCAGAAGATGCATTTATATGTCCAGCATTTTCCATGATTTTCATACCAATATTTAGTTTTGATTGAAGCTCAATTGCCTCTTCAATACTCATATATGGATCATTTGTTGAAGCTGCCATGATTATCTCATTTGCTTTTAAATCTTTTGCAATTGGATAAGGGAAAAAAGTTTTAATCTCTTCTAAATTTGTATTTTTTGAAACTGGTGCAACTAACATCAATTTATCAAGTTTAATATCAAGTTCATCACAAGTGTGAAACCATAAAATATTCGCCAATGAGTGACAAACAACCATATCTGGTTTAAAATGAGTTAACTCTTTTTTTAAAAAATCTTTCCACTCTTCTAGTTTTGGATTTTCACGATTTGGAAAAGCAGGAAAAGAAACAACATAATTTTCTTTTATTAAATCACTTGCTAACTGCGCTTGCCAATGGGGGAAATCACTTCCTCCTAAACCATGAAGTATTAAAACTCTCTTACTCAATTTTTAATCCTTTTAATAATTTCGAACACATCTTACATATTTTTTTGTTTCTCTGTTGTCAAAATATGGCGTTCCACTCACAAAAAACATATAATCTGCGTTATACCAAAATGTTCTCCAATGTGCCGTTGAAGCCCAATATCCATCTGGAACATTATATTTAAATGCAGAATTGATATTTGTTTTTACATTCTTTTTAAATACGATTGTTTCAAACTCGTCAATATGTGCCAAACGCCAATCTGAAAAACCTAAGAAACTAAGATTATTACAATATTCTTCAGCTTTATAATGGTTCATTAAATTCTTAATTACTGATATATCATCAACCCACATTAATTTTGTAACATCATCTAAAACAACTTGTTTTGCATTATCTCTATAAATTCTTGCATCAAGCAGTGATAAAAAAACAAGTACTAACAGTAAGTATTTCATTAGTTATCCTTTATATTGGATACTTCAAACTTTCCTCTTTTAAGTGCTGATTCTACATTAGAATCAAGCAACTCAATATTTACTTTATAGTCAGTTTTATAAACTAAACCAACCAACTCTTTATGAGAAGTTTTCTCTTTCTCTATTGTACTATGTTTTTTCCATTCATCAAATTTTTCTTCATACAATTTTGTTATATCTTTTTCAAAATTATTTCTTGAATAAATTAAATAAATAACCATAATCAGAAGTATTGCAAAAGGTATTAATAAATCAAGCCCCACAGTAACTTCTCACCTCTTTATCTATTTCAAATATCTCTTCTATTGATGTTGGTTTAACATTATTAAATTTATTTATTGCATTTAATGTGATTTTTGAAACATCTAAAAATCCAATTTGTGAATTTAAAAATTTTGCAACTGCAACTTCATTAGCAGCATTTAAAACAACTCCCAAATCAAGATTATTTAATATATCATCTTTTATTTCCCAGATTGGGTATCTTGATGTTTCAATTTTTTTAAACTCTAAAGAAGCCACTTCTACTAAATCAACTGGTTTTAAAATTGCTTCATCACAAACCCCAAGTATTGCATAAGCAATTGGAAGTTGCATAGAAGCATTTGCAATATGTGCAGTTGTACTTCCATCAGTAAAATTTATAAAAGCATGAATAAGTGATTTTGTTTCGATAATTGCATCAAGTTTTCGTATATCAAAAAGCCAAGCTGCTTCCATTAGTTCAAACATTTTGTTTGTCATTGTTGCACTATCAATTGTGATTTTATTTCCCATTGACCAGTTTGGATGTTCTAATGCTTCTTTGATTGATACATTTGCCAATTTATCAAGGGGATAATCTCTAAAAGAGCCTCCACTTGCAGTTATTAACATTGAATCTATTTTCTTATCTTGAAGTAAATACCAAAGTCCAAAATGTTCACTATCAATTGGTTTTAATTTTGTTTGGTCTATAAATTTTCCAGCAACAACTAAAGACTCTTTATTTGCTAAAGCGATATTTTTCCCACACTCGATAGCTTTTAAAGTTGGTCGTAAACCTAAAAATCCAACAAGTGCATTTACAACAGTAGAAGTTTCACTTTGTTCTATTGCTTCTAAGATTGCATTTTGCCCAAAAGATACATTGTTATGATTTACTAAAGAGATATCTTGCTCTCTATCAATTACAACTTTTTTAGGTTTAAACTCTTTTATTTGTTGGTTTAATAACTCTATATTTCGTCCAGCTACTAAAACCTCAACTTCAAGATTAAATTTTCGTGCGATATTTAATGTATTTACACCTATTGAGCCTGTACTTCCAAGAAGTATCAAATTACTACCCTTAATAACACTAACATGAAAATAGCACCAAATAAATATCCATCAGTTCTATCTAATATTCCACCATGTCCAGGAAGAATTGAGCCACTATCTTTTACATCAGCTTCTCTTTTTAAGTAACTTTCAAATAAATCTCCAAAAATTGAAGCAACTGATACAACTGCTGAAATTATTAAAGAGTTGATAAATCCAACTTCATTTATTGAGAAAAGTGCTCCTAAAATTACTGCAAAAATAACTCCTCCAATAACACCTTCTAAAGTTTTATTAGGACTTGTTTCACAAAATTTTGTTTTTCCAATGCTTTTTCCTACAAAATAAGCACCAATATCAGTACTTGCAACAATTATTAATAACCATAAAAGTGTCATAGAACCATATTCACTATATAAAGACAAAAGAAATAAAAATGATGCAGTTGGATATAAAAGTGGTAAAAACATATGTACATTTAGTGTTTTTTTATACGCCAACTGTGAAGCATAAGCAATAGCCACAATAAATACTAAATCTTCTGGTTTTGGATAAAAATATGCTGCTATCCATAAAAGTGAAGTGTATACATAAATACTATCACTTTTTAAACCAAAAAGTTTTTTTGCTTCAGATATAGAAATCATTAACATGATTCCAAAAACTAACCAAAATATAAAATATGAATCGATATAACCTATTACTAGCATTGCTATAAATAATACAATACCTGTTTTTATACGAGTTGAACTCTCATTTATTATGTTTAACATCTCATTGAACCTTAAATTTAAAAGTTCAATATTATATCTAAAATTGATTTGTAATTATTAAAGTATAGTAAAGAAGATTAATATTATTAAGAATAATGTATTTTTTTATACATTATTCTTAAATTTTCTAAAATAGTCCAGCTATTTGAGCTGAAATTTGTTTTTCTAAAATAGGTGTTGCTTCTGCTAATGTTAAATTCATTTTTGTAGCTTCTGCAAATAACATAGTTTTGTGTTCAATATAATCAGTTTCATATTGTTGAGCTGTTGCATTTCCCATATTTGAGTTTAATTTTCCTGAAGCATTTGCATTTTTTATATTTCCTGCAAATCCATTCATAAATCCAGCTTTACTTGAATCACTTACACTTGCTTGTCCATTTGCTGATGCAGTTGATGTATAAACTTTTCCATTAGCTTTTTCTCTAATTAAAATATCAACTTGCATTTGGAAGATTGTGTCTTCAGTCGCTTTTGCAATTAATCCACCAATTAAAGCAGCTCCTAAACCAACTCCTACCATTTGTCCAGCTCCACCGTTATTATATCCAGAAACTCCAGCTCCAACTGCACCTGCTGCTAGTGCCCCACCTGCTGTATTATTCTCTTGTTTTTTATCACAATATAATACATTCATCATTAAAACATATGTTGCTAGGGCTGGATCTTCAACTACAGTATAACCTTTAGCTTGTAATGCACTTAAGATACTGTTTTCAAGATTTATATTTTGGCCACTTGTATTTTTACTAGAAACAAAAATTAATCTTTTATTTTTAGCAACTGGATTTATAAATACACTTTGTGTCATTTTTGAACTAGTTTGTAATTCTGATGTTGCACAACCTGAGAATAATATAGTTGCAGCTACAACACTCATTCCTAATGATTTTAATTTTATCATTCTTTTTCCTTTTTCAATTGATTCTATAATTATACTATTCAAATGACTCATTATTGACTCATTTTTAATGAAATTTAAAATTTTATAACTATTGTTGTATATGGATTATATAAAACATTTGCACCTGATTGGATTTTTACATTTCTTCTTTGGGTAAAATCTACTTCATAAGTTCCTGCAAAATCTACAGAAAATTTTGCACATAAAATTGCTGCTTGCTCTATTACATTATCTGGAATTGTTTTTTTGCTATTTTGAACAATTACATGAGATGATGGTCTATCTTTTAGGTGAAACCAAAAATCACTAGCTTTTGAATTTTCTAATAAATAGATATTTTCTCTCTCACTTGTTCCTAACATTATTTTAAAACCTTCAAAATAAAAACTTTCACAAAGTTGAGCTTTTTTTGTTTTTATTTGATTTCTTTCTTTTTTTGGAGATAAAAATTCGCACTCTTCGATAGATTCAGCATTATTTATATTATTCATAAGTCTTAATAAAAATTCTAATTTTTCATCTAAATTATCTTTTTCTAATGAGATATTAGAAGCTTTTTGTTTTGCTCTTTTTGCTTTTTTAAATAAATCATTTGAATATTTTGAAGCACTTGATTTCTCTTCTAAATCAATCTCAACTTCAACTCCTTCATAATTAAAAACTTTTAAACTTTTTTGATAAGGTTTAATATTATGTAAATTTGAAAGTATTAAATTTGCTTTTTCATAAAGCATATTAGATTCAAGTTCCAATTCCTCTTTTTTAGGCAAAGATTCAATAGTTTTTTTTAGTTTCTTTGCTTTCTTATCTATTTGAGATATTTTCTGTTTTTTTACATTTTCTAAACTCTGTTTCTCTTTTTCTTCATAGATTTCATATAAATACTCTTCAATATTCTCAACTGTATCTACTTTGGGTATAAAACTTTGCTTTGGAATTTCATCAAGTTTTATTCCAACTTTTACAACTCTACTTGAAGAGAACTCATCCACATGTCTTAGAGCTTCAATTATTACTCTATTTTCATCTAAGATAATTATATTTGTATGTTTTCCTGTAAATTCAAGTTGTAAAATTGTTGTTAATTTTTTATATGAAGATGAAGAATTTACTTTTATATTTATTATTTTGTCATCATTATAAAGTTCAATATTCTCTATTTTTGAGTTATAAAATCTTTTTTGTAAGGCAACATCAAATGGTGCATTAAAATCTTTTTTTGACGATAAAACTTTCTTACATTTAAAAATTGTACTGTTACTTTTTGATATATCAACATATATTATATTTCTATTATTAAATTCAATTATAATAATATTATTGTCAATTCTCCTTAAAAGCTTGATATTTTGGGCATTTATAGACAAATAATCAACTATTTGCTTTAATAAAAAATGTTTCATAATTATTCACTTTTTGTAATTTTTTCTAAGAATTTATTTATATACATTAGCTATAATGATATAAATTTTTCTATCGGAGTATAACATGAAATTATTAAAAATCATTTTGGCAAGTTCATTGCTTTTAGGTGTTGCATCAACTTCATTATCAGCAGATGCAGTAAAAGGTCAGAAGTTATTTACAAAATTTCTAAAAGGACCTTGTGATATGACAGGTGCAAAATTTGCTGCAAAACATTCTCAAGAAGAGTGGAAACAAATTAAAGAAGCTGGTAAATTCGAAGCTGAAGTTATGAGTATTTGTCCAAATGTAAAAGCTGGTGATTTAAGTAAATCTGTTCAAGATAATATTATTGAATTTTCAATTGAATTTGCAAATGATTCTGGAAATGTTCCTTCTTGTTAATAATATAAGTTGAAATTATAAAAAGGGGGTGACATAAAAAGCACCCCTTTTTAATGACTACTAATAATCTTAAACAAAAATAATAAAGATTTAAATAAAGGAAAAAACATGAAAAAAAGTCTAATTGCGCTGTCTTGCGTAGCAGCGTTTGCAAGCACAACTTTTGCCAGCGATGTTAATGCTGAAATGCTTAAACAAATTCAAGCCCTAAAAGCTCAAATTGATGCTTTAGAAAAAAAAGTAGCAGCTCAAGAGGCTACACAAACTCAAAAAGTTGAACAACCTGCACTAACAACTATTGATGAAAAAAGAATTGAAAAAATTGAAAAAAAACTTGACACTGTTTCAAAAACTGCAACCGCTGCAAAAATCCAAAGCGGAAATGATAATCTAAAATGGGATGTTGATTTTAGAACACAAGTTGATAATATTCAATATAAACTAGCAGATGGTTCAAAAGCAAAAAATAATGCTTTATTAACTAATAGATTATGGTTAGGTGCTGGTTATAAAGCAGATGACAACTCATCATTTCACGGAAAATTATCTTATAACAAAGCCTTTGGAGATACAGCAAATCACTCACAATCAAATACAAATCCTGGATATGCAAACTTTGACTGGGTTACAAATGAAAATGCAACGGACAATACAATCAAACTAAAAGAAGCTTATTGGTTATATTCAAATGACACATTCTTTGGAACAGATATTCCATGGTCAGCATCAGTTGGAAGAAGACCTTCAACAGATGGTTTACCTATAAATATAAGAAATGACCAAAAAGAAAACTCTCCCTTATCACATGTGGTTGATGTTGAGTTTGATGGATTCTCATTTAAATTTGACACAGAAGCAGTTACTGGATTTACTGGTTCTTGGTTTAAAATTTGTGCAGGAAGGGGTTTATCAAATGCAACACCTAGATTTGATATGTTTAGCCCTGCATATTCAACAGATGATAGTAAAAATGTAGATGTGGATTTATTAGGAATAATTGCTGTTCCTTATGATAATGGGCAATATTCAGTTCATATGAACTATGCTAGAGCTTGGAATTTAATTGGATTTGATGGGCAATCTTTAAATAATTTCAATACTAAATATAGCGCATATCAAAGTTCACCAAGTGCTACTACTGCATATGATTTACAAATGGCAAGTCCATCATTTAAAGATGTTGGAGATATTGACTATGCAACTATTTTGTTTAAAACTGAAGGTATAGGAAATGGCATTTCTGATTATTTAGATAACAGTGTTGCTTTTGCTTCATTTGCAATGAGTAAAACTAATCCAAATGATTTAGGGATGTTAGGTTCAACTGATTCAGAAACAGGGACATCTGTTTGGTTAGGAATAAATGCACCATGTCCTATTACACCAGATAGTGCGAAAATTGGATTTGAATGGAATAAAGGTAGTAAATATTGGCGATCTATGACTTATGGTGAAGATACTTATGCTGGAAGTAAAATTGCTGTTCGAGGTCAAGCATGGGAAGTTTATAGAACTCAAAAATTAACTAATGCTTTAAGTTTTGGAGTTAGTTATGTATTAATGCAATATGATTATACAGGTTCAAACTCTTTCTTTGGAGCAGATGGAACTCCTATGACCATGGCAGAAGCTCAAAGTGCTGGACAAAATCCAGTTAAAGAAGCTCAAGATATTAGAGCTTATATGAGATATAGATTCTAAATAAAAAGAGGATTTAACCTCTTTTTATATTTTCTATCTTATATTGTATTTATCAAACTTATATATAACTTTTTCAGCAAGTTCAATCATCTTAATATTCAACTTTCTAAATTCTTTATCTTTTATCTCTATTAAAAGATTATCATAAACATTTGCATATGGATAAATAATAAAATAAATATACTCTTTTGATTTTGATTCTTTATTTAACTCTTTAAACCAAAGAGCAAGAAGTGAGAAATAAAGCATAGAAGGATTAAACTCTTCATTTTGTTTTAAATTTTTTGAAATTTCTTCATTTATAAAATTGTATCCATCTAATATAGCTTTAATTTTGTAGTGTTTTCTGTTTGATAAATAGTAGTTTGGCGGAAATGTTACATTTGAAATTTGTTTTAACATATCATTTCCAATATTATTAAATTTATTAATAACTTCTTTATCCATAATATATTTATCTAAGTCTATCCCATCTTTATACGATAGAATTAAGTCTTTACAAAATAACAATATACTTTCCGTTTTTATTTTTGATAAGTTTAAAATCATGCTTAATTGTAACGAAAATTTACTAAATTAAGTTATATCTCATTAAGTTTAAGTCAGTTTGAGGTAAAATAATCGTAATTTAATAAATAATTAAGAAAAAAAGGAATTTATTGGAACCTATTGGTATATTAAAAGATGGTCAAATCTACGACCTTCAAACTGCTCTGGCTTTAAATATCCAAGGAGAAGAGATTAAAGCTGATGATTCAAAAGAATCTTTAGATATTTTAAGACACTCTTGTGCTCACATGATGGCTCAAGCTATCAAAGAACTTTATCCTGAAGCAAAATTCTTCGTTGGACCTGTTGTAAAAGAAGGTTTTTACTATGATTTTAAAGTAGAAAGTAAAATCTCAGATGAGGATTTACCTACTATTGAAAAGAAAATGAAAGAAATCGCAGATAGAAAACTTCCTATTACCCGACACGAAACTACAAAAGAAGAGTTTTTCGAAAAATTCAAAAATGATGAATTAAAACAAGCTGTTCTTAAAAATATCAAAGATGATACTCTAACGATCTATAAACAAGGTGATTTTGAAGATTTATGTAGAGGCCCTCACTTACCAAATACTAGAATGATTAGAAGTTTCAAACTAACAAGAGTTGCTGGTGCATATCTTGGTGGTGATGAAAAAAATGAAATGATTACTAGAATCTATGGTATTGCATTTTTTGACAAACAAGCATTATTTGATTATTCAAAAATGATTGAAGAAGCTAAAAAAAGAGATCATAGAAAACTTGGAACTGAATTAGAGCTTTTTACATTTAATGATGATGTAGGAGCAGGTCTTCCAATGTGGTTACCAAATGGTGCAAGATTAAGATCTAAACTTGAACACCTTTTATATAAAGCACATAGAATTAGAGGTTATGAACCAGTTCGTGGTCCTGAAATATTAAAAGCAGAAATGTGGAAAATATCTGGTCACTATGCAAACTACAAAGAAAATATGTACTTTACTACTATTGATGATCAAGAATATGGTATTAAACCAATGAACTGTGTCGGTCATATTCAAATCTTTAAAAACAATTTAGTTTCATATAAAGATTTACCAAAAAAACTTTTTGAATATGGTGTTGTTCATAGACATGAAATGTCAGGGGCTATGCATGGATTATTTAGAGTTAGAGAATTTACTCAAGATGATTCACATATATTTTGTACACAAGATCAAATCAAGCAAGTAATATTTGAAGTTCTTGAATTTGTAGATTCATTACTTAAAATGTTTGATTTCAAATATGAAATTGAAGTATCTACGAAACCAGAAAAAGCAATTGGTGATGATATTTTCTGGGAAAAAACAACTGCTGGTATCATGGATGCCTTAAATGAAAAAAATATTGAATATGGAATTGATGAAGGTGGAGGAGCATTTTATGGTCCAAAAATCGACATTAAAATCTTAGATGCAATTGGAAGAAAATGGCAATGTGGAACTGTTCAAGTAGATATGAACTTACCTTCTAGATTTAATGCTGAATTCATCAACGAAAAAGGTGAAAAAGAACAACCAGTAATGATTCACAGAGCAATACTAGGTTCTTTTGAAAGATTTATAGGAATTTTAACTGAGCATTGTGCTGGTGAATTTCCATTTGCAATTGCACCAACTCAAGTTATTTTTGTACCAATTGCTGATACTCATGTTGAATATGCAAAAGAGTTACAAAAAGAATTACAAGAAAATGATATGGATTCAAAAATCTTTGATATGAACGAAAGTTTAAATAAAAGAATTAGAATGGCAGAAAAACAAAGAGTTCCAATGATAGTTGTTATTGGTGATGAGGAAGTTGCTAATAAATCTATTGCGTTAAGAAATAGAAGAACAAGAGAACAATCTAACATGAGCAAAGATGAGTTTATATCTATGCTAAATGAAATAATAAGCGGGAGCAAAATTTGAGTAAAGACAAAAGAAAAGACGATGTAATCATGAATGAAATGATTACAGTAAAAGAAGTGAGATGTACAGGTGATGATGGAACTAATTATGGGATAATTAGCACAGCTGAAGCACTTCAAACTGCAGATAGCTTAGGTTTAGACTTAGTGTTAATTGCCCCAGATGGTAAACCACCTGTTGCTAAAATTATGGATTATGGTAAATTTAGATACCAACAAGAAAAAAAGAAAAAAGAAGCTAAAAAAAATCAAAAAGTAATTGTTGTTAAAGAGATTAAATTATCTGTTAAAATTGCTGAAAATGATATTAGCTATAAAGTAAAACATGCAAGAGAATTCATTGAAGAAGGAAATCATGTTAAATTTAGAGTTTTCTTAAAAGGTAGAGAAATGGCTAATCCACAATCTGGAGTTGATGTTTTAAATAAAATATGGCCAATGATTGAAGATATTGCAGTTATGGATAAAGAACCTAAACTTGAAGGAAGATACGTTAATATGATGGCTCTTCCAAAAAACTAACAAATTTTGCTCCAAAGAAAAAGAAGGGTTTACCTCTTCTTTTTCTATTTTAAATAAAAAAAATCAATATTCTTAAACTTATATCAAGTTCTTTTTAAGTATAATCCAAAACTTTTTCATGTTTAAATGAAATTGCAAATTTATAAGGAGGATTCTTCAATGCCAAAAATGAAAACAGTTAGTGGCGCTTTAAAAAGATTTAAAGTGAAGAAAAACGGGTCAATTAAAAGAGGATCAGCTTTTAGAAGCCATATCTTAACTAAAATGACACAAAAAAGAAAAAGAAACTTAAGAGGACCAAAAACTGTACATAGTACTGATGCTGGTAGAATTCTTATAGCGTTGTGTAAAGCGTAATTACTTTTTAAAAAAAGTAATTTTTGTCCCTCCATCGATGATGGAAAAGTTCAGCAATAGCTGACACCTTATTTAAAAATAATGGTAAAGAAAGGAAATATATATGCCTAGAGTTAAAACTGGTGTTGTAAGAAGAAGAAGACACAAGAAAGTATTAAAAGCTGCTAGAGGTTTCTTCAGTGGTAGAAGAAAACACTTTAGAAAAGCTAAAGAACAATTAGAAAGATCTTTAGTTTATGCTTTTAGAGATAGAAGACAGAAAAAAAGAGATATTAGAAAACTATGGATTATAAGAATCAATGCAGCTTGTAGATTAAATGATATTAACTACTCAAGATTCATGAACGGATTAAAATTATCTGGTTTAGAATTTGATAGAAAAATTTTAGCTGATATGGCTATGAATGATTCTGCTGCATTTGCATCTTTAGTAGTAACTGCTAAATCTGCACTAAAATAAATTTGCAAAAACATTAAAAAAGGCTTAGAAGATTTTCTTCTAAGCCTTTTTTTTTACTCAATTTTAAATTACTATTTTTTTATTTCATTGTTTACTAATGTAGTGGGTAAACCTTCTTTTTTCCAAGTATCAAATCCTGCTGAATAAACCATTACTTCTTTATAATCTAATGAGACTAACCTATTTGCAATGTCATGTGACTTTTCACAACTATAATTTTCACAAAAAACAACAATTTTTTCATTTTTATTTATAGGAAATCTACCAATTAATTTATTAAGATTTGTATCAGGAATTGAGATTGCACCAAGTATGGTTTCTTGTAAAAACTTCGAATAAAGTCTTGAATCAACAATCAAAGCAGAATTTTTTTCTTGAAAAACTTTTATTACTGAGGTATCAATTTCAAGATAACTTAAATCTTTCCATTGGGCTTCTCCTCCTAAATAAACTTTTACTTTTGAAAATCCCTTTTCTTTTAATTTTTGGGCAATAATTACACTTTTAGTACAAGTAGAACTTGCACAATAAACTATTAATTCTTTATCCAGAGGAATATCTTTTAATACAGTAAAATACTCTTCAAACTTTGTATCTGGAATATTTATACTTGAGGGAATTGTCCCTTTTTGATATTTTATTTCAGGTCTAACATCTATTAAAATAACATCTGCTGAAGTTCTATTTCCTTTTTTTATGACTTTTTTTACATAATTAAAGTCAACTTCTTCTAAATGATTATTCTGGAGTAATTCAAGAATCTTTTTTTCGGAAATTGACATAGAATCAACTTCTGCAGCAAAAGTTAATGAGCCTATAAAAATATAAACTAATAGACTTATATTAAAAAAAATTAAAAATTTTTTTCTCAAATTTATTCCTTATGCTTTACCACTTAACATTCCATATTGTGTCATTGGTTTTAATAAATATACTTTTAATAACCACCAAATATATCTCTCTTGTGTTGGATCTAAAGGAAATGATGGAGTTGGTTTTGCTGTCCAATCAAACTCTGCTAACATAACTTTTCCAATATCAGTTATTAATGGACAAACTGTATATCCACCATATTTAGCAGTTGGTTCTTTCCCTTCCATTACTGATACTAAGTTATCAACGAGCACTTTATATTGTTTTCTAACTGAACCACCTGTTTTACCCATAGGAACAGCTGCAATATCACCTAATGAGAAGATATTATTATATTTAACATGTTGTAATGTTTCTTTATTAACAGGAACCCAACCTTTTGCAGAGCCAACAGCAGAATTTGCTATTTCATTAGGAGCTTTTTGAGGAGGAGTTATGTGTAAAAAATCAAAAGGAATATCAACATTTGCATGTTTAGTAACAGTTTCATACTCTTCTAAATCTTTATCATATTCACCTTTTTCTTGCCAATGTTTATCAAATGTTGCTATTTTCTTTGTAAAATCAACACCTGTTAAATTATGATTAAAATTCCACTTCATATCTCTTGTAATAAACTGTTTTTCAATTGCATCTGCATACTCTTTTACGCCAAATAATTTTCCAGAATCTGTATAAAATGATAAATCTGCATTTACTCTTGCATTTGCTTCATTTAATCTAGCATTTGTAAGATACATAACTTTTTTAGGAGCACCACCACATTTGATTGCAGTATTTGGATCAGTGAATACACCATTTACTTTTTGTCCATCTTTTGCTTTTTGTACAAACTTTTGCATTTGTTCCCACATAGCAACTGATGAATCAATATTATAAACTGAAGTTACACCTGTATCTTTAAAAACTTTTAATATTTTAGAAGCATCTCCAGCTGTATAAGCATCTCCAACCTCTTCTAATCCTTTAATTGCTCCATAATCTAATGCAATTCCTGCTGCGATAATTAAAAAATCATAAGTTAAAGTATCTCCTGATTCTAAAGCAACTTTATTAGCATCAGGATTAAAATCAATAGCTCTATCTTTTAAAAGGGTTACACCATTTGGCAAAAAATCTTTTGTATCATAATCAATATCTGCTTTTGTATAGATTCCAGATGCAACTAGTGTTGTTCCTGGTTGGTAACACACAGATTTTGGATTTGGTTCAACTATTGTTATATCAGGATTAGATAAAGTATTTGCTAATCTAGCAGCAGTTGAAATACCAGCTAATCCTCCTCCAATAATTAAAATTTTCCCAACAGCATCACTAGCTTTTGCTTCAGTAGCAGCTTGAGCATCACTTCCACCTCCTAATAAATAGGCTGCTGAACCAAGTCCCGCTAATTTGAAAGCTTCTCTTCTAGAAATTCCACTTTTTTTTATTTCACAATCAACTAGTTCTAAAGCTTTATCTAGTTCATTCTTTATCATTTTAGTTTCCTTGATTTTATTAATAATTATGAATAAGGATAACAAAATAAATATAACAAGTGACTTATAAGAAAATATTTCTTTATCTTTATATTATAAGTTTATATTATATTATTTAAAGCTTCTTCATAGTCATTTTTATTATTTATATTTATAAATTCACTATTATTTTGGAATTGTATTATTTTATAATTATTATTTTTTATGAGATGAAAAATTTTATGTATATTATTTAAAATCATAGTTTTAATACTTAAACTTATATTTGATGAAAATATTCCACATAGATTATGAGTTTTTTCCGTTTGTGCAATGCAAATATCATAATCTTTTGATTCATAAATTAATTTAGATATTGTTTGAATTGATACAAAAGGAGAATCAACAGTTATTATAAATATTTTTTGATTTTGAAAAATTTTGAAAATTGTATCTAATGCTAATATTGGAGAAAAGACTTCTTTATTTTCATCAATTATTAGATATTTCTTATCTAAAAAATCAAATTTATCAACTTTTGATGAAATATAAACATCTTTAAAGTAAGGTTTTAATCTTTCATATTGATATTGTATTAAAGTTTTGGAAGCGAATGGAAGAAGAGATTTATCTTCTTCCATTCGTGAGCTTTTACCACCACTCAAAATTACACAAGTAATTTCAAATGGAGTAATCATTTTATAAACTTCTTGGATCTGTAATATATCCAGAAATGGCACTTGCAGCGGCAACTGCACTATTTGCTAAATAAATTTTTGAGCTTCTTGAACCCATTCTTCCAATAAAGTTTCTGTTAGTAGTAGAGATACAAACTTCTCCATCACCTAAAATTCCCATATATCCACCTAAACATGCTCCACATGTTGGATTTGATACAACTGCACCTGCATCAACTAAGATATCAATATATCCAGCTTTTTGTGCATCTCTTAGGATTTTTTGAGTTCCAGGAGTTACAATAAGTCTTACATGTCTTGCTACTTTTTTACCTTTTAAAATTTCAGCTGCAACTTTAAAATCTGATAATCTTCCATTTGTACAGCTTCCAATAAATACTTGATCAACTCTAATATTATCAATTACAGCTTGATTTACTGAGTGACCATTTGATGGTAAAAATGGATATGCAATTACTGGATTTAAAGCTTCAACATCAATTTCAATTACTTGACAATATTTTGCATTTTCATCAGAATAATGAATTTTTGGCTCCGCTCTTAATCCACCATTTAACTCAGCTGTTTTATCTAAAAACTCTTTTGTAACATCATCATATGCAACAATACCATTTTTAGCACCTGCTTCAATTGCCATATTACATAAAGAGAATCTATCATCCATACTTAGGTATTGAATTGTGTCACCTGTGAACTCTAAAGCTTTATATAAAGCTCCATCAACACCAAGAATTCTGATAATTTCTAAAATTAAATCTTTTCCAGTTACATAAGGACCTGGTTTTCCTTTAAAGATAACTTTGATTGACTCAGGAACTTTAAACCAGTTACCACCAGTAATCATTCCAAATGAAATATCAGTTGAACCCATACCCGTTGAAAATGCACCTAGTGCTCCATGTGTACATGTATGTGAATCTGCACCAATAATAACATCACCTGGTAATACTAAACCTTTTTCAGGTAAAAGTGCATGTTCAATTCCCATATCTTTTTCATCAAAGAAATATTTTAAATCATGTTTCATTGCAAAATCTCTTGAGATTTTTGCTTGATTTGCAGATGCTATATCTTTTGCAGGAATAAAGTGATCAAGAACAATAGCAAAACCTTCTGGATTTACTAATTTTTCAAAACCACCATCTTCAAATGCTTTTATTGAAATTGGAGTTGTAATATCATTACCAATTACCATATCAATTGGACTTCTTACAATCTCTCCTGCATATACATTATGACCAACATGCTCACTAAAAATTTTTTCTGTTATTGTTTGACCCATATGAATTTTCCTGTCATTTTCTAAAATTTGTTGGATTATAGCTAAATTTATTTTAAGCTACAAAAATCTAAGATTTAATCTCATTTCGCTTTTTTTCTTCACGAGATTGTTTAATTTGTTTAAAAATAATTATTATAACGGCTAAATCTATCATTACATCTGCAATATTAAAAATTGCAAAATCAAACCAATGATGCCAATAAAAATAATCAACAACTCCACCATAAGTAAATCTATCTAAAATATTAGATAAACCACCTGCATACAATAAACCAGTTGGAATATAATACTCTTTAAAAACATTTGGGTTTTTAAATAAATATAGTGTCCCTAACAAAACAAGAACTAATTGTATATATTTTAAATAATGTTCTAAAAATGAGAACATTGAGAATGCAACACCATAATTATATGCCAGCTTTAATGACATATAAGGACCATCTACATCCCAAGCTAAATTTGCAAATCCAAATTTAACAATCTGGTCTATTAAAAAAACAACTATAAAAATAGTTATACTTAACTTTAACTCTCTTTTCATAATACTTTTTTGAAAAATGATTTTAGAGTTTCCATTGCATTATCAACATCTTTCTTATTTTTTCCCTCAAGAAGTAATCTAATTTTATTTTCAGTGCCTGAATATCTAATTAAATCTCTCATTCCTTTTTCTCTAATTGGTTTTAAAATCTCTTCTAAACCTTCAATTTTGTCTAAAGGAATTTTTTCAATTACTTTCATATTATGTAAAATCTGAGGATATAACTCAAAAGGATTTAATACTTCACTAGCTTTTTTACCTGATTTTATAATTAATGCTAATACTTGAAGTGCTGAAGCTAATCCATCACCTGTTTTTGCCACATCTGAGAAAATAATATGACCACTTTGTTCACCACCAAAGTTGATATTTTTTTCTTTCATGATTTCAAGAACATGTTTGTCTCCAACATCAGATCTAAAAAGTTCAATTCCATTTTTTGCTAGATAATCTTCTAAAGCTTTATTTGACATTACTGTTGTTACACAAGCATTAGTATTTAAAAGTTTCTCATCTTTTAAGAAAGTACATAAAGCTCCAATTAGGTTATCTCCATCTACAACTTCACCCTTTTCATCAATAATTACTAATCTATCAGCATCTCCATCAAGGGCAAGACCAATATCAGCTCTATATTCTCTTACAATTTTGCCAATATGTTCAGGATGCATAGCACCACAATCTTCATTAATATTAAATCCATCTGGTTTATTGTTTACAACAATTACATCTGCACCTAACTCTTGTAAAATTGTAGGTCCTACTTTATAAGCTGCTCCATTTGCACAATCAAGGACAATTCTCATACCACTTAAATTTAAATCTCTTGGAAATGAACTTTTAATTGATACTATATATCTTCCAATAACATCATCAATTCTTTTTGAAGCACCGATGTTTCTACCAGTTACTTGTTCAGTCTGCATTAATTCACTATCATTAAAAATTGCTTCTATTGCCTCTTCACAATCTGTATTTAATTTATTACCATGATTATCAAAAAACTTTATTCCATTATCTTCAAATGGATTATGAGATGCACTAATCATAATACCAGCATCACATCTCATACTTTCTGTTAAATATGCAATTGCAGGAGTTGGCATTGGTCCTATTTGAATTACATCATAACCAACAGCTGTTAAACCACTAACAAGTGCATTTTCAATCATATAACCGCTTCTTCTTGTGTCTTTTCCTACAAGAATTTTCTTAGTTGTTGAATGTTTTCTAAAATATATACCTGCAGCTTTTGCCAATTTTAGTACTGTAATTGCATCTAAAAAATCACCTGCTTTGCCTCTAACGCCATCTGTTCCGAATAGTTTCATTAAATCTTCCTAAAATTAAACTCTGTTTAAGTTACTTTAGGTAATATTCTACCCTTAAAATTTTTACAAAGAGGTTAAAAAAAATGGCAAATCACAAATCTTCTGAGAAAAGAGCTAGACAAACTAGAATTAAAACAGAAAGAAACAGATTTTATAAAACTAGAATCAAGAATGTTACGAAAAATGTATTATCTGCAATCGACACAGCAGACAAAGAAAAAGCAGTTGACGCAATGAAAACAGCTAACAAATATTTACACCATTGTGTATCTAAAGGTATTATTAAAAAAGAAACTGCTGCAAGAAAAGTTAGTAGATTACAAGTAAAAGTTAACGCTATATAATTTATGTTAAAAAGCAGACTACAACCATTTATTAATAGATACGAAGAAATTAATAATTTATTAATGGCTCCGGATATTACAAATGATATAAAAAGAATGACTGATCTGTCAAAAGAGCAGTCAAATATGCAACCTATTGTTATTAAAGCTCGTGAGTATGTTAAATTAATGGATGACATTGATGAAAATAAAATGATGCTTGATGATCCAGAACTTGGTGATTTAGCAAAAGAAGAACTCAAAGAATTAGAAACAAGAAAACCAAAACTTGAAGATGAAATTAAATTTTTAATGATTCCTAAAGACCCTAATGATGATAAAAATATCTATTTAGAGTTAAGAGCTGGTACTGGTGGTGATGAAGCTGCTATCTTTGTAGGTGACCTTTTTAGAGGTTATTTAAGATATGCAGAAAACAATGGTTGGAAAGTTGAAATCATGAGCTCAAGTGAGAGCGAATCGCATGGATATAAAGAAATTGTATTTCTAATCAAAGGTGACCATGTTTACTCAAAATTAAAGTTTGAGGGTGGTACACATAGAGTACAAAGAGTTCCTGCAACTGAATCTCAAGGAAGGGTTCACACATCAGCTATTACTGTTGCTGTTATGCCTGAAGTTGATGATGTGGAAGTAGAAATAAATCCAAATGATTTAAAAATTGATGTTATGAGAGCCAGTGGAAATGGTGGTCAATCTGTAAATACTACAGACTCGGCTGTTAGAATCACTCATATTCCATCTGGAATTGTTGTAACAAATCAAGATCAAAAATCTCAACATAAAAATAAAGATAGAGCTATGAAAGTTTTAAAAGCGAAACTTTATGAAATTGAGATGCAGAAAAAAATGGAATCTGAAGGTGCTACAAGAAAAGAGCAAGTTGGTACTGGTGATAGAAGTGGAAGAATAAGAACTTATAACTATCCACAAAATAGAATCAGTGATCACAGAATCAACTTGACTTTATATAGACTTGATTACATCATGAATGATGGTCTGTTTGATGAAGTGATTGATCCTCTTATTGCTGATCATCAATCTAGACTCATCGAGGCTAATGGGTTATAATCCATTAGCTTTTTTTATGATAGAACTAAATAAAACTTACATTCACTACAAAAATAATAAACCATACACTACTATAGACTTTTGTAAAATTCAAGAAAATGACATTTGGACAAAAGCTGTTATTTATAAACCAAATGATTGCGAAGAACTTTTTGTAAGAACTTATGAAGAGTTTGAAAGTAAATTCAAACAAAAGTAACCAAAATGTAATCAATAGTTATTAAACTTCTGCCATAAATAAAATGTGGAGAAGAGAATGACTTTAAAAAAAATATCAATATTATTAATTTCAAGTACACTTTTAACTACAACTTTGAGTGCAAGAGATCAAATTAAAATTGTTGGTTCTTCTACTGTATACCCTTTCTCATCTTCTGTTGCTGAAGAACTTGGAGCAACTACTAAATTCCCAACACCTGTTGTTGAATCAACTGGAACTGGTGGAGGAATGAAACTATTTTGTGCAGGCTCTGATTTAAATACACCAGATATTTCAAATGCATCAAGAAGAATGAAAGATAAAGAATTTAAATTATGTGAAGAAAATGGTGTAACAGATATCACAGAAGCTATTATTGGTTTTGATGGTATTGCTATTGCACAAGATGCAAAAGTTGCTACATTTAATCTTACAAAAGCTCAATTAGCTTTAGCAGTTGCAGCTGAAGTTCCATCAAAAGATGGAAAATCTTTAATTTCAAATCCTTATAAAAAATGGTCAGATATTGATGCCTCTTTACCTTCAAGAGAAATCGTTGTTTATGGACCACCAAAATCATCAGGAACTAGAGACTCTTTTGAAGAGCTTGTATTACAACATGTATTTGAGAAAATGCCAGTTTATACAGATTTATATAAAGCTAATGAAACTGCAAATAAAAGATATAAATCTTATTCAGTTCTTAGAACAGATGGTGTTTATGTTGAATCTGGCGAAAATGATAATTTGATTGTTCAAAAATTAACTAAAAATTCTGCTGCTATTGGAATCTTTGGTTACTCATTTTTAGAAGAAAACAAAGACAAAGTTGTTGGATTAACTATTGATAATGTAACTCCTACAGTTGATACTATCTCTTCTGGTAAATATCCAATTGCTAGATCTATGTATTTTTATATTAAAAATGCTCATGTAAAAGATGTTCCTGCTTTAAAAGAGTATACAAACCTATTTATGTCTGAAAAGATGATTGGTAATGATGGTATTTTAACAGAATTAGGACTTGTTGTTCTTCCAAGCGATGTAAGAACTGCAGCAAGAATAAAAGTGAAAAACAGTGAGAAATTAACTTTAGATCAACTAAAGTAACAAATTAAAAAGAAGTTAACTCTTCTTTTTTAGAAAAATATCATTGCTGAGTTTTTATCTGTTGACGCGAACAAAGAGATAAAAACTCAGCAATGATATTACAAAACTAAGTTTAGGTTAACAATGCAAAACTGGAATCAAATTATTGAAAAATTGGATTATGCTTTTCAGCCTATTATTTACTCTCATACGGGGAAAATTTATGCGGTTGAAGCACTTATAAGAAATGTTCAAAATATACCTGGTTTAAGTGCCATCGATGATTTATTTAATATGGCTTTCAATGATGATTATCTATATGAATTAGATTTGCAATTAAGAGAAAAAGCTATTCAAAAATTCTCTGAAATTAAAATTGATAATCTACGATTATTTTATAATTTAGATAATAGAATAATTTATAATAAAAACTTTTCAATGGGAAATACCTCTAAAATCCTAAAAAAATATAAACTCAATAAAAACAATATCTGCTTTGAATTAAGTGAAAAAGGTACATCTATTGAACAAAATGCTCTATCTACAATGATTCAAAGATACAAAGAAGAAGGTTTTACAATTGCAATTGATGATTTTGGGATTGGAGTTTCAGGCCTTAAACTTTTATATTTTAGTGAAGCACATATTATTAAACTTGATAGATATTTCATTTCAAATATTGACCAAGATTCAAAGAAAAAACTTTTTTGCTCTTCAATAATTGAAATGGCACATATTATGGGAATGCAAGTTATAGCAGAAGGTGTTGAGACTGTTAAAGAGTTTTACACATGCAAAGATATAGGTGCAGATTTTATTCAAGGATTTTTAGTACAAAAACCAACTGTTGAAATAGATGAGATAAAAAGTATTTATAATAATATAGTTACTTTAATAAATGAAGATAAAAGGAATAATCCAAATACAACAATCGATGAAGAGTTTATTGAACCAATTGTTGCACTTAATGTAAATACTTCTTTATATGAACTTTTTGTTCATGTTAAAGAATCAACTAAAAATAATTTCGTTCCTATTGTGGATGAATATGATAATTTTTTAGGAATTATTTATGAAAGTGATATAAAAAAGATTTCTTATTCTCAATATGGATTATCACTTGCACAAAATAAAACATTCTCTTCAACTTTAATTAAATATTTAAAACCAGCATTATCAGTTGAAATATCTTGGGGAATTGATAAAATACTTGAAATGTATAACTTAAATTCAAAAGATTCTTTAGGAATTTTTATAACTCAATCAAATAAATATAGAGGTTTTATCAATCTTAATTCTCTTTTAACTCTATCATATAAAAGAAATATAGAAATAGCAACAAATCAAAATCCTCTAACAAAATTGCCAGGGAATAATCAAATAGAAAAATTTATTGAAAAAACTCTTAAAAAAATACAAAAAAGTATTACGCATATTATTTATTTCGATTTTAATGATTTTAAACCATTTAATGATATTTATGGCTTTAGATTAGGAGATAGAGCTATTTTAGTTTTCTCAGAACTTTTACAAAAGAGATATCCCAAAGACGCCTTTATTGCACATATTGGAGGTGATGATTTTTTTGTAGGATTAAGAGATCATAAATTTGAAGAGGTTTTTGAATTAACAAATAATGTTCAAGTTGAATTCAAAAATTCAATGGAAAATTTGTACTCAAAAAAAGATAAAGAAAATGGATTCATAATGGCAAAAGATAGATTTAATGTTGAAAGAAGTTTTAACTTGTTATCTGTTTCATCTGCAATTATTGAAATAAATTCTAAATCAAATATAAATAATTTTGATTCAACACTAAATGTGTTAAAAAAAGCATCTAAGGGGTCAGCAAAGCCAATTTCAAGTATTTTGTAACCACTGTAACCATTGTGTAACTATTTTTATTTAGTATATCAATAATATTTTGTATAAAGGTAATATTATTGGACGCTTTTGATTCAAGAAAGAAACAAAGAGAATTGAATGAAAGATTAATTAAAATAGCTTTAATCTGTGCAGCAGGAATCTCTATTCTAACTACATTTGGAATCTTATTTTCAATATTATTTGAAGCAATAGAATTTTTTAAATTAAGAAGTTTTTGGTACTTTATATCAGGAACAATCTGGTCACCAGGAGTAATTGGCAGTCAGTTTGGTGCCTTACCAATATTTTCAGGTACATTCATAATAACACTTATTGCTCTAGCTGTTGCTATTCCAATTGGCCTTGGAAGTGCAATTTATATGAGTGAATATGCTAGTTCAAATCTAAGAGATTATTTAAAACCTATGCTTGAAGTACTAGCTGGTATTCCAACTGTTGTTTATGGTTTTTTTGCAGCAATTACAGTTGCTCCATTTGTTGTAAAAGTTGCAGAAGTTGTTGGGCTTGAAGCTACATTTAATTCTGCACTTGCATCTGGAATTGTAATGGGAATTATGATTATTCCTGTAATTTCATCACTATCTGATGATGTAATTCGTGCAGTTCCAGATAGTCAAAGAAAAGCAGCTTTTGCATTAGGAATGACTCATGGGGAAACTATTAAAAATATTGTTTTACCATCTGCAATGCCAGGAATTATTTCAGCTTCACTATTAGCTCTTTCAAAAGCATTAGGGGAGACTATGATTGTTGTTATGGCAGCAGGATTGAGACCAAATCTTTCATGGAATCCCCTTGAAGATATGACAACTGTTACAGTTACAATTGTTAATTCACTTGTTGGGGATTTTGAATTTAATTCACCTGAAACACTTTCAGCTTTTGCATTAGGATTAGTATTATTTATTGTAACTTTGATATTAAATATGATTTCACTATCACTAATTAGAAAATTCAAGGAAAAATATAAAGTGAATACATTATGATTAAAAGAAAAAAGAAGAATAAACAAGATAATCCATTTTACGATCCAAACTTAAAAAAACGACATGCAAGTGCAAGAAGATTTAAAAAATTCACATTAACTTCATTAGTTTTTTCAATTGCATTTTTATCATTTTTTCTTTTTGATATCATAGGGAAAGGATTACCAGCATTCAAAGCAGCCTACATACATCTTGAGGTTAATTACAATGAAAAATCATTAGATGATACAAGATTTGCTGTTGATAAGAAATATAGAAGTCTTGTATCAAGAGCATGGCTTAGAGACATTCCAAATAAGCTAAGAGAAAACCCAAAGTTATTGAATACAACTCAAACAACTTGGGTTTTAGCAGATGACCAAGTTGATCAATATTTAAAAGGTCATCATCATAAATTAAAAGATAAAGAGATTACTTTAGTTGAAGAGTTATATGCTCAAGGCATAATCAAAAATAAATTCAACACTATTTTCTTTACAAATGGTGACTCAAAAATTCCTGAATATGCTGGTTTATATTCTGCAATGGTGGGTTCTGTTCTTACTTTGATAATTACAATGGTTGTTGCCTTTCCTATTGGAGTAATGACTGCAATTTATCTTGAGGAATTTGAAACTGATAATAAATTTACAAGATTTATTGAAATAAATATTAATAATCTAGCAGCAATTCCTTCAATATTATTTGGTCTTTTAGGACTTGCAATATTTATTAATCTTTTTGGAATGCCAAGATCTTCACCTTTAGTTGGTGGATTAACTTTAGCACTTATGACATTGCCAATTATAATTGTTAGTTCAAGAGCAGCGCTAAGAGCTGTTCCTGATAGTATAAGACAAGCTGGATATGGATTGGGACTAAATAAAATTCAAGTAACAAGGGATCATGTTTTACCTTTAGCATTTCCTGGTGTATTAACAGGTTCAATTATTGGTTTAGCCCAAGCAATGGGTGAAACAGCACCTTTAATTATCATAGGAATGATTGCTTTTATTCCCGATGCTCCAACAATGGTGACACAAGCTGCAACTGTAATGCCAGCACAGTTATTCACATGGGCAGGAATGCCAGAGGGAACATATATCGAAAAAACAGCTGCTGGAATTATGGTGTTATTAACAATATTAATCTCACTAAATACAGTTGCTATTTATTTGAGAAAAAAATTTGAAGTTAAATGGTAATAAGGTAAATAATGATAACAAATGATAACAAAACAAAAATTGATATAAAAAATTTAAACCTATATTATGGAGCGAATCAAGCACTATTTGATATTACAGCCGAATTATATGAAAATAAAATCACAGCTCTAATAGGACCATCAGGTTGTGGAAAATCTACATTTTTAAGATGTCTTAATAGAATGAATGACTTAATTCCTACAGTAAAAATTGATGGTTCTATCGTTATTGACAATAAAAATATATATGATAGAGATGTGGATGAAGTTAGTGTTAGAAAAAGAGTGGGAATGGTATTTCAACAACCAAATCCTTTTCCAAAATCAATCTATGACAATGTGGCATATGCTCCATTAAAACATGGAATTATAAGAAAAGGAAAAGATTGCGATGAGTTAGTTGAAACTTCACTTATTAAATCTGGACTTTGGAATGAGGTAAAAGATAAATTAAATCAAGCAGGAACTTCACTTTCAGGAGGACAACAACAAAGATTATGTATTGCAAGAACAATAGCAATTAAACCAGAAGTTATTTTAATGGATGAGCCAACAAGCGCCCTTGACCCAATTAGTACAGAAAAAATTGAAGCTTTAATGCTTGAATTAAAACAAGACTATACAATAATAACAGTTACGCATAATATGCAACAAGCAGCAAGAGTTGCAGATTACACAGCTTTTTTCCATTTAGGAAAATTAATTGAATATGATGAAACAGAGACTATCTTTGTTAATCCTAATAACAAAAAAACAGAAGATTATATTACAGGGAGATTTGGATAATGTTAAAGCCTTATGAAGCAAAATTACAAAGTGTAAAAGATGAAATATCGAAAATTGGTGTTGAAGTTATAGATTCATTAGAACTATCTTTAAGAGCATTGGAAGACAAAAAAATTGATGATTTAAAAAATGTTGTAATTACTGAAAAAAAACTTTTAGTAAGATCAAATGAAATTGATAATCTTATAGTTACCACTTTAGCTTTATATTCACCAGAAGCAAAGGATTTAAGACAATTAGTTTCTTATTTAAAAATTACAAATGAATTAGTGAGAACAGGTTCAAATACAAAAGATTTTTCAAAAATGTTTAAAAAATCATATTCAGATGATTTAAATACAAGTATGATTTTAGAATATGCAATTCCATTATTAAAATCAGCACTTCTTTCATTAAAAACAGCTATTTCAATCATTGATGAAACAAATGCAAAACATATTGAAGAGAAATACCATAGAGTTATGGTTGAAGAGAGTAAAACAGATGATTTATATTTAATGATTGAGAAAAATATTTTAAAATTAATCTCAAAAAATTTAGATTTATCAAAAGAGTATTTTGACATATTAAGTGCACTAAGAAGACTTGAGAAAATAGCAGATAGAGCTGTATCAATTGCCAATTTATTGCACTTTGCACAAGTTGGTGGGGATATGGTACAATCATAATATTTATGGTACAATTCACCAAATGAAAAAAGCTTTAAACAAAATAAAAAACTACTTCAGTACAAACTTTGAAGTCCTTGCAGCAATGTTTATTTTAATAATAGTATTAATTGCTGGCATAGACTTTTATAAAGCTATCATCTTAATGTTAGAGTTTATTGTTATTATGGAAGTTGTGAAAATGATTTCAGATTTTATCAAAAAAGAGACTTTGAGATTAAGATATGTTATTGATATTTTTATCATTTTCTTAATCCGTGATGTAATAATTCTAACAACAAATAAAAATCGAGATTACTTTGATATTACATTTTTATTATTTGTAATTTTTGTATTTTTTATATTTAGGATTCTTGCTATTAAGTTCTCTCCAGGAATTATTAAGATTTCAAAAGATACAGTGATTGAATATGATGATGATAGACCAAATAAAAAAGTTGTAACACAAAAAGAGTCAAACCAAGATGAATAATAAACTAATTTTAATTGTTGAAGATGAAGAAGATATTTTAGAACTTCTAGAATATACTCTGCAAAAAGAGGGTTATGAAACTATTGGTTTTTTAACTATTGATAAAAATGTTAGAAATATCTTAAATGAAGAACATATTGATTTAATTTTAATGGATAGAAATCTTCCTGGAATTGAGGGAACTACTTTTATTAATGAAATTAAACAACAAGGTTATAGTAATCCTGTAATTTATGTAACAGCCAAAGATAAAGATGAAGATATAATCGATGGTTTCGACAGCCATGCAGATGATTATATTACAAAACCTTTTAATATGAAAGAGTTATGTGCAAGAATCAAAGCTGTTATAAAAAGAACATCAAAAGATATTGATATTTTAAAAGTAAAAGATATTGTATATAAAGCTTCAAATAAAAAGTTTTATATAGAAGATAAAGAGATAGATTTAACTCACCTTGAACATGATTTATTACTTGAATTTATTAAAAATAAAGATATTTTAATGACAAGAGAACATCTATTAAATAGTGTTTGGCAAGACTCTTTTGATAAAAAAGAAAAAACTGTAAATGTTGCAATAAAAAGACTAAAAGCAAAGATTGATCCCAAAGGGGATAAAGATTATATCCGTTCAATTAGAGGTGAAGGTTACATTTTTTGCTAAGAATACATCAACTTTTTATAAGAACTTATACCTCAATCTTTCTAGCTATTTTGGTAACTTTGACCATAATTACATATTTTTGGTCAAAAAATATCTATTTAAATTTAATTGAAAAAAACTTATTACAAAATATTGAAACTCTATCTATCGTTTTCAAAGATAAAAATGATTTAAATGATATTACAAATATTGTACATAACTTACATGAAAAACTAAATCTTAGAATAACTGTTATAAATGAGTTAGGAGTTGTAATTGCAGATAGTGATAAAACGGAACTATCTTTAATCAAAAATCATTTAAATAGAAAAGAGATAATTGAAGCGACAAATAAAGAGATAGGAACCGATACCAGAAAATCTGAGACTATAAATAAAGAGCTTATGTATATAGCAAAAAAGATTATTATTGCTGATCATATTTATTATATAAGAATGGCTGATTATGTAAGTGCCATTACAGATAATTTTGTAAGTCTTACCTTAGAAATTTTCATGTTTATATCATTTTTTTTAATCATTGCATTTTTAGCAACATATTTTATTAGTCTTCGTATAAAAAAAGAAACAGATGATATCCTTCATTTTTTAACTCTATTAGCTCAAAAGAAGTCTTCTGCAATAATGAATTCAAAATATACATATGAATTTTATAGAATTACAAAACTTCTAAATAAAGTTGCATTAAAACTTTCAAAAAGAGAGAAACAAAAAGCAAAACAAAATGCAAAATTAAAACTTGCAAATAGACAAAAAGATGAAATTATCTCTGCAATTTCCCATGAATTCAAAAATCCAATTGCAATTATTTCAGGTTATAGTGAAACTATTTTAAATGACAATCAAATGCCACAAGCTATGAAAACAAAATTTTTACATAAAATTTATTCAAATGCAAATAAGATGTCTCATATAATTGATAAATTAAGATTAACTCTAAAATTGGAAGAAGGAAAACAAGAATTGATGTTGATTCCTTGCTCTATGAAAAAATTAATAGAAACTTGTGTTTGTGATTTAAAAGATAAATATAAAAACAGAGAAATAGTAATTTTAGGAGAAGATGTAACTCTAAAAGTTGATGAAACTCTTATTTCAATGGCCATTTCTAATTTGATTGAGAACTCTTTAAAATATTCAGAGGATGAAATTATTGTAAATATTTCACCAAACTCTATTTGTATCACAGATAAAGGTATAGGAATAGAAGAAAAAGAGTTAGAAAAAATAAATCAGAAGTTTTATAGAATTTCAAATAATGGATGGAACAATTCCCTTGGATTGGGACTTTTTATCGTTCAATCAGTGTTATCTTTACATAATTTTACACTTGAAATTCATTCTGAATTTAAAATAGGTTCACAATTTTCAATAAAATATTAATATATACTTAATTTAAGTAAATATTAAGCATTACTACACTATTATTTCACCTCATTAAAAAAGCGGAGAAAATAAATGAAATTTACTCAAATGGCACATGCTAACGAAATCGAAAGAGATTGGATAGTAGTTGATGCAACTGATAAAGTATTCGGAAGAATTATTACAGAAGTTGCTACTATCTTAAGAGGGAAAAACAAACCTTGTTTTACACCAAATGTAGACTGTGGAGATTTTGTTGTTATTATAAATGCATCAAAAGCAAAATTTTCTGGTAAAAAATTAGAAAGTAAAAATTACTTTACACACTCAGGTTATTTTGGTAGTACAAAAACTCACAAAATGTCTGAAATGTTTGAAAAAAATCCAGAAAAATTATACAAACTAGCTACTAGA
Source organism: uncultured Aliarcobacter sp. (assembly GCA_963677435.1). Taxonomy (GTDB): domain Bacteria; phylum Campylobacterota; class Campylobacteria; order Campylobacterales; family Arcobacteraceae; genus Aliarcobacter. Next base: position 78,556 of record OY781945.1, read on the forward strand.
GGTATGCTTCCAAAAACTACTCTTGGAAAAGCTATGTTAAAAAAATTAAAAGTATATGCAGGAAGTGAACACCCTCATACTGCGCAAATTAAAGGATAAGAGTAATGGCAAAAGTATATGCAACTGGAAGAAGAAAAACAGCTGTAGCAAAAGTATGGCTAGAAAATGGTAATGGTCAATTAACAATTAATGGTCAAACTTTAGATGCTTGGTTAGGTGGTCACGAATCAATCAAAAAAAGAGTTATGCAACCATTAAATGTTGCTAAACAAGAAACTTCTGTAAACATTATAGTAAAAACTCTTGGTGGTGGATATTCTGCACAAGCTGATGCTGCAAGACACGGTATTTCAAGAGCATTAGTTGCTTTTGATGAGCAATTCAGAGCTATCTTAAAACCTTATGGTTTATTAACAAGAGATTCAAGATCTGTAGAGAGAAAAAAATTCGGAAAGAAAAAAGCAAGAAAATCTTCTCAATTCTCAAAAAGATAATTGTTATTTCGAAGAGTATATTTCTTACTATTCTCAAAAAAGGAGCGACAAATGTTGCTCCTTTTTTTATGCACTTTTTTATAAAAAAACTATACAATACTTTCATGAAAAAGTTAACCCTACTCTTATTTACAATACAATTTTTGTTATTTACTGCAAGTGCAAGTACCTTAAATCTATCAATGAGTTCAAGTCCTAGTAGATTAAATCCTATTTTATCAAATGACACAGCTAGTAGTGAAATATCTGATTGGCTCTTTAATGGTTTATTCAAATATGATAAAGATGGAAAACCTACTGTTGAATTAGCCAAATCTTATAACTTTGAAACTCCAACCAAATTAATTATAAAACTAAGAGATAATGTTCTTTGGCATGATAATGAAAAGTTCACATCAAAAGATGTAATTTTTACTTATGAAAAAATCATTGATCCAAAAGTATTTAATTCTATTAAATCAAATTTTAAACAAGTACAAAGCGTGAAAGCAATAGATGACTATACTATTGAAGTAATTTATAAAGAACCCTACTTCAAAGCTTTGGAGACTTGGATGGTAGGTATTCTTCCTTATCATATTTTAAAAGATGAAAAAGATTTAATGACAAGTTCATTTAATAAAAATCCAATAGGAACTGGTTCTTATAAATTAAAAGATTTTAAACAAGGTCAAGATATTGAACTAATTGCAAATGATAAATTTTTTGATGGAAGACCAAAAATTGATAAAATCTTATATAAGTTTCTTCCAGATCCTAATACTTCTTTTTTATATTTAAAACAAAAAAAACTTGATATTGGAGGATTAGATCCTATTCAAGTAGATAGACAAATAGATAATGAATTTAAAAAGAACTATACAATAATTCAAAAGCCTAGTTTCACTTATGCTTATTTGGGCTTTAATTTAAAAAATGAAAAATTTAAAGATATACGAATTAGACAAGCTTTATCATTAGCTATAAATAGACAAGAGTTAGTTGATATTTTGTTTTTTGGTTATGGAAAAGTTTGTAATGGACCTTTTTTACCAGGTTCATTTGCTTTTAATGATGAAGTAAAAACCATACAACAAGATATACCAAAAGCAAAAAAACTTTTAAAAGAAGCAGGATATGATGAAAATCATCCTTTTACTTTTGAAATAGTTACAAATACAGGAAATGACACAAGAATAAATGCTGCTCAAATATTACAATACCAGCTAAGAAAAGCTGGAATTATTATGAATATAAGAGTTATGGAGTGGCAAGCTTTTTTAAATACAGTTGTTCATCCAAGAAAATTTGAGGCTGTACTTTTAGGTTGGGCATTAGCATTAATGCCTGATGCATATCCAATTTGGCATAGTTCAAGTAGTAAACTTGGAGGATTTAATTTTGTTTCTTATGAAAATCCTGAAGTGGATACCTTAATTGAAGAGGGAAGCAAAACTATAAATAGAGATGACTTAGGGAAAATATATAAACAGATTTTCAAAAAAATCACCGATGATTTACCATATCTATTTTTGTATATACCTGATTCAATAAGTGTTGTTAATAAAGATATAAAAAATATAGAACCATCTTTTATAGGTATTATGCATAACCAAAAAGATTGGGAAATAGAAGAATAAAATAAGGATAATAAAAATATGAATAAAAATAAGATAATACTTTTTGATTTAGATGGAACTTTAATTGACTCAACGGATGCGATAGTTTCAACTTTTAAACACTCTTTTAAAGAACTAGATTTTGATTTTACAGGAAATGATGAAAATATTAAATCATTAATTGGTTATCCCCTTGATATTATGTACAAAGAGTTAGGAGTTGAAGAATCAAAAGTATGGGATTTTGTTGATGCTTATAAAAATAGATATAGAATAATTTCAAGAGAACAAACTTTACTTTTAGAAAATGCTTATGAAGCAGTATATGAAGCATCTTTATTTGCAAGAGTTAGCGTAGTTACTACAAAAACTAGAATGTATACGATGCCATTGTTAGAGCATTTTAATATAGAACAATTTTTTGAAATAGTAACAGGTAGAGAAAATGTTCAAAACCCAAAACCACATCCAGAACCAATTTTAATAACACTTGAACAGATGAATTATGATGAAAAGAAAGATTCTGTGTGGATGATTGGAGATACAAAATTAGATTTAATCGCTGCAAATGACGCAAATGTAAATTCAATTGGTCTTTTATGTGGATATGGACAAGAAGATGAATTATTAAAATATACAAATATTGTAAAACCTGATGCATTAAGTGCAATAAATTACATAAAAAGCCTATAATATCATCTTTATTGGACTTAAAAATTGTCTAATTAGTTTTAGAATTACACTTTATAAATAGATCAATGAATAAAAGTTCATTTAAGCTAAAATTATTTATAATGGATAAGACTAATTTAAAATTTTAAGTCAAATTTAATATTAACAATAAAGGAGAGCCTCTATGTTAGAAATTAGATGGCATAGTCGTGCTGGACAGGGTGCTGTAACCGGTGCAAAAGGTCTTGGTTCTGTTGTTGCTGAAACTGGTAAACAAGTTCAAGCTTTTGCTTTTTATGGTTCAGCAAAAAGAGGTGCATCAATGACTGCGTATAACAGAATTGATGATGAACCCATTTTAAATCATGAAAAATATATGCAGCCTGATTTTGTTTTTATATTAGATCCAGGTCTTGCGGTTACTGATAATATTACTGCTAATGGTAAAGATACAACTAAATATATTATTACTACTCACCTAAGTAAAGAAGAGTTAATCTCTTTAGTTCCTGAATTAGAAAATATAAAAGATAGAGTATTTATTCTTGACTGTTTCCAAATAGCAAGGGATACTATAGGTAAAGCTATTCCAAATACTCCAATGCTTGGTGCCTTTATGAAAGTTAGTGGAATGTTTGAACTTGATTATTTTAAAGAAAAAATGAAAGGTGTACTTAAAAAGTTACCACCAAACGTTATTGATGCAAACATGGTTGCAATCCAACGAGCTTACGATGAAGTTAAGTAAAGGATAAAAAATGAGTAAAACAATTAGCGAAATGGGATGGGATGAGTTAGTACCTGGTGCTGCTCTTTTTACATTCAATGGGGATATAAATTATAATATTGCAGATATTCAACCTGAAGATAGAATGTATTCAGAAACTAGCTCAAAAAGTATGAGTGTAGGTGACTGGAGAGTTATCAAACCAGTTTGGAATTCTGAGACATGTATTGACTGTCAAAATTGTTGGATATTCTGTCCAGATACATCAATCATTGCAAGAAACAAAGAGATGAAAGGTGTTGATTATGAACACTGTAAAGGGTGTGGATTATGTGTGAGCGTTTGCCCTACAAATCCAAAATCTCTTTTAATGTTTAATGAATATGAAACAGTAGAAGATGCTCTTTCAAAATGGCCTGAGAAAAAAAAGAAAGGTGAATAATAATGAATAAAAAAGTAATGGAATTAAAAAAAGTAGAAGTTTGGGATGGAAACATGGCAAACTCTCAGGCTTTAAGACAAGCCGATGTTGATGTTGTTGCTGCTTATCCTATTACACCTTCAACGGCTACTGTTGAAAACTATGCAATGTTTCATGCAAATGGATATATTGATGGTGAAGTAATTATGGTTGAATCTGAACATGCTGCTATGTCTGGATGTGTTGGAGCTGGAGCTGCTGGTGGAAGAGTTGCAACTGCAACTTCATCTCAAGGACTTGCACTTATGATTGAGGTTTTATACCAAGCATCTGGTATGAGAATTCCTGTTGTTTTATGTTTAGTAAATAGAGCATTAGCAGCACCTCTAAATGTAAATGGTGACCACTCAGATTTATACTTAACAAGAGATTGTGGTTGGATTTCACTTGATGCTTTTTCTCCTCAACAAGCTTATGATATGACTTTAATGTCATTTAAAATTTCTGAACATCCAGATGTTAGACTTCCTGTTATTTCTAATCAAGATGGATTTATGACTTCACATACAGCTCAAAATGTTACTCCTTTAGAAGATGAAGTGGCATCTAAATTTGTAGGTGAATATTTACAAGTAAATGCCCTATTAAATTTTGACAAACCTGTAACTCATGGAGTTCAAACTGAACAAGATTGGCATTTTGAGCATAAAGCAAAACAACATGCAGCTTTAATGAATTCTAAAAAAGTTATTCTTGAAACATTTAAAGAGTTCAAAGAATTAACAGGAAGAGAATATAAACTTGTTGAAACTTATGGTGAAGCAGATGCTGATATTGCAATTGTTTGTTTAGGTTCAACTTTTGAAACAGCAATGCTTGCAATTAAACAATTAAAAGAAGAAGGAATAAATGCAGCTGTTGTAGCACCAAGAGTATTTAGACCTTTCCCCCTTGAAGAAGTTGCAGAGGCTTTACAAAATATGAAAGCAGTTGCATGTATGGATAGAAGTGCTCCTGGTGGAACTGTTGGAACTTTATATAATGAAGTTGCAGGTGCACTAATTAATACACCTGCAAGACCTATAATCTCAAACTTAATTTATGGATTAGGTGGAAGAGATATGACAGTAGCTTTATTAAAAGATATTTATAGAACTTTAGATAAAGAAGCAAAAGAAGGTAAACTAGCTGGAAAAATCCAAAGATTTGTAGGAGTTAGAGGACCAGAACTTAGTTTCTATGAAGCACAAGGAGTACAAAAATGAGTACACTTATCAATACTCAAAAAGAGATTAAAAATTTAAAAACTTTCTCAACTGCTGCTGAGAGATTTGAGGGTTCACACCTTTTATGTCCAGGTTGTGCTCACTCTATTATTGTAAGAGAAGTTTTAAATGCAACAAATGATAATTTAGTAGTATCAGCTTCAACAGGATGTTTAGAAGTTTGTACAGCGATTTATCCTCATACTTCATGGGATTGTTCTTGGATTCATATTGGATTTGAAAACTCATCAACTGCAATGGCAGGAGTTGAGACAATGAATAAAGCTTTAAGAAATAAAGGAAGAATTCCAGCTGATGCTCCTCAACCAAAATTCGTAACATTTGGTGGAGATGGCTCAACTTATGATATTGGATTCCAATGGATTTCTGGATGTTTTGAGCGAGGACATGACTTTATGTATGTTTGTTTAGACAATGAAGTTTATGCAAATACAGGAGGACAAAGATCTTCTTCAACTCCAATTGGTTCAAGTACAACAACAGCACCAGCTGGTTCTCACTCATATGGTGAAAAAAGACAGAAAAAAGATATTGTTTCTATTATGGCAGCTCATGGTGCACCTTATGTTGCTCAAGTTGCTCCAAATAAATGGAAAGATATGGTTAAAAAAATCCAAAGAGGATTTGATACACATGGACCTGTGTTTATAAATGCAATGAGTGCATGTACAACTGAGTGGAAATTTGCTCCAAATCAAACTATTGAAGTTTCTGATTTAGCAGTTGATTCACTTGTTTTCCCATTATATGAAATCATTGATGGAAGAGAATTAAATATTACTTACAGACCAAAAACTATTGTTCCTGTTAGGGATTATTTAGGTGCACAACCAAGATTTAAACACTTATTTAAGCCTGAATATGAATACTTAATCGACGAATGGCAAAAAAGAGTTGATGAAAGATGGGTATTCTTACAAAAAAGAGAAGAGATAAGAATGTAATCTCTTTTGTAAAGAAAAATAAAACTTTTTAGAAGATTTTATTTTTCTTACATTTTTTTTTCATACTATTACAAGGTCAATTTAAAACACCTCCTGTTTTTATATATGGCGTAATAAAAATACAATCAAATTTCCCCTTTCCCATTTCATTTTTTAGCTTCCTTTTGAAATGGGAATTTTAATTTTCAAAATCTTTTAAAAATTTTATTTTTCTTACATTTTTTTCACATAACATTACATATAGTAAATAACAAAGGATCATAAATGAAAAATCAATTTTCTAAAATCTGTAAAAACATCGCGCTAGCTTCTTGTCTAGTTGCAGGAATGGCAACAACTTCTGTTGCATCATCAGTTGAAAAAATCCACTTCCTAATTCCAGGTGGAGCTGGTGGTGGTTGGGATGGAACGGCAAGAGGTGTTGGTGAAGCATTACAAAAATCAAAACTTGTTGATCAAGTTTCATATGAAAATATGTCAGGTGGTGGAGGAGGTAAAGCTATCGCTTATATGATTGAAACTGCAAGTAAACAACAAGATACTTTAATGGTTAACTCAACTCCAATTGTAATTAGATCACTACAAGGTGTTTTCCCTCAATCATTTAGAGATTTAACTTTAATTTCAGCAGTTGTTGCTGATTATGGAGTTTTAGTTGTTTCAAAAGATTCAAAATACAAATCTTGGGCTGATGTAAAAGCTGCGTTTGATAAAGATCCTACTGGATTAAAAATAGCAGGTGGAAGTTCAAGAGGAAGTATGGATCACCTTGTAGCTGCTCAAATCTTTAAAGCTGCTGGGGGAAATCCTAAAAATGTAAGATATGTTCCTTATGACGCTGGAGGAAAGGCACTTGCAGGATTATTAACAGGAGAAATTGATATCTTATCAACAGGTCTTGGTGAAGTTTTAGACAAACATAAAAATGGTGAGTTAAGAATTATTGGTATTACATCTGAAGAACCAATTGATGGTATCCCAAGTTTTAAAAGTTTAGGTGTAGATGCATACTTTGCAAACTGGAGAGGATTCTTTGGAGCACCAAATTTACCTCAAGAAAAAATAGATGCGTTTGCAAAAGTTTTTGCTGATATGTATAAAACTAAAGAGTGGGAAGATGTTAGAGCAAGAAATGGTTGGACAAATTTATACAAACCAACTACTGAATTTAAAACTTTCTTAGAAAATCAAGAAAAAGGTATCTCATCTTTAATGAAAGAAATGGGGTTCCTATAAGATAAATAGAGTTTACTCTATTTATTTAAAGGGTTAATTATGACAAAAAACACTATAGGTTCATTATTCTTTTTGGCTTTTTCAAGCTTTTATTTTTATTCTGTTTTTAATATAAAAAAGATGCCAGGTAATCAATTTGAAGTTATGACAGCAGCAACATTCCCTTATTATGTAGGAATTGCTGGAATTATAATCTCAATTGTGTTACTTATTTCATCATTTTATGAAAAAGAAAAAGTAATTTTATCGTTGCAATATATAAAATCTTTAGATTTAAAAACTACTTTTTATTTTATAGCTGCAATGTTTTTTTATGGTTTTACAATAAAACCTCTTGGATTTATTATAGCTACTGCCATATTTTTAGCTATTGGTTTTTTAATTTTAAAAGAAAAAAACTTCAAAAGAATTTTTCTTATTTCAGTTGGAGTATCAGTAGGATTTTACTTGTTATTAAATAATGCATTAGGTGTTTATATCGATGCAGGTGATTTAATTGATAATTTATTAGGAGCTTTATCATGATGGATGGTATTATACTAGGAGCGGTAACTGCTCTTTCAATGTACAATATTTTAATGGTAACTATTGGATGTTTTGCAGGAACATTTATTGGAATGATTCCAGGACTTGGACCAATAAGTGCTATTGCTTTAATGATTCCAATTACTTATGGAATGGATCCATCATCTGGATTAATCCTAATTGCTGGTGTTTATTATGGTGCAATTTTTGGAGGTTCAACTTCATCAATTTTAATTAATGCTCCAGGAGTTGCTGGAACTGTTGCTTCTGCTTTTGATGGTTTTCCAATGGCAAAACAAGGTCATGCAGGAAAAGCTTTAGCAATTGCTGCTTATTCATCATTTAGTGGTGGAACAATTGCAGCTATTTTCTTACTTTTTGCAGCACCAGCTCTTGCAAGTGTGAGTTTAAGTTTTCAGTCATCTGATTATTTTGCTTTAATGGTTTTAGGATTAACAGCAGTTGCTGCGTTTGCTGGAAAAGGAAAGTTCTTAAAAGCTGCAATTATGACTGTCTTTGGTCTTATGTTAGCAACTGTTGGGACAGATTCTGATTCTGGAATTGCAAGATTTACATTTGGAAGAATGGATTTAATTGATGGAATTTCATTTTTATTATTAGCAATGGCAGCCTTTGCTCTTTCAGAAGCTTTAATGAATGTTTTAGAACAACATAATATGACAAAAGAAGAACAAGATGCTCTAAAACAAAATATTGGTAGTTTAAAACTAACACGAGCGGAAGTTAAAGAGATAGCTCCTACTATTGGAAGATCATCTGTTTTAGGATTCTTTGTTGGTGTTCTTCCAGGTGCAGGTGCTACTATTGCTTCATTTTTAGCTTATGGGATGGAAAGAAGTTTTGCAAGTGCAAAAGAAAAACTAAAATTTGGTAAAGGAAGTTTAAGAGGATTAGCAGCTCCTGAAAGTGCTAACAATGCAGCTTGTTCAGGTTCATTTGTTCCATTATTAACTTTAGGAATTCCAGGATCTGGAACAACAGCTATTATTTTAGGTGCATTATTATCTTATGGGATTCAACCAGGTCCTACTATGTATATTGATAATCCAGCACTATTTTGGTCTGTAATTATTTCTATGTATATTGGAAACTTTGTACTTTTAATTTTAAATTTACCATTAATTCCATATATTGCAAAACTATTAGCAGTTCCTAAACAACTGTTATTACCGTTGATTGTATTCTTTTCACTTGTTGGTGTTTATTTAGTAACTTTCAACAACTTTGATATTTATATGATGACAGCGTTTGCCGTTGTTGCCCTATTCTTAAGAATAATTGATTTCCCAATGGCTCCTATGATTTTAGGATTTATTTTAGGTGGAATGATGGAAGATAACTTAAGACGAGCATTAACAATTAGTGATGGTTCACTTTCATTTTTATGGGAAAGACCTATTACTTTATCAATTTTAGTTCTTACTGTTGTATTATTATTAATGCCAATAATTACTGAGTTTTTAGCTAAAATGAAAAAAAGAAAAGAGATTTAATCTCTTTTCTTTAAAAAGGTATTATCATGGATATTTTTAGAAAATATACTATTTTGTATATTGAAGATGATGAGGGTGTAAGAACTATAAATTGCCGTTTTTTAAATCGAATGTTTAATGAACTTTACGAAGCAAAAGATGGAATTGAGGGTTATGAACTATATAAAAAATATCATCCAGATATTATACTAACAGATATTAAAATGCCAAGACTTGATGGAATTAGCCTTGCAAAAAAAATCAGAGAAAAAGATTCTACAACTAAAATAATAATCTCAACAGCATTTAGTGAAAAAAGTTATTTATTAGATGCAATAGAGTTAAATCTTGAAAAATATATTATAAAACCACTAACAAGCAGAAACCTAATGCCAGCTCTTACAAAAGCTGTTGAAGGTTTAGAAAAACAAAAAGATTTCAAAATAATGCTTGATGATAACTTCTATTTTGATAATAATACTTCACTTTTTTATTTTAATGACAAAGTAATAGACCTACCAAAAAAAGAGTTACTATTCTTAAAACTTTTAACACTTAATAAAGATAGAGTTGTATCTTATGATGAGATAGAACAAACTATTTGGGAAGATGAATATATGAGTTTAAATTCTTTGCGAACAAGTATTGGATTTTTACGAAAAAAACTTCCATTTAATTGTATTAAAAATATTTCAAATATGGGGTATAAGTTAAATCTTGAAAAAAAGTCTTAAATCAAACCTAGAAAATGGTATAAAAAAAACCACCCTATTAAGTTCAACAATAATCATAATAACAGTAGCCACAATTACTGGCTATAGTCTTATAAAAACAGAGTATGATAACTTTAAAAATCATATAAATAATTTTAAAGAGACTTTAATTGAAAGGGAAAAATTTTATATAAAAAGCTCTGTTGATAATCTAAAAAATGATATAGATTTTGAAGAGTTATCAATAATCAATAACAAAAAACTTCGATTAAAAAACCAATCAATAGTAGCTTATAATCTTGCTCATTCCCTTTATGAAAAAACAAAAAAATTAACTAAACAAGAACAAATAAATCTTATTAAAACATCTATTAGTCAAATAGCACAAAAAGCAAATGATATTAACTATTTTATTTTAGATACAAGTGGTAATCTTATTTTAAATACAGATAGTAAAGCAGATGAAAATCAAAACTTTTATAATTTTGAAGATATAAATGGGAAAAAATTTATTAATGAAATGATTAATTTCACAGAAGAGAAACAAAACTTCGTTGATTACTTTTGGTATATGCCAAATAATAGTATTACTGCTGAAAAAATCACTTATTCAAGACAATTAAAAGAGTTAGGTTTAATTATTGGTTCTGGTTCTTTTCTTGAAAGGTACCATGAAGAACTAACAACTAAACTTATCAAAAAAATCACAAATCAAAATTTTAATAATGAAGAATTTATTTTTATTTATAAAATAAATAGTTTAAATGACATTATAAATAAAAGTGAATTGGTTACTAATAAATTAATAAATCCAAAAAAAGAAGAACTAGAAGCTATGAAGAAACTTCTTATAAATACAAACTATAAAGGAAATGATTATCTATTTTACAACAACAATCAACAGCTAATTTATGGAACTTACCTAAAAGAGTATAGATATTTTATTGCCATTGGAGTAAATCTCGCAAATATCTATGATATTGTCGAAAAAGAGAGAAATATCTCTTTAGAAAATATGTATAAGAATATCATTCGATTGGTTATTATTATTACAATTATGACCATAATATTTTTTATATTTTCTTTGTTATTTACAAAAAGAATTGAAACGATTTTTCAAGAATATAAAGAAAATGTAATTTTAAATGAAGATAAATATCATATGCTTTTTAATCATAGCAACGATGCTTTTATAATCTCTGAACTTGATAATAATGACTATACAAGAATTACAAGTTACAATAAAACAGCTTCTAAGGTAACTTTATACGATGAAGAAGAGTTAATAGATAAAAAGTTTTTTGATTTATTTATCAATCTTGATACAAAAAAAATACTGGAAGATAAATCATTTTTTGATACGGTTAAACTAAAAACAAAAGATGAAGATATTAAAACTATTGAATTAAGTATTATTATTTATGAAGCTAATAAACAAACTATTGTTTTTGCTTCACTAAGAGATATAACAGAAAGAACTTTACTAAAAGAGAATAAAGAAAAACAAGAAAAAATCTTAATTCAAAAATCAAAAATGGCTTCAATGGGTGAAATGATTGGAAATATTGCCCACCAATGGAGACAACCATTAAGTCAATTATCTGGTTTGTTTTTTGATATAGAATCTGCTTATGATTATAAAGAATTAAATAAAAAATATCTTCAAAATCGAGTTGAAGAAGCAAATGATTTATTAGAATATATGTCAAAAACAATAGATGATTTTAGAAACTTTTTTAATCCAAATTCTAAAAAAGAGAAATTTTTCATAAAAGACTCAGTTGATAATGCAGTAAAAATAGTTAAATCAACCCTTGATTTTTATCATATAGAATTAATTGTGAATATTGATGAATTTTATGAAATCAATGGTTACAAAAATGAATATTCACAAGCAGTTATGAATATAATTTCAAATGCAAAAGATATATTAATTGAAAAAAATATACAAAATCCTCAAATAAAAATTTATTTAGAAAAAAATAAAAAAGCTACTCTTTGTATTGAAGATAACGCAGGTGGAATAAATGAGCAAATCATTGATAAAATTTTTGATCCATATTTCACCACAAAATATGAATATGGTACAGGAATTGGACTTTATATGACTAAATTGATTATTGAAGAGAAAATGAATGGTTCAATTTCTGCAAAAAATACAAAAGATGGAGCTAAATTTCTTATTGAAATATAGTAATAATTTCATTTTATTTACATTTATTCTTGCTATTATACATTTATGAATGCAATAAAAAATTTAATTCGAGGTAATAAGTTATTTCGTAAATACCAATTTGATGAGTTCAAAGATGATTTATCAGAACTAAATGCTACTGGTCAAAAACCAGAAATTTTATTTATTACTTGTTGTGATAGCCGCATCACCATTGATTTTATGGTTGGAAGTAAACCAGGTGATTTGTTTATTTTACGAAATATTGGAAATTTTGTTCCGCCATTTAGCCTAAATGGTGATTTTCATGGAACTGCTTCAGCTATTGAATATGCTGTTTCAATTTTAAATGTTTCACATATTATTGTTTGTGGTCACTCTTATTGTGGAGCTTGTAAAAGTTTGTATGAAGATATCCCAGATACTCAACATTATATAAATATTAAAAAATGGCTTCAATTAGGTCAAGAAGCAAAAAATATAACTTTAGAAAATAAAAATCTTTATAAAACTCAAGAAGATTTATATAAAGCAACTGAAAAAAACTCAATTATTTGTCAAGTGAAAAATCTTTTAACATATCCAGCAATAAAAGAAAAAATAGAGTTAAATAATATTACTATACACGGCTGGTATTACAATTTAGATGATGGCTCAATTGAATACTATGACAAAAATAAAAACTCTTTTAAAGAGATAAGTGAATATCTAAACAACTAATTCTTAATAGGAAATATACTTATGCAAAACCCCAAAATATGGTTACAAATGCTACTTGCTATTTTAATAGGTGCATTTGGTTCTGTATTATTTATATATCTTCATTTACCTTTACCTTGGTTATTAGGTGCCATATTTACCTCATCAATAGCTATAAGATTTCAAAACATACCTATACAAAGTCCAAAGATATTTTCAACTCCTGCACGAATTATAATTGGTCTTATTATTGGAAGTGCCTTTACTCCTCAAATTTTAGAACAACTTCATATATATCTTTTTAGTATATTATTAATCATTCCATACACTATCTTAGTTACATTTGCAGGGATGTATTATTATAATAAAGTTCTAAATTTTGATAAAAGAACAGCATTTTTTAGCTCAGTTCCTGGTGGTGTAATTGAAATGGTAATATTAGGAGAACAGTTAAAAGCTGATACTTCAAAGATTACATTAGTTCAATCTTCAAGACTTTTATTTATAGTTTTGAGTTTACCTTTTATTATTCAATATATTTTTCACATTGATATAAGTGGTAACCGATTAATCACTACTCCTTTAAGAGAAGTTTATTTGCCTGATTTCTTTTTCTTGGCAATACTTGGAATTGTTGGAGCTTACTTAGCAAAGAAGCTACATATATCAGCTGCATATTTAATCGGTCCTATGATTTTAAGCATTATTGCTTTTAGTTTGGGTTTTGTACATTCAAAACCACCCGATGAATTAATAAAGTTTGTACAAGTAATCTTTGGAACAATTATTGGATTTACTTTTAGAGGTGTTACTTTAAAAATCATAATAAAAACATTGATAGGAACTTTTGGACATTTTATTATACTAGCAAGTGTTAGTGCTTTATTTATATGTATAGTTTATTTTATTTTTGATTTTCCAATTATTTCAATACTTCTAGCTTTTAGTCCAGGTGGACAAGCTGAAATAAATCTAATAGCCATTTTAGTAGCTGCAAATATTCCTTATATAACTGTTCATCATATAGTCAGACTATTTTTAGTTATGAATATTGCACCTCTTTTGGCTAAAAGATTATAGATTATTCTAAAATTAAGATAATGCTTAGCTTTTGGCTAAAAATTGATATTATGGCAAATATAATCTAAACTTAACAATTAAGGCTTAAAATGTACATTCATAAAAACTTTCACTTATTTTTGATTTTATTCATTCTTGTTTTATTTACAGGCTGTATAAAAAAATTAGATAGTGATGGCTTAACTTTAAAAATACAAGAGAGTGAACTAAACAACTTTTCACAAGAATTCCCTATAAAAAAAGATTTTGTATTTGCAAATACTCAAATAGAAAAACCAAACTTTTTCATCAAAAAAGGAACAAATAGATTAAGTGCAAATATTGATATGAGTTTATCAGCTATTTTTATTCCAAGTGCAAAGGGAACTTTTACCCTATCAGGAACTCCATATTTTGACAAAGAAAAATCAGGTGTTTTTCTAAAAGATGTTCAAATAGAAAAACTTGAATTTAATAACATAAATTTAAATAGTGATTTTACAAATATAGTAACTTCAAATATGAAACCAGTAATTGATAATGTTTTCACAAATTTCCCTATTTATGAACTTGAGAAATCATCTTTCAAAGGCTCTTTTGTAAAAGAAGTAAAAATAGAAGACTCAGAACTTTTAGTTCTTTTTGGAATATAAACTCTATTTTATTTGACTAAGTTGTAAAGACAAATCTTTTACAACTTCTTCAAAAGCTTTGTTTGTAGCTATTACAAAGCCATAAGCATTATTTGTTTCACATAAAATCTTTTTATCATAACTATATGTTTTTAGAACTTCATCATTTGATACTAAATCAAATCTTACTTTTACAATTGCGTATGATTTATCACTTTCAAAACTGTGATAAAGATTTACTACATTTGTTTTTAATTCATAATCAAATTTGATTTTTGATTTTTCTTCTAAAACTGTTTTAAAAATATTGCTATTTTGTATTGCTTGAACTAAATTACTATGAATCATATAAGAAGGCAGATTTATCCATCTATTTAAAGCATACTCTTCAAATAAGTAAGGTTTTGTTGTATAAAATATTGAGTATTGATTGAAACTTTTATTTACAGATGGAATTTCTACATATATAGATTTTGAACCATTAACAAATGAGCTTTTATTTG
Organism: uncultured Aliarcobacter sp.; assembly: GCA_963677435.1. Lineage (GTDB taxonomy): Bacteria > Campylobacterota > Campylobacteria > Campylobacterales > Arcobacteraceae > Aliarcobacter. Next base: position 93,731 of record OY781945.1, read on the forward strand.
ATTTAAAATCTATGGCATAACTATTTATATTTAAATTGTCTTGTTTTGGTATGCAAGCAGATAAAAGCACCATTACACTTAAATAAACAAAAATTCTTATACTATTTTTCATTACTCTCTCCTGGGCCATATTTTATATTTTTTTGTTTAAAAATCATATCACTTGGACTTTGGTTTAAATCATCAATCAATCTTTGTGTTTGTCCTAATGTTGTTTCTAATCCATCTAAAACTGTATTTAACTTATCAAAACTCTCTTGAGATAACTCTTTTACATCAAATGAACCTTTTTTCACTTCCCCTAAAAGCTGCGTTGATAAAGCTTTGAAGGTATTTGCAGATTTACTTATATTATCAAAAGATTTATTTCCAGTTTTTGCAAGACTTGAAATATTTGCTAAAAGATCATCTATTTTCTTTTCATTACTTATTAAATATCTACTAAATTGTTCCATATTTGCCATACTATTTTGTGTATGATTTAATATTTGTGAAATTGAATTTATATTTTCATCAGCTAAAAGCTTTTTCATTTGAGATAAAACTATTGTTAATTCATTTGTTAAATCCGTTGTTGAATCAACCAAAGAGGTTAAATCTGATACTTTTGATTTGATGACTTTTATTCCATCTGCATTTGCTTCTAAAAGTTTTGAGTCATTACTTCCACCTTTTAACTCAATGTATTTAAGTCCTGTGATTCCTAGATTTCCTAAAACTGCGATGTTATCCTCTTTTATTGGAGTTCCTTTATTAATTACAATATTTATTTGTATCTCTTCTGAATTATTAGGATTTATTTTTATCTCATTTACATTTCCAACCTCAAAACCTTTATACTTAATAGAAGACCCAAGATTTAATCCAGAAATTGACTCTTTAAAATAAATTGTATATTCATCAAATTTTTTCTTTTCAAAGCCATATTTTCCCAACCAAAACACAGTTGCTAAAAGAAAAACTACTATAGTGATTATAAATAGCCCTATTTTAAAAAAGTTTATTTTAGTATCCATTATTTACCTTTATTTGTTAAAAAATCTTCAATAAATTCATCTTTTGAATCCATCGCTTGGCTTATATTTCCATCAAAGATTATCTTTTGTTTTAATATTATAAATCTTTCTAATACAGTTTTTATAGTCTCTAAATCATGGGTTATGATTATAATCGTGATATTTAGCATATTTTTTAGATTGATTATCAACTCATTTATTTTTTGTGTACTAGCAGGATCCAAACCACTTGTAGGTTCATCCAAAAACAAAATCTTTGGTTGCATGGCAAGACTTCGTGCAAGGGCAACTCTTTTTTTCATTCCTCCACTTATTTGTGAAGGATATAATAAAGCGCAACTTTTTGGAAGTCCTACCATTTCAAGATTTGTATAAGCCATTTTTTCTATTAAATCTTTTGGTAAATCTGTGTATTCATTTAACATTACACTTATATTTTCAATCACATTTAAAAAAGAGTACAAAGCTCCAAACTGAAAAAGATATGAAAACTGCTGTTTTATATTTTGAACTTCTTTTAAATTTAAAGCTGAAATATCTTTTCCTAATATCTCAATCTTTCCCTTTTGAATTGGGGCTAACATAACCATTTGTTTGATTAATGTAGTTTTTCCTGAACCACTTCCACCTAAGATTCCAAATATCTCTTTTTCATTTATAGAAAATGAAATATCTTTATGAACTATGTTTTCACCAAAGATTGTTGATAAATTATTTACTTTTATTATTTCCATTATATTCCAATTTGAGTAAGAATTACTGAGAAAATCGCATTTAAAGCAATTACCACAAAAATAGCATTTACTACACTTATTGTGGTAAATTTTCCTATACTTGTAGTGTTATTTTGTACTTGAAAACCTCTATAACATCCAATTATCGCAATTGCCATTCCAAAAAATACAGATTTAAAAACTCCAATTAACAGATGTTTTAAGGGAACTTCTTGTCCCATTCTATTTATAAATTCTGAAAAAGTAATATCTAAATTAGTGTACGCAACTACCATTCCACCCAATATTCCTATCATATCTGCAAAAAATACCAATAAAGGCAAAGCAATTAATAAAGCAAAAATTCGAGGTAATACCAAAAAAAGTACTGGCTCAAAATCCATAGTTCTCATGGCATCAATTTCATCAGTTATTTTCATAGCTCCAATTTCAGCAGCGTAAGAACTAGCACTTCGTCCAGCAATTACAATAGCAGTTACCAAAGGAGCGATTTCTCTAAACATTGTAATAGAAATCATCTCAACTATAAAAATATTTGCTCCAAATTTCTCAAGTTGAACAGCTCCTTGATAAGCAATTACAACTCCCACCAAAAAAGATGTTGTTCCCACAATCAAAAGAGCATTTACAGCAGAACTATCGATATATTTTAACATCGCTTTAAATCGTATTTTATTTGGATTAAAAAGTGAATATATTAAATAATAAAAGACTTTTCCCACAAAACTTATAAAATCTACACTTGAAAGGTAAAATTCATGGGTTTTTTTGCCGATATTTTCTATTAGATTTTTTTTGATTTTTGTATCTTGATTATTAGTTTGATAATGTTTTTCATAAAATTTATAAATATCTTCAAAAGAGTTTAGATTTTTTAGTGTTATATTCTCTTGTGGGAAAGTTTTAAAAAAAGAGATAAAGTAAATAAATCCTGCATTATCACACTCTTTTAGTTTTTCAAAGTTTACGATTAGTTTTGAGTCTTTTTTAATATTTAATTTTTTTAAGGATTGGATATTTTTAGTTAATGTTTGTTTATTCCAATTATTTATTAAAAAAAGCTCAATAGTGTTATTATCTAATTTTTTTAGTTCAAGAGCAGAATCTTTCATAAAACTATTTTCCTCCTTAATAACAATTACTAATTTATATTATAGTTAGATTTTAGCATATTGTTCACCCTAAAAACATTAAAAAATAACAATAACAAAGGTACAAAAATTGCATACATAAATCCATGGATGAAAAATATAAATTAGAAAATTACGAACGATTTTTTGGCGAGTTCAGAGAACATGGCGCACACTGGGATAAAATAGAAAAAAGAACGGCTACTTTGTTTCAAGTACTTATTGATGGGGACTTAAAAGAGCTTGTTTTTGTTTTAAAGTATTATCCAAAATATATAGAAATAGTTTGTGACCATTTTAGATATTTGTACAACTATTCAGCCCAAGAAGCTGATATATTTGCAGCCTCAAAACTTTTAGAGTTAAGTGAGGGTTATCATCAAAAACAGTTTGTACGAAATTTATTGCGAAAACTAAGCAAAATTGATGAATTTGATATATCCCAATTAAATGCTTTTTTAAATGATTTAATAAAAGACAAAGAGAGACTTCATCCTATAATTTTGAGTTATTACAAAAATCAAATTGAAAAAAATATTAAAGAAAATAACTACCACAAACTACAAGTTAAGGTTATAGAAAAAAATTTAGAAAAACTTCCAGTAAATAGTGATTTTGATTTTAGTGCAAACGATAGGGATGCGAACTTAGATATTCCATATATGGATTAAGGAGAAAAAATGGATTTTTTTAAAAAGGCTTATGATTGGGCACTAACACACAACTTTGAAGAAATTGAAATTGATTATGCTTCAAAACTAGCTTTAAAAATGTTAGATGATAGTTGCCAAATGACTTCACACGATAGGGAAGTTTTTTTTAATGTTTATGATGCACTTTGTGATAGAGTTGATATAAATTTAGATGATGATGTAAATCATCTTATCCAAGCAGCAAGAGATAGAACAACCATCTACTCAAAACCAGAACTTGCAAATATTGTTCATGCTTGTAAAGAAGAGATTATTCCAAATATGCTAAGAGTTCACATGAAAGCTTTTAAAGCTATGGTTAGAAAAAATATAAATATGCAATAATTTTTTAGGGTAATTTTTTTATTTTGTTATTATAAATTTATCCTTTTTGTACTATACTATTTTCTACGAAATCCTACATAAAGGAACTTTGTGAAAAAGTTACTTCTACTTTTACCTATTTGCTTATTATATTTTACTGGTTGTTTCCAAGAAACAAAAAAAACTAAATTTTATGGAAATGTTGATGTTAGAACTGTCTCTTTAGCTTTTAGAGTTTCAGGAAGAGTTGATACTTTAAATTTTGATGAGGGTCAAAAATTAAAAAAAGGTGACATAATTGCCACCATTGAAAACTCTATTTTTAAAGAAAACCTAAATCAAATGGATGCTCAAATAAAACTTCAAGAGATTCAAATTCAAAAACTTGAAAAAGGTTATAGATTTGAAGATATAGAAAAAGCAAAAGCAAAACTCGATGAAGTAAAAGCAAATCTAGATAAAACAAATAAAGATTTCAAAAGAGCAGAAGAACTTTCTAAAACAAAATCAATCTCAGTACAATCTTATGATGATGCAAAAGCCTTAGCTTTGGATTTACAAGCCCAATATGATTATGCAAAAAGCTCTTTAGAACTTCTTCAAAATGGTTATGAAAAAGAGGATATCTTAAGCGCTAAAGCAACACTAGAATCCCTAAAAGCCCAAAGAAATATCTTACAAATAAATTATGATGATACCGTTTTATATTCACCTGTTGATGGAACAATCATCACAAAAGTATATGAACCAGGCTCAATAGTAAATAGTTCTCAAACTGTTGTAGAGATTGCAAAAAGTGATGATTATTGGGTAAGAAGTTATTTAAGTGAAAAATATTTAGGTCTTGTAAAAGCTGGAATGAAAGCAGTTATCACAACAGATGGAAATAAAACTTATGAAGGAGTTGTGAGTTTTATCTCCCCACTTGCAGAATTCACACCAAAAACTGTGCAAACAGAAGATTTACGAACTGATTTGGTTTACAGATTTAGAATTATTGTAAAGAATGTTGATGATAATCTAAAACAAGGAATGCCAGTAACCATCACTTTCCCTGAAATCAACTAATATGTCAATACTTTCAATAAAAAATCTCTCAAAAAGTTTTGATAAACAAAAGGCCTTAAATAACATATCTTTTGATATAAAACCAAATAAAATCACAGGAATCGTTGGACCTGATGGTGCAGGAAAAACTACCCTTTTGAGGATTTTAAGTGGCCTTTTAACCTATGAAGCCAAAAATATAGAGATTTTAGATTTAGATTTGCAAACAAATATTCATATTATTCAAGAACAAATAGGTTATATGCCTCAGAAATTTGGTTTATATGAGGATTTAAGTGTGGAAGAAAACTTACGATTGTTTGCAGATTTACAATCAATTCCTTTAGATAATCTTCAAAATAGAATAGATGAGTTACTTCATTTTACTTCCCTTTTTAAATTTAAAAATTTTCTTGCAAAAAATCTTTCGGGTGGAATGAAACAAAAACTAGGACTTGCAAGTGCCTTGATTAAAAAACCAAAACTCCTACTTCTTGATGAACCAGGAGTTGGAGTTGACCCCATTTCAAGAAAAGAGCTTTGGAGTATGGTTGAAAATCTCACAAAAGAGAATGTAACTGTTTTATGGAGTACAGCTTATCTTGATGAAGCTGAACTTTGTGATGAAGTTTTACTTTTAAATGAGGGTGATATTCTTTTTTTTGGTAATCCAGATATTTTAAAAGATGGTATGAAAGATAGAGTTTTTGACATAGTTGGAGATATAAAAGACAAAAGAGAAACTCTTCAATTAGCTTTAAAATATGATTATATAAAAGATGCTTTGATTTTAGGAAATAGTATAAAAGTCATTTGCGATGAATCACTAAAGTTACCAGAACTAAAAGATATAAAAGCTTCAAATTGTGTTTATGAAAAAGCAATTCCTACTTTTGAAGATGGTTTTATGAATATTTTAAAAGCCAATTTTGATGGTATTTCAAAACTTGCAGAACAGATAAAGTTTATAGAAACCACAGAAGAAAATGTTATCGAAGTTAAAAATCTTACTAAAAAGTTTGGCTCTTTTACAGCAACAGATGACATAAGTTTTAAGATAAAAAAAGGACAAATATTTGGACTTCTTGGACCAAATGGAGCTGGAAAATCTACAACTTTTAAAATGCTTTGTGGTTTACTAAAACCCTCAAGTGGAGAAGCAAGTGTTTTGGGTTATAACTTTATGAACTCCTCTTTAAAAGCTAGATGGAGAATTGGTTATATGTCTCAAAAGTTTTCACTTTATGCTGATATTAGTGTTTTTGAAAATCTAAAATTTTATGCAGGTATTTATGGACTAAAACATGAAAAGAAGAAAGAAAAAATAACTAATATGTTAGAAATTTTTGATTTGAATAGATTTAAAAATACTCAAGCAAAAGATTTACCCTTAGGATATAAACAACGACTTGCCCTTGCTTGTGCAGTTATGCACGACCCAGCTGTACTTTTTTTGGATGAGCCCACAAGTGGAGTTGACCCAATCACAAGAAGAGAGTTTTGGAATCATATTTACGCAATGGTGCAAAAAGGAATGACAATTATGGTTACCACTCACTTTATGCAAGAAGCAGAATATTGTGACCAAATAGCTTTGATTTACAAAGGAAAAGCAATTGCCATTGATTCACCCCACGAATTAATCTTAAAAGTCTCACCAAATGCAACTATGCAAGAGGCATTTATCGAACTTATAAAAAGAAGTGACGATGATGAAATTTAGAAGATTCAAAGCTTTATTTATAAAAGAGAGTTACCAAATCATAAGAGATCCTAGCTCAATATTAATAGCTGTAGTTTTGCCTTTGATTTTACTTTTTTTGATGGGTTATGCAATTTCACTTGACTCAAAAAATATTCCTGTTGGTGTGGTAGTGGAACAATCTTCAAAATACTCTATGAGTTTTTTAAATGCCTTTAGAATGTCAAATAGTTTTAATGTACAAGTAGGAAATAATCGAATGGATTTTGAAGATAAACTTCAAGAAGGAACTATTCGTGCCATAATAGTTATTCCCTCAACTTTTGCCAAAGATTTAGAGACACAAAATACAAAAATCCAAGTCCTAGCAGATGGAAGTGAACCAAACATCGCAGGTTTTGTTCAAAAATATACAAATGGAGTTTGGAGTAACTGGCTTGTTCAAGAGGGTTTTACTAAAAAATCAACTAGCTCATCTTTGGATATTCAAACAAGATATTGGTTTAACGCTCCACTTCTTAGCTCATATTTTTTATTACCAGGTTCAATTGCTATTATCTTAACTCTAATTGGTACTCTTTTAACGGCTTTAGTGGTTGCTAGAGAGTGGGAAAGAGGAACGATGGAAGCCATCATGTCCACACCAATAACAATCACGGAACTACTTTTAGGAAAAGTTTTGCCCTACTTTGTACTTGCTATGATTTCGATGTTTATTTGTGTTTGTATTGCTATATTTTGGTTTGAGATACCATTTAGAGGTTCTGTTTTTTTACTTGTTCTTACCTCATCTTTGTATTTAATTCCTGCACTTGGTCTTGGGCTTTTGATTTCAACACTAGCAAAAAATCAGTTTGTGGCAGCTCAAGCTGCACTTTTAGTTGGATTTTTACCAGCTTTTTTACTTTCTGGTTTTATCTTTCAAATCAGCAGTATGCCAGTATGGCTTCAATATTTAACCCACATTATTCCAGCTAGATATTTTATAGAGATTTTGCAATGTATATTTTTAAGTGGAGATATTTACGAAGTTATTCTTCCAAATGTAATAGCCATGTTAGTGGTGGGAATTGTTATCTTTTCTATCATATTTAAAATTACAAGAAAAAGGTTGGACTGATGGTTTGGATTTTTCAATTATTAGCTTTGATGAAAAAAGAGTTTTTAGCCATTTGGAGTGATAAAAAATCTAGAACTATTATTATAATTCCACCTTTAATGCAACTTTTTCTTTTTTCTTTTGCAGTTACACTTGAAGTAAAAAATATAGATATTGCAGTTTTAGATAGAGACAATAGTGTAAAAAGCCAAGAGATAATAAGAAATTTATCTTATAGCAACTCTTTTACAAATATCTATAGATTAGATAGCCAAGAACAACTAAAAGAGTATATAGATACTCAAAAAGTTTTATTAGCTATTTCTATTCCTCAAAATTTCGCTCAAAAAATAGCAAAAGATGAAGATGTAACAATACAAATCATAGGCGATGGAAGAAAATCAAATAGCGCCCAAATTGCCCAAAGTTATGTGCAATTAGCTATTTCAAAAGTAGTAAACAAACAATCAATATCAAACACAATAATTAACCGAAATTTATACAATCCAAACCTAGATAACTTTTGGTGGATACTTCCAAATCTAATGGGAAGTTTATCAATGCTAATCGCTTTATTATTAACAGCATTATCAGTTGCAAGGGAGAGAGAATTAGGAACTTTTGAGCAACTTTTAGTTTCACCTCTTTCTTCAACCCTTTTAATAATTGGAAAAACAATTCCACCACTTTTAATAAGTGCATTTGAAGCTATTATCATATATCTTGTGGCAATAACATATTTTGAAGTTCCCTTTGTAGGCTCAATGCTCATACTTTTTTTAGGATTACTTGCTTTTTTATTTTCAATAGTTGGACTTGGACTTTTTATCTCTTCAATCTCATCAACCCAACAACAAGGGATTTTGGGTGCATTTGTGCTAATGGTTCCATATATTTTGATGTCAGGGTTTGCAACACCAGTTGAAAACATGCCCCAATGGTTAATCCCATTTACTGATGTTATCTCTTTAAAATATTTCTTGATTTTATTAAAAGGTGTATTCCTAAAAGATATAAGTTTTGATATGGCTATTTCACTAATAGTTCCAATGTTGGCTTTAGGTTTTATATCCTTGATTTTTGCCTCGTGGATGTTTAGGAAAAAGATTCAATAGGAAAGATTCTTAGGGTTGAATCTTTATATCAAATCTAACTCTTCACTTATGTCTTTGATTAGTTTTGAAAGTGGGCGTTTGTTTATGTCTTTATCATCTATGTATCCACCAGTTATGTGTCTTAAAACATCTTCACGGTTTTTGAATAATGTTCCCTCATATTGATGAAATAAATCATCAATATAAGAGTCAGGATAAATCTCTCTTTTTTGGATTAATTCTAAAACTATATCTTTATGTTCTTGATATAAAGTTTCTAAAGCAAAATCTTCTTTTATTTTTTTTGCTTTATCATCTATTGTTTCAAGTTTTAAATCAAAGCCTTTTTCATCATAAAAAAATTTACTATTTATAATTTTTAATCTGAATTTTGCATAATCATTAAAACTATCTTTGTATGGATGAAGATGTGTAATTGTTGAGAATTTAGCTGTACTTTTCAATCTTGAATTACACAAAATACAAGATGGTATCAAATTATAAAATGACAAGGCTAAAACAGGATGTGTTCCTTTGTCATAAAAATGGTCAAAATCAGGCCTTGTCGATTTACTATTTTTATCTTTTATTGTAAAAGTATAATTTCTATTACAATAAGGACAAACATTTATTTTTAGTTTTTGAGCTAAATCATAAGCATTATAAGTAGTAGTTCCTTTTGATGAAAATTTGGTATATCCAATACTTCCACCACAATCTTTCCCACCAACAAATGCTTTTTTTAATCTGCTATTGTCGATATTATTTTGTTTTATTATAGATATAACTTTTTCAAATTCTTCAGGTTTAGCTTTTAAAATATATTCAATATTTTGTTTTATAAAAGATTTTTCTCTGTTTTGTAAAACTTCAAAATTTATATATTGTTGTACTTTTTCTACATGATTTTTTAAAATCTCTTCTTCATTCTCAAAATGGATTTTAATCATTATTCAAAATCAACACTAAGTTTTAAGATCTTCTCTTCAAGTTCTTCTAATCCACTTCTTAAAATATCTTCTACTATTTCTAATCTAACTCTTTCATAATCGTGAGCTATAAAGTTCCTTACATCATAAGAGCCTTTGGCTTCTTGTTCTAAATCATATTTTTTGATTATATCTTTATCGATTTTATTTAGACTTTCGCCAATTTGAAGTAAGGCCATCAAGATTGCAGGTTGGGCTTCAAGTTCATCTTCTAAAGCTCTTACAATTCCTCCATGTTTTGTGATAATTCTTTTAATGTTATCTATCATTTTTAAGATAAATTTTGTTTTTGCATAAACTGAAATATTAGACATATTTCACTTCTTTTAAAATAAACTCTTTCCCTATCTCATTTAAAGAGTCTTTATCTACAAAATCAACCTCTTTGTTTAACTCATTTTTTAAAAACTCTTTTGTATCTGCAAGTTTTGAAAAAGCACTAAAACCTTTGTATTTTCCCATAAACTCTTTTATGTCTTTTATCTCATAAAGTATGTCTATATCGCTATTGTTTGTATAATCACCTCTAGCGTAAGAACCAAAAACTCCAAGAATATTTATGCCATCATTAGAAAGAGTTGGTTTAATAAGTCTTAGTTTTTCATAAATATCATTTATACTCATTTTTCATCCTTTGGCTCTAATTTTTCTAATCTTTCAGTTAAAAGTTTTATTTCGTCTTTTATTGTATCAATTTCTGTTTTATTTGACAACTCCATTTTATTCTTTAACATTCGTTGAAGTTCTCTTTTTATAATTGGTTCACCTATTATATCTATAATATTTTGGGCGTCCTTATCAGTTGTTATGGTACTTTTTTTGTCATTGTTTAAATATTTTATTACATCATCAATTTTATCTTTTGCAAACTCACCCATAAGTCCATCTTTCATAAAAAATCCATGAGAAAGTAAAGTATGGATATTTGCTCCAAAAGTTTGTTTTCCATCATCAAAAGGATAAACTTGTTTTCCTTTTTCTAGAAAAATAACATTTTGTTTTGGTAAATCTGAAAGGATAAATGGTGAGTGAGTTGCAAACATAAGATGATGTTTTTCGTTTTCACTAAATAATAAAATTATCTTATTTATAAGATTTAAGTATTTCCTTTGCCACTCAGGATGAAGTAAAGCTTCAATCTCATCAAATAAAAATAAAGTATTTATATCTTTATTTTCTCTTATATATTTATAAATCTTTGCTAATAAATCTAATATTAGCATTTCACCTGAGCTCATATTTCTTATTTGTAAATCAACAATCCAATTCAAATCAAAAATTTCTAATATATCAATTTTGTCAAATAATTCTAAAAATTCTTCATCACAATCAGATATATTAATCCAAAAGTATCTAAATAAATTTAATCTTATTCCATCTTTTCTGGTATTGATTAATTCTTTATTTGATATTTGAATAAATTTATTTATGAATTTCATTAAAAAAGGAGCTTCATCTGAGAAATATTTTTCAATCTTTTCTATAAAATTTTCTTCTGAAAATTCTGTAATATGAAAAAAGTTAATAAATTCTGGATCAAATTGTTCAAACTCTTCAAATAAAGTAAGCCAAAAATGAACTAACAAAAAATCTTTCTCATTTCTATTCTTTTTTATATTAGTTTTTTTTGAAAAAAACTTATAGACTTCTTCACTTTTAACTAAAGTATAAGAAATTTTTTTCATTTTTTCTATTGTAGATAATTTTGGATAAAATTCTATTTCTTTTGATAAATTTAGATTTAACTCTTTAAAATATTTTTCATCTAAATTTTTATACAAAAAAATTATATTCTTTATACTTCGATTAATTATACTCTTTTGGGAAATCAAATCATAATCTTCTAAAAATCCATAGTAACTCATTTTATCTTTATTTCTTAAATAACTATTTTTATCAAATATTGAACTTGTATAATAAAATATTTTTCCATTTAAAAATTCCTTTGTACTTTTAATTATTTCTTTTTTTAATAAATGACAATAATCAAAATTTATTTTTATTTTAGAAAGATTTAAAATTTTAATACTATTATTTTCATAAATTATTAAAATAAGCCCCGTAGAATAATAACTATTTAGTAAAAGCTCATTTATTTGCTTGAAAATACTACTCTTTCCACTCCCATTTTCACCAACAATAGCAGTAACATTTATATTATCACCAAAAAAATTCTTAGGATAAAATTCACCCGTTTCATCTTTATCAACAACTTTTAATTCTTTTGTATCTTCATCATACTCACACCTAAACCTAGGCGAAAAATTAAACCCTTGCTTTTGTATATTCTTATAATTCTTTACCCACAAATAAACCAATTCCATTAAAAACTCTTTTGCTATTATTTTATTACTAATCATAGTTAAAATGTTATTCAAAATTCCTTTTTAAAATACTCTTTTATTTTCTAATCCCTCTTTTTTCCTCCTATTAGTTTATATACTTTTACATAAACTAAAAAGGATTAACTATGGAAAATACAGCATTAATATTAATAGATTTACAAAACGATTATTTTGGAAGCTTTGAGGGTGCAAAGTGGCAACTACATGAAACTGAACTTGCTGCTGCAAATGCTTTGAAATTATTAAATAAATTTAGAGAAAAAAACATGAAAATAGTTCATGTAAGACATGAATTTAATATGGAAAATGCACCATTTTTTGCTCCAAATTCAGAAGGTGCAAAAATTCACGATACATTAACACCAAAAGAGAATGAAGCACAAGTTTTAAAACATGAAGTAAATTCATTTAAAGGTACTAATTTAAAAGAAATTCTAGATGATTCTAATATTACAAATGTTATTATTGTAGGAGCTATGTCATTTATGTGTGTCGATTCAGTAACTAGAGCAGCCAGTGATTTTGGTTATACTTGCTTTGTTGCTCACGATGCTTGTGCTACAAAAGATTTGGAATTTAACGGTATTAAGATTCCAGCACCTATGGCTCATGCTGCATTTATGGCAGGACTTGAATTTGCTTTTGCAAAAGTTCACACAACAAATGAGATTTTAGAATTATTATAAGGCATTAAATGGAATTAAGTGATTTATCTGTACTTTATATCATGGATAATCAAGACAAAGATGAGAATCTTTTTTCTCTTCTTTGTAACACTGTAAATAAAGTAACTTGTACTTCAACAATCATTGAATCAAAACAACAATACATGAAACAATCCCCTTGTTTAATCATAATTGATAGTGATTTTAAAAGTAGAGAAATTATTGATTTTTTAATTGAAATTAGATGTGATGATATAAAAACTGCCTTTATAGTTTTATCAAATAACAAAGATAATCAATACCTAACTGAACTACTTGAACTTTACATCACAAAATATATCATAAAACCTTTTGATGATACTATTTTAATTGAGGCTTTAAACAAATGTATGGAAATCATAGAAAGAAGAATATATAGCAATTTCAAACTTGCAAATGGAATCTTTTTCAACTTCCAAACTCAAAGTATTATAAAAAATGATGAATCATATATCTTAAATAAAAAAGAGAGTTTATTAATAAACTTGCTTATTCAAAATCAAGGAAGAGTAATTACTTACGAAGAAATTGAATATCACATTTGGAATAATGAATGCACCCAAGCTGCTTTAAAATCCCTAATAAGAGATTTAAGAAAAAAGACTTTTAAAAATATTATAAAAAACTACTCAGGAATAGGATACAAACTAGAACTTAAAAATATTCATCATTAACTTTTCTAAACTTTTTCTTACCACCCATTCATAAAACTTTTGATACAATCAGTTCTTATTAAAAAACAAAATTTAAACAAATTTTATAAACAAAAAGGAAATTACAATGCCATTATTAGATAGCTTTAAAGTTGACCACACTATTATGCCAGCACCTGCTGTTAGAGTTGCAAAAACTATGAAATCACCTTCAGGAGATATTATCACTGTTTTTGATTTAAGATTTTGTGTACCAAATGAATCAATGATGAGTGAAAAAGGTATCCACACTTTAGAACACCTTTTTGCTGGATTCATTAGAAATCACCTAAACTCTGACAAAGTAGAAATCATTGATGTTTCACCAATGGGTTGTAGAACTGGTTTTTATATGAGTTTACTTGGAAATCCAGATGAAAAAACTGTTGGAGCTGCATGGAGAGCTGCTATGGAAGATGTACTTGCTGTTGAAAAACAAGAAGATATTCCAGAACTAAATATTTACCAATGTGGAACTTGCGCTATGCATTCACTTGAAGAAGCAAAAGATATTGCTAGAGATATTTTAAAATCTGACATTGGTGTTATGTCAAATGAAGAGTTATACCTTTCAGATGAAAAACTAAACTCTTTAGGAAACTAAGAAGTGCCACAAAAACTAACACTTTTCAAAGAGTTATTTGCAGATTATACAAACATCGCTATTTTACATATTGATAACTCTTTAGGACTTGTTGATACTGCTTTAGAAGAGATAAGAACTCAAAATGAGGGGAATATAAAATATATTCCTTTTGTTGATGAAAATAGCGCAAAACTTAGGGCAACTGCAAGGGAATATGAATATGTAGTTTTAGGAAATATTTTTTCATATTGTGAAGATAAAACTAATATTTTAAAACTTATGTATAAAGCCATAGAAAACTCAGGAAATATCATCATCCTAGAAAAAATCTCAAATAACAATAGATACGAACTTTTAGATTTACTTGAAAGTGTAGGTTTTCAAGCACCAAACTGTATTGAACTTTTTGATGATACATATATTTTCACAGCAAAAAAAATGCACCATTGGGATAATGGTTTATAAATAGCAAAAATTAATTTTGCTATTTTTGAATATTATTCTCAAGTTTTTTTGTGTAATAAGAAATAGGATAAGTAAGAAGTAAATATCCAATAGCAAGAGGAATATAACTCTCAAAAGTTGAATAAGTATAAGCATTTACTTCTTGGGCATTCATTGTAAATTCACTAATTGAAATAATTGAAAGCAAAGAAGAGTCTTTTATAATAGAAGCAAATTGTCCAGTAAGTGCTGGTAACATTCTTCTAAAAGCTTGTGGAAAAATTATATATCTATACATCTGATAGTTTGTCATTCCAAGACTCAAGCTTGTCTCATATTGAGTAATATCAATTGACTCTATTGCTCCTCTTATTATCTCACAAACATAAGCTCCTGCAAACATGGCTAAAATAACAGTTCCAACTATATATCTATTTTCAAAACCTAAGTTATTTGCAAATACATAAAAGAAGATTAGAATTTGAACTAAAAGTGGTGTTCCTCTAATAATCTCAATATAAAATCTTGAAAAAAATCGAAGCATAAGAAGTTTTGAGTTTTGGGCATAAGTGAAAAAAAGACCTATTATAAAACTCAAAATTAGAGCAAAAAAAGATATTATAACCGTCATTATAAAACCATCAATAAATTTTTGTTTATAAGCATAAACACTATCCCAGTTAAAAGTGTAAGATACATTTTTAAACATGAAATAAAATATCACAACCACAAAAATAATAAGAAGAACTAGGTTAAAAGAATAAATAATTGGATTTAATTTTTTCTTCTTTTTAAATCCTAGTTCATGGATAAATAAGTCTTTTAGTTTAATAATAATTTCCTAAAAAAAGAATGGTATATTTAATTTATCAAATGTTTTTTTGGCATCACTTAAATACTTATCAGCAAGAGTAGTAAAAGTACCATCTGCTTTTGCTTTTTTAATAAACGCATCAACATCAGCTTTTAAAGGGTCATCTTTTTTAAGTGCAACTCCCCAATACTCAAAATCTTTTTGAAAAGATTGTAATAAAGGAATAGTCGTATCCATATGATTTGCATAGTTATTATAAATAGTTAATTGGTCATAAATAAAACCATCTGCTTTTCCTTGAACAACTTCTAAAACACAAGCTGATTCTTTATCAAAGGCTAAAATCTCAGCATTTTGTAAATGATCTTTTGCATAAATATGTCCAGTTGAACCTTTTTTAACTGCAACTTTTTTTCCTGCTACATTTAAATCATCAATTGATTTAATTCCAGAATCTTTGTTTGCTAAAATTGCTAAAGATGATTGAGCATAAGGAATAGAGAAATCAATTGATTTTTTTCTTTCATCTGTAATTGTCATAGAAGAGATAATTAAATCAATTTTTCCTGTTTTTAATGAAGGGATTAAACCATCCCAAGCGATATTTTCAATTACAACCTCACGACCAAGATATTTTCCTAATGCTTTTGCAAAATCAACAGAAACACCAGATGGATTTCCATCTTTGTCACTCATTTCAAAAGGTGGGTAAGCTAATTCCATACCAACTTTTAAAACTTTTTTTTCAGTTTTTTGTTCTTTTTCATTATCTCCACAAGCAGCTAAAAATAAAGCAAGTATTGAAGATAGTAATATTAACACAAGTTTTTTCATGCTATTTACCTTTTAAGTTTTCTTATATTATGTCTTTAATAAACTTATTTTTTGGTTAGAGTTGCTCATTTTATGGGATTTAATAAGTGTTTTTTATGATATTATTTATACAAATAATGCTAAAATCAAAAGAACTTCTTTACAATTTATTAATCACCTCAAGGAAAATTATTGCAAACATTTATAAAAACAATTGATGGCTCAAATACACTATTCTCACAAAAATATAATCAACACTATCACAATCCTGATGATGGAGCAATAAATGAAGCTTTGAGTAAACATATCATCCCAACTTTTGCATTTCAAAAAAATAAAAAAGAGCTCTTTATTTTAGATATTTGTTTTGGTATTGGATATAACACTTTTTCAACTATTTATTATACTTTGCAAAATAATCTTGATATAAAACTAAATATCTTTTCACCTGAACTTGATGGAGAGCTTGTGAAATCCCTTGAAAATTTTGAGTTTCCAAAAGAGTTTGAAAGTATTAATCACATCATAAAAGCAGTTGCCCAAATAGGAAAATATGAAGATGAGAAAATCAAAATAGAGGTTTTTATAGGAGATGCAAGAGAATATATAAAATCTTTAGATAAAAACTCTTTTGACATAATCTATCAAGATGCTTTTTCAAGTGAAGTGAATTTTGAACTTTGGACAAAAGAGTATTTTGATGATATTTACAAACTTTGTAAAAGTGATTGTATTATGAGTTCTTACGCAATTGCAACTCCCATTCGATTGTCAATGAATGAAGCAGGATTTTATATTTATGAGCATCGGCCAGTTAAAAGAAAAATTACTTTAGCTTTTAAACAAAAACAAGAATTAATCGGGAAATTTGTGGATATGGAATTAAAAAAACAAAGGAACACGCAAGCTGTTGCTTTGCATGATAAAGTAGTTTAACATACTACTTTTCTCCTTTGCTACTTTTTTATTTTGAAAGATGATCTAAAATATACTTTTCTAAATCTCTTTTTGAAATCTCATCTTTTATAGATTGTTCAAAGATTTCATCTATTTTTTGTGAATACTCTTCATAAGAAAAAAATGGAAAATGTAACTTCCAAGATCGAATAATTAATTCCCTTGTCATTGTATCTCTCATCTTATCTCTAAAAAAATTAAAACCAATAAAAATAGCTGCTGTTACAAACATTGAAGATATTATTGAGATATGAGGATTTAATCTCTCCATTTCTTTATGTGTTAATAATGAAATAGGTATCAAAATAAGTAAAACAAATCCAATATAAACATTATAGGCATGAATAAGCTTTATTCTAAAGCCTAGTTTTGCTGGGTCTACTTGCATTCCATCATTGTATTGTCTATTTGCAACTAATAAATCTTTCAATAAAATTGGTTGTTTAGAAGTTGTATAAATATACTCTAATATTCTATTTTTAATTGTTTTTTCCTTAGACATGAATATTCCTAAATTTGATAATGCATATTTTATCTTACTTTGTTATAATGTTGTGTTAATTTATTTAAAAAAGGAGTATCTTGAAAAAATTAATATTCATTTTGATATTAAATACATTTTTACTCTCTTTTTTGAATGCTTCAAATTTACAAAAAACATCTGTGCAATTAATGTGGTTTGACCAATTTGAATTTGCAGGATTCTACGCTGCCATTGAAAAAGGTTACTATCAAGATTTAGGCCTTGAAGTTGAACTTAAAAAATATACTGATTCTACCGATGTTACAAAAGAGATTTTGGAAAAAAAAGCGGACTTTGGGATAAACTCAAGTTCTTTACTTCTTGATATTTCTCAAAACAAAGATATTATTTTACTTGGTTCTATTTTTCAATCTTCTCCTGTTATCTTATTATCTTTAAAAGATTCTGGAATCAACCATATTCAAGATATAAAAAATAAAACAATTATGATGACAAAAGAAGAAGAAAAATTTGCTACTTTACAATCAATGCTTATTAGTAAAGGATTATCTCTTAATGACTTGAACATAATCAATAATTCATTTGATATAAATGA
Source organism: uncultured Aliarcobacter sp. (assembly GCA_963677435.1). Taxonomy (GTDB): domain Bacteria; phylum Campylobacterota; class Campylobacteria; order Campylobacterales; family Arcobacteraceae; genus Aliarcobacter. Next base: position 111,992 of record OY781945.1, read on the forward strand.
TTTAGTAAATAAAAAAACAGATTTAATACTTGCCTATTCAACAAATGAACCTTTTTTATTAAAAGAAAGAGGTTATGAATATAATATATTTCAACCTAAAGATTATGGATTTGATTTTTATGAAGATATTATTTTTACTACAAATGAATTTGCTTCAAAAAATCCAGAACTTGTACATAATTTTTATGCAGCAACTATAAAAGGCTATGAATATGCCTTTAATCATATTGACGAAATTGCTAAATTAGTTTATGAAAAATATAATCATTTTAATAAAAGTTTAGAAAGTCTAATTTTTGAAGCAAATGAAATGAAAAAATTAGTTTTTGATAAAGATGAAGAAATTGGAATAATTACCCAAGAAAAAATGAATTTAATTTTAAATACATATAAAGTAATGGGCTTACTGAAAAAAGACATTAGTAGTGAAGATTTTATTTATAACAAAGATTTAAATAGTAAATTTCTTTTGAATAAAAAGGAAAAGGATTACCTTTTAAATAAAAAAGCGATTACAATGTGTGTTGACCCTAATTGGATGCCATTTGAGAAAATCGAAAATAATAAACATATTGGAATTGCTGCTGATTATATACAATTAATAAAAGAGAAAATTGATACTCCAATTATTTTAATCCCTACAAAAACATGGACAGAATCCCTTGAATTAGGGCAAAAAAAAGTTTGTGATATTTTCTCACTTATTAGAACAACCCCTCAAAGAGAAAAATATCTAAATTTCTCAGAGCCATATATTAGTGCTCCTTTGGTTATTGCTACTGATATGAATTCTGCTTTTATTGATAATATTTTACAAATAAAAAATAAAAAGCTTGCAATAGTAAAAAACTATGCAGTGGGGGATATTTTAAGAGTTAAATATCCTGATATTAATTTTGTAGATGTTGAAAATATACAAGAAGGATTAAACTTTGTTCAAAGAGGAAAAGTATTTGGATTTATAGGAACTCTTCCAACAGTTGGATATAACATTCAAAACTATTACATAGGACAATTAAAAATCTCTGGTAAATTTGATGAAATGTGGAATTTAGGAATTGGCTCAAGAAATGATGAACCAATTTTAAATGATATTTTCAATAAAGCAATTGAAGATATTTCAACAACTCAAAGACAAGAGATTTTAAATAAATGGGTTTCAGTAAATTATGAAAAAGAGTTTAGCTATTTTCATCTATATATTATTTTAGCTATTTTAATAGTTGTTGTTTTTGTTGGTATTTTATTTTATAGACACTATTTATTGAAAAAGTTGAATATAAAATTAAATGAAAGAATAAAAGAAGAGATAAAAAATAATGAAGAAAAAAACAGAATTTTAATCCAACAATCAAGAATGGCTTCAATGGGAGAAATGTTAGAAAATATCGCCCACCAATGGAGACAACCATTATCAACAATTAGTGTTGCGGCATCTGGAATGGAAATCAAAAAAGAGTTTAGTACTTTAAGTGATGAAGAGTTTTATGAAGCGATTAATCATATTAAAAAATCGACATCATATCTATCAAATACTATTGATGATTTCAGAAGTTTCTTTAGTAAAGAAAAGAAGCTAAAAGAGACAAATATAAATTTAACTATTGAAAAATCTTTGGAATTAATGGGTAATACTTTTGTAAAAAATAGAATAAATTTAATAAAAAATGTTGAAGATATAAAGTTCTTATCACTTGAAAACGAACTAATTCAAGTTTTAATGAATATTTTTGTAAATGCAAAAGATGCACTAAGACACACAATTGGAGATGATAAATATATCATTATTGATATTTATAAAAAAGAAGATAACTTAATTATTCAAGTAAAAGATAGCGGTGGTGGAATAAAAGAGGATATTATTGATAAAATTTTTGAGCCGTATTTCACAACTAAACATAAATATAAAGGTACAGGAATTGGTCTTTATATGAGTAAACTTTTGGTTGAAAAACATTTAAAAGGTTCAATAAATGCTAAAAATGTTGAGTTTCCCTTTATGGATAAAATCCATAAAGGAGCACTTTTTGAAGTAGTTTTACCTATTTCATAGTCATTTTCAAAATTTGTGCAACTTTTTCTAAAGTTACTGTTCCATTTTCTCCAATTTCTGTCATTCCATGTTTTTTAAGAGCACCAGTAATATTTTCAATCACCTTGTCATCAATATCATAATCATTCAGGTTTGTTGAAACTCCTATGCTGTTGTACATATATTCTAATGATTCAATAACTATCTCTTTATTATGTTGAATATCAAAAACTTCTTTACCCATTAAATCTAATTTTTCTTTTTTCTCTTCAAGCATAACTCTAATTAGTTGTGGTTGTACAACTGCTAAACTTCTTGCATGGTCAAGTCCATAAAAAGCAGTAATTTCATGCCCAATCATATGTGTCGCCCAATCTTGTGGAACTCCTGAACCTATAAATCCATTTAAAGCTTGGTTTGCTAATAACATTAAATTCTCTTGCCATACTAGCTCTTTTCTATTTTTCCAATCAACTGCAAGTGCTTTTAAACCTTTTAAAATTGTTAGTGCATAGCCATCATGTAAAAGAGAATTATTTGGACATGTTAAAAACTGCTCACAGGTATGTACAAAAGCATCAACTAAACCATTTGCCAATTGTCTATCGTCTAAAGTACTCATAACACTTGGATCTAAAACTGCAAATTTTGGATATACAAGTGGTGAAGCAAAATATCTTTTTTCATTTGTGATATGATTCGAAATAACAGCTGTTGGATTTGATTCACTTCCCGTTGCTGGAAGAGTTAAAATTGCGCCTAAAGGTAAAGCTTTTTCAACTTGTTTTGTTCCATCTAAAAAATCCCAACCATCACCATCATAAAATGCAGCTGCTACTAAATATTTACTACCATCAATTACAGAGCCTCCACCAACTGCTAAAACAAAATCTATTTTTTCATCTTTAATAATTTTTACAGCTTTATTCAAAGTTTCAATAGATGGATTTGGTTCAATTCCACTAAACTCAAACCAAGTATATCCATCAAGTGCAGTTTTAACTTGATCATAAACTCCATTTTTTTTAATACTTCCACCACCATAAACAACTAAAACTTTTAATTTTTTATCAATATAGTTAACTATTGACTTAATTTTGCCACTTCCAAACTCAATTGCTGTTGGATTAAAATATGTATACTTCATGATAAGCCTTTATAATAATTTTGAAGCTTAATTATAGGATAATTAACATTGCTAAAGGATTACAATGCTTAGAATTTGGTTATTTACTTATTTTGCTATTTTTGTTTGGTCTGCTTTAAATCCAAAAGATTTATTTACTTGGTTTTTAGAAGTATTTCCAGCAATTATTGCTCTGATTATTTTGGTTTTTACTTACAATAAATTTAGATTTACGCCTTTGGTTTATACACTTATTTTAATTCATTGCATTATTTTAATGATTGGTGGTCACTATACTTATGCCCAAGTTCCTATTTTTGATTTTATAAAAGATTTTTTTAATCAAGATAGAAACAACTATGATAAATTGGGACATTTTGCACAAGGATTTGTTCCAGCCATGATTGCAAGAGAGATTATTATAAGAAAAAATATCATTTCTTCTGAATCTTGGAGAAATTTCTTCATAGTTTGTTTTTGTTTAGCTTTTTCAGCATTTTATGAACTTATAGAGTGGTGGGTTGCTATCTCTTCAAATGAAGCAGCAAATGATTTTTTAGGAACACAAGGATATATCTGGGATACACAAAGTGATATGTTTTTTGCTTTAATTGGTTCTATTTTAGCTCTAATTTTATTAGGAAATTATCATACTAAACAATTACTTAACATAAAAAAGATATAACCCTCGCGATTATATAAAAGGAATTATCATGACTTGTTGTGAAAACAAATTAGAATCTATTTTAAATGAAGATATTGGAAAATTAATTTTAAGATTTTCAATTGCTGGACTTATGCTATTTCATGGCTTTGCTAAATTAGTACATGGGATAGATGGAATAAAATTTTTAGTTACAGATGCGGGACTCCCTGAGTTTATCGCTTATGGTGTTTATGTTGGAGAAATTGTTTTGCCAATATTAATCATTTTAGGTTTATTTACTAGAATTTCATCACTATTTTTTGTAATAAATATGGTTTTTGCAATATATTTAGCTCATAGTAGTGAAATATTTACTATTGGAAAAACAGGTGGTTTAACTATTGAATTAGCATTACTTTATCTATTAGGTGCAGTTTCAATTATGTTTATTGGTGCAGGGAAACATAGCTTTGATGCTAAGTGTAAAAAATGCGAGATTAAAAACTAATTTAGAAAATGGGAATATCCCTTTTTCTAAACTATACGATTATTGTAATAAATTTGATAAAAGCATAAAAACAGCTGATAAAATAAGAATTGAACCCATAATTACATTAAAAATTTTTAGTTTATTATGTGTATTTAAAAACTTCGTAAAATATAATCCTAAATATCCCCAAAAAGACAATGATAAATAACAAACAATAAAATATATAAAGACAAATATCAAAAGTTTTTCATTGCCACTAAACATTGAAACACCAGATAATGAAGCAATCCAAGCTTTTGGATTTAACCATTGAAGTAAAAATCCTTCGTAAAACCTTAGATTTCTTTTATTTTCATCTTTTATTTCTAAAGAAGAATCAGAACTTGCAATTTTATATCCCATATACACAATAAATGAAAAGCCAAAAAATTCCAAATAAGATAAAAAAGATGGATAGATATTTAAAATTTCTGACAACCCAAAACCTATAGAAATCAACAAAAATGTAAAACCAATAGTAGCTCCTGAAATAAAAGCAAAGGTATTTTTAAAACCATTATTTATACTTGAAGTTACTATCATCATATTCACAGGTCCAGGAGAAATTGACATTACTAAAGAAAAAAGAAGCATCGATAAAAATATTGTTAAACTCATATATTTTCCTAAAATTAAATTTAAAAAAAGTATATAAGTTTTTTAAATTTAATTATTGTACAAAATTGAGTTTATACTCATTTGGAGTACAAGCAACAATTTTTAAAAAGTTTTTATGAAAGTGACTTTGGTCAAAAAAGCCACACTCTAAAGCGGTATCTACAATAGAGTGATTTTTCCTCAAAAGTTCTTTTGATTTATTGATTTTTAGATTTAACAAATATGCATGAGGTGTCATATTCATTTCAGATTTAAAAAGTCTAATTATATAAAAAGCATTTAAATCAAACTTTTTTGATAAGTCATCTATAGAGATATTTTCTTTGTAATTTTCTTCTAAATAAGATACTATTTCTTTAAATCGTTTATCTACAATTTCTTCTTTTTTCTCATCTAAAAATAATGAAAAGAATTTAATAAAAAAACTATAAAGAGCATCCTCTTTATCTAAGATATAATTATCAGAAAAAAGAAATTCACATAAATTTATATATTCATTATAGAAGTTCTCATCTTCTAAAATATCAACTGGAATATTAACAAATGTATCAACATCTTTATTTATAATATTTTGTATATTTGCACACCAACTTGTATTTAAATATAACATATAGTAGACATTTAATACATCACTACAAGAGTTACATGAATGCACAATATTTGGATTTATTATACTAATCATATTTTTATCTAAAGTATAAGAAGTGTCGCCATTCAGATAAATACTTACGCCTTTTTTATTTACACCTAAAGAAAAAGTATCATGAAAATGCTTTTTATAATGCATATTCGAATTTGAATATCTCAACTCAGCAAAAGGAAGTTTTTCATCAATAAATATTTTCGTAAATGTTTTTTCTTTATTCATAACTTAAAAATTATTGCCCTTTTTTTAAAGTATATAATGAGTTTATAATTAAAGTTGCAATAATCAAACTTCCACCAATAAAAGTATTAGAACTTGGTATCTCATCCAAAAATATCCAAACCCAAATAGGTGCCATTATTGTCTCAATAATCATTAAAAGACTAACTTCACTAGCACTTATATATTTTGCACCATTTCCTAATAAAACCCTTGAAATAGGACTTATTAATAATCCCATTATTGCCACCGTTATTAATGTTTTAATATCAATTGCTAAATCATCACAAAAGAAAAAAGTAATCACACTTAAACTTATACCGCTGTAAGCTGTTAAAACTACCCTACTCATCTCTTTATTATGTGATAAAAATACGAAATAAATAGAAAATAATATAGTGCATAATAAGGCATATAAATTACCTAGTGAATCCCCTATTTCAAGATTATCACTAAATATTATATATAAGCCAATAAACATAAAAAATGAAGCATAAAGTATGTTTTTAGTCATTTTTTCTTTGTAAATCAGATATGCACACAATGCTGAAAATAAAGCTGATGTACTAAAAATTATTACTACATTTGCAACTGTTGTTGTTTTAATAGCCGTAATAAAAAATATATTAGCAACTCCCGCTATTATCGAACAAATAATTAATATTTTATATGATGTTTTCATAGCATTTTTTATAAACTCTTTACTTTTAAATACAAGAGTTGAAGCCATAGAGATAAATATAAAAATTCCTATATAAAAAGAAAATAAAAAAGGTGATATGGTTGTTAATTTTATAAATAAAGATTCCAAACTCATTATAAATACACCCAATGATGTAAGGAGTAATCCTCTAGCGTTATTTGTCAAATCGTAATTCCTAAATTATGTAAATTTTGGCGGATTATATACAACTACATATTAGTTTTTGCTTCTTTCTTGTATTAATTCTATTTTCGATTTTTATAGTGTCAAAATTTAATCTTTCAATCCAAAACTAAAATTTAAAAGTTATTAAAAAAAGTATTTTAGTTATTTCTATAATTAAGAATGTGGTGTAAAAGAAATAATTCAGAAATCTACATAAAATAGCTATTACTTTTTCATGATGTAGATTGAGTTCGCTATCAAAGTTAAAAGAATAATTCCACCACCTATAAAAGTATATGTACTAGGAACTTCTTTTAAAACCATCCAAACCCAAATAGGTCCCATAACTGTTTCAATAATCATTAAAAGACTTACTTCACTTGCATTTATAAACTTTGTTCCATTAAATATTAGAACCCTTGAATATGGTGTAATGATTAATCCCATTACAGCTACAACACTAAGATTATATAAATCAATAGTTATTGTGTCACTTGCAAAATAAGCTATTATAGCTAGTGATATTCCTGTCATTCCAGTTAATGCTATCCGATTTATCCTAGTATATTTTGACATTAAAACAAAAGATAAAGAAAAAGTCATTGTACATAAAAGTGCTAAAACATTACCTTTTAAGCTCCCCAACCCAACTTTATCATTAAATATTATTAAAAGCCCAAGAATCATAAAAAATGAAGCAATAAGAACATTTATTCTTATTTTCTCTTTATAAAATAAATATGAAAAGAAAGATGTAAATAAAGCTCCTGTTCCTATTATAAGTACAACATTTGCAGCAGTTGTACTTTTAATTGCCCAAATAAAGAAAATATTTGCACTACCCATTAGTATCCCACATAAAAGGAAAATATATAAGGATGTTTTTGTAATCTCTCTTATGATATCTCTTTGCTTTATTACAAGTAGTAAGAGCATTGAAATAAACATAAATATTCCCAAATAAAAAGAAAAAGTAAAAGGGGAAATAGAAGTCAATTTTATAAATAAAGATTCTAAACTCATTATAAAAACTCCCAAAGCAGTTATTAAAATACCTTTTGTATTGTTGTTCATATGTTCTCGATGTTATTTTAATTTTAATTTTGCAAAATTGTTGTAGTGTGAGGAGTTTTGTTCAAAGTCAAGGCAATATTTAAAATTTTTGGAGGAGCTTACAATTAGTAAGTGAGTCTAAAAATTTTAAATACCAACACAGAGATTGGATAAAAATACCCGTGCTACAACGATTTTTTAAATGTTGTAGTAGTTTGCTTCTTTGTGGGTAACCACAATTGCACAAGTTGTTTGTTCTGGGTGCATTTGGAATGTTTCAGATAATTCTATTCCAAACTCTTCAGGATTTAATAAATCAAAGATATCTCTGTTCATTGCTAAATCTGGGCAAGCTGCATATCCTGGAGAATATCTACACCCTACATATTGTTTCATTTGAACATCATTTAAAGTATGTCCCTCTTTTGGCACAATATCTAAATCAAGTCTGATTTGTTTATGTAAAACCTCAGCTAAAGCTTCAGCAAGTTCAACCCCAAGTCCATGAACTTGGTAATATTTTGTAAACTCACCTTTGTCGTATAAACTTCTTTCATAATCACTGATTTTAAGTCCAGCACTTGCAAGTGTAAAGGCAATAACATCAAGTCTATCATTTGCGAAAAAGTCGGCAATACATCTAAAAGGTTTTCTTTTTTGTCTTGGGAACTCTAATACTTTTATAGCTTCACTTAAAGGTGGTACATTTTTTGCTTCTTCAAGAGAATTAAACAAATATTTTTTATCAAAAATATAAATTTTATTATCATGGGAAATACAAGGATAATAAGCATAAATAGCAATTGGTTCAAAAATATTTTTATCCAATAATTCAGCTTTTAAAGCCTGATAAGTTGGTTCAACCACATCTTGTTCATATTTTAAGAACTTAGCTGAATCTTGTTTTCCTCTTTTATATCCCCATCTTTGTCTAAATAAAACCCTATGATTTATCCATTTAAAAATCAATTCTTTATCTAGTTTTTCACTTGTTCTTGCCATTCTTTCCCAAATTGGAGGGAAAGTAAATGTATTTGGTGCTGGAAGTGGTATTTCTTCATAAGGAGGAATAACAACAGCCTCTTCTTCAACCCTATCACTTGTATCAACTATTTTTATTAAATCAGCGGCTAGAGCAGTATTATTCTCATCACCTTTTTCAATTCTTTGCATAGAAACAACACCATCAAAAGCATCTCTACAATAAAAAATTGGTCCATCATAAAATGGTCTGCAATACTCATCAATAAAGTTTTTAGTTAAAGCTGCACCTCCAAGAAGTACAGGAACTTTTATTCCCATTCTTTGAAGTTCTTCAAGATTCTCTTTCATAACAGCAGTTGATTTAACAAGTAATCCACTCATTCCAATTGCGTGAGCGTTGTGTTCTTGAAGTTTTTCAATAAAAGTATCTAAACCTGCTTTTATACCAATATTTATAACTTTAAATCCATTATTACTTAAAATGATATCAACAAGATTTTTACCAACATCATGAACATCACCTTTTACTGTTCCGATGATTAAAGTTGTTTCACTCTCTTTTTCTTGTTTTGGTAAATATGGGTTTAGTGCATCAACAGTTGCTTTCATAGTTTCAGCACTTTGAAGAACAAATGGTAACTGCATTTGTCCACTTCCAAATAACTCTCCAATAATCTTCATACCATCAATTAGCCATTCATTTACTATAGTTTCAGGATTTACAGTATGTCTTAATTCATCAACTAAAGGAAGAAGTCTATCTTTATCTCCATCTAATAAAAGCATTTGTACTTTTTCTAAAGGTGGCATATTTTGATACTCTTCATCTGTTTGTTCTTCTTGAGCTTCTACATTTGAGAAGTGTTCAATGAAAGCGAATAAAGGGTCACCATTTTCATGGTTATTAAATATTAAATTATCACAAGCAGCTCTGTCTTCATCACTTATTTTATTTAGAGGTAAAATGTGTTTAACATTTACAATAGCAGATGTTAAACCAGCTCTTACACAATGGTCAAGATAGATTGAATTCAGATAAATTCTAGCTTTTATATCAAGTCCAAAAGAGATATTTGAAAGCCCTAAAGTTGTTCCAACTTCTGGATGTAAAATTTGGAATTCACGAATTGCTTCCATAGTTTCAATTCCAGCTGTTCTATATTCATCATCTCCAGAACCAATAGTAAATGTAAGCATATCAAATACTAAATCAGCAGGGTCAAATCCATGTCTATTTACACATAAATCAAAGATTCTCTCAGCAATTCTGATTTTATCCTCTTTTGTTTTTGCCATTCCAACTTCGTCAATAACAAGACAAACAAGTGCAGCTCCAAATTTTTTAGCTAAAGCACAAACAGCATCAAATTTTTCTTCACCATCTTCAAGATTTACAGAGTTAATAATTGCTCTTCCACCGATTTGTTTAAGTGCAGCTTCTAAAGCATAAATTTGAGTTGAATCTGGCATTAAAGGAAGTGCAACTTTTTGTGAATAAAGTGCCGTTACTTCATCCATATCTTTTCTTTCATCACGACCTGCAAATCCAACAGAAACATCAATCACATGGGCACCTGCTCTTACTTGTTGTTGTCCAACACTTAATGTACCCTCATAGTCATTTGCTTTTAATAACTCTCTAAAAGCCTTACTTCCAGTTGCATTTGAACGCTCACCAATAAGTAATGGTGCTGGTTCTTGTTTTAGAGGAACTGTTCCAAAAAGTGAAGCTAAAGATGCTTTTAAGAATCCGCAAGATTTTAAAGGTACAATTCCTTCTGTAGCTTTTGTTAAAGCTTCAATATGTTCAGGTGTTGTACCACAACAACCACCTAAAAATGAAACTCCATTTATTTTTAAAAACTCCATTTGTAAAGCTGTGAATTCATCTGGTTGCATTGGATAGTAAGTTTTTCCACCTCTATTTTGTGGTAACCCTGCATTTGCATGAACTGAAATTGGAAATTTACAAACTTCACTTAAAGTTTTTACATGTTTATGAACTTGTTTAGGTCCAGTTCCACAGTTAAATCCTAAAGATAAAATATTAAAAGGACTTAATATGGCAGCTATTGTCATAGCATCAGTTCCAATAAGCATAGTTCCACTTAACTCAATAGTAACAGATACCATAATAGGAATATGTGGTGCTATATCATTTAGTGCATGAAGAGCAGCTTTTATTTGAAGTGGATCTTGACAAGTTTCAAGTAAGAAGATATCACATCCACCATCAGCTAAACCTTTTGCCATGATTTTGTAACCCTCGTACATTTCATCATATTTGATGTGTCCAAGAGATGGAAGTTTCGTTCCAGGCCCAATAGAAGCTACAACAAATCTTGGTTTTTCTGGTGTGCTATATTTTTCACAAGATTTTTTTACAAGCGCTGCTCCAAGTCGTGATAATTCATACGACATATGTCCGATTTTGTATTCATCTAAAACCCAAGGCATTGAACCAAAAGTATTTGTACATATTAAATCAGCCCCTGATTTAGCATAATCATCATGGATAGTTTCTAAAACATGAGGTGCAGTTAAATTTAAAAGTTCATTACAACCCTCTAAATCCTGTTCTTCAAATAACCACTCTTCTTGTTTTATATCTGCTAGTTGAAGCTGTGTTCCCATAGCTCCATCTATTATCAAAACTTTTTGTTTAATTAAATTTTTTATTGTTTCTAACATTCTTTTCTCTGTCTTATTTATTATAATTATTTTTGATATTTATTATTAGATAGTGTACTTAATTAGTAGTTAAAAAGCTGTTAAACAAAGTTTTAAATTTTTTGAATAACTACTCTAATCACACAAGCTTCGCCTTGATGGCCAATTCCTTCATCTAAAATCACAATCTCTTCACTTAAGTCTTTTGTACAAAATAAAAAATGATTTTCAAAATCCTCTATTGTATATAAAAGCTCTAAATCTTTTGGGCCACCGCTATTATATGTTAACTGTTTTGTTGAGAAGAACTCACCGATAAAGTAACCATTTTTATTTAAAGATTCTTCAATCTTTTCAAACAAATTTTTTCTTTCATCTTTAAACATATGTAAATATGAAGCTACGATTACATCGTATTTTTCATCTGCTTTCCAATGATTTAAATCCATACAAACAGTTTTTATATTTAGATTTCCTTCTTTACTTTTTGAATCAAGTTTTGCTAAACCCACATCTGAAGCATCAATCGCACTAACTTCGAAACCATTCTTTGCAAAAAAGAGAGCATTTCTGCCCTCACCCTCACCTAAACATAAAAGCTTTTTCTTATTTTTTATTAACTCAATTTTTGAAGCTAAAAATTCATTTGCTTTAGTCCCATAAAAATAATCAGCTTTTGAGAATTTACCATTCCAAAATATTTGTTGGCTCATATTTAACCTTGTTAATTTTCTTTATTATATCTTTTAGAAAGTTAAACGCAACTAAGTTGCGTTTAACTTTTATTTTAATAATATTACAAAAATGCAACTTGGTTGCAGTAATAAAAGGACTATAAGATGAAATTTTTAATTGCAATATTTTTACTGTTAAATATTGTTTATGCACAAACAAATGTGGTTGTTAGTATCTTACCTCAGCAAACATTTGTAGAAAAAATAGGTGGAGATAAAGTTAAGGTTAGCGCAATGGTAAAACCAGGAAGTGACCCACACACTTATGAGCCAAAACCCTCACAAATGAAAGATATTTCAAATGCAAATATCTATTTTCCAATAGGTTTAGAATTTGAAAATACATGGCTTGATAAATTTGCAACGCAAAATAAAAATATGAAATTTGTTGAAATGACAAAAGACATTGAATTAATTGAAATGGCAAAACATCACCATCACCATGCAGAAGAACAAAATAAAAGTGAAGAGCTTCCTTTTGAATGGGCTGGAGTTTTTGATTTAAAAAAAGGTACATATAACTGGAGTTTTTCTAAATCAGATGGCAATTATGCAGAAGCAACTATGAAAATGTTTATTATAAAAGCACAAGGAAATAGTGAAGATTTGATAAAAGCATACACAAATACTGCAAAAGATATATTTGAAAAAAATAAAATTTCAACTGCAAATAACAATGATACCCTTGAAACAAGTAACTCTTTTTATGAATTAAATTTTGATGATAAAAAAGATATATCAACTTTCAAAATTGAAGTAAAAGAAGATGGAAAATATATCTTTTTTACACAACATCAACCAACAGAGTTTGAAGGTGAGGAACATTTCTTTAAAGATTTAGCTTCAAATGATGTGGAAACAATTGAGAGTTTTCCAAAAGAAGATGAACATCACCATGGAAAAGATCCACATACTTGGACAAGTCCTGATAATGTAAAAATTATGGCAAAAAATATTTATGATGCTTTAGTTGAAGTTGATTCTATTAACAAAGATTATTACAAAACTAACTATGATAAGTTTATTGAAGAGATAAATCAAACAGATAAAAAAATAAAAAGTATTTTAAGTGATTTACCAAAAGATTCTAAATTTATGGTGTTTCATCCATCTTGGGGATATTTTGCAAAAGAGTATAATTTAGTTCAATTGCCAATTGAAGTAGAAGGTAAAGAGCCAAAACCTAAAATGCTTCAAAAAATCATAAATGAAGCAAAAGAGCAAAAAGTAAAAGCGATTTTTACACAAAGTGAATTTTCAGATAAAAGTGCACAAACAATTGCAAATGAGTTAAAAATTAAAGTTATAAAAGAGACTCCATTAGCAAAAGATTGGTCTGAAAACTTGATAAAAATGGCAAATGCCATTGCTAATCACAATTAGTTTTATATTGTATTCATAAAAAAAGCAGTAAAAGTTTAAGTACTTTTACTGCTTTTTATTTTTTAGGTAATCCCACTCTAACCTATTACAAATTTTCAATAAAATTATAATCTTCTCTTACTTTGCATAAAAATAATTTAAATTAATGTGAATTTCCAATAGTTTAAGTTAGAATCATGCAAAATTATAAAACCCCCATAAAACCTACTGTAGTTAAAATTATAATACATATTAATAAGGTAAAGTAATGATAAATAAAATAAAAAATCCTACAACAGAATATACCCTAATAGAAACTGTAGCAAATGATAAATGGGATAAATTTGTTAATGAGTCATCAAATGGTACAATTTTTTCTACTTCTACATATTTAAAAGGATGTGATATAAAATATAAACTTTTTTATTGTTATAAAAAAGATGAACTTAGAGCAGCAGTAGCTACTATAGAAAATGAAAATGAAAATGAAAATTCTTTGGTTTTAGATGATTTTATTATTTATAATGGAATTATGTATAACAAACCAACAAATAAGCAAAATCATTCTCAACAATTTTCTGAACAATTTAAAATACAAGAATTTATCTTAAAAGAACTTACTAATATTTACAAGAATATAGAACTTCGTTTACATCCAAGTATTGTAGATATACGAGGAATTTTATGGATAAACTTTGGAACTAAATTTCCTAAATATACTCCTGACATAAGATATACTTCATATCTAGATATATCAGATTTTAGAACAGCAAACAAACTTGAAGATATTAGTATTTATAAAAAAGCTTCAACATCAAGAAGACAACAAATTAGATATGCAATAAAAAAAGAGTATCAAGTAAAAACTATTTCAGATATTTCTTTACTTGTAGAGTTTTATAGAAAAACAATGAATAGGCAAAATATTGAAGTTGAAAATCAAATCTTAAATACTATGAAAAATCTAGTATCAATTCTACTTGATAATAATATGGGAAAGATTTATGCTAGTTATGATGAATTTAATGAGATTGGAAGTATAGTATTTTTTGCATGGGATACGAAAAGAGCATACTATATTTTTGGTGCAAATGATCCAGTAAAAAGAGATGGACATAGTGGAACAAATGTACTTTGGGAAACTTTTTATGATTTAAGTAAAATGGGCATTAACGAAGTAGATTTAGAAGGTATTAATTCGCCCAAAAGAGGTTGGTTTAAACTAAGTTTTGGTGGAGATATATTGCCATATTATGAAGTAAAGTACAGGAGTTAATAGATGAATATTGGACAAGAAATGTACAATTGGGCAGTAGATTTGTTCCCTATTAACAGAAGTTTATCTGGGAATGGAGTAAGAGAAACATTGCATTATATTAAAAATATAATTCCTGAACTAGATATACTTGAAGTTCCTAGTGGAACAAAATGTTTTGATTGGACAATCCCAAAAGAATGGAATTGTGATGATGGGTATATTATTGACCCAGATGGGAATAAAATTTGTGATTTTAAGATTAATAACTTACATATTGTTGGATATTCTACACCTATTGATAAAGATATTGAATTTGAGGAACTTATAGAACATTTATATTATATAGAGGAACAACCATCTGCAATACCATATATCACATCATACTATACAGAAAGATGGGGTTTTTGTTTAACTTTTAATGAATTCAAGAAACTAAAAAGAGGAAGGTATAAAGTTAAAATTAATAGCGAATTAAAAAATGGAAACTTAACTTATGGAGAAATTAAATTAAAAGGAAAGAGCGAAAAAGAAATTTTTTTATCTACTTATGTATGTCATCCATCAATGGCAAACAATGAATTATCTGGCCCAGTAGTAACAACTGCATTAGTTAATTTTATCAAATTAATCGCAAATAGGGAATACTCATATAGAATAGTATTTATTCCTGAAACTATAGGTTCAATTATGTATATTAGTAAAAATCTTGATACTATGAAAAAATATATAATTGCGGGCTTTAATATTACTACTATTGGTGATAATAAAAACTATTCTTATCTTCCAACAAGATATGGGAATACATTAGCTGATAAAGTATCTAAACATATTTTACAAAATACGGACTATATTGAATATAGTTTTTTAGATAGAGGTAGTGATGAAAGACAATATTGTTCTCCCGGAGTAGATTTGCCAATAGCTACAATATGTAGAACTAAATATCATGAGTATCCAGAATATCATACTTCATTAGATGATTTAAGTTTTATCTCGCCAGAGGGTTTATATGGAGGATATGATAAAATTAAAAAAGCAATAGAGTTACTTGAATGTAATCAGTATTATAAAATAAATGTTTTATGTGAACCTCAATTAGGGAAAAGAGGTTTATATCCAACTATTTCAACAAAAGCTTCTAATGATATTGTTAAAATGATGATGGATTTTATAGCTTATGCAGATGGTAATAATGACTTAATTGACATTGCAAATATTATTGGTGTTCAAGCAGAGGAACTTTTTGAAATAATAGAAGAAATGAAAAAAGCAAATTTAATAGATGTTGCATAACTATAATTTTTAATTATAGTAAATGCCCCATTTTCTCTTTTTTTGTCTCTAAATATTCATAATTATATTCACAACTATTTATAATAATCGGAACTCTTTTTACTATTTTTGTATATTTTAATGATGTTAATTTCAAAGGATTATTTGTCATTAGTTTTATTTTTTTTATATTAAAATGTTTTAAAATTTCATCTACAATTTTGTAATCTCGATAATCTTGTTTGAAACCTAAAAGCTCATTTGCTTTTATTGTGTCATGCCCTAAATCTTGTAAAGAATATGCATTTACCTTATTAAAAAGTCCAATTCCTCTTCCTTCTTGTCTTAAGTAAATAACCATTCCACCATCTTTTTGAATCTGCTTTAATGCAAAATCTAACTGTTCGCCACAATCACATTTTAAACTTTTAAAAACATCTCCAGTTAGACACTCTGAATGAATTCTAACGGTTGGAATTGAAGGAAGTGTATATGTAAATATGGCTAAATGTTCTTTATCATTTTGTTTAAAAGATTGTATTTTAAAATCCCCATATGAAGTGGGTAAATTTGCTATTTTTGATATTTCTATATTCATGGCAGAATTTTAACAAAATCTGCTTATATGCAACTTAGTTGCATTAATCTATGCAGTCAGTAGTTGCATTGTCAATTAAAGTTATATACCATTTATCATCTATCAGCGTCAAATAAAAAATCATGTTATAAGTAATGGTAACCTCATAGCTTGTTTGTTCAATAAAATCAACTTTTTCTATCTCTTCTTCTTTATAACTATTTGGATTTACAATATTAGCTTCTTCCATGATAGGTGTAATCAAAGGTTTTGTTTTAGCATTTAAATAAATTCCCTCTTTATCCCAACCGTATAAACTATCATCTGAAGTGCTACAATAAAAATTTGCTTTTTCATTTTTTACTTCAAATGAATCTACATCGTTTTTTATTTTAGTTATACTATTTTTATGTTCAAAGATATTTTTTCCATCTAATTTTGAAACTTCATATAATCCATATTTTGGATTTATATATTTACTGTTTAGTAATGCTAAATTATTTTGTTTAATTAGATGCGTAATATTAATCACTTCATTTATCAAAGAAGTTGTTATCTCTTTTTTTTCATAGCTTTTTTTCTTGTTTGGTGTCATTAAATTATTCACAGAACAAGCTGTAAAGAAAAATGCTAGAAGTAGGAATATTGCTAAATTTACTATTTTACGAAGGTACATATATCAATTCACTTATGTTTTTTTCTTTTATATTACATTTAATTATCTTAAATAATTAATAATTAACTTTAAGAGTTTACTTTAATAATATCTTAGATAAAATAAATGCTTATAATTTAATAATTAGGATTTTATAAAATGACTGAATCAAAATATATATGGATGGATGGAGAATTTGTAGCTTGGCATGATGCAAAAGTTCATGTATTAAGTCACACTCTTCACTATGGAAATGGTGCTATTGAAGGTACTAAAGCTTATAAAACAGTAGATGGCAGATGTGCAATTTTTAAACTTAATGAACATACAAAGAGATTATTAAACTCTTCAAAAATGACACTTATGAATGTACCTTTTACACTTGAAGAATTAAATAAAGCTCAAATAGAATTACTACAAAAAAATGAATTATTTGAAGGTGCTTATATTCGACCTTTAGTATATCTAGGTTACGGAGTTATGGGATTATATCATAAAGATGCACCTGTAAAAGTAAGTGTATCTGCATGGGAATGGGGAGCTTATTTAGGTGAAGAAGGTCTTAAAAAAGGTGTTAGAGTAAAAATATCATCAATGACAAGAACTCCAAATACTTCAGGAATGGGAAAAGCAAAAGCAGTTGCAAATTACCTTAACTCTCAAATGGCAAAATTTGAAGCAGTTGAAGCTGGATATGATGAAGCCTTGTTAAGAGATGACCAAGGTTATATCGCAGAAGCAAGTGGCGCTTGTTTCTTTATCGTTAGAGATGGAGCATTAATTACTCCTCCAAATGATAATTCACTTGAATCAATTACACAAGCTACTGTTATTGATTTGGCTTCTGATATGGGAATTCCAGTTATTAGAAGAAGAATTTCTAGAGAAGAAGTTTATATAGCTGATGAAGCATTCTTCACAGGAACTGCTGCTGAAATAACTCCAATTAGAGATGTTGATGCAAGAGTTATAGGTTGTGGATCAAGAGGTCCAATTACAGAAAAAATACAATCAGCATACTTTGATGTAGTTGCTGGTAAAAATGAAAAATATATTAAGTATTTAACATATGTTAACTAATATTGAGTAACATAAATTTAATTAGATATTTAAAACAAGGAAAAATATGCCAATAGATAACGATTATTTTAAGAACAGACAACAGAACAACGGTGGTGGGAACAATAATAATGGTGGTGGTGGAAATTTCCAACCTCCTTTTGAAACACCTGAATTTTTTAAAAACTTTGGGAAAAAAGCTGGAATGCTTTATGTGGTTATCATAATTATTGGTGCACTTTTTATTTTTAAACCATTTGTGATTATTGAATCTGGACAAGTTGGTATTATTGCAACAACTGGTAAATATGATAAAACACCATTAAATCCAGGTTTTCATTTATATATACCTGTTTTTCAAAAAGTTATTATAGTTGATACAAAAATTAGATTATTAAACTATAGAAGTGTTGAAGAAATGAGTGGATTTGACCCTGGAATTAAAATTAATCCTGCAATTAATATTCTTGATGCAAGAGGATTACCTGTTTCTATTGAACTTACTGTTCAATATAAATTAATCGCAGATGGAGCACCAGAGACAATTGCTACATGGGGATTATCATGGGAAGATAAAATTGTAAATCCTGTTGTAAGAAATGTTGTAAGAAATGTTGTAGGTGGATTTAATGCTGAAGATTTACCAACAAAAAGAAATGAAATTGCAACTATGATTGAATTAGATATCAAAAAACAAGTTTCTGAATTAGCAAAAGGTTCTGTATCAATTGAATCTGTTCAATTAAGAGAAATTGTTTTACCTGCAAAAATCAAAGAGCAAATTGAAAGAGTTCAAATTGCAAACCAAGAATCTGAAAGAGTAAGATACGAAGTTTTAAGAGCTAAACAAGAAGCTGAAAAAAGAGCAGCTCAAGCAACTGGTGAAGCTGAAGCTAAAAGAATTGAAGCACAAGGTAGAGCAGATGCTGTAACGATTGAAGCAAAAGCACAATCTGTTGCAAATAAAACAATTGCTGAGTCTTTAACACCTGCATTATTACAAATGCAACAAATTGAAGTTCAAGGTAGATTTAATGATGCATTAAAAGAAAATAAAGATGCTAAAATTTTCTTAACTCCTGGTGGTTCAACTCCAAATATTTGGGTTGATACTAAAGATAAATCAAGAGATTCATCTATTAACAAATAATTTAAATAGAGTAGGAAACTACTCTATTTTACTCAATGAAAAAAATACTTATATTTCTTATCTTTATTATTCTTTTATTCTTTTTTTCTTTACCCACAGATAATGTAAATAAAGAAGAGTTAAAACTAAATAAAGAAAAAAATAAAATCACAAAAGAGACCACTCCTACAATAATAGAAAATAATACTCCTCCTTCAACTAAAAAAGAAGAAGCAAAAAAAATAATAAAAACTCCTATAAAAAAAGAAGAAGTTAAAATCAATTTAAATCCAGAAATTACAATAAGTAGAGAAAAAGATAGATATAAAAAAGAGAAATACAAAGAACCAAAATCTATTAAAGAAGTGCATGAAGAGAAAATAAAAGAAGATTTAGAGATGAATTTTGGTATAAGTATCGATAAAGAAAAAAAAGCAATAGATTCAATTAAACTAGATTTACAAAAAAAATTTTAAGGCTAAGAGATGGAAATATTAAATAAGGTTGACTGGGAAAAAATGGAAGGATTGATTCCTGTTATTACACAAGATGCGACGACAAATGAAGTTTTAATGCTTGCATACATGAATAAAGAGGCTCTTGAATTAACAATTAAAACAAACTATGCTCATTATTTTAGTAGAAGTAAACAACGAATTTGGAAAAAAGGTGAAAGTTCAAACCATCTTCAAGAAATTGTAGAAATTTTAATCGATTGTGATAATGATACTTTACTTTTAAAAGTAAATCAAGCAGGTGTTGCTTGTCATACAGGAAGAAAATCTTGTTTCTTTACGAATCTCGCTACAAATGAAACAATAAGTGATGTTCAAATTGATACAACATCTGCTTATGGAGTTATTGATACTTTATATCACACAATTCAAGAGAAAAAAAATGATGATCCAACAAAATCATATACAGCAAAACTTCTTCAAGGTAAACAAAACTCAATGCTTAAAAAAATTGTTGAAGAATCAGGTGAATTTACTTTTGCAATAAAAGATAATGACACAGAAGAAATCATTTATGAAGCAGCTGATATTACATACCATGTTTTAGTTGCACTTGCATCTAAAAATATAAGTCCAGATAGAGTTAAACAAGAGTTAGCTAGAAGATTTGGAATTTCAGGGATTGAAGAGAAAAATTCAAGAACAGATAAATAAAAAGAGCTAAAAACTCTTTTTATCTTTAAAAAAACTTAGTGGCAACCACATCCAGTTCCACAACTTCCTGATGAAGCTTGTTTCTGTGCTTTTTCATGCTCAGCTTTTATTTTTTGACCTTCAGTTGAACAAGCACTTACACCTGCTGGCATAATTGGTTGAATTGCTGAGTTACTGATATTATCATCAATACTTGCTAAAAACTGAATTAATTTATCAGCTGCAATCATATATCTTTTTGCAGAAACTGATTCAGGATTGAAGTAAACTACAGGTTTTCCAGCATCTCCACCTTCTCTAATAGCTGGTTCAATTGGTAAATTTGCTAATACTTGCGTATTATATTGAACTGCAAGTTCTTCACATGTTCCCATTCCAAAAATATCAGATTCAGTATTACATGAAGGACAAACAAATCCGCTCATATTTTCAACAATTCCAGCAACTGGAATATGTAGTTTTTTGAACATATCTAAAGATCTTCTTGAATCATCAAGAGCAACATGTTGAGGAGTAGTAACATTAATTCCAGCACTTACAGGTACACTTTGAGCTAATGTTAATTGAGCATCACCCGTTCCTGGAGGCATATCAATAAATAAAATATCTAACTCTTCCCATAAAATATCTCTTAAAAGTTGTTGGATTGCTTTCATAATCATAGCACCTCTCCAAATAAGAGCTTGACCTTCTTCCATTAACATACCCATTGACATAACATCAACACCATAAGCATTTAA
Organism: uncultured Aliarcobacter sp.; assembly: GCA_963677435.1. Lineage (GTDB taxonomy): Bacteria > Campylobacterota > Campylobacteria > Campylobacterales > Arcobacteraceae > Aliarcobacter. The sequence continues at coordinate 133,338 of OY781945.1, forward strand.
AGGTTTTGCTTTATCTCCAACAATTTCTACTTCTTTACCTTGTAAACCCATCATACGAGGGATATTTGGTCCATAAATGTCAGCATCAAGGATACCAACTCTTTTACCTTGCATTGCAGCTGCAACTGCTAAGTTTACAGTTGTAGTTGATTTACCAACTCCACCTTTTCCTGAACTTACCATTACAACTTTTTTGATTTGTGGTGCAATATTTTTACCACTTACACTATTACTTGATTGTTTTTGCTCTTGAGGTTTATTAAAATTCAGCGTTACATTCATTCCAATAGTACTTAATGCTGCTGTAATTTCTTTTCTTAGTTGAGCTTCAACTTCAGGAGCAGTTGATGTAATATCAAGTACAACTAAACAGTCTGTTCCATTTACTTGAATATCTTTTACAAATCCAAACTCTACTATTGATTTTGCAAAACCTGGATATTTAATATTTTCTAATTCTTTTTTAATATTTTCTACATTTGCCATATAAAATTTCCTTTAATATTTACTAACGATTGCATTATAATTTAAATAGGATAATTATTATCTTAATTAATTATACTATAAAGTATTTTAGCTAAAGAATAAAAAGAATAAAGAATAAATATGATAGAAAAATGAGAAATTTACAAAAATAGTAGATACAAATTTTGTATCTACTATTAAAAAGAGAGATTATCCAGCAATATCAATCATTGCTTGACCATGTTCTTTTACAATTTTTTGAGTAATTTTGTATGAGCAGAATTTTGGTCCACACATTGAGCAGAATTCTGCTTCTTTAAATACATCTTGAGGTAAAGTTTCATCGTGATACTCTTTTGCTCTTTCTGGGTCTAAACACAATTCAAACTGTCTATTCCAGTCAAACCCATATCTTGCATCAGACATTTCATCATCAATATCTCTTGCACCTTTTCTTCCTCTTGCTATATCAGCTGAGTGAGCAGCAATTTTATATGCAATAATACCGTTTCTAACATCTTCTGCATTTGGTAAACCTAAGTGTTCTTTTGGAGTTACATAACATAACATAGATGCACCATGCCATCCACCAACAGCTGCACCAATTGCAGATGAAATATGGTCATAACCAGCAGCAATATCAGTAGTTAATGGTCCTAAGATATAAAACGGAGCTTCGTGACAATACTCTTTTTCTAATTTCATATTTCTTTCAATTTGATTTAAAGGAACATGACCAGGACCTTCTATCATAACTTGAACATCTTTTTCCCAAGCTCTTAAAGTTAATTCACCAAGAACTTTTAACTCTCTTAATTGTGCTTCATCAGATGCATCAGCTAAACATCCAGGTCTTAATGAATCTCCTAAAGATAAAGAAACATCATATTTTCTACAAATATCTAAAATCTCATCAAATGCTTCATAAAATGGATTTTCTCTATGATAATGCATCATCCAAGCAGCCATTAAAGAACCACCTCTTGATACTATTCCCATTTTTCTTTTTGCAACATGAGGCATAAACTCAAGTAAGAATCCAGCATGAATAGTGAAATATGAAACACCTTGTTGAGCTTGTTTTTCAATAACTTTTAACATAACATCAATAGATAAATCTTCAATTTTATCTTTTACATCATGTAAAATTTGATAAATAGGAACTGTTCCAATTGGCACAGTTGAGTGTTCAATTACAGCTGTTCTAATCATATCTAAGTCACCACCTGTACTTAAATCCATGATAGTATCAGCACCATATTTTAAACAAACATCAACTTTTTCTATCTCACCTTCAACATTTGAAGCAAGTGCAGAAGAACCGATGTTTGCATTAATTTTGCATGAAGATGCAATTCCAATTGACATTGGAACTAAATGTTTATGGTTAACATTTGCAGGGATTATTAATCTTCCTCTTTCAATCTCAGCTCTTACAAGCTCAGGATCAAGTTTCTCAATTTTAGCCACATATTCCATATCTGGCGTTATAATTCCTTGTTTTGCATAATACATTTGAGTTCTAACTTTGTCACTTTTATGATTGTCTAACCAATTTCTCATTTTAAATCCTATAGTTTATTATATTTGAATTGTAAATCGATTATAGCTAAAAATATTTACAGAACAATAATTACTTTCATTAATTTGTAATTATTATTTGTATAAGTTTCTTTTCTATATAATAAATGTAAATATATACTAGGAGTAATGATGATTAGTAATAAAGATTCTAATAACTCCCCAACTTTTAGTTTTTATAGCAAAAAAGAGTTGGCACAAAAAGATAGTATAAAACAAATAGATTTAATCTTAGAAAAATATAACATCTTAGAAAATGACAATCAATTAATAAGTTCTTTTGAAAAAAATGTTTTATATATTATTAATTATATAGAAGTATTATTCATCAAAAGAGTACCTATCCCTGAAGATATTGAAGATTTATTTCTAAATAACCCTTCATTAAAAGAGAATGTAAATCTTTTTATTGAAAAAAAACTACTTAATTTAACAAAAAAAGACTCTTTGTATTTTTTTAAAGATATAAATATTATGTTACATATTTTATCTATTGGTACAAATGAAAAAATCATAGAATCATATAATAATTACAATTTTGATAGTACATCTAATCTTTTTAGATTTTACGAAAATAGATTAAAAGAGTTGTTTTTAACTAATAAAGAGCTCTTTTGTTTATCTTTTGATTCTTATATAATTTTATTAAGAACTATAACCCAACTATGTAATTTTAATTCAATTGATGAAATTGCCAAAAAAAGTATTAAATTCTTTATTGAATTAATGACAGAATCAATTAATATTTTAAAATTTAATATTTTACTAGATAAAAATCAGTTAAATAAATTAAATAATATTCAAGGAAAATATCTATATTATTTTTCATATATTGAAAATATACCATTTGATACTAATGATTTAAAAACAACTTTTGAAAACTATTTTTTAACCCTTGAAAGACATGAAGCTGGATATGTAATCTCCTCTGAGAGTAATTTTGGTGATGAAACACAAAATTTAGATTCTCAAGAATTTTTAATATATAAAAAGAATTCTTCTGTCTTAATTTTAAAATTGATAAAAGATTTAAAAGCTAATATTAATGAAGAATTATATTTTAAAGAAGAAGATTTTCAAAGGATTCTAAGATTTTACTACAAAAAATTTAGTCTTTATCATTCAAATGATGATATAGCTGAAAATTTAGATATTTTTCAAAAAGATCTCTTAAATACACTTTTATTAAATTATCATATTAATCAGGATTTTAAAAAACAACTTGATTATCATTTTATTATTGATGATTTCATATTTTCACAAGAGATTTTGACTAATACAAATATTGAAATTATTTTCCAGCTTCTATATTTTACTGATGATATCGCTTTATATAAATATCATCTAATTTCACAGATTCTTGTGCAACATAATCCTATAAAGAATGATTATCACGAATATTTTAAATTAGCAATTTTTGATTTATGTGTAAATAAGTCTATTCATATCAAATATAATACAGATTTAGAAAATGTTCTAAAAAAAATATTTACCTATGTAGATAACTACAAAATTGCATCTCATCTTTTATCAGTTTACTCTAAAATTTATTTAAGTCTCAGTCTTTTTTACTCAGAAAATCAAATTAATATTGATAAGGCAAAAAAATTATATGCTAGCTTTATTCAAATAAATGGCTTAGAAATTCTAGAAAATGAGTACAATGAAATAAATCTTAAAATTTTGTCTAATATTCAACATTCTAAAGATTTTATTTTAAATGAATTTTTTGAAAATAAAAATCGTGAATTAAAAAATGAACTTGAGTCAATTAAAAACAGAATCGATAAAAATATTTCATCAAATGAGATGAAAACTTTATTATCAATTTTTATTTCAAATGATATCTTTCATGGTGTATGTGAGACTGTTATTGTTGAATATGAAGAAAAGTTAGCTACATTAGATGCAGGATTTGAAGAATATCAAATAATTTTACCAAAGTATATAATTAGGCTAATTTTTACATCTGTTTATAAAAATAATTTTTTATCAATTTTTGATAATTATAAATCTTTTCTAGAAAATGATCTTTGCTCTATTCTCAATGATTTTAAAGAAAAAAATAAAAAATTCAGCATTCTTATTGATGATGAAGATGAAATTGAAATAAACTATTAATAATATAGGGAAATAATGAAAAAAGATTTAATAGAAGAGATAAATTCTTTACCTCCTCTTCCAGCAAGTGTAATTGAACTTGATAAATATAGAAACATAAAAAATACAGATATTAAAAATCTAATTTCTATTATTGAAAAAGATCCATTAATGGTGGTAACTATTCTAAAAATAGCTAATTCAAGTATGTTTGGATTTAAGAGTAAAATTGAAACACTAAGTAGAGCTATAAATTTACTTGGTACAAATTTCACATTAACTGTTGCAATTGGTTATGCAATGCAAAATACAATTCATAGTAATTTATTAGCATATGCTGTAAAAAATGAAGACTTTTTATTTATTAGTTCATTAGCAACAAATATCGTAAATACTTGGGTTTCAAAAATTGATTTCGATTTAAAAAATGAATTACTTTTACCTGCTTTTTTACAAGAGGTTGGGAAATTTATAATTTCACAAGTAATACAAAAAAATAGAAAATCGGAAGAATTCTTAATTGAATTAGAAGAAACAAGAGATACGACCTATTGTGAAAAAAAATATACTGGTTATAGCTGCGCTAGAATAACTGCAAATATATTTAAACAATGGGATATAAGTCCTAATATAATTATTCCTATTGCCTTTACTGATGACATTGTTTCTTGCCCAATTGAATTTAGAACTAAAGCTCAGATTTTAGAAATCATTAAAATATTATGTGACATTCGTTATCCACTAAGTGACAAAAATATTGAAAAGGCTTTAAATAAAGTATCTATGTATAATTTCGATATTGAGCATTTTTTAAACTCAATAGATGTTATAAAAGAAGTACTTACACAAAATTCTTAACTTATGCATAAGTAACTATATACTATAATCTGTAACTTTTTTACACAAAGGGGATTTTGTTGTTAGATGTTACACTCATAGTTTTATGCGCGGGGAATTCTTCACGGTTTGAGCATAAAACAAAAAAACAATGGATTAGAATTGAAAATGAACCATTATGGTTAAATGTTACGAAAAGGCTATCATCATTTTCACAATTCAATAAAATTATTGTTGCTTCCCATGAAAATGAATTAAATTATATGAAAAATTTCACAGATGATTTTACTTTTGTAAAAGGTGGAGAAACTAGACAAAAATCTATTTTAAACTGCTTAGAATTTGTAACAACAAAATTTGTAATGATAAGTGATGTAGCCAGAGCTTGTATTCCCCAAAGTGTAATAAAAAATCTTTTAGAGGAAAAAGGAAATGCTGATTGCATAGTTCCTGTTTTAAATGTTACAGATACTGTAATTTATGAAACAAATACTATAAATAGAGATTCTGTAAAATTAATACAAACTCCTCAACTTTCCCTTACTCAAAAACTAAAAGATGCATTAAATACTTCTATAGAATTTACAGATGAGAGTTCTGCAATAAAGGCAATAAATGGAACAATTAAGTATATTCAAGGAAGTAATGAGAGTAAAAAATTAACACTTGGAAATGAATTAGATGAACTTCCAAATTTAAAAGCTCCTTCGAATAACTTCTTTACTGGAACAGGTTTTGATATTCATGCATTTGAAGATAATAAAGAGATGTTTTTAGGTGGAGTAAAACTTCCCTATGAATTTGGATTTAAAGCTCACAGTGATGGTGATGTTTTGATTCATTCAATTATTGATGCACTTTTAGGAGCTTGTGGAGCAGGAGATATTGGTGAATTTTTCCCAGATACAGATGAAAAGTATAAAGGAATAGATTCAAAAATTTTACTTGAGCATATTATTAAATTTATTTGCAGTGTTGGTTATGAAATTGTAAATATAGATACAACAATAATTGCTCAAAAACCAAAAATAAATCCATTTAAACATGAAATAAAGAATTCATTAGCTGCGTTATTGAATATCGAAAAACAATTTATAAATGTAAAAGCAACAACTGCTGAAAAAATGGGATTTATTGGACGAGCAGAAGGTGTAGCAGTTCAAAGTATAGCTACATTGAAATACTATAATTGGAAACAAAAATGAACATATTAATCATTGAAAATGAAATTTATCTGGCGCAAAAAGTTGTATCAAGATTACTTGATGATGGACACAGTTGTGATTACATTGAGTCACCAAATATTGATAATCTTACAAAAGATTATGACACAATACTTTTATCAACATCTTTGCCCTCAGCTTTATGTAAAAATATTATAAAAAAATACTCAGAGAATTCAATAATTCTTCTTTTAGTTTCTTATATTTCAGATGAAACGGTTACCAATCCTATCAAAGATGGCGCAAAAGACTATATTATGAAACCATTTATCATGGATGAATTAATTAGAAAAATCTATCACTATAAAGAGTGTAGAAGTCTAAAAAGGGAGTTACAAACCCTAAGAGAATATTTTGATTTTACAATGGCTGAAATTGATACAACAGATGTTTTATTACCGCCATCATTTCCAACGCTAATAGAATCAAATTCACAAAAATGTGCTGATAAATTAGTTTTTGAACTTTCTAGAAAAATGGATTTACCAATTAATTTTATTCCATTAACTTCATCAGTATGGCAAAAACAAGTAAATGCTATACAAGGTAAATCTATTATTTATCTTACAGAGTATCACTCTTTGAAAAAAAATGCAAAAGAGAATGTTATTAAATTTATAGAAGACAAAAATTGCGTTGTTTCAACTTTAGAAACTGAAATTGATTTTCCTTATAGAAAAATTGAATTTAACAATGAGAATCAACTTATTGGGAACTCTAATATTATGACAATAAATGATTATGTTAAAATGATGGTTATTTCATATCAAGGGAAATATCCTGATACTGAGTTATCTAAAAAACTTGGGATTTCAAGAAAATCACTTTGGGAAAAAAGAAAAAAACTAGATATTGAAAAGAAAAAATAAGGATCTATTTTGAATTTAAGAAAATTTTTTTTAACAGTTGGATTTAGTGGTTTAAGCCCAAAAGCTCCAGGAACTGTAGGTTCTTTTGTATCTTTATTTATTGGTTTATTTTTACTAGAATTTCTTCATGTATCAACTCTATTTTTATTATCTTTACTAATTACTGTAATTGCTATTAAACAAATAGATATTTATGAAAAAGAAGTTGGTATACATGATGGTAAAGAAATAGTAATTGATGAACTTGCAGGAATGTGGATAGCACTTTCTATTTGTGGAATCAATAGTGAAAACATGGTTATTATGGCTATTTTAGCATTTGCTTTTTTCAGACTTTTTGATATTTGGAAACCCTCAATTATTGGTAAAATCGACAGAGAGGTAAAAGGTGGATTAGGAGTAATGGGAGATGATGTTCTTGCTGGAATTGCTGCTGGAATCGCTAGTGCTGGAGTTTATCAGTTGATTGAGAAATTTATTTTGTAATGCTTGATTATGTAATCTTTTTTCTAATTGTATTTATTTTAGGAGTTATACCGAGTATTTACTATATTAAAAACTATTCTAAAATTAAGAAAAAAAATGAAAATAAAGAAAAAAAGAAAATTAATAAAAATTTCATATATTTAACTATTCTTTTAACTATAATAAATTTAGCTTATTTAATTATATTTCAAGATAAACATGATTTGAATACATTTATTCTTCTGCCAATACTTTTTATTCTTTTAGGTGGTTTTATTGAGTTAGAATTTATAATTTACTTTTTTCTAATTTATAATCTATTCATCTTATTTACATATAAAAGTGTTATTTTACGTTTTGCAAAAACAGTGAATTATTTCACTATTTTTGCAAATTCAGCAAAGATATATTTTGACTCGTGTGGACCTGGACTTGCTTCTGGGTGATGTTGAACTGAGAAAATCTCTTTATTTTTATATTTAACACCCTCAATAGTATTATCAAATAAATTTACATGTGTTACATCTGCAATCTCTACAATATTATCAGGAACATTATAGTTATGATTTTGTGCTGTGATTTCTACAACTCCATTATTAGCAACTGGATGGTTACCACCATGTTGTCCAAATTTAAGCTTATAAGTATCATAACCATGGGCAATTGATAACATTTGGTGTCCTAAACAAATAGCAAAAATTGGAATATCAGTTTTTACTAATTTTTGAACTTGCTCTTTTTCAGCAATTAATGTTAATGGATCACCAGGGCCATTTGATAGGAAAACTCCACCAATTTCTTTTGCTTCAAATCTTGCAATTAAATCATCTGCTTTAAAAGTTGAAGGTACAACTTCTACTTCAAGACCTGATTCTACAAGCTCATTTAAAATATTTCTTTTTACACCAAAGTCAATAACAACAACTTTTTTATCACTCATTACAGCTTTATTATAAGCTTTAATGCCATGATTCCACGCACCTGATTTATGAACATAAGACTCTTTTGTTGAAACTATTTCAATATAATTTACATCTTCTATTCTAGGGCTTGATTTTAGTTGTTTTGCTAATTCTTCTTTATCAGAAACTTCAGTTGAAGCTATCATCATCATAGCACCTTCATCTCTAATCATTTTTGTTAAATATCTAGTATCAATATCACAAATACCTAAAACACCATGCTCTTTTAATAAAGAATCTAAATCATTTTGTGCTCTATAGTTTGAATATTCACTATGATAATTTCTAACTAATACACCTTTACAATGACACTTTCTACTTTCCATGTCATTATCATTTACTCCTACATTTCCAATTTCTGGCATAGTAAAAGTAATGAATTGCCCAGCGTAAGATGGATCTGAAATAATTTCTTGGTATCCAGTTAATGATGTATTAAAAACTATTTCTCCAACAGATGTTCCTGTTGCACCAAAAGATTTCGCTTCTAAAAAAGTCCCATTCTCTAAATATATCCATACTTTTTGCATTTATATCAATCCTCTTTTTGTTAATTCCTCTTCATATAATCTGTGATAAACAAGATCATAATCCTCAGTTCCTGGTATTAATTTTCTTTTATAATTTTTTAATTTTGCCATTACTTCACTATCTGCTTTTTCAAAACCTTTTATGAAATCATCTAAAGAAGCAAAAATTACATTTTTTATTTGATTATCAGAACATGTATAATGTATAAAATCTTCTTCCCATAAATAATCTAATATTTTATGAGCAATATCTGAAAATCTATCTTCATTATTCAAAATAACACCATAATCATTTGCAAGTCTTTTTTTTGTCATCCAAAAAAGCTGTCTTCTATCAGCATTTAAATACTCAATTTCTTCTTCTTGTGCTGTTAAAATTTCCTGAACTTTTTCGTCTAACCCAAACTCTTTTTCAATATCAGCATCTAATATTTTTTCTATTTCTGCTTCAATACTATGTTTTTCTTTTCTCACCTCAACAAAGTCACAATTTGCTAAATCTCTTGTAATTCTTCTTGAGACATACGGTGTATGATGTAATTTCATTCTCATGCGTTTTTACCCCCTTAAAATTGTGTCATCTCTTTCAGGAGATGTTGAAACGATTCCAACTCTAACAGAAGTAACTTCTTCTATTTTTTCAATATATTTTTTTGCATTAACTGGTAATGAGTCATAATCTCTAATTCCCACTACACTTTCCCAACCATCAATCTCTTCATAAATAGGTTTTACATTATCTAAACATGTTGGTACATAATCTATTCTTTGTCCATCTTGTTCATAAGCAACACAAATTTTTATTTTAGCAAATCCATCAAGAACATCAAGTTTCATTAAAGCTAATTGATCACAACCATTTAATCTAGAAGCATGTTTAACTGCAACTGCATCGAACCAACCACATCTTCTTTTTCTTCCAGTTGTTGTTCCAAACTCTTTACCAACTTGAGCCATAGTTTCACCATCATCACCAAAATCTTCTGAAGGGAAAGGACCATTTCCTACTCTTGTACAATATGCTTTTACAATACCTGTTATTATTCCAACATCTTTTGGATTTAATCCAAGACCAGCACAAGAACCAGCACTTATAGTACTTGAACTTGTTACATATGGATATGTTCCATGGTCAATATCAAGCATAGTTCCTTGAGCACCTTCTAGTAATACTCTTTTATTTTCATCAAGAGCTTTCCATACCATATTTGTAGTATTTGTGATAAATGGAGCTATTTTTTCTTTATAGCCATTTAACTCTTCTAATAAATCTTTTTCATTTGGAGTTGCAATTCCTAAAACATCAAAGATTGATCTATTTTGTTCAAAATATTCTAAAATTGATTTTGTTAATTTAGAAGGATCAAGTAATTCACCAACTCTATGTCCAACTCTATTTATTTTATCAGAATAAGCAGGTCCTATTCCTTTTCCGGTTGTACCAATAGCTTTCTCACCTCTTAATTTCTCTTTTGCTTGATCAATTAAGGCATGATAAGGTAAATTTAAATGTGCTTTATCAGAGATAAATAATCTTCCTTCTAAATTTTGGAATTGACTCATTTCTTTAATAATGTTTTCTGGTGATAAAACTACACCATTTCCAATTACATTTATAGCTTTTGGATTTAAAATTCCTGATGGAACTAGGTGAAGTGCATATTTTACACCATCAACCCAAATTGTATGACCAGCGTTGTGTCCACCTTGACTTCTACAAACCATGTCATATTTTTGAGCAAGCATATCAACTATCTTACCTTTTCCCTCATCTCCCCATTGAATACCAACTATTATATCTGCGCTCATTCTTAATCCTCTAAAATTTTTAATAAATTATCTGTATATAATGCAAAACCTAATGAACTCATTCCTTCGCTTGAGTACATTCCACCTTTGCATAAAGTTAAATTCTCATTTATTACTCTATAATAAATACCATCATAATATCTTAATGAACCATAATAAAGTGGTGCAATAATAATATTTGAATAGTCAACTTCTTTTGCTTTGCACAGAAGTTTTTCTAATTCTTCTTTTAGTGATGATGGAACAATATTTATTACATTTTCTAAACTTCTTATGTCTTTAACTTTAATAAGTTTATTCAACCATTCACAATTTAATTTAAATAAAGTAGCAATCTCACCATTCTTAAGTAAGTCAATATTTATATCCAACTCTTTTGAAACAAGTTTTGGAATATTAATATTTGAAATTTGAAAAATTGGTTCAATATTTAATGCTTTTAATATATTTGCTGTTAAATTCATTATATCAGCAATATTGTTATGATCTATCCACTCACATCCAATTTGATACTCTTCTTTTGATGGATAGGTAAAAATAGGTTGAACATAAAACCATTTTTTATGGGCAGTTGTTCGTCCTAATCTTTTTGTGATAATTCTTACCACATCTAAAGTTGAATCGGCTCTTAATGATACTTGTTCATTTTGCTCATCTGAAAATTTAATTAGTTTTTTCTCATTTGCAATAGCTTGATGTTGAGAATATGAAAAATTTGGAGTTAATATCTCTTCAAATCCATCATTATCTAAAATCTCACAAATTTGATTTTCTAATACTCTTTTTCTTTTAGCAGATGCTCCAAAGTATAATCGACTTCCTTTTGGAATTTCGTGTTCAAAAATCATTACTTTTAGTTTCCTTTAAACATATTTGATGCAAAAACTCTATTTGCAGTTCCATCAAATGTTCTTATACCTAAATCATCTAATGCTAATTCAACAGCATTTACAGCCCATGAAGCTTCATAATCTTCAACTAATCCCATATGATTAATTCTAAAGATTTTACCTGCTAAATGATCTTGACCACCCGCAATATCAACATTATATTTATTTTTTAGTATTTTTCTAATTGCACTTGATTGCTCTGTATAAACAGTAGTCATAGCATCAGCAGGAGATTTTGGATAAATATCAAATCCTATTGCTTTTAAAGCTTCTCTTGTCGCTTTTGCTCTTAATGCTGTTTGTTTATATAAATTATCAAATCCATCATTTTTTATTTTTTCTAAAATTGCACCTAAACCAATAATAAGTGTAGTTGCAGCCGTCCATGCTGTTGTATTTGTTCTTTGTTTTTTAATTTCTGTAGCTAAATTAAAATAGTAACCTTTTGGTTTTAATTCAATTTTCGCAACTGCTTCATTTGAGAATCCAATTATTGCAAGACCTGGTGGTAACATTAATGCTTTTTGACTTCCTGTAATAATGGCATCTAAATTCGTAGTATCAATCTTTTCAACACCAATAGCTGTAATTCCATCTGCAATAATCATAATATCTTTATTGATTTTTTTAACCTCAGCAGCAATTTGTTCAACAGGATGTCGTAATCCTCCTGCACTTTCACAAATCTGAATAAAAATAGCATCAATAGATGAATCTGATTTTACAGCATTTACAACCGCTTCTACACTAACAGGAGTATCCCATTCATTTTTAATTTCAGTATAATCTATACCAAAAGCAGCACAAATCTTTCCGAATCTTTCACCGAATTTTCCTGAATTAATTGTAAGTGCTTTTTTATGTGTTAAATTTGTAACACAAGCTTCCATTGCACCTGTACCACTTGAAGCTAACATTACAACTTCTGGCATATTGTATAATTCTATTAATAATTCTCTAGTATTTTTAAAAATCGCTTCAAACTCTTCAGTTCTATGATGAATCGTAATATCAGCCATCGCTTTTCTTACAAATTCTGGTACTGGAGTTGGACCTGGCGTCAATAGCATTTTAGTATCCTTATTTTTTCATTCTTTTATAGCAAAACGGAATATTTTATCCAAATATAGTTTATTAAACGGTTAAGCAAAAGAACAATCTTCAAATCATAATAATATTAGTTTTTATTTGACAATTATACTTTATTTATATAGAATGTATATATTATATTACTTTTATAATATAATTAATTCAAATTAAGGAATTCGAAATGGCAGAATTATTAAAGAAGAAAAAAGTTGCAAGAATTGCTAAGAAAGCAGTTAAGAAAATTGCTGATAAAAAAGATGTAAAGAAAATCACGAAAAAAGTTACGAAAAAAGTTTTAGGTTTAAAACTTAAAAAAACAAAAAAAGCTAAATCAGCAATTAAAAAAGCAATTAAAAAAGTTGCTTAATCTTAAAGTAGTAGGTTTCTACTACTTTAATTCTCATCTATTGTAAAAAATTAATTTTTTTTCCACCATCAATCCCCTTAAATATAGAGTTTTTAATCAGAAAAATCAAAATAAAATATTAAATATTTCAATTCTTTTGAAAAAATCCTTGACATTAGTACTAATTAGTACTATAATTTCGACATGAGTATCTAAAGAGTTAAAATATAAGGTTTACAGAGCGAATTAAACTTTTCTTTTGCTCTTTTAGTACTAATTAGTAATTAATAAAACAAACAATAAAAAAAGGATTAATATGAAATTTTTAAAATTAGGTTTAGCTTCTTTGGTAGCTTCAAGTGCTCTTTTTGCTGGTACTTATAATGTTGATGCTAGTCATTCAAATGTTGGGTTTAAAGTTAAACACTTAATGATCTCTAATGTTACTGGTAAGTTTGACAATTTCAGTGGTAAATTTGTTTACGACGAAAAAACTAAAACTTTAAAAAGTTTAGAGGGTGAAGTTAGTGTTGCTTCTATTAACACTGAAGATGATAAAAGAGATGCTCATTTAAAATCTGCTGATTTCTTTGATCAAGCCAACAACCCTACTTTAACTTACAAATTAGAAAAAATTGAAGGTGACACTGCTTATGGTAAGTTAACTATTAGAGGTATTACTAAAGATGTTAAACTTGATTTTGAAGACAACGGTACTGCTGTTGATCCTTGGGGAAACACTAGAGTTGGTTTAGAGTTAACTGGTAAAATTAACAGAAAAGATTTTGGTCTTAATTGGAACAAAGCTTTAGAAGCTGGTGGTGTTTTAGTTGACGAAACTGTTAAATTAAACATTGAAATTGAAGGTATCTTAGCTAAGTAATTAGCTAAAACCTCTTTTTCAAATAGAGAAATATTTTATTCAGTATTTCAAGGAAAAGTTTTATTTTCTATAAATAAAACCCATTATAATCAATTTTAAAGGAATAAAAATGATATTAATATTTGTAGCAAGCTTAAATGAAAATATGAAACTTGCAAATACTATAAAAACAAATTTTGACAAACAAGATGTGGATTCAAAAATAATTAATTTAGTAAATCTTAACTTACCAATGTATGATACATTCAAAGAACAAAATGATGGCATTCCTCAAGTTGCATTAGATTTAGCAAAAGAGATGGAAAAAGCTAGTGGTTATGTTATTGTAACTCCTGAATATAATTATGGTGTAACTCCTGTATTAGTAAATACAATAGCTTGGATTTCAAGAATTGGGGATGATTTTAGAGCATTATTTAATTTAAAAGCGATTCAGTTAGCAACACACTCTGGTGGAGGTGGTCAAGATTCATTAAACTCTTTAAGAAATCAATTCACAAGACTTGGTTCTATTGTTATGCCAAGAGAAATTATGGCAACCTATGAAAGAGCTGTAAATGAAGATAGTGTAGACAAAATCTTAGTTCAATTTAAAAATTTAATAAAAGGATAACTTATGTTAAAAAAATTGCCAAAAGAAAACATGGGAACATCAAATCTTGGTTGGTTAGAAAGTAGATTTCACTTCTCATTTGCAGAATATAGAAATCCAAATAATATAAATTTTGGAGTGTTAAGAGTATTAAATGATGATATTGTTCATCCAAATTCAGGATTTGATACACATCCCCATTCAAATATGGAAATTATCTCATATGTAGTTGATGGTGAGATTACACACAAAGATTCAATGGGAAATGCAGAGACTTTAAAAAGAGGTGAAGTTCAATATTTAAGTGCTGGAGATGGAATATATCACAGTGAACACAATTGGAATAAAACAAAAGATTTAAGACTTTTACAAATTTGGATAGTTCCGCCAAAATCAGGACTTCCAAGACTTTATGGTTCTAAACAATTCAATGAAATTGAAAGAAAAAATAAATTATTAAATATAGTTTCAAGCCAAGATGGAAATGCAGATATAAAAATTTATCAAGATATAAATATGTATGTTAGTGAATTAGAAGCTAATAAAACTATAGATTTTGATATTAAAAAAGATAGACAAGTTTATTTTGTACAAATTGAAGGAACTGCTTCAATAAATGGAATAAGTTTAAATAATGGTGATGCAATGGAAATAATAGATGTTGACAAGCTTGAAATCAAAGCTTTAAATAACTCTCACTTTTTATTCATCGAAATGAAAAAGGTTTAAAACAAATTGTAAAAAAGTTTTTTTTATAATTTAAGTAAAAAACACTTGACATTAGTACTAATTAGTACTATAATTTCGACAGGAGTATGTAAATGAATAAAAAATCGTTAAAGTCTTATGGTATAAGAACAGATAAAGCTATGAAAACAGTTGTTAGATTAGAAAAAGCTAGTTTAAAAATAACAAATTTAACAATAAATTATTTATCAAAACATAATCTCACATTTAATCAATTTAAAGTATTAGAAGTTTTATATCACTTAGGTGATTTAAACATTGGTTCAATTACAAAAATAACAATGAGTACGCCTGGAAATATAACGGTTGTTGTAAGAAATCTAAAAAGAGATGAATGGATTACTTCAATAAAAGATCCAAATGACAGCAGAGCATCAATTTTATCAATTACTCAAAAAGGTAAAGATATTATTGAAGAAGTATTTCCAACGCATTCAAGTAATTTAACAAAGTCAATGGAAATTTTAAGTGATAATGAACTTGATACTTTATATGATTTATTAGATAAGGTTTACAGAGCGAATTAAACTTTTCTTTTGCTCTTTTAGTACTAATTAGTAATTAATAAAACAAACAATAAAAAAAGGATTAATATGAAATTTTTAAAATTAGGTTTAGCTTCTTTGGTAGCTTCAAGTGCTCTTTTTGCTGGTACTTATAATGTTGATGCTAGTCATTCAAATGTTGGGTTTAAAGTTAAACACTTAATGATCTCTAATGTTACTGGTAAGTTTGACAATTTCAGTGGTAAATTTGTTTACGACGAAAAAACTAAAACTTTAAAAAGTTTAGAGGGTGAAGTTAGTGTTGCTTCTATTAACACTGAAGATGATAAAAGAGATGCTCATTTAAAATCTGCTGATTTCTTTGATCAAGCCAACAACCCTACTTTAACTTACAAATTAGAAAAAATTGAAGGTGACACTGCTTATGGTAAGTTAACTATTAGAGGTATTACTAAAGATGTTAAACTTGATTTTGAAGACAACGGTACTGCTGTTGATCCTTGGGGAAACACTAGAGTTGGTTTAGAGTTAACTGGTAAAATTAACAGAAAAGATTTTGGTCTTAATTGGAACAAAGCTTTAGAAGCTGGTGGTGTTTTAGTTGACGAAACTGTTAAATTAAACATTGAAATTGAAGGTATCTTAGCTAAGTAATTAGCTAAGATTTTACCCATGAATCCAACACTATTTATTTCACATGGCGCTCCAAATATACTTTTAAGCGACCTGAAATCTAAAAAAAATATTAATAATTTAGCTAAAGAATTAGAAATGCCAAAATATATTATTATATTTTCAGCACATTATTTAACAAAAGATTTAAAGATTATTTCACCTGAAACAAATAAAATAATGTATGATTTTTATGGTTTTGAAGAAGAATTATATAAAGTAAAATATGAGATAAATAGTGATGAAAAATTAACTTTTGACTTAATTGAAAAATTGAAAAGAAATAATATTGATATCTCTATAGATGAAAATAGAAAAAGTTATGATCATGGAGTTTGGAATGTATTAGCATTAATGTATGAAAAACTCTCAATTCCAGTACTACAGCTAAGTATTCCTATTTCATATAATATAGACCAACTTATTAATTTAGGAGTTGCACTTCAACAATTTAAAGATGAAGCTTTGATTATATGTAGTGGTGGAATTACTCATAATTTAGGTGATGCCAGAATGCATTTAAATATACAAGATTATGCAACAAAATTTAATGACGATATTATAGATATTATTGAAAATGCAAAAGATGATGAATTAAGAAACATTCAAAAAAATATAAATTTTTATAAAAATCATCCATCAACAGAGCATTTTCTACCACTATTTATTGCCTATGGTAATGCTATAGATAAAAAAGGAAAATCTTTCAACAAAGAGATGATTTATTCAAATATCTCTATGGAGAGTTTTATATTTGATGAAAAAGAGCTAATTAGTTAAAGTTTTCTTTTATGCTACAATAGGTGAACAAAAATTAGTTTAGGTCTTATAAATAATGAAAATAAAAGTTCTGTTAAATGGTGTAGGTCGTATTGGTAAAGCTATTTTAAAAATAATGCTTGAAAATAAAAATTTTGAAATAGTTGCAATTAATGAAATAAATCCATATCTTGAAAATATAGTTTATTCAATAAACCATGATTCAACATATGGAAATATTTCCGATAAATTCAAAATAATAGAAAACAATTTAATTGAAAATTCTTGCTCAAAAATCAAAATATTAAATCATAAAAATTTAAGTGATATTGATTTATCAAATATAGATATTATAATAGATGCAAGTGGAGTTAAAGAGGATATCAATCTTCTAAAAAGTCTCCCTGTACAAGCTATTTTTCTAACACATCCAAGTGCTAAGTCTGATATAAACATCATTTTAGGTGTAAATGAAGAAAACCTTAATTTAGATATTCATAAAATCATATCAACAAGTTCATGTAATGCAACAGCCCTACTTCCTGCACTTAAAATCATAGATGATAAATATGAAATCTTATGTGGTGATATAGTAACCATTCATCCACTTTTAAATCATCAAAGGGTTTTAGATGGTAACTTTGTTTCAAGTCAAACAAGAGATGTTGAGTATAACTTTGAATTTGGAAGATCATCTACTCAAAATATAATTCCTAATAAAACAACCACTATAAATGCTTGTTCTTATGTATTACCAAAAATCAATGCTGAGCTTATTTCATCAAGTTCATTAAGAGTTCCTACCGATACAGTTGGAGTTATAAATGTAACTTTAATGATAAAAAAAGAGTGTTCAAAAAATGAAGTTATTAAGATATTTGAGGAATATGAAAAAAATCAGAAATTCCCAATTGTATTAAATAATTATGAACCACTTGTTTCAAGCGATTTTAAAAAAGAGAATAAAACTACTATTGTAGACCATAGATACACTGATGTTAAAAATAATCATATGATAAAACTTTTGGTTTGGTATGACAATGAATGGGGTTATGCTTCAAAGGTTGTGGATATTTTAAACTTTTATAAAAGCATAAAAAAAGGCTAAGTTCAATTGAACTTAGCCTTTTTATTTATCTAAAAAATATTAGATAAATTCAACACCTTTTTCACCATCAGCAATATGACCAATCACATAACCATCTGTGTTTGATAAAACTGACTCAACATTTTCAGAACTAACTACAAGAACCATACCAACACCCATATTAAATGTTCTGTACATCTCTTCTAGTTCTACATGTTCAGCCATAAATTGGAAAATTGGTAAAACTCTAACATCAGCTCTTTTTACAACTGCTTTTAAATTATCAGGTAAAACTCTTGGTAGGTTTTCTGTAATTCCACCACCAGTAATATGTGCTAAAGCATTGATTTTACTTTTATTTGCTTTGAACTCTTTTACATAAATTCTAGTTGGTTCTAATAATACATCTTTAAGTGGTTTCCCTTGGAAATCGTCATCTAAAGACATTCCTAATTTTTCTAAAAGTAATTTTCTAACAAGTGAAAAACCATTTGAGTGAACACCAGAAGATGGTAACGCAATTAATGTGTCACCTGCTTTAATTTTATCAATTCTATTTAATTCATCTTTTTCTGCAATTCCAACACAAAAACCAGCTAAATCAAAATCACCCTCTTTATACATTCCTGGCATTTCAGCAGTTTCACCACCAACAAGTGCGCACTCAGATCTAATACAACCTTCTGCAATACCCTTTACAACTTGAGTTGCTTCATTTACATCCAGTTTTGCAGTTGCATAATAATCTAGGAAAAATAATGGTTCTCCAAAGTTACATAATAAATCATTTGAACACATAGCAACTAAGTCAATTCCTACTGTATCAAATTTTTTTGCATCAATTGCAAGTTTTAGTTTTGTTCCAACTCCATCTGTTCCAGATAGAATTACTGGTTTTTTATAACCTTCTGGTAATTCAAACGCTCCTGCAAAAGAACCTATTCCACCAAGAACACCTGGAATCATTGTTGATTTTACATAAGGTTTGATATTTTCTACAAACTGATTTCCAGCATCAATATCAACCCCAGCATCTTTGTAACTAACTGTTGCCATTATTCACCTTTTTTAATTCTATTTTCTAATTCTACTATTACTTTAAAAATTTTTTGGTATTATAGCAAAATGTTTATAAATATTAAGGACTATATATAATGAAAGATAATAACGCGTTTAATGAAATGATGGTACATTTACCATTGTGTACACACAAAGAAGCTTCAAATGTTCTAATTATTGGAACTGCTGATGAAGATATGAAAAATCAAGCTGCTAAACATTCAAAAGTTTCAAACATCCAATTTGGAGATGTATCACTACTTACTTCAAAAAATGAAAAAGATATTGATGTAATAATTCTAACAGATGTGAAAATTGATGAATTGTTATTAGCAAACATTGAAAGAATTCTAAAAGATGATGGTTTAATTGCTTTTGCTTCAAAAGCATTTTCAAGAGATGAAGAGCAATTATTTGCTGATTTAAAACTAGCTGGAACAAAATTCTGGATTGCTATGCCATTTAAATTTGGTCATAATACTTCAATTATTGCTTCAAAAAGATATCACCCAACAGCTGATATAAATCTACAAAGAGCTGATTTATTAGATGGATTAGACTACTATTCTGCCGAAATTCAACTAGCTTCTTTTGTATTTCCAGCAGCGGAACACAGAGCATTAACTGGTATTGCAAAAAGATAAAATCTGCTATTAAATATAAATAAATCATTATTATAGTAAAATTGTTACTATGAGTAATGATTTATTTAAAAACGCTATCGCTTTAACAGGCGGAATATCAACAGGAAAAAGCACTGTTTGTAACCTTTTTAAACTTCACGGTTTTTTAACAATTGATGCTGACTTAATTGCACATAAATTATTGGATATAAATTCTAATAAAATTGCTTCTATGTTTGGTGAACAATATGTGGAAAATGGAAAAGTTTTAAGAAAAGAATTAGGGAAAATTATATTTTCAAATGAACAAAATAAATTAAAATTAGAAGCCCTACTTCACCCATTGATTAAAGAAGAAATCATTAAAGAATCAAAAATATTTGAAGAGCAAAATAAACCATATTTTGTAGATATTCCACTATTTTTTGAGAAAATGCATTATCCAATATCAAAATCTTTGGTAATTTATACTCCAAAAGAGATACAAATCCAAAGGCTTATGAAAAGAGATAATATTGATGAAGATGAAGCAAAACTAAAAATATCAAATCAGATGGATATTGAAGAAAAAAGAAAATTAGCTGATATGGTAATTGATAATTCACAGAATTTAAAACATCTTCAAAATGAAGTTGAACGAATCATCGGAGAGATTATATGACATATACAAAATATAGTGCAAGTGGAAATGACTTTGTAATTTTTCACACTATTTTAGAAAAAGATTATTCAAGTGATGCTATAAAATTATGTAATAGAACAGAAGGAATTGGTGCAGATGGATTAGTTGTAATAATCCCATCTTCTCAAGCTGATTTCAAATGGCAATTTTACAATAGTGATGGAAGTAATGCTGCTATGTGTGGAAATGCTACAAGAGCAGTTTCACATTATGCCTTTACTAATAATTTAGTGACATCAAATGAAATGCAGTTTTTAACAGATGCTGGACTAATAAAATCACATGTTGAGAATGATATAGTTGAAACACAATTAACTCAACCAAAAGTTATTAAAGAAGAGTTTGTTGAAGATGGCTTCACTTGGTATTTGATTGACACTGGAGTTCCTCATTTAGTAACATTTGTAGATGATTTAGAACTATATAACCATGATTTATGTGCAAAAATGAGATACAAATACAATACAAATGTAAATTTTGCAAAAATAGAAGATGGTATCATAAAAGTTAGAACCTATGAAAGAGGTGTTGAAGGTGAAACACTTGCTTGTGGAACGGGAATGGCCGCATGTTTTTTAAGAGCAAATCAATTAAATCTTGTTAAAGAATCGACATTTGTTTATCCAAAAAGTGGTGAACAATTGACTCTTTCAAGGAAAAATGGCACTATTTATTTCAAAGGTGCTGTTAAAAAAGTTTTTGTAACAACAATTTAATTCATGTATTTATTAAACTTTTTTATTAACAACTCAAAGAAGATTATGTTAAATCTTTGTCTAATTGCTTCATTACAAACATGTGGAATAGGCAAAGGTTTTCCTAAAGAGTATTATGAGATAAAAGATATTAACAAAGCAAAAGAGTATTTCTTTGAGCATTTGTATGGTCTTATTTTAAATGAAAATTTAAAAATAAAAGAGGAAAAAACATTAGTAAAAAATATTTTAACTTCTAATATTCTAAATATTGATTTTGATTCATCCGCATTTTATAAACTTCTAGAAATTAAACAAAAATATAAAATTAAAAATATTTATACCCTACAAGAGTATCAAAAAAAGATTGATATAATTCCTCCTTCTATGGCTCTAGCACAAGCAGCAGTTGAAAGTGCATGGGGAAGAAGTAGATTTATGCAAGAAGCAAATAATATCTTTGGTCACTGGACCTATAACTCGCAAATAGGAATACTTCCAAGAAGAAGAGATTTAGGCGCGACTCATTTTGTTAGAGTTTTTGACTCTTTAAAAGATTCTGTTTCAGCATATATGCTTAATTTAAATAGAAATCTGGCCTATAAATCTTTTAGAGATAAACGATCTTTTTTTAAAAAACAAAAAGAAAAATTCGATGGATTAGAACTTTCTCAAACACTTTTAAACTATTCAGGAATTGCACAAGATTATTTAAAAATATTAAAAGATATAATCTCTCTAAATAATCTTCAAGACTATGATAATAGATTTTATCAACAAATCAATAATTAAGGACAAAAATGAAATTCCCCGCACCGTTAAAATCTGACTCTATAAAAATTATGCTTCTTGGAAGTGGAGAACTTGGTAAAGAAGTAATAATCGAAGCTCAAAGATTAGGAATTGAAACAATCGCTGTTGATAGTTATAATAATGCCCCAGCTCAATTAGTTGCAAATAAATCATATACAATCAACATGAAAAATAAAAATGAAATTCTTGATGTTATTAGAAGAGAAAAACCTACTTTTATACTTCCAGAAGTTGAAGCTATAAATATTCAAGCACTTTTTGAAGCTGAAAAAGAAGGATTTCATGTAATTCCTAATGCAGATGCTGTTAATAAAACTATGAATAGAAAAAATATTAGAGAGTTTGCAGCTGTTGATTTAAAACTACCAACTAGTAAATTTGAATTTGTTACAACATTTGAAGCATTACAAAAAGCTGCTTCTAATATTGGTTTTCCTTGTGTTATAAAACCTGTTATGAGCTCATCAGGACATGGACAAAGTGTTGCACGAAGTGAGGCTGATTTAGAAAAGTCTTGGGAAATTGCAAAAGAAGCTAGAGGAGATGCTAGTGAATTAATCGTTGAAGAGTTTATCACTTTTGATTATGAAATCACTATGCTAACTGTTAGAAATGGTAAAGAGACAGTATTTTGTGAACCAATTGGACATATTCAAAAAGATGGTGATTATATCTTCTCTTGGCAACCTATGAATATGAGTGATGTTGCTATTGCTAAATCTCAAGAAATCGCTAAAAAAATCACTGATGGTTTAGGTGGAAGAGGAATTTTCGGAGTTGAACTATTTGTAAAAGGCGATGATGTTTATTTTTCAGAAGTAAGTCCAAGACCTCATGATACGGGAATGGTTACTATGATTACTCAAAGTGCTAGTGAATTTGCACTTCATGTAAGAGCTGTTTTAGGTTTACCAATTGATTTTGTAACTTATGGAGCAGGAGCAAGTGCTGCTTATAAAGCAAGTGGTGATAGTTTTAATCCAAATATTGACATTTTTGATTCATCATTCACAAAAGATTCAATTATTAGAGTATTTGGTAAGCCACAAAGCCATGTGGGAAGAAGAATGGCAGTTGCACTTACTTTTGATAAGGATTCAAGTGACAAAGCTTTACAAAAAGCAAAAGAGATTATAGGAAATTTTGCAGATAATTAAAATACAGAAACTGAACAAACAAGTTTTGTTCAGTTTATATTTTTATTGTTAAAGAGTATTGCATTCCTTCATTGTCTATTGGTGTAATATCAATTTTTCCATTTATTGCATATGCTAAATTTTTTGCTTCTAATATTGTTTTATTATCAACATCTGATAAAAACAGACTATGAATATTTTTTATTTCAAATCCATTATTTTTCACAATAATTTGAATATTTGATTTAGATACTAATACATTTACTTCAATTTGTTTTTGTATTTTCCCTTTTTTTAACTCTTTTTTTATTAAATCAATACAAGATTGTTCTATAAAACAAGATAAAATATTTTCGAAATAAGCTTTATCTAAATATATAGGTTTACTTAAAGTAGTTTCAACATCATAATCTATAAAAATTTTATATCTTACATTTGCATAGACAAAATTATCAGTTCTTCTTTTATGTAATTCTAAAATGTAATTAAGATTATTTAAATTTGTAATTTTCTCATTTTTATGATTTAAATTTAATATTTCATACTCAAATTTTTTTAATTCTTCATATTGTAAAGCATATGAGTCAATAATTTGGAAAATGATTGTACTATTAATTAAATCTTCAACACCTAATTTATTAATATATTTATCAAAGATATCAGTGTTAAACATATCAAGGTAATATTTAAGATTAAAAAGCCTATTCTTTAAATTTAAAAGATTATTTATATCTTTAAAATACTTATTTTTTAACTCTTTGGATAATAAACTATTTTTTAAATTCAACTCAATCATTTTAATGAAATTCTCATCATCAAAAATTAAATTTGTTACTTCGACTTTTTGTGATTCACCACATAATAATAGGACTTCTTTTAATTGGTCTTTTACAATCGTTAACGACTCGTCTAAACATAAACTTATTTCAAAAATTGAAGGTTGTATATCCTCATGGTTTTCATTAAAAACTTGTCGATTTAATCTTGTTTTTCCACCATTTTCACTAGAAAAAATTTCTGCTATATTAAAAAATTTATTGTATTTAACAATTAAAATTTTTAACTCATTTGATATTTTTTCTATATCAAATGCAACCCCTGATATATTTTCATATTTATTATCCAATTTTATATCCTACATACAATTTGAATCGGTAGCAGTTACATTATTATCAATAATCTGAAGCCAATTATTTTCATTAGCAACCAGCATTACATCACCTGATTTTTTCTTATATATTGTATCAAGTTGCACCCAATCTGATTTCTTTTGTTTTACTGTAAATTGATCATCTAATTTTAAAACTCTTAATATTTTGGCATTTAATTCATTAGAATTTCTAACATTTAAATTTGATTTTTTTACTGTATATAAACAACTTGAATTCTCATTATTAGAACTTTTTGCTACAGGTATTTTTGAGTCTTCTTTAGTAGAAACTTGGGAAAAAGCTTTTTTTACAGAAGTTTCTTCTTTAATCATTGCTTTTATTTCTTCTTTTTTAGGAGTTTTTTCACTATCATTTTTTTCTTCAACCTTTGGAATTTTCTTTAAATCACTTACTGAAATTCCATAATTACTTAAATAAATAGTATAACCATACTCTTCATCAAGTTTTTTATATAACTCAACACTTTTTGTTCTTGTATTAATGCTTACTATTTTATGCTCTAAAATTGAATCTCCAACAATATATCTTCCTTCTATATTAGCGCTTAATTCGTTACTTAGAGTTTTTTTAGCAGTTACTGCTTCATCTTCAAGTTTTAATACAACATAATCTTTTCCATTAAAAGAGTACATACTTTTAATTTTTAAATCTTTTAATTTTTTTGTTCTTGTAAAATCTGTTGTAAGTCTTGCCATATCATTTTGGTGAGTAAATACATATTTTTCATAATCTTCTTGGGAAAGTTTTGGTTCTTCTTTTACAATTGTTTGTACTTGTGGATTACTTGGATTAATCGTGTTTGTATCTTTTTTATTTTTTATCGCACTTACTTGTTCTTCTAAATAATCTTTTTGTAGTCCTGTAATTGCATTAAAAAACTCTTTTGATTGTTTATCTAAAACATCTAACTTATCAGCATTTTGCATCTGAGTCTGAATTGATTCTTCTGCATGTAAATTAAGTGCCATAAAAAATAGAAATGTAACTAATTTTATTTTTTTCATCTTTTCCCTTTTAAACTTTTATTTAAATATAAATTCATAATTAAATCCACCAATATATGTAGGATATTTTATAAAGAATGGCCCTTTACTATCACTAGTCGTCCAATCACCTGATGTCATATTTGTAAGAAGATTATCTCCCCCTTCTGCAACTAAATAATCTTTATTTATATCATATAAATTCGTATTAAATACAGGTATCATAAATGTATTACCAGTGGCATATCCAGATCTATAAAAAGATTGCATCCCCCAACAATACATTTGATTATAAATATCAATTCCACACATTCCATTATCATCTTCAATAACTTTTATTTTTTTCCATTTAATTTTTGCTATTGAACTTTTAAATATTGTATCTGAACGATTTTCACTAGTAAAATAATCTCCCTTTAATTCATTCTTTGAATTTATCCATACTATTCCATCCGAAGTAAAATCTACCCAAATTAATTCACTATCATCCGCTTGCACATATTGAGAAGTATAACTTTTGATTTTTTCATTTACAGATTCTACAAGAGGCAAAGAACCCCATGGTTGACTTACTTTATAATATTTACCATCTTCACCTTTTGCAACAAAAGCATTTAGTCCACCTTGAATTGATGTAAAAGAGATTGATGCTGATATTTTTAAAGGACTACATAGATTTACAGTTTTATTACTTATTTTTTGAGAACAGTTATAATTTGAGTAAGTATCTAATCCCCAAATATAAATATCTCCACTATTAGATAATGCAGCTGTTTTTCTATAACCAATTGTTAATAAATATGTAATATCTTTAAATAAAACTTTTGTATTATTTTCTGTTACTACTAATTCAGTTGGATTATTATAATTATTATAATAATTACTTCCACCTCCTGAAAAGCCTGCATAATCATATCCCCATCGGTAAATTTTACCATCTTTATAATCACCATTTGCATCTATACTTGTATTGCCAAGCATTAACCAAATTTGATTATTAGCAAATATTTTTGTTGCTTTTCTATCTGTAGTTCCATCAAAATAATTACTTCTATAAAACATTTCAGGTGGATTTCTTACATTGTCTGTATTAAGGTCTGTATACATTGAACTTTTATCACTTGCAGTTACTCCTCCACAATAAAGTTCTCCTTTTATTGATACCCCACAAGTACCATGGTAAACTGTACTAAAAAAATCAACAAACTTAGGTCGTAATGGTGAAGAAAAATAGTTTTTATCATCTAATGCACTATTATATGTTTTAACCTTTGCTCTTACAAGTCCTGTAATTACTGGATATCTATTTGAAGAACCAGTATTTCCACTACCTTTTGTATATTTTTCTATATCTATTCCCGTTACTTTATTTGCATTATTTCCCCAAGTATAAATATCTCCATTTACAATCATCCCACCTGCTCTTCTTGTAAATTGAATTACAGTTTTCCCAATATCTCTTGTTTTAGAATTTACTTTAATAATACCATTACTATTTCCAAGATTTATGTATTCACCAGCTGTATCTTCTGCTTTGTGAATAATTGTTTCACCTGAATATAAAACATTCTTATTAAGCATTAAAGCCTTAAATTCATCTGTTTTATTCCCATTTAAATCTAACATATTTACATTCTCATCAACAATTAAATCTTTGTTTATTGAGAATTTATATTTTCCTGATTCGTACCAATGAAGAATGTTATTTGTATCTAAATAATATTTACCTGAAGCAGTACCAATTGCTGTATTTTTTGTTGTTGTAATACTGTTTTTATTTGTATATATAAATTTTTCTTTTGTTGATAAAATAATTTCAACATTATTATTATTTATACCCATAGGTGCTTTTGTATTTACCCTATTTGTATTTGTATAATAATAATCATATAAATTTGATTTTAATTTTAAATCTGTTGTCAAAAAATTTTCAAGTTCATGTTTATCATCTTTTATATCAAGGGGCAAAATATTTTCATCAATTTTTAATTTCATTTGTTTACCAAAAGGATTAATTTCATTAAATCCCTTTGGTAAATAATTTGCATTTTTTAATTCTAAAATTGTTGTAGGATTTACCCCTTTATCTAAAATATATTTTTTATAAGCTGTTGCGATTTCTTCTTCTTTTTGTACAAGTTTTTTGATTTTTGTTAAAGTTAATGAATCAATATAATTATCACTTGCAAAAATATTCAAAGAAAGAAAAAATAAAATTAATATTCTAAATGAAAACACTATTTAATCTCCTTTGGCATTGATATATAATCCACAAAATAAATAGTCTCATTTTGATCGTGTTTTTTGATTTTTCCAATATATGATAAAATTCCCAAAGCAGCTTGTAATCCATTCTCACTTTGAGCTGTTACTTGTGTTACAATTAAATATCTATCAACACACATTTTTTTTGAATCTAGATATTTTAGCTGATAGTCAAACACTGACATTCTTGAAAAAATATCTTTCACTTTTGTTTCAAGTTCATCTTTATTTATATACTCTTTTTCAACTGTTTCTATTTTCTTTTTTGATAACTCAACTTGTTTTTTTAAATTATCTGTTTGCGCTTTTTTTTCTTGTAATACAATAGTTAAACTATCTTTTTCATAAGCGATTTTGAAATAAAGTACAGTTTTATATATTAAAAATCCAACTGAATATACTACTAAAGTAAATATACAAATTTTAGTAATTTTAGAGAGAGTTTTATTACTTATACTAATCATTTTAAAACCTCATTTTTATTGCTAATACATTGGGTTAACTCTAAGTATTCTTTTTCACTCTTATTTAATAAAATCTCTTGTCTTTTTGCTAATTGGCCTTCAATTCTAATTTCTTGATTTAAATTATCTAAAGATTGCTGTTCAAACAATTTTGAAGTTAATAATTCTAATCCAAAAAATATTGTCCAAAAAACAAAACCTAATATAAAAATTGAATAAAACATTTTTACACTATGTGATTTAAAAGTATCAAGTTCATTAAGTGGTTTTACTAAGTCATTAATTTCCCCTAATGATTTAGCAACTACTTCATTTTTTTCATTTTTTGTATTTTGTCTTAAAATATTTTCAACGGCACTTTTATATTTTGAATTTATTACATAATATATATTTTCAATTGCTCCACCACTTGAAAGCATTGCAATATGTTTTGTAATTAATATAGATTTTATCATATCATCTGTAATAAAGTTTTGGTTTATTTTTGCTGAATATACAGTTTTGTGATTAAATAAAATCACATACTCATTTTCTGCAATATGTATCAAAAACTGATTTCTTCCCAAATGTTTTTTTGATAAAAGATTTAAAGAATATACTTCTTCATTTGTATCATATTTAGAAAGAAATACACTATATTTTTTAAAAGAGTTATATGTAAACATATTTTGCTCAGAAGCAAACTCATCATTTAAATAAAATGTTTCATTTAAATCTTTTGATGCAAAATCTGTTATTACTAATCGTACCATACTTCCTCCCCTCTAATGATTGCAATTGCATCATCTTTTGTAATAAGTCCTTCATGATATTGAGCCATACAAGCTTTTTCTACAGTCATATATTCAGCAGGGTTTTCAAAATCTCCACCATGACCTATTTTAAACCTTACAACCTCAGCAATAGGTACCCTGTCTTTAAATCCTGTATGGTTACACTCATCACAACCAACTTTTTTAAATCCACCTTCTCCATCTTCTTCTTTACAAAATTTGCATAACTTTCTAACTAATCTTTGAGATACAATTCCTCTTAAGTTATCTATAATATCCCCTTCATTAATTCCAAGAGAACTTGTCATCCTAGATACCGTTGCAGGTGCAGAGTTTGTATGCATTGTAGAGAATACTAACTGACCTAAGTTTGATGCATTTACAAGTTGTGAAGCCGTTTGAGGCTCTCTTGTTTCCCCAATCAGAATAATATTTGAATCTTGTCTTAAGATATCAACAACAGCTTCAGGGTAACCATATTTAAATTCATCACTTGCACTTGCAAACTCAGATAAATCAATTTGGAAAAATGATTCATCCACATACTCAACAGGATCTTCAATAGTAATAACATATTGTTGTTGTTTTGCCAATTGTTGTAAAAGTGCATACATCAAGTGAGTTTTCCCTGATCCAACTTGACCTGTAATTAATATCATTCCATTTGCATATTTTGTTAAATTTGATAAGATATCAACTGTTTCTTGTGGATAATTTAATCCTCTCAAGTTGTGTGAAACAACTCCTCGTCCACCAATCATCCTCATAACTAATGAAAAATTTAATTTTGAGTTTATAAGCCCAAGTCTAAATTTAATATTTTTTTTACCATATTCATAATTTATAACCCCATTGATTGATTCATAATCTGAATCTTCTTG
This sequence comes from uncultured Aliarcobacter sp., assembly GCA_963677435.1. Taxonomy (GTDB): domain Bacteria; phylum Campylobacterota; class Campylobacteria; order Campylobacterales; family Arcobacteraceae; genus Aliarcobacter. Next base: position 163,296 of record OY781945.1, read on the forward strand.
GTCAGCCATGGTTACCAATCTTCTTTTGATAGTTTTAGCAATTGTTATTGGCATTGTTCCCATATCAACTTTGATACCATCTATTCTAAACCATAAAGATGCATATCTACTTGTTTTTTGAATATGTATATCAGATGCTCCAAGTAAAATAGCTTGTCCCATCATTTTGTCAAAATATTTATTTATCTCTTCATCATTTTCTGTGTCACTATTTGAATTAAAGATAATCTCTCTATCTTCCCCAAATACAGAAGATAAAACACCCTCTCCTAAAACAACTATTTTTGTAAAATAAAATTTACTCAAAACTTCAAAATCAAGATTTACAACATCTCTTATACCTAAAACTTTGTTTTTTATTTTTTTGTCTTCTAATGTAATTATATACATCGTTGTACATAGTTCTAGTTTCTTTTCATCTAATTGAAATGATGTATCTTGATAATGTTTTGACAATTCATTATAACTAGCATAATATTCATAACCTAAAGTTTTTACGAATTGTTCATATTTCTCTTCATTTGCCATTAAATCACCGTATCCACCTTTTAGCTGGAACTTCTCTTTAATAACATCTTCAATTAATATTGCAAGTTGAGTATCTATATCTTCACTTTTTCCTAAAAATTCTAAAAATTTATTTTTTTGCTTCTCAAAAATAGCTTTATAATCTGTAGTTTTTGAGATTAGATGTTTTTTATTCTTTTGATTATTCTGATTTTTCAAAAAAGAAAATTTAGGGACATTTTTAAATGTAGCAAGAATTTTTTTAATCATATTTCATCTTCTTACTTATATAGAGTTTTAAAGGTAAATGTACTAATAACTAAATTAATAATATCAGAACCAATAATAACCGTAACTAACATAGCAACCATCCAAAACATGAATTTCCATTGTAAAACCATATAATTAATATTTTTCTCATACATAGTGTCACAAGTTTGATATAAAGCTTTTGTAACTTCTGAGAAACTAGTTTTACTTAGTTCTGATAGTTTTATATCTGCTGTTATGATTGCTGGAAAATTATATTTTTCAAATACAATAAATAACTTCTTATTTCTGTTTATAATGTCAGCTAATTCATAGAAAAATGGTCTTAATCCCTCTTTAAAATAGTCCTTTGATAAAATTAATGAAGTTTTATGAAATGAAATACCAGCACTTAACATACCATTTAAAATTCTAAACATAAATCTTCCATCTGAAAATGCTTGTGTTTTAAAAACTTTATATAACCAAGCTGGTTTATACTTTTCACAATAAACATATCCAAAAAAGATAAATGCAGTCACAAATATTGATACTCCTAAACCTGTATATGCAATTTCATAAGTAAAATATTTTGGTATTCCCAAAAATTGCTCAACATCAGGATTCATTTTTCTTAACTGAACTAAATCTTTTTGTAACATATCAAGATACAAAATCAAAGCATAAAATGTTCCTATAACTATTGATAAAGGAACAAAAATTGGATTTATCATTTTTAATAATAGATTTGAATTTGCTTTTTTAAAAGACAATACTAGCTTTAGCCCATCAATTGTACTTGTACTATTTACAACTAAACTAAATTGGAAACTATTTAGAAATTTATGTTTATGCAAAATTGCTTCAAGTTTATGTTTACCTATTTCCATATCTTTTATTGCAGCCATTAATCTTTTTTTAAAATTAGTCTCTCTTGAAATTTGTTCACTGTACAATAATAATGCTCTTCTTGTATTTGAACCATTTTCTAATTTTGTAACTAGATAATCTAATAAAAACTGCTCATATGGATCAGCAAACATACTCATTATTAAAAGCCTTTTATGTTTTTAAGAGTTACAATATAAACTATTTCTCTTCTAACATAAGATTTTGAATCTGTACCACCTATTGCAAATCCTTCAACAGGTAAAACACCTTGATAATTTTTAGTATCATCATGCACAATAATTGATCCAACTATTGATGTTTCGCCAAGTCTTATTTCTCTTGAAATATTATAACTTTGGTCATTATATTGAGGTAATTTTATTGTAGTTCCATCGATACTTACTTGATCAAACTCTATAAGTTTTTTAATTGTTGGTGAAATATTTAAAAATACTTTATCTCTAGATATTTTAGCCATTGCTGTAATTGAAGTTCCCTCTTTTAGAGTATTAACCGTAACATCAGATGTTCTTGTATTTGTATCAGAATCAACTGTTGTTTCGATTTTTTCCACATAATCTGTATTTTGTGTTATTGATTGAACAGTTGGGATATTATTTTTTAGAACTAAAACATTTTTACTATAGTTTAATATTTTTCCAATTGCATTATTTGCAGTTGCTGTTACTTGAAGAAGTCTTGAAGCATTATCACTTGTAAAACTAAATGCACCATTTTCTCCTAAATTTCTAATAACTCCTTTTCCTGAATTCGTTTGCCTATCATCAGATATTGTTCCTATTCCATACTCTCTATTTTTATTTAAAAGAAGTTCTACTCTTTCAAACTCAATTACAGCTTCTTTTGCAAATGATGCTTCATAAGCTTTTGCAATAGTTCTAACTGCACTTTCTACAGAAGTTGTTGATTTTAAGAAAATTAATCCACTGGCTTTATCAATGTGATATGTTGATATCTTATCTGTTGATATAATATTCTTTAACATTTTATCTAACTCATCATATAGGGCTATTTGAGAGTTGTTTTCAACTTTACTCTCTCCTGTTGATTCTTGGTTAGAAGTTTGACTTGATGATTTCATATCTAATAATGGAATATTTAATTCAATTACAATATCTTTATATCTTGCGATATTTATTACTTCTTTATCATAATCAATATCTACAAAAACATCTTTTGCATGTGATAGTGAGTTTAGAGCATCTTTTAAGTTTTTTGAACTAATACTAATTATACTATTTTGAAAATCATCTCTATTATCTATATAACTTCCAATATTTACTTCATATCCAGAAGCAGCTGTTATTAATTTTATTAACTCTTCCACCGAAATTTGACCATCAAGAATAAAAGGAATATGTTCTATTGATTGTTTTTTTGTTTCACTTGTACTTAAAAGTTGAACTAAATATATTGAGCCACTTTTTTTAATAAATAGTTCTTTATCTAGTACTGCATTTAAATATTGATTTAATTCAACAATATTATGTATTTTTATTCTGCTTTTAGGAATTAAAATATCACTACTTTTTAAATAATAAAAATTACCATCTAATATTTCCATCTCTTTTAAAATGTCACCTAATGATTTATCATCCAAAATACTGATGTACTCTTTTTTTACTTCTTTTTCATTTACTAAAGAGCCAGAATACGATTCCTGTAAACTTTTATACTCTTTTTTGTCAAGAGAGTTTTTTGTATTTGCAATCATTTCTTCATGATAACTTTTTGAGCTACAACCAGAAAGAAGTAGAGTCAAAATTGTAAAAGATAAAAGATTTCTATATTTTTTCAAAACATTATTTCCTTATTTAAAATAAAATGGATAATCAAATCCGCCAATATATGTGGGGTATTCTAAAAACAAACTTCCATTATTGTTATACTCATCAAAAGCCATTTGTACATTTTTTTCACTCTCTTGAGAAATAAATAATTTATTTATAGTACTTATTTTAGCAACATCATACAAAGAAGTACTTAAAATTGGAATACTTCTTCCAACATTTCCCCAACAATACATTTGAGATGAGCTTCCAAGGCCAGTCATTGAACAAATATATGGAACAGTTCTAGTATTTGAACCATTTGAACTTGAACCAGCAGATGAACTACTTTTATTTCCTGTAAGAGTAAATAATATATTATCCACCCCCCATGAAACAGAATCTATATTTGCATCTTTTATATATGCTCCAAATCCTAATTTTATATTTCCAAATTCATCTAAGTTTTCTGTTCTTGTAAAATGAAATTTTCTATCTTCAGTATTTCCAGTATTATCAATTTTATTTAATTTGCTAGAAGATACATTATCATCCATAGAATATGTTAAATATTTTGTTCCATTTATAAAAGTGTAAAATCTATCTATTGTATACCAAATATTATATCTCCAGTCATCAATTCTATAAAAATCATACTCAATAGTTACCTCTTTATTTGCATACTCTGATCCAAAGCTAAATACTTTATACACTTCTTCTGAACCATCACTTTCCCCTTGATAATTCGATAAACCCCAAGATTTTCTATTAAATCTTCCTAAAAATTTTGTTGCTGTTCCACTATCTGTATAAATTGGATAGTTATAAAATGGATCAGAAGTTGAAGTATAAGGAACTGGACCTTTTGGTACGATCCAATAATCATGATTTGAATTTTCAAAATTTTCAAAATAAGTTCCACTTGAAAAAGTTGCATTATCTATTTGTCTACTAATCCTTATATTATCGATTCCAAAAGATTCATTTGTATAATCTTCTCCTAAAACTGCACCAAAACCTAAAGTTGATTTTCCATTTGAATCTAATGTTGTACTAAATGTATAACTATGTTTTTGTCCCGTTTGATTCCCTGTATTAGATATTATTCCTAAATCAACTCCAGCTTTTGTATCATAAACATTATTACCTGAATACATATCGGATTGAACTAAATTATTATTTATATAAACATAAAATTTCTCAGGAAGTCCATTTGGTCCTCTCCATACTGAATCATCCCCATCCCATGAACCTATCTCATACATATCAAATGTGATTTTTACATTTTGATTTGCCCATGAACTACCTAAACTAAATGTTTTTTTTACAACTTCACTTCCATCATCTGTTGCAATTCTATTTCTTCCCAACATTCCTAAAAATTTACTAGCAGTTAATCCTCCATCATGAATATAACTTACATTCCATCCAGAAGTTGAGCTATTTTCAAAATTTTCAACATAATCTTCTCCATAATCAGCCACTGTTTGATTAATTGTTGATCCAAAAATCGAGATATTTGAGAAATTTGCATATAAATTATTATTTATAGTATTTGTTAAACTATTAAGTTCATTCATAGCTGATGTAAAAACTGCATTTTCACTACTTGAACAGCTATTAAAATCTTTATCTTTGCAATTTAAAAATTCACTAGAAGCTTGAAGTTGCATATTTTTATCAATATAAATTAATATTTCTTTAGTCCCATAATCATAGATTGAAGCACTTAATGCACTTCCATCAATTCCTAAATCTTTTATACTTAAATCTGAATAAGTTCTAAAATATCTATTGTCAACACTCTTAAGAACAAACTCTTTGCTATTTACAAAAATTCCATTTTCATTAAATTTTTTTGAATTTGATAAAATTATTGGTTTGTTATAAATTGTACCATTTGGTCTTTCTCCCCAAATCCAAAAATAATTTTGTTCATCTAAAGCACCAAAACATTTTATATCTCTTAATGCGTAAATCTTTTTAAAAACTTGTCCATTTGTATTTATTACCGTTGGTTCACTTACGGATAAAGTATAATTATCATTTCCAATACCTAATGCCCCTTTTTCATTTGAGCCAACAGTATAAATTTTACCTGAATCTGATAATGCAGCCCAAGTTCCATCAACCATAACTATATCTTTTAAATAAATTGCATTTGAATTGTAAATTCCATTCTCTTTTCCAGCTGCTACAACTTTATTTTTTCTTAATATAGAAGTTTCTGTTTGTCCATTTGTATCCAAATAAAAACTATCTGAATTAACTGAACCATTACAATATAAATCTCCACCATATTTTTTTGTTGTACCTGCTTCATAATAATCAAAAATAGGAGATATACCACAAACATTTTTATTATTCATCGCAACTTTTTCAAATTTAACTCTATAAGGATTGTTGTACCATTTTTTACTAATTAAATCTTGACTCTCAATATTTTCAATCTGTACTTTTAACATTACAGGAGTATTTACATAATCTGGCTTTAAATTAGTATCCATCTGACCATAATTTTCAATTCCAGCTTTTTTATATTTATTATCACCCCAACAAAAGATATCCCCATTTGCAAGCATACAGCCACCATTTATTCTTAAAACTAAATCTTTTGAATCGGGGATGTAAGATAAAATTCTATCAGCAATACTCAACTCACTATCATTTTGAGTTAGTGCATCACCCATTCCTGATGGTACCCAATTTTGTGTATCCACATCACCTTGATAATAATATTCATACCAAGAATTATTTTTTTTAACAAATGCTTTATCTCCTATATTTGCTTTTACGAATTGCAAGTCATCCCAATTTTCAAGATAAATAGGAGCATCTTGGTATACATCAAATGAATATGTACTTCTACAATATTTATATGTTAGTTTTCCATTATTCAACTGATAAAAATAATTATCAGTTGTACACTGTTGATTTGATTGTTTTATATCTTTGTGGTTTGTTTCGTTTAAAATTGAAACAATCTGCTTTTGTATATCATTGTATAAAACCTGAGAGCCTATAACTAATTTTTCTTTTGTTATATTTGAAGGAGGTATTGTATTTACTCTAAATACTTTATTTATGTAAAAATTATATAAATAATTATACTCAGAATTATAATCCTTCTGATCTTCGATAACTCCCTGAATATAGGCACTATTTTTATTATCAAAAGTAACTTTTATATTTTTAGATGTAATGGGATTAAGTTTATTAAAATTAACCCCTAGATATTCTGCTGTTTCTAATTTTTCCCAATCTAAACTTTTATCACTTAATTTTGGAATAGTTGCCGTTTGTGCAATATATTTATTTATTGCCAAAGATATATATTCCTCTTTTTGAATAACATCTTTTATATTATTCATTAAAGATATATTTTCACTTGAAGAAAAAGAAAAATTTATAAAAATTAGTAAAAGAATTAGAGTTTTGATTTAATCCACCTTTAATATTTGTATACTATTTGCTACATCAACAAGTTTTATATATTTAGAAACATCTTTAATATATATGTATGACCCTACTGATAAATCAACTATTTTAGGTTCATTAACTAAAACACCTGCACTCATGGAAGTTGTGATATTCCCTTTATTAAATTCAATTTTACTATATTCAATCCATTGGGAACTAGCGTTATACCAACGAAAAGTTTTTTGATTATTATTACAATATGTATTTATTAAATTTGAACTGCACACTTTTTGTATAGTGTAATTATTTGATAATAGATTAAATATAGTTTTTGCCTCATCACTTTGTAATTTAATTTCAACATATGATTTATCTAAATCAACTTTCGAATTACTATCTTTTACAAAATACACACTTGTAAAATCTCTATATAAATCTCTGTTATAAAGTTGTGCAACATACTTATCTGTATTTCTATATTCATCTTTTGTTATTAGATATTTTATTTTTAACTCTTTTGTATTTAGAAAATCTATATCTATTCCCATTTTATTTATTTTTGAAAAATTACTTCCTAAATAATCATCAGTTATTAAATTATCTATTGTTGGTAATTTGAATTCAGTTAAAATATATTTTTCAAAGTTTTTTGCAATATTCTCTTCTATCTCAATTAAATTTTGTACATATAATGTATTTTGATTTTGAGCTAGTAAATTATCATCTGCATTTAAATAAAAGCAAAAAATGAAAATTGAGAAAATACTTTTTATCATTTTAAAGCCTCTATTCCTGTTGTAGTTTTAACATATTTCACACCTGCTGTATCATAAATCAAAGCACCTTTGGGAATAGAATTAAACTCATTTTCAGTTAGATGCTTAGAAGTATCACTTGTAATAACAATTGGTCCTGTTTTAAATTTATCAATATGATAACAAATTAAATAATCAGTTATTTCACCTGAAGTATAGGTAGGTTTTATATAAATATGGCTATCTTTAATACAAGCTTTATCAGAATTGCTTGAGATACAAGTCCCAATTTCTTTATTTGTATTATTATTTAATGCAATTAAATCAAACAATTGTTTTGCAAAAATATCTTCTAAAATAAAATAAACAGCCCCACTTCTTACATAAGTTCTTTTTCTATAATTGTCACCCTCATATAAATTTTTTATACCTGAATCACTTGCCAATTCATTCCCTAAAGAATAACTCATTTTAGTTATACCAGATGTTAATGTTGTAACATTTACTTTATTAGTATCAATAGTAATAAATGAAGTAATTCCTCCACCTAAAAGTGTGTTTATATTCGCCATTGTAGGAAGTTTATAATTATTCAAAAGATACTCTTCATATGTTCTAGCAACTGATTCTTCATATTGAACTATATTTTTGACATTTTCCAAAGTTTCTTGTCTTTGTTCAAATGTTTCACTTTGAAGAAAAGAGAAACTAATAATTAAAAATAGAATAAATTTAATCATAATTCATCTTTTAGTTGATAATATAGCTTTGTTTCAGCAGCTGTTTCATTTAAATAAAGTTTATCTTTAATCTTTGATTTAAAGTAATCTATTTTTCTATTTTTTAATACCGTTTCATTCAAAGTACTATCCAATGATATTTCAGTTGTTGTTCTAAAATCTTGATACATTTTATCATAAGGAATAAAATTATTATCATCATTTAAAAGCTTTGATAAAGTTTCTGATACTGTTTTATCTGAATATAAGATTTCAACTTCTAAGAAATGAATTGCTCTATTTACACTATTTTCAATCTGTTTGTCAGATAAAATTTCATTTTTATTATTTTCACCAATATTAATAGTATATTTTTTTGTTTCTTCATCAAAAGAAAGAGTATTTACATCTGTAATGTTTTTTAATTTTGCTTTTAAGGCTAGAAGTTTTAACTTTTCATCTTGACTTATTTCAATATTTCCAGCACTATTCACTAGCTCTTTATTTGTTAAAGTGCTATTTTTATTTCTATCAAGTAATAAAACTTTTTCCCAATTTTCACCTTTTGGTAAATTGGCAATTATTTCATCTCTTGTAATATCTTGGGGATTTTTGTTGTATTGCTTGGCTAAAAGTGTTTTGATTTCTGAGATTATTTCATAGTTTTCTTGGATTTGTTTTGCTTCTTGAACATCACTATATGATTTGTACATAGCAGATGCTGAAAATATAGCTGTAACAATAAGAGCAGACGATAGCCATATATTTCCAAACATTAATAAAAACCCTTCAAAAAAAGAAACTTAAAATAAAAACTAAATACTATTGAGTTTTTAGTACTTAGTTTTTAGTTTATAAAAAAATAAACACTTAGGCTAAAGCCTAAATGTTAAAATTATAATACTGTACCTAAATCTTTAAAATATATTGTAAATATACCATCACCTAAAGATGCAGCATCTGATTTAACTGTACCTGCTGCTCCAGTTGTGTCTAAAACAGTTGCAGGTCGATTTGCTTTAGGAACTTCTCCATCAGCTAAAGCAACTGGACTACCATCAGTTGTTGTTCTATCTGTAGATGCTTGAGATGCTAAATCTGAAGAAATCTGTCCTTCTAAAAATGCCGCATTAGTCGCTAATCCATTAAGTAACTCAACTCTAAGTCCTGGTACTGAACCTGCACCATTTAAAATTAAAGAAATATTCATTCCTGGGTTAGTTTTTCCACCAAAAGAAATTGCAGAATATGTATTTACTTCACCTGTTGCAAAATTAGTTGAGGCAGCTGTTTTATTATCTTTAAGCTGTTCATTAATTTGTTTTGAGAAATATCCAAGATTTGCTAAATCTTTTAATGTTACACCTGCTTTAAGTTCACCTGTTTTAATTGCAACAATTAAATCACCCCTAATATTATTGATTTCTGTCATTACACTTGTTTTTTGTGCAACACCTTCAATTTTATCACCTGTTCCACCAAATGTTTGGAACATATAAATCATTGCTCCAACTACTACGATTACCATTGCTATCAACTGTGGCATACTTCTATCCTTTTTGTTAAGTTAAATTTCTTAGACCTTTAGGTCGGTATTATACTACAACTTCTTTTAGTTGCACCAATTTACTTGAATACTATACAAACAAAAAGCCCATCATTGTTTGTACCATCTTCTTTAAAATCTTCTGTTCCAACTGTAGAATCATAAGATTTCCCATTTGTCTGAAAAGTTCCAAAAAGCAACTTTTCACAAAATTCTCTTCCCGAAAAACTTTCTGAAAAGATTGCCTTACTCATCAAACTTCCATTTGCACGCATATCAACTAAAAGTTTATATGCACTTCCAGCCGATGTTGCAAATTTTGCATCTGTACTTAGAACTGGAATCATCTGCCAAACTACTGAACTTGATGGGAATGTTAATTTTGAAGCTTTTGCAGAACCTTTAACATTATCAGTAGATGATGCAGTTGGTTTTGTCATTTTTATATTTCCTGACAAAATACCAGCATCATACAATACTTCAAAATTAATATCTGATAAACTTCCACCAGATTGGATATATGTATTTACATATCCATCAATAACTAAAAACATTGACTTCATTCTATCAAGTTCAGCAGTGATAGAACTATTATCAGATTCATATCTTGTAAGCAAAATAACTGTTGCCGCAACAATAGCAAGTAGTGAGGATACAAGATAGGGCATTTTTTTCCTTAAGTAGATATATTCTAACTTCAAATTTATTCTAACATAAGACGCATTAAAAATTAACTTAAAAAGTTATAATTTAATTATTTTTCTATTATCTTTAGTTACAGGCTTTGTAATTATTGCCTTTATTTATGAATTAATTATTCTTATTTTATTACTTTTCTCAAAATTTAAGAAATTAAGTACATATAAATTTTTTAGTATAAATAAAAAAAGCCCGATTTAAAAACTCCAAAGAGTAATTAAATCGGGCTTTTAGATGGTACGCCTGACAGGAGTCGAACCTGTAACCGCCGGGGCCGAAACCCGATGCTCTATCCAGTTGAGCCACAGACGCATTTGACATTCTTAAAAATAAGGCTGGAATAATAGCACAGCCTTACTTAAAAATTCAATTAAAAGAAAATATTATCTAATACAATCAAAATAAAAAACATGATTCCTAGGTAACCATTAACTGTAAAAAAGGCTTTATCTATTTTTTTGAAATCTTTATTTACTAAGTAATGTTCATAAGATAACATCAATGCACTAAGGATAACTGCAACATAAGCAAAATATGAACTTCCAGAAGCTATAACAAATAAAAGCCAGAAAATCACAGTTAATAAATGAAAAATCTTTGAGATTTTCATTGTTTTTTCAACACCAAATTTTGAGGGAATTGAGTGAAGTCCTAGTTTTTTATCAACTTCAATATCTTGCAAAGAGTAAAGTAAATCAAAGCCTGCAACCCAAAACATAACTCCAATACTTAATAAAACTGCCCAAAAAGGAATTGTTTCACTAACAGCTACAACACCAGCAATTGGTGCAAGTCCTAATGAGATACCTAAAATTACATGTGCCAAATATGAAAATCTTTTGAAATAAGAGTATGAACCAATTACTATCAAAATTGGAATTGATAAATATAATGCTAAATCATTTACAAAATATGCTACTAAGATAAATCCCAAAGCATTTAAAGTTACAAAGATAAACATAGAAGAAGCACTGATTCTTCCATCAACATTTGGTCTGTTTATAGTTCGTGGATTCAAGGCATCTATATCTCTATCCATAAATCTATTAAATCCCATTGCAAAGTTTCTAGCAGTAAGAGCTGCTAAAATTCCCAAAACAAAAAGTTTAAATCCAAACCAGCCATTTGCTGCAACTACCATCGCGATAAAGATAAAAGGTAGAGAAAAAATAGAGTGTTTGAACATAACAAGTTCGTTAAAATCGTTTAGTTTTTTTATAAGCTTATTCATAAAAAGGATTGTATCAAAGATATTATTAAAAAAATTAGAATTAAACTTTTTCTAGTTATAATCAATTTTATTTTAATTATGAAAGAAACTAATGTTTAAAATCACCCTATTTATAAGTACCCTACTTTTATCTCTTAGTTTTACAGCTTGCGTTTCAAAAGCTCAAAATGATGTTATAGATTCTGGTTCAAAAGATGTATCTGATCTTTTAAGAACTCTTATTCAAAAAGAAAAAGAGATAAATGACTTAAATCAAAAATTAGAAGATTGTAAAAATTCAAAAGCAAAATCATGAAAGAAATCGCAATAATAGGTTCAACAGCTTCAGGTAAAACTGCCCTATCTTTAGACTTGGCAGAAAGAACTAATTCAATCATTTTGTCTCTTGATTCGCTTTGTGTTTATAAAGAGATAGAAATAGCTTCTGCAAAACCAAGCATAGAAGAGAGAGGAAATATAATTCATTTTGGAATAGATGAAGTTTTTCCAAATGAAGAGTTTGATGTTGTGAAATTTATTGAACTTTATAAAAAAACAAAAGATTATGCAATCAAAAATGAGAAAAATCTTATTATTGTTGGTGGAACTGGATTTTATTTAAAAGCTTTGATTGATGGATTGTCAAAAGGCGTTGATTCAAAAATCAAACTTGATATTTCTCAACAAGATGCTTATGAACTTCTTTATTCTCTAGATAAAGACTATATGCAAAAAATTGAAAAGAATGATAGATACAGAATCGAAAAAGCTTATGCTATTTACAAAGAAACAGGTCTTAGCCCTACTTCTTATTTTGAAAAAAATCCTAAAATTGCTGTTGCAAAAGATTTAAAAATTTTTGAAATTCTTTGGGACAAAGAAGAATTAAAAAATAGAATCGCTCAACGAACAAAAATTATGGTAAATTCTGGTCTTATTGATGAAGTTATATTTTTAGAAAAAAAATACACAAGAGAGCCAAATTGTATGGCTTCTATTGGAATTATTGAAACTTTAGAGTATTTAGATGGAAAACTTTCAAAACAAGAATTAGAAGAAAAAATATCTGCAAATACAGCAAAACTTGCAAAGAGACAAAACACTTTCAATAAGTCCCAATTTTTAGATAAAACATCAAATATAATAGAAAACTTAAATTCAGATATTATTAAGTATTTTTCGTTATAATCCCGTCCCTAAAGAGTTTTTTAAAGGGCTAGCAATAGACTTGACCTTTTAATAAACATTAATTACATTAAGGATTATGGCATGAAAAAAGATATTCATCCAGATTATAAAGTTTGTACAATTTCTTGTGCTTGTGGTAACTCATTTGAAACAAAATCAAATGTTGAGTCTTTAAGAATCGATATTTGTTCATCTTGTCACCCATTCTTTACAGGTGAGCAAAAACTTGTTGATGCTGCTGGTAGAGTTGAGAAATTCAAAGCTAAATATAACATGGCTAAATAGTACAATATTATGTTGTGCTTAGTTCCAACTCCAATAGGAAATCTTGAAGATATTTCAAAAAGGTCTTTAAGCGTCCTAATGGATGCGGAACTTATTTTTTGTGAAGATACAAGAGTAACAAAAAAACTTCTAAATCTTTTAGGTGAAAAAAACAACCTAGACTTTTCAAACAAAGAGTATAAATCTTTTCACTCACACAATGAAAATCAAATTTTACAATCTTTAACAAAAGAGACTTTTACTAAAAATGTTGTTTATGTAAGTGATGCGGGAATGCCTTGCGTTAGTGATCCTGGTGCTACACTTGTGGATTATTGCATAAAAAATGAGATACCTTATGATGTACTTCCTGGTGCAAATGCAATTTTAACAGCATATGCAATGAGTGGATTTACTCACACAACTTTTTCATTTTATGGGTTTTTAGACCATAAAGGTGCAAGTCGTGCTTCAAAATTAAATGATGTTTTAAATGATGATAAATTAGCAATTCTTTATGAATCACCACATAGACTTATAAAACTACTTGAAGAGTTAAGCATAAAAGATGCAAATAGAACAATATTTTTAGCAAAAGAGATAAGTAAATTACACCAAAAAACCTATAAAAACTCTGCATTAAATCTGTTTAATGAGTTTAAAGAGATAAATATTAGAGGTGAATGGGTTGTAATAGTTGAACCAAAAGAGACAGTTGGTTTTAACCTTGAACTAGATGATATACTCTCTTTAGATATTGCACCAAAAATAAAAGCTAAATTAGTAGCTAAAATGACTGGACAATCAATAAAAGAGGTTTATCAACAAATTTTAGATAGAATCCCCGAATGATAATATATGGAAAACAAATCGTACTTTATGTACTTGACAAACACCCTCATTTAATAGAAGAAGTTTTTCTTTCAAAAGAAATTGATAAAAAACTTTTCTCAAGATTTGCAAAACTTGACAAAAAAATCCACAAATTGGATAATCAAAAAGCTCAAGCATTAGCAAAAGGTGGAAACCATCAAGGTTTCTTTTTAAAATTAACACATTCTGAATATACAGATATTAAAGAATTTAAAAAAATGAATTTTATTCTTGTATTAGATGGAGTTACTGATGTTGGAAATATTGGAGCAATCGCTAGAACTGCTTATTCTTTAGGAATAGAAGGGCTAATTGCTGCTGATATTAAAACTGTAAATGATTCTGGAATTTTAAGAACAAGTTCTGGAGCATTACTAGATTTACCATTTATGGTTCATCCGCGATCTGCTGATTTAGCAAGTGAATTAATTGATTGTGGTTTCACATTAATTGGTGCAACAACAGATGGAGTAGACTTAAAAAAATATGGGAAAATTGAAAAAACTGATAAAGTTGCCCTATTTTTAGGAAGTGAAGGAACTGGTATCTCTCCTAAAGTTGCTAAAAAATTAGATTTAAAAGTTTCAATCGCGATGGAACATGAATTTGATTCATTAAATGTATCTGTTGCTGCTGGGATTTTGATTTACAATCTTAAAAGATAAAAGAAAGATAATACCGTGATAAGAAAAATACTTTTAATAATTACATTAAGCGTAATGCTAAGTGCAAATTTAGATATGAAAATAAAAGATTTATTAGGGAACAGTGATTACAATACTCACAAAAACCTAATTAATCATATTTTTAGTAATGAAAGTAATTTTTATACAAATAATCAAATTGATTACACGCGTATTATCCAAGAGTTAATGAATAATGGTGTTTTAAAATTAAATCTTTCATCAACTCAAGATATTTCTGTAACATTTAATGTTAATAGTAATCCAAAAAAATCATTAAGAAATTTAAATGATATTTTAAAAGCAATAGGCCAACCAAATTTTGTCACAAAAGAAGAAATCATTGTTGATAATAATCTTAGATGGACTATTCAACTAAAAACTGCGGCCGCCATAAGCCCTCTCAGATTATCTCAAGAGTTACAAGCTATAAATTGTAGAATTGTGGATATAAAAAGAGAGGGAGACTATAATTGGAGTTATTCTATAGATACGACAAATTCTTCAATTTATAAAGAAGAAAATCTAGAGGATAACAATCAATTATCTTTAAGAAAACCACTAAAACCTTATATGATAAAAGTAGCAAAAGCTTCAGTTATCACAATAAAATCTAATAGTGGAAATACTTGGTTTCCAAGTGTTGTTTTTTATGATAATGGATTAAATATAATTGGAATTTATGAAGAAAATAGTTTGCAAAAGAGTTTAAAACTCGAAGTGCCTGAAAATACAAAATATATTAAAATTGATGATTTATTTACGCTTGCTAATCTCAAGCAAGGAATTAACATTACTAAGGAGTAAACAGTGTTCCAAGAATTTGAATTTGAAAGAATGAAAAGACTTCCAAACTATGTGTTTGCAGAAGTTAACAATATTAAAATGGAAGCTAGACGAGCAGGGGAAGATGTAATTGATTTCTCAATGGGAAATCCTGATGGTCCAGCACCACAACATATTACTGATAAATTAATTGAAGCAGCTAACAAACCAAAAAATCATGGTTATAGTGCAAGTGCTGGGATTTATAAATTAAGACTAGCAATTTGTAATTGGTATAAAAGAAAATATAATGTTGATTATTTAGACCCAAATAAACACGCATGTGCAACAATGGGTTCAAAAGAGGGATATGTTCACTTAGTTCAAGCAATTGTAAATGTAGGAGATGTGGCTGTTGTTCCAGATCCAACATATCCAATTCACTCATATGCATTTATGTTAAATGGGGCAGCTGTTCATAAGTTTGAATTAGGATTTGATGATACATTTAAAGTTGATGAAGATCTTTTCTTTGAAAGATTACAAAAAACAATTGATGAGTCAATTCCAAAAGTAAAATTTGTAGTTGTTAACTTCCCACATAATCCTACATGTGCTACTGTTACACCTGAGTTTTATACTAAATTAGTTGCAATGGCAAAAAGAGAAAGATTCTATATTATCTCTGATATTGCTTATGCAGATATTACATTTGATGGATATAGAACTCCTTCTATTTTTGAAGCAGAAGGTGCACTTGATGTTGCAGTTGAATGTTTTACATTAAGTAAATCATACAATATGGCAGGATGGAGAGTTGGTTGTATTGTTGGAAATGAAAGACTAATTGGTGCTTTAAAAAGAATCAAATCATGGCTTGATTATGGTATGTTTACACCAATTCAAATTGCTGCAACTGTAGCACTTGATGGTCCACAAGATTGTGTTGATGAGCATGTTGAGAAATATAGAAAAAGAAGAGATTTAATGCTTGAAACATTTGCAGAAGCAGGGTGGAAAATGAATAAACCTAATGCTTCAATGTTTATTTGGGCAAAA
The DNA here is from genome assembly GCA_963677435.1 of uncultured Aliarcobacter sp. Classification (GTDB taxonomy): domain Bacteria; phylum Campylobacterota; class Campylobacteria; order Campylobacterales; family Arcobacteraceae; genus Aliarcobacter. The sequence continues at coordinate 179,914 of OY781945.1, forward strand.
ATTCCAGAATGTGCGGCACATTTAGGAAGTATGGAATTCTCTAAACAATTATTGACAGAAGCTCATGTAGCTGTAAGTCCTGGTATTGGATTTGGTCATTATGGTGACCAATATGTAAGAATTGCGCTAATTGAAAATGAAAAAAGAATTAGACAAGCTGCAAAAAATATAAAGAAATATTTAAAATCATTAGAAAAATAGGAATTAGTTATGTTAAGAGTTGGAATTATTGGAGTTGGTACAGTTGGAGCTAGCGTTGCAAATATTTTAAGAGATAATAAAAATATTATAACCGCAAGAGCTGGAAAAGAGATTGTACCCGTACTTGGAGTAGTTTCAAACTTACATAAAGCTAGAAATGTTGATATAAAATTAACTGATGATATTGATGATGTTTTAAATGATGATTCAATTGATGTTGTTGTTGAGTTAATGGGTGGAATTGATAAGCCAAATGAGATTGTTAGAAAAGCTTTATTAAAAGGTAAAGCAGTGGTTACTGCTAATAAAGCTCTTTTAGCCTATCACCGATATGAACTGCAAGAACTAGCTGGTGATATTCCCTTTGAATTTGAAGCAGCAGTTGCTGGTGGAATTCCAATAATCAATGCTCTAAGAGATGGATTAAGTGCAAATCATATTAAATCTATTCAAGGTATTATGAATGGAACTTGTAACTATATGCTAACACGAATGATAAATGATGGTGTTGATTATTTAGAAATATTAAAAGAAGCACAAGAATTAGGTTATGCAGAAGCTGATCCAACTTTTGATGTTGGTGGATTTGATGCTGCACATAAACTTTTAATTCTTGGATCTATCGCTTATGGAATTGATGTAAAACCTGAAGATATTTTAATAGAGGGAATTCAAAATATTACAAGTGCAGATATTGCGTTTGCTAAAGAGTTTGAATTTTCAATTAAATTATTAGGAATTGCAAAAAAAGTAGGAAATGAAGTTGAATTAAGAGTTCATCCTGTTTTAATTCCTGAAGATAAAATGATTGCAAAAGTAGATGGAGTTATGAATGGAATCTCTGTAATTGGAGATAAAGTTGGAGAAACTATGTTTTATGGAGCAGGAGCAGGTGGTGATGCAACAGCATCAGCAGTTGTTGCTAATCTAATTGACATTGCAAGAAAAGGGAAAGGTTCTCCAATGCTTGGTTTTGAAAATCAACCAGGTGAAAAAATAACTTTAATGTCAAAAGATAATATCAAAACAAAATATTATTTAAGACTTCTAGTTGCTGATAAATCAGGGACTTTAGCAAAAATTGCAACTATCTTAGGTGAAAATTCAATTTCAATTGAAGCAATGATGCAAAAACCATTAAAAAATGGAAGTGCAAATTTACTTCTTACAACACATACATCAATTGAAAGAGATATTTTAAAAGCTATAAATGAGTTAGAAAATTCAGGCGTAGTTTTATGTAAACCAGCAATGATTAGGATTGAAGAGTAGTAATCTACTCTTCACAAATTGAAAACTAACTCACAAAACCTAACCACTGAAAATATTCCAGTATTAATAAGACAATTAGCAATTCCTGCTAGTGTTGGAATGTTTTTTAATACAATGTATAATGTTGTTGATACATTTTATGCAGGACTCATTTCAACCCAAGCAATATCTGCATTAACCCTATCTTTTATGATTTTTTTCTTAATTATTGGTTTTGGATATGGTTTTAGTTCAGCAATAACAGCACTTCTTGGAAATGCTCTTGGTAAAAAAAGATATAAATTAGCTTCAATTTATGCCCACAAAGGGCTTATATTTGTGCCAGTAATTGGGATAATTTTAACTATTCTTGGATATTTTGCTTCACCTTATCTTTTTATGCTTTTAGGGGCAAAAGATGAATATCTACAAATCTCTCTTGATTATATAAATACTATTTTATTTGGTTCTGTGTTTTTTATGTTTAACTTCTCTTTAAACTCAATATTGGTGGCCACTGGAGATACAAAATCTTACAGAAATAGTTTAATATTTGGTTTTTTTGCAAATATAGTTTTAAATCCTATATTTATTTATGGCTTTTTATTTATTCCAGCACTTGGAATAAAAGGTCTTGCCCTTGCCACTGTTTTAATTCAAGTTGTAAATATGTTTTATCTGCTTTATAAAGTATTACAAACAAAACTTGTTAACTTTCAAAAGCTTGAATATTTTATGCCAAACCTAAGAGTATATAAACTATTTATCACTCAAGGATTGCCAGCAAGTCTAAATATGCTTACAATGTCTATTGGTTCACTAATTCTTACTTATTTTGTCTCTCACTATGGCGTACAAGCTGTTGCAGGATATGGAATTGGGTATAGAGTAGAACAACTTATGCTTTTACCTGCACTTGGACTAAATACAGCGGTTTTAACCCTTGTATCAAATAACTTTGGGGCAAAAAAATATGATAGAGTTATTGAAACTTTAAAAGTCTCAATAAAGTATGGATTTATAATCTCAACAGTTGGAATAATATCTCTTACAATTTTAGGCAGATTCATAATCTCTTTATTTGATTCAAATCCTGTTGTTGTTGATTTTGGAGTGCATTATTTACTTGTTGAGATTTGGATATTTTATGCTTATGTTGTTTTATTCATTTGTGTATCTACTCTTCAAGCAATAAAACAACCTAAAATGCTTTTATATATAGGACTTTATAGACAAATTTTTGCAAAACTTATTATTGCTTATTTCATTGTAAAATATTTCGAACTTGATTTTATCTATTTATGGTTTGGGATTTTATTTATGATTTATAGTGCTGCTATTTTTGCATATTTTTATACAAATGGCTTATTAAAAAAGATTTGTAACAAAAGTTTATAAAAAGAAGCCTTTAAAAGGCCTCTTAATTATTATTTAGATCCACATTTTCCAGTTCCACAAGAACCACTTTTAGATTCGTCTTTCATGTGTTTTTTTGTATCTTTCATATCATTATTCATTTTTGACATATCATTTTTCATATCGCCACCACATTTTCCTGTACCACAAGAACCACTTTTTGTTTCAGCTTTCATATTAGCTCCACATTTACCAGTTCCACAAGAAGCACCTTTTTTATCCATCATCTCTTTTTTCATATCACCACCACATTTACCAGTTGCAGTTGAACTATCAGCCGCAAATGCAGATGTTGTTGCAAGTAATGCACCTAAAAATAAGCCAGCTAATTTTGTTTTCATATTCATTTTATATCCTTGATTTTAATTTGATTAGTGTAAGTATAATCTAAAATTATTACTTTTCTACCGCTTCCACATCTACAGCAATTTTAACTTCTTCAGCAACTGCAACACCACCTAGTTCTAAAGCTTTGTTCCATTTTAAATCATAATCCATTCTATTGATTTTTCCTTTTAAAGAAAAACCAACTCTTTTATTTCCTTGGAAATCTTTTACTGTTCCTAGATCTTCAACATTGAATACTACTGGTTTTGTTATACCTCTAATTGTTAAATCTCCACTCATTTTCCCATCAGTTCCATCTGCTTTATAAGATTTCATAACAAATGTCATTTTGGGAAATTTTTCGCTTAAAAAGAAGTCTTCACTTTTTAAGTGAGCATCTCTTTTTTCAATTCCTGTATCCACAGATGCTGTATCAACATTTGCGCTAAATTCTTTAAATGTTTTAGTTGCTTCATCAAAATCAACTTTTGCATCAAATGTTTTGAATTCTCCTTTTACATTTGTAATCATTAAATGTTTAACCGAAAAGCCAACTGTTGTGTGAGCATCATCAATACTATATTCAGATGCATTTGCTAAGCCAAAACTTAAAATTAAAGCACTAGCTATTTTTGCGATAGATTTCATAATTATTATCCTTTTTTGAAGATATTGAATTTTATATTTTTTTTGTTTATTAAATGTGTAGGCTTAATATTTATTATATAAAAAATTGCTGGAATAATAATCAATGTTAAGAAAGTTGATGTAACCATTCCTCCAATCATTGGAGCTGCAATTCTTTGCATAACTTCACTTCCAACACCATGAATATACATAATAGGGATTAATCCTCCTAAAATTGTAAATAATGTCATAAGCTTTGGTCTAAGCCTTAATACTGCACCTTTATAAATAGCTGTTGAAATTTCTTTATTTGAACAATTTGTGCAATTTTGTTTTAGTTCTATCATTGCTTCATGTAAATATACAAGCATTACAATTGATGTCTCTGAAGCAACTCCTAGTAGGGCTAGGAATCCAACAATTACTGCAATTGAAATATTAAAGTTAAGATAATCTAAATAAAATATTCCTCCTGTTAATGCAAAGGGAAGGGTGAAAAATATAATTAATGTATATGTCATATTTTTCAATGCTAAATATATTAGTATAAATATAATCATCAAAGTTAAAGGAATAATATAAAGCAATTTTTTCATTGCAGATTCTAAATATTCACTTTGTCCTGCCCATTCAAAATAGTAACCATCTGGTAACTCAATATTTTTTAGCAATTCCTTTGCTTCATCTTTATATTGTTTAGTTGAAACACCATCATTTGGTGTTATATAGATAAAGTTTACATTTAAAGCCTTTTCAGATTTAATAACAGATGGTCCCTCTTCATATTTTAAATTAGCAAATAATCTTAATGGCTGAAAACCTAATTTAGTTTTAATTTGAAGATTATTCAAAGTTGTTAAATCTTCCCTTTGATTTGATTCAAATCTAAGACTTATTGGATATCTTTCTAACTTATCAAAGAAAGTTGATATTTGTGTTCCGCCAACTCCTAAAGAGATAGTTTCTAATATATCATTTTTACTAATTCCATATCTTGAAATCATCTCCTCATTAATATCAATATTTAAATAATATCCTGAGTTAATTTTGTCAGAAGATACAGATAAAGTTCCCTTATATTTTCTTAACTCTTTTTCAATTTTTGTAGCTGTTTCTTCCAACACTTTATGATCATTTCCATAAAGTTTTATTCCAAGAGGAGTTCTAATACCTGTTAAAAGCATATCAATTCTACCTCTAATTGGATATGTCCATGAATTAATTAGCCCATTAACTTGAAGTTTTTTATCCATTTCATCCATTAGTTTTTTATATGTCATTCCCTCTCTCCACTGATCTTGTGGTTTGAAAGTTACTATTGTTTCAATCATCGCAAGTGGTGCCGGATCCGTTGCTGTTTGTGCTCGTCCAACTTTTGCAAAAGCTGTTTGCACTTCTGGGAATGATTTTAAAACCATATTTGTTTTCTGTGCTAACTCTTTTGCTAAATCAATTCCTATTCCATAAGGAGTTACAGGCATGTACATAAAAGTTTGTTCATTCATCATAGGCATAAATTCCCAGTTTTGTTTTTCATAAACTGTAAATGCAAAAACTACAGTTGCTATATAAATGGCTACTATTAAATATCTAAATTTCAATGCTGCTTTTAATAAAGGAGAATAAATATTAATAAAAAACTTGTTTAATATATTTCTATCTTCTGCCATAATTTTTCCACGAATTAAAAAAACCATTAAAATAGGAACTATTGTTATTGATAAAATTGCTCCCGTCATCATCGCAAAAGATTTTGTAAATGCAAGTGGAGTAAACAATCGTCCTTCTTGTCCAGTTAGAGCAAAAATTGGTAAAAATGAAACCACAACTAATATTAAAGCAAAAAAGATTGGGCGACCTACTTGTTTCGCTGATTTTATTATTATTGCAGTTCTCTCTTCATTTGAAATATTCTCTTTTCCTTGCAGATATTTGTGGGCATTTTCAACCATAACAATTGTGGCATCAACCATTGCTCCAATGGCTATTGCAATTCCTCCCAAACTCATAATATTTGAGCCTATTCCAAAAAGCTTCATCAATAAAAAGCTAATTAATACAGTTATTGGAAGAGTTATGATTATTATCAAAGCTGATCTAAAATGAAATAAAAATAGTCCGGAAATAATGGCTACTATAATTGATTCTTCTACTAAAGTATGTTTTAAAGTATCAATTGCTTTATCTATTAGTGATGTTCTATCATAAACTTCTACAACTTCAACATCAGGTATTTGCAAAGTTTTTAATTTCTCTTTTACTGCTTTTATTACAGCATAAGGATTCTCACCATATCTAACAACAACGATTCCGCCAACTGTTTCTCCTTCACCATTTAAATCAACCATCCCTCTTCTTGGTGTTGATGTAATTTTTATATCTGATATATCTTTTATTTTTAATGGTATATTGTTTAATGTTTTAATTGTAATATTTTCAATATCATCTATAGATTTTAAGTAACCACGAGCGGTAATGATATTCTCATAACCTTTTTCTAAAATTATTCCTCCACCTAAATCATTATTATTTGCTTGAATAATCTTTTTTATATCATCTATACCTAAATCATATTGTACTAATTTATCTTGATTTAAAGTAATCTCATAATTTTTAATATATCCGCCAATAGAGGCTATCTCACTAACTCCATCTACTCCTAAAAGGGCATATTTGTAATAATAATCTTGTAGAGTTCGCAACTGCTCTAAACTTTTTGTTTTTGATTTTAGTGCATATTCATAAGCCCAACCAACACCCGTTGCATCTGGTCCTAATTGAACAGTTGCACCTGTTGGAAAAGTACCTTGTAGTGTTGAAAGTTGCTCTAAAACTCTACTTCTTGAATCATAAATATCTGTTCCATCTTTGAAAATAATATATATCATTGCATTTGAAAAAGAGCTCATTGCTCTAACTGTTTGAATATTTGGCAAACTCATCAGATTTGAGATTAGTGGATATGATATTTGCTCTTCGATTGTTTTAGGACTTTGCCCATTCCATTCAACTTGAACTATAACTTGAGGAGGAGATAAGTCGGGTAGGGCATCTAAATTTGTATTTTTAACTGCCCAAAATGATGATATTGTTAATATTCCTACGAAAAAGAGTACTAAAAATTTATTTCTTATACTATATGCAATTATACTTTCTACCATAACTATTACCAATCCTCATCATCAGATTGATACAATGAATTTGTAACAGCATCTGAATCTAAGAGAAACAGTGCATTATTAATTACTTCATCATTTTCTTCTAAACCACTTAATATCTCATACTTATTTGAAGATATTCTTTTAGCCTTTATTTTCATAGGTTCAAACTCTCCATTTTCTAGAGGTTTAAATACATAAAAATCATTTGCTTTTTTAAGTACTGCTGTTTTTGGTAAAGTTAACATTACATCTTTTTTCACACTAATATCAGCTTTTCCAAACATGCTAGGAATTAGTTTTAAATCTTTATTATCTAAAACAAATCTAACATCAACTGTTTTAGTTTTTTCATCAAAAATAGGATAAACAAAATCAACTTTTGAACTAATCTTTTCATCTATTCCATCAATACTTATAATTGCATCTTTTTGTTTTTTTACATATTCCAAATCACTTTGATAAACAGATGCTATAAACCAGATTTTGTCCAAAGAAGCTAACTGTAAAAGTAATTTCCCTTTATTTACTGCACTTGTTTGATTTATACTTTTTTCTATTAACAATCCATTTATTGGTGAACTTACAGTTATACCAGTTGAGTTGATTTTTCCCTCTTTTATTCTTTGTTGCTCAGCTTTTGAAATATCTAAATTATCTAATTTTGATAAGGTACTTTTATATATGTTAGTATTTAAACCTTTTGCAATTTCTAACTCATTTTGAATAGATAAAATATCTTGTGAATAAATAGAGTATAAAGGTTCCCCTTTTTTTATTGTCATATATTTGTTATTTGCATTTAATTTTGTAATAAATCCATCAAATCTACTTACAATATCAGTTAAAGAAGATTCATCTATCTTTGTAAGCCCATAGAAGCTCTTATTAATTGAGATTTCTTCTTTTTTTACCTTAGTTGTTGTTTTATTAAATAATTGCTTTGCGTCTATTATTTGTGCTTGTACAAATGCACTAAAAAGTAGGGTGCATATAACTATATTTTTAATCATTTTATACCTTTATTTGTAAAATATAGAAGTTGTGAATAATTCTCATAATATTTTTGCAATTCATCTAAAGCTTTTGTTTCATAAGAAATTAACTCATTTAAATTTGAAATACTCTCTTGTGGTTTTATTAATTCAAAACTATTATAGTTTTCAATATTTTTCTGAATTTTTTGTTTTAATGGAATTATCTCTTGTTGAATTAATTTATAATTTTCATATGAATTATTCAAACTATTTTTTAGCATTTGAGTTTGAAGTAGGAAATTATGTTTTAATTGCTCCAACTTGTCATTTGTTTCATTTGCATCCATTTTTGCTTGTAATTTAGCCGTATTTTCCGTATTATAAATAGGAAGAGGAATACTAACAGCCACATTTACATAATCATTGAATTTATCATCTCTTTGAAAATATGCAAGACTCACTTGAACATCAGGTATTTTCTTTGCACTTTCAAATTTAGCAATTTCATTTGATTTTTTTGCACTCTCTTCTAAAACTTTAAATTTTGGATGTTCGGGATTATCTAATAACAAATCAATTTTTTTTATATCTATTTTTTCATCTATATGATCAATTTTTAAAAATGTGATTTGCTCTAATTTCAAATAAAAATTATCAATCAAATTTTTTAGTTTTTGTTTTTCTAAGTTAATATTTAAAGATGATATTTGTGAATTTAATATCTCGTTTTGTGTAGCTTTTTGGTATTTATATAAAGAAGTATATAAACTTTCTAACTTTTTTACATTCTGCTCATAAGAATCTAAAAGTTTATATTTTTCTTCTGATATTAAAATATCATAGGCATATTCATATATCTTTGACTCTAATTCAAGTTTTTTATCTTCTAAATCTTCTATCTTAATATTTTTATCATTTTTTGCAATAGATTCTTTTATGTCAAGTTTAGATGCTGTTGGTATAACCTGTGAAATTCCTACAAAAGAGGCTTGCATTGCCTCTTTGTTTCTTGAAGATAAATCATTTATCCATAAATCATTTAGACCAAATGATAATATTGGATTTTGCCAATTTTTTGACAAAGATATTTGATGATTTGCAATATTAATTGATTTTTCTAAACTTTTCAAGTCATAATTATTTTCAAAACTATTTTTTACCAATTCATCTATTGTTGTTGCACTTAAAAGTGAGATAGCTAGCGATGAGCTTAGTAATATTCTTTTTAACATTATAAGTTTACACTACCTTTTACTATGTGAACAACACCATCATCAGTCTTAAATTTTAATTGATATTGCCATGTTCCACTCATCGGAAGATTTATATTCATTTTAAATTTTCCATCAGTTAAAACACCATTATCTTCTGATTCCATATATGGCATTCCTGGCATTTCAGGCATAAAGAATTTTGCTTTTACTTTTGCTGTATCAATCACTTTTGAATCTTTTAATAACTCAACAAACAACTCATTATTTCCAACTATTAATGAATTTGATGAACTTAATTTCACATCATAGCCATCTTTTTGTCCATTTTGCTCTAAAAGTTCCGCATGTAAAAACCCAAATGTAAGGAAAAGTCCTAAAACTATTTTGATAAAATTTTTCATATATACTCCAATGTAATAAATTGCTTGTATTTTATTTATTTTGTGTGGAGTTAGTGTGCAGATTACTTAAAATTTAGTGTAAAGATTGTACCTTTATTTATTTGTGATTCTATATTGATTTTTATATTATAAATTTTACAAATTTTATTTACAATATTTAAACCAATTCCAAAACCACCTTGTTCTTGTGTTGCTCTATAATATCTGTTATAAATATCCTCTATTTTATCTTTTTCAATTCCTATTCCCGTATCAGATATTGTTAATATATTATTTTGAAGTATTACATCTATCGTTCCAGCAATTTTATTGTATTTTATTGCATTTGAAATTAGATTGTTAAATATTCTAATAAAATCATCTTTATTTATTTTATAAAAGGTATCTTCTATATTTTTATTTAAAGTAATTCGTTTTTTTGATGATAATAACTCTAAATATTCTAATTGTTCATTTATCAAATCTTTTAAATTAAATTCTTGAATATTTTTTATTGTTTCTCTATCTTCTAAAAATAGATAAGTTAAATCATTGTAGATTTCAGAGACTCGTTTTGCACTTATTTTTATTCTTTCAATCTGTTTTTCAGTGAGGTTTTTATTTTCAGTTGACATTAAAATAGCACTAATTGGAGTATTTAATTCGTGGGTTGTATCTTTAATGAAGTTATTTAACTTCTCTCGTTCTTCTTTTATAGGCTTTAAAAAAAGTTTTGCTAAATAAAATCCAATAATTGCAATAATTAAATAAATAGCAAAAAATACACTAATTATATTTAATTTTAATTCATCAATTTTTTTAAAATACATATTCTCTTTTAATGCAATATAATAGATATCTAAATGACCTAAAACTGAATCATCTACTAAAATAAAACTATTTTTTGTTTCAATAATTTTTTTCGTAAAATCTATATTTTCATCAAGATTTCCAAATATTTTATTTTGATTTTTATCATAAAAAGATATTTTATAATCTTTTTTATCTAAGAGTTTTTGCTTATTAAATTCACTTCCTCTCATGTGAGAAAGTATAATTTCTGAGGAGATTTTTGAGACTTCATTTTGCATATTTGATTTAGTTAAATCATAATACAAAATTTTTTCATTTTGATAATAAAGAATAGTAATAAGTACCATTAAAATAAATGATGCACCTAAATATAAAGATAAAAATCTAAAAAAAGTACTCTTTTCACTTCTTGTTAAATCTATAACCAACTCCTCTTAAATTTATTATATATTCATCCCCTAAATATTTTCTAAGATTTTTAATGTATGTTCTAATTGTTGATGAAAGAGGAGCATCTTCATACGCCCAAACATTAAGACTAAGCTCTTCAATACTTACAGTTTTGGCACTATTATTTATCAAATATTCTAAAACTTCGCACTCTTTTTTAGCTATATGTATCTTATTTTGTTCTTTTTTAATAAAAAGATTTTTTTTGTCTAAATATATATCTTTTGATATTTGTATTAAATTTTCATTTTCAATATTAAATAATCTTTTAATATTATTTATTCTTATATCTAATTCTTTTAATTCGAAGGGTTTTTTTATGTAGTCATCACAACCAGATTTAAAACCTTTTTCTATATCATCTACTTGATTTAGAGAGGTTAAAAATATGGCTGGTGTAAGAATCTCTTTGAGTCTTAAATCTTTTAATAGTTCAAAGCCATTTAATAAAGGAACATTTACATCTAAAAGTAATAAATCAAATTTTTTGCTGTAAAGCAAATCTTGTGCGTCAAAACCTGTAAAAACAGTTGTTATCTCGTGGTTTTGTGAAATTAAATGTTCTTCAATAATTTCACTAAGTATTAAATCATCTTCTAATAATAATATTTTCATAATAATCCTTGAAAAATTATATCATAAAAGAAATATCATTTCTGATTGTGTTAAGTTGTATAAAAAGGAAGTAGGGCTTTAAAAAACCACTACTTATCTTAAATTAGAATTGTCTTCTTGGTCTTTCTTCTCTAGGTTTAGCTTCATTAACTCTTAAAGTTCTACCTTCGCTCTCATTACCATTTAAAGCTTCGATTGCTTTAGTACCAGCTGATGAATCTTCCATTTCAATAAAACCAAAACCTTTTGATTTTCCTGTTTCTCTATCCATAATAACTTTTGCACTTTTTACTGCACCAAACTTTAAGAAAAGTTCTTCTAAATCTTTATCATTTGTTCTATATGATAAATTTCCTACGTAAATATTCATCTATTTTGTCCTTTGTAAATGTATAGCTATTATGCCAGATTATTTTTAAATAATCAAGTATTTTGAAAATTTCTTTTAAGAGCTTCTTTTAACCTTGTAGAAACCTCACCAAAACCTAATATAGAGATGATATCGTACACTGATGGCGCTTGAGTTCCACCAGTTAGTGCTATTCTAATTGGCTGAAATAATTGAGGAAATTTTAATCCATTTTGCTCAATAAATGGTTTTGTAATTGCTTCAACATTTTCCACATTGTATAACTCATCTTTATTTTTTTCTAATAGCTCAAGATATTTTTCTAGGAAATCTTTTGTATCTTCTTTTACAAATTTTTGAACACCTTTTTCTTCATAAAAAGTAGGAACATCTAAAATATCTGTAACAGATTTTTTTAGTTCAACTAAAGTTTGTGCTCTTTGTTTTGACAAGTCTAAAAGCTCTGTTCTTTTTGGATGAGTTGATAAATCCATATCAAAGAATTTTAATTCTTCAATTAATCTATCATTTGATACAGCTTTTATATATTCACTATTTAACCATAAAAGTTTTTCACCATTAAACGAAGATGCTGATTTATTTAAGTTATTTGGATCAAATAATTCTAACATTTCTTCCATTGAAAATATCTCTTGATCACCATGTGACCATCCAAGTCTTACTAAAAAGTTCAATAATGCTTCTGGTAAATAACCCAATCTTTTATAATCCATAACATCCATTGCACCATCTCTTTTAGATAGTTTTTTACCAGATGGATTGTTAATCATTGCAACATGATAGAATTTAGGAACTTTAAATCCTAAAGCATTATAAATTACAATTTGTTTTGGTGTATTTGATAAGTGGTCATCTCCTCTTATTACATCTGTCATTTCCATTAATGCATCATCAATAGCAACAACAAAGTTATAAGTTGGCATTCCATTAGATCTAGCAATTACATAATCATCAACTTGATTAGCATCAAATTTCATATAACCTTTTACACCATCATCAAATTCAATTGTTCCTGTCGTTGGTGCTTTGATTCTAATAACTGGTTCAATTCCTTCAGGAATTGGAGGTAAAACTTTCCCTTCTTCAGGTCTCCATGTACCATCATATCTTGGACTTTGTTTTGCAGCTTCTTGCGCAGCTCTTAAGCTATCCAATTCATCTTTACTCATGTAACATTTATATGCTTTACCACTTTCAAGTAATTTATCAATATATATTTTATAAATATCTGTTCTTCTTGATTGATAGAATACTTCTCCATCATAATTTAATCCAACCCAATCAAAAGCATTAATAATAGCTTCCATCGCATCTTCATTATTTCTAGCTGTGTCTGTATCTTCAACTCTTAATCTAAATACTCCACCTGTTTTTCTTGCCCATAAATAACTATATAAAGATGTTCGTAAACCTCCAATATGAAGGTAACCAGTTGGACTTGGTGCAAATCTTGTAATTGCCATTAAATTATTTCTCCTCTTCTTTTTTATTTTGTATATAAAATCCTACGCCTGTTACTATTGCTACTGTTGCTATAAAGACTAATAATGATATCTCAAGAATTCCCATTTGCTTCTTTCTCCTTTAGCTGCCCACAAGCAGCTGAGATATCAATACCTTTTGATTCTCTAATTGTACAGATTAACCCACGCTCATTTAAATAATCTTTGAATTTTAACATATCTTCAACTTCAGGTCGCTGATATGTTGTTCCTGGATATGGATTAAAGAAAATTAAATTTACTTTTGCTTGTATTCCATTTAGAAGTTTGATTAGTTTTTTTGCAGCTTCAATAGAATCATTCTTATTTTTTATTACTAGATATTCAAACATAACTTTTTTTCTAGTATCTATTGGAAACTTTTTAACAGCATCAATAATTGAAGCGATATTATAGGCTTTATTCATAGGAATTAATTCACTTCTTAACTCATCATCAACAGCATGTAAAGAGATAGCTAATTGAATTCCTAAATCAATTTTTCCTAATTTTTCTATTTTTGATGCAATTCCTGAAGTTGAAACTGTTTGTCTTCTTCTTGAAATTGCAAGTCCATCAAGTTCTGAGAATATAGAAACTGCTTTTATAAAGTTTTCAAAGTTATCAAGAGGTTCACCCATTCCCATATATACAATATTTAAAGCTTTATTTTCAGCTATATCATTGTCTCTTTTTATATTTACAATTTGAGCTATATACTCTCCAACTGTAAGATTTCGTACAAATCCACCTTTTGCAGTTAGACAAAAAGTACAGCCAACTTTACAGCCAACTTGTGATGAGATACAAACAGTATATTTTTCACTTCGAACAATGTTTCCATCTTCATCTTTTTTCTTGTCTTTCATTAAAAGTAAAACAGCTTCAACTGTGTGGTCATCTCTTAATTTAAAAAGATATTTAATACTTCCATCAATACTTTGCTCTTTTTTAACAATAGTCATAACATCTAAGGGATAGTTTGCTTTTAAATCTTCTTTTAATTCATTTGGTATATTTTTCATATCATCATAAGAGTTTGCATACTTTTTATAAAGCCAGTTATAAACTTGTTTTGCTCTAAATGATGGTTTTAATTTTTCTTTTAATTCATCTAATGTGTAATCATATATAGATGGTAGTCCTTCTTTTGCCATTGTAATTTATCCAGTATTTTATTATTTTATTATATTTTTTTCTATTAAATATTTTGTTAATTTATCCATTGCCTCTTTGTGATTTTTTATAAAATCTTCATGGGCATTTTCATTTGTATAATTTGTTATTACGAATATTCCAGCAACTGGAATTTCAAACTCTTTTGCTACACTTAAAATTGAAAAGAATTCCATATTTTCAATTCCAACTCCATATTCATTAAACTCTTTGCATAATTTTTCATTTGTTGATATATAGTTTGATGAGTTTACAATTGTGTCATTTCTTGCAAATTTATTTTCAGATTCTAAGACATTATCAAGTGGAGTATAAGCACTTTGTGTTAAAAATCCAAGTTCTATATTTGAAGCTCTTTTTGATTCAACAATATCAAAAACTTTATTGTTACCATAAGATCCAGCACTTCCAACAAAAAGTAAATAATCTGGTTTATCAAACAGACACATTCTTGTAAGGTTTATGGCACTTTCTATTAAACCAACACCAATTGGATGAGCAAAAGGGAAAGTTTCATTTCTTCCAGCACAAATAATCATTTACATTCCAATACAAAATTTGGGCTTATTGTGATATTTTGCTCACTATTCATAGGTGCAACATCAGCAACTTTTTTTGACATACTTGAATATAACATTTCACTTCTAGCATAAACAATATTTCCCGTGTTTGTTTCAGAAATATTTATTTTTGTAACTTCACAATTTTTAGATATTGAAGTAGATAAAGATTTCGAATAGGCTTCTATCCAATGAATAGCATCTAATCTTAAATCATCAAAACTTTTGTTTTGTAAATCATCACTAATATTCCATGCAACATTTGAAATATTCAATTTTACATCGTCTGATTTTATGCTGTCTTTTATAGAAATTAATTTATCCATAAAACTGTTTAATTCTTTTGCGTCTTTTGATTCAGCTGAATATCTTATATTTCCAATATAACCAACAAACTCTTGTTTATTATCATAATATTTATATTTTGGACTTAATGTAAAGCTCCCATTTTTTAAAGTTACATTAGTAGTTTTTTTTATAAAATTATTAAACTTTTCAATTTCAATATTAACTGCATTTTCATTTTTCTTTTCTACGCTAACATTAATATTTGTTGTTAGTAAATCAGGATTTACAACTTTTGAGAAACCCTTATTAAAATTTAGTTCATAAGAAAATGACAAAACTGGTAATAAACATAAAGTCATTCCAAATAATATTTTTTTCATTTTATATCCTTTTTCTTTTTATATTCTTACGGGAATATTATTAGCTCTTAAATATCTTTTTAAATCCATAATATCTATTTCTTTAAAGTGGAATATTGATGCTGCAAGAGCTGCACTTGCTCCGCATTCAAAAGCTTCTTTTATATGTTCCATAGTTCCAGCACCACCACTTGCAATTACTGGAATATCTACAAGTTTTGAGATTTGACCTGTAATATTTAGTTCAAATCCAGTTTTAGCACCATCTGTATCCATAGAAGTTAAAAGTATTTCACCAGCACCTCTATCATAAACTTCTTTTGCCCAAGCTAATGCATCAAGTCCAGTATCTTCTCTTCCACCTTTTACAAAAACATGATAAGAACCATCTGCGACTCTTTTTACATCAATAGCTACAACAATACATTGAGAACCAAATCTTTTTGAGCTTTCATTTATTAAATTTGGGTTTGTAACGGCTGAAGAGTTAATTGAAACTTTGTCACATCCAACATTAAGTAGAGAATAAATATCTTCAAGTTTTCGAATTCCTCCACCAACTGTTAAAGGAATAAAAACTTCTTGAGCAACTTTTTTTACAATATCAACTATTGTTCCTCTATTTTCATGACTAGCTGTAATATCTAGAAAAGTAAGCTCATCAGCTCCCTCTGCGTTATATCTTTTTGCAACTTCAACAGGATCACCTGCATCCCTTAATCCAACGAAGTTTACACCCTTTACAACTCGTCCATTATCAACATCTAAACATGGTATTATTCTTTTTGCAAAACTACTCAAATATAATCCTTCTTAATAACTAAATATTATCTTATCTAATTGTAAGTTAAAAGCAGATATACTCCTTCCAATTATGGAAAAAGTAAAAGCAAAAAAACAATACGGACAAAACTTTTTAAAAGATACGACAATTTTGGATAAGATCATCCAATCGATGCCCAACAACAATAACTATGTCGTGGAAATTGGGCCTGGATTAGGTGATTTGACCAAAAATTTAGTCAAGTACAAAGATATGACTGCTTATGAAGTTGATACTGATTTAATTGGTATTTTAAAGTCTAAATTTGCAATAGAAATAGAAGAGGGTAGACTAAAACTGATCCACACAGATGTTTTAGAGGCTTGGGATAAGCAGAAAACCCTACATGACGGTAAATATGACTTAATAGCAAACTTACCGTACTATATTGCAACAAACATTATATTAAGAGCATTTGAAGATAAAGCTTGTGAAAATATTATAGTAATGGTTCAAAAAGAGGTTGCCGAAAAATTTACTGCAAAAGTAAATGATAAGGAATTTTCTTCTTTAGGAATAATTACTGATTTAATGTCAATTGATTCAAGGATACTTTTCGATGTTCCTCCTGAATCTTTTGATCCACCTCCAAAAGTTATATCTTCAATTCTTTACATTAAAAAGGATATGAATAAATTCCTAGATAAAGATTTTAACAAGTTTTTAAAAGCCTGCTTTGTGCAGCCTAGGAAAAAACTTTCTAAAAATCTTACATCTGTATTGGATAAAAATTCTATATCTAAAATGTATGAAGAATTAAATGTCGATGATAATGTTAGACCTCATGAAGTAAGTTCATCTTTGTATAGCCAAATGCATACAAGGGTAAAAAATGGAAGAAATTAAAAACGAAGAAAAAGTTGTTGTAACTTCACCAATTATTGTTGAAAACGACTCACAAAATGCAGTAAATAGTGTAACTGTAGTTAACTCAGAAACTGCAGAAAATACAGAAACAAAAAAACCACCTTTCAAAAAAAGAAAGCCGAAACCTAAAGTTCCAAGAGAGAATCAAATCAATCAACAAGTTAAAGGTGATGGATGGATTACAGACCTTAAAAAAGCTTATTTGGTAAATGAAAAAATACATAGAGATAGATTAAACCCTCACTATAAATTAAACTTAAATACTACAGCCAAACTTAAAATTACTCCACTTGGAGGATTAGGTGAGATTGGTGGAAATATGATGGTTATTGAAACTGAAAATGAAGCAATAATTGTTGATGTTGGTATGAGTTTCCCTGATGAAAATATGCACGGTGTTGATATTTTAATCCCAGATTTTACTTATATTAGAGAAATCAAAGATAAAATCGTTGCTATTATTATTACTCATGGTCATGAAGATCATATTGGTGCAATGCCATATTTATTTAAAGAGATGCAATTCCCTGTTTATGGAACTTCATTACCTTTAGAAATGATTGGTTCAAAATTTGATGAACATAAAATGAGAGAGCATAGATCTTTATTTAGAGCTATTCAAAAAAGAACTCCAATAAAAATTGGAAATGAATTTGAAGTTGAATGGATGCATGTTACTCACTCAATCATTGATTCATCATGTATTGCTGTTAAAACAGCTGCTGGAACTATGATTCATACAGGTGACTTTAAAATTGACCATACTCCAATTGATGGATTTCCAACAGATTTACATAGAATTGCACATTATGGAGAAGAAGGTGTTTTAGTTTTAACATCTGATTCAACTAATTCTCACTCTCCTGGATTTACAAGAACTGAAAAAACAGTTGGACCTACTTTTGATAGAATATTTCAAAATGCAAAAGGTAGAGTTATTATGTCTACTTTCTCATCAAATATTCACAGAGTTGCGCAAGCTATTGAAAAAGCACTTTTCCATAACAGAAAAATCTGTGTTATTGGAAGATCAATGGAGAAAAACTTAGAACTTGCAATGAGTCTTGGTTATATCAAATTCCCAAAAGATCAGTTTATTGAAGCACATGAAGTAAATAAATATAATGATAAAGAAGTTTTAATTGTAACAACTGGTTCGCAAGGTGAATCAATGTCTGCACTTTATAGAATGGCAATTCATGAACATAGACATATTAAAATTAAACCTGAAGATCAAATAATTCTTTCAGCAAAAGCAATTCCAGGAAATGAAGGAAGTGTTTCTGAAATTATAAATCATTTATTAAAAGCTGGTGCAAAAGTAGCATATCAAGATTATCCAGATATTCATGTTTCAGGACATGCTGCACAAGAAGAGCAAAAATTAATGCTAAGACTTGTTAAACCTAAATTCTTTTTACCAGTTCATGGTGAATATAATCATGCTTTAAAACATGGTCAAACAGGTATTGATTGTGGTGTTTTAGAAAGAAATGTTTACATTATGAGTGATGGTGAACAAATCGAAGTTACACCAAAATATCTTAAAAAAGTAAAAACTGTTAAAACAGGAAAAGTTTATATTGATAATCAATTAAATTTCAAAATTTCTGATGATATAATTTTAGATAGACAAACTATGGCAAACGAAGGTGTTGTTATGATTGTTGCTCAAATAAATGAGAGCGATAGAACATTAGCACAAAAACCAAGAGTTACATCATTTGGTTTAGTATCTGATAAACAAGATAAATTCTTCTCAAAAGAAATTGAAGATTTATTAACAACTTTCTTAGATAATATTAAACCTGGTATTTTACAAAATAATAGAATATTAGAAGATGAATTAAGAAAAGTTGTAAGAAAACATTGTACAAGAAAATATAAAAAATATCCAATGATAGTACCAACAATCTTCGTTCAATAAGGAATATATATGAATTTTAAACAAATAATAAAAGATGTTTTATTAACTGAGGCTAATGAGCTTGAAAAAGCTGCTCAAAAAGTCTCTTTTGATATTGAAAAAGCTATTGATTTGATTATAAATTCAAAAGGTAAACTTATTATTACAGGTGTTGGAAAATCTGGACTTGTAGGAACAAAAATTGCTGCAACACTTGCAAGTACTGGAACAAGCTCTTTTTTTCTTCATCCAACTGAAGCCATGCATGGTGATTTAGGAATGGTTGGTAAAGAAGATATTGTTCTTGGTATTTCATATAGTGGTGAGAGTGATGAATTAGTTCAAATCCTTCCACATTTAAAGAGATTTAATATTCCTTTAATTGCAATGGCTAGAAATCCTGAATCAACTCTTGCTAAATATGCAGATATTTTTATAAATATCAATGTAGAAAAAGAGGGTTGTCCACTTGATGCTGCTCCAATGTCATCTACAACTTTAACAATGGCAATGGGTGATGCAATAGCAGTTTGTTTAATGAAAAAGAGAGATTTTAAAAAAGAAGATTTTGCATCATTTCATCCAGGAGGAAGTTTAGGTAAAAAACTTTTTATTAAAGTTGATGATTTATTAAGAAAAGAAAATCTTCCAGTAGTTTCACGTGAAACAAAACTTAAAGATGCAATTTTGATAATGAGTGAGGGAAGATTAGGAAGTGTAATTATTGAAGATGAAAATAAAAAAGTAATTGCGCTTTTAAGTGATGGGGATTTAAGACGAGCTTTAATGAATGATAATTTTTCAATGGATTGTAAAGTAGAAGATATTGCTACAAAAAATCCAAAAAAATTAAAAAACAAAGAGCTTTTAGCAAGTGATGCACTGCAAATAATAGAAGATTATAAAATACAGCTATTAATTGTAACTGATGAAAATGATAAATTAGTTGGTGTATTACATATTCATGATTTAATTGAAGCTGGTATAAAATGAAAAAAAAGAATGAAGAAATAGAGGGTGAATTAGTTAGATTAAACAAATTCTTGTCTCATAATAGTAACTACTCAAGAAGAGAAGCTGATAAGCTAATAGAAGAGGGTAGAGTAAAAGTTAATGGTAAAGTTGTAGTAAATCTTGCAACAAAAGTTTCTAATAGTGATGAAGTACAAATTGGCAAAAAAACAATTAGAGAAGATAAAAATAAAATTAGCACTGTAATTGTTTATAATAAACCAAAAGGTGAAATTGTTTCTAAAAAAGATCCACAAGGTAGAAAGACTATTTATGATTCACTTGATCATAAATACAAACACTTTTTAAGTGTTGGAAGACTTGATTATGCCAGTGAAGGATTATTGCTTTTATCTGATAGTGTAGAAATTGTTAATGCTTTAATGCACTCTGATTTAGAAAGAGTTTATAAAATAAAAGTAAATGGTGTAATTACTAAACCTGTTGAGCAAGCAATGCAAAATGGTTTAGAAATTGAGGATGCAACATCTGGTGCATTTAAAACTAGTAAAATTAAATCTATGACTTTTGCTCCATTTTTAGCTTATGATATTTTAACTAATGCTGAAAAATTTTCAAAAATTAAAGTAGTTATTTCAGAAGGTAAAAATAGAGAGTTAAGAAGATTTTTTGCCCACTTTGGACTTGATGTACTTGATTTAAAAAGATTAGAATATGGTGGAATTTCTTTAAATAATCTGCCAACTGGAAAAACAAGATTTTTAACAAAAGAAGAATACAAAAATCTAAGAATCTTTATGAATGAAGATGATAGATCTCTCTAATAAACTAAGACCAACAAATTTAGACAATTTCGTTGGTCAATCCCACATTATCTCAAAAGATAAAGCACTTTACAAACTAATCAAACAAAAAGATATTCCCCATCTATTTTTTTATGGAAAACCAGGAACTGGAAAAACTACCCTTGCAAAAATAATTGCTCGTGAAATCAACACAGATTATTTTTACTTTAATGCTACAAGTATTAAAGTTGAAGATTTAAGAAAAGTATTTGATAAATACAAGGGAAGTTTAATTAAACCTTTAATTTTTATTGATGAAGTTCATAGACTTTCTAAAAACCAACAAGAAGTTCTACTTCCAATTATGGAAAATTATGATGCAATAATAATTGGTGCAAGTACTGAAAACCCATTTTTTACTTTAACTTCTGCAATTCGTTCAAGATCATTTTTATATGAATTTAAAGCTTTTACAAAAGAAGAGATGAATAAAATTCTTCATATTGCTTTAAGAGATATAGAGATAAATATTGAACCTCTTGCTTTAGAATACTTGATTACATCAAGTTCAGGAGATGCAAGAGCAATGCTTACACTTCTTAATTTTGCATATAAAGTATCAAAAGATATTGATGTAAGTTTATTAAGAGAGTTAAGAGAAAATGTAATAGGAGATGGAGTTTCATCTTCAGATACACACTATGATTTAGCAAGTGCTATGATTAAATCTTTAAGAGGTTCAAATATTGATGCAGCTTTATATTATATGAGTAGATTAATAAATGGTGGAGAAAGTGTTGATTTTATTACAAGAAGATTAGTAATTTTTGCAAGTGAAGATATTGGAAATGCAAATCCAAATGCTTTAAATCTAGCAGTTAATACAATGATGGCTTGTAATAAAATAGGTTATCCAGAATCTAGAATTATACTTTCTCAATGTGCAATCTACTTAGCATCAAGCCCAAAATCTAACAGTGCATATAAAGGCGTAAATAAAGCTCTACAAGAGATAAAAGCTGGAAAACTACTTGATATACCAAAACATTTGGATTCACAGCATATAGGCTATTTATACCCCCATGATTTTGGTGGATATGTTGAGCAAGAGTATTTGAAAGAAGATTTAAATCTTTATGAGCATTCTAATATTGGATTTGAAAAAACTTTAAATGAATGGTTGTTAAAAATAAAAAATAAAAAAGAGGATTAAAATGGAATATTACACTTGGGTTTTAACTTTTCATATTGTAGCATTTATGTCATGGATGGCAATGCTATTTTATCTACCTAGACTTTTTGTTTATCATGTAGAAAATATTGAAAAAAAAGAGTATGTTGAAATTGTAAAAATTCAAGAGTACAAAATTTATAAATATATTGGAATGCCTGCAATGTGGGCAACTATATTAAGTGGTATAACAATGCTTACATTAAATCCTTATTTACTTGATTTTACTACTTCTCCATGGATGTATGCAAAGCTTACAGCGCTGTTCTTTTTAATTATATACTCTTTTTCTCTTGAAAAATATAGAAAAGAATTAGAAAATGATTCTTGTAAAAAAAGTGGTAAATTTTTTAGAATGTATAATGAACTTCCAACCATGCTATCAATATTAATCGTAGGATATGTTATAACTAAAACATTTTCTTTACTATTTACTTTAATAATTGTGCTACTATTTGCATACATATCTTATGTAATAATGAAACCAAAAAGAGAGACTAAATAATGAATTTTGAGAAATATTATATATTAGACACAAATATTTTACTTGAAGATGCTTCAAACATATATAAACTTTCTCAAGATGGAAAAAATCTAATAATTTTAGCAGAAACAGTTCTAGATGAAATTGATACAAAAAAGAGTGGATTTGATGAAATAAATTTTCAAGCAAGAGAATTTGCAAGAATCCTTGAAAATGCAATTATTGTTGAATCAATCAAAAAAGATTTATATAAAATTATTAGATTAAAAATCAACGAAAAAAATACTTTTATTGATATTATTTCAAAAGAAGAGTATGAAGTTAATATTAAAAATGTATCATTAAATATTATAAATGATAGAAAAATACTTGAAATTGCAAGTTTTGCTAACAGCTACTACAAAAAACAAGTAGAGTTTTTATCTTTAGACATTATGGCAAGAACAAGAGCTATATCACTTGATATAAAAACTGATGCCTTAGTTGGAAAAGATAAAGATGCCTTTGATTTTGAATTTAGCAAAGAAATTACTATTAATTTTGAAGACTTAGAATTTATTGATAATCAACTA
The DNA here is from genome assembly GCA_963677435.1 of uncultured Aliarcobacter sp. GTDB lineage: Bacteria > Campylobacterota > Campylobacteria > Campylobacterales > Arcobacteraceae > Aliarcobacter. The sequence continues at coordinate 203,217 of OY781945.1, forward strand.
ATTGAAAATTTTGATAAAGATCATAAACCGTACAACTTTTCTTATTGCTTCAAAGTTAAATCCTCAGATCAAGTAATATTAGCAAATATTCAAAATAAAAGAATAAAACTCTTAGATGAGAACGAAATAAGAGATCAAGTAATAACTCCATTAAATAAAGAACAACTTTTCTTCAGTGATGCAATTTTAAGCCACCTATACAACGTTTTAATTGTAGAAGCTAAGGCTGGTTCAGGAAAAACACTTTTAGCCCTTAGTGGTGCCTTAAAACTTGTCAGACAAAAGTTCTTTCAAAAGATTATATATATAAGAAATTCAATTGAGTCACTTGATAAAGGAGAAGATGTTGGATATCTTCCAGGACTTGAAGAAAAATTCAAAATATATAATCATCCTTTGATGGATAGCTTAGATTATATAATAAGAACTGAACACAAAAGAAAAAGAAACAAAAAGAATCCAGACCTTGTGGTATCAGAACTTGATGATAGTGAAGTAACAGCTAGAATTGAGCAAATGATAAGTAATTATGGAATTGAAACAATGTGGGTAGGGGAAATGAGAGGAAGAACTCTTTCAAATGCTTTTATTATAATTGATGAAGCACAAAATATGTCTAACAAAACTATGCAAATGGTATTATCAAGAATTGACAGCAGTTGTAAAGTTGTAGTTCTTGGATCTAATAAACAAATAGATAACTTCTATGTTAATAAATATACTAATGCACTAACTACACTTTTAAAATCAACTAAAAATGAAAATACACTTGTAAACACATATGCAATTAAATTACAAAAAGTTTTAAGAGGTCCGATAACAGAGTGGGCTGAAGAAATATTCTCAAAATAATATCCATAAATAAATTTTATGGATATAAAATAAATCTATTATAACTCTTTTTTTAAATCATAATATAAATCATTTTCACTTATATAAAATTTTATTATATATAATTTACTCTAGTTTAAATCTTACATATTATATTTAAATTAAAAATGTATTTTAATATAATAAAACTCAAATCAGAAGCCTAAAATTGGTATTATTTTAGAGATATGCTCTAGAAAAAATTTATGCTAATAAAAATATTCAATAATTCTATTATGTGTTATAATACATATTATAATACATAAAGGAATATATATGGGATTGTTACAATATACTTCAAATGAAATGTTTTCTTCAACAGAACTTGTAAGAAAAAGCAAAAAAATTTTTGATAAATTGAATAAAGAAGAAATTGAAAAAGCAATAATTTTAAGGGATGGTAAACCTGGAATTATACTTCTTGATTTCAATTTTTATGAAAAAATAATGACAGAATATCTAACTTTAAAACAACAAACAAATAAAGCAAACGGTTCTATAAAAGCAGCAACTGTAAAACAAAAAGCTGAAATTAATAAGGAAATAGACTTAGATAATAATTCAATTATCATAAAAGAAAATGAAATAGATAATCTTGAATTTTCATTTAATTCAGATTTAACAAAAGATAAAGAAGAACCACTAAAAGAATTTTGGGATTAACTATGATTGATGTTCTTATAATTGGTTCAGGTATAGCTGGATTAACAGCAGCAATAAATGCATCTCAAAATAACTCAAATGTTTTAGTATTATCTAAAACATTTCCAACACATTCACAAAGTGCACAAGCACAGGGTGGAATAAATGCTGTTTTATATGAAGGAAATGACAACATTAACAATCACATAGAAGATACATATAAAGCATCATGCAATCTAGCAAATAAAGAAAATATAAGTATAATGTGTGAAAATGCTAAAGATTCAATTTTATGGCTAGATAAAATTGGAGTGCCATTTAATAGAACTAATGATAATAAAATTGCACAAAGAAAATTTGGTGGAACATCAAAAATTAGAACATGTTATTCAAGTGATTATACTGGTTTAAAAATCTTACATACTCTTTATGATAAAGCAATAGATCTAAATATTAAAATTGAAAGTGAACATTTACTGTTAAATCTAATCATAAAAGAGCAACTATGTATTGGAGTAACTGCACTTGATATAAATAGCGGAATTGTTAAAGAATATTATTCTAAAACAGTATTATTAGCAACAGGTGGATATGCAGGCATTTATTCAAAACATACTACAAATTCATATTCAAATACAGGAGATGGCATTGCAGTTGCATTTAATGCTGGAGTTGAATTGTCAAATATGGAATTTGTTCAATTTCACCCAACAACTTTAGAAAACTCAAATATTCTAATAAGTGAAAGTGCTAGAGGAGAGGGTGGACTTTTACTAGATAAAGATGAAAATAGATTTATTGATGAACTAAAACCAAGAGATGAAGTTGCTCGTGCAATCTATGAACGAATTTTGAATAATGAAAAAGTATATTTAGATCTAAGACATTTTGGACTTGATAAGATAAAAGAATTAATCCCTCAAGAAAGAAACTTAGCTTTAGAGTATTCAAATATTAAAATAGAAAATGAGCTATTACCTATTACACCAGCAGCTCATTACAGTATGGGTGGAATAAAAACTGATATAGAAGGAAAAACAAATATAAAGAATCTTTATGCCTGTGGTGAATGTGCACAATCATTTATTCATGGTGCAAATAGATTAGGTGGAAATTCTTTATTAGAAATTGTTACTTATGGTAAGATTGTAGGATTAAGTGCATCTAATGATTCAAAAGAAGTCACCACTATTGAAAATATATCAAATCAATTATCTTTAGATAAAGAGTTTGTAGATAATCTTTATAAAAATCAAAATGAAATAAATTTTTATTCAAAAAAAGAAGAAATAAGTGCTTTACTTTTTGAAAAATTAGGTTTATTTAGAAATGAATCTGATATGTCAATTTTATTAGAAAAATTAAAAGATATAGAATCAAATATCCCAAATATGGGAATAGGGGATAAATCAAAAATCTATAATAAAAACTTAGTTGAATTTATTGAATTTATAAATATAGTAAAAGTTTCAATACTTACAGCATTATGTGCAAAAGAAAGATTAGAAAGTAGAGGGAGTCATTATAGATTGGACTATCCAATCAAAAATGATTCATATGAAAAAACATCTTTGATTAGAAAAGTAGGGGATAAAATCAAAATTGAGTTTGAGGAAATATTATGAAAATTTCTATTAAAAGATTTAACAGTGAAATTCTTGAGCCAAATTATATATCTGAATATGAAGTTAATAACACTAATTTACTTCAAGCTCTAACTGAAATCAAAACTAAAGAAGATAATAGTTTAACATTTAGATGTGGTTGTAAAAGTGGTGTGTGTGGTTCTTGTGCAATTAGAGTTAATGGAATTGAGAAACTTGCATGTAAAACATTTATAAAAGAAAATGATTTTATTGAGCCAATTAAAAATTCAAATATAATAAAGGATTTGATAGTAAATGTTTCACATGAAACAATTTTGATAAAGAAAACAAAAATTTCACTAGATGAAAATGAAGATTTAAGAGAAATATCTCAAGAAGATATAAAGAAAATTGATTTACAAAGTAATTGTATTCTTTGTAATTCATGTTATAGCTCTTGCCCTGTTTACGATGCAAATAAAAACTTCCTAGGGCCTTTTGCACTAACAAGAGCATTGAGATACCTAAATGATAAAAAACTCTTAAATAAAGCAACTATACTTGATTCAATTCAATCAAGTGGAATATGGGATTGTACCTTATGTAGTGCATGCACATTAGTTTGTCCACAAAGTATAGATCCAAAAGCAGATATTATGCAATTACAAAATATATCAGTTCAAAATGGATATACAAATCCATATGCGAAAAGTTTTGATTTTAATGAAAGTTTTGGGGATGATTTTGGTGGGTTTAATCCAAATGGATTTTAAATAGAGAGGAACTTCTCTCTATTTAATGAATTATAAGTTATCTTTTAAATATAAATAATCAGACATTTTTGTCCACTCTCTTACTTTTTTCATATAAGCATCTTGTGAATCTAAAATCTCTTTTAATAAAGGGTTTTCTGCTGACATTTCAGTTCTTAACTCTTGATTAGCTTTTTTCATAGCATCCATAATATCTTTTGAAAAAGTTTTTACTTGAATATTAGGATACTCAGCTTTCATCTCTTGCCAAGCATTTGCATTCATATCATAATTATGAATATACATATCATATGCACTTACTCTCATAGCAACAACTAATATTTGTTGTAAATCAGCTGGTAATTTTTCAAATTTTTTAGTATTAATTAAATACTGCATTTCAGAAGCTGGTTCATGCCAACCTGTATAATAATATGGTGCAATTTTATGAAATCCCATTGAAATATCCATAGAAGGGCCAACCCATTCTAAAGCATCAAGGTTATTTGTTTCTAATGAAGTAAAAAGTTCACCTGCTGGTACATTCGTAACTTGAACACCAAGTTTTGCCATAATTTCTCCAGCAAAGCCAGGTATTCTCATTTTTAGACCTTTTAAATCATCAAGAGTTTTAATCTCTTTTTTAAACCATCCACCCATTTGAACACCAGTGCTTCCACCAGGAAATGATAGAACACCATGTTTATCATAAACTTTTTTCATAAGTTCCATTCCACCACCATGATAAAACCAAGCGTATTGTTCAGGTGATGTTAAACCAAAAGGCATAGAAGTAAAAGGTAAAGTATTTATATCCTTTCCTTTCCAATAATATGATGCAGTGTGAGCCATATCATATTGTCCACCTTTAACCATATCAAAAACACCTAAAGGTGCTTTATGTTTATTAGCAGAATCAACTCTAATGATTAATCTGCCATCAGACATTTCTTCTGCTAGTTTAGCCATACTTTTTGCAGTATCAATTAAAGGAGAAGCTGTCTCTCCCCAAGTTGTAGCCATTGATAATTTATATACTTTGTCATTTGCACTTAAAACTAAAGATGTAGCAAATAAAGTTAATAAAATACAAAGTTTTTTGATTGTTTTTTTCATAATTTCTCCTAAAAATTGAAGAATTATATATTTAAGAAAATATTAAAAGGCTTAAGTAAAAAGGCAATCTTTTAAATTCTTTTTATTATTCCATTTAAGTTTTTTGAGTTCTGGTTCATCATAAAATTCTTTTGTATAACCAAAACATAAATAAGCAATAAACTTGTATTCATTTTTGTCAATATCAAATATTTTGTTTATTTTTTTTGCTTTTAGAATTGAAACCCAACCCATACCAATATTTAAAGCTCGTGCAGTAAGCCACATATTTAAAATTGCACATACAACAGAATATTCACCAGTTCTTTTCATATAAGTTTGACCTAAAACATTCTCTTTACTTTTTTTATAATAAACAGCTATGTTAATATCAGATTCTTTAATTCCTTCAAGTTTTAAACTATTATATAAAGGTTTATCAATAAAATTCTTTTTACTTTTTTCAAATGATTTAGAGAAATGCTTATATACAAGTTCTTGCTTCTCTTTATTTACAATAAGAAATTTCCATGGTTGAGAGTATCCTACAGATGGGGCATTTAAAGCAGATTGCAAAATTATATCAAGCTTTTTGCTTGATATCTTTTTATTTATGAAGTTATTACCTCTTACATCTCTTCTTAAAGTGATAATTTTTGTAAGAGTATTTAAATCTTTTTTATTAAATTTCATTAGATAGAAAAATCATGTAGATCTTTGAATAAGAATGCTTCAACAATCTCATCAATACTTTTTTGACTAGGAGCAATTAAAGCAATTATTCCCTCATCCATAAATGGCCAAACATATTCTAATTCATTTATTACAACAACAGCATCAATCCAAACTGTTATATCTTCTCTTCTGTCAAAAAATTCAACATTAGAGATTTTACCTTCATCTAAAGTTACAAATGCCCATGCTTTATTTTCTTCAATAGATGAAATTATACATTCATGTCTATTTTTTGAATCTACTGGTATTAAAATTGTCATATAAGTCTCTTTTCAAATGTTTTATTAAGTATATATTGTGATTTTACTATCTTTTATCTTAAGATAAATATTCTTTTTTAAACCACAATGAAAACACAAATAGTGAATATAAATGTTGTTTAAATTTATTTGATTTACTCAGCTCATAAATATGTAAAATATACTCATGATTAAATAAATTAGTCTCATTATTTACTTCAACAATAACATCAAGTATTTTATCTTTATATTCTTTATTTAACCACTCATTAAAAGGTGAATTAAATCCTTTTTTTGTTCTATTGATTATAGTTTCAGGGATATATTTAGAAGCTATTTTCTTTAACAAATATTTATTTGTATCTCCAACTTTTATATTTGAATCAACACTAAACATATAATTTACTAAATTAAAATCTAAAAATGGAGTTCTCACTTCCAATGAATTTCCCATTGAAATTCTATCAACTTTTGATAAAAGTGATTCTCCAAGCCAAATTTTTAAGTCTATATAACTCATCCAATCAACTGGATCTTGTTTTGCAGTTTCAGCTTTAAAACTTGGAACTTTTTTAAACAATCTTTTTCTTTGAATATCTGTATATATTTCACCAAAAGAGTTATAAAGATTTTGTTTTTTTACTATTCTTCTTAAGTATTCACTCTCTTTAGTATTGTTTTGTAAAGCACCAATAATGTCATTTAAAAACAGGTTTTGGTCTTTAGATAAACTTTTCTCAAATTCATAATATTTTAGAAATTTTGCATAGTTATCATAGCCTAAAAATATCTCATCACTTCCTTCACCTGATAATACAGTTTTTATTCCTGCTTTATGAATCTGTTTTGTTAAGATATTTAAAGGAATTGCTGCACTATCACCATGGGGCTCTTCAAGCATATCAAGTGTTTGTTCAAAATGCTTTATATACTCTTTTTGATTTATAATTACTGGATTATGGTTTGAACCAATATGATTAGCTGTTATTTGTGCATAATCCAACTCACAATAATTCTTATATTCATCATAACCAACACTAAAGGTATTTATCTTTTTTCCTGAGATATTAGTGTAAAGTGCTGATATTAATGAACTATCAATTCCACCACTTAAAAGTGAAGCAACTTCCACATCACTGTTGAGTCTATATTCAATACTTTTGAATAAAAGTTCTTCAATATCATTTAAAGCCTGTTTTTCGTCTTTTATTGCTTTATAGGTATTAATCTTATAATATTTCTTCTTTTGAAGCTCAGAGCTCTTATTTGGCTCATAAATCATATATGTAGATGCTTCAAGTTTAAAAATTCCTTGATAGAAAGAATCTTCACCAAAAGAGACAAAATATTGCATATATTTAGACAGAGCAACTTTATTTAGATTTGGTTTATAATCAAGTAGATTTAATATTGATTTTATTGATGATGAAAAGATAAATTGATTATCTTTGAAATAGTAAAAAAATGGTTTTTTACCATATCTATCCCTAGCACAAAAATATAACTCTTTTTTCATATCATAAATACAAAAAGAAAACATTCCATTTAATTTATTTAAAAAGTCAAATCCATACTTTTGATAGAGTCTAATTAAGACTTCACTATCACTTGATGTTTTACATTCTAAATGTTCCACGTGAATCAATTCTTTGTAATTATAAATTTCTCCATTAAAAACAAGTAAAATATCATCAAAAATCATAGGCTGATTTGCTTCTTCATTTAAATCAATAATTGCTAATCTTGTATGACCAAATTGCTTGTTATCAATTTTAACTGATTTTTGAAAATCAGGACCTCTATGATTTAAAAGTTCTAAAGATTTATCAAACTTAACTGATAAAAAATTTGTTCCTATAATTCCACACATAAAAAACTACTTCACGAAATATTCAATAATTTGAATATAAAAATATAAAAATGAAACAAATACAATGCTAGAAATTAAAATAGATGCAGCAACATCATAAGGTTTACAATGATATAAAGCAGCAAGATTAACATTATTAACAGCAAGTGGAACCATTAATTCCATTATTAAAATTGAAGCAACATAAGAATTTAGATTTGTAAAATTAACAATTATAAGAATACCAATAGCAGGTAGTAAAATATGCTTAACAAAACTTATGTGTAAAGCTGAATGCCAAGGTAAAACTTTTACCTTAACACTTGATAGATACATACCAAAGATAATTAGCTGAATAACCATTGAAGTATAAGCACCCATTTCAAGTGCAGTATAAACATGTTTGTTAATTCCTAGACCTTGCGAATTTATTAATAATGCTAATATTGCAAACCAAATACCAGGTATTTTCATTATAGAAATAATTGCTTGTTTTAATGAAAAGTTATCTCTAGCAAAAAAATAAACTGAAAAAATATAGATAAAAAAAACATTTGCAATATTAATTATGCTTGTATAAGGAACAGAATCTATACCAAAAAGTGCAATACCAAGAGGAATTCCTAAATTACCCGTATTTCCTACTAATGAAGTTGCTAAATATATTGATTGGTCTTGTCTTTGAGAAAAGATCTTTTTACTAAATAATAAAAGAATTCCTAAAGAAACCAACATAATAATAAAATATAAAACTGGAGATGCTATAAATTCATAATCAATAGGTCTTTTGGTCAATCCCCAAAAAATAAGGATAGGCTGAAAGAAATAAAGAGAAAGTAAAACTAATGTTCTCTCATCAAGTTGATTAGTAAAAATCTTTTTTGCAGTAAAGCCTAATAAAATAAAGAAATAAACAGGTAAAACAGAGAAAATAGCTTCGATGATAAATCCCTAATAAAATTTTTAGAGATTTTATCATTAATGAGATAAATATTTACAAGAAATACATAAGTAAAAAATTACTCATGCACTCATTACACCTTTAATCATAAAGAAAATTGCAGCAGCTAATATTGCAGCAGCAGGAACAGTAATAATCCAAGCAGCAATAATTTTCTTAACTGCATCTCTTTTTACATATTTCGTGCTTTTTGCATCTTTTACATCTTTTCTATCTTGTTTAACTAACTCTTCTCTATCATCAATCTTTTTGTATAGTTCAACAATTTTCATGTAATTAGCTTTTGATTTATCTTTAATAATCTCTAATTTTTCTAGTTCTTCATGCATAGCATCAAGTTCTTTTTTGTGTTTTTTAAATTTTCTTCTTGTTTCTTGTAGAAATCTTTGTTCATTTGCATCAAGAAACTCTCTTAAAAATCCAACTCCAAAAACTCCACCAATTGCAATATGTGTTGATGAAACAGGCAGACCTAATTGACTTGCTATAATAACAGTAACAGCTGCTGCCATTGCGATTGAATAAGCTCTAATTTGATCAAGTTCTGTAATCTCTGATCCAACTGTTTTAATAAGTTTAGGACCATAAAGAGTAAGTCCAATAACAATACCAATAGCACCAACAGCCATAACCCAAAATGGAATACTAACTTTACTTGCAATATCTGAATTCATAACTGCATCATTAATAGCAGCTAATGGTCCAATTGCATTAGCAACATCATTTGCACCATGAGCAAAAGATAAAAGTGCTGCTGCAAAAATTAATGGTAAATTAAATAAAGAGTTTATAGAGGCTCTATTATTGATTAATTTTAAAGATGCTTTATAAACTAAAGGTTTAACAAAAAAGTAACTTGCAATTGAAATAGCTAAGGCAATTAAACTAGCAGTTAAAAAATTTACATTTACTATTGATTTAAGACCCTTTAGAATAATATAAGTACTAAATGACCAAGCCATAAATGCAATTAAAATTGGAACAAATTTATTCGCTGATTCAAGAACATTTTCTTTATAGATAATTTGTTTTTTAATAAAATATAAAAAACCAGCAGCAACAATTCCACCCAATAGTGGTGAGATAACCCATGAAGCAACAATTTTACTAACAGTATGCCAATCAACAATTGAAAAACCAGCAGCGGCAATTCCAGCACCCATAACTCCTCCAACAATTGAGTGAGTAGTAGAAACAGGTGCACCAATTGAAGTTGCAAAATTTAGCCAAAGTGCCCCTGATAATAGAGCAGCAGTCATTGCCCAAACAAAAATATCAGGATTTGAGATTAAAGCTGGATTAATTATTCCATCTTTAATAGTTTTTACAACATCTCCACCTGCAATGAATGAACCCAAACTTTCAAAAATAGCTGCTATAAGAATAGCACCTGTTAATGTCAATGCCCGTGAACCAACAGCAGGACCTACATTATTTGCAACATCATTTGCACCAATATTCATAGCCATATATGCACCAAAAATTGCACCTATAACTAAAAATGTATTATTAGGTACATTACCATGTGATGTGTAAGACCATAAAAAAACTACTACTATAAAAAGTAATGCCAGTGAAAGTTTTGCAAAGCCAGGAAGTGTTTTTTCTCTTGCTTTTTCGAATTTGTTAATTGTTTTAATATCCAAAGTGAACCTTTTGTAACTATCTTGTAACTTAAGTAAGGCAGTATTATAGTGGCATTTCGCTTATCATAGCTTTAAGAAAGCTTAAATTTATTATAGACTTACTAATTAAATTGTAACTAATCACAATATATTATTACTAAAAAGATGAGGATTTATTGAGGAGTAAAAAGAGTTTATAGGATTGAAAAAGAGAATTAATCTCTTTTTCTGCTTCTGTCACCAGATGGTCTTGGTGCTCTATCTCCACTTGGCTTTCTATCACCAGATGGTCTATCACCTCTTGGGGCTCTATCTCCTGATGGTCTATCACCTCTTGGGGCTCTATCACCACTTGGTCTTCTGTCTCCAGATGGTCTATCACCAGATGGTCTTGGTGCTCTATCTCCTGATGGTCTATCACCTCTTGGGGCTCTATCTCTATCACCACTTCTTGAGTTTCTATCTCCAGATCTAGGACCTCTATCACCACCTCTTGAGTCTCCACCTCTAGAACCACCGAATCTTCCACCTCTTCCACCTCTTGAATTTCTACCAGAAGATGAACCATCATTATCATATCTACTTGTATTTTCAATAAGTCTTTTAATATCAGATTCTGATTTTCCAATATTATTATTACCTTGAACTAATGTAGATGCTGAAATCATTGATGCTAATTTAAAAGCAATTGTTGAAATATCAAATTCTTCTTTTAACTCTTCAACTAGTGCTAATGCATAATCACTAATTTCTTGTTCACTGATTTGGTTTTTTAATTCAATGATTTTTTTCTCTTTTACTGAATCAATATTAGGAATAGCTTTCCCTTCTAATTTAGTACCAATGTTTTTTTCAATTTTTTGTAACATTCTAAACTCATGTGGAGTTACAATAGAAACAGCAACACCTTCTTTTCCAGCTCTTCCTGTTCTTCCAATTCTATGCACATAAGACTCAGAATCAAATGGTAAATGGTAGTTAAATACATGAGAAACATCATTTACATCAAGTCCCCTTGCAGCAACATCTGTTGCAATAAGAATTTCTAATTTAGAAGTTTTAAACGCTCTAATTGCTTCTTCTCTTTGTCTTTGCTCCATATCACCATGAAGACCTTTTGCCATGAATCCTTGAGAAACCATGAAAGTTGATAATCTATCAACTTCTTTTTTTGTGCGACAAAAGATAATTGATTTAGTAGGATTTTTATAATCATATAATCTAATTAAAGCATCATCTCTTTCTCTTTCATCAACAACATAAAAAGTTTGAGTAATTTTTGCATTTGTTACATCACTTTTTGTTAATGTAATAAATTCTGGATTATTTAAAATAGTTTTTGCAAGATTTTTAATTGCTACTGGCATTGTTGCAGAGAATAATAAAGTTTGTCTCTCTTTTGGTAAGAAAGTAAAAATCTCTTTAATATCATCTAAGAATCCCATATCAAGCATTTCATCTGCTTCATCCAGAATTACATAATCAGGTTTAATGTTTATTTTATTACCTCTTAAAAGATCTAAAAATCTTCCTGGAGTTGCAACAATAATTCCTGCATTTTCTATTAATTTAATTTGTCTAGCATATGCTTGTCCACCATATACAGTTGCAGTGTTAACACCTAAAAATTTACCAAATCTGTATAATTCATCTGAAACTTGCATTGCAAGTTCTCTTGTAGGAACAATAACAACAGCTTCAACACCTGAATTCCCTTTCATATTATTTAAAATTGGAAGTCCAAATGCTGCTGTTTTACCAGTACCTGTATGTGCTTGTCCTACAATATCTCTTCCTGCTAATACAAATGGAATTGCTTGTTCTTGTATTGGACTTGGTTCTTTAAAACCTGCTTCGTCTATTGCTTTTTGCAATAAGTCTTTTAAATTGAATTCGTTAAAAGTCATTTTTTTACCTTAGTATATATTTATAAAAAATACACACGGTTATATAAGTTAGATTTAATCTCCCCATAAATGTACAATTAAAACGCAATTTGAGTCTTGCAAGTAAGTCAGTTTAATGAAAATGAATCTTTGATTAGTCTATCAAAGTAAAATGGGTATATAAATGTGTATAATTTAGCGGATTGTATCTAGTTTTAGATAAATTTAAGCTTTAAGAAAAAGAGCTAAGCTCTTTTTCTTATAAGTCGTCTAGTTTTTTGTAGTTTTCTAAGTATTTAGTATCATAATTATTTGAAATAAAATCTTCATTTTCCATCATTTTTTTGTGAAATGGAATAGTTGTTTTAATTCCTTCAACTTCAAATTCAGCTAAAGCTCTTTTCATAATATTAATAGCTTTATTTCTATCTCTTCCCCAAACAATAAGTTTTCCTATCATTGAGTCATAATATGGTGGTACTACATAGTTTGTATATACATGAGAATCAACTCTTACATTTCTTCCACCAGGAACCATCCATTGTGTTACTTTTCCTGGACATGGTAAAAATGAGTTTGGATCTTCTGCTGTAATTCTACACTCAATTGCATGACCTTTGAATTTAATTGATTCTTGAGGAGGAACTTTTTCACCTTCAGCCACTTTAATCATTAGTTCTACAATATCAATTCCTGAAACCATTTCAGAAACTGGATGTTCAACTTGAAGTCTTGTATTCATTTCCATAAAATAAATATTTTGTTTATCATCTGCTAAAAATTCAAAAGTTCCAGCACCTTCATATTTTAAATACTTAGTAGCTTTTACTGCTACTTCATGAAGTTTTGCTCTTGTTTCATCATTTAATAAAATAGCAGGAGATTCTTCAATAACTTTTTGATGTCTTCTTTGAAGTGAACAATCTCTCTCACCTATATGAATAGCATTACCATGAGAATCTCCAACAACTTGAACTTCAATATGTCTTGGATTATTAATAAATCTCTCTAAATACATTGTTCCATCACCAAATGCAGCTAATGCTTCACTTGAAGCTGCCATAAATAGTTGTTCAAATTCTGACTCATCATGAATAAGTCTCATTCCTCTTCCACCACCACCAGCAGCTGCTTTAGCCATAATTGGATAACCAATTTCAAGGGCTTTTTTCTTACCCTCAGAAACTGAATGAACAGCACCTTTTGAACCTGGAACGACAGGAACACCAGCTCTAATCATCTCTTCTTTTGCTTTTGATTTATCAGCCATTTTTTCCATTACTTCAACAGATGGTCCAATAAATTTGATATTGTGAAGTCTACAAATTTCTACAAAATCTTGATTTTCAGATAAAAATCCATAACCTGGGAAAATAGCATCACAACCTGTCATTTCAGCAGCTGTGATAATTGCTGGAATGTTTAAGTATGATTCACTAGATCTTGCACCACCAATACATACAGCTTCATCTGCATGTTTTAAATAAGATGCATCTTTATCACCTGTACTATAAACAGCAACAGATTTTTTACCCATTTCTCTGATAGTTCTAACAGCTCTTTGAACGATTTCACCTCTATTAGCTATTAAAATTTTTTTAATTTCTGCCATAATTAACTCTTATAATTTTTCAACAACGAAGATTGGCATATCATATTCAACTGGTGAACCATCTTTTACTAAAATTTCAACAATTTTACAATCGAATTCAGCTTCTACTTCATTCATTATTTTCATTGCTTCTAAAATACAAAGTGTTTGACCTTTTTTAACTGTAGCTCCAACTTCAACAAAAGATGGTGATTCAGGAGATGGTGAAGAGTAGTAAGTTCCAACCATTGGTGAATTAATAGTTTCACCAGATTTAGCAACTTTAGCAACTTCAACTGTTACAGGTGTTGCAGAAATTGTAGCAGCAGGAGCAGCTTGAGTAACTGGTGCTGTAGTTGTTACAGTAGTTGCAAATCCATTTTCAAAACCTCTTTGCATAGAAATTTCAAATTCACCTTCTTTAACCTTTAATTTGTTAAGTTCACTCTTATCAAATACTCTTATTAATTCTTTGATATCTTTAAAATCCATACTCAGCCTTTTTAATTTAATAAAATTTTTTCTGATAATAGCACATTTTTTCTGATAAATATATTTTTATATATTTAAATAAGTTTTATTTAAGTTTCAGATAGAATTATCCATTGTATTTGATTAAAATATCTTTTTGATATAATCAAAAAAATTAAATTTAGGAATAAAATGTTAAACGATAGAAGTTTTATAAATATTGCAAAAGAGATTGCACTTGCATCAAAGTGCGTATCAAAACAAGTTGGAGCTGTAATTGTAAAAGATGGAAGAATATTATCAACAGGCTACAACGGAACACCAGCTGGATATAAAAATTGTAGTGAACATTGGAATGGAGAATATACAAAAGATCATCATGAATGGTCAAAAACTTATGAAATTCACGCAGAAATGAATGCAATAATTTGGGCAGCTAGAAAAGGAATATCAATTGAGGGTGGAACAATTTATGTAACCCTAGAACCTTGTAGTGAATGCTCTAAAAATCTAATTGCAAGTGGAATTAAAAGAATTGTATATGAAAAAGCTTATGAACATACAAACTCAGAAATAATATCGAAATTCATAAAAGACAATAATGTTCATATAGAACAAATTGCCCAATAATAGTTTTTAATGGCTTATAAAGATAATCATAAATTTTATAAATCAGCAATTTCAAAATATGGAATAAGCGCACAAGGAGTTCATTGGAACTCAACATATACTCAATACAAAAGATTTGAAATATTAACAAGTTTTATAGAAAATAAAATTATTCAATCAAATATTATTGATGCTGGTTGTGGTTTTGGTGAGTATTACAACTATTTGTTTGATAATGATTTAAAACCTAAATCTTATTTAGGAATTGATTGCGAAGAAAAAATGATAAATTTAGCATCAAAGAGATTTTTAGAAGCTAAGTTTGAAATTATAAATATTTTAGAAGATAAACTCTCTTTAGCTGATTATTATGTTTGCAGTGGTGCTTTAAATATTTTAGAAAAAAATGAAATATTTATTTTTATAAGAAAATGTTTTGAAGCTTCCAAAGTTGGATTTGTTTTTAATTTTTTAAAAAATGATTCTTTAACAAAAATAGATCATATTGAAATTATTGATTATTGTAAAAAAATATCAAGAAAAGTGGAAATAAAAGAGAATTATTTAGACAATGACATTAGTATATTTATAAAAAAATAAAATATCATATATTTCTCATATACTAAATATAAAATAAGTTATTAAAAAGTAGGAGTGTACATGAAAATAGGTCTTTTTATTCCTTGTTTTATGAATGAGTTATATCCAAATATTTGTAAAGCAACATATAAAGTGTTAAAAGATCAAGGTTTACAAATAGAGTATCCACTTAGTCAAACTTGCTGTGGACAACCTATGGCAAATTCTGGTTGTTCAAAAGATGTTAAAAAGTTAGCACTTGAATTTGTAAAAACATTTAAAGATTACGATTATATCGTAGCACCAAGTGGTTCATGTGTAGCAATGGTAAAAGAGCATTATGCGGAGTTCTTTGATAATGATAAAGACTACAATAAAGTAAAAGCTTCTATTTATGAAGTTTGTGAATTTTTACATGATATTATAAAAATTGAAAATATTAATTTTAATATTTCTTTCCCACATAAAGTTGGAGTTCATAACTCATGTCATGGACATAGAGTTTTAAAACTAGCAAGTGCTAGTGAACTTAATATTCCTTATGATTCAAAACTAAAAAATCTTCTAACAAAAGTATCTGATATTGAATTAGTAACCCTAAGAAGAGAAGATGAGTGCTGTGGATTTGGAGGAACATTTAGTGTTCAAGAAGAAGCAATTTCAGTTGCTATGGGAAAAGATAGAATAAAAGACCATTTAGATTCATCTGCACAAGTAATAACAGGCGCTGATATGTCATGTTTAATGCATATGGATGGAATCATAAACAGAGATAAGAATCCAATAAAAGTTATGCATATTGTAGAAATTCTTGCAGGAGTTAAACTATGAGTAGTCACAGTGTAAATGCTAGTAAATTTGTAGCTAATGATGAGAGAATGCATTGGCATGATCAAGCGCTTTGGTTTGTAAGAGAAAAAAGAGATAGAGCTAGTAAATCAATCCCTGAATGGGAAAATTTAAGAGAGTTTGCAAATCAAATTAAAACTCACACTATGGCAAATCTTGATACATATCTTTTAGAATTTGAAAAGAATGCCACAAAAAAAGGTATTAAAGTTCATTTTGCAATTGATGCTTTAGAACATAATCAAATTGTTGCAAAGATTTTAAAAGAACATAATGTAACAAAACTTGTAAAATCAAAATCTATGTTAACTGAAGAGTGCCACTTAAATCCATATTTAGAAAATTTAGGAATAGAAGTTATAGACACAGACTTAGGAGAAAGAATCGTTCAACTAAGACATGAGACTCCATCACATATTGTTCTTCCAGCAATTCACCTAAAAAAATCAGATGTATCAGATACTTTCCATGAACATTTAGGAACAGAGCAAGGAAATTATGACCCAACATATCTTACTCGTGCAGCAAGAGGTGCTTTAAGAGAAGATTTCTTAACAGCACAAGCAGGACTTACAGGAGTAAATTTTGCAATTGCAAGTACTGGTGGAGTTGTAGTTTGTACAAATGAGGGAAATGCAGATATGGGAGCTAGTGTTCCAAAACTTCATATTGCTTCAATGGGAATTGAAAAAATAATTCCAAGACTTGAAGATTTATCTGTATTTACAAGATTATTAGCAAGAAGTGCAACAGGGCAACCAATCACTTCATATACTTCACATTTCCATGGACCAGTTGAGGGTGGAGAAATGCATATTATTATTGTTGATAATAATAGAAGTCAATTTCTAGCATCTGAAAAAAATAAAAAAGCTCTAAATTGTATTAGATGTGGTGCATGTATGAATACATGTCCAGTTTACAGAAGAAGTGGTGGTCACTCTTATGAATATGTAATTCCAGGACCAATTGGTTCAATTTTAGGTTCAAAAAAAGAGCCAGAAAAGCACAACTCTTTACCATTTGCTTGTACATTATGTGGTTCATGTTCAAATGTTTGTCCAGTAAAAATTGACTTAGATTCACAACTTTATAGTCTAAGACAAGATTTATCTGAAGCAAACTTAATTGATCCAAAGAAAAAAATGGTATTAAAAGTAACTGCATGGTTAATGAGTAAACCAACATTATTTGAGTTTGCTGGGAAAATGGCTAGAAAGATTGTGCCAAAATTACCAAATTCTATTATATATAATAAAGCAAATGCGTGGGGAAAACAAAGGGATATGCCTAAAATGCCTCCAAAAAGTTTTAAAGAAATGTTTAGAGATGGAGAATTAGATGACTAGTAAAGAAAAAATATTAAAAAATATTAAAGATAATAATGTTGTTAAAAATGTAAAACTTCCTACTTATGAAAATTTTGGTATTAAGTATGACAATAAATTTGAAACTTTTTCTACTATGATTGAAAGTGTTGGTGGAAAAGCTTTATTAATTGAAAAAGACAAACTGGATGAAACAATTAAATCTCTTTATCCTGATGAAAAACAAATAGCAAGTGATGTAGATTTTTGCTCTATTGGAAATTTTAATGCAAATGATTATGAAGATGCACATGATTTAAGCAACATTGATTTAGCAGTTGTAAGAGGTAATTTTGCAATTGCTGAAAATGGTGCAATTTGGATGAAAAATGAAAATAATAGACATAGAGCTTTATATTTTATTGCTCAAAATATTGTTATTGTAATTAATGAAAATGAACTTTTAAATAATATGCACGAAGCTTATGAAAAAATTGATTTTGATAATGCAGGTTATGGTGTATTTATTTCAGGTCCATCAAAAACAGCAGATATTGAACAATCACTTGTAATTGGAGCACATGGACCAAAATCAGGTTATGTAATCTTCATAAAATCTTGATATAATTGCTAAATAGGGGACAATAATGAAATATTTTTTACTATTTAGCATACTTTTTTTTAACTACTTATTTGCCGATCAACAAAAGGAAGTATTATTAATTCATTCATATCACAAAGGATATATCTGGACAGATGATATTTCTAAAGCCATCGAAAAAAAATTTGACGAATATAACAACATAGAATTAACAACTGTTTATATGGATACTAAAAGAATAGATAGCTCTTCTTATTTATATAATCTTTCAAAACTTTATAAACAACAATTTGATGGCAGAAAATTTGATTTAATACTTGTAAGTGACAATAATGCTTTTGATTTTATGATTAAATATCATGATTCTTTATTTAAAGATATTCCTGTTTTGTTTTGTGGGATTAATAACTTTGACAAAGTTCTTTTGGGTGAAAATGATATGTATAAATATATGTCAGGGACAGCAGAAGAGGTTGATCTTGAAAAGAATTTTGAATTAATTTCAAATATGCATCCAAATTTAAAAAATTTATTGATAATAAATGATACTTCAGCAACTGGTTATGCAGTAAAAAGAGATTTAAATCCAATTATTCAGAAATATAAAAAGAAATTTAATATTGAATATACAGACAATCTAGAAATCAAAAACTTACAAACAAAAGTCTCTGAATTAGATAAAGAGAATAGTGTTATCTTATTTGTACTTTTGTTTAAAGATACAGCTGGAAAATATTTTACCTACAAACAAAGTTTTGAAGAGGTAAAAAAAGTAAGTCAAGTTCCAATTTACGGACTTTGGGATTTTTACTTAAAAAGTGGAATAGTTGGGGGATTATTAACTTCTGCCACAGCACAAGGTGAAACTGTTGCTAAAATGGCTTTAGAAGTTTTAAATGGTAAAAAGATTTCAGATATTCCTATTTTAGAAAAATCACCAAATTTATATATGTTCAATTATGATGAATTAAAAAGATTTAATTTATCTATACCTGAGTTTATTGATAATCCAATAATCATAAATGAACCATCTACTATATATAAAGAGCACACAAAGTTTTTTATTGGAACTATTTTGATAATTTTGATATTAAGTATAATTGTAGTTATTTTAAGAGCAAATATAATAAGAAGAGAAAAACTTGAATTAGAACTTTCAAATAGAATTGAATTTGATAAAGTTCTACTTGATACAATCCCTAATCCTTTATATTATAAAAACATTGAGGGGAAATTTTTAGGATGTAATACAAGTTTTGCTTCATTAGTTAATTCATCAAGAAATGAAGTAATTGGAAAAACAGCTTTTGATTTTTTTCCATATAAAATTGCTAGTGAAAATACAGCAAGAGATAAAGAGTTATTACAAACTTTTAGCACAAGTACTTCTGAATTTACTTTTTATACAGCATCAAATGAGATGAAGCATATTATTTTAAATAAAGCTGTTTATAAAAATATTGATGGAAGTGTTGGTGGAATTGTTTGTATTATGGATGACATAACAGAAAGAATTCAACAAAAACAGTTTTTAATTCAACAAAGTAAACTAGCAGAAATGGGTGATATGATAGCAGCCATTGCTCACCAATGGAATGAACCACTTGTTGAGTTATCAGCACTTGTTCAAGATATTCAAACTTCATATTTATTAAAAGAGTTAAAAGATGATGAGGTAAAAGAGTTTGTTAATGACTCAATGATTCAAATAAAATATATGTCAAGAACACTTAATGATTTTAGAAATTTCTTAAAACCATCAACAAAGAAAAAACTCTTTTCGATTTCAAAATCATTTAGTGAAATTAATGAGATAATTGGAAAACAAGTATTTTATTCAAATATTAAAATGAATTTTAATTATAAAAATGAAAATGAAGAGTTACTTGTTTATGGCTATGAAAATGAGTTTAAACAAGTTTTATTAAATATCATTAATAATGCAAAAAATAAAATTGTAGATAAAAATTTACCTGTAAATAAAAAAGGTAATATAAATATAAATATTCAAAGATGTCAAAATTTCAATACAATAGAAATAATTGATGATGCAGGCTCAATTGATGAAAAAATTATAAATTCAATATTTGAACCATACTTTACAACAAAAGCAGATGGAACTGGGCTTGGACTTTATATGGCAAAAGTAATAATAGAAGAAAAAATGAGAGGTACTATTAACGCTAAAAATGATGGCGATAATGTAATTTTTACAATAAAACTTCCTCACAAAAAGGCTTAAAAATGAAAATTTTACTTTTAGAAGATAATAAAAAACTAAATGAGACCATTACAAAAAGATTAAAATTAAAAAACTACAATGTAATCTCCTTTACAGATGGGGCTGATGCTTATGAAAAAATCACAGAGGGTTTTTCTTGTTTTATTTTAGATATAAATGTTCCAAATGTTGATGGTATTAATATTTTAAAAAAAATAAGAGAATATTACAAAATTGTGCCAGTTATTATCATAAGTGGAAGTGTTGAATTGGATATTATAAAACAATCTTACGATTTTGGTTGTAATGATTATTTGAAAAAACCTTTTTTTATTGATGAACTAGAAATAAAAATAGAAAAACTTTGTAATATTGAAGACAAAAATATCTATTTTGATGAAAATTCATATTTTGACTTCAAATCAGCTACAGTTGTAATTGATAATAAAGAGATAAGATTAACAAAAAAAGAAAAACTTTTAATGAATTTATTTCTTAGTAAAAAAAATCAAGTTTTAACTTATGAAACAATAGAGAACTATGTATGGGAGGGGAGTTTCGTCTCTTTGGAATCAATACGAAGTTTAATAAGAAGATTGAGAAAATTATTAGATAAAGAGTATATTCAAACAGTAGTTGACACCGGTTATATTTTTAAAATAAGCTAAAATATCATATCATTATCATTCCGTAAGGTTAAAATTTAAAACTAACAAATCTAAGGAGAAATGAAATGTTAAAATTTACGACGAAATTACTTGTTACATCTGCACTTATTGCAGGTCTATCAACAGTTGCAAGTGCTGCTGACAAGGTTATTAAATGGAAGCTTGCTACAACATGGGGTTCAACACTTACACCATTTATTGATGCACCGACAAATATGGCTAAACTTGTAGAAGAGATGTCTGATGGGAAATTCCAAATTAGAATTGATGCTGCAAATAAACATAAAGCACCACTTGGTATTTTAGATATGGTAAAAGGTGGTCAATATGAAATGGGTCACTCTGCTTCATATTACTGGAAAGGTAAAGATATCGAACTTTTACCATTTACAACAATGCCATTTGGTATGACTGCACCTGAGCAATATGCATGGTTCTACTATGGTGGTGGAATGGAATTAATGCAAAAAGCATATAAAAAACATGGTGTTTTATCATTCCCAGGTGGAAATACTGGTAACCAAATGGGTGGTTGGTTCAGAAAAGAAATCAACACACTTGATGACTTAAAAGGTCTAAAAATGAGAATTCCAGGATTTGCTGGAGAAGTTATGGCAAAACTAGGATTATCAGTTACTAATATAGCTCCAGGTGAATTGTATACATCACTTGAAAGAGGAACTATTGATGCATTGGAATGGGTTGGCCCTGGAATGGATATCAATATGGGATTCCACAAAATTGCACCTTATTATTACACAGGTTGGCATGAACCAGCAACTGAATTACAATTTATGGTAAATGAAAAAGACTTTAATAAATTACCAAAAGATTATCAACAAATTTTATTAACTGCAATGAGAGTAAGTGCATATGATATGTATATTCAAAATTATCATATGAGTAGTGAAGCTTGGGCAACAATGTTAACAGAATTCCCAAATATCAAAGTTAAAACTTTCCCAAAACTAGTTATGGATGCTATGAAAAAAGCAAATGATGAGTTATTAACTGAACTTAAAGCTGAATCTCCATTATTAAAAGAGACTTTAGATTCTCAAGCTGCTTACCAAAAGAAAGCAAGAGAATGGACAAAAATGTCTGATTACTTATATTTAAAAGACAATTTATAAAAACTTTCTAACTCTCTTTTACGAGAGTTAGATTATCTAGCACTGAAATAAATCAAATAAATCTACCTTAATATGTTTATTTGAGTTATTTAAAATTACAAAAGGATTATATATGCTGTTAAAGCTTGAAAAAGGTTTTGATAAGTTTGCAGATATAATAGGATATTTCACTGCTTTTGTAATGGTACTAATGATATTAAATGTAACTTATGATGTTGTCATGAGATATTTTTTTAATACAGGTAGCATTGCAATGCAAGAGATGGAATGGCACCTATTTTCTGTGATTATACTATTAGGTATCTCTTACACTTTAAAAGAAGATGGACATGTAAGAGTTGATATTATTTATGATAGATTAACTGATAAAAAGAAAGCTAGAATAAATATGGCAGGAGTTGTTTTATTTATTCTTCCTGTTGCACTATTAATTGGAATTGAATCTATTCCTTATGTAGTAGAATCATTTGCATCAAATGAACAAAGTGGCGATCCAGGTGGCTTACCATATAGATGGATAGTAAAATCTATGATTCCATTATCTTTTTTCCTATTAATTATCACATCAATTGGATTTTTTATTAAAAATTTAAATGTGTATAAAGGTCTTAGATCAATGGATGGATACAATTTAAAAGGTGAAATTGAGAATTTAAAAAATGAATTAAAACAACACAAACATCATGTTGTTGATTTAGAAGATACAAAAGGAGAGAACAAATGATAGGTATTGTTATGTTCTTCGCTTCATTAGTAATGTTATCTTTTGGTTTTCCAGTAGCATTTACTTTTGCAGCAGTATCTTTATTTTTTGGAATAATGGCTGGTATTCTTGAAGTTGGTTTTGACAATGGAATACTAGATGGTTTAGTTGATGGTTTAGATGAAGGTCTAGCAATGTTTGACTTTATGCCTTATAGAATTATGTCTATAATGCAAAATACAATATTAATGGCTGTTCCTATGTTTATTTTCATGGGGATAATCTTACAAAAAACAGGACTTGCTGAAAAATTACTTGAATCAATGGCTTTTCTTTTTGGGGAAGTTAGAGGTGGAGTTGCAATTTCTACAGTTTTAGTTGGAACTTTACTTGCTGCATCAACAGGAGTTGTTGGAGCATCAGTTGTTGCAATGGGTGTTATTTCACTTCCCGTTATGATGAAATATAAGTATAATCTTCCACTAGCAACTGGAACTATTTGTGCTTCTGGAACATTAGGACAAATTATTCCACCATCAATTGTATTAATTATTTTAGGTGATGTATTCCAAGTTCCTGTTGGTGATTTATTCTCTGCTGCTGTTTGGCCAGGGCTTACACTTGTTGCAGCATACATTATATTTATATTAATTGTGTCTTATTTCAAAAAAGATATGGCACCAGCAATTCCAAAAGATCCATCTAGAGGAAATAAAACTAAACAAGTAATTTCAGCTTTAATAGCAATTATTCCATCTTTAACACTTATTATAATGGTTTTAGGTTCAATATTTGCAGGTGTTGCAACTCCTACTGAATCTTCAGCAGTTGGTTGTATTGGAGCTATGTTACTAGCTATTTTATATAGATCTTTTTCAATAGGTATGGTAAAAGAAGCAGCTTTTGAATCAGTTAAAATTACTTCAATGGTTTTTGGTATTTTAATTGGGGCAACTGCATTTTCTATGGTATTTACTTATACAGGTGGTGATCAATTAGTTGAACACTTTATGATGAATTTACCAGGTGATGAGAAATTCGGATTTATATTATTTACAATGTTAGCAATATTTATTTTAGGATTCTTTATTGATTTCGTTGAGATTTCATATATTATTGTTCCTATTCTTGTACCTATTGCTACAAATTTAGATATTAGTCCTATTTGGTTTGCAATATTAATTGCAATGAATTTACAAACATCGTTCTTAACACCTCCATTTGGTTTCTCCCTTTTCTACTTAAAAGGAGTTGTACCTGCTAGTGTTAGAACTGTTGATATTTATAAAGGTGTTCTTCCATTTATTATTATTCAAATATTTGTATTAATGCTAATTGTCTTTTATCCAGAAGTTTTTGGAATAAATCCAAAACTATAATAGTAAAAGAGGGGAAAGCCTCTTTTACTACATAATTGAGAAGTAAAATGAAAACTTGCAAATACTTTTTAGAACTAATCTTCAATATCATATATAAAATCAAAGATAAAATGTTTGCTTTTATATATGATCCTCAACAAAGAATATACACAGTACCCAGACTAGAGTAACAATTTATTTATTTTTCATAAACAAAAAAATAAAAAAGGATAAAAATGTTAGATAGTAAATACCAAAAATTTTACGATGAAATCGTAAAGAAAATTGAAAAAGAAAAAATCTTCACAGATAAACTTCACACACTGGCTTATGGAACAGATGCTTCGTTCTATAGATTAATTCCAAAAATTGTAATTAAAACAGATAATGCAAAAGAGGTACAAGATATTATTGAATTATCAAATTCAATGAATTTAAGCATAACTTTTAGAGCAGCTGGAACATCACTATCTGGTCAAGCAATTAGTGATTCAATATTAATCATCACATCAAGAAAATTTTCAGACTTCAAGATTTCACCAGATGCTAGTTTTATCTCACTTCAACCAGCACTTACAGGTGCACAAGCAAATGGATTATTAGCAAGATATTCTAAAAAAATCGGACCAGATCCAGCTAGTATTAATGCTGCTATGATTGGTGGAATTGCTGCAAATAATGCTTCAGGAATGTGTTGTGGAATTTCACAAAATTCATATAAAACACTAAAATCAATGAAGTTAATTTTTGCAGATGGAGCAAAACTTGACACAGGATGTAATGAAAGCAAAGAAGCATTTAGAAAAACTCATGGAGAATTTCTAAAAAGTCTAAAAAGTTTCTCTGATGATACAAAAAATAATGAAGAACTAAGAGCAAAAATTGAGCGAAAATTTAAAATCAAAAATACTTGTGGTTACTCATTAAATTCATTAATTGATTTTGATGATGAATTTGAAATATTAGAGCATTTAATCATTGGAAGTGAGGGAACTTTAGCATTTATTGAAGAGATTACATATTACACAGTTGAAGATTTAAAAGATAAAGCTAGTTCACTTATTTATTTTAAAGATATGAATGAAGCATGTTCTGCGGTTACAAAATTAAAACTTGCAAAAGATGCAAATAAAATCACTGTTGATGCTGTTGAGTTAATGGATAGAGCAGGTTTAAAAAGTATTGAAAACGATCCCGCAATGCCAGAGTTTATAAAAGATTTAGATGAAAATGTAACAGCACTTTTAATAGAAACAAGAGCAATTAGTGATGCACAATTAGATATTCAAACAGCACAAATTGAAGAGATATTAAAAGAGTTTACAGTTGTAAGAGATATTTATTTCACAAAAGATGTAGCAGAATATACACTTTATTGGAAAATCAGAAAAGGTTTATTTCCAGCAGTTGGAGCCGTAAGAGTTACAGGAACAACTGTAATTATAGAAGATGTTGCATATCCTATTGAATGCTTAGCAGAAGCAACACTTGAACTTCAAGAACTATTTAAAAAACATGGTTACTCAGAAGCTTTAATTTTTGGTCATGCCCTTGAGGGAAATTTCCACTTTGTATTTACTCAAGATTTCTCAGATCCAAAAGAGATAAAAAGATATGATGATTTAATGAACGAAGTTGTTCACTCAGTTGCCGTTAAATATCAAGGAAGTCTAAAAGCAGAACACGGAACAGGAAGAAACATGGCTGCATTTATAGAAGTAGAGTGGGGATATGATGCTTATATTATGATGAAAAAAATCAAATCATTATTTGACCCAAAAGGACTTTTAAATCCAGGTGTTATAATAAATGATGATGCACAAGCTCACTTAAAAAATCTAAAAACACTTCCAGCAACAAACGAAATTGTTGATAAATGTATTGAATGTGGATTTTGTGAACCAACATGTCCATCAAATGAACTTACTTTAACTCCAAGACAAAGAATTGTAATTAATAGAGAAATTTCAAGACTTGAAAGTATTGGAAATAAAAAAGAAGCAAAAGAGTATAAAGATTTATACCAATATGATGGAATAGAAACTTGTGCAACTTGTAGTTTATGTTCAACTGCTTGTCCTGTAAAAATTGATACGGGAAGTTTAACAAAACATTTAAGAGCTGAACAAATCTCAACTACGGGAAAAGCAATTGCAAATTTTGTGGCAAATAATTTCTCAACAACACTTAAAGGTGTTAGGTTTGGACTTCATAGTGCAAACTTTATTCATAAAGTTCTAGGAACTCCAAGTATGGAAACAATGACTAAAACATTTAGAGGTTTTAGTAGTTCAATTCCTAAATGGAGTGTAACAATGCCTATAGGAACAAATATTGATTTAAATTTTGAACAAAAAGTAAGTGACAAAAAAGTAGTATATTTTCCTTCATGTCTAAATAGAAGTATGGGACTAAATGCTGTATCAAAAGAAGAAAAACAACTGTTTGAAACTACTGTTGAATTATTATTAAAAGCTGGTTACCAAATACTATTCCCTGAAAATTTATCAAACTTATGTTGTGGTATGCCATTTTCATCAAAAGGTTTTGATGAAGCAGCACACACAAAATCATCTCAATTAGAACAAGCACTATTAAAAGTAAGTAATTCAGGAGAATATCCAGTATTATGTGACACAAGTCCTTGTACTAAAAAAATGATGGAAAGCTTTACAAAGAAAATTAACATTTATGAACCAATAGAATTTGCTTTAGAATTTTTAACAAAAGAGTTAGAATTCACAGCAATAAATGAAGCAATTACAATTCATACAACTTGTAGTTCAAGAAAAATGGGATTAGAAGATAAATTCAAAACTTTAGCATCATTGTGTTCAACAAATGTAATAATTCCAGCAGATGTAAAATGCTGTGGTTTTGCAGGTGATAGAGGATTTAATTTCCCTGAACTAAATAAATCAGCATTAACACATCTAAAAGAGCAAACAAAAGGTGCAAAAATGGCATTTTCAACATCTAAAACTTGTGAGATAGGACTAAGCGAAGAATCAGGATTAGACTACAACTCAATATTTTATTTAATTAATAAAGTAACTAAAACTAAAACTTTATAATCTTTTTTCCAACAAAACAGATATTTACCATTTTTTTGGTAAAATATCTGCTTTATGAAAAAGGAAAATCTATGTACAAACTTTTTTTAACTCTACTTGTAAGTTCAGGAATATCATTTGCAGGTATGATAAATGGTGTTGCTTTAATTGTTAATGATGAACCAATTACATTATATGATATTGATAATACTATGTCAGTAAATAAAATAGGTAAAAACCAAGCTGTTGGATTACTAATAGATAAAGCTCTATATGAACAATCTATAAAAGAGAACAATATCACAGCAGACATTTTTGAAATCAATGATTATATTGAAAAATTAGCTAATGCTAATGGTATGGATTTATATACATTTAAATCAGTGGTGAAGCAAAAATATCCTGATTACTCACAATTTGAAAATGAAGCAAAAGATGCTGTAATTAGACAAAAACTAATTCAAAAAATTGTAAAAGGTCAACTTGCAATTGCTACAGAAGAAGATATGCAACTTTATTATGAAAAAAATAAAGAACAATTCTCAACTTCAAAATTTTATGAAGTAACACAGTATACATCTAAAAATAAAGCCTCTTTAAATAATGCAATAAGAAACCCAATGGTAATTCCTTCTGATGTAGAAAGAACACCTATAAGATTGGCAAGTGATAAATTACAACCTCAAATGCAATATTTATTAAACGAAACTAAAACAAACAGTTTCACACCAATTTTTACAGCTAATAAACAATTTGTTTCTTTATTTGTTACAAGAAAAGAAGGAACAACTTCACTTAATTTTGAAAGTGTTAAAGCAAAAATATTTAATGACATGATGAGTTTAAGAGAAAAAAAATATCTAAAAGATTATTTTGAAAAACAAAAATTAACAGCTGATATTAAAATAGTAAGATAAAGGGAATATGAAATATGTTTGAAGTAATTATAGGATTAGAAGTACATGTACAATTAAATACAAATAGTAAACTTTTTTGCTCATGTGCCACAAGTTTCGGAGAAGAACCAAACACGAATGTATGTCCAACTTGTTTAGGATTACCAGGAGCACTTCCTTCTCTAAATAAGGAAGCAGTTCATAAAGCAATTATGCTAGGAACTGCACTTAAAGCACAAATAAATCAAAAATCAGTATTTAATAGAAAGAACTACTTCTATCCAGATTTACCAAATGGTTATCAAATCTCTCAATTTGAAGTTCCTGTTGTAGGACTTGGTGAATTAGTAATTGATTTTCCAGATGGTAGACAAAAAACTATTGGAGTTACAAGAGCACACTTAGAAAATGATGCAGGGAAAAATATCCACGCAGGAAGTGTTTCTCAAGTTGATTTAAATAGAGCAGGAACTCCACTACTTGAAATCGTTTCTGAACCTGATATGAGAAATGCAGAAGAAGCTATTTTATACTTAAAAAAACTACACTCGATTGTGAGATATTTAGGTATTAGTGATGCTAATATGCAAGAGGGTTCATTTAGATGTGATGTAAATGTTTCAATAAGACCAAAAGGTGATAAAAACCTTTATACAAGATGTGAAATAAAAAATATGAACTCGTTTAAATTTATTGAAAAAGCAATTGCTTATGAAGTAAATAGACACATGGAAGCATGGGAAGACGGTATTCATTCAACTGAAATTGTTCAAGAAACAAGACTTTTTGATCCAAATAGTGGAGAGACAAGATCAATGAGAGGAAAAGAAGATGCTGCTGATTATAGATATTTTCCAGATCCAGACCTTTTACCTGTAATTATTACAGATGAAATGCTTGCTAAATATTCAGTAATTCCAGAACTTCCTGATGAGAAAAAAGAGAGATTTGTAAAAGATTTCGGCCTTAAAGAGTATGATGCTTCTGTTATTACAGCATCTCTTGAAATGGCTAAATATTTTGATGAAATGATGTCAGAGGGAATTAGTGCAAAAAATGCTACAACTTGGTTAACTGTTGAATTATTAGCAAGACTAAAAGAGGGTGCTTCACTTGAAGAATCGATTATTGATGCAAAAACTTTAGCAACTCTTGTAAAAAGAATTGAAGATAATACAATATCTGGAAAAGCAGCAAAAGAAGTACTAGATTTCCTAATAGAAAATGAATCAACAGATGTTGATACAGCCATTGAAAAATTAGGCCTTAAACAAGTATCTGATGATGGTGCGCTGTTGGCTATTATTGACTCAATACTTGCAGCAAATCAAGATAAAGTAGCTGAATATAAATCAGGTAAAGATAAGCTATTTGGTTTCTTTGTAGGTCAAACTATGAAAGAATCAAAAGGTAGTGCAAATCCTGCTAAAGTAAATGACCTATTAAAACAAAGATTATCTTAATGAAAAATAACTCTATTGCAGTAATTGGTGCGGGGAAATGGGGACAAGCTCTTCATTTTGCACTTTCTCAAAAACAAAAATGTTTAATAAGTTCTAGAACTCCTAGAGATATTGAAAACTTTGTTGATTTAAAAACTGCTTTAGAGTGTAAATACTTAATCATTGCAATTCCTGCCCAAGAGATTAGGTCTTGGTTAAAAGAAAACTTTGTTTTTTCTGGCCAAAAAATTCTCGTAGCCTCAAAAGGAATTGAAGCTTCAAGCGGAGAATTTCTAAATGAAATTTATTCTGATTTTGTAGTAGATAAAAATATAGGTTTTATTTCTGGGCCATCATTTGCAGCAGAAGTTATAAAAGGACTTCCTTGTGCTTTAGTTTTGAATTCTACTTCAAAAAAATTATACAAAGAGTTCAAACCTTTTTTCCCAAGTTTTATTAAAACTTATTACAGTTCTGATGTTATTGGAGCAGAAGTTGCCGGTGCATATAAAAATGTTTTAGCAATTGCAAGTGGAATTTGTGAAGGGTTAAATCTTGGTAAAAATGCTCAAGCTTCTTTAATTGCAAGAGGTTTAGTAGAAATGGAAAGATTTGGTAGATTCTTTGGCTCAAAAAAATCAACTTTTTTAGGTTTGAGTGGAGCAGGAGATCTATTTTTGACTGCAAACTCTACAATGAGTAGAAACTATAGAGTAGGACTTGGTCTTGCTTCAAATAAAAAAATTGATGAAATTTTAAAAGAATTAGGTGAAGTGGCAGAGGGTATTAAAACAGCTGATGCCATATATAACCTATCAATTACACATGAAATATATACACCAATTGCAAATGAAGTGAAACTTATATTAGATGGTAAAAATCCAAAAGATAGTTTAAAAGATTTATTAAAACATTAATTATAAATTATGAATAAATTTATAATTACACTTAGTTTTATTTTAGTTGCAACAGTTCATTTAATAGTTATCTATCTATTAAAAGCAGATAAAATTGAGCAAAATCAACAGCAATCAAGTACTATTATCTCATTACAACTTTCAAATATACAAACAAAAAAAGAAGTATTAAAAGAAGAAATTGTAACTCAAAAAGAGATTATAAAACCAAAAAATGAATCTAAAATAATAAAACAAATAGAAAAACCAGTTGAAGCCAAAAAAGAGATTACA
This sequence comes from uncultured Aliarcobacter sp., assembly GCA_963677435.1. Classification (GTDB taxonomy): domain Bacteria; phylum Campylobacterota; class Campylobacteria; order Campylobacterales; family Arcobacteraceae; genus Aliarcobacter. Next base: position 234,128 of record OY781945.1, read on the forward strand.
AAACATAGTATTACTCCTCTTGTTTCAAAAGAATCAATAAAAGAAAATTCTCAAATGAATATGACTCAAGAAGTAAAAGAAGTAGAAAATAGTAATTTGCAAGATGAAATTAAAAAAAATCTAATTTCACAAAATCAAATAGATAAAGAAGAAATCTTTATCCAAAACTATATGTCAAAATTAAGAGAAGAGATAAACAAAAATAAAAATTATCCTATTATCTCAAGAAAATTAAAAGAAGAAGGTAAAGTAATAGTTAGCTTTAGAGTCCAAAAAAGTGGCTTATTTGATAATATAAAGCTAAAACACTCGTGTAATATCAAAAGACTAGATGAAGCAGCTTTAAACGCTTTATATGAGACAAAAAAGTATAAAGCTTTTGATAAAGATATAAATAAAGAGTATCTAGATTTTGATGTTCCATTAGAATTTGTTGTAATAAATTAAAAATAAATGTTATTTAGCTTTTACAATGTTTTAGCTAAAGTACATATACAAATAGTAAAAAGGAATAAAAATGAAAGCTTTTGTAGTTGAAAAAATTGGAGAAAATGAGTTTGTATCAGAAGTACAAGATATAAAAACTCCAAAATGTGAAGAGAATGAAGTTGTAATAAAAGTAACTTACTCTTCACTAAATTATAAAGATGCATTGAGCTCTATTGGAAATCCAGGAGTTACTAGAAATTTCCCACATGTTACAGGAATAGATGTAGCAGGAACTGTTTATGAATCAACTTCACCAATATTTAAAGTAGGTGAACGAGTTTTAGTAACTGGTTATGATATGGGAATGAATTCAGATGGAGGACATGCACAATTTGTAAAAATACCTGCATCTTGGGTTGCAAGAATTCCTGATTCAATTTCAGATAAAGAGATTATGACTTTTGGAACAGCTGGATTAACAGCAGCACTAAGTGTAAATGAACTAATTGAAAATGGTATAAAACCTGAAAGTGGAGATATCTTAGTAACAGGTGCAACAGGTGGAGTAGGTTCAATTGCAATAGCCATTTTAAGTAAATTGGGTTATACAATAACTGCAATTTCAGGGAAAAAAGAGAGGGTTGAATTCTTAAAAAAAATTGGTGCAAATGAAGTAGTATCAAGAGAAGAGTTCGAAGTTGAGTCTACAAAACCAATGCTGAGTGAAAAATACTCTGGAGTAATTGATACAGTAGGTGGAAAAATATTAGCTAATGCACTTAAACAAGTGAAATATGATGGAATAGTTACTTGTTGTGGACTTACTTCTTCTTTTGAATTAAATACAAATGTATTTCCATTTATTTTAAGAGGTGTAAGACTAATAGGAATTGATTCCGTTGAATGTAAATTAGAAAAGAAACAAGCTGCTTGGGAAAAACTAGCTAGTAGATGGAAAATAAACAGTCTTAATACAATAGTAAATGAGATTTCACTATATGAAATAAAATCTACTTATGAACTTTTATTATCAGGAAAAGCCGTAGGAAGATATGTAGTGAAAATAACAGAGTAGATTAAAACTTAATCTACTACAATCTCACCATTTTCTACTTGTAAACTATAAGGTGTATCCTTACCTGAATATAGGATTTTAGCTTGTTCAACCCATTGGTTAGCTCTTGCAATACCTGGAAGTAATAAAAACTCTTCAATCCATTCAGAATTTTTATTTGACCATTTTGAAATTTGTTCAAAATGGTAAATTCCTAAATTATTCAAATCACTTTCAATTTTTTTATCTATACCTTTAATTTTTGTTAAGGCATCTTTACCAGATAACTTTGGACAACTTAAAATTAGTGGTTTAAAATCTAAAGTTGAATTCTTTTTAAATATAGGATTAATAGAGTGTTTTACTTTTTCATCTCTTGATTCATCGCAATTATTATTCCTAATAGATTTAATTTTAGGAGAGTTATTTTTACCAACTAGATAACCTATAATAAATCCTATAATTACAGCAAGCAACAAATTCACAACAATTAATGATGCAATTTCAAACATTTTTATTCTCCAATAATATTAAATTCAACTCTTCTGTTAATTTCAGATAATCCATTTTCATCATCTTTAACAAGGGGAAACTCTTCTCCATAACCAACAGCTGTTAAACGGTCAGCTGATACACCAAGAGATACTAAAACATCTTTAACACTATTTGCTCTTTTTTGTGAAATTTGCTTATTTAATGCATTTTCACCTCTTGAATCAGTATATCCAGCAATTTCAATTTTAATATTCTGGTTATCTTTTAGTATTTGCGAAATTTTAGTTAAGGTAGAATAAGAATCCTCAGTAACTGTAGTACTTCTTCTTTCAAATGTAATCTTTTTATCTGATAAGAGTTTATTAATATTTACTTGTAACTCTTGTTTATTAATAGTTTTTTTAGTATCTGTACTAGAAACTTTATCATTTGATACTTCACTAGAAATAGAGGTATTATTCTCAAGAGTAGTTGATTCACTTACTAAAGTAGGATTTGATATTTTTATATCTTCTGTTATATTAATATTTAATCTTGAGATCATTGATTCTAATAAAGAAGAATAATTTGGATCTTTTAATTCACCAGATAAGAAAACTTCATTATTAATAATTGATAATTTTGCTCCATCTTCAAAAAAATCTTTTAAAGGTGTTATTAAATTAGCAATTTTACTTACTAAATCTTCATCTATTACTATATCTTCTTCATAAGTATATTCACCATCACGATTAATATTTAAAATATCAGATATTATTTTTGTATCTTTTTCACTAGAAAAAATACCATCCATAACAAGCATTCCATCCTTTTTTGTTAAGACAAAACTAAAAGGCTTAGTTTGCTTATCATCTGAAGAATCAAACATATTAATAATTTTATCAACAAAGCCTATTTCAAAAACTTTATTTTGCTTTTTATCAGAATTTAAAACTACTGTTTTCTCATTTAAAGCTGAATCATAATCAAATGTATAAACGGAATATACTATAAATCCAAGTAATAAAACTACTAAGAAAACTACCTTTTTGACAAGAGACATCACCATCCTTTTATATAACTATTTTTATTATATTTATTACTTGCTAACTATTGATTTAAAATTCATTATTATACATTATAAGTGAAAAAATAACTAGAATTTTAGTTGATATATTGAAATTAATTTAATAAATTAATTAATTTGTTATAATTACATAGAAAACAAAAAGAGTATAAAATGCAACACATCATAAATTCAGCTCAAACTTGTCTAGATTGTAAAAAGCCTAAATGTCAAACAGGCTGTCCAGTTAGCACCCCAATTGCAGAAATGATTAGACTTTTTTTAAGTGGAAATATCAAAGATGCAGGGGAATTAGTATTTAATAATAATCCTTTATCTATTGTTTGTTCTTTAGTTTGTCCACATGAAAAACATTGTGAAGGACATTGTGTTTTAAATAAAAAATCAACTCCTGTGAATGTGGGTGGAATTGAGAATTATATTTCTACATATTATATGAATTATAGAGAGTTTGAAAAAGCACCTCAAAATGGTAGAAATTTAGCAATCATTGGTTCAGGACCAGCAGGAATTAGTCTTGCAATGATAATGGCTTTAAAAGGTTACAATGTAACTATGTACGAAGGTAATAATCAAATTGGTGGTGTTTTAAGATATGGTATTCCAGATTTTAGACTTGACAAAACTATTTTGGACACAATAGAAGATAAACTAAAAAAAGTTGGTGTTAAAATTAGAAAAAATATCATGATAGGTAAAAACATAACCCTAGATGATTTACAAAGAGATGGTTTTGATGCAATATTTATAGGAACAGGAGTTTGGGCTCCAAAGAAACTTGGAATAAAAGGTGAAAGTCTTGGAAATGTTCACTTTGCAATTGATTATCTAAAAACTCCAAAAGCTTATGATTTAGGTAAAAAAGTTGTTGTAATTGGTGCTGGAAATGTTGCTATGGATGTTGCAAGAACTGCCATAAGAAATGGTGCAAATGATGTTTCACTAATGTATAGAAAAGGGGAAGAAGATATGCATGCAGAAAAAATGGAAATAGATCATGCAAAAATAGATGGTGTAAAATTTAATCTTCACAAATTACCTTTAGAATTGACAGAAAAAGGTATTAGATATATGACAACAAACCAAGAAATAGACAGAGAAAGTTTTGAAGAAGCTGATTCTATTTTAATTGCTATTAGTCAAACAGCAAGGGATTTAATCGTAAGAAACAATACGGGATTATCTTTAGGTGAAAATGGACTACTTCAAAGTGATGAAAATGGAATAACAGCTAGAAAAGGTGTATTTGCTTCGGGGGATGTGGTTACAGGTGCTAGAACTGTTGTAGAAGCCGTTGCATTCTCTAAAAGAGTTGCTGTATCTATTGAAGAGTTTATTTCTAAACTTCCACCCAAAACAGTAGCTTCTTAAGCTTCTGTTTTTAAAAGTTCTATCCAGAAATATTTGTTCGCATTTCCTTTTTCAACTGGTTTCCAACCATAAGTTACAGAGTGTAAATATAAAATATCATTTAATATTTTAAAAGTTATCTCTTTAGATACATTTTTACCTAGAACTTCTGTAAAAATTGCATAAATATGATTTTCATCTTCTTCAATTTTATAAATTCCATCTTCTAAATTTTCAAATTGAATATTTATAAACTCTTTAATTCTATCTTTTGACATAATAATCCTTTTAATTTTGAAGTTCGTATTCTAGGATTTTAAAGCTTACAAAACATAAACTAGTATTGATTTGTATCAATGTATCACATCTGTTAAAACCATATAATCTCTCAAAAATTTAAAAGGATGTTATATTATGAGTATGTTTTGTTATCAATGTGAAATGAGTCAAAAAGGTGGATGTGGAAGCAGTGGTGCAGTTGTAGGAACTTGCGGGAAAGATGAAAATTTATCAAGATTACAAGATATTATGATTTTTGGTTTAAAAGGTCTTAGTGCATATAGAGAGCATTTAAATACTTTTAAACCAGAACTTACAAAAGAGATTGATGATGTTATGAGTGAAACTCTTTATTTCACACTTACAAATGTAAACTTCAACTTCAACGACCATATCAATCAACTAATGAAAATAGGACGAGCTGGAAGTTTAGTAATGGATAGATTATCAAATACTCACACGAACAAATTTGGTATTCCAACTCCTGTAACTGTATCTCAAAATAAAGTTGAAGGAAAAGCTATCTTAGTTTCTGGACATGATTTAGAGATGTTTGAGCGATTGTTAATAGCAACGCAAGATAAAGGAATCAATATTTATACACACTCTGAAATGTTACCAGCTCATGGTTATCCAGAACTTAGAAAATATAAACACCTAAAAGGAAATGTAGGAAAAGCATGGTTTGACCAAGCAAAACTAATGGAAAAATTCCCTGGAACTTTTGTTGTAAATACAAATTGTATTGTTCCTCCAAAGAAAAATTGTGGATATTTAGATAGATTATTCACTTACAAAATTGTAGGTGTTGAGGGTTCAACTCCAATTGTTGATGATAACTTTGATGCTTTAATCAAAAGAACTTTAGAGTGCGAAGATGCAAATGGAATTGATTTTAATGAAGATACAACATTAACAACTGGTCATCATTATAAAACAGTTTTAACTTTAGCTCCACAAATTTTAAAAGCTTTAGAAGAGGGGAAAATTAAACAATTCTTCGTAGTTGCTGGTTGTGATGCACCAGGGAAAGGTGGAGAATATTATAGAGAATTAACTTCATCTTTACCAAAAGATTGTGTAATCATCACTTCATCTTGTGGAAAATTTAGATTCAATGATATTGATTTTGGAGAAATTGAAGGAACTGGAATTCCTAGATATTTAGACTTAGGTCAATGTAATGACTCAAATGGTGCAGTTGAAATTGCAAAAGCTTTAAGCGGAGCATTAAACACTCCAATCAATGATTTACCAATATCAATTGTATTATCGTGGATGGAACAAAAAGCCGTGATTGTTTTACTTGCTTTATTCTCTTTAGGTGTACAAAATATCTATTTAGGACCAAAACCTCCGCAATTTGTAAATGAAGATATTTTCAACTTCTTAGCTGAAAACTTCAATCTAACACTTACAACAAATGCAAAAGATGATTTAGCAAAACTTCTAATAGCATAAAATAAAGGGAATAATTTCCCTTTATTTTTGCCAATCTTTAAATGGATGTTTCATAAGATTTGAGTTGTAATATCTAGCATCAGAGCTTACTTCTTCTTTTACCCAAGAAGGTAAAATTATAGTTTCATCTTCGCTACTTAGTTCAACTTCAACAACTACTAAACCCTCATTATCACCATAAAAAATATCTAGTTCCCAAGTGTGATTTTCATAATCTATCAAATATCTTGTTTTATCAATCACTGGTTTTTGACATAATTTATCTAACATCTCATTTGCTTCATCTAAAGGAATTTCATATTCAAACTCTAATCTTGTAACTCCAATATTTGAGCCTTTTATAGTTAGATATGCTTTATCATTTTTAACTCGAACTCTTACAACTGCCTCTTTATTTGTTGAAAGATAAGCTTGTTTTATTCTAATTCCATTTTCTAAAGTGCCAAGTTTTTCTAAATCTACAAGATATTTTCTTTCTATTTCTAAAGCCATAACTTACCTTTTTTATATTTTATTAATTCTATCAAAACAATTTAATATATTTAATTTTGTGCTAAAATTTAAAAAAGGAGTTACGATGAGAAAGATAATTTTAACCCTTGCCTTTATAGGCTTTATATTTGCAAATGAATTACCAGAAGAGTTTGATAGAGAGATGTATACAAATGGTGAAAAAGTTTTTGAGAATAAGTGTATGCAATGCCATGAAAAATCAATGCCAATTCCACTTCTAATGAAAAATTTCATAGAAGAAAATAACCAAACTTTAAAACTAAAAGCCCCAACTGGAAATGAAATCTCTTTTAGACTAAAACAGCAAATTGGAAGTAAAGATGATATAGAATTCCATCTTATGCAAACCACAGCTTTTGTAAAAGATTATATTATTAATCCAAATAAAGCTAAAACAATCTGTCTTGAAGGTGTAATAAGACACTTTGATACAATGCCCTCAATGAAAGGTAAAATTGATAATACTCAAATAGAAGAGGTTTCTCACTTTTTATACTTTTTAGAGGGATTTAATGGTGTTAATGAGTTTTATTTTGATGAAACAAAATTTTAAAAAAGGAAATATTTTATGAAAAAGTTTATTTTAACAATGTTATCACTAGTAAGTATATCTTTTGCAAATGGTGATGTTACTTACAATATAGATGGAAAAGAGTATCAGGGATATTATAGTCCTGTTTCAAAAACTGCACCACTTGTTTTTATGGTACATGATTGGGATGGAATTACTGATTATGAAATAAAAAGAACAAAAATGTTAAATGAATTAGGTTATTCAGTTTTTGCAGTTGATTTATATGGAAAAGGTATAAGACCAACAGAACTTGAAGATAAAAAAGCCTTAACAAAATCTCTATATTCAAATAGAGAAGAAATGAGAAAAAGATTAAATGCAGGATTTGAAGAAGCAAAAAAATTAGGTGCAAATGTGTCAAATACACTTGGAATGGGCTATTGTTTTGGAGGAAGTGCAATTCTTGAAATGGCAAGAAGTGGAGCTAATATGAAAGCTTTTGTTCCTTTTCATGGAAACTTAGCAACGCCTGAGGGTGAAGATTATAAAAATACAAAAGGTAAAATCGTAGTATTTCACGGAACTGCAGATACAGTTGTACCCTTTAGCGAATTTGCTTCTTTAGCTGTTGAGCTTGAAAAAACAGGAATAAATCATGAAATGACAACTTATAGTGGCGCACCTCATGCTTTTACAGTTTTTGGAGCACCAAGTTATAGGGAAGATGCAGATAAAAAATCTTGGAAAAGATTTACAGAAGTTTTAGAAGAAACATTAAAATAAATAAACAAATGATAAAAAGAACGATACTAATTTTATTTATTTTTTTAATAACTTTAAATGCAAATGATATTATTGAATTAAATAATAATGCGGTATCGTACTCTAATTTTAATATACAAGAATATGAAGATAAATCAGAAAACTTAACTATCCGAGATATACAAGCTCTAAAAGATTTCAAATCAGTTAAAAATAAAATAAGTAAAGGATATACAAATTCCACATTTTGGTATAAATTAACTATTGTTAATAAAAAAAGTAACGATGAAATAATCTATTTAAAAATGTCAGAATCTTATCTTGACAAAGTTGAAAGTTATATTGAAGTTAATTCTAACATCACACAAGTAGACAATAAATCTTTTTCTAATAAGCCAATAATTCCTATTAAATTAGAAAAAGATGAAAGTAAAATAATATACATAAAGATAAATACAATATATCCATTATTCGTCTCTTTTGATTTATTTGATAAGAACTCTTTGGATAAATCTATGTATGATTATAATATATTTTATGCTTTCATTTATGGAGCAATTATTGCTTTAATACTCTATAACTTAGTTATATTTTTATATAGTAAAGATATTGCTTATTTATATTATGTTCTTTATGTTTCTTCTTTTTTGGTTTGGCAAATTATAATGAATGATATTCCTCCAATAGATAAATATATAAATAAGAATAACTTTTATATTCTCTCATCTTCTATACCATTGATAGTTTTATTTATGATTTTATTTTCTAGATCTATTTTAGATACAAAAATTTATTTACCAAAACTTGATAAAATTTTAAGCTATTTATCTATAGTTTATGGACTTTTAACACTATCATCAATTTATGATTTTAAAAATACAATACCAATTACCAATTTATTTATATCATTTACTTTGCCATTTTTACTTTTTATAGGATTAAAAAGTTTATACCTTAAAAATAAAACTGCAAAGTTTTACCTTATAGCTCAAATTCCTTATATGAGTTTATCAACAGTTTTTGCAGTAGCTGCATATGGTTATCTTGATTATAATCTTTTTACAAGACATGGATTAGCTATTGGCTCTTTATTTGAAATCATTTTATTTTCATTGGCATTAGCCTATAGAATAAAGATTTTAGAAATGGAAAAATTAACAATCCTTGAAGAATCAAAAAATCAATTAGAACTTAAAATACAAGAAAGAACCAAAGAGCTTGAAGAATCAAAAGAAAAACTTAAATATCTTGCAAATACCGACCCATTATCTGGATTGCATAATAGAAGATATTTATATGAAACGGCTAAAAGATTAATCTCCATTTCAAAAAGAGAAAATAAACCTCTTTGTTTAATACTTTTTGATATAGATAATTTTAAAATCATAAATGATACCTATGGACATAATATTGGAGATATGGCTATAAAAGATTTTTCAGAACAATTAAAACAGCATAGACAATCTGATATTGCTGCTCGTATTGGAGGGGAAGAGTTTGTTTTATTACTTCCAAATACTACAAAAGAACAAGCTTTTATTCTAGCATCAAAAATCAAAGAAGAAAGAGAAACAAAGGCTTTTTCAAACTCAAATATAAACTTATACTTCACAGTAAGTGGTGGAATTAGTGCATTAAAAGAAGAGGATAAAAGCATTGAAGATATTATCTCAAGAGCTGATGAAGCTCTATATTATGCAAAGAATCATGGAAGAAATCAAATTAAAAGTAACTAAAAGTTAATATCTTTAGAAGTTTTATAATTTGATAGTTCAATCAAATTTTTATCAGGATCTCGAAAATAAATTGATTCAATTTCTCCAAGAGCACCAGTTCTACTTACGATTCCCTCTTCAATAGAAATACCTAAACTCTCAATATAATTTTTTGCTTCAACTAAAGGGGTATCAATTATAAAACATAAGTCAGCACTACCAACTTTTACATTAAAAGCTTTTGGTTCAAATTCATGTCCTAATTCATGAAGATTTATTTTTGCATTTCCAAATTTCAAAGCAATTCTTGAACCTTTAAAAACTTCTTTTTCCATACCTAAGATTTTGGTATAAAACTCAACAGTAGCAGTTATATCTTTTACTGTTAATACAAAATGGTCTAATCTATTAATTTTAATCATAAAAAATTATAACAAATTTTAGACATATTGTATTGGCAAATAATATGTTGCTTCAAAAGTTCTATCTTCATTTAAAAAGTGATTCTTTTTAAATATTACATAAGGGGGATTAGTTGTTGTTTCAAAACCACTCTTTGGAAGCCACTCTTGATATGCCCATTGGATAAATCTAAGAATATCTCCCGTCTCTCCTTTTATCTCAAAAGTTGCATATAAAGCCTCAGGAGTGTCAAAAATGGGAAGACTTGTATTTGATAAATCCACATCACCTTTTGGAATAATACCTGCCACATAAAAACACTCACTATGTGGCGTTATAGTTGGATTATCATGATAAATACCTATCTCTTCATATTTTGTAATATTGTTTGTATAAACCCAAGCTTGAAGTTTTTGCCATACTCTTGTAACTTCTTCTTTTAAATAACCCCTTTGTCTTATGTAATAAGTTCGTAGAGGTTTCGATTTTATGATTTTTGGTTCTATATTTTCAAAATCTTTTTTCTCATAATAAGCCATATTAGAGTTTCTTAAAATATTAGTTGAATACTCTTCATATCCTCCATTTCTCCACACTTTTGGTGTTTGATTAAACCTTTCTTTAAATGCTCTAATAAATGAAGTTTGAGAACTATATCCACACATTGAAGCTATTTGAGTGATGGTTGAATATTTATTTGTAAGAAGTAAACTTGAAGCTTTTTGAAGTCGTATTGATTTTATTGTTTCATAAATATTTATTCCCATAATATCTTTAAAAAGTTTGTGTAAATGAAACTTACTAATACCAAAATTTAAAGCTAATTCATCTATATTTATATCTGTATCTATGTATTCATAAATATAATACATTGTGTCATTTGCTATTTGTACATTTTTGTTATAAGTAGTTCTTTTTTGCATAATAATCCTTATTAGTCATAAGTTTAACATATTTAGGCATATTTTTTAAACAATAATAGATAACTTTTAAACCAATATATGTAAAGAATAAAAAAAAATTAAAAGATAGAATTCATAAAAATTAAAAAGGAGTTAAAATGGAAGATTTTTATACGCTAACAATGTTGATTTCTATTGCTGCATTTGCACTAACAGCCACAATAACACCAGGACCTAATAATGTCTTACTTTTATCTTCTGGGTTAACCTTTGGATATAAAAGAAGTATTCCCCATGTGTTTGGGGTTTTTTTAGGTTTTGCATTGATGGTTTTACTTGTGGGATTGGGAGTTGGAATTGTATTTGAAAAATTCCCAATAGTATTAAAAATACTAAAAGTTGTGGGACTTCTTTATCTATTTTGGATGGCATATAAAATAGGTTCTAGCAAAGGTCATCTAAAAATAAAAGAAAAGCACAAACCTTTTACTTTTATACAAGCAGCACTTTTTCAATGGGTAAATCCAAAGGGTTGGATTATGTCAATGACAGCTATGTCTATATTTGTAACATCAAAAGACAATAGTATTACTCAAGTAATTATCATTGCTTTTTTGTTTTTAATAGCTGGAATAATCTCTTGTAATGCTTGGGCAATAGGTGGAGTTGCTTTAAAAAGATTTATAAAAGATGAAAGCCATGTAAGAAAGTTCAATCTAATCATGGCGATACTTTTGGTTGTATCGGTTCTGCCTGTGATTCTTGGAAATTGGTAATAAGAGTTTAACTCTTATTACTTTTTTCAAACTCTTCAACTTCTTCTAAAGTTCCCATCCAAGGTATTGAGAAAATATGGGATTCTAGTATTGTTCTAATATTATCAGGGATTCTAACTGCCTCTTTTGTCATAAAATTATAGTGAATAAGAATACACTTTCCAGTTGTACAAAGTTTTCCTTCTTGATAAACTGCATGACATAATTCAATAGAAGAGTTACCTAATTTTGTAACACCAGTTTTTACGATAACTTCCTTACCCCAAAATACCTCTTTTAAAAAATCAAAAGAAGTATGAGCCATGATAAGATTCCACTCTTTTACATTTGCCTTTGGCATAAAGATACGAAATATCTCATCTCGTGCGGCTTCAAACCACACCCCGTAAGTGTTGTTATTAATATGCCCAAGTGCATCTGTTTCTAAAAATCTTGGTTTTATTATTTCTGTGAACATTTATTTTCTCCAATTTAAAAGGAGGATAGTTTAACAAATTTGGTTTAGGTTTTATTTAAATATGAATTTTTGAAGGATTATTTTTAATATTCTCTTGAAGAACAAGTTCTTCGCTTTCTTACTTTTTAGTTGTAAAAAGTAAGACAAAAAGCAACCAGCCGAATTGTCAAAGGCGAAGCTTCCCTCCTAGTTTCAAATTTGTTTTCTAGTCTGCGGAACTCGCAAAAAAGAGTGAATTTGTCACTCTTTTTTACTCAAACAGTCCTCGACTTTTTCCGAAAAAAATTTAAAACTACTCGGCTTTGACAAAGGCTGGGATTTCTTCGGTTTTAGCTTCTAACTAATTCCAAAAGCATCTCATTATTACCAAAGGCCCCATCATTAAAATAAGATAATATTTGTAATAATACTTCGGTATGCTCAGTTCTTTTATTAATAATTAAATGCTCAAATAATGCATATTTTTCTATATAATTTTTATATTCAATAAAATTATGACTAATACAATTTATTGCTAAAACTTCTAAAAGATGAACATCAATTAAAGCTCTTAATATATTTGTATATTGTTTTCCATTAATTTTATTCTTAATACTTTGATCGTCTATAAATCTAAGTAATTGATATAATATCATGAAATATTTTTTGATTTTATTTTCTTCTTTATTCTTCTCTCTAAAATTACTAAACACTTCATCGATAGAAAAAAATTCATATTCGCTAGTTCCCTCCCATGTATTTTCCATAGTTATCCTTGAGAAATTAACTAAAAATTCATTCTTTCTCCCTAATATAATATTTAAGAGTTCATTGTGTTTATCAAGTAATTGGAAAAAAGTATTCTCAAACATTTGTAAATTTGTAGCCTCATTTTGGAGTTTTAGAGATTCACTTTGTTCTTGTTGAGCTATTCTTGAGCCTTTTAATTCTTCTCTTGTAGCTTCAAGTTCTTCTCGTGAAAGTTTTAATTCATCAGTTTGAATTTTAATTGTATAAAGTAATGCCATAAAACTAAGAAATGCCAATATTGGATTTAATGTACCACCTATAAAATCTCCAAATTGTCCAAAATGGTCAGGACTAGCATCTATTTTAAAATCTGAAAAGATATATTCATAATATCCAAATACACTAACTATACAAAATAAGGCGAATAATCCAAATGATATTAAAATCAATGGTAATTTCTTCTTAGTTTTTTTATTTGATAAAATCTGATTATGTAGCATTTGAATCCTTTTTAATAGTTATTTTATTCAAGGTCAAGGAGGAGTGATTTTTTTGCGAGGGAGCATACAGTCAGTATGTGACTGAGTAAAAAAATTGCTCCAACGCTGAGATTGGGTAAAAGAACTATTAAAAATCGTCGAAGTCGATGCTTCCTTTTGAGTAGTTTACAACATTTCCTTCAAAGAAATTTGTTCTTTGGTCATTGAAACTTGCGTATCCATCAACCCATGGAATAGGGTGTTTTACATTGTATTCTGGTTTATATCCAACGGCATCTAATCTTTTATCTGCTAGGTATTGAATATATTGTTTTATGATTCCATCTGTGAAACCTAGGATTTGTCCTTGAGTGATATATGCTCCCCAAGATGATTCTAGTTCTACGGCTTTTCTGAACATTCCTCTTACAGTCTCTTCAAGTTCGGCTGTGAATAGTTCTGGTCTTTCTTTTCTAACTGAATTTATCATGTTTTGGAAAAGTAAAAGGTGAGTAACTTCATCTCTTTGGATGAATCTAATCATTTGTGAAGACCCAAGCATTTTTCCTGATTTTCCAAGGGCATACATAGCTGCAAATCCAGCATAAAAATATAATCCTTCTAAAATCTGATTTGCAAAAAGTGCTAAAACGATTTTTTCATCTGTTATTTCACCTGCAAGATTTTTATAAACAGCTGCTATGTAGTTGTTTTTTTCTCTTAGTTTTACATCATTTTTCCACATATCATAGATTTGGTCTGTGTTATCAGAAATAGATTCAACCATAACTGCATAAGATTTACTATGATTTGCTTCTTCATAAGACTGTCTTGAAAGACAAGCGTTTATTTCAGGAGCTGTGATGTATGGATTTATATTGTCCATTAGATTATTTGTTTGTAAAGAATCCATAAAAATAAGTTGAGATAAAACTAAATCATACATTCTTTTTTCAGGCTCAGTAAGATATTTATAATCTTTTGCATCCCCTGTCATTTGAACTTCTTTTGGAAACCAAGTATTAGCTTCCATTGTATCCCATAAATTTAATGCCCATTGATATTTCATTTTAGTAAAATTAATCATTCCATCACTATTTCCACCAAAAATTCTTCTATCGTTTAAACTCTCTTTTGAGTCTGGGTTATATATGGTTTTTCGCTCCATTTGGAAGTCCTCTGCTTTTTTCTAAAATTTTATTCTATTTTTTTAATTGTTTGTAGTTACGAAATGTAAGGTTATCCTATTGACAACCGCTACACTCCATAGATCTATCTTCTACATCATTTTTTGCTTCTGGTGATTGGCTTCTTAAATAATATGTTGATTTAAGTCCTAATTTCCAAGCTAATGTATAGATTTCATGTAGGTGTTTTCCACTTGCTTTATCTAAGCTCATGAAAATATTTGTAGATTGACCTTGGTCTATCCATTTTTGTCTAATTGCGGCTGCTTTAATTACTTGTAATTGGTCAATTTCAAAAGCAGGAGTATAATAATTCCAAGTCTCAGGACTTAGTTTTGGAACAACAACTGGAATTAATCCTGATAAGTTCTCTTCAAACCATTTTCTTTTATAAACTGGCTCAATAGCTTGTGTAGTTCCAACTAAAATAGAAATAGATGAAGTAGGAGCAACAGCCATTAAGTAACCATTTCTCATTCCATCTTTTTTAACTTTTGCTCGTAATTCATCCCAATCGTAAGAAGCATCAAATAAATCTTTGTCTACAAGTGCATTTACAGCTTGAGGAGCATGATCATGAGGCATAATACCTTTTGACCAATTTGAACCTTCATAAGTTGCGTAAGTTCCTTTTTCTATTGCTAAGTTTGAACTTGATTTAATTGCATTATATGAAATTGCTTCCATAACTTTATCAATCTTTTTGAAGTGATCAGTTGAACCCCAAACAAGTTTATACTCAGCTAACATTTCAGCTTCACCCATAACACCTAAACCAATACTTCTTGATTTTAAGTTTGTAGCTTTTACTTTTCTTAATGGATAGAAGTTTAAATCAATAACATTATCAAGCATTCTAATAGCTATTGGAACAACTCTTTCAATGTCTTCTTTTGTATTAATTCTTGAAAGATTTACAGATGCTAAGTTACAAACTGCTGTATCTCCATCAATTTTCTCTTTTTCAACAATAAATACTCTTTTACCATTAATACTATCAAGAGCAGAAACTTTATTTGCTTTTTTAGTGATTCCACCATCAACAACAATTAATTCTTCTTCTTCATAAGTAGAAACTGTTCCATCTACAAACTCAAGTCTGATTTTGTAATAGTTTGGATTTGTATTTTGGAAAATCTCTGTACAAAGATTTGAGCTTCTAATATGTCCAACATGAGAGTTTGGATTAGCTCTATTTGCTGTATCTTTAAAACATAAAAAAGGACTTCCAGATTCAAAATATGAAGTTAGTACTTTTTTCCATAAATCTTTTGCTTTCATCACATTTTTTGTAATAGACTCATCATTTTCATAAGCTATATATTTTGCTTTGAATTCATCACCATAACACTCACTTAAGTCTTTTACTTCATAAGGGTCAAATAAAGTCCAATGAGCATCTTCTAAAACTCTCTCCATAAATAGGTCAGTTATCCAAAGAGCTGGGAATAAATCATGTGCTCTTCTTCTTTCTTCACCAGAGTTTTTCTTTAAGTCAATAAAATCCACTATATCCATATGCCAAGGCTCAAGATAAACTGCAATTGCACCTTTTCTTGTACCTAATTGGTCAACTGCAAGTGCTATATCATTTGTGATTTTTAAAAATGGAACTGTTCCACCAGCAGCACTTTTGTGGTCATCAATAACACCACCTAAAGCTCTGATTTGATTCCAATCCCAACCGATTCCTCCACCAAATTTAGATAATAGTGCCATCTCTTTGTAACCATCAAAAATTCCCTCGATATTATCAGGAGAACTTCCAATATAACAAGAAGATAATTGGTGTCTATTTGTTCTTGCATTTGATAAAGTTGGAGTTGCAAGCATTACTTCAAATTTAGAAACTACATCATAAAATTCTTTTGCGCATTGTTGTTTATTAACTTCATCTTGAGCTAAAAACATTGCAATTGCCATAAACATATGTTGTGGTAACTCAATTGGTTCAGCTTTATTATTTTTTATTAAATATCTATCGTATAAAGTTTTAATACCTAAGTAGTTAAATAAAAAGTCTCTTGATGGATCAATGTAGTTATCTAAATCATCTAAATCATAACCTTCACCAAGATTTGGGATTAATCTTCCTGCTTCTTTTCCATATTTCAAATAATCTCTTAAATGGCAATATGGTTCACCCTTTATTCCATGAGTTGCTTTTCCAACTCTGTGATATAAATCAAAAACAAAAAGACGAGCTGCTACAAATGTCCAATTTGGAACATCTATATCAATTTTCTCAACGGCTGTTTTAATAAGTGCATCTTGAATATCAGAAGAGCTCATCCCATCAATAAATTTAATTTGTGCATCAAGTTCTAGTTCACTTTGAGAGACACCATCTAAATCTTCAGTTGCCTCTACAGTCATTTTTTGAATTTTAGTAATGTCTAAAACCTCTTTACGACCATTTCTTTTTTTTATCATAATTCCCATAATTTTACCTTGTAGTATCTTATATTATTTTTTGAATACTCTATTGAAAATTTTATCTACATTTTTTGTATAGTATTCGAAGTTGAAACATTCTCTTATTTGTTCTTCTGATAATGAATTTCTTAATTCTTCATCTGCTAAAAGATATTGAAGATATAAAGACTCACCTTTTTCATTTGTTGTAGGTTTTCCATGTTGAATCTCTTCCCAAACTTTCATCGCATTTCTTTGAATAATTCTATAAGCATCTTCTCTTGAAACACCAGCAAGTGGTAATTCAAGTAATACTCTTTGAGAAAATACTAATCCACCAGTTAAGTTTAAATTTTTCATCATATTTTCAGGCATTACAGTTAAGTTTGCAATTACACTATTCATTCTGTGTAACATGAAATCACTTGTAATAAATGCATCTGGTAACCAAAATCTCTCCGTTGAAGAGTGAGAGATATCTCTTTCGTGCCATAAAGCAACATTTTCCATAGCAGGAATTGCGTATGATCTAATCATTCTTGCAAGTCCAGTTATGTTTTCTGTTAAAATTGGATTTCTTTTATGTGGCATTGCAGAAGATCCTTTTTGACCAACTGCAAAATATTCTTCACACTCATAAACTTCTGTTCTTTGTAAATGTCTTACTTGAACAGCAAATTTTTCAACACTTGATGCAAGTAGTGCTAAAGCAGTTGCAAGTCTTGCATATCTATCTCTGTGAATTACTTGGTTTGAACATGGTTCTGGTTTAAGTCCTAGTTCTGCCATTGCATACTCTTCAAGCTCTAAAGGAGCGTGAGCAAAGTTACCCATAGCTCCCGAGATTTGACCAACAGCAATAACTTCCATAGTCTCTTCAAGGTTTTTAAGATGTCTTGCTACTTCATCGTACCAAACAGCTAAAGTTAAACCAAAAGTAATAGGCTCACCATGAATTCCGTGGCTTCTTCCTACCATTAAAGTATATTTATGTTCTTGTGCTCTTTTTTCAATAGATTCCATAAGCATTTTTACATCAGCAATAATAATTTCTAAAGAGTCTCTCATTTGAAGAGCTACACCTGTATCAACTGCATCAGAAGAAGTCATTCCATAGTGAAACCATCTTGACTCTTCACCTAAAGATTCAGATACGCTTGTATTAAATGCAATTAAATCATGTTTTGTAACAGCTTCGATTTCTTCTATTCTTTCTACTGAAAAAGTAGCATTTTTTACTATTTTTTCGCAATCAGCATCTGGAATAAGTCCAATTTTATTCCAAGCTTTAACAGCAGCTTTTTCTACTTCTAGCCATGCTGCATATCTTGCTTCTTGAGTCCACTTTGAACTCATTTCAACTCTTGCGTATCTTTCTACCATTTATATGTCCCTTATAATCATGTTTCTTGAATTTTTATTAAATATTTTTATTAATTTATGTATGATATGGTATCTAAATTACACCAATATAAACTTAAAAAATCTGTTAAAAAATATCAGATTTCCAAAAAAGAACAGGATTAGAATTTGCCATTTACACTAAAAAAACATAAAGCTATCAAAGGTAAAAAAATACAAATATTTTTGATACATGAGTTAGGTCTAGACCCGAAAATAGGGCAAAGGCTTACATCAAAAGGAAGAATTTTTGATGAGAATATGAACACTATAAATACAGGGGAAACTATTCCGACTGATTACATTTATATAGCTGTTTTTGAGGGTGTTTCAAGGGGTTTAAAACCTCTTCTTGAGTTTACTGATTTTGCAATTTTTGATAAACCTACAAACCTAATGGTTCATCCTATTTCTAAAAGTACCCCTTACTCTTTACTTGATGAAATTAGGTTTCATTTTGGAGAAGATGCAAATTTAATTCATAGGATTGATGCGGAAACATCAGGTTTAATTATCGTTGGGAAAAACAAAAAAAGTGAAATAGCTTTAAAAGAGATGTTCCAAGATAAAAAATATCACAAATCATATCTTGCCATTGCACAAGGTGAAATAAAACAAGAGATAAGAATAGACAAAGGACTTGATAGAGAAGGACTTGTAATTGGGGTACGAATGAAAGTTTGTGATGATGGAAAAGAGTCTGTAACTATTATAAAACCTCTTAAATACAATAAAGAAAAAGATTTAACTCTAATTGAAGCATTACCACTAACTGGACGACAGCATCAAATTAGAGTTCATTTACACTCAATTGGGCATACAATTTTAGGTGATCCCATTTATGGAGTTGATGATGATAGTGCAGAAAATTATCTAAATAAAACCCTAAGTCTTGAAGATAGATTTGAAGTTACAAAATCAAGTAGATTATGGCTTCATGCTAATTATTTGGAGTTTACATACAAAGATGTAACTTATAAAATATTCTCTAAAAACAAAGACCTTTACAATGAATTTTTAAATTAATCCATTGTAAAAAATAAAGAAACAAGAACAATTATAAGCTCAAAAGAGACTAAAATAGCTAAATCTTTTTTATTGAAGTTTCTATTTTGAGCCTTATCTTTATTCTTGAACACTATTTTTCCTTTATTGATTTAAAGAGCAATTAAAACAGTTGCTAATATCATCACAAGCTGCACAAGCAGGTGCAGTTTTGCCAATACAATCATACAAATATTTTTTCCATCGTTTATCTTGAGGTTTTAGTTTTGCTAGAGAGGTGAAATTTTTGCTCATAAATTTCCCCATTTCTTCTCTACTTTGTAAACCTAAATCTGAATATAAATGTCCCATTTGTAGTGAAGTCTTGGCAATCCAAGGGGCAAGTTCATCTTTTGCATATTGGTCATTTGCATGACTTTGAAGAAGTTTTAAAATTTCACTTTCCATTGATAAATGTACTAAACTACTCATGGGATACTCCTTATTTCACATCACAAAATTCTAGTTCTAGTGATTTTGGTTTTTTTAATCCATTATTGTTATCTATAAATAAATTATTCAAATTAGTTAGATTTTTAATTGAATGGGGAATGAAACTTAATTTATTATCTTCAACATCTAACTCTTGAAGATTTACTAAATCACCTATTAACTCAGGCAACTCTTCTAGTTTATTAGAACTAACTGACAAGGTACTCAGTTTATTTAACTTACAAATATCTTTTGGAAGTTTTGTTAATAAATTATTGTCCAAAATCAATATTTTCAAATCTTCTAAACGACTAACATCAAAATCTAAAGATGTTAAATTATTCCCACTTAAATCAAGTTTTATAAGCATATCATGGGATTCTAAAGACGGTAATTCTTTTAAACTATTTCCTTCTAAAATAAGAGTCTCTAACTCTTTGATTTTTGATAAAGAAGAGGGTAAAGAAGTTAAGTGATTAAAAGATAAATCTAAATAATATAGTTGTTGCATATTTTCAAATATATCAGGAATATCTTTTAACTCGTTGGTTTCAAGTGAGAGATATAGAAGTTTTGATAATTTTTTAAAATCTTCATCTAAACTCTCAATTCTATTTGCAGCAAGAGTGAGTCTTGTAAGGGATTTTAAATCATAAAAACCTTTTGGTAAGGCTTTTAATCTATTTACATTTAGATTCAATATCATAAGATTTGCTAGATTTCCTATTTCTGTTGGTAACTCTTCTATTAAATTATTTTCACATTGAAGATTTCTTAAGTTTTTTAATTCTCCAATTGCTTTTGGAAGTTTTCTAAGTTTGTTATTTGATAGTTTTAAAACGCTTAGATTTCTTAAAACTCCAATAGATTCAGGTAAATCTTTTAGATTCTTTTTTGATAAATCTAAATGTGTTAATAACTCCAAATCATCTTCAACGACTGACATTATAGGTGTTAAATCGTTAGCTCTTATCCATTTTACAAAATGTTCGATATCGTAACTCATTCGTCATCCTTTAATCTATCATTTTTTGCATCAATTAAAAATGCAATCTCTTCATAGTCGACTTCACCAAACTCTACCATGTTAAATAGAGCCATTAAAGGTCTTCTACAACAAGTCTGGCTACAGCCAGTAACAAGTTTTTTTGCTTTTTTATATGGTAAATCAGTATCTTCAAATATTTTTTGAGCTTGAATAATAGTCATTCCACCACATTCACAAATTTGTTTATCTTTTAAATTTTCCATTATATACTACTTTAAGTATGGATGTTGTTCTTGAAACTCATTAACTATTTTCATTGCATTTTTAATATCTTCGCTTAATTTTGGTAATCTCACATAATCAGTCCAGATAGTGTCTTCAACGATGTCATGAACTTCACCTGCTAACTCAACAACTTTTCTTTTGTATTTAGCCAGCTCTTTTTTTAACTCTTTTTGCTCCGATGTTAATTCCATAATTACTCCTTAAATTGCGTATAAATTATCTAACACGATGTTTGGTTTTTCTCTCAAATACATAAGTTTAAAATCTCCATAGATTCTAAACTTATAGCTTTGATATAAATCAACTATCTCTTTTACATTTTTTGGAGCATATCCATAAATGCTTTTTAATCCACGATAATATAAAACCCCTCGTAAAAGCTTTTCAGCATCTAAAAAGGCTTCATTATCCATAATCCAAGGTGAGATTTTTATAAATCTTTTGTTTACCACATAAGAGTGTAAAAATCCATATCCAGTAGAGAGTTTCAAAGAATTAGTAAAAACACAATCTGTTTTTAAATACTCTTCTCTATTTAAATTGAAAACTTTTTTATCAACTCTTTTTGCAACTTCTGAGTAGTGTTCACCACTTACTTGTTTTGCTGTTGAATTTGAAAAGTTAAAAGCAACAGATTCGCCTGAGTGCATAAATCTTAGAAAATCACTATAAGTTTTAAATCCTAATTCTTCCAACTGTTTACTTTTATCATTTTCAATTAAAACTAAAATATTTTCTTCAGGAAAATTTCTAAGCAACAAAGAGATTAATCTTTTTAAAACATCTTCATATTTACTTATCACATCAATCACATTTATATACAAATAGTTTTCAAAAATATAAGCACTTAAAATGCCAACTATTTTTGAATCTTCATAGGCTGCAAAACAGTATTGAGGATAAACATGATATGTTTGTTTTAATAGTTCTAAATCAAATAGAGGGTTTTCAATTAATAAATCCTCTAATGATTCTTCAAACCCATTTTTTAGATAGCCAATGAACATAGGTATAACTCTTTTAATTCATTTGTACTTAAAACTTTTTTTCTATTCGTTACAATTTCTCGAATTTGTGGAAGAATTTTTTGTACAATATCTATATCTGGATCAATTCCAACAGCTTTTAAATGATAAATCAAAGTTGAACTTCCTGAGTGTTTTCCAATAGGAAAGGCTCTTTTTAAACCAACTTCATCAGGAGTAAAAGGCTCATATGCCTGATTTGATTTCATCATTCCATTTACATGAATCCCTGATTCATGTGAAAATATATTTCTACCAATAATTGGCAGATTTGTATCTATTCTTCTATTTGATGCGTTACTTACTGTTTTTATAAGAGATTTTAAAGCTTTTGAATTAATATTAACTTCTTTTCCTAATAATCTCAAAGTCATTAATACCTGTTCAAAACAAGCATTTCCAGCTCTCTCACCAATACCAATAACTGTAGTATTAGAGCTGTATGCTCCTGCTTCATATCCTGCAATTGCATTTGCAGTAGCCATTCCAAAGTCATTGTGAGTGTGCATTTCTATATCTAAAAGATTTGAAGAACTTAAATCTTTGATATTTTCATAAGTTTTATGAGGTGTTAAAATGCCAACAGTATCACAATATCTAAATCTATTTGCACCAAGTTCATATCCTAATGTCATAATCTCTTTTAAAAAAGAGTTGTTCGCGCGACTTGAATCTTCTCCACCGATACAAACAAATAAATTTTCTTTTTTGGCTTGTAAAATTACCGTTTCTAGTTGTTTAAGTAATCTTGTTTTATCTCCACCAAATTTAATGTCAATCAAAATATCTGAAACAGGTATAGATAAGTCAACTGCTTTTAATCCACACTTTAAAGAGGCTTCTAAATCACTCATCGTAGCTCTATTCCAGCTCATTATTTGAATAGGTAAATTAAGAGCAAGAATCTCTTTTAAGTCATCTTGTTCTTTTTTACCCATTGCTGGAATTCCAACTTCTAGTTCATCTGCACCAGCTTCATATAAAAGCCTAGCAATTTGAAGTTTCTCTTTAGTGTTAAAAGCTACGTATGGTGTCTGTTCACCATCTCTTAAAGTTGTATCATTAATAATTGGCATTATACTAACCTTTAATTTCGATATTAAAAGTTATGCAAATAGTGTTCCGAAGTAAGAGTTAAGGAAAAGAATTTGGTGAGGATTAGACTTAAAACTTATAAATTTTAGTTTTTAGACTTTAAGAATATATAAAATTTAATAAAATAATATTGAGTCATTTGAATAGTATGATAAAAAAAACTATCTGATATCAAATTTTACAACTGGTTTACTACCATCTAAACATGACCAATTACCACAAGTACCAATTATTATATTTTTCCTAGGATTAGCGCAATTTTGATTCTTTTTTAAAGTACTATCAATCAATTTCCTAGGTAAATAATCTATAGTTAGTGAATTCTTTATATAAAAATTTAAATCTTGTTCTTTTAAAAAAAGAAAAATTTCTTTTTGAAGCTCTTTTTTATTTTTATGCTCACAAAAATATTTTTTAGTTTCAATTGAAAGATTCTGATTATTTAGTTTATATATGTTTATTTCATTTTTCCAATTATCATATGAGAACAGTGAATTTGAAATAAAAGTTATTAGTATTATAGATTTAATTAAATTCATCCTACTATTGTATATAATTATATATTTTTAATATCTTAAATAATTAAAAAAGGAAAGTAGTGAGTAGCAGTTTTAAATCCAACCTTGTAGTATTTGTGTTATTTTGCGCATTTGTTATTACATTTATATTTTCAAAACACTTTATTGTAAATGAAAATCTTTTTATTTTTAAATGGCACTATATCGTTTCGTTTACAATTGGCATATTATTTTTAAAAAGTAGCTTTAAAGAAAATAACGAATTTAATAAAAAATTAAAGAATAAATATATTCAATTATTTATATTAAGAGTAATAATGATAACAGGTATTCCATTTGTTATTCTTTTCTATATTGAAAAAACACTTTTTTTTCCTTTACATTTAATTTTTAAGAACAAAGAAATAATTGAAAAAAATGTAGTTATTATCAACAAAGAAATAATGGGAAGAAGTAAACTTAAATTTTTAGAGATAAATAGGGCAGATAAATTAACATTCTCAATTAAATTAGGTAGATTTAGTAAAGCCTATGATGATTTGAACATAGGTGATACAATGACATTAAGAGGCGAAAAATCTATTTTTGGATTCAGTGTTGAGGAAGTAAGTTATAAAAACAATTAAAAGATTTAATCTTCTATTTAAACTATTCTATCTGCCCAATAATTTGGTTTTCTACTGTTATGCATAACTACAATTATGAATATTTCTTCATTTGATTCTTTGTATATTATGGAAAAAGGGAATTTATTTAGGACATATCTTTTAAAATCATATTGATAATTAGCCCATGCATTTGGAAAGTTTTGAATAGCTTCAAAACCATTTTCTAATTCATATAAAAACTCTTTTCCTAATCCTTCAAGTTGCTTTTCATACCAACTATATGAGCCTTTAATATCTATCGCAATTTCAGGGTGAAAAGATAATGGTTTCATTTTAAGATAAAACTTGTTGTTTTATTTGATTCCAATTTAGAGTTTGAACTTTTTTTGACTCTATTTCTTCAAATCTATTTTTAGCTATATCTGCCCAAAATTTATCAGAATTATTATCATGACTTTCATCCATAGATGCAATAAGAATTTTCATTAAATCATTTTTTTCATTTATAGACAATATTTGTATATCTTGTAAAACTCTATTCATGATTTTTGTCATTTTCAAATCCTTATAAAAAGTTAAATGATTCTAACATTTTGGAGCAAAATTTGGTATAAAAATCTTTAAATTATTCTAAAATTTCAAACTCATCAGCTTTAATAAACTCTAAATCTTTATCTAGTAATTTCTCATAAGAAAAAACAAAACAGCATGGTTTTGTAGTGATTTCTTTTTCAATAGTTAAAAATCTATCATAATCTCTTAGTGTCACAACTTTTTGTGCACGAAGATGTTTTAGTGGGAAACCAATAAAACCGTGTGAAGTGGTAATTGTGATTAGCTCCATTAGTTCATTATTTATTGAAATTGGGCCATTACCTTTTAGAAGTATTACTGTAGGTTTTGTTTTCATAAGTTAGGGATTACCCTAACTCATGTTCAGTTTTTGAATCTTGCGAATAAAAATATTTTTGAACCGCTGCAAATACTGATTTTTCAATTGGTTGAAGGGCATAAGAATCGTCACAAATCAAGTTAATTGATTTTAATTCATCCATTGGGCATCCACCGATTTTTTCAGTTAATAATAAATCCACATCTTTTAAAGTATTTTTAATATCTTCAATTGGATAAGAACCATCACAATCTTCAGGTCCTTTACAATATGGATTTTCAACTTTTCTGTGCATTACAAATTTGATTGCTTTATCTCCAGCTTCGTAGATTAAGAACTCTTTAGCATTACCAAAGTGTAAGTTAATAGTTCCCTCACCAGCAGTTGTAACAGCTACAAGTTTAGTTTCACCTGTTGAACTCAATTGCTCTTTAGATGCTTGTGCAATTTTTACTTTTTCATTTGCAACTTCAAGAGCTGCTCTCCAGTTTTCAATAACTTGGTGTTTTTGTGCTCGTGCTGCAATATCATATTTTTTAGTTAAAGCATCCCAGTCCATTTTTACAAAAGTATCTTTTGTAAATTCATCCCCTCTATCTTCACCAATTAGTCCAACAGCATCAGCACGACACTGTCTACAGTGAGACATAAGTTTCATGTCCATTCCACAAGCTTCTTGAGCTGCCATTACTTCTTGGTCTGTTGCGCTTTCTTGCCCATTTAATCCATAATATGTACCAAATTCAGGTTTAGATAATAGAGGCATAATGTTATGTAAAAATACACCTAACTCTTTTAATTTTTTAGCAACATTTGGTAACTCTTTGTCATTAACACCTGGAATTAAAACAGAGTTTGCTTTAACTAAAATTCCTCTTTCTGTTAACATCTTGATTCCCTCAAGTTGTCTTTGTAAAAGAATTTTTGCTGCTTCTTTTCCAAATACTTTTTTATGATTCCATAAAATCCATGGATATATTTTTGAACCAACTTCACCAGTTTCATCAACAGAGTTGATTGTAACTGTTACATGGTCAACATTATATTTTTGGATTTGGTCAATATAATCTGGTAACATAAGACCATTTGTAGATAAACACATTTTTAAATCTGGTGCTTTTTCATATAGCATTTTAAATGTTTTAAAAGTTTTTTCAGGGTTTGCTAATGCGTCACCAGGACCTGCGATTCCTACAACAGAAAGTTGTTGAATTTCTCCACCAACAAATAAAATCTTCTTAACAGCTTCTTCTGGTGATAATTTACCACTAGTTACACCTGGTCTACTCTCATTTGAACAATCATATTTTCTATTACAGTAGTTACATTGAATATTACAAGCAGGTGCAACGGCAACATGTATTCTAGCGTAGTGCTGATGAGCACCTTCACTATAACATGGGTGATTATTAATCTTTGCCATTACCTCTTCTTGGATTGATTCTTGAGAACTACTTGAAGTACACGAACAACTCATAGATAACTCCTTATTTAAATTTAGAAATATAATGCACATATTGTTCCACACGAATTTTAGGAATAGTAAATGCAAGTTTTTAGTAAAAAAGGATTCAAGATGAGAATACAAGAAGAGATTAAAAAAGAGCTACTAAAAGAAGTGTATGGAAACATCGATAATATCTATGATTTTGTGAGTTTGAGATTTAGTCTTGACAAGCCATGTGATGAGGCAGTTATAAAAAAGTTGAATGAATTAAAAGATGTGATTTATAAAGTTTCAAGTTTGAGTGATTTAAATTAAGATAAATAAGCGATGAGTACATGTTTTAGTTAAACCCCTGTAAAGTTTTATACTCATCGGTTATTCATCTTATTTAATTCATATCTAATTCTATCATTTTCCCGTTTACAATTTCCGCAAATTCTCTACCAAATTCGAAACAATCTTCTAATTCTTTTTTTGTAGGTATTAATTTTATCTTCATAGGTTCAATCGGTGGAACTCTAAAATGTAAAGATTTCATTCTATCAAGAATCATATTAACAGCTTCTCCACTCCAACCATAAGAGCCAAAGGCCATTCCTGTTTTTCCTCTTTTTTCCAAGTACATCATACAAGAGAGCAAATCCCAAACTGGTTTTGGAGCATCTGCATTTATTGTTGGTGTTCCTATTAATATTCCATCGCTTTCTTCTAGAATATCAATCATGTTTTGTTCTTCAATTGAAGCTAAATCATATAAACTAGCTCTTATTGTTTTTATACTTTCTGCACCATCAAAAATAGCATCTGCCATATCTCTTGTATTTTTATAACTTGTTAGATAAAAAATAGAGATAATTTTGTTGTTCTCTTTAATATTTTCAGGTCTAGCTAAACTCCATTTTCTATAAAGTTCAATATATTTATATGGTTTTTCCCTAATAATTGGACCATGTAAAGTAGCTATCATCTTTATATCTAGTTTATCATATAACTTTAGCGCACTTAAAACATAAGATTTAAAAGGTCTCATTATATGGTCATAGTAATACTTAAATGAGTAAGAAAAATCTCCAACTAAATCATCAAAAAGTCTTTTATCATAATAGTGACTTCCAAAAACATCTCCACTAAATAAAAGAGAATCTTCAACAACATAAGAGCTCATTGTCTCTGGCCAATGTAAATATGGAGTTGTTAAAAATCTAATTGTTTTATCACCCAAAGTTAAACTTTTATTTGTCCAAACTGTTTCAAAATCAATGTTTTCATTGTTTGTAATTGCTTTTAACATTGGTGTTGCTTGGGGTGAGATTAAAACTTTTGCATTTGGAACTCTTTTGATTAACTCAGGAATTGCTCCTGCATGATCTGGTTCTAAATGGTGACAAAGTACATACTTTATTTCATCATAAGAACAAAGTTGTTCTATTTTTGAAAAAAATTCTTTTTCAAAACCCAACTTTACAGTATCAACAATAATAACACCTTCCGTTGTTTTTATTAAGTAGGCATTATATGAAGAACCATTTGCTGTTTTCATGATAATATCAAAAGTTCTAATATCAGGGTCAAAAGCACCTATAAAAAATATATTATTTGCTATTTCTATTGGTTTTTTATGATTCATTTTCTAATAACCTTCTCATCCATATTGGAGGATTAGATCTCATTTTTATAAGTAAATTAAGAATATCTTCAATCTTTTCATTTTCTTTAGCTGATTGCATAGGGAAAATTTTACAAGCTTGAACCATTCTTGAAGCCTTTGGGCCAATTTGTTGTACATATAAAATGTCACTATCTTCCAAACATTCTATTTTGTAAGTTAACTTCTCAATTTCATCTGAAATTTCAATTGAAGAATCAATACTTTTTACAAAATTGTAAGAATCTTCTATGATTTCGTAGACATAAAACTCTTTGCACCAACCAAAATGTTGGTTAACATGAATATTATCCGTTGATGCAAATGCGATTTTCATAATACATAAATCCTTACTCTTTTATCTATTACTTGCTCAATTGTACTTTTAATCATTTCATAAGTTCCAGTTGAAGCAATAGAACAACCAACACAAGCCCCTTGATATGCAAGTCTTAACTCAATTTCTGGCTCATTTAAATAATCAATTAAAATTAGGTTTCCACCATCTTTTTTCAAAATTGGTCTAATAAATCTCTCAAGAGCATCATTTATAATTTCAAGTTGATCTTCTAACTTTTTTGTTCTAAAGTTTTGATTTAATTCCCCATCTTCTAAAGGTTTATCAACACCTGTTAACTGCACGGTTGCCATTACATGACCAGCCTTTGCAGCTTTTAACATACAGTCGAAACCTTCTTTTATTCCACTTAAATTTGTTCTATCTTTTAGTTGAATTAATGCAAGTCTAAATGCAGCTTGAATATGATCTTTTGCAACTGAGCGTCTGAAATAATCAACAGCTTTTTGAATATCTTCTTCAACACCAATTTTTGTTTGGTACATTAATGCTAAATTAAAATTAGCAGAATCATTATCATAAGTACTTGCTTGTTCAAACCACTCTTTTGCTTTTGTATAATCTTTTTCAACACCTTCACCTTTTAAATACATCAAACCTAAGTTTGTCATTGCTTGGTCATTTTTTAATTTGGCTTCTTCAACCCAAATATCATGTGCTGTTTTAAAATCTTTGTTTTTATATGCATCAAGTGCCGCTCTATGTTCCATAAATCTTGTTCCTTCATTTGGGTTTGGAATTGGATTATTCAATTCTAATTGTTTTTGTAAATGCTTTTTCAAATACTCTTTTGCTAATAAAACAGCTTCATCATAATCTTCACTAGAAGCTTTTATATCAAAATCAATATATTCAACTAAATATGCATCACCAATCTCATTTTCTCCACTATAAACTTCAAGGGGATAATTTAATGATAAATAATAATCCAAATCTTTTTTCATCTATTAAAACCTACTTTTTTATTTTGCTTTGCAAGTACAAGCACTATTTCCTGAGTCTAAAAGTGTTGAACTATTCTCTTTTGTAACTTCAATACAATCACCAGTTGATAACTGCATATAAATCTCATCTATACTTAAATGAGTTTGTAAGCAGCTATAAACTTTCAAACCTTTTTCAATTAAATATTCATAAACCTTATCACCCATATAATAAAAAATTGTGCTGTCGATATTTTGAGAAGAGACAAATTTTGCAGTATTAATCCCATCTCCACAGGCAGGATTTTCTACAACTTTAAAACTTCCCGTTTCTTCATCTAAAAAGGCAAAAAAGGCGCTGTTTCCATAAAGTTTAGAAATCTGCGTTGAGTCTTCATTATCCAATGGTATTGCTATCATTTTAACTCCTTTTATTTATATTTTTATGTATGCAAATAGTATTCCTTAGTAGTGAGGAATACAAGTTGCATGACATTAATTAATAAAATCCAATTATAAAGAGTCTATTATGGTAAATAAAAAATTAATTCGAGAACTCTTGAGCGAAAGCGATTGCTCACATAATAAAACAAAAAAATCTTCATGTGATAAACCAAAACCAGGAGCAACAAGTGGTGGTTGTGCATTTGAGGGAGCACAAATTTCACTTTTTCCATTTGCAGATGTTATTCATTTAGTTCATTCACCTGCAACTTGTATAGGAGCATCTTGGGAAACTAGACAAACTCTTACTTCCCATAAAGGTGAAAATAATACAGTTATGGGTTACACAACTGATGTTAATACAAATGACATCATTTTTGGTGGAGATAAAAAACTTGAAGTTTCAATTGATTATATAGTTGAACATAAGAATCCAAAAGGAATTTTTGTATATGAAACTTGTGTAACTGCCATGATTGGTGATGACATGGACAATGTTTGTGGGAGAATGGAGAAGAAACACGGTATTCCAATTGTTGTTATTCACTCTCCTGGTTTCGTTGGTGGTAAAAATCTAGGCTCAAGACTTGGTGGAGAATCAGTTCTGCATCAACTAATAGGAACAAAAGAACCTGAAGTTATACACCCTTTTGGAATAAATCTAATTGGTGAATATAATGTTACAGGTGATATGTGGCAATACACACCACTTTTAGAAAAAATTGGAATAAAAGTAATCTCAACACTAGCAGGTGATGGAAGAATTGAAAATATTCAAATGGCTCACACTGCAAAATTAAATGTAATTGTTTGTGCAAAATCATTAATTAGTTTAACTAGAAAAATGCAAGAGAAATATCAAATTCCTTATATTTCTATCTCATTTTATGGGAAACGTGACACATCAAATGCAATAAGAAGTATTGTAAACGCCTTTGGTGATGAAGCACTAACAGCTCGAGCTGAAGCACTAATCGCAGAAGAAGAAGCAAAACTTGAAGAGATATTAATTCCTTATAGAAAAATATTAGAGGGTAAAAAAGCTATTTTAAATACAGGTGGAAATAAAACTTGGTCAATAGCTTCTGCTTTACAAGATATAGGAGTTGATGTTGTTGCAACTAGCGTTCAAAAAGCTACTTTAGAAGATAAAGAGATTTGTGCACAATATGTAAAAATCTTAATAACAAATCCAGGAGTTGAACAAGCTCAACTAATAGATGAACATAAAATTGATATTTTACTTGCAGGTGGAAGAAGTTTATATACAGCTATTAAGAAAAAAGTAGCCTTTGTAGATGTAAACCAAGAGAAAAAAGTATCTTATGGAGCATATTCAGGACTTGTAAATCTTGCAATTGATGTTTGTAATGCTGTAAATAATAAAGTATTTAAAGTAGTTGGTGCACCGGAACCTTGGAGTGTTGATTAATCAACACTCCAAAAATTATGCAGCATTATTTAGAATCTCTGATAATACTTCTTTTGTATAAATAGAGTCTAATCCAAAATGTTTTGCATTTTCATAAGCATTATCTACAATTAGAGGAATATCTTCTTTTTTTATCGAGAATTGTGATAATTTAGTTGGTGTACCAATTTTATTAAACCAATTCTCTAAAGCTTCAATTCCCTCTTGAGCAGAATAAACACCAAAAATCTCATTTGCAAATCGTTCAAATTGAGTTGGATTCTTTTTGTAATACCATTTCATCCAAGCTGGCATTATTACAGATAAACCTGCACCATGGGGAACATTAAAAAGTGCAGATAAAGTGTGCTCAATCATATGATTTGGATATGAATATCCTGCAACTCCCAAATATGTAGTTCCATTTAAAGCATTTGTAGCAGCCCAAGCAAACTCTGCTCTTGCATCATAATTTTCACTATCTTTTAATAAAATCTCCGTTGATTCAATAACAGTTGAAATATTTGCTTCAATATATTTTGAAATAATTGTAGGATGTACAGTTGCAGTAAAATATCCCTCAATAGAGTGAGCAATAATATCAGCTGCTGAATAAACCAAATAATCTTTTGATACTGATTTTTGTAATTCTGGATTAATTACAGAAACTTTTGGATAAATAAAAGCTGATGTAATTGAGTATTTTTGTTTTGTTTCTTCATTTGTAACAACTGCAAAAGCATTCATTTCACTTCCCGTTGCTGCCATTGTTATAATATCAAATACAGGCAGTGCTTTTGTAATCTCTCTTTTTCCTAAAAAGAAATCCCAAACATCTCCTTCATCTAAAGCTCCAACAGCAATAGCTTTTGAACTATCAAGAACAGAACCTCCACCAACACTTAAAATTCCATCTACTTTATTCTCTTTTGCTTTTTTGATTCCTTCATAAACTGTCGAAAGAGTTGGATTACTGACAATTCCACCTAATTCAACAAACTCAATATCAAACTCTTTTAAACTATTTATTACAGAATCATACAATCCATCTTTTTTAATTCTATCACTTCCAAAAGTAAGTAATACTTTTTTAACTCCATATGAACTTATATATTTTCCTATATTTTTCTCTTTATCTTTTCCAAATTCTATTTGTGTTGGATTTTTATATGTAAATTTTTCCATTTATAATCTCCTAGTTTTTCTACAAATTATAAATGAATTTAAAAAAAGCCAATAGAAAAATAATCCCTTATTCTTGCCTATTTCTACAAATTATAAAAAATCAGGCAATATCTTTATTTTTTATTGAATTTGTATGAGCAATTGGTGACATTCCAAACATCCTTGTGTATTCTCTACTAAATTGAGAAGGGCTTTCATAGCCAATTGCAAAAGCCACTTGAGTAGCTTCGATATTTTGAGATATTAACATCTGTTTAGCTTCTTCAAGTCTAATCTTTTTTTGAAATTGTAAAGGACTCATAGAAGTGATTTTTTTGAAGTTATGATATAAAGATGACTCACTAATTCCTACAGTTTTAGCTAAATCCTTCATATTTATATTTTCTGAAAAGTTGTTTTTTATCTCTGTTATTGCTTTTACTATCTGATTGGTTAAAGTTCCTTCTAAAACATGTTGTTTTAAGAAGTCTCCATTTCTTTCTAATAGTGTATAAATTATCTCTTTCATAATCAATGAAGATAAAAATTTAATATCATTTGTTGGTTTATCCAAAAGTTTAATTAATCTTGATAAAGGTTCAAGTAAACTATCATTTAAATCATCAAAACATAAGCCCTTTACTAGACCTTTTTTTTCGCTAATTCCTGTATTATTGATTTCTTTTAATACTTCATAAATTTGTTCAAGGGAAAATCTTAGCATAACAGCAACATAAGGAACTTCTTTTGAAGCTCTTTGTATTTTAACATTTGCGGGGATATGTGTACAAGCTAAAAGATATTTTGTTTCTGAATAACTAAACATCTCATTTGCAAAACCAACTGCCTTTTCACCTTGTAACACTATACATAAAGATGGTTCATAAATAACACTTGTAAATTCAGATAAAGAAGTAGTTGTATAAAACTTAAGTGATGGGATTTGTGTAGAAATAATCCCATCATCTTTATATTTGTCTTTTATATAATTTATTAATTCTTTTTGATAATTTGATTGATTCATATTAACTCCTAAAATCTAATTATTACAGAATTTGTAGAATTAGGCAATAGATATAAATAAATTAATAGAAAATAGTTATCCTACTTTTTCTAATAAAGCTTTCATTAAATCAGCACTATTTTGTAAATCATAACCTCTTTCTTTCAACCAATCATTTATTACATCTTTTTTATATGCCAACTCTTTTTCTTTATAAGATGCATATTCTGCTTCTTCGTCCCAATTACCATTTTTATCTAAAAATTGATCTTGATATTCCATATTAACTGTAAGTTTAGTTGGTATTGCATATGTCTTATCATCTACTTGCTCAAATCTAACTCCATCTATTTCTCGAGTTCGTACTGGATTGTATGGTTCATTATTTACCATTTGCATGGTTCCTTCAAAATCACC
The DNA here is from genome assembly GCA_963677435.1 of uncultured Aliarcobacter sp. Classification (GTDB taxonomy): domain Bacteria; phylum Campylobacterota; class Campylobacteria; order Campylobacterales; family Arcobacteraceae; genus Aliarcobacter. Next base: position 268,213 of record OY781945.1, read on the forward strand.
ATATTCAGAATCTTTTAGATTATCTAAATTAAGATGCTCTTTATTATTGTTAATTGTTGAAAAGAAACCAATATTAAATTCACTTACTACTTCGTTAATTGAGGCCATAAGAACTCCCTAATTATAATATTATTTAATTATAAATAATAACTTGCTACCCTTAAGATAAAATAAATTTATCTATACTTTTCTCACTTTTAACTTATTAATTATTTAGATATAATAATTTATGGATTTATTTATTTATTTGAAGAATAGGAATGTAGAATTAAATAATTAAAGGATAAATACAATGGAGCAAGAAATAACTTTAAATAGAAACACTATGATTGTTTCAGAAACTGATGAAAAAGGTATCATTGTCTATGCAAATGCAGATTTCTGCTCTATTGCAGGATATACAAAAGATGAACTAATTGGACAACCTCACAATATGGTTAGACATCCTGATATGCCAAAAGCTGCATTTGAAGATTTATGGAAAACAATTCAATCTGGTAATGTTTGGAAGGGAATAGTTAAAAACAGGACAAAAAATGGTGATTTTTATTGGGTAAATGCAACTGCATATCCATCAAAAACCCATGATGGTAAAATAAGATATATTTCAGTAAGAGTTAGTCCAACTCAAGATGAAATAAAAAATGCTGAGACTTTATATAAAACATTAAAATAAGGAGTTATCCATGTTTTTCCCAAATAAAGGTAATGAAGCTATCTTAAAAGCTTTAGATGATATTGACTCTTTTATAAATAATCACATTAATTCAATGCCTCAAATAGAAGGTTCCTGTTCAGGTTTTAATTTAGAAATCAAAAAAAGACTTGAAAAAATTTCTTCATCTTTACAAATAAAAAATGACGAAGAACTAAAAGTTTATGGTGAAATCATGTTAATTTCAGAGAAATTATCTGATGGAAATATAAACGATAAAATCTATCATACAAAAACTTCAAATGAAAAGCTGAATTATATTGCTAAAACTTTTAACAATTTAGTTAATCACCTAAAGTTTATGATTCAATCTATTTTAGATATATTGGGAGAGTATTCAAAACATAATTACTTAAAAAAAGTAGAAATTCCAAATCTAAAAGGCGAGTTTAAACTGCTTACAGAGGGAGTTAATACTTTAAGAGAAACAATTACTTTAATGTTAAAAGAGAATAAAGAAAATGGCCTAACACTCGACAGAACTTCAGATATTTTATTAACAAATGTTGATAAATTAAATCAAAGCTCTACTGAAGCTGCAGCAAGTCTTGAACAATCAGCTGCTGCTATGGAGCAAATGACAAGTAACATTAAAAGTAATACAGAAAATATCTCTAAAATGGCTAAACTCTCAGATGAACTAATCACAGCCACAAATACTGGCGAAGATTTAGCAAATCAAACAACAGTAGCAATGGAAGAGATAAATACTCAAGTAAATTCAATTAGTGATGCGATTAGTATTATTGATCAAATTGCATTTCAAACAAATATTCTTTCTTTAAATGCAGCAGTTGAAGCAGCAACTGCTGGTGAAGCTGGTCGTGGTTTTGCTGTTGTTGCAGCAGAAGTGAGAAATCTTGCTTCAAGAAGTGCAGAAGCAGCCAAAGAGATAAAAAATATAGTTGAAACAGCAACTGTAAAAGCAAATAATGGAAAAAATATCGCAAATAAAATGATAAGTGGTTATAGAGAATTAAGTGAAAATATTTCCCATACTACAAATATTATTCAAGATATTCAAGTTGCTTCAAAAGAACAATTAGATGGAATAGTTCAAATTAATGATGCAATAAACCTTTTGGATAAACAAACACAAGTAAATGCAGGTATTGCTTCTGAGTCTCACGATGTAGCACTAGTTACAGATAAAATCGCCAAATTAATTGTTGAAAATGCAAATAAAAAGCAGTTTGAAGGAAAAGATAAAATACAAATAAAAGAAGAGTTTTAACTTAGGAATAGTTTTTGCATAATCTTCCATAATTATCCATTCAAGGAAATATTATGGAAGCAATATCAGCAAAACCTTTACAATTAAATCCAATAAAATTATCTCAACCAATGGGAGCAATGTTATGCTTCTTAGGTATAAAAAACTGCATGCCTTTAATGCACGGAGCTCAAGGGTGTGCATCATTCTCAAAAGTATTTTTCACAAGACATTTTAATGACCCAATCGCAGTTCAAACAACAGCAGTAAATGATATTACAGCTGTTATTGATGGTGGAGATTATGCCATTAGTGAAAGTATAAAAAACATCACTGCAAAAGTAAAACCAGATTTAGTAGGACTTTTTACAACTGGTCTTACTGAAACAAAAGGTGACGACATTAAGGGTGCGAGTAAACTTGTTGAAGATATTCAACAAATGGTTTATGTAAATACACCTGATTTTGAAGGCTCAATTGAGAGTGGATTTTCTAAATCTATTGAAGCAATAATCCAACAATTAGTTGCCTCATCAACAGAAATCGATACAAACAAAGCTTTAATCATTCCAAATGTAAATTTAAAACCAATAGAAGTGGAAAAAATCAAAGATACAATCTCTTTATTTGGTTATGAAGTTTTTTCACTTCCAGATTTAAGTGAATCACTTGATGGTCACTTAGGATTAAAACAAGGTGCACTAACAAGTGGGGGAATATGCGTTGAAGATATAAAAAAACTTGCAACTTCTTCACTTGTTTTTACAATTGGTAAAAGTGTTGAAAAATGTGGTGAAAAAATTCTTGAAAAGAATCCAAATATAAAACTATTTCACTTTGACTCTTTAGGTGGATTAGAACAAAGTGATAAATTCTTCAAAATCTTATGCAAGGTAAAAAATATTTCTCAACCACATCCCTCAATTGTAAGATGGAGGAAAAGACACCAAGATGCACTTTTAGATACTCACTTTGTTATTGGAAGCTCAAATGTTGTAATTGCTCTTGAGCCTGACCAAGCAATAAGTGTAGCAAATACAATCATCGAAGCAGGTGCCCATATTAAAGCTATAGTAACCACTCATAGAAATGATTTATTAGATGAAATTCCATGCGACAACCTTTTAATTGGGGATTTTGAAGATGTGGAATCATTTTTGCATGAGAGTGATTTAGTTATATCAAATTTTCATGCAGAAAGACTTGCTATTAAACACAAAAAAGCGTTGTTAGTTCGTGGTTATCCTGATTTTGAAAGCTTAGGAAACCAACTTAAAAATGACATTTTATATGAGGGAAGCTCTTATTTGCTTTTCGAATTAGCAAATTTGATAAATCATCATAAATTAGGAGTTGAAAATGAGCATTAATCCAACTTTACAACTGGTTCCATTTACAAGCGTAAAAATGTTAAATGAAACAATGAAATTAATAGGAATGCCAAGACTAAATGCACAAATCATCATTACATTACCAAATATTGATGAATTTAATGAGCAAATAAGAAATAGCATTCACTGTTCAAAAAATGATATTGAGTGTTTTATCATAACATCAAGTTCAAAAGAAGAAATAAAAAATGTTCTAGATAAATTTGAGTTAAATGAAACAATGGTATCTAATGATTTTAAATCATTTGCAAAAATATTTAATCTAAAAGACAATGAGAATAAATTAATAAAATCTTTAATAATGATAAATAAAGATTGTCAAATAATACACAAGGAAATTTTATAGATGGAAGTTACATACAAAAATAAGGCTTATACTCTAGGTAAAAAAGAAAGAGTTGTAGAGGGTGAAGCACCAGCAGTTAGAGTAAAAATGGTTAATAATGAAGATAAAGTAATTGGTTTAATGGCTCCTGCTGTTCAAGTTATGATTACATTAAATGATATTAGTAAATACAACAGTAAAGTACATGAAGTAATAAATACAACAAAAAGAAAAGTTTATTCATATATTATTACTTCAAGTGATCAAGAACAAATCGAAGATGTTGCAGAGAAATTTGCTTTAGAAAAAGATTTTATTTCAAATGATTTCAAAGATTTTTCACTTAAATTTGGTGTAAATATTGATGATTCAATGCTTGCAAATTCAATCTTTGTTATCGACAAAGAGGGAGTTATAAAATATAAAGAGATTCCAAGAGATTTAGAAGAAGATTTTAAAGTAGATGATTTTTCTGTTACTTTAAATGAAGTTGTAAATTTTAAACCAACAGGTCACACTCATGAAAACTGGATGGGTGTTTGATATGACAACTCTATTAAAAGAGTGGCTTATACAAAATGAATATCCAATTGATGATTTAAATGCAGTTGGAAAATATGGAAATTCACCACTTATGAAAGCAAGCAGAGAAGCTAATATCATAATAGTTGATGAATTATTATCTTTAAATGCAGATTTAAATATCAAAAATGTAGATGGAAATTCAGCACTTTGGAATGCCTGTTTTGGTAACTCTTATGAGTGTTTCGAAGCATTAGTTCGTGCGGGAATTGATATAGATTCACAAAATGTAAATGATGTGACTGCATTAATGTATTGTGCAAGTGCTGGAAAAGAAGATTTTGTTGAATTACTTTTAAAATATAATGCACGCACTGATTTTGAAAGCTTAGATGGATTTAAAGCAATCGATTTAGCTGTAACTCCTAAAATTGTAAAACTACTAAAAAATGCAAATTTATCATGATCAAACTGATATAAATCAAAAGAAGTTTTTTAATCAAGCAAACTTTATAGATTACAGAACTCAACCAAGAGCTTATAAAAAATATCCTCATTTTTATCAAAGATTTAATCTTGATGATTATGAGGAGTTAAAATTTATAAAAAACTTTGGAAAAATCACCGCAACAAAAGCCTATGGAAAAGAAAAAGTTGATTTAAGAGCAAATCCAAGTGCTGGAGGATTATATCCTTGTGAGATTTATATTCAAATTCGAGCTGTGAAAGGTTTTGTAAGTGGGATATATCATTATGAAGCACTTGAAAACACTCTTACATTAATCCATGAGTTAAGTAATGATGGAGTTGAATTTTATTTTAAAGAGAAAGTTCAAAGAAAATTTGTAATTTTAATCTCAAATGCCTATTTTAGAACTGTTTGGAAATATGAAAAACGAGCAATAAGATACTTATTACTTGATACTGGTCACCAATTAGGTTCAATTGTTTCTGCTTTAGAATTAACAGATTTAGAATATGAGATTGATTTTAATTTTGATAAAAATAGTTTAAATGAAGAGTTTTCCTTTGATAATTATGAATCTTTTTATACAAGTATTACTGTGAAATCTGAAAAAACAATAGAAGCAAAAAAATTGCGTACACCAATAATAAATGTAAGCGCTTGTGATTATCAATTAAAAGAACCGTTTGTTGAAGAGTTTTATAAAAATTGTCAAAAAGATGAATTTGAAAAAATATCTAATGCTAATTTATTAAAAGATATTACAAATGAAAAACTTCAAAATGCAATAAATAAGAGAAGATCAATAAGAGCTTTTACAAATGAATCTATTTTCGAAGAGGATTTTTTATTTATTACAAAAAATATTTTTGATTTTGCAAATAAATTTGGCATTGAAATATATTTTGTTAATAATAATATTCAAGGGATGAGTAAAGGTCTTTACAAAAATGTAAGCTTATTAAAACAAGGTGATTTCAAAAATAAAATGACAAATCTTGCCTTAAATCAAAAACTCTCAGGCCAAAGCTGCTTTTCACTAATTTTTACAAGTAAAGCTGGTCACAACTACTTCTATTGCTATATTCTTGCAGGTTTTATTGCTCATATTTTATATTTAAGAGCAACAACTTTGAACTTGAATTGTAGTGGAATTGGTGCTTATTTTGATGATATTTGTAAAGAGTTTTTAGAGACAAAAAACAATATTTTTTATCTTTTTGCCATAGGAAAATAGAATTTAATTTTATGGAACACTAATTGCATATATCCTAAAAGAATATAACTTTTAGGATAGTAAGATGAAAAGTATAAAAATACAAACAAACGAACCAACAAGTGGAACTGTTAGAATTGCTTTTGCTACAAGTGATTTAGAAAATATTGACTCACACTTTGGAAGTGCAAAGCAATTTGCAGTTTATGAAGTAGGTAAAGAGACAACTACTGTTTGTGAAATCATAAAGATTGAAGATAAAGATACTGATAAAACTGTTGAATTATTAAAAGGTATAGACATTGTTTATTTTACAAATATTGGTGCAATTGCTGCTGCCAAGATTATAAACAATGGAATATTTCCTATTAAATACAAAGATGTAGTTTCAATTGAAGAAGAAATTAAAAAATTGACAACTATGTTAAATACAAATCCACCTCCATTTATTAAAAAAATTATTGAAAAAAAGGCTGCCTAATATGGATGCTAAAAAACTATTTATTGAAACTTTAGTAGGACAAGTAAGAGCTTTAGACCAATTTGGAACTTGGGCAAGTAAAAGCAATGAAGAACTATTACAAGAAAAATATATCAGAACAAAAGAAGATTTAAAAAATATTCCTATTATTGCGGATATTGATGAAATGCAAATCAAAGATATAAGACTTATTTTCCAAGCAGTTGCACTTGCATTTGAAAAAATAACAGGTGTTATGGCTTCTGTTGTAATGGAAATGAGTCATGAAGGATTTGGAAGAGTTGTAGTTTTCGCAGGGAAAATTGTACTTTGTGAAAAATTCTTCAAAGATGCCCACAGATACTCTTTTAGAGAGTATTCAAAATTAGAAGAAGAGGGTGAAAAATTTCTTCTAAATGCACAAGAAACTTACGAAAAGTATAAAAACATTTAAGGATTAAAGATGTCAAGTATTGGAATATTTTGTGGAACTGCTGGTGGAACTTCAATGGCTATTGCAAAAGCACTAGCAAAAGAGTTTGATGTTGATGAAATCATAAATATGGAAGAAGATTTTGACAATGTTGATCAACTTTTGGAATATGATGTTTTATTTTTAGGAAGTTCAACTTGGGGACAAGGTGATGTTCATCACTCTTGGGTTGATCCAATTTTAGAAATTGAATCTGATAATGTTGATTTTTCAGGAAAAACTGTTGCATTTTTTGGAGCAGGGGATTGTGTGAAACATGGAGAACATTTCTGTTCAGCACTAGGAAAACTTTACAAAACATTCACAAAAGCTGGAGCAAATGCAGTTGGATTTGTTCCATTAGATGGATATAAATATGAGTTCTCTTTATCTCAAATGGATGACAAACTTTGTGGTTTAGCAATTGATAACCACAATGAAAAAGCTAAGACTAAAGAGAGAATTAAAAACTGGATTGAAACATTAAAAGATGAAGTAGACTTATAAAAAAAGGATATGAAATGCAAAGTGTAAATGATTTTTATAAACTAAGAGATACAGAAGATTTTTTTAATTTTTTTGATCTTGAATATGATCAAAAGTTAATTAATGTAAAAAGATTTCATATGATGAAAGAGTATGGAAGTCTAATTAAAAAAGGTCTTGATTCTATTTCAGATGAAAATAAACTTTTAGAATTTCTAAAATTCTCACTACTTAGAGTTTATGGTGACTATAAAACTGGTCACTCTCCAAGTGCTGCTGATGTTTGGAATATGTATGAAACTGGAAAGCTAGATGGTTGTTCATCATGTGGAACAAGTACTACAGGAACTACTCAAGGAGGAAGTTGTGGGTGTTAATCATAAAGATATAGTTGATGCAGATACAATTTTACACGATAGTGTAACAGCATCAAGATCAGGTAGAGATGAAGATGAACCAAAATTTGGTATAGGTCAAAAAGTAAAACTTCTTGAAGATATAAAAAATGATGGAACTTATCCTCACGCTCCTGTGGGAACTATTATGGTTCAAGCAGGTGCCATTGGTTATATCAAATCAATTGGAGAGTTTTTACAAGTAATCAGAGTGTATGAAGTTCATTTTTTGGATTTAAATGCTCTTATTGAAGTAGTTGGTTGCCGGGAACACGAACTATTAGCAATGGAAGATTATAGAGATGAAGTTAAAGAAGAACTTGAATTCATGAGACAACATAGAGAAAAGTATTACTCAAAATAGTTTTCATTCAAGCCAAGTGAAAGAGTTTAAATGAACCTTTTCACTTGGCTTGGTGATCTTATTTTAGTAAACAAGTCTATTAAAAAGTAGTAAGGAGGAAAAGTATGGCAAAAGTGATTTTTATGCATTTTGACACGGTAACTGATGGGGTATATGATGCCAAAACTGGTGAACCAATTGTTAGGTTAGCAAAAGAGAAGAATGTACCAATTCCATTTGCAACTGATGGTGATTATTCTAAGTGTTTAATTTATGTTGAAAACTTAAGTGAAGAAGAACCAACAAGTTATATGGAAGATGAGGAGTTAGATATTTTAGTTAAACTTGGAGCAATAACTGCAAGTGAAGCTGAACAATGTCAACAATTTACAATCAGTCCAAAAGTAAGAATTGCGCCTATGATGTTAATCAAAGGTGATATTTTAGTAAAACCATTTAAATTAAAATAAGGGAAATAAGATGACAACAAGAGTAGAAATCGTAAATGACTTTTTAGCAATTAATGTAAAACCAGGAAGTACAATTCAAGATGTTGTTGAAGCATCTGGTTCAGCTTTACCATTTGGTTGTAGAGATGGTGAATGTGGAACATGTTTAGTTTCAATTGAGCAAGGTATGGAATTTATCTCTGAAATCAATGAAAAAGAGAAAAAAGTTATTGCTGAAGCTGGAGCTGGGATGAATATAGAAAAAGCAAGATTATCTTGTCAAATGAAAATAGTTAAACCAAACGGTGTAATTAGAATTAAGTATTAAAAAATATACTAAGGAATGTCCAAATTCTTTTAGAATTTGGGCAAAATAATATTATGGCACAAACACTTTCAATATCAACTGCTCAAAAGCAGAATTTAAATCTATCATTAAAGTTGTGGCTTCCAATGCTACAAACATCTATCCAAGATTTAGAATCGTACTTGACAAATTTGTCATACGAAAATCCTTTTTTGGAAGTAACAAAATCAAAAGACTTTTATAGTAACTTTACCTCAAATGGCACAAGTGGAGAGTTTATTGAATCCCTAGCTTTTTATTCAAAATCTTTGAATGATAAAATTAGTGAACAAATTGAAAATGAAGCACTATTTCCAACACCAAACTCACAAAAAGTTGCACTTGAAATCTTGTGTGATATCGATGAAAATGGATATTTTGATGGAGATATAGAAAAAATAGCAAATACTTGTAATGTATATAAAGAGTATGTAGAATCAATTAGACAAAGATTTGCAAGATTAGAACCAAGTGGAATTGGAGCTAGAAATCTTCAAGAGTCTTTCTTATTTCAATTAGATTCATTTGATAGAAAAATTGATGATGAATTATATAATTTCACAAAAAAAATCATAAAAGATATTGCACATGTTGATAAATATGCAGGACATCATAGATTTAATGATGCAAAAGATATTATTAAATATTTTAATAATCCACCCGCAATTGATTATATCAATGATAATGTTCAAGTTGTTCCTGATTTTTTCATAGAGATCAATGAAGACATTGATATAAAAATAAATAATGCTTATTATCCAGATATAAAAGTAAAAAATCCATTTATTACGAAAAATGAAAATATAAAAGAGAAACTAAAAGAAGCAAAAGATTTAGTAAATTTATTGAATTTACGAAAATCAACCCTTTATAAAATTGTTTTAATTATTGTTGAAAAACAGATATCTTTTTTTGTTGGAGGAGAGTTAAAACCTTTTTCTATGCAAGAAATAGCAGCTGAATTAGGATTTGCAGAATCAACAATAAGTAGGGCAGTAGCAAACAAATATGTAGAATGTAACTTGGGAATTTTCCCACTTAAATTCTTTTTTTCAAATGCTGTTGATAAGGATTTATCTTCATCACAAATTAAAAGTTATATAAAAAGTCTTGTTGATTATGAAGATAAAGAGACTCCTTTAACTGATGAATCAATATTAGAATTTATTGAAACTAAATTTGGTTTAAAAATGGTTAGAAGAACAATTACTAAATATAGAAAGATATTAGATATACCATCTTCTAAAGAGAGAAAAAAATTATATAAGGTTGAAAATTTATAAATTCTTCACTTAATACATATACACTAAAATACCAATAAAAAAATAATATTTTAATGATATTTAAGATATTAATTATTTTTTTACTATAAAATAAAAAATGATACCATTTTAATACACTTTATCACTATTATTTTAAAATAACATTATCATTAAGATGATACTCATTTTAATAATAATAATTCAAGGAGATTATTATGTTTAATATTGGAAAGACAGAAGAAGAAAAAGCACGATTAGTTGCAATGGATGAAAACTTTGCAATTATTTCATTTAAACCAGATGGTACAATTATACACGCAAATGATAATTTTTTAAATGTACTAGGTTATACACAAAATGAAGTAGTTGGTAATCATCATAGAATGTTTTGTAAAAAAGAGTACACAAATTCACAAGCATATAGTGATTTTTGGAAAAACTTAGCTGATGGAAAAGCTCAAATAGATGAGTTTGAAAGAATTCATAAAAATGGTAGTTCTGTTTGGATTCAAGCTTCATATACAACTGTAAAAAATAAAAGTGGAAAAGTTACAAGAGTTGTTAAATTTGCGCAAGATATTACTGAAGCTAAAAAAGTAATTGATGCTGTAAAAAAAGCTATTGAGTTGGCAAAAACAGGAATTATGAAACAAACAATAATTGAAACAACTAAAAATGAAGGAATAGAAGCACTTAAAAATGGTGTTAATGATTTATTTGGAATTGTATCTTCTAAAGTTGATGGTGATTTAAATAAAATATCTGAAGCTTTATCATTTTATCAAAAGTTAGACTTTAGACATAGAATTACAGGAAATAATTTAGGAGCAGTATCAGAAGGACTAAATAACTTTGCTAATGTTGTAAATGATATGTTAGTAGAAAATAAATCAAATGGATTAACTCTTGATGAGGGTTCAGATTTACTTTTAGCAAATGTTGATAAATTAAATATTAGCTCAAATGAAGCAGCAGCATCACTTGAAGAAACAGCAGCAGCATTAGAAGAGATTACTTCAAATATTAGAAATAATACGCAAAATATTCAAAAAATGGCTACTTATTCAAATAGTGTTACAAAATCTGCACATGATGGGGAAAAATTAGCAAATCAAACAACAGTTGCTATGGAAGAGATAAATGTTCAAGTAAATTCAATAAATGAAGCAATTAGTGTAATTGACCAAATAGCTTTCCAAACAAATATTCTTTCTTTAAATGCAGCAGTAGAAGCAGCAACTGCAGGAGAAGCTGGAAAAGGATTTGCAGTAGTTGCAGCAGAAGTGCGAAATCTAGCAAGTAGAAGTGCAGAAGCAGCAAAAGAGATAAAAAATATAGTGGGAAATGCAACTTCTAAAGCGAATCAAGGTAAAGAAATAGCAAATCATATGATAAATGGATATAAAGAATTAAATCAAAATATTCAACAAACAATAAATCTAATTCAAGATATAGAGATGTCAAGTAAAGAACAGCTTACAGGAATTGAACAAATTAATGATGCTGTAAATAGCCTTGATCAACAAACTCAACAAAATGCAGCAGTAGCATCACAAACTCATGATGTAGCACTGACAACAGACAGTATTGCGAAACTTATTGTTTCAAGTGCAAATGAAAAAGAGTTTATTGGTAAAAATGAAGTTAAATCAAAAGAAATAAAGTTGAAAAAATAAAAAGAGAAAGCATTAAGAGCTTTCCTTTTTATAAAAATTAATTGTAACAAGAGGAAAAAGCTCAAAAAAATACAAAACATATAAGAAAATAAAAAAATTATAGGATAATTAGTATCTTATTTATATATAATAACGATTATATGGAAAGGATTTCTATGGATACTCAAAAAATAAATCTATTATCTACTTTATTTAATGAATCCCTTGATGCCATTTTAATCTTAGATTTAAAAACACAAAAATTTATCTTATCTAATCAAAAAGCTTTAGAATTATATAACTACACAGAAGAAGAGATCAAACAAATCACTCCCAAAGATTTAACTTTAGAATTTATGACAAATGAAGAAATGCAAAAAAGACAAAAAAATATTGTAGAAAAAGGCTGGGATAGATTTACAACTAAACATAAAACAAAAGAGGGAAAAGCCCTAGATGTTTTAATCAAAAGTAAAAAAGTTGAACTTAATCCAGAATCTCCATTATTATATATTACAATTATTAATTTAACTAAAGAGAGAAAAACAGAGCAAGAGTTTGAGACAATATTTTATAGCTCAAAAGATGGAATTGCAACTATTGATTTAAATGGTAACTTGATAAAATTTAATGATTCATTTAAACAATTAAGTGAATATTCTTACAAAGAGCTCATTAATATTCCAGTATTTAAGTTATTTCCACAAAATAGTGAAGAAAAAATCAAAGAACTTATAAATCAAGTAATAAAAGAAAAATATATAGAAAATTTTGAAACTACATTTATTACAAAATATGAAAAATCAATGATTATTTATATTACAATGAATTTAATGCCAAATCAAAAAGAGATTTTATTAATTATCAAAAATTTTACTCTTTTAAAGCTTATTGAATTAGAGAAAAAATTTAGATCATTAAATGAATTAATTCAAAATATTTCACATCAATGGAAACAACCATTAAGTACAATTTCAATTATTGCAAGTGGAATTAAACTACAAAATGAACTAAATTTATATGATGTTTCAAATATAGATAAAGATATGAACAAAATTGTAGAAATTACAAATTATTTATCAAATATCATTAATAATTTTGATGATATGGCTTTTGAAAATCTTGAGAAATCTTATAGTATTTGCCAACTAATCAATGAAGTTTTGCATGATATGAAAAAGGATTTCAATAAAAATGATATAGAAATTATTATAAACAATAAAGTTGATAATAAAATTTATATAGATAAATTTAAATTCTCAGAAGCAATTAAAAATATTCTAAATAATTCAATTGAAGCATTTATTGAAACTAATGTTGATAATAGAGTAATTATTATAAAAACTGAAGATATAGACAATCATCTTAATTTGAAAATCCAAGATAATGCAGGAGGAGTTGATGAAAAGATACTTCCTAAAATACTTGAACCATATTTCACAACAAAACATCAAAGCCAAGGGACAGGATTAGGATTAACAAATGCATATAAAACCATTGTAGAAATGCATAAATACTTATTAACTTTTGATAATAGTGAAATGACCTATGATAATAAAAGATATAAAGGCTTAACTGTAACTATTACTTTTTAGTAGGAATTCTATAAAAGAAATCCTACTGCTATTGTTAAAACTCCTAAAATCATAAGTAAAACAAAACTTGTGATTGTTTTATCTTTTCCAAACCACAAAGTATAAATTGATTTTAAAATATTATTACTTCCTGCTGATATGATAATAGCAGATGCGATGTGTGAAGGTTCGATTGTATATTTACCTGTTAAAAGAGATAAGATAAATGGGTCAATATCTGTAAAGCCCACAATTGTTGACAAAAACTGCAAACCACTAGTTCCATAATTTTGAATAACAAAATTTGTAATCATCATTGTAATAACAAACAAAAATGCAAAAATAAATGCCGTTCCTAATTCAAGTGGGTTTGAATCTTTTATCTCAAAATTACCCACAACTCTTGATGCTTTTTTATAATAAACATAAGTAGTAATACCTGTTAAAAGAATAAAAAACAAAAATGGTAACAAAATTGTTTTTGCAACTTCCATATTAAAAATAGCAGAAATTGCAAGAATTCTTATGTACATCATAGAAGTTGCTGCAACAATTGCCGCAGTTATAATGTGATTTTTTTCTAAAGTTTGAGCTTTTTTTGATAAAACAACTGTCGTTGCTGTTGAAGAGTATGTTCCTCCAATTAAACCTGTTAAAAAAATACCTTTTGATGGAAATAGATATTTTTGAACAATATATCCAGCATATGAAATAGCAGAAATCACAACAACTGTTAACCATATTTTATAAAGAGAGATACCTAAATATGGGATTAATTTATCTTGAGGAAGTAATGGCAGAACAACAGATGAAAGTAAAACCATTTTCCCTAAAGTTTCAAATTCATAAATATTTATTTTCATATTAAAACTTAAGAACTTTTTCTTTGCATTTAATAAAAATATCGTTGATACAAAGATTAAAGAAGGAAACCAAAAAGGGAAAAGATTTGATAAAGGACCAAAACTATAAACTAACATTAAAACCAAATATAAAACTATACTATGCTTCTTTTCATTTAATGATTTATAATAAAATAGTGTAAAAAGTAAAGAGATTCCAATAAATCCAACAATATAAACAGAAAAATTAATTGGTTCAATTTTATATAAAACGAATCCTAAAATACCCACAAAAGTGTATGTTCTAGCTGTTCCAAAAAACTCTTTATCATTTGGATGAAAGGTTAATTTATAAGCTCTTAATTCCAATCCTATTAAAAAACTATATACAATAGTTAAAATAAAATGTGTTAATAAAGAATCTAAAATCATTTTTTGATTAATCCTTTCTCATAACAAATTGGGTCAAATTTACAAACAATATCCCTATCAAAAGCCAAAAGTTTTTCCTCTTTTTTAGCATAATCCATATTTGATAAAAAATGTTTTATTACATTTATTCTAGCTTCTTTTTTATCATCAGCATTTACAACATACCAAGGAGCATAACTATATGAAGTTCGTATAAACATATCATCTCTAGCTTTTGAATATTCATTCCAATATTCTTCTGCTTTTTGATCAATTGGGCTTATTTTCCATTGTTTTAAAGGATTTGTCTTTCTATCTTTTAATCTTTTCTTTTGTTCATCTTTTGAAATATCAAGATAATATTTAAAAAATATAATTCCTGAATGATTTAACATTTGTTCAAAATTGCTTACTTCATTAAAAAAAGATTTTAACTGTTTTGGAGTACAAAAATTCATTACTCTTTCAACACCAGCTCTGTTATACCAACTTCTATTAAATAAAATGATTTCTTGACATGAAGGTAAATGAGGGACATATCTTTGAAAATACCAAGATTTTTTTTCTTTATCTGTAGGTATTCCAAGAGCTATAGTTTTTACTTCCCTTGGACTTAAATGTTGTAAAAACCTTTTTATAACTCCATCTTTTCCAGCTGAGTCTCGACCTTCAAAGATGATACAAACTTGTAAATCTTTTTCAATTACTTCTTTTTGGAACTTAACCAGTTCAACTTGTAAATCATATAACTCTTTTTTGTATTCTTTCTTTTTCATTTTAAACCTACATTTTATAAATAAACTACATCTATTTTATTTTTATATCTTAATTTTACTACTCTAATACTATCTTAAAAATAAATTATTTGACATTTTAGGTATAGATATTTTTCTAAATTTACAAAAATATTTACAAAATTTGTATGAATAAAATCGGATAAAAAATGTCTTGAAAATAAATTTCAAAATTTTTTTGCTCATAAAATATCGTATTTTAGGGCTTTCTTAAAAAAATTATAAAAATTTATAAAAAATCTTTTCTGTGGAACGCAAAGTGCAATTATCTATTTCGTAAACATATATATCAAAGGAGTTAAAATGTCAGCATTAAGACAAATCGCGTTTTACGGAAAAGGTGGGATTGGTAAATCAACTACATCTCAAAATACATTGGCTGCAATGTGTCACTATTATGGTCAAAAAATATTAATCGTTGGTTGTGATCCAAAAGCGGATTCAACAAGATTAATCTTACATGAAAAAGCTCAATCTACAATTATGCAATTAGCTAGCGAAGCTGGAACAGTTGAAGATTTAGAACTAGAAGATGTATGTAAACCAGGTGCAGGTGAATTCCACTACGATAACAATGAAATAACTGAAGGTTATATCAATTGTACAGAATCAGGTGGTCCTGAGCCAGGTGTTGGTTGTGCAGGAAGAGGAGTTATTACAGCTATTAACTTCTTAGAAGAAGAGGGTGCTTATGATGAAGAATTAGATTTCGTTTCATATGATGTTCTTGGGGATGTTGTTTGTGGTGGATTTGCTATGCCAATTAGAGAAGGTAAAGCTCAAGAAATCTATATCGTAATGTCTGGTGAAATGATGGCTATGTATGCTGCTAATAACATTTCAAAAGGTATTTTAAAATATGCAAATACTGGTGGAGTTAGACTTGCTGGATTAATTTGTAACGCTAGAATGACAGATAAAGAATATGATTTATCAAAACACTTAGCAATGCAAATTGGTACTCAATTAATTCACTTTGTTCCAAGATCTAACCATGTTCAAAGAGCTGAGTTAAGAAGAATGACAGTTGTTGAATTCTCACCAAGTCATGACCAAGCTATGGAATATAAAGAATTAGCAAGAAAAATTATTGCTAATGACTTAAAAGTTATTCCAACTCCATTAGAAATGGATGATTTAGAAAACCTATTAATGGAATTCGGATTAGAAGAAGAAGCAGACTTAGAAAATGTTGGTAAAAAAGCTGAAGAAGCTTAATAATTTAGATTTAAAAATAAAATAAAAATAGTAGTAAGGAGAAAATTATGTTTGTATGTGGATACCACTTTCCAGCGAGTGAAGGTAATAATGTAAGTTTTGAGAAAGTTATTGAAAAAGTAACTGAAGGTATTGATGCTGCAGGGAAAACAGTAACTTTAACAAGTGAAACAAGAGAAGGTGTTAAATTAGAAACTTTAGAAGTTCCTGCTGATACTTTTTTACATACTGCATTAGTTGATTATTATACAAATACTGAATGTGCAGAAAAAGATGGTTTCAAAATGGTTTATTATACAAATAAATACCAAATTTCTGAAATCTCAAAAAGCGTAGATGGTGATGTAACTAAAGCTGTTTGTAAAAAATTAGATGACATGAATCTATACAGAGTTAAAGTAGCGTAAGCTACTTTTTCTTTAAAGGAGAAAATTATGGGACCAGAAACATTAGAAAGCCTACAAAAAGAGGCAATAGCTGAAGTACTAGAAGCATATCCAGACAAAGCTAAAAAAAGTAGGGCAAAACATTTAGGTGTAGATTCACCTGAAACAGGAAAAGGTTCTTGTGATACAACAAGAAGTAACAAACAAACAGTACCAGGTGTAATGTCACAAAGAGGTTGTGCATATGCGGGTTCTAAAGGGGTTGTTTGGGGACCAATTAAAGATATGATTCATATCTCTCATGGACCAATTGGATGTGGACAATATTCAAGAGGTGGTAGAAGAAATTATTATATTGGAACAACAGGTGTTGACACTTTTGTTACTATGAATTTTTCTACAGATTTTAATGAAAAAGATATTGTATTTGGTGGAGATAAAAAACTTAAAAAAGCTCTTGAAGAGATTGATGAGTTATTCCCATTAAATAATGGAATTTCTGTTCAATCAGAGTGTCCAATCGGATTAATTGGGGACGATATTCATGCAGTTGCAAAAATGCATAAAAAAGAAACAGGTCATCAAACGATTGCAGTTTCATGTGAAGGATTTAGAGGGGTTTCACAATCACTTGGTCACCACATTGCAAACGATATGATTAGAGATTATATCATGCCAGATACTTCTTATAGAAAAGATTTCGAATCAACTCCTTATGATGTATCAATTATTGGGGATTACAACATCGGTGGAGATGCTTGGTCAACAAGAATTATTTTAGAAGAAATGGGTTTAAGAGTTATTGCTCAATGGTCTGGGGATGCTACTTATAAAGAGTTAGCTATTGCTCCTCAATCAAAATTAAACCTATTACATTGCTATAGATCTATGAACTATATTGCTAGACATATGGAACAAGAGTTCAATGTGCCTTGGATGGAATATAACTTCTTTGGACCTACAAAAACAACTGAGAGTTTAAGAAAAATTGCTTCATTCTTTGATGAAACAATTCAAGCAAAAACTGAAGCTGTTATTGCTAAATATACTGCTATGACTGATGCTGTTATTGCAAAATACAGACCAATGTTAGAGGGTAAAAAAGTTATGCTTTATGTTGGTGGATTAAGACCAAGACACGTTATTGGAGCTTATGAAGATTTAGGAATGGAAGTAATCGGAACAGGTTATGAATTCGGACATGGGGATGATTATAAAAGAACTAAAGACGAGATTGAAAGATCTACTTTAATTTATGATGATGCTAATGAGTATGAATTAGAAGCATTCGTTAAAAAATTAAGACCAGACTTAGTTGCTGCTGGGGTTAAAGAGAAATATGTATTCCAAAAAATGGGATTACCATTCAGACAAATGCACTCATGGGATTACAGTGGTCCTTATCATGGATATGACGCTTTTGCAATTTTTGCAAAAGATATGGATTTAGCAATAAATTCACCAGTATGGAACCACACAAAAGCTCCATGGGAAAAAGAAGCGTAAGGAGAAGGCTATGCAAGATTTAGATAATATAGTAAACGGACAAAAACTTTTTTTAAAGCCTGAATACCAAGAAGTTTTAAAAAATAAAAAACAATTTGAGAGTGCTACTGGTGCAACATCACCTGAGAAAGTTGCAGAAATTGCAGAATGGACAAAATCTTGGGATTATAGAGAAAAGAATCTTGCAAGAGAAGCTATCACTGTAAATCCAGCAAAAGCATGTCAACCTTTAGGTGCTGTAATGGTAGGACTTGGTTTTGAAAACACTATGCCTTATGTTCATGGATCTCATGGATGTGTTGCATATTTTAGAACTTATTTCACTAGACACTTTAAAGAACCAACTCCTTGTGTTTCTGATTCAATGAGTGAATCAGCAGCGGTATTTGGTGGACTTGCAAATATGAAAGATGGTTTAAGAAACTGTAATGCTTTATATAAACCTGAAATGATTTCTGTAAGTACAACTTGTATGGCAGAAGTTATCGGTGATGACTTAAATGCATTCGTAATTGGTGCAAGAGATGATGCTGAGGGTGATTTAGATAATACTCTTATTACTCATGCACATACTCCTTCTTTTGTTGGGTCACATATTACAGGTTATGATAATATGATGAAATCAACTTTAGAGCAATTATCGGAAGGTGTTGAAAAATCAGTTGATGAAGAGAGAATTAACATAATTCCTGGATTTGAACCTTATTTAGGGTCATTAAAAGAAATTAAAAAAATCTCTAAAATGTTTGGTGATAAAATCATCATGATTGGTGACCATGAAGAACAATGGGACACAGGAGCTGGAGAGTATAAATTATATGCTGGTGGAACAAAAATAACTGATGCAAAAACTGCTATTAATGCAAAAGCAACTATAAGTTTACAAAAATATTCTTCAATTTTAACAGCTAAAACTATTAAAAACAAATGGAAACAAACTTATGCTACTTGTAATCCAATCGGATTAAGTGGAACAGATGGTTTTGTTATGAAATTAGCAGAATTAACTGGAAAAGAAGTTCCTGAAGAATTAAAACAACAAAGAGCTAAACTTGTTGATGCAATGCAAGATTCTTATCCATATATGCATGGTAAAAAAATTGCTATCTGGGGAGATCCTGACTTCTTATTAGGAATGGTTTCATTCTTAGTTGAAATGGGTTCAGTTCCAACTCACATTGTGTGTAATAATGCACCAAGAAAAGGTTGGGAAGAAGATATGAAAGAGATTTTAGCAAAATCTGCAAGAGCTGCTGAATGTAATATTTGGGGTGGGAAAGATTTATGGCACCTTAGAAGTTTATTATTCACAGAACCAGTTGACTTTATGATTGGAAATGTTTACGGAAAAGAATTATATAGAGATACAAAAATACCTTTAATCAGAATTGGGTTCCCAATTTTTGATAGACATCACTTACATAGATACTCTATTAGTGGTTATGAAGGTGGATTAAATCTATTAACTTGGATTACAAACTCTATCTTAGATCAATTAGATGAAGAGACTAAAGATATTGCAAAAACAGATTATTTCTTCGATTCAGTGAGATAATTTTAAAACTAGAAGATTTTCTTCTAGTTTTTTTTAAATTACCGTTATATATTAAGTTACATAATGGTAATATTTTTTTATTAAGCGTTATATACAAGAATATATAACTAAAAGGATATGTGTGGAATTATCATCAAACTTAACTTTAGAGATTTTTAATCAACCTTTTTTATTAGAAAAAAGAATTGATTTATTAATTGCAGTTAAAAGAACAGGTTCAATTAGTAAGGCAGCAAAAGAAGTTCCTATGAGTTATAAAGCTGCATGGGAAGCCATTGAAGCTATGAACAATCTATCAACAACGCCAATAGTTCAAAGGGAAACTGGTGGTGTTGGAGGTGGAGGAACAACACTTACCTCTTATGGAGAGAATTTAATACAAACATATGAAATTCTAAGAAATGAACAAAAAAAATTTCTTGAAAATTTAACTAAAAGAACAGATATAAATACTGGAACATTAAAAGATATAAGGAGATTATCAATGCAAATAAGTGCTAGAAACCAAATAAGTGGTGTAGTTGAGCTAATAACTCATGGAACAGTAAATGCAGAAGTATATATGAAACTAAAAAGTGGATATACAATTGTTTCAGTTATTACAAATACAGCTGTAAATAATTTAAATTTAAAACTAGGTGATGAAATTGTTGCAATATTCAAATCAAGTACCGTTTTAATAACAACGGATATAACACTAAATATTAGTGCTAGAAATAAACTTCAAGGAAAAATTGATTCAATAAATCAAGGTGAAATTAATTCTGAATTGATTATAGATATTGGAAATGGTGACAAAATAGCATCTGTTATTACAACAAATTCAATAGGTCGATTAGGGATAAAAGAGGGTGCACAAGTAAGTGCAATTATAAAAGCTTCTGATGTAATGATAGGTAAATAAGGGAAAAAGATGAAAAAAATAGTTTTAGCATTAATGGTTTTATGTTCAAGTATATTTGCAGGTCAAGTAAATATAGCAGTTGCAGCAAATGTTAGTTATGCAATAAATGAATTAATTGCCCAGTTTAATAAAACAAATCCTGATACACAAATTCAAGTAACTTTAGGAAGTAGTGGAAAATTAACTGCACAAATTAAAAATGGTGCTCCATTTAATATCTTTATGGCTGCAAATATGAAATTTCCTGAGTCACTTTATGAAGAAAATATAGCAATTACTAAACCTGTTGTTTATGCTCAAGGTGCAATTGCAATGCTAAGTTCAAAAGAGCTTGATTTCAAAAAAGGAATAGATTTAATTAAGGATAATTCAATATCAAAAGTTGCAATTGCAAACCCAAAAACTGCACCTTATGGAACAGCTGCTGTTGAAGCTATAAAAAATGCAAAAATTCCTGATTCAATTGAGAGTAAATTTGTATATGCAGAATCAATTTCACAAGTTGTAACTTATGCAACAACAGCTGCTGATATTGGATTTATTGCAAAATCTTCATTATATGATGAAAAAATGTCTCAATATAAAGAAAATATAAACTGGATAAGTGTTAATCCAACTTTATATACACCCATAAAACAAGGTATTGTAATCATCAATAATGCAAAAGATAATCTAGAAGTAAAGGCATTTTATGACTTTATATTAAGTGAAAAAGCGAAAAAAATATTTGAAGATTATGGATATTTAGTAAAATGAGTCAATTAGTTGCAACAATAAAAAAGATAAATAATATCGACAACTTAAACATTGTTGAGTTTGATTTTTTTGGGAAAACTCTAAAAATGATGAGTTTAGATTTAAGTCAAAATGTTCAAGTAGGTAAAAAAGTAAAATTATTAGTAAAACCTACAAATATATCAATTGCAAAAAATCTAAATGGCGATATTAGCTTTTCAAATCAACTTGTTGCAACTATACAAAGCCTAGAAAATGGTCAACTTCTAAGTAGTGTTATTTTAAAAGTTAATGATATTTTTCTTGAAAGTATCATAACAAAAGACTCTTCTATAAGAATGAATCTACAAATAAATGATGAAGTTACAATTTTGATAAAGGCTAGTAACTTATCAATACAGGAAATTATAAATGATTGAGTTATTGAAAAATATAGAATTTGAACCTTTTTTAATCTCGTTCAAATTAGCTGGTATTACTACTTTAATTCTATTTTTTATTAGTTTACCACTTGCTTGGTTTCTATCCCAATCAAAATCAAAACTAAAACCATTTTTCGAAGCAATTACAGCACTTCCTATAGTTTTACCTCCTTCTGTTATTGGATTTTATATACTTTGGGCGCTATCATATAACTCTCCAATTGGAGCATTTTTTGAAAGTACTTTTGGAATAAAACTTGTGTTTAATTTTACAGGTCTTATTATTGCTAGTTGTTTTTATTCTTTGCCTTTTATGGTTCAACCTTTACAAGGTGGTTTTGAAAGCCTAAATAAAAATATGTTAGAAGCTAGTTATATCTCAGGGAAAAATAAGTTAACAACTATTTTTAGAGTTGCTTTACCAAATATGAAACCAGCACTATTAACAGCAATAATCATAACTTTTTCTCATACTGTAGGAGAGTTTGGAGTTGTTTTAATGGTTGGAGGAAGTATTCCTGGAGTTACAAAAGTAGCCTCAGTTGCTATTTATGAATTTGTTGAAATCATGGATTACACAAATGCTCATATTTATAGTGCAATTATGATAACACTTAGTTTTCTTACTCTTTTAGGTGTTTATATTTTTAATGGAAAACAAAAAAAAGTTTTAGGAATTTAATAAATGATAACAATAGATATAGATAAACAACTACATGGCTCAAATGGAGAGATGGATTTAAAAGTAAATCTTGAAATAAAACAAGGTGAATTCTTAGCTCTTGCTGGACTTAGCGGAAGTGGTAAAACTACACTTCTTAGAATTTTAGCTGGACTTGAAAGTGCAAGTGGAACAATAAAAATTGATGAAAATATTTGGTTAGATAATAAGTTTTGTTTAGCACCACAAAAAAGAGAAATAGGATTTGTCTTTCAAGATTATGCACTTTTTCCAAACTTTACAATATTAGATAATCTTTTGTATGTAAATAAAGATAAAGAGTTAGCTAATCACTTATTAAAAATGACCGAATTAGAAGAGTTAAAAAACAGATTTCCCCAAACACTAAGTGGCGGTCAAAAACAAAGAGTTAGCCTTTGTCGAGCGTTGATGAATAAACCAAAACTTTTACTTATGGATGAGCCTTTATCCGCTCTTGACCCTGAAATGAGAACAAAACTTCAAAATGAAATTTTAACTTTACATAAAGAGTTTAACACAACAACTATAATGGTAAGTCATGACCCAAGTGAAATCTATCGTTTAGCAAATCGAGTTGTTGTTTTAAATCAAGGTCAAATTATAAATGATGGAACACCAAAAGATGTTCTTTTGAAAACAAAAGGTAGCCAAAAGTTTTCCTTTGAAGGAGAGCTTTTAGATATTGTAAAAGTTGATGTTATTCATATTGCTATTGTATCTATTGGACAACAATTAGTTGAAGTTGTTGTTGGAAATGATGAAGCAAAAAATTTAGAAATAGGGCAAAAAGTAAGTATTAGTACAAAAGCATTTAGCCCAACAATCCAGAAAATATAAAATGTTTAATTTATCAATAAGCGAATTAGAAAAATATATCCAAGATGATATACCTTATTTTGATTTAACTACAAGTTTACAAAATTGTAATGGAATAAAAGCACAAATTGAAGTATTCACAAAGGAAGATATTATCGTATCTTGTAGTGAAGAAGCTGTAAAAATAGCTGAACTTTTAAACTGTAAAGTTGAATTTTATGAAAAAAGTAAAACAAAAATCGAAAAAAGTTCTACAATATTGAAATTCTCAGGAAATTATGAAGATATCCACAAAGCTTGGAGATTAACTCAAATTCTTTTAGAATATAGTTGCAAAATAAGCACTTATTCACATCAGATGAAAGAAAAAATAGAAAAAATAAATCCTACTTGTGAACTATTAACAACCAGAAAAACTTTCCCTTTTTCAAAAAGATTTTGTATAAAAGCAGCTTTTTGTGGAGGAGCAATGCCCCATAGGTTGAACCTTTCAGAAACTATTTTATTTTTTGAAGGACATAGAATTTTGTATAAAAACAATGTTGAATTTTATGAAGATTTAAAAAGAATAAAAATAAAAATCCCAGAAAAAAAACTAAATGTCGAAAGTGATAACTTTGAAGATAGTATAAATTTAATGAAAATTGGAGTTGATGTAATTCAGCTTGATAAAATTGATTTTGAAGAACTAGAAAAAATCATCACTTACAAAAATGAAAACTATCCATTTGTGAAAATATTAGTAGCAGGTGGAATAAATCTAACAAATATCGAAAAATACGCCTCATATAAAATAGATGGAGTGGTTACAAGTTCTGTTTATAACTGTGGAATGGCAAATATTAGTAGTAAATTAAAAATCATATAACTTCATAATAGTTCTTTAGGAACACTTCTTGCATAGTACTAAATACACCTTTAAATATTAATGGGGGAGTAAATCTCATTTATTCCCTTGTTATTATGTAATTTTAGAAAAAGAAGAAAAAATCATGATAGCAACATTTGATGAAACTTACAATTTTGCAAGAAAATTCTCTCATTATAAAGATTTTTATATTAAACACAATAATTTAATATTTTCAAAATTGGGACTTGGAACTTTTAATAAAGAACCATACAAAGAAGAAAACTATCTATTTCACTATATAGAGGGTGTAAAAGAAGCGGTAAAAAGTGGAATAAATCTAATAGATACAGCAAGTAATTATAGATATGGTCAAAGTGAAAAAGAGATTGGTATTGCACTAAAAGAGCTATTTGAAGAAGGCATTACTAAAAGAGAAGAATTAATTATATGTTCAAAAGGTGGCTTTATTCAACTAGAATATCCCTTTCCTGCAAATCCATATACATGGATTGAAGAGAATATAATTAATAATTCATTAGCAACAAAAGATGATATAGAACTTGATCAACACTGTATGACACCTGATTATTTGGAGTGGTCATGTAAAAAATCCCTTGAGAATTTAGGTGTTAAAACTATTGACATCTATTTTTTACATAATCCAGAAATACAAATTTCAAAAATTGGATATAAAAAATTCCTAAAAAAAATTGAAACTATTTTTAAAAGATTTGAAAAAATGGTTGAAATGAAAATGATAAGATATTATGGTATTGCAGTTTGGAATGGTTTTATTGACGAAAGTACAAATGAACATATTAACTTAGAAGATTTAGTGGATATTGCCATCAAAGTAGGCGGTGAAAATCATAATTTTAAATACATTCAAACTCCATTTAATATGGGAAAAACATCAATTTACACAATGCCCTCACAAAAAGTAAAAGGTGAAGAGTGCACTTTATTACAAGCAGCTCATAGATTAAGAATTGGCGTAATATCAAGTTCATCACTTCTTCAAATGAATCTATTTAAAAAATCTTTCAAACCTGAAACTGGTTACTTGCTTGATTCTAAAATAGTATTAGAAAATGATATTCAACTAGCACTTCAATTTGTTAGATCAACACCTGGAATAATAAGTTCATTATTCGCATCAAAAGTTCCTGTACATATTAAAAAAAATCTAGAAATTACAAAAATTCCAGCAACATCTAGAGCAAAATATGATTTGATGTACAGAGTATAAAATGATTTATGATGTAATTGTAGTTGGAGGGGGAATTGCTGGTCTTATGGCTGCAATTGAAGCTAAAGATGAACAAAATAGAGTTGCTTTAATTACAAAAGGAAATATTTTTAAATCAAACTCTTCAATGGCAAGTGGCGGAATAAATGCCGTACTTGATTCAAACAATAGCAAAGAGATAAATCAACACATTACAGATACTTTTAATTCAGCAAAAGGAATAGGAAATAAAAAAGCTATTACTTTTATGTGCAAACAAGCCTCAACAATCATAGAAAAATTAGTTTCTTATGGTGTTGAATTTGATAGAGATGAAAGTGGAAATATAGCCCAAAGACCTTTTGGTGGTGGAAGTTCAAATAGAACTTGTTATGTGGGAGATAAAACTGGAAGCGCCATAACTATGAGCCTTATAAAAAAAGCTAAAGCTAAAGGTATAACTTTTTTACCAAACAATTTTATTTTAAATCTAGCAAAATATCAAGATAGAGTAAGTGGAGTTGTAGCTTTAAATAAAGAAAATTCACAAGTAGTAATATACGCATCAAAAGCTGTAATTCTAGCAGGTGGAGGATATGCTGGTATTTATAGAGGATATTCTACAAATGCACCTGATTATACGGGAGATTTATTAGCTGTTGCTTTAAGAGCTGGACTTCATTTAAAAGATATGGAGTTTGTACAATTTCATCCTACTGGTTTTGTGAAAACAAACTATTTAGTAACAGAAGCAGCAAGAGGTGAGGGTGGTTACCTTGTCAATAGTGAGGGTTTAAGATTTGTAAATGAATTAGGAACAAGGGATGAAGTTGCTCGTGCAATATTAAAAGAGCAACTAGAAAAGAAAAAAGTTTACATTGATTTAAGACATTTAGGACTTGAAAAAATTCAACAAAAATTACCTTCACTTTACAATGCAGCACTTATGCAATGTGGTGTAGATATTAGCGAAGAGTTATTAGAAATAAAACCCGTTGCCCATTATACAATGGGTGGAGTTGATGTAAATATGACAAGTTGTGAACTAAAAGGTCTTTATATTTGTGGAGAAATGGCTTCAAATGGAGTGCATGGAGCAAATAGATTAGGAGGAAACTCTTTACTTGAAGGTTGTGTATTTGGAAATCTAGCAGGAAATAATGCAAAAGAGTATGCAAAGCAAAATGAATTTTCACCAATAGATTATAACACTGTTGTAAAAGATATTGAAATGATTGATTTTATTTTCAAAGGAGATACAACTAAAAACTTTAATGCCATTAGAGTTAGTTTAGGAAAATATCTATTTGAAAAAGTGGGAATTATAAAAAATGAAAAAAGCCTAACTGAAGCCTTTGATTATGTAAAATATTTAAGACAAATATCATATAACCTTCATTGTATCAACAAAGAAAAAAACAATAATGTAGAATTAAGTGCCATTTTAGAGCTAAGAAATGCCCTTGAAATATCAGAAGCAATAATATTATGTGCACAAAAAAGACATGAAAGTAGAGGAGCTCACTATAGAGAAGATTATGCTTTTATGTCAAAAAGATTTAATAAAAGTTTTGTAGTTAAAGAGCTAAAAAAAGGTTATTTTAAAATCTCATTTAAAGAGGGTGAGTTTTTAAAACAATTAAAAAATCTATTTATAAATAAGGAGTAAAAAATGGCAAAAGTTATGTTAAGAGAAGTAGATGGGGTTGTATCTTTTTATTTTGCAAAAAAAGATATGGAAGAAACAATTGAAGAAATAGAGTTTGATACACAAGAAAAATGGGGCGGAAATGCAACTTTATCAAATGGTGAAACTTGGTGGATTCAACCAGGTATTAAAAAACTTCCTAAAGAAGAAGTATGTAAAAAGATTGCGGATTAATCTTTTGTATATTTTTTATATAAACGGTTATTCATTATGAGTTGCGGAATTGTTATAATTAAATTATTAAAAATAGGAGGCAATAATGTTTGATAAATCTGCCTGTATGAGCTGCCTAACAATAAGAGAATTAACAACACTTTATGAAATTTCTTCAGTTATTTCAAATCATTATGATTTGCAAACTTCCCTTGAGAAATCAATGAAAATTTTAAAAAACTCGTTAAGTCTTGAAAATTGTGTAGTTCATATTTTAGATGATGATGTTTTAAATGTTTTTGCGTCTATTGAATTATCAAAATTCCAAAAAACACTTGCTACTTATAAAGTAGGAGAGGGAGTTACTGGAATGGTTGCTGAATCAAAAGAACCAGTTGTTGTAGAAAATATTCATAATAACTCTATTTTTCTAAATAAATCAGGAAAAAGAGATTTTAATGGGAAATCTTATGCAGCAGTTCCTTTAATGATAGACAATGAATCCATAGGTGTTTTAGGTGCAGTGATTACTAAAAATGCTGAAATACAACTAGATGATACAGTAAGAATTTTAACAATTGTAAGTTCAATCTTTGCACAAACAATTCATTCTTATCAACTATATCAAAAAGAAAAAGAGAGATTACAAGAACTAAAACTTTATTACAAAATGGAATGGGATTCAAAAGTTCATAATTTTGGGGATATTATTGGAGATAGTCCAAAAATGGAACAAGTTTTCAAAGTTATTCAAAGAATTGCCCAATCTGATGTAACTGTATTAGTTAGAGGAGAAACAGGAACTGGAAAAGAACTAGTTGCTGCTGCCATTCATAAAAGAAGTAACAGAAAAGATGAACCATTTATCAAACTAAATTGTGCTGCTATTACTGATACTTTACTTGAAAGCGAACTTTTTGGACATGAAAAAGGCGCATTTACAGATGCAAGAGAAACTAGAAAAGGAAGATTTGAACTAGCAGATGGAGGAACTCTTTTTTTAGATGAAATAGGAGATATTTCACCCTCAGCTCAAGTAAAACTTCTAAGAGTTCTACAAGAAAGAGAATTTGAAAGAGTTGGTGGAAGTAAAACTATAAAAGTAAATGTTAGACTCGTAGCTGCAACAAATAGAAATCTTGAACAAATGGTTAAAGATGGGAAGTTTAGAGAAGATTTATATTATAGATTAAATGTTATTCCTATTGATTTACCGCCACTTAGAGAAAGAGGTGAGGATATTAAACAACTTGTAAACTTCTTTTTAGAAAGAGCTATGAGAAACCACAAAAAAAGAGTAACAATCACAGATGAAGCTATGGATGCGCTCTGTAGTTACCCGTGGCCGGGCAATGTAAGAGAATTAGAAAATACAATTGAGCGTATTGTTTTAATGGGGAATGAAGAAGGAATAAACAAATATGATATGTTACTTTTACTTCCTGCACTTAATGATCAAAAACTAAAAAGTGATTATAAACCAATTTCTAAAAAAAGTTTGACTTTAGAAGAATTGGAAAAAGAAGCAATTATTGAGGCACTTGAAAATAACGACTATAATCAATCAAATGCGGCAATAGAGTTAGGAATAACTCTTAGACAAATGGGGTATAAAATAAAAAAATATGAAATCTAAAATAATATACAAAAATGAAGAGATGGAATTAACAGATGATTTTATCGACATTGGTTATATGGCTGAAAATATCGATGTAATTAAACTTAATGGTGAAAAATTCACAATTAAAAAAGCCAGCCCAAATAGAAATATTCAAATATTTTTATCTTTTCCAAATTTTGATGATTTTAAAGAAGAAATTATAGCTTTTGATGAGTTTATAAATGGTGCTAAAATTGATATATATACATATATTATTTTTAATGAAAAAATTTATTTTCCCTATGAATTTAAAAAAATCATACCAGTATTTGATATAAATGAAGAGTTTGCAGAGATGTATGGAACAAAAATCGTAAGTGGTAGCTTAGAAAATAAATTAACAAAAGCTCTTTTTTTAATTGGTAAAGATGGAGCTATTTATCATATTGATATGCCTAATAACTTAGATAAACCACTTGATTTAGAACGAATCAGAGTAGAATTAAACAAAGTTTATCAGTCATATACAGGAACTGGTTGTCATTAAAATATTAATCTTCCAACCATGAACTTAAAGGTCTTGGTTTACCTAAAAAGTAACCTTGACCATAAGTTATCCCTAACTTTCTGAGTTCATCAACATCTTGTTTTGTTTCCACATATTCAGCAACAGTTTCTTGATTTTTTAAAGTTGCAATTTCTTGAATATATTTAATTACAGCCTTATCAGTGGGATCCGTATGCATATCTTTTACAAAACTTCCATCAATTTTAACAACATCAAAGGGCATACTTTTTAAGTATTCAAAAGAAGCCATTCCCGTACCAAAATCATCAAGGGCAAGACCTATTTTTTCACTTTTCAAAAATGAAATAAATTCATTTGCCTTATTAAAACTACCAATTGCCGAACTTTCTGTAACTTCTAATTCTAGCTTTTCCCATGGAAAATCAAAATGTTTTATTGCTTCTTTTACTTTTGTTTGGAAGTCAATATTATTTAAACTAGAACCTGCTAGATTTATATGAGCAGAGTGAAGTTTTTCCAGATGTTTTTTATCTTTTGTGACAATCTCAAGATAACTCCATAATACATGAATATCAATATCTGTCATAAGTTGGTATCTCTCCGCAGTTGGTAAAAAATCCAAAGGAGAAATAAATTTCCCATCTTTATCCCACATTCTAATCAATATTTCATAAGATATTTTGTCACTTTCATATTGTAAAGGAACAATATCTTGAGCAAAAAGTTCAAATCTTGAAGGTCCATTTCCCAAAGCTTCTTTAATAAATTTTGCAGTATCAAGTTCTACCGAAAATCTTTTTATATTTTCGTCGCTTTTATCAAAAATATGTGATTTATTTCTTCCACTTGCTTTTGCGGTATAAAGGGAGTTATTACTAGCTTTTAATAACTCTTTTAAGGTATATTCAAAGGCTTTAAAATGAACTAAAGAGATACAAGCTGAAATACTAAATGTTTCATTTTTATTTGAAAATCTAAAATCACTTAATTTTTCTAAACTTACTTGTAAAAAATCTTTAGAATCTTCAAAAGAAATATTCTTTAATAAAAGAACAAAACCATCAGCATCCAATCTTGCAAAAATAGAATTTTCAGGTAGAAATGATTTATAATAAGTACTTATCATTTTTAAAAGTTCATCACCAGTTTGATAATCAGCTGATTCATTAATAAGTTTAAATTGATCTAAATTAATATGAAAAAGAGCATAACCTTTTTCATTTACTGTTTTTAAAGCAAGTAAAAGTTCATCTTCAATAAAAAATCTATTATAAATATTTGTAAGTTGGTCATGGCTTGCATTAAATTGTAGTTGTTTTGTAGATAAAGATATCTGATCCATTAGATTATTAAAACCACTAAATAACTCTTTTATCTCATTATTCGCACTTGTTTTAACTTCTATAATCTCATTTTTTGTAGGGTCACTTTTTCTCATTGCATTTAAGAGATTTAAAAAAGGTTTAGTGTAACTTTTACTTAAAAATAGACTAAGAATTATTCCAAATATCAAAGCAAAAGGGAAAATTGCTAAGATTATATATGTTATTTTTTCTTGTTTAATTTTAAAAGATGTTAAATCAACAGATAAAAGAGTTGAGCCAAACTCCTGATTATTTATGGTAATTGAATTTTTAATTAATAGATGATTCTCTTTAAAAAGCGTATTGTTTTTATTTAGTTTTTCATTTATATTTTTAATATCCCCAAATTTATAAATAGGATTATTTGAATCATCAAATAAAACCATCGCATCAATTTTTTCAAAGGCAGATAGTCTAAAGTTTATATCTGAAAGCATATCAGCACTAGGAGCTAATAAATACTTTAATAAATCATTATTTAAAGATTTAGTAATAGCATTTGCTTCTGTTATTGCATTTAGATTATTCTCTTCTTTTTGTATTTTTAATACAAAAAATAGTGTTGCAACTTCAACAGCCATAACAATTAACGACATAAATACTATAAGTTGAACTTTTATACTAAATTTATTCCACATTTATTATCTTCTTTTTATTTCTTTGATGGCTCTATAATTGGTAAATTCAAATCATTTCCCCATTCTTTCCATGATGCATCATAATTTGTTACATCGTAACCCAATTCTCTTAAAGCAAAATAATTAGTTGAGGCAATTTTTCCAATAGAGCAATATAATACAATTTTTTTATTTTTATCTAAATCTTTATAAATATCTTTTAATTCATTTATATCTTTTAATCTTGAAACAAATCCATCATTTTTGATATTGTTTGAAGCTGGTAAACTTATAGCTTTTGGGATATGTCCAAATCTTTTAGCAGCAGATTCTTCTCCTAAATAAGATTTATATGATCTTGCATCTACAACTATTTCTGATTTACTTTTTGTTGCAATTTGTGTAATAAATTTAGTAGCTAATTTTTGATTATCAATAGAAACAATATAATTACTTTTTTCAACTTTTGGAATATCTTTTGAAATTGCAAAGTCTTTATCTTTCCAATCTAAATAACTAGCATTTAAAAGTTTTACATTTTTGAATCCATAAACTTCCAATGCCCAAAAAAGCCTAGAAGCAGGGAAAAAACTTCCATCTCCATAAATTACAATTTTATCCTGCGTATTTAAACCTAATTCTTTAATAATATTTTGCATCTTTGTTGGTTCTGTAATCTTTCCATCAATTGATTCATGCTCATAAGTTAAAGATGAGGGAAAACTCAAAGCTGATTTTATATGTCCATCTAAATACTCACTATTTACTCTTGAATCTATGATTTTGTAAGTAGATAAATCTTTTGATAACTCATCTAATTCAACTCTAAGATTTTGAGCATTTAAATTAAAACTAAATGTTAATAAAATTAATAGGGCATAAACTATTCTTTTCATTGTTTCCTCCATTTATTGTATAGATACGATTTTAGCATTAATTTACTTTGAATGTACGATATATCTTATGGAATAATTCTTGCATAGTATTCGTTAAATATTAGATAGGTCACATCATGAACGATATAATAGAAAAATTAAAAAGTGGGCAATTAATTCCTTTTTTAGGGATGGGTGTATTTAAAGATACAAAAAACAGCGATGGAGTTCAGATTCCCTTTGATAGTGATTCAATGATATTAAGCCTTAATAATGGAAGGGCAATGAGCCCAAGACTTATGTATGAATATTCAAGAGCTGCCATGAGTTTAGAGCAAAGAAAAGGTAGAGAATTTATAATTCAAATGACTAATCACATCTTTACTTCAAAAGAGTATGAAATTCCTTTAACTTATAAATGGCTACAAAAAATCAAACCAAAATATATCATCGACACAAATATGGATGATAGCTTACAAAAAATATATAGCGACTGTGAACACTTTTTAATCACAGGAGTATCAAGAATAACTGCTGATTGGGATAGATTTTTAATTTATTCTTTTGATGTAGCTACTAAAACATATACAAGAATTGAAAAAGAAAAATTAAATTTGGATATTCCAATACTATTTAAACCTATGGGTTCTACTAAACCTGAAATGAATTTCATTATCTCAGATGCTGATTTTGTTGATTGGTTAACTGAAGCTATGGGTGGTTATGCGATGCCTCCAATTTTAAAAGAACATAGAAAAGATAAAGAGTACCTATTTTTAGGAGTTGATTTTTCAAAAGATACTTTTAGAATGGTTGCAAATGAGATAACAGTAGATTTAAAAGGTGGTACATCTGTACTTGACAAAATAGAATTAACAAAAAAAGAGGATAAATTTATTAAAACTCACAATTTAACTAATTTAGATGTGAGTATTAATGAATTTATAAAAAGCCATGAATGAAAAATTTAATTGCGATTTCTGTGGTAAAGAGATTACAGAAGTAAAAAAAATATTCTCAAGTGAAGTTTCACACATCTGCGATGAATGTGTGACAATGTGTTCAAAAGTTCTTGAAAAAGAGCTTATAAAAGATAGTAAAAAAGAGTTCCAAAAAGGACTTAGCGTTCCTATTAAAATAAAAGAACATTTAGATGACTATGTAATTGGACAAGTTGAAGCTAAAAAAGTTTTAGCTGTTGCTTTATATAATCACTATAAAAGAATTGATAAACCAGTAGTTAAAAATGTTGAAATTGAAAAATCAAACATTATGCTTATTGGTCCCACCGGAAGCGGTAAAACACTTCTTGCAAAATCACTAGCACGAATCATGGATGTTCCATTTGCAGTTGCTGATGCTACTGCACTAACTGAAGCTGGTTATGTTGGAGAAGATGTTGAATCAATTCTTTCAAGATTACTTGCTGCTGCTGATTATGATTTAGAAAAAGCAAAAAGAGGAATCGTTTATATTGATGAGATTGATAAAATCGCAAATAAAAGCGAAAGCTCAACAAGTGGAAGAGATGTAAGTGGAGAAGGAGTTCAACAAGGACTTTTAAAAATTCTTGAAGGTGCAGAAGTTTATGTTCCTGTAAAAGGAAGTAGAAAAAATTCATCTGCTGAAACTATTTTATTTGATACAACACATGTTTTATTTATTTGTGGTGGTGCTTTTGTTGGATTAAGAGAAGATGATACTCTAAAGAAAAATAAAAAAGCTCCTAAAATGGGATTCTTAAAAAAAGAGGACGAAGCCTTAGAAAGAAAGGCTATTGAAGCAAAAGAACTTATCTCTTTTGGTTTAATTCCTGAATTTATTGGAAGAATTCCAGTAATTGCTGAACTTAATAAACTTTCAAAAGAAGACTTGATTAGAGTTCTAAAAGAGCCAAAAAATGCAATTATCAAACAATATGAAATTTTATTTGAACTTGATGGAGTTGAATTAGAATTTACAGATGATGCTTTAGAGAGAATTGCAGAAATAGCAGTTGAAAAAGATGTTGGAGCAAGAGGTCTTAGAGGAATTATAGAAAATATAATGCTTCCATTACAATATATTACTCCATCTGAAAATAATCTTGAGAAATGTAGAATCACAAGAAAATACATAGATAAAGAAGAAGATGTTGAACTAAAATACAACGAAGATTCAAATGAAGAACCAACAAAAGAGATTTTATTTAGAAAAATTGTAAATTAAGTTCATAATGGAATAAATCTTGCATCTATTTTATTATATTTTTATAAAAAGGATAAAAAATGGCAGTTAGAATTACTGAAGAGTGTATAAGTTGTGAAGCATGTGCATCTGAATGCCCAGTAGCAGCAATATTAGCAGATGGAAATGACAAAAATCCACAAGATGGGATTTTATATGTAAAACCAGAATCATGTGTTGAGTGTGTTGACCATGCAGATGTTCCAAGATGTGCAGAAGCCTGTCCAACAGTTGGTGCTATTGTTTGGGATATGCCTTATACTACTGATTTTAGTTCATATTACTTATCTGGCCATGAAAATGGAACTTATAAAATAAGAGAACACAAATCTAAAGGCTTAATGCTTCCAGAAGTTAAAGCTCAAAAATTTAGACCTGAGATTACAATGGCTAGCAGAGAAGCTAACGCAAACGTATCTGATTTCTAATCATTAAGGTAAATATACTAAAAGTATATTTACCGAAACTAAACTATCCAAGCTAAAAATAAATATCTAGAAAACTTAGCAATTACAACTAAAATCAAAAATCTTTTAAAATCATACTTTAGCGTGCCAGCTATGAAAGTAATTGGATCACCAATTATAGGAAGCCAAGAAAAAAGTAAAGAAAATCCACCATATTTATCAAAATAGTATTTACTTTTTATGATATATTTTTCTTTTATAAGATTCTTTTTTACTAAATACTCTTCACCTTTTAGTCCTAAAAAATAGTTTATTACTGCACCTAAACTATTCCCAAGTGTTGCTATAAATATCAAAAAATAAAGATTATATCCTTGTTTAATATCATAAATTAATAAAGCTTCACTTCCTAGGGGAAATAGTGTTGCAGATATTAAGGCACTAAAAAATAAAACTAAATATATCATCTTCTCTTTTTAAACCAAGAAGATGAAACTTCTGAAACAAATACCCCAAACATAATTACAAAACAAGCTACAAATTCAAAAAATGATAATTTTTCATTCAAAACAAAGTAGGCTAATATCAAAGTAAACACAGGAATCAAATATATAAAAACAGCAGCTTTTGAAGCTGGGATTTTTGTTAAAGCATAATTATATAAACCATAACCAGCTAAAGTTACCACAACTCCTAAATAAATAGTCCAAAGAAATGAATTTAGAGTAAAATTCATAGGAATAGTATTATATTCATATATGAAAAGTGGTGTGAAAAATATAGCACCTATAAATACCTGAATTGCAGTTATAAACAGTGCTGAATACTTACTACTTAAATATCTAGCAGTTATTGTATATCCTGCTCCACAAGCCATTGCTAGTAATTCAAAAAAATTCCCTAAAAGGGGATTCGGAGAACTAATTGATGTACTTCCTTGAAGACTAAGCCAAATAGCTGCACTCATGGCTATTAAAGAGCCAATTATAAGCTGCTTTGAAATAATCTCTTTTAAAAAATATCCAGCTGCCATAGCTGTAATTATAGGCATTAATGAAGTAATCATACCAGCTTGAGATGCTGATGTAAGTTGTAATGCTTTTGATTCAAATACAAAATATAAACAAGGCTCAAATAAAGCCAAAAGTAGAATAAATTTTATATCTTTTTTTGAAAAATCATATTTTATAAAATCTTTTATAAAATAAACAAAACATAAGGATGCAAATACCATACGGAAAAATATAACTGTAAAAGGTCCTAAATCTTCCATTGCAGCTTTTAGTGCAATAAATGAACTAGCCCAAATAAACATGGCAAATATTAACGATAAAATACCAATATAACTAAAATTTTTTGTCAAACTTTTATTCTCAACTTTCTATTAAAATCGTATTATACAGATTATTTTTCATAAGAAAATTAATTTATAATAAATTAAAGATTTTTAATGTATAATTCCAATCTCAAAAGAAAAGCATTGAGAATATATCTAAATATTTTGAATGCTCTTCTTTAGACCTTTACAATTGTTATTTGAGATAACGCCCCAGGATGGGAACATAGCAAGGCACCTTACTTAGTAGTGTGTTTGGGTATCTGGAGAAGAGTACTTAGGTACTCTTTTTTTTTGCTTATTTTTTAGATTAAATCTAAAAAATCTGAATTCAAAATCAACAATTTTTTTTCAACTTTATTATAAATAAATCTTTTATCACCAATTTTGATTCTATTTAATATTATTAATTTAATTTCTTGTTCTTTTTTATTATATCTTTTCATTAATACAAAAAAATCTTTTACAGTAATAAAATCATACAGAGGATTATCTTTTTTTTGATTTCTCAAATTTGATTCAATTTGAGGTTTATAAATAGAGCGCATTTCATTAAATGCACTTTGCAAAAGTTTGATTTCTGAATTAAAAACTTCTATTATTCTTTTTTGATTTTTTTCCAATCTAAAAATTTCTGAGATATACTGTTTTTTCATCCATTTCATTGATTTTTTTAATAACTCAATTTGTTCATCTTTTACATCAATAACAGCTTGAACAGCATCAAAAGAGGGCTGTTTTGTTGATGTTGTTTGAGCTTTTGGTTTAGCTTGAACTTTAGATTCAGGCTTATCAACTTTTTCATCTTCATCTAAATAAACAAAAGTTTTCCCATCTTTTTTAATAGATTTTAATTGTTCTTTTTTAATTCTATAATGTATTCCTTGTAAAGATAAGCCCAGTATTTCAGCAGCTTGTGAAGTTGTAACTAATCTTTCCAAGGTCTAAATCCTAAAATTTTGAGCTATCTATTTCAATAACTGTATGTACATTTCCTCTTGGTTTAAAATCTCCAACAACTTTCATCCATTTAGGCTCTAATTTTGAATATAAAGTATCAAAAATTTCATTAATAGAATTTTCATGAGATACTTCTCTATACATAAATGAATTAATATAAATTTTTAATGCTTTTAATTCTATAACTCTTTTATTTGGAGTATATTGCAATTTTATTGTTGCAAAATCTGGATAACCACTTCTTGGACATTTTGCCATAAATTCTGGTAACTCAATATCAATTATATAATTTTTATCATGAGCATTTGGCCAGAAATTTTCTTCTTTATTTATATCAAACTCTAATATTTCTCTTTCACCATATTTCATTTCCATAATTTTTATAACCTTTTATAAATATAAATTTTAGGCATTTTAGCGAAAAAAGCCTTATAAGTGTTACAAATTGAATTAATGTATAAAATCATGTATAATTTATTGTGAATCAAATTTAATATGAAAGAGAATTATGAAAAATAAAATTTATGATATTGTAATTATCGGTGGAGGCCCAGGTGGTATTGGTTGTGCTATTGAATCAGCAGCTCACAAAATTGGTGAAATTTTACTAATAGAAAAAACAGATAATCATTCAAACACTATTAGAAAATTTTATAAAGATAATAAAAGAGTTGACAAAGATTATAAAGGTCAAGTCACAACTTTACAAGGTAATGTTGATTTTTTTGATGGAACAAAAGAGACTACTTTGGATTATTTTAATGATTTATTAGATAATGAAAAAATTGATTCTATATTTAATACTGAAGTTGAAAAAATTATTAGAAATGAACAAACTGACTTATTAGAAGTTCATACTTCAAAAGGTTTAATCCAAACAAAAAATGCAATTATAGCCATTGGAAAAATGGGAAAACCAAATAAACCAGATTATAAAATCCCACCATCTATAAAATCTCAAGTAGGTTTTAATTTAGATAGATGTTCATCAAATGAGAAAATTTTAGTCGTTGGTGGTGGAAATAGTGCAGCTGAATATGCATATCATTTGGCAGATCAAAAAAATAATGTAACTTTAGTTTATAGAAAAGCAGCTTTTACAAGATTGAATGACTTAAATGAAGATATCTTAAATAAATATAATGGTGAAGAGAAATTAAGACTAAGAATGGATACAGATATAGATTCTGTGGAAAATGAAGAGGGAAAAGTAAAAGTTACTTTTACAGATGGATATAGTGTTATTTATGATCGAATTATTTATGCTATTGGAGGAACAACACCTGTTGATTTCCTAAAAAATTGTGGAGTTGATTATGATGAAGATTTAAAACCAATTTTTGATGAACACCAAGAGACAAGTGCAAAAGATGTATATGTAGCTGGTGATATTGCTTTTGCATCAGGTGGATCAATCGCTATTGCATTAAATCATGGTTATAACATAGTAAATAATATTTTAAGAAAAAGAGGGAATATTTTCGCTTTTACAGAAAATATTTCAGAGTAAAAAAGCATAGTTAAAACTATGCTTTTTAAATATATTAAACGTCTAAGTGTTCAACGTCTTTCGCGTGTTCTTCAATATAGTTTCTTCTAGGTTCAACTTCATCACCCATAAATAGAGTAAATGTATCTGAAGCAACTTCTGCATCTTCAATTTTAACCCTTAAAAGTCTTCTATTATCTGGAATCATAGTAGTTTCCCATAATTGCTCAGGATTCATTTCTCCAAGACCTTTGTATCGTTGGATATAAGCACCTTTCTTAGCTAAAGTTTCAATATCATCTAAGATATCTAATAAATCTCTACCATCAAAAACTGTTAAATCTCTTTCAACTAATTTATTATAAATATAAGTTGCTTCACTAAAATATGATGATGCAAATAGTTCTTCATCAATAATTAATTCTTCTAAACCTTCTTTTGTTTGTACGAATAATTGAATTCTAGTTTCTGTAACATTTTTAGAAAGGATGTTATAACCTCTTGCATCTAAAAATTCTTTTACTTTTTCATATAGTGTAGTAAAATCAAGATTTACAAGTTCACTATTTTCAATTAAATATTTTAAAACTTCAAGTAAAGAGTATCTTTTAGCTAATTGTCCTAACATATTTCTATATCTTGAAACTATTTTAAATAAATCTAATAAGTCGTTATATCCTAATCCTTCAAAAGTAAATGATTCTAAACCATTTTCAATTAAAAATGCAGATAAAGCTGTATCATCTTTTAGATAAATTTCATTTTTACCTTTTTTATATCTATAAAGTGGTGGTTGTGCAATATATAAATATCCATTTTCAATAACTGGTCTTAAGAATCTAAAGAAAAATGTTAATAAAAGTGTTTGAATATGGCTTCCATCAACATCGGCATCTGTCATAATAATGATTTTATGGTATCTGATTTTTTCATTATCAAAATCTTCACCAATACCACAACCAAGAGCTGTAATCATATTTCTAATTTCATCTGATTTTAAAATTTTATCAAGTCTTGATTTTTCAACATTTAAAATCTTACCTTTTAGTGGTAAAATTGCTTGGAAAACTCTATCTCTTCCTTGTTTTGCTGAACCTCCAGCAGAATCCCCTTCCACCAGATATAATTCTCTAATTGCAGGATCTTTACTTTGACATTCTGCTAATTTTCCAGGAAGAGTTCCCACTGACATAGAATCTTTTTTTCTAGTTAAATCTCTTGCTTTTTTAGCTGCTTCTCGTCCCCTCGCTGCCATTAAAGATTTTTCCATAATAGCTTTTGCTTGTTGTGGATTTTCTTCAAAATATTTATCTAAAGCATCACCAGTTAATTTTTGAGTAATTGCTTTTACGTAAGACGAACCTAATTTACTTTTAGTTTGTCCTTCAAATTGTGGCTCTGGAACTTTTACAGAAACAACTGCTATTAATCCTTCTCTTACATCATCACCAGTAATTTTTGTATCTTTTTCTCTAGCTGCTGCATTTTCATTTAAATATTTAACAATACTTCTTGTAAGTCCTGCTTTAAATCCAGCTTCATGCGTTCCACCATCTATTGTTCTAATATTATTTACAAAAGATAAAGTTTTTTCAACATAAGTATCGTTATACATAACAGCAATATCAACTTCAACACCATCAACATTGTCATTAAATGCAACAGCATCACAAACAGCTGTTTCTTTATTCATATCTTCAACAAATTGTTTTAAACCACCTTCAAAATGGTAAACTTCTTTTGTTTTTGTAATTTCATTATCAAGTGTAATTGAAATAAATGAGTTTAAGTATGCAACTTCTCTAAATCTTTTTGCCAAAATAGCAAATTCATATTTATTTACTTCAAAAATAGAATCATCAGCTAAAAATTCAATTGTTGTTCCAGTTTTTCTAGGACTATCACCAATAACTTCAATTGCACCTTGAGGAATACCACATTTGAATTCTTGATAATGAATTTTCCCTTCTCTATAAATTGTCATTTTTAAATGTTTTGATAGGGCATTTACAACAGAAACCCCAACCCCATGTAATCCACCAGAAACTTTATAAGTGTCTTTATCAAATTTTCCACCAGCATGAAGAACAGTTAAAACAACTGTTGCTGCACTAATTCCTTCACCTTCATGAATTGCAGTTGGAATTCCTCTTCCATCATCTTCAACTTTAATCCAATGATCTTTGCTCATAGTAATTTTAATATTTTTACAATAACCAGCCATTGCTTCATCAATAGAGTTGTCTACTACTTCATAAACTAAGTGATGTAGACCATTTGTATTTGTATCACCAATATACATTCCAGGTCTTTTTCTTACAGCTTCAAGACCTTTTAAAACTTTAATGTTACTAGCGCCGTATTCTTGTTGACTCATTATAGATTTCCTTATTTGTGTTTAATTTTTTATTTTTCTAAAACTATTGGCATTACAATAGTAAAAAATTTATCATCTTCTAGTAAAAATGGTAAATTAGATTCATTAAATCCAATTTTTATTTTTTCATTATTTGACATGCTTAAAAAGTCTAATAAATATTTAGCATTAACAGCTAGATAAAACTCTTTTTCAATATTTAAATCAATATCAATTTGAGTTTTAGATTCACTATCTTCATCAAGAGATTCAAAAAGAATTGATGTTGAGTTAAATGTGATTTTAATATTTGAAAATAGTGAAGTTACTAATTTTATAGATTCTACTAACATACTTTTTGGTAATGGGAAATTATATTTTAAAGTATTAGGAATAATTCTTTCGTAATCTGGGAATTTACCATTTATTAATTTTGTAAAAAATTTAGTTTTTTCATTTGAAATTACAAGATTTGTATCATCGTAAGAGATTTTAGCTTCATCTAAAAATAGTTTTTGAATTTCAATTATTGCTTTTTTAGGAATAATAAATTGAGTTTCTTGGTTTGTAATATTTTGTAAATGTGAAACTGCTAATCTTCTAGTATCTGTTGAAACAAAGTTTATTTTTTGACTTTTAATATCTAATAATGCACCATTTAATTCAAATTTAGGATTATTGTTATCAATAGCAGGAGTAATTTTTCTAATAGAATTTATAAAATTCATTGTTGAGATTGATAATTCTTTTAAATTTTCTGATTTATTTAAAGATGGAAATTCTTCTGCATCATAAGTTGGTAATTTAAAAGTTGATTTATTTTGTTTTATAACTAGATTGTTATTTGAAGCTTCTATTAAAATATCTTCATTTTTTAATCTTTTTATAATTCCTAATAAATTAGAACCATTAACTGTTGCTTTACCATCTATCATATCAGTTATATTATCAATATATGATTCTAAGCCTATTTCATAATCAGTTGCTTTTATGATTAGTTTAGCATTATTGATTTCTAAATATATATGCGATGTGATTGAACTAGAATCTTTTTTTTCTAAAAAAGGTTGCATTGAAGATACAACATTTTCAAAGATATTCTTTGTAATTACGAATCTCATTTTATCTCCTATATTTTTATTTAATTTAGTGGAAGTAGTAGTCTATGTGAAAAGATGAAAACACCTGTTCAAACCCTCTGTAAGCGAACTTTGCCCCAGTGATTAGAAAAGTCATTGTATTCACATCTTTTCACATAAGTCTTTAAAACTTATTTTGCTTTAAAGATTCTACCACTCCTTATTTATGATTTTATTCTTTAAATTTTCAATAATTAATTTAAAGTTTTCATCTTTTTCAATTAACTCATTTGCTTTTTTAATATTGTGTGAAATTGAACTGTGATCTTTCATTCCTAAGAACTTTGCAATATCTGGCATAGAGTTATGAGTTAATTCTCTTGTAAGATAAATCACAATTCTTCTAGCATTTGCAACAGTTGCAGTTCTTTTTTTAGATTTTATATCACTTGGCTTAATATTTAACTGATTTGCAACAATATTAATAACATCAGGAAGTTTTATATTCTCTTTTGTCTCTTTTATTTGATCTTTTAATAAATTTTGAACCATTGGAAGTGTAATTTCTTGATTTAATAAAGATGCACTTGCATTTATTCTAATTAAAACACCCTCAATCTCTCTAATTGAGTTATCAAGAGTAGTTGCGATGAAATTAATAATTTCTCTACTTAAAGAAATTCCATTTAAATCAGATTTTTTCTCAATAATAGCAATTTTTGTTTCAAGTCCTGGAATTTGAACATCAGCTGTTAATCCCCATTCAAATCTTGATTTTAATCTATCAACAAGTCCAGCTATTTGTGAAGGAAGTCTATCACTTGTCATTACTATTTGTTTTTTTGCATTATGTAATTCATTAAAAGTGTGGAAAAACTCCTCTTGAGTTTGCTCTTTTCCACTTAAAAACTGAATATCATCAATTAAAAGCACATCACATTTTCTATATTTATTTCTAAAATGTTCCATACTTTTATTTTTTAAAGAAAAAGTAAAATCATTCATAAATTGCTCAATAGTTACATAAATAACTGTACTTCCTTTTTCAATTGCTTGATT
Source organism: uncultured Aliarcobacter sp. (assembly GCA_963677435.1). Classification (GTDB taxonomy): domain Bacteria; phylum Campylobacterota; class Campylobacteria; order Campylobacterales; family Arcobacteraceae; genus Aliarcobacter. The sequence continues at coordinate 311,631 of OY781945.1, forward strand.
TCCAACAGCTTGTAAAAGGTGAGTTTTTCCTAGACCCGTCCCACCATAAATAAACAGAGGATTATATTGAGTTCCTGGTTTATTTGAAACGGCAAGTGAAGCATTATATGCCATTTGATTAGAAGGTCCTACAACAAATGAATCAAAAGTATAAGATGGATTAAGTATGGTACTTTCGGCTGTTTCGTTTTGAACTTGCTCTTTTAAAATCTCTTTTTTAGATTTTTTTTCACCTGCAAGTTTGATTTCTACAGAAGGTTTAGAACCATCATAAATTTCAAAACAATGTTGAATTAAATTTGTAAATTTACTCTTTATCCAAGAGGCAATATATTTATTATTTACTTCAAAAATAGCGATTTTTTCATCTGAAGATACCTTTTTGTAAACTAACTGTTTTAAGTATCTATCAAAATCTGTTTTTGATGCTTCTTTTTGAATTATTGTTTGAAAATCTTTGGTTGTCATTTATTTGTAAACTCTTTAATCGTAATTAGTAAATATTATATCAAAATTTTTTATAAAACAGCTTCATTTGTTGCTAAAGGGCTTAAATTTAGCAAATAAAATAAGTTATACACATAGTGAATAAGTAGTGAATAAAATTTTTCCTTTAAGTGAAAATTTATCAAAAAGATACCATTATACGGGCTATAGATCAATGTGAATAGAAATTAAACAGAAAGAGTGAAAAGTTGAAAATATTAGGAATTGACCCAGGTACTCGAAACTGTGGATATGCTATTGTAGAAAAGAGTGGAAACAGTGTAAAACTTATTGAAGCTGGATTAATAAAAATCAAAACAAAAATCTTACAAGAGCAAATTGTAGAGATGACAGAGGGCTTTGATTTGATATTTGCAAAACATGTAATAGATGAAGTTTCAATAGAAGATATGTTTTATGCCTTTAATCCAAAAACAGTAATAAAACTTGCTCAATTTAGAGGAGCAATATCTTTAAAAATTTTGCAAAAATTTGGCAATTTTGCTGAATATACTCCACTTCAAGTAAAACAAGCAGTAACAGGAAATGGAAAAGCAACAAAAGAACAAGTAGCATTTATGGTTAAAAGGCTTTTAGGAGTGAAAAAAGAGATTAAACCTCTTGATATTACAGATGCTATTGCAATCGCTTTAACGCACGCTCAAAGATTGTAAACTAATTTTAAAATAGATATAATTCAGCCCCAAAAAATTAGGATAAATTAATGATAAAAAAAATCGGAATATTAGCTTCATATAATGGAAGTGGATTTGAAACTATTCAAAAAGCTATAATTGAAAAAAAATTAAATGCAAAAGTTGTTGTAGTAATTACAAATAATACTAATGCAGGAGTTTTAGAAAAAGCAGAATCGTATGATATTCCTTATTTTATTATAAATGATAAAAGATATCCAGGACAAAATATAGATGATAAAATTGCTAGACTACTTTTAGAGTTTGGTTGTGATTATATATTTTTATCTGGATTTATGAAAAAAATAGAATCAAACCTTTTAAGTGCATTTCCAAATAAAATAATAAATACTCATCCAGCACTTTTACCATCAATTTATGGCGGAATTGGTATGTATGGAAGATTCGTACATGAAGCTGTTATTAAAAATGGTGAAAAAAAATCAGGCGTTACAATTCATTATGTAAATGAAGTTTATGATGAGGGTGAAATTATTCTTACAAAAGAGCTTGAACTTACTAATGATGAAACAGTTGATTCTTTAGAAAATAGAATAAAAGAGCTTGAAAGTATAGCAATTGTTGAGGCATTTGAGAAACTACTAGCTAAAAGCTAGTAGTCAAATCTTTATTTAAAAATAGCTGCTAATTCTTCAGTAGTTTTAACATATTTAATATCTGTGATTTTAGAGTTTTCTAAAGTAATTATAGAAATTTTATCCGCTTCAACTGGAAATAATCCTTTATTTTCTTCATCAACTAAAAGAATAGGAAAAGCATAATCTCTCATTTTTGGTAAAGCAAAAAATTTAGAAATTAAACTTGGCATTCCTGTAATATCTGCCACATAATCAATATTATTTGCACTTAAATAGTTTTTATCCTTTGTAGATAAAAAATCTTTTATAGTAGCACTTTCAGCTTTTGTAGCTGAGAAAATTATTGTTTTGATATTTTCATCAACTGCATGTTCTTTTTCAAATTGATCTTTGATTGTTAATGTTGGAAGAGTTTGTCCAACTGTTAATGAAGCTGCAAATGCACTTAAACCAAAAAAAACTGTAAATAGAAATTTTTTTATCATTTTTTCTCCTGTATCTTTAAAATTGCCGAATCATACCTGCAAAAAGTAAATGAAAGGTTAAAGAGAAAAAATTATTCCTTTGATAAAGTTGGTAAATGCCATTTTTTATAGTATGCAAGAAGTCTCAGAACTACACCGAAAATAAAGACTATTGTAATAGTTGGTAAACTTCTTAAGTGTAAAATTTCTAATACAAATATTACAGAAGCGATGATTAATGCAACTGTTGCATAAAATTCTGATACTAAAATAGAAGGAACTCTATTGATTAAAATATCTCTGATCGTTCCACCACCAACAGCTGTTAAAAATGCAAGTATTAAAACTCCCAAGAAATTAAAATCATTTTGAATTGCTACGATTGAGCCTGTAATTGAAAAAGATACTAAACCAATAGCATCAGAAATTATAAAAGCTGTTTTACCTTCTAAATCATCAATTTTATGTAGTTTAAATAATAACGCTATTAAAACAGTAGCAACAACTAAAAAAACAGGAAGATTTGTTGTAAAAACATATGGAGTTCTATCAGCAAGTACATCTCTAATCATTCCACCACCAAGAGCAGTTAAAAATGAAGAGATGAAAACACCTAAAATATCAAGTTTATAATGAACAGAAATTAAAAAGCCACTCAGTGCAAAACAAATAATTCCAATAATATCAGCAATTTCTAATGCACTCATAATTTTAAATCTCCAAAAAAGAATTGATATAAACTTTGTATAATTTGAGATTATACAAAATTTAGGTTAAAAAATTGAAAGTCCTGTTTTTGTAGTGAATAATTCTAAAGCTTTTGTTCCAATAAGTGAATTTCCTTGTTGATTTAATCTTGGAGAATATACACAAATTGCCATTTTTTTAGGAACAATAGCAACTATTCCTCCTCCAACACCACTTTTTCCTGGAAGTCCAACTTTATATGCAAAATCACCTGAAGCATCATAATGACCACATGTAAGCATAAGTGAGTTTATTCTTTTTGCTTTTGATTCAGTTATGATAGTTTCATTTGTAAGTGGATTTTCACCATGATTTGCTAAAAAAAGCATAGAACAAGCTAGTTGAGCTGGACTCATCATAATTGAACATTGTTTAAAATAGGTATTTATTACATCATCTATATTATTATAAATATTTCCATAACTTTTTATCATATTTATAAGGGCATAATTTCTAAATCCATGTTCTAATTCTGAATGAAAAATTTCTTCATCATAACTTATTGTTTGGTCATTTGAAACCATTTTTATAAATTCTAAAATTTGATTAAAACTATTTTCTTTATAAATAGAAATTAAACTATCAGCTGTAACAATCGCACCTGCATTTATAAAAGGATTTCTTGGAATTCCATTTTCATATTCAAGTTGTACTAAAGAGTTAAATGGATTACCAGATGGTTCATGCCCAACTCTTTTATATAAGTTTTTTCCATAATGATTTAAAGCTAAGGTAAATGTAAAAACTTTTGAGATACTTTGAATTGAGAATTTTTTATTTACATCCCCAATACCAAAAGAAGTACCATCAAACATCTGAATAGACATAGAAAATTGGTTTGGGTTTACTTTGGCAAGTGCAGGTATATAGTCTGCAACATTACCTTCTAAAAATAGAGGTTGAATCTCTTGTTCAATCTCTTCTAATACTTTTTGATAATTCATTAATTTCCTAATAATTCCTTCATCGCTTCGGCTGTTTTTCTAATCTCCCATTGAGCATGAGAATCAAGTCTTAGTTTGAAGTAGTTTTCTAATTGAGTTGGTTGAAAACCTCCCCATATTTGAGAATATCCTGCTTGTGGTATTATTCTTCTAGCTTCTTGTGGTTTTACACCATCTTCTAAAGCTTTGTAATAATGTTCTAAGCAAATATCTAATATTTTTTGAGTATCACCAGCTTCACTAGTTACATCTTTCATTTTTTCACTTACATAAAAATCAAAAGGTACTCTTTTCCCACTAACATATCTTCTTGAAAGTTCTTGCCAGTTTACTCTATGTCTTACCATTTGAGATCTTGTTGGAAAGTCTACTTTAAATAAAAATACTTTGAAATATTCTTCAACAATTTTACACTCTTCAAGTGTGTTATAAGTGGTTCTAATATCAAAGCTATATTCCTTTGGATTATTCTCAAAATCATAAACTAAAGCTCTATAATTTGTAAGAAGATATTTGCCATCACAAATTAATTCTCCAAACTTTTTTGTATTTGAAAATTCAAGAGCTAAAATCTCTTTATGTTTTTCATTTGTAAAATCAAGTAAAACAGGTACAAATTCAAAAGATGAAGATGGTAGACCTTGTGATTCTGCCATAAGTCTGTTATATAAACTTTCACTTCCTAAGGCTTTTGGTGATTGATAACAAATTGAAGCAACTTGAGTGATAGCTAAGATTCTATTCTCTTCATTTAAATTGGCTTTTGAAAAGTCCCAATTCTCTACAAAAGCGATATCATCACCAAATATATTCTCTTTTTTGTTAATCATGTTTATCATTTTTTAGCACCTTATTGTATAATTAAATCAGATTATACAAAAAACTACATACATAGATAATTAATTTCAAGGATACACATGAGTATAAAAAAAATTGTTAAATTTAGTTTCGTGATAATTCTATTTATAATTACAGTGATTGGAATTATAAACACAGTGATAATTTATCAAATAAAAGAGAATAATTTAACTGAACAATTAATTAGCAATTTAGTTTTGATGCAAGAAAGAATGAATGAATTATTAAAAGATACAATAACTTTAGACTCTATTGTTAAGTTAGATAAGGCAAAAGATGATTTTGTTAAATATGAATTAGAATTTGAAAAAATTGAAAATTCATTTAAAGAACAAGATAAAAATAATATAGTAGATTACATAATAAATGATATAAATAAAGATGAAGTTGTATCTAAAAAATTAACTCTTTTATTTGAAAGTGAACAAGATATTGAAAAAGCATTTGATACAATTTATTTATTACAAGAGGATAAAATAACACTTCTCATAGAATTTAATAATGACTATCCATTAGAAAATGAGATTAGAAAAAAATTAGATCATGAAATAAGTGAAAAAAAAGATTTTTATCTTTCTGAATTATTTGGTGAGGTAAAATATTACAGTAAAGAGGTACTTTACCAAAAAAGAGATACTGAAACTTTTAATAAATGGTTAAATAAAATTCAATTATTAAAAGACAATTACGATAATGATGATACAAAAAAATATTTAGAAATAGTAAAAAGAGTTGGTGATAATGTAATTAAAATAAAAAATATTGAAGATCAAGAGTTTGAGATTAGAAATAAAAGTTTTAATATTATTAATTTAAATAAAAAATATAGTCTAGAAATAAAAGACAAAATAGAAGAAATATCAAGTAACTTTATAAATATTACCTATTTTAGTATTTTATTACTTCTAATTACTGCAATTAGTTTCTTAAGTATATTAGCCTATAAAGTTTACAAAAATGTTGGTTTATCTGTTGATGAAATTGAAGCAAAAATTGAAGATGGTTTGACAGAAATTACAAAACTAAACCAAGAGATAGAAAAAACTCAAAAAGAAGTTGTATTTACAATGGGTGCAATTGGTGAGAGTAGATCTAAAGAGACAGGAAATCATGTAAAAAGAGTTGCAGAGTATTCAAAACTTTTAGCTTTATATTCTGGTCTAAATGAAAAAGAGGCTGAAATGCTAAAACAAGCAAGCCCAATGCATGATATTGGAAAAGTTGCAATTCCAGATGCCATATTAAATAAACCTGGTCGTTTTGATGAAGCTGAGAGAGAAATTATGAATACCCATGCAGCTTTGGGTTATGAGATGCTTAAACATTCGAATAGACCACTTTTAAAAACAGCAGCAATTGTAGCAAATGAACACCATGAAAAATGGGATGGAAGTGGATATCCAAAAGGTCTTAGTGGAGAAGATATTCATATCTATGGAAGAATTACAGCATTTGCAGATGTTTTTGATGCCTTAGGAAGTGATAGAGTTTACAAACAAGCATGGAATGATGAAAAAATATTTAATCTTTTTAAAGAAGAGAGAGCAAAACATTTTGACCCAAAACTTGTGGATATTTTCTTTGAACATTTAGATGAGTTTTTAAAAATTAGAGAGACTTTTAAAGATAAGTTTTAAAAAGATATAAGTAAAAGATTTCAGATATAAAATCTAATTTTTCTTGTACTTTAATTTTTTCATATAGAGTAAAATTTCCTAAAATTTAAAGGAATTTATATGAATGGTAATATTTGGAATGCGGATAGATATGCACAAGGAGCAAGTTTTGTGTCAAATTTAGCTCTTTCATTAATAGATATTTTAGATGCAAAAAAAGATGAAAAAATCTTAGATTTAGGCTGTGGAGAAGGAACTTTAGCAAAAGAGATTCAAAATCAAGGTGCAAGTGTAATTGGTGTTGATTTAAGTGAAAACATGGTTATAAAAGCAAAAGAGAATGGAATTGAAGCTTTTGTTATGGGTGTTACAAACTTACAGTTTGAAGATAAAACTTTTGATAAAGTATTTTCAAATGCTGTATTACATTGGGTAAAAGATTTAGATAAAAGTGCAAAAGAAATAGCTAGAATTTTGAAAAAGAATGGAAAATTTGTAGCTGAATTTGGTGGTTATGGAAATATAAAATTTTTATGTGAAGCGATGGATGAAGTTTTTTTTGAATATAAAGATTTTGGAGAGTTTAATAATCCTTGGAATTTTGTGAGTGTTGAAGAGTATAGAAATATTTTAATTAATAATGGTTTTGAAATTAAATCAATAGAGTTAATTCCAAGACCTACAAAAATTAATGATATAAAAGAGTGGTTAGATATTTTTGCAAATGGTATTACTATAAATTTGAATAAAGAGCAAAAAATTATTTTCAAAAATGAAGTTGAAAAGATTTTAAGAAAAAAGATATATGACCAAGAAAATGGCTGGATTGCAGATTATGTACGATTAAGAGTTGAAGCTTCTAAACTTTAATAATATTTACTTAGCCTTTAGCTAAGTAAATATCTATTTTTGAATTATATATTGAATAGTAGGACCACTACTATCAATACTTAAAACTTTATAGCCATGATTTTTAGCATCAATTGGAATATTATTTATACTTTGTGGACAATCACTAATAATCTCTAATATTTCGCCTTCTTTTAAACTTTCCATGGCTTCTAGTGTTTTAACAGCTGGATATGGACAAGGCTCACCTTGCATATCAAGTCTATAATCTGGAACAATATTTTCTTTTTGCATATTAATTTCCTTTATTTTGTAATTTTATTCTATAATTTTTCTCTAATTTTAGAATTAATAAAAATAGTAAAAATAAGAAAATATAGTTCATGAATAATCCACCATAAGAACCAAATGATGAAAGTAAATTTATTTTTGGCCATGAAGTTGCAAGCGATAGTGAAAAACTATCCCACATAAATGCAAGTAAAGTAGCACCAATTACATTTCCAATACCAACTATCCAAAAATGTACTTGTCCCTCAACAGCTCTATACATCCATCCACATTCACAACCACCAGCAAGAACAATTCCAAATCCAAATAATAATCCGCCAATAATTGCATTTGGTCCTGCCCACATGATTTTTGCAGGAGTTCCAATCATGATATAAGAAAATACACCAATAGTTGAAACTGCCATTCCAATTACAATTGCAATTGCTAATTCACTTCTTCCTGTGGTAAAAATATCTCTAAATGCAGAAGTAAAACAAATTTGTGCTTTAGCAATTAATAATCCAAAAGCACTTCCAAAAAGCATAGCAATACCAAGTTTTTGACTATTTGCAACAAATATTAAATATAAAGCCCAAAATATCATTGCAACAAATACTAAAGTTCCTATTGTAAATAATGATTTAACATGTTGGGTATCTTTATTTAATTCTTTACTACAAGATACTTTTTGTAATTTTATTTTTGATTGGAAAAAAGGAAGTAAAGTTACTTTTGCTCCTAAATAAACACCAATAATCATTGCAAGGGTAAAAAACCAAGCATGAAGAGAAAACTGAGGAATACCTGTAAATAAACTAGCAAGATTACAACCCATTCCAAGTCTTGCACCAAATCCTGCAATTATTCCACCAATTAGGGCTTGTGCTATTCTGATTTTACTAGCAGGCATTCTAAGTTTTACATTATTTCCCCAAAATGCAGCAGCAATACAACCAGCAAACATACCAATAATCATAACACCATCAATTCGTGTTAAACTATTGCCATCCATTTTCATGATTTTATAATATCCCCAATTGCTAATATCAACACCAAAAAATTGTAGAATATGTCCACCCCATCTTGTGAATTCACCTGTAACTGCCCAATAAGTTCCTGTTATACCAAAATAGTATGCAGCTAATACACCAAGTGCTATAACAGCAGGTGTTGGTCGCCAAAACCCAACTAAATAGGTTTGTTTAAATTGCTTGAAATAATCCATTCAATTTTCTCCTAACAATATGTTTTATTTTTGAAATTTTGGATAAATCTTTTATAGTTTAAAAGTATCCTGATTAATTGATGAGATTAAAATATTTTGTATCTCTATTTGTACCACAAATCTGTTGGAATATTAATAGAAATTAACTTAATAAGAATTAAAAAAGGTAAATATTATTTTACCTTTTTTAATTATTTAGAAAAGTAATTTTAAAGGTATTAAACTCATTTTCATAAGAGTAGTCCAACTTAAAATCATGTTTATCAATAATCTTTTTTACAATACTTAAACCTAATCCAAAACCATCCCTTTGAGATAATTCTTGTGTAAAGGGTTTTAAGTAATACTCTATCTCTTTTGATAGTTTTTTACCTTTATTTGAAATGCTTATCTCTTTTTCATTTGCTTCAATAATTATTGGGAAGGATATAGCATATTTTAATGCATTGTCAATTAGATTTTTAAGAGCCACTGATAAGTAGTGTAAATCACCTGAAATCTTAAAATTATCAACTATATTTATATCTATTTTTGACTCATCTTCTAAATAGAGTTTTCCAAGTGATTCTACAATTAGAGTTTCAGCTGTGAAATTTGTAAGATTTAGTTTTGTAAGATCCAATTTTTCAAGTTCTATTAACTCATTTGTTAAAATTTCTAAATCAGAAAATATCTTTTTCAATAACTCTTTTTGGGAAAAATCATCTATTTTTTCAATAGCAAATTTACCTTTTGCAATAGGAGTTCGAAGTTCATGTCCAATATCTCTTAAGAGTTCTTCTCTTGTTTTTATAGAGTTTTCAAGGGAAGTAGCCATTTTATTAAAGGTAGTTGCCAAAACTCCTATTTCGTCTTTTGAAGATATATCTAACCTACTTGATAAATCACCATTTGCAAAATTTGTCAGCTGTTTGGTTATGACTTTTAAAGGTGATAGTAGTTTTATTAGATATAAAAAGATTAGAATTAAAACAAAAATATCTGTAAAAACAAGAATATTTAATATTAATTTATCGACTATATTTTTTTCATCTGGAGATTCTAAAATATACTCTTCATCTAAATATTTTATTTTTATAATAAATTCATCATCAAAGGATTTTTTTAGAATTATAATATTTCCAAAAGTGAGCCTATTATCATATAAAACTTCATAGTCTTTCTCATTTTTTATGCTTTTTTTATATTCTAAATCATAAATTTTAATTAACTTATCTAATTGATTTTTATTTTCGATATTTTCAAATAGTTCATTTGAGATTTTTATATATTTTTCTTTTACTAAACTATCTACTCTTTTTGAATTGATGCTATCAATCCAAAAACCAATAATAGACATAAGAGTTAAACTAATGATAAATAAAATTGATATTTTTTTAAAAATTGACATTTTACCCTACGAACTTATAACCAATACCCCAAACAGATTTGATATATTTAGGATTCTTTGAGTCATCACCAATTTTATATCTAATATTTGAAATATGCATATCAATTGTTCTATTTTTTGTGTTTTCATCCAATGAAGTTGCATGTAATATCTGCTCTCTTGATGATATTTTATTTATATTATCAATTAAAAATATAAATATTTCAAACTCTATTTTTGTTAAATCTATTGGAAAATCATCTAAAATTACAGTTCTATTATCTTTATCAATTACAAATTCACCAATGGTAAGTTTATTTGATAAATTCTTTTTTAAAATATGTTCAATTCTTAAAACAAGCTCTCTTGGTTCATAGGGTTTTGCTAAATAGTCATCGGCTCCAAGCTCAAAACCATGAATTTTATTTCCTATATCACCCCTTGCAGAGGAGATGATAATAGGAATATCTTTTATCTGTTTTAGTTTTTTAAATAAATCAAATCCATCAATATCAGGAAGCATTAAATCAAGAATTATTATTGCGTAGTCATTTTGCATTTTGAAGTTTTCAAGGGCATCTTTTGGATGTGAAAAAGCAGTACAAGTAAAATCATAATCTTGTAGATATTCAACTATTAATTTTTGCATTTGTAAATCATCTTCTATTAATAAAACATTTTTACTCAATTTCCCACTCCTCAAGATATTTTGAAAACTTTTCTCTTTGCTTTTCATCTAAAATCATATGTATTTTTTTAAGTTTTTCGATTTCTAAAAAAGAGGCTTTCGTTTTTAAATCAGTTAAAATTTCAAAATATAATTTATCATCAAAAACATTATCTTCTATTATATCTTTTAGTTTATCTTCTTTATCTTTTTTATATTCATAGAATTTTTTATATTTGTATTTAAACTCGATTAAAACCTCTTTTATATCTTTTTTTTGTTGAGGATTTAAATCCAAATACTCAAGGTTTTTGTAGGAATATTTGCCATGTTTATCATCACTAGCATTTAAAAATAAAAAAAAACTACTTAAAAGCAGAAAGATTTTTAATATTTTCATTATCAATTAATCCTTTTTCTATATCTGTATGGCAAGCTTTGCAGTTTGCTTTACTTTTTACTTTTTCATTATCAAAAATCTCTTTTGGTATATCTTTATGGGTTTTTTCCCAATAAGTTGTTTTAGTCATAGCAATAATATCTTTGTCACCAATTGAGTTTAAAAACTTCCAACTGCTTTTCATACTTGAGGTCTCAGCACTATTTTTAAGTAAAAAAGCCAAGATATTTTTATTTAACTCTTCATCTATTGAAGCATCATCACCAAAGTGATTTTCTAAATTGCTCATGATTGATTCCCAAGACTTTTTTGGTAAAAGGTTTGGAGGATACAAAGTGTGACATGAAGCACACTCATTTACAAAGGCTGCATTTTGTGTTTGATAATCTACAGGTTTGTAAATTGATGAGGTTAAGATATTAGTTGGTTTGTAAAGATTAAAACATAAAAAACCGATAAAAAATATAAACATAGTTCCTGCAAATACTTTTTGATAGATGTTTAATTTTATACTTTCATCATCATTTGTAACTTTATAACCTGTAATTATAGAATTAAGAGTTTCATGTTTTTTATGAAGTAATCTATCAACTAAAATACCTGAAAGGTGGGCAATTATTAAAGCTATAAAAAGATTTGATAAGAGTTCATGTATCTCTTTGAAAAGTTTCATATCTTTAAAATATGAACTATTTAAAAAAGCTAAAATACCTTTTCCCTCTTGAACACCAAAGGCTAAAATACCTGTAAGTATTGTTAAAAAAGCCACAATAAACATGGCAATTAATACATAAGAGGCCAAGGGATTGTGACCAATATATTTTTGTTTTTCTTCAAATATATTTTTTAGAAAATCTTTTGAACTTTGAAGATTTGCTGGGAAATCCTTAAATAATGAATATTTAGGTCCAAAAAATCCCCAAAAAGCTCTAAAAATAAGAAGTATTAATACTGCATATCCTGCAATTGCATGATAGTTTAATAATTTAGCTTCATCATCACTTAAAAAAGCTAATAAAATAAATAGTACAAAAAGCCAGTGAAAAACTCTAGTTGGCATTGACCAAATGTATGATTTTTTCATTAATTACCCTTTTAATCTTCCCATCTACCAAAGTTTGGGATTTTTATATCTCTTTCCCCATAGATTCCTTTATCAGCTGTCGTATGACAAGCAACACAATTAAATAAACCTTTAACTTCAGGTTGTGTAATCATATTTTTTCTAAGTTCCCTATGTTTTTGTACCATATAAGGAGTTGTTGAAATAGAATCAGGAATTTGTCCAGCTGGAATACTTGAAACAATTCTGTTACTTCTTTTATATTGCATATTTTTTTCTGCACTATTATCTTCTAAATATTTTGATAAAGTTTGGAAATCTTCAGGTGCAAGTGAGGCATCTGTTCCAAAATGTTTATCTAAATTTTTCATTATTTTAGTCCAAGCATTAGCTGGAAGTAATCCTGGTTGATAAGCAAAATGGCAAGATGCACATTCATTTACATATAACTGATTATTTACAGGTGCTACATCTGTTTTAGCAGATGAATAAGACCCTGCAAATAAAAAGTTTATAGCTATTGCTAAGAAAATTAAATATTTCATGATTTATCCTTTTATTTATTTATGATGTAAGTTGTTACATCACCTTTTTCAAGTGCAGTTCCCTCACGATTATAAACATCGTTGAAGTTTCTTTTCATCCATTTTTCAATCTCTTTAATATCAGTAAATCTTTTTGGATTTGCTTTTGGAGAAAGTGGTTCGATTGTTTTTCCTGTGAAAGTGTTTTCTCCACTATTATTAAGATTAATAGTGTGACAAGTTGTACATGAAATCTCTTTGCCTTTTTTACCAATATGTTTTGATGTGAAAATCTCTTCACCTCGTTTGGCATCAAAAGTTGTGAAATTTGGATTAACTTTTAAAACTTCTTGTTTTAAAGAGTTAAGATAATCATCAACAACACTTGCGAAAGTTAAATTTAGAAATAGGGCTGTTAGGAGTAGAATTCTCATTTTGTTATACCTCTGCTTTTTATATAACAGAAGTATAAGGGAATAGTTTAAAGTTTTTTTGTTATTTTTCTTGACAATTTCTTTACAAAGAGTCTGTTAGTACAATTGCCCAAGTTACAATAAAAATAAAGATACTTAAAAATACTATAGCACTTCCCACATCTTTAGCTCGTCCTGCCATGTCATGATGTTCAAGTGTTACTAAATCTACAACTCGCTCAATTGCACTATTTATAGTCTCTGCTAGGATCATTCCCATTAAAGTAATAAACATTAAAGCTTTATTTGTAAGAGTTGCATCTATAAATATTATTACAGGAAGTAAAATAATAGTTATAATTAACTCTATTTTAAAAGAAGTTTCTGTTTTGATTAAATCAATTAAACCTTTTAATGCATAAGAGGTATTTTTAAAAAAATTATATTTGGGTTGATTTCTCAATCTTATCCTTTTGTTTAAATTGTGTGCATTTTACTATTATTAAGATAATAAGCCAAGCCATTAACATTGTAATTATTGTATGACTTAAAAAGTGGTCACCTAAAAGCATCTTATATGTCCCCATACTCCAACCAACTATTAAAGCAGCAACTAATGCTCTTTTTTGATTTTTTGGTGTTTTAAATAGGAAAAATAGCGCCATTAAGGCAAAACCACCACTAGCATGACCTGCTGGCCAGCATCTTACTTTTGAAGTTTGTACAAAATCTTTTGGGTAAGAGTCAAATACTTTATGTTCAGGATAAGTTCCATCAAAATGAGTAATATTTGCAGGACAAGGAGTATTTGTAACAGCTTTTAATGAACCTATAATTAAAGGTACAAAAATAGCTGATAATAAAACAATAATCAAACCCTTTTTGTATTCTTGAACAAATCTTTTATTTCTTAAAAAAATTAAAGATAATAAAATAAGTACAGCAAATAAAATCAGTAAATTTTTAATTCCAGAATAAAAGAACAATCTTAATAAGGGTTCGTTTTTATCTATTAACCAATTTTTTGTATCAAAGTTATAAAAAAAGTTTTGAACAAATATATCTAATTCACTGAATTGAAAAAGCGTAATTACAGCTATTAATAAAATAGCTGTAATTATCATTTGTTTATTGAGAGATTTTAGCATTATTTATTATGTCCATGTCTTTTTTATAAACATCCGTTTTTACTTCGAATAAACCTAAAAGTGTATGAAATAGATTATCTTGTGAAAATCGTTCATTTTTATAACTATTTAGTTTATCTGTATCAATTTCTTTTTTTATTTCTCCACCAAACCACATAAGTGATCCAATATGTTTTTGTTCTTCAGGTGCCATAAAATATGGTAAACCATGTAAATAAATTCCATTTTCACCCAAACTTTCACCATGATCACTCATGTAAACCATTCCAGTTTCATAATCATTAGAATATGGTTTTAAGAAATTAATTACTTTTGATAAAAAATAATCTGTGTATAAAATTGCATTATCATAAGCATTACTTACTTCTTCTTGAGAGCAAGCTTCTAATTGATTTGTTTTACAAACTGGTGTGAATTTTTCAAACTCTTTTGGATATCTTTTATAATAAGCAGGTCCATGATTTCCCATTTGGTGTAGAACTATCAAAATGTCTTTCCCTTGATTGTTTTTAATATACTCATCAAGTCCAACTAACATTCCCACATCTCTACATTCATCATCTTCACAGATAGTGTTTGTTTTAGATGTTCTGTAATCTTCAAAATCTACTCTTAGAGCAACACCTTTTGAATCAGAGTTGTTATCTCTCCATAGAATTTTTATATCATTTGTATGTTTTAAAACATCTATAACATTTTCAGTGGTTATTCCTTTTTTGTAATCATAATCTGCTTTGTCAAAAATTGAAAACATACATGGAACTGATTCAGCTGTTGATGTTCCACATGAATACATATTTGAGAAATTTATAACATCCTCTTGTTTGAGTAAAGGATTTGTCTCTTTCTTATATCCATTTAATGAGAATCTATCAGCTCGTGCTGCTTCTCCAACAACCATAATAATCAACTCTTTTTTTTCAAGTTGATTATTTGTATCTTTTGTTATACTTGCATCTTTACCAATTGGTTTAACTACAATTGGTCCACTTGTAATAGTTTTATTAATATAATTCCCAATACTATAAATCCAATAGATAGGATTTACATGGTATCTTAGTGGTTTATGCTCTCTAAAAAATGAAGTGTAAAATTTACTAAAACTAAATAATACAACTAAAATAATCGCTAAAGATAAAAATAAAGTTTTTAGTTTTGCAAAAACTTCTTGTTTAAATGGTTTGTATTCAATTTTAGTTTTAACAATTGCAAATGAGGGAATTATTGCTAAAAATAGAACATAAATAATCAGTTTGTAGCTAAATAAATCAGATGATTCACTTAAATTTGTTTGTAAAGTATTTCTAATCATACTATCATCAATAACTATATGATAGGTATCCATAAAATAAGCAGTAAATGCTGAGACAACAAATGTAATTATTAAAAGAGGTTTTGTTGTATATTTAGATGAAAAAAGTGTAAATAAGAATATAATAAAACTTATTAGTATAGTAAAAATGGAAAAAATATAAATTATATTCAGTCCTTCAAATGTATATGTATTTAATACATTTTTAAAAAATGAGAAATTGTAAAATATTGCAAAAAATATTGCACTAATTAAGATTAGTCTATATTGAGAAATTTGTTTCAATCAAAGCCCTTATGTTTTTTGTTATACTGAATCATAATTATATTTAATTAATATTCAATTAACGATAAATTAATTTTTATTCATTATATATGTTTAGTATAAATAGTAATTGTAAAATTAGTTTACAATTTCTTTACAATTATTACAAAAAAATTACGACTTTTTCTTCTTTTAAGGATATATTTGTGCCCTTAAGCTATTTTTTAGTATAATCGCGAAAATTTATAAAAAGAGAATCAATGAGAGACATTAGAAATATTGCAGTAATTGCACACGTTGACCACGGTAAAACTACGCTAGTAGATGAGTTATTAAAACAATCAGGAACATTTTCATCGCACCAAAATGTTGATGAAAGAGTAATGGATAGTAATGCTATTGAAAAAGAAAGAGGAATTACTATTCTTTCTAAAAATACAGCTATTGACTATGAAGGTGTAAGAATTAACATCATTGACACTCCAGGCCATGCTGACTTTGGTGGAGAAGTTGAAAGGGTATTAAAAATGGTTGATTCTGTTTTATTACTTGTAGATGCACAAGAAGGTGTTATGCCTCAAACTAAATTCGTCGTTAAAAAAGCTTTATCTTTAGGACACAGACCAATCGTTGTTATTAATAAAATTGACAAACCAGGTGGAGATCCAGATAGAGTTGTTGATGAAGTATTTGACCTTTTTGCACAAATGGATGCAACTGAAGAACAATTAGATTTCCCAGTTGTTTATGCAGCTGCAAGAGATGGTTATGCAAAAATGTCTTTATCTGATGAAAATAAAGATTTAACTCCATTATTTCAAACAATTTTAACAGAAGTTCCAAAACCAGTAGGTTCTGATGAAAATGGTTTACAACTTCAAGTATTTACACTTGACTATGATAACTTCATTGGAAAAATCGGAATCGCTAGAATCTTCAACGGTACTATTTCAATGGGAGAAACAGTTTTATTAGTAAAAGCTGATGGTGAAAAAATCAAAGGTAGAGTTACTAAACTTATCGGATTTAAAGGTATGGATAGATTTGATATTAAAACAGCTGGTACAGGTGATATTGTTGCCGTTGCTGGTTTTGAAACTATTGATGTTGGAGATTCACTTTGTGATCCAACAAATCCAATGCCACTTGACCCTATGCACATTGAAGAGCCAACTCTTTCTGTAACATTTGCTGTAAATGATTCTCCATTAGCAGGAACTGAAGGTAAATTTGTTACTTCAAATAAAATCAACGAAAGATTAGCAGCTGAAATGAACACTAACATTGCTATGAATTATGAGCAAATTGGTGAAGGTAAATTTAAAGTAAACGGAAGAGGTGAGCTTCAAATTTGTATCTTAGCAGAAAATATGAGAAGAGAAGGTTTTGAGTTCTGTATCGGAAGACCAGAGGTTATTACTAAAGTTGAAGATGGTGTTAAAATGGAGCCATTTGAGCATTTAGTTATCGATTTACCTGATGAGCATACAGGTGCTATTATTGAAAAACTTGGAAAAAGAAAAGCTAATATGACAAATATGGTACCAATGGGTGCTGGTTATACAAGATTAGAGTTTGAAATTCCAGCTAGAGGTTTAATTGGTATTAGAACTGAGTTCTTAACTGAAACTAAAGGTGAGGGTGTTATGAATCACTCATTCTTAGAATTTAGACCATACTCAGGAATGGTTGAGTCAAGAAAATATGGAGCATTAGTTTCTATGGAAGCTGGAGAAGCCGTTGGTTATTCAATCTTCAACTTACAAGATAGAGGTATTATGTTTGTTAAACCTCAAGATAAAGTATATGTTGGTATGGTTATTGGTCAACATGCAAAAGATAATGATTTAGATGTTAACCCAACTAAAGGTAAAGCTCAATCAAATGTTAGATCTTCTGGTGCTGATGAAGCTATTAAATTAGTTCCACCAAGATCTATGTCTTTAGAAAATGCATTAGAGTGGATTGAAGAAGATGAATCAGTTGAAATTACACCTATCTCTATTAGAGTTAGAAAAAGAGAACTTGATCCAACAGTTAGAAAAAGAACTGCAAAAAAAGAGAAATATAATTAGTCGTAAGAAATTTTCTATAAGCGAGACTTAAAGCTTTAGCTTTAATGTTGAGAAAAAAAGAGAAATATAATTAATTTTAACTTTTTTGTTATTTTATGAAAGGGAGAGGATATTTTATCCTCTCCCTTTTTTTATATCCTATACAGAATAAACATGCACTGATGTACAATAATTATACAGTCAAATAATTGAATTAAGGAATTATTTAGTTTACATTTAGATAAATAAGACTAGAATTTATTAGTTCAGGAGGTGTAAATTGATTAATGAAAAAAATAGTGTATCTGAAGTTTTTTGGGAAACCTTTTCAAATCAGGATAGACAAAAGATAAAAGAGTTTCAAACTTATATGGATAAGTTTGCTGTTAATTTCAATCTTTATAAAGATGGAAATTTTATTGAAAGATCTTTACCATTCGATGTTATTCCTCGAATTATAGAGACTAAAGAGTTTGATATAATTGATAGAGGTTTAACTCAAAGAATAAAAGCACTTAATATGTTTTTAGAAGATTTATATACAAGCAAAAAAATTGTAAAAGACAATATTGTGCCAGAAGAGTTTATTTATCAAGCAAAAGGATATTTAAAAGAACTTCATGGTTTCTCTCCCTCAAAAAAAATTCGTACACATATTAATGGAATAGACTTAGTAAAAGATACAGTTTCTGATAAATGGGTTATTTTAGAAGATAATTTAAGAGTTCCAAGTGGAGCTAGTTATCCACTATCAATTAGAGATACTTACAGAAAAATTTATCCAAACTTTTTTGAAAAATTAAAAATTAAACCTATTAAAGAGTATCCTTCAATGTTACGAGAATCTATGGATTATGTGAGTTGTGGTGGGATAAATGTTGTTTTAACTCCGGGAAGATTTAATTCAGCATATTATGAACATACATATTTAGCAAAAAAAATAGGTGCTCAACTTGTAAGAAATGAAGAATTAGTTGTAAAAAATAAAGTTTTATTCTTTAAAAATTATGACGGAAGATTGGTTCGTGTTGGTGCTGTTTATAGAAGATTAGATGATGAATTTTTAGATCCAAAGTTCTTTAATTCAGAGAGTTTAATCGGAGTTCCAGGAATCATGGAAGCTTATTTAGCTGGAAATGTTGCAATTATGAATGCACCTGGAAATGGAGTTGCTGATGATAAAGGTATTTACTATTTTGTTCCAAAGATGATTAAATATTATTTAGGAGAAGAGCCTATTTTAGATAATGCCCCAACATATTTACCTTATTTTGAAGATGATAAAAAATATATCTTTGATAATATTGAAAAACTTGTAATCAAAGATGTTGCTGAAGCTGGTGGTTATGGTGTTATGTTTGGACATGCAATGACAAAAATTCAGTTAGAAGATTTAAAAACTATTATAAAAGCAAATCCTAGAAGATTTATTGCTCAAGAGTTAATTGAGTTTTATGATGAAGAGTGTTATTTAAATGATGAAATAGTTCCACGAAAAGCTGACTTTAGAGCTTATGTTGTAATGAGTGATGAACCAAAAGTTTGGAAATGTGGATTGACAAGATATGCTATGGAAGCTGGTAATTATTTAGTAAATTCATCTCAAGGTGGTGGATTTAAAGATACTTGGGTTATGGAGGCATAAGATGGAGCAATTATTAACTGCAAATGTTGCAACAAATTTATATTGGTTTGGTAGATATTTAGAAAGAATTGAAGTAACTTTACTTGAAATTGTTTATGCCTTTGATAAGGTTATTGATTCAGATAAAGATTGTGGTAAAAGAATTTATAAAAAGTTTGGAATAGATTTAGAATATTCAAGTGCAAAAGAGTTTCTGAATGTTTCTATTTTTGGAAATCATCATGCAAATTTACAAACATTAATTAATCTTGCAAAAGAGAATGCAATTATTAGTAGAACAAACATGGATACTGAAGCTTTTGGTTCAGTTGTTGAGTTGGCTAATTTATTAAAACATTCAAGTTTAGATGTGGATTGTAGATTTATTGATAAGGTTTTATCTTTAATTAGTGAAATTTGGGGTGAACTAACAAGAAAACAACATAGACAAGCAAGTGATTATTTTATAAGACTTGGGAAACTTGTTGAAAAAGTAGATTTTCATTTAAGATTAGAAGAAGATAAAGTTTTTTCATTGGTACTTATGGAAGAAATAGATAAGATTGTTACTAGATTAGCACCTGAATCAAAATTTGTTCCTCATGATACAGATGATTCTTATGAAACCATTTTGAATTCAATCAATGCTAAAATAAATAAAATTATAGTCGAGGCTTAATGAAAACAACAGAGATATTTACATCTGAGTTACCAGTAGGTGAAAAACTAGCAGTTAAAAGAACTAGATTTGAACCTTTAGAAAAGTCTGATATCAAAACTAAAAGAATTTCTATAGTAAGTGGAATTCATGGTGATGAATTAGAAGGTCAGTTAGTTATTTATCTTTTAGCTAATTGGTTAAATACTAATAGTGATAAATTAAAAGGAATAGTTGATATTTATCCAGCTGTAAATTCTTTAGGTGTAGATACTATTACAAGGGGATTCCCTTTGTATAATGTTGATTTAAATAGAACATTTCCTGGTAATTCTAATGAATTTCTACCAGGACAAGTTGTTCATGCCCTTGCAAATGATGTAAAAGGAAGTGATATTGCTATAGATATTCATTCTAGCAATATCTTTTTACGAGAAATTCCACAAATTAGAATAAATAAAGAGTTCTCAAAATCTACTTTGCCTCTTGCAAAAGAGTTAAATTGTGATTTTATTTGGATTCATGATGCGGTTACTGTTCTTGAATCAACTTTTTCCCATACTATGAATTCAATGGGTACGAAAACGCTTGTTGTAGAAATGGGTGTTGGAATGAGACTTACAAAAGCTTATGGACATCAATTATTAATTGGAATTTTAAATCTTATGCAAAAAGAGGGAATTATAAGTGGAAAAGATGATTTTATTGTAAGAGAAGCTTTTAATTCTGAAATAGGTGAAGTATTTTATTTAAATGCCCCAAAAAGCGGACTATTTATTCCTGCACTTGATCATTGTGCAATTATCAAAAAAGATGAAAAAATTGGAGATATAGTTGATCCATTAACTGGAAATATACATGTTACTTTAATAGCTCCTGCTGATGGAATATTATTTACTTTAAGAGAATATCCCGTTGTTTATGAGGGTTCGTTAATAGCTAGAATTTTTGGAGATAACAGTGGAAAAAATTGAAATATTAAGAATTGAGTCATTAAGTCGTGCTCCATTAGTTATCGAAGGATATTTTTTTAAAGGAACTAATCCCAAAGCTCCAAAAGTTGCAATTATTGGTGCTATGGAAGGGGATTCTATTTTACCCTTATATTGTGCTTCAAAAATGGTAGATTTTTTTAAAAATAAGATTGAGAAAGAAAAAATCAAAGGTGATATTTTAATTATTCCTTCAATTAATCATTATGCTTTAAATATTGGAAAAAGATTCTGGCCTTTAGATAATACAGATATAAATATGATGTTTCCTGGTTATGAATTAGGAGAAACTACACAAAGAATTGCGAAAAAAGTTTTTGATGCAATTAGTGGTTATGATTATGGAATTATTTTAGAAAGACGACCTGATCCTGCAACTTGTCTTCCTTATATAAAACTTTTTAAAAGTGGATATGAAGATTTAGTTGGTGCAAAAAAGTTTGGTTTTAAAATGATTCATCATAGAACAGTTAAATCAATAGATACAGTTACATTACAATATAACTGGCAACTTTGGGGGACTAAAGCTTTTACGATTATTTGCCCAAGTGATAATCAAGTTGATAAAAAAAATGCAAGTCAAATAAATCAAGCCATGATTAGATTTATGGATAAAAACAAAATTATAGATTATCATATTTTTGCAGGTTATGAATCAACTGTAATTGATAGAAACTCAATAGATATAGTTAAATCTCCAAGAAGTGGTATTTTCATTCCCAAAGAACTCCCTGGAAATTATGTATCTAAAGATCAAGTTATTGGAGAAATAGTTCACTCTTTAGAAGGTGATATTATTCATCAATTTTTATCTCCATGTAATGGTATGATTACATGTTCTTATAGTTATTCTTTAATATATGAACATGCAGTTGCTTTTAGAATTGCAAAAATTGGCTAGTTTATACTAGCCAATAAATAAAAATAATAAAATGAAAAAAAATCCTAAAAAATTATAATTATCCTCAATAAATATAAAATATAAAATTTATACAATAAATTGTTTCCTTTTAATTATTATTAAATAAATTTTTGATGATTAATTAAATAGTTAATTACATTTACAATAAAAAAATAATATAATGAATAATTATTCACAAAAGGAAGAAGTAAATGATAAAAAATATTAATACAAAAATGAAACTCCTGTTGTTTCCATTAATGTTTGTAATTATAGTAATAGTGTCAGGGATAGTTTATGTTCATTATAGTGATATAGAAAATGCAAGAAATAAAGTAGCAATAGAAACAGAGAACTTTATTCAACAATTGTTAAAGGGAAGAATATCTGTTTATCAGTTCTTAAGATCTGCAAATGAGGAAAATAAACAAAAAGTAATAGATAACTTTGAAACTTTAAATACTAATGTTTTAGAGTTAAAAAAAGAGTTAGTATCTGCTAAAAATAGAGATTTGAGTGATGAAATAGTTTCATCATCAAAAGATTATGTAACAAACTTTAACTTAGTCTCTTCAATGCTAATAGAAAATAAAGCAAATGGTGTAAAAGAAGAATCAGAAGAGTTAAAAAATAAAGTAAAAATGATGGCTGAATCAGGTGTTGTTTTAGAAGAAAAGATAAATACAATAAATAAAAGTGCAATTCAATTAAAAGAAGAAGCTCATAGCTTGTTAAATAATACATTGATGATTTTAGTAATAATCTCTATTGCTATATTTATAATTTTTTCTTTGTTAATTTCAAATATAGTAATTAAATCTTTAAATGATTTTAAAGTAGGATTAATCTCTTTCTTTGATTACCTAAATAAAAAATCAACAACAGTTTCACTTCTTGATGATAGAGCAAAAGATGAATTTGGTGAAATGGCAGTATTTGTAAATGATAATATAAAACAAATAGAAAATACTCTTAATCAAGATATGGCATTAATAGATGATGCAAAAGTAGTAATGACAAGAGTAAATAATGGTTGGTATGGACAATTTATAGAGAAATCAACTAATAATAGCTCACTAGAAGAGTTTAAAAATAATGTAAATAAGATGATAAAAAGTACAAGAGATAGATTTTCAGAAGTAGATGAATTATTAGAAAAATATGCAAAATTAAATTATATAGATACTTTAAAAATGCATGAGAATGATGAGCATGGTGGAGTATTTGAAAGATTAGTTGTGGGTATTAATACTTTACAAAACTCAATTACTCAAATGTTAGTTGAAAATAAAACAAATGGTCTAACATTAGATGAAAGCTCAAATATTTTACTTGCAAATGTAGATAAATTAAATATGAGTTCAAATGAAGCAGCAGCATCTTTAGAAGAGACAGCAGCAGCAATAGAAGAAATCACTTCAAATATTAGAAATAATACAGAGAATATTTCAAAAATGGCAATTCTTTCAAATGAAGTAACAGCTTCAGCAAATCAAGGTGAAAAACTGGCAAATCAAACAACAGTTTCAATGGATGAAATAAATAATCAAGTAAACTTGATAAATGAAGCAATAACAGTAATTGACCAAATAGCATTCCAAACAAATATTCTTTCTTTAAATGCAGCCGTAGAAGCAGCAACTGCAGGAGAAGCTGGAAAAGGATTCGCTGTAGTTGCAGCAGAAGTGAGAAATCTTGCTTCAAGGTCAGCAGATGCTGCACGTGAGATTAAATCAATCGTAGAAACAGCAACAGTAAAAGCAAATGATGGTAAAAAAATAGCTGGAAATATGATAGAAGGATATAAACAATTAAATGGAAATATTACTCATACTATAAATCTAATTCAAGATATACAAAATGCGTCAAAAGAGCAGTTACTAGGAATTGAACAAATTAATGATGCTGTAAATCAATTAGATCAACAAACACAACAAAATGCTATGGTAGCATCACAAACACATGATGTAGCAGTATTAACTGATCAAATTGCTAAATTAGTTGTAAGTAGTGCAGATGAAAAAGAGTTTATTGGAAAAAGTACAGCTAAATCAAAAAATATAAAATCAGCAGCAAAAGCTATACATATTGCAGAAGCTCAAGAAAAACAAAATCATAATAAAGTTGTATCTAAAAAAATACAAAAACCTATTGAGTCTCACTCGGCTAAAACAAAAGATACAGATGAATGGGAGAGTTTTTAAACTCTTCTATTCTTCTATAACCTTTACATTAACCTTTACACTTAAAGCACTATTCCCACTACTTTGAACAACACCTTTAAGAGGTGAAATATCTAAATAATCTCTTCCATAACCTAAAATTATGTACTCTTCATTTGGAAGTTTATTATTTGTTGGATCAAAATCTAACCATCCAACATCTGGAATATAGATAGAAAACCAAGCATGAGAGGCATCTGCTCCAAAGAGTTTTTCTGTTCCTGGTGTTGGAATTGTTTGAATATAACCACTCACATATCTAGTTGGAATACCAATACTTCTTAGTGCTGAAATTGCAAATTGTGCAAAATCTTGACAAACCCCTTTTTTCTCTTTAAAAATTACTTCAATAGGAGTTGTAATATCACTAAATCCAGATACAAATTTGAAATCATTAAAGATTCTAGCCATAAATTCAGTCGTTGCTTCAATAATATTTCTATCTTCACTAAAAGATTCTAAAACATATTTTTTAATTTCAAGTGATGGCATAGGAATAGATTCTGTTTCAAACAAAAAATATTTCGCCAATACATCATTAGGATTATATATACTAAATCTCTCTTTTAATTGCTTAAGAGTAATTTTCACATCTTTAAAAAGACTTAACTCTTTTTTTATTTCTTCTTCTAATCTTTCAACTTTTGAAGTTGCAATAACTTTTAGATTTTTATGGGCTTCTCTAATAAGCATGAAATTATTTGTATTTTCAAAATAATCAACAAATTCATTAGTCTCATAAGGTGTTGGCTCAATTTTTAGTGAATATTCAATTAGTCTTTGAGTATTTGAATTCTTAGGTTTTAACCTTGCTATATTATGACTAAAAGTTACAAGTCCTGCATAATTGAAATTTGTTTCGTGGTATATTTCATAAATCATTGTTACTCATTATAGTGTGAAAAATATGTTTTAGTTAATTCTTCAGATGTTTGTGTTAATAAATCAGAAAGAGTTGATAAAAACCCATCCAATTCTTTATAAACATATTCTTCCTCAGAACCCTCTAATAGTTTTTTAGTACTTGTTAAAGTAATCATTGAAAATACTTTAAATACAGGTTCTTCAAAACTACTTAGGTGTGAATTATTTTCATTTTTTGGCAATTCTTTTAAATCACTTAATAGTTGATTTATTATATAAATTAAAGATTTTGGATATTTTGTGTTAAATACTAAAAAATCTAATACATTTTCTAAATCTAAAGAGGATTTATAATACGCTCTATAAGAGTTATAACTTTCATATGAATTTAACATAGAATCTAAAACATCATACTCTATTAACTTATCAAGTTTTTGAGTAAGAAGAGATCTTAGTTTTGAGATTAATAATTGAGATGTTTCTATTTTACATCCAATATCATATAAAATTAATCCTTGTTCTTTAAATATACTTTCATCAATTAGTTCTTTGTATGCCATTAGATAAATCAATAATTTATCAAGTTCATTTATATGATCTTTATTCGTAAGAAATTCTCTTTTACTATAGTTGTTCCACTCTTTTTGCATTTTCTCATAAATTCGCCAAGCTTCCATAGTAAGAAGGTTTTTTACACTAGCATTTAGGTTTGAAAGCATTAAAAGACTGAAACTAAGAGTTCCTGCTCTATTTTTATCTCTTATTAATGATATTATTTCTTTTATTGGTAAAGGTGTTAATTTTTCATCTAAAAAGCCTGGATAAGTCATTGTTAGATGAGTTAAAGCATTATTTAAAATCTTATTTGTTTGCTTTGAATTAGTATTATCATCATATCTGTTTAGATTAAGCATACTTTTTAGATTAAATCTAATCATTCTTGATGTTGTAATTGATCTTGTTAAATATCTTCCCAACCAAAATAGATTTTCTGCTCTTTTTGTTGAAATATTTTCTAATCTTGAATCAATAAAAGCTCTATTTTTAAAAATAGCATTTCCAATAGGTTCAGCATCTTTTCCTAAAATCCATAAGTCTTTACTTGTTCCACCTTTTTGATTTGATACAACAAGTGAGTCTTTTGACGGAGAAACTCTTATTAATCCTCCAGGCATTAAATGATATTCATCTTCATGTAAATATGAAAAAGATCTAATAACTGCATTTCTTGGTTCGATTTTACCTTTTGCAAATGATGGACTAGTTGAAAAATCTGTAATTTCTTGACCTACATAATAGTGTGGATTTTTTTCTATTTTTTCTATTAGGTGCTTTAATTCTGTATTATCTAATTTATTTGCAAAATAAATTTCTATGTTGTCTGTTCTATCAATTTTTTTAATAAGTAGAGTTTTTATATTTTTAAGTACAAAATCAAGTTCTTTTTTTTGTCCACACCACCAAGTAGCAATTTGCGGTAATATCAACTCTTCATTTAATAAAAATTTTGCGATATTTTTCATAAATGGATTTAGTCCAATATTTTCTAAAATACCAACACCAATTGGATTTATCATTGATAAATGATCTTTTCGAATTACATTTACAAGCCCAGCAACTCCAAGTTGTGAATCATTTCTTAACTCTAATGGATCACAATATTGAGAATCAACTCTTCTAATTAAAGTATCAACTTTTCGTAAACCATTTAAACTTTTTAGCCATAGTTGGTTGTTTTTTACAAGTAAATCTTCCCCTTGAACAAGAGTTAAATCTAAAAAAGAACTAATATATGAGTGTTCAAAATAGGTCTCATTTAGTGGACCTGGCGTTAAAAGCGCAATCAAAGGATTGTCTTGATTTGATGAAGAGAGGGATTTTAACATATTTTTAAAACCCTCAATAAATTTTGCCATTTTTAAAATCTCAACATTTGGATATAAATCATTTGAGATTGAGTTCATCGTAAGTCTATTTTCTATTGCATATCCTAGACCTGATGGTGATTGTGTTCTATCGTTTATAACCCAAAATTTTCCATCAGGACCTCTACTTATAT
This sequence comes from uncultured Aliarcobacter sp., assembly GCA_963677435.1. Classification (GTDB taxonomy): domain Bacteria; phylum Campylobacterota; class Campylobacteria; order Campylobacterales; family Arcobacteraceae; genus Aliarcobacter. The sequence continues at coordinate 338,921 of OY781945.1, forward strand.
CTGCTGCATAAAATCGCATAGAGTAATAATCTTTATTTTCAAAATTGAAAACTTCTGGAATAAAACTTTTATGGGCAAAAATAATTTCAGCAGGAACTATTCCTTCTTTAATTAATCTTTGCTCTGTATATAAATCTTTGAAGATTAGATTTAAAAGTTTTGCTCTTTGTTTTAATCCTTTTGATACTTCTTCCCATTCAGAAGAAGTTATAACTAAAGGAATAGGGTCAAGATTCCATCTTCTATTATTACCTTCAGGGTCATTATAAATATTATAAGTAACCCCATTATCCTCAAGTCTCCAATCAATTTCTAGTTGCTTTTGTTCTAGTTGTTTAATTCCTGCATCTTCTAAACCTTTTGCAATATCATTCCAATGAGGTTTAACATTACATTTTGTATCAAACATCTCATCATATGATGATTCTAATTTACAACTATCAAAAATTGACATCTACTTTTTAATCCACCTTTGTCTTAAATCTAATGTATGTGGGTATTCTTTATTTTTTGGCATTTCTTTGAAAAGAAGTTTTTTACTTCCTTTTTTATTTGTTAATGTTCTTGTTGCTTCATAGGAGAAAACAGAGTTAGCTTCCCCAGAAATTGTTGGTTCATAAGCTTCAACTTCACCTTGAGAGTGATTAAAGTCCCAATATCTATTTATTCTTCTTGATTCTGCTTCAAAAGAATTTACAGGGAATGTGTCATAACTTCTTCCACCTGGATGTGCAACAAAATAATTAAACCCACCAATAGATCTAGTATTCCATTTATCTATTATATCAAAAGTTAAAGGAGTATCAACTTTAATGGTTGGATGAAGTGCTGACCAAGGCTGCCAAGCTTTATATCTAACTCCACTTACATACTCTCCTTCAATATCAGTTTTTGATAGTGGAACTTGAACTCCATTACAAGTTACTATGTATCTTTCTTCATTGAAATTTTCAATTTTTATTTGTAATCTCTCAACTGATGAGTCAACATATCTTGATGTCCCTTGTGAACTTGATTCTTCTCCAAGAACATTCCATGGCTCAATAGCTGATCTAATTTCAACAGGCATTCCCTCAATCATAGTCATTCCATATAATGGGAATCTAAATTCAAAGAATGGGTCAAACCAATCAAGTTTAAACTCATACCCCTCATCATTTAAGTATTGAACAACACTTCTTAGATCCTCTTTTACATAATGTTCAAGTAAGAATTTATCATGTAATCTTGTTCCCCATCTAACTAAATCATGTTTATATGGTTTTTTCCAAAAACAAGAAACTAACGCACGCACCAATAACATTTGTAAAAGTGCCATTTGAGAGTGAGGTGGCATGTCAAAAGCTCTAAGCTCTAAAATACCAAGTCTTCCTGTACTACTATCAGGAGAATAAAGTTTGTCTATACAAAATTCACTTCTATGAGTATTCCCTGTAATGTCTGTTAGCATATGTCTAAATAATCTATCCGTTAACCAAAATGGAACATCACCACTTTCTGGAATTTGTGAAAAGGCAATCTCTAATTCATAAAGATTTTCTGCTCTTCCCTCATCAACTCTTGGAGCTTGTGAAGTTGGTCCTATAAATGCTCCTGAGAAAAGGTAAGATAAACCTGGATGGTGTTGCCAAAATGTGATTAAACTTCTAAGTAATTGAGGATTTCTTAAAAGTGGAGAATCACTAGGTTTTAATGCTCCAATAGTAACATGGTTACCACCACCAGTTCCTGTGTGTCTACCATCAATCATAAACTTTTCAGTCCCAAGTCTGCAAAGTCTAGCATCTTCATAAAGTGCAAGTAGATTATCACTTAACTCTTTCCAAGAAGTTGCAGGTTGAATATTTACTTCAATAACACCAGGATCTGGAGTTACTTTGATTCTATCTGTTCTTAAATCATGTGGAGGTTCATATCCCTCAATTATTACAGATAAATTTAATATAGTTGCAGTTTGTTCAATTGAAGCAATTAAATCTAAGAATACTTCTGTATCTTCAATTGGAGGAAGGAAAATACAAAGTTTATCATCTCTTATTTCAGATGTAATTGCAGTTCTTACAAAAGTGTTTGAATTAAATTTATCAGTTGTTTTTTTGCTAACTTTTTTAACTCTTTTTTTCACATCTTTAATATAATCACCAAGGTCAGGAGCAAAGGCAAAAAGGTCTGTTTCAAAACTTTTTTCTAGTTCAACAGGTGGTTTTACAATTAATGACTCTAATGGAAGTCTTAATCCCATTGGTGAATTTCCAGCACTTAAGAAAAGGTGATTTCTTCTAAATTCCCATTTTGAACTTATCCATTTTGAAACACCAAAATTTAAAGGTAAAACATATCCAACTTCATTGTTTAAACCTTGAGCTAATTTATCAGCTATTGTTTTTCTTTCAAGTGGGTCTTTTAAATCATATTTTAAAGGGTCAATATCCAGAGGAAGTTCTGCTTCTTTCATAATATAATAGATTGGATCTTCAAAGGCTGGACTTATATTTTCATCACTAACACCTAAAACAGAAGCAAGTGTTGATAAAAAGTTTTTTGCATCAGCAGTTGTGTAGTCAAAAACATCATTTTTATTTGCTAAAAGTGCAGGATTTTCCCAAACTGGTTTTTTATCTTTTCTCCAATAAATAGTTGTTTGCCATCTTGGAAGTGGTTCACCTGGGTACCATTTTCCTTGAGCATGGTGTAAAAGTCCACCAGTTGTAGTAGTTTCTAAAAGTCTTCTTGCTAGTTTTGTAGCTAATTCTCTTTTATGTTCACCATCTGCTTCACTATTCCACTGAGCTGATTCCATATCATCAATAGAAACAAATGTTGGTTCACCTCCCATTGTTAGACGAACATCATTTTTTTCTAAATCTTCATCAACTTTAAATCCAAGATTATAAATTGCATCCCATTGTTCTTCTTTATAAGGTTTTGTAACCCTTGGTGATTCAAAAATTCTTGTAACTTTATTCTCGAATTCAAACTCAGTTTCACATTTATCACTAAATCCTTCGATTGCATGGGCACTATTATAATGTGGTGTACAAGCTAATGGGATATGTCCTTCACCTGCAAATAATCCACTTGTACTATCAAGTCCAACCCAACCAGCACCTGGAATATAAACTTCTGTCCAAGCATGTAAATCTGTAAAGTCAGCTTCAGGACCACTTGGTCCATCAAGTGATTTAACATCGGCTGTTAGTTGAACTAAATATCCAGATACAAAACGGCTAGCAAGTCCTAAATGTCTTAAAACTTGTACAAAAAGCCAAGCAGAATCTCTACAAGAACCCAATTTATTTTCTAAAGTGGTCTTACAAGTTTGAACACCTGCTTCTAGTCTTACTGTATAGTTTACATATTGGTTAATTTTTTGATTAACTTCTACTAAAAAATCAATAATAGGTTTTTCACTTTTATCAATACTTTTTACAAAATCTTTTAGAAGCTTACCTTTTTCATTGATTTTTAAATAAGGTTTCAACTCTTTCTTTAAGTCTTTTTTGTATTCAAAAGGAAAGTTTGTTGCACTTTCTTCAACAAAAAAGTCAAAAGGATTTAATGTAATTAAATCGGCAATAATTTCAACATCAATAAAAAACTCTTTTGTTTTTTCAGGAAAAACTACTCTTGCTTGGTAGTTTCCAAATGGATCTTGCTGCCAATTTAAGAAGTGACTATCAGGTTTTATTTTTAGAGAATAAGCTTCAATTGGAGTTCTACTATGAGGCGCTGGTCTTAATCTTATTATATGTGGAGATAAAGATATAGGTTTATCATATTTATAGTGAGTTTTATGTGAAATAACTACCTTTAAAGACATTTTAAATCCTTTTATTTAAATTAAAATTATTATACATGAATAAAATAAGTAAATTAATTAAATAGCTGTATATTAGTAATACAATTGTAATTTATATATATTGTTTATATTTTAATACTTGATTCTAATCAATTAAAAAGAATTTGAATTCCTATAGAATTATAAAAAAATAGGAGTTAATATGTTAATAAATAAGAATGATTTACCACTTGTAGCAATGGATTTTATGAATGATACACATTTTGAAGATGTGGAAATAATAAATGAACTGTATAAATATATTTTAGAATATGAAAAAGAACAAAATGAATTAAGTCTAAAAAAACTAGAAACTAAATATAAAGAGTGGGGAAGACATACTGAGAAACATTTTGAAACGGAAGAGATACAAATGAGAGAAAAAGGTTTTTTTGCCTATGAATTTCACAAAAATGAACATAATATGAATTTATCTGAAATAAAACAACTATTTAATAATTTTCAAAATACTAAAAATATCTTAGAATTAAAAAATTACTTTGAGAATAATCTTGTATCTTGGTTAGTTAATCATATTCAAACAATGGATACAGTAACGGCAATGTTTTTAAAAACAGGAATGAGCCCTTGTTCGATACATTAATTAGCAAACTATAGTTTGTAGTGCTAGTTAAGGATGATCATTTTAATTATAATTTTAAAAATATTGGCAATATATGTTGACAAGTGCTAAATAATATGTTAATATTTCATCAACTTGATATAAATAGAGTCAAGTTTAGAATAATTTTAAAGGAGTTTATTATGTTAATTACAAAATTTGATCCATTTAAACAACTAAAAGAGATAGAGAAAGATTTCTATAATCAATCAAAAAATGAAGGTGTTGGTGCTTTTGTTCCTACTGTAAATACAAGGGAAGGGGAGTTCGCTTATCATGTTGATGTAGATTTACCTGGTGTTAAAAAAGAAGATATCAAAGTAGATATTAACAAAGGAATTTTAACAATTAGTGGTGAAAGAAAAATAAAAGATGAAATAAAAAAAGAGGATTATTATAAAGTTGAAACATATTTTGGAAAATTCTCAAGAAGTTTCACTCTTCCTGATAATGCTGATATTGAAAATATAGAAGCGAGTAGTGATTCAGGAGTTTTAGAAGTAGTGATTCCAAAATTAAAAGATGATAATAGTAAAAAAAGTATAACGGTAAAATAAGAAGGATTTCTCCTTCTTATTAAATATAAGGAGGTTTAAAATGAATAAAATAAAAGATAAAAGTACAAATAAAACAGATTTCATAATTTTAATGGGTATTTATGCTGTTTCAATAATAAGTTCTTTTTTTCTAATAAATGTATAAATTTATTAAGATAATTTTAAAACAGTTATTTCACTACTAGCACCTAATCTCATAGGTGGTCCCCAAAATCCTGTACCTTTATTTACATAAATTTGAGTGTAGTCATTAAAAGTATGAAGTCCTTTTACATAGGGTTGTTGGAGTTTTACTAAAAAATTAAAGGGAAAGATTTGGCCACCGTGGGTGTGTCCACTAAGTATTAAATCAATTCCTTTTGTATTTTCTATCTCTTCAATAAACTTTGGTTGATGAGCCAAAAGAATAGTTGGAGAATTTTCTAAATTTTGCATGGCTTTATTAATATCAGGTATAAAATCATTATATTTAAAACCAAATCTATCATAAACTCCACAAAGATTAAAGCCTTCGTCTTTTGAGCCAATATAAACATTTTCGTTTTCTAAAGTTTTTATTCCTAATGAGTTCACATAATCTATAATTGGTTTAACCCCATGAAAATACTCATGATTTCCAACTATAAAATATGTTCCAAATTTTGATTTTATATTTTTAAGTTCATTAAGAGCAGGAATAGCATATTCTAATTTTGTATCAACTAAATCACCTGTAATTACAACAGCATCAGCATTTAATATATTAATTTTATCTACTAGGGATTTTATAAATTTTTTATCAATCAATCCACCGATGTGAACATCACTTATTTGTACTATATTATATGGCATTTTTAAATTATTTATTTTTACATCTACAACTTCAAGTTGAACATTTTTTGCATTATCCATAGCTTTTGCATTTGTAGCAATCACTAGGGAAATAGCTCCAATATCCAAACCTTTTTTAAAAAATTCTCTTCGATTATTTTTGAATGGTGTTTTGTTGATACCAATAGAGATGATTTCATGTAATAGAGTAATAATAAATGTTAAAAAAATCATCCCAATCGGCAAGGAAAGGACAAAATAGAGCCAATTAGGCACTATGGGATAGTATCTTGCCATTGGGTATAGAACAGCCCCAAAAAAAGTTATATATAATATTAGGCTAAGATACTTTTTCGTCTTATGTGTAAAATCAAGTTTATTTATAAGACGCTTTTTTATTATAAAAGTTTGAAAAGCAAAAACGATAATAAATACTAAAAAAAATATTATTAAATTCATTTGTAATTGTAAACATTTTAAGTTAATGAAGGTTAAATGAAGAGTTTAGTTTCACTTAAATTGTAATTCTTTTTATACTTTCTACTAAATTCATAATCTCTTCTTTTGTTTGAGAAAAATGAATTGAGATTCTAACCCATCCTGGGCGATTATTCATATCTAACTCTTTTATTCCTAATAAATCATGGCCATAAGGTCCTGCACATGAACATCCAGCTCTTGTTTGGATATTATCATTTGAAGATAAATGATTACATAATTCATAAGGATTTATACCTTTTATATTAAAAGAGATAATTCCAATATTTGAAGCCTCTTGATTTCCATATATTTCACAAGAGGGTATTTTTTTTAGTTCATTTATAAATATCTCTTTTAACTCTTCTTTTTGTTTTTTTATAAATTCAAAACCAACTTCATTTCTTAATTGATACGCTAGGGATGCACGAATAAATTGCAAAATTGGAGGAGTTCCTGCTTCTTCTCTTGTTTCTATATCATTTTGATACATTTGAGAAGTCTTATTTACATATAAAACAGTTCCACCACCAGCAAATGAAGGAGCAATAGTTGTATCAATTAATGATTTTCTAATCACTAATAAACCACAAGAAGCAGGGCCTCCTAAAAGTTTATGAGGTGACATAAATAAAGCATCATAAAGATGGCAAGGAATATTCATATATGGACTTGAAGCTGCTGCATCAAAACAAACTACAGCATTATAACTTCTTAATAATTTAGAAATTTCTTCATATGGAGTTATAATTCCTGTAACATTTGAAGCTATACAAAATGAAGCTATTATCTCTCTGCTTTTATTTTTTTCTAAAACTTCTTTTAAGTGATTTAAATCTATTAAACCCTCTTTATCTAAATCTATTCTTTGAATTTCACATAAAGCTTCTCTAAATGAAACTTCATTTGAGTGATGTTCATAAGGTCCTACAATTACCAAAGGAGCTTTTTGTTTATCAATCTCAAATCCAAATCTTTTTTTTGTTGAAGGAGGAATATATAATCCCATTAATTCTTGAAAATGTTTAATAGCAGCAGTTGTTCCACAACCACTTGGCAGTATCGCAAAATCTTCACTAAGTTCTAGGTTCTTTGCAAGATTTGTTCTTGCCATTTCATAATAACTTGTTGTAGTATCGGCATTTGATGCCTCTTTTGAGTGAGTATTTGCATAAGTTTCAAGTACATCGTGGATTCTATTTTCTATTTGTCTAAAGGCTAATCCAGAAGCTGTATAATCAAAATACTCTTTTTTATTTTTCCCAATAGTGTTGTATCTAATAAAATTTAATTTATCTGTGTTTTCATTGAAAAAAGGTCTGAAAATATTTTTGTTCATTTTTAATTGCTCTTTTGATTAGTTATAGTTATTAAGTTCATAATTTTAAGTTATTTATCATAAGAGTTAGCTTGAATAAAAAAAGCTTAAAAAAGCTTCTTTTATTTAAGCAAAAGGATTAAAATCGATTTTCTCTAACTCTTTAGCTAAGTTTTCTGCCCGTGAAGTTGGCACATCAAGAATAATAATATTACCTTTGTGTGAAATTCTAATTTTTGAAGCTTGATATCTTTCTAATAAAGAAGATAAATAATCAAGATTAGTATTATGTATTGTTGATGAGTTGATTTTACAACCTATATAACTTTGTTCTTTTATATTACTCTCATTTATACCCATTCTAGGTTTTCTAGGAATGGTATGCTCTTTTGTTTGTACATTTCTTTGAATTTTATAATTCATAGATGAGTTTACTACATCAAAAAACTTATATATTCCCCATTTTTTTACTAATGATTGAAAAGAGTTAAGTTCTGGATTTTCTCTATCTCCAAAATCTCTATAAATCTCAGCAATTGCTTTTGCTGCATTTATAACTTGGGCACTAGTGATATATCCTAGGTTTATATCTAAAACTTTTATAGCAAATAGAACTTTGTCTTTATTATCTTTTATTGCATTAAAACTAACATCAGGAGTAATTTGTACATTACAACCTTCTTCATGACCGCTTATTGCCATTTGAAGTTTATTTGGTAAATTTGAGAATTTTTTATTCCCAATAAAAGTTTCATTTAACTTATTTGCCAACTCAGAAACATTAAATATCTGAGAGTCATCAATCGTATTAATAGGACAAGTAAGAACTCTTCTTACTGTATGTCCTGCTTCAAAAGAGGTTTCTAAACCCACTTCTTGAAGAATATTAAAGATATTTGGTAAATTAAATATTTTTATATCTTTTAATTCAACTTTTTGACTAGATGAAAAAACTAAACTATTATTTGCATACTCTTTTGAAATTAAACTAAGTGCTTTTATTTGTTGAAGATTTAATTCACCCATTGATAATGGAATTTTTAGCTCAAAGAATTCTTGTTTTTCATCTTGGGCATAAATTCCATACCATTTGAATCTTTCTAAATCTTCACTACTTATTTTTTCTCCAAAAACAGCATGAAAAAAGATGTCTGCTAAAACATCTATTTCATTTTTTTCTTGTTTAATTTTTTCTATATTTAATGTTAAATTATTAGACATTATATTGCCTTACAATCCCATTCTGGGTAATTTCTTCTAATAAATTCATTTAATTCAATTTCAGCTTTTGAGTAAACTTTTTTCTCATCTTCAAGTTTTGCAAAACCTTCAATTGAAGATACAATCATTCCAGCACCAACAGTTGAATTTGTATATTTATCTATGATAATAAAACTTCCTGTATATCTGTTTTCATGGTATGGATCAACTGCAATTTCTCTATCTAATGATAATGTACATTTTGCAATATCATTAAGTGATAATTCACTTGCTTCAATTTCTTCAAAAGTATTAATATTTTTCTTAAATTCAATAGCGTTAAATGCACCATTTATAACTGAAGTTGCTCTTTTAATCACATAATTTTGATTAAGTTTCATTGGAGTTTCATCCATCCATACTACCATTGCTGACAAGTGATTTGATACTTTAGGAATATCAGTAGATTTAACTATCATATCACCTCTTGAAATATCAATCTCATCTTCAAGTGTAATTGTTGTTGCCATTGGAGCGAATGCTTTTTGTATTGTTTCAACTTGCTCATCTTTTCCAATTGGTCTTAAATCTTTAATATCATTTGATACTATTGATTTTACTTTAGATGTTTTTCTTGATGGTAAAACTGTAATTTCATCACCAACGTTTATCTCACCACTTGCAATTGTTCCAGAGAATCCTCTAAAATTTAAGTGAGGACGTAATACATATTGAACAGGAAGTCTAAATGATGAAGATTCTTGTTTATGTATAGACGTATTGTCTAATAATGGCATTAAAGGAAGACCTTTATACCAAGAACATTTTGGCGAAATAGTTAAGATATTATCTCCATCAAGTGCCGAAATAGGGATAAACTGAATATTTAAATCATTATGATGAGGAAGGTACTCGATAATTTCATTATAATCTTTTTTGATTTTTTCAAATACTTCTTCACTAAAATCAACTAAGTCCATTTTATTAATAGCAACGATTAGGTTTTTAATACCTAATAAACTTGCAATATAAGAGTGTCTTTTAGTTTGAGTTAAAATTCCTTGTCTTGCATCTATTAAAATAATAGCAATATCAGCAGTACTAGCACCCGTTGCCATATTTCTTGTATATTGCTCATGACCTGGAGTATCTGCTATGATAAACTTTCTTTTATCAGTTGAGAAGAATCTATAAGCAACATCAATAGTAATACCTTGTTCTCTCTCACTAGCTAATCCATCAACTAAAAGTGCTAAGTCAATTTTATCACCAGTAGTTCCTGATTTTTTACTATCTTTTTCAATAGCTGCTAATTGATCTTCAAAAATCATTTTTGAATCATATAAAAGTCTTCCAATTAGAGTACTTTTACCATCATCAACACTTCCACAAGTGATAAATCTACATATTTCTTTATTCTCGTGTTCTTTTAAATATTGTTCTATATTTTCTGCTATTAAATCTGATTGATGTGCCATTCTAAAAATATCCTTCTTGTTTCTTTTTCTCCATTGATGCGTCACCATCACTATCTATTAATCTTCCTTGTCTTTCACTTGTAGTACAAATTAACATCTCTTGAATAATCTCAGGTAAAGTTGTAGCTTCACTATTAACGGCACCTGTAAGTGGATAACAACCTAAAGTTCTAAATCTTACCATCTCTTTTTTAGCTGTTTTTCTTAACTCTTCAGGCATTCTGTCATCATCTACCATGATTTTTGTACCCATATATTCAACTACTTCTCTCTCTTTTGAAAAGTATAAATCAGGAATAGGAATACCTTCAAGATAAATATATTGCCAAATATCTAATTCTGTCCAATTTGATAATGGGAATACTCTAATAGACTCACCTTTTGTGTGTTTTCCGTTATATATATTCCACAACTCTGGTCGTTGAGATTTTGGATCCCATCTATGGTTTTTATCTCTAAAAGAGTAGATTCTCTCTTTTGCTCTTGATTTCTCTTCATCTCTTCGAGCACCCCCAAATACAGCATCAAACTTTTGGATATTTAACATCTGTTTTAATCCTTCAGTTTTCATAACATCTGTATGTAATGCTGACCCGTGAGTAAATGGAGAGATATTCATCTCTTCACCTTTTGGATTAGTATAAACTATAAGTTCCATACCAACTTCTTTTGCTCTTTTATCCCTAAACTCAATCATCTCTTTAAACTTCCATGTTGTATCAACATGAACTAAAGGAAGTGGAGGAGGTGCAGGATAAAATGCTTTTTGTAAAAGATGTAACATTACAGAAGAGTCTTTTCCAACACTATATAACATTGCTGGATTTGAGAACTCTGCTACAACTTCTCTCATAATATGCATTGATTCTGCTTCTAGTTGTTTTAGATGTGTTAATCTATTTTGACTTATTTGCATTTTTTTCCCTTTCAAATGGTTCCCATTTTAAAGGAACCTATTTTTTATATAACTACTTTTTAGCGGATTTGTGAAAAATCCCTAAAAGTAGCAAAACCTAAAGGGCTTTGAGAACAAAGCCTTACTCTTATTTCTTGTGTAAACCACACTCTTTGTGTTCTGGGTTTTCCCACCACCATCTTCCTGCTCTTATATCTTCACCATCTTTGATAGCTCGTGTACATGGAGCACAACCAATACTTGGAAATCCTTTATCGTGAAGTTTATTATATGGAACTTTGTTTTCTTTTATATAATCCCATACATTTTCTTCTGTCCAATTAATTAAAGGATTTACTTTAATTACTTTGAAGTTCTCATCCCATTCAACTAAAGGCATATCAACTCTTGTAACACTTTGAGCAGCTCTTAAACCAGTTACCCAAACTTCAACATTTTTTAAAGCTCTTTTTAAAGGTTCGATTTTTCTGATATTACAGCAGTTTTTTCTATTATCAATACTCTCATAGTGACCATTTACACCTTGAGTTTGATAAAGTTCTTGTACCTTTTCATATTGAGGAAAAAATACATCAATTTTTACACCATACTTTAAATTTGTTGCATCCATAACATCATAAGTTTCAGGGTGTAATCTTCCTGTATCTAATGTAAATATTGTTGCATTCTTATCTTGTTTCAAAATAATATCTGTTAAAACTTGGTCTTCAGCTGCTAAGCTTGAACTTAGTTTTACATTTTTGAATTTTGTTAAGAAATACTCTATAACTTCTTGTGTAGATTTATTTTCTAAATCTTTATTTATATCTTTTATTAATTCTTTATTACTCATTTTTTATAACCTAAATTTGATAATCAGTTGCTGGAGGTTGAACTCTTCCAAGGGGAATTTTATTCCATGCTCTTTCGTGAAAATAGTAAAGTGCCATTTTTGTAATAACTTCAATTGAACCAATTGAAGCTGCCATTACTAGATTTCCTGTTACGAAATACGATATTATCATCGTATCAAGAGTACCAACTGTTCGCCATGAAATAGATTTTACTACTGATCTATATGGTTTTTCGTGCATTTATTTTCCTATATTTAATTAAAGAAATTATGATAAAGAGTTTTTACTCTTCATCATAATCATATAAACCTGAACTTAGGTATCTTTCCCCTGTATCACATAAAATTGTAACAACAGTTTTACCTTTGTTTTCTGGTCTTGATGCAATTAATTGTGCTGCATGAACATTTGCTCCAGCTGATATTCCAATTAATAAACCTTCAGTTTGCGCTAAATGTCTTGAAGCTGCTATTGCATCATCATTTGATACTTGTAAAACTTCATCATAAATTTTTGTATTTAAAACATCAGGTACAAACCCAGCTCCAATTCCTTGAATTTTATGAGGTCCTGGTTTCCCACCACTTAATACTGGACTCGCTTCTGGTTCAACGGCAATAATTTGGATATTTGGATTATGAGCTTTTAAAACTTCACCAGTTCCAGTTATTGTTCCACCAGTTCCAATAGCAGCTACGAAAATATCAATTTTCCCATCAGTATCAGCTAAAATCTCTTTTGCAGTTGTAAGTCTGTGAATCTCAGGATTTGCAACATTTGCAAATTGTTGAGGAATAAAAGAGTTTGGAGTCTCTTCTTGTAATTCAACAGCTTTTTCAATAGCACCTTTCATTCCTTTTTCAGGCGCAGTTAATACTAACTCAGCTCCTAAAGCTTTTAATAATCTTCTTCTTTCAATACTCATTGATGAAGGCATTGTAAGAACTAATTTAATTCCAAGAGCAGCACAAACAGAAGCTAATGCAATTCCAGTATTTCCACTTGTAGGTTCAATTACAGTTGTACCTTCTTTAATTAATCCAGCTTTTAAAGCTGCATTTATCATGTTTGTTCCAATTCTATCTTTTACAGAATGTGAAGGGTTCATAAATTCACATTTACCTAAAACTGTTGCACCACTTGTTTTTGTTGCACCTTGTAATTTTACTAAAGGTGTGTTACCAATTAATTCTGTTATGTTATTTGCATATTTCATTCTAGATCCTTTATATATTGTAATGTAAAAATTCGTTATATTTTTCTTGATATTCATCTAGTTTATCTAAAGGAATATCAAAAATTTTCTTCATACTATTTTTTGATTCATCAAAAAAGATGTTTAAAATTGGATTATCAGTTTTAACATCTACTATCTTGATATCATCTTCTAAAGCTATTAAAATATCAACAATCTTAATATCTTTAGCACTTTTTGCAAGAACATATCCTCCCCTTGCACCTCGTATACTTTTTACAAGTTCCGCTCTTCTTAATTTACTTAGAAGTTGTTCTAAGTAATTTTGAGGGATATTAGCATTAGCTGATATATCTCTGATTTGCATGGGAGAATCTTCTTGATGCTTACTTAACTCGTACATGGCAGTTAAACCGTATACACCTTTTGTTGATATTAATGGCATTTTATTAGTTTCTTAATTCAATGCTTGGTTTAAATCTTCAATAAGATCAATCGTGTTTTCCAACCCAATAGAAAGTCTAATAGTTACTGGATTTATTCCTGCTTTTATTAGCTCTTCTGGACTCATTTGTGAGTGAGTTGTAGATGCTGGATGAACAATAAGTGATTTACTATCTCCAATATTTACAACTACGCTGAATAGTTTTGCACTATCAATAACTCTTTTTGCTTCTTCAAATGATTCAACATCAAAAGAGATAAGTCCAGATGATTTTCCACCTTTAAAATATTTTTGAGCTTTGTCATAATATTTGTTAGATTCTAATCCTGGGTAATTTACAGCTTTTACTTTTGGATGTGATTCTAAGAATTTAGCAACTTCTAAAGCATTATCTGAATGTTTATCAACTCTTAAACTTAATGTCTCTAAAGTTTGGATTAATAACCAAGAGTTAAAAGGAGCTTGAGTTGCTCCAATATCTCTTAAAAGTGATAATCTAATTCTTAAACAAAAGTTTGGAAGCGGAACATCTGTATAAACTAATCCATGATAAGATACATCAGGAGTTGTAAAGTGTGAATATCTGTTTTCATTTGCTTTGAAGAATTCAGCTAATCCATCTCTTTCAACAATAATTCCACCAAGAGCAGTTCCTTGACCATTTGTATATTTTGAAGTTGAGTGAACAACAACATCAACTCCCCATTTAATTGGATTAAATAATGCAGCACTTGCAACTGTATTATCACAAATAGTTAAAACACCATGTTTTTTTGCAATCTCAACTACTTTTTCCACATCAGGAATAGCAATTTGAGGGTTTGATAATGACTCAAAATAAATAGCTTTTGTTTTATCATCAATTAATGATTCTAAATCAGAAGCATCGTCACTTTTAAATACTTTAGCATTAATTCCAAATCTTTTCATAGTGTAAGTGAATAATGTAACACTTCCACCATATAATTTGTCAGAGATAAGAATATTATCACCAGCTTCAGCTACATTTGCAATTGCAAAAAATGACGCAGCTTGTCCTGAAGATGTACAAATAGCAGCAGCTCCACCTTCAAGTGCAGCAAATCTTTGCTCTAAAACATCCGTTGTTGGATTTGTTAATCTAGTATAGATTGGTCCAAGTTCTTTTAATGCAAATAAATTTGCAGCATGTTCAGAATCTCTAAATGCATAAGCAGTTGTTTGAGTAATTGGAACACTCATTGTTCCAAAACCTTCTTTTTTGTTATACCCAGCGTGTATTGCAATCGTTTCGTTTTGCATTCTTTCCCTTTCTTTTTATTTGTTCTTTTCTTTATATGTTGAAATTATAGAACTTTTTTTTATTAATGTCAAGTAATTTAATCACAATTAATATAATACCCTTTAAATAAGGGGTGATTAACTAACTTGATTAAATCTATCAAGATTATATCAAATGATTAAGTAATTTTATGTAAAATACCAATAAATCATAATTCTAAAGAGTCCTAATATGAAAAAATATAATATTTTTGAACAAATCATAGTTGATAAAAAAGAGGAAATATTTTTTGAAATTTTTAAAAACAAAACGATAAAAGTAGAAAAAATAGTTTCAAATGGACAAAAATCACCTGAAAATTTTTGGTATGAACAAGATAAAAGCGAATTTATTTTACTTCTTGAGGGTTTTGCAATATTAGAGTTTGAAAATAAGGAAGTGGAGCTAAAAAAAGGTGATTGTTTAAATATAGAGGCTATGGAAAAACATAGGGTTAAATTTACAAGTTTGGAGGAGAGTACTATTTGGTTTGCGGTGTTTTATTAACTTCTCGTAATCCTAAAAGTCTCAAAAGCCAAAACACTATTATCAAAAAACTCTTTTCTTGAACTTTTTTTGTCATCTACAAAAGAGTAGTTTATTTGAAAAACTTTTTTATTTTTATCAAAAAAAGTGCAGATTTTATCGTAACTATATCTGTATCTTCCAGCTATATGGAAGTTTCTTCGCTCTTTTATTTTTATTGTCTGTTTTGTATTAAAATAAAAAATTCTATTTTTTAGCAGTTTATCATCCATTAAAAAATGAAGTATAACTATTCCTTTATCACAAACAACACCAATTTCAATGATGAAAAAATTTAAGATTGCTTTATAAAGATAAAAGAAAAAAGGTGAAAAAAGTAGGGCAAAAAACAATCCAAATATATCATTTGAAATAATGAAATGATAAAACATGGTAATACAAATAACTAAACCAAAAATTGAAAAAAAGAGTGAGAATAGATTTGAAAGCAGTTTTTGTTTTAAAACTCTTTTTGGGATTAAATCTTCAAAAAAGATGATTTTTCCTAAGTCGCTTGGGATATGTTTTTTATATCTGAAGTTTTTCATTTAAAGCCAATTTTTATGATATAAGAAGTTTATTAAAAAATGCCAAAGCTCTATCTTAAAAAGGATTCCTTTAAAAGATAGATTATTATTTATTCAACATCGTTTGCTAAAACTCTATATAAAGTTACACGATTATTAATTTTTGTTAAACGCAAAGAGATTAAATCTTGTTCTACACTATATAAGTTTCTTTGTGCTGTTAAAGCATTTAAGTATGTATCAATACCTGCTTTATAGCGTTTTTCAGAAAGAAAATAGCTATTTTTAGAAGCATTAACTAGATTTTCTTGAGCGCTTAATTGATTCTCTATTGTTCCATATCTTGCAAGGGCATCTGATACTTCACTAAATGCAGTTTGAATTGCTAATTCATATTTTGCAATATATAAATCCCTTTGAGATTTCGCATAATCAAGTGAAGCCTCTTTTGAACCCCAATCAAAAATTGGTAAAGAGATATTTGGAGCAAAACTCCAAACAGAAGCAGCTCCTCCACTAAAAAGATTACTTAAAGCAGTACTTGCAATTCCTGCTGTTGTAGTGATAGAAATTGAGGGAAAATACGCAGCTCGTGCTACACTTATATTTGCATTTGCAGCTTTTAAATCATGTTCAGCAGCTAAAATATCTGGACGATTTAATAAAACATTTGAAGATAATCCAACTGGAATTGCAGTAAAATATTGTGCATTTTCATCTAATCCAGTAGGAAGTAACTCTTCTTTAAGATTTTCACCTACTGATAAGTTAAGTGCATTTAAATCTTGGGCTACTTGTGTTTTGTATTTTTCAATGTCTGCTAATGCTTGAAAATATATAGTTTGGGCATCATAAAGTGCAACTTTTGAATCAACACCTGCTTTTATTCTAGCTTGGATAATATCTAGATTTTTTTTGCTATTAGTAGCAGTCTCTTTTGCAAAATTTAGTAAACTTTTATCAGCTGCCATTGTTAGCCAAGCATTTGTAACTTCTGCAATAATTGTAATACGAGTTGTTCTTTCATTTTCTTTTACTGATAAGTAACTTTCAAAATCAGCTTTTGATAAATTTCTAGCCTTTCCGAAAAAATCCAATTCGTAAGAACTTAATCCTACGTTTGCATTGTAACTTTCAGAGATATTTGTAGAATTATTTGAAGATGAACTATTCAAAGATCTAGATTTATTTCCAGAAACTTCTCCATTTATTGTTGGAAATTCTGCAGCATTTTGTACTTTGTAAGTTGCTCTTGCTGATTGTATATTTGCTATTGCTTCTTTAAGTGTTCGATTTTGATTAAGTGATATTTTTATAACTTCTTTTAATTTCTCATCTAAAATCATATTTTCCCATAAAAGTGGTTCACTTATATCTGAAGTTTCAACTTTATATGCTTCTCCTTTTGGCCAATTTACTGGAATTGGAGCAGCTGGTTGTTCGTATTTAGAATCTATTAAACTACAAGCACTTAAAAACATTGATAAAGTAAGTGAGATAGATATATGAATTATTTTATTAGTTTTCATTTTTTAATCTGCCTTTTTTACTATATTTGAATTCGTTTTGTTTTTTCTAAAGATTGAACTTATTAAAACATAAAACAATGGAATCATAAATACTCCAAGAATCGTAGCTGTCAATGTTCCCCCAACAATTCCTGTTCCTATGGCAATTCTACTATTTGCTCCAGCTCCTGTTGAAACAGCAAGTGGTAAAACTCCAACTATAAAGGCTAATGAAGTCATTAAAATAGGTCTTAATCTTAATCTTGCACCCTCAACAGCGGCATCCATTAAGGAGTGACCATTTTTGTAAGCAACTTCAACGAACTCGACAATCAAAATTGCATTTTTAGAAGATAATCCAATTACAGTTAATAAGGCAACTTGGAAATAAACATCATTATCTAATCCTCTAATTGTTGTAATCAAAACAGCTCCAATAATCCCTAAAGGAATAACTAATAAAACAGAAAATGGAATTGACCAACTCTCATATAAAGCAGCAAGACATAAGAAAACAAACAAAATAGAAATTGAGTATAAAAGTAAACTTTGTCCACTTGAAAGATGTTCTTGATATGATAATCCACTCCATGCAAAACTAGAACCTTTTGGAAGTTCATTTGCTAATTTTTCCATCTCATCCATAGCAGTTCCAGAACTAACGCCAGTAGCGCCTGCTCCTTGTATTTCATAAGAAGCTAAACCATTATATCTTGAAAGACTCTCTGGTCCAAAAGTCCATTTTGTAGTAGTAAATGTAGAAAATGGAGTCATACTCTCATTATCACTAGCTCTTACATACCACTTATTAATATCTTCAGGAGCAGAACGGAATGCTGCATCACCTTGAATATATACTTTTTTCACTCTTCCTCTATCGATAAAGTCATTTACATAACTTCCTGCCCATGCGGCATTTAATGTTGAGTCAATTTGAGATAATTCAAGACCTAAAGATAAAGCTTTTTCATGGTCAATATCTACATGTAATTGTGGAGTTTCTTCCATACTTCCTAATCTAACACCTGATAACATAGAATCTGTTGAAGCACCACTTAATAATGTATCTCTCATTTGTTTTAGAGTATCTCTTGAAGTCCCTGCATTTGCTTGAAGTTGGAAGGTAAATCCATTTGTATTTCCTAATCCTCTAATAGCAGGAGGATTTAAAGCAAAAATCATAGCATCTCTTGTTGTAAATAATTGTTGATTTGTTCTATTTACTATAGCTGATGCACTATTTTGTGGGTCTAATCTTGAATCCCAATCTTTTAAAGAAACAAAAGCCATTCCTGCATTTTGTCCACTTCCACTAAAATTAAATCCTGAAATTGTAAAAATAGATTCTGTATTATTTTTCTCATTAGTTAAAAAATGCTCTTCTACTTTTCTTGTGATTTCGTCTGTTCTTTTTACTGATGCACCTTGTGGTAATGATATTTGAGCCATTACTTCACCTTGATCTTCAAGGGGTAAAAAACTTGTAGGAAGTCTGTAAGTTAGAAATGACATAGCAACTATAATTATTAAATATAAAAACATCCATCTTATAGGATTTTTTAAGATATTTAGAACTTTTTGCTCATATTTTTTTGTAATAGATTCAAAAGTATTATTAAACCAATGGAAAAAACCAGTAGTTTTTTCTTGGTGTTTTTCAGTTAATAGTGAGGCACATAAAGCAGGTGTTAAAGTTAAAGCCACAATTACAGAAAGAATCATTGAAGATACAATTGTAATAGAGAATTGTCGATAAATAACACCAGTTGAACCATCAAAAAATGCCATTGGTAAGAAAACGGCAGAAAGAACAATAGCAATTCCAATTAATACTGTACTTACTTCTTTCATAGATTCTACAGTTGCATCGTGGGCAGAAAGACCTTTTTCTCTCATAATCCTTTCAACATTTTCAATTACAACAATTGCATCATCAACAAGTAAACCAATGGATAAAACCATACCAAACATTGTTAAGGTATTTATTGAATATCCAAAAATTTGAAGTACTCCAAATGTTCCTAAAAGAACAACTGGAACAGCAACTGCTGGAATAATAGTAGCTCGCCAACTTTGTAAAAAGATAAATACTACAAGAACAACTAATAAAATAGCTTCAATTAGAGTTTTTACTACTTCATTTATAGAAATACTAATAAATTTTGTACTATCAATAGGATATGCGATTTTATAACCATCTGGCATATTTCGTTGTAATTCACTTAATAATGCTCGAACTTTTTTTGCAGTTGATAGGGCATTTGCACCTGAAGATAACATAACTGCAAGTCCAGAAGCAGGGTGACCATTTAATCTAGTTATATTATTATAAGATTCATTTCCTATTTCAACTCTTGCAACATCTGAAAGACGAACTAATGCTCCATTTGTATCATGTTTGATTATGATATTTTTAAATTGTTCAGGAGTTTGTAATTTTGATTCAGCAGTTACTGTTGCATTTAGTTGTTGATTTTCTAAGGTTGGCATTGCCCCTATTTTACCAGCTGATACTTGAACATTTTGAGTTGTAATTGCTGTTTGTATATCTGAGGGCATAAGTTTGTATGCTAAAAGTTTTGAAGGATCTAACCAAATACGCATAGCATATTGTGAACCAAAAACTTGGATACTTCCAACTCCTTCACTTCTTGCTACTGAATCTTGAATATTACTTACTAAATAATCAGAAATATCAGATGCTGTTGCCTTGTCTGTTTCATCATACAATGCAGCAATCATTAAGAAATCTGTTTGAGACTTAGTAACATTCACTCCTTGTTCTTGTACAGAGGTTGGTAATCTTGTTGTTACTTGAGAGATTTTATTTTGAACTTGAACTTGTGCTGTATCTGGATTTGTTCCTTGTTCAAAAGATACATTAATACTAACACTACCTGAAGAAGTACTAGACGAGGTAAAATATAATAAACCATCTAATCCAGTTAGTTGTTGTTCCAATAATTGAGTAACACTATTTTCAACAGTTTGGGCAGATGCTCCTGTATAAGTAGTTGAAATTTTTATTGTTGGGGGTGCAATATCAGGATATTGAGCAACAGGTAAATTAAATATAGAAGCTAATCCACCTAACATGATAACGATTGAAATAACCCAAGCAAAGATGGGTCTGTTTATAAAAAAAGCTCCCATTAGTTTATTTTATTAGGGTTATCAAATTTGAAGTTTGATGTAATATCGCTATCTTTAACTTTTGCACCAACTCTGATTTTATTTAGACCCTCAACAATTAAGTGATCACCAACATTAAATCCATCTTTTACTAACCAATAATCGTTTATTGCTCTATCTATTACGATATGGAGTTTTTCAACTTCTGAATTTTTATTTACAATCATTGCTGTTGCATTTCCTTTTTCATCAAAAGTAACACCTTGTTGAGGAACTAAAATAGCTTTTGTATTAATAGCTTCATTTACAATAATATTTACATACATTCCTGGTAATAATATATTTTTTGGATTAGGAAATTGCGCTCTTAATGTAACAGAACCTGTTGCTTCATCAACTGCTAGTTCTTGAAGTTTAAATTTTCCTTTATTTTCATATATTGAGCCATCTTCAAGTTTTAAACTAACAGTTGCACTTGCTTCTTTAATATTTTCTTGTTTAAGAAGTTTTTTCAAGTTTAACATCTGAACACTTGATTGAGTAAAATCTACATAAATTGGATCAAGAGATCTAACAGTTGCTAATGCCGTCGTTTGTTGAGCTGTTACTAATGCTCCCTCTGTTACGCTAGATATTCCAATATGTCCAGAAATAGGAGATGTGATTTGAGTGTATTCAAGATTGATTTTAGCACTTTGCATTGCTGCTTTTTTCTCTTCTACGCTTGCTAGGGCTTGTAAATATGCAACATTTGCATCTTCATACTCTTGTTTTGAAACACCATCAATTTTTAATAAATCTTTGTATCTTTCATCTTTTAGTTTTGCGGCTTTTACATTTGCTAAAACATTTGCATAAGAAGCTTTTGCTTCATTATATGCTGCTTCATAACTTGATGAAACTACTTTATATAAAATATCACCTTTATTTACAGTTGAACCCTCTTTAAATAATTGACGCTCAATTATTCCTCCAATTTGAGGACGAATTTCTGAATTTAAAGCAATTACAGTTCTTCCTGGAAGTTCCTGTTGTAGTGTGATTTCTTGTTGATTTATTGTATATGTTCCAACTTCAGTTGGTTTTTTTGTAGGTGCTTTTTTTTCAGTTTCTTCAAAACAACCATTGAAAATAGTTATTACTCCAATTAAACTAATAAAAAAACAACTTTTTGTAAGGTAATTCTTCAAAATTGTATCCTATGTTAAGTAAGTATATGTATAAGAATTTTAGTATATCTGAATTAATAGTATCTTAACGAAATTACATTATTAGAGGCCATTTATAAAAAGATTAAAAAATCACCAAAGCTCTTCCAAAAGGGATTCTCTCTTTTTTATTTGACAATGCCCAAAGAACTTCATACGATGGTGGGATTCTTGGGAAAATTCCATCTCCATCTGTGAAATATAAAAGCATACTTGACATTGGAAAGTTTGCATCGATGTATTCAAAAACTGGTCGATAGTCTGTTCCGCCTCCACCTTTTAGGGCAAACTCTATATCTTCTGCACCTCTAAAACTATAGTGGGCATGAACTTTTGCATCTGCTATTAGAAGCTCAATATTTACTGCTGGAAAGTTTTGCATGATAGCTTTAAACTCTTCTATAAATGCTCCTAATATTTCTTCTCGAATAGAACCAGATGTATCAATGGCAACTATTAAACTCAAAGTATCACTTGTAAGTGAGGGCAGGGCAAAACCTCTGTAAAGATGTTTTTTATTTGGTGGCATAAAAGCGTAGTTGTTTCTCATGTGGCGATTTATGGCATTGTAAAGTTCAAACTTCCAATCTATATTTTGGGCTACTACTTTTTTTGCGAGTCTTTCAAAACCTAAAGGCATTAGAGATTTTCTAGTTGATACCTCTTTTGCAAGTGCGCTTGCATATTCCCATTGTTCTTCGTCTCGCTCATCAAGATTTTCTTGTATTTTTTTTACTTTTCTAAACTTTTGAGTATTATCTCTATTGTTTTTTTGCTCATCATTTTGTTGAACTTTTTCATCATCAAAAGCATCAACTCCACTTTCGATTAACTCTTTTTTTAGAAAATCATAAATCTCTTCTGCATACATATTTTTGAATTTTTTATCATAATTTACACCATGGGGCATTTTCATACCATTTTTAAAAAGAAGATTATTGATTGCATAATCAGTTGCTAATTGCCAAAGATAACCTTTTCTTTTTAACTTTCTTTGTTGGTGAGATAAAATGTGATGCATAACACAGTTTGTCAAAATAAAAGAGAGCTCTTCAATGGTACAACTGTTTATAAAATCAGGGTTATATAAAAATCTTACTCCATTACTGGCATAAGATTCTATATTTTCACTCTCTTCATGTTTTAATCTTGAAGCCAACATTCCAAAATATGGGTATTTGGTTGTTAGTTGGCTTTTGGCTTTGATTAAAAGTGTGTTTGCATTCATAATTAACGAAGTAATGTGTTGAATTTTTTCATCCACAATGGCCAAGATTTTAGATAATCAAGTTCAATACTTCTTTGTCTTAAATCTTGAATAATCATAACAGAAAACTCTCCTGGAAGATTTAGGGAGTAATTTAGAAGATTTTCTAACTCTTTTGTTCTTGTATCTTCTGAAATTCTAATTGCTAAGGCTGTACAAAGTATATGTAAAGCAGAAGTATCTGTTGGGAACTCTTTTTCAGTTCCATCTAGGATTCCATCAATATTTGGAAGATCTTTGATAACTGCTTTAAAACCTAAAAATGAAGCTGCTAACTCTTCACCAATTGCTCCACTAATTAGTGCCATTATCAAATCATCTTCAGGAGTTGATAATAGAACTTCATTTACATAATGCCAAGTTCTAGGAGTTGCAAAGGCTTTTGTATCACTTTGAGTATTAAAAGTAAACAAAGCATCAGGTCTATATGAGATAAATGAGATTATAGATAAATCAATATTATTATTTATGGCCCAAGCTCTCCAGTCATCAACGCTTACTTCCATATCAAGGTGAATAAATCTATTTGCAAGTGGTGCTGCCATTCTAAAAACTACACCTCTATCACTTTCTCTATTTCCAGCTGCAACTATTGACCAACCATCAGGAAGAGTGTATTCACCGATTTTTCTATCAAGAATCAATTGATAAGCAGAAGCTTGAACCATTGGAGCTGCTGTATTTAACTCATCTAAAAATAGAATTCCCTCTTTAATACTACCATCTGGTAAAAATGAAGCTGGTGCCCAAATAGCTGTTTGATTAACTGCATCAAAAAATGGGATTCCTCTTAAATCTGTAGGGTCAAGTAAAGATAGCCGTAAATCTATACATGCTATTCCTTTTTCCTTTGCAATTTGAGCAATGATTGAAGATTTTCCAATACCAGGAGGTCCCCATAAGAATATAGGTACTTTTCTTTCACATAGGTGTTCTATTGAGCGTTTTATTTTCTGTGGATTCATGTATATCCTTTATTTATGGGATATGTATTGCAATTAACGTTCCTTGTATTTGAAAGAGTCTATTAGCTATAATCAAAAAAACTTTTAGGGATAGATTTGAAAATAGCAATAATAGGAGCAGGAGCAGCAGGAATAATTGCCGCCATTACTGCCAAAAGATTAAACAAAAATTTACATATAGATTTATTTGATGCAAACAAAGGTATAGGGAAAAAGATACTTGCAAGTGGAAATGGAAGATGTAATATCTCAAACAATCAAATAACTTCAAAAAACTATCTAGGAGAAAATCCAGACTTTACAAGTTTTGCACTAAAAGAGTTTGATTTCAAAGCCTTTGAAAAGTTCTGCAAAAGCATAGGACTTTTACTAGATATAAAACCAAGTGGAAAAGTATATCCTCTATCAAATGAAGCAAAATCAGTAACTAATCTTTTGGAGTTAGCATTACAAGAACTAGGTGTGAATATATATTTAGAATCAATGATAATAGACATTGAAAAAGTAGAAGACAAGTTTAATATCAAAACTCAAGAGAATGAATATAAAGCATATGATAAAGTTCTAATCTCAAATGGTTTAGGTGCAGCCCCACAATTAAATGCAAATGAAAGCGGTTTAGACTTCGCCTCAAAATTTGGACATAGCTTCAATCCAACATACCCTTCCCTTGTAGGATTAAAAACTGATAATACCTATAATGGAAAACTACAAGGTGTAAAAAAAGAGTGTAATGTTAACCTATATGTAAATGGAAATTTAGAGCAAGAGATTTTTGGAGATGTACTATTCACAAGTTATGGAGTTTCAGGTTTTGCAATATTAGATATATCACAACTAGCAGTTTTAAATCTAAGCCAATACCAAGATGTAAAAATAGCAATAAACTTCTTCCCAAAAATAAACAGAAATGACCTAGGCGACCAAATCCAAACACTTTTCAAAACTATTCCAAGTCAAAAAGCCGTAGATATAATAACAGGAATGGTATCAAATAAAATTGCACCAGTTTTACTAGATATTTGCAAAATCAATATAGATACAAAAGCTGCTGATGTAAACGCAAAACAAATAAAAGCCTTAGCCTACCAGCTAAACCAATGGAAACTAAAAATAATAGACACCCAAGGTTTCGGACACGCAGAAGCCAGTGGTGGAGGTGTAAGAACCGCTGAGGTAGATAATAAAACTTATGAAAGTAAGCTAGTAAAAAATCTATACTTCGCAGGAGAAGTACTAGATATAGTAGGAAATAGGGGAGGTTTTAATCTTCAGTTTGCGTGGGCGAGTGGTTATTTGGTTGGGAAGAGTTTAGGAAAATAAAATAGTAACTTTTGTCAAATTTCGGCGTTATCGTCGAAATTGAAATAGTCACATACTGGAGTATGCTCCCATTCCAATTTCTCCTCTGGCCTTGAACTTTAACAAAATTTACTATTTTAAGGAGTAAGTATGGTAGATGAAGAATTAATTAAAAAATCAAAAGAATATGTTGAAAAGATTTATTGTATTTTAGATGGTAGAAAAATTAAAAAAGATAAATTAAGAGAATTCATTGTTGCGGGTTTTTTATCTATATCGCGAGACCATCACTGTGCAATAATTTCACTTCTAGAAAAAGGTATTTATAGTTCAAGTTTTGCTTTATTAAGACCTTTAATTGATACAATCTATAGAGGACTCTGGGTTTCTCAAGTCGCATCAGAAGAAGAAATCGAAAAAATATATTCTACAGAATATAAATTTGAAACAAGCACTTTCAAATATGTAGATAAGATTGATAAAGAAAATAATACAAATGTTTTTCATAAAAAATATAAACAAATGGCACCTTTCTTACACGATATGACACATGGTGGAATAGGGCAATTAGCAAGACAATTTAGTGAAAATGGAGATTTTATACAATCTAACTTTAGTGAAAATGATTTAAAGAATTTAATTAATCATATTAATGCACATATTGCAATTTTTTTATACGATTACAATAGATATCAAACTGATAATGAATTAGAAAGTCTTGCAAAAAAGATTTTAAATATTGAGGAAGAATAAAAGGGATTAAAACCTCTCCCTCAAAACAACCAATTTCCTAATCTTCCCAAACTCAAAAACACCCTTATCACAATGAACTCTATTTTCATCATCCATCTTTAAAGCTTTGACATTCTTATAACTTTTATCTTCGTAAGTAAAACTAATATAGTTTTTATCAACAATAGCTTTTTGTAAAAATCTAAATTCTATATTCATTTTGAGTTCTTTTTCTTGAGTTGGAAGTAGTATAAAAAGATGAAAGGAAAACTTCCATCTTTTAAAAAAAGTGAGATTATTTTGCCATAACTTTTTCGCTACAAACAGTAATAGCTTGTTTTACAATGCTACTATCAATATTTGCATATGATTGAATAGATGAAGCTTTTTCACATAATTCTTTTGCTTTATCCATAGATGAAATAACTGTATTATTTGATTTTACAGTTGTTGCTAATTTATCACCTAAAGCATCTGGAGTTAAACCTAAAGATTCACCAGCTGTTTTTGTTAATGATTTTGTATCAGTATTACCATTTAAAGCTGAAGTTCCTACATTTTTTAAAGCTCCACCAACATCAAATGCTAAAAGTGCAGAAATAGATAATGCAGTTGCTAAAACGATTTTTTTCATATATATAATCCTTAAAATAATGTGGCGGATTATATCATTTTATCTAGGAATTTGACCTTGCCCAAGATATGATTTTTCTATCTTCTTGAATTATATGATGAACTAAAGCAATATCAATAATTTTTGCTAACTCTTTTTCAAAGACACTTTCATCTATTGTAGGTAATTTTTTTACAAAAGAATTTATCTTTTCAATAATATCATGGTGTAAAACTTTATGTTCTTCTATCAAAGGATAATTTATCTCTTGCATATATTTTTCTTCATGTTTAAAATGAGATTTCATATAAGTGTATAAATCAGTTAGAACTTCTTTGATTTTTGCATTTCTCAAGTTTGGTTCTACCTCTTTAAAAGCCTCTTCTGCTATATCAAAAAGCTTTTTGTGTTCTTTGTCAATCTCTTTATTACCAACACTATAAATCTCTTTCCAACCAAAATTTCTTTTTAAATCAGCAAGAGAAGTATTCCAAAGTTGGATTTTTTTGTCTTCTAAAACTATATGTCTTATAAAATATTCATCAATAAAATTAAGAAGAGATTTTTCGATTTCTGGCAACTCTAATTTTCCCAATTCGGAGATTAGCGTTGTTAACATATTTAACATGTTTTTATGAAGAAGTTTGTGGTTATTTAGTTCTGGATAAGAGATTTCTTCCATATATTTTTGCTCATTTGAGAAATGAGTTCTAACATAATCAAAAAGTTTTGTTATTATATCTTTTAGTTTACTTTTTACCTTATCATCATCTTTTAATTTTGAAATACTCATAGCTTCTCGTGCTATTGTGAAGAGTTTTTGATGTTCCTTATCAATTATGAAATTATTGATATTGTATTCTGATTTCCAAATTACTGTATTTGAATTTAACTTGATCCTCATGATAACCTTATGTATTTTTTTATTACTTCAATTATAGATTTAAATTATTAATACAAGCTTTATTTTATGAAAATTTACTATAATACGGGAAAAAACAGGAAGCATTTTCACATGAGCAATATAGAATTAATAGAAAAACCAACAACACCAGAACAAGAGAAGTTAGTACAATCACAATTTAATACAAATGTAGCATTTTTCATCCATTTAAAAGCATATAATAATAGCGTAAGAGAAGAATTAGAAAAAAGATTAACAGAAGTTTTCTTCTTTTCAAGGGGAATTGACTGGAAATTTGATAGCTTTGGAATAGAAAAAACAGGTTCAAGGGGAACAGATATTTTAGGATATTTTATTTTTAGAGCAGTTGAAGTTGAAAAATTACAAAAATTATTCATTGATGAATTTAAAGATTATGATAATGCTATAAAAATTACATGTTCAGTATCAAAATATGAAAAAGTTGAAGAGAGCTTTTTTGAGTTAGATATATAAAAGTTTAGGAAAATCCTAAACTTTAATTAACAAGAGTTATTACAAAACTCATTTGAAATGTAAAACAAGTCTTTCATCTTTTCTTTTTATTTATAAGTTCTAATAATCAAAAATGAGATTATAGAAATAATAGTGATACTTAAAGATATTGGTAAAAAAGTATCATTATGAAAACTAAGAGCTATTGATGAAACAATCGCACCTAATCCAAACTGTAAAACGCCAATTACACCAGATGCAACTCCAGCATTTTTTTGAAAATGTTCTAAAGATAAAGACATACAATTTCCAAAAATAAATGCCATCATACTCATGTATGTAGCGATTAAAATCATTGTCAAAATTAAACTGATATTTTCTTGATTTAAAATAAAAATTATACTGGCAATAATCTGAATTAAAATAGCAACTTTTACAAGTGATAAATCATTATATTTTTTTAATAAATTGATATTAACTTTTATCATTAGCATCATTAAAATAAAATTTATTCCAAAGAAAAAAGGAAAATAATCTGTTGAGATTTTAAAATACTCTATATAGATAAATGAACTTTTTGCGATAATTATGAAAAAACCACCAAAACTAAATCCAAGTGTAATCATTGCTTTCATAGCTGCTTTATGGCTTAATAC
Source organism: uncultured Aliarcobacter sp. (assembly GCA_963677435.1). Classification (GTDB taxonomy): domain Bacteria; phylum Campylobacterota; class Campylobacteria; order Campylobacterales; family Arcobacteraceae; genus Aliarcobacter. Next base: position 367,723 of record OY781945.1, read on the forward strand.
TATTTTGTAAGATTCCCAAATATTTTGTTTAACATAAGTGTAACTTTCAGGTAAATCTTTATATACAAAAAATGCTACAACTAAAGCATAAAGAGTTAAAAATATAAATACAGCTTCCCAATCAAAGAAATGAACAATAGCTGCACCAATGGTTGGTGCGACTAATGGGGCAATACTTCTTACTATTCCCATAAGTGAAAATACTTTTGCTGCTTCTGCTCCATGAAATCTATCTCTTACAGCAGCAGCTGCATTTACAATAACAACTCCTCCAAAAAATGCTTCAAAAAATCTGTAAACCCATAACTCATATATATTTGTACTAAAGATGATGATAAAACTAAATAAAGCATAACCTAAAAGACCAAAAATTGAACTATTTTTCCTCCCGTATTTATCAGAAATTGGTCCCCCAAAGATTTGTCCTACTGCTAAACCAATTAAAAAAATAGATAATGATAATTCGATTTTATCGATACTAACAAAAAGTGATTTGGCTATTTGTGGTATTGAAGGTAAATAAGTATCAACTCCAATTGGTGCAACAGAAGATAAAATTGATAATAAAATTATTAGATATATGTGATTGATTGATTTTTTCATTACAATTCTTCAACATTTGTTGCAACTTTTTCAAGTAAATTTATAAGTAAATTAACTTCTGAATCTTCTAGATTTGAGAATAAGAAATCTCGGAACTCTTTTACTTGATTTGCACTTTTTTCTAAAATCTCTTCACCTAATTGTGTAAGTTCAATTAAGTTCGTTCTTCTATCTATTTGTTTTTTTAAGATAAAACCTTTTTTCTCTAAAGTAGCAAGAGTCCTACTTATTGTAGTTTTATCTTTTCCTAATATATTTGCTATTTTTGTTTGATTTACCTCTTCTTCATATTTTATAATTTCTAAAGTTGCCCTTTGTTCAGGAGCTATATGAAAAGAGTGAAGTAGTTGAGTAAATTTATTATTTATTTTATTTGCAGTTTGATTTATTTTAAAACCAACTGATCTTTCTAATCCATAAGTCATTATTATCCTTTAATTGCATATGCAATAGTTGCATATACAACCTTTAGGAATAATTAATCTAACATTTTATATCTGATGGATTAATATCATTTATCTTTAGAATTTTATCAAGTCTAATTTGAGTTCCATCACTTAGAATTAAAAATTCTTCTTTATTTTTTGTTTTGAAATCAACTATTAACTCTTCTATGAATAATTCATTTTCATTATCCATATAAAGAATTTTCGATTTAATTTTTTTTACTGCCAACTCTTCTAACATATCATAGAATTGACAGCTTATTGTTTTATATGTATCACCCATGTTATTTGATGATTTCTATAATATCTAAAGGATGTTTTACAATAAAATTTGCACCATGTTCTATTAGCTCTTTTTCATCTCTAAAACCCCATAAAACACCAATACTAATCATTCCTGCATTTTTTGCTGTTTGCATATCAACCATTGTATCTCCAATAAAATATATATCTTCACAAGGAGTGTTAAAACTATTTGCAATTTGAATTGCAGCTGTAGGATTAGGTTTTTTTTCAACATGAGATTTTTGACCATGAATCTCTTTTAAATTATATTTTGAGAATAAACTATTCACATGAGCAAGGGTTGCTTCATGGGGTTTGTTCGACAAAATACCAATTTGGCAATTTAATTTTACAAGTTCATCAAGTAAATCATAAATTCCTTCATAAGGTTTTGTTTTATCATGAAGTTTTAAATCATAAATTTTTTTAAATTTTTCAGAGATAGTCTCTTTTAGTTGTGTTTGTGAATCTACATTTAAATCTTTTAGAACATTATCAACTAAAACACTAACTCCACCACCAACAAAATATTTATAAGCATTTATTTCATATGTTGGTAAGTCTAACTCTTTTAAAACTGTATTCATACAAAGTGCTATATCTTCAAGTGAATCAATAAGTGTTCCATCTAAATCAAATATTATTGTTTTTTTAGTATTCATTTTTTTCCTTTAAAAATTGGATGTTTACCATCCACCACTAGCTCCGCCACCACCGAAGCCTCCGCCACCACCACTAAAACCACCACTTGAAGAACCGAAGCTTCCACCTGAAGATCCAAAACCTCCAAATCCAGATGAACTTCTTGAACTATTTGTGTAGTTAGTTGTTATTGGTTTATCAAAATCAATATTTCTGCTAGTTTTATAATTGAAAATATATACTAATATAAAAATAATTACAGCAACTAAGAAGTTATAAGTTGTAAATGTTTGGGACATAATATAACTAAAAAAAGCAAAAAATGATGATGCCATTGATGATTTAGTTACTTTATATAAAAATTGACTTCTTAGTTTTCTTGAAGCACTATTTACTAACATTGATAAAAACATTAAAGCAAAAAATCCAAGTGGAATAAAAGCGTTTATAGCTCCATTAAAATCATCACTTCTGGCTTTCGCAACATATTCACCTTTTATAGCTGAAATTATTTCATTTACAGCTTTTAAAATTCCCAATTCATATTGATTTGCTTTGAAATTTGGCTTTATCGTGTAGTTAATTATTTCATAAGCAATTTTATCAGTTAATGCACCCTCAAGTCCATAACCAACTTCTATTCTAATCTTTTTTTCTTCCATAGAAATCACAAGTAAAACACCGTTGTTTTTATCTTTTTGTCCAATTCCCCAGAATCTTCCAAGTTGATATGAATACTCTTCAATTGTGTAACCGTTTAAAGAATTTAAAACCACAACAACAATTTGATTTGATGTTTTATCTTCTTCTGTTTTTAATATTGAATCAATATCTTTTTTAACAGCAGGAGAGAGTAGATTTGCTTGGTCTATAACTCTTCCATCAAGTTTTGGAAAATATTGTGTAATATCTGCATTTAAAAAACTGAAAATAAAAAGTAAGACTAATATAATTTTTTTCATATTAACTCGATAACTTCATTTGAAAGTTCATTTTCATCATCATTTTTAATAGGAAAATGTTTTATAAGAATGGCTTTTGAAGTTCTTAATGCTTTTAAATAACCATTTAAGAAATCCTCTTTTTTCACATCTTCAATAAACTCATAAACTAACTGTTGCCAAAATTCATTTGGAATCTCTTTTGCTATCTCTTCATCTGTTATAATTTCCACATATTTTTCATCCAGACTCACAAAAAACATTATTGCTTGTTTTGTTTTTGTTCTATTTAATCCAAGATTATGAAATTGCTCATTTGCATTTAAAGAGGCTTTTCTATGTTTGTAACTTTCTGGAAGAATTTTTAAAACAAAACCATCAAATTTTTCAAATAATAGATTTATTCCTATAAAAATTAAAAGTTGGTATTGTAATAATTCCAAAGTTGATATTTCTCTTATAAAATAAAGTATAAATGAAAAACAAAAAACAAAAAATATAGAGATCATAACAGAAGCGTACTTGTAACTTTTGCTTCTTTTAGTAACAACAGCTACAAGTTCTGCTGAACTTGATTTTTCAAGATTTTCTATCTCTTGAGCGATTAATTTTTTTTCATTTTCGTTTAAAATCATTAGAATTTAACTTTTGGAGTTTCTTGCTCTGCTGGACTTGCTGTAAAAGTCTCTTTGATTGTAGCTTCTGGATGAGCAATAGCAGCTACAAGTTTTCCAGGCATTGTTCTTAGTTCTAGATTATAAAGTTTTACTGCTTCAATAAAATCTTTTCGTGCAACTGTAATTCTATTTTCAGTTCCCTCAAGTTGAGATTGTAAAGCCATAAAATTTTCATTTGCTTTTAATTCAGGATATTTTTCAACAACAACCATAAGTTTTGATAAAGCACTAGAAAGTCCTGCTTGTGCGTTTGAAAATTGTTGTAAAGCAGCTGGATTATTTAGTGTATCTGCATTAATATTCATAGAAGAAACTTTACTTCTTGCTTCTGTAACTTCAGTAAAAGTACTTTTCTCATGTTCTGCATAACCTTTAACAGTTTCAACAAGATTTGGTATCAAATCAGCTCTTCTTTTATATTGATTTTGTACTTGAGACCACTTCTCTTTTACATTTTCATCAAGCTTTGGAATGTTATTGTAGTTAGATACTATTAAGTAGATTAAAGGTGCAACTATTGCGAGAATTACAAGGATTAAAACTTTTTTCATATTTCGCCTTTTTTAAAATTTATACATAGTATAAAAAATATCATTAATATGATATAAAGTATTAAAAAAATAAGGTTATTATATTAAGCAGTAATAAACTATAATCACTTTTGTGTAAAAACATACACAATTTTTTATTTTTTTGATAATCGATAAAATATAAACAATTTTTTAATGGATGTTGAATATGATTATCAATAATTTTTTTTTAAAATCAAAACGGAGTATATAAAATGAATGCATCAGAATTATTTGTAAAAGCATTAGAAAATGAAGGTGTTGAATATATTTTTGGAATTCCAGGTGAAGAAAATCTTGATTTTCTTGAAGCACTTAGAACTTCAGATATTAAATTAATTCTAACAAGACATGAGCAAGCAGCGGGATTTATGGCAGCAACTTATGGAAGATTAACAGGAAAAGTTGGAGTTTGTTTATCAACTCTTGGCCCTGGAGCTACTAACTTCGCAACAAGTGCGGCTTATGCACAACTTGGTGGAATGCCTATGATGATGATCACAGGACAAAAACCAATCAAAAAATCAAAACAAGGTAGATTCCAAATTATCGACATTGTTGGTATGATGAAACCTATGACTAAATATGCTAAGCAAGTTGTTAATGGAAATAATATTCCATCAATGGTAAGAGAAGCATTTAAAATAGCTACAACTGAGAGACCAGGTGCTGTTCATATTGAATTACCTGAAGATATCGCTGCTGAAGAAGTTGAATTTAATATCTATCCAGTAAAAGAATTCAAATATCCAAAAGCTGTAAAAGATACTATTGCAGATGCTGTTAAAATGATTGAAAAAGCAAAAAGACCATTATTATTAATAGGAGCTGGAGCAAATAGAACAAGAATCGGAACAGCTTTAACAGATTTCGTTAATGAAACTGGAATTCCTTTCTTCTCTACGCAAATGGGAAAAGGTGTTATTGATGAAAATCATAAACTTTGTTTATCAACTGCTGCATTATCTAAAGATGACTTTATTCACTGCGCAATTGAAAGAGCTGACTTAATCATCAATGTTGGACATGATGTTATTGAAAAACCACCATTTTTTATGGAAAATACTCCTGATGCTACAAAAGTTATTCATGTTAACTTCTCACCATCAGAAGTAGATGATACATATTTCCCTCAATTAGATGTTGTTGGTGATATTGCTTCAAATATTAATAGTTTAACAACTGCAATTTCTCCTCAAGAACATTGGGATTTTGATTATTATATTAGAATGGTTGATGAAATTAAAACACATTTAAGTAAATATTTTGGAGATACAAGATTCCCAATCTTACCTCAAAAAGCTGTTAGAACAATTAGACAAATTTTAGATGATGAAGATATTGTAACACTTGATAATGGAGTTTATAAAATCTGGTTTGCAAGAAACTATAGATGTGCTCAACCAAATACATTATTACTTGATAATGCATTGGCAACTATGGGTGCAGGACTTCCTTCTGGAATGGCAGCTAAAATGGTAAATCCAACTAAAAGAGTTGTTTCAGTTTGTGGAGATGGTGGATTCATGATGAACTCACAAGAACTTGAAACTGCTGTTAGATTAGGACTTGATTTAACTGTAATTATTTTAAATGATAATGCTTATGGAATGATTAAATGGAAACAAACAGGAATGGGATTTGAAACTTATGGTTTAGATTTAAATAATCCTGATTTTGTTAAATATGCTGAATCTTATGGAGCACATGGTTACAGACCAACATCTTGTGAAGATTTTGCTGAAACTTTAGAAAAATGTGTGAATACAAAAGGTGTTCACCTTATTGATTTAGCCGTAGATTATTCTTTAAATCATGCAATTTTAAATGATTTATTAGCTAAAAAACAATGTTTAATATAAAAGATTGAAAGGTAAAGAAGATGAGTACAATAGAAGTAACGTCACCATTTGATGGAAAAGTAGTAGGGACAGTAAAATTCAGTACATATGAAGAAGTAGAGAGTGCAATAGATTTAGCACATGCTACTTTTTTAGATACAGCAAACTGGATGCCAAGATATAAAAGAGTTGAGATTTTAGAGAATGTAATGAAAATAATGTCTTCTCAAGTAGAAGAACTTACAATCCTTTGCGCAAGTGAAGGTGGTAAACCATATATTGATTCTAAAGTTGAAATTTTAAGAGCTATAAATGGTATAAAAATTGCTATTGAACACCTAAGTGTATATGAAGGTAAAGAAGTAGCAATGGGACATACAAATACAAGCGCAAATAGAATGGCTTATACTTTTAAAGAACCAATTGGTGTAGTTGCAGCAATTTCAGCTTTTAATCACCCTTTTAACCTAGCAGTTCATCAAGTAATTCCAGCACTTGCAGTTGGATGCCCAGTAATTATCAGACCAGCAACTCAAACTCCAATGAGTGCAATTAGATTAGTAGAAATTCTTGAAGAAGCAGGACTTCCAAAAGGATGGGCACAAGCAATCGTTTGTGATAGAAAAGGTGGTGAACTATTAGCAACATCTCCAAAAACAAACTTCCTAACATTTATAGGTTCAGGACCAGTTGGTTGGTACTTAAACTCAAAAGTAAGCCCAGGTACAAGAGTAGCTCTTGAACATGGTGGAGTAGCCCCTGTAATTGTAGAACCAGATGCAGATATTGAAGATATGATTCCAGCACTTGCTAAAGGTGGATTCTACCATGCAGGTCAAGTTTGTGTTTCTGTTCAAAGAATTTATGTTCATGAATCAATCTTCGATACTGTAGCAAATAAATTAGCAGCAGTAGCTTCAAAATTAATAGTTGGTGACCAATTAGATCCAAAAACAGAAGTTGGACCACTAATTAATAATGATGAAGTAAATAGAGTAGAAGAATGGGTAAATGACGCAGTTGCAAAAGGTGCAACAATCCTAACAGGTGGGAAAAGAATAAGTGCTTCTTGCTTTGAACCAACTGTAATTTTAAATCCTTCAGATGATGCAATCGTTTCACAAAAAGAGATATTTGGACCAGTAGTTTGTATTTACTCTTATAAAACATTTGATGAAGCAATAGCTAAAGCAAATTCACTAGAAGTGTCTTTCCAAGCAGCAGTGTTTACAAAAAATATAGACTCAGCATTAAAAGCAGTAAAAAGATTAAACGCAACAGCAGTAATGGTAAATGATCATACAGCATTTAGAGTAGATTGGATGCCGTTTGGAGGAGCAAGAGTTTCTGGTCTTGGAATGGGTGGAATACCATATTCAATGGAAGAGATGAGTAATGAAAAAATGATGGTAATCAAATCACCAGTATTATAATAATTAGAAATCAGAAGAAATAAATAAAAGCTAAGGTATAAATGCCTTAGCTTTTTTTATTTTAAAAAATTAGGAGTCATGAACATATCCCATTCCATAGATATTTTTTATAAGTAACCCAGGTACCTTTTTTCTTAAACGATAAATTAGACTTTTAAGATGTGTTATATCTGGAATTAAATCATATTCATCCGCCCAAATAATATCTATGAGTTTATCAACTGTACATATTTTACCATTATCATTTAATATGGTTTCTACAAATCGAAGTTCATTTTTAGTTAATTCAATAGCTTTATTATCTTCTAATAACTTTTTTTTCTTTTTATCCCAAATTAAAGATTCATTGATTTTAATAATATTAATATCACTATTTAATCGATTATGATAGATTTGATTACATAATTTAAATATATCTTCTAAAAAAGTGGTGTAATTAATAGGTTTAGTGAAAAACTGGTGTATTCCTAAATTAATTAAAGGTAGTAGGTAGTTGAACTCATTTCTTGCAGATAAAATTATAACTAATTGGTCTTCTTTAATTTTGTATATGGCATCAATTAATTCTACACCATCAAGATTTGGCATTTTTATATCAGAAATAATTAAATCATAATAGCTATTTGTACTTTCATAAAATTCATTATATTTATTAAGTGCATCTAATCCATCAACGGCTGTGGTAACTTTTGGAAAAATATCTAGGAGTAATTCTGAAAACTCCTTTCTAAAATCTATATCATCTTCAACAAAAAGTATGTTTATATTTTTAGTATATTTTTTTAATAATCCATAGTCCATTAAAATCCTTAAGTGATACATAAATTAATCAAATTATAAAACTCTTACACTTAGATAAATTGTGTAATAATCTATTTTTATAGAGGTTTTTATTAATTATACTATGATTTTGTTTATTGTATTATATATTATTATTTGGCTACTATTTAGTGATATACTGTATAAAAAATAAAAAAAGAGATATTATGGTAGATAAAAATATTCTAAAAAACATAACTGTTCTTTATGCTGAAGATGAATTTGTAATCCAAGAGGGGATAACTGAAACTCTAAATCTTTTCGAAATTAATGTTATTTGTGCAAAAAATGGACAAGAAGGTTTGTCTATTTTTAAATCATCAGATAAAAAAATAGATCTTATTCTTACTGATATAAAAATGCCAAAACTAGATGGAATTGGTATGATAGAGAAAATAAGAGAAATTGATAAAGATATCCCTGTGATTATTACTACAGCACATCAAGAAACAACTTTTTTAATGGAATCTATAGAGCTAAATATTAGTGCTTACATATTAAAACCTATTGATATTTATAAATTAGAAGCCTCTTTAATAAAAGCAATTGAGTCAAAAGTATTAAGGGAAGAATTAATTGAGAAAAATATAAGACTTGAAATTGAAATCCAAAAAAATGAAGAAAAACAAAAAATTATGGAATCACAATCAAGATTTGCTGCTATGGGAGAGATGATAAGTATGATTGCTCATCAATGGAGACAACCTTTATCATCAATAGGAACAGCATCTTTTAATTTAAAATATAAATTACTTACAGAAAAATTTGATTTAGAAACGAAAGAGGGAAGAGAAGAACAAGCTAATTTTTTTAGTAAAAAATTTGATGAAATAGAATTTTATGTACAAAATCTTACTACAACAATAGATGATTTTAGAAACTTTTTTAAAACAGATAAAGCCGTTTCAAATACAGCTATTCAACGGCCAATCAATAATACATTAAAGATTTTGCAAAAAGATATAGAAGCTAATAGTATAGAACTTGTATTAGATTTTAAAAGTCAAAATAAAATCAATATCTATGAAAATGAAATTACCCATGTATTTATAAATATATTAAGGAATGCCCAAGATAAGTTTTTAGAAAAAGATACTAAAAATGCAAAAATTGAAATTAAAACTCAAGATTTAGAAAATGGTGTAGAAATTGAAATATATGATAATGGTGGAGGAATAGCAGAAGAAGATTTAAATATTATTTTTGAACCATACTTCTCAACTAAAAAAGAGAAAAATGGTACAGGAATAGGTCTTTATATGTCAAAGATTATAGTTGAGAAAAACCATCAAGGAAAATTATTTGCTAAGAATACAAAAGAAGGTATTAGTTTTTTTATAATTCTAAATTGTATAATATAAGCAAAAAAAGATATTCTGGAGTTAGTAGTTGAAATTTATTGTTTTATTTTTGTTCTTTTTTAATATTTTATTTGCGAACTCAGCTATCTTAACACAAGAAGAAAAAGAGTGGATAGATAACAATAGTATAAATATTGGTATTACAGATTTATATCCGTTAAGTTACTTAAATAAAGATTATCAAAGAGATGGTTTTGCAAATGATATTTTAGAACTTATTATTAAAAAATTTCAAATTAAAACAAAAACTGTGGATATAAATAAAGGCAACATTGAGTTTGCTTTTGAAAACGGTGAAATAGATTTAGTACCAGTAATAAATAACTCAAAAATCAATAGTAAAGTTGCAGTTTACTCCTCTGAAATTCTAAAAGTAAAAAATATTATATTTGTAAAAAAAGAACAAAATAAAATTAATACATATGATGATTTAAATTATAAAAGAGTCGCTATTGTAAATGAAACAGGAAATATTTCTAGTATTAAAAAGAAATATCCAAAAATAAAAATAGTAGAAACTCAAAGAATAGATGAGTCGGTTCAAAAACTTCTTGGGGGAAGTGTTGATGCGCTAATTGCTTCACCAATTATTGTTCAAAAATATTTAGAAGATAATCTAATTATTGACCTAAAAGCTATGCCTCTTCTTAGTTTTGAACCTTCGATTTTTTATTTTTTTGTAAATAAAAATAAAAAAATACTGCAATCAATTTTAGAAAAAGGTTTAGATTCAATTTCAATTAAAGAGGAAAAAGAACTCTTTGATAGATGGTTTTTAAAAGATGTGGCAGATTTACCTTTGACTCTTACAGAAGAAGAAGTAAGTTATCTACAGAAAAAAACAAGTATAAATATGTGTGCTGATCCTGATTGGATGCCATATGAAAAAATAGAGAATCATAAACATATAGGTATCGTTGCTGATTATATGAAAGAGTTTGAAAAAAAGATTGGTGTTCCAATAAAACTTGTAGAAACTAAAAATTGGACAGAATCTTTAGAATTTGTGAAAAATAGAAATTGTGATATTCTCTCACTAGTAATGGATACAAAAAATAGACGAGAATATATGAATTTTACAAAAGCATATATAACAGCACCTTTAGTTTTAGTTACAAAAAGAAATCTAAATTTTATTAATGATTTAAATACTTTAGAAAATAAAAAGATTGGTATACAAAAAGATTTTGCATTTAATGAAATAATTAGACGAGATTATCCAAATTTACAAGTTATTGATGTTAATCACTTGCGTGATGGTTTGAAAAAAGTTGAAAGGGGCGAACTTTTTGGTCAAGTAACAACGCATCTTAATGTTGCTTATGCTTTTCAAGAAGAGTTTTATGGTAGTTTACAAATATCAGGTAAATTTGATAATGAATGGCATCTTTCTGTGGGTGTGAGAAATGATGACCCAATACTTTTGAGTATTTTTGAAAAAGTAGTTAATTCAATAAGTGATGAAAGTAAACAGAAAATCATTAATAATTGGGTATCAGTTAAATATGAAAAAAGTATTGATTATAAACTATTTTGGAGTGTTATAAGTTTTCTGATTTTTATTTTATTGTTAATTTTATATACCTATATTCTTCAGCGTAGATATATTAGAAAATTAACAAAAGTAAAAGAAGAAATAGAGATGTTAAATAGTACTTTAGAAAAAAAAGTACATATAAGAACAAGGGAACTTGAATTATCAAATCGAAAGTTAAAAATTAAAACTTTAGAACTTGAACATTTAAATAATACGCTAGACACTAGAATAAAAGAGGAAATTAATAATAGAAAAAAACAAGAACAACTTTTAATTCAACAATCAAAACTCGCAGAAATGGGAGAAATGATAAGTATGATTGCTCATCAATGGCGACAGCCACTGAGTGCTCTTAGTACAATTATTCAAAATATACATTTGCGTTATTCATTAGATAAACTTGATAAAGAGTATTTAGATAAGCAAAGAATTTTAAGTAATGCTCTTACAGAAAAAATGTCAAAGACGATTGAAGATTTTAGAAACTTTTTTAAACCTAATAAAGAGAAACAAGCTTTCTCTATTAAAGAAGTTATAAATCAAACAATTTTTCTTATTGATGATAGTTTTAAAAGTAACAGCATTAAAATTGAAAGTCAAATTTTAGATGATATAAAAATATATGGTTTTGAGAGTGAACTCTCACAAGTGTTATTAAATATTCTTACAAATTCTAAGGATGCTTTTTTAGAAAAAGATATTGAAAATCCGCGTATTGTGATTAAAACTAAACGAATTGAAACTCATATCAAAATATTAGTTTCTGATAATGCAGGTGGAATTAGTGACTCAATTATCAATAAAATATTTGAACCATATTTTACAACAAAAGATAGCTACAATGGTACAGGTCTTGGATTGTATATGAGTAAGATAATTATTGAACAAAATATGCAAGGACAATTAAAAGTAAAAAATATTCCACAAGGAGTGGAGTTTACCCTTTATATTCCCATTAATTATAAAGAATAATCTTCATTAAGAATATTATTCTTTCATTAGATAGTCTTTAAACTTTTTTTCAAAAACCTTTATTTTTTCTACATTTATCAACATCACTATTTTTTATCTCCTCTAAGCTTTAAAATACTTATAAAAATACAACTTATGGTTACTTTTTCACTACTCTTTTCCGTAATAATTAATTGTTTAGATTATTCATATATTACTTTTTGAAAAAGATTAAAACTTTGCAAATTAGTATTAGATGTATATCTTAGATGAAGAATAAAATCAAGTGAAAAAGGGGAGAAGTAATGTTAAATTTATTCAATAAAATTAGGAAGAATTTAATGACAACATCGATTGTTGCATTATTAAGTTTAGTAACAATGGTAGAGACTGCATCAGCAGCACAAAACTGGAGATTTGCGAATCTGTATGGAAGAGGGACAGCCTATGGAGAATTGTATAAAGATTTAGCAACAGATATAGAGAAAAGAACAAATGGAGCAATAAAAGTACAAGTGCTTTTTTCAGGTGAAGGTGTAGGAACATCAGGATTATTAGGAGCAGCGAAATCAGGATTAATAACAATGGCAGCGCCATTTCAATCAATGCATGCAGGTGAATTACCATCAGGTATAGTTGAGATTGGTTTACCAGGTGGTACATCTGATACTGATGAATTATATAAACTTTTCCATGAACAAGGATTTGGTGATGTAATGAAAAAAGCTTACGATGAACAAGGTCTAGTATGGTTAGAGCCATATATTCAACCAGCTGTTTATATTATTACTAAAAAACCAATTAACTCAATTGCAGATTTCCAAGGTCTTAAAATAAGAGCACCAGGAGCATATGGGAAATTCTTAAGAGAATTAGGAGCATCACCAGTTTCTTTAGCATGGAGTGAGATTTATACAAGTTTAGCAACAGGTGTTATTGATGGTTCTATTGGTTCAAATATGATTGACCATAGAGATGGGAACCATGTAGAAGTAGCAAAATATATGTATAAATTGCCATTAGCAGGAGCACAAGTATTACCAATTGTTGTTAATAAAGCAGCATGGAATAAATTGTCAGATGATTTAAAGAAAGAAGTATACGCAGCAACAGTAGATCACGCAAAAGCACAATTAGAGAACTCAAAAAAATGGGAGAAAGAGGCTTTAGATCAAATGGTAGCAAAAGGTTTACAATGGTCACCAGAGCCTTCAGAAGCAGATAAAGCAGCATGGAAAAAAGCTGGAGCTGGATTATGGGATGAATATTCTTCTAAAGATAAATATAGCAAAGAGCTAATTGATATTCTTAGAAAAAATGAAACAAAATAATTAATTTTAAAATAAGGTCAAAAAATGAATAACAAAGAATTACAAGAAAGAAAATTAAAAGTATTTGCAAGAGGTCAAGGTAATACTTACCCTGTATATGTTAAAGAAGCAAAAAATGCTGAATTATGGGATGTTGAAGGTAATAGATTTATTGATTTTGGTACAGGTATCGCTGTTTGTAATACAGGACATAGTCATCCAAAAATTGTTGAAGCTGTGAAATCACAAATCGAAAAATTTTCTCACACTTGTGTAATGGTTAATCCATATGAAGTTGCAGTTGAATTAGCAGAAAAATTAACAGCATTAGCGCCAGGTGATACTCCTAAAAAAGCTATTTTTGTAACAACTGGTGCAGAAGCTGTTGAAAATTGTGTGAAAATTGCAAGAGCATATACAAAAAGAAGAGCAGTAATCGCATTTAATGGTGCTTTCCATGGAAGAACTAGTTTAACTATGGCATTAACAGGAAAAACAGCTCCATATAAAGTTGGATTTGGACCATTCCCAGGTGAAATTTATCATGTTCCATTCCCAGCTCAAGCTTATGGTGCAACAGTTGCTGACTCATTAAAAGCAATTAAGAATATATTCAAATCAGATGTAGTTGCAGAAGATGTTGCAGCTATTATTGTTGAGCCAGTTCAAGGTGAAGGTGGTTTTTATGAAACACCAGTTGAATTATTACAAGCATTAAGAAAAATTTGTGATGAAAATGGAATTGTATTAATTTTTGATGAGATTCAATCAGGATTTGGTAGAACTGGAAAAATGTTTAACTGCGAATATTCAGGAGTTGAACCAGATTTAATGACTATGGCAAAAGGAATTGCTGGTGGTTATCCATTATCAGCTGTTGTTGGAAAAGCTGAAATTATGGATGCTCCAATCCCTGGTGGATTAGGTGGAACTTATGGTGGTTCGCCAGTAGGTTGTGCAGCAGGATTAGCAGTATTAAAAGTTATGGAAGAAGAAGATTTATTAAATAGATCAGTAATTATTGGAGATTTATTCAATAAAAGATTAACTGATTTACAAAATGAATTCCCAAAATTAATTTCTTGTGTAAGAAATAAAGGTTCTATGATTGCACTTGAATTAATGGTTGATGGTGATGCAAATACTCCAAATACTGAATTAACAAAAGCAATTATTTCAAATGCAGTTGAGGCTGGATTAATTTTATTATCTTGTGGATATAACGCGAATGTTATCAGATTTTTACCACCATTAACAATTAGTGATGAAACTGCAAACGAAGGTTTAGACAAATTTACTGAATTATTTAGAAGCTTAGCTTCTAAATAATTTTAGTGAAAATATTAATTGAAATATTAATAAGAAAAAAATAAAGGGGAGAAGTAATGTTAAATTTATTCAATAAAATTAGGAAGAATTTAATGACAACATCGATTGTTGCATTATTAAGTTTAGTAACAATGGTAGAGACTGCATCAGCAGCACAAAACTGGAGATTTGCGAATCTGTATGGAAGAGGGACAGCCTATGGAGAATTGTATAAAGATTTAGCAACAGATATAGAGAAAAGAACAAATGGAGCAATAAAAGTACAAGTGCTTTTTTCAGGTGAAGGTGTAGGAACATCAGGATTATTAGGAGCAGCGAAATCAGGATTAATAACAATGGCAGCGCCATTTCAATCAATGCATGCAGGTGAATTACCATCAGGTATAGTTGAGATTGGTTTACCAGGTGGTACATCTGATACTGATGAATTATATAAACTTTTCCATGAACAAGGATTTGGTGATGTAATGAAAAAAGCTTACGATGAACAAGGTCTAGTATGGTTAGAGCCATATATTCAACCAGCTGTTTATATTATTACTAAAAAACCAATTAACTCAATTGCAGATTTCCAAGGTCTTAAAATAAGAGCACCAGGAGCATATGGGAAATTCTTAAGAGAATTAGGAGCATCACCAGTTTCTTTAGCATGGAGTGAGATTTATACAAGTTTAGCAACAGGTGTTATTGATGGTTCTATTGGTTCAAATATGATTGACCATAGAGATGGGAACCATGTAGAAGTAGCAAAATATATGTATAAATTGCCATTAGCAGGAGCACAAGTATTACCAATTGTTGTTAATAAAGCAGCATGGAATAAATTGTCAGATGATTTAAAGAAAGAAGTATACGCAGCAACAGTAGATCACGCAAAAGCACAATTAGAGAACTCAAAAAAATGGGAGAAAGAGGCTTTAGATCAAATGGTAGCAAAAGGTTTACAATGGTCACCAGAGCCTTCAGAAGCAGATAAAGCAGCATGGAAAAAAGCTGGAGCTGGATTATGGGATGAATATTCTTCTAAAGATAAATATAGCAAAGAGCTAATTGATATTCTTAGAAAAAATGAAACAAAATAATTAATTTTGAAATTGAATTAATTATGATTAAAAAAAATTTAAAATTATTTTGTTCAATTATTGACAAAATTGTTATGTGGACAGGTAAGGCGGCATCTTATATGATGCCTATCCTTGCCTTTATTGTTGTATACGAGGTAATTGCTCGATATATTTTTGATGCTCCAACAATTTGGGCATATGATTTATCATTATTTTTATTTGGTTATATTGCTGCATTAGGTGGAGCTTATGCTCAACAAAAAAAAGCTCATATTAATGTAGATATTCTTTATCTAACTGTTTCTCCAAAAGTTAGAAATATTTTTAATCTTATCTCTTATTCTTTAGGAATATTTTTCTTAATGGTTATTTTTTATGTAAGTATTGGGAAATTTAATGAAGCTATTCAATTCGATTATCGTAGACAAAGTGAATGGGCACCTGCTATGTGGCACTTCTGGGTTATGTTATGTGTTGCAAGTTCTTTATTTATAGCACAATTAGTTAGGGACATGATAACAGAAATCTATCACTTATTTACGGGTGAAGAATTATTTGAAAAGGAGCCAGAAGATGGGTGTTGAATTATTATCTATCGTTTTATTAGTTTGTATTTTAATTTTTTTCGCATTAGGTGCTCCTGTTGGATTAGCACTTGGTGGAATAGCTATGTTAATTGGTTATTTCACATGGGGAGATGGAATTTTTAATGTAATTCCAACTACAGTTGAATCAACATACTTTAGTTTTATTTTACTTTCAATTCCTTTATATATTTATATGGGACAACTCTTAACCCATTCAGGTATTGGTGATGCAATGTTTAGTGCAAGCCAAATGCTTATTGGAAAAGTTAGAGGTTCTTTAGCAATTAGTGTTGTATTTATCTGTTCAATGATTGGTGCAATGGTTGGTATTATTGGTGCTGGTATTATGAGTTCAGGAAGTATTGCTTTAAGACCAATGCTAGAAGCTGGATATGATAGAAAACTAGCACTTGGAACAATTATGGCAGGTGGTGCATTAGGAATTCTAATTCCACCAAGTATTCCTATGATTATGTTTGCAGCAGCTACACAAAATTCTGTTGGTAGAATGTTTTTAGGCGCTATGATTCCTGCATTATTAACAATTATTGTGTTAATTGCATATATTGTAATAAGTACAAGATTAAAACCTGAAAAAGCTCCTTTATTAAGTGAGAGATTTGAATTACCAGTTTTAACAGCAAAAGAAAAATTTAGAGTTGCAAGAGATGGTTTCTTTTCAATTGGTTTAATTTTTGTTGTTTTAGGAAGTATTATTACAGGTATTGCAACTCCAACTGAATCGGGTGCTTTAGGTGTTGCTGGTGCAATTCTTCTAGCAATTTTCTTTAAGCGTTTTAAACTAGATATGTTTAGAATGGTTGGAATGCAAACAGGTATATTAGTTAGTGTTGCAATGTGGATTATTTTAGGTGCATCTGTATTTAGTAATTTCCATTTACTTATGGGTATTCAAGGGATTATTGCTGATTTTACACATGGATTAGATTTACCTCCAATTATGATTATTATCATGTTCCAAATTATTATGCTACTTTTAGGATTTATTATTGATGAATTCATTATTGTATTAATGTGTGCTCCATTATTTACTCCTATTGCTGTTTCATTAGGGTATGACCCTATTTGGTTTGGGGTATTAATGATTATTAATATTTTAATAGCTGTACAAACACCACCATATGGTTTTGCATTATTTTATATAAAAGGTATTGCACCAGCTGATGTTAGTATGGGTGAAATTTATAAATCAGTTACTCCATTTATTTTAGTAAATTTATCAATACTTATTATTTGTATGCTTTTCCCAGAAATTATTCTGTGGTTACCTACAAAAGTCATGGGTTAAAGGAAATCAAAAATGTTTAAAAATATTTTAGTGCCTATTCATTTAGACTATAAAAAAAACCATAAAAAGTTATTTACAGGTGCATTAGAAGTTCTAAATAAAGAAGATAGTAAAATGACTTTATTATATGTTAATGAAAATCGTGTACATACTTCAGCTAATACTATCTTAGATGAAAAAAATCAAGTTGATTATAATGCTGAAGCTTTAGATAAATTAAAGAAAATTGCTACAGAGTATTCATTACCATTAGAAAAAATCTCATTTAAGATAAAAAATGGTTCTGTTCACCAAGAAATTCTTGAAGAAGCAAAAAAAGTTGATGCGGATGCAATTGTAATGATGGCAACTAAACCGGGATTAGGTAGCTACTTTATTAGTAGTACAGCTGAAAGAGTTATTCGTCACGCGAAATGTTCAGTATTTGTTATACGACTTAATAATGATAATAATTAATTTAATATAAAAAATTGAAAGGTAAAGAAGATGAGTACAATAGAAGTAACGTCACCATTTGATGGAAAAGTAGTAGGGACAGTAAAATTCAGTACATATGAAGAAGTGGAGAGCGCAATAGATTTAGCACATGCTACTTTTTTAGATACAGCAAACTGGATGCCAAGATATAAAAGAGTTGAGATTTTAGAGAATGTAATGAAAATAATGTCTTCTCAAGTAGAAGAACTTACAATTCTTTGCGCAAGTGAAGGTGGTAAACCATATATTGATTCTAAAGTTGAAATTTTAAGAGCTATAAATGGTATAAAAATTGCTATTGAACACCTAAGTGTATATGAAGGTAAAGAAGTAGCAATGGGACATACAAATACAAGCGCAAATAGAATGGCTTATACTTTTAAAGAACCAATTGGTGTAGTTGCAGCAATTTCAGCTTTTAATCACCCTTTTAACCTAGCAGTTCATCAAGTAATTCCAGCACTTGCAGTTGGATGCCCAGTAATTATCAGACCAGCAACTCAAACTCCAATGAGTGCAATTAGATTAGTAGAAATTCTTGAAGAAGCAGGACTTCCAAAAGGATGGGCACAAGCAATCGTTTGTGATAGAAAAGGTGGTGAACTATTAGCAACATCTCCAAAAACAAACTTCCTAACATTTATAGGTTCAGGACCAGTTGGTTGGTACTTAAACTCAAAAGTAAGCCCAGGTACAAGAGTAGCTCTTGAACATGGTGGAGTAGCCCCTGTAATTGTAGAACCAGATGCAGATATTGAAGATATGATTCCAGCACTTGCTAAAGGTGGATTCTACCATGCAGGTCAAGTTTGTGTTTCTGTTCAAAGAATTTATGTTCATGAATCAATCTTCGATACTGTAGCAAATAAATTAGCAGCAGTAGCTTCAAAATTAATAGTTGGTGACCAATTAGATCCAAAAACAGAAGTTGGACCACTAATTAATAATGATGAAGTAAATAGAGTAGAAGAATGGGTAAATGACGCAGTTGCAAAAGGTGCAACAATCCTAACAGGTGGGAAAAGAATAAGTGCTTCTTGCTTTGAACCAACTGTAATTTTAAATCCTTCAGATGATGCAATCGTTTCACAAAAAGAGATATTTGGACCAGTAGTTTGTATTTACTCTTATAAAACATTTGATGAAGCAATAGCTAAAGCAAATTCACTAGAAGTGTCTTTCCAAGCAGCAGTGTTTACAAAAAATATAGACTCAGCATTAAAAGCAGTAAAAAGATTAAACGCAACAGCAGTAATGGTAAATGATCATACAGCATTTAGAGTAGATTGGAT
The DNA here is from genome assembly GCA_963677435.1 of uncultured Aliarcobacter sp. GTDB lineage: Bacteria > Campylobacterota > Campylobacteria > Campylobacterales > Arcobacteraceae > Aliarcobacter. The sequence goes on from OY781945.1 coordinate 387,196, forward strand.
GCCGTTTGGAGGAGCAAGAGTTTCTGGTCTTGGAATGGGTGGAATACCATATTCAATGGAAGAGATGAGTAATGAAAAAATGATGGTAATCAAATCACCAGTATTATAATAATTAGAAATCAGAAGAAATAAATAAAAGCTAAGGTATAAATGCCTTAGCTTTTTTTATTTAAAAAATTAGGAATTATAATGACTTGGAACGAAATAATAGACAACGAAAAACAAAAACCTTACTTTAAAACTTTAAGTGAACAAATAGATAAAAAATATGAAAATAGCGTAGTCTTCCCAGAAAAAGAGAATATCTTTAAAGCTTTTTCACTTACAAAACTTGACGACTTAAAAGTAGTTATTTTAGGACAAGACCCATATCATGGTTTTGGACAAGCTCAAGGATTATCATTTTCAACTCCAAAAGAGATAAAAAATCCACCTTCAATGGTAAATATTTTAAAAGAGATAAAAGAGGATTTACAAAAAGATTCTTTTTGTCTTGATGGAGATTTAACTTCATGGGCAAAAGATGGCGTTTTATTATTAAACACTATTCTAACAGTGGAAGAATCAAAACCAAAATCACATCATAATCTTGGTTGGGAAATATTCACAGACAATATAATCAAATATATAAATGACAATAAAGAAAATATAGTCTTTTTACTTTGGGGCGCACCTGCAATTTCTAAATCAAAACTAATTGATGCAAATAAACATCATATTTTAAGTGCTCCACATCCAAGTCCACTCTCTTCATATCGAGGTTTTTTTGGTTGTAAACATTTTTCAAAAACAAATGAGATATTAAAAAGTTTAGGCAAAAAAGAGATTAATTGGTAATCAATCAAAGATTTTTAAAATCCTTGATTTGATTTTTCCTAAAGATAGTTTTATTGCAGAATATTTCATAATTTTAGCAATATCTTTCCATTGCTTTTTTTCATAACATGGATTTGGACACTTCCTGCATCTAGGTTTTATCTCATGTGGACAAGATTGAAGTTTTAAAAATGAATAGTTTATAACTTCTTGGCACGGTTTACATAAATCTAATTTCAAAGTATAAGTTTTTGATTTATACTCAAGATAAATTTCTTTTAATTCTTGATTTTTATGTTTATCTTTGCAATAGATTTCACAAAAGTTTTTTAAAGTATTTATCTCTATTTCAAATTTTTCATAAGTCATATTTTCACTTCTTTTCAAAATCAGGATTGTTTTTATCCTATTTAACTTTAGATTCAATATTTTTGCATAAAATACAAAATTATATATTGATGTCAATCAATAAAAGGAAGAAATTATGGAAAAAACAGGATTAGAAGATTTCAATTTTTTTAGTTTCTTAAAAGAAGAAGACCTTCTTCGATTAAAAGAGATAAGCATAAAAAAATATTTTAATAAAAATGAAATACTTTTTTATAAAGGTGACGAAGCAAAATATCTACATTTATTAATAAAAGGTGTAGCAAAACTTTATACTTATGATACAAAAGACAACGAAGTAATCATTCATAATCTTATGGCACCATCTTTAATAGCAGAAATTGTAAATTATGAAGAGATGAGATTTCCAGCAAATTGTTCATTTGAAACAAGAGCTGAAGTATTATTAATTGATTATGGAAAGTTCAAAAAAGAGTTTTTACTAAAGCCAGAAATTTCAATGTTTTTTATAAAATCTCTAACAAAAAAGATAAAAGCACTAGAGAGTTTCCTAAACTATAATATCAGCTCAAATAGCTTAGAAAAAATAGCAAAATTTTTATTTGAAAATGAATCAATTTTAATAAATCTAAAACAAGTAAAAATCGCACAAATCTTAAATATTACACCCGAAACTTTCTCAAGAAAATTAGCAAAGCTAAAAAAAGAAAACATTATTCAAAATGAAAAAGGTTATATAAAAATTTTAAATCATGAAAGATTAAAAGATTATATTAGTAATTAGAATAAATTTAAACCAACAATATAATTTCTAATAACAAATAAACATAATCAAATGAAATTCTGAAAAGTAAAGAACTGTGACACCACATGTGACATATTTTCAATATAATTTATTCTAATTTTCCCTTGTCCTAATGTCTTCGTTGGGAATGCATATAAAAAAGTAAGATAAATTGAAATAGTATTTTACTAAAAGTATTCATTCCCAAGCTATATATATTTGCTGTATCTTAGTTATTTCACTGTCTCTAGAGCTTGGGAACGAAACTAAAAGAATTGGAAGAAGAATTTAGATGAAAATGAAGGAACAAAAATGAGAAGAAAAGTTGTAATTCTGATGTTAGTATTATTAACATCACTGAGTTTGAATGCTCAAAGTGAAGAAAAAACATTAACTCTTGTAAAAGAGAATCATGCTGAATTATTTTTTAATGGAATTAAATATATATTAGATAGCTATATTGTAATGTTTGAAAATCCTTATTATATTACTATTGAACGAGAAGATAAAGAAAAAATAGATTATCAAGAAGCGATAGATATATCAATGGATTATATTAAGCCAAGAGGTTGTACTTCTCCATTAGAACGACTTCCTAATTTAGATAAACACAATGAAAATAAAACAAAATGGACAATAGGAATATCTTGTTAGTAAATTGAGAATACAACTTCAATCCCAAATAGTAAGAGAAATAAAGCGAGATTTGTAAAATGTGTTTAAGTACTTTCTTTCATTCTTTACATCCTGAGGCTGTGAAAGAAACTAAATCATTATTTTAGCTTTGACTAATGAGGAAATAAAGATAGTGATTAAATTAACAATTCCCATTACGATTTTTCTATTAATATTTTTCTATAGAGTGTATTTCTACTACACACAAACAAAAAGTAAATCATATGTATTTTCTATAATAAAAAAAGATATAAAGAATTTATTGTTTGGATTTATTGTTGTTTTTACACTTTATTGGATAGTAGATAAATATGAAAAAGCAACAAATCTAGAAAATATGCCTAAACAAGAATTTGATAAGAAACTTTATCTTCCATTAACGGATAAAGAAAAAGAAGTTTTTAATAAAGAAAAAAGATAGGAAACTTATTATCTCTATGTTTTCTTAATTTATTATACTTCCTTCTCATCCTGAATAGATTTTCTCAACTCTTTTAAAAGTCTAAAGGTATTATTTTTATTGATTTTATCAAGTTGAATTAATATATAAGCAACAATAAAAGCATTAAGATTTAACAAGGCTTCACTAAATGGCAAATAGATAAAAATCACTCCAATAAATAAAATAAAAATTGGGTTTAGTAATTTAATTAAGTGTTGAGCCTTTAAAGCTTTTTGCTCATACTCTTTTTCATTATCTTTTATATATGAAATATCAGTTGTTGTTAAAGACTTTTCATCATTTAATATTGATAATTTATCTATAACAGATAATTGTTTTTTATGCATTAAAGATTTAAAAATTAAAACTAATACTAACAATATTGAAATTATGTTCGAAATTACTTCTGTTGGGATTTCATTTATCATTTCTTTGCCTTTTTGTGATTATCTACTTTTATTATATAGAAGTGTTTATTTGATTTAGATTTTAAATTTTATTTTATAGCTAAATAATATTTAAATTAATTTAGTTATAATTAATTAAATTATTTTAAAAGGAGTGAAGATGAAAAAAATAGTTGCATTATTGATGTTGTGTTGTTCTTTTTTGTTTGCAGCAATGAATTTGCAAACTGCTACAAAAGAAGAGTTAATGGGTATAAAAGGAATTGGTGAGAAAAAAGCTGAGCAAATCATCGAGTATAGAAAAACAAATACTATAAAATCTCCTGAGGATTTAAAAAATATCAAAGGTTTTGGAGATAGTATTGTCGGAAATGTGAAAAATACAGATTCAACAACAAAAGAGAAAATAAACAAAAAAGTTGAAACAAAAAAAGAAGAGAAGAAAAAAGAGTTAACAAATAAAATAGATAAAAAAATAGAAAATACTACAAAATCTATACTACCAAAATCATAATCTAAATGGGGCTTCCCCTTTAGATTTTTACTTCATTTATGATAGAATCCTAAAAACTATAAAAGGTCTATCTTGAAGCTTTCACCAAATGATGTTTGTCCTTGTGGTTCATTAAAAAAATATAAGAAATGCTGCAAGCCTTTCCACGATAAAATTACTTTTGCAAAAACTGCACTTGAACTTATGAAATCAAGATTTTCTGCATTTGCTACACAAAATTCTAAATACATTATTTTTACTACTCACAACAAAAATTCTGATTTTTCAGATGATTTAAAATCTTGGGAAGAAGATATTTTGAACTTTTCAAAAAATACAAAATTTGAGAAATTAGATATTCTAGATTTTATTGAGGGTGAACTTGAAAGTTTTGTAACTTTTAAAGCTACTTTGTTTCAAGATAATAGAGATGTTAGTTTCATAGAAAAAAGCAGATTCCTAAAAGTTGATGGGAAGTGGCAATATGTTGATGGACAATTTATAGATTAAGGATAAAAATGAAAATACTATTTTCACCAAGTGAGACAAAAATAGCAGGTGGAGAGGAAACTTCATTTGATAAAAACAGTTTTATATTTCCAGAACTATATGAAAAAAGAATGGAAATTGTAAAACAATATAATGAATTTATTTTAACTGCCTCAAAAGAAGAGTTAATAAAACTTTTTGGAACAAAAAAAGAGGATGTTTTAGAGCAATATTCAAAGGATTTATTCAAAACTCCTACAATGAAAGTTATTCAAAGATACGATGGAGTTGCTTTTGATTATTTAGAGTATTCAAAATTAGCTAAAAATGAACAAGATTATATTGATGAAAATGTAATAATATTTTCAAATCTTTTTGGAGCTTTAAAAGCAGGGGATAGCGGACTTCCAGATTATAAACTAAAACAAGGTGAAACTTTTAATGGTTTAAAAATAGAGAAGTTTTATAATGATAAATTTTCAAAAGCTTTGGATGAATATTTAAAAGATGAAGATATTATTGATTTAAGAGCTGGATTTTATGAGAAGTTTTACAAAATAGAAAAACCATATACAACAATGAAATTTATAAAAGATGGAAAAGTTGTAAGTCATTGGGCAAAGGCTTATCGTGGAATTATTTTAAAATTAATTGCGAGAAGTAATATAAAAACCATAGATGAGCTGATGAATATGCAAATTGAAAATCTAAAGATAGAAGAGATTAAAAAACAAAAACTTAAAACAGAAATAGTTTATTCAATAATTTAAAGGTTTATTTATGTCAAACAAAAAATCAGTGGAAGCTTTTGTACTTGATAAGAATGGTGGAGCAAAAGAGTTAAGTTATTCAGAACTTAATAATTTTGATAGAACCGATAAAATTTTATGGGTACATTTTGATTATTCAAGTATTGAAGCAAAAGATTGGATTACTAATAAAAGTAATATTAATTCAGTAGCTATTGATGCTCTTTTAACAGAAGAAACAAGACCTAGAACAACAGCTTTAGGGGATGCTTTACTAATTGCATTAAGAGGTGTGAATTTAAATCCAAATTCAAAACCTGAAGATATGATTTCAATTAGATTGTATATTTCACCAAATATGATAATAAGTACAAGAAAAAGAAACCTTTTATCTATCAGTGAAATAATTGATGATTTAAGAAATGGAAATGGACCAAAAAGTTCTTCAGAATTTTTAGTACAATTAACTCTAAAAGTAACTGATAGAATGGATAATGTAATAGATGAAATACAAGATAGAACGGATTATTTAGAAGAAAATCTTATTGAATCAACTGATGTGGAAATTAGAAGTGAAATATTATCTATAAGAAGAGAAACAATAATTTTAAAAAGATATTTAAATCCACAAAAAGAAGCTTTAATTAAACTATATAATGAAAAGATATCTTGGATTGATGAATATCAAAGAATAGAGCTAAGAGAAACAAATGACCAACTTATGAGACATATTGAGGAACTTGATACAATAAGAGATAAAGTAATTCTAATTCAAGAAGAGTTAGCAAATAGCATGAGTGAACAAATGAATAGAAAAATGTATGTATTATCTATAATTTCAGCAATTTTTTTACCACTTACTTTCTTGACAGGACTTCTAGGTATAAATATAGGTGGAATTCCTGGGGCAAAAGATGATAATGCTTTTTATGTTTTTTCTTTCCTTTTGGTAGTTCTTGTAACAATTCAGTTTTTTATTTTCAAAAGAAAAAATTGGATTTAAGAGATTTTATTATATTTTATCGAAGAATATAAAGACAATAAAATAAATGAAATTCCTATTAATCCAGTTAAAGCTTCTGGAATATGAAACTTTGTATTTAAAAGCATAATAAAAGCCAATATTCCAATTGCATAATGGGCACCATGTTCTAAAAATACATAATTGTCTAAAGTCTCTTTTTCAACTAAATAAATAGTTAAAGACCGAACAAACATGGCTCCTGTTCCTAATCCAATCATGATAATTAAAATATTTTTACTTATTGCAAAAGCTCCAATTACACCATCAAAAGAAAAAGAGGCATCAAGTACTTCTAAATATAAAAATCCTACAATACTTCCATGTCTAATGAGATTTTGAAAATTATCTCCACCTTTTTCTAATAATAAACATAAAAGATGAATAAATAGATAAATTCCAATTCCCCATAATCCAGATATAAAAAAGTCATATTTTTTTGATTCTTCCACAAAAAATAGAAAAATACTTAAAAGTAAAAAAGCCACAACATAAGATAAGATTTTAGTTTTTCCAAAAGTTGCTAGTTTTTGCTCAAATTTTCCAATCCAAAATATCTTTCTTTCTGAATCAAATAAAAAGTTTAGAAATACCAAAAATAAAAACATACTTCCAAAAGCAGAAACTTCATGTTCATGTGAAACCAACTCTTTTTCATATTCATCGGGATTATTCATGGCTAGATTGAAAACATCAATTAAAGATAAATCTGTAGTAACAGAAACAATTAATAAAGGAAAAAGTAAACGCATTCCAAAAACAGCTACAAGAATTCCAACTGTTAAAAAGGCTTTTTTCCAAAAGTCATTCCAATTTTTTAAAATAGAAGCATTTACAATTGCATTATCAAAAGATAAAGAAATTTCCATAAGTATTAATATTATTGTTAGCCAAAGTAGATTTAGAGCACCTGAAATGCCATCTTTTATAAATCCTAGATATGAAACTAGCATTAATGAAAAAAGAATAAGTAAAAAAGATACTCTAAAATATTTCATATTAATTTTTTTTCAAATGAATATCCATTTGAGGGAATGGAATTTCTATATTATTTGCTTGTAAAGTTTTATAAATAAAAATTAGAAAATCAGACATATTAGATGAACCAATCCCATTTTCATCAGGATTTTCACTAATCCAAACAAGCAATTCAAAATCAATAGAACTAGCATTCATCATAGTCATTCTAACTTTTGCTATTTTTTCACTATCATTTCTTATATACATTAAATTACTATCTTTTAAATTATCTAAAAGAATGTGAATAACATTATCAATATCTGAACCATATGCCACTCCAAAAGGAATATTTAATCTTCTTATATCATCTGAAAAAGTAAGATTTATAACATTGTTTTGAATTAATGTAGAGTTTGGAATAATAATATCAATATTATCAAAAGTTGTAATAACACTACTTCTCATATTGATTTGAGAAACTTTTCCCCTTAATCCCGTTGCTATTTCAATTATGTGTCCAACTTGAATAGATCTTTCAAAAATTAGAATAATTCCAGAAATAAAGTTTGAAACAATATTTTGTAAACCAAACCCAATACCAACTGATAAAGCCCCAACTAAAATTGTAAGTGAAGATAAATCAATTCCAATGGATTTTAAACCAAAAACAAAAGTTATGGCAACTAAAAAGTAGTAACCAAGATTTGCAAGCATGGTTCTTGTAGAAATAGAAGTATTTTTTAGATAATTAGAATTAGCATTAGAAATTCTCTTTTTATAAAAAGTTGCTATTGAGAAACCAAGAATAAAAATAAAAAAGAATTTACTAATTGCTAAAATTGAAATTCCATCACCAATTGGAATAATTGGATTATTTATCTCTTCCCACCCAAATTTTATCATATCAATAAAACTCTGTTTTGTATCTGCAAAAGTACTTTTAGTTACTCCTAATCTCTCCCTTGATAGATATTTTAGAAGTTCATTTAATGAGTCATAATTTGCTTGATTTTCTCTCATAAATTGTTGTAGAGTATTACTCATTTCAAAATAGCTAGTTTTTTTATTTTTTAATAGTGGAAGAAGTTCTTCTACTTTTAAATAAACATATTGATTTATTAATTTTGATTTGTCATTTTTTAATTGTTCAATTTGTGCATCAAGTGCTTTTATTTTCCACTCATTTTCTGTGATTTTGGCTTTATCATAAGCAAGTGATAACTTCTTCTCATCTTTTATAATATCATTAAAGCTGTTTAATGCTTTTTCAATTCTACTTTGTAAAGTTGGATTATCCACAAATTTTATAGGTTCTAAACTATCAAGTAATATTTTTCTAAAATTTACTAAATATTTATCATAGTCATCAATTGTAGTTTTATCTTGAATATTTTTTAATTTGTAATAGGCATATAATAATTGAGAATTAACAGTTGAAATATCTTCTTTATTTGTTAATTTATCTATTTGTTCTTCAAGAAGAGTAATTTTATTTGTGTTTTGTGTAAATTCATCTTTTATTGAATCATAGTCACTTTTTATTTTTAAATATAATTTTATTTGTTCAATATATTTATCTATTGTTGTAATTTCATCAATATTTTTTAAATCAAAACTATTCTCATCATTTAATGTTGTTTGTAACTTTTTTAAAAGTAAAAGTTGATATTCAACTTGTTCTTTTTCTTCGGCATTTAAATCTTTTTTTGATGAAGTGATTTTACTTATTTGTGTTGTGTATAATTTTTGTAGTTCTTCTTTTGTATTGTCGTACCATGTTTTATCAATACTGATAGAGAAAGATGACGATATTAAAAATAGGAAGAGGAATATAAATTTCATGTTTTTTCTTTTGTTAAATTAATTTTTATAAAGTTAAGAGATATTAAAGATAATAGTGAAAATAATGCACTAAATATAAATAAAAACTCACCATAAACAGCACCAGCAACTAAAGCTCCAATAAATCCACCAAGACCATAACCCACACCATACATAAATTGCTGTGCTAATTTTTTATTTTCATACAAGCTATATAAAAACATAATTACAGAACTATGATAAAGTCCAAATGAAAAAGCATGAATAGCTTGAGAAAAGAATGTCATGCCTAATGAATCAGGGAATAGATATAATAGAACCCATCTTAAAATTGTAATTGTAACACAAAATTTTATGATTGATAGAAGATTGTTTTTTAAAATTGGAGCTTGAAAATAAAGCATCAATATTTCACAAAGAACCCCAAACGACCAAAGATAAGAAGTCATTTCAAGACTTATACCATGTTGGGTTTCATAAATCGTAAAAAAGTTATAAAAACCTCCAAAACTAATCTGCATAAAAAATAAACTTAACCAAAAAGGCCAATATTCAAAAAAAGAAAAAGCTCTATTATTCTGCTCAATTTTATGTTTTACATCAAATCTTAATAAAGAGATTGCAAAAACTACAGTTAAAGTAATTAAAACCAAATAGTAATGAATCGCAATAAAAGGCTGTGTTAAAAATTTTGCAAGTACTAATGCAATAATCATAAAACCAATTGAGCCATAAAGCCGAGATTTACCATATTTTTCTTTTCCAAGATTTGAAATGGCGATTACTTCAAGATAAGGCAAAATAAGAGATAAACAAGCTCCTAAAATTGCATTATTTATTGTAAATAAATAAAAGTTTTCTATTGTTAGATAAAAACATGAAGCCAAAAAGATAGCTGAGAAAAGAGCTTTCTTAAACATCTTTTGATCTAATTTAATATGTTTTAAAAATAAAAAAGGTGTTAGAAATCTCATCAAAGGTGCAAGTGCTAAAACAATACCTATATCAAAAGTACCATATCCAATATCGTGAAGTACCTTTGGTAAAAATATTACATAAACTCCAACTGTTGCAAAATAAAAGAAATAGAATGCTGATAAATTAAAAAAAAGCATTATTTATCATTAATGATAATTGTGTTTGAAAGAATATCTTGGAAAGTTCTTTTATCCTTATTAAAAAAAGGCATAAAAAGTAAAAAAAATGATACTACAGCAAATAGAGTTGTTAAGTATCGAACAAGAACTTGAATAACTGAAACTCTTTGTTTTGTTCTATTGTCAACAAGTTTTAAATCGTAAGCTTTAAGTCCTGGAGTTTGTCCATTTTTAAGCCAAAAAATTAAGATAAGAAGAGCATGAACTATAAATATTATACTCCAACCCAGTACTCTATTTTGAGCAAATTCTGCACCACTTCCCATAACTAAATATATAACTATATAAAGAATAGGAGTGGTAATCAAAAATGTATCAGTAAGAAAGGCTTTTAATCTAGATGCAAGAGAGGCTAAATCACTTTTAGGTGATTTATTATTAAGCTCACTTTTTTGTGTTTTAACTTTGTTATGCTTAACATCTCTCCACTTTGACATTAATTACCTCTACTACCAGGTTTATAAGCGATGCTTCCTTCTTTACACATTGGGCACTCATCTGGTGAGTACATTTCAAATGTAAAATCTTCAAGTGCAAAAAGTGGTTTATCAAGAGGTAATTTACAATTATCTTTTGCTTCTAATGTGCTTCCAACTCTTGAACAGAATCCTCTGTTAGCAAGTGCAGCATAAGCTACTATATTTCCACCAGCATTTTCAACTTGCTTTGCAGCTTCAAGTGCACTTCCACCAGTTGTGATAATATCTTCACAAATAATGTAGTTTTCACCTTCTTTAACTTCAAAACCTCTTCTGATTGACATCTCACCCTCAACTCTTTCTGCAAAAATAAATCTTACATCAAGTGCAGTTGCAAGGGCAAAACCAGCAATTAATCCACCAAGTGCAGGTGAACAAATAGCATCAACTTTTATACCAGCTTCTTTAATTTGAATAGCTAAAGCCTCAGCTAATAACTTAGCAGTTTTAGGATCTTCTAAAACCTTTGCTGATTGTAAATAAAACTTTGAGTGATTTCCACTACTTAATTTGAAGTGACCTTCTAATAATGCTTGCGCATCTTTGTATATTTGTTCTACGTTCATCATCAAACCGTTAATATTTCTTTTTCTTTTGTTTTTAAAGTTTCATCAGCTTTAATAACATAAGAATCAGTTATCTTTTGGATTTCATCTTGAGCTTTTTTACTCTCATCATCAGTAATTTCTTTATCTTTTAAAAGATTTTTTACTTTTGTATTAGAGTTTTGTCTAATATTTCTAATAGCTACTTTTGCATTATCAGTCATAACTTTTGCTTGTTTAGCAGTAGTTTGTCTTTGATCAACAGTCATTGGAGGGAAAAATAATTTGATTACTTCACCATCATTGTTTGGATTAACACCAATATTTGCAGCTTGAAGAGCTTTATCAATTAAACCTAAAAGATTTTTTTCCCATGGATTAATAACAATAGTTGTAGCGTCTGGTGATAAAACTGAACCTACTTGACTTAAATCAGTTGGTGTTCCATAATAATCAATTCTAATACCATCTAAGATATTAACATTTACTTTTCCAGTTCTTAAAGATTTATAATCTTTCTTTAAAGCCTCGATAGATTTTTCCATATGATCTTTAGTTTGAGCATATATTTCTTCTAACATTCATTCTCCTTTATTTGATTAATAATTTATTTGAAATAGTGTAGTAATCAGTACTAATAGCTACTCTGTTTCTTGGTAAATTTAGTTTTTTGTTTAATTTGATGTCAATTATACCATTTTTAACTTTGATATCTTGCCAACCATAGGTTGATACAAACAATTTTGCATCTGTTATTTGTGGATTTACTTCAACTCTTACATGTTTTAATATTCCATCTTTTGAATATGTTTGTGGTTCAATCCAAGTTGCTTCTAGTGTTTTATATTTTAGTTTTTCTTGTAAATTAATTTTACCAACTAAGGCAACTCTATTTAAATCAAAAATATCACTATTTTTATTTACAGAGCCATTATTTTGATTTACAATATATTTAAAATCAAACTCTTTTATTTTTTCTTTTACCCTTTGGTCATACTCTCCATAAGGATATGAATATCCCTTTGGCTTAAAACCTAAGTTTTTTTCAAAGATTTCATAAGAAGTTTTTGTATCTTTTAAAATCTCTTCATCAGAAAGTTTCATTAGTTGCTTATGTGAATAAGAGTGTAGGGCAATTTCTCCATATTTTGAAGCATCAGATATTTGTTCCCAAGTCATAAAATCTGGATATTTACTATTTGTTGCTTCCACATAAACAAAAAGAGTAAAGGGATAATTGTATTTTTTAAATAATTCAATTGCATTTTGATAAAAACTTTTATAAGCATCATCTATACTGAAAGCAATCCAATTATGAGGGATTTCTTCTTTATTTTTAATTTTTTGAGCGATTTGTGAAACTGTTACAACTTTATAATTATTAGTTTTGAAATACTCAAATTCCCTTTCTAATTCTTTTAAAGTTGTATCTGTACTTTGATGTTTTAAATCGCCAAACCGATGATATACAAAGATATGTCCATTGGCTTGAAGATAAAAATAAGATAAACAAAGAAGTAAGAAATACTTCAAATTTCTTTACTTCTAAAACTTATTTATCTTGAGGAACTGTTTGAACAGGTGCCGCTGTTGTAGGAGCAGCAGGTGCTTGCTCAGAAGTTTGTGTAATAGGTGCTGTTGGAATTAAAGAGTCAACTTTTACTGTGTCAATAGCACTTTGATTTCTTTGTTGATTAAATAAATAACCTAAAACTACAGTGTTTATTATAAAAACTAAACCTAAAGCCATTGTAGCTTTTGTTAAGAAGTTTGCAGGACCTTTTGCCCCAAATAATGAATCATTACTTCCACTATAAGCTCCAAGACCAATACTTGAACTCTTTTGAAGTAAGATTATTATTGTTAGTAAAATTGCTAATACAAACTGAACGATTAAAAGTGTAGATGTCATTATCTATTTCCTTTTTTAAAAATGGTAGCTATTTTATCTAAAACTTATTAAGAATAAGTTAAAATAGATATTAAAACATATTTCTAGTAATTTTATAAAGAGTAAATTTGTCAGTTAAAAACCAATTCTCAAAATATGCAAAAGAGTACAAAAATCACAATATCATTCAACAAATTGTTGCAAAATCACTTGTAAGAGAGTTAAAGTTTGAACCAAAAAGAATCTTAGAATTAGGTTGTGGTTCAGGGCAAGTATATAATCATATCTCATGGGAAGTAGATTTTTATAAAGCAATAGATTTTTCAGCTTCAATGTGTGAATTGCATCCAAAGGGTGAAAATATAGAAATCAAATGTTTTGATTTTGATAGCCAAGAGTTTTTAGATGAAATAAAAGATAATAGTTACGATATTGTTTTATCTTCATCTGCTTTGCAATGGTCAAAAGATTTATCAAAGATTATAAAACATCTTTCATTTATCACAAAAGAGGTAAATGCAGTTTTATTCACATCAAATACTTTTAAAACAATTCAAGAAATTACAAAAGCAAAATCTCCAATATTAGATGAGAACTCAATCAAAGAAGCATTTTCAAAATATTTTGAATGTGAATTTGAAACAATTATGTACAAATTAGAGTTTGATAATAAAAAAGATTTGTTTGATTATATAAAAAAATCAGGTGTGAGTGGAGGAAATGCTGCACTAGATTTTAAAAATGCAAAGAAATTATATAAAGAATATAATTTAAATTATTTAGAATTTGAAGTAATTTTTATTAAAACCATTTCTAAATTGTAAAGTTCATATCTAATATACTTAAAGTTTTCACTATCTTGTATTGATGTTAACTTACAAAACTCTTCAAGTACTCTTGAACTCTCTTGTGCTCTTTTGAAATTAGCAATTAATATAGAATTTAAATCACTTCTATTTTGCTCACTTTTAATAGAGCCTCTTAAAACATCATTTTTAACATCTCTAGTTTCAAGTAGTTCAATATAATTTTTTAATCTTGATAAGTGTCTTAATTCTTTAAGTTTGATAGCAGTTTGTTTGTCATTATATACATATCTAAAAATATCTTCAACCACTCGAATTCCTTCTCGTAGTCTATTTAGATTAGCATCAATAAGTCTTAATGTATTTGAGTTCATATTTGTAAATATAAAAACTAACTCCAAAAGGAGTTAGTTTCTATTCATCATTACTATTCATGATTCCTAAAATTTGTAATAAAGATATAAACAAATTAAAGAAATCTAAATATAGAGATAATGCAGCTTCAATTGGTGAGTCATAATGACCTTTGATAATATTTTGTGTGTCATATAATATGAAAGCAGAAAATAATAATGCACCAGCACTTGCAATTACTAATTGCATCATTGAAGATTGAATAAAGATATTAGAAATACCAGCAACAATCATAATGATTAAAGCAATAAGTAAAAATTTACCCATTGAAGAAAAATCTCTTTTAGTTGTCATTGCGAACATTGAAATTCCACCAAATGCAACAGATGTCATTAAAAATGCTTGTCCAACAATTGCTGCACCACCTGGCATTGCAAAAATTGCAGTTAATAATGGTGCAATAGTTAAACCTGTAATAAATGTAAATGCAAATAATACAGCTAAGTTAACACCTGGAGTGTGTTTTGTTCTTGGAATAACAAAGAAAATTAATGCAAGTTCTACAGCAAATAAAACCCATTTAACAGGTCCCATTAAAATTGAAACAATACCTAATCCTATATACGCACCAGCAGTTGCAGCTAATAAAGAACCAGCAAATAATTGATAAGTAGCTTTTAAAAAGCTCATTAACTGAACTTGTGATGATTCTTGTGTATATTGTGAAGATTGATTTGATAAGTAATCTCTATTGTACATATACTTTCCTTTAAATTTTAATTTCGTAATTCTACTATGTAATATACTTATATATAGTTACATTGAAATATAGATAACGATATAACCAATATATTATATCAAAAAAGTAAATAAAAGATTAATATGGAGAAAAAATTGTTAAATTAAGAAGAGAAGTATCATAAAAAGTTTAAAACACAATATAAGTATAGTAAAAAAGAAATAATAGGATAAAAAGAGTATGAATCCTAAAATTTAAGCTAAATTTTAGGTATAAGCTCTTGACAAAGAGGAAAGAATCTATTATAATTCCCGTCCAATTTGACTGAAGCGCATCAAACGAAAGAATGATAGGAAGCGTTGAAATCGAAGCTGGATGATCTTTAAAAATAATTATAACGTTTGTAAAGTAATCTTTATAAACCGAATATGAGACTCTTATAAAAATCTGTTATTTATTACAGATGTAAAATAAGAATAAATGTTAAAAATATAAAAACAAACAAGAACAATATGGTAAAACATATAACTTGTCTATACTATGAGTGATAATTTTGTAATAGTAAAATAATACAGAATAAGTCAAGTTCAAAAACTTCAATTTATGGAGAGTTTGATCCTGGCTCAGAGTGAACGCTGGCGGCGTGCTTAACACATGCAAGTCGAACGAGAACGGATTATAGCTTGCTATAATTGTCAGCTAAGTGGCGCACGGGTGAGTAATATATAGGTAATGTGCCCTAGAGAAGAGGATAACAGATGGAAACGTCTGCTAAGACTCTATATGCCTTTAAGACAAAAGTCTGCAAGGGAAATATTTATAGCTCTAGGATCAGCCTGTACAGTATCAGCTAGTTGGTGAGGTAATGGCTCACCAAGGCAATGACGCTTAACTGGTTTGAGAGGATGATCAGTCACACTGGAACTGAGACACGGTCCAGACTCCTACGGGAGGCAGCAGTGGGGAATATTGCACAATGGACGAAAGTCTGATGCAGCAACGCCGCGTGGAGGATGACACATTTCGGTGCGTAAACTCCTTTTATATGGGAAGATAATGACGGTACCATATGAATAAGCACCGGCTAACTCCGTGCCAGCAGCCGCGGTAATACGGAGGGTGCAAGCGTTACTCGGAATCACTGGGCGTAAAGAGCGTGTAGGCGGGTATATAAGTCAGAAGTGAAATCCAATAGCTTAACTATTGAACTGCTTTTGAAACTGTATACCTAGAATGTGGGAGAGGTAGATGGAATTTCTGGTGTAGGGGTAAAATCCGTAGAGATCAGAAGGAATACCGATTGCGAAGGCGATCTACTGGAACATTATTGACGCTGAGACGCGAAAGCGTGGGGAGCAAACAGGATTAGATACCCTGGTAGTCCACGCCCTAAACGATGCACACTAGTTGTTGTGAGGCTAGACCTTGCAGTAATGCAGTTAACACATTAAGTGTGCCGCCTGGGGAGTACGGTCGCAAGATTAAAACTCAAAGGAATAGACGGGGACCCGCACAAGCGGTGGAGCATGTGGTTTAATTCGACGATACACGAAGAACCTTACCTGGACTTGACATAGTAAGAACTTTCTAGAGATAGATTGGTGTCTGCTTGCAGAAACTTATATACAGGTGCTGCACGGCTGTCGTCAGCTCGTGTCGTGAGATGTTGGGTTAAGTCCCGCAACGAGCGCAACCCTCGTCATTAGTTGCTAACAGTTCGGCTGAGAACTCTAATGAGACTGCCTACGCAAGTAGGAGGAAGGTGAGGACGACGTCAAGTCATCATGGCCCTTACGTCCAGGGCTACACACGTGCTACAATGGGGTATACAAAGAGCCGCAATACGGTGACGTGGAGCAAATCTCAAAAATATCTCCCAGTTCGGATTGTAGTCTGCAACTCGACTACATGAAGTTGGAATCGCTAGTAATCGTAGATCAGCTATGCTACGGTGAATACGTTCCCGGGTCTTGTACTCACCGCCCGTCACACCATGGGAGTTGAACTCATTCGAAGCGGGGATGCTAAAATAGCTACCTTCCACAGTGGATTCAGCGACTGGGGTGAAGTCGTAACAAGGTAACCGTAGGAGAACCTGCGGTTGGATCACCTCCTTTCAGAGAATTGAGACTAGATTCGTTTCTAGTTTCAAAACTAAAAAGAAAGAGTTTTTATATTCGGTTTATAAAGATTATTTAAATAGGTAGAAAAATGGGCCTATAGCTCAGCTGGCTAGAGCGCTCGACTGATAATCGTGAGGTCCCAGGTTCAAGTCCTGGTAGGCCCACCATTAAATAATCTATAAAGATTAATCATCGGGTCCTAAAAAAATGCAATTTTTTTGGGTAGATCAGTGTGGGGAATTAGCTCAGCTGGGAGAGCGCCTGCTTTGCACGCAGGAGGTCAGCGGTTCGATCCCGCTATTCTCCACCACCTATTAAAAATAAGCTAAAATTTATAATTAGAAGAAATGATAAACAAGATTAAATATAAGTTCAAAAAGAATTGAATTTATATTTGATTTTCGAATCAAAATGATATTTAAAAATATAATGTTAAAGTCTTTAATTTTTTCGTTTAATTAAAAGAACTAAAAGAATTTATTCTAATAGAACTAATAATTAAAAACAAAAATTTTAATTATCTAGAAATAGATAGAACACAACTTTTTTATAAGATATATAGAGTTAGTTAATTAGATTTAATTAATAAAGTATGTTTAATAAGATAGTAGCCAAAGAATATTATCAAAAATGCGACAGAATTTAATTCTGTTTATTAATAAGCTATTAAGGGCTAATGGTGGATGCCTAGACTGTAAGAGGCGATGAAAGACGTATTAGGCTGCGATAAGCCTCGGGGAGCTGCCAAAGAGCTTTGATCCGGGGATTTCTGAATGGGGCAACCCAGCATAGTGAGAACTATGTTACCCTACGGGGAGCTAACCTGGTGAAGTGAAACATCTCAGTAGCCAGAGGAAGAGAAATCAAACGAGATTCCGTCAGTAGCGGCGAGCGAAAGCGGATTAGGACAAACCCAATGCTTGCATTGGGGGTTGTAGGACCATGATATGAGACTAAAGAAGATAGATGAAATACTTGGAAAAGTGTAGCATAGAAGGTGAAACTCCTGTAATTTAAATTTTCAATAGCTCTAATGGTATCCTGAGTAGGTCGGAACACGTGATATTTTGACTGAAACTGGGGGGACCACCCTCCAATCCTAAATACTACTTACAGATCGATAGTGAACAAGTACCGTGAGGGAAAGGTGAAAAGTACTCCAGCGAGGAGAGTGAAATAGAACCTGAAACCATTAGCTTACAATCATTCAGAGCCCTATGATTTATCAGGGTGATGGACTGCCTTTTGCATAATGAGCCTGCGAGTTGTGGTGTCTGGCAAGGTTAAGTCAAGTACGAAGCCGTAGCGAAAGCGAGTCTTAATAGGGCGAATTAGTCAGATGCTGCAGACCCGAAACGAAGTGATCTATCCATGAGCAGGTTGAAGCTGGTGTAAGAGCCAGTGGAGGACCGAACCGATAGGCGTTGAAAAGTCTCCGGATGACTTGTGGATAGGGGTGAAAGGCCAATCAAACTTCGTGATAGCTGGTTCTCTCCGAAATATATTTAGGTATAGCCTTGTGTTGTAGCATATAGGGGTAGAGCACTGAATGGGCTAGGGCTGCTTACCGCGGTACCAAACCCTATCAAACTATGAATACTATATGTGGAATCACAGGAGTCAGGCGATGGGTGATAAAATCCACCGTCGAGAGGGGAACAACCCAGACTAACAGCTAAGGTCCCTAAGTCACATCTAAGTGGAAAACGATGTGGAGTTACTGTGACAACCAGGAGGTTGGCTTAGAAGCAGCCATCCTTTAAAGAAAGCGTAACAGCTCACTGGTCTAGTGATTCTGCGCGGAAAATATAACGGGGCTAAGATGTGCACCGAAGCTTTAGATTCGAATTTATTCGAGTGGTAGGAGAGCGTTCTATTCAGCGTTGAAGATGTACCGGCAAGGAGCGTTGGAGCGGATAGAAGTGAGCATGCAGGCATGAGTAGCGATAATTGAGGTGAGAATCCTCAACGCCGAAAACCCAAGGTTTCCTACGCGATGCTCGTCATCGTAGGGTTAGTCGGGTCCTAAGTCGAGTCCGAAAGGGGTAGACGATGGCAAATTGATTAATATTTCAATACCAACATACAAGCGCGATGTGGGGACGCATAGAGTTAATCGAGCTCACTGATGGAATAGTGGGTCGAAGGACGTAGGCTGTAACTTAGGCAAATCCGGGTTACATGAGGCCGAGATCTTACAGGCTCTTGACACTCTTCGGAGGAGATGGAGAATCGATGATACTGTCGTGCCAAGAAAAGCCACTAAGTATATTGTATGTTGCCCGTACCGTAAACCGACACAGGTGGGTGGGATGAGTATTCTAAGGCGCGTGGAAGAACCCTGGTTAAGGAACTCTGCAAACTAGCACCGTATCTTCGGTATAAGGTGTGCCTACTTTGGTATATGGACTTGCTCCAAAAAGCTAGAGAGGTTGCAACAAAGAGTCCCTCCCGACTGTTTACCAAAAACACAGCACTTTGCTAACACGTAAGTGGATGTATAAGGTGTGACGCCTGCCCGGTGCTCGAAGGTTAACTGATGATGTCAGCGCAAGCGAAGCATTTGATTGAAGCCCGAGTAAACGGCGGCCGTAACTATAACGGTCCTAAGGTAGCGAAATTCCTTGTCGGTTAAATACCGACCTGCATGAATGGCGTAACGAGATGGGAGCTGTCTCAACCAGGGATCCAGTGAAATTGTAGTGGAGGTGAAAATTCCTCCTACCCGCGGAAAGACGGAAAGACCCCGTGCACCTTTACTACAGCTTGACACTGTAGCTTGGATATTCATGTGCAGGATAGGTGGGAGGCTATGATGACTAGACGCAAGTAGAGTCGGAGCCATCCTTGAGATACCACCCTTGAATATTTGAGTTACTAACTGCGTACAATTATCTTGTATCAGGACAATGTCTGGTGGGTAGTTTGACTGGGGCGGTCGCCTCCTAAAAAGTAACGGAGGCTTACAAAGGTTAGTTCATGGCGGTTGGAAATCGCCAGTTGAGTATAATGGCATAAACTAGCTTGACTGTGAGACATACAAGTCGAACAGAGACGAAAGTCGGTCATAGTGATCCGGTGGTTCTGTGTGGAAGGGCCATCGCTCAAAGGATAAAAGGTACGCCGGGGATAACAGGCTGATCTCCCCCAAGAGCTCACATCGACGGGGAGGTTTGGCACCTCGATGTCGGCTCATCGCATCCTGGGGCTGGAGTAGGTCCCAAGGGTATGGCTGTTCGCCATTTAAAGCGGTACGCGAGCTGGGTTCAGAACGTCGTGAGACAGTTCGGTCCCTATCTTCCGTGGGCGTAGGAAAGTTGAAGAGATTTGTCCCTAGTACGAGAGGACCGGGATGAACGTACCACTGGTGTACCAATTGTTCTGCCAAGAGCATCGTTGGGTAGCTACGTACGGATGTGATAAGAGCTGAAAGCATCTAAGCTCGAAGCCAACTCTAAGATTAACTTTCCCTGAAGTTCCCAGTAAGACTAACTGGTTGATAGGCTGGATGTGTAAGCGTTGTAAGACGTTTAGCTGACCAGTACTAATAGAACGTTTGGCTTATTTTAACAAATTCTTTGGTTTACTATCTTATTAAATATATTGATTATATGTTTAATATAAATGTGTGATTTTTAGAAAGAACAAAAAGACTTTAACATTATTTTTTTCTTAACTCCTAAACGAGTTGAGTGTAAAGTGTATTTACATATTTATTTATGTTTTTACTTTTTACACTCAACTTTGCTGGTGGCTATAGAGAAGTGGAAATACCCAGTCCCATTCCGAACCTGGAAGTCAAGCACTTCATCGCCGATAATACTGCCGGGTCCCCTGGTGGAAACGTAGGCCGCTGCCAGCTCTTGAGTTTTTTACACAAGCTTTTAACTATTCGAACTTCTTGTTCCTCTAGTTAAAAGCTTTTTTTTTAGCCCGCTTTTACTCCTTTGGGCTTTACTCCTCCCCTTATTTATTCTTTTAGCCTTTTTTTGATAGAATCTACTTTAGTTTACACTATAGGAATACAATTGACAGAACAACCAAACAATCCACTTCATGGAATTAAATTAGAGATGATACTTGAATCACTTGTTGAACAGTATGGATGGGATGAATTAGCTGATCGTATTGAAATAAGGTGTTTCTATAATAATCCATCTATAAAATCAAGTTTAACTTTTCTTAGAAAAACTCCTTGGGCTAGAAAAAAAGTTGAGAATTTATATTTAGCTTCAAAGAAATAAAATCTGCTATATCCATATATAAAGTTTATTACACTATTATTCTTTTTTATAATAATATAGGATTAAAAATGATAAGAAAAATAGATACTAATAGTAATGAATTTTTAAATGAATTTGAATTAACAAAACAGTTTACTGATGAAGTAATATCTAAATATAGTTTAGTTTATAATCCAGATGAAGAGGTTAATAAATCAATTCAAATGGGACTTACTAGAAATCAAATGATTTATGGTAAAAAATTCTGTCCATGTTTTATGGTGATAGGACAAACACCATCAGAACAAGAAACAAATGAGAATAGACTTTGTCCATGTACTCCTGCTTTAACTAATGAAATACCATCAAAAGGTTCATGTCACTGTGGAATTTTTTGTACGAAAGAGAAAGCATTAGAAATTAGTAAAGATAATAGTTTACATGATGCAGTTGCAACTCATTCCAGAGGTTTGACAAAAGAAGAATGTGAAAAACTACTTGAAAAAAATGAAGTTAATTCAGTAGAATTAGAGTCTTTATTAGAAGCTAGAGATTTGAATTTTGTTGATTTTAATTTAGTTGATACAAGAGAATGGATGGAATGGGTTTCTACTAGAATAAAAGGAACAGATTACTTAATACCTACAACATCATTTTATGATGCCTTAGAGCGAATTATGGATAAAAAGAATACACCAGTTGTTGTTTATTGTTTAAGTGGTAGTAGAAGTGCTTATTGTCAAAGAATAATGAAAGATTTAGGTTTCAAATCTGTTGCAAATTTAGATTATGGAATTTCTTCATATGGTGGAGAAAGAGAAAGTGGTGATATTTAATATTAATGTATCCTAATTTTAGGATACATTATCTTTAAAGTCATCACTATATTTTTTTAAAAGTTGCATTATTGATATAAAAAATGTAACCATTGCAGGCCCAATAATCATCCCCCAAAAACCAAATGTTGAAAGTCCAGCTACAATTGAGAAAAAGATTAAAAGTTCATTTACTGTTGTGGGTGTTTTAACAACTTTTTGATTTATATATTTAATAATCATTGGTTTTACAAAAGTATCTGCAATTACTGAAATTACTACTATAGAATATATTGCAATAACAAGTGCATTTGTTACTGATGTTGTTGCTTCATAGATAACTATTGGAAGCCACATAATAACTCCACCTATAACAGGAATTAAAGATGCAAATCCATATAAAACTCCAAAAAGTAATCCATCATAGTTGTAAAAACTAAGAAAGAATCCAAATAAAAATCCTTCAAATATTGCAGTAATTAAAAGAGAATATAAAACTACAGTCATTACATTTGATGATTCGTAAAAAAGTATAATTGAATCATCTTTTTTAATCGGTAGTAATTCTTTTATAAATGTAGCAATAGAGATTGAATATAGAGCAAAGAAAAAATAGAATATTAAAATCAAAACCATATCAATCATGAATTTTGCTGAGTTTTTACCTAAATATGCACTAATAGATAAAATATTTTCAACAATTTTACTAACATCAATTTTTGAAACAATTTGTGAAAAAATATCTTTCATAAAAATAAAATCATTTGAACTATTTTGTATAAATATTTTTATTTGGTTTAAATTTTCAATCAATAGTTGTTTATCAACATGATTGAAAAAATTTGCAAAGGAAAATATGCAGTATAAAACAGGAATAAAAAATAGTGCAGCCAATGATATAGTCATAATCGAAACAGCAACTACTCTACTTTTTAATTTATTTTCTAAAAATAATGATATTGAACTTGTTGCCACCACTAATAAAACAGAAACAATAATTGGTTTTATAAATGGATCAAAAAGCTGAATAATGAAAAAAATCATTACAATAGCAATAGCAATTAGAAAATAGGCTGCTTTCAAAATAATTTTCCTTGTTGTAAATCATCATCTAATTTTTCACTGTTTGGATAAGATAATCTAAACATTTCATATGTTTTTAATGATGCGATTCTTCCTCTGGCTGTTCTTTCAATATAACCATTTGCAAGTAAGTAAGGTTCAATTGCATCTTCAATTGTTCCCTCATCTTCACTAAGAGCTGCAGCCATTGTAGAAAGTCCCATTGGTTTTCCTCTATTTGAAACTAGTAATTCAAGAAGATTTATATCCATTTCATCAAAACCACTCTCATTTACACCTAATTCATCTAAGGCATATTTACATCTTGAAAGATGAATTAAATTTTCATTTTCAACTTCAGCAAAATCTCTTACTCTTTTTAGAAGTCTAAGGGCAACCCTTGGAGTTCCTCTACTTCTTCTAGAAATTTCAAAAGCTGCATCATTTTCACAAGATTTTGATAATTTAACTGCTGCTTTTTGAATAATTTTTGATAATTCATCTTGATTATAAAATTGCATTCTAAAATGCATACCAAATCTCTCTCTTAAAGGATTTGACAACATACCAGCTCTTGTTGTTGCTCCAATTAAAGTAAATCTTGGTAAATCAATTTTTACAGTTTGAGCAGCAGGTCCAGAGCCTATGATAATATCTAGTCTGTAGTCTTCCATTGCCGGATATAAAATCTCTTCAACGGTTGGAGAGAGTCTATGTATTTCATCAATAAATAGAATATCACCCTCTTCAAGATTTGTTAAAATTGCAGCTAAATCACCACTCTTTTCAATCATAGGTCCAGCAGTTACTTTGATATTTGTATTCATTTCATTTGAAATAAGATAAGAAAGTGTAGTTTTTCCAAGTCCTGGAGGGCCATAAAAAAGAATATGATCTAAAGCTTCTTTTCTTTTTTTACTAGCTTCAATAAATACTTTTAGATTTTTTTTGATTTTTTCTTGACCAATATAATCATCCCAATTTGATGGTCTTAAACTAATTTCTGCATTATCTTCTTCAAAAGATACTGACTCAACTTCTACTAATCTTTCCATTTATATTAATACTCTTCTTCTTTTGAAGGAAATGAACTATCTTGAACATCATTTCTATATTGATTAACTGCTTCTTTTACCAATGAAGCTCCATCTAAATAGTGTCTTACAAATTTTGGTTTAAACTCTTCAAAAAATCCTAACATGTCTGACCAAACTAGAACTTGACCATCAGTTACATTTCCGGCTCCAATTCCAATTATTGGAATATTTACGACCTCAGTGATTTTTTTTGCAACATTGCTCATTACACCCTCAACAACTATTGCAAATGCACCAGCTTTTTCAACTGCAATTGCATCTTCAATTAATTGATTCTCATCCTGATGAGTTTTTCCTCTAACTTTGTATCCACCTTCACTTCTAACATATTGTGGCATTAATCCAATATGTCCCATAACTGCAATAGAGTTTGAAGTTAAATGTTTTATAATATCTGCTTTATCTGCTCCACCTTCAATTTTAACAGCTGCTGCATTTGTTTGTTGATAAACTTTAATGCAATTTTTTAAAGCTTCATCTTTATTTATATAAGTTCCAAATGGCATATCCATTATTACAAATGATTTTGGTGCACCAGTACAAACAGCATTTGTATGGTAAATCATTTGTTCAAGAGTTGCTGAAAGAGTATCTGGACGACCTGCAAAACTCATATTTAAACTATCCCCAACAAGTATCATATCAGCAATTTCTTCAAATAGTTTTGCAAAAAGTGCATCGTATGCAGTAATTACTGTAAGTTTTTTATTGTTTTTTGATTTTTTGATTTTAGTTATATTCATTTTTTCAAAATCATTTTTTATAATGCTCATATTTTTTCCTAATGACTATTAATAATTTGTATTGATTATATCTAAAACTAACTTTTTTAATAAAAATTTTAAGATTTGTAAGAAAAAGGGGATATTTAAAGAACAAGTAAATAACTGTTCTGTTAATATTACTTATATAAAACTCAAGTATTAACAAAGTATTACTATGAACAAAGAAACAAATCTTCAAAATCACTTAGCTGAGCAAACTATTATGTTTGCAAGTATTACAAAATGGATTATTTTATCCTCTTTAATTGGTGCACTAATTGGTGCTGTTGTATCTTTATTTTTAAAACTTTTAGAGTATTGTGAAAATTCAAGGAGTTTACTTCCTTTTGATTATTATTATACTTTGCCTTTTGCTTTAGCAATAACTGTATTTATAGTTAAAAAATTTGCTCCAAGTGCTGAAGGGCATGGAACAGAAAAGGTAATTGAGGCTATTCATAAAAATGCTGGAAAAATAAATTTTAGTGTAGTTCCCACAAAACTTTTTGCAACTGTATTAACTATTTTTGCTGGTGGTTCAGTTGGTAAAGAGGGTCCTGGTGCTCAAATTGGTGCTTCTTTAGCTTCATTTATAGCAATGAAATTGAGATTTTCAAATAGAGATAGAAAAAAAATAGTTATTTGTGGAATTAGTGCAGGTTTTGCATCTGTTTTTGGAACACCACTAGCTGGTGCTATTTTTGGAGTTGAGATATTAATCGTTGGTGGATTAATGTATGATATTTTATTACCATCTATAGTTGCTGGTTTTTCTGCTTTTTTTGTGGCAAAAATGTTTGGAATTAACTACACATATTTTTATATTGCATTCTTTTCTAATTTTGATTTTAATTATGTATTAATTTCAAAAGTAATTATTGGTGGGATATTTTTTGGTTTAGTTGCAGATTTCATTATTACAACATTACATGAATTACATAAATATATTGCAATGATAAAAATCAATTATATTCTAAAAGCATTTTTAGGTGGAGTTCTTATTGTAATTTTGACTTTAATTGTTGGTGATGAATATCTGGGATTAGGTTTTAATACCATAAAAGATGCCTTGTCCTCTGATGAAATGATTCATGAAAATATTCCTTGGTATACCTTTATTTTAAAAACTGTTTTCACATCATTAACTTTAGCTTTTGGTGGAAGTGGAGGAGTTATTACTCCTATTTTTTATGTAGGTGCAACAAGTGGTAACTTCTTTGGATATTTAGTAGATGGATATATTCCATTATTTGCTGCGCTTGGATTTGTAAGCGTATTAGCAGGAACTACAAGTGCTCCAATTGCAGCTATGATAATGTCTGTTGAGCTATTTGGAATGGATATTGGACACTATGCTGCAATATCCATTATAATTGCTTTTTTAATGACAGGACATAGAAGTGTTTTCCCTTCTCAGGTTTTATCTATGAAAAAATCAGAAGCAATTGATATAAAATTAGGTGGAGAGTTAGAAAATACTGAAACCACTTATACTACAAGATTTTTTATAAATATGCAAAGAATTATTAAACTAATTATTAGTAGAAAGAGAAAAAATACTAAAGATAATGAAGACGAGATTAAATAATAGTTTAAAAGAAGATTTTAGATAAAATAAAATAAATTTAAAGAATAGGATAATGATTTGAAAAAATTAGTTGGTTATATAACATCATCTCTTCCAAATAATAATTTTACAATAGATTTGGCATATAGTATGAAAGATGCTGGTGTTGATACTTTAGAATTAGGTATTCCTTTTTCTGATCCAGTTGCTGATGGACCTGTAATTGAAAAAGCAAATTTAATTGCATTAAATAATGGCTTTAAATTAAAGGATTTATTTGAAGTTTCTTCAAAAATAGCAAAAGATATTGATACTTTGTGGATGGGATATACAAACCCATTTTATCATTATGGAGTAGAAAAAATCTTAGAAAAAGCAAGTGAATATAACATTCAAGGAACAATTATTCCTGATCTTCCATATGAAATGGCTCAAGGTTTAGAACCATTATTTACTAAATATAACAAAGCAAATATCTCTTTTGTTGCACCAACAGATAGCAAAGAAAGAATTAAAACAATTGTTGAAAATTCTAAAAAATTTATTTATATGGTTGCTTATGCTGGAATTACAGGAAGTGGACAAAAAGAAGATTTATCAAAAATTATAGAAAATGTAAGAGAATATTCTTCTACACCTTTATATATTGGTTTTGGAGTTGATGAAAAAACTTGTAAAGAAAAAATAATTGGTGTTGATGGGGTAATTGTTGGAAGTGCTTTTGTAAAACATATTATTGATGATAGTTTATCAAATACTGAAAAAATAAAAAGAATCTCTGCAATTGCAAAAGAGATAAAAGAAAAAATAAACGAATAACAATGCAGATATTTAATCAAGATATTGAATTTTTAGAAGAGAATAGAAGTTGCTCTTATTTTGAAGATAAAATGTCTGATATTAGATATAAATACATTTATTCTTGCTCAACTATTAAATATCAAGAGATGTTAGAGCGAGGTTGGAGAAGATTTGGTCGAATGCATTTTGTTCCAGAGTGTAAGCTTTGTAATAAATGCGTTTCTATGAGAATAGATGTGGCTAATTATAAATTTTCAAAATCAGAAAAAAGAGTAATTGCTAAAAATAAAGATACAAAACTATACATTAGACCCCCTTCTATTACAATGGAACACTTAAATCTTTATGATAAATATCATAGATTTATGAATGATAAAAAAGATTGGCCTTATACTCCAATTGAACCAGATGATTATTTAAAGTCTTATGTAGAAGCAAAAGAAGAGTTTGCTAAAGAGTTCTTATATGTAAAAGACGATAAATTGATTGGAGTTGCCTTAGTCGATATCTTGCCTAATTCAATTTCTGCTATTTATTGTTATTATGATCATTCATATGCAGACTTGTCAATAGGAAAATTTTCAATATTAGCACAAATAAAAATTGCAAAAGAGTTGAATATTCCATATATATATTTAGGTTATTGGATTAAAGATCATTTTTCAATGGGATATAAAGAAGCTTATACCCCTTTTGAAGTATTGAAAAATAGAGCTACTATTGATGAAATACCTCTTTGGGAGAAAAATGAATTATAATCTTATGGTGATTATAAGTACAATAATTTGTGCTATAATCTCACTGCTTATTAGCTACTATTTAGTCCTGTTTTTTTTAAGTGAGGAAAGTGGTTTTTTTAAAATTGCTCAACTAATATTGACTATAGTATCAATGACAACATTTTATGCTCCAATAAAACATATTATTATGAAATATATGAAAATAGAGGAAGAAAGAGAGAAAGATGATTAAGTATATAAGTTCTTTTTTATTACTTATTAATGTATTATTTGCACAGAACCTTGTACCAAACGAAGAAGAAACAACACAAAATGTACCTTACAATCCAAATGTAGATTGTTTAATATTAGAAGATGAAAATTCAATTATATGTAAATTTGAAGTAATAAGAGATGAAAAAGATCAAAATATTATTATAAATTGGGTTAGTCCAACGGGTGAGATTTCAAGAACAAGAGAGATGGTTATCCCTGCAGGTGATAGTTCAGCTTATGATTATAGATATATTGATGGTAGAGAAAATGGAAAATGGGATTTTAAAATAACTTATCAAGGTAAAGACTATATCTCACAATTTGAATTGAAGTAAATCTTCATTTCTAATTGAAATAATATTAATTAATAAATTTTAGTTGGAATTTGAATTATTGTATTTTATAAATATAAGTAGTTTTTTAGCAATGCAAGAAACAAAACCCTATAAATAGAGTTTTGCTTTTACAAATCAAAGATCTTATAATCTTGATTCGTATCTTCTTAACATATATAATCTTTTTAACATTTTCTTTCTAGCAGAAATTTTTTGTTTTTTTCTGATCTCTGTCATCGGCTCGAAATATCTTCTTGCTCTTGTTTCAGTTACGATAAGATTTCTATCACATTGTTTCTTAAATCTTCTATAAGCTTCGTCAAAAGATTCGCTATCTTTAACTTTAATGCCTGGCACTAAAATCACCCACTTTCTTTTTAAAATTTTTAGGAGCTGATTATATTTAAAGTTTACTTAATCCTTATTTAACTTTAACAAATATTAGAATATAATTGATTTTTAATACAAAGGAATATTTTGAATTTAACGCACTTAGATGATAATAATAGACCTAAAATGGTTGATGTTTCTGATAAATATGAAACAAGAAGAGTTGCAATTGCCTCTGGTGAAATTACTATGAGTGATGAAGCATTTGAAGCAATTATTTCAAATAATACAAAAAAAGGCCCAGTTTTACAAACAGCTGTAATTGCAGCAATCATGGGCGTGAAAAAAACAAGTGATTTAATTCCTATGTGTCATCCTTTATTGTTAAGTGGAATAAATTGTGATGTGGAAGAAAAACCTGAGTTACCTGGATTTAAACTAATTGTAACAGCTAAACTAAATGGACAAACTGGTGTTGAAATGGAAGCCTTAACCGGTGTATCTGTTGGATTACTAACTATTTATGATATGGTAAAAGCAATAGATAAATCTATGATTATTTCTAATATTCAATTAGAAAAAAAATCAGGTGGGAAAAGTGGTGATTTTATAAGAGAGGATTTAAATAATGATTGATTTAAGTAAAGAAAAATTAGTTTTAAATTACCCATGTTCTTGGGAATATAAATTAGTTGTATTAGAACATATTGATGTACATGGAACTGTAAAAGAAGTTGTTTCAAATAGAGAACATAAAGTAAAAGAGTCAAAAGTTAGTAGTAAAGGTAAATATAAAAGTTATACTCTTGAACTTTTGGTGCATAATGACGATGATAGAACAGAGATTTATAAAATGTTAGGTGACCATTCTAATATTAAAATGGTTTTATAATTAATTAGTATCTTATTCGTAAGATACTAATTCTTGTTTAAACTTTTCTTGGTTTAATTTTTTACAAGCAACTTTATAGTGTTTTTCAATTGTTTCTTCATCATCTTTTACAAGAGTTTTAATCTCTTCAATAGATTTTCCTTCTTCAAAAGCTACAAAGATTTTATACTCTTTTTTTGTAAATTTTCTTTTTAAGATTTCTTGTAATTGTTCATCTGATCTTAATGTACCAACTAATTTGTCGATATGTTTTAATAGTGATTGTGTAAAGTTCATCTGTTTCCTTTTATTTTATTAACCAGTTTTCAACTGATTCTATATCATTGTAAGAAGTCATATC
This sequence comes from uncultured Aliarcobacter sp., assembly GCA_963677435.1. Taxonomy (GTDB): domain Bacteria; phylum Campylobacterota; class Campylobacteria; order Campylobacterales; family Arcobacteraceae; genus Aliarcobacter. The sequence goes on from OY781945.1 coordinate 417,516, forward strand.
AAGCATAATTGGTGTAATCGATACATAATTAGCTTTTATTGCTTCAAAGTCGCAATTTTTATTTTCTGATGGTTTCCAAAGTAATGGATGTAAACCAATCCAATAATACTCTTCACCTCTTGGATTTAGATGTCTATGAGTATCATTTCCATACTCTCTGAATCCTGCTTTTGTAACTTTTATACCATTACATTCCTCAACTTTTATTGGTGGAATATTAACATTTAAAAACTTTCTTTCATCTAATGGAAAATTATTACTTAATATTTTAGAAGCTAATTGAGCAATTATCTCTTTTGCAAGGGCAAAATCCCAATTATTTTGTATATCTTGACATCTATCCCTACATACTTGTGATATTGCAATTGCAGGAATTCCATGAATTACAGCTTCCATTGCAGCTGAAGCTGTTCCACTATATGTAATATCTTCTCCCATATTTGCACCTATATTTATTCCACTAATTACTAAATCAGGTGCATTTCCTTCTTTGAATAAATCACTTAATGAAATAAATATACAATCCGTTGGACTTCCATCATCAACTTTGTAAAAGTCATCTTCAACACAAACCATTCTTAGAGGTCTATCAAGTGTAAGAGAGTGACCACAAGCTGATTTATTTTTTGCTGGTGCAACTACAGTTATTTTAGCAACAGGTTTTAAAGCTTCAATTAATGCTTTTAACCCAACTGCGTCAAAACCATCATCATTTGTTAGTAGGATATGTTTCATGCTACTATATAAACTCCTTCTATTTGGTGTATTAAGTTTTCTACTTGAGAAGTTACTTTAAAACCTGTTTCTAGTTCTAAATCTGCAAGTTTAGATTTGATTAAAAGTTTTAGTTCTCTTTTTCCTTGATTATTTGCCACTATATCAAATAGTTTGTACATTAAATTTTCATCGTTTGAAAATGGAATAGCAATTGTTAAAGGTGGTTCTTGAATCTCTTTTGGTTTAGTTTTTAATTTCTCATTTTTTGCATCTTTTATGCTTTCGATTTTCAAAATATTCATTCTAGTAAAGTTATCATCTTTTGAGATTTTTACTTTAAATGCAATTGGTTCATTTAGATTATAATCTTCTTTTAACTCTTTTAATCTATCTTCAAAAAGCATAAGTTCGATATTTCCATGGAAATCCATGATTGTAGCAATTCCAAATTTATTACCTTTTTTTGATATTCTTTCAGTAATATTTTCTATTTTTCCAACAAATAAAGCTTGACTTCCATCTTCAAGTTCATCAATTTGAGAAGAGAGTGTATAGTTGATTTTATCAATTTGTTCTCTATATTCATCAAGTGGATGTCCAGAAACATAAAAACCTAAAGATGCTTTTTCAAGTTCAAGAATCTCTTTTGCTTCAAATTCTGGAAGATGTTCAAGTTCAATATCAATTTTTGTAAGCTCATCACTATCACCAAATAAAGAACCAGTTGCCATTTTTTTTGCAAGTGCTGCTTTTCCAACAGTTTCAACAATTTTTTCTATTTGATTAAGTAAGGCTTGTCTTGAATATCCAAAACCATCAAATGCTCCTGCTTTTGTAAGGGATTCAATTACTCTTTTATTTACTTTACTTCCATCAATTCTTGAAATAAAATCACCTAAATCTGTAAATAATCCACCTTCATTTCGAGCTTTTAAAATAGAATTAATTGCAACATCACCAGCACCTTTTATGGCACCCATTCCAAACATTACAACTTCTTCACCTTCAATTTTTTTAGCAGAAAACACTAAATCAGATTTATTAATATCAGGTGGGAATAAATCAAGTCCTAATCTTTTAACTTCATCCACATATTTAACAACTTTATCAGTGTTATCTTTTTCTAGGGTTAAAAGTGCTGCCATAAATTCTGAGGCATAATATTTTTTTAAATAAGATGTATAAAAGGTTACAAGAGCATAAGCTGCTGAGTGAGATTTATTAAATCCATATCCAGCAAATTTTACAATCAGGTCGAATAGTTCTTCACAATGTTCTTTTACAAAGCCTTTTTTAACTCCACCAATTGCAAATTCACCTTTTAGTCTATCCATCTCTTCTTTAATTTTTTTACCCATTGCCCGTCTAACTAAATCGGCACCACCAAGGCTGAATCCACCAATAGATTGTACGATTTGCATAACTTGCTCTTGATAAACAATTACTCCATAGGTAGTTTCAAGAATTGGTCGAAGAGGTGCATCAAATTCATCATAGAAGTAGTTGATTTGTGCTCGACCATGTTTTCTATCAATAAAGTCATCAAGCATTCCTGATTCCATTGGACCTGGTCTATAAAGGGCAAGAACGGCGATAATATCCTCAAAATTTGATGGTTTTAATCTTTTACATAAATCTTGCATACCATCAGACTCAATTTGAAATAATCCGATTGTATTTCCAGTTTGAATTAAATCATAAACACCTTTGTCATTTACATCAACGGTTAGAAAATCTACTCTTTTTCCATGTCTTTGCTCAATTAGTTTATTTGCTTCTTCAATAACAGTTAGTGTTTTTAAACCTAAGAAGTCGAATTTGATTAAATCCACATCTTCTACATATTTTCCATTATATTGGGTTGCCAGTGTATCAAGTCCGGATGGTTTAAAAAGTGGTGTTTTTTTCCATAAAGGCTCATTTGAAATAACAACTCCAGCTGCATGAGTTCCTGCATTTCTATTTAATCCCTCTAACGCTAGGGCATATTCCCAAACCCTTGCTGCTTGTGGATCTGCATCACACAGTTCTTTGATTTTTGGTTCTTTCTCATATGAACTTGTAAGATTTATTCCCAATTCATCGGGAATTAGTTTTGCCATCGCATCAGCTCTTGCATATGGCATATCAAGAACTCTCGCAACATCTCTAATTACTCCTTTAGCAAGAAGTTTACCAAAGGTAATAATTTGCGCAACATTGGCACGACCATATTGTTGAACAACATAATCAATAATTTCACCCCGTCTTGCTTGACAAAAGTCCATATCAATATCGGGCATTGAAATTCTCTCTGGATTTAGAAATCTTTCAAAAAGTAAACCATAAGGAATAGGGTCAATATCTGTAATTTTTAGTGAAAATGCAACTAAACTTCCAGCGGCTGATCCCCGTCCAGGACCAACTGGAATCCCCATTCTTTTTGCGACAATTACGAAATCCCAAACGATAAGCATATATCCTGGAAATTTCATATTATTTATAATTTCAATTTCAACTTCAAGTCTATCTCTATACTCTTGATGTCTCTCAGGTGGAACTATTACTAATCTATCTTCAAGACCTTTTCTACACTCATGTATAAATAAAACTTTATCATTTTCAAGTGAATATTCAAGTTCTGGTTCAGGTAAAATTAAAGTAGCTTCTTCAGATTTTTGTCTTGTAAATTTAAAATTTGGAGGAGTAGGGTTCCCAAGTTTTATCTCTAAATTACATTTATCTGCAATCTCCTGAGTAGCTTCTATGGCTTCTGGAATATCAGCATAAAGTTTTGCTATTTGTTCTGGAGATTTTAAATAAAATTCATGAACGCTATGTCTTAATCTTTTTGGGTCATCATAAAGTTTATTCATAGCAATACACATAAAAGCTTCGTGAGCATCGGCATCTTTTTGCTCTAAATAGTGAGTGTCATTTGTCGCAACTACTTTTATTCCTGTCTCTTTTGAAATTCTTAAAATCTGGTCATCAACAAAATGTTGGTCACCAATTCCGTGTCTCATAATCTCTAAATAAAAATCATCACCAAAAATCTCTTTGTATTCTAAAGCAACTCTTTTTGCCTCTTCATAACCTTTTGCACCATTTTTTACATTTCTTTCACTTTGAGTATTTAAATGCCAGTTAACTTCACCTTGTAAACAAGCTGCACTACAAACTAAACCTTCAGCATTATCTCTTAGAAGCTGTTTATTAATTCTTGGATAATAATAAAAACCGAACATATACGCTTGTGAACTTAAGAACATTAGATTTTTATAACCAACATCATTTTTTGCATATAAACAAAGGTGAAATCTTTGTCTATTTGTTTTGTCACCTATATCTTCACTATTGTGAATATAAGCTTCCATTCCAATGATTGGTTTAATTCCTTCTGCTCTCATGGCATTATAAAAATCAATTGCACCAAACATATTTCCATGGTCAGTCATTGCAACGCTTGTCATTCCAAGCTTTTTTATTTTTTTTGCTAGGGGTTTTATTTTATTTGCACCATCAAGTAATGAATATTCAGTATGTAAATGTAAATGGGTAAATTTTGGGGTATCAGACATAATATAAATCTTTTTAGTTTTTTATTTATAGTATATCTAAAAAATGATTTTGAGCCTCTTTAATACCTAATTTAAAACACTCATCCATTTGAGAAAATGTAAATAAAGAAAAATTTCTTATATGTGGACTTCCTAAATAGTAGCTTGTATTTTCTGTAGAATATTTGTGATTAGAATGAAGTTGTTTAAAAAGTGATTTTTTTATGTTTTTTAATGGATTATATTTTTTATTAGGTAGTGCACTATTTTTTGCAAATAAATCAATAGAATATATATCATAACCTTTATTCTGTAAAGGTTTGATTGGAATATTATCAAATAAACCACCATCAATTAAATACATTCCCTCATAAGAAATTGGCTTAAATATTGGAACTAAGGCACTTGATGCCATACATAAAGTTACAGTATCCCCACTATTAAAACTGTGAAGTTCTTTTTTCTTTAAATCAAAAGCATTTACCCAAACAGGTTTTGGAATGTTTTCTAATCTTTCAATTGGAAGAAGCTCTTTTATAATTTTATTGGATTGATCAATTTTTAATAAACCATTTCTAAAATAGTTGAATTTTAAAGTTTGTCTAACATCTTTTGAAGAGAATATTTTTAGTTGTTCTTTTGCGCTTATTCCACTAGCATGGGAAGCACTAATTATGGCTCCAATAGATGAACCACTATAAGCTTGAATTTCGATTTTATGTTCTTCACAAAAGTCTAGCACTCCTAAGTGAAAAGCTCCACGTGCAGCTCCACCACCTAGGCAAAGAGCAAGATTATTTGTCTGTATTTTCATGTAATATATCTTTTTCTAACCAATTAATAATCATAAATTCTCCCTCAAATGTTTCTACAATTGCAGTACAAGATTCTACCCAATCTCCACAGTTTAGATATTCAATTTTTTCAATATCTCTTATTTCAGCTTTATGAATATGTCCACAAATGATGCCATCATAGCCTTTATTTTTTGCATGATTTGATAAAACAGTTTCAAAGTCATTGATAAAAGATACGGAAGATTTTACACTATCTTTTATATATTTTGATAGTGACCAATATTTTTTTATACCCATATGTTTTCGGATAAAATTTAATAAAGCATTTAGATGTAAAAGTAAATCATAACCATAATCACCTAAAACTGCTAACCATTTTTTTGTCATAGTAATAGAATCGAAAAAATCTCCATGGGTTATATAATATTTTTTCCCATTAATTCCTGTGTACTCTAAATCATTTGCAATATTTAATGAATTTCCTAATAGTAAAGGAACAAAAGGTCTTAAAAATTCATCATGGTTACCAGTAATAAAAGTTACTTGAGTACCTTTTCTAGCTTTTTTTAGAATCCTTTGAATAACATCTGAGTGGGATTGTGGCCAGACTAATTTTCTTTTTATAGCCCAACCATCAATAATATCTCCCACTAAAAATAGTTGTTCACAGTTATTATGTTTCAAAAAATTAAGAAGAACTTTTGCTTTTGAGAAGCGTGTACCTAAATGTACATCTGATATAAAAATGCTTTTGTATTTCATCCAAGCATTCTAAATCTTTTTGATTACAATTGAATGACAATTTCTTAATAATCGCTTGCTAATAAACCTTTTTTTACACTGTTATAAACTTCTTCATCACAAAGTATATTTACAATTTCAAGAGCGAAAACCATCGCAGTTGCTGGACCTCTTGAGGTAATCACATCATTGTCTATTACAACTGCATCATTTTCATGGTAACCTGATACTCTTATTTTTTCTTCAAAAGAAGGATAACAAGTAAAATTTTCATTTAATACATCTGCTTTGTGCAAAGCATAAGGTGCAGCACAAATAGCTCCAATTTTTTTCTTTTTTTCTTTAAACTCTTTTAATAAAGATTGAACTTTTTCATTATTGGCAAGTGTGAAAGCATTAGGAAGACCACCTGGCAAAACTATCATGTCAAAATCATCACTATTGATGTTTTCTATTTTTTCATCTGAAATTATTTTTATTCCATGAGCACCTATTGTTTCTATATTTTCAACACCTGCAATTGTAACTTTTATATCTGCACGTCTGCATATATCAATAATAGTTATTGCTTCAATTTCTTCAAATCCATTTGATATTGGTATTATAATATTTGACATAAATTTTCCTTATTCTTTTTAATTGATTATATATTCTGGTAATTTAAAACAAAAAGCCTTTTATTATAGGGTATAATATAACTTTTAAAGTAGTAAATCATCATTCAAGAATATCTAAGCTAACTTTAAATAAAATTTAAGCAATTATGAAAAGGGGTTTTAATGTTTAAAAATATTCTTAAGTCGAGTTTATTAGTAGGTACAATTCTAGTTTTTGTAACAGGTTGTACAGTTACTAGAAGTGATCCTATTACAAAAGAATATAATAAAGTACAAGATAACAAACAACAACTTGCTGTTGCTGCTGATATGCAAAAAAATGTAACAACTCAAAATACATTAGAATCAACTATAGCATCTTTAGCAACTCAAATGTTATTAAATAAAAAGATGGATACGAATAAACCTGTATTAATCACATCGTTTGTTAGACTTGATGAGTTTAAAAAAACTACTGAATTTGGAAGAATAGTAAGTGAAAGTTTAATAAATGAACTTTCAAATAGAGGTTTTGACATTACTGAGTTTAGAGGTCAAATGGCTATTTCAATAAATGATGAAGGTGAATATTTTATTTCAAGAAAACCCCATGAACTAAAAAGTAGAATACCAAATACTTATGTTGTAGTTGGAACTTATTCAAGATTACTAGGTAAAATAATGTTAAATGCAAGAGTTATAGACAATATTACTGGTAAAATTATTACTAGTGCAAGAGCTACTTATGAGCATGGTATTGCAAATGATTGTATAATTTTTAAAGATTGTGCTCCTGCTAGAACTATTAATATTATAAAAGAACGATAAGTAAAATGGTATTTAATTATTTAGGAAAATTGAAATATATTTTTATTCCAATTTTCTTAGTATTTTTTCTTAGTTCTTGTGCGTATAAAAACCCAATTAATGGGACAAATAATTTTCACTCTTTAGTATCAAAACTTGTATCTGAATCAGCAAGTAAAATCAAAAAAAATCTAGCTCCCACAGATGTTGTTTTAGTATCTGATTTTGTTAATCTTGATAAGTTAAGAAATAAATCACAATTAGGATTTTTACTTTCTAGTATGCTAAAAGATAGTTTAGTATCTCAAAATATAATTGTAAGAGAGATTGAATTAGGCAAAGAGTTTGAATTTGGAAAGAGTGGATTTAATCTATTAACTAGAAACAAAGATAAAATAGCTTCTGATAAGGTTATAAAAGAGAGATATGCAGTTGTTGGAACATACTCAATCACAAGTAGAAGTTTAAATGTATTTATAAAATTAATTGATATTAGAAATGGAAATATTTTGTCTTCTTCTTATGAAAGAACAGATATAGATACGGAAATCTTAGAATTAGAGGGTATTCAACAAAAAACACAGGAAGAACAAATGAAAGAGGCTAAAGAGCCTGTTTATTATCGTCCTCGTATGGTTTTATAAAATATCTTGAATTAAAAATTGAGGAGTAACTTCTCCTCTAAACTCATTTTTGCTAACTGAAACAATTAAATCTAAATTTTTTGATAAATTAATATTTGAATCATTAAATTTTAAGGCTTCAAATATTACTCCATCACTATTTAGCGTAAGTTTTAAATGATTTTTATCTTTCCCAATTAAATCATATTTTACTAAAGATGTATTTGTTATCCTAAAAATTGGTCTATGATTCTGTAATCCATAAGGTTCAAATTGTTCAATTATAGATAAAAACTCTAAGTCTACACTTGAAACATCAAGTTCACCTAAAGTAATTGGTTCTATATGTAAATCTTCTTTAAACTTCTCTAACTCTTGATTAATTATGGTTTTGAACTCTTCAAGGTTTTCTTCTTTTAAAGATAAGCCTGCTGCATTTTTATGTCCACCATAACCTAATAATAAGTGAGCTGCTTTTGTGATAATATCATATAAATTTATATTAGCATTTGCCCTTGCACTTCCCTTTGCAATTCCATTATGAATAGAAAAAATGAAAGCTGGTTTTTTATGTGCATTTGATAGTTTTGAAGCAACTATACCAATTACACCCTCGTGCCAATTTTCTCCCCAAACAATTACAGCATTATCGTTTTTATCTGTTTTTGCTTCAGCTTTTTTTGAAATCTCTTCTTGAAGAGTTTTTCTATAATTATTGAGTTCATCCAAAAGTGATAGGGTTTCATTAGCGCTAAAAGAATCTTTTGAAAGTAAAAATGATAAAGCAACACTTGCATCATCCATTCTTCCTGCACTATTTAACTTTGGAGCTATAAAGAATCCAACATCATCAGATACAAAAATCTCTTTTGACATAATTTCATTTAATTTTTTAAAAGCTTCTCTTGATGAGGTTTTAATCTTTTTTAAACCTTGTTTTACAATAGTATAATTAAGTGCTGTCATAGGCATAATATCAGCAATAATAGCCACACAAAGCAAATCAAGGAAGTTTGACATATTTACATCTAAGTTCATCTCTTTTTTAATTGCTGCACATAAATACCAAGCAACTTGAGCTCCGCAAATATCTTTAAATTCAAAGTTACAATCAGCTTGTTTTGGATTTATAATTGCTAATGCTATTGGAATTTGTTTCCCAACCGTATGATGATCTGTGATTATCAAATCAATATTTTTTTCTTTTAATTTAACAGAAGCTTCATAGGCTGAAATTCCATTATCAACAGTTATTACTAAACCTTCATCAATTAAATCAACTATTTTTGTAGATAATCCATAACCATGTTCAAATCTATTTGGAATAATATGATTTACTTTTACCTTTATTGTATTAAAAAAGTCCAACATTATTGTAGTTGATACAACACCATCAACATCGTAGTCACCTACTATTGTGATAGTTTCTTTTTCTAAAATGGCTTTTTTAATTCTTTTACAAGCAATATCAATATCTTTGAATTTTTCTGGTGAAGGAAGGTCTGCAAGTCTTGAATAAGGGTTATTCAAGTGTCTTGCGGATAGTAGTTCAAAAAGTCTACTTTTTGTGATTTTAGACATTATTTTTGTTTAGTTGCTTGTTTTACAAACTCTAAAATAATAGGATTTGGTGTCTCTAAGTGTGATGTAAATTCAGGATGAAATTGAACTCCCACAAACCAAGGATGATCTTTTAATTCAACAGCTTCAATTAAACCATTTGATTGACCCGAAATAATCATTCCAGCAGTTTCTAGTTGCTCTTTATATTTAGGATTAGCTTCATATCTATGTCTATGTCTTTCATGGTAAACTTCTTCATTTCCATAAGCTTTTTGTAAATGAGTTCCTTTTAATGGTTCAAATGGATATTCACCTAATCTCATAGTTCCACCCATTGGTGATTCGTGAGTTCTTAATTGAGTATTTCCACTTTGATCAATAAATTCATCAATTAAATAAATTAATGGATTTTTTGTATCTGCATCAAATTCAATAGAGTTTGCATCTTCAAGTCCTAATACATTTCTTGCAAATTCAATAATTGCTAATTGCATTCCAAGACAGATTCCAAGATATGGAATTTTATTCTCTCTTGCATATTTAATAGCTGCTAGTTTTCCTTCAACACCTCTGTGCCCAAACCCACCTGCAACTAAAATAGCATCAGAATTTCCAATAATATCAAATGCTCCAACATCTTCAATTCTTTCACTATCACACCAGTGAATATTTACTTTTGTATTTAAGTGTGCACCTGAGTGAATTAATGCTTCAATAAGTGATTTATATGACTCTTTTAAATCTAAATATTTTCCAACAAAAGCAATTGTAACTTCATTTTGTGGAACTAAAATATTTTTAACTAAAGTATCCCATTTTTCCATATTTGGTTTGATTTTGATATTGAAATGTTCTGATAAAGGAGTTAAAATTCCCTCTTTAATAAATTGTAATGGAACTTGATAAATTGATTGTGCATCACCAGCTTCAATAACTGCATTTCTATCAATATCACAAGCTAGTGCTAATTTATCTTTTAAATTTTTTGGTAATTCTCTTTCAGTTCTACAAACTAACATATGTGGAGTAATACCAATTCTTCTTAATTCTTGAACAGAATGTTGAGTTGGTTTTGTTTTTAATTCACCTGCTGCTTTAATATAAGGAATTAAACTTAAATGGATATTCATTGTGTTTGTTTTTGGAAGTTCATGTCTAATAGATCTAATTGCTTCCATAAAAGGTAAACCTTCAATGTCTCCTACCGTTCCACCAAGTTCAATAATTAAAAAATCATTATCATCAGTTGCGGCATAGATTCTTTCTTTAATCTCATCAACAACATGTGGAATTACTTGAATAGTTTTACCTAAGTAACCACCTTCTCTTTCTCTTTTAATTACACTTTGATAAACTTGTCCAGTTGTAAAACTATTTTTCTTAGTTAGAGTTTTATCAATAAATCTTTCATAGTTTCCTAAATCTAAGTCTGTTTCTGCACCATCTGCTGTAACAAATACTTCTCCATGCTCAAGTGGACTCATTGTTCCTGGGTCTACATTTAAGTAAGGGTCGATTTTAAGCATACTCACTTTAAAGCCTGATTGTTTTAATATTGTTGCAATTGAAGCAGAAGTTATACCTTTTCCTAGTGAACTAAGAACTCCACCTGTTACAAAAATGAATTTTGTCATTAAAATACTCCATAAAATAGTTGATAAATATATAATCGCGATTGTATCTAAGTTTTGTTGATAGTTAAGTTAAGCAGAGTGTAAAGTTACTAGATAAGAGAACTCTTATCTAGTATGTAATTATTTAAGTTCGTCTAATCTAGGGTAGATAAATACGGCTTTTCTATAAACCACAACATTTTCTGGATCTTCTTTTGCATAAGCTTTTAAGGTAACCGTTATTGGTGTATCTTTTACTTTATCACTTACTAAAATTTTATCAGTTTCAAGTATAACAACTTTTTTTGCAAGTTTTCCAGGACTTAAAGTAAATGGTTCAAATCTTGTGATTTTAATATCAGGATTATCAACAATTTCTAAGTCATAAGTTAATGGTTTTGATTCTGTATTTTGGAACAGTAATACAAAATTATTAGCAACTACATGATTCTCTTTTATTTTATAAAGTTGAGTTGTTTTATTGATATTTAAAAGCATATGCTCTTTTTCTCCACCCATTAAGAATAGTAATCCTATCACAACTACTAATGCAACTGAATACATAATAGTTGATCTTCTAATCATTTTTGTAGGAATATCATTTTTAATTGCATTTGTACTTGACCATTGAACAAGAGAAGGTTTCCCTAATTTCCCCATAACACTTGTACATGCATCTACACACTCTAAGCAATTTATACACTCAAGTTGTAAACCTTTTCTAATATCTATGTGCGTTGGACAAACAGTTACACAAGCTTCACAAGTTGTACACTCATTTTTAGTATCTGGTAAATCTTTTGCTTTGAAAATGATTTTTTCTTTATTATCATTATAAATTGTACCACCTCTATTTGTAGAGTAAATAGCTTGATATGTATCATTGTCATATAAAACTGATTGAACTCTTGAGTAAGGACAGATATAAACACAGAAATCTTCTTTTAAAAATACAACATCATAAACTAAAAATGCTGCAATGCATAAAACAAATCCAATTAAAAATAGATGTTCTGTAGGATTTTGTAAATATGCTAGGAAATCTTCTGGTGGCACAAAATACCACATAAAATCAGCTGCTGCAATTAATGCTAATAAAGCCCAAAGTATAATACCTATAACTTTTTTTGTTTTATTTTCAGCTTTAGATAAATCTGGTTCTTTTTGTTTGTTTTTAATTCTTCTTAATCCTAAAAGCCAAGATTCAATTAAATCTCTATATATAACTCTAAAAATTGTTTGTGGACATGCCCACCCGCACCAAGCTCTACCACCAAGAGAAGTTGCAGCAAATATTCCTAAAAATAGAAGCATTAATAAAAATGGCATTAAATATAACTCTTGCATATCAAATGCAGTTCCTAATAAATGCAATTGCTTCTTATCAAAAGATAATAAAAATATATGATTACCATCAATTCTGATAAAAGGTAAACCTAATGCAACAATACTGGCAATTAAATAACCAATATATCTTCTATATCTGTAAGGAGTTTTATTTGAAAACTCATTTTTTTCGCTCATTATAAGACCTTTATAATTTTTTTTAATTCTATATAAACAAACCTTATAATTTGCATAATTAATTATAAGATTTGGTTATATATAAATATTTGTAAGAGTTATATTTGTAATAATTTATTGAATAATTCTATTTTATTTTTTATTTCTAAAATATAATTATCAAGATTTTGAATTTTAAAATTTGTGATTGTTGGATAGCTTTTAATGATTAAATCAAATTTGATAATTAAATCTTTTAGATTAGTATATTCAATTACTGGAAGATTTAATTGCTTTATTAATTTGTCATCATAAGTTTTATCAACTCTTTTAAATAATACTGGATAATTACCACAAGCAAGTGACTCAAATGCAGTCTGTATTGATGTTGTCAAGAGATATTTTGAGTTTTGAATTGTTTGTACATACTCTTCTTCATCAATCACATTTGAAAAATATTTGGTGAAAATCTTTTCATTTCCAAGAAAAAAATAGTGCCCCATTAAAAGATTTAAATCAAATTTCTCATTTTCTTTTGTCATTTCTAAAAAAAGATTATTATAATCATCATCCCCAAAAAATATTGTTTTTTCAAGGGTTGGAGTTTGATTTTTACAATAAAGAGATTCATCAACAATAATTCCATCTATTTCCACACCAACTTCATAAAGAAAAGTACAAAATTCTTTCATATCATTTTTCATCTCTTCATTAACTTCAGGAGTATCATAAATTAAAATATCTCTTCTATGCATAATATTATGAAGATTTCTTACTACATCAATATTTACATATTTTTTAATACCTAGGTTGTCTTTTGCAAAAGCACCAGCTCTAAAGTCACTTGTACATAGAATAGGCTCGAACTCTTTGAGTGCATTTGCAATTGCTGCACATCTTTTTGTTGCATCCAATCCAATTGTATGGCCACTTTTTGCATATAAATAAACTTGCATACTATAAACCTTTAGAAAATAAATTAAGAGTCTTACGATTGTAAAATTGTATCTAAAATAAAAAAAAGTTTCTTGATATTAAAGTTTAATACAATAGAATATATAAAATTACAATAAGGAGAATTTATGAAGCTATCATTGAAAAGAGTAATGTATATATGTTTTTTTATGTTTGCATTTTTAAATATAAATGTAAATGCTCAAGAGGGAAAATTAAGTGGTGGAGTATCCCATGAAATACCTAGTTGGTTTAAAGAAAGTTTCTTAGACATAAAAGAAGATATTGATGAAGCAAAGGCAAAAAATAGACATTATATGATATTTATGGATTTAGATGCTTGTCCTTATTGTGCCAAAATGTTAAAAGATAATTTTATAAATCAAAATAAAACAAGTGATTTTATAAAAAAATATTTTGATGTTGTAGAGATAAATGTAAAAGGAAGTAGGGAAGTTACTTGGGATGAAAATACAACTTTAAGCGAAAAAGAACTAGCTACTAAATTAGAGATTCAATATAGTCCTACAATCTTATTTTTTGATGATAAGAAAGAGATTGTTTTAAGAGTAAATGGATATAGAAGTCCAGAAGATTTTAAATTGATTTTAGAATATATTCAAGGTGAATATTATAAAAAGATGAATTTAATGGAATATGCTAATAAAATAGATAAACAAACTCTTTATACCTTTAAAGATAATGATATGTTTAAAAATATCAAAGATTTATCAAAAATAAAAACACCTCTTGCAATTATTTTTGAAGATGGAAGTTGTACTCAATGTGATTATTTTCATGATAAATTATTAAAAAATAAAGATGTAATAAGTGAATTGAAAAAATTTACAGCAGTAAGATTAGATGCAAATAGTACAGAGCAAATTATTGATGTTGATGGAAATAAAACAACACCAAAAGAGTGGGCACAAAAAATAAACCTAGATTATAGACCAGGCGTTTTACTTTATGATGATAAAAAACTAATCACAACTGTTGATGCACTTTTATATTCATTTCATTTCAAAGAGATATTAAGATATGTAAGTGGGAAATATTATGAGCAATATCCAAGAAGTTATTTGGATTATTTAAAAGTAAGAGAATCTGAACTTTTAAAACAAGGCATAAATATTAACATTGCAGAATAAAAGAGATAACACTTTGAAAGAAGTGTTATTCCTTGACTCTATAAAATCTTTTTTCCAAAAAAACTAACATTTAAAAAACTTCTAACTAATATAAATTTTATTCTATAAAATGGTCAATTTGCAGAATTAGGCAAGAAATATGGAGAAATTATATACTGAAATGATTCAAAACTTTCTATAATATAAATGGATAAAAGTTTTATTATAAAGGAAAATTAATGCAATTTATTACAATAAATGATAAAAAATATGAATTAAAAGATATATCAGAAGAGACACCAATATTATGGGTATTAAGAGATCATTTAAATATGACAGGTACGAAGTTTGGATGTGGTGTTGGACAATGTGGAGCCTGTACCGTGTTACTTGACAATGTTGCTATTAGAAGTTGCTCAACTCCTCTTAGTGAAGTTGGAAATAAAAAAATTACTACAATAGAAACGCAAACAGATAAAACTGTACAAAAACTGCAAAAATTCTGGATACAAGAAGATGTAGTTCAATGTGGATATTGTCAATCAGGACAAATTATGAATGCAGCAAGTCTTGTAAAAGTAAATCCAAGACCAAGTGAAGATGAAATTGTAAAAGCCATGAATGGAAATATCTGTAGATGTGGTACATATAATAAAATAAAAACAGCTATAAAAGCTGCAACAATGGAGGCTTAAGATGCAAAGAAGAGATTTTTTAAAAACAACTACTGCTGTAAGTGCAGCATTTGTTATTGGGTTTTATGTACCAACTAAATCAAAAGCTAGTGAAACTAAAAAAGAAGAAAAACCATTACAACCAAATGCTTTTGTTGAAATAACACCAGACAATAATATTAACTTTATTATTGGGCAAGTTGAAATGGGACAAGGTACATATACAACTCTATCTATGTGTATAGCTGAAGAGTTAAATGTACATTGGAAAGATATAAACTTCAAACCAGCAACAATCGCACCAGTTTATTACAGCGTTTTTGGGCCATTAATGATAACAGGTGGTTCATCTTCTGTTTATAGTAAACAATTAGAAATGAGAAAAATTGGAGCTGCTGTAAATGAGATGTTAATTGAAGCTGCTTCTAAAAAATGGAAAGTAAGAGCTTATGATGTTTATACAAAAGATTCAAAAGTTTTTAATAAGAAAACTAAAGAAAGCATGAATTTTGGTGATTTAGTAAGTGAATTATCAAGTATGAAAATTCCAACTAATCCTAAAATAAAAGAGCTAAAAGATTGTAAATTTGTAGGTAAGCCACAACCTAGACATCCAAAAGAGGCTTGGGCAAAAGTTACTGGAAAAGCAGAATTTGGAATAGATGTTAGAATTCCAAATATGAAATATGCAGCTGTTTATCACCCTACAATATTTGGCTCAAAAATAAAAAGCTTTGATGCAAGTAAAGTTTTACAAAAACAAGGCGTAATAAAAGTAAAACAAATCCCTTCTGGAATTGCTGTTATTGCTGAACATTGGTGGATAGCTAAACAGGCTTTACTTGATATAACTGTAGTATTAGAAAATGATGAATTTAAAAATACAAGTGAAAAAGAATTAGATGCACAATATTCTGCAATGATGGAAAAAGATGGTGCATCTATGAGAAAAGATGGAGATAGTAAAAAAGCTTTTGAAAGTGCAAAAAAAGTAATCGAAGCAGAATATAATTATCCATTTTTAGCCCATGCAGCAATGGAACCTTTAGGTATAGTTGTTCATCAAGAAAAAGAAAAAGCAACTGTATGGTCTTCATCACAATCACAAACAATGGCGTTAGGGGCAATTTCAAAAGTATTAGATGTAAAACCTGAAAACATCAAATACAACACTCCATATTTAGGTGGAGGTTTTGGAAGAAGAGGCTCTATTAATTTAGATTTTGTTTTAGATGGTGCTTATGTTTCAAAAGATGAAGAGTTCCCAATTATGACATTATGGACAAGAGAAGATGACATCAAAATGGGTAACTATAGACCTAAATATAAAAATAGAGTTAAAGTTGCTTTAGATGAAAAAGGAAATATCTCAGCATTTGATGCAAAAGTAACTTCACAATCTATTTTCAAAGGTTCTCTTTTTGAAGGATTTGGATATATAAATGGTGTTGATGGAGGACAAAAAGAAGGACTGGCAGATCATCCTTATAGTATAAATAATCATGATATGCAAGCTTATACTGTAGATTCTCCAATCCCTGTATTATGGTGGAGATCAGTTGGTCACACACAAAGTTCTCCAACAATTGAAGGCATAGTTGATGAAGCAGCATTTGCAGCTGGAATTGACCCTATTGAGTATAGATTAAAAATGTTAACAGATCATAGATTTATAACTGTATTAAAAGATGTGGCTAAAAAAGCAGATTGGGCAAATAGAAAAAAAGAAGATAATGTAGGTTATGGTGTAGCTATTCATGAATCTTTTGGAACAATTTGTGCTCAAATTGCAAAGGTGAGAGTTACAAAAGATGATTTCAAAGTAGAAAAAGTATGGGCAAGTGTTGATTGTGGATTTGCATTCAATCCTCAAAATGTAGAAAATCAAATAACTGGTTCTATAAACTTTGGAATAGCAGCACTTAAATATAGTGAAATAACTATCAATAATGGTGAAGCACTACAAAACAATTTCTTTGATTATACAGTAACTAGAATTTCTGATTCTCCTGAAATGGAAGTAAGTATCATAAACTCAGGTGAAAAAATAGGTGGTATTGGTGAACCTGGTGTTCCTCCAATTTTAGCTGCAGTTCCTAATGCGCTATTTGATGCAACTGGAAAAAGATATCACTCTATGCCAATTAAAATAGGTTAATATCTAATGTTTGAGAATAAAGAGTATTTAAAATTTATTCAAAATAGTAAAAAACAAGGTCTTGATTTAGTAGGAGTTAGTGTTGTACAAACACTAGGTTCTACTTATGCAAAAGCTGGAAATCTTATGCTTATAAACTCTAATTTAGAGTTTGTAGGTATTTTTGGAAGTAAACATTTGCATAATCAAATTTTAGAGTATACAAAAACTGCCTTTGAAAATAAAAAATCCTTATATTTTGAAAATGTTCCAAAAGATGAGTCTTCAGGACATGGTTCTAGTAAATATTTTCTACAAGCTTACTTTTTCAAAGATGATTATGGAATATTGGGTGAGTCATTAAAAAGTTTTAGCAAAACATTAATAAGAGATATAAAAACTGATGAGTATGAATTTAAAAATGAAAAAATTGAAACAAAATTTGATAAAAACAAATTCTATCAAACAATAAAATTACCTTATTCTCTTTTGATTTTTGGTTCAGGTGCTCATGTTACATCCCTTGTAAGTATGGCAAATCTTATGGGTTGGAAAACTACAGTTATGGATATAAATATTAAAAAGCATTATGTAAATCAAGCAGATGAAATAATAGAATTACAGAACTTTGAAGATATATTATCTATGGATTTAAGTTATTATAATGCCTCAGTTATTTTAAGTCATAGTCCAAAAACAGATGATACATATTTAAAAGCTTTACTTAACTCAAAAGTTGAATATATAGGACTTATGGGGAATAAAACAAATATGAAACGAAAAACTGAAGAGTTTAATCTTGAAAATGACAAAAGATTTTTTGCTCCGGTTGGTTTTGATATAGGTGGAAACACTCACCAATCAATAGCTTTATCAATTTGTGCACAAATTGAAGCAAGAAAAAATGCAAAAATCTAATAATTTAGCAGTTTTAATCCTAGCAGCTGGAAAATCATCAAGACTAGGAGCAATAACTAAACAGCTTTTAAAATACAAAGATGAAAGTTTCCTAAAAATAGCTGTTAAAAAAGCCCTTGAAATTTCATCTAATGTCTATGTAGTTTTAGGTCATAATAGTGAGGAATGCCAAAAAGAGTTGGTGCAATTTGATATTAATATTTTATATAATAAAGATTATGAAAAAGGTTTAGGAGCTTCTTTATCTTTTGGAATAAATCATAGCTCAAAGTTTGATAATACATTGGTTTTATTATGTGACCAACCTTTTATACCTTTAAGTCATTTAGAAAAATTAAGAAATAGCATAGACAATAAAACAATAATAAGCTCATTTTATAAACATACTAACAAATCAACAGTTCCTGCAATTTTTCCAAAAAAGTATTATGCTGAACTTGAAAAATTAAATGAAGATTTTGGTGCAAAACATCTACTGCAAAACTCTCAAACAATAAATATAGAACTTGAGAAAGAGTTTGCAGTTGATATTGATACTAAAGAAGATATTGAGAAATATCTGAAATAATTAAGTTTTTCTATTAGTTTATTACAGAATCAATTTTTATTGATTCTGCGATTTTATATTTATATTTAAATGAATAATATCTAAAGCTGCTGGTGTAATTCCAGAAATTAAACTTGCATTATACAAAGTTGGTGGTCTATGTTTTTCAAGTTTTTCTATAACTTCATTTGATAATCCAGCAAGTCCTTTGAAAGAGAAGTTTTCAGGGATTGTTGCTTTTAGCATTTTTTTCATTTTTTCAATTTGTTTTTGTTGTTTTTGAATATATCTATAATATTTTGCTTCAATAATTATTTGCTCTTTTAAATAATCATCAATTGAAGCTAAAGTTGGAACTAATTTGTCAAATTTAGGTGCATCAATTGTGTTTCTTCCTATTAAATCTATAAGTAAAACTTTATCATTGATTTTCTCTTCACCAATTGATTCAAGTAGTTCTAAAGTCTCTTTTTTAGAAGTTACCCATTCATTTGCCATAAACTCAATTGCTTCATCTATAACTTTTCTTTTATTTTCTACTTTTGCCATTGTATTATCATCTATTAGACCAAAATTATGACCATATTGTGATAATCTTAAATCAGCATTTTCTTCTCTTAAAAGAAGTCTATATTCAGCTCGTGAAGTGAACATTCTATATGGTTCATTAGTTCCTTTTGTAACTAAATCATCAATTAAAACTCCAATATAAGCTTCATCTCGTCTTAAAATAAATGGCTCTTTTTCATCAATTGCAAGTGCTGCATTAATTCCTGCCATTAATCCTTGTGCTGCTGCTTCTTCATAACCTGTTGTTGCATTTATTTGTCCAGCATTGTAAAGGTTTTTTAGTTTTTTAGTTTCAAGCGTATGTTTTAACTCAGTTGGGTCAATATAATCATACTCAATTGCATATCCATATCTAACAATTTTTGCATTTTCAAGACCTTTAATTGAGTGAATCATCTCTTTTTGAACATCAATTGGTAAAGATGTACTAAGACCATTTATATAATACTCTGTACACATTGCTGTTTGAGGTTCTAAAAATAGTTGATGTCTATCTCGTTCGCTAAATCTATTCACTTTATCTTCAATACTTGGACAATATCTAGGCCCCAGTCCTTCAATTTGACCTGTAAAAAGTGGTGCTCTATAGAAGTTTGAAGATATTTTTTCATGGGTAGCTAAATTTGTATATGTGATATAACAAGGAAATTGAGTTGGAGAAAATTTCGATTTATCTGTTCTAAAAGAAAAAGGTGAGGGATTTACATCACCACCGTGCATATCCATAGATGAAAAATCAATAGAGTTTGCATCAATTCTTGATGGAGTCCCCGTTTTTAATCTTCCAACATTTAAACCTAATTCTTTTAATTGAATTGAAAGTGTGCTAGATGGTAATTCCCAAGCTCGTCCAGCAGAATAACTATTTTCACCAATGTGAATAAGTCCTCTCATAAAAGTTCCAGTTGTAATGATCACTTTTTTAGAAGTGAACTCTTCTGTTAATTTTGTTTTAACTCCGTAAACTTCATTTTTGTCATTTACTAATAGTGCAGATACTTCATCTTGATATACTTCTAAATTAGGTGTATTATGACAAACTTTTCTCATATACTCTCTATATTTATCCATATCAATTTGAGCTCGACTTCCTTGAACAGCTGCACCTTTTGAGGCATTTAATATTCTAAATTGAATACCAGCTGTATCAGTACAAAGTCCCATTTCTCCACCGATTGCATCAAGTTCCCGCACTAAGTGACCTTTTGCAAGACCTCCTACTGCTGGGTTACAACTTGCTGCACCTATTTGCTCTACTAACATAGTAATTAGAAGAGTTTTTTTACCCATTCTTGCACTTGCCAGTGAGGCTTCAATTCCTGCATGCCCACCACCAACAACAATTACATCATAATCCATATTGTTCCTTATATACTTTTTTTGTGATTTAATATTTGGAAAATTTCTTAGATAAATGTTTTCTTCCACTTATCTAAGAAATTTGCGAAAAGTAGTTAAAATTAGCTTCTTAACAATTTTTCGATATTATACCTAAAATATATCAAAAGGTTTTTTAAGTGTTTACAGGACTTATAAGAGAGATGGCAAAAGTTGTTAGTTTTAAAAACAATTTTTTGACACTACATGCGAAATACAATCCAAAAATTGGAGATTCAATAGCAATAAATGGAGCTTGTTTAACTGTTGTAAAAGTTACAAGTGAAACATTTACAGTTGAACTTTCACCAGAATCACAAAATATTCTTGCAATGGAAAACTATAAAAATGAAGTACATATGGAACCTGCAATGATGATGGGGGATAGGTTCGAAGGTCACATTGTTCAAGGACATGTTGATTGTCTAGGAACAGTTAAATCTATAAAAGCAAATGGTAATTCAACAGATTTTTTTATCTCCTTACCAAGTGAATATTCAAAATATATTATTCCAAAAGGTAGTGTTACAATTGATGGAGTTTCACTTACAGTAAATGAAGTTATGAAAGACTCTTTTAGACTTACAATAATTCCTCATACTGTTAAAAATACACTATTTAAAAACTATAAAGTTGGAACAAAAGTAAATTTAGAAACAGATATGTTTGCTAGATATATTTATAATATTGTTTCGGGGAATAAAGAGAAAAAAGATAATGGTTTAAGTTGGGGAGATGTTGATAAGATAATGGCTAATTATTAGAATATTTTATTCTTTATTTTTAGCATTTTCCTTATCTTTATCTTTTTTTGTATCTTTATTTTCAATAGGAGTATTTACATATTCAGGAGTATTTTTATAAGTATAAAAATACTTTTTCTTTAAAACATTTGCATAAGGTTTTACAGTTGCAATTTTCATATCTGCTAAATCAGTAACTTCAATAATTCTTCCAACTTTTAGACCTTCATAAAAGATGTTATCCATTCCTGAAGTTATAACTTCATCACCTTTTTTGATATCTGCCCAAATAGGTATAAATTTGATTTCCAATTCATCTTGTTTTGATGATGCTGTAATAATTCCAGGTGCTTTTCCCTCACCAATAAAAACAGCATAAGTACAATCTTTATTTCCATTTAATAATCCAACTGCTCGACCATCTTTATTAACAACAATACCAGCTGAGTAATTATCTGTAATAAGACCTAAAATTGAATCATTATTGATTTTTTTATCTAACCAAACTTTTGTAAAATCATCAAAATTTATATATGAAAGAACTTTTACAAGTTCAATTTTTGGATTATTATCTGGAATATCAACATTTACTAAAAACTCTTTTAGAGTATTAAGTTGATTTTGTGTAGTTTCGTATAAGATTTTATACTCTTTTAATTCATTGTTTTCAGTTTTTAATTTATTTATTGTATTTACTTGTTCAAAGTGTTTTTCAATAGAAGTTGAGAAATTAATAATTTTATTTATATATGATACTTTAATATCATTAACAAAACTAAACTTTTCAACTAGCAGTTCATCTATCTTAAAAAGATAAGACAAACCTGCAATTATAAAAAGAAATGCAAAAATGAATTTACGCATTAGTGATTAATTTTAATAACTCTGCTTGATCTAGTACTTGACTTGTACCATATGCAACTGATAATAAAGGCTCATCAGCAATTTTTACCGGAAGTTTAATAATGTCAGCTAAATAAGTATCTAACCCTCTAATTAAAGCGCCACCACCTGTAATAATAACTCCATTATCAACAATATCACTTGCTAAATCTGGTGGCATATTTTCTAAAACACTTTTGATTGCTGAAACAATCTCTTTAAGAGGTTCTTTTATTGCAATTCTAACACCTTCACTACCAAGTTCAATAGTTGAAAGTAAACCAGAGTTATCTCTTCCTTTTACTTTCATTTTTAGTTCAGTATCAAGTTTTATTGCTGTTCCAATTTCAATTTTGATATTTTCAGCAGTTCTTTCACCAATAAATAGATTATAGTTTTGTCTAACATGCTCAATAATTGATTTGTCAAATTTATCACCAGCAACTTTTATTGATTTACATAAAACTAATCCACCAAGTGAAGTAACACCAATTTCAGTTGTTCCTCCCCCAATATCAACAATCACATAACCAGATGGATCAGATACAGGAATTCCAGCACCAATAGCCGCTGCCATTGGTTCTTCAACTAGGAAAACTTCTCTTGCACCTGCGCTCATTGCTGATTCTTCAACTGCTTTTTTCTCAACTTGAGTAATTCCATAAGGGATACAAATAATAATTCTAGGTCTAATAAAAGATTTTCTAGAGTGTGCTTTTTCGATAAAATATCTAATCATTCTTTCAGTCATCTCAAAATCTGCAATAACACCATCTTGCATTGGACGAACAGCTTGAATATTTAATGGAGTTTTACCAATCATTTGTTTAGCTTCTTGTCCAACAGCTAAAATTCTATCTTTACCATGTCTATCACTTTGAACCGCAACAACTGATGGTTCATTAATGATAATTCCTTTTCCTCTAACTGAAACGATTGTATTTGCAGTTCCCAAGTCAATTGCCATATCACTTGAAAAAAGACCTATTAATTTATCTAAAAACACTTGTATATCCTTTTTTATGCTACTTTTGGTTCTTCGGTTTTAAGAACGACTTCTTTTGAAATAGTAATAGTTTTATTTTTATATTTTGGAAGATCAAACATTATATCTAACATAATGTCTTCTAAAATTGAACGCAATCCTCTAGCTCCAGTTTTTCTAATAATCGCTAGTTTTGCTAACTCTTTTAGTGCATCTTTTTCAAATTCTAATTTAACATCATCCATTTGGAAAAGTTTGATATATTGTTTAATTAATGCATTTTTTGGTTCAGTTAAAATATGAACCATATCATCTTCTGTTATTTCATTTAAAGTTGCAACCATATGAAGTCTTCCTATTAATTCAGGAATCAAACCATATTTTACTAAATCGTCTGCTTCTACTTTTGATAAAACTTTATCATGGTCATTTTTACCTTTTTTATCTTGATTAAATCCCAGTACATTTGCACCATGTTTTTTCTTGATAATATCTTCAAGGCCATCAAAAGCTCCACCACAAATAAATAAAATATTTGTAGTATCAACTTGAAGTGCATCTTGACCAGGATGTTTTCTTCCACCTTTTGGTGGAACATTTACAACAGAACCTTCAACAATTTTTAATAAAGCTTGTTGAACTCCTTCTCCTGAAACATCTCTTGTAATTGATCTATTTTCACTCATTCGAGCTACTTTATCAACTTCATCAATGAAAATAATTCCTCTTTCTGCTTTTTTAATATCTCCATCAGCTGCTTGAACAAGTCTTGTTACAACATTTTCAACATCATCTCCAACATATCCAGCTTCTGTTAAAGAAGTAGCATCAGCAATTGCTAAAGGAACATCTAGATATTTAGAAATAGTTTGAGCAAGTAGTGTTTTTCCTGAACCAGTTGGCCCAATTAAAAGAACATTTGATTTATTTAATTCTGTATCATCATCAATTTCATTATGTCTAAAAATTCTCTTATAATGGTTGTACACTGCAACTGATAGAACTTTCTTAGCTCTATCTTGCCCAATTACATACTCATCTAATATTTTTTTTAGTTCAGCTGGAGTTTTAATTTTAATCTCTTTAGCTTCTACAGGAGTGCTTTTATTATCACCTTGTTCGTCTGGATGACTTCCATTCATAATTTCATTTGCAGCTGTTATACAAGCTTTACAAATACAAGCATTGTCTCCTGCAATTACTGGATTATCTCTCGTATCCGTTGCTCCACAAAAATCACATATAATCTTACTCATTTTCTACCTATCTTACTTTCTGTTAAAAGGAATACCTCGTTTTGTATTTAATACAAAACTAGCTAATTCTTTAACATGTTTATTTTCATTTGTTTCAAACAATTCTCGTGCAACTTCTTGAAGAGGTTTTCCAGATTCAAATAGTTCTTTATACGCTGATTTTATAGCATCTATATCTTCTCTATTATCAAATCTTCTTCTTAATCCTGTTAAGTTAAGACCTCTCAAAACTGCTTTATTTCCTTCTGCTAAACAAAATGGAGGAATATCTTGAGCAACAGCAGAAGCACCACCAACCATTACTTGAGTTCCTAATTTACAAAATTGATGAATAGGAGTTAATCCTCCAACAACAACAAAATCAGCACACTCAACATGACCTGCTAATGTTGCTCCATTTGCAAAAATACAATTATCTCCAATAATACAATCATGGGCAACATGAGTATATCCCATAAATAGATTATTACTCCCAATTCTAGTAACAGAACCACCACCAATAGTTCCTGGATTAAATAGAGTAAATTCTCTTATTTTATTATTGTCTCCAATAATTAATTCAACATCTTCACCATTGAATTTTAAATCTTGAGGAATACTTCCTATACTAGCATGAGAAAAAATTTGATTATTTTTGCCAATAGTAGTTTTACCTTCAATTAGCGTATGCGAATGGATAACTGTTCCATCACCAATTTTTACATCTTTACCAATAATTGTAAAAGCACCAATAGTGATATTATCACCTAATACTGCACCTTCTTCAATTATTGCTGTTTTATGAATATTGTTCATTTATTTGCCTATTATTTATCAACTATCATAGCTTTTAATTCTGCTTCTGCTGCTAATTTTCCATCAACATAGGCTTTTCCTATTAGAGTCATTAAAGAACTTTTCATTCTAACAACATCTAATTCATAATCTAATCTATCACCTGGTTTTACAGGAATTCTAAATTTTGCTTTGTCTATGCTCATAAAATAGATTACTTTCTTTTTCATCTCTTCGTCTGATAAATCTGAACTTTTAAGAGCTAAAACACCACCACATTGAGCCATACCTTCTAAAATTAATACACCTGGATAAATTGGATGACCTGGAAAGTGTCCTTGAAAAGCTGGTTCTGATATAGAAACATTTTTGAAACCTTTAATAGATTTTTTAAGTTCCATATCTGTAATTCTGTCCACAAGTAACATTGGGTATCTATGAGGAAGAATCTCTTGAATTTGTGTAATATCTAACATATAATATCCTGATTTTTTTATTGAATGACAAATATTATATCTAAAAAAAAATTAGTTTTGAATTATCTCTGCAACATTTTGAGAACTTCCATTTCCTAGATATTTCCTTAGCATTTTTGAATTATCAAAAAATAATTTTTTATCCATATTTTGATAGTCATTTAAAAGATTTTCAAGGTTTACATCTTTTTGTAAAAATTCACTATGTAAAGGATTTTTCCCCATTTTTTCAAAAAAGATATTTGCAAGACCAACATAGTTTAATTTAACAAAAAGTTTTCCTATAAAGAAATCCAGTTTTTTTGCAATATATGAGAGAGTAAATGGTGTTCCAATAAGTGCTGCTTCAAGTGTAGCTGTTCCTGAGCAAATAAATGCATATTCGCTTTGCTGTAAAGTTTCGTGAGCATTTCTTGAAATCGTGAAGTTTGAAATATCTCCATAAATTTTATTTATGTATTCTTTGTCAAATTTTGCTGGAATTATTAAAATATACTCTTTATTTGGGATTTTTTTGATTAATTCTTTAAAAATTGGCATAAGATTTGTAATTTCAGTTTTTCTACTTCCTGGCATAAAAGCAATTTTATTTGTTGGAATCAATTCATTTTTAAACTCTTTTATTTCATCAAGTAGTGGATGTCCTACATAAGTGATTTTATTTTTATCGTTATAAATTTCACTCTCAAAAGGAATGATTGAGCAAAGTTTTGAACAATATTTTTCTAATTTTTTTACTCTTCCTTTTTTCCAAGCCCAAGCTTGAGGAAGAATATAATAGATAATCTCTTTTTCTGGATAAGTTTCCCTTAGCTTTTTGGCTAAAGGAAGATTAAATCCTGAACTATCCATTAGTAAAACTTTGTCACAATCTTGTGCTAATTCAACTAATTCATCTCTTAATTTAAAAAAGAATCTAAGTTTTTTAAGAGCATCAACAAATCCCATAATTGCTAATGAAGTTAAATCATATAAGGGATTCCCAAGCTCTTTATCAAAAACTCCAACAAGTTCAATATCATGAGATAAATATTTTTTTAGCTCTTTTAAGTGAACATTTGATGAGGTTTCCATAGCACATACAAGAAGTTTCATATAAGCTCTTCTTTTATATCTTCATAAGTTTCTGAGTTTATTTCTATCTCATATTTCTCATTTATGATTTCATCAAGAACAATAATTGCACTTAAATCATAAGGATTTTTTAAAATAAGATTTCTCACCTCCAACTCTTGTTTGAATGTTAGTGGATTGTACATAAGCTCTTTTACATTTTTGTATGAAGCTGAAGCGAATAGATTAAATGTTGTAATATCAATGATTTTCACTTCATCTCTATTTAAGTAGTTTATTCCATCTTTTTCATACTCAATTCTTCCATTTGTTTTATTTCTGTTTATTGTTGAATAACATAAAATATATGATGGAACAATTTTTTTTGCAACTATAACTTTAGCTCCAAGAAGTCTATAATTTAAAAATCTTTGTTTAATGATTTTATAATCAGCTCCCGTTTCTTCTAACTCATTTCTTTTTTTATAAAGCTCAAGTCTTTCTTCAATTGACTCTGGCAATATTTGATTTGAAATTGGATTAAACATCTCATCCATTATCTTATCTTGAGCTTCCCTTTGGGCACTAAGACCAAACAGACAACCACAATAATTTTGTCTATAAAGTGAATTTTCTTTTACTTTTTGACCTTGGATTTCTGCACCATTTCCAGCTTTGTAATCTCTATAAATAAACTCTAAACCTGTAAGTGATGAAAGATTGTTTCCAATTTTTTCTAATTTTTCTTGAGATTTTTTTGGAGAAATAAGTAGCGTTGTAGTAAATTTATTATGTCCTAATTCAACTGCTTTTTGAACAGTAGTATCGAGTCTATCATCATAACAAACTGTGCATCTATCACCTTTTTCAGGTAAATGCTCCATTCCTTTAACTTTTTTTAACCACTCTTCTAGGTTATAAGCACCTTCAATTAATTTTATACCCAACTTTTTACATGAGTATTCAACATCTAAATATCTTAATCTGTATTCACTATAAGGATGAATGTTAGGGTCATAAAAATAACCTACTAACTCTTCACTTGGAAATTCTTCTTTAATTCTTTCTAAAAAATAGTGACTATCAACTGCGCAACAAATATGAACTAGCAATATAAAACCTTTAATTATATAATTTGATATAATTATAGTAAAAGTTTTCAAAACAAAGGATTAGCTATAAAAAATTTATTTATTCTCATTTTTTCTATATTCATTTTTAGTGGATGTTTAGGTACAAATGATCCACAACTTAACTCATCAAGTGCTACGATTTTAATCAAAACTCCTCAAATGAAGTTTTATGATAAAGGTTTTATTTACAAATATAAAGATTACACACAAGTTCAGATTTTTAGTGCAGGAACGGCTGTTTTAGATATGAAAATATATGAAGACAAAGTTTGTAGAAGTACATTTAAATGTCAAGACTTAAAAACTTTTAATAAAGAGAATTTATCATCAACTTATCCTGATAACTTCCTAAAAGAGTTATTTGAACGAAATCAAAAAGAAGTTATTCACAGAGATAAGTCAAATGATATTTTGATTAAAATAATAAGAGACTAGTTTTCTAGTCCTTTATTATATTTTTAAAAGTCCTAATTCATTAAGCATAATTATTAAAATAGAAATTGGAGCTACAAATCTAATTATAAATAACCAAAGATTGTAGAAATTTTCTCCAGTATGAGGAATAATTGAGTTTCTTGATACTTCTTTGTTAAGAACAAATCCAATGAAAATAGAAATTATCATTCCTCCAAGAGGTAATAATATAGCTGAACTTACAAAATCAAACCAATCAAAAAGATTTTTACTTCCAATTGTTAAGCTTCCTGAAAAAGCAGTTGTATTTGATAATAAAACAATAATTCCAATAGCATAAGCAAATAAAGCAGCCCCATAAGTTGCTTTTTTTCTTTCAATATTTCTTCTTTCAATTAAATACATAACTGTTGGTTCTAATATTGAAACAGCTGAGGTAATAGCAGCAAAGGCAAGAGCCACAAAAAATAAGAATGATAAAATAATCCCAATAGTTCCCATTTCATAGAAAATTGCAGGTAAAGTTATAAATACAAGTCCTGCTCCTTTACTTGGTTCTTGACCAGCAGTAAAAGTAATAGAGAAGATAATTAAACCAGCAACAATAGCAATTAAAGTATCCATTAATACAACCCAAACAGAAGCTTTTACAATATTTACACCTTTATCTAAAGAAGAAGCATAAGTTAAAATTGTAACCATACCAATTGATAATGTGAAAAATGCGTGTCCAACTGCTACGATTATAGAACTTGATTTAAATTTCTCAAAATTTGGATAAAACATAAAATCAACTGCTTTCATAAATCCATCTAATTGAGTTGCATAAATAAGTAAAGCAAGTAAAATTAACATAAGCGCTGGCATTAATATATTATTTAATTTCTCAATACCTTTTTTTACACCCTTTGAAATAGTTAAAGCAATAAGTGCAAAAGTTAATGTGTAATAAATAAGCTGAGTATAAATATCGTTTTTTAGAAAACCTAAAAATAGAGTTTCAGAGTCTTTAAAACTTGCAGGTAATGCTGTTAATGAAAGAACAATATAATTAAAAATCCAGGCAATTACTACAGAATAAAAGGTTAAAATCATAAAACCAGTTAAAAAGGTAAACCCTGAGTATTTCCAATATTTCTTACCTTTTGGAGCAAGAGTTTCAAAGGTTGTTACACCATCTTTATGTGCATTACTACCAAGCAAAACTTCACCAATAAATATTGACATACCAATTAGAAAAACAGTTGCTAGATAAACTAATACAAAAACTCCTCCTCCATTATCTCCTGTAATGTATGGAAATTTCCATATATTTCCAAGCCCAACAGCACTTCCAGCAGCTGCTAAAATAAATCCAATTCTTGTAAAACGATTTTTATGCATTTTTCTCCTTTTTTAATTAACTTAATTTTTGAGGTTCACCAAAGTAATAACCTTGTGCGTAATCAATCCCCATTCCTTTAACAACATCAAATACACTTTTTGAATGAACAAATTCGGCAATAGTTTGTATGTTCATTTTTTTTGCAAACTCAATAATAGTTCCTGTAACCATTTGTGAATTAATATTTATATCAATATCTTTTATCATTGAAGCATCAATTTTTATATAATCAACTTTTAATTTCATTATATATTCAAAATTTGAGTAACCAGTTCCAAAATCATCTATTGATATTTTGGCACCAGTTTTTTTTACTTCAGATATAAACTCAATAATTTCATCAAAATTCTCAATACCTTCTGATTCTATAAGTTCAAATACAATTTTACTACCTAAATTGTATTCATGTAGTTTTTCCATTATTGTTGAGTAAACATCTTCATTTAAAATATCTTGTACAGATAAGTTAATAGAGACTTGGGCATCAATATTTTTAAAAATATTAAATGTTTTTTCTAAAACTATTTTCGTAAGTTTAGGATAAAGTTTATTTTTTTTAGCTAATTCCAAAAAATGTATAGGTGCGACATATTCACCATCTTCATTAATCATTCGAATAAGTGCTTCATATTTTACAATTTTTGAAGTTTTTGTATCTACAATTGGTTGGAATAGTGGTTCAATTCTATCATTTTCGATTGCATCTTTTATTCTTTTTGACCATTTTAAATTTTGAGCATATTCATGTTCAATATTCATAGATGAATTATAAATTAGATATTTCTTTCTTGTTTTTTTAGCTAATTTTAAAGCCATATCTGCATTATGTAATAAAAATGAAGTTCCATAAGCAACACCAATCGTTGCATTTACATAAATTTCATTTTCATTTATGATAAAAGTATGGTTTTCTATACAATTAGCAAGATGTAAAGCAAGAACTTTAATCTCTTCATAAACTACTTCACTTGGTTGATAAATTGCATATTCATCTGCATGAAGTTTAAATAAAATAGCCTCTTTTGAAACATTTTCTTTTATAATATTGGCTGTGTTTTTTATAATATCATTTCCAATTTTATCTCCATATAAATCATTTATATGTTGAAATTTATCAATATTCACAATCATTAAAATCGAATCTTTTTCAAATGAAAGAGTCTCTATTAATTTCTTTCTATTTGGAAGTGTAGTTAATTCATCATGATAAAATTGATATTCTAATGAATCTAACATATCATTAAATACATTTTGCATTGAGTCAATTTCCGTAATGTTGTTATTTGTTCCAACTCTTTTAGTAATATCTTTATTATTTGAGATATAGTTAATATTACTTATAAAATTTTTAATTGGTTTTACTAGATGTCTATCAAACTCAATGAATAAAGCTATAAAAATTACAATTGAGAATAAAATTATAAATAAGATAAAAAAATTAATAATTGATGAAAGGGAAATTTTTAGGTCATCAATTGGATAAACTATATTTATAACTCCTAAAACTTTTCCTTCTTGTGTTTGTGTATGACATTTTAAACACTCTTGTTTTGCAATAATTGGATAATAATACTCAATTGTTGATTCATCTATAATATTTAATACTTCATTTTTATCAAGGGCAGACTTTACAGAAGAATCAGTTATTCTTGCATTTGCATCTTTTAAAATATCTCCAAATTGTTTAACAACTTCTTCACTTCTATATACATTTACTGCCATATTTTCATCAACAGAATTTACCCTTGCAATAATGCTATTTAAATCATCTTTAGTCCAACCTCTCTCCATTGCTGAGTATAAAGTTTGAAAGATTAGTTCAGTTGTTTTTTTTGCATCTACTTTTGATAATTTCTCAATAGCTTCTTTTTTCATGTAATGAGTATATGCAGAAGCAATAGTCAAAGAAAAAGTAAGGGTGATAAGAATTATTTTTAGTATAAGTTTATTATAGGTTATTTTCTTCTTCATTATCACTCATTCTTAAAATAATTAAATATTATATATAATATTTAATTAAAGTATTGTTGTAAACCCTTAATTATAAAATTTATAATTAAAGATTTAAAGAAAATAATTTTTTATAGAGTCAAAAAAATCAATTACATTTTTTTAAGTTTGTTATAACCAACTTTAATAAGTTTTAATAATGGTTTACTGTATGAACTAAATACATATTTTTTAATAGCATATGCGATTCTTCCTTTTACAGTTACTAATCCAAATAAATCACCAGCTGCATATTTACCGCCAAGAGCAATTAATATACCATCTAATTTAGGGTTAGATTTAATCATCTTTTTACCTGAAATCATATTAGAAACATTTTTACCAGCATCCGTACCACTAATTCTAGCAACTGTAACATTAGGTGGCATTATTTCACCTTTTGCATTTCTAATTTCAGCAATATCTCCAATAGCAAAAATATTCTCATATTTATCAGTTTGAAGATATTCATTAACAATAATTTGACCTCTACCATTTTTTGCTACATCTTCTAACTCAGCAGTAATTGTTGAAGCTTCAATTCCCCCTGTAAAAATTACAAATGAATGATTTATTTTTGTTCCATTAGAGAAGTAACAGTAACCATCTTCAACTTTTGTAAGTTTTGTACTTGTAATGATTTTAATTCCAAGAGATTTTAATCTTTCTTGAGAAATACTGATAAGTTGTTGAGAAAGACCAGGAAGAATAGTAACTGAACTACTGATAAGAGAGATTTTTAAGTTATCGCAAGAAAAATTTCCCCTTTCGAAGAACTTATTTGAATAATAAGCCATTTCAGCTGCTATTTCAACTCCTGACAAACCAGCTCCAACAACTACAATTTTAGTATCTTCACACTGTTTTGCTTCGTCTCTGATTTTTTTGAATAGTTGTTGCTCAAAACTTTGTTTAAAAGTAATTGCTCTATGAAGTTTTTTGATGTCATCTGCATTATTAAGACCAGGAATACTTGGTGGGAAAAAA
This sequence comes from uncultured Aliarcobacter sp., assembly GCA_963677435.1. Lineage (GTDB taxonomy): Bacteria > Campylobacterota > Campylobacteria > Campylobacterales > Arcobacteraceae > Aliarcobacter. Next base: position 450,398 of record OY781945.1, read on the forward strand.
GTTCTTGTACCAGCTGCCATAATTAAATAATCAAATTCTACTATTTCTTCTTCTTCTGTATAAATTTTATTTGCAACTTGGTCAATTTTTCTAACTTTTAAATTTTTAAATTCTAGGTGATGGTGATTAAATCCTAAACACAATGTTGTTAAATCAATCGTTACATCTGCAAAGTTAGATTTATTTGCAATTAAATCATAAACTTCAGGTTGTAAATTATGGTAAGTATGTTTATCAATTAATGTAATTTTTATTTTTTTATTTTTTACCAACTCTCTTAATGCATATATACCTGCATATCCACCACCAATTATTACCACTTTTTTCATAGGGTTTTATCCTTTTATATATATTACTATGTGCTTGAAATGTCATTTTTATTTAATAGCTAAGGGACATATGATACTAAAAAATTATAGCCCTAATGTAGCGATTATCAAATTTTCAAAATTATTTGCTATTGTATACTTAATCAATTAATTAGAAAATAAAAATGAACAAAAGTTTTTCTTTTAATGCAATTAGTGTACCTAAATGACACTTTCTGTAGATTAATAACTAATTTAGTTAGAATTTTTCAAAATAAAATATTTATTTAATTTTGTTCTAAAGTTCTATTTTTGTAGAATAGGGCAATTTTAGAAAAATAGGAATAAATATGAAATATGTTGGAGCACATGTAAGTGCTAGTGGTGGAGTTTATAATGCACCAATAAATGCTATGGCAATTGGAGCAAAAGCTTTTGCTTTATTTACAAAAAATCAAAGACAATGGACAGCAAAAGAATTAGATACAAAAACAATTGATAAATGGTTTAAAGAGTTGGAAAAATCGGGAATTCAGGCAAAACATATTTTGCCACATGATAGTTATTTAATAAATTTAGGTCATCCAGAACTTGATGCACGAGCTAAATCATTTGATGGTTTTGTACATGAAATACAAAGATGTGAAATTTTAAAACTTGATAGATTAAATTTTCACCCTGGTAGCCACTTAAGAAAAATATCTGAAGAAGAGTGTTTAAATAATATTGCAGAAAGTATGAATAGGGCAATAGATATTACAAAAGATGTAAAACTTGTAATTGAAAATACAGCAGGTCAAGGAAGTAACCTTGGATACAAATTTGAACATTTAGCATATATTATTGACAAAATTGAAGATAAAAGTAGAGTTGGTGTTTGTATTGATACTTGTCATATGTTCACAGCTGGTTATGACATAAGAACAAGAGAAGCTTATGATAAAACTTGGAATGAGTTTGACCAAATTGTAGGTAGAGAATATCTAATGGGAATGCATATAAATGACTCAAAACCAGAACTTGGAAGTAGGGTTGATAGACATGACTCTTTAGGTGTTGGGAAAATTGGTTGGGATGCTTTTAGGTTTATAATGAATGATGAAAGAATGGATGATATTCCTCTTGTTTTAGAAACTATAAATGAAGAGATTTGGGCTCAGGAAATTCAAGCACTTTATGATTTAGTAGAAAAATAGTAATAGACGGAATGATATGTGTATAGAGTATAAAAAACTCTTTAAGGCAATTCATGAAAAACAAAATAAAAGTTCCATTTGATCCCAATGACTTTGATACTTCAATCACAGTTAAAGAGTTAACAAAAAAATTTCCCCATCTTTTAGGTTTAGATTATAAAAAGGTGAGTTTGGCAAATGAAATAATCCCTTTGAATTATGAAATTTTTTCAAAGGATTATAAAGATTTCTTCTCAAGTGATATAAAAGACTATTTTGATTTTGAAGTTGATGCGGTAATATAAAAGTAAATTTTACTTTTATATTATGGTTTTTGAGTAATTAATCGAATCATTTATATTATTAAAACTTTTTAAATTAATATCATCAAAAGTAAATTTTGCTTTTATTAATTTTCTTAAAATTCTTTCATTTAAACCTGAAAAAATCAATTTTTTATTTCTACTTTTAAAAGTATCAACTATTGATTTAAGTGCAACCATCGCTGTCATATCAATCATTGTTACATTTTGCATATTTAAAATTACAACATCTACATCTTCTTTTGAATTTAAAAGTGTTTTCATAGCATTTTGAGCAGCTCCAAAAAACATTGGTCCATTTATATCATAAATTGAGATATTATCAGGAATATCAGGATGCACTGTAAGTTTTGTATTCACAAGTTCAATTGAGTATAAATCAATAGTTCTTTTTATAAATAAGATTGAAGCTAAACCAATTCCTACAGCAACTGCAATTTGCATATCTAATAAAACAGTTAAAGAAAAACAAGTTAAAAGTACATAAACATCATTTCTTGGTGCTACTTTTATGATATTTGTAAAGTGTTTAACTTCTGACATATTCCAAGCTACAACTAAAAGTAATGCTGAAAGTGAAGCCATAGGTAAATATGATAAATATGGAGACAAAAGCATAATTGAGCATAATATAAATAAAGAGTGAACAATAGAAGCTAGTTTTGAAGTTCCACCTGCTTTTATATTTACAACGGTTCTTGCAATTGCAGCCGTTGCTGGAATTCCTCCAAAAAATGGAACAATCATATTTGCAATACCTTGACCTATTAACTCTTTATTTGGATTAGTTTTATTTCCTGTCATTCCATCACTTATTACTGCACATAAAAGGGATTCTAATGCACCTAAAATTGCAATTGCAATACTATGTGGAAGAAGTTTATAAAATAAATCTAAAGTAATATCTTCTGGTTTAAAAAAACTCCAAGGTAGTGAAAATTGTAAAGGAATTGGTGGAATTCCCCTTCCTTGTATTCCATCTATGTTATATTGAAATGTTGAGGCAATGGTTGCTATATTTATGTGTGGGAAATAAGAATTAAAAAAAGCTACGATTATTGTTGTAAAACTTAAAGCAACAAGTGCTGAGGGAATTTTGCTTTTTGTTTTTTGCCATAAAATAAGTAAAAAAAGTGTAAATAAACCAACTGCTAATTCAGAGATTTTAAAACTAGGAAATGAAGTGAAGATTAGATAAATTTTATTTAAATAGTGACCACTAAAACTCTCAATAGTTAAACCAAAAAAATCTTTTATTTGAAAAGTTGCAATTACAACTGCAATTCCAGAAGTAAATCCAACGGTTACTGGATAAGGAATAAGTTCAATTAAAGTTCCAAGTTTTAAAACGCCCACAAGAATTAAAATAATTCCAGACAGTAGTCCACAAATTAGTAATCCTGAAACCCCAAATTCTTGAACAATAGGAATTAAAATAACTACAAAAGCAGCAGTTGGCCCTGAAATGTTTATTTTACTACTTCCAAAAATAGCTGCAACTATTCCTGCAACTATGGCTGTATAAAGTCCAAGTTGTGGTGGAACTCCTGTTGCAATTGCTAAAGCCATTGATAAAGGAAGGGCAATTATTCCAACTGTTAAACCAGCTAAAATATTATTTTTCATTTTTTTCTCAATTTAGATTTTCTTGATGAGTTAATTTTATATTTTGAGTTTTTGAGTTTTTTTATCATTGAAGATGAAATCTGATACATTTTTAAAATATTGTTTTTTAGGTCTACATTTTTTTCATTATTTCTAGCAAGCTCATAAAATCCTAGAAGTTTTATATAATCAAAATCATTTAAAAAAGAGTAAAAAGTTATGGATTTTTCCTCTTCAATTATCCATTCACTCAAAAGTGCTAAAATTATTTGTTCAGGAATCCAAAGTTCTCCCTCATTCAAATAAGTCTCTATTTGTTTTACAATTGTATTGTAATAAAAGATTAGAGCTTCGTCGTTTGGAAGAAGTTTATGATTTGCTTGTCGGGTTTGTTGGTAAGCCATAAAAGATTTTAGCTCATAGGCATTAATTATTGTTTTGTCTAATTCTTCATTTAATTTTATTATATTTGTTTCAATTTCATTATTGAACTTTTCAACTCCTAAATCGATTTTATATGTTTCATTTTTTATATTTTCTAAAAGTTCTTCAATAACAGTTTTAACATAAATAAGTAAAGCATCGGTTTTTATATCTCTTAAAAGTTTTATACAAATTTGTGGTTTATTGTTAATGCTCATTTAAATCCTAAATATTAAGATATGGGGATTTTAAATCAATAATACTTAATAATGAATTAAGTTCAAAATATTAATAAGTGTTCATTTGATATTTTAATATGAATTAAATTATAATTTAAAAAAAATTTTGGATAAGAATGAAAAGTAAAATAAATGATGAATTAAATAAAGTAAAAAGAGATTTGTATCTAAAAGCTTCGGCTTCTTATTTTGATAAGTGTGGATACAAAAATTTTAAAATCTCACAACTAGCTGCTGAGCTTGAAACTTCTGTGGGAACAATTTACAATCTTTTTATTTCAAAAGATAATTTATATTTAGAGTATTTGATTTTAAAACTACAAACTTTTTTAGATAAATTAAAAGATAATGAAACAGAAAATGCAAAAGAAAATCTTGAATTGTATCTCTCTTGTAAATATGAAATATTTATTCAAATAGATAACAATAGAGATGAAACTTTGATAACTGACCCATATTTCTTTCATAAGTTAGATATTTCAAATCATGCAATAGTTGATGAAATATATGAGTTTTTGCTTAGACAATTTAGAAAGTTATATCCAAATTCAAATATGGATTATAAACATACAGTAATACTTTTTAAGAAGTTATCAGATGGTTTTATAGAGAGTTATTTATTGGAAAAATACGATACAAAAAATATCGTAGAAGATACAATCTCACTTTTTTTTAATGGTTTAGAAAAAAAGTAAGATTATCTTTTATATTTTAAAGTTTATAGATTTCGAAGTTTGTATCTCTAATATCTTTTTTAATTTCATCTTGCCACTGTTTTACTTTTTTAGAATCTTTTTCTTGAGAGAATAAACCCTCCGTGTAAATTTTTATAAGCATTTTTTGTGCTGCAATCATATTTTTAGAAGCTGCAAACTCTAATAGTTCTATTCCTTTATCAATATTTACTTCTGTGTTTATACCTTGAAGATAAAATCTTGATAATTGATAAGCTGCAACTGGGTCTTTATCGCTTGAGTCGTTTAGAAGTTTGAATGATTTATCTATATCTTTTTCAACTCCATCACCTTTATAATATAAAAATGCTAAAGCAAGATTTCCATAGGGATTTTTATTGTCAATTGATTGATTTAGATACTCAATAGCTTTTTTAAAATCTTTTTTCTCAACACTATATGTTCCCATTCTAAGTTGAGCATAAGAGTTCTCATCTACTATTTTTCTATAACAGAAAAGCTTGTTATCTATATTTTCTATTTTTTGGCAAACATTAGCTTTTTCAAGAGCAAGGGCATCTTTCTCTTCATCATTTGAAAATGATAAAAATGAAGGCATTGAAAATTCAGGCATTTTTAATGAACAAGCTGAAAATAAAAAAACTGATAAGATTGGTAAAGCGATTTTTTTTAACATTTATATTCCATATATTTTATTTGTAAAACTATCTGTTTTATCTTGATATTGTTCTGCCCAATACTCAGATTTATCAGTATCTCTTTCAACATATTCACCATTTAAATATATTTTCGAGAGTTCTTTTTGGGCACCTTTTACTCCATTTGAAGCAGCATAATTTAAAAGTTTAAATGCAGCTTCAACTTTATTTTTGTCTATATAGAAAAAATATAATTTATACGCAGCAATAGGATCAATATCTTTTGTTTCTTCTAAAAGTTTTATTGCTAATTCATCATTAATAGCAACACCATATCCACTTTTGTAAATATCTGATAAAGGTGCATTTGCATAAAAATTACCTTTTTGTTTAGAGATATTTAATCTTTGTATTGCTTCTTCAAAATCACCTCTTAATTGTGCATTAAGACCTAATCTTAATTGAGCATAAGAGTTTTTGTAAGAGATTAAATCATAACAATCCATTTCGAAATGTTTATTTGTATTTCTACAATCATCAGCAATAGACAGTTCATTAGATGAAGTTTTTAAAAATTGAGTATTATTAGTACATCCATTTAAGCCCAATAAACAAAGAGTTATTAAAGCAAAAGAAGAAGATATTATTCTATGCATACGATTCCTTTTTTTAGTTACTTATAAATTCCCTTAATTCTAGCAAGTTTTTTATTCATAAGTAGTTAAGACATATTGCTGTATCATATTGTCCTTAATGGGAGATTAAATGATTTTTATTGGACTTTTTTTATTTATTACAATTGTAGTGATATCTTTAAATATGTATAATCAATCAAACTTGAATTATATTAAAGATTATTTACAAAAAATTAACTGTGAAGAATATATCTATTCACAAGGTTCTTACAAGGCTTTTTGTGGTGATTCTTTTATAGAAGTAAAAAATAGTTTTAAAGTAAATATAGATGAAAATTCAACTATATTTAAATATAAAGATATAAATAATATAAAAATTAATAATCTTAATTTAGTTATTAATGACACCCATAAAATTACTTTTAAAGAAAAAGAAAATTTGGATAAATTTTATAAAAAAATATCAGAAAAAATAAAAAATTAGGATAAATAAGTAAGAATGAAAGAAGTAATTAATTTTATAAAAGCGCAAAATGTTGAGTCGACGAATTTTTTTGCACAGCTAAAATGTTCTGTTGAAGAGGCTAAAATTTTACAATATTTATCAAAAGAGTATGTAAATGGTAGGGATACTTTAGGAGTTATTGATGTTTTAGGTGAATTTTATGATTTAAAAACATATAAACATTTAGAAAAACTTGATTTAATTAAATCTCTTTTAGAGTTTGGTTGGTTAGTGCAAGTTTCATTTGATCAAGTAAAACTAAGTGAAGTTTCTAAACTTGAACTTATAAATTCAAGTGTTTCTCTTTCAAGTGCATATTTGAAAATGTTAGAAAATGGTAGTAATGATTTTGTTCTTCCAGAGATTAAAAATTATAGTGACCATTTAGAATATTTACAAGATCAGTTTTTTAGAATAGATTTAGCTCAACAATTAAATGTGGTTAGAAAAAACTTTGATGTTAATAGTCCTAGTTCAAATAGATTAAAATCAAAATTAATTTTATTAGAAAATAGAATTAAAGAGCGAATCAAAGTTACAAGTAATTCTATTATGCTTGAAGACTTTTTCAAAAGTAATGATTTAAATGAACAAGAACAAACTCTATTTTTAGCTTTATTAAAAGAGGAATATTCAGGTGGAGATGGAAGTTTAAGAGATATGAACTCTTTAATTGAATTAATCTCAAGTGATGATTATGAAAAAATCAAATATAGAAGTTTACTTGAAGAAAGTTCAACTCTTGTTTCAAAAGCTTTGATTGATTATGATGAAGTTCTAACTCCATTTGGTGGAATTAATAGAAATTTTTATATTCCAGATGAGGTTTTATATAAAATTTCACATCCAACTAAAAAAAGCACAAATGTTGGAAAAATAAAATTAGACACAGTTATCAAAGAACAAGATATGTTTGAGCTTATCTCAACTACAAAAACTTTAGATGATGTAATTTTAAATGAAAAAACAAAAGAGACTTTAGATGCCCTTTTAAAACAAGTTGATAAAAATGTAATTAACAGATTAAAACAATGGGGAATTAAAGATAAAAAAAGAGGAATCGAAGCTAAAATCATTTTTTATGGAGTTGCAGGAACTGGAAAAACTTTAACTGCACTTGCTTTGGCAAAATCTCTTAAAAAAGATGTTCTAAGTTTTGACTGTTCAAAAATTTTATCAATGTATATTGGTGAGAGTGAAAAAAATGTTAGAAATATTTTTGATAAATATTATGACTTAAGAACTCAAACAAAATCAGAGCCAGTTTTACTTTTAAATGAAGCAGATCAATTTTTAAGTGCAAGGTCTTCAGGGGGAGCAAGTAGCAGTGATAAAATGCATAATCAAATGCAAAATATCTTTTTAGAACAAATAGAAAGATTTGATGGAATCCTAATTGCAACTACAAATTTACTTGAAAATCTGGATAAGGCGTTTTCTAGAAGATTTAATTATAAAATTGAATTTGTAAAACCAAACAAAGCCCAAAGAATAGAACTTTGGAAAAAACTATTACCAGCAAATTTACCACTTGAAAAAGATTTTAATATTGAAGAACTAGCTAGTTATGAGTTAACAGGTGGACAAATTGAGCTTGTAATTAAAAATACAGCTTACAAAATTGCTGTTAGTGATGAACCTTTATTTAAAATTGAGAATTTTAAAGAGCAAATTACGAAAGAGCAAAAAGGACAATTTGATAGCGAAACAAAAGTAGGGTTTTTCTAAAAACTACTTTTCGTTTTAAAATTATTTTTCCGATTTATAAATATATTTCATATATATTTCATATTTTAAAGATAATATTTAAATTTAAGAAAATAGCGCTTAATACGCTGGGCTTTTAAGTATAGATATATTGTTTCCTTTTGTACCAATTTCATTATTATCCTTAGAAAAAGATTAAATTATAAGCTAATTTTTATCAGGTTACAATATTATTGCGTACATTATGAATAAGTGGCTATTTATCACAAATTAGATATTATATTTGTAGATTGAAATAAACTTTTTTAGCTTTAAAAGGATAGATTTGATGACACATATGGAATTTGCACATCCCTACTTTGGTGCATTTGTGATGTTTATTGTAACATTTGGTGCATTTGGCGCTACAGTATGGCTTTCAAGATATGTAAGTAGAAAAATTGCAAGACTTGATACTGAAAAATTAAAAACTACTCTATACGAATGTGGACCAGAGGTTACTAAACAACCCAACAGCATTTCAACACAATTTTATTTAACAGCATTATTATTTATTCTATTTGATGTAGAAATAATATTTATGTTTCCTTGGGCAATTAATTTTAAAATATTAGGTTGGTTTGGGTTTATTGAAATGATATTATTTATTACATTATTAGCTATTGGATTTTTATACGCATGGAAAAAAGGAGGTCTTGAGTGGCACAGCATAAAATAAATTATTTACAAGATAATGGGGTTGCTGTTAAATTAACAACTATTGATAAGTTAGTTAATTTTGGTCGTTCTAACTCTTTATGGCCGATGACTTATGGTTTGGCCTGTTGCGCCATTGAGATGATGGCAACCGGCGCATCTCGATATGATTTTGATAGGTTTGGTACAATTTTTAGAGCAAGTCCAAGACAGTCTGATGTTTTGATAATAGCAGGAACTCTTACTAAAAAACATGCAGAGTTTATGAGAAGATTATATGATCAAATGCCCGATCCTAAATGGGTAATTTCTATGGGTAGCTGTGCAAATACAGGTGGAATGTTCAACACTTACGCAACTGTTCAAGGTGCTGATAGAATTATTCCTGTTGATATTTATTTACCTGGTTGTGCTCCAAGACCAGAAACTTTACAATATGCCCTTATGACACTTCAGCAAAAAATCAGAAAAGAGTCTATTTTTAGAGCTCACAAGAAGAAGAGGTTAGTATAATGAGAAAATATACACCAAAAAATAGCGTTCAAAAAGAGGCTTATTTTTCTGATAGATTTTTTGTATCTCCTAATGTTCCTAGATATGAAATAAATTCAGATGAAATTTTTTCAAAAGATTTCCAAAAAATATCAAATCTTATAAATATTAAAGATGCTTACATCGAACATACTCATTTAGTTCTGCATATAAATAAAAATTCAATTATTGAAGCCATGATTTTTTTAAAAAATGAACTAGAATATGATATGTTAATTGAATTATCTGCAATTGATTATTTAGCTGCACGAGATGGTTATGAAATTTTTTATGAAATGTTATCAATGTCAAAACATAAAAGATTAAGAGTTAAATGTTTTTTGCAAAAAGATGAATCAATAGAATCTGTAACTTCAATTTTTAAATCAGCTAACTGGTCAGAGAGAGAAATGTATGATATGTTAGGTGTAAAAGTAGCAAATCATCCAAACTTAAAAAGAATTATTATGCCAGATGATTGGTATGACCATCCATTGAAAAAAACATATCCACTTCAAGGAGATGAAGCAGCTTCTTGGTATGAAGTTGACAAAATTTTTGGAAAAGAAGCTAGAGATATTATAGGCCCTGAACAAAGAGACCCAGCAGCAATTGATAGATATGATACTACAAGATTTGCAAGACTTGGTCATGAAGTTCCTTTTGATACAGATATTTCTCAGTTTGAACCTGAAACAAATATTTCTTATCAAGAAGAAGATATTTCAAAAATTATGAAAAAACTAAAACCTGAAGAATCAGTCGTTTTAAAAAGAAGAAGGTAGAAAATATGCAACAACCAAATAGACTAAAACCTTTTTTTGAAAACATTCACTTTGAGCGTGATGATAATACGATGATGGTGAACTTCGGTCCTCAGCACCCTTCTGCTCATGGTCAATTAAGACTTATTTTAGAGCTTCAAGGTGAGGAAGTTGTAAAATCAAGACCAATGATTGGATACCTTCACAGAGGTATGGAAAAAATGGCTGAGAATATGATTTATAATGAATTCTTACCAACAACAGATAGAATGGATTATATCGCTGCAACTTCAAATAACTATGGTTATGCCTTAGCAATTGAGCAACTTTTAGGAATTGAAGCTCCAAGACGAGCAGAGATTATTAGAACTATGCTTTTAGAACTAAATAGAATCACTTCACACCTTTTTTGGTTAGCTACTCACGCCCTTGATGTTGGTGCAATGTCAATGTTCCTTTACTGTTTTAGAGAAAGAGAATATGCAATGGACTTAATTGAAGATTATTGTGGAGCTAGACTTACTCATAGTGCTGTACGAATCGGTGGAGTTCCTTTAGACTTACCTGATAATTGGATAGCTGATTGTTTATCATTTCTAGATGTATTAGAAACAGAGTTAAAGACTTATGAAGGGCTTTTAACTGAAAATAGAATCTGGAAAATGAGACTTGAAAATGTTGGAGTTATAACACCTGAAATGGCAAAAGAATGGGGTTGTTCAGGAATTGTTTTAAGAGGTTGTGGAATTAAATGGGATTTAAGAAAAGAGATGCCATATGGTATCTATCCTGAACTTGATTTTGATGTTCCAGTTTCTTATACTAATGATTCTTATGGAAGATACAAAATTTGTATTGCTGAAATGAGAGAATCTTCAAAAATTTTAAAACAATTAGCCCCTATGTATGAAGAATCAGATACTCAACTTATGGCACACGCTCCAAATTATATCTCAGCTCCTAAAGAGCAAATTATGACTCAAAACTACTCTTTAATGCAACACTTTGTTTTAGTAACTCAAGGTATGAGACCACCCGTTGGTGAAGTTTATGTGGCAACAGAATCTCCAAAAGGAGAATTAGGTTATTTTGTAGTAAGTGATGGAAGTCCATATGCTTATAGAATGAAACTAAGAACTCCTAGTTTCCAACACACAGCAATTTTAGAAGAGTTATTAGTTGGTTGCCAATTGGCGGATGTGGTTACTATTATTGGTAATCTTAATATAGTTTTTGGTGAGATTGACAGATGAAAAGATTTGATTTAAGACACTTAAAAAATGACTTCTATACTAGAATGTTAGAGTTAATGGATAAACAAATTGCTCCTGAAGAAACAGCAATTATTATGTTTGAAATTGGAGATTTTTCTAATATTCAAAAATCAGCAGATGTGATTCATGAAGCTGGTTATACATTGATGAACTCAATTAAGTTTAATGAAGTAGATTGGACATTAGTAGTAAAAAAAGTAAAACCAGAACCAGCGCAGAGCGAACATCAGGATGATGAGAGAAAAGCTGTGGCTGAAGAAAGCGCAAAAGATGAATAAAATGCAAGTAATATTAAATAGTGATTTTATTATCACTTTTGGAACTTTCATTGAAGATGAATCACTTAATGATGCCATTTTAGAAGCTATCAATAAGAATGATGCAAAATTTGTTTATATGCATCCAATAGACAATACAAATTTGAAACTTTTTTATTCTCAGTTAATTAAATATGAAGTTGGTAGTGAAGAGGGGATTTGTGCTTTACTATTAAATTGTTTTACTTCAAATTGTGATGAAAAAACTAAAAACTTTTTAGATGAATTAGACTTAGGTTATATAAGTGCTGAAAGTAGTGCAGGGGAAGAAGAGTTTGAAGAGGCTTTTGAAAACTCAAAAGAAGCAAAAGTTAAAACATTAATTATTGGAAATGATTTAGTAAATCACGATAGAGTAGAAAATATTGTTAAATTATTGGCAATATTAAAAAAATATTCAGATTTTAATTTAGTTGTTCTAAATGAAGAATTAGCACAAAAAATAGATTCTTGTACAGATTTTGATTTAGAAGAGTTAGAAGAATTAAAATCGTTTAATGGAACATTGGTTTATAAATTAATAGATGAAAAAAATGATGAATTAATAACAAGTCAGACTTTTGCAAATATAGCAAAGGTATCAAATGGTAATGAAGTTTTCATAATATCAAAAAACGAAAAAATAAAAAGAGTATTAAAAATTGATGATGACTTACAAGGGACAATTGCAATTCTAAAAACAAAAAATAATGAAGATATTTTTAGTGGATATAGATATAAACAAGTAAAAATTGAAAAGGTTGAAGCGTAATGAGTGAGATGATTACATTAACTATTGATGGTAAAAGTGTTCAAGCCAAAGATGGTGAATCAATTTTAAATGTGGCAAGGGCAAATGATGTGTTTGTTCCTGCTGTTTGTTATTTAACAAGATGTTCACCAACCCTTGCCTGTAGATTGTGTTTAGTTGAGGCAGATGGAAAACAAGTATATGGTTGTAATACAAAAGTTAAACCAGATATGAATATTTCAACAAACACAGAAAATATCGAAAAAGAGCGACGAGCAATAATGGAAGTTTACGATGTAAACCATCCTTTACAATGTGGTGTTTGTGACCAAAGTGGTGAGTGTGAATTACAAAACTATTCTTTATATATGAAAGTTGATTCTCAAAGCTTTAGTATAAAAGATATTCACAGACCAACTGCTCATTGGGGAGTTATGAATTATGATCCAGCTTTATGTATCGTTTGTGAAAGATGTGTAACTGTATGCGAAGATATGGTAGGCTCAAAAGCACTTAGTACTGTAAAAAGAGATTCTGATAATATTGATAAAGTATTTAAAGATGAAATGCCAAAAGATGCTTATGCTATGTGGAATAAACTTAATAAATCACTAATTGGTTATGATGCTGATGCCTGTACAAACTGTGGAGAGTGTATTTCTGCCTGTCCCGTTGGAGCTTTAGTTTCTCATGATTTCCAATATACTTCAAATGCTTGGGAACTTAAAAAAATACCTGCAGCTAATCCTCACTCTAGTGATTGTGCTTTTCTGTATTATGAAATTAAACATGAATCAATAGATAATCACGCAAACAAAAAAATCTATAGAGTTACAAATGAACCACATTATTCAACTGTAAATGGTGCAGGAAGATTTGCTTATGACTTTGAAAACAAAGTTCAATCAAAAGATAAAGATGCTTTTGCAAAAGCACTTGAAGCCTTTAAAAAAGCAAAAAATATCAAATTTAATTCTTTCATAACAAATGAAGAAGCATTGATTTTACAAAAAATTGCTCAAAAGATGGGAGCAAATCTTGTAAATGAAGATGCAAGAAGATACCAAGAATTTTTAAGAAATTTTTCTAAAACTTCAGGAAAATCACTTTATTCTTCAAAATTAGCAGATGTACATAACTCAAACTTTGTAATTTCTGTTGGTTCATATTTAAAATCAGATTTACCAAATGCAAGATATGCCTTTAATAACTCAGTTTCTATGAATAAAGGAAGTGGATTATATTTTCATCCAATAGCAGATCCAATTATGGAAAAAATTGGTAAAAAAGGTAAAACTACAGAGTTTATATACCATGATGCGATGGTTGAAGAATCAATTTTATATTTTATATTATATAAATTTGCACAAGATTTACCAACTGAGGTTCAAGCTTACATTGATTCACAAAAAGAGACAAGAGTTAAAACTTTAACAGAAGTTGTAAAAGAGAATGTTGTAGAAATTGTAAAAGATGAAGCAACTGGTGAAGAGAAAGAAGTTAAAAAAGTAGTTTCAAAAAATGTTTCAAAAGAAGTTTCTTATGAATATATTTCATTTTTAGCTGATTTTGGAAAAGATGAAACATTTGTAGATTTAATAGATGAAATGTTAGCAAAAAAAGATACTTTCTCTTTAATAGTAGGAGAAGATTTAATCACTCATCCAAATGCTGAAAATCTTGCAAAACTTTGTGGTTTAGTTGATAAACATACAGCTTTTGATGTAGTAATTATTCCTTCTCAAACTAACACATTAGGTGTTGCACAAATCTGTACACTTTCAAATGAAGTTGAAGGATTTAGTGTAGGTTACAACATGAAAGCAGATTTTGAATTATCAGCTTTAGGTGATGGACATTTAGATATTCCAGCTCTTAATCAACAAGAAGGAACTTTTACAAATATAGATAAAAAAGTGATTCCTACAAATGCTGCTTTAGGCTTTAATGGATATACCTTAAATGAAATTGCAAATGAACTTTTAAATGATGATGTTGAATATACAATAGAATACACAGCAAAACTTCCAATTGAAAAAGGTTATGAAACTATCTCTTTTGATGATTTACCAAATAGATTTGGAAATGACCAAGTAGAATATAGAGGTTATGAGTTAAGAGTAAATGATACTTTAACTCAAGATACAACAAAACAAATTGATGTAGAAAAAATCTCTTTAACAAATGATGAGATTTTAATTTATAAAGCAAATCCAATTAATCAATTTAATGAATTCACAGCAATTAGCCATGAGTTTAAAGAAAATTTACAAGATGGGATATTCTTCTCAAAAGCTTTGTTTGAAAAACTTCAATTAGCTGAAGGTGATAAAGTAAAAGTAAATGCAAATAATCAAGAGTTAGTATTAAATGCTTTTGTTGACATTCAAATTGATGGAGATATTCCTTATGTATCAACATTTATGAAAAATAGTGCATCAAATGCTTTATTTAATACTTATAGATTTAATAAAGCAAAAGTGGTAAAGGCATAGTATGGAAACAAGTATCATATTAGAAACAGTAATCAAAGTAGTTGTTGTTTTAGCAGTTTTTTCTGCCCTTGCTGGATTTACAACTTATATTGAAAGAAAAGTTTTAGCATTTATGCAAAGAAGATTAGGACCAACTAATGTAGGGCCTTATGGATTATTACAAATTGCAGCTGATGGGATTAAACTATTTTGTAAAGAAGATTTCATTCCCGCAAATGCAAATAAACCAATTTTTATGGTGGCACCTTTAATCACAGCTGCAACTGCTTTTATTGCAATGAGTGCAGTTCCTTTTTTACCAGAATTTGAAATGTTTGGATATACAGTTAGACCAATTATTAGTGACATTAATGTGGGTGTTTTATTTGTAATGTCAGTGGGTGCTGTTGGACTTTATGGACCATTACTTGGAGGAATGAGTAGTGCAAATAAATGGGCATTACTAGGAGGTGCAAGAACTGCAATTCAACTTTTATCTTATGAAGTAGTTTCAGGACTTTCACTTTTAGCTCCACTTATGATGGTTGGAAGTTTATCTTTAATTGACATTAACAACTATCAATCAGGTGGAATAACTGACTGGATTATTTGGTCTCAACCTTTAGCTTTTATCTTATTTACAATTGCTGGATTTGCAGAGACAAATAGAACTCCATTTGACTTACTTGAGCATGAAGCAGAATTAGTTGCTGGTTATGCAACAGAGTATTCAGGTATGAGATGGGGGATGTTCTTTATTGGAGAGTATGCTAACCTTTTTACAATTTCATTTTTAATTACACTTATCTTTTTGGGTGGATTTAATGATTTATGGTTTATCCCAGGTGGATTAGCAATTGTATTAAAAGTTATGGCTTTGATTTTTGTTTTTTTATGGACAAGAGCTTCTTGGCCTCATATTAGACCTGATCAATTAATGTGGTTATGTTGGAAAATATTAATGCCACTTGCAGTACTAAATATTTTAGTTACTGGCTTTGTGATGATGTTTTAGGAGTTAAGATGGAACTAAAAGATTTTAAAAATAGAAATGTATCAGATGGATATGTAACAGTTCAAGAAGATAATTATCCTAAAACTTCTTGGGATATGTTTAAACAAGTATTATCAAGATCTGTAAAAGGTGAACTTTTTGTTGGTATGAGAATCACTTTTGGAATAATGTATAGAGCTTTATTCAAAGGTGAAATGGCAACAGTTCAATATCCAAAAGAAAAACTTCCAATAGGTCCAAGATATAGAGCGGTACATAAACTTCTAAGACTTTTAGAATCAGGTGAAGAGAGATGTATTGGTTGTGGACTTTGTGAAAAAATTTGTATTGCAAACTGTATTAGAATGGAAACTAAAATTGATGAAAATTCAAGAAAAGCAGTTACTGAATATACAATTAATATGGGAAGATGTATTTTCTGTGGTTACTGTGCTGAGGTTTGTCCAGAACTAGCAATCGTTCATGGTGGAAGATATGAAAATTCAAGTGAACAAAGAGCACACTTTTCACTTAAAGAAGATATTTTAACTTCAATGAATGGCTTAGGTGTACAACTTGAATTTGATGGCTATGGTTCAGTATCTAAAGATGCAGATTCAAAAATTAAAAAAACACCATTATCATACTAAGAGGAGTCTAGATGTTTGAAATTATAGCTTTTATAATATTTTCCGTGTTAACTATTAGTATGTTTAGTATTACAGTTTTAACAAATAATGCTTTATATGCATTAAGTTCCCTAGCTGCTGGAATGATTTTTATCTCAGCATTTTTCTTTTTATTAAATGCAGATTTCCTCGGTGCCGTTCAAATTGTGGTTTATACAGGAGCAATTATGTCTTTATATGCTTTTGGAATGATGTTTTTTGACTCATTATCAGAAGTAAAAGAGAAAATTAAAAATCCAAGATTAGTATTTTTACTTTCAGGTTTATTAGCAGTTGTAATTGTAGTTGTATTATTAGCGCCTGTTATTGGACAAAACATAGAAGCAAATTATCCTATACATCCTGAGTATGGGAATTCAGCAGATGTGGGAATTGTACTGTTTACTAAATATCTGTTAGCTTTTGAATTAGCAGCCATTATGCTACTTGTTGCAATGGTTGGGGGACTAGTACTTGCAGGTAAAAAAATGAATGAATCATATTCAGAAATGACAGAAGATGAAATAGATGAAAAAATCAGACTTGATGAAGCATCTGCAAAGGATAGTAAATGACTCTTAATGCCTATTTAATACTTTCAACAATTTTATTTTGTATTGGTTTAGTTGGTGTAATTAGAAGAAAAAATGTATTGATGTTATTTTTCTCAACAGAGATTATGTTAAATGCTGTAAATGTAGGTTTTGCTGCTGTTTCAAAATTTCATGGAGATTTAACAGGTCAAATGTTTGCATTTTTTATTATTGCAGTTGCAGCTAGTGAAGTAGCAATTGGACTTGGGCTATTGATTTTATGGTACAAAAGAACAGGTTCTATTAACTTAGATGATATTGCAGGGATGAAAGGGTAATTATGGAGAAATATATATACATTGCACTTTTTGCTCCACTTGTAGGTTCTTTAGTAGCAGCTCTTTTTTCTATGCAAGCTAAAACTGCTTTTACAGGATGGTTCACATCTTTTATGTTAGCCGTTTCTATGTACGCATCTTTATATCTATTACATTTTGTTTATACAACAGATACAACTTTACATGTAAATTTATTTGATTGGATAGTAATTGGAAATTTAGATATTCCTTTTGGTTTTGTAGTTGATCAAGTAAGTGTAGTAATGATGAGTGTTGTAACTGTTGTTTCAACTATGGTGCATATTCACTCAATTGGTTATATGGAACACGATAAAGGTTTTAATAGATATTTTTCTTATCTTTCAGCTTTCGTATTTTCAATGCTAGTTCTTGTAATGTCTGATAACTTTGCTGTTTTATTTATAGGATGGGAAGGTGTTGGGGTTTGTTCTTGGTTGTTAATTGGTTTTTGGTATCACAAAGAATCAGCAACTTGGGCTGCAAACGAAGCCTTTATTATGAATAGAATAGGGGATTTAGGACTTTTAATTGGAATGTTCTTAATTTATTGGAATATTGGAAGTTTACAATATGATATTGTATTTGCCAAAGTTTCAACTTTAGAAAATAGTACTTTAGTTTGGATTGGTGCTTTATTGTTTTTAGGAGCAATGGGAAAATCAGCACAATTTCCTCTTCATACATGGTTAGCCGATGCAATGGAAGGACCAACTCCTGTTTCAGCACTAATTCACGCAGCAACTATGGTAACAGCTGGGGTTTATTTAGTTGTACGATCAAATGAACTTTATGCTTTAATTCCAGAAGTTGGATATGCAATAGCAGCACTTGGAGCTTTTGTGGCAATTTTTGCAGCTTCTATGGCTTTAGTAAATAATGATATGAAAAGAATTATTGCTTATTCTACGCTGTCACAATTAGGATATATGTTCGTAGCAGCTGGTCTTGGAGCTTATTGGGTAGCTTTATTTCACTTAGCAGCTCACGCTTTCTTTAAATCAGTATTATTCTTAGGTGCGGGAAATGTTATGCATGCTATGGATGATGAATTAGATATTAGAAAAATGGGTGGACTTCATAATAAAATGAAAGCAACTTCAATTATTATGACACTTGCTTCTTTAGCACTTGCTGGTATTTTCCCACTTGCTGGATTCTTCTCAAAAGATAAAATTCTTGAAGTTGCATTTAATGCAAATGCGATGGTTTTATGGGCAGTTTTATGGATAACTGCTGGTTTAACTGCATTTTATTCATTTAGACTTGTAATGAAAATTTTCTTTGGAGAACAAAATTATTCAAATGAAGAACATCATCCACATGAAGCTAAAAACTTTGTAATAGCTGCAATGATTCCCCTTGCAATATTAGCAGTAATTGCTGGTTGGTTTGAACACTCATTTGTAGAGTTTGTAACAAAAGTTTTACCAACTTGGGAAGCTGAACATATTAATCATTCAACTTCTTGGATATTAATATTAGTGACAAGTGCAGTAGCTTTTGGTGGAATTTTTATTGCAGTATTTAAATACAAAAATGGTGGATTTAGTAAATCTTGGGAAGATACAGCAATTTATAAATTGTTAATTAACCAATATTTTGTTCCACAATTTTTCAAAAACTTTATCTCAATTCCATATTATAAACTTTCAGTTTGGACATGGAAAATAATAGAAATAAAACTAATAGATGCATCAATTGATGGTTTAGCTCATTTTGTTAATAAACTAGGAGTGAAAGCAAGACCTATTCAATCTGGTAATTTATCATCATCTTTAAGACTAATGGTTTTAGGATTAATCACAGGATTAATCTTTACTTTAGTTTTATCAGTACTTTAAGGGGTTATGTAAATGGAAAATATTTTATCTATGTTGATATTCTTTCCAGCAGCAGCTGCGATTGTTGGGTTTTTAATTGATAAAAATTCTATGAGACAATTTGGAGTTGTTGTTACTGTTGTTGAATTTGTATTGTCACTTCTACTTTGGTATTACTTTGATACGAATGAAGCTGGAATGCAATTTGTACAAAACTTACCTTTAATAAGTGCATATGGAATTAATTATTTAATTGGTGTTGATGGAGTAAGTCTATTTTTAATTGTTATGATTACTTTTATGACAATGATTGCTTTGATTGGATTAACTGAGAAAAAAGATGTAAAAAATTTAATCATTACTATGTTATTTTTAGAAATGACAATGGTAGGAGTTTTTGTTTCTTTAGATGTTATTTTATTTTACATATTTTGGGAATTAACACTTATTCCAATGTTTTATGTTATTGGATTTTGGGGAGCAGAAAAAAGATTTTATGCGGCAATTAAATTCTTCCTATATACTTTTACAGGTTCGTTAGTAATGCTTATAGGGATTCTATATTTTGGATATGTGTTTCATGAAGCAACAGGAGTTTGGAGCTTTAGTTTAATGGAATGGAATAGTATAGATCTTCCTTTTGATTTACAACTTTGGCTATTTATTGCATTCTTCTTTGGATTTGCAGTAAAAGTTCCAATGTTTCCATTTCACACTTGGCTTCCATTAGCCCATGGACAAGCTCCAACTATTGGGTCTATTATGTTAGCAGCTGTTTTACTAAAAATGGAAACTTATGGATTTATTAGATTTTCACTTCCTTTATTTCCAGATGCAAGTGTTTATTTTGTTGGATTCATGGCAACATTAGGACTTATTGCTATCATATATACAGCAATGTTAGCTTATGCACAAGAAGATATGAAACAGATGATTGCATACTCATCAATTTCACATATGGGTGTTATTACTTTAGGGTTATTTGCATTAAATGTTGAGGGAATTTCTGGTGCTGTTTATTTAATGATTGGACATGGTGTTGTATCTGGTGCATTGTTTATGAGTGTAGGAGTTTTATACGATAGAAGAAAAACTAAGATGATAAAAGAGTTTGGTGGATTAGCTAATAATATGCCAATATTCGCTCTTGTATATGCTGTAGTTTTAATGGCGTCAATTGGTTTACCTTTAACTGTTGGATTTATTGGAGAGTTTTTATCACTTTTAGGATTCTTTAAATATTCACCGATTCTTACATTTATCGGAGCATTAACAATTGTATTAAGTGCAGTTTATATGTTAGCAATGTATAAAAGAACATTCTTTGGAAAATTAAAAAAACCAGAAAATAAAATTTTAAAAGATATTTATGGAAGAGAGTTAGTAGCTCTTGGTTCTTTAGTAGTTTTAATTATAGCATTAGGAATCTATCCAAAAGTTATATTAGATCCATTGAATGCATCAGTTACTCACCTTACACAAGTTATGGAATCTAAAGCTGTTAATGAAAGTACAAAAGATAAACTTAGAGCCTTAAACTCTACAGGGGAGGTTAAATAATGCTTGAGCCTATAAAAATAACTCTAGAAAGTCTAAATCTAGGAACTATTGCACCTGTATCTATAGCAATTATTGGTGCTTTGAGTATTTTATTAACTGATATTTTTAATAAAAATAAACATAAATCTCTTTATGTGATTTTAGTTGTATTATTTCTAATCTTTGATTTATTTACTCTTTTAGCTTATCATGGTGATCAAAGAGGTATGTTTGACTTAATGTTATTAGATGGAATTGCAGTTTTATCTCAATGTATAATAATAATTGGTTCAATATTTTTTGTATTTTTAGGATTATCAAAATTAAGACTTCAAGAATTTAGACATGCTGAGTATTTTGCATTGTATTTATTTACAGTTGCTGGATTCCAATTTATGGTAAGTTCTGATTCTTTAATTATGATATTTGTGGGACTTGAAACATCATCACTTGCTTTGTATACAATGATTGCTATGCACAATAGAATGGTATCAATTGAAGCTGCGGTTAAATACTTTACAATGGGTGCCTTAGCAGCTGCATTTTTTGTATTTGCAGCTATGATATTTTATGCAATAACTGGAACAGTTGAATTATCTCAAATGGCAGAAGTATTAACTCAAGATGGTTTTTTATCACATGAAAATTATGCTAATTATGTTTTAGTATTAGTTGGGTTTGTATTTATGTTTGCAGCTATTGGATTTAAATTATCACTTTTCCCCTATCATATTTGGGTTCCAGATGTTTATCAAGGTTCAACTTCTGCAATGGCAGGTTTTTTATCTGTAATTCCAAAAATGGCGGGTTTTGTAGTAGCATTGAGATTTTTTGAAATATTTATTCATGCAAATGATATTATCATTCAAACAATGCTTTATGTAACAGTTATTTTAACAATGACAATTCCAAATTTAATTGCCTTACAGCAAAAAGATATTAAAAGAATGCTTGCTTATTCATCTATTTCAAATGCTGGAATGGCAATGGCAGCAATTGCTATTGGAACACAACAAGCAACAAATGCCTTATTTTTGTATTGGATTTTATTTACAATTACAAACTTTGGTGCATTTGGTATGTTATGGCTTAATAGAGGAAAAGAATTTAAAGATTATGAGTCTCCATATACATTTAAAAAGTTTTCGGGACTTGCTCAAATATCTCCATTTACAGCTTCAATATTAGGAATGTTTTTATTTGCATTAACGGGACTTCCTCCTTTTGCACTATTTTGGGGTAAAATGTATTTAATTGCAAGTGCTGTAAATGCAGGTCATATTGCACTAGCAATTATAATTATTTTAAACTCAGTTATTTCTGCTTATTACTATTTAAGACCAGTTTCATATATGTTCTTAAGAGATCCAGAAAAAGGTGCTAATACAAAATTTATGCAAAATGCAACAACACCTATGAAATCTGTAGTTGGTTTTGTAGTATTTTTAACAATTATTTCTATTTTATTAGTAGATCCACTTTTAAATATTATTTCAACTTATGTGGCAAGTTCAGGTTTTTAGTATTTCAAGATTCTAATCATTTATAAAAAATGATTAGAATTTATTGTAAAATAAAAACATGAAAAAAATTATTACACTATTCTGCCTATTTTTTACTTTTGCTTTTTCAAACTCTTTGGGTTTAACTAATACAGATATTATAATTTTAAAAAAAATCAAATCCTTAACCGATGATAATTATATGAAATATACTTTAATGGCAATTGCAATTAAAGAATCATCAGTTGGTAAAAAATTAATTAATCCAATAAGTAATGATTATGGACTTTTTCAATCAAATATAAAAAGTGTAATAAGAAGACAAAAAGTTCCAGATACTATGTTTAATAGAGAATATTTTGCAAAGAAACTTGTTTATGATGTGGGCTTTTCAACTGCAAATGCAATTGTAGAAATAGACTTTTGGAGAAAAGTTCACAAAGATAATTGGATAAAAATTTGGGCAAGTTATAATGCTGGATGGAAATATAAAAGCGATACAGGTTTAGAATATGCAACATCTGTATTTGATATAATTAAAAAACTAAAATTTGAATATGATTTATAAAATAATTCATACTATAACCAAAAGATAAACCATAACTTGTTACAATCCCCAAAGAAAAAAATCAAGGATAAGAAATTGAAAACTATAAGTGTAGCTCATTCACCAGATGCTGATGATATTTTTATGTATTATGCTATTAAATTTGGTTGGGTTACTCCAAAAGATGCCAAGTTTGAAAATATTGCAGATGATATTGAAAGTTTAAATCAAGCAACATTAAAAGGTCAATATGACATTTGTGCAATTTCATTTGCCTTGTATCCTTTTATAAAAGATGATTATGCTTTATTAAAAACAGCTGTTTCTTTTGGTGAAGGATATGGACCAAAACTTATAAAGAAAAAAGGTGTAAAACTAAAGAGAAACTTTAAAGTAGCTCTTAGTGGAGAGTTTACAACTAATGCACTTTTATTTAGAATTGCTTATCCAGATGCAAGAATTACATATTTGAACTTTTTAGAAATAGAAGAGGCTGTTTTAAGTGGAACAGTGGATGCTGGAGTTTTAATTCATGAATCAATTCTAACTTATAACAATGAATTAGAAGTAGAGCGTGAGATGTGGGATATTTGGGTTGAACTTAGTGGCGGAAATTTACCATTGCCACTTGGTGGAATGTGTTTAAGAAGATCAATTCCACTTCATAGTGCCATTGATTATGAAAATACTTTAATAAAAGCAGTTGAAGTTGCAAATAAAAATAGAAAAGTTTTAGCTCCTATGTTATTAGAAAAAGGTTTAATTAGAGTTGATGCCCCAACTTTAGATAAATATTTAGATTTATATGCAAATGATAATTCCGTGAAAATGAGTGATTTACAATATAAAGCTTTAGATAAATTGTATGAATTAGGATATAAAAATGGTTTTTATGAAAATTTAATAAAAGCAAAAGATTTTTTAATTCCAAATGAATATGAAGAGTTAAGAGCAAAATAGTATATGCAAAATAGTATAAGAACAATTGATTTTAAAAGATACACTTCAATAAAAATAGGACCTATTTTAGATGTTTTAGAAATAAATGAAATAGGTGACTATAGTGAATATCAAATTATTGGAAGAGCCAATAATCTTTTAATTTCTCCAAATATAAATAAAAATTTTGCAATTTTAGGTGAAGCCTTTGATTATATTAAGCAAGAAGGAAATCTTCTTTATGTAGGATGTTCAACAACATCAGGTAAACTTTTAACTTATACAAGAAAAAATAATATTGCAAATTTAGAATTTTTGGCAAAACTTCCTGGAAATTTAGGTGGTTTGGTAAAAATGAATGCAGGACTTAAATCTTGGGAAATGTTTAATTATATTCATAGCATAAAAACTAAAGATGGATATGTTAAAAAAGAAGATATAGAATATTCATATAGAGAAACTAAACTTGATACGATTGTTTATGAAGTGGTTTTTAATGTTGAGTATGGTTTTAGTAAAGATATGTTAAAAGAGTTTAATAAAATGAGGGATAATCAACCCCATGTGCCAAGTGCTGGAAGTTGTTTTAAAAACCCAAAAGGTGATTTTGCAGGAAGATTAATTCAAGAAGTTGGATTAAAAGGTCAAAGGCGAGGTGATATGAGTTTTTCAGAAGAACATGCAAATTTTTTAGTAAATTATGGTGATGGAACTTTTGAAGATGCGATATATTTGATAGAAGTAGCAAAGAAAAAAATAAAAGAGCAGTTTAATATAGATATAGAAGAAGAGATTATAATTTACAAGTAAAATTAATGTATTTATGTTAGAATGCAAACTTTAAAAATAATGTAAGGTTTTTTAGTGAAGAATTTAGTAATAGTGGAGTCCCCAGCAAAAGCGAAAACAATATCGAAATTTTTAGGTAGTGATTACACAGTAATGGCCTCAATGGGGCATGTAAGAGACCTACCAAAATCTCAATTAGGGTTTGATCCAGATGATAACTTTAAACCAAAATATTTAGTATCAACAGATAAGAAAAAAGTAATAAGCGATTTAAAAAAACATATTAATAAAGATACAACCATCTACCTAGCGGCCGATGAGGATAGGGAAGGGGAAGCTATTGCTTGGCACTTAATTCCTGCATTAAAAATCGAAAAAAATCCTATTAAAAGAATTGTATTTCATGAAATTACAAAAGATGCAATTTTAGAAGCTTTAGCACATCCAAGAGATGTTGATCAAAATTTAGTTGATGCTCAACAAGCAAGAAGAATTTTAGATAGAGCAGTAGGATATGAACTTTCACCCCTTTTATGGAAAAAAGTAAGATATGGACTAAGTGCAGGAAGAGTTCAATCAGTTGCAGTTAGAATCATAGTTGATAGAGAAAATGAAATAAGAGCTTTTATTCCAGAAGAGTATTGGAGAGTAAAAGCAGATTTTATAAATCCAGAATTAAAAGCTGAGTTAGCAAAGATTAATGGTAAAACTTCAAAAGTTGAAAATGAAGAACAAGCATTAAAAATTGAAGACTCTTTAAATCAAGGTATTTATAAACTAACTGATATTGAAGAAAAAGATAGCACAAGAAATCCAGCTGCTCCATTTACAACTTCAACACTTCAACAAGAAGCAAGTAGAAAACTTGGACTTTCAGTTAAACAAACTATGATTGTTGCTCAACAACTTTATGAAGGGAATGTAGGTAATATTCCAGGTCACACAGGCGGTTTAATTACTTATATGAGAACTGACTCATTAAACCTTTCAACGGTTGCTACAACTGCTGCAAAAGCTGTTATTGATGAAGTGTATGGGAAAGAGTATTCCCTAGCAAAACCAAGAGTTTATAAATCAAAAGCAAAAGGTGCTCAAGAAGCCCATGAAGCAATAAGACCTGTAAATTTAGCGTTAAGACCAAGTATGATTAAAGCTCATGTTGAAAATATTCAATATAAACTTTATAGTTTAATTTGGAAAAGAACATTAGCCACTCAAATGGCACAAGCAAAAATCGCAAATACAACTTATAAAATTGAAGCTGGACTTAATAAAGAGTTTGAATTTCAAGTAAAAGGTCAAAGAATTATTTTTGCTGGATTTATGAAAGCTTATACAGAAGGTAGTGATAATCCAGAATCTGCACTTGATAGTACAGAAAAGATTTTACCAAATATAGATGTAGGAACAATTTTAGAGTTAGAAAATCTTGAATGTGAACAAAATTTTACAAAACCGCCAGCAAGATATACAGAAGCATCACTTGTAAAAAAACTTGAAAGTGAAGGAATTGGAAGACCATCAACTTATGCTCCAACAATTTCAACTATTCAAGCAAGGGAATATGTGATAAAAACAGAAGATAAAAAATTAATGCCAACACCAACAGGTGAAGTTGTAAATAGTTTTTTAGTTGATCATTTCTCATATATTGTTGATTTAGGTTTTACTGCAAAAATTGAAGAAGAATTTGATGATATAGCCGAGGGAAAAATTACTTGGGAACAAGTGATGAAAGATTTTTATGGTAGCTTCAAAAAAACTATTGATGAAAAAGAGACAAGTGTAAATAAAGAAGATTATTTACAAGTTAGAGAAATTGGAACTGATCCAAAATCTGGAAAACCAGTTAGTGCGCGTGTGGGAAGATTTGGACCATTTATTCAAATTGGAACAAAAGATGATGAAGAAAAACCAAAATTTGTAGCAATTCCTGATCATTTAAATATGGATACAATTACATTTGATGAAGCAATGTTTTTATTCACTCTTCCAAGAGTTGTAGGTCTTGATGCAAATGGTGATGAAATTAAAGCAAATATTGGAAGATTTGGCCCATATTTACAAGTAAAAACAAAATACTATTCATTAAAAACGGATGACCCTTATACTGTTGATTTAAATAGATCATTAGAAATCATAAAAGATTTAGATGAAGCAAAAGAGAAATCTACAATTAAATCATTTGATAAAGAAAAAATACAAGTTTTAATAGGGCAATATGGGCCATATATAAAACAAGGTAGAAAAAACTTTAAAATCCCAAAAGGAACAGAAGCAAATGATTTAACTTTAGAGCAATGTTTAGAAATAATTGCAAAAGATTCAAAATCTTCTAAAACAACAAAAACAGTAGCAACTAAAACAACAACAAAAAAAGAGCCAGTTGCTAAGAAAACAACAACTAAAAAGACAACGGCTAAAAAAACAACAGCAAAAAAGAGTGCTACTAAATAAGTATGAAAATTGGAATATTATCTGATAGTCACCTAAAAAGTGACTATACTAAAGATGTTATTGATTTTTTAAAACAGATTGATAGTGAGTATTTGGTTCATGCTGGTGATTTGTGTATAGAGAAGAATCTTCAATTATTAGAAGAGTCAGGATTAAAATATATTGCTGTTTTTGGCAATAATGATAGAAATTTACTTAATTTATCTTTTAAATATAATATAAAACAAGAGCCGTATTATTTTAAAATTAAAGATACAACATTTAAATTAATGCACTTGCCTTATTACTTAACTCCAGATAGCCAAATAGTGATTTTTGGGCATACTCATATCTTTGAGTGTGAGTACAAAAACAAAACACTTTTTATAAATCCAGGGGAAGTTTGTGCAAGGGAAAAACCTTTTATTGAGTGCTTACAACTAGAGGTTAAAGAAAAAGAGTATATAATCTCGCGTTATTTTAAAAATATTAATGAAATAAATTTTACGAAAGAAGAGTATAAATATGAACGATAATAATGAAGAAATATTCTTATGTGCCATTTGTAATGTTGAAAGTGGTACATGTAATGAAGATTGTAAATTCTGTACACAAAGTGTAAGATATAAAGCTGATATTCAAAGATATACACTAAAAAGTATAGAACAAATCGTATTAGAAGCAACAAAAGCCAGAGCAAATGGTGCTGTTGGATTTTGTTTAGTAACTGCTGGACTTGGTTTAACAGAGAAAAAAACTAAATTTATTGCCGAAGCTGCGCGTGCTATAAATAAAGAAAATTTAGGACTTAGATTAATTGCATGTAATGGAACGGCTACAGTTGAGCAGTTAAAAGAGTTAAAAGCAGCAGGAATTAGCAATTACAACCATAATTTAGAAACATCAAGAGATTTTTATCCAACTATTTGTACTACTCACTCTTGGGATGAGAGATATCAAACATGTTTAAATGTTAAAGAAGCTGGTTTAAAACTTGTTTGTGGTGGGATTTTTGGAATGGGTGAAACTCAAGAAGATAGAATCTCTATGTTAGAGGCTATTAATTCATTAGATCCTATGAATGTTCCTCTTAACTTTTTTCATCCAAATAAAGCATTACCTATTGTTGAAAATACAATTAATAGAGAAGAAGCATTTGACTTAATTACCTTAGCAAGAAAGATGATTCCTAATGCACATAAGATTATGGTTGCAGGTGGAAGAGAGTTAATGTTTGGTGATGAGCAATATGAAATTTTCAAAAGAGGAGCTAATGCTTTTGTTATTGGAGATTATTTAACTACAACTGGAAGAACTCCAAAAGATGATGTTGAAGCCCTTGAATCTTATGGTTATAAAATAGCTAAAAACTTTCATGTAATGCCTGACGAGAAATAGGAATAGTTTAATGAGTGAAGAAATACTAATAATCATATCAATTTCATTAATAATATTTACTTCACCATTAGTCTCAAAACTTTTAAAACTCCCTACAATACCTGTTGAAATTATGTTAGGTGCACTTGCCGCCTATTTTGCATTTATTGTTGATCATCCAATTTTTCATTTAGTAGCCGAATTAGGATTTTTATATTTAATGTTCCTTGCTGGTATTGAAATTGATTTGAAAAAACTTTTATGTATCTCTCCTACGATGCTAAAGAAATCACTTTTATATAATGTTGTATTATTTTCAAGTTCAATTCTTATTACCTTATATTTTGATTTAGGAAATATATTTATTGTTATCTTACCACTTATATCTATTGGTGTTTTAGCGGCACTTAAAAAAGAGTATGGAGATACTGAATGGATTAAACTAGCATTTATTGTTGGACTAATTGGAGAAGTATTATCTATCTTTGCTCTTACTACTGTATCTGCCGTTTTAGAATTTGGCTTAGGCATAGATTTTTATAAAACAATGGCTTTATTTATGTTATTTTTGGTTGTAATGTTAATTATTTATAAATTATTTCATAATTTTATTTGGTGGTTTCCTGAGATTAAAAACTATTTAATGCCAGAAAAAGATCATCAAGAACAAGATATTAGAATTTCTATGGCAATATTCTTTTTAATGATTACAGTTATGATGTATTTGCATTTAGAAATTGCTTTTGGAGCATTTATTGCAGGAATATTCATTACAACATTTTTTGAAGAGCATAATAAGCAATTACCTCATAAATTAGAACATTTTGGATTTGGTTGGTTAGTTCCTATATTTTTTATATCAGTTGGTTCTTCATTAGAAATAGAAGCTTTATTAAATTGGGATTTAGTAATTAAAGCATTATTAATAACACTTGCAATGGTTGC
Source organism: uncultured Aliarcobacter sp. (assembly GCA_963677435.1). Taxonomy (GTDB): domain Bacteria; phylum Campylobacterota; class Campylobacteria; order Campylobacterales; family Arcobacteraceae; genus Aliarcobacter. Next base: position 479,885 of record OY781945.1, read on the forward strand.
TATTAGATTAATAGCATCATTATTGTTTGTAAAAGAAATGGGTTGGAATAAGTTTTTTATGTTAGGACTATCACATTCAATGCCACTTACTCTTTTAATTGCTGTAAGTACAATTGCTTATAATAATCATACAATCACACAAGAATACTACTATGCTTTTATTTTAGCATCTATACTTGAAGTATTACTTGTAATGATTGTTATTAGAATAATTACAAGTTTAGTTTATTTTAGAAATAGTAATTAAGTCACCTTTATAAGTAACATCAAATTTTGATGGTTTATCACTTAATTCAACAGCAACTCTAAAATATCCATCTTTTTTATGATTTCCAACTGCAACTTTTTGAAAACAAGATGATTCTAAACTATCTCTTCTTGTATTAAAATCAACTTTTCCTTTGTAATCGATGATAATTTTATTTTCTTTAACTACAGAGAATTTTTTAGAAACTCCATAAGATGTAGTTATTAATAATTTATTATCATTATATTCAAGTTTTAGGAATGGTAGTATATTTTTAGTTAATAAAGCTTCATCTTCAGCCACATCACTTCTTGGTTTAACATAAACAACTTGAGTAGGTTCTACATTCTTTTGAACTTCTTTTTTTACAAGTTCTTTTGCTTTTTGTTCAGTTTGTTTTTTTGTTTTTTGAATTAAAGAATCAACTTCTCTTTTTGAGTATGTATCATCCTCAATAACAGTAGTAGGTTTACTTACTTTCTCTTCAACTTTATTTTCACCTTGCGAAGTTACATTTAACATTTTTTCTTGCATCTCTTGTATGTAAGGTGCATTTTCCATAGATTTTTTTACAGCTTTCTCATCTAAATTTATAATTTTGCCAAGATCTTGGTCAAAAACTGTTGTTGGTTCAAATGGATTTTCTCTCGCACTTAAATTTAAGGCTAATGCTGTTGTTAATGTAAATAAAAATAAAGTTTTCATTCTTCTGGCTCCAAATTTTTTAATTCAAAATACTCTTTTTGCAAATAAGCATTTTCTCTTTGTAATCTTAAAATCTCATCTTCAAGGTACTCTTTTTTATATTTCAATGAGTTATAAACTTGTAAAGAGTTATCCCCAAAAAGAATATTGGTTGCGTGATATGAAAGATATACCGTTAGTGCTAAAGAAAATAGCACTATTAGTATAAATTTGTTATATACACGCATTTTTTGCATCATTAATCATTTCTATTTTTTAAAAGGTTCTTTCCCTAAATATTCACTATAACCAATTTCTGCACCAATTTCAAGAAGTCTATTATATTTAGCAATTCTATCACTTCTTGCTGTACTTCCTGTTTTAATTTGTCCACAATTTAAAGCAACTGCAAAATCTGCAATAAATGCATCTTCACTTTCACCTGATCTGTGAGACATTACACAATTATAATTGTTTCTTTGAGCAAGTCTGATTGTTTGCATAGTTTCACTAACTGATCCAATTTGATTTGGTTTAATTAATATAGAGTTTGCAATTCCCTTTTTAATACCTTCAGCTAATATTGAAGCGTTAGTTACAAATAAATCATCCCCAACTAATTGAACTTTATGTCCTAATTCTTGAGTTAATATTTTCCATCCGTCCCAGTCATCTTCACTTAAACCATCTTCAATTGAAACGATTGGATATTTTGAACATAAATCAGCATAATATGCAACAAGTTGTGCAGATGTTAATTCTCTATTTTCTGATTTTAATACATAAAGTCCAGCTTCATTAATTAATTCAGATGCAGCAACATCAAGTGCAATTGCAACTTGTTCACCAGCTTTATATCCTGCTTTTTCAATTGCTGTCATGATAACTTGGATTGGTTCTTCATTTGATTTTAAGTTTGGAGCGAATCCACCCTCATCACCAACAGCTGTACTCTCACCCATTGCGTCAATAACTTTTTTTAAGTGTTGATAAATTTCAGCAGTTGCTCTTAATCCATCGTTAAAGTTCTCAAAACCAACAGGCATAATCATATACTCTTGAAAATCTACAGAGTTATTTGCATGTTCTCCACCATTAATGATATTAAACATAGGAACAGGCATAGTCATTGCATTTGCTCCACCTAAATATCTATATAATGGAACTTGTAATGAGTTCGCTGCAGCTCGTGCTGTTGCCATTGAAACACCCAAAACTGCGTTTGCACCAAGATTTGAATAGTTATGAGTTCCATCAATATCTTTCATTGTAGCATCAATTTCTGCTTGGTTAAATGGACTTAATCCGATTAATTCATTTGCAATTGTAGTGTTTACATTTTCAACAGCTTTTAAAACACCTTTTCCTAAAAATCTATTATCACCATCTCTTAATTCTAAAGCTTCTCTTTTTCCTGTACTTGCACCACTTGGTACTATAGCACTACCTTTTGTACCATCACTTAATATAACAGTTGCTCTTACAGTTGGATTTCCTCTTGAATCTAATACTTCATCAGCGTATACATTGTCGATAAATACCACTTAGGTCTCCTAATTTCATAATTTGATAGATTATAGCTAAAATAAATTTGTTGTTTGCTTTTGTAGTTTTTTGTTAGTTGTTAATTTGTAGGTATTTTACCAAAGGAAAAGATTTCCTTTGGCAGAGGTATTAGTTATTCGTCTATTTCAGATGCATCTTCAACATCATCTGTGCTACTACTTATTAGTGCATCATTAATTCCCATAGAATCAAGAATTTTTTTCTCAATCTCTTTTGCAATTTCTGGATTATCTTTTAAGAATACTTTTGAGTTTTCTCTTCCTTGTCCAATTTTTGAATCACCATAAGAGAACCAGGCACCAGCTTTATCAACGATGTCAAGTTTAACACCATAATCAACTAATTCACCAGTTTTAGAGATACCCTCTCCAAACATAATGTCAAATTCTGCTAATTTAAATGGAGCTGCAACTTTATTTTTTACAACTTTAACTTTTACTCTATTTCCGATTGAATTTTCACCTTGTTTAAGTGTTGCAATTCTTCTAATATCAAGTCTTACAGATGAATAGAATTTAAGTGCATTTCCACCAGTTGTAGTTTCTGGACTTCCGTAACCTGTCATTCCAATTTTCATTCTGATTTGGTTAATGAAAATTACAGTACAGTTCATTTTGTTTAATAATCCAGTAATTTTTCTTAATGCTTTTGACATAAGTCTAGCTTGTACACCAACTTGCTGGTCATCCATATCTCCATCAATCTCAACTTTTGGAGTAAGAGCAGCAACTGAGTCAATTACAACTAAATCAACTGCACCAGATCTTATAACAGTTTCTAAAATTTCTAAAGCTTGCTCTCCAAAATCTGGTTGAGAAACAAGTAAATTATCTGTATCAACACCTAAGTTTTTTGCATAACCAACATCTAAAGCATGTTCTGCATCAATAAATGCACAAACTCCACCAGCTTTTTGAGCTTCTGCAATTGCATGAAGCGTAAGAGTTGTTTTCCCTGAAGATTCAGGTCCATAAATTTCAATAACTCTTCCTTTTGGAAGACCACCAACACCTAGTGCTAAATCTAGTCCTAAAGAACCTGTACTAATAGTTTCAGTTGGAACTACAACTTTATCTCCAAGTCGGATAAGTGTACCTTTACCAAATGTTTTGTCTATTTGTTTTATTGCCAAGTCTAATGATTTTTTTTGATTTTCATCCATTTTATTTCCTATATTGGTATGTTCTTATTTTATGTTGGGATTTTAGCAGATTATTTATGAAGTAAAGATTTATATTACAATTTGTAATGTTTTTTATTTTAACTATTTTCTTTTTCAATTCTTTCAATAGTTTCTATTGTTTTAATATGAGAATTTACCCTTTGTTTCATAGTATAAGTTTTAATATGTTTTGCAAGTATTTTTGTATATTTCTTGTAATTTCGAGAATCTTTTTCTAAAGTAGATAATTTTTTTTGTATTTTTATTATATCTTCAGGGATTATATTGTTTTGCATTAAAAAAGGCCTTCGTTGAATATTTTTTAGATTATTACATATACAAGATTAAAATATAAATTAAATGTAATCTTTGCTATTATATATGTAACAAAATAAAACAAAAGGCATTTCATATGTTTAATGATAAAAATATCTTAATAACTGGCGGAACTGGAAGTTTTGGTAAAAAATATACAAAAATTTTACTTGAAAAATATAAACCAAATAAGATAATCATTTATTCAAGGGATGAACTTAAACAATATGAAATGTCACAAGAGTATAGTGACAAATGTATGCGTTATTTCATTGGGGATGTAAGAGATGGTGCAAGATTAAAAAAAGCCATGAAAGATGTTGATTTTGTTATTCATGCAGCAGCTTTAAAACACGTTCCAATTGCTGAATATAATCCAATGGAATGTATAAAAACAAATATTTACGGTGCTCAAAATGTAATTGATGCAGCTTTAGAAAATGGAGTTTCAAAAATTATTGCCCTTTCAACTGATAAGGCTGCAAATCCAGTAAATCTTTATGGAGCTACAAAATTAGCTTCCGATAAACTCTTTGTAGCTGCAAATAATCTAGTTGGAACTCAAGATACTCAGTTTTCAGTTGTACGATATGGAAATGTTATAGGAAGTAGGGGTTCAGTTGTTCCATATTTTCAAAAACTCCTAAAAGATGGAACTACATTTTTACCAATAACTGATGAAAAAATGACTAGATTCATGATTACTTTAGAAGATGGTGTTAATTTCGTACTAAAAAATTTTGAGAGAATGCAAGGTGGAGAGATTTTTGTTCCAAAAATTCCATCAATGAAAATAGTTGATTTAGCTGATGCTATGGCACCTTCTTTAGAGAGAAAAATTATTGGAATAAGACCTGGTGAAAAACTTCATGAAATAATGTGTCCAGCTGATGATAGTCATTTGACTTTTGAATTTGATGATCATTTTGTAATTGCTCCAACAATTACATTTACAAATAAAAGAGATTACAACCACAATATTCTTGGAGAACAAGGACAAAAAGTAGTTCAAGGATTTGAATATAACTCTGGAAATAATAAAGAGTGGTTAGAAAAAGACGAGTTGATAAAATTAATTAAAGAGATATAAATGAATTTTATACCTTATGGAAAACAAACTATTGGTGAAGATGATATAAATAGTGTAATTGAAGTTCTAAAATCTGATTTTTTAACAACAGGTCCAAAAGTAAAAGAATTCGAAGAACAAATAGCCTCTTATTGTGGTGCTAAATATTGTGTAGCTGTTTCAAATGGAACAGCAGCACTTCATTTAGGCTCACTTGTGTTATTAAATGAAAATGATAAAGTTCTAACAACTCCAAACTCTTTTTTAGCAACTTCAAACTCAATTTTATATGCAAATGCAAAACCAATTTTTGTGGATATTATAGAAGATGGAAATATAGATTTAGATTTATGCGAAGAAGAGTTAAAAAAAGACTCTTCAATAAAAGCAATTTATGCTGTTCATTTTTCTGGAAATCCAGTAAATCAGACTAAATTAAAATATTTAAAAGAAACATACAAAATAAAAATTCTAGAAGATTGTGCTCACTCAATTGGTGCAACATTTGAAGGAATTAAAGCGGGGAGTTGTACAAATAGTGATATTTCAATATTCTCTTTTCATCCAGTAAAACATATAACAACAGGTGAAGGAGGGGCAATTACCACAAATTCAAAAGAGTTACATGAAAAACTTTTAATTTTAAGAGGCCATGGAATGGTTAAAGATGCTTCAATGAAACCATGGGAATATGAGATGCAATCTTTAGGCTTTAATTATAGGATTACGGATTTTCAATGTGCATTGGGATTAAGTCAACTAAATAAATTAGATAATTTTATTCAAAGAAGAAGAGAATTAGCAAAAAATTATGATGATGCTTTTGAAAATAGTTTAATTAAACCTTTGTATAAATTTACAGAAAACTCTTCCTATCATCTTTATGTGGTACGAGTTGATTTTAATAAATTAACTATTAGTAAAGAAGAGTTGTTTATAAAAATGAGAGAGTTAAATATAGGTTTACAACTTCACTATATTCCAATAAATAAACAACCATTTTATAAATCTTTAGGTTATGGAAATGAGAGTATTCCTGTAATGGAAAAATACTATAAAGAGAGTTTTTCAATTCCTCTATATCCTTCTTTAACTAATGAGGAACAAGAGTTTGTAATTAAAAGTTTGTTAGAAAATATAAAATAAGGGATTAAAATGCAGATATTGATTTATAAAGGAAGCTCTCAATATGGGGCATTTGATTATTTTACTGTAAGTTTAAAGAAGGCTTTAGAAGCAAGAAGTCATAGTGTGGAGATATTTGATTTAACAATCCCAAATGCAATGGATGGTCTCTCGGAAATTTTCACTAACAAGGTGTTTGATTTAGTAATTGGCTTTAATGGTGTTGGATGTGATTTAAAAGTAGGGAATGAATCTATATATAATATTGTAAAAACATATTTTTTAGGAATTTTTGTTGATCATCCAGTTTATCATATATCAAGATTAGCTTCTCCAATGCACTATTTTTTAGCTTCTTTTTTAGATAAAGCTCACGTTGATTTTCTTCAAAACTCTATGCCTGAAAGTCAAGTTTTAAAATTCTTTATGCCACTTTCAGGCGAAGAGTTTGGAAAAAGTATTGAAAACTATGAAGAGTATAAATCTATAAAAGATATTGATATTTTATTCACAGGTTCTAACTTTGGAAGCCCTACAAAAAAATGGGAAAATATTGATTCAATTCCAAATTATTTATTTGAAGAGATTGCACAAAAATTAATTGAAGATGAATATATCAGTGTTGAAGAAGCTTATAATCAAGTGATGAATAGATATAAAATCGCTTTTAATTCTATATCAAAAGCTCAAATGGCATCTTTTTTATCAATGGTTGTAAGTTATGTACGAGAGTATAAAAGAGACGTGATATTAAAAAAACTTTTTCAAAGTGATTTAAAAATTACTGTTTATGGTAAAAATTGGGCTGAAGTGGTAAGTGAGTATCCTAATGTTATAAATGGTGGAGAAGTTACACTTGAAAAAACAATAGAATTAACAAAAAAAGTAAAAGTTGTTATAAATTTAAATACTAATTTTACTCAAGGTGGACACGATAGAGTTTTTACAGGAATGTTAAATCATGCGGTTGTATTTACTGATAAAAGTACTTATTATGATGAGTATTTTACGGATGAAGTTGATTATTTAACATATTCTTTAAACACACTTGAATCAGATATTGAGAAATTAAGAGTTAATTTAAAAGATGATAAAAAACTATTTGAAATGGCTAATAATGCTTATAGTTTAACTAAAGCAAATCATACTTGGGATAATAGAGCAAAATATTTAGAAGAGATTGTTTCTTTTGTTAAGAAAATAAATTCATAGGATAAAAATGAACAAAACAGTAGCAATTATTCCAGCTCGCGGTGGAAGTAAAAGAATTCCTAGAAAAAATATTAAAGATTTTCATGGAATGCCACTAATTGCTTATAGTATTAAAGTTGCTTTAAAATCTAAGCTTTTTGATAAGGTTATTGTTTCAACTGATGATGAAGAGATTGCCAAAATTGCTGAGAAGTATGGGGCAAGTGTTCCATTTATTAGACCAATTGAATTAAGTGATGATTTTACAGGAACGGGTGCAGTTGTAAATCACGCTTTAGAGTATTTAAAAAGTGTTGGTGAAATTTATGATTTTGTTTGCATTATTTATGCAACAGCTCCTTTTTTAGATGAAAAATATTTGATTGAAGGTTTTGAAAAACTGAGAAATTCAAATGCAAGAAATGCTTTTTCTTGCACTTCAATGCCATTTCCAATTCAAAGAACTTTTAAAATTACTAAAGATGAAAGATGTGAAATGTTTTGGCCTGAAAACTTTTCTAAAAGAAGCCAAGATTTGGAAGAGGCTTTTCAAGATGCAGGACAGTTTTATTGGACAAATTTGAATATAAAATCAAATGAAATTATATTTGCAAAAGATTCTATTCCAATTATACTTCCTAGATTTCTTGTTCAAGATATTGATACTTTAGAAGATTGGAAAAGAGCTGAAATTATGTATGAAGTTATACAAAAGGCAAAATCATGAAAATAGGAAACTTTGATTTACAAAAAGATGGAACTTATATTATTGCAGAACTTAGTGCAAATCATAATGGAAGTTTACAAACAGCCCTTGACACAATAAAAGCAGCTAAAGAAATAGGTGCAAATGCCATAAAACTTCAAACTTATACAGCAGATACTTTAACTTTAAATTGTAAAAATGATGATTTTATGGTTAAAGGTGGAACTTTATGGGATGGAAAAAGTTTATATGAACTTTATGAATGGGCAACAACTCCTTGGGAGTGGCACAAAGAGTTATTTGCGTATGCAAGAAGTTTAGATATAGATATTTTTTCAACTCCTTTTGATAAAAGTGCTGTTGATTTTCTTGAACAATTTAGTCCAAGTGCATATAAAATCGCCTCTTTTGAAATAACTGATTATGAGTTAATAAGATATACTGCAAGTAAACAAAAACCAATTATCATTAGTACAGGAATTGCAACAATTGATGAGATTTTAGATGTGATAGATATTTGTAAAAGTGTTGGAAATGAGAATGTTATTCTTCTAAAATGCACAAGTGAATATCCAGCACTTTTAGAAGAAGCGAATTTAAAAACAATTTCAAATATGAAAGAGACTTTTGGAGTTGAGGTTGGATTTTCTGACCATACTTTAGGAATTACTGCTCCAATAGTTGCAGTTACTTTAGGTGCAAAAGTAATTGAAAAACATTTTATCTTAGATAAATCAATTGGTGGAGCTGATTGTGATTTTTCTTTGGATAAAAAAGAGTTTTCTTCTATGATTCAAGCAGTAAGAGAAACGGAAAAACTTCTCGGTAGAGTTGATTATAGTTTAAATGAGAAAAAACAAAAACAAAGAAGATTTTCAAGAAGTCTTTATGTTTCAAAAGAGATAAAAAAAGGCGAAATTTTTACTCTTGAAAATATAAAATCAGTTCGACCAGGTTTTGGACTTCATCCAAAATATCTAAATGAGATTTTGGGAAAAACAGCACTTAAAGATTATAAATTAGGAGATAGAGTTGAAAAATATACTTTTTAGATGTGATTCTTCCTCTACAATTGGTTTAGGGCATGTTAAAAGATGTTTACTTTTGGCAAAAAGATTAAAAGAGCATGATAAAAATCTAAAGATACTTTTTGCAACACAAAAGTTATATGGAAATATAAATGAAGAGATTTTAAAATCTGGATTTTCTATTTATTCTATTAGTGATAATAGTGTGAAGATGTTGGATTATTTTGTTAAAGGCTTGAAAACAAATTTATTAGTTATTGATTCTTATGATATAGATTATAAATTTGAAGAGCAAATAAAAATTCAAAATCCAACTTTAAAAATACTAAGTTTTGATGATACTATAAATCCACATTGCTCTGACATGGTTTTAAATCATGGAGTTCAAGCCCAAGAAAAAGAGTATAAAAGATTAGTTTCTAAAAAAACAAAACTATTTTGTGGAAGTGAATATACACTTTTAAGGGATGAGTTTTTAGAAGCAAAAAGAGTAAAAGTTACAAGAAATAGTGTTGCAGTTATTTTAGGTGGAAATGATGTTTTAAATCTCTCTTCAAAAATCGCAGATTTACTTTTGGAAATTAACAAAAAATATAAAATCACAATCATTACAACAAGTGCAAATCAAAATCTAAAAGAGTTAAAACAAAGCAAAGATATTGAAGTTTTGGTTGATATAAATAACATTGCATCGGTATTAGCCTCAAAAAGTTTGGTAATCACTGCAAGTGGGGGAACTTTGTTTGAGGTTTTATCTTTGAAGAAAAAGTTTATAAATATTGAAGTTGCACTTAATCAAAAAGTTGTGGATAAGTTTTTGAAAAATAAAGGCATAAAAACAACAATTAAAGCCGAAGATTTAACAAAAGAGAGTTTAAAAAACAGAATTGAATATATAAAAAAGAACAACGTTTATAAAAAACTAACTCTAAAATTTGCAAAAAACAGATTGGTTAAACAGATTTTAAAAGAGTTAAAATGAAAATAGTTTTTAAAGAGTATTCCTCTTTAACTAAAATCCAATCCAAAGAGATTTTGGATATTAGAAATCTAGATTACATTAGAAAAAATATGATTACAAATGAAATCATAAGTTTACAAAATCATTTAAAATGGATTGAATCTTTAAAAATAAATTTAGAAAAAAAATATTTTGCAGTGCTTAAAGAAAATGAAGTTTTAGGTTCTTGTTCTTGGATAAAAGAAGAAAATGCCTTTACTTGGGGAATATTTTTTAAAGATGGTGTTAATCCAATAATCTCATCTTGTTGTGCTTATTTATTTTTAGAGCACTGTTTTTTTGATGAAAAGATAAAGGAACTTGGCTCATTAGTAAAAAAAGAGAATAACGTAGCTTTGAATTTTAATAAAAATTTTGGTTTTAAAATTTATAAAGAAGATGAAAACTATTTTTATTTAAAACTTGAAAAAGAAGATTGGGAAAATAACAAAAATAGTAGATTAATAAAATCAATTAAAAAGTATTTAGATAAAATAGAGTATCAATTTAGTTAAAGGGTAGATTTGAAAGATAAAATTGAAAAAATCATAATAGAAACATTGTTTGAATTAAATGAAGAATTAGAAAATGAATCTTTACAAAATCCAGATTCTAAAACAAAACTATATGGAGCAAATGGTGGTTTAGATTCTTTGGCGCTAGTTAGTTTTATAACAGATTTAGAAGAAAAAATCTCAGATGAGTTTGACAAAGAGATAGTTTTAGCCGATGAAAAAGCAATGAGTGCAAAAACATCACCTTTTAGAACTGTTGAGAGTTTGACTTTATATATTAAATCTTTATTGGAAAATTAATGAACCAAATCATAGTTATAACTGGAACTTCTAAGGGAATTGGAAAAGTAATTTCAAACTACTATTTAGAGCAAAATGATATAGTAATTGGTTGTTCAAGAACTGAAAGTTCAATAACTCATCCAAATTATAGACATTTTTCTTTAGAAGTAAGTGATGAAAAAGCAGTTGTAAGTATGATACGAGCTATAAAAAAAGAGTTTGGCAAAATTGATATTTTGATAAATAATGCAGGAATTGCTTCAATGAATCATATTTTAACAACTTCTGTTGAGACGATTTCAAAACTTTTTAATACAAATTTTATAGGAACTTTTTTATTCACAAGGGAAGTTTCAAAAGTTATGATGAAACAAAAAAATGGAAAAATTGTAAACTTCACAACGGTTGCAACTCCACTAAGACTTGAAGGTGAAGCTGTATATGCAGCTAGTAAATCAGCTATTGAGAATTTCACTCAAACTGCTTCAAAAGAGTTAGCACCATTTAATATAACCATAAATGCCTTAGGTCCAACTCCAATAGAGACAGATTTGATAAAAGCAGTTCCAAAAAACAAAATTGAGGAACTTTTAAATAAACAAACAATTAAAAGATTTGGAACATTTGAAGATATTATAAATGTAATTGAGTTTTTTGTGGATGAAAAAAGTAAATTCATCACAGGGCAAATCATCTATCTTGGAGGAGTGAATAACTAATGAACTATTTATTTGAAAAATTCAAAGAGTTTGAAACAAAAGATGCCATTGTTGTAGATGAAATCACCTACTCTTACGCTTCATTATTAGAGCAAATAAATATATATAAAAGCATATTAGAAAAGCAGATAAAATCCTCAAGTGTTGTGGCAATTTTAGGTGATTACTCTTTTTGTAATATTGCTTTGTTTTTTGCTTTATTTGAAAATAAAAATATCATAGTCCCAATTACTTCAACTATTCCTAAAATCCAAGATGAATATGTAAGTGAAGCCTTTTGTGAATACACAATAAAAATAAAAGAGGGTGATTTAGATATTCAAGCCTTAGAGCAAAATGAATCACATGAGATGATAAAAAGCCTAAAAGAGAATCAAAATGCTGGTTTGATTTTGTTTTCAAGTGGAAGCACAGGTAAACCAAAAGCGATGATTCATAATCTTAATAATCTAATAAATTCATACAAAGATAAAAAAGCAAAGTCAATGAATATGTTAGTGTTTTTAATGTTTGATCATATTGGTGGATTAAATACTTTATTTAATGCATTATGTATGGGCGCTTGTTTGATTATTCCAAAAAATAGAGATGCAAAAAATATTTGTGAATTAATACAAAATTATAAAATTATGGTGCTTCCAAGCAGTCCTACATTTTTAAATCTGATTTTAATTTCAGGTGAACACGAAAAATATGATTTAAGCTCTTTGAGAATGATTACTTATGGAACAGAAGCAATGCCTGAATCGCTTTTGTTAAAACTAAAAGCGAGTTTTCCAAGGGTTAAATTTTTACAAACTTTTGGAACAAGTGAAACAGGAATTAGCACAACAAGTTCAAAATCTTCAGACTCTTTATATATGAAAATTGAAGATGCAAATCAAGAGTATAAAATCGTAGAAAATGAATTGTGGCTTAGAAGTAAAACACAAGTTTTAGGATATTTAAATGCTTCAATGGACTCTTTTACAAGTGATGGATGGTTTAAAACAGGAGATTTAGTTGAAGAGCTTGAAGATGGCTATTTAAAAATCATAGGAAGAAGTAAAGAAGTAATAAATGTAGGTGGACAAAAAGTACTTCCAGCTGAGGTTGAATCGGTGATTTTATCTATGGAAGAGATTGATGATTGTATGGTTTATTCAGAAGCAAATGTAATCACAGGTCAAACTGTGGTTTGTGATGTGGTTTTGCATGAACCAAAAGAGAATATTAAAAAAATTATAAGACTATTTTGTAAGGATAAACTTGAAACTTTTAAGATTCCTACAAAAGTAAATGTTGTTGAAAAAACAAATTTTTCTGAACGATTTAAAAAAATTAGAAGGAAAGATTAGAATTGAAAATCTGTACAGTTGTCGTTACTTTCAATAGATATGAATTACTAAAAGAGTGTTTAGATTCATTATTAAATCAAACTGCAAAAAATACTATTTTACTTGTTGATAATGCTTCAACTGATGGAACAGATAAAAAAATAATTGAAGATGGATATTTAGAACACACAAATATTATTTATAAAAGATTAGATAAAAATAGTGGTGGAGCGGGTGGTTTTTATTTTGGTGTTAAGTATGCTTTAGAAAATGCTTACGATTTTGTATGGCTAATGGATGATGATGCAGAACCAGAATTAAATGCTTTAGAAATTTTATTACAAAATATAGATGATAATAAATATAGTGCCTACGCACCAAAAACAATGATTGGAACAAAAGAAAATAATGTTTTATCTACATTTGGACATAGAGGTATTTTTGATTATGAAAATTGTTTACCAGCTTTTCAAAAAGCAATAGATTTAAAAGAGTATGAAAAAAATTGCTGTGAAATTGAGATGGCTTCTTTTGTTGGGATTTTAATTCCTCTTTCTTCAATAAAAAAAATAGGCCTACCTGAAGAAAGATTTTTCATACACCATGATGACACAGAATATAGTTTAAGATTAGTAACTTTAGGAAAAATTCTTATGGTTAATAAAAGTGTTATTTATCATAAAGAAAAACGCCAAGAAGAGAAGATTGAACGACAATTTTTATGGTTTAAAAAAAATAGAATAAAATATGAAAAACTATGGCTAAAATATTTTGGTTTACGCAATTCAGTTTTTATAGCATTTAAATATGGCAAAAGCAAAAAAGTCTATTTTCTAGCTTTTAAGTTGTATTTTGCTTTAATAAAAGATATTCTTTTATACGATGATAAAAAATACACAAGATTAGTTTTTGCTACTAACTCATTTTTTGATGGAGTTAGAGGTCATTTTGATAATGAAAAACCAACTAAAATTTTAAGAGGCAAAAAGTGATAGATTACGTAATTATAGGTGCAGGACTTGCAGGTGTTGTGATGGCAGAACGAATTGCAACACAACTTAATAAAAAAGTGATAATTATAGAAAAAAGAAATCATATAGGTGGAAATTGTTTTGATTTTAAAGATGAGAATAATATTTTAATTCACAAATATGGCCCACATTTATTTCATACAAATAATAAAGAAGTAATAGATTATTTATCACAATTTACACAATGGGATATTTACAATCATGAAGTATTAGCCTATATTGATGGAATTAAAGTTCCAATACCTTTTAATATTAATACTTTGTATGAAGTTTTTCCCCAATCAAAAGCAAAAGCTTTAGAAGATAAATTATTGCAAACTTATGCATATAACTCAAAAATACCAATTTTAGAACTAAAAAAATCTACAGATAAAGATTTGCAATTTTTGGCTGATTTTGTTTATGAAAAAATATTTGTAAATTACACAGCAAAACAATGGGGAATGAAACCTGAAGATATGGATGGGGCAGTAACTGCAAGAGTTCCAATTTTTGTTGGGCGTGATAATAGATATTTTAATGATAGTTATCAAAGCTTGCCTAAAAATGGTTATACAAATATGATTCAAAATATGTTGAATCACAAAAATATAAAACTTATGTTAAATACGGATTTCAAAGAAGTTTGTTATTTAAAAGATGAAGATTTTTATCTTTTTGGTTCAAAATTCCAAGGTCAAGTTATTTATACGGGACAAATAGATGAACTATTTGATTATAAATTTGGTGATTTACCATATAGAAGTGTGGAGATGAAATTTGAAACAGTAGAAAAAGAGTTTTATCAAGAAAAAGCAACAGTAAATTATCCTAATGATTATGACTTTACTAGAATTACTGAGTTCAAACATATTCACCCTACAAAAAGTGATAAAACAACTATTTTAAAAGAGTATCCACAAGAGTATATTAAAAATAAAAATACTCCATATTACCCGATTTTCACCCAAGAAAATCAGTTTAGATATAATTTGTATTTACAATATGCTTCAAAATTTAATAATTTAATATTAGTTGGAAGACTTGCTGAGTATAAATATTATGACATGGATGATATTGTTGAAAGAGCATTAGAAGTTTTTAAAAAGAGTACTTTATGAATATATTAATAACTGGAGGGGCTGGTTATATTGGAAGTCATGTTGCAAAACAACTATTAGAAACAACGCAACATGATATAACTATATTAGATAATCTATCAACTGGTTATATTAAAACTATTCAAACACTTAAAACTATTAGAGATTTTGAATTTATTGAGTTGGATTTAAAGGAGTTTGATGCGGTAAATATACTACTTCAAACTAAATCATTTGATGTTATTATTCATTTTGCTGCAAGTAGTGTTGTTGCAGAATCAGTTGAAAATCCTTTAAAATATTATATGAATAATACAGTTAATACAACCAATTTAATTAAATGTACAAGTGAACATGGTATAAAGAAATTTATATTTTCTTCAACAGCTGCTGTATATGGTGAACCTATAGAGTGTGTAAATATTGACGAAACAACGCCAACAAATCCAATTAATCCTTATGGTATGAGTAAACTTATGAGTGAGAAAGTACTTCAAGATACAGCTTGTGTAAATTCAAATTTAAACTATATTATTTTTCGATATTTTAATGTTTCAGGTTCTGATATGTTTTATGAAAATGAAAAATTAATGCCAAGAATAGGGGAATGTCATGAGCCAGAAACACATTTAATCCCTTTAGTGGCAAAAACAGCATTGAAAAAAAGAGCCTGTATTAATATTTATGGGGAAGATTTTAAAACACCAGATGGAAGTTGTATACGAGATTATATCCATGTAGAAGATCTTGCAAATGCACATATTCAAGCAATTGAATATCTAGATTCCAATGAAAGTGATGTTTTTAATTTAGGTTATGGAAAAGGTTATAGTGTAAAGGAAGTTGTGAATGCTATGAAATATGCAACTAACACAGATTTTCAAGTAAAGCAAGTAGCAAGAAGAGATGGTGACCCTTCTTTTTTAGTAGCAAATAACACAAAGATTTTACAAAAAATGCACTGGAAACCGAAATATAATAATTTGGAATTAATTTGCAAAAGCACATATGAATGGGAGAAGAATCTATGAAAGATTTAGGAATTGTAATTTGTAATTTCAATAAGATTGATTATTTAAGGAATTGTTTATTATCTATGAATAATGCAGATTTTAATAAAATCTCTTATGATATTATAGTTGTAGATAATGCATCAAATGATGGAAGTTGTGAAATGTTAGAATCAGAATTTCCTGATGTAATTCTTTTAAAAAATACAAAAAATATTGGTGGTGCAGGTGGTTTTGCAACAGGCATGAACTATGTCTTAAGAAATAAATATCGCTATCTTAGTATATTAGATAATGATACAAGAGCAGATTCAAAAGCATTTATAAATTTAAAGAAATATTTAGATAAAAATCCAAATGTAGGCGTTGTTGGTGCAACAATTATGCAAATGGATGAACCTGAAAGAATTCAAGAAATGGGCGCTCTTTTAGATTATAAAGAATTTGAATTTACACTTAATTATAATGATAGAATTATTGATGATTCAATACCAGAAATTGTTGAGTGTGATTATGTTCCTGCATGTTGTTTTATGACTAGATTAGATGTACTTAAAAAAGTTGGAGTATTCGATGAAACATATTTTATATATTGGGATGACATTGATTGGTGTACAAGAGTTAAAAATATAGGATATGACATACACTCTATTTCCTCATCAAGAATTTGGCATAAAGGAGGAGCAAAATTGGCAATTAACACCTTCCCAACATATTTTTATTATAGAAATTTGATTCGTTTTTTCATAAAAAATATTGATGAAAATAAAATTGAATATATGGCAGAAAAAATAAGTAGTTTAGCTTCAAAAATTTATTTTTATAATGATTTAAAGAGTGAATATAGTCATACAATTGCATTTTTAATGGGAATTGATGATGCTTATGCAAATAATATCGGTCCAAAATGGGATGCTGTGATACCAAGAATTAGAAAAGAAAATCTATTGTATACAAGATGTCAAGGTAAGAAAATAGCTTTATTTGATTGTGAAAATTTCTTAAAATTGAAACCAATAATTAAAAATCTAATTTCAATAGATGCAAAGATTACATTGTATATAAAATATAATAACAAAAACTATTTAGAGAAATATTTTCCAATGATTGATATAAAAGAGTATAAAGATTATTTATTAGACAAAAATAATTTTGATTTTACGATTCAATCACTAACTCATATATCTGATACTGAAATAAAAGATAAAACTATTTATTATTTAGATGCATATAGTAATTACTTAATGGATGAAATTGATTTTGAGAATCTTGAGAAATTTTATGTATTTAAAGAATCTTTTAATTCAGTTTACAAAGAAATTTTTTACATTAAGTTTTTAAACTTGAAAAGAATGATTAAATGAAAAATAAATCGGATGATTATTCTTTATTAGAAAAACAGTTTTTCCGATATTTAAAAAATCCAGATGTAAAAGTAATATCTTTTGATATCTTTGATACTTTATTTTTTAGAAAAGTCAATTCTCCAATAGCTGTATTTTCTATTTTAGCAGAATATACTTATGTGAAAGAATTATTTCCTAAGAACTCCTTTACTTACTATCGTCAAGAAGCGCATAAAAGTGCTTTAAAAAGGCATAAAAAAGAAGAAGTAACTATACATGATATATATGATGAATTTCTTTATTTAACAAAAAAACAGAAGAGTAAATTAATTAATTTAGAACTTGAAGAGGAAAGAAATCAGCTTATATTGAATGAATATATGCAAGATTGGATAAAACTAGCTTTAAAAAACAATAAAGAAGTAATTGCTATTTCTGATATGTATTTATCTACTGAAGAATTGAACTTAATTGCAATTTCAAAACTTAGTAAAGAAGCTAAGATTAGCAAAGTTTATGTATCTTCAGAAGCTAAAAAAAGTAAATATTCGGGAACTTTATTTGAAATGGTAATGGATGAACTAGAGCTTCAACCTCAAGAGATTTTACATATAGGAGACAATGAAAGAAATGACATAAAAATACCTAAAAGTTTAGGAATAAATACAATTTATTATAAAAAATTTGAAGATAAGATTGAACAAAATTATATCAATGAATTTTACCCTAAAAAATTAAATATGATTAGAAGCTTAAGTATAAATTGTAATTTATATTTAAATAATAAAGATAGATTCTTTTATGAATTTGGGTGTAATATTTTTGGCCCTTTATTATGGTCTTTTTCTTCGTATATATTAAAATCATCAAAAATATTAGAAACAACACAGATTAATTTTATTATGAGAGAGGGTAAAATATTTAAGAAATATTTTAATAAATTTTTAGAGTTTTTGAATCTAGAAAAAGAGTATGATTTGAATACAATTTGTGCATCTAGAAAATCTATATATCTTGCTATGTTAGATGAGAATAATATAAAAATTGATAAAAATGATTTCTTGAGTTTTAGGGAAGTATCTCTTGAAAGTTTTTTTAGAATTTTTGGAATAGAAATTTTAAATGATGAATTAAAGAATTATAAAGGAGATACTATTTCAAAACTAAGTAATAATGAAGAGTTCTATAATAAAATTAATATTGATATCAGTATACAAGAAAATAAAATAAAAAATAAAATATCAGAAAGTAAGAAATATTTTAAAGAATATATAACTCAATGTGATTTAAAAAAAGGTAGTTTACTAATTGATTTTGGGAGTTCGGGAAGTGTAAATCAAGCGATTAATAAATTTGCTTTGGAAAAAGAATTCAATCATTTATTATTGTATAGTTCGATTTATGCCTATAAAAGATTAGATTTAAGACTTGATTCTTTTTTGTCTTTAAATGATATAAATAAAAAAGATAGTATTTTCATAAGACGATATGCGGAAGTTTTTGAAATACTTTTAAATGGTCTTGAGAATACAACTTTAGAGTACCATAAAAACACAGAAATTGAACCTGTAAAGAGTGAAATAGCATTTTCTAATGAATTTAAGTCAACTATAGCTTCTTTTGAAAAAGGAATAGATACTTTTTTTGAAATGGCATATAAATATAAATTTAAAAATGCTTCTAGCTCATTTCTGTTTAAAATGCTTTCAAGAGTTTTAGAATTACCAACTAAAGAAGAAACAAAATATTTAGGGAATTTACCTATTGAGTTAAATTATGATGGTAATGTTCAAACAACTTTAATAAATGAAGAGAATGAATATATCATAAATCATCTAGGTGTTGATAGTATATTAGATGAATTTTATTTAGATAATGAAAGTAATATTAAACAGTTTCCCTGGTTACATGGAACTATTTCAAAGATTTATGAAGATTATTTTAGAAATAGACAATTTAGTGAGGAAACAGATATTTTAGAACTAGCCCAAAAAAAAATACTTTTTAAGCTATATAAAGAAAATATTAAAGAATTGTCAATATATGGTTCCGGTGAACTTTTTAAATTATTACATGATAAGTTAATTGAAAAAGGTATCAAAATTAATTATTTAATTGATTCATTTATTAGTGAAACACAGCAAAAGTATATTGATGGATATTTAGTTATAAATCTAGAAGAGGCTGTTAAAAAAGGTGAAAAAAATATTTTGATAACTTCAGTCTCATATAAAGATGAGATGATAAGAAAAGTTAGTTCTTATTCAAATCTATCTTATATTAGTTGTTAGTAAGGATTGATGAATAAAATTCCAAATGATTTTCTAAAAATATTGTATGAGTAAATTTATTTTTAGCCATTTCTCTAGCATTCTTACTGAATATTGTTAATTGTTTATTTAAATAAATTTCTTCAATCTTTTGAGCTAAAAATTTTGTATCTTTATTTTCTACTAAATATCCGTTGATATTTTGTTGAATCATTTCTGGAATTCCTCCTGTTGTAAATCCAAAAGTTGGAGTTCCTGATGCCATAGTCTCAAGGACAACAAGAGGCAAGTTATCTGAGAGAGAACAATTAATAAAAATATCTGCAGCACTATATAACTTGTTTAATTCAGTATAATTATCAATATAACCTGAAGAAAAATAATCTATTTTAGTAAGTAAATCTTTTGTCATATTATCTATATTACCAACAAGTATTAAAAATGGATTTAAATGATTAATCTCATTTATAACTTTAATTGCATAATCAAAACCTTTTCGTGGGTCTTGAATACTATGTGCGGTAAGTAATATCGTAAGCCTTTTTTCTGGTATATTCAAATTCTCTTTAGAAATTTTTTTATCCAAAAATTTATATATATTGATATCTACACCATTTGGAATAATCGTAGGGATTTTCTTTATAATCGTATTATGAGTAGATAAATTGGCTAACCATTTTGATGGTGACACTAAATGAATGTTTTTTTTATGAAGTTTAGATTTAATTCTTAAATATAAAAAAGCTAAATCAAATTTCCCCCCCATAGGCCAACTACTCTTTTGAAAACAGTTCTTACAGTTTATTTTGTATTTAGTACAATTCATTGGATAAATACAACCTCCTGTGAAAACAGAGCAATCATGCATTGTCCAAATAACAGGCAATTTATTAGATAAATACATCAATGTAAAAGGAGAAATAGCTGATGATAAATCATGAAAATGAATTAAGTCATAATTGTGTTTTTTGATTTCATCAAGTAAATGGAAAAGTTCAAATGGAATTATTTCTTGAAAACCTAAATATTTTAATTTATAATAAACTTTTTTAGCAATTTTTTCCCATTTTCCATAGACACTGGTAGAATTTTTAGTATAGCCATTTGCTAAATCTCTTCTGTAATGATGTGCAAAATGACCATTTTCATTTAATAAAGTTGTTAAATCTTCAGCAACTTTACTAGCTCCACCACCAAACCGATTACTTTTACTTACTATTGCAATTTTCATAATTATTTATAGATGGAATAAATCTTAGAAAACAATTTTGCTTCATCCATAAATCTGTCATTTTTAAAAATAATGGGTTCTTTATCAAATTTTGAACCTTTTTTACATATAGTTGAAATACAATC
Source organism: uncultured Aliarcobacter sp. (assembly GCA_963677435.1). GTDB lineage: Bacteria > Campylobacterota > Campylobacteria > Campylobacterales > Arcobacteraceae > Aliarcobacter. The sequence continues at coordinate 500,902 of OY781945.1, forward strand.
AATTAAAAATGGTTCATTATCCCAGTTAATTAATTCTTGAACAATGCAATTTAGATTATTTTCTTTTGCATAAGTTGAAATCTTTTGATAATCTACACTGGTATCTCGAACATGAGTTGAATAATTTTTAAAAAAATTCAAATTTGAATGATGTATAAATGCTACACCATTTTCATTAAGTTTTTTACCGATTTCTTTAATATAACTTTTCATGGTTTCATCATTTGCATGAACTAAAGAATCAAATGAAAAAATAAAATCCATGCTATTATTTTCAATCACATCTAAAGTTAATCCATCATTTGTATAATAGAATATATTTGAAGAGCTAATGAATTTAGTTTTACATTTTTCGATACATTTTTCTGATAAATCAACAATATGAAGTTCTTCACAAGAATTCTTTAGAAATCTTGTCCATCTACCGAATCCTGGAGCTATTTCTAATATCTTTTTAGCAGGAATAAAAGTATTGATTCTAGGTAAAATTGAAGCATACCATTGCATTCTTGAATTTCCCCATGGTTTTGACCATTCATCGCCATCTTCAGGCCAAGAATAAGTTTCATTGTATATTTTTAGATTCTCTTCAATTGTTGCCATATATTTTCCATAAGTTTTTTTGATAGTACAATATTTTTAATAAGATAAGGATAAAATTAATTTATATATCTATTGGAAGAATGGGATTACCATAAGGTTTTATATTATTAATAATTTCTGGTAAATGTATGATCGGTGAAACAATAATTGTTATGTTTTTATATAGAGATAAATCATCAATTTTTATAATTTTTATGTTGTTTATTTCTAAAATGTCTAAATTTTTGTCTATTATTGCAAGTAAATTATTTTTTAAAAAAGGAAATATCAATTTCCCAAGCGAGCCATAACCATATAAGATATATTTTTTGGATAAATCTATAGAATCAATAAAGTCATAAAAATTAATTAATGTTGAATATTTATATTCAATTGCATTATTATTTATATAATAAGTTAACAGTTCTTGAGCATTATAGTTATTTGTTAGAGTTAGAAGAGTCTTTTTTGAAAGTTTTTTCTTTCTCAAACCATAAAATCTAAAAAGCCAATCTTTTTTTTGTGTCAAATTCATTAAATATTTATATTTTTTGTAAAATTTTAAATATCCAGAGAATTTAATTTTTGATAGAGTTGATATTCTAGTTATATTATCATCTTCATGTATGAGTTGTAAATACTCTTGAACAACCTTTACTTTTCCATATTTTAAAATAAGCCTTAACCACATATCATAATCTTGACAAGAAACTAATTTTTCATCGTACATATTGGCATTAATTATTCTTTGTTTTTCAATCAATCCTTGATTCATTAAAAGATTATCGACTAAAACATCATTTAATTCTATCTCTTCTTTTGGTTGTCTAAAAGATTTAATCCCACCTTTTTTTATCACAATATTCCATGAAGTAACAAAAGCATATTTCTCATCATAGTTTTTTAATAATACTTCAATTCTATTTGGCATAAATTCATCATCATCATCAAGTCCGGCAATAAACTTACCTTTTGCAATATCAATAGCAATATTTCTTGATGGATTTGAACCAAGGGTCTTTTTATTGTGAATAACTTTAATTCTAGAATCTAATTTTTCAAACTCTTCTAGAATTTCTTTTGTATTATCTTCAGATGCATCATTTATTATTATTATCTCTAAATTAGAGTATGTTTGATTTATTACTGAGCTGATAGCTCTTTTTAGGAGATCTTCTCTATTTTTTGTAGTTATAATAATTGATATTAATGGATTATTTTTCATTCTAATTAACTTTTTTTAAGATATGTACCAAAACCAATGAGTTTATTGATTTTATCTGATAAAGGAGACATAAATGCAACTTGTAATGTATCTCTTTGTCCTGAAATAACTTTATTTGCTTTATGCCATCCACCTGTAACATCTGCTATAATTACATCGCCTTTTTTCCCAGATATCTTTATAATCTTATCTCTATTATTTTCTATATATTTTGAAATATCTTTAATCTCTTTTTTATGGCTTCCTTTTATATATTCAAAAGGTCCTTGTTCTTCACCTACATCATTTAAATATACAATAAATCTAATCATACTTAAGCCACCACTGTCTTGATGCCAACTTTCATTCATCATAATTTTATGATTTTGAAGCTCGTTTCTTGGGTAAACCCTTTTTGTCCAATGTTGAATAGGCTTAAGCTTAGAGTGATTTAAATATTCACATATCTCTTTTATTTTAGTATTATTTACAATTTCATTTACATAACTATCCGTATCTTTGAAATCAAAAGAATAAATTAATCTTTTTGAATTATAATAAATTTGATCACTATCAATAGTCTTTATTTTAGTACTATATAATGATCCATTTTTGCAGATTTCTATAGTATCATCCACAACAGTAAGTATTTTGTCACACTCTTCTATAGAAAAAAAATTTGATAAAACAACTAGTCCATTTTTCTTATATTCATTTAATAAAGGTTCATTCTTATAAGTGACTTTGAAAAATAGACTTTGAAATGATTGAAATATTTTTCTTGAAAGAACAGATTGTAATAGTTTTCGTTTAGTTGAATCTTTCATATTATTTATTCACAATATTAAAAGGTTCTAAGCCTTCTAAAATTCTTTTTGCATTTAGAGCAGCTTTTTCTCTCATTTCAAAATATGCTTTATCACTATAATATGCTGTATGTGGATTTAATATGAATCGACCATCCAGCCACTCTTCCTTTTCTCTCCAAGCATTTATTAAAAGAGAATCTTTAGGAGGTTCATTTGGAATTACATCTAATGCTACATTTGATAATTTACCACTTCTTAATGCCTCATAAAAAACATCAATATCCTTTATTATTCCACCCCGTGCAGTATTAACTAAAGAACTCCCATCTTTCATATTATTTATAAACTTTTGATTAATCATTCCTTTTGTTTCATCTGATAAAGGGCAATTAATAGAGATGATATCGCAAGTTTCAAGTAATTCTTCTAATGTATCTGTTCTTTTAGTGTTTAACATTTTTTCATGTCCTCTTGGTACATAAGGATCATAAAAATAGGTATTAAATCTAAGAGCATTTGCTTTTAAAAGTACACTAGCTCCAATTCTTCCAGCACCAATCACTCCAAGTTTATAATCAGAAGTTCTTTTTATTGATGTAATCGTATTTTCTTGCCAAGTATTAGTATAACTTCTACATTGATAATCATATCGTGTAATACCTCTTGCTATATTAATAATCATAGCAATTGCTGTATCACTAACCTCTTCTGTTCCATAATCAGGAGTATTACAAACATAAATATTTTTACTTTTTGCATATTCTAAATCTATCGCATCATAACCAACACCATATCTTACTATTCCTTTAAGATTTGGAAGATGTTCAATATACTCTTTTGTAATATGTTCATGCCAGACTAAAAGAACTTCTATATTTTTATTTAATTGATAAGATAACTCTGATTTTAAAACTTCTTTTTCAATATATGGATTATCAATATAATCAGTAATATAAACTCTATTCATTTTTTGTAACCTTATCAAAATGTGTTTTTATTTCAAGATATGAATTTCTTAACATTTCACAATCTACCAAATGTACAATATATTTTATTCCAATATTGATGAATGAAGTAATTTTATCTTTTGAAGTTGTTATTGTACCTGCATATTTACCTGCATTATTAATTTTTGATGTTAATTCTTCTAAATAATCAAGTACTCTTTGATTATTTACATCACCAGGAATACCTAATGCTTTTGATAAATCAAATAAGCCAATAAATATAATATCAAGCTCTTTGATTTGAAGAATAGAATCAATTTCATCGATTGCTTCTTTCCCTTCTATATTTATGGCAATTAATATATTTTCATTAGCTTTTTGTGTAAGTGAAGTACTATTTTGTATAGAGTAATTTCCTGCTCTTGTAAAAGGAGAAAAACCTCTTTTCCCAATTGGTGGATATTTAGCAAAACTTATTAATTGTTCCACATCTTTTTTTGTATTAATATTTGGTATTTGGATACAATGAACTCCTATATCAAGAGCTTTTAGGATATCTACTTCATTTATATTTCCCACTCTCATGACAGGAGAAACTTTTCTTGATTCACATACAATTGCCATGTTTTGTGCTGTTTCAAAAGATATGGGACCATGTTCCGCATCAATAATTATAAAATCAACTCCACTACTGGCAATTATATCTGTTGTTATTGTAGATGGAATTATAGACCAAGTTCCAAGTACTGATTTACCATTTTCTAATTTTTGTTTTAAAAAATTTGTTTTTAACATTATAATTCCCACGGAATATTATTTTCAGTAAAACCATGCTTTTTAAGCCAATATTCTAAAACAACAGCTTGCCATTCTGAATCTATATCAAAACCAAAATCAGTTTCAATAGCTTTTGATTTTTTACCTTGCCATTTAAAAGGTAATTGTCCTTGATCCATCTCTTCAAAACATATAGGTTTCATTACTTGTATTGATAAATCACAAAAATAAGTTGAACCTTGAGAATCTCTAATTGAAGAAACATTATCAATGTATTTTAAATCAACAAATGGATGCATCTCTCCATTTGAATCAATTTTTCTAGCTCTTGCAGGAGAGAACATATCATATTTTGCTACTGAAAAACAAGAGTCAAATTCTTGTGTTTTTGAAGTAAAACTTATAGCTTCTTTTAATAAATTCACATTAATTGCAGGGTTATTACAAAATAATAGAGATATGGTTTCAATTTTATTATTTGGACCTATATCTCTTTTTATATATTCATAAGCATGTAATAATGCATCTTCAGTTAAAGAATCAGGTAAAGCCATATGCTTAGGTCTTAAAATATGAATTGCATTGTAGGGTTTACCAATTTCTGCAATTTCTAAAGAATCCGTTGAAACATAAATCTTGTCACATTTTGCATATTTTGCTGCAATATATGCATACTCTGCTGCTGGTCTACCTAATATTTGTCTAATGTTTTTACCAGGAACCCCTGTACTTTTATCTTTTCCTATAATTAATGCTATATTCATTTTAGCCTTTCATTTTATCTGATATAAATTTAACTTGATCACATACTCTACTTGCGTATCCCCATTCATTGTCATACCATAAAACGAGTTTTAACATATTCCCTTGTATTAAGTTTGTAAATCGGTGATCAACATTGGCAGAAAATTCTGAAGCTTTGAAATCTAGAGAAACTAAAGGTTCAAAATTATTATTAATAATATCCCATTTCTGAGAATTAGAATATTGTTCAAAAACATCTACAATTTCTTTTTTAGAGGTATTTCTTTTTAACAGAAGTGTTAAATCTGCACTACCAACAATATGAGTTGGTGTTCTCATTGAATAAGAACCAATATTATCAGCTGAAATATCTTCAACAACTTTAGCACAAGCATCTAATGCAGAAGTAGGTTTTGGTATCATATTTCCAACCGCTGATCTTCCTAACGCAAAATGATGATAAATTTCACCAGGAACGGACCAAGAGCTAGCAGGTCCATCCATTAAATTTTGATATCCAAGCCAAGGATGCAATGTTGTTAAATGCCCAGAGGTTATTCCAAAATTTTCTTTTATAATTTTTATCACAGGACCAATTGCTGTTGCATCACAAATACTTGATGATATGACATGATGTTTTGAAAGATCAAGTTTATCTTCATTTGCACCTAATACTAATGTAAAGTCTACATTATTTGGAGAGTGAGTTATAATCACTTTTTTTACAGATTGTTTTTCAATGCTATCCTTAGCTCTAATTACATTATCTAAAATACCTGAAGCATCTATAATAATATCAATATCTTTTGATTTCCAATTTACTTCATCAATATGCTTCTGATGAAAAATTTCTATATCATAATCGTTATTATACATGTGATTTTTATCAATTTTAAATTTATCTTTTAATTGATCATATAAAGTATCATAATTTAGTTGATAAGCAATATTCTCATTATCGGGATTTATATCATTTATTGCAACAATTTCAAATAATTTTTTGTTCATATTTGTTCTAAATATTGCTCTTCCTATTCTTCCAAAACCATTAATTCCAATTCTTAACATTTTATTTCCATATTTAACTCTTCAAAATCTTTTATTAATTTTATATTTGATTTTTCTTTAAAAAAATCTGACCAATTTGAAAATTGAGTATATCCAAACATAAATATAAAGTCATAATTATAGTGTATTGCAATTTCATAATCAATTTTGCTATCTCCAATATAAAGAGTTTTTCCTTTTATATTAGAATTATTTATATTTTCATATTTTGTTAGAGGTGCACCCATAATATTTTTAAATCTTTGAAAAAGATGTTTTTCTTTTAAAAAAGTTATTATTTCTTTTTTATCTCCACCTGATAAAATATAAGGTTTAATATTTAGTAAATTTAAAAAACATTCAAATCCGTTTGTAAATACGCAATTCTTTAAATCAATTTCTAATTTTTCATTATATTTAAGTAATATTTTTTTAGCAATTTTATCCTCAAAATAAGTAGAAATTTTTATCTCTCGAGGAAGACCATTATTTTGTGTAAAGTAATTAACAAATTCTATTGATTTATTTTTATTTGCATATTCTTGAACACAATTATATATAGCATCTTTTTTTATATTATTACTATCTAAAATAACCCCATCAAAATCTAGGATTATATTTTTATAGGATTTAAAATTAAACATTAAATATCCTAGAAAATAAGGAAGCATCAACTCTTTTTATCTCATATTTCTTGATAGAATCAGAATTGATTTTATCTTTTGTTGTAAATGCATAATCTAAATTAATAGATTTTACATAATCTAAAACATTTTGATTATATGTACCAAAAGGGTAAGAAAAAGAGTTTATTGTTTGATTAATATTATTTCTTAGAAAATTAAAGCTAGTGGTAATTTCATCTTCTAATTCTATTTTATTTAAATATTCTAAATATGGATGAGTATGAGAATGCCCACCAATAATCATATCCTTTGAATGCATCTCTTTTAAATTGTTGATATTCATATAATATCGATTTATAAAAGTGTTATCAAAATTACTTTCAAATATTTTGTTTATAATATTTTCTATTTCACTTTTTGTTAGAATAGAATTTCTTATTTTCCTAAAAAATCTCTCTTCATTTGTATAATAACTACATTCTTTTAGAAAATCTTTACTATTCTTTATATTTGTTTGATTTGGTTCAATTAATGATAACTTCTTTTTATCTAGTAGATTTTTTGAGTTTTCATAAAAAAGTTCTAAAAACTCTTCATATGTATCAACAATACAATATTGTGAAACTCTTTGTTTTTCTAGGAAATGAATTTTATTATCACTTAATGGAATAGTTGGAACAAAAAAACTTCCAGTCAATCCATATTCTTTTAAAATAGGTAAAACATTTGTATAATGCTGTTTAAAACCATCATCAAAAGTTAAATAAAATGATTTCTTTGGTAGAGGTTTTTTGTTATTGAAAAAATTTAGTAAATCTTGATGGGTAATAGGTTTAAAGTGTTTCAACATATATTCTATTTGATATTTAAATTCGTTGGTTGTTAATCCTTTTAGATTTTTAAATATTCTATCATCATTTTCCGAGTGAACATAATGATACATTAAACAAATGAACATTTATTAAGCCTTTTTTCTTAATATATATAGAAATGAAGAAGCATTATTTGGATTTATATCTTCTTGATAAAAATCAACTAAAACCTTATAAAAAGTATCTACGAATTCATTCTTTATTTCAAACCAAGCATCTTTATCTGTAACATTATTTGACATTTTTACTAATAATGGAGTTAAAAATCTAAGTCCTATAGACCAAATAGCAACTAAATTATTATTAAGAGTAGGTATCTTTTCTTCAATAATAAAATCATTCTTTTTTATTATTGCTTCCCAAGAATTTTCTTCTAATAAATTTGGAAAAATATTTCTCATATTTCTTTCTATATATGATGAAAAGTTAATAGGATAAGTTTGCTCTACTGATTCATAAAATCTTTTAAAATAATCAGTTTTAATGTTGAGTATCACTTTTCCTGAATCTTTTAATATAAAATTTAAAGTATTGAAAAAAGAATCTAAATTTTGATACATATACGCAGAAGAAAATATTGAAATGGTATCAAACATTTGTTCTTTAAATAATAGTTGATTATCAGTTTTGTAATGTTTTAAAGAATCATCTCTATTTAAAGAGAAAGAATCTTTTGAAATATACTTATATAAATTAGAGTAAATATTTAATTTATTTGCTTTATATAACATTGTAGGATTAATATCTATGCCGTAATCATATTTTTTATTTGTATGTTTAGTAATTAAAGGGTTATATCTTTTATCTTCTATATTATATATATCTTCAGACTTAATAATAGATGATTTTATTGAAGTTGTTTCAAATATATTGAACTTATTATCAATTTCACCATTATTTGCAATAAAAGAGAACAAACCATCTCCACAGCTTATATCAACACTTATTCCTTTTAAATAATCTAAAGGAAGATTTTTAGCTAATAAAGAATTTAGTATGGCTGTTTCTGGTCTTAGCCAATAAATATGAAGAAATTTTTTTAAAAAGTCTTCATGCATTGTAAATCCCATCTTTTATTAAAAGTATATTTTCTTTATTATTTTGGAAATGAGTGTTTATTCTTTCTAAAATATTTTTGTCTAAAGATTTTTGCTCAATGTGTGAGTTTATTCGTGCAACTTCTATATTTTTGCTTAAATAATCATACACATCAAGAATATCTGGAATATTTCCTTTAACATTATTATAAATATTTCTAATTAAATTATAATCATCACTTTCATCTAATGTTAATCTATTAAGCAAATTAAATTTATATAGATCTTCAACCTCAAGCTCTTTTACATTAAAAAAATCTTTATGTATTAACGGTCCCCAAATTTCTGTATCAATCTCTTGCTTAATTGCACAAACAGTTTCTAATGCTTTTGCTTTTATTGCATAAATATTTACACCTATTGGCATCCCAACTGTAGTAATAAAATCTACATCAGAATTTTTTCTCAGATAATCTGATAATATATTTGCATGGTAAATAGAAAATAAAGGGTTATCTGCTGTAATACATATGACAAAATCAAAACCAAATAATTTTGTAGCTGATTTTAATCGCTCAAGCACATCTTCATCACTCCCATTATAGTAATAAATATTTTCTTCTTGGGCAATTCTTACTAATGGTAAATCTTGATTGTGTTCAGATGTACATAATACAATATCATCGCATTCAACTACTTCTTTTGCCCTATCAATTACTCTTTTTATTACGGTTTTACCATTTAAAGGCTTTAGTAATTTTAATTTTAATCTACTTGATTTTAATCTTGCTGTTATTAAAAAACCTATTTTCATTTTATTCCTTTTTTAAATCACTAACTAATACTAAATCACCTTTAGAAAGGTTTTTATTAAATTTCATACCAAATTTATTGATTATTTCAAACGGTGAATAGTTAAGATCAGTTTTTATTCTTTTATATTCTAAAAGGTCTTTAGTTAATATATCATCTTTGCTTATATCTTGTTTCAAAATAGGAGCTTTTTTTAGTATTCCTACTCTTGAATAGTTTTTTTCACCTTCACTTAAGTTTAAAGAGCCACTTCCTAAAGATTTTGAAATAATCTCCATTTTATTATGAAGATTATCTAGCATTTCAAAATTTATAGTTGCTTCATAATCCAATCTTGCAATACCAAATTGTGAAGTAACATGTTTTTCTATATAATTAACACCTAAACTAGCTCCTGTTAATGTAATAAGTTCATTGAAATCTTCATTATATCCACAATGATCAGCATAACCAAATTCTAAATTTGGATAAAACTGCATAATCTTTTTTAATCTATTGAAATTTATTTCTTCAAATTTTGTAGGATAATTTTGGAAACCATACATCAAGATAATATCATTTGTATTTAAATAATTTAAAGCAAAATCAATTTCTTCAATAGTATTTCCACTTATTCCTAATGCAATTTTCGTATTTTTAGGTTTATTCGCTTTTAAATAATCTAGTAAATTTAAATCTGTCATACAAACAGCATGTAATTCAATGATTTTAGGATTAAATGTACAAGCGAATTCAATTGCTTTTGTATCATTACATAAAAGCATTAATTCTTCAGGTTTAAATATGTTTAAAACTTTTTCCCAATTTTCTTTTGATATTTTCCATTTATTGTAACCCTCATATAATTTATGACTTTTATCAATATATTCATCTAAATCTAATAAAAGATGAAATTTAGCGATATCTGCTTTGCTAAGTTTGATTTTTTCTGCTAAATCAACTAGAAAATCGATATCTCCTTCATGATGCCATGCTGTTTCTGCAATTAGTTTCATACTATTCTCCTAAATTTTTTAAAATATTTTTTGCTTTTTCTATCATTGAATCTTCATATAAATGTGTAAATCTATATTGTGCTTTTTGTGATATCTTTATATATATTTTTAGGTATTTTATAGATAGCTCTTTATTCTTATTTCTATTGAAAAGATATAAATTGTAAAAGTAATCAGCTATTTGCCAATTCTTTGGAAGTTCCATCATTTTATTTTCTAATTTATTATCATAGAGATATTTCAAATAAAAGCCTTTAAATCCAATTGGATAGCGTTTATAGTCTTTTAAAATTCTATTAAGGCCTTCTTCAATATATTTATTTTTTAATATATTTAGTTTTTCTTTTTGTAAATTTTTTTCTAATTCTAGAAAGTTATTGTTATTGATTTCATAAAGTAATTCTTTTCTTTCTTTTTCTAATCTAAAACCTGTAATTATATTTATTCTATAAAACTCTTCTAAAATTGAATTCATTGTTCTATATATTTGAGGGAAAGTATCTAATTTTTTATTCACATTAATTTTATAATTATCTATTGTTGTGGAAAAAAGAAGTTTTCCTTTGTATTCTTTCATAAAATAAGCAAATTCTATTATGCTTTTTTCAAACTTTTTTTCTCTTTTATAAAATAAATAGTTTTTAAAATCTTTATTTATAACTTTTAGTTCATCCAAGTTACTTGGAAATAGTTTGTAATTAAATATATTACCTGTTGATTTATACATTTTATAATAATTATTTACCATAGGAGTATTATAAAAGTAAGTTTCTATCATACTAAAACCATTAATAAATATAACAGGTTTATTCAATAAAATTGCAGGCATTACGGCAGTACTAAAAGTTGTGGCAACAATATCCGCTTTTTTGCTTAATTCTTCTAAATCTAAATGTTCTTTTAATAATATTAGATTAGTTGGTATTTCTTTAAAGTATCTATATAAATGTTCGGCTTTATGTTTTGTATTTTCTTCATCTTCTAAAGCTCTGGGTTTAACTACAATATTATAGTTTTTATGTTTTTGCGCTAACTCTATTAAAAATTCTGCTAATTGTTCTTTTCCTTTTTTCCCTGAAGGATAAAAATGTTGTTCTAAAAACAAAAATATTTTTTTTGATTCAGGAATATTTTGTGAAAGATGTATGTCAAAAGGTATACCAATAGGAATTATATTGTGTTTTATCCCATTCTTAATTTGATTATCAACAAATTTTTCACCAAAACAAAATGTATAATCTGCATATAAATGAGCTCCTCCTAAAACATATTCATCAGGGATTAAATGAAAAAATAAACTGATTTTTAAGTAGTTTTCTTTTAAGACTTTGTTTAATACTTCACTATTTAATATATTTCCATAAATTGCTACTTCATATTTTTCATATTCATCAAATTCATCCCAATATATAGTTTTTACTTCTTTATTAAATAACATATGATTATGAACATCTTCTTTATGAGTAAAAAGAATTAAAACATCATCTCCATTTCTTTTAAATTCTAAAGAAATTTTTAATAATGAAACATTATATGAATCAGTTGACGCAATTATTAAGATTCTCATTGTGAAAATTCCTGAAATTGTTTTTGGCATAAAATATTCCATAATTTCCCATTCTCTAGCAATTCTAGAAATAATTTATCACTTTTCCCCTCACCAAAATAACTTAAATCATAAGAATTATTTTTTTTATAATATTTGATTCCTTTAATAGATTCTAATATTTTTTCTTTTTCATAATTGCAATGAAATATAGAAGAAAGTTTCGATCTATTAAATTGTCTTGTTCCTATGTCAATAGTTGGAGTATTATAAAATGGTGCTTCCCTAATACCAGCACTTGAGTTACCTATAATAAATTGGCATTCTTTTAACAATCTTAAAAAATATTCAAATCTTAAAGATGGAAAAATTTTTATTTTTGGATTATTTTCTAATCTTCTATATTCAGTAAGTATTTCAATAGAACCCAAATCATTATTTGGATAAATAATTATGTAGTTTAAATTACTTTCTAATAAAGCATCAACAAAGTTTTTTATATTTTCTTTTGTTTGTTCGTATTCTGTTGTAACAGGATGAAACATTGCTAGAGAATAATTCTCGTAAGTAATAGAATAATAGTTTTTTACAAATTCAATAGTAGGTAAAAACTTAGGATTCATTAAATCTAAATCTGGTGAACCTAAAACAAAAATAGAATCATTTAATTCTCCTAATTGTAAAATTCTGTTTCTTGCATCATTATTTGCTACAAGATGTATATGAGACATTTTACTAACGGAATGACGAATATGTTCATCTATTGTTCCAGATATTTCACCACCTTCAATATGGGCAACTAATATATTATTTAAACTACCTACAATTGAACCAGCTAGTGCTTCTACTCTATCACCATGAACTATAATTAAGTCAGGTTTAATATCATGAATATATTTTGAGAAGCCTTCAATTGTCCGTGCAAGAGTTCTATCCATATGCCCAATTGTTTCATGATTTATGAATTGATAAATATTTTTGAAACCAGCCTTGTATATCTCATCAATAGTTAATCCATATAATGGATTCATATGCATACCTGTAGCAAAAATATGTACTTCATAGTTTGGAGATTGTTGAGATATCGTAATTAATGATTTCAATTTTCCAAAGTCAGCTCTTGTTCCGGTTAAAAAAACTATTTTTTTCATAGGTTCTCTGTAAAATTCTGAATATCTTCAATTGAAAATTCATCTTGTTTATTTAAATATCGACTCCATGTTATATTCTCTTTTACTACTTTTGCTGGTATTCCAACGGCAATAGAATAAGATTGTATTTTATTCGTTACAACGGCATTAGAACCTATAATGCTACTTTTCCCTATGTAAGCTTTTGACAATAAGGTTACATTTCTACCTATCCAGACATGATTCTCTAAAATAACGCTACTAAATGAAGAATTAAGTATTTCTCCTGACGCTAAGTCGATTATTCCATGTTGGTTAGAAGATTGTACCCATACCCCACCTAAAAATAAACAATTTTTTTCACAAATAAATTCTGAATTTTCACATACAAGAGTTAATCCCATTGCTTGAGTATTCTCTCCAAAAAAACCTTCACATAATTCTACTTCTTCTGGGAGATTTGGTAAGTTATATCTCATGATAATCTCTCTTTTTTAGAATTATTCGCATATGGTTAGCTAATTTGGCATCATCAATTAAAGCTTGTAAATAAGGTATAACTTCTTTTAATTTTTCATTATAATTAATGTTATCTTCATATTCTTTCATTGATAAATAATCAACCATATCAAGACCATAATAATCTATACTGATTATTTCGAAACCAGAAATTTTGGCTAAATAATCTAAAGATTTAAGATTATAAAAACATAAGTGTTCATAAGGTAAGAGTAGGTTTTGTTTTTCTTTTTGGAAATAAAAGGCAAAGGAATTAATATTGGGTGTATACATTACTATATAACCATTTGAAGTCAATTTCGTATTTAAAGTTTTAAAGAAATTCAATGGATTTGGTAAGTGTTCTAAAACATCGAACATTGTAATTATTTTAAAATAGTTATTTTGTAATTCACTTATATCTTTCTTTTCTACATCAAGATCTTGAGATTTACAAATATCAACTAAATAATCAGTTAACTCGATTCCTTTAGCTTTGATATATTCATCTTTTAAATAACTTAAGAAATATCCTGGACCACATCCTAAATCTAATAAAATATCATTTTGCATATCAAAATTACATTTATTTAAAATATAATTTAATCTTTCTTTCCCAAAAGTTTTTTTTCTATATTCATAAGTTTCGAGTACTTCTATTTTTATCATTTCTTCATATTGATTATTTGCATAGACAATTTCATTATATTTATCATTTATCTCTATATTTGCAAATATTAAAGAACAACTATTACACTCAAATAATTTGTAGCTATTATGATTTAAGAATTCTTTATTGTCTTTTTTATTTCCACATAGAAAACAACAATTTTCATTGTCTTTTTTGTTAAGTATACTTCTTTTTTCCCAAAATTTATTTCTTTCATCAATTACAAAATTTTTATAAAACCCTTTACTTCTTAATTTTAAAGGTTCAATATTAAAAATTTTTAGTTTTGAAAATATATCTATCATATAATCTCATCTTCACTAATATGTGTATCACACGAAATATCTTTTGAAGCAACTTTCCCTAATATATTATTAAAAAACTCAGCTTTAATTTTTCCAGTACCTGGTCTTTTTACCCATAAATTTTCTGTTGTAAATATTTCACCTTTTTTAATATCTTTAATAGTGACAACTGTGGCAAAAGCAAAATCTATAGTAACTTGTTCTTCTTTTGCAGCCTCTTTTTTCCCACCTCTCATTTTTGCAATTTCTTTACTTCCTTCAATAAGTTCTTTCATTGAATCTGGACCCATAGAGTTTATAATATCAGGACCGGGTCTATCTGATTTATCTGTAAAATGTCTTTCTAAAATAGAAGCTCCTAATGCAGTTGCAGCAAAACAGGCTAAATTTGAAGTGGTATGGTCAGATAATCCTATTATTGCATTTGGAAAATAGTTTTGTAATTCTTGCATAGCTCCCAATCTAACTAAATTAGATGGAGTTGGGTATAAATTTGTAGTATGTAACAGAGCATAGTTGATGTTATATTTTTCTAAAATAGTAACTGTCTTTTGAATAGATTCAATATTATTCATTCCTGTACTTATAATCATTGGTTTACCAAATTTTGCAATATGCTCAATTAAAGGATAATTATTGCATTCTCCTGAACCTATTTTATATGCGCAGACATTCATTTTTTCTAATCTATTTGCCGCTGCTCTTGAAAAAGGTGTACTTATAAATATCATCCCCTTTGATTCAACATAGTTCTTAAGTTTTATTTCATCTTGTTCAGTTAATGCACATCTTTCCATTATTTCATATATTGAAATATCTGCATTCCCTGGAATAACTTTTTTTGCTTCTTGACTCATTTCATCTTCAACAATATGTGTTTGATGTTTTATAACTTCTGCTCCCACACTATATGCAGCATCAACCATTTCAAAAGCAGTTTCTAAGCTTCCTTCATGGTTAATTCCTATTTCGGCAATTACTAAAGGAGGAAAATCTAAACCAATTTTTCTATTTTTAATTGTAATGTATTTATTTAACATATTATTTCCCTTATGATATTGTCTAACGCTTCTCTTCCATGAGCTTTAAATAAGTAGTTTTTTTGATTAAAGATAGAGTTTTTCATAGTTGTAAAATAATTATTATCATCTATTAATTTCTGAATAATTGTTATCGCTTCTTTTATAGTTTCAGGCATTGGAATATTAGGATTCTTGTTTTTTAATCTTTTATACATTTTCAATTTTGGTAAATTGAAATAAATAGGAATAACTTCCATTTCTAAAGCTTCAATTAATGAGGTGGATGAGATACTAACAGCGATATCACTTCTTTGTAATACTTCTCCTACATCATGTGTTTCTTTGTTCATAAATACAATGTTATTTTCTAACTTAAGTAGATTTATATATTCTTGTGGAATAGGGTTTGAAGGGTGTTCTCTTACTATAATCTTTAAATTTAGATTGTTCTTTGCAGTAAAAATAATTAAATTAATAAAATTGTCATAATATTCTTGGCTTATAAAATATTTTGTAACTTGAACAAAAAATGAAATAACTTTTACTCTGTGATTTTTATTATTAATATTCTGTATTATATGATTACCTACAGCAATAAATTTACTATTTAAATTAAAGGGTCTAAAACCTTCTGAAAAGTACTCTCCCCAAGTTAAAAATTTCGAATAATTCATATTTCTAAAAGTAGATGGATAGAATGGTGCATAACCATGTTGAATACAAATGGTTTTAATTTTCATTAATTTCCCAATTTCTCCTATTAATTGATCTGTAATATGACATCCTTCAAAATTAATTATGATAGAAGGTTTAATATTACATAATATATTTATGAGTGAATGTAAGCTTATTGAGGTTTGTAAACCTTTTAAATGATTAGGGAAATAAGATTCATCATAATAGTTCTCAAATAAGTTATATGAATACTCTTTTTCTTCAATATAATTGATTAATTCTCTTGATTTATCAAAACATAAAAGGTGAATTTCCTTGTTTTTTAATTGATCAATTAGATTTTCTGCATATTTAAGAAATTTTAAAGACATTATTATAAAAAGAACTTTTGAATTATTTGATGTGTAATTTTGGATTTTTTTTCTATATATATTATTTTCTTTATAAATAGGTATTTCTATATTTATCTCTTCTTTAATCATTAATTTTAATATATCTGATTTAAATTTTTTTATTGTAGAATCATTTCGTTTAGTTATAAAAAGTTTATAAAAATAATCAATATTAGAAATAAAGTTGAAATACATTTCTCTTTCTATTGCATAACGCAAGTTAATATTTGATATTTTCCAACAACTAGATTCTTTTGATTCATATAAATCCATAAATTTAGTGATTGAATTTACTAAAACTTCATTAAAATTTTCAAATTTATCATAATTCATAAAAAATTCTCAATTAAATTTTATTTTTTTTTGTTTAAGATTAATAAAGTAATTTTTAAATTCTTTATGATTTAAAGATAAATTAATAGTATCGATAGAATGAAATTGAAAAGCATTGCATGATAAATCAATACTATCTAGATGTAGTCTACTAAAAATTTTATCATAAACTAATTTGTGATAGCTATCCTTTGAATTCTCAATTTCTTCGTTTGAGAACCCTAATAAAATAGGATTTGTGTAAACAAGATCTTTATCTAGTTTAAATTTGTCATCTAAATTTTGTAGCGTCATGTTTTTGAAATTTAATTTTAGATGAGTATTTAAATATAAAATATTGTTGCAATAGTTTCCAATAATAAACATAAGTTTTCTATCTCTTAAATCATTGAAATCGAAGATATAAATTTCTATATTAGCAAGTAAATCGTAGACACTTTTAGTTACAGAATAATTAATATTTTTAAATTCTAAGAATATATTTTTAAATAATTCTTTTTGCTCATTATTGTGACAAAATCCTTTAAACTGAACATTTGGAAATTTAATTATTAGTTCTTTAATATATTCTATAAACTCCTTATCTTCTAAATTTTCTTCAGCAGCTAAAAATCCAATAGAGTTAGAACAATATATATCTTTGATTTTTTCTTTATCAATTGGACTTTCTAAACTGTTCAAAAATGATGCTTCATTAAATTTAGGATGATTTTCTTTTATTAATTCATAAGGTGAGTTTTGTAAGTTCTCTTGAGTATCATGATTCTTAAAGTTAATTAAAACTTTTTGACCTACATATTCATTTGGCAAAATATATTCAAATCCAAATCCTTCTAACTCATAAATATCTTCTATTCTTTGTAGGTGTTTATCTGCAATGATTGTATCTATTAAAATATCATCTAAATATACATCAACTTTTTGGATTTCATCACTATTTACTTTTTTGCAAAAACCTAAAAAAGAAAAATAGTTTTCAGTATGAAGGACTCCGTAAGTTTTTTGGTTTTTAGATGGGACAATCATTTCTACCTACTTTATATTTTATTACTGATTTTATCGTAGATACTATTAAAGTCATTTAAAATTTTATTAAGTTGAGAGCTTAATATTTCATTTGCATCTTGCTTATTTTTAAGAAATGTATAATAAGGCAATATTAGCTTAAAATAAGTATCTAAAATATTTATAATAATTGAATATGAGATGGTTTTTTCTAAGTTTTTAAAGTTTGTAAAAAAATCTTCAATATTGTTAAATGATGATAATTTTTTTAATATTTTTCGCTCTTTTTGTATCTCTTTTATGTCTAAACTATTAAGCTGTTGTTTATTGATTTTTTTTAAGGAACTAAGTAAAAAATCTTTTAACATAATTTTATCTATATCTGCACTGTTTTCCAGAGGTAGATTTTTAATCTCTAAAGAAGTTGTATTTTTAAAATATGCACCATCTGAGAGATTATATATTTTATAACTCTTATCTAAAAGCTGGAGTTTATGGCTTAAATGTTCAATCATTTCTGTATATTCCATAAATGTCGGAACTTTTTCTTGTAAATTCCCTTTTACATAAATGATGTTATTTTGAAAATTAATACTATTAGAACTACTATTTAAATTTATTTTTCTTGAAGAACGGTGAGTTCCAATATGTGTTTTCCCTGTTTTTGAATCAAAAGAAGCATCAACACCTAAAAGATATAACTCTTTTGCACCTAATCTTAATAATAAATCAGTTCCAATGTCTCCTACCGTTACCCCTGATAAAAAGCCAAAATTTCTAAATAATTCAAGGGAGTTTTGCATAAAAAAGACATTTGAATCTTTTATGATTTCATATAAATTTTCGTCTATTTTGATTGAACATAAAATTGTTGAATTTTCATACATTGATTTTTTTATATTAAATTGATCCAACATACAATCTTTTTGACCATCAATTAAAATAATAATATCAGGAACAATATCAAGTATTTGCAAATGTTTTAAAACAGCAGAAGAAGCCACAATTACAAATTTATTTTGATTAGTATAAAGCCACTCGATATTTCTAGCAAGGGAAACACCAGCACCTAAAAATAGGACTTTTTTCTTTTCAAGAAAATCATAATTTTTTGAGAGATTTATAATTTTATTTTCACTTTCTAAAAAATATTTAAATCCTCTTTTTAGACTTATTAGATATTCAGAAAATGGGTATCTCATTTGGCTTGATTGGGTAAATTGTAAAGATAATTTATCAATTATTGCTCTGTATATCTCATCACTTAATTCATAGTGAATTAAATTGTTATACTCTTCTTGATATTCTAAAAAATCATTTACAATTTTTTGAAAATTAAATTCATCTTCTGCAATGGTAAAAAAAAGTTTTGATGATTTTGCAAGAGTTGTATAATCTGTCATAAACATTGAGAGTCTAAAAATCTCAAGATTAGGTTCAATTATTAAATAAGATTTTGCGTTAATACTATTGTGGAAATCATTTATATGAACACCCAAAAGAGTTCCTATAAATACAAATTTATTTATTTCTGTACTTGTATTTGTAAAATTGTTTATGAAATCATTTATGTATAAATATGCATTTATCTCATTTTCATAGTGATTTCTTTTTTCATAAGGTTCAAGTTTTATTAAACTAAAAGCATTAGAAAATTCAAAATTATTTACTCTATCTTTTGCATCCACAAATGGGTCTTTATTATAAAAAGAAGTTTTATTTTTAATATCAATTAATTCAAATCTATTATCAATAAATTCAATTGAATAATTTTCAATATTTAACTTTTCAAAAGCAACTAATTTTTCATATAAATCTTTATTATTTTGTTTAAAAAAAGTTAGATTATTTAAAAAAATTTGCTGTAATGTTTGTTGAATTTCTTCTAGTTCGTTTGTTTTACTCATTCAATAGTATAATATCTAACTAATTAAATAAAGGTTATAACTATGACACAAGCAGAACAAGATTTACAAAATGCATTAGTCAGCCAATATTTCGCCAATCTTGAGTTTTTTAAAGAACATGATTTAGAACTTTTTAATAAATTAAATACACTTTCAATGATGATTGAGGAAAATTATTTCAAAGAAAATTTTGTCTTGGAATTTATAAAAGAAACAGGTGGTTTTGATATTTTAAATCTTGCAACAAATACCTATACATATGGAAGAAATGCTCAATTAATAAATGAAAATTTTTTAAATAATTGTGATTTTAGTAAAAAATCAATTTTTTCTAATCTAGTTAATAATTTATATTTGTCAAGAGATAAAGATATTGAAATAAGTTATTCTAAGTTTGATATTCTAGATAGGATTATATATGACAATATGTCTGAGTATGCTTCTATTTTAGGATATTGTTATTCTGATGAAAAAGTCTATAAAGAAATAGATAAATTTCTTTTTTTTGGTAATCTTTTAGGAAGTCATTTAAAAAGCTTTCAAGAAAAAATAGCTTTTAAATGTTGTTTCATTTATGAACCAAATTTAGAGATATTTAGATTATCTATGTTTGTAACAGATTACAAAAGTTTAAATAATAATTCAGAACTTATATTTTCTATAATGGATGAAGAAGATATTCTTGTTAGAAAATTAAATCAGTTTTTTAGAGGCATGTTTATTTATTCAAATTACAATATTAAATATTATAAAATGATAAATGTAGATGATGGTGTATTTCATAAAATATTATCAGAACTATATCTATCAAATGGTTCAAGTTATGACTATACAAAACTTCTATTTGACACTTTTTATTCTGTTTCAAAACACATTAATAAGTATAAAATATTAACAACAAAGAATAAATCTGCTAATTTTTCTTTAACAAACGATAAACCAACTCTACTTATAGGTGCTGGGCCTTCTTTAACAAAAAATATAAAATGGTTAAAAGAAAATCAAGATAAATTTATAATTGTAGCAATTGGAGCAACATACAAAAAATTATTTGATAATGGTATAACTCCTGATATTGTAACAACTGTTGATCCTAAATTTCACATATTAAATAGTACACATTTTAATGTTGAAGATGTAATATTGTTAAAAAATACAATTGTTTTGGCATCTATCAATACTCCAACAAAAATATTAGATAGATTCAACCAAGAAAAACTGTTTTTATATGAAGTTGTGGATACTTTTAAAAATAATTCAAATGTTTATAATGGAATAAGTATTGGGGAGATTACTCTTTCTCTTTTACTTGATATGAATGTAAAAGATATATATTTATTAGGAACTGATTTAGCTTTTGATGAGAAAACAGGTTTAAGTCACTTTGATGGATATGTGAATAAAAGAGAAGATTTTGAGAATGATAAGTCAAAACTAGATGTAGTTTTAGAAACAGGAAATAGTTCAAGAGAAGAGTTTATTCAAATAAAAGGAAATAAAAGAAATAAAGTTGTAACAAACAGAATATTTGCTTTATCTATTAATCAATATGTTCGAATAATCACTCTTTTTAAAAAGCCTTCTCAGAATATATATAATCTGTGTGAAGATGGTGCATATATTGAAGGTACAATTTTAAAAGATGTAAAAGATATAAAGAATTATAAAAATATAGAAGTTAAAAGTTTTTTATGTAGTAATTTGGGAAATATAAGTGAATTTGGATTGTTAAAAAATGAATTTGCAGAATTAGATATAAAAATTAATAATATGAGATTTATTAAAAAAACTTTAACTGAACAATTTTACAAACAAAAGAGTTCAAATGATATTTCAAAGTTCAATGATAAATTTTTAATTATTTTTAATTTAATGATTAAAAAGAATGATAAATTCTTTTTATCTATAATATCAAATTATTTTAATTTTGTAATTCCATATATTAATTATAGTTTAAATGATAAAAATATTGAAAATAACAAGATAAAAAATAAACTAAGTCAAATAGAAAATATTTTTTATAAACAAGTAGAAAATATAATAGATATTTATGAATCTTATTTACTTCACATAAAAAAAGGGCTTAGATAAAATCTAAGCCCTTTAGTATGTCTAATATTAATTACTATTGTAATAATCTTAAAACATTTTGTTGAACAGAATTCGCTTGACTGATTGCATAAGAACCAGCTTGTGAAATAATGTTTTGTTTGTTAAAGTTTGCAGATTCTGCAGCATAATCAACATCTCTGATGATTGATTCAGCAGCTTTAACATTTGTTGACATTGTCATTAAGTTTCTTACGGCAGATTCAACTTGATTTTGAGTAGAACCTATAGAACCCCTTTTTGTATTCAGAGTATTAATGGCTGTATCAACAGTTCCTTGTAAAGTTGCTGCTGAACCAGTAGTTAATGTAGAAATACTACTTAAACTACTTAAACCATAAGCTGAAGCAGAAGAATTTACAGCGGCTAATGTAATTTTACCTTTTGTTGAATCTTCACCAACTTGGAAATCTAAAGCTTTAGCACTTGAAGATATCAAATCTGTACCATTATAGTTAGTAGATTTAGCAATATTATCAAATTGAGTCATTAATTTAGCAACATCACTTGCAATTGCATTTCTACCTGCAGTAGAAGTTGTTGCTGTATTTGCTTGAATTAATTTCGCTTTAACTGTATCAAGAATGTTTGATTGCTCAGCCATTGATTTATCAGCAATTTGAAGTAAAGTAACAGCTGAATTACCATTTGCAATACCTTGATTAATAGAAGTCGCTTGAGTTCTAAGTTTATCAGCAATTGCTAAACCAGAAGCATCATCAGAAGCTTTATTAATTCTTAAACCTGTTGATAACTTTTCTAATGAAGAAGTTAAAGTTTTACTTGTATTTTGCGCTGCTTCTTGAGCAGTTAATGATGAAACGTTTGTATTGATTCTCATAATAAATCCTTTTAATTATGACACATTGTGATTTGACTCACAGCCTGTGACCTTCTTGCTTCTTTTTCAAGTCCCAAGCATAGAGAGGAAAGGTTTTTCTTCTCTTCGGAATCCATCGACCCCTAATCTTTATATTGAAATTATTGCACACCATTTCTTAAAATTAGATTAATTTAACTAATCTTTTTTAAAATCACACCACTTTCTATATGATTTGTATATGCAAATTGATCAAACAGTGCAAATCGCACGATTTCATGGGTTTTTGTTAACTCTGATAAATCTCTGTGTAATGTCTCTGGATTACATGAAATATATATAATTTGTTCAAAATCTTTTGCTAATGCTCTAGTTGTATCATCAAGTCCAGCTCGTGGTGGATCCATGAATATGGTATCGAAGTTATAATCTTTTAGATTTATATCTTTTAATCTATTAAAAACTCTTACTTCTTGAAGCCCTTGTACAAACTCTTCCGCACTCATTCTAATAAAACCTATATTTGTAATATTGTTTAATTCACAGTTTTTCAAAGCTGATTTTATAGATGTTTTTGAAATTTCGGTTGCTAGTACTTTATTAAATTTAGTTGATAATGGAATTGTAAAATTCCCACCACCACAATAAAGTTCACATAAATCTTTTGAAGAGTTTTCAATATTATTTAAAACCCATTCAATCATTTGGATATTTACACTTGTGTTTGGTTGGGTAAACCCACCTTCTTGGTAGGCAAATTTGAATTCTTGATTATTAATAGTTAATGTTTCATTTATTGATTCAGAACTTAGAATTATTTTTTGTTTTCTACTTCTTCCCATAACTTTGATATTTAGTTTTTTTTCAATTTGTTTTACTAATTCATTCCATTGCTCATCAAGTTTTTTATGATAAATCAAAGTTACAAGCATATCATTTGTAGAACTTGTTAGAAATTCAACAGAAAACAGTTTATATGAAAGTATTAAATCTTCCATAAGTAAATCTAAAAGTTTAGGCATAATCTCTTGTATATGAGGACTTACAATTTGACATGAATCTATTTTTAAAATATTTTTCTTAAAATCATTCATTGCATATGATAAAATTTCATTTCCATTTTCATCTTTCTCCCACCAAATTCTAAATTCAGCACGATTTCTAAAGTTTTTATCACTACTTTTAATAAGATCAAAATCCATAGATGTAAAGTTTGAAAATCTATTTTTTTCTCTTTTCAGTTTGAAATCTAATTGTTCATCATATGATTTATCAAAAAGTGTACATGAAGCACACATCCCAAAATATTTACAGTTCATTATTTTCCTTGAAATTAGATTCCCTAATTTCAAGGGAACCAATATTTTTTGTCTACCTTTTAAAACACAAAAAAATTTTGTTAAAAGTAGTAAAACTCTAAAGAGTGCAATGAGTTGCACTTAAGATTTGTTGTTTAATCTGATATTATATTCTATTGTATATAATACGCCCATGAAAGAAAATTGGCAACAACAACTACAATCACTATTAAATTGTGATTTAAAAACCTTATATCCATTGGCTCGAAGTCTAAACAGAAAATTAGAATTTTATGTTGGACCTACAAACTCAGGTAAAACCTATAATGCTATGCAAAAATTAAAAGAGGCAAATTCTGGACTTTATTTAGCACCTTTGCGGCTTTTGGCATTAGAGGGTTATGAAGATTTAAAAGCTTCAAATATAAATGCAAGTTTAATCACTGGTGAAGAACAAATTTTACATGAAGAAGCAGCACATGTTTGTTCAACTATTGAAATGATAGATTTTGATTTAGATGTGGATGTGGCAGTTATTGATGAAGTTCAAATGCTTGATGATAGTGATCGAGGTTGGGCTTGGGTAAATGCAATTATAGGTTGTCCTGCTAAAAGAATTATTATGACAGGAAGCGTTAATGCACTTGATGCAGTTAAAAGAATAGCTACTTACCTTGATGAAGATTTAGAAATAGTAAAACATCAAAGAAAAAATGAATTGAAAGTTCTTCCAAAATGGACATCTTTAGATAAGCTAGAAGATGGAACAGCATTGATTGCCTTTTCAAGAAGAGATGTTTTACAGTTAAAACAAAAACTTCAAAAAAAATATACGGTTTCAGTAATTTATGGAAATTTATCTCCAGAAGTAAGACGTGATGAAGCTCAAAGATTTAGAGAGAAAAAAAGTCAAATTTTAATTGCAACTGATGCAATTGCAATGGGATTAAATCTTCCAATTAAAACCATATTATTTACAACTGATACAAAATTTGATGGGGTTAGTAAAAGAAAAATAACAGTAAATGAAATAGTTCAAATAGCTGGTCGTGCTGGACGATTTGGACATTTCGAAGCTGGATATTTAGGTGCAACTAGAAGAGATATTTTAGAACATGTAAGACTTGAATTTGATAGTCCAATAAAAACAATAAAACCACCTTTTAAAGTAAAAATAAACAATAATCAACTTGAAGCCCTAGCAGCTCACATAAAAACCAACTCTTTAACAAAAGTATTAAAGTTTTTTGCTGATAATATGTATTTTTCAGGACCATTTATAGCTGCAAATATTTCATCTATGATTGAAGCTGCAAAAATTGTGGATACAAGATTTAATCTAAAGCTTGAAGATAAATATCTTTTAGCCCAAGCTCCAATAACAACAAAATCAAATATTATTTTACAAGCTTATGATGCTTATATTGCAAGTGTAATTAAGAAAAAAGTTTGTCATTATAAACCATCTATTACACTACCAAAAAAAGCAATAACACAAAGGGATTTACTTTTAGTTGAAGATGAGGTTAAAAAAATATCTTTATATTTATGGCTTTCATATAAACTCCCTGATCTTTTCCCTGATCATGATAAAGCATATATTTTAAGAAACTCTTTTAATTCTTTTATTGAGAAATCTTTAAAAGGGAATTTAATAGAAGAAGAAAGTACAAAAAAAACTTTTTCAAGGCCTTTTCCTCGAAAAGAAAATGAGACTAAAGAATCAGCAAAGCATAAAAAAGATTATAGACCAAGAAGGCGAAAAACAATTTAATAAAAAATTAGCTAAAATTATAGACTTTCAAAGCCCTAAAATATGTACAAGGATTTAATATCGTGTTTGGATTTTTTAAAATCAATGAAGATTTATTTTATAAAGAATTATTATCAGATAATGTTGATGCTAATAAAATTCAAAAATACATAAATAAAGGTATTAATTTAAATAAAAGAGATGAAAAAGGTAAAACTATACTTTTTACATTAGTAGCAAGAAAAAGACTTGAAGCTATAAAAATTTTATTAAAAAATGGTGCAGATTTAACCATAGAAGATAATTTTAGAAAAACAGTTTTAGATGATGCAATTGAGAAATCAGATGGAGTTATGATTCGTTTTTTATTAGATAATGGATATTCAATAAATCATAAAAATAGTGCAGGTCGAACAGTATTCCAAGATGTTGCTTTTGTAGGTAATAACAAAGTTTTTCAAATTCTTATGAATTATAATGCAGATTTTAATCAAAAAGATAACTATGGAAAAACAGTATTATTTGATGCTGTTCAAGGTGGAAATCTTACAATTCTAAAAGATATTATAAATAATACTAGTACTTTAAATGTTTTAGATGAAAATCATCAAACAGCTCTTTTTGCAGCTGTTTTAAAAGATGATATTTCATTAGCAATGGAGTTAGTTTTACATGGAATTAATGTTAATTTTTTAGATAAAGATGGGCAAAATGTTCTTTTTAATGCAATTTTACAAGGTTCTAAAAATATTCCATTAATTGAATTACTTATTAAAAAAGGCATTAATTTAAATGTTGTTGATAATTTCAATAAAAATATAATTGATGAATTATTATATGTTTCAGGTTTACAAAAAGATCCTCCAAAAGAGATAGAGGGTAAATATAAACTTGTAACAGCTGAAAAAGAGTATATGCCAATTGCACAATTATTTATAGACAAAGGTATTGAAATTGATAAAATTGATAGTGAAGGGAAAACAACACTTCAAAGGGAAGTTGAAAAAAAGAATTTCTCAAATATAGAGTTTTTATTAGATTGTGGTGCAGATGTAAATATTTGTGATGAATTTGAAAAGAATTTGATTCATCAAGAGATATTAAAAGGTTACTCGAATTTTAGAATGATTGACTTTTTAATGGCTCATGGAGCAAATATTGATGCAAGAGATTTTGATGAAAGAAGTGTAGTTGATGATATTGTTGAAATAATTGCAGTAATAAAAGGTTTTAAAACAGCCTCTCCTTATTTATCTACTGTTATAAAAGATGATGAAAAATATGATGTTTTATTAAAAAAAGTGCTAACTTTTAAACCAGATATTCAAACTCAAAGATTAGATGGAAGTAATATTTTATTTGACATGGTTTTGTATAATGATTTTGAGACTTTAAAAACGATTATAAATTATGGAATAAATCTTAATATAAAAGATAAAAGAGGTTGTACTCCTTTGATGTTTATGGTTGAAGAGGGCATGAAAATCAAAGATAAAAAACAAAGAGATATTTTTATTGAAAGATTAATTTACTTTTTGAAATATAGAGTTAATGTTGATGCTAAAGATAATGATGGAAGAACTGTAATTCATAAAGCTGTAATTGCAAATGATTTACTTGTTGTTGAAAAATTATTAACAAAAAAAGCAGATTTAAGTATAAGAGATATTCATGGCAGAACAGCACTTCATCATACCCAATGGCATGGAAATTATAAAATTGCAAGATGGTTAATAGCAGCTGGTGCTGATATGAATTTACCAGATAACTCTGGATTTACATTATTGAATTATGCAGCTGTTTTTGGACATTTAAGACTTATTATTGCATTAATTGCATCAGGAGTTTTAATGTATAATAAAAATCCAAAAAATAGAAAAGTAGCACAGTTTTTTAAAGATAGAGAGAGTAAATTAGATAAGTTGTTAACTACAAGTATTGGTGATGATAAAATGGAATTAGCAATAAAAGAGTTAGTTGAAAATTTAAAAAATGAAATAAATGAAGTTTTACAGTAAGTAAGGAAAAAGATGTTTAATAAATCAATTATAGTTTTAGCAGCAGGTGCAGGTACAAGAATGAAATCAGATACTCCAAAGGTATTACACAAGATTTCTGGAAAACCAATGTTATATTATTCAATAAAAGAGGCTTTAAAATTAAGTGATGATATAACAGTAGTTTTATTTCACCAAGCACAAAGAGTTCAAACTGAAATGGAAAAATATTTTTCAAATATAAATTTTGTAATTCAAGACCATTTAAACTATCCAGGAACTGGTGGAGCTGTTATGAATATAACTCCAAAATATGAAAAAGTTTTAGTTTTAAATGGAGATATGCCTTTAATTCAATCAAGTGAATTAGAAAAATTTGATATTAATGCAACTATTGTAATGTCGGTTTTAGAATTAGATAGTGCAGATGGATATGGAAGAGTAATAATTGAAAATGGAAATGTTAAAAAAATAGTTGAACAAAAAGATGCTTCAGAAGATGAACTAAAAATCACAACTGCAAATGCGGGGATTTATCAATTTGAAACAAAATTTTTACTTGAAAATCTTCCAAAATTAAATAATAACAATGCACAAAAAGAGTATTACATAACTGACTTAGTTGAAATGGCAATAAATCAAAATAAAGTTTTAAAACCACTTGCTGTGAATGTTGAGAATTTTAAAGGCGTAAACTCAAAAGTTGAATTAGCTGATGCTGAGGTAATTCATCAAAATAGAATCAAAAAAGAGTTTATGAAAGCGGGCGTTATTATGCGATTACCTGATACTATTTATATAGAAGAGGGTGTAGAAATTGAGGGTGAATCTATTATTGAAAATGGTGTTTCGCTTCTTGGAAATTCAAAAATTATAAATTCTCATATCAAAACAAATTCTGTTATTGAAGACTCTATTGTAAAAGATAGTGATGTTGGACCAATGGGACGAATAAGACCCGGAAGTCAATTGAATAAAACTCACATTGGAAACTTTGTTGAGACTAAAAAAGCGATTTTAAATGGTGTAAAAGCTGGACATTTATCATATCTTGGAGATTGTTCTATTGATGAGGGAACAAATATAGGATGTGGAACAATTACTTGTAATTATGATGGGGTAAATAAACATCAAACGATTATTGGGAAAAATGTTTTTGTTGGAAGTGATACTCAATTTGTTGCACCTGTAAATATTGAAGATGATGTTCTAATTGGTGCTGGTTCAACTGTAACTGGAAATGTGAAAAAAGGTGAGTTGTATTTAACTAGAGCAAAAGCAAAAACTATTGATGGTTACTTTTACAAACATTTTTTAAGTAAAAAGTAAAAGATTCTAAAATGTTATTAAAAAACAAAAAAATATTAGTAGGCATTTGTGGCTCAATTGCTATTTATAAAGCTTTAGAACTTATAAGACTTTATATAAAAGCTGGTGCACAAGTTAGAGTTATTATGACAGAAGGTGCAAAAAAGTTTATAAATCCAATCACTTTTGAAGCAATTTCTCAAAACAAAGTTTTAGATGAATCAAGTGAAAATTGGGATAAAAGCCAAGATTATAATCATATAGATATTGGAAAATGGTCAGATATTTTTGTAATCGCGCCTGCTAGTGCAAACACAATAAATGCTCTAGCAAACGGTTTAGGAAATAATCTACTTTTGCAAACAGCTTTAGCATATCCACGAATGAAACTAATTGCACCAGCAGCTAATACAAATATGTTAAAAAATCCAATCACACAATCAAGTCTTAAAATGCTAAAACTTTGTAATTATGAGATTGTCTCATCAGTTACAAAAGAGTTAGTTTGTAAAGATGTTGGTGATGGGGCAATGGCTGAACCAGCTGATATTTTTGATGTAACCTGTAAAGAGTTACTTAAAAATGATTATTGGATAAATAGAAAAGTTGTTTTAAGTGGTGGTGGAACAATTGAAAAAATAGATGAAGTTAGATACATCTCAAATTTTTCATCTGGAAAAATGGCTTCAAATTTGGCTAAGGCTTTATATTATAAAGGTGCAGATGTTTGTTTAGTAAGCACAAGAGGTTATGAAAACTTACCAAAAGATATTCACATTATAAAAGTTGAAAGCTCAAATGAAATGTATGAATATTTAGTTGATTCTCTTAGAGTTGCTAAAAAAGGAGTTCTTACAAAACCCACTTTAATGGATAATTCAACTCCAACTTTAATTATGAAAAAACCATTTTTATTTATGGTAGCAGCTGTAAGTGATTATCTTCCAGCTTTTCCACAAGATGGAAAATTAAAAAAAGAGTTACTTGGATCACATTGGAATTTAGAGTTAAAACAAAATATGGATATTCTAAAATCTTTAGAAAAAGATGGGATTATAACTATTGGTTTTAAAGCAGAAATGGATGAAACAACAGCCTTAAACAGTGCCACAAGAATGTTAGAAAATAAAAATCTTGATGGAGTTTGTTTGAATATTTTAAATGAAGAGAATAGTTTTGGAAGTGACAATAATAATATAGAATTAATATTTAAAGATAACTCTTATGAGTTTAAAGGTTCAAAATTGGATATTTCATTAAATATTTTAGAAAAATTAGAAGAAGAGTTTAATAGTTATGAGTGATTTAAAAATGCCTAAACATATTGCTATTATTATGGATGGAAATGGCAGATGGGCAACTGATCGAGGATTAAAAAGAACCGCAGGCCATGAAGAAGGGGCAAAAACTGTACGAGAAATTACTTCATATTGTTCAATAATTGGAATCAAATATCTAACTTTATATGCTTTTTCTACTGAAAATTGGGAAAGACCAAAATTAGAAGTTGAATTTTTAATGAAATTACTTGAGCGATATTTGAAAAAAGAGTTAGAAATTTATTTGAAAAATAATATTAAATTTAAAGCAATTGGAGATTTAAGTAGATTCTCAAAATCCCTACAAAAAACTATATTTGACACAGAAGCTAAAACTTCAAATTGTACTGGATTAACTCAAGTTCTAGCTTTAAATTATGGTTCAAAAAATGAAATAATAAGAGCTATTAAAAAACTAAATGAGAAAAATCTTGAAGTAAATGAAGAGAATTTAGAATCTTGTCTTGATACAGCAGGAATGGGTGATGTGGATATTTTAATTCGAACAAGTGGAGAAGTAAGACTTTCAAATTATCTATTATGGCAAAATGCCTATGCTGAAATGTTTTTTACTCAAACATATTGGCCAGATTTCTCAAAAGCTGAACTTGATGATATTTTAAGTGATTTCTCAAAAAGAGAGAGACGCTTTGGAGCTATTTAGTTTTATTTTTGGTGCTTGTATTGGTTCATTTTTAAATGTACTAATATTAAGATTACCGATAAATGAATCTTTAATAACAGCCCGAAGTCATTGCCCAAAGTGTAATCATTTGATTTATTGGCATCATAATATTCCACTTGTTTCATATTTATTTTTGAGAGGAAAATGTTCTTATTGTAAGGCTAAAATATCTTTTCAGTATTTTTTTGTTGAGTTAATAAGTGGAATTTTGACTTTAGCTTTATTTATGAAACTAGGAATTAGTGAAGAATTCCTTTTTATGAGTTTATTGTCTTATATTTTAATAACTCTATGTTTTATTGATTTGAAATATAAAGCAGTTCCTGATTATCTACTTTTAATAGTTTTTGTCCTGTCATTTTTTGCCACAAATTTTTCTATAATTGAAGCTTTTAAAAATGCTTTTTTATTTGCTGGTGCTTTAGTTTTATTAAATTTTTTAATTACTTTTTATATACAAAATATAAAATCAAAAATTTTAAAAGATGAAAGTTTAAAAACTCAAGAAGCCTTAGGGGAGGGAGATATTCCAATAATCGCAATGATAGGAATTATCCTTGGAATAAATAGTGGTTTAATTGCTATATTTTTAGCGGCTTTTTTTGCTATAATTCCTGCAATCTATTCACATTTTGTAAAAAAAGATATTCAAACTCCATTTATTCCCTATTTAGTTTTAGGATTTTTTAGTGAATATTTTTTTGACTTAGAAACAATTATAAAGGTCTTTTATTGAAATTAAAACAGTATCTATTTTCCCAATTAGCAATCACATTTTTTCCTATATTTTTAGGATTGTTTTTTATAACTTCAGTTGTGTTTTTAGTAAAAATTGCATCATTAACTTCTGTTATCACTCTTGATTTTTTAGAGTTATTCACTCTTTTCTCTTATGTTATTCCACAAATTATATTTTATACTATGCCTATTTCATTTTTTTTATCATTGGTTATTACTTTGGCAAAATTAGCAGGAGAATATGAATTAACGGTAATTACTTCATTTGGTTTAAATCCTGTAAATATTTTAAAAATTTTTGCACCAATTACCCTTCTTTTGACAGCTATGTTACTTGTAATTTCTGTTGGTTTAATTCCAAAAACAAAGTTTTTAACAAAACAATTTTTAGATAAAAAGAAAAAAGAGGCAAACTTTAATATAAAAGCTAGTGAATTTGGACAAAAATTCGGTGATTGGTTAATTTATATAAATGCAAAAGATGATAAAGTTTATGATGATGTTAAGCTTTTTAAAACAGATGATAAAAATGATCAATTTATTGTTAGCAAAACAGCTATTTTGGATAATGATAAAGGTTCTTTGAGTTTTAAATTAAATGATGGAAAAGCTTTTATTGTAGATTCTAAGGAGTTTAATCAAATAGATTTTAAATCTATGTATATAAATGATTCTATTGCAGATAGTAAATTAGGAATTTTTACTGATACCTATGCTTATTGGAAAGATAATCTTATCCGACATGAAAATGTTGATGATTTAACATTTTTTATATTAACTTCTTTCTTCCCTTTATTATCACTGTTTTTAGTGATTACTTTTGGGTATTTCAATCCTCGATATGAAAAAAATAGAGCAGTATTCTATTCTTTAATTTCTGTAGTTTTATATTATGTTTTAATCAAAACAGTTGGAGATAAGGTTTTGTTACATGCAATATATATTATTCCTGTTGTTTGGGTTAGTGGAACATATATTTTATATTCACAAACTATAAAAAAAGAGTATTAAAATTTAAAATGAATTTAAAATTTGTAATCTCTTATGATGGTAGTTGTTATCAAGGAAGTCAAAAACAGCCAAATGGTTTGACTATTGAGGATAAACTTCTCTTTGCATTTAAAAAAATAAACATAAAAACAAGTATTGTTTTAAGTGGAAGAACTGATAAAGAAGTTCATGCAACAGGGCAAGTTTTTAATTGTATTGTCCCTGATTTTTGGAGTGATTTTTTTAAATTAAAAGAAGTTCTAAATAGAAATCTACCAACTTCTATTAAAATACTAAAAGTCTCAAAAGTTAAAGATGATTTTCACTCAAGATTTCATGCAAAAAAAAGAGATTATAGGTATATAATTACTTCTAAACCTACGACTCCTTTTAATGATAAATTTATTACTTATGTTCCTTCTGTAGATGAAAAGTTATTAAAAATTGCAATAAAAGAGTTTATTGGTGTTTATGATTTTAAATATTTTCATAAAACAGGAAGTGATAAAGATATAACTGTAAGAGAGATTTATAATACAAATTTTTATAAATATAAAGATATTTATGTTTTTAAATTTACCGCAAATTCATATTTAAGATCTCAGATTAGATTAATGGTTGGTTTTTTATTGGCAATTAATGATAAAAAATTAACCATAGAAGATTTAAAAAAACAGTTAAGATTAGAAAAAAATATTTTTAAAACACCAGTAAAGGCAAATGGCTTATATTTAGCAAAAATAAAATATTAAAGGTTTAAAATGTTTTTCAAAAAGAAGAAATTCTACACACTTTTAGATATCAAAAATCGAATAGTATTTACTCCTTTAATATTTATCTTTTTATTATCAATTATCTCTTTTTTAATTATCTTTTTCTTTTTAGAATATGAAAAACGAAATAAAATGGATATCTTAGTACAAAATGAGAATTACTATAAAAACAACATTTTAAAAACTTACATCTCTAGCATAAAATATAATACAAGTACAAGTTTTGATGATATTGAAAATGATTTAGGCAATTATATTTATGAAATAATTGGTTATATAAAAGCTAAAGAGATACATAAAAAGGAGTTCAGTATTGAGCTTTTAAAACCATTCCTACATGAAATAGAATCAAAACAAAATATAAATTTTTTGATATTTGATAATATTAATTATAAGGTTTTATATGGTGGGGAAATACTTGATAAATTAATTGAACTTACTAATTCAGAGAGTAAAACAGATAAATTTAAAAATCATATGTTAAGAAATATTGAATATATAGGTGATAATAATCTTATGTACAATATTGATAATCAAAAAAGTAATATTCAACTAAGTTATATAAAAAGTATTGATTTTTTAAATTTATTTATTGGTGCATATTCAAAAATTGATGATATGAAAGTTTTAACAAAAAAAGCAATTTTTGACTCAATTGTTGCAAAAAGTAAAGCTCTGGGTAATTCATATTTCTATTTTTATGATGTAAATGAGGGAAAAGTTTTTAATTATAATATGGATGGAAAATTAGATAATCTTAAAGATATAGTTAATTTTGCAGAAGAGAGTTCAAAAGATTTAGTCTATACTTTCTCAAAATATCAGTTTAAAATTTATATAAAAACTAAACTATCAACTAAAGAGATAAAAAAAATTAATGATGAATATCAAACTAAATTAGTTGCATTTTACCTATTAGTTGTATTTATAGCTTTGTTATTAATTACATCTGCAAATTTCTTTGCAAGATTTATAAATACTATTTTTAATAGATATGATAAAAGATTACAAAAAAGAAATTTTTTATTTAAAAAATGGAAAGAGAGATATGAGTTAGCAATTATTGCTTCAAATGATGGTTTGTGGGATATGGATTTAAAAACTAAGAAGATTTTTTTCTCAAATAAATGGCTTGGTATGTTTGGTTATGAAAGAAATGATATCCAAAATTTTGATGAGTGGTTAGCTTTAGTTCATAAAGATGATAAAGAAAAAGTTATGCAAGAGTATGAAAATCATATTAATAAAAAAAGTGAGCACTTTATTTGTGAATATAGATTAAAAGATAAGAATAATAACTATAAATGGATATTAGTTCGAGGAAAAGAGTTTAACTCAAATAGGATGCTAATGATGTCAATGAATATTGATGAGAGAGTTAAATTAACAAAAGAATTAAAAGATGTCCAAGTTTTAACGGAATTTGGTAGAACAGTTATTTTTAGATGGCAAAATGATGAAAACTTAAGTGTTAATTTTGTATCTAAAAGTATAAGTACTTATGGATATGAAGTAAGTGATTTTGAAAATAAAAGCAATTTCTTTGATTTTGTATTTAAAGATGATATTAAACAATTAAAAGATGTAATAAAAGAGGCGATTGATGCTGGTTCAAACTCTTTTATTTGTGTTTATAGAGTTATCGATAAAAATAAAGATATAAAATGGGTTTATAATAGAGCAATCTTAATAAGGGATGATTATTCAAATGTAATTGGTTTTTATGGGTATTTAAATGATATAACAAAACTTAAAATGAATGAAGAAGAGTTAAAATTAAAAATTGAAGAAGAAGTTGAGAAAAATTTAGAAAAAGATAGATTGTTAGTTCAACAGAATAAAATGGCTTCAATGGGAGAAATGTTAGGAAACATAGCTCATCAATGGAGACAACCTTTAAATAATATAAATTTACTGATTTATTATATTAGAGATTCTTATGGATTGATTTCACAAGAAGAGTTAAATGATACAATTAAAAATGCAAAACTACAAATAGATTTTATGTCGCAAACTATTGATGATTTTAGAAATTTCTATAAACCATCAAAAGAAAAAAAGTTCTTTAATGTAAAAGATTCAATTATTCAAAGTTCAAAAATAATTAAATCTTCATTAGAAAGAAACTCTATAAAACTTAAAATACAAGCAGAAGATTTAAAAATTAATAGTTATGAAAATGAGTTTGAGCAAGTAATTGTAAATATATTAAATAATGCAATTGATGCGAAACTATTAAAAGATAAAGTTAGTAAATTTAACGCTGTAATTGAAATAAAAATCTATAAAAAAGATGAAACTATTTATATTTCTATATTTAATAACTGTGGAAATATAGATGAACAAATAATTGAAAGAATATTTGAGCCATATTTTACAACAAAGTTTGAAAATCAAGGCACAGGAATTGGATTATATATGACAAAAGTAATTATAGAAAAAAACATGAATGGAAGAATCGAAGCAATTAATAAAAATGATGGCGTGGAGTTTTTAATAAAATTGGATGCTTAGATTAATTTTAGATATAATCTAATAATCTACATGAAAAGAGAAAATATGCAGAATTTTAAAACAAGAGTTTTGTTAGTTGAAGATGAAGAACTTGCAAGAAAAACTTTAGCTTTTTATTTAAATACTATTTTTGATGAAGTAACAGTAGCTTGTGATGGGGAAGAAGCTCTTTTAATTATAAAAGAAAATTATCAGAAGAATAAAAACTTTGATTTAGTATTAACTGACCTTAATATGCCAAATGTAAATGGTATGCAAATGATTGATGAAGTTTTGAAATTTGTTCCAAATCAAAGGTTTATAATCGTAAGTGCCCACAAGAATGAAGAGGATTTATTAAAACTTATTAATCTAAGAATTTGTGGATATTTTGTTAAACCACTGAATATTGATAATATGATGGAGATGTTAAAAAAAGCAAAAGAAGAAGTTATCTTAGATAAACAAACAAAAATCGAAACAAAAAATCTAATTACTTTAAATAATAGTTATACTTTTGACTTAGTAAATAATAAGCTGTATCATAATAATTTAATTGTAAAACTTTCAAAAAAAGAAGCAGAAATTTTAGATGTTCTTATTAAAAACATTGGAGTTCTAATTTCACTTGAAAGATTTAAAGAAGAAGTTTGGAATAACATTAATATAAATGATTCATCATTTAGAACGGTAATGAAAAGATTAAAAGATAAGATTAAAGATGATGATTTTATTATATCTCATAAAGGCTATGGCTATATAATTGAGAAAGTTTTAATTAAATAAATATAAGAGGTCTCCCTCTTATATTTTTTATGAAACTACTGCTTGAGTTTTTACTCTTGCTTTTTGAATAATATAAATTGCTACAATAACAGAAATACCAATTACATATGAAATATAGTGACTTGGTAAATGTAAATATGCTTGCATTACTTTTGGTAAGAACATAAAAGGAACAACAGCTAGAAAAATCAATCTTTCTATTACAGGTGTTTTTGTAATAAAATATCCTTGTGTAAAACAAGAAAACGCCATCATCCCAATAAATGCAGTAGCAAATATTACAGCAATCTCAACAGGATTTGTAATCCAAACCCAACCAGCAGGATTTGCAGGATTTAATGGATCTACTCCTGAAATTAATAATAACTCCGAGTTAAAGAAGAACATAAATGGTAAAATTGCTGTTCTGATATCATATTTAAATCCTTGAATTCCAACTTTTATTGGATCTGCTTTTGCAATTCCGGCAGCTGCATAGGCTGCTAGTCCAACAGGCGGAGTAACATCAGCTAAAATACCAAAGTAGAATACAAATAAGTGTGCTGCAATTGCAGGAATTAAGAATCCATTATCAGCTGCTAGTGTTAAAATAACAGGTGCTGTTAATGAAGCCATTACAATATAATTTGCAGTTGTTGGTAACCCCATTCCTAAAATTAATGAAATAATAGCTGCAAGAATTAATATTGCAAAAATATTTCCATTTGATAAAGTTTCTACAACTTCTAATAAAACTTGACCAAGACCTGTTAATGTAATAGAACCTACAATAATTCCAGCAATTGCTGTAGCAACTGAAATTGGAACCATATTTTTAGCACCACTAATCATACCTGCTAAAATATCAACAAATCCACTTAGTAAAATATCTTTTGTAATTTTCTCTTTTGCTAAAAAAGCTCTAAAAGGATGTTGAACAACCATTAATAACATTAAAAGCATAATTGCATTAAATGCAGCACTTGCAGCACTTTCTCTTAATACCATAAGTGTATATAATAAGAAGAAAATAGGGATTAAATAGTGGGCACCTTGCATAAATGTTTTTAATTTAGGAGGAATATCTTCTTTATTCATTCCTACAAGACCTAATTTAAGTGACTCTAAATGAACAATATAAAATAGACCAAAATATGAAACGAATGCCGGAATAAATGCACTAACAACAACATCTGTGTATGACATTCCTAAAAATTCTGCAATAATAAATGCAGCAGCTCCCATAACAGGAGGCATTAGCTGTCCATTTGACGAAGCCGAAACTTCAACTGCAGCTGCTTGTTCTGGTCTAAATCCAGTTCTTTTCATAAGTGGAATTGTAAATGTTCCAGTTGTAACTGTATTTGCAATAGATGAACCACTGATGATACCTGCAAATCCTGATGCAATTACAGATGCTTTTGCAGAACCACCTCTATATTTTCCAAGTAGTGAAAATGCTAAATTAATGAAATATTCACCAGCTCCTGCTTTATCTAATAAAGAACCAAAAAGTACGAATAAAAATACAAATCCAGCTGAAACCCCAAGAGGAACACCAAAAATTCCTTCTGTTGTTAAAAACATATGACCTGCAAGTTTATTTAAACTAGCACCCTTATGAATAATCAATTCAGGCATATAAGGACCTAAAAAGTCATATGCTAAAAATATAATAGCAATAAAACTTAATACAAAACCTAAAACTCTTCTTCCTGCTTCAAGTAAAATTATAACTCCTATAACTGCAATTACAATATCCGTAGTTGTATAGTCTCCTGGTCTAAATGAGATTTCTGTGTAGAATACTGCAAGATAAGAAGCAGTTGCTAATCCAATTGCCGCAAATGTATATCCAAACCATCTAATTTTTTTTAAGAAATAAGGTTTTCTCATCATTGGATAAATTAAAAATGCTAGAACAATACCAAATGATAAGTGAATAGATCTAGAAATTGTTGAATTTGTAGGCTCAATTACAATATATAATTGAAATAATGACCAAAAAAGTGCAATTATTGATATTAACCAAAATTCATAGTGTTGAGAACCAAAAACTCTTTGTCCTTCAAGCTCATTAATAACAGCTTCAGTTTCGTGCATTTGTTCAACTTCGAGTTGGGAAATTTTATGAGGTTTCTCTTCATAAATTGCCATAGTAAATCCTTTAATAATAGGTGAAATTTTGTTCTCATACTTCATTTAAACAGATTTTAAATGAAGTATGAAAATAGGAGGTATCTAAGGATTGAAAATCCTTAGATAGAAGTATTATAATAATCCTGCTTCTTGGAAATATTTTTTTGCACCTTCATGTAAAGGAGCAGATAATCCATCAAGTAGAGATTTTTTTGTAATTTGACTGTATGCTGGATGTAATTTTTTAAATTCATCAAAGTTTTCTAAAATTGCTTTAACAACAGTGTAAACTGCATCTTCACTTACATCGTCACTTGTTACAAGAACAGCCTTTACTCCAAAAGTAGGAATATCAGCATCATTTCCTTTGTAAATCCCACCAGGAACATTTGCTTTTGCAAAATATGGATATTTTTTAATTAAAGTATCAACATTAGAACCTTCAATTGGTGTTATTTTTACATCAACTGAGTTTGCAGCATCTTGGATATTTGCAGTTGGATGTCCTACCATATAGAAGTATCCATCAATTTTATTATCTCTTAATGCATCTGGCATTTCAGAAGCTTTTAGTGCACCTGCAAATTTTAAATCTTCTTTTTTAATTCCACTTTCGTCAAATAGAGTTAAAGCTGTTGCTTCATTTCCACTTCCAGGATTTCCAAGATTGATTCTTTTTCCTTTTATATCAATTAATTTATTGATATTTGCATCTTTTCTAGTAACTAAAGTTAATAGTTCTGGATAAATTGCCATTACAGATTTTAATTTAGGAATAGCTGCATCTTTAAATGCTCCCTCTCCTTTGCTTGCTTGATATACAATATCAGATTGAACGATACCAAAATCTAACTCACCATTTTTGATAGTATTTACATTATAAACACTTCCTCCAGTTGATTCAACTGAACATCTGATTTTAGTCTCT
Source organism: uncultured Aliarcobacter sp. (assembly GCA_963677435.1). Taxonomy (GTDB): domain Bacteria; phylum Campylobacterota; class Campylobacteria; order Campylobacterales; family Arcobacteraceae; genus Aliarcobacter. The sequence continues at coordinate 540,953 of OY781945.1, forward strand.
TTTTTATATTGATTAACTAATCTACAAATTGCTCCACCAGTTGGATAATAAGTTCCAGTAACCCCACCAGTTCCTATTGTAATAAATTCAGCAGCAAATGCTGGAACAGATAACATACCTATTAATGCAGCAGTTGCAATTTTTTTACCCATAGGGATTTCATTAGATTTGATCATTTTTTCTCCTTAGTTTTAGTTATGTAAAAATCTCTGATTTAAACTATCAAGTTATTATATCAATAAAATATAATTTTTGCTAGGCTATAAAATGATTAATTACATAAAAATTATTCATTAATTACAGTTTTTAAATTTAACATAGAATAAATTTATATTACCTTAATTTAAATATTTAGCATTTAATTAAAATTTAAAATAAAATACTTGACAAATAAAGACTCAATAGGTTATAATTCTTTAGCAGTTTAAGATACTGAGTGCTAAATTATGAAAGTGGTCGTAATCTATGATAGATAAAAAAGAGTTTTTATTACAATCTATTATTAAAGCTTATATTGAGCATTTAGAACCAATTGGTTCAACTCAATTAAAATCTATGTACGATATAACTTATTCACCAGCGACTATTAGAGGTTACTTTAAAAAGTTAGGTGATGAGGGTTATCTTGCACAAGAACATATAAGTAGTGGAAGAACTCCAACAACTGAAGCTTTAAAACAGTATTGGCAGACAAAACTTAATTTTAAACTAAAAGGTGTAAATTTACGAGCATTAGAATATTTTGCTTCAACAATAGGGCTGTCTGTTTTTATAAAAAAAGAGAAATCTGATGTATTAAAAAATATTTTAAATGTTGAAAATAGATATATGATTTTAGAATTTTCTTCATTTGCCATAAGTGTAAAATATTCAGATGCACTTTATAGATTTTTAAATGATATGATAGGTTTAGATTTAAAAGATATTACTAAAGTTTCGAAAGATGTGGGAGCTTATGAGGTTTATGAATCTATAAACCAAACTCTGCAAAATTCAGATTTTCAGATTTTTAATTATAAAGAGTTTCTAAATCTAGCTTTGAATTATGATTTTGATGAATATACAATAAACAGTTTTTTAAAAGGTCAAATTTTAGATGAGTTAAAAGAGGGTTTATATTTTGATAAGCTATTGCCATCAAATTATATTGGAATTTGTAATTACTGTAAAATCAATAATGAAGATGTAAAAATGTTGGTTATTGGTGAATTACCAAAAGATTATGAATATTTTTATGAAAAAATTACAACTTTTTAGGAGATAAATGTGAGTGAAGAAACAAAAGAAGAATTAATACAAGATGAAACAACTGAACAAGAAGTTCAAGGTGAAGTTGTAGAAGAAACAACTAAAGAAGAGAGTTTAGAAGAAAAAGTTGCAAGATTAGAGCAACAATTAAAAGATAGTGAAGATAGATATTTAAGAGTTCATGCTGATTTTGAAAATATCAAAAAAAGATTAGAAAAAGAGAAATATCAAGCTATTGATTATGCAAGTGAAAAATTTGCAAAAGATTTATTAGCTCCAATTGATACTTTAGAGTTAGCTCTGTCATCAACAAATACACCATTAGATGCACATGAATTACTTAAAAAAGTAAAAGAAGGAATCTCTTTAACTATTAAGAATTTCAATACGACATTTGAAAAACATAACATCACAAAAATTGAAACAGATGGTGAGTTTGATCCAAATGTACACAATGCTGTAATGCAAGTTGATAGTGCAGACCATGAAGATGGTGCAATTGTTCAAGAGCTTCAAAAGGGTTATTTATTAAAAGATAGATTGTTAAGACCAGCGATGGTTTCAATCTGTAAAAAGTAAATAAAAGTCCTCTTTTGGAATATTTCAGCGTTGGTCTGCAAAATTTAAAAGACGCACTTACAACAGTAAGCTCCTCTTTTAAATTTCTTGACCGCCTTGAACTATCCTCAAAATAGAACTTTTAGGGTAACTTTGACCGTGATGTCATAAAACTAGATAGATTTGAAAAGATATAAATTAAATAAAAAATTAAAACTTGATAAGGATATAAAATGAGTAAAGTAATTGGAATAGATTTAGGAACAACAAACTCTTGTATAGCAGTTTATGAAGGTGGGGAAGCTAAAATTATCCCTAATAAAGAGGGAAAAAATACAACTCCATCAATCGTTGCATTCACAGATAAAGGTGAAGTTTTAGTGGGAGATCCTGCAAAAAGACAAGCGATTACAAATCCAGAAAAAACTATTTATTCAATCAAAAGAATTATGGGTCTAATGATGGATGAGCCAAATGCGAAAGCAGCTCAATCAAAAGTTGGATATAAAATTGTTGATAGAAATGGTGCAGCAGCTGTTGAAATTGGTGGAAAAGTTTATACTCCACAAGAAATTTCTGCAAAAATTTTATCAAAATTAAAAGCAGATGCTGAAGAGTATTTAGGAACAGCTGTTACTGATGCTGTTATTACAGTTCCTGCATACTTCAATGATGCACAAAGAAAAGCAACTCAAGAAGCTGGAACAATTGCTGGTCTTAATGTATTAAGAATCATTAATGAGCCAACAGCTGCTTCATTAGCTTATGGTTTAGATAAAAAAGGTGAAGAAAAAGTTCTAGTTTACGATTTAGGTGGAGGAACTTTTGACGTTACTGTTTTAGAAATTGGTGATGGAACTTTTGAAGTACTTTCAACTGATGGAAATGCATTTCTAGGTGGAGATGACTTCGATAATAGAATTATTGATTGGTTAGCAAAAGAGTTCAAAGATGAAAATGGATTTGATGTTAAAAACGACAAAATGGCATTACAAAGATTAAAAGATGCTGCTGAAAATGCTAAAAAAGAGTTATCATCAGCTGAATCAACAGAAATCAACTTACCATTTATCTCTATGGGAAGTGCAGGTCCTGTTCACTTAGTTAAATCATTAACAAGAGCAAAATTTGAGTCTATGACTGAAGATTTAATTAACGAAACTTTAGACCATATTAAAATTGCATTAAAAGATGCTGGATTAAGTAAAGACGAAATTCAAGAAATTATCATGGTTGGTGGATCTACAAGATTACCAAAAGCAAATAAAGTTGTTAGAGATTTCTTTGGAAAAGATTTAAATAAAGGTGTAAACCCTGATGAAGTAGTTGCTGCGGGAGCTGCTGTTCAAGCTGGAGTTTTAAAAGGTGATGTTAAAGATGTATTATTACTAGATGTTACTCCTTTATCTTTAGGAATTGAAACTTTAGGTGGAGTTATGACTAAATTAATTGAAAAAGGAACTACAATTCCTGTTAAAAAATCTCAAGTATTTAGTACGGCTGAAGATAATCAACCAGCAGTTTCTATTCATGTTTCTCAAGGGGAAAGAGAATTTGCAAGAGATAACAAATCTTTAGGTATGTTTGAACTTTCAGATATCCCAGCAGCTCCAAGAGGTGTTCCACAAATTGAAGTAACATTTGATATTGATGCAAATGGTGTTTTAAATGTAAGTGCTAAAGATAAAGGAACTGGTAAAGAGAATAAAATTACTATTTCTGGTTCATCTGGATTAAGTGATGCAGAAATTGAAAAAATGGTTCAAGAAGCAGAAGCAAATAAAGAGACTGATGCTAAGAAAAAAGCTGTAATTGAAGTAAGAAATCAAGCGGATGCTTTATTACACTCAACAAGAAAAACTTTAGAAGAAAATGAGAGTGCAGTTAGCGAAGAAGAGAAAAAAGCTATCATTGATGCAGCAGCTGATTTAGAAGAAGTTTTAAAAGATGATAATGCTTCAAAAGAACAAATTGAAGAAAAATTAAAATCTTTAACAGAAAAATCTCATAAATTAGCAGAAGCTATGTACAAAAAAGAGGGTGGTGAAGCTGGTGCTCAACCAAATCAAAAAGCAAAAAAAGATGACGATGATGTTATCGACGCTGAAGTAGAGTAAATCTCTGCTTCATGCAAACTCTTTTCTTAATTTTAATACTTTTTTTAATCTCTATATTTTCAGTACTTCTATATTTTAAAACTAATAAAAACAGACTTGATTTATTAAGTAGTGGCGAATGCCCAGCTTGTAAACAAAAAACAAAAACATTTTTTGATAAAAATACTAATACAACTTTTACAAGTGAAATAATATCAAGTAGAGTTTTGAAAAACCATGGTTGTTCAGGTGTAACTGAAGTAGAATTCACTTGCAAAAGTTGTGGATTAAAAGAAATTCACCAAGTTCCAAATAGTGGGTGTTCTTTTTAAAAAATATTTATAAAGTTTTGCTTTATTATTGCTATAAAGTTTCGATATACTTAGTAAAAATATTAGGTATAAAAGATGAATGATTTTATAAAAGTAGTAAACTTAGAAGAGAACGATATTAGTGCAGATATAATTAACAACTTGTATTTTCAAGATAATGCTCCAAAGTTAGTTTTGGGATTTATCTCACCTCATATAAATTTTGAATCCATTTCAAAGAAAATAAAATCTTTACTTCCCCCTTCAACAAAATTAGTTCTAACAACTACTGCTGGTGAATTATGTACTTTTAACTTTGATAAAAAAAGAGATTACTTATATAATGATGCAAGTACAACTTGGAAAAATATTGTATTGCAAAGTTTTAGTGATGAGATTATTGATAAAGTTGAAATATTAACAGTTCCTTTATTTAGTGAAAATATTACAAGCCAAAATATTACTCATAAAGAAAGAATTAAAAAAATCAGTGATGAAATTTCAAAATTACATATTCCCTTTAAAATAAATCATGACCATACTTTTGCTTTGACTTTTGTAGATGGTTTATCAAATAGTGAAAGTTTTTTTACAGAAGCTGTATATAAAAGTGGGAAACTTCCATGTTTATTAATTGGTGGTTCTGCTGGTGGAAAATTAGATTTTAAAGAGACTTATATCTTTAATAATACAGAAGCAGTTAGACATAAAGCTGTAATTACTTTAGTTAAATTAAAAGAAAATATCAGATATGGAGTTTTTAAATCACAAAGTTGTGATGAAACAAATGTTTCATTTTTAGTTGCTCAATCAAATATGTTAAATAGAAGTGTTCAAAGTGTTTTAAATCCAAGAGATAACAAAATTATCAATTTTGTGGATGCATTATGTAAAACATTTAAATGTGATTTAGAAGATTTACCAGCTGCACTTTCTGAATATAGTTTTGCTATTAAACTAGATGATGAATTATATATAAGATCAGTTTCAAACCTAGATATTGCAAATAAAAATATTTCATTTTTTTGTGATATATCTTTTGGTGATATTTTATATCTAGTAAAAAATAAAGAGTTTGTAAGCCAAACTGATAGAGATTTTGCAACATATTCTTCAACAAAAAAAGAAAAACCAATTGGTGCTATATTTAATGATTGTATATTAAGAAGATTGTTTAACTCAAAAAATCTTAATTCATTAAAAACTTTTAATGATATTCCATTAGCTGGATGTTCAACTTTTGGAGAGCTTTTAGGTTTAAATATCAACCAAACATTAACCGCACTTTTTTTCTATAAAGTAGAAGAAAATAGTGATTTTTATGATGATTTTGCAGATAATTTTGTTGATAAATATGCTTCTTATCATTCATATTATAAACAAAGAGAAATTCATCAATATCAACTTCTATCAAAGGTTAGAACAGAATTATTAGAAAATCTAAAAGAAACTTTTCCTTTAATTCAAGATATGGTAAAAATCCTCAATTTTGTATATGAAAATACAACAGAAGATAACAAAGTGATTGATAAGGTGCTAGAAAATTTTGTAATGTTTACAAAAGATATTACTCACAATGTTGAACAAAATAATAATCTTGTAGCTGATATGGATGTTTTAACTTCAAATGCTGCTGATATTAAAAAAGTATTATCTTCAATCTCAGGAATTGCAATACAAACAAATCTTTTAGCTTTAAATGCTGCAATTGAAGCTTCTCGAGCAGGTGAATATGGAAATGGATTTGCAGTAGTTGCGGATGAAGTAAAAAAACTTGCTAAAAAAACACAAATAAGTTTAACTGAAACAAATGCTTCTGTAAATATTGCAATAAAAGGAATAAAAAGTGTTTCAGAAGTGATAAATAGTTCAAGTGACAAATTATCAAAAGTTTCACTAAATATGAATGATATAAATGAATCGTTTTTGAAAATACACTCAAGTTCTAAGCAAAGTAATAGTTTTATTGCTGGTAAAAAAAGTAATTTTGATAAGTTGATTAATAGTATAAGTTTAATTGAAGATATTCAAAAAGAACTTGGAAAATTAGAGAAACCTATTTAATAAATAGGTTTCAATTTTTATTTACATACAACAACCATTTCCACAACAGTTATCACGGGCTCCTGTATAGAATGAAATTACAAAATTATTGAACATCTCTTGAAGTTCAAATTCATGTTTTTTACAAAAATCCTTATTCATAATATTTTTCATCTCTATTGCTTTTGTTAATGCTTCGTCTTTTGATTCAAAAGTTAAATTATTTTCTAAATTACTATTTTTAAAACATCCACATTGATTTGCTACAACTATTTTATACATAAAAAAATCCTTAAAAATTTGATAAATTAATAGTGCAAGGTTAGCTAAATTTCTATTAAAGCAATTTAAGAAGTAAAAATAGATAAAATAAGAAGATAATTGATTAAAAAAGGAAAATAATGCACATTACAAATCTTATCTCTTTGAATTTTGGAAAATTCGCTAAAAAGGAGTTTCCATCATTAATTCAAAAATTCATAAATGCATCTTATGTAAAACTTATGGGTTTAAATATGAGCGAATTCAAAAATGCAAGATATTATAAATCTTTAAATGATTTATTTACAAGAGAATTGATTATTACAAGAGAAATTGATAAAAGTAAAGATGTAATTATATCTCCAACTGATAGTTTAATCACACAATGTGGACAAATAAAAGAAGATATTGCTTTACAAATAAAAGGAATGGAATATAGTGTTGAAGAGTTATTAACATATTATTGTACTTCAAACTTTGAAAAGGTAAAAAATGGCTCTTTTATGAATTTTTATTTATCTCCAAAAGATTATCATAGATACCATGCTCCTTGCGATTTTAATTTATTAAAACTAGTTCATGTTCCTGGAAAACTTTATCCTGTTAATTTAAAGTATCTAAATAAAGAGTTAGAACTTTTTGTACAAAACGAAAGAGTAATTTTAGAGTGCGAAACTAATGGAAAAATATTTTATATGGTATTTGTTGGGGCTTTAAATGTTGGACAAATGGTATTTGAATTTGAAGATAGAGTTGAAACAAATATTGATGCTAAAGAGATGAAAGTTTACACTTATGAAAATATTGAAATAACTAAAGGTGAATGTTTAGGTTATTTCAAAATGGGTTCAACAGTTGTTATGCTTTGGGAAGATTCTATGGTAGAACTAGAAGATTTACTAAATAAAGATGTGAGATTTGGACAAAAAATAGCAAGAGCATTATAATTTAATTTTAAAAGTTGGATAATTATGAATAATAAAATATTTCTAAAAATCGGTTGGTTATTTATTATAAGTTTATTAGTCTATCTATTTTTTGTTGTATTTTTTTTATCACCAAAAGTAAATAATTATCTAACTCAAACTGAAATAGAGAATTCAAAAACACAATTTAATAAAATTGTTTCTATTATAAATAATAAATCAAAAAGTATTGAAAATAAAGCAGAATTAGAAAAAGAAATTGAATTATTAATAACTAGTTTTACTTTAGGAAAAACAGGTTATATTTATTTGATTGATAATTCTGGAAAAATAATTTTTGACCCAAGCGGTGAGTTTCAAAATAAAGATCTATTAACTACAATTTTGCCTCAAAATGGTAAAAAACTTTTTAATGAAATCAAAGATAGTTATAACAAAAGAGAAGTACTTGAATATGACTGGAACAAAATCTATGACCCTTACAATTATAAATATAAAAAAATATCTTGGATAGAATATAATAAAAACTTAGATTGTTATATTGTTTCATCTGTATATAAAGAAGATTTTTCTTCATATGTTCAAGGTATTAATTCATTAATATTAAATATCTCAATGCTCTTATTTGGTGTGTTAGCAATAATTGGAGTATTTATTACAATAAAAGTTATTGCTCCAATAAATAAAATGTTCTCAGAAGTAAAAAAAGCTAATATTGATTCTAATAGTTTTGAGAATGGAGTTAAAACAAAAGATGAAATAGGTTTTTTAGCTACACAATTTAATACTTTACTTGATCAAGTTGAAACAAATAGAGTACATTTTGAAGAACAAGTTCAAGTAAAAACTCAAGAGATTCAAAATAGATTGTATTATGATGATTTAACAAGTTTAAAAAATAGACTGGCTTTAGAAGATGATATAAAAGATAATGAATTTGTATCTGTTGCATTAATTGATATTGATGCTTTTGATGATATTAATGAACTTTATGGTTTTTCAACTGGAAATTTAGTTTTAATTGAAGTTGCAAAAATACTAAGTGAATTTTCATCAAAATATAGTGTTTCTGCATATAGAATATATGGAAATGTATACTGCTTAGCAGATAAAAAGATGATGGGATTTTCTAAATATAATGATTTTATTACAGAATTAGAAACACTTTTTAAAAATAAACCTATTTATATTGAACAACTAGATATTGATATTTTCATAAACATAACTTTAGGTATATCAATTGCCCAAGAAGAACCTATAAAAACTGCAGGAATTGCTCTTAAAAAAGCCAAAAAAAGTAATATGCCTTTTTTTGTTTATAATAATGATATTGATACAAAAGAGATTATAAAAAAATCTATTTATTGGAGAGAGAAATTAAAAAGAGCAATAGAAGAGAGCAAAGTTACACCATTTTATCAAGCAATTTTTGATAGAAATAAAAATATTGTTAAATATGAAACTTTAATGAGAATAGAAGATACTAATGAAAAAGGTGAAACTACTTATATTAGTCCATATTTATTTTTGGATATTTCAGTTAAAACAAAACAGTATTTACAACTATCAAATCAAGTAATCTCAAAAGCTTTAAATGATTTAATAAAAACAGATAAACAAATCTCTATAAATTTAAGTTTTAAAGATATATTAGATAGTGAATTTATAGTTTCACTAGATAAAAATTTAGATAAACTTGAAAATATTCATAAACAAAGATTAGTATTTGAAATATTAGAGAGTGATTACATTTCTGATTATACTTTACTTGAAGATTTTATAACTAAATACAGAAATCAAGGTATAAAAATTGCCATTGATGATTTTGGAACAGGTTATTCAAATTTTGCACATATTTTAAAAATTAGACCAAATTATATAAAAATTGATGGTTCTTTAATTAAAAATATTAATACAGATAAAAACTCTTATGAAATGGTAAAATCAGTTGTTGATTTTTCAAAAGCTTTAAATATAACAACTATTGCAGAGTTTGTGCATTCATCTGAGGTATTTGAATCGCTTTTAGAATTAGGTATCAATGAATTTCAGGGATTTTATTTAGCTGAACCTAAAACTAATATTTTCTGATTTTAATTAAACAAAAGTTTATTGTTGTAAAATATAACAAAAAGGATTTAATATGTCAACTATTACAGAATTAGGTACATTAGCACTTGCTGGCACTAAAAAAGGAAAAATTTCTATTTCAAATGTAACTGAGCCTTATGGAAAAGATACTCCTGATATCGTAAGTATTGGTATATCTTTAAATGGGCAAGATGTTCAATGGAAATCTCACCTTCCTTATGAAAATTTAGAGGATGTAATTGCAATATTACAAAAAGCTTTAGATAGCAAAAAATAGATTTCGTAATTTTATGTAATCATTTTGTGATATAATACCCTTTTTAAGAGGTTTATTATGTCACAAAAAAGAGTTATAGGAAGAAGAGAAATAATATCTATTCTAGATTTAGAACTGTTCGAATTAGATGCAAAAGTTGATACTGGAGCAGATTCTAATTCTCTACATTGCGATGATATTTTTATAGATGATGAGAATTTTGTACACTTCACATTATTAGATGAAATTCATCCTGCTTACCATGGTAAAAAAATGAAAATCCCCCTTTTTAAACTCAAAAGAGTAAAAAGTTCTAATGGAACTGTACAATTAAGAGCTTCAATAAAAGTGGATATATTATTTTTTGGTAAAAAATACAAAACTATAGTTTCCCTAACTAATCGATCAGATATGAAATATCCAATGTTAATTGGAAGAAAATTTTTAACAGATCGTTTTTTAGTTGATGTTTCACAAGAATATCTTACAAAAGCCAAATAGAAGAGGTCAAAATGAGAATTTATATATTATCAAGAAATAAAGATTTATATTCAACTAAAAGATTAGTTGAAGAAGGAAAAAACAAAGGCTGGGAAGTTAGAGTAATTGATTATTTAAAATGTACAATAGAGATTATGAAAAATGAGTTAGTTGTAAATTATGAAGGGAAAGTATTACCCACTCCTGATGCAATAATTCCAAGAATTGGAGCAAGTAGAACATTTTATGGTGCTGCAATGGTAAGGCATTTTGAGATGTTAGAAGTATTTAGTACAACAGGAAATTTAGCACTTACAAGAAGTAGAGATAAATTAAGAAGTTTACAAGTTCTATCAAGAAACGGTGTTGATATGCCAAGAACAGTTTTTGCTTCAAATAAATCAAATGCAAAAGATGTAATTGCCCTAAGTGGTGGAGCACCATTAGTTCTAAAAATACTTGAAGGAACTCAAGGTGTTGGAGTTGTTTTAGTTGATAGTGAAAAAGCTGCTAAATCAGTTCTTGATGCTTTTTATGGAATGGATGTAAATTTACTTGTACAAGAGTATATAGAAGAAGCAGGTGGAGCTGACATTAGAGCTTTTGTTGTAAACAATGAAGTTGTTGGTGCAATGAAAAGACAAGGTGCTGAGGGAGATTTCAGATCAAACTTACATCAAGGTGGAAGTGCAGTTGCATATAAACTTAATAGAAAAGAAAAAGCTACTGCAATTGCTGCTGCTAAAGCTATGGGACTTGGAGTTTGTGGAGTTGATATGATTCCTTCAAAAAGAGGACCTCTTGTAATGGAAGTGAATTCATCACCTGGATTAGAAGGAATTGAAAAATCTACAAATATAAATATTGCAGAAAAAATAATGAACTTTATAGAGCAAAGTGTGAAACCTACTTGTCCAGTTAATCCACAAAAAAGAAAAATTAAAAAAGATAATATAGGAGCATAGGAAGAAATGCCCTTAAAATTAATAATTGCTGGAACAGAGATATTAAAAGGAACAAAAACAACTATAAATTTAGAGTTACCAAAGCTTTATAATACTCCTACGAATCTTCCTATTAAGATTATAAGAGGGAAAAAAGATGGTCCTGTTGTTTTTGTTAGTGCGGCAATTCATGGGGATGAATTAAATGGTATTGAAATTATAAGAAGATTAAGAAAATTAAATATTCTTAATAAATTAAAAGGTACATTAATTCTAGTTCCTATTGTAAATGTCTATGGAATAATGAATCTTTCAAGATATTTACCCGATAGAAGAGATTTAAATAGAAGTTTCCCAGGAAGCATAAAAGGCTCACTTGCAAGTAGGGTCGCACAGATTTTTTTTGATGAAATAGTATGTAAATGTGATTTAGGAATAGATTTGCATACGGCTTCAATTCATAAATCTAATCTTCCACAAGTACGAACAAATATTGATGATGAATATACTTTTAATTTAGCAAAATCTTTTCAAGCACCAGTTGTATTACATTCAGAACTTCGAGATGGTTCATTACGCTCAGTTGCTCAAGAAAGTGGGATTCCAATTTTACTTTATGAAGCAGGTGAAGCTTTACGATTTCATGAATTCTCTATTAGAATTGGAGTAAAAGGTATAATAAATGTTCTTCGAGAAATGGACATGCTTCCAAATGTTGTTAGAAAAAAGAATTTTAAATCACCAATCGTTACACGATTTAGTACATGGATTCGTTCAAGTGAGAGTGGAATGTTAAGAACGATAAAAGCTTTAGGTGATACTGTTAAAAAAGATGAAATTATTGCTTATATTGATGAACCAATGGGTGATGATAGTTTTGAAATAAAAGCTTTATTTGATGGAGTTATTATTGGAAAATCAGAAATACCGCTTGTTCAAGAAGGTGATGCTATTTTTCATATTGCAAAATTAAAAAATCTTGAGAGTGCAGAAACAAAATTAGAATATTTCAACGAAAATGTAATTGAACAAAGTGAATTCTATGAGTTATATAATGAAGAGATAATTGAATAAGAAGTTTTGTTTACTTCTTATTTATATGGAATAACTTCTCTTAATTCCTGCGCCCATAAAGCCATACCACCAAATAAATGTGCAGTATTTTTATATCCTTGCTCAATTAAAAAATTTCCGATACTTCTTGTTCTATTTGCATGGGCACAAATTAAAATAAAAGTTTGCTCCTTTGATGTAACAAGTTTTTCAAACTCTTGCATCCAACTTTCTATATCATAATCTCCAAAATCATCAAAAAATGTAATCAAATGAGAATTTTTTATAATTCCAGTTCTTCTCCACTCTTCTTCTCTTCTAACATCAATCATTACTATATTATCTTCAATCATTTTTTCAACAATTTTTGGCTGTAAATCTACTAATTTATTCATAAAAATCCTTTAATTATAGAATAAATATTAACATAAAACATATAATAAAATCTTATATGAGAAAATCAATGAAAGATTATAAACAAACTCTTTACAAATATTAAATATAATAGGAAAAATTAAAAAGGTATATTAATGAAAAAAATAGTTTTAATAATTTTATTAGGTGTAATTAGTCTATTTGCCTATGAAGAATTAAACATTAATAATTTCGAAGATAAAATAAAAGATAAAAATGTAATTGTAGATTTTTATGCACCTTGGTGTCCTCCTTGTAAAATTCTTGCGAATAATATAGAAGATTTTGATATTTCAAAACCTGATAATGTTCAAATTTACAAAGTAAATATTGATGATGAGTTAACACTTGCAAAAAAATATGGAGTTACAAAACTTCCTACTTTAATATATTTTAAAAATGGAAAAGTTGTAAAAAATTATATTGGTGTATTAAGTCCTGAAGAGTTACTTGAAACATCAAAAGAAAATTTTAAATTAAGATAAAATCATGAAAAAAATATTTTTACTATTTATTTGTTCTTTTGTTTATCTATTTTCTTCTGTATTAAATCAATCTTTTTTGGAAGTAAATGAGGCTTTTAAACCAAGTTTTACAAAAAATGAGAAAGATTTAAATTTTAAATTAGCTCTTGGAAAAGATATCTATTTATATGATGAAAAAATTAAGATATTTATCTCAAAACCCCAAAAGATTGAAATAACAAAAGAGATAAATATTCCAAAACCTGTAGCATATGAAGAGTTTATTGTGCATTTTGATGATTTAAATTTGACAATTCCTTATGAGTTATTAAAATCAAAAGTTCAATCATCTGAATATGAAATTGAAGTTAATTATCAAGGTTGTTCAAAAGCTGGACTTTGTTATGCACCACTTAGTGAAAAGTTTTTACTGACTTTAGATTCAACAAGTCCAAAAGAAGTTGAAGCTAAAAAAGAGGTAACTCCTGCGGTTGCTTTAAATGAGACGGATTCAATAGCAAATAGCTTAAAAGATGGAAGTTTATTGTTAATTTTAGCAACTTTTTTTGGTTTTGGATTATTGCTTTCTTTAACACCTTGTGTTTTTCCTATGATTCCTATTTTATCATCTATTATTGTGGGAGCTTCTCAAAAAGAGAGTATGACTGCTAGTCGAGGATTTTTCTTATCTTTAGTTTATGTGCTTTCAATGAGTGCTGCTTACACAATAGCAGGTGTAATAGCAGGTGTTTTTGGAGCAAACTTACAAGTGGCTCTTCAAAATCCTTATGTTTTAGTAGCTTTTGCTTTAGTATTTGTGGCTCTTGCTTTTTCTATGTTTGGATATTTTGAGATTAGACTTCCACAAGCTATACAAAACAAAGTAAATAAAACAACAGATGGAAAAGAGAAACAAGGTTTAGTTGGAATTGCTATTATGGGATTCTTATCAGCTTTAATTGTTGGCCCTTGTGTTGCTCCTCCACTTGCTGGTGCTTTAGTTTATATCGGACAAACAGGCGATGCTTTTTTAGGTGGAATGGCCTTATTTGTAATGAGTTTAGGAATGGGAGTTCCATTATTACTTATTGGACTTGGTGCTGGAAGATTCATGCCAAAACCTGGTGGTTGGATGGAAGGAATCACAAGAATTTTTGGAATTGTAATGTTAGGTGTTGCTATTTGGCTTCTTGATAGAGTTTTAGATGCAAATGTTATTATGTATTTATGGGCATTATTGCTTCTTGGAAGTGCGATTCATTTAAAAATCTATCAACATATAATTGCTCAATTAATTACTCTAGTGATTTTTCTTTTAGGAGTTCTTTTATTTGTAGGAGCTGTAAGTGGTGCTACAAATCCATTAAATCCTTTAGAAAAATTCACCTCTTCAACAGTGATACAATCTTCGAGTGAAAAACTTGTATTTAAAAAAATAAAAAATATTGAAGAGTTAAATCAAGCTATAAAAGATTCAGATAAACCTGTACTTTTAGATTTCTGGGCTTCTTGGTGTGTAGCTTGTAAAGAGTTTGAAGAGATAACATTTAAAGACGAAAATGTTATTAAAAAACTTCAAAACTTTACACTTTTACAAGCTGATGTTACAGCTAATAATGATGAAGATAAAGCTTTACAAAAAATGTTTAATATAATAGGACCTCCAGGAATTATTTTTTGGAATAAAGATAAAAAAGAAGTTAACTCTTCAAAAATAGTTGGATATAAAGATCCAAAAGATTTCTTAGAAATACTAAATAAAAACTTTTAAAAGAGGGATTTCCCTCTTTTAAAAAGCTTCTTCTAATTTTCTATTAACTTTAATTAAGTATTATGTAGGAATGTTAAAATTTAATTTATTTCCCACTTTTTTTATAATCACCCTTATTTTCAACCATCTTAATGCAAAAGAAACAAATAATCCAAATTTACTAATTAAAAATAATGACTTTAAATGGATTAATTTAGATAATGAAAATGCAGAATTTAAGATGGAAAAAAAACAAGAATCATTTAATTATGCAATTAAATCAAAATTAGGAAAATATGGATATGAAGATTTAGATTTTACTGATAGTTATGAAACAACTCTTTATAATGAAGACTTTTATAAATTCATTTTTTCAAGTAATATATATTTATATGATGATATTTGGATAAATATCGATATAAATTATAAAGATTCTTTACGAAATATGCTTGATACAACTGGAAATTTGGCTTATAAAAAAAAGAGTATCAAACAAGATTCTGTTCTTAAATTATTTTATAAACCTAACTCTATAATCACTTCAAATTTAAGTTTTGAAAATGTAAATAATAGTCTTGATTATGATAAGTTTACATATAAAAGTTATAACAATAGTAATAACAATAAATTAAGTTTAAATCTAAATACAAAATTTGATTTTATAACAATCAATAGCTCTTTCTTTCAAATAATTAAAGAGAATAATTATTCATATAGAACTACTGATTCAGATGATTATTTAAAAACCACACAAGAACTATATAGAGGTATAGAATTATCTTTATCAAAAGAACTTTTTGATGATTTTAAAGTTACAACTAGTGGAAAAGTAACTGATGTAGTAATTTCAGATAGTAATGTATCAACTCTTGTTGGCAAAACACCAACTTATGTTCCAAAAAAAGAGTTAAATCTAAAGGCTGAATATTTATTCAAAGATATAAAATTTGCTAGTAAAGTTACTCATGTTGGTGATAGATATAGCGATAGTTTAAATAATGAAAAATTAAAAAGCTACACTATTGAAAGTGTTGGAGCTACATTTTTTACCCAACTAAATAAAGAAGATGTAAAAATTGAATTAAATATCAAAAATATTTTGAATAAACAATATTATATCTATTCTGATACTCAAGGTGATGCAAGAAATTATATGATGAATATTTCTATGAAATTTTAGAAATAAATAACATTTTTTTACCTAAATTAAATCAAATTTATCTATAATAAAAATTTAGGATTATTATGGATTTAAACCTTGACTTTTTAACTGTTTTTTTAATAATACTTTTTTTCTCCTCATTAATTCATGGAAGTATTGGTTTTGGTTTTCCAATGATTGCCACACCTCTTTTAGCTATGGTTACCGATGTTAAAACAGCTATTGTTTATATTGCAATTCCCACACTTTTGATTAATGTTGTAAGTATATATAGTGAAGGAAACTTTTTACAAGCTATAAAAAGATTTTATCCTTTGGCACTTATAGGAATGTTAGGAAGTGCAATTGGTACGCAAATTTTAATATATAGCAATTCTGAGTTATTTAAACTTTTATTAGCTTTTTCAATACTTTTATATCTTTTTATTCAAAAATTTAGAATAGAGATGAAATGGATACTTCAGAAAAAAAGATTATCAATGGTAGTTTTTGGATTTATTGCTGGATTAATTGGTGGTTTAACCAATGTAATGGCTTCTATTTTAATAATCTATTCATTGGAATCAAAACACACAAAAAAAGAGATAATACAATCAACAAATTTATGTTTTTTATTTGGTAAAATCATTCAAATAGTTCTTTTTACACTTCATGGTGCATTTACTCAAGAGATAGTAACAACTTCTTTTATTAGTCTATTTTTTGCTGCATTTGCTATGTTTGTGGGTTTGAAAATTAAAAATTTAATTCCTCAAGAGAGTTATAGGAAAATGATAAAAATAATTTTATTTTTAATGGCTTCTGTTTTAATTTATCAAACTATTAAATTTTAATTATTCCAAATCAGATTTTTCTCTTTTGGTTCAGCATATAAATAACCTTGTGAATAATCTATATCTAAATTTGTAATTAATTCAGCTAATTCAACATTATCTACAAACTCAGCGATAGTTTTGATATTATTTATTTTGGCAAATTCAACTATTAGTTTGATTAGGTTTATATTCGCTTGGTTATTAATCAAATTTTGAATTAAACTACCATCTATTTTTATGTAATCAGGTTTGAGCTTTAATATATTATTCCAGTTTGAATAACCTGTTCCAAAATCGTCAAGGGCAATTTTTGTACCAAATTTTCTTACTTTTTGTGTAAAGTCTAATAAAAAATCATAATTTTCTATATTTTCTGTTTCCAAAAATTCAATAGTTAATCGTTTTGCTACATCAGGATATAGATTAAGCATTTTAAAGATATATTCATTTGTAGTTATATTTATAATGTCAATATAAGATAAATTTATTGAGAATTCATCTGTTATATTCTCAAAATCTTCAAATGTTTGTTGAATGATATTTTTTGTAATTTTATGATAAATTTTGAATTTCTTTGCAACATCAATAAATTCCCAAGGGCTTATTAAATGCTCTTTTTGTTTTATTCTAACTAATGATTCATATTTATAAGTAGATTTCTTTTTATTATCATAAATGGCTTGATAAACAGGAATAACTTTTTTTTCTTTAAAACCTTTTTCTAAAATTTGAAGCATTTTTAGAGAATCAGATTCTAAATTACTATTTTCAGTATATTTATAAATACTTTTATGAATAGAATTTCTAGCAAATCGCAATGCGGATAATGCTGTTAAATATTTTGGTGCTGTATCAGAATATGAAATATTTAGATGAATTGTAAATTTATATTTATCTAAAATAAAAATCTTTGATTCAAATTGTATTTTGATTTTTTTTAATAAATTGTGAATATCTAAGTCATTACTATAAAATGCAAACTCATCCCCATAAATCCTAAAAATAGGTTCATTTATGTTCTGCTTTATTATCTTTTGAAGTTCATTTGATACTTGAATTAATAATTTATCTGCTTTTTTAAATCCTAGATATTTATTAAAAACAGAAAAATCTATTATGTTTAATAAAATAACATATTTATATTCATTTTCATCATATTTTAAAAAAGCGTTTCTATTTTCTAGTTTGGTAAGAGAATCAATCTCATTTAGAGTAATAAGCTCTTTTTTTGTTTTTTCTAATTCTTTAAATTTTTTAAGTGAATAAATTGATAAGGCTAATAATACAGATATAAAAACCATAAAAAGTTCATCTAATTGATACTCTTCATTTGAACGAGTGATTTCATAAATCAATTCAAATATATTTAAATTAATCAGAATAGGAGAAATGATTATTACAGATAAAATAAGAATTATTTCATCAATATTTTTTTTTATTAGTGTGTTCATCTGTACCTTATATAGGGAAAATAGGATTTTTAGAGTATACAGTAAAAACTATAAGAAATTATTTACTAATTGTATTAAAAATAATAATTTTATTTCAATATAGTAATCATATTTTTTTTAATCTTCAAATTTATATTAAAAAGTCTTTTTTATGTCCTTTGGTAAGTGTTACAATTCAATTAGTCATTAATATGAATGACTATTCATAAAAATAAGGATTTATTTTGAACAGAGATTTATTTGAAAAATTAACAAACAGATTATCAGAGATAGAAAAACTTCCAAAATTGGAAAAAGAAAAAACTATATCTTTAGAATTAGATAAAAAAGGTGTCACAAGAAGAGATTTTATGAAATGGGCAGGAAGTATAACAACTATGCTAATGCTACCAATGTCATTTACTCCTCTTGTTGCAAAAGCTGCTGAACTTGCAGATAGATTACCAATAATTTGGCTTCATATGGCTGAGTGTACAGGTTGTAGTGAATCTTTATTACGAACTGATTCTCCAAGTATTGATGCACTAATATTTGATTATATCTCTTTAGAATATCATGAAACTTTAATGGCAGCTGCTGGTTGGCAAGCTGAATATACTCTTGAAGAAGCAATCAAAAAACATAAAGGTCGATATATCTTAATGGTAGAAGGTGGGATTCCATATGGAGAAAATGCTCACTTTTTAACTGTTGGTGGCCAAGGGAAAACTGGAGAAGAAAATGCAAAAGAAGCAGCAGAACATGCAGCTGCAATTTTCGCAATTGGAACTTGCTCTTCTTATGGTGGAGTTCAAGCTGCTATTCCTAATCCAACAGGTGCTGTTGCACTTTCTAAAGTTACAAATAAAACTGTTATAAATGTTCCTGGTTGTCCACCAAGTGAAAAAAATATAGTAGGTAGTCTTATTTACTATATTCTTTATGGAAATCTTCCTGCTCTTGATAATTATAATAGACCAAAATGGGCTTATGGAACAAGAATTCATGATGCTTGTGAAAGAAGAGGTCACTTTGATGCAGGAGAATTTGTTGAAGAATTTGGAGATGAAGGTGCTAAAAAAGGTTACTGCTTATATAAAGTAGGATGTAAAGGTCCTTATACTTTTAATAACTGCTCAAAAAATAAATTTAATTCTCATACTTCTTGGCCAATTCAAGCTGGACATGGTTGTATTGGATGTAGTGAACCTGGTTTTTGGGATACGATGGGACCATTTGAAGAACCTGTTGCAAATAGATTATATGACACAGTATTTAAAGGTTTAGGTGCAGATGCAACAGCTGATAAAATTGGTGTTGGATTATTAACAGTAACAGGTATTGGAATTGCAGTTCATGCTGCTATTTCAAAATATAAAAATCCAAAAGATGGGCAGGAGTAAATTATGTCAAATCAAAGAGTAGTAATAGATCCAATCACAAGGATTGAAGGACATTTAAGAATAGAAGTTGAAGTTGATGAACATAATGTAATCCAAAAAGCTTACTCAAGTGCAACTTTATGGAGAGGTTTAGAAACTATTGTAAAAAATAGAGACCCAAGAGATGCTGGTTTTTTAATGCAAAGAATTTGTGGAGTTTGTACTTTCTCTCATTATAGAGCAGGAATTGAAGCTGTTGAAGATGCACTTGGAATTGTACCTCCTTTAAATGCAAAATTAACAAGATCTTTGATGAATCAAGCTTTGTTTATGCATGACCATGTTGTACATTTTTATCATCTTCATGGGCTTGATTGGGTTGATGTTGTTTCTGCTTTAGATGCTGATGAAGCAAAAGCTTCAAAAGAGGCATTTAAATATAGTGAACTTCCAATTGCAACAGGTGAGAATGATTTAAAAAAAGTAAAACTAAGAGTTAAAGAGTTTGTACAAAGGGGACAATTAGGCCCTTTTGCAAATGCTTATTGGGGACATAAATCATATAGATTTTCTCCTGAACAAAACTTAATACTTTTAAGTCACTATTTAAAAGCTTTAGAAGTACAAAGAGATTTAGCAAAACTAATGGCAATCTTTGGAGGAAAACAACCTCACCCACAAAGTTTAACTGTTGGTGGAGTTACTTGTGTAATGGATTTATTAGATCCAACTCGAATGGCTGAGTATTTAACTTTATATAAAAAAGGTGTTGAGTTTATTGAAAATGCTTATCAAGCAGATGTAATTATGGCAGCAAGTGTATATAAAAATGAAGCTTCTGTTACTCAACCAGCAGGTGTAATGAATTTTATGTCTCATAGAGAAATGCAATTAAATAGAAATGATTTTTTGTTTGATAGTGGAATTATTTATAATGCAGATTTGTCAAAAGTATTTGATATAAATGAAGATTTAATTACAGAAGAAGCAACTCACTCTTGGTATAAAGATAATGAACCTTTACACCCTTATGATGGAAAAACAAATCCTGAATATACAGGATTAATAGATGCAAAAACAATTGGAATGAATGGAAAAGAAGTTGATTCAAAAATTGTAGATGAAAAAGCAAAATACTCTTGGATTAAATCTCCAAGATATGATGGAAAAGCTATGGAAGTAGGTCCACTTGCATGTATTTTAATCTCTTATGCAAAAGGAAATAAAAAAATAGTTCCTTTAGTGGATGATTTCTTAGCTAAAACAAATCTTCCAAAAGCTGCACTATTTACAGCTCTTGGAAGAACGGCTGCAAGAATGATTCAAGCAAGAGCAATAAGCAAATATGGTTTAGAGGCTTTTTATACTTTAATTGAAAATTTAAAAGTTGATCAAGAAACTTATACTTCTTATAAAATTGATAAAGATAAAGAATACAAAGGTAGATTCATAGGTGATGTTCCAAGGGGAATGTTGAGTCACTGGATTAGAATCAAAAATGGTGTAGTTGAAAATTATCAAGCTGTAGTTCCATCAACTTGGAATGCAGGACCTATGGATTCCAAAGGACAATTAGGCCCTTATGAAGCTAGTTTAGTAGGATTAAAAGTTGCAGATATATCTCAACCTTTAGAAATCATTAGAATTATTCATAGTTTCGATCCATGTATTGCTTGTGCTGTTCATGTTATGGATAAAAAAGGTAATGATTTAGGTGTTTATAGAATTGACCCTAATTATGGAACATCTTGTTAAGGAGATAATTATGATTAAAAAACATTATGAATTTTCTTTATGGTTACGACTTACACATTGGATTAGAGTCCTTGCAATTATAATTCTTACATTTACAGGATTTTATATTGCAGTTCCTTTTATTGCACCTGCTTTGAATATGGATGAACCAAATAATTATCTATATGCTTTAATGAGAAGTTGGCATATTATTTTTGGATTTTTATTAATAGCTGCAACTATTGGAAAATTTTATCTATTTATTTTTGATAAACAAAGTAAAGTTGAAAGGGCATCTTTTTGGGATTTTATCTCTCCTAAAATGTGGTTTAAACAAATAAAATATTATCTATTAATAGGTTCTCATGTTCCATTAAAAGGGGTATATAATCCTTTGCAATTTATGGCTTACACTGGAATATTTGTAGCACTTTTAGTGATTTGTATTACAGGTTTGATTTTACATATAAATGTTTACCATGAAGGATTGGGTGGACTTTTATATGAAGTGCTAAAACCTTTAGAAGTTATATTAGGTGGTTTAGCAGTTGTACGGGAAATACATCATATTTGTATGTGGGTTTTCTTAATATTTTTACCTATTCATATCTATCTTGTTATCTTCAATTCAGTTTATGGAAAAAGTGGAGATATGGATTCTATTATCTCTGGTTATAAATGGAAAGAGGAAAAAGAATGAATATTTTAATTTTAGGAATAGGAAATATTTTATTTCAAGATGAAGGAATAGGTGTTCATTTTATTCATTATATAGATGAAAAATATGAATTTTCATCATCAACATCAACTGTTACAATAATAGATGGAGGGACTTTAGCTCAAAGATTAATTCCTGAAATTATTAAATATGACAAATTAATTGTGATTGATTGTATTGATGCTTTGGACTCAAAAGCAGGAGATGTGTACTTTTTTGATTATAAAAAAACACCATCTTATATAAATTGGCAAGGAAGTGCCCATGAAGTTGAAATGCTTCAAACACTAAATATGATTGATATGAATAAAGATTTACCTCAAACAGATGTTTTAGGTGTAATTCCAAAAAGAGTAGCTAGTGAAACTACATTTGAATTAAGTGAAGAAATAATAAATTCCATAGTTCCAATGGAGAAAACAATTATAAATTATTTAAAAGAGCAAGGCATAGAATCAATAGTTGTAAATAAAAATGTAACTATAAAAGATATAGCTCAAGTATCTTTTAAAAGAGATATAAAAAATATAAATTAGAAAAATAATTCTAAGAAAGGAGTGTTGCTTTAATAAAAAAACGGTTCAGAATTATAATGATTATATGTATTAATTATTGTAATTTTATACACAGGTGACGATTTCGTTTAGTTTTTAAAGATTTAATTTTGAAAGGATTACAGATGAACAACCTAATTGAAGGTTATTTAGGTGAGACTGTTGATGGAAAGAAAAGTAGAGTTCCAGCTAAGATAGATTATGTACAAAGTGCTACAGGATTAATTTTAGGTTTATTTATGTGGGGACACATGCTTTTTGTATCAACAATTTTGATTAGTAAAGATTTTATGTATGGTGTAACAAAGTTTTTTGAAGCGGACTTTTTATTTGATGGTGGTAAACCGATTATTGTTTCATTAATTGCAATGGCTATATTTATTATATTTATTGTCCATGCTGCACTTGGAATGAGAAAACTTCCAAGCAATTTTAAACAATATCAAGTTATGAAAGCACACTCTGAACATATGGAACATGAAGATACAAAACTTTGGTTTATTCAAGCCTTTACAGGTTTTGCAATGTTCTTTTTGGGTTCGGTTCATTTATATATTATTATGACTCATTCAGATGCAATCGGACCATATGCAAGTGCTGATAGAGTTTGGTCTGAATATATGTGGCCTTTATATATTCTTTTATTGTTAGCTGTTGAATTCCATGGAACAATTGGTTTATATAGATTATGTGTTAAATGGGGTTGGTTTGATGGTGAAAATCCAAAAGCTACAAGAGTAAAACTTAAAAAAATTAAAAAAGCATTAACTTGGTTCTTTTTAATTTTAGGATTTACAACATTATTAGCTTATATGAAAATAGGTTACGAACACTCTGATAAAGTTGGTGAAAAATATACTCCAACAGCATGTCTAGAATATAAAATTAGTGTAAAAGGAGTTACTCAATGTTAATTAATTATTGTGACGCATTAGTAATTGGTGGAGGACTTGCAGGTTTAAGAGCTGCAGTTGCTGCACAGAAAAAAGGTTTAAGTACAACTGTTTTATCTTTAGTTCCTGTAAAAAGATCACATAGTGCTGCTGCACAAGGTGGTATGCAAGCATCTTTGGGTAATGCAAAAATGTCAGATGGGGATAATGAAGATTTACACTTCTCAGATACTGTAAAAGGTTCAGATTGGGGATGTGATCAAGTTGTTGCCCGAATGTTCGTACATACTGCACCAAAAGCAATTAGAGAATTAGCTGGTTGGGGTGTGCCTTGGTCAAGAGTAAGAAAAGGTGCCCATGAAGCTGTAATTAATGCTAAAAAAACAACAATTACAGAAGAAGCAGATAGAGATGGCTTAATTACATCAAGAGATTTTGGTGGAACTAAAAAATGGAGAACTTGTTATACAGCAGATGCAACTGGACATACTATGTTATTTGGTGTTGCAAATGAAGCTTTAAGACATAATGTTGATATAAGAGATAGAAAAGAAGCTATTAATCTTATCCATGAAAACAACAGATGTTACGGAGCAGTTGTTAGAGATTTAATTACAGGTGAATTAGAAGCTTATGTTGCAAAAGGTACATGTATCGCAACTGGTGGATATGGAAGAGTATTTAAACAAACTACAAATGCTGTTATTTGTGATGGAGTTGGAGCTGCAATTGCTTTAGAAACAGGTGTAGCAATACTTGGAAATATGGAAGCTGTTCAATTTCACCCAACACCAATCGTACCATCAGGTATTTTATTAACTGAAGGTTGTAGAGGAGATGGTGGAATCTTAAGAGATGTTGATGGTCACAGATTTATGCCAGATTATGAGCCAGAGAAAAAAGAATTAGCTTCAAGAGATGTTGTTTCAAGAAGAATGATTGAACATATTAGAAATGGGAAAGGTGTTCCATCTCCATATGGTCAGCACCTTTGGCTTGATATTTCAATTCTTGGTCGTGAGCATATTGAGAAAAATCTAAGAGATGTACAAGAAATTTGTCAAATTTTCAACGGTATTGATCCAGCTGATGAGGGTAAAAAAGGATGGGCACCAGTTCTTCCGATGCAACACTACTCAATGGGTGGAATTAGAACAAAACCAACTGGTGAATCACAAACTTTAAATGGTTTATTTGCTTGTGGTGAAGCTTCTTGTTGGGATATGCATGGATTTAATAGACTTGGAGGAAACAGTGTTTCTGAAACAGTTGTTGCAGGTATGATTGTTGGGAATTATTTTGCTGATTATTGTTTGGCTAATGAAATTAATATCTCAACTGCAACAGTAAGAAAATTTCTAGAAGCACAAGATAAATATTTAGATGATATTTTAGCCTATGAGGGTAATGAAGATATTTTCAAAATCAAAAACAGAATGCAGAACTTAATGGATGAAAAAGTTGGTATTTTTAGAAATGGAAAATATTTAGCTGAAGCAGTTGAAGAATTAAAACAATTACTTAACAAAACAAAACATATCAATGTTAAATCAAAAGAAAGAGCTGGGAATCCAGAACTTGAAGAAGCATATAGAGTTCCAAAAATGCTTAAAATTGCCCTTTGCGTGGCAAAAGGTGCAAGGGACAGAACAGAATCAAGAGGTGCTCACTATAGAGAAGACTTCTTAAAAAGAGATGATGCAAATTGGTTAAATAGAACTATTAGTTCTTGGGCAAATCCAGATGATTTAGAGCCAACTATATATTATGAAAAAATTGACATTATGAGCATGGAATTACCTCCAGCATTTAGAGGATATGGTGCAAAAGGGATGATTATAGAAAATGAATTATCTGAAATTAGACAAGCACAAGTTGATGAGGTAACTGAAAAAATGAAAGCTGAAGGTAAAGATAGACATGAAATTCAACATGCATTAATGCCATTTGATTTACCAATGAACTATAGAGAGAAAAACGAAAGAGCAGGAGATTTATAATGAGTATCGAAAAAGGTAGAGATATTACAATATCAGTTTTAAAATTCAATCCAAGAAGTAAGGTTTCTAAACCTCACTTTGTTGATTATCATTTAGAAGAGACTCCAGGGATGACATTATTTATTGCACTTACAAAGATTAGAGAAGAAAAAGATGCAGATTTATCTTTTGACTTTGTTTGTCGTGCTGGAATTTGTGGAAGTTGTGGAATGGTTGTAAATGGTAAACCAACTCTTGCTTGTAGAACATTAATTGCTAATTACCCAAGTGGAAAATTACAATTAATGCCAATGCCAGCATTTGAATTAATCAAAGATTTATCTGTAAATACTGGTAAATGGATGGATAGTATGTCTAAAAGAGTTGAATCATGGATTCATAATGACCATGAAGTTGACATTTCTAAATTAGAAGATAAAATCAATCCCGATTTAGCTGATGAAACATTTGAATTAGATAGATGTATTGAATGTGGTATTTGTGTTGCTTCTTGTGGAACAGCATTAATGAGACCAGATTTCGTGGGACCAGTTGGACTTAATAGAGTAGCAAGATTTGAAGTAGATCCACATGATAAAAGAACTGCTGAGGATTTTTATGAATTAATTGGTGATGATAATGGAATATTTGGTTGTATGTCTTTAATGGCGTGTGAAGACCATTGTCCAAAACATTTACCATTACAAAATAAAATTGCTTACCTAAGAAGAAAACTAGTTGCGCTAAGATAGAAGAGTCAAATATTTTTATATAAGGAATAAAAAATGAAAGTAATTAAAGAACAAGATATTGTAGATAGTATTGCTGATGCCTGTCAGTATATTTCATATTTTCATCCAGAAGATTTTGTAAAAGGTATGGTTGAAGCTTATGAAAAAGAAAAAGGTGAAGCTGCTAAAAATGCAATAGGTCAAATATTAATTAATTCAAAAATGTGCGCAATGGGTCATAGACCTTTATGTCAAGATACAGGAAGTGTTAATATTTTTGTAAAAGTTGGATTAAATGCTCCTTTAGATATTGAAAAAGAGTTAGTAGATTTATTAAATGAAGGTGTTGCAAAAGGATATACAGATCCTGATAACACTTTAAGATATTCAGTAGTTTCTGATCCTGCTGGAAAAAGAATAAATACAAAAAATAATACACCAGCTGTTATTCATGTAACTGTAGATAATTCAGATGAAATAGATATCACAGTTGCAGCAAAAGGTGGAGGAAGTGAAAACAAATCTAAATTTGCTGTATTAAATCCAAGTGATTCAGTTTATGATTGGGTTATGGAAAATGTGAGACACATGGGAGCTGGATGGTGTCCTCCTGGAATTTTAGGTATTGGAATTGGTGGAAATCCAGAAAAATCTATGCTATTAGCAAAAGAGTCTTTGATGAGTCATGTTGATATTCATGAACTTCAAGAAAGAGGGGCACAAAATGCTTTAGAAGAGTTAAGATTAAAACTTTATGAAGATATTAATAAAATAGGTATTGGAGCACAAGGACTAGGAGGATTAACTACAGTTTTAGATGTTAAAATTTTAGATTATCCTTGCCATGCTGCTTCACTTCCAGTTGCTATGATTCCTAACTGTGCAGCAACTAGACATATTCACTTTAAATTAACAGGTGATGGACCAGCTTTATTTAAAAAACCAGACTTAGACCTTTGGCCAGATATTGAACTTCCAATGGATACTATTAAAAGAGTAAATATTGATGACTTAACAAAAGAGAATTTATCTCAATTTAAATCAGGTGATACTCTATTATTATCAGGGAAAATTTTAACTGCTAGAGATGCTGCTCATAAAAAAATTGTTGAGTACAAAAATGCAAATAAACCTCTTCCTAATGGAGTTGAATTAAAAGATAGATTTATTTATTATGTGGGACCTGTTGATCCTGTTCGTGATGAAGCAGTAGGACCAGCAGGTCCAACAACATCTACTAGAATGGATAAATTCACAAAAGACATGATGGAAATTGGAATCATGGGAATGATTGGAAAAGCTGAAAGAAAACAACCAACTATTGATTTAATAAAAGAGTATAAATCTATTTATTTAATTGCAACAGGAGGTGCAGCTTACTTAATTTCTCAATCAATCAAATCTGCAAAAGTTCTAGCTTTTGAAGAACTTGGTATGGAAGCTATATATGAATTTGAAGTAAAAGATATGCCAGTTACTGTTGCTGTTGACACAGAAGGTGTCTCTATTCATACTACTGGTCCTGCTAAATGGAGAACTATTTAATCAATTTGTAAAAACACAAAGAATTAGGATTCTTTGTGTTTTTAAGGAAAAAGTCTCATTTATATCCCATTGGTGGGTTTATAATTTGATATAATAAACAAAAAGGAGACATTATGTCACAATTGGTTAAATATATTATCCCCGTTGCGGTGTTGATAATATTCTGGTTCTTACCAGCACCAGAAGGTTTAAGTGCTGATGCATGGCATTTTCTTGCTATATTCTTTGCAGTAGTTGTAGGGCTTGTAATTGAGCCAGTTCCAGCTGCATTAATAGGTATGGTGGGGATTTCGCTAACTGCTGTTTTAGGTTTGATGGGTGCTTCATCAAAAGATAACATTACTTGGGCTTTATCAGGATTTTCTAATACTGTAATTTGGCTTATCTTTGCAGCATTTATGTTTGCATTAGGATACAAAAAAACTGGTTTAGGAAGAAGAATTTCTCTTATTATGATTAAATATATGGGAAAAAGTTCACTTGGTCTTGGTTATGCGGTTGCTTTCTCAGATTTAATTTTAGCACCATTTATGCCATCAAATACTGCAAGAAGTGCGGGAACTATTTTCCCAATTGCGAGTAATATTCCTTTAATTTTTGATTCAACTCCTGATCATGACCCTAGAAAATTAGGTTCATATATTTCATGGGTAGCTATTGCAATTACTTGTGTTACAAGCTCTATGTTCTTAACAGCACTTGCACCTAACTTACTAGCAGTTGATTTAATTGCAAAAGGTACAGGACATGTTGTTTCTTGGTCTGCATGGGCAAGTATTATGTTACCGTTAATGATTCCATTATTTTTATTAACTCCTTGGTTAGTATATGTTGTGTATCCACCAACTCAAAAAAAATCTCCTGAAGCTCCAGCTTGGGCAGCAGAAGAGTTAAAAAAATTAGGATCAGTTACTGCAAAAGAATATTTAATGGCAGGACTTGCAATATTAGCTTTAGTTCTTTGGATATTTGGAAAATCATTTAGCATAGATTCAACTACAGCTGCAATTACTATTGTATGTATAATGGTTCTTGCAAACATAATTTCTTGGGATGATGTTATTTCAAATAAAGCTGCATTCAATGTACTTATTTGGTTTGCTTCGTTAGTTGCAATGGCATCTGGACTTAAAAAAGTAGGTGTATTAACTTGGGTTGGAAATACAGCTGAACCATATTTAATGAATATGACACCAACAGCTTTAATTATATCTATGTTAGTTCTGTTCTTTGTTATACATTATTTCTTTGCAAGTTCAACTGCTCATACAACAGCATTGATGCCAATTTTCTTAGCAATTGCCGTAAAACTTTTAACACCAGAACAAGTAATACCATTTAGTATTCTTCTTGCAGGTAGTTTAGGGGTAATGGGAATTATAACTCCTTATGCAACAGGACCTTCTCCAATTTGGTATGGTGCAGGATATATTTCACAAGGTAGATGGTGGTTCCTTGGACTAATCTTTGGAGCTATATATTTAGCGGCTATAATTATAGGTTCGTTAATCTTTATATAACAAGTGTTTATAAACTTTTAATAAAAGCAAGATAGGATTCTCTCCCCTGTCTTGCTTTTTTTTTAATCTCTCAATAAAAAATCTGCTAAAATTACATTAAATCAACTTTGAAATGGACTAAATGAAATTAATTATATTTTTTATGCTATTTATATCTTCCATATATGGCTCATCTAATAATGAAATACTTCTTTTACATTCATATAATAATGGACTAAAATGGAGTGATAATATTACAAAAGGTATTCAAGATGTTTTAGATAAATATCCTGAGTATGAATTAACTATTGAAAGTATGGATAGTAAAAAAATTGATACAAATGAGTATTTTGATGATCTATTATCTTTATATAGAAAGAAATTTTCTAATAGAAAATATGCTGTAGTTATGACAGCAGATAATTATGCTTTTGAGTTTGCATTAGCACATCATGAAGATATTTTTAATAATTCCCCAATAGTATTTTGTGGAGTTGAAAATTTTTATGATATTATTATTCCAACTAATTTGAAAAAATATGTAACAGGTGTTGTTGAATATAAAGAAATTGAAAAGAATATAAATCTTATTAATAAAACAATCAAAAATTTAAATACTTTATATATTGTAAGTGATGATTCTTTTTCTTCCTTAGCTATAAAAAATCAAATTTTAGATGGTATTCATAAGTTTGAAAAGAAGTTCAAAATTATTTTTGATAATCAAATTGATATAGATACAATTAGCGAAAAAATAAATTCACTTCCTGCAAACAGTGCAGTATTATTTACAAGTTTATATACTGATAAAAATAAAAAATATATACCATATAGTCAATTACGAACATTCTTCAAATCATCAAAATATCCAGTTTTTGTAATAAATAAGATACATCTAAATGAAGGTGTTGTTGGGGGAATTGTTGTTGACCCTTTCGAGCAAGGTGTTTTAGCAGCACAAAAAACCATAGAAGTTTTAGAGGGGAAAGAGCCTTCTTTAATACCAATTAGTAAACCAGTTTCAAAGTATTATTTTGACTACAATGTCTTAGAAAAATTTAATTTAGATTATTCAACAATTCCTTTTTTAGCTACTATTATTAATAAACCAAAAAATTTCTTTGAAAAAAATCGAGAATTTATTGATAGTACATTTATTTTAATACCTTTATTTATACTTTTAATTATTGGACTTATTGTTAATATAACAAGAAGAATAAGATTAGAAATAAAACTAGTTGAGCAAAATAAGCTAGATAGCGTTTTACTTAATAACATTAAAGGTGCAGTTTATTGGAAAAGTAATGAAAATAAAATTTTAGGTTGTAATGACTCTTTATGTAGATTATTAAATTTATCAAGGGAAGATATTATTGGATATGACATAAAAAAAGTCATACCTGAACTTTTTGATAATGTAGAGAATGAGAGTGAATTTATAGAAGAGATAGAGAAAACTTTAAATTTTAAACATAGAAAAGTTGATGCTTTAATAAGAAGAAGAAAATATTTTAATAAAAATAACGAAGAAGCAGGCGTAGTTACAATTATTTCAGATTTAACCCAACTGAAAAAATTAGAAAATCAAAGAAAAAAAGATGAACAGTTTATAATACAACGGTCAAAACTATCTGAAATTGGAGAGATGATGACTTCAATTGCTCACCAATGGAAAGCACCATTAATTGAAATTTCTACAATCGCACAAGAGTTATTATATAAAAGAAGTAAAAAAGAGTTCACAAAAGTAGATAGTCAAGAGTTTGTTAATGAAATAATGACACAAGTTCAATATATGACAAAAACAATAGATGATTTTAGAAGTTTTATCAAACCCTCTTTAATAAAAAGTGAATTTGATGTAAATTCAGCAATGGATGAACTTTTAAGAGTTGTTGAACATAACATAAAATATAACTATATTAAAATTGAAGTAAATTATGAAGATAATAAAAGATTTAATATTTATGGTTATCCAAATGAGTTTAAACAAACAATATTAAGTATTATAAATAATAGTAGAGATAGTATTTTAAAAAGAAGACAAACAGAAGAGTTTGAGGGATTAATAACTATTGATATTAATTCACAAGATAATAAAACAATATTAAGTATAAAAGATAATGGTATTGGAATTAAAGAAGAAAATTTAGAAAGGATTTTTGAACCATTTTTTACAAGTAAAAAAAATGGTGATGGATTTGGATTATACATGGTGAAATTAATAATCGAAGATAAGATGAATGGCAAAATAGAAGCTATAAGATGTCATACTGGCGCAAATATTTTAATATCTCTTGTAAATAAGGTTGAAAGTTAATATGAAAATATTGTTGTTAGAAGATAATAAAAGATTATCAAGTTTAATTATAGAAGCACTTGAAGAGAAGAATTATAAGGTTGATTGGTTTGACGATGGTAAGAAAGCATTAGAATCTATTTATAATGGATACGATTGTTTTGTACTTGATATAAATGTTCCTGGAATTGATGGTTTAAGTTTACTAGAACAATTAAGAGTTATGGATACAAAAACTCCAGCTATTGTAATTAGTGCAAATGTTGAACTTGAAACTATCAAAGAAGCTTATGTAAAAGGTTGCGATGAATATTTAAAAAAACCTTTTTACATTTATGAATTAGAGTTGAAGTTAGATAAATTATGTAAAAAAAATGATGAGAGTTTAAAACTTCCAAATAATTATATTTATGATATTGATAAGGAAAAATTATTTGATGAAAATGGTGAAGAGGTAAAACTAGCAAAAAAAGAGATTCTACTTTTTAATTTATTCTCAAAAAATTTAGAAAAAATAATTACTTTTGAACAAATAGAACAATATGTTTGGGCAGGTGATTTAACTACAAATGAAAATATACGAGCATTAATCAAAAGATTAAGAAAAAAACTTCCAGATGAGACTATAGTTTCTCAAGGTGGAATGGGATATGTATTAAATATAAATAGAAAGTTTAATTAATAAAATAGATAAAACTAGGACTTTATATAAGATTTGTTATACTTCTTAAAAATTACAAAAAAGGGTTCAAATGAACTTTGAAACGATTTTAGGAAGCGTAGATTTTTTAGAGTTTCTAAGAGGTAAAAAAGCTACATTTTTATTAAGTGCAAGTGTTACAAAAACTTGCGAAATCCCCAATATTTCCCAAGCAGGAATTCCTGGAAAACTATATTTAACACCAACTTTAGATGCTGAGTTTTTATGTACTAAACAAGTACGCTCAATGCCAGATATTGCCCAAACTCCAAAGGGTGTTCCTACACCTGCACTAATTACAAGAGCAGTACATGAATTAAAATCTTATTCAAATATAGAAGTATTAAATTTAGGTTTAGATGTTCTACCTCAAATTAATTATTTCAAGATTCATAACTTTAATATAAAACCTAGTGAAAGAATTGATGATGGAGCAAAAATACCTGCCTTAGAAGTTTTTCAAAAAGGTATTGAGTTTGGTCAATCTTATCAAACTTCTGATGATTATGTGATTTTAGCTGAATCAATTCCAGCAGGAACAACAACAGCAAATGCAACTGCAAAAGCTTTAAGTTATGAGTGTGAGGGATATTTTTCAAGTTCATATAAAGATAATCCAAGTGATATAAAAAATCAAACAATAGAAAAAGCTTTAAAAAGAGTTGATTTAAATGCAGATTTATTTGAGATTCTTTCAAGTGTAAGTGATAATATGATTATTTTTAATGCTGGATTTATACTTGGAAGTAGGGCAAATAATCTAAAAATTGTACTTGCTGGTGGAACTCAAATGGCTGCTGTTTTACTTGTAGTGAATTCAGTTTTAAGAAGTATGGAGGGTGTAATCGACTCTTCAAATCTTGCACTAACTACTACAAAATGGATAAATAAAGATGAAAATTCAAATATCAAAGCACTTTTAGAGCAACTTGATTTTCCTATAAATGCCTATGCAAGTGATTTTGATTTTAGTGAATCTTCTCATCCAGCACTTAAACTTTATGACCAAGGTGAGGCAAAAGAGGGTGTTGGTTGTGGTGGTGCTTTATGTTATGCAACAATCAATGGTATAACAAAAGAAGAATTAACAAAAAAAATCGAAAGTTTTTTAGGATAATTTATGGATATATTTATTTCAACATTTTTAAAAATGTTTTTTATTATGACACCATTTTTTGTGTTGTCAGTTTTTTTAACAGTTACTCATGATGCAACATCAAAAGAGAGAAAAGCACTAGCTGTAAAAGTTACAATCTCAGTTATTGTTATGACTTTAGTTTTACTATTTTTTGGAAAACATATTTTTTCAGTATTTGGAATAACTCTTGATGCTTTTAGAATAGGCGCTGGTTCATTACTATTTTTATCAGCAGTTGACTTAATCAAAGGAAACAAAGATAGTGGAAAAGTGGGAGATAAAGATATCTCTCAATTAGCAGTAGTTCCCCTTGCAATTCCAGTTACAATAGGACCTGGAACTATTGGTATTTTGCTTGTAATGGGAGCAACTTTTGAAGATACTTCTTCAATGATAATGGGAAGTTTAGCTCTTATATGTGCTGTTTTGGTAATTGGACTTATGCTTTATAGTTCAAGTATTATTGAAAAAATTGTTGGAAAACAAGGACTTTTAGTGATTTCAAAAATCACAGGTCTATTTTTAGCTGCACTTTCTGCTCAAATTGTATTTACTGGTATTAAAAACTTTTTGGCCTTATAATGAAAGTATTTTATTTTGGTGGGCAAAAATCAGGAAAAACAAAAGCTGGAATTAAAAAAGCTTTAGACTTATCAAAAGATGAAAAACCATATTATGTGGCAACTTATGATAACTCTTTTGGTGATGATTCTATGCAAGACAGAATCAATAAACATATAACTGAAAGAGAAGAAAATTTTTATACAATCGAAGAGCCAAAAGATTTGGTTAAAATTGTAGAATCAAATAAAACATATCTAATTGATTGTGTCTCTATGTGGCTTTTTAATAATCTTGAAAATAGTGAAGAAGCCTTAAAAACTCAGCTACAAAAGATTTGCCAAATGGATACAAACATCATTTTTATTTTAAATGATGTTTCTTGTGGAATAATTCCTTTAGATAAAGAATCGCGAAGATTTGTGGATTTTTCAGGACTTATTGGCCAAGAGTTAGCCAAACTTTGTGATGAAGTTTACGAGGTAAAATATGGTATTGAAAGAAGATTAAAATGAAACAGATATTAAATGCCTTTTTATTTGCACTTTCGTATTTTTCTATAATTCCTGTTTTTGTAAAAAATATGGAAATAAACAACGAAACTTATAAATATACTTTAGCTTTATTGCCACTTGTTGGCGCAATTTTGGCTTCTTTAGTTATTGGTTTAAATCTTGGTTTAAATGAGTTTTTCAATCCTTTGTATTCAGCATTTGTTTGTGCAGTTGTGTATCTAGTACTTTATGGATTTATTCACACAGAAGCAATCATTGATGTGGTTGATGCTTGGTTTGCTTCATATAGCGGAAAAGATGCCTATAAGATTATGAAAGAATCAACAATTGGAGCAATTGGTGCTTTATATGGTGTGGCTTTTGTTTTATTAAAAGTGGGAATTTTAACTTATGTTTTGTATGAAAAACGATATGTTTTATTTTTGATAGTTTGCATTTTTTCAAGATTGAATTTGATTTATCTTCTTGGATATTTTAAATTTAGCAAAGATAGTTTTTTATCTTTGGCTTTTGCAAACTCTGGAATATTTCAATTAAAAATTTTTGCTTTGATTTATGTGGTAGTAGCATTCTTTATTGGTTCAAATGTTTTAGTTTTATTTGTTTTAAGTTTGGCAAGTTTTTATTTTATCTTGAAAATTTTAAACAATAAATTTGGTTTTGTAAATGGAGATTGTTTAGGATTTACCCTTGAACATACAGAATTAATACTTTTAAATATAGGATTAGCGATAATATTATGAAAACATTTGAACACGGTGGACAAATAGAAAAATTTGCCTTTGATTTAGGCTGTAGTGTAAATGAGATAATTGATTTATCTTCAAATATAAATTTTGTAAAACCCCAAATCAATATTGATTTTAACACTTTAGATATTTCATCATATCCTACTTATGACAAATTATATGAAAAAATATCTTCAAATTATGGAGTTCCAAGTTCTCAAATTGAGCTTTTCAACGGTGGAAGTAGTGCAATTTTTACTCTATTTAAACATCTAAATCTAAACTCTTGTACCATTTATTCACCTGCATATTTAGAGTATAAAAAAGCCTCTTTAAATTTTGGCTATGAACTAAATACAATAAACAGATTTGAAGATATAAATGAAAAAGTAAAAGAGAACTCTTTAGTAATATTCGTAAATCCCTCAACTCCTGATGGAAAATATTATGATTTAGAAGAGTTGATGCAAACTTGGATTGAAAACTCTTGCACGATTTTAATAGATGAGAGTTTTTTAGATTTTTGTGATAAACCCTCAGCTATAAAATACCTAGAAACTTATGATAAATTGTATATTCTAAAATCAATGACAAAGTTTTATTCAAGTGCAGGAATAAGAGTTGGAACAATAGTTTCAACACCGCAAAATATTGAAAAACTAAAAAGATTTGAGCCAATGTGGAAACTATCTCAATTTGACTCAAACTATTTACAAGTGGCTTTAGATGATAAACTTTTCAAAAATATCTCAAAAGCAATAAATATAAAAAATAAAATCGAGTTAGAAAATATCTTAAAAGAATCAGATTTAATCGAAGAGATTTTTGAAAGTAGTGCAAATTATTTGCTTGTTAAACTCTCAAACCTAAATGCAAAAGAGTTTCAAGAGAAACTAAAACCATATAAAATAATGGTTAGAGATTGCTCAAATTTTGACTATTTAGATGAGCGATTTGTGCGAATTGCAGTTAAGAGTTCAAGTGCAAATGAGATTTTACAAAGGGCTTTAAAAGAGATATGTTAATAGAAAATAGATTTTTAAAATATCTCTCTTTTTTAATCTCAGCCATATTTATTGCCTATGTGATTTATCTAATCATCTCCTCTTTTTTTATAGTTAAAAATCAGTTCATAGATATTGGTGATGCGACTTATGTAAATCAAGTACGAACCGATGATTACACCATAAAACTAGCAACTTATCTAACAAAAGATTGTTCTTCAAATAAAGTTTGTGAAGTTCAATCAATGCTTGATTTTGTAACAGCAATTCCCTATAAAATAAATGAAAGTATCGCAAGAAGTGCGAAACAAGTAGTTACTCAAAACTTTGGAGATTGTGATGATAAATCAAATCTTTTGATTTCAATGTTAAAAGTCAAAGGTTATGAATCCTATTTTGTTTTAGTTCCAAAGCATATTTTTGTGATTGTAAATATGGAGCAAAAACTACAAAATTCAAAAGCTTTATATATAAATGATAAAAGATTTTATATTTTAGAAAGCACAGCAAAAAATTCAAAAATAGCTTTTCCTTTGAAATATAGTTTTAATGAAATAGAAGCAATAGTTGATCCCTTTAATAATAAAAAATTAGTAATAAACAAATTGGAGTATAGATGAAAAATATAATAATAACAGGTGCCTCAAAAGGAATAGGTAGAGTTATAGCTAAGAGTTTAAGAAAGAAATATCATATTATAAATATAGATATAGTTGAAAATAAAATGGACGGAGTTGATTTTTATAAATGTGATATATCTGATAAAGGGCAACTTCTAAAAACTATTAATAAAATCAAATCAAATGTTGATTCACTTTATGCACTTATAAATAATGCTGCGATTTTTTCACATAAAATCCTAGAAAAACAGACCTTTGAAGAGTGGGAAAATATTTTAAGTGTAAATCTAACAGCTCCGTATATTCTCTCAAAAGAGTTCGCAACTTTCTTAAAAGAATCCCAAGGACACATCATAAATATCTCTTCAACAAGAGCTTTAATGAGTGAAGTAGGAACTGAAGCCTATAGTGCTTCAAAAGGTGGAATCTCATCTTTAACTCATGCTCTATCAATGTCACTAAGTCCAGAAGTAAAAGTAAACTCAATAAGTCCTGGTTGGATAAACACAGATGAAAACTATCTTCCTACAAAAAATGATAATTTCCAACATCCAAGTGGAAGAGTTGGAACTCCTGAAGATGTAGTTGATGTTGTTAAATTTTTACTAAAAAATAGAGGTTTTATAACTGGAAGTGATTTTGTAGTTGATGGTGGAATGACTAAGAAGATGATTTATGTTTAGGAATATATGATGGAAAAATCGAATCAACAAAGATTAGAAGAGTATTTAGTTGGAAAGAATGGTTATTTAAAAGAAAAGCTTTCAAATGGTAAAGTTATTATGCTTTCTGGAAAATGGGGAAGTGGTAAAACTCATTTTTGGCAAAATAAAATTCAAATTGTTTTAAATGATGAAAATAAAAGAATACCAAATCATTATATAAGTCTTTATGGAAAAACATCTATTCAAGAGATTAAAAATGAAGTATTTTTAAAAATATTTGAAAGTGTTGATTCTTTTGATTCAGAAGAAAAGATGAAGAAGATTGTTAAAGGTTCTATTGATTTAGTATCAAGTTTAACTAAATCTATCAGCGTATTTGGAATGAGTTTGGATTTATCAAAGATTACAGATAAATCATTTGAAAAGATTGATAGTATATTAAATGATGAAAAATTAAAGAGAACAGAAAACTATCTAAATAGTGGATCAATAATCTGTTTTGATGACTTTGAAAGAAAATCAAAAGATATAGATCTAAATGATTTATTTGGATTTATCACTCAATTAACTCTAAATTTTAATTGTAAAGTTGTAATTATTTTAAATGATGATGTATTTGAAGGCGAAGAAAAAAAGATTTTTTCAAATGTAAAAGAAAAATCTGTATCTAAGTTTCTAAAATATGAGCCAAGTATTAAAGAACTTTTTGAAACTATTTTTAGTGAAGATAGATATAGAAAATTAGATGACTACAAAGAAATCATTTTGTCAACTATTGAAGAAACAGAAGAATTAAATGCAAGAATTTATATTCAAGTTTTAGATAATTTAGTTGAATGGATGATAAAAACTAATCTTACAAATCAGAATATTATTAAATATTTTATTTTTGTGAATATAAATTTTGTTCTAAATCATTATGTTTTTAATTTAAAATTAATTGAAACCCCAGATATAAGAAATAATTGGATTAAATTCTTTATACTTGAAGATGATTTAGAAAAAAGAGGATTAATTGACTATATAAGAATGTCAAGAAAATATTCAAACATAAATTATATAGAAGGACTTAAATCAATAATTATAGATAAAAATATTGTAGGTTTAAAAATAGATAAAACTTTATTATTAGAATATGTAGAAAAAAATCAGGCATTAGTTAGAAGTTTGTATTATATATATAGTTTTAACATAAATAAATTAGCAGAAAGTAATAATCAAGCTGAATACGATATTTTTAATAAAATCAACAACTTTATAGAAACAGGAATCCTAATAAATGAATAATATCTAAATCCACAATCTAAGTCAAAGGAAGTTCAATAATAAACTTTGCTCCAAACTGCGTATTTTGGACTTTTATTATTCCTTTAAAATAGTTTTTGATGATATAGTAAGTAATATACAATCCAAGTCCAGTTCCTTGGCTTTGGTGTTTTGTTGTGTAGTACATATCAAAAACTTTTTTTAAATCTTCTTCTTTTATCCCACCTGCATTATCTTCTATTTCAATATAAGCAAAACTATTTTTTTTGTAAGCTTTTATATTTATTTGTTTGTTTTCTATAGAATTACTAAGTAAGAAATCTCTTGAATTATTTAATATACTTAATAGTGCTTGTGTTAGTTTTGAATTATTTCCTATTAAAAAAATACTCTCTTTTGGGAACTCTTTTTTAATAGTGATTTTATTTTCAGTGAAACTAGAATTTAATATAAAAAGTGTTCTCTCAATATTTTTTCCAATATCAACATTTTCAATAATATTATCAATATTTACAAATTCATCAAAACTATTTATTGTATTTGATAGATAATCAACTTTTGACATAATAGTA
Organism: uncultured Aliarcobacter sp.; assembly: GCA_963677435.1. Lineage (GTDB taxonomy): Bacteria > Campylobacterota > Campylobacteria > Campylobacterales > Arcobacteraceae > Aliarcobacter. Next base: position 580,358 of record OY781945.1, read on the forward strand.
TTAGTTTTTTCAGATAAATCCATATTTACATGTTCACTTAATTCATTTTCAATTTGAATACTACTTGCAATGGTTGAAATAATACATAGAGGTTGTCTCCATTGATGAGAGATATTTATAATCAACTCTTCCATTTGGGCAAAGTGAAATTGTTGTTGAATTAATTTTTCTTTTTCTAAATTCTCTTTTATTGCATTTTCTATTTTTACAGTAAGAGAAGCATTTAGTTCTAGTAACTCTTTTTCTTTTTGTGCTACTTTTTTAATTGAAGGTATTACAATAAATAAAGCTTCAAATAACAAAGTTAAAAGTGTACCAAATAGGATGTATTTTTCTCTTTTTAATAATTCTGCTGTTTTTTTATCACTTTCCATTTGAAAAGCTAAAACAGCTTTATCTAAAAATGGTAATAGTTCAAAAGAGTTAAGCTCAATTTGTTTTAATAAATCTGAATTATCTGTTTTATAAAAAGAAGTAACTAACTTTAAATAATTTACAACTTTTTCATTTAGATTGTCTTCTTTTGAAAAATATATATCTTTGATTTCCTTAGATGTTAGATTCTCAATGATATAAGAGTGTTCTTTTGACATTAATTCAATTAGGCTTTTTAAATGTTGTTTTAAATTTTCATCTTTTGATTCATAATATCTTTTGGAAATAAGTGCAGTTTTTTGAGAAAGCATTCTTTGTTTACCACTAAGGTTTATGATTTCAGCATATATCTCTTGATTGTGGATTTGTTTACTCATTGTAAAATAAGCAAAAAATGCCCATGCAATTAAAGAGCCGAAAATTATAATATAAATAGATTTGATACTAAAGTTTTTTATTAACTTTTTCATTTGATATTCTTTATTTTAAGTATTAATACATATACTTAGCTTTAGAATTATAACTATATTTTAAGTATGAATGTATATATATTATGTTCAAATTATAACAATAAAATTTAAAAAAATAATAAAAAAACAAAAAAAATAATAAATTATGAAAGAATATGATTAATGAATAAATTAAATAACATCTCAATTTTTGGAACTTCAAGTGATGCTGGAAAATCAACGATAACTTTTGTAATAGCAAAAATACTTCAAGATTTGGGGTTTTCTGTTGCACCTTTTAAAGCTCAAAATGTATCAAACAACTCTCATGTTTGTGATGATGGAAGTGAGATTGCTATAGCTCAGTATTTTCAAGCTGAGGTTTTGGGCGTAAAAACTTCATATCATCTAAATCCAGTTTTATTAAAATCAGGTCGTGGAAGTTCGGCTTCGCTTATTGTTGAGGGGAAAGTTGTAACTTCTAAAGATGTTAGAGAATATTATAGGGATTTAGACCTACTAAAACCTGCTGTAAAGAGATGTTTTGATTATTTGGATGCAAAGTATGATTGTGTTGTTTGTGAAGGTGCAGGAAGCCCTGTTGAGCTAAATCTCATGGATAAGGATTTATCAAATATTTTTATGGCCACTGAATACAACACAAAAATCATTTTAGTGGCAGACATAGAAAAAGGTGGAGTTTTTGCTTCTATTTGGGGAGTTTATAATCTACTTCCTGAAAAGTTGAGAAAAAATGTAATAGGTGTAATAGTAAATAAATTCAGAGGTGATTTAACACTTTTTGATGAGGGAATTAGAATCATAGAAGAGGATTTTAAAATTCCAGTTTTAGGAGTGTTGCCATATTTACCTTTTAATCTTGGATTTGAAGATAGTGCATCTTTGACAAACTTTGTTCAACAACCACGAAATAAAAAACTAGACATTGCAGTAATTGCATATCCATATATGAGTAACTACAATGATTTTGAACCATTGATTGCAGATGATGAGGTTTTTGTGGAGTTTGTGAGTTCCAATATTTCCCTTGAAAAGTTTGATTTAGTGATACTTCCAGGAAGTAAGCTTGTAATTAAAGACTTAAAATGGTTAAAAGAAACTGGACTTTTTTCTCAAATACAAAACTATAAAAAAGATATTTGTGCCATTTGTGGTGGTTATGAAATGATGTTTGAAAATCTTGAAGATATTTATGCTTTAGAAAATGAAGAGCCTTCAAAAGAAGAGGGTTTTGCTTTTATATCTGATAATATCATTTTTGAAAAAGAGAAAATCTTAGAGAAAAAAACTTATGATTTATTTGGTGAAAAAATTGATGGATTTGAAATACACCACGGAATGTGCCAAAATTATCCATTATCATTTGAAAAAGAAAATTTCAAAGGAACTTTTGTACATCAGATTTTTGATAACAATGAATTTAGAACAAAATATTTTAAATCAATAAAAGCTGATTATCTAGGTTTTGATTTTCAAGAGTACAAAAAACAAACTCTTGATAATTTTATAGGAACACTAAAAGAAAAACTAGATGTTGAATATATTCTAAAAAGTATAAGTTAAAGAGCTTTTGCTTTTTTGATTATACTTTTTATCATGTTATTAAATACAAAATAGTGTAGGGGAACTAAAATATACCAATACAATCTTCCCAATAAACCTTTTGGATAGAAGTATGCTGATTGGATTAGTTTGTTATCTTTGATTTTAAACTCAAGCCAAGCCATTCCTGGAAGTTTCATTTGAGCAAATAATAAAAGTCTTTCATTTTGTTTTAAATCTACAACTTTCCAAAAATCTAAACAATCACTAATTCTTAAATCACATTGGCTTCTTCTTCCTCGTTTTAATCCAACACCACCAATCATTTTGTCTATGATTCCCCTTATTTCCCATAAAAAGTCAAAATCAAACCAGCCATTTGTTCCACCTATACTTATGAATGATTGATAAACTTTTGATGCATTCAAATCTGAAATATCTATCTCTTTTCTATCTATAAAAACAGCTTTTGAGATTTCATTTTGAGCATCTTTTTCCCAAATATTATATGAGTTGTCATTCCATCTACTTATTACTTGGTCGTTTTCTATCTCTTTTATTGCATTTGATACAGCATCTTCATATGATATTGGAGTTATCTCAGGGAAATATTTTTTTGCATTGTCATTTTGAATTACAACTTCTGATTTTAGTCCTTCAATCAAAGCTTTTGCAACACTAAAAGGAACAGGAGTAAAAAGGTTTAACCAATATGATGAGATATTTATAGACATAAAAGGAAGTGGAATAATAACTCTTTTTAAACCTAAAACTTTCGCAGTTTTTAACATCATACTTTTATAACTTAGTTGTTCACTTCCAATATCTACTATTAAATTTTCTTCTTCTTTTAAATATATTGAGTTATGCAGATATGATAAAACATCTTCAACGGCAATTGGTTGTGCTTTTGTAGTTACCCATTTTGGAGTTGTCATTATTGGAAGTTTTTCTGTTATATTTCTAATAATCTCAAAACTTGAACTTCCTGAACCAATTATAACTCCTGCTCGAACCCAAATAGTTTGAACATTTTTATATGAACTTAAAATTTCTCCCGTTTCTATACGACTTAAAAGATGTTCACTTGTATCACTGTTTTTAACACCTAGGCCACCCAGATAGATAACTTTTTTTACTTTACAAAAAGCAGCAGCTTCTAAAAAGTTTTTAGCTGATAATTTATCCAAATCTCTGTAATTATCTTTGCTTAAAGAGTGAATTAAATAATAGGCGACATCCACATCTTTTAGGGCAATTTTTAATGACTCTAAATCAAAAGTGTCACCTTGAACTATCTCTAATTTATCTTTTACTTCATTTGATAAACTACTTTTATTTCTAACTAAGAGCCTTAAATCTATATTTTTATCTTCAAGTAATCTTTTTTTCAGTCTTCTACCAATATATCCAGTAGAACCTGTAAGTAGAACTTTCATTTTGACTCCTTTTAATAAACTAATGTTACTATTGCGTTAAGTTAATTATATCACTAATTAAAAATTTAAAAATAAGGAAATTGTCAGTTCATGTTTTTTGAAGTAGCTTTGATAGCGTATATTATAGATATGATTTTTTCTGAATTCCAAAAGTTCAAATATTTTAAACATCCAATAATTTTTATGGGAGAGTATATCTCTTGGTTTGAAAAGAGGTTTTATAAGGATTCTATTTTTAGAGGTTTTCTTTTAACTCTTTCTTTGCTTTTTGTAGTTTATATTATTGTCTCTATTTTTGCCTTGATTGATAATATTTTTATTCAAGGATTATTGGCTTCATTTACACTTTCATCAAAAATGCTTTATGATGCTGTAAAAGATGTAATATCAAATGACAATATTGAAGATAAAAGATATAAAATCTCTATGTTAGTTAGTCGTGATACTTCTACTCTTTCAAATAGTGATGTAAATAAAGCAGCAATAGAAACTTATGCTGAAAACTTAAGTGATGGAGTAATTGCTCCACTTTTTTATCTTTTGTGTTTTGGCCTTGTTGGAGCTTATTTATATAAAGCAATAAATACTCTTGATTCTATGGTTGGATATAGAAATGATAAGTATGAGAAGTTTGGAAAGTTTTCTGCCCGACTTGATGATGTGGCGAATTATATTCCCTCACGAATTACAGCTTTAATAATAGCGCTTTTATTTTTTAGTAAAAAAGCATTTTTACAGTTTCATAAATATGGAAAAAAACATGAAAGTTTTAATGCAGGACTTCCTATATCAGCTTTTGCATTGGCTTTAAATGTTAAACTTGGCGGTCCTACTTCATATTTTGGAAAAATAAAGAATAAACCTTTTTTTGGAGATGGAAAAGAAAATATCGAAAATAGTGATGTTTTAAAAGCTGTAAGTTTTAAATACACCTTGGATATTTTTATAATAATTGTATTAATTTTAGGAGTTTTATGATGACTTATGAAGAGTGGTTTATCCAACAGGGTAATCTTCACGCAAATGTAATGAAAAAATTAACTGACAAATCAGTTGATGAGGTAATAGAATATTTTAAATTTGAAAATATGGTAAAAAATGAGCCAGATTTTTGCCCATTATATAAAGACAATAAAAAATGCCATGATATGGAAGATTTGAACTGTTATTTATGTGCTTGTCCAAATTTCAGATTTAAAATGGAAGGATTTGAGAAAACAGACGATGGAAAAACTCTTTTTTCTGTTTGTAATATCAAATCACGAGATGGAAGTCAATATATTGGTGAAGATTATATTCACCAAAATTGTTCAGGCTGTATAGTGCCTCACAGGGCTAAATATATTAAAAAGAATTTTAATAGAAATTGGTTTGAAGTTATGAAAGATGTAAGACCTAAAGAGTCTTAAAAAAAAGCACTCAATTTAATTTGAGTGCTTTTTATTTTTTATATAATTTTAGTTGAGCTTTTCATGTTGATGATAAAATAATTTCTGCCACCTTCATATTTATATTCAAGTTTAAATCCATGTAAATTTACAATTGTTTTTACAATATAAAGACCTAACCCAAAACCATCACTTCTTTTTTCTTCTTGCGAAAAAGCTTCTGTGTAATATGAAAGTTCATGTTTTAGTTGTTCACCTAAAGAGATTATTTCAATTTGTTCTTCATTTGCTTTGATGATAGCTTTTTTATTAGGAGAAAATTTTACTGCATTATCAATTAGATTTTTTAAAGCAATTGGCATCATTGAATTATCAACATCAAAATCGAAATCTACAAATTCTACTAATATATGATCATGATTTACCATCATAATTTCTACTGTTCTATTAAAAATACTTGAAAAAGATTTCTTTTCTTTATAAATCATTGTATTTTTTGAAGTTAGTTTTTCTACTGTTGCTAACTCTTTTATAATATCATCCATTCTTTTAAAAGCTCTTTGAAGAGTTTCTCTTGTTTTTTCACTCTCTAGTGTTTCAGCAATAAACATAGCTTTTGTTATTGGAGTTTTTAACTCATGCATCATATTTCTCATAAATAGATCTTTTGATTTTGATTGATTATTTATAATATTTATAGCTTCATTAAAACTTCGGGCTATTGTTCCCACTTCATCTTGACTTGTATAGTTTAGTTTTATATCTTTATTACCATTTGAAAATTCAATTAGTTGTTTATTTAAATGATTAAGAGGTCTTAGTTTTCTTTTTAAGATTTCATATAAAATTAAAAAAGTCAAAATTGATATTATGAATCCAGCAATTATAAAAGCAATACTATAGTTATGTGCATCTGCATCTTTTAGCATTAAATTATAACCGTGTTGTTGTACATAGATGAAATAATTATCATCATATTTATAAACCCTGTAAGTTCCTAAATAATTTTGAGTTATTGTTAGTTCTTGTGCATTTTTTATAATTTCTAATTTTCGCTCTCTTTCTTCAATAGGTTTTACTTTGAATTTTTTAAAAAGAGTGATAAGTGATTCAGCTGTTGGTTGATTTTGGAAAGTACTTAAAAAATTTTCAGCGATTAACTCATATCTATTTTGTAAAGATACCTCATGCTTTTGCTGGTCATAGTTTAAAAACATTGCAAATGTTATAAAAATAGAGACAAAAGCTAATGAAAATATAATATTTACAAAAGTAGAAATCGAGATATTTTTTATCATATTAACTGATATCCAATACCTCTTACTGATTTTATATGCGTGTTGCTTTCGTCAATTTTTGCTAATTTTGTTCTAATTCTTGAAATTATTACATCAATATTTTTTAATGAAGAATCATCTTCTATATTATCACTGGCATAAATAAAATCCTCTCTTGCTACAACCCCATGATTTCTTTGAATTAACAGTTTTAATATGTCATATTCAGCAAGTGTCAATGTTAAAGCAGTATTTTTAAATAATATTTGCATATCATCTTCTCTTACTTCAAACAGTGAGTTTTGCTCAGTTTTTTTAGGCTCGTTATTTGTATCAACTCTTTTTAGAATAGTTTTAATTCTAGCTTGAAGTTCTCTTGGATTGTATGGTTTAGGAAGATAATCATCAGCTCCTCTTTCAAGTCCCATAACTTTGTCCAAAATATCATCACGAGCTGAGCTAATAATAATTGGAATATCAGATTTTTCTCTTATTTTTGGAATTAATTCTAAACCATCAATTTCAGGAAGAGTTAAATCCAATATAATAAGTTGATAATCCTTATGAACACTAAGCATTGATAACCCATTATATGGGCTATCAGTGTTTGTTACTTCTATGTCAAACGATTTTAGATAATCGGTGATGATTTGAGCTAATTCAATATCATCTTCTATCATAAGTACTTTAATAATTTGTTATCCTTTTTTATTGAATGATAAATAAAATAGTTTGGCCATATCTATTTACATACACTCTTTTGTATTTATTTGGATATTTCTTCAATGCAGCTTCAATATTTGCAAAGTTTTTTATCTCAACATCTTCTATTTGAATAATAATATCTCCTGCTTGAAAACCAGCTTTTTCAGCTTTTGATTTTACTTCAACATCTGTAATTAATATTCCATTTGTATCTGCTGCTAATCTATATTGTTTTTGCATTTCTGCATCTATTGTACTTAGTTTTAATCCTCCAAGAAAAATATTATTATTTATTTGAGCAGGAGTAGTTGTATCTAGTAAAGTAGTTCTATCTCCTAAAACAATATTTAAATCAATATCTTTTCCATCTCTTTCAACTTGGATTTTAACTTTTTCATCTGGTTTGAAAGATGCAATAATATTTTGTAAAGAAGTTTTATCTTTAACTAATTTACCACTTATTGCGTAAATTAAGTCACCTCTTTTTAATCCACCTTTAGCTGCTGGTGTATCTGCTGAAATATCTAAAACTAAGGCACCTTCTTGTCGTTTATAAACTTTTGAAGAGTCATTATCTAAATCAGCAATAGCAACACCTAGGTAACCCCTTGTTACTTTACCATCTTCAACTAATTTTTGTACAACATCTTTTACCATAGCAACAGGAATTGCAAAACCAATTCCATTATTTCCACCACTCTTTGTAATTATCGCTGTATTAATACCAATTAATGCTCCCCTTGAATCAACTAATGCACCACCAGAATTTCCAGGATTTATAGAAGCATCTGTTTGAATATAGTTTTCGTATCTATTTATTCCAACTTTATTTTTATTTAAAGCTGAAATAATACCTTGAGTTACAGTGCTTCCTATCCCAAATGGATTACCAATAGCAAAAATAACATCTCCAACTAATAAAGAGTTAGAATCTGCTATTTTTATAGGGTTAAGTGGTGCTTTTGAATCGATTTTTATAACTGCAATATCACTGTCAGCATCACGGCCTACAAGTTTTGCATTATATTCTGTAGTTTCATCGCCAATTGTTACAGTAATCTCTTCTGCATTTTCAATAACATGGTTATTTGTTACAATATATCCATCTTTTGAAATTATTACACCAGAACCTAAAGATCTTTGAATTTTATTTTGTTTAAGTTGCGCTCCAAATTGGTCGCCAAAAAATCTTTTGAAAAATGGATCGTTGAACATTTGCAAAGGAAGATTATCTATACCTTCATTCACATGTCTTTTTGCAGAAATATTAACAATTGAATGAACAGAATTTTTAATACTATTGTTGAAAGATAAAATTTCATTTGCTGAATTTGGCGATGTTCTTGTAGGATTTGAGTCCATTACTTCAAAGTCAATTGTTTTTGCAAACAATTGAGTTGCAATTAATGTTGAAATGATTAGAAGTTTTTTCTTCACTTTGTATATCCTCTTTTTATTTTTTTATAGTGACATTATGAAGTATAAGTGTAAACTGTTTTTCAATCAAAGGTTAATGCTTGGTTAATGCCCTAACTAAGGCTCTTGCCCTAGTTAGTTTTGATTATAAGTCAGTTTTTAAAACAGCTCCACTACTTGCGTTTGTAACAAGTGCTCTATATTGTCCTAACCAAGAAGAGTTAAGAGGTTTTTTTAAAGGTACAAATTTAGCTTTTCTTGCTGCTATTTCTTCGTCAGTTAAATTAACAGATAAGATATATTGGTCAACATCAATATGAATTTCATCACCATCTTCTAATAGTCCGATCATTCCACCTTCTGCTGCTTCTGGTGATACATGGCCAATTGAAGCTCCTCTTGTTGCTCCAGAGAATCTTCCATCAGTGATTAAAGCAACTTTATCACCAAGTCCCATTCCCATGATTAGTGAAGTTGGTGCTAACATTTCTTGCATTCCAGGACCACCTTTTGGACCTTCGTATCTGATAACTACAACATCCCCAGCTTTTACTTTTCCGCTTACAATTCCTTTGATAGCTTCTGGTTGTCCATCAAAACAAACAGCTTTTCCAGTAAGCTTTCTAGCCCCTGTAATTCCAGCAGTTTTAATAACAGCACCTTGTTCAGCTAAGTTACCATAAAGAATCGCTAATCCACCAACTTGCGAATATGGATTATCAATAGTGTGAATAATATTTGTATCTTTGATATAAGCATCTTTGATTTTTTCTAATATAGTTTCTCCAGAGATTGTAAGGTTTTCTAATAAAATATCATCACCTCTTTTTGTCATCTCTTTCATAACTGCATTTACTCCACCAGCTTTATTAATATCTTCCATGTGAACAGTTGATAAAGATGGAGAAATTTTTGCAATATGTGAAACTCTTTTAGAAATTTTATTGATATCTTCAAGGTTAAAATTAACTTTCGCTTCTTTTGCAATTGCTAGCATATGTAATACAGTGTTTGAACTTCCACCCATTGCCATATCAACAGCAAAAGCATTTCTAACCGCATTTTCATTTAAAATATTTGTTAATTTATATTTTTCTCTAGCTTGTTCATCAAGTGCAATTTCACAAATTCTTCTAGCAGCAGCTCTATATAATTCTTCTCTTTCAGGTGTTAAAGCTAAAATAGTTCCATTTCCAGGAAGTGCAATTCCCATAGCTTCCATAAGTGTATTCATAGAGTTTGCTGTAAACATTCCTGAACATGAACCACCACTTGGACATGCATTACACTCAATATCTTTTAACTCTTCATCACTCATTTGTCCAGCTTCATGTTTTCCAACAGCTTCAAATGCAGTTGCTAGGTCAATAGGAGTTCCATCTTTAGTGTAGCCTTTTTCCATTGGTCCACCAGAAACAAAGATTGTTGGAACATTAACCCTTAAAGCTCCCATAATCATACCTGGAACAATTTTGTCACAGTTAGGAATAGCAATCATTGCATCAAGTTTATGTGCATTCATAACTGTTTCAATAGAGTTTGCAATTAATTCTCTTGAAGGTAATGAAAATAACATACCATCATGTCCCATTGCAATTCCATCATCAACACCAATAGTATTGAATTCAAATGGAACACAACCATTTGCTTTAATCTCTTCTTTTATTATGGCACTTACTTTATCTAAGAAAAAGTGTCCAGGTATTAATTCAATAAAAGAGTTTGCAACACCAATAAATGGCTTATCAAAATCTTCATCTTTTAATCCTGTTGCTCTTAGTAAAGACCTATGTGGCGTTCTATCAAAACCTTTTTTTACTTCATCACTTCTCAATTTTAATCCTTTAAATATGCATAAAATATATGGCTAGATTATACATTTATTGCAGTTCAATTTTAATTAAATATTTGATTTTATTGAAATTTCAAAACTTTTTAGAAAAAGTCTTGACAAATAAAAAAAAAGCTATTATAATTCCAGTCCAATTTAAGTAGAACATACATTAAATTGACTTACTAAGTGTGCGAGTGTGGCGGAACAGGTAGACGCGTTGGACTTAAAATCCAATTCCGGTTTCGGAGTATCGGTTCGATTCCGATCATTCGCACCATTATAATGTAGAGGGTTGACAGAGTTGGTCTATCGTACCGGTTTTGAAAACCGGCGAGGTGAAAGCCTCCGAGGGTTCGAATCCCTTGCCCTCTGCCATTATTCAAAAATCATCTAAACTTTTTCAATTTTAAATGATTTAAAAATATACTATACATTTCTGTTGGAGGTATAGCAAAGCTGGTAATGCCTCGGATTGCAAATCCGACATGCGTTGGTTCGAGTCCGACTACCTCCTCCACTTTTCCTATCCAAATAATCATTTTAAAAACAATCATTTTTTTCACAATTTAGACTAATTTTTGACTGGATTTTGTCATGACAGAATGACAAGACTTTTAACTTTATATGTACCAGTTATTATAATCGGCGAGTTATAATACAACTTATTTTTTTTAAATAGACAATTGGGAGAGCGGTTTAATCCACTATCTTGGAATGATAGAGTAGAGAAATCTACCGTTGGTTCAAATCCGACATTGTCTGCCAATTAATATCTATTTATCTACTGAGATTAATAGTTATAAAAGTGATACTCTCATACTTTTGGATTACACTGAACTTTAAAAAAACTTCAATTTTTTTATTCCAAATTTTCTTAAAGGTTGTGGAACTTTGTCATTTTAACTTTTTGAACACTTTATATAACACTGAAAACTAATCTGAGTGCTTCGTGTTCCAAAACCTAGAGGTTTAGCAACTTAACGTTTATCTTCAGTGACATGTTAGTGTTCACTGCTAGTACTTGTTATGGATTAAATATTATTTATAAACTTCATATATTCCTCTTGTGGTTCTAAAAATAAATTATTAAATTCTTGATTGTCTATATTATGATGTTTAATCATTCTATTTAGCTTGAAACTCTATATTTTCTTCCTCTAAAAAATCTTCTGGAAAAGCATCTGTTTGAATTTCATTTTTAACTAACTTTTCTAAAAAAGTACTCATATTCATTTCAAAAACATCTTCTTTATTGTAATCATTATCATATATCCCTACTTTCCAATTATTTGGATTTTTATTTTTTTCATAAATCCAAAACAAGTAGTCTCCATTATCAGTAGCCCCCAAATAATTAGTGAATGGTTCTCAGGAAAAGGAGGTCTAAGATAATTTTCAGGAAAATCTTTTTTTAATTCATTATAAGCCCAATGAAAAAACTTCATATCATCTAAAAGATTCCCATTTTTTGAGAATGGATTTAAAACCCATAAAAAATTTCCTATACGACCCATTCCATATCTTATAATAAATTCTTTATAATCATTAGTATCGTTATCACCTGACCCCTTTTTTCTATCTAAATCTCAATATAATACAACAATTCTAGAATTTAAGAAGGAATAATATGAAGTTTACAGATTTAATTGTAGATAAAAAGAATTTTTTTTCAATGGGAAAAGAAGATAATAGTGGGAAATACTATTTATCAATACCTGTTTCTAACAGAATGATAGATTATGAGGAATATTATTGGATTACAAAGGATTTTTTTGATAAATATAATGCTGATAAGGATTTAGTTTTAAAATTTGTTGAAGAGTGTAGAGAGTATGAACATGATGAACTTTTAGTTTTTAAACCAGGTGAGAATAGAGGTGTTGCTAAAAAATGTTAAGAAAAATTGGTCTACCAAATAATAAGATACAAGAACTTATAGAATTAAATAAACAAAAGTATGGATTTAAAAAAGGAGAATAGGTAATATGAAGGAAAGATCATATGAGGAAATATTAAAGTTTTTTCAAGAAGTTTTAAAGATTGAAATTGATGGTGGAGTAAGGATTTTAAATAAAGAAATACTAGGTGCTAAGAATAATGATAAGCCATTTCAGGCATTAAAAAAATGGGATAATCAACAATATGATGATTTATTAAAAATTTCTCAAATGGATGAAGAGAATATTAACTTAATAAAACGAATAATACAAGATAGTGTATCAACTGCTTTTCTATACTTTTTTAAACGATTAGAAGAAGGAGAAAATATAGAAATAGGAGAGCGAATAAATTTTGAACTTACGGCAGTTAATGAAGAAACAGGACAAAAAACAAAACTTATAAGTGCAACACCAGATGAAGATGGTATAGATAATAAATTTCAAGAATGGATAATGGATAATTGTAGTAAATTTCCAATTAAGTAAAATGGAACTGACATCTTTTTACTTATTATGATAAAACAACATTAAAAGAGAAACTAGGTGATGATAATTACAGATACCTATGGAAGTGTAGTAAAAGCAAGTTATAACCTAACAACAAATCCATAGATTTTGGAACTTTTTCGATTTTTTCTCTGCCTAAAAAATGTCTTAATTTATGATTCTGTTAAGATTTTTTGAGTAATTTTATAAAAATATCACCCAAACCCGCCCATAAAAATAACGGGTGGGAACGAGTTGATTTTTTGCTAAAAAAAAGAGTACAGAAAACAAATCATCTTCCCTTTATAATTTATGCAGTTAAACTCTCAAGTTGTATTTTTTGCATTCCCAAACTGAAGATAAAATCAATCTGTGGTACTTGAAATACTATGACCTAATCATTTTGATACAGTTGATATTGGTATCTTATTCTCAACTGCAACACTTGCTAAAGATTCAAGTATATTCTTTAATTTAATATTTCAGTAGTTCACTAACTCCATGGGGGATAAAATTTATAAAGGTTTTTTATTAGGTTCTTAATTGAGTAACTTTTTCTTTAGCATTCTGTGTTCTAACTTCAGCTGCAACTTCTTTATCAACTATTGTTTGACCAATTGGAAAAAGTGCAATACCTGCAAGTTTTAAATGTTGAATTCCAAAGGGAATACCTATGATAGTTATGAAACAAAATATTGCACTAGCAATGTGTGCTATTGCTAAGCATAATCCAAATAGTAAAAACCAAATGATATTGCCAATTACACCAAATCCACTTGTTCCAATATCTTCTGTTTGATGCAACTCTTTTCTACTAATAGCTTCTTTACCAAATGGAAAGAAAGTAAATTGTCCTATTACAAAACAAGCTTTAGCCCAAGGTATTCCAATGATTGATATGAAACAAATCAAACCCATTATCCACCAAAGAATTCCCATAAAAACTCCACCTAAAATAAACCATAAAAAATTGCCAAGTATTCTCATTTTGCTTTTCCCATTTTTAATGTAACTGATAGTATATCTTTTTCCAAATTATGAATAAAATTTTTAAAATATTTTCTTCTTATTTAAAAGAACAAGTAAAAGCAATTTAATTAATCGCACTTAGAAATCTTGGATTTTAAATATCATATATTCTCTCACGGAACACTTAATGAAAGCTAATAAAAAAATAAGGAGTATTTATGAAATACCATGTAGTAGTTGAAGAATTATGCGAATGCGCAAAAAGAAAAAATATGCCTCAAATAAAATCATTTGATGATAAAGATAGTGCACATAGAATAGCACGAGCTTGGGCAAATGAATTAAATGAAACATTTTGTGGTGAACATGAGTTTGCTGTAACTGAAGTAGATGATAACTATGTTATTTCTGCTGGGTAAGTTATTCCTAGTAATATTTAATCTACTAAATTAAATAACTTTTATAAATTTAAAATATAGAATAGCTAGTATTTTATAAGCAGCTATTGGCATTTGTAACTTAATCTAATTAAGTGTATTTTTTACACAAATCTTTATAATATATGTTAATAAAATACAAAAAAAAATTAATTTTTGATATTATATTATTTGATATATAATTTGTAATAGTAAGCTTAATTTAGGAAACACAAATGTCAGATAAAATATATATATTATACATAGAAGATGATAAAACTGTTGCAGATTCTGTTTCAAGAACTTTGAAACTTTTAAATGAAAACGTATTTACTGCATATAATGGCGAAGAAGCCTTAATTATTATAGAAAAAAATCCAATAGACATAATTATTACAGATATTAGAATGCCCAAACTTGATGGTATAGGTCTTATTGAAAAATTAAGAGATAAAAATTTAGATATACCTGTTGTAATTACTACAGCTTTTAATGAAATTGATTATTTGAAAAAAGCTATAGATTTAAGTGTAGAGAGTTTTATTGAAAAACCTATTGATTTGAAAAAGCTTTTAGGAATAGTATCAAAAATCTCACAAAGAGTTACAACAAAAAGAGAACTTGAGCGAAAAAAAATTCAAATAGAACATTTTAAAGAAGCGATTGGTAAAAGTAATCTTATTATTAGTACCACTAAAGATGGAGTTGTGAAAGATATAAATTATGATTCATTTTCAGATTTAAGTAATATAATAAATGAACATAAAATAGAGAATATCTCTTCATTAATAGATGAGAAAAATTTAAAAATCATATATGAATATATAAATAAGTACGAAGTTTATAATAAAACAATAAATGTCAATTTTCAAGATAAAAAATATGTAGTAAATTTAACAGCTTTTGCATTAGAATCTGATTTTTTAGAGGTAACTGCAATAAGTTTTATATTCAAAGATATAAGTCTTGTAGTTAGAGAAAAAGAAGAAATTATAAGCTCTTTATATGTTGAGCCAATTACAAAACTTCAAAACAGGTCATCACTTATAAAATTTATGAATGATAGTAAAGATGATAATAATTCATTAATAGTTCTTGATGTGGATAATTTTGGAAGATATATTAGTCTTTATGGTTATGAAATAGGGGATAAAATATTAAGAAATATAAGCTCAAAATTAGAAAGTTTTATAGAATTAAGTAAAAAACAGAATTTATTTATTTTCAAACTTGATAGTGATAAATTTGCAATATTATTAAAGTCAATAGTCAAAATTGAAGAAAATGATTTAAGAACACTAGCAAATAATTTATTAAATTTTTTAGAATCTTCAATATTTTTAATAGATGATACACTTAATTTAGATCTTTCTTTTAGTCTTGGAGGATCGTATTTGGAACAATTTGATATTTTGACTGAGGCTTTAATTGCAAAAGATTTATCTAAAAATAGAAAATTAAATTATATGGACTTTTCAGAGGCAAGTGATACAAGGGAGAATTTTCAGAAAAATTTTGAACTTGAAAAAAAGATAAAAAATGCTTTTTTAAATGATGACATAATGACTTATTTTCAAACAATTGTTGATAAAGATAAAAATATAATAAAATATGAGGCTCTTGCACGGATATATGATAGAGAAGAAAATAGAATTTTAACTCCTTTTTTCTTTTTAGAAAGTGTCCAAAACTCAAAAAATTATACTAAATTCACAAAAACAATTATCAAAAAAGCAATAGAAGGAGAAGAACTTTTAAAAAAAGAAATTTCAATAAATTTATCTTATGAAGATATTATAAATCCTGAAATTATTGAATATTTAGAAGATGTATTAAAACAACATAAATCTATTATCACTATTGAACTCTTGGAGAGTGAAGGATTACGTGATATGGGGAAAACTATAAGTTTTTGTACCTTGATGAAAAGTTATGGGGCAAAAATTGCAATTGATGATTTTGGAAGTGGATACTCAAATTATGATTATTTCTTATCTCTACCAATTGATAAATTAAAACTAGATGGTTCTTTAGTTAAAAAAGTTGGTGAATATAAAGGTTTTACTTTAATAGAATCTATTATTAGTTTTTGTAAAAAATGTGATATAAAAGTTGTAGCAGAATTTGTTGAAGATGAAAAAACCTTTAATATTTTGAAAAAGTTGGGTGTTAATTATTTCCAAGGTTACTATTTTAGTAAACCAAAATCATTAGATGAACTATTAAATGAGAGAAAATGAGATTTTTAAATAGAGTTAATTATTTAGGTAAGTTTACTTCATTATTTATCCTTGCAGGTATTAGTTTATCAACAATAATACTTATTGCGCTTTTTGCAGAATTATCAAATTATCATCATTTATCAAATTTAGATAAGGCAAAATTTGAATATACAGAAAAGAAGAAGAATATAACAAAATTCTATGATCAGTATAAAAGGTTTTTAATCTCTTTAGATGAAAATACTCTTTTTCTTAAATATTTAACAGAGCCAAATCAAGAAAATCAAGAAAATTTATTGAGTCTATTTGATACTTTAATTAATGATAAATTAGAAATAACTCAACTTAGATATATAGATGAATTTGGTAAAGAGAAAGTTAGAATAGACAGAAACTTTTATGGTGAGACTCCTAATATTATTTCAGAAGCTTCTTTACAAGATAAAAGTGATAGATTTTATTTCAAAGAGACTATGAATCTAAGTCAAAATATGATTTTTGTTTCAAAACTTGATTTAAATATAGAAAATGGGAAGATAGAAAAACCCATTAAACCTGTTTGGCGTTTTGCAATACCAATAATTTATGAAAATCAAAAACGTGGAATATTGATTGTAAATATTTTTGCAAATCAGTTTTTACAAGATTTGATTCAATCAAATACTTTTAATATTGATATATTCGATCAAGATGAACAAATTTTGGTTTCAAGTTTTGAAAATAAAGCTCAATGGACAAAATATTTAGAAAAGATGCCTATATTAGAAAGAAATAATTTTATTTTAGAAGATGTATTAATTGATAATATAAATAGTGAAGTTTTAAAAATAGCATTTACTCCAAAAGATGGAGCATTAAGTTTTTTTAAATTTATAAATATTAAAATCATGATATTAATATTTGTAATTTTTATTATCTCTTTTATCCTAGCTTATTATTTAGCAAAAATACCAAAGAAATTATTTAATGAATTAGAAAGTCAACAAAAATTTATTTTGCAACAATCAAAACTCTCTGCAATGGGGGAGATGATAGGAATGATTGCCCATCAATGGAGACAACCTTTAAATGGAATTTCTGTACTTATTCAAGAAATAGAGATAAAAAAAGAGATGAATGTTTTGGATGATAAAGAGTTCAATTTTGCAATAACTAATATAAAAAATACTTTGAATTATATGTCTCAAACAATAAATGATTTTAGAGACTTTTTTAAACCCACTAAAGGGAAAAGAGAGTTTAATTTTTTAGATAGTCTTTATCAATCATTTGAGTTATCAAAAGTTAGATTAATGGATAAAAATATAGATTATGAGATTAATTATTCTAAAGATATTGATTTGAATTGTTTTTTAATTACATCTTATGAGAGTGAAATAAAACAAGTTTTTTTAAATTTGATAAATAATTCAGTTGATGCTTTTTTAAGTAAAAACATAGAAGAAAAAAGAATTATTGTAAATCTAAAGTGTGATGAAAATTTACTTAACATTGAATTTATTGACAATGCAGGAGGAATTAATGAGAATATATTAGAAAATATATTTGAACCATATAGTTCTTCTAAAGAGGCGCAGCATGGAACAGGATTAGGTTTATATTTATCAAAAATGATTATAGAAAAAAATATTAAAGGCACTATCTTAGCGCAGAATTTAAAAGATGGAGCAATATTTAAAATCTCAATTCCTAAAATAAGATAAAATATTTACTTATCACGATTAATACACAATCAATCTGATATTATTCCACATTGTTTTTACAAAGACAAAATAAAAATTATGTACAAAAGGATTCAATCCATGAAAAAAATTTTATTAGGTACTGCTGTAGCGATTTTATTATTAACAGGTTGTAACGAAGAAAAAAAACCTGCTCAAACTACTGAAACTACTCAAGATGTAAAAAAAGATGAAGTTGTTGCACCAACTACAACTACAGAAGCTACTGAAGAAGTAAAAAAAGATGAAGAAACTGCGCCAGCTGCAACTACTGAAGCGACAGAAGAAAAAGCATCAGAAGAGACTGCACCAGCTGCTACAGAAGCAACTGATGAAGTAAAAAAAGAAGAAGTAAGCAAATAATTTTAAACTAATATTTAAATATTCCGTGTTGTATATTTAACACGGAATAGCTCTATAGAAAAACTCCATTTACAAAATAATATCTAAGCAAATAAAAAGAACATAAAAATACAAAAATTGAATTAAATAAAATCGAATATCTAAAACTATAATCTAAATTTTTATTTGTAAATTTAGGCACAACAAAACTTGCAATGGCAAAAAAAGTTCCCAAAAATAGTGTTGACCAGATAAAATATCCAATAAAACCATACTCTTTTTGAAGCATACAAAATGGACATTGATGTGTAGGAAGTTGATAAATATATGTTGAGAAAAAATATGTAACAGCATAATATGCAATATATAAGAAAAATAGATTTATTATAAAATTTAACATTTTTTGTTTTTGAATGTTTGTAAAAATAGTTAAAACATAAATTAAATAAAATAGACCCACAAGCATAGAAGTTGATAGATTAAAAGGAATGTTATTCCCTGATGAATTAACTCCAAATATCACAGAACAACACATTACAGGCTCTTTTGTTGAGATATTTGATAAATATAATATATCAAGAGTTGTTTCTATTAAAATCAAAGAAAATATAAAAATATAAAAAATAAATTTCTTTTTTGTATAAGGATAGGTTTTTTCTTTTAAATCTAAACTATTGATTATTAACCAAACTCCAATACAAAACAGAATGATTAGTTTTAATGCTAATAAAATTTCACCATAATTATTTGCTTTTATCACGCCAGCTGCACACATAGCTCCAGGAATTATATGTGATAAACTATCTAAACTATAAGCAAAGTAGGGCATCAAAAATATTTTTACTACGAGAGTAAAAAAGATTATTAGTATTACTAAATATGAGGTTTTTTCAAGTTTATATTGGGCTGATGTTGTTTTTTCATAATTCCATTTTTTGATTATAAAAATAGAGAAATAAAAAGCTATAAAAAGAAGAATAAATAAAATTGTTTGTGTAAATAAATAGATAATTATCTCATTTGATAAAAGTATTTCACTCACAAATTTCTCCATTTTTTATATTTATTATTTCATCTACAAAATCAAGATTATCAAATATTGGGTCGTGGGTTGCCACAATTATCGTTTTATTGAGATTTTTTAGAGTTCTTAGACTCTCAATAAAAATAAGAGAGTTATCATAATCTAAATTTGCTGTAGGTTCATCACAAAGAATAATCTCTGGGTTATTAACAATTGCTCTTGCAATTGCACATCTTTGTTTCTCTCCACCTGAAAGATTATAAACTAACTCATCTTTTTTGTGATTTATATTTGATAATTTCAAAGCTTTTAAAACCATATCATCAATTTGTGTTTGATTAAATCCTAAAGGAATTAAAGCAATAGAAACATTATCTTTTACACTTAATGTATTAAATAAGTTATATGATTGGAAAATAAAACCAAGTTTTTTTGCTCTAAAATTTGAAGCGTGCAAATCTGGAAGTTTTGCAATGTTTTCATTTTCAACTTGAATACTTCCACTTGTTGGTTTTGATAAAGTTCCAATAATTGATAAAAGCGTAGATTTCCCACTTCCACTTATTCCTTTTAGAATAACACAAGATGAGTTTTTTATTTCTAGGTTGATATTTTTTAAAGCGTGAAATTCTCTTTTTGTATTTTCATTAAATATTTTATTTAGATTTGTGATTTTTATCATTTCATACTCTCATTTGCATCAATTACAGATATTTTCCAAACAGGAATTAAAACAGCACTTAAAAAAGGAATTATAAAAAATAAAAATAGTGTTACAAGGGTTGTGAAATCAACACTTGGATTTAAAATAAAATCATTTTGGACATTTGAAAAACCAATAAAAATATTTTTTAATATTGGAGCATTTAAAATAAATACAAAAATATATGAAATTATAACTCCAATAATAAAAGCCATAAATCCCACAATAAAGTTCTCAATAATTTTTAGTTTTATAATATCTTTTATACTCCAACCAACTGCTTTTAAAATACCAATTTCTTTTTTATCATTTGAACTAATCATTGAATATCTTTGATATAAAATCAAAATGAAAGTAAATATAACAACTATAAAGAGAACTAAAAAAATCCCACCTTTATAGTTGAACATATTTTCATACTCTTTTTTTAGATTTTCTTTTTGCAAAATTCTAATATTTGAGTGTTTTAAAATAAGTTGTTCTTTTATATTTTGTCTCTCTAAATTATTTGGAACATTTAAAATAATATCTGTTGCTTCATCTTCTTTTATATTTAAAATCTTTTTTGCAAGATTTATATCCATAATAATCAAATCATTTGCAACTAAATTTGACTCTTTTGGTAAATCTTTAAATATTTTCACATTTGCTGTAACATTGTTAAAAAGTTTAAAATCATATGAATCAAAATAGTGATATTTATCAAATATTTTTTTAATTCCATTACCAATAATCATAGAGTCACTTTGTAAAAAATCAGAGATATTTAGAATTTTTAGAAGTTCTTTTAGGTTTGTATTCTCTTCAAATAAATCAATTCCAATAATTGTAAAATAAACATTTTCAGGCATAAAATAGTATGAACCATAAACTCTAGCTTGAGTATTTGTAACTCCATTTATTGAAGAGAAATCATCAATCCATGAAGTTGAAATATCTAAAATCTTTCCGCTGTTGATTTTTTGAATTACAAAATCACTTTGATTATCTAAAGTAGAAAAAACTTCTTTTTTTAAACTATTAGAAATAAATAAAACACTAGAAATCAAAAAAACAATTAAAATTGAAATAATAAAAATTGCAATATGTTTCGATTTATGTTTTAAAAGTAAAAGAAATAAGAAATTAAAAAAAACACTATTTTTCATAAACAAAATCCTCATAACTAATTTGAGTTTGCATTGGAAATAGTTTATTTGTAGAATCTTTGTGCTCTTTGATTCTTGCTTCATAAATATTATTTGAGTAACTCAAGTTTGCTTGTTTTGTTATTGTGCTAATTTTTGTTGAGAAGTTAAGGTTGTTATTTAATTTAGAGTAAAAAAAAATAAAAAAAATAAAAGTGAATAAAAAGAATAAAATAAAAAAAATGAATTTTTTTGATAATGTAGTAATAATAAACTCCTCTTAAAACTTAAGCATTTTATCTTCTTTTAGTTAAGTAATAGTTAAATAAATAATAGTACAATGCGGTTTTTTATATTCTTAATAATTATTTCAGACACCAAAAATCCCATAAAACAGGCACTTAAGTCTTATTTAAGTAATAATATATAATTAAAAGTATATAATTGCGCGAATATTTAAGGAGAAACAATGCCAAATAAACAGCAAATTGATGAATTAAAAGCAATTTTAATTGAAAGAAAAGAGAATATTCTATCAAATATAAACAATAGTAGAGCAAATATAGATCAGCTAAAAGAACAAGAAATTAATGACGAGTTAGATTATGCTGAACTAGTAAGTGATTCTTTTACAGAAGGTATGATTGCAAATCATCAAGTTGAAGAGTTTAAACAAATTGAAGATTCCCTTAAAAAAATAGATGCAGGAACTTATGGAATTTGTGATATGTGTGGAGTTGTTATTCCTTTAGGAAGACTAAAAGCAAAACCATTTGCAAAATTTTGTACTGAATGTAGAACAGTTTTTGAAAATGAATCTATGAAAAGAGCCAAAAATTGATAAAAAGATTTTATCCAAAGAATGATAAAACTCTAAATTTCAAATTTGTTCAAAATGATGAAGATTTTATAGTTGAAGAACAACCTATAAAATTTTCAGGCGCAGGTAGTTTTTTAGTTTTAAAAATAAAAAAAGAGAACTGCGATACTTGGGAGTTAATTGATAGATTAGCAAAATTTCTGAATGTTTTTTCAAATGAAATTGGTTATGCTGGACTAAAAGATAAACGAGCTACAACAACTCAATATATTACAATCCCTAAAAAATATTCAAAAGAAATAAAACTTTTTAAAAATAAAAAGATTGAAATTCTTGATACTACTTTACATAATGAGAAATTAAATATTGGTGATTTAGAAGGAAATAGATTTAAAATAAATCTTCATGATGTTGAAGTTTCTGATATAAATCATATTCAAAAAATCATTAAATTAATTAATAAAGATGGTATGCCAAACTATTTTGGTTACCAAAGATTTGGGAAAGAAGTAGTTGATAATCTAGCAAAAGCTAAAGATGTAGTTTATGGTGAAGAGATAGTTAAAGATAAGAAATTATCTAAAATGTTAATCTCTGCTTATCAAAGTAGTTTTTTTAATGCTTGGCTAGTTGAGAGATTAAAGTTATCAGATGATGAATTTAAACTTTTAGATGGCGATGTTTTCTTAGATTTACAAAAAGATAAACTATTTACTCCAAAAGTTATAACAGCAAATATAATAAATGATTTCCATAACTTTAAAATTACACCAACGGGGCTTTTACCTGGTAGAAAAGTATTCAAAGCTGTTGGTGAAGCTGCTTTAATAGAACAAAAGTATGATGATGTATATATACAAGAAAAAGGTTATAGAAGAGAAGCCTTGGTTTTTCCAAAAGATGTAAATTGTAAATATGATGCGGCTAAAAAAATATGTAACTTGGATTTTATTCTTCCAAAAGGTTCATATGCAACTGTTTTAGTTGAATATTTAGCGAATAGAAACTTTTCTTAAGAATTATATTTTGACATAAAAAAAGGGATATTTGGTTTTCCAAATATCCCTTTTTTATTTCTAATTTATTTATTATGGCAAAGTAATATATTTTGAATCATAATATACTTTATTTCCGATTGCGATCATTCTTTCTTTATTATCAAAACTAAAATTATAAATTTTAGAATCAGTAAAATCTTGATTTAAATTTATTAAAAAACCTTGAGATTCAATGGCATATAGTGAATTTGAATATGCTAAAGCATGAATTTTTGCATATTTAAATTTTTTCTTAGCAACTTCAACTAAACTAGGAGTTAATTTAATAATTTGACCATCAATAGTAGCTAAGTAAACATCATCTTTATTTACAATAATATCTCTAACTTCATAATTTTTTGCAAGAATTTCTTTTGGAGAAATTGATACAACTTTATTTGGACTAGCAACAATTAAAGTTTGTGAACTTTCAATTACATTTAGTGAAATAATATTGTTAAATTGACTATCTGGATCAACAGATATATTTCTAACAGATTCATTCGTAACTGCTGAAACAATAATAACTTTTCCATTTAAAGTTGGGAAAAGTATTAAATTACCCATAAAATATGGGTTTGTAATTCTTGTATCATTTGCAAGTGAAACTGGTAAATACTCTTTAAATAGGGTTTTATTTGTATTAATATCAATTAATTCAATAGTATTATTTGAATAAATTAATGCTAATTTATTGTCTTTTAAAGATGCAGCAACTACAACATCTTTAACAACTCTTTCTTCATTACCAATTAAAATTTTATCAATATAATTTGTTGCAATGATTTTACCATCTGCACTTACATTTAGAAAATCAAAATTATCAGGTAATTTAAAAGATGAAATACCTGTGCTTGTAATAATTTCTTTATTCTCTAGTGTTGCACCAATTTTATTCATCGATGTAATTGATGAAGACATAGATTCTTTATTTAATTCTATATTACTGCTTACATCTTCAGGTTCGAAATATTTTTTCCCTGAACAAGCTGTAAATAAAAATATAGCTGATAATGAAATTAGAAGATATCTCATAGTTTTTCCTTATTTTGTAAGTAGATAGTGGTTTAATAATTTAGCTAGTTCAAAGGCTTTTGATGTTTGAGGAATCAGTGCCAAAGTTGTTTTTGCTTCATTAAATTTTCCTTCATTTGTTAAAAAAAGTGCTTTATTAAAAATTGCAAAATCTTTTAATAAAAAATCATTTTGCATTGATAAATTATCTAATTGTGTAACATCTTTATTAGTTATAGCAGTTTGATAATTTGCTAATTCTTTTAACATTGGAACATTAATATCAATAGCTTTACCATCTTCTTTTGCTTGTAAAAACAGTGCTACATCGTAAAGTTGCGGATTTTTATCTTTTAAAATTGCTAGTGCTTGGCTATCTTTATTATTTTCAAGTACTTTGTTAAACGCAATATTCGCTTCAATTTTGTTTGATTGTGCAATATGATTTTTAATAAAAAAAGCAATAATTCCTATTGCTACAATAGCTATAAATGCAATGATTAATGTTTTATATTTTTTAAAAAACCTTTCACCTTTTACGAAATTCTCTAAAAATTTCTCTTCGCTACTTAGCTCTGATTTAACATAATCTACATTCTCTTTTATACTCATTTTAATAACCTTTCTGAAAAGTAGTTGATATGGTACAAAATTTTTGATAAAATCTTACTTTTATCTTACTTTTTGTATAATATTTCTCTATAAATTTATAAGGGTTACTAAAAATATGAAGAGATTATTATTAACTTCTACTCTTGCTCTAGTTATTTCGCAAAATCTTTTTGCAAAAGAGGAAGTAGTATCAGAACAATCAAGATTTGAGTCATTGTCGAAATTAACAAAAGTTATTGGTACAGTTGAAAAGTATTATGTTGATGACATAAAACTACAAGAGATTGTGGATAAAGCATTAAAAGGTTTGATGCAAGAATTAGATGCCCATTCATCTTACTTAGATAAGAAAGCTTCAAAAGAGATGGCCATTCAAACTCAGGGTGAATTTGGTGGATTAGGAATAACTGTTGGAATGAGAGATGGTGCATTAACTGTAATTTCTCCTATTGATGATACTCCAGCATTTAAAGCAGGAGTAAAAGCTTCAGATATTATTCTAAAAATTGATAATACATCAACAATAAATATGACTTTAGATGAAGCAGTAACTTTGATGAGAGGGAATCCTCAAACTGAAATTACATTAACTCTTGTAAGAAAAGGTGAACTTAAACCCTTAGAAATAAAAATGAAGAGAGATATAATAAAAATTCAATCTGTTTTTTCAAAAACAATTGAGAATACAGATTTAATGTATTTAAGAGTTTCAAGTTTTGATACAAAAGTTACAGAAGATTTAGAAAAAGTTATAGCTACTAATAAAAATGTAAAAGGTTATATCTTAGATTTAAGAAATAATCCAGGTGGATTACTATCTCAAGCTATTGGAGTAGTCGATTTATTTGTTGATAATGGTGTAATTGTTTCTCAAAAAGGAAGAAATGCAGAAGATGAAGAGAAATTTGATGCATCACCTTCAAAAACAAAAACAAAATTACCTTTAGTAGTACTTGTAAATGAAGGTTCAGCATCTGCATCTGAAATTGTAAGTGGTTCTTTACAAGATCATAAAAGAGCAGTTATAGTTGGAGAAAAAACTTTTGGTAAAGGTTCAGTTCAAGCTGTTTTACCAATCGATAATGACAGAACAGAAAATATAAAATTAACTATTGCAAAATATTATTTACCAAGTGGAAGAACTATTCAAGCTGTAGGTGTTACACCTGATGTTATAGTTACTGCTGGAAAAGTAACTCAAGATGATGAAGACAAATTCAAAATCAAAGAAGCTGATTTGAAAAAACATCTTGAAGGAGAACTTGCAAAAGTTGATGATGTAAAAAAAGAAGAAAAAGTAATAACTAATGAAACTAAAAAAGTAATTACAGGTGAAGATGTACTAGGAGATAATCAATTAAATACTTCTATTGCAATTTTAAAAAGTTTAATAATAATGAATAAATAATTAGGAGTGTTGATGAAAATAGCTGATATTGTTGCACTTGGTCTTTGGCCTGAATCAAAGAAAACTACAACTAAAAAAGGAATTTCACAATTAGAAGAGTTAGGTTATAACTTATTTTATATTGGTAAAAATGCAGATCTTTATACTTGTCCAGGAGTTGAACCAAAAGTTCTTTTAGTAAGAAGTGATAGATGTTCTGTATTTGATATTCCTTTAAATCTTGAAATAGAAGGGAAAGGTGTTTCTCAAACAACTATTTCTAATAATGGGGCAGAATTTGCAAAAGAAGCTGGAATTAGAACAGCAATTTTATCTGAAACAGTTGATCAATCTTTAGCCATTGCTCCAAGATGTCAACTTATGGAATTGTGTAAACCTTTAGAAGCTGAGATTGATGGAGATGTAGTTCAATTTGAATTAATTTTCAGAAATTATTTAACTGGTTCACTTTTTGATGCTTGTCAAAATGGTTTAGATCCATATGGTTTAAATCTGCCTTCTGGTTTAGAACAATGGCATAAATTTGAAACACCAATTTTTACTCCAACAACAAAAGGTATTAAAGACGAACCTTTAAATTCTGAAACAGTAAGAGTTAAATTTCCAGAAATTGTTTCAAGTCTAGAAAAGTTATTTAAAGATTTTACTACTTTTGCATACGAAAGAGGTATTATTGTTGTTGATACTAAATTTGAAATATTTGTTAATTCAAAAGGTGAATGGGTTCTTGGAGATGAAGTTTTAACTCCTGAGAGTTCAAGATTCATATCAAAAGAAGATTTTGATGCTGGAAACTATATCTCAATGGATAAACAAATTCTAAGGGATTTTGGTAAAGCTAACAATTGGAAAGAAAATTCAAAAGCTCTAAAAGCTGGTGAAAAGTTAGATGTAGATGTACCACAAACAATAAAAGATAAAATTTTAAGTGGATATACAACTATTCTTAATAGATTAAGTAAATAATTTTCATAGAATATATTATTATATTCTATGAGTCTAAACTGCTATAAGGCAGTTTTAGATATAATCCCAAAAAATATAAATTGAAGGTAATAAATGAAAGCAATCGTAAATGTAGCATTGAAACAAGGTGTATTAGATGATCAAGGTAAAGCAACTCATCATGCATTAGATACTTTAGGTTTTAAAGAAATTGTTAAAGATGTAAGAATCGGTAAACAAATCATTTTAGAATTAAACTCTTCTGATGAAAAAACTGCTAAAGAAGAAGTTACAAAAATGTGTCAAAAGCTTTTAGCTAATACAGTTATTGAAGATTATGATATAGAAATAGTAGGTTAATCATGAAAGTTTCAGTATTACAATTTCCTGGGACAAATTGCGAATATGATACAAAATATGCATTTGAACAATTAGGATGTGTTGTAGAAATCATTTGGCATAAAGAAAAAAGTATTCCAGCTGATACAGATTTATTAGTAATCCCTGGGGGGTTTTCTTATGGAGATTATTTAAGAAGTGGTGCAATCGCTAGATTTGCAAATATTATGGAATCAGTTCAAACATATGCTGCAAATGGTGGAAAAGTTTTAGGAATTTGTAATGGATTTCAGATTTTATTGGAAGCTGGATTATTACCAGGTGCTATGAAAAGAAATGATTCTTTACATTTTATTTCAAAATATCATACTTTAAAAGTAATTAACACAGATAATAGATTTTTGTCTTTAATGAAAAAAGATCAAATAGTTAATATCCCTGTTGCTCATCATGATGGTAACTACTACATAGATGCAAATGGATTAAAAGAACTAGAAGATAATAATCAAATCCTTTTAAAATATTGTGATAAAGATGGAAGTTTAGTTAATATGAATGGTTCTGTATCAAATATTGCTGGAATTTGTAATAAAGAAAAAAATGTATTTGGTTTAATGCCTCATCCAGAACGAGCTATTGAAGAACTATTAGGTTCTATTGATGGTGTAAATATGTTGAAAGGTTTTTTACAATAATGAGTTAATCTCATATTGTAAAAACTAAAATGAAAAAAATATTAAAACTAGTTATTTTATTAAATATTTTTTTATGTGTAAATCTTTTTGCTTCAAAAAATTTATATTTATCATATAATAAAATACCTACAAATGTATACAAAAATCAAAAATTTGAAGTAATTGTTAAAGCTTTAATTACTACTAATAATTTTGATGAACTAGCTACTACTTTCTCAAATTCATCAAATATAACAATTCTAAATGCAAGTAATCCTTGGAAAAAAATATCAAATGATACATATGAAAATAGTTATTATTTTAAAGTAAAACAAGGTAGTTTTAAATTCCCTGATATTAGTGTTAGATTGATGAATAACGGAGCTTTAATAGATGTTAGTGAATTATCAGCTCCATCAATTAGATATTCAGATATTGCAAAAGGTGATGATAGATTCTCAGGAGTAATTGCCGATGAATTTATTCTAAAAGCTTACAAAACAAAGCAGTATAATAATAAAGAAGCATTAACCATTATTGATGTGGATGCAGTAAACTCAAATTTAGAAGATTTCAAAATCAAAGATATTGACGAACAAGGTGTTTCTAATATAAAAGATTATGAAGAAAAAGAAAATTTAGTTTATTATTTTGTAACTCCAATTTACAAAAAGAAAGTTGTTATTACATATTATAATAGTAAAACAAAAAGTTTTAAAGATGTAACAATTCCATTGATTTTACAAAATGAATTAGTTAGTACACAAACTGATTTAAATCCAAATGATTCAAGTTTTGAAAGATACAAAAAAATAGCTTTACTTATATCTTTTATTGTCTTTTTACTTCTATTTATATGGAAAAGAAAAAAATTACTTTTATTTATTTCTTTAATATTTTTTGTTCTTTCAGTTATGTATTTCTTACCTAATAGTAGAGGAATTGTAAAAAAAGATTCTTTTGTGTATATTTTACCTACAAAAAATTCAACTATATTTTTTAAGTTAGAAAATGATCAAAAAGTTGAGATATTAGAGAAAAAAAATGGATTTATGAAAGTTTTAGGGCTGGATAGTGATTTCATAGGTTGGATAAAGGAAGATAGTTTTGGCACGAATTAGAGGAATCATATTATTTATACAATTTTCAATAACTGTAGCAATTACTGTTGTTTTAATGTATATATTTAAAAATCATACGCACAAAGTAATAAAAGTATGGATGAGTTTTCAAATGTTTGTTTTAGGAATAAAATTAGAAACACAGGGAAAACTTGATGAATCTTGCGATATGATTTTATTAAATCATCAATCTTTACTTGACATTATTGTAATGGAATATATACACTCAAGAGATTTAGCTTGGGTTGCAAAAAAAGAGATAACAGATTTATTCTTTTTTGGACATATCATTAAAGCTCCAAGAATGATAAGTATTGATAGGGAAAATAAAGCTGGAATAATTAACCTTTTAAAAGAAGCTAAAGATAGACTTGACAAAGGAAGACCAATTGCCATGTTTCCAGAAGGAACAAGAAGTAATGGGAAATCAATGTTAAGTTTTAAACCAGGTGCAAAAATATTAGCTAATAAACTTAATCTAAGAGTTCAACCAATAGTATTGTTTAATACAAGAAATATTGTAGATTCAAAAAAAATGTTAGCAACTCCAGGAGTTGTAAAAGTTGTATATTTAGAGCCAATACAAGCTAATAAAGATACAGATTGGTTTGAAAAAACAGAAGAAAATATGAAAGCTGCTTTTAACAAAGAGTGTAACAACTATGTCTCTTAATTGGTCTATGGTCTTAGCAATTGGCTTTGGAGGATTCTTAGGTTCAATTGCAAGAGCATATGCTGTGCATTTCACAAATAGATTTTTCCCATTGGAATTTCCTTTAGGTGTACTATTAGTTAATTTAATAGGATCTTTTATAATTGGAATATTATTTGCTTATTTCTCAAACTTCACTGTCTCTGTTAATCTAAAAGCATTTTTAACTACAGGTTTTTTAGGTGCATTAACAACTTATTCAACTTTTGCTATCGAATCATATTTATTATTAGGCACTTCAATTTATTTAGCCCTTGCAAATATTATATTAAATTTAGTAGGAACAATAGCCGCTGCTGGTAGCGGATATAAGATAGTGCATTTCTTTTTAAAGTAGAAGCTACAAAATTTTTTTAAGCATTATGTAGTTATAATAATACAAAATCAATAGAAGGATATATCATGGGTATGCCAGGTGGTATGGAATGGTTATTAATTGCATTAGTTGTATTGTTGTTATTTGGAGGTAAAAAAATACCAGAATTAGCTAAGGGTTTAGGTTCAGGTATTAAAAACTTTAAAAAAGCTGTAAAAGATGATGAAGATGAAGTAGCAGAAAATAAAAAAGCTGAAGAATTAGAAAAAAAATCAGAAAATACTACTGCTGATAAAAACGAAACAAAACAAGTATAAGAGAAACTATTGCAAAATTTAGTAAAAAAATTTATTGAAAAAAAATTAAATACAAGTATAGTATTAGAAAAACCAAAAGATATATCTTTTGGACACTATGCTACTCCAGTTGCCTTTTCTTTAGCAAAAGAATTAAAAAAATCTCCAATGGTTATAGCAGATGAATTAGTTTTGAACTTAAGTGACTCAGATATGTTTGAAAAAGTAGAGGCTGTAAAAGGTTTTATTAACTTTAAATTATCATCTTCATTTTTACAATCATTGGTAAATACTGCATTAAATAACAAAGATGAATTTGCAAAACAAGAGAAAAAAGATGAAAAAATCTTACTGGAATATGTTTCTGCAAATCCTACTGGTCCTTTACATATTGGTCATGCAAGAGGAGCAATTGCTGGTGATTCTCTAGCAAGAGTAGGGAAGTACCTAGGTTTTGATATAACAACAGAATATTATATTAATGATGCTGGTGCTCAAATGGATTTGTTGGGTTTATCAGTTTCACTAGCTGCGAGAGATTTCATTTTTAAAGAAGATGTTACTTATCCAGAAACATACTATAGAGGCGATTATTTAATTGATATTGCAAATATAGTAATTGAAAAATTTGGTAAAGATATCATTTATGATGAAAGTAAATTTAAAGATATTGCATTTTTTGCTAAAGATTTAGTACTTGAAATTATTATAAAAGATTTAAAAGATTTAGGAATAGAGTTTGATAACTTTGTATCTGAAAAATCTCTATATTCATCTTGGGATTCCACAAAAGAAGTATTAGAAAAAAATGGTTCTTTATATGAGAAAAATGAAAAAATTTATCTAAAATCAACTCAATTTGGAGATGATTCAGACAGAGTTGTAGTAAGAGATAATGGAATTCCTACATATCTTGCAGGTGATATTATTTATCATAAAAATAAATATGATAGAAATTTTGATAGATATATAAATATTTGGGGTGCTGATCATCATGGATATATTCCAAGGGTAAAAGCAGCTATAGAATTTTTAGGAAATGATTCATCAAAATTAGAAGTTATTTTATCTCAAATGGTTCAGCTATTAAAAGGTGGAGAACCTTATAAAATGAGTAAAAGAGCTGGAAATGTGATTTTAATGTCAGATATAACTGAAGAGATTGGTGCTGATGCACTAAGATTTATTTTCTTAACAAGAAAAAGTGATACTCACTTAGAATTTGACATTGATATGCTTAAAAATCAAGATTCATCAAATCCAATATTTTACATTAATTATGCACATGCTAGAATAAATCAAGTATTCAAAAAATCTGAAGTTTCTCTTGAAGAGATAAAAAATGCTGATTTTAAAAATTTAAATCAAGATGGATTAAATTTAGTATATGAATCATTATTATTAGAATCAATACTAACTGAAGCATTTGTAAAAAGAGATATGCAAAAGATTACTGAATACTTATACTCATTAGCATCAAGTGTTCATAAGTTCTATAATGAGCACAAAGTAATTGGAAGTACTGAGGAAAATGTATATTTAAAAGTTTTAGAAATGGCAGCCTTAAGTATAAATGTTGGATTAGGACTTCTTGGAATAAAAGCAAAGGAGCAAATGTAATGAAATGGATTTTAACGATAGTGGTAATAATTATTGCATATGCAATTTATACAAATAATATGGGTGGAGCAAGAGATGCTGCCTCAAATTATAATAAGCTACTAAGAGGAACACCAGAGAAATAATTCTCTGCTGTTTTCTAATTTTCTTTTGTAACTAACTCAGATAAGAATTCTTCTAATGAGTATTTATCTCTATATTTTTCACTCATTAAGTGAATAAACATATCTCCTAAATCGATAATTGTCCATTCATCATCTTCATCAACTCTTAAAAACTCTTCACCTGTTGGTTTTAAATCAGTTCGTAAGTAGTTTAATAATGCAAATCCATGTTTTGAATTTAATGTTGTAGCAATTACAACATAATCAACTATATAGTCTTTTGATGTTAAATCAATTATCTCTATATTTTCCGCTTTTTTGTCATCTAATATTTTTTTTATGTTTTCTAATCTAGTATTCAAAAACTTTTACCTTTTTCTTGA
This sequence comes from uncultured Aliarcobacter sp., assembly GCA_963677435.1. Taxonomy (GTDB): domain Bacteria; phylum Campylobacterota; class Campylobacteria; order Campylobacterales; family Arcobacteraceae; genus Aliarcobacter. Next base: position 613,155 of record OY781945.1, read on the forward strand.
AGATTTAATATATCATCTTTAATTTCTTTTGGAATATAATTTAAATCAATTTTATCTCTTAGTGAGGTAGAACTAATATTTATATTTACATCCAAATTTTTAAACTCTTTTGCTTTTTCACTCTCAAAACCTTTTCTTGAAGCAACTACAAATTCTACAAGTTCTTTTAGTTTATCAATCTCATGCCATTTATCTAATGATTTTAAATTATCCTCACCTATTATAAAATAAATTTTTGAGGGATTATATAAATTCTTTAAATAATCAACTGTGTCGATTGAATAGCTAGTTTTTTGTTGATTTATTTCATAATCACAAACTTGAACTTTATCAAAGTTTTTAAAAACTTTTTTTAGTAGTTTAAATCTAGTTTCAGGATTTAAGTAAAAGCTACTCTTGAAAGGGTTTAAATATGTTGGAACAACAATCATCATATCGATATTGAGTTTTTTTAATGCTTCTTCTACAACTATAACATGTGCTACATGTATAGGGTCAAAACTTCCACCAAATATTGCAATTCGCACCTAATTAAAACCTTTGTAATATACTTAAATATTATTATAGCAATTTTTCGATAAAATATCTACAATAAGATTTACATAAAGGGAAAATATGGCTGTTAAAGTTGCAATAAATGGTTTAGGAAGAATCGGAAGATGTGTTGCAAGAATTGTTGCAAGTAGAAATGATGTTGAATTAGTTGCAGTAAATGCAAGTGGTAGTGAAGAGATGATTCAATATAATTTAAAATATGACACAGTTCATGGACCTAAATTTGATGTAAAAGTTGAAAATGGATATATCTACATTGGAAATGATAAAGCTAAGTTATTAAGTGAAAGAGACCCTGCTAAAATAGATTTTGCTTCTTATGGAGCAGATGTAGTACTAGAGTGTACAGGAGCATTTCTAACACAAGAATCTTGTCAAGCTTATGTTGATAATGGTGTAAAAAAAGTAGTAATGAGTGCCCCTGCTAATGATGATACACCTACATTTGTATTTGGTGCAAATGAAAATACATATGCAGGACAATCAATAGTTTCAAATGCTTCTTGTACTACAAATGGATTAGCTCCAGTTGCAAAAGTACTTGATGATTCATTTGGAATTGAAAAAGGTTTAATGACGACTATTCATTCATACACTAGCTCTCAACCAATTTTAGATGCAAAAGACAAAAAAGATCCAAGAAAAGGAAGAGCGGGAGCTACTAACTTAACACCATCAAGTACAGGTGCCGCAAAAGCTATTGGTAAAGTAATGCCACATTTAAAAGGAAAATTAAATGGACAATCAATTAGAGTACCAACTCCAAATGTATCTTTGGTTGATTTGACAGTTACTCTTAAAAAAGATGTAACAGTAGAAGAAATTTGCTCAGCATTCAAAATGGCTAGTGTTGGCTCTTTAAAAGGAATTTTAGGAGTAGATGAAGAGTATAGAGTTAGCTCTGATTTTAATGGAGAAACATTATCAACAGTTGTTCCCTTAGATACTATTCAAGTAATTGAAGGAAACATGGTAAAAGTTTTATCTTGGTATGACAATGAATGGGGATACTCTACAAGACTTGTAGAAATGGGTATTCACATAGCAACTAAATAATTTGATTAAGGAAATAAATTGAAGTTACAAGAAATTAAAAATATTGATATATCTGGTAAAAAAGTATTTATTAGATGTGATTTTAATGTACCAATGGATGAGTATAATAATATTACTGATGATAGAAGAATTAGAAGTGCACTAAGTACTATTAGATATTGTATAGATAATGATTGTTCAGTTATTTTAGCATCACATTTTGGACGACCAAAAGGTGGATTTGAAGAAGAGTTCTCTCTGGCTCCAATAGCAAAAAGATTGCATACTCTTTTAAAACAAGAGATAAAAATGGCTCCGAGTATTATTTGTGATGAAACTATGAAAATGGCAAAAGAACTTAACTCTGGTGAAATTCTATTATTAGAAAATATGAGATTTGAAATTGGTGAAACTAAAAATGATGAAGAATTAAGTGCAAAACTAGCTTCAATGGCAGAAGTGTACATTAATGATGCATTTGGAGTTTCTCATAGAGCTCATTCATCAGTTGAGGGAATTGCAAAATATTTTGATATGGAGCATAAAGCAGCTGGATTTTTGATGGCAAAAGAGATTAAATTTTTCCATCATATTGTGCATAATCCAAAAAGACCTTTTATTTCAATTGTTGGAGGTTCAAAAGTTTCAGGAAAACTTGAAGCTTTACATAATCTAGTTCCTAAAGTTGATAAAATTATTATTGGTGGAGGAATGGCTTTTACATTCTTAAAAGCATTAGGACACGAAATTGGACACTCTTTAGTTGAAGAGGATTTAATTCCTGAAGCTCTTAAAATAATGGATCAAGCAAAAACTTTAGGTGTAAAACTATATTTACCAGTGGATGTTGTTGCAGCAGAAAGCTTTAGTGCAGAAGCAATAGCAAAAATTGTGACAATTCAAGAGATCCCAAAAGATTGGATGGGGCTTGACATTGGACCTGCATCTGCAATGTTATTTTCAGAAGCTTTAGAAGATGCAAATACTATTTTATGGAATGGACCAATGGGTGTTTATGAAATGGATAAATTTGCAAAAGGAAGTACAAAAATTTCCCATGCAGTTGCTAACTCTTTTGCAACAACAGTTGTTGGTGGTGGAGATACAGCTGACCTTGTAAGAGTTACAGGTGATGAAGACGAAATGACATTTATTAGTACAGGTGGAGGAGCATCACTTGAATTAATTGAAGGAAAAATACTTCCAGGTGTAAAAGCTTTAGTAATTGAGGAAGATAATTAATGACTATTATTGCTAGTAATTTCAAAACTAATCACACTAGAAAATCGACAACTTTATTTATTAATGAAGTTAATGATTATTTAAAATCAAATAAGATTGAAAATGAAGTTTATGTTTTCCCAACAGCAACTTCATTAGATTATTTTGATACAGTTTCAACTTTTTGTGTTGGAGTACAGAACGCATATGCAACAGTTTCTGGCTCATTTACAGGAGAGATAGGAACTACTCAACTTGATGAATTTGAAATTAAAACAATTTTAATAGGTCATAGTGAAAGAAGACATATTTTAGGTGAATCTCAAGAAGAAATAGCAAAAAAATATGAGTTCTATAAAGATTTAGGTTATAAAATAATTTATTGTATTGGTGAACCTTTAGAGGTTAAAAATCAAGGAATAGAAAAAACTTTAGAGTATATTTATGAGCAATTTGTTGGAATTGATACAAATTATGAAAATTTAATACTTGCATATGAGCCAGTTTGGGCAATTGGAACAGGTGTAACTGCAACGATTGATGATATTAAAAATGTACATAACGCAATTAAATCAAAGATTCCTAAACCACTTTTATATGGTGGAAGTGTAAAAGTTGAAAATGTAAGAGAAATTTGTCAAATTACAAATGTAGATGGTGTTTTAATTGGAACTGCTTCTTGGAAAAAAGAAGATTTTATACAAATATTAGAAAATACAAAGGATTTATAAGATGTTTATGAAGGGTAAAAAAGGGGTAATTTTAGGAGTTGCAAATAATAAGTCAATAGCTTATGGAATTGCAAAAGCTTGTGCTGATCAAGGTGCTCAAATTGCATTTACTTATTTAAATGATTCTTTGAAAAAAAGAGTTGAACCAATTGCTGCTGAGTTTGGAAGTGCTGATTTTGTATATCCATGTGATGTATCAAATCCTGCTGAAATTAAAGCATTAAAAGAGTCAATTGAAAAAGATATGGGAAAAATTGATTTTATTGTTCACTCAATAGCATTTGCTCCAAAAGAGGGATTATCAGGAAGATTTTATGATATTTCAAAAGAGGCATTTGATATTGCAATGGATGTTTCTGTTTATTCATTAATTGAAGTTGTAAGAGAATTAAAACCTTTATTATCTGATAATTCTTCAGTATTAACATTAACTTATTATGGTGGAGCAAAATATATTCCAAATTATAACTTAATGGGTGTCGCTAAAGCTGCTCTTGAAATGACTACAAAATACTTAGCTGAAGATTTAGGAAAAGATGGAATTAGAGTAAATGCTATTAGTGCAGGTCCTATTAAAACTTTAGCAGCAGCAGGTATTGGTGATTTTAGATTTATGCTTAAATGGAATGAAGCCCACGCTCCACTAAAGAAAAATGTATCTATTGAAGAAGTTGGAAACTCAGGAATGTATTTACTTTCTGATTTAAGTAGTGCAGTTACAGGTGAAATTCATTATGTAGATTGTGGATATAATGTAATGGGTATGCCTGCAGTCAAATTCGATGAAGAGGGAAGACCAACAATTGCTTGGAATGGAGAAAAATAGTCAATAAGCGTAATCTTTTGGCGAATTTCTGCGTTGGAAGATAAATTTTAAATACTCACTTACCTTTGTAAGCTCTTATTTGAAATTTATCTTCTTCCTTGAACTTCACTCAAAATCTCACACATTTTGACTATTTTTTAGTATATAGAATAAAGAGAATTAAATTTTACTTTTAAATTTAATGAAATTTTAAATTAAGATTTTAAATATAGGATAATTATTATAATGAGTATAAATTTTAAAGAGTTAGCAAATAAATATCAAACGCCTTATTATGTGTATGATTTTGACCATATTACAAAACAATATGAAGAGTTAAAAGGTGCATTTAGAGCAAGAAAATCGTTAATTGCATATGCTGTAAAAGCAAATTCAAATCTGTCTGTAATTAAACATTTGGCAGATTTAGGTGCAGGTGCAGATTGTGTTAGTATTGGTGAAGTAAAAAGAGCTTTAAAAGTTGGGATTGCTCCATATAAAATCATCTTTTCAGGTGTTGGAAAAATTGATGATGAAATTAGAGAAGCTTTAAATCTTGATATTTTAATGATAAATGTTGAAAGTGATGCAGAGTTAAATAGAGTTGAAACTATTGCAAATGAGTTAGGAAAAGTTGCTAGAATTTCAATTAGAGTAAATCCAAATATTGATCCACAAACTCATCCATATATCTCAACAGGTTTACATGAAAATAAATTTGGTGTTGATATTGACACAGCAAAAAGAATGTATATTCAATGTAAAAATTCTGAAAATTTAGAACCAGTTGGAATGCATTGCCATATTGGTTCTCAATTAACACAATTACAACCAATTAAAGAATCCGTAAAAATTGTTGCTGATTTAGTAAGAAATTTAAAAGCAATTAAAATTGAACTATCTTTTATGGATATTGGTGGTGGTTTAGGAATTGTTTATGATGATGAAACTTTAATTGATACAAAAGAATATGCTCAATCTGTATTAGATAATATGTTTGGATTAGATATTACAATAATTTGTGAACCAGGTAGATTTATGGTTGGAAATGCTGGAACATTTGTAACAAAAGTTTTATATGAAAAAGTAAATGGAAATAAAAGATTTGTTATTGTTGATGGAGCTATGAATGATTTAATTAGACCATCTTTGTACAATGCTTATCATAGAATTGAAGTTTTAAATGACAATCAAGAATTTTCAGATTGTAATTTAGTTGGACCAATTTGTGAAAGTGGAGATTTTTTTGCTAAAAATGTTCAATTACCAAAAACTCAACATAATGATTTAGTTGCAATTTATAGTGCTGGAGCTTATGGATTTACTATGGCTAGTAATTATAATACAAGAGGTCGAGTTGCTGAAATTGCTATTGAAAATGGAATTGATAGATTAATTAGAAAAAGAGAAACTTTTGAAGATATAATTGCATTAGAAGAAGAGTTTATAAAATAATTAGGTAAGAAGGTTTTTTTATGAGTGAAGAAGGATTAAAAGAGCTAAGAAACAAACTTGATAGTATTGATAATAATTTATTAGAATTAATTAATCAAAGAATGAAAATAGTTCATGAAGTAGGCGCTTTAAAAGCAAAAAGTGGTGGAGCAATTTATAGACCTGAACGAGAAAAATCAATTATTGATAGACTTGAAAAAATCAATAATGACAATGGTGGACTTTTAAATAGAAGTGCAATTGAAGCTTTGTTTTTAGAGATTTTTGCCATTTCAAGAAATATTGAATTACCTGAAAATATAGCATATTTAGGCCCTGAGGGAAGTTTTACTCATCAAGCAGCAGAAGGACGATTTGGTGCAATGAGTTCATATATTTCGATAGGTTCAATTAGTGGAATTTTTAGAGAAGTTGATACAAAAAAAGTAAGATTTGGAGTAGTTCCAATTGAAAATTCATCAAATGGAATTGTAACAGATACTATAAATTGTTTAAGTAAATATAATTTAAAAATTATTGCTGAAGTTGTTTTAGATATTCATCATACTCTGGCAACTACTTGTGATAAAGTAAGTGATATTAAAAGAATTTATTCAAAAGATATTGCTTTTGAACAATGCAGAAAATTTTTAGCAAATTTTGGTTTAGATGAAGTTGAACAAATTCCAATTGAATCAACTACAAAAGCTGCGAAAATAGCAGCAAATGAACCAGGAAGTGCAGCAATTTGTCCTCATGTTGGGGCAAAATTACATAATTTACCAATATTATTTGAAAATATTGAAGATAAAGATAATAATAAAACAAGATTCTTTATAATTAGTGATTTTGAAAATGCTTCATCTGGAAATGATAAAACTTCAATATTAGTAAAATTTCCTGATAGACAAGGAGTTTTAGTACAATTTTTAACAGATTTTAATGAAGCTGGAATTAATTTAACTAAAATAAAATCTCATATTGTTGAAGGAAATTCAATTTTCTTTATTGATTTTGATGGACATAAAGATGATGAAAATGTTAAAAAGGTATTATTAAAACATCAATCAAGTATTAAGGTTCTTGGTTCTTATGTAAAAGAGATAAACGATATTTAATTTTAAAATTTAATAGGAAAAGTAAATGCAATTTAATCAAGTATTAGAAAATGTTACAACTTATGAAGCTGGAAAACCAATAGAGTTAGTTGTTAGAGAATATGGTGTTAATCCAAAAGATGTTATAAAACTGGCTTCAAATGAAAATCCTTATGGAACAAGTCCAAAAGTTATAGCTAAGATTAAAGATTCAGTTGAGAGCATGTCTGTTTATCCTGATGATTCAATGTATGAATTAAAAGAAGCATTATCAAATAAATTTGATCTAACTAATAAACACATTATCATTGGTTCTGGAAGTGATCAAATTTTAGAATTTTGTGTTCATGCAAAATGTGAAAAAGGTTCAAAAATTTTAATGGCAAATACAACATTTGCTATGTATGAAATTTATGGAAAACAAACTGGTGCTAAAATAATTAAAACACCAGATGACCAACATAATCTTGAGCAATTTTCTAAATTATATAAAGAGCATGGAGCAGATGTAATATTTTTATGTTTACCAAACAATCCCTTAGGTGAGTGTTTAGATAAAGATGATGTTTATTCTTTTTTAGAAACAGTAGATAAAGAAACTTTAATTGTCGTTGATGGAGCTTACCAAGAGTTTGCAGCATTTAAAGATGAGAAAAAAAGAATTGTACCAAAAGATTTAATTGCAAATTTTCCAAATTCAATATATTTAGGAACATTTTCAAAAGCATATGGTCTTGGTGGAATGAGAGTTGGATATGGTATTGCTCAACCAGAAATTATCAATACTTTTTATAAATTAAGAGCTCCTTTTAATATCACAACTTTAACACTCGCAGCTGCAATAGAAGCTTTAAAAGATGAAGAGTTTGTAACTGAGTGTATCTCTAAAAATTTTGAAGAGATGAAAAGATATGAAGATTATGCTAATTCAAGAGGTTTTGAATATATCCCTTCATATACAAACTTTATTACAATTAAATTTGGTGATAAGTTTGTATCAAAAATGGTTGCACAAAAACTACTTGAAAGAGGAGTAATTGTAAGAGACCTAACTGGATATGGACAAAATGCAATTAGAATTACAATTGGAAAAAATGAGCAAAATACAAAAGTATTTGAACAATTAGACGAAGTATTAGAAAAATTAAAATAAAGTATTAAATAAATGGAAATAAAAGATAAATCAGTAAAAGAGTTAGAAACACTATCACAAGAAATAAGAGATAGAATTATTGATGTGGTATCAAGAAAGGGTGGACATTTTTCATCTACCCTTGGAGCTGTTGAGTTAACTCTTGGAATGCATTATGTGTTTGATGCATTTAATGATCCTTTTATTTTCGATGTTTCTCACCAATGTTATCCTCACAAACTTTTAACTGGAAGATGGGAAGAGTTTGAAACTGTAAGACAATTTGGAGGACTCAGTGGTTTTACAAAACCTAATGAGAGTCCTGCTGATTATTTTGTGGCAGGTCATAGTTCAACATCTATTTCATTAGCTGTAGGAGCTGCTAAGGCAATTGCACTTAAAAAAGAAAATAGAGTCCCAGTTGTTATGATTGGTGATGGTTCAATGACTGCAGGAATGATTTATGAAGCATTAAATGAACTTGGAGATATAAAACTTCCTGTTGTAATTATTTTAAATGATAATGAAATGTCAATAGCAAAACCAATTGGTGCTATTTCTAAATATCTTTCAAAGCTTTTAGCAGGTAAATATTATCAAGGATTCAAAGGGAAAGTTGATAAATTTATTAAGAAAAATATGCCAGAGGGTACAAGTTATATTGCAAAAAGGATGGAAGAAGCCTTAAAATTAATTACTCCAGGAATTTTATTTGAAGAGATGGGAATTGATTATATTGGACCAATTGATGGACATGATATTGCTGAAATTATCGATACTTTACAAATAGCAAAAGCTATGGGAAAACCAGTGATTGTTCATGCAAGAACAGTAAAAGGAAAAGGTTATCCAATTGCTGAAGGACAACATGAATGTTGGCATGGAGTAGGACCTTTTAATATTGAAGATGGAGTATTTGTAAAAAAAGAGGCACCAAAAGCAGCAACAGCTGTATTTGCCGATGCATTATCTTCCCTAGCATGTAAATATGATAATGTTGTAGGTGTTACAGCTGCAATGCCTAGTGGTACAGGGATAAATAAACTTATGGAAAAATTCCCAGATAGATTTTGGGATGTTGCAATTGCAGAACAACATGCTATTACTTCAATGGCAGCAATGGCAAAAGAAGGATTTAAACCATTTATTACTATTTATTCAACATTTTTACAAAGAGGATTTGACCAAATTATTCATGATGTTTGTTTAATGAATCTTCCTGTTGTTTTTGCAATGGATAGAGCAGGAATAGTTGGAAATGATGGAGAAACTCATCAAGGAGCTTTTGATATTTCATATTTAAGATTTATTCCTAATATGATTTTATTTGCTCCAAGAGATAATAAAACTTTAGAACTTGGATTAGAGTTTGCTTATAATTTAGCAAGCCCTTGTGCAATTAGATATCCAAGAGGCGCATTTAAGGAATTGATTTTTCCCTCAACACAATTTACTTTAGGAAAAGCAGAACTTCTTAAAGTTGGAAGTTCAAAAAAACTATTTATTGGATATGGAGCAGGGCTAAGTCGTGCGATTGAAACTGAAGCTTTACATGAAGAAGATATCGCAATTTTAGATTTAAGATTTGTAAAACCAATAGATAAAGATACATTAGTTGAATTATCAAAAAAATATAATGATTGGTATGTATTCTCAGATTCTCAAAAACAAGGTGGAGTTGCAAGTGCAATTTTAGAAGTTTTAAATGAGAAAAAAATTCACAATGTAGATGTAACATCATTTGAATATGATGATAATTTCATTGAACATGGAGATACTAAACAAGTTGAAGAATCTTTAGGTCTTTTACCAACACAGTTGGTTCTAAAAGTTAAATAGTATATAACATATCTTTAGAGTGATTTTAAAGATATGCTTTTAGTTTCTCAACACACAAGCCCATAGCAGTACTTTCATATCCATAAACATTTTTTATGTAAGGTTTACAAAATCCTTCAACCATAATTGCACCAGCTTTTCCAAAACATTCACCTGAATCTAAATACTCTTGTATATGCTTTTTATCAAAAGGTAAAAATTCATAAGTAGTAATAGAAATATCGATAAGTTCTTTTTCTTTTGATTTATAAATCATACAAGTAATAACTGAAGTTTTATTTCCACTTTGTAACTCCAACATATTTTTTGCATCATTTAAATCTTTTGCTTTTCTAAGTAGTTTACCTTCGCAAGTAACAACTGAATCAGCAACTAATAAAGGCATCTCTTCTATGCCGTATTTTTTAAAGAGTTCTTCAAATTTACCTTTTGTTGCAAGGTAACAAAAGGATTTTGGGTTTGTTGTTTTTATTGAATCTTCATCGTAATTCCCACCATTTTGAATAAAATCTATACCAAAATTGTTTAAAATTAATGCTCTTGTAACAGAATTTGAACCAAGTCTAATCAAAATAAGCCTTTTTTATTTGTATAATACTAAAAAATTCGAAAGTTATTTATGAAATATTATGTTTTTTTAGTTTTAACAGTACTTTTTTGGTCTGGAAATTTTGTTTTTGGACGATTAGTTTCCACAAGTATTGAACCCATGCAATTATCATTTTTTAGATGGTTTTTTGTTTTAGTTATTTTAATGCCTTATATTTTGATTCATTATAAAAATATTTTTAGTGTTTTCAAAAAAAGATATATTCTAATCATAACTTTTGGTGCTTTGGGAATTTCTGGTTTTAATACTTTTTTATATTATGGTTTACAAACAACAACGGCTACAAATGCCTTATTAATTAATTCTAGTATTCCAATATTTATAATTGTATTATCTTCTTTGATTTTTAGAACAAAAATTACAAAACTGCAATTAACAGGTGTAATTATTTCTACATTAGGTGTTATGTATCTAATTTTAAAAGGTGAAATAAATCATATTTCGCAGTTAGAGTTTACAAGTGGAGATTTATGGATAATTGCTGCTTGTGTTGATTGGGCTTTATATACTGTATTATTAAAACATAAACCCAAAGAGTTAAACTCTTTTGAATTTTTTGGTTTAACAACGCTTATTGGTACAATTATTTTATATTGTTTATTTCTTTATCAAGGTTACAGTTTTAATTTAGACTTTTTAGAGAATGAAAAGGTTTTATACTCTTTAATATATATTGTAATTTTTCCATCAATTTTGGCATTTTACTTTTGGAATATTTCAACCGTTGAAGTAGGGGTAAATAAAGCAGGACAATTCACACATTTAATGCCAATCTTTGGAGCAATTTTGGCTTATTTATTTTTAGGTGAAGTATTAAAATCTTATCATTTAGTTGGAATAACCTTAATAGGTTTAGGGATTTATTTATCAATATTTTTTAAAAGAGAAAAAATATAATGGCACTTTTATCAAAATTATCAGGTACTTTTATCTTCTTCTCTTTTATCTTGACAATATATGCATATTTCTTTAATAATAATTTCCTCATTATTGCAGGATTATTCGCTTGGATTTCGCTACTAATACTTTTTTCAGGACTTAAGAGTAAAAAGATAATTATAATCTTATTTATATTGAGTTTTTTTGCTTTTGCTTTTTCCTATTTTAATAATTACAAAATTGATTTTATAAAAGTCTTTACTGTTAATCAATATTTATTAACACTACTAATAGCTGTTGGATTTTTAAGATTAATTGCAAGTCCAAAAAAAGAGAAAATATCAGAATTACCAAAAGGAAAAAAATCATTTATTAAAACATATATAAGTGTTCATCTTTTTGGTTCAGTTATTAATTTATCTTCACTGATTTTAGTAGCTGATAAGATGTATAAAAAAGCACCTCTGAGTGCTACTCAAATTGTCTTATTAACAAGAGCATTTGCAAGTGATGCTTTTTGGTCTCCATTTTTTGTAGCTTTTGCTGCTGCGATTACTTATGCACCAAGACTAAATACTTCAATTATTTTACTAAATGGAATAATTTTAGCTTTATTGGCTTTTTTCATTACATATTATGAAGTATTAAAAAATAAAGAGTTTAATATAGATGAATTTAATGGTTATCCTTTATCTTTTGAGAGTTTATATTTGCCATTTCTATTGGCTTTATTAGTATTATTTACTAATCATTTTCATCCAGAAATAAAAGTAATTATATTAATTTCAACTTATTCTGTTTTAATGACACTTCTGATTTTGCCTTTAAAAAAAGGAATAAAAGAATCTTTTAAAAAATTAAATTCACATATAATAGATGAATTACCTAGAATGAAAGGTGAATTATCTCTATTTTTAGTAGCAGGGATGTTTGGTATTTCAGTTAGTTCAATATTAATGGGAATGAATTTAAATCTTCCTTTTGAAGTTTTTGATTGGCAAATTGCTTCAATATTACTTTTTATATTTATTATATTTGCTTTTATTGGGATTCATCCAATTATTACAATAGCAATAATTGGGGACTTTTTAAGTGGAGTAAATCATACCCTTTTAGCTGTTACATTTTTAATGGCTTGGTCGATTACCGTTTCAACATCACCATTTTCAGGTTTAAATCTTACAATTGTAGCTAGGTATAATTTTGAAGCAAAAGAGATTTTTAAATTAAATATTTTTTATGCTGTAAAAATGTATTTAATTTCTGTTTTATGTTTATTTATTTTATCAAATTACTTAAAATTATAAAAAATCATATGATTATCATTTTATTTTTATAGAATAATTTAAATATCGTAGATGCACAAAATATTTATATTCTTTCTGCTTCCTAAATCTATAAATTGTGCATTTACTTTATTTTTAATATTATTCGTTACAATAAGCCTAAATTATTTTAAGAGATCAATATGAATTTATTTTTTATTTTATTAGGCAAAATTTCTCCTTTATATCTAAACATTGCATTTGGATATATTCTAACAAGATATTTTAAGGTTAAACGAGATTTTATAGCTACGCTTCTTATTTATATTTTAGGACCAATTGTAATTTTCTTCGCAACACTTTCAATTGAAATAAATCTACAATTAGTTTTTCTTCCATTATTTGTTTTTTTCTTTGGCTCATCAATTGCTTTTTATATATTAAAAAGATATAAAAAAGATTGGAATGATGCTAGTATAAATACTTTAGCATTTACTTGTGGAACTGGAAATACTGGATATTTTGGTATTCCGTTAGCTATGATTTTATTAAGTCCTGAATCTGCAAATATTTTTATTTTTGCAACACTTGCTTCTTTATTATATGAAAATACAACAGGTTTTTATGTAACAGCAAAAGGTACTTTTACAGCGAGACAATCTATTGTAAAAGTAATTAAACTTCCACTACTATACGCTTTCATAGCAGGGCTTACTTTAAACGTTTTAGGTTTTAGAATACCTGAGTTAATAATTCCTTATTTTGAGGGATTTAAATGGGCTTATGGAATCTTAGGAATGATGATGCTTGGTATGGGAATGAAAGGTTTTGATTTAAAAACGGATGCTGATATTAAGTATTTAAAAGTAGCATATTTTTATAAATTTATTTTTTGGCCAGTATCAATACTATTTATAATTTTTATAGATAAAACATTTATAGGTTTTTTAAGTGAAGAGATTTATAAAGTGTTATTTCTATTCTCAGTTGTACCACTTGCAGGAAATACTGTAACTTTGGCAGTATTATTAAAAGCAAGACCTGAAAAGGCCTCTTTTACTGTTTTATTAAGTACATTAATTTCAGTTGTTTATATACCAGTTGTTTTGATTATTTATGGTGGGTTTTAGAAGAATTAATTAATAATTCTTCTAGCTGTCCAGTAAGTTTGTTTATAAAAAGGTTTGTCTAATTTTGTAAATTGAATACCTTTAATTGAAGAGTGTAAAAAGCTTCCATTCCCCATATAAATTCCTACATGATTATTTCTCTTACTTGTTTTGAAAAAAACTAAATCACCCATTTTAAGGTCAGATTTTTTTACTTCAACACCTACTTTTACTTGAGTAGTTGTAGTTCTTGGTAATTCAATACCAAATTTTTCTCTAAATGCTTTTTGTGTAAATCCAGAACAATCTATACCTGTTCTTGAAGTTCCACCCATTTTGTATTTTACATTTTTCCAATCACTATAAAAATCAAGGAAAGCTTGTTTTTTTGTTAGGATTTTAGAAGTTGGTGTGTCATTTGTTGCATTTTCATCATTTGTTAAAACTAGTTTGTCATAACTTGTTTTACTTATTTTAGGTTCATATCGTAAGTGAGGTCTATCTTTTAGTTTGTTATTCTCTGATTCGTAAGATGATTTATAATCATTGTAAGAAATGTTTGAGGCATTTAAGCTACTCGTATCTTTTATTTTATTGTTTTCTTCTATCTGTATATCTTTGTTATTACTACAAGCTGTAAGCAATAACATAATAGGCAGAAGCATAAAGGTCTTCTTTGTCACTAATTTCTCCTTTTATAACAAAATTAATTTATAATTCTTCGAGCTTTCCAGTAATTTTCTTTAAAATAGACATTATCTAACTCAGATATTGTCACACCATTTGATGTAGATGCATGAATAAACATTCCATCTTCAAGGTAGATGCCTACATGATTAGTATCACCTGTTCTAAAAAAAACTAAATCACCACTTTTAAGTTCACTTTTATCTATTTCCTTACCAAGTTTTGATTGCATATCAGTTGTTCTTGGTACTGATAAGTCAAATTTCTCGCTAAAGGCTTTTTGAATAAAAGCTGAACAATCTATACCATCTTTAGAAGTGCCACCAAATTTATATCCAACACCTTCCCATTCGCTATAAAAATCGAATAGTTCAAGGTTTAAACCCATTCTATCATCTTGAAAAGCTTGATCATTTTTAAATGAATCAAAATCTTTCTTTGATTTAGTAAGTTCTTTGTACTTTTTCAGTCTTAAATCTCTTTGTCTTATAGTGTTTTCTAATGATGCACTTTGAAAAATGTATTGATTATCAGAAAAATCTGAATTGTCAACATAGTTAGATGTACAACCACTCATAACAGCAATAGAAGAAAGAATAAATAAGAAGTTTTTTATGTACCCAGTCACACTAAATACCTTTTACATATAGTTTTCCGATTTTTATAATATTAAAAAAAAAAGAATATGTCAAGTTTTAATTTCTAAGTTGTATAATATAACTATAAAAAAAAGGATTTAAATATGAAAATTATTATGTATTTATCATTGCTACTACTATTGGCTGGATGTTCTGCTAGCTCAAATTATTTTATAGATAATTCTGAAATTTTAAATAATAATAAAAAAATCTATACCCATGATGTATGTACAAATTTCTCATATATTTCACAAAATCAAGAAGAAAAATATGGAAAGTTATTTTATGAATATATTAATCTTGATAGTTCTTGTCATTGGAACGGAATGCAAAGAGGTTTTTTTGATGATTTATTTAAATCAACTCTAAAATTAAATAGTATTAAAGTTATTGAAAGAAAGAACTATAAAAATTATGAGTTTAGTACATATTTAATTGATAATAAATATTATATGAATCTAATTTATAAATATTCAGTATATGAAGATCTATTTATTATTGATTATGATGGTAAGTTTTTTGACGAAGAAATTAGAAAATTCGATATAAATTATGTGAATAAATTTTTAAATGAACCTAGATTTGATTCAAATTATTCAAATAGTTTAGTAAGAATGAATATTCTAAATAGGTATTTTTCTACAAATAGGAGTGATTTTGAGAATTAACTTATTCATAATTGTTTATTGCATTATAATAGTTTTATCTGTTATGTATGCAACTCAACCATTACAGCCATTACTTGCAAAACAGTTTGATATATCAATTATAAAGGCTTCACAATTTACAGCTGTTATAATGCTATTTCTAGCAATTTCTCCTATTGTATATGGGTATGTACTTGAAAAAGTATGTGCAAAAAAAATGCTTACATACTCATCTATAATTTTGCTAATCACAAATATTTTTTTGGGAATGGCAAAGTCATATGAAATGTTTTTATCACTTAGAATTTGTGAAGCTTTAGTTGTTCCAGCAATTTTAACTGCACTTATGAGTATATTAGCAAATACTGATAAAGAAAATATTAAATTTAATATGTCAATATATGTAGCTTCTACTGTATTTGGAGGACTTGTAGGAAGATTGTTTTCTGGCTTTATTGCAACTAATTTTTCTTATGAATATGTTTTTTATTCTTTATCAGCTGCTTTATTTGTATCAATTTTATTAATTCAGAAATTATCTTTTGAGGGTGATGCAAAACTTGTTAAACCTAAATTGAATGATATATTAACTATATTAAAAGATAAAAGATTTGCGTTAGTTTATTTTATTATGTTTTGTATGTTTTTCGTTTTTGGTGGAGTTTTAAATATTTTGCCATTTAGAGTAAAAGATATATCAGATTCAGTTAATGAATTTCAGATAAGTCTTTTATATTTAGGTTATGGTATGGGAATTGTTGTTTCATTAGCTTCTAAAAGAATAGTTAATTTTTTCAAAAATGAGCTAAATACTATAATAATTTCAATTTCATTTTTTCTTTTTATTTTAGTATTTCTCGTAACAAGTAATGTAATATATCTTTTTATTTTATTGTTTTTATTTTGTATTGGAATGTTTACCGTTCATACGGTTTCAACGGGGCTTGCAAATTCTATGAAAGCATCTCAAAAATCATTAACATCAGGTATGTATCTAAGTTTCTATTATATAGGTGGAGCAACTGGTTCATTTCTTCCATCTATTATATATAAATATTTTGGTTGGGATATTATGATTTATTGTTTTGTATTTATTTTATTAGTTGTTCTTGTGGTGACTTATAAGAGTAGAGAGTTGTTTAATCATTAATTAGAGGATTTTAAAATCCTCTAAGAGTTATTCCTAAAATAATTGCAACTAATCCTAAAACTATGTTTATAGGAATTAGATATTTTGCAAGTGGAGCTAATTGATTTTTAGCACTTGCAAAATCTGCATTATCAAAAGCTTTTTGAGCTTTGTTTCTTTTCCTATATATAACAATAAAGATAATAGTCATTACTGACCAAACTATCTCTTTTAAGATAACAAATTTATAAAGTTCTCCATCTTTAAATCCTAAAGCTAATATCATTATAATAGCTGTTGTAATTAAAAGAATAATAGATGGAATAACCATTGAAAAAAATCTTTTTAGATTTTCTAAAGTTCTTCCTAATTTTATTTTTGGATCTTCAATATTTTGCATAGAGTAATGAACTGCAAATCTGATTACAATCATTCCTCCTACCCAAATTATTGCAGATATAATATGTAAGAATATAATCAGTGTTGAAAAATTATTAAAAAATTCACTCAATTTAATACCTTACAAATTTTCTTTTGCATAAGTTAAAGCAGCAACTTTTGCTTCTTCAACTTTTGTTACATCTTTTCCCCCAGCTTGAGCGAAGTCAGGTCTTCCACCTCCGCCACCACCAACGATTGGTGCAATATTTTTAATCCACTCACCAGCTTTAATATTTGTATTTTTACTTCCAGCAACTATTAATACTTTATCATCTTTTGCTTGAAGTAATAAAACTGCAAGTTTTTCATTTGCATTTTTTAAATCATCAACTATTTTCTTTAAATCACCATTTTCTACAACTGCAACTACAACTTTTGTATCCCCAATAAGTTCTTCACTAATTGGTGCAGCTGTTTGACTAAGTGCAGTTTCAACTTCTTTTTTTAGATCTTTAATTTGGTCTTTTAATTTTTTAATTCCTAAAATCACATCATTGTTTTTAATTTCAGCTTTAATATCATTCATTGTTGAAATAATCTCTTTAGTATAAGCAATAGCAGAAGTTCCACAAACAGCTTCTATTCTTCTTACACCTGCACTTACACCTGATTCTTTAACAATATAAAAACTTCCAATATCAGCTGTGTTTTTTACATGAGTTCCACCACAAAATTCAACTGAAACATCACTAAAACTTACAACTCTTACCATATCACCATATTTTTCTCCAAACATAGCAATAGCACCTTTGTTTTTAGCTTGGTCTATTGGTAGCTCTTCAATATTTCCAGCAATTCCTCTTGAAATCATTGTATTTACTAAATCTTCAACTTCATCAATTTGTTCAGTTGTCATAGCTTTTGGATATGTAAAGTCAAATCTTAATCTTGAAGAATCATTTAAAGAGCCAGCTTGAGATACACTATCTCCTAAAACCATTTTTAAAGCTGATTGTAAAAGATGTGTTGCACTGTGATGTTTTGCGATTTCATATCTATTTACAACAACTGCATCAACAAATTCACCTTGTTTAATTGTAGAATTTGCAACTTTTACTTTTGAAAGATTTAATCCATGAAATTTTGAAGTCTCTTCAATAATAGCAATATGCCTATTATCTTCTAAAGCTCCAATATCTCCACTTTGTCCACCACTTGTTGCATAAAATGGAGTTTTATCTAACATAACCCAACCAATAGAATTTTCATCTAAAGATTGAACCTCTTTGAAGTTTTCATCTAATAGTGCAACAATTTTTGATTTATATGTAACATTGTCATAACCAACAAATTCATTTATTCCATATTTTTCAATTAATTGTTTGAAATCACCCTCATTAGAAGAATCTCCACTCCCTTTCCATGCAGCTTTTGCCATAGCTTTTTGAGCATTCATTAATTCATCAAATTTTGCTAAGTCAACTTTTAAATCTCTATCTCTTAACATATCTTCTGTTAAATCTAAAGGGAATCCATAAGTATCATAAAGTTTAAATGCTATTTCACCAGAGAAAACTTCTTTTGTATTTGCTAATTCTTCATTGAACAATGACATACCTAAATCAATAGTTTTAAAGAATCTATCTTCTTCAAGTGTTAATTGCTCTTTTATGAAATTTTTATTTTCAACAAGTTCAGAATAGTGTCCACCCATAATATTAATAAGTGTATCAAGAAGTTTTGCCATAAATGGTTTTCTAAAGCCAATTAAATATCCATGTCTAACTGCTCGTCTTAGAATTCTTCTTAATACATAAGGTCTTCCCTCATTACCAAATAAAATTCCTTGTGATAACATAAATGATGTAGCTCTTAAGTGGTCGGCAATTACTCTATATGAACCAATATTCTCACTAGTTGCTTTTTTATCTGCTAACTCTTCAATTTTTTCAATGATTGGTTTGAAATTTGATGAATCAAAGTTATTTAAAACACCTTCTTTAATTGCAATAACTCTTTCAAGTCCCATTCCTGTATCAATAGATGGTTTTGGTAATGGATTTAATTTTCCATCGGCTGTTCTTTCATATTGCATGAAAACTAAGTTCCAGATTTCTAGGAATCTATCACCATCTCCACCCATTTTATCTTCAGGCCCATTGAAATGTTCTTCACCTTGGTCATAGAAAATTTCACTACAAGGTCCACAAGCTCCTGTGTCTCCCATAGCCCAGAAATTATCTTTATCTCCAAATTTTATAATTCTTGAAGTATTGATATATTTTGACCAAATATTAAGTGCTTCATCATCATTTTCATGAACTGTTACCCATAATTTATCAATTGGTAAAGCTAAATTTACAGTTATAAATTCCCATGCATAAGCAATAGCATCTTCTTTAAAATAATCTCCGAATGAGAAATTACCTAACATTTCAAATAGTGTATGATGTCGTGCTGTATATCCAACATTTTCTAAATCGTTGTGTTTTCCACCAGCTCTTACACACAATTGACATGATGTAGCTGTTGGGTTTTTAGGTCTAGGAATTGCACCTGTAAAAATGTCTTTAAATTGAACCATACCTGCATTTGTAAACATTAATGTAGGATCATCTGGAACTAGTGGCATTGATGATATTACATCATGTCCTTTGTTTTTAAAAAACTCTAAATATTCTTTTCTGATATCCATAAATTTATCCATTTAAATTAAATTCTCTTATTTTAACTAAAAAATTATTTAGCCTTCATTAGTAAAACTTAAATAATGTAAAACAAAATTTAAGTTTTCACAAGTTATAATGATTAAGTTTAATTTATAAGATAAACATGTTAGATAGAATGAAATTAAAAATTTAATAATTAAGGAAATAAAATGGGAAAATATATTGAATTAACTCCTGCAAATTTTGAAGAAGTTACAAAAGAGGGTGTATCTATGGTAGATTTCTGGGCTCCTTGGTGTGGACCTTGTAGAATGATTGCTCCAGTAATTGAAGAATTAGCTGCTGACTTTGAAGGTAAAGCTAATATTTGTAAAGTTAACACTGATGAAGAACAAGATTTAGCAGTTAAATATGGAATTAGATCAATTCCTACTATTTTATTTATGAAAAATGGTGAAGTTGTTGAAACTATGGTAGGTGCTTCTTCTAAACAAGCATTTACTGATAAAATTAACTCATTATTATAATATATACAATAATTAATCAAAAAGGGAGAAGTGAAAACTTCTCCCTTTTTTTATTCTTAAAAATTATTTTAGTAATTTAAGATGAATATAAATTATTATTGGATAAAATTTATCCTTGATATTTAGTATTTGTTTAACCTATAACTTACAAATGTTTTTGTATTATTAGAGCTTCAAAAAATACTATAGATTATTTAATATAAAATAAGGATTTAACATGTTAGATTTAGCAATAATTGGTGGAGGACCTGCAGGATTAACAGCTGGTTTGTATGCAACAAGAGGTGGATTAAAAAATGTAGTTATGTTTGAAATGGGAATGCCAGGCGGACAAATTACAAGTTCATCAGAAATTGAAAACTATCCAGGACAATCAGAAATTGTTTCAGGTATGGATTTAATGGCAAATTGGCCTGAACAGTGTCAAAGATTTGGTTTAAAACATGAAATGGCACAAATTGATAGAGTTACAAAAAACGGTGATGTTTTTACTTTAACTACAAATGATAAAAAAGAATTCCAAGCAAAAACAGTTTTAATCGCAACTGGTTCTGTTCCTAGAAGAGCTGGATTTAAAGGTGAAAATGAATTTTTTGGTAAAGGTGTTTCTACTTGTGCAACTTGTGATGGATTTTTCTATAGAGGAAAAGAAGTTACAGTTGTAGGTGGTGGAGATTCTGCTATTGAAGAAGCTGTTTATTTATCAAAAATGTGTTCAAAAGTTTATTTAGTTCATAGACGAGATACATATAGAGCAGCTCCAAGTACAATTGAACATATGAAACATGCTGGAAATATTGAAGAAGTTACAAATGTTACTGTTGAAGAAGTTTATGGAGACATGAGTGGAGTTCAAGGTATCAAAGTTAAACATAGAGAAACTGGTGAAGTAAGAGATTTAGCAACTCCAGGTGTATTTATTTTTGTTGGTCGTGATGTATTAAATGCTCCATTAAAACAAGAAGATGGTAGTTTCCTTTGTAATTTAAATGAAGCTGGTGAAGTTATTGTTGATTTAAGAATGAGAACATCAGTTCCTGGTCTTTATGCTGCTGGTGATATTAGAATTGATGCACCAAAACAAGTAGTTTGTGCAGCAGGTGATGGTGCAACTGCTGCTGTTAATATTATTGAATATATAGGATAAGGAAGTTTTTAAATGATTAAAATAGGTATTTTAGGTAGTACAGGAAGGGTTGGTTCTCTTTTAATTGATGATCTAACAAATGATAGCCAAGCAAGAGTGTCAGCAGTATATGTAAAAGATAAATTAGTTAAAAATTTACCTGCTGATACAATTGTAACAAATGATATGAAAGTATTATTTGATTCATCAGATGTAATTATTGATTTTAGTGCACCAGCTGCAACTGAAGCTCTTCTAACTGAAGTTGTTGAAAATAAAGCGAATAAACCGCTTGTTATTGCAACTACTGGATTTAGTAAACATCAGCAAAATTTATTGTTTGAAGCTAGCAAAATCGTACCTATTTTATATGCAACAAATATGAGTTTAGGTGTTGCTGTTTTAAATAAATTAGTAACACTTGCTTCTAAAACTTTAAGAGATTTTGATATTGAAATAGTTGAGCAACATCATAGAAATAAAGTAGACTCTCCTTCTGGAACAGCTTTGACACTTGCAGAACATGCTGCAAATGCAAGAGATTTAGATTTAGATGATGTAAGAATCTCTGGAAGAGATGGAAATATTGGAGCTAGGACTAAAGATGAAATAGCTGTAATGGCTTTAAGAGGTGGAGATATCGTAGGTCGTCATACGGTTGGATTATATAATGATGGCGAATTTTTGGAATTAAATCATACGGCAACTGCTAGAAATACTTTTTCAAAGGGTGCAATTAAAGTTGCAAAATGGATTATTGGAAAAGAAGCTAAACTATACTCAATCAATGACGCTTTAGGTCTATAAGGAAAATTAAATATGTGCGCAATAGTTGGAATTTACGGGAATAATAATGCTGCAAGACTAGCCTCAGTTGCTTTGTTTGCAATGCAACACAGAGGTCAAGAAGCTACAGGTATCTCATCATCATGTGATGGAAAAATCTATACAAAAAAAGATAGAGGATTAGTTTCAGAAGTATTTACTGATGATGCATTAAAATATCTAAAAGGTAATATGGCAATAGGTCATAATAGATATTCAACAGCTGGTGGAGACTCAATATTAGATGCACAACCTGTTTATGCTAAGTATAAACTTGGTGAAATTTCAATTGTTCATAATGGAAATTTAATCAATAAAGATGAAGTTAGACAAGATTTAATTGATAAAGGTGCAATTTTCCAAACAGGAATGGATACTGAAAATTTAATTCATCTAATTGCTAAAAATACAAAAGATAGATTAAGAGACAGAATTAAAGAAGCATTAACAAAAACTATTGGTGCATATTGTTTTATCGTTCAAAGTAGATCAAAACAGTTTGTTATTAGGGATAGGTATGGAATTAGACCATTATCACTTGGTAAATTAAAAAGTGGTGGATATATAGTTGCTAGTGAAACATGTGCTTTTGATTTAGTTGATGCTGAATTTATAAGGGATATTAAACCAGGTGAGATGTTAATTTTTAGTGAAAATCAAGAACCAGAATCAATTCAATTATTTGAATCTAAATATAGACCATGTGCATTTGAATATGTATATTTTGCTAGACCAGATTCTGTAATTGATGGTAAAAGTGTATATAGAGCAAGAGAAGATATGGGGAAAATTTTAGCAAAAAATGATGAAAAATCTCATATAAAAGTTGACATGGTTATTCCAGTACCAGATTCTGGAGTTCCAGCAGCTCTTGGTTATGCTGCACAAAGTGGAATCCCTTTTGAGTTAGGAATTATTAGAAACCATTATATAGGAAGAACATTTATTGAACCAACTCAAGAGATGAGAGATTTAAAAGTTAAAATGAAATTAAGTCCTATGAAATCTCTAATTGCAGGAAAATCTCTATTAGTTATTGATGATTCAATTGTAAGAGGGACTACTTCAAAAAGAATTGTAAAAATATTAAAAGAAGCAGGTGCTAAAGAAGTACACTTTAGAGTTGCAAGTCCAGAAATTAAATTTCCGTGTTATTATGGAATAGATACACCTCATAAAGAAGAGTTAATCTCTAATAATATGAGTAAAGAAGAAGTTTGTAAATATATTGAAGCAGATAGTTTAGAATATCTATCAGTTGAAGATCTAGTAAATGCTATTGGAAATGATAGAAATTATGCCCTAGAGAGTTTTGATGGGGACTATTTCGTAAAAGAGTAGAATGAGTGAATTAAAAAATATATTAACTATCGGAAGATATTTAAAAAATAAATTTGGTGAAAAAGTTTATAAAGTTCCTATTTCAATATCTGGTTTTACTTGCCCAAATATTGATGGAACTGTGGCAAAAGGAGGATGTTCATTTTGTGAAAATGACTCCTTTTCCCCAAATTTGCAAGAAAAAAAAACTAAGTTTAAGTTAAATCCAAGAATCAATGAAAATCCTTATTTAGATAATCAATTAAAACAATTAGAGATGCAGTTTAATGCAACAAAACAAAGATTACAAAATAAATTTGGAACTAAAAAATTTTTAGTTTATTTTCAATCTTTTACTAATACTTATGCTCCAATTGCTACTTTAAAAGCTTTATATGAAAAAGCATTAAGTTTTGATAATGTAATTGGACTAAGTATTGGTACAAGAACAGATTGTGTTACAGATGAAATATTAGATTATTTAGTTGGTTTATCAAAAGATAAAGAGATATGGATAGAGTTTGGAATTCAATCTTTTTATGATGAGACACTAGTTAACATTAATCGTGGTGACACTGCTGATAATATGAGATATTGGATTAAAAGAAGTAAAGAAAAAGGTTTAAATGTTTGTGGACATTTAATTTATGGTTTGCCAAATGAAACACAAGAAATGATGCTTGAAACATTTAGACAAACTGTTGAGTTAAAAGTTGATTCTATTAAATTTCATCCTTTGTATGTAGTGAAAAATACACTTTTAACAAATGAATTCAGAAAGGGTAGATTCACTCCAATTAGTGAAGAACTTTATATTGATACAGTTGTTAAATCAATCAAAAGCTTACCTGAGAATATTTCTATTCAAAGAATAACTGCTGGAATTAATGATAGTACACTTTTATCACCTGATTGGTGTAGAGATAAACATACTCAAATGAAAAATATTAGATTATCTTTAGAAAAAGAGGGATTTAATTACTAAAAAGTAAGAGTTAGAGTTTTAAAACTCTAATCTTTACTTTTTTAATTCTACTTCATAAATATCAGTCCTTCTATCTTTTAAATTAGTTACACTTCCTAAGCTATGTAGTTCTTTTAATAATTCTAAATCAACATCAGCCACTAAAATCATTTCAGTATTTGGAGTTGATTCTGCTTTTATTCCATTTGGTGGGAATGCAAAATCGCAAGGTGTAAATACAGCTGATTGAGCATATTGAATATCCATATTTGCAACTTTAGGAAGATTACCTACACAACCAGCAATTGCAACATAACATTCATTTTCTACAGCTCTAGCTTGTCCACAAATTTTTACTCTTGAATATCCATTTTGAGTATCAGTTAAAAATGGAATAAATAAGATATCCATTCCTTCTTTTGCTAATATTCTTCCTAATTCTGGGAATTCACTATCATAACAGATTAAAACACCAATTTTCCCGCAATCTGTATCAAATGTTTTTATTTCATTTGAACCTTTTAATCCCCAAACTTTTTTCTCATCAGGAGTAACATGTATTTTTGCGTATTTTTCAATTGAACCATCTCTTTTACAAACAAAACCAACATTATACAAGTCACCGTCAACTAATTCAGGCATACTTCCTGTAATAATATTAATATTATAAGCAATAGCAAGTCTTGAAAACTCTTCTTTAAATTTTGGTGTAAATTTAGCTAATTCTCTTATTGCTTCAGCTTCTCCTAAATGATTAAATGCAGCCATTAATGGAGCATTAAAAAACTCTGGAAATAAAGCAAAATCACTTCTATAATTTGATACGGCATCAACAAAATATTCAGCTTGTTCTAATACTTCTTCAATATTTTTATATGGTCTTACTTGCCATTGAATAAGTCCTAATCTAATAACAGTTTTTTGTGACATTGGCTTTATAGATGGTTTTGCATAATAGATATTATCCCATGCTAATAAAGAAGCATATTCACAACTCTCTATATCACCCTCAAGGTAATTTTTTAAAACCCTTTTTACATAAAAATCATTTGAAAGTTGAAAGTTTAAAACTGGATCATAAATTTCTCTTTCTCTAACTTTTGAAATATACTCTTTGGGAGTTAAAGTTTCTGAATACTTTTTGTAGTTTGGAAGCCTTCCTCCAAAAATAATTCCTTTTAAATTTAATTCTTCACAAAGTTCTTGTCTAAATTCATAAAGTCTTCTTCCTAATCTTAATCCTCTATACTTTTTACTAACAAAAACATCAACTCCATAAAGAGTATCTCCATTGTCATCGTGGGTATTAAAAGTATAATTTCCTGTAATTTCTTTATATGTATGAGAATCATCAAACTTATTATAATCAACAACAATACTAAGTGCAAAACCTGCTAATACTCCATCAATTTTAATGGCAACTTGCCCTCTAGGAAATTTTTTTAATAATGTTGAATATTCATCAAATGACCAACTCGAATCTTCTAAGTCTTTGTATTCATCATTCATTAACGAAACTATGCTTTTGTGGTCTTCTATTTGAAGATATGTGAGTTCTATTTTATCTATTGAATCCATTTTTTACCTTTTTTTGAATTTGATTAAAAGAGAGATTTATTGATAAAATATATTAGGGAATATTTACCCTAATACTATTTCATTTTAAGTAGATAGTCTACAACATTTTCTATAAATGCGTCATGTTTTCTATCTTTTCTATATGCGATATATAATTTTCTTAACATTTTTTGGTTGTTAATTCTTGATTCATACAAAGCACCTGATTTTAAAAGTGATTCTATAGCATTTCTTGAAACTATAGAAACAGTAGGTGTTTGATTTTTATCTGAGTGCAAAACAGTTTGTACTATTGTTGTTGCACTTGTTACTTCACTAGTAACATTAAAAGTATCACAATCAGGAAAATTTGCTTTTTCTAGATTCTCTTTAAAAATCAGTCTTGTATTTGACTCAGGATTTCTACATACCCATTTATAAGATAATAAATCTTCTGCTTTTGCCTTTGCTGGTAATTTTTGATTAGAAAAAATTACAATTTCATCTTCCATCCATTCTCTATAAACTATATCATCATTTGGAACATAATTTTCAACTAATGCTAAGTCTATTTTTTTATCTAATAAGTCTTCGATTGCTTCATGAGAAACAGAGACATTTATTGAAACATCATTGTGAATATTCTCTTTTAAATTATTTAAAAATCTAGGTAATATATAATTTCCTATTATAAAAGATGCTCCAAATACAAAGGTTACATTTTTATTCATAATTTTTAATAATTCTTTTTCACCATTTGCAACACATTTTTCAATTTTTAAAGCTATAGCGTGAAGCATTTGTCCTTCTTTGGTAAGTCTGATACCATTTTTCTTTCGGTCAACTACTTGAACATCTAAATAATCTTCAATAAATTTCATTTGTTGTGTAACAGCAGGTTGCGAAATGCCAAGTTTTGCTGAAGCTTTTGAAAAAGATTTTTCTCTTACAACAGTAAGAAAAGTTTCTAATTTTGCAAAATCAGTAAGCATTATAACCTCCATAAAATAAATTATGATTATGATAACATTTATTTATATATAGAATAATTAAGAGCAATAATGAATTTATTTAATATATGATATAATAATCTAATATTGGAGAAAAAATGTCTGAAAATTTATTATTATCATTAAATGAATCGCAGAAAACCGCTGCACAACACATCGATGGCCCAATGCTAATACTTGCTGGTGCTGGTTCAGGTAAAACAAAAACTATTACAACAAGACTTGCATTTTTAATATCAATTGGTATTGATCCCAGGTCAATCCTAACCCTTACTTTCACAAATAAAGCAGCAAGTGAAATGAGAGAAAGAGCCTTCAGTATGCTTGATTCTTCGATGATAAATACTCCACCTTTATTATGTACTTTCCACAAATTTGGATTATTATTCCTGAAATTTCATATGAGTGAATTAGATAGAAAAAATAATTTTATAATAATAGATACGGATGACAAAAAAAGAATAATAAAATCTATTGATAAAGATATTACAACATCTTTATTAGCAGCAGAGATTTCAAAATATAAAAATTCACTATTGACTCCAAGTGAAGCAAAAAGTGCAGCTCAATTAAAACTTTATCAACAAATTGCAGAAGTTTACGAAAAGTATGAAGCATATTTAGAAAAAAATAACCTTGTAGATTTCGACGATTTATTATTACTTCCATATAGAATATTAAGTAAAAATGAAAAACTTGCAAATGAAATAAGTCAAAAATATCAATACATAATGGTAGATGAGTATCAAGATACAAATGAGTTACAATATAGACTTTTAAGACTTTTATGTTCAAGTCATAACAATCTTTGTGTTGTTGGGGATGATGACCAATCTATTTATGGTTGGCGTGGAGCAACAATCAAAAATATTCTTAATTTTTCAGAACATTTTGAAGATACAAATGTTGTTAAACTTGAAGAAAATTATAGATCAACAGATACTATTTTAAATCATGCAAATCAACTAATTGAACACAATAGAGATAGACTTGGTAAAAAATTAATAGGAACAAGACAAAAAGGCGATTCAATTAGAATTTATGAATCACAAGATGAAAACGAAGAAACAAGAAAAATAATAGAAGATATTAAACAATTAATAGATGAAGGAACTAGTCCTAAAAATATTGCAATATTATTTAGAGTAAATGCTCTATCAAGGTCTTTAGAAGAAGGGTTTAATAAAGCTGGACTAAATTACAAATTAGTTGGTGGAATGAAATTCTACGAAAGAACTGAAATTAAAGATTTAATTGCATATTTTAGAATTTTAACAAATGCAAATGATAACTTTTCAATCAAAAGAATAATAAACAAACCAAAAAGAGGGATAGGGAAAACTACAATTGATAAACTTGAAGCAAAATCAATCGAAAGCGGTAAATCAATTTTTGATTTAATACAACAATTAGATGTAGATGAGATAAGCTCAATTGTAGGTAAAAAAAATGCAAGAACACTAAAAGTATTTGAAGCTTCTATTTTAGATTTAAAAGAGTTATTAGAAGAGTCAAAAATGAAATTTTTTGATACTTTTGAAGAAACATTTGATTATAGAGCCTCATATGATAATCTTCCAGATGGATTTGAAAGACAAGCTAATATTGATGAATTTTATGGATATATTAGGGATTATTTTATTCAAAATCCACACTTAGATTTAAAAGATTTTTTAAATGAAATTGCACTTGAAAGTGAAAAAGATGAATATAATGGTGAAGCCGTTTCAATGATGAGTATTCATGCTTCTAAAGGTTTAGAATTTAAAAAACTTTTTATTATTGGTTTTGAAGAAGGATTTTTCCCAATTGTTGGTGATGGAAGTGATTTAGAAGAAGAAAGAAGATTAGGATATGTGGCAATTACACGAGCTATGGATAATCTTACTTTATCATTTGTGCATTCAAGATTTTATAAAGGAAAAAGAACTACATTAATAAAAAGTAGATTTTTAAGTGAAAGCGGACTTATAAAAGGATGCTTAACTATTGAAAAACAATCGGGATTTAGAAAAGGTGATTTAGTGCAACATAAGATTTTTGGAATGGGAAGAGTTATTAAAGCTACAAATGCAGGAAAAGATTATAAATTAACAATAAATTTTGGCGGAACACATAGAGATATTTTATCTTCTTTTGTTCAAAAAGCATAAACGGAAAAACTTTGCAAAAGAGATTTTATAATAAAGAATCAATTAATAAGTTGATAGTTGTGAATAAGCCTTTGTTTATGAGTTCAAATTTTTACTTAACAAAAATAAAAAAGAAATACAAAAACAAAAAAGCTGGTTTTAGTGGAACTTTAGATCCTTTTGCAAAAGGATGCTTAATTGTTGCATTTGGTCAATATTCTAAACTTTTTAAATATTTGAAAAAAACTCCAAAAACATATAAAGCAGTTGTTTGGTTAGGTGCTCAATCTGAATCTTTTGATATTGAGAAAGTTATAAGTGTTGATTTAGTAGATAAAATTAATATTGAAAACATCAAATCAGAATTAAAATCATTAATTGGTGATTTAGAATATATTCCACCTAAATTCTCTGCTAAAAAAATTGATGGGAAAAGAGCTTATGATTTAGCAAGGCAAGGTGTTGAAATTGAATTAAATAAATGTAATATGCATATTTATGATACGAAATTTATTTCTTACAGACATCCATTTATTACAATTGAAACAACAGTGAGTGAAGGCTCTTACATTAGATCTTTTGCACAAATATTATTAGAAAAATTAAATACAGTAGGTACTTTATCTTATTTAGAAAGAATAAATGAAGGTGCATTTTTTTATGATAATGAAAAAGATTTAGATCCTCTTGATTATATTGATTTACCAATAAATAAATATTTTGGTACAAGTGAATGGTTAGATACTGGAAAAAAAATTTCTATAGATTACTTAGAAATAAAAGAAAATGGAAAATATCTAATAATTACAGATAAATTCTTTAGTATTGTAGAAATAGAAGAGGGTGATGTAAAATACTTATTAAATAAGGTTCTAAAAGTATGAATGAAATGATTGAAAAATCTTACGCAAAAGTCAATATTTTTTTAAAAATCTCAGAAAAAAGAGATGAGTATCATGAACTTGTATCTAGGTTTGTTAGAGTACATAGTTTGTATGATACTATCTCGTTTATTAAATCTAGCAGGAAAGCATTTAGTATTATAGGAAATTTTGGTTGCAAAATGGAGACAAATACTGTATACAAAGCATACAAATTAATAGAAAATTTTGAAGGTGTTGAAGAGTTTTTCAAAAATTATAGTGTTAAAATTGATAAAAATATTCCAGAGTTTGCAGGTCTTGGTGGTGGAAGTTCAAATGCAGCTACATTTTTACTTATGGCAAATAAATATTGTAATCTAAATTTATCAAAAGATGAATTATGTAAAATAGCAGTTCAAATTGGTGCAGATGTTCCTTTTTTTGTTTATGAATATGATAGTGCAAATGTAAGTGGTATTGGAGAAATTGTTAAAAAATTTGAAGAAGAGATATTAGATATACAAACAATTACTCCAAAAATCAAATGTAATACAGGTGAAATTTTTAAAGTTTTCAGAGAAAAATTTTATAAACAAATTTCAAAAGAAGAATCAGATAAATTATTTAAGATGAAATCAACAGAAATTTTAAGTAATTTTGATATAAAAGAAGCTAATGACTTATATGAACCAGCAGTAAGTGTATATTCTCAATTAGAAGATTATACAAAAGAAAATTGGTTCTTTAGTGGAAGTGGAAGTTCATTTTTTAAGGTAAACCATGTCAAATAAAAAAGATACAAAAAAGAATTTAGTTTTCAAAAATAGAAAAGCTTTTCATGATTTTACAATTATGGATACATTAGAAGCAGGAATTATGCTTGAGGGTAGTGAAGTAAAAGCGATTCGTGAGGGAAGAATTAATTTAAAAGATTCATTTGTACGAATAATAAAGGGTGAAGTTTTCATTTTAAATATGCATATTTCACATTTAAGTACAACTCATACAACTTATAGACCTGATGAAAGAAAAGACAGAAAATTACTTTTACACTCTAAACAAATAGCAAAACTATTTTCTAAAGTTACAAAAGATGGGATAACTTTAATTGCTACAAAATTATATTTTAATGAAAAAAACATGATAAAGGTTGAAGTAGCAACCGCTCAGGGTAAAAAGCTACATGACAAAAGAGAAGATATGAAAGCTAAAACAATGCAAAGAGAGACTCAGCAGATATTAAAAGGCATAAAATAAGATAAAAAGTCTCTTGTTTTATAAGTTCAAATTATAATAAAAATAGTATTTTATTTGTTAATTATTCGTTAATTCTTTTGTTAATTTTAAGTTTCTCTTGGCTATGATTACCGCAATGAGTGACATTTTTGTGACTTGTATATAAAATTAGTAGGAGGAGATTGATGCAAAACGGTGCACAAATTGAGTACGATTACTCAGTTGCAAAAGCCTTTACATTTGCAACAATTTTGTTTGGTATCATAGGTATGACAGTTGGTGTTATACTTGCGTTTCAATTGGCGTTTCCACAGTTAAGTAATTTAGCTGGGGAGTATGGTACTTTCAGTAGATTAAGACCTTTACACACTAATGGTGTTGCTTTTGGTTTTGCTCTAAGTGGTATTTTTGCTGGATGGTATTATATCTCACAAAGGGTATTAAAAGTTTCATTAAAAGAGTCACCTTTTTTAATGGCAATTGCTAAATTACACTTTGCGTTATATTTCATTACAATTCTTTTAGCTGTTGTTACACTTTTTATGGGTATTACAACTTCAAAAGAGTACGCTGAGTTAGAATGGCCTTTAGATATCTTAGTTGTTGTTTGGTGGGTTTTATGGGGTATTTCAATTTTTGGATTAATTGGAATTAGAAGAGAAAGAACTCTTTATATTTCTTTATGGTATTTTATTGCTACATTTATCGCAGTTGCAATGTTATATTTATTTAATAATATGGAAGTTCCAACTGCACTAGTATCTGGTTATGGTTCATGGATTCACTCTGTTTCAATGTATTCAGGTACAAATGATGCTTTAGTTCAATGGTGGTATGGACACAATGCTGTTGCATTCGTTTTCACAACTCCTATTATTGCTCTAATTTATTATTTCTTACCAAAAGAATCAGGACAAAATGTTTATTCTTATAAACTTTCTATTTTAGCATTCTGGGGATTATTATTTGTTTATTTATGGGCTGGTGGACACCACCTTATTTATTCAACTGTTCCAGACTGGATGCAAACAATGGGTTCAGTAATGTCAGTTGTTTTAATTTTACCATCATGGGGATCAGCTATTAATATGCTTTTAACAATGAAGGGTGAGTGGCAACAATTACAAACAAATACACTAATTAAATTTATGGTATTAGCTTCAACTTTCTATATGTTATCAACAATTGAAGGACCAATTCAAGCTATTAAATCTGTAAATGCTATTGCACACTTTACTGACTGGATTCCAGGACACGTACATGATGGTGTTTTAGGATGGGTTGTATTTATGATTATGGCAGCACTATTCCATATGGTTCCAAGAATGTATAAAAGAGAGATTTACTCAAAATCATTAATGGATACACAATTCTGGTTACAAACTACAGGTATCGTTTTATACTTTACTTCAATGTGGATTGCAGGAATTACACAAGGTATGATGTGGAGAGCTTACGATGAATATGGATCATTAGTTTACTCATTTATTGATACAGTTACTGTATTACATCCATATTATACAATTAGAGCAGTTGGTGGGTTGTTATACCTAATTGGATTCTTTATGTTTGCATTTAATATTTATAAAACTATTAGATGTGGAAGAGTACTTGATAAAGAACCAGTAAATGCTACACCAGTAGCTGCGTAAGAAAAGGAGAAATTATGTTTCATTGGTTTGAACAAAGACCGTTTTTCTTTGCGGTACTAGTATTTTTATTCGTTGCATTTGCAGGTATCGTAGAAGTTATTCCAGATTTTGCAAAACAAAGTAGACCAACTGTTGGTACAAAACCATACAGTGTATTAGAATTAGCAGGAAGACAAGTATATATAAAAGATTCTTGTAATGCTTGTCACTCACAATTAATTAGACCTTTCAAAGCAGAAACAGATAGATATGGAATGTATTCTTTATCTGGTGAGTATGCATATGATAGACCATTTTTATGGGGATCAAAAAGAACTGGTCCAGATTTAATGAGAGTTGGAAATTATAGAACTACAGATTGGCATGAAAACCATATGTATGAACCATCAGCTGTTGTTCCTGGAAGTATTATGCCATCGTATAAACACCAATTTACAAATAAAGCTGATTTAGATACAGCATATGCAGAAGCATATACAGTAAAAACAGTATTTGCAACACCATATGATCAAGATTTAAATGGTGATGGAAAAATTGATGTTGAATTAGGTGATTACGCTACAGCAATTGCAAAAGCGAAAGAAGACGCAAAAGCGATTGCAGATGGAATGAAAAATGAAGCTATAAAAGATGCTGTTGCAAACGGTCAAATTCCTGAAATAGTTGCATTAATTGCATATTTAAATTCTTTAAAATAGAGGTTGTTATGGACTACGATTCACTTTTAACATTACAAGGTTATTCTAGATTCTTTATGATTCTAGTAATATTTATCATATTTTATTCTTACGCTTATTCTATTTATAAGAGGGATAAGACAGGAGAGCGAGATTATGAGAAATATTCAAAACTTGTGCATGATGATTCAAGTGTTTCAGTTCCTCTTGAAGAAAGAAAAAAAGATAAAGATATAGATAATAAGGAGAAATAAGATGAAGTCTATGGTTATAGGTGGAATAATTCTTATCATCGCTTTATTAGCAGGAACTTACTTTGCAGCAGGTGATGCTTTTAATGGTGATGATTATATTAACAGCTTAGCAATGCTGGGTGCGGTTGCTATTATTACAATTTCAGTATTTGTTGTATTAAAATATGTTAATCAAATGAAAAATGATACTGCAAGTGGTGAATTAGCTGAAGAGAAATGGGATGGAATTGGTGAATATAGAAATGCTGTTCCAACTGGTTGGGCTTTAGCATTTATAGGAACAATTATTTGGATGTTCTGGTATTTTACTGTGGGTTATCCAATAAATGGGTTTTCACAAGTTGGTCAATGGAATGAAGAGACATTAGAATATAATGCGAAATTTGAGAAAAAATGGGAGAATCCATCGCAGGAGACTCTAAAAGCAATGGGTCAATCAACTTTCCTAGTTCAATGTGCACCTTGTCATGGTGTAGATGCTGAAGGGATTGATGGGAAAGCTCATAACTTAACAAAAAGAATTTCTAAAGAGCAAGTTGTTTATACAATTAAAAATGGTGCGAATAACTTAAAAACAGTATATCCAGGTGGAATGCCTCCAATGATGTTAACAGAAGATGCAGATATAAATGCAGTTGCTGATTATGTTGCTGGTGGATTTAAAGGTGAACAACCTGCTTCATTTGCTACTTGTGCTGGATGTCATGGTGATGATGGAAAAGGTATGGAGTTTGTAGCTCCAAACATCAGAGCTTATGATGATGCTTTAGTAACTGCTGTTCTAAAAAATGGTAAAAAAGGTGCTATAGGATCAATGCCAAGTTTTGATGGTAGATTAAATGAGACACAAGAGAAAGCATTAGCTACATACTTAAGAAGTATAGGAGAGTAAGATGGCTGGAAATACACAAATGAATGAGAACGAAAGAGGGACTTTTAAACTACATGGAATTACAGGTATGTTAGTAGCAGTTGTATTATTGCTAACAATATTAGGTGTATTAACATTTAATGGGATAAAAGTACAACAAAATGAGGCTAGTAATTTTTATAAAATTAATCAAGATTTAAATGCTATAAAAATGAATAGTTCAGATAATTATAAACAGTACCAACTTGTTGGTTCTGGTAAATAAGGGGTAAGATATGGAAAAAATTATTGGTATTTTACTTGTTGTATCAGCCGTAATGACTGTGTATTATGGATTCTTTGATGCAACAAAAGTGTTTGTTGGTTAATGAAAAGAATTAATTTTATAAAAGTAGGAGTGATTTTCTCACTTCTACTTTTTTTCTGCCAAACCTTAAGTGCTCATACTTTTATCTTGAATGATGACAAATTAATAGATGATAGAGCAATAGAAAAAATAAATCAAATTGGTGATGAAACTAAATCTAAATTAGGTGTTAATATATACATATATGCAAAATCTACTTTAGGATTAGATGAACATATTAGTACTAAAGATAAAATTGATTTTATCAAAAATAATGAAGCTAAAATAGTTGCTACCCTTGAAAAACCTTATGTACTTTTGAGTATTTCTGTTGAAGAGACGCATGTTAATTTATTATTTAGTGATGAATTAAAAGGTATCATAAATAAAAATGATATTTTAGATGGTTATGTTGTGCCTTTATTAGCTTCAAATGATAAAAACACACTTTTCGCAAAAGTTAGTGCTGCTTCTTTAAATGGCTATGCAGCAATCGCTGATACACTTGCAGATGCAAAAAATATTAAATTAGAAAGTAGTATTGGAAATGCAGGTAAAGTATCAAGTACTATTTGGCGAGTATTTATGTACACTATAGTTGTTATTGGATTATTAGTTTATACATATGCAGTATTAAGAAAGAGAAAATAGAATAATGAAAAGAAATTATTGGCCCTTATTTTTTATAGGTATTTTTAGTTTTGTGTTTTGTATGATTGTTTGGACAGTTAAAAGCGCAATTGCTGCACCTGTAATTGAAGATAAAAGTTTTATGAAGAAATATCAAGAAGTTGATGAAAATTATAATGATATGATGACTTCAAATGATGTATTTTTATCTAAATATGATTTTGAAATTGATATAAACGATAGAAAACTTGATTTAACAACTTCAGATATTAAATTTTCGCAAAGAGTTGTTGAAAAATACTCAGTACATAAAAATATTTTAAAATTAGGTCAAAATAGTTTAAAAGTAATTGTTACTGATAAAATTACAAAAGAGAAAAAAGAGGTAACTGTAGAGCTGGAAGTTTCAAAAACTATTTCTGCAAATTCTGATTTAATTTTACAAAATGAACAATTTCATAATGTAGATAATGTATATACATCTTTATTTGAGATAAAAGATGAAACAAATTGGATTATAACTGGTAGTTTCAAAGTCGGTGAAGATACTGGTTATATTTATATAAAAACAAATGCAATTTAAAAAAAAACTTCTGATTTTCCCTACTTCTAGGGCAATTAGAAGTTTTATTACTACACAAAAGAGTACAAATACTCTTTTACCTTTTATACTTACAATCGATGAATTTTTTAAAAAATCAATATTATTTGATAATATGAAATATTGCGAAGAAGAGCAAAGAGTTCTTTTTTTAAATGAAGCTATCAAAGATATAAATATTGAAAAACTAGGAATTTCAAATAATTTTACAAAATTTTTAAAACAAAGTGATTACATATATAGATTCTTTTTAGAATTAGCAAGTGAAAAAGTAGAAATAAGTGATATTCAAAATGTGGATACTTATGACTTTTATTTTGAACATTTACAAATTCTTCAAATGATAAAAAAAAATTACATAGAGATATTAGAAAAAAACTCTTATGTAGATAGAATTAATATGGAAAAACACTATAGAATTAATGAAAATTTTTTAAAGAAATTTGAAAATGTCGAATTGTATTTTGAAGGATATTTTACAAAGGTTGAGTTTGATATAGTTGAAAAAATATCAAAAGTAGTTGATTTAAACATAAATTTTTATTCAAATACATATAATCAAAAATCTCTTGAAGTTTTTAATAGTTTAGATTTTGATATAAAACTAGATTATAAATATAAAATTGATTTAACAAATAAACTTATTTTACAAGAAGAAAAGATAATAAATAGTTTAGCTTTTATTGAATTAAAAGGTTTTTCTTCAAGACTTAATCAAATAGCGTATATTAAAAGTATTATTACCAAATCAGTACAAAATGGTGTAAATCCTTCAAATATAGCATTAGTATTACCAGATGAGAGTTTTGCTGTTAGCTTGCAACTATTTGATAATGAAGGCTATTTTAATTATGCAATGGGTAAAAGTATTAAAAATACAAACCTATATCAAATTGCATATTCAATATTCTCATATTTAAATGAAGATGAAATAAAACACCTTGAGTTTTTGAAGTTTTTCAAAATTGATAAATTATTCATTGATAAAAATATAAAAACTATTTGGAATAGAAAAGCTACATATGATAATTTTTCAATTATTACAGAGTTTATAAAATCTTTTGAAAGAAATAGCGATCTACTTGGAAAATATGATGAATTGATTTATAAACTAAACATCATATTATTTTCATCTAATCATAATATTTTACTAAAAGATGTTTATAAAATATTCTTACAAAGACTTAATGCAATAACATTAGATGATGTAAATTCAGGAAAAGTAACAGTCTTAGGACTGCTTGAAACAAGAGCAGTATCTTTTGAAACAGTAATAATTTGTGATTTTAATGAATCTTTTATTCCTAAAATATCTGTTAAAGATAAGTTTTTATCAACAAAATTAAAACAGCTCTCTCATCTTCCAACACAAACAGATAGAGAATCTTTACAAAAATATTATTATAAAAGATTAATTGGTTCATCAAAAAATGTATTTATATCTTATGTTAATTCAGATACAAATCAAATATCACGATTTGCAAATGAACTATTTAACACGCATATTAAAACAGATACAAATGACAATATGTATAAACATATTCTTTATAATAATCACAAAATTAATCATTTTGAAGAAGAAATAATAGCAAAGATTGATTTATCAAAAATTATTTGGTCTGCTACTTCATTAAAAACATATCTACAATGTAAAAGGAAATTTTATTTACAAAATATTTTAAAAATTAAAGAACACACAATCTCTTTAAAACCTAAAGCTTATGAGTTAGGTGAAATAATTCACTCTATTTTAGAAGATTATTACACAGCAGATGAAAATTCAAATGAACTATCTTTTGAGAAAATTGAAGATTTATTTAATAAATATAAAAGTACAAATCCATTTTTGATTTTAGATTTAGAGATATGGAAAAAGAAACTTTATGATTTTTATTTATATGAAAAAGATAGATTAAAAAATAGAAAAATAATTGCTTTAGAAAAAACTTTTGAATGTGAATTTGAGGGAATAAAAATTAGAGGTGTTATTGATAGAATTGATATGAATGGCGATACTTATGAAGTGATTGATTATAAAACTTCTAGTTCATTAAGTGTTGATACTTTGAAAAATTATGAAAAAACGGATGATTTTCAATTAGAATTTTATTATCTTGCTATGAGTGAACTTTACAAAACTAGCAGAATTGAAGCCTATTATTATGATTTAAACAACACATCACTAATTTGTGAAATTACATTGGATAAAAAACTAGCGTTATTATGTGAAAAGTTTAACGAATTAAAAGAAAGCTCAAAAAATGAAATTTCATTTTCAAAATGTGAAGATAAATCTAACTGTACTTATTGTGCATATTCAATAATATGTGATAGAGAATAAGAAAAATAATTTTTTTCTTATTATACTTAACATGTTAATAATATATTAATTAAATAGTGCTACTATTTCATTGAAAATACAAAAAAGGTTTTTAAATGAATTATACATTAGAAGAGTATCTTGGAATAAAAGTTGCAAAAGTTAGAAATAGTATAAAAAGTGAGATGGAAATTGCACTTTTGCCATATGATATAACAACAACTCAATTTATTGTTTTACTGAAACTATGCGAAAAAGACAAAATGACTCAAAAAGATTTAGCTATTGAGACAAATCACAAGCAATCAGCATTAACACTCATACTTGATAAACTTGAATCAAAAAAATTAATAATCAGACAAGCAAAAGAAAATGATCGTAGAGCATATTTAATTGCAATTACAAAAGAGGGTATTGAACTAGAAAATAAATTAATAATAATTGCAAAAGAGTTAGAAATAAGAATCTTAGATGGTATTTCTGAAACTCAGAAAAAAGAGTTCTTATATATTTTAGATAAAATTTTTTTTAATTTAAACAAAGATAAATAATGCAAATTAAGAGTTTAGTAGGGATTATCTTTTGTAGTTTAATCTTAGTAGCTTGTGTTCCCAAAATTAATAAAGTACAAAAAGATGATGAGATAAAAATATCTGAAGAATTAAAAGTAATTGATACAAGTGAAGTACAAAATGAATTGAATCTCAAATGGTGGGAATCATTTCAAGATTTACAATTAAATTCAATTATTTCAAAAGCTTTAGAAGAATCAGACTCATTAAAAAGTATAAAACAAAGATATGAAAAAGCAAATGCAATAATTAAATCAGTTGAAGCAGAAAATTTACCTAATATCTCTTTTGAATCAGACGTCACAAGAGAGCGTTATAGTGCTAATCATATATTTCCAGCTCCTCTGGGTGGTGGTGCATTTACAACCTATCATGCAGCTACTACACTAGATTATAAATTTGATTTTTGGAATGAGAGAAAATCTAGAATTAAATCTGTAAAAAATAGAGCTTATGCCCAATTGGCATTTATTGAACAAAGTAAATTAGACTTATCTTTAGGTATAACACAACTTTATTTATCTTGGAATTTTAATGAAAGAAAAATAGAACTTTTAGAAAAGATTGCAAAAGTTTTAGATGATGAATTAAAATTATTAAAAGAAAAATATAATGCTGGTTTAATTGATGAAGTTATTTTGAACAACAAAAAAGCTGAAATATTTCAAATAAAATATAATATATATTCTATTGAAGAGATAATAAAAGGTCAAAAAGCTAGTATTTGTATCTTAGGTGGATTTTTGCCATCTTTTGCTCAAAATTTAGTAAAACCAAATATAAATAGTTCAATAAATTTGTCAATTCCTAAAAATCTTAATTTGAATTTATTATCAAATAGAGCAGATATTACAATTCAAAAATATGTAGTGTTAAGTAATGATGACAACATTAATATTGCAGCTACAAAGTTTTATCCAAATATTAATTTATCAGCTCTTTTAGGATTTACTTCTTTTTTATCTAATGATTTTTTAACAAAAGCTTCAAGTGTACCTTCTGCTGGATTTGCAGTTGATTTGCCAATTTTTGATTGGGGAAAAAGAGAAGCAAATTTAGATGATAAAGTTATTGAATATAATAGTTCAGTTTATGAATATAATGACATTGTAAATAAAGCTGTAAATGAAGTTGTTAGTGTACTTAAAAAAATTGAATATAAGAATTTGCAATTGGATATGCACCATAAAGAGTTGAAAACAAAAGAATCAAATGAAAAAATTGCAAATAAAAGATTTGAGATAGGACTAAGTGATAAAATTAATTATTTAGACTCAAAAATTGATACATTAATGAATAATATTAAAGGATTTGAATTAATTCAAAGTCACACTATATTAGAACTTGAATTGATCAAAGCATTAGGTGGAGGTTTTAAAGAAGAGGATATTATAAATGCAAGAAGCTAAAGCTTTAAGATATTCGATTCTCTCTTCTTTTAAATTAGCTATTCAAGAGTGGATAAGTGCTGAATTTGTAATAATTATTTATGTGATTAAATTAACAATAGCTACACTACTTGCAATGAGTATTTCAATGTTTTTTAATTTATCAAGTCCCCAAACTTCAATATTTACTGTATTTATTGTTATGCAGATTCATTCTGGTTTAGTTTTTTCAAAAAGTTTTTATAGGTTTTTAGGAACTTTAATTGGTTTTATCATTGCACTAATTTTGACTTCATCATTTTCACAAGATAGATATTGGTTTATGGGATTTTTTACTTTATGGATTGCAATATGTGCAGCTGCAGGATTTAAATATAGAAATTTTATCTCTTATGGCTTTGTTTTATCTGGATATACAGTTGCACTTATAGTTTTACCAAATATTGATAATCCACTTAATATATATGGTTTTGCAATAGAAAGAATAAGTGAAGTTGTAGTTGGGTTATTATGTGCAAGTGTAGTTAGTGAAATTATATTTCCAAAACAATTATCAGATACATTACTAGAAAGTGAAAAGCAAAAATACAAAAATATATATTTTTCAGTTCTTGATATGGAAAATATTTTTTCTAAAGAAAAAAGTATAAATAATTTCTCAAAAAATATTTTAGGTTCAGATTCTTTACTTGTAAATGCTGTATTTGAAAGTAATGTTAAGAAAAAAGATAAAATATATTATAAAAGATTAAATAGTGAATTTATGCATTTATCTATAACTTTTCACTCATTAAAAAACATTATTAACACAATTTTAAATCAGCAAAATATTGATAGTAAAATGGTACTTGCTTTAGAAGATATGTATAAACCAATAAAAGATTTCTTACAAAAAAATTCAGATGAGCTATTTTTAGGTAAAAAATCTGAGAATATAATAGAAGAGTTTAATTATGTGAAAAGTGAAATTAAATTGCAATATGAAAAAAACAAGAAGCAATTTATTGATTTAGAATTTGATATTTTAAATGATTTAAATTCTTCATCATATTTAATTCTGCGTTTTTTTGATGAATTTTATCAATATACAAAAACATATATTTCATTTATTGATAATAAAAATAGTAATATGGATGATACGGCTTTTACTGAATCGTATAAGTTTTCAACATATACAGATACACCACTTGTAATATTGTCTTCTTTTCGTGCAGTTGTTGTTTTACTTGCAACTACAAGTTTTTGGTTTTTAACAGCTTGGCACTATGCACCTTTTGTGATAATTTCAGCTGTTGCTACAACTCTTTTATTTAGTTCTCATCCAAATCCAGTAAATGCAAGTAAAAGCTTTTTGAAGGGTGCTTTTATATCTTTTTTTGTTGCAGGAATTTACAATTTTTATTTAATTCCAACATATGTAAGTGATATTCCTAGTTTTTGTTTTGTAATGGCTCCAATTTTTGCTTTTACTGCTTGGCTTGGAAGTTCTGCTCAAAGAGGCTTATTTTCTTTTGGATTCATATTTATTATTATTACTGTTTGTTCTATGAATTTACATTATAGTATGAATTATATTACTTTTTTTGAAAGTAGCATTTCTTCTTTAATTGGGATTATTATCTCAGGAGCTGCTTATGAGTTAATAAATTCATGGTCAGATTCTTGGACAAAAAGACGAGTATCAAATCTTTTGTGTGAAAAGATTATGACATTGACAAATAAAAAAGATAAAACAAGAAGAGTGATTTTAGAGAGTCAAGGTTTAGATTTAGTTCAACATTTTTCAACGCAAGGACGATTAACTACCCAATCAAATAATTTGATTTTTCAATGGTTATTATCAAATCTTGAAATAGGAAGAGCAATAATAGATATTAAAAATGAACTATCAGAAGTAAAAAAATATAATCAATCAAAAAAAGTTTATGATATTTTAGATTTAATAAAAGAGTATTTTAGACAAAAAGATGAAAAAAATAAAGAGATGATTTTTCAAAATTATAAAGAAGCTTTTATTGGGTTTAGAGAAAGTGTAGTTCCTGAATTAGTAATTGAGCAAAAAGTTACAAAGAATATTATCGTGGAATTAACACTAATTTATACTTTAATATTAAACAAAATATCACTTCCCACAAAAGGAGAAATAAATTGAATTTAGTAATAACTTTATTTGGTAATGAAATACCAACACTTGTAGTTATTTTTGTAGTTGTTGGAATTGTACAAATTTTATTAAATAGAATATTAGCCGACTTAGGAGTTTACAATTATGTTTGGCATCCAGGGCTTTTTAGAACAGCACTTTTTGTATCACTTTTTACAGCAACTTCACTTTTGATTTATAAATAAGGAAATAAATATATGAATAAAAACAGTAAATTAATAAAGTTTCTAAAATTTTCAATTACATTTTTTGTATTAGTACTTGCAATATTCTTAGGCTTGAAATT
Source organism: uncultured Aliarcobacter sp. (assembly GCA_963677435.1). Lineage (GTDB taxonomy): Bacteria > Campylobacterota > Campylobacteria > Campylobacterales > Arcobacteraceae > Aliarcobacter. Next base: position 656,339 of record OY781945.1, read on the forward strand.
ATGGCATAACTATATGAATACTCCATGGACAAGAGATGGAAGAATAAGAGCAGATACTATTATTGTAGCACCTGATGTAAATGGTTTAGTTGATAAGGTTTATGTAAAAGATAATCAATTTATAAAAAAAGGTGACCTTTTATTTCAAATTGATAAAGAGAGATTTATAGAAGACATATCAAGATTAGAATCTTTATGTAAAGTGCAAAAACTTGAATATGAGATGATAAAAAAACAGTTTGATAGAAGATTTTCGGTGAATAACGATGTAGTTTCAAAAGAAGAACATGAAACAGTAAAATATAAACTAGAAATTGCAAAAGCAAATTATGATAAAAATTTATCTGAATTAAATATTGCAAAATTAAATTTAGAGCGTTCAAGTGTAAAAGCTAGTGAAGATGGTTGGGTTACGAATTTAGTTTTAAAAAATGGAGATTATATAAATAAAGGTGAAAATAGTTTAGCTCTAATTATAAATAATTCATTTTGGGTTTATGGATATTTTGAAGAACATAAAATTCCTCTTATAAAAGAGGGCGATATTGTAGATATTCAGCCTCTTGGTACAGATTTTATTATAAAAGGTCATGTGGAAAGTATTGCAAATGGAATAACTGATAGGGATAATGACTTTGGAAAAAGACTTTTAGCAAATGTAAATCCATCTTTTACTTGGGTGAGATTAGCTCAGAGAATTCCAGTAAGAATTCATATCGATGAAGTTCCAGCAGGTTTTATATTAAGAGCTGGAGTTACTTGTACTATTAAAATAGTACAAAATAAATAGTGATGGATTCACTATTTATTTAGCAGTTGCGATTAAAACATCTTCAATAATTTTTGTAATATCTCCATCTAAAATAGCTTCAACATTTGAATATCCAATATTACTTCTACTATCTTTTACTTGTTGATATGGTTGAAGTACATAAGATCTAATTTGATGTCCCCATCCATTATCACTTTTTTCAACACCATCTTTTGTAGCTTGCTGTTTTTCAAGTTCCAGCTCATAAAGTCTTGATTTTAACATTTTTAAGGCACTTGCTTTATTTTTATGTTGAGATCTGTCATTTTGACATTGAACTACTATATTTGTAGCAATGTGGGTGATTCTAATAGCACTTTCAGTTTTATTAACATGTTGACCACCAGCTCCACTTGCTCTATATGTATCAATTCTAATATCTTTATCTTCAATAACAATATCAATATTATCATCAACTTCAGGAGATACCATTACAGATGAAAATGATGTATGTCTTTTTGCATTTGAATCAAATGGAGATATTCTTACAAGTCTATGAATACCATTTTCAGCTTTCATATAACCGTAAGCATTTTCGCCTTTTATTATAAATGAAACATCTTTAATTCCAGCTTCATCACCATTTTGATAGTCAAGTAACTCAATTTTAAAATCATTTCTTTCAGCCCATCTAAGATACATTCTATATAGAATAGATGCCCAGTCTTGTGATTCCGTTCCACCGGCTCCTGGATGAATTGAAACTATTGCATTTGAAGCATCATCAGGATTAGATAGCATTACAGAAATTTCAGTTGATTTGATTAATTTTTCAAGTTCTGGTGCTTCATCAAAAAGCATTTCCAAAGTCTCTTCATCTTTTTCATCATTAGCCATTTCATAAAGCTCATTTGTCCCTTTTAAAGAATCATTTGCTTTATTATATTTGCTTAATTTTCCTAAAATTCGATTTTTTTCAATACCAATTTTTGTAGCATTTTCTATATTATTCCAAAAATCTTGTGCTGATTCTTCTTCTTTAATTTCATCTAATCTTTTGTTTAACTCATCAGGTTTTAAAATACCTTTGATATTTTTAAGTTTAGTGTTTAGAAGTTTTAATAGTTCTGAATATTCGTATGCATCCATTTAGTGTAATCCTTTAAAAAAAGGCATTATACTTAAAATATGTATAAAAGTTGGTTAGGAAGATTTTATCTTAGATATAAAAAAAGCTCAAAGTAAACTTTGAGCTTTTTAATTTTTTATAAAATAAACTTTCAGATTAGAAAGAATATTCTACGTGTAATCTTCCCATAGTTGATTTTAAATCATCATTAGCACCATAGTAGTTGTTTTTTTCTAATTGTCCAAATCTTGCATAAGTTGATAAGTTACTACTCATTTTGTATTTTGTTTGAACATAAATTTCATTTTGATCTAAATCATTTGAATTCGCTCCAACATCAATACCACTATATTTTAATGCAACATTTACTTTTTCAGTAACTTGTGCATCAACAGAAGCATAAATTGCAGATGCATCACTTATACCTGATAATGTAACTCTCCAGTGGTCATCCATTCCAGAATCAGAACTTGCATCAAGACCAACTGTTCCACCTTCTTTATTAGTTTCACCATAAGCTAAATAAGCTCCAAAGATTCCTAAGTTAGCTTGAATACCTGTTTTCCATAAAGTGTTTTTATCACTAGTTGAATCTAAGTCTAAAGAAGAGTATCTAGCATAAGGACTTAATTTTAAATCAGAAACATCATAATTCCCTGCTAATCCTACAGTATATACATCAAATTTATCTTGTAAATCAGCATATGAAACATCTAAAGTTGCTCCAGCATATGCTAAAGTTCCAGTTACATAATAAAAACCTTCTGATCCATTAAGCGTACCTAAGCCACCATCATTATTATTGAAGTTAGTTTGATTAAAGAATCCACCAGTTAAAGAAAGCATATCTCCATAATGAGTAGCTGCTACGATACCTGTACCAGTTGATTCATTTCCAATTGAATCTCTAGAAACAGTAAATGGAGTTGCAACTGCTTGTTTACCAACAGTTATAATAGTATTTTGAACACCAGTATAAGAGAAGTTAACTTCTGATAAGAATGTATCTACATTTGAATCAGCATCAGACTGAGTATTTAATGAAACTTCACCCGCATTAGCTTTATTCCCAGCAATAAATCTTGAGTTAAATTTAACATCGTCATTTACTTTTGTACCTAAATTTATAGCAGCTTTATAAAGATTTGAAGTTGATGAGTCACCTTTTTGTGAACTATTATTTTCTTCATAGTCATTATATCTATATGCCACAGTACCTGATACTTCTACATTTTTAATTGCTTCTTCTAATGGTTGAGCGTTTGCACATGAAATACTACCAATTACTATCGCAGTAGCTAAACTTAATTTTGTTATTTTCATTTTCTGAATCCTTTTTATTTTATGTTTTATAAAATTATCGGAAAATTACTTATAACTTACTTATAAATTCTTGATTAGTTGTATAGTTAATAATTAATTCTGAAGTTTATACCTCAGAATTAAAAAATATTAGCAGAATTGTTTATTTTGTATTCATTGTGTTTAAATAATTATGAATACCTTTTATTTCATTAGTATCTAAAAAATTTGCATAAGGAGTCATGATATTCCCATTAATAGTATTAACATTTCCAACTTTATAATTTTTGATTGATTGAGTCATTTCTTCAACTGATAAATCTTTTAAAGGTCTAGAAGTATTATAAGCTCTTTTTTCACCATTTGCTCCATGGCAACTTTGACATTTAGTTGTATAAAGCTCTTGTGCAAGAATTGTTGCATCTTTTAATTCTTTTTCAATTTTTGCTTTTTCTTCAGCTTCTTTTTTCTTTTCAAGTTTTGCTAGAATATTAGCCTCCATTTGAGCTTGTGTTCCAGTAAAATTTGAAGAAACCTGGGTAGTTGCAGTTTTAAGAATATAGATAAAATTCATACCATTTGGTGATTGTGAAATTTTGATGTCATCTACATTCCAGCCTTTTGCTTTCATGTCATTTACAGTAAATTTACCATTGCAAAGACCACCATCAAGTGCAGTGTTCTCAATTGTACTCATAGATTGGTGATTTTCTTTAAAACACATTGTAGTATCAGCAAAAAGTGAAGATGAACCCAATAGTATTATTGTTGAAAGAATTGCTTTTTTCAAGATTAAATCCTTTTTTTAATTTTGTAGATTTTAGCATAATAAGATTAAATATTTAGAATAAGATTAAAAATGATTACAATTTAGAAATAAAAAAAGGCTAGAGATAAAATCTCTAGCCTTGAAAATAGAAGTTTTATATTCTAAAAATATTAGAATGTATATTCAACTTGTAATCTTCCTCTTGTGTCATCTTGAGATTTTGTATCAGTTGTTGTATTCTCTTTAGTATATGTTCCATATCTTACATAAGTAGATAAGTTTTTACTCATTTTATAAACTAATTGAGCATATAATTCTTCTTCTTCCATATCAGCAGCACCACTTACATATTGTAAGTTATTATAGTTAGCAGATAAGTTTAAGTTAGATAAAACATTTACACCTAAAGTAGTTTGCCAGTAATCAGCATCGGCTTTACCATTAATTGTTGTATTCCAACCAATTACAGTAGTAGTTGCATCATTATCTAATGCAGTTAAACCACCTTCTTTGTCAGTTGCAGCATAAAGAACTTTTGCATTGAAGATATCAACATTTGCAGTTAAAGCAATTTTTGCAAGAGTATTGTCAGAATCACTACTATCAAGATCTAATGAAGCCCATCTAGCATCAACACCTAATTTAACTTCACCTAAATCTAGGTTAGATTTCGCACCAACTGTATAAGTATCAAATAAATCATTCATATCTAAATACCATGCATCAATTGTTACAGGACCAGCAGCAACAATAGCACCAACAGTAATAATATCTTCAGTACCTGCGTTACCTGTAGGAGCTAATGTGTTTAAAGTTGCTTTTGCATCACCAGATTTATCTAAGTTAGTTTGATTGAAATACGCACCAGCTAAAGTAACAGGTCCAACAGTTGAAAGAGCTAAGATACCAGTACCAGTTTGCTCATTACCATCAGAATCAATTGCTACAGTCCATGGAGTTGTTAAACCTTGTTTACCAACATTAACAGTAGTATTTTGAATTCCTGTGTATCCAAAATAAACATTTGATAATGAAACATTAACATTTTGATCATTATTAGCTGAAGTATCTAATGTTGCAAATCCTGCATCATCTCCACCAACAATAAATCTTGTGTTTAATTTAACATCTTCATTTACTTTTGATGATAAATTTAGACCAATTTTGTAGTTATTGTTCGTTGCAGATGTATTACTTACATCATTTTGGTAGTCATTATATCTATAAACAACAGATCCTGATACATCTACATTTTTGATTGCTTCTTCTAATGGTTGAGCATTAGCAGTAGTTAACCCAGCAACTGCAACAGCTGCTACTAAACTTAATTTTGCGATTTTTTTCATTTGTTCTCCTAAAATTTCGAAATCTTGTTTTCAGTCTATCGGAGCGCGCGAACTCATCTAAGACTATTGCCCTAAACCTTTTCCGACATACCGTTGTGGCCATTCTACAGCACTAAATTTTAAAGTTTTCTTAAAATGGTGTTTTGAGTGTTAATTAAGCGTTAATTTAAGTTAGTTTTTAATTAACACATAGTTAATGCTTGATTAATGCTATTTTAGGAGCTTTTTTGTCTTATTTATTATTTAGTTATTCAAGCTAACTATGCAATTTTTAAGTATATTTGGCTTTGAAATCTTGATTTTTAGTGTATCTATTTTGTAACTATTATATAGTAATGATTCAAGATGTAAAATTGCATCTTCTAAAAGTAAGAACTTTTCTTTTTTCATAGTTTCTTTTACAAGATTTGAAATATGAGAGTAGTCTATAAATAAATCTTTTGTATATTCATACTCAAAAGATATATTTATTATGACTTTTTGTTTTTTGATTCGTTCGAAATCTAATATTCCTATTATACATTTAAATGTTAAATCAGTAATTTCAATTTTCATATATTTAGTTTAAAGAAAAGAGTTATATTTATATAACTTTCTTCTCTTCACCTTTTATAATTCTTACAATATTTGGAATATGTTTATAGATAATTATAAATGCAATTAAATACATAGGAACATTTGAACCTACATTTAATCCATTATTTAAAAAACTTGCACTTATTATTACAGCAATTAATCCTAAAAGAGATGATAAAGATGAAATTTTTAGAACTTTTGCACAAAGAATCCAAACAAGAGCACCAATTAATGTTGGTATTGGAATTAGCACTAAATAAACTCCAAGTCCAGTTGCAACACCTTTCCCACCTTCTAATCCTAAATAAATAGAATAACAGTGACCTAAAACAGCTAAAATTGCAATTCCCCAAAGTGTTGAATCACTAACACCATAATATAAAGCTACAACTAACACAAGTGCACCTTTTAGGGCATCAAGTAATACAGTTGCAATTCCTAATTTTTTTGCTAATTTAGGATTTGTCTCTTTTACAACTCTTAGAACATTTGTAGCTCCAATTGATTTACTTCCAGCAGTTGTAATATCAACTCCTGCAAATGTTTTTGCTAAGATAGAACCAAAAGGAATAGAACCTATTAAATAAGCTGCAAGAAAAAATAAAATATTTGTATTTGTGATAAAATCCATATATTACCCTTGTATAAATTGTGTGATTAAATGAGATTATAACTAAAGTTTTGTTATATTCACATTTAATAAAGATGTGAAGGTTTATTTTGAATTTAAAAGAAGAAATACTAAAATTAAAAGAAGAGTTAGATGTAACTCTTGTTGCACACTTTTACCAAAGAGACGAGGTATTTGAATTAGCTGATATAACAGGTGATTCATTAGAACTTGCAAAAAAAGTAATGCTTACGGATTCACAGTTTGTGGTATTTTGTGGTGTTGGTTTTATGGGTGAGAGTGTAAAAGTTATGAGTCCAGAAAAAACAGTACTTATGCCAAAAATTGCATGTTGTGCAATGGCTAGAATGATTGATGAAGGATATTTTGAGCAAAATTTGAAAAAAATTAATGATGCTGGAATCCCTAATGAAAATATTTTACCAATTACCTATATAAATTCAAGTGCTGCTGTGAAAGCAAAAGTTGGGCAAATGGGTGGAATGGTTTGTACTTCATCAAATGCTTATAAAATCATTGAAAAAGGTTTAAAGTCTGGTAAAAAAATATTTTTTGTTCCAGATAGATGTTTAGGGCAAAATTTTGCAAAATCATTAAATCTGAAATCTGCAATTGTAGGTGATGGAAGTGATTTAAAAGAAGCAGATATTATCTGTTATAATGGGTTTTGTTCAGTTCATCAACAATTTTCAGTAGAAGATATTGAATTTTATAGAAATAAATATCCAGATATTTTAATAGCAGTTCATCCTGAATGTGACCCAAGTGTTTGTGATAAGGCAGATTTTGTAGGTTCGACTTCTCAATTAATTACATATATAAAAGAGTTGCCAGTTGAGCAAAAAATTGCTGTTGGAACGGAATTTAATATGGTAAATCGATTAAGACAAAAAAATACTTATATTTTAAGTTCTACAAAACCTGAATGTCCAACAATGAATGAGACAACACTTGAAGATGTTTATAATACTTTGAAATCAATTAAAGATGATAATATATCAAAAGAGAATGAAATATTTGTATCAGCAGAAACTGCTAAATGGGCTAAAGTGGCTTTAGAAAGGATGTTTGAAGTATGATTAATATCAAAAAGTTTGTGAAAAATGCCATTATTGAAGATAATGGAAGAGGGGATTTATTCTTCGATGTTGCTCCAAAAGGAAGATTTACGGCAAGAGCTGTTTGTAAATCAGATGGTATTTTAGCTGGTGTTCAATATGCAAAAGTACTAGCAAGAACAGAGAAATTTGATTGTAAATTTCTAAAGAATGATGGTGATGAAATAAAAGCAGGTGATATTATTGCAGAACTTGAAGGTAAAGCTTCAATTTTATTATCATCTGAGAGAACTTTTTTAAATATGCTTCAACATGCATCTGGAATTGCAACAATGGCAAATAAATATGCAAAACTTATGGAAGGCACAGGCGTAGTTTTACTAGATACTAGAAAAACAAGACCACAACTTAGAGATTTTGAAAAATATGCTTCAAGAGTTGGTGGTGCTATAAATCATAGACTTGGACTTGATGATTGTTTAATGTTAAAAGATACTCACTTAAGAACTATTGATAATCTTGAAGAGTTTGTAAAAAAAGCAAGAAAAAGAATTTCTTGGGTTACAAAAATAGAGATAGAGTGTGAAACATTAGATCAAGTAAAAGAAGCAATGCATGCAGGTGCTGATATTATTATGTGTGATAATATGACAATAGAACAGATAAAAGAAGTTGTTGTTTTTAGAAATGAAAATTATCCACATATTTTATTGGAAGCAAGTGGAAATATTAATTTAGAAACTATTAGAAATTATGCTTCAACGGGTGTTGATGCTATTAGTAGTGGAAGTATAATTCATCAAGCAACTTGGCTTGATTTTTCTATGAAGTTTGATTAGGATTTGATTTGAAAAAAGATTTTATAACTAGTAATAAAGTTGATATGTCAGAATATACAAAAGCATTAGAGCTTATTGAAAAAAGTAGATATATTTTAATAATTACTCATGTAAATCCAGATCCAGATTCTATTGGTTCAGCCTTAGCTTTATCAAATCTATTTCATGAAAATAAAATAAAACACAAAGTGTTTAACATAAGTTCTGATTTACCTCAAAATCTTGATTTTATACCAAGATTTGAAAAAATAACTGATCAATTACCTGCTTTTTTTGATTTAGCAATAAGTGTTGATTGTGGAACTTATAAAAGATTAGGTTTTGAACTTGATCCATCAATTCCACTTATTAATTTTGATCATCATAAATCAAATAATAGTTTTGGAGCTGTAAATATTGTTGATTCTCAAAAAAGTTCAACTGCTGAATTAGTTTTTGAATTTTTCAAGCATAATGGTTTATATATAACAAAAGATTCTGCAACAGCACTTTATGTTGGGATATATGATGATACTTTAGCATTTTCTCTAGGAAGATGTGATGAAATGACTTTTGAAAAGGTTAACTTTTTAGTAGAGTGTGGGGCAAGTCCTTCTGGAATTGCGAATCAACTTTTAAGAAGAGATTCTTTGGCAAAATATAGAATTATTCCAAAGGTTTTAGATAGTTTAGAATTATTTAAAGATGGAGAAGTTGCTTCTATTATTGCGAAAGAAGAGTGGTTTAAACAAACGGGTGCTCATAACAGAGATTGTGAAGATGCCCTTGATATGATTATGAGTATGGCGATTGTAAAAACTGCAATATTTGTAAGAGTAGTTAATGGTGTCTCAAGGGTATCTTTAAGATCAAAGGGACAAATTGATGTTTCTAATGTAGCCATGAAATTTGGTGGCGGTGGACATTTTAATGCATCTGGTTGTACATTAGAAATATTAGATGTTGACAAAGCAAAAGAAATTGTATTAAAGGAAATTTTTGAAATTTACAAATAATAAAAACGGAAAAGTATTTTGGATTTTTATAATCCTTCTTGTTGTAGTTATGGCTTTAGTAGCCTTTTTATTTTTATCTCCAACTTTTGAAAGAGTTGCACCTAAAATATCAATTGACAAAGAGATTTATTGGAATCTACAAAAACCAATAAAAGTTGATATCTCAGATAATAATGATATAAAAACATATGATATTACATATGATGATGGGCAAAAACAAACAAAATTAGAGACAAAAGTTACTAAAAACGAAAAAGGTCTAATTGAATTAGAAATTTTGCCTCCTTCTTTTAATGAAATGTACAAACCAAAAGATGGAACAATTAAAATTGATGTTTATGATGCAAGTAAATGGAATTTCTTTAGAGGAAATCAAGCAGTAAGTAGTTCAAAAGTAATTATTGATAAAAAAAGTCCAGTTGCAAATGTAATTACAAACTCATATTTATTAAGACAAGGTGGAAGTGGTGTTGTAATTGTGGAAGTTTCAGATGAAAATTTAAAAGATTTTTATATTTCATTTAATGATGAAGAATTATTTGAACTTTTCCCTTTTTATAAAAAAAATTATTATATAGCAATTATTACTTGGCCTGTAAAAATAAAAGAGTTTAGTAGAGTAAATTTAGTAGCTGTTGATATGGCAGGAAATAAAAGTGTTGCAAAAGTTCCATTTTATATTAAAAGTTTTCAAGAAAAAGATGATGATATAAAAGTATCAGATGATTTTATTCAAAATGTTGCTAAACAAGTATTAGAAAAAAGTGATGTAAATATTCCAACAGATCCTATAGATATTTTCTTAAAAACAAATAAAGAAGTTAGAGAAAAAAATATTAAAACTATAAGAGATGTCGTAAGAAAAAACTTCTCAAATAATTTAGTTACATCATATGACTTAAAAACATTTTTAAGATTAGAAAATTCTGCAACAGTTGCTGGTTATGGAGAAAGAAGAAGTTATTTTTATAATGATCAAAAAGTTGATGAAGAGTGGCATTTAGGAATGGATTGGGCAAGTGTTAAAAGAGCACCAATTAAAACTTATAATGATGGTAAAGTAATATTCAAAAACTATCTAGGTATTTATGGAAATTCAATAATAATAGATCATGGAATTGGACTGGCTAGTCTTTATGCACATACTAGTAGTTCAAATGTTGAATTAAATGATGAAGTTAAAGCTGGACAACAAATAGCAAATACGGGATCAACTGGAGCTGTATTTGGAGACCATTTACACTTTGGAATGTTGGTTCAAGGAATAGAAGTAAACCCTAATGAATGGCAAACAAAAGATTGGATAAGTACAAATGTAACTAAAACAATTAATGATGCTGTGAAAGTGATTAATACTAAATGAAACAAAGAACAATAGCAAAAAGTACTGAAATAGTTGGAATTGGACTACATAAAGGCGTGCCTGTAAAAATGAGACTTGAACCACTAGAAAGTGACATGGGAATAGTTTTTTATAGAGTTGATGCAGGTGTTACAATCCCTTTAAAAAAAGAGTATGTAGTTGATACTAAAATGGCAACAGTAATTGGTAAAGATGGGGTAGTTGTTTCAACAATTGAGCATTTATTATCTGCACTTTATGCCTATGGAATTGATAATTTAAGAATTGTTATAGATAATGATGAAGTTCCTGTTCTTGATGGAAGTTCTGCTGGATATTGTATGTTAATTGAAGAAGCAGGAATAAAAGAGCTTGATAAATCAAAAAAAGCAATTAAAATTAAAAAGATGGTAGAAGTTACAACTCCTGAGGGAAAAAGAGTTTGTTTGAAACCATCAAATAGAATTGTTTATGATTTTGAGATTACTTTTGATCATCCAGCAATTGGAAAACAAAATTTCCATTTTGATTATTCAATTGCTGAATATAAAGAAAACATAAGTCGAGCAAGAACATTTGGTTTTTTACATGAAGTTCAATATTTAAGAAGTATAGGATTAGCCCAAGGTGGTTCTATGGAAAATGCTATTGTTCTTGATCAAACTAAAGTTTTGAATCCTGAAGGTTTAAGATTTGATGATGAATTCGTAAGACATAAAATCCTAGATGCAATTGGTGATATGGCTTTACTTGAATATACAATGGTAGGTGAATATGATGCAATTGCAGGAAGTCACCATTTAAATCACTTATTAACTAAAAAACTTTTTGAAAGTGCTGATAACTATGAAATTATAGATTTAGAAGAAGCAAGTAGTGAAGCAATTGTATTTGAACTTGCTTATGCAAATGCACAAAATTAAGGTTAAAATTGATTGAAGTTTTAGTAATTACTATTTCTAATCCTTTATTGATTGGAATTTATGAGAATAAGAAATTAATAAAAGAGCATAAACTTGATGGTAAAACATCTGATTTACTACCAAGTTTATTTGAAGAACTTATAGCAGAATATAATATAAATAAAATAATTTATGTTAATTCTCCGGGGTCATTTATGGCAATTAAAGTTGCTTATATATTTTTAAAAACAATTAGCATTACAAAAAATATTAAATTAGAAGCCTGCGATGGTTTTGAGTTTAATCAAAATTCTGCAATAAAAGCTTTAGGTAAAAAATACTTTATAAAAGTAAATAACAAAATTAAAGTAGACTTTTTAGAAAAAGATAGTATAATCCACGACTTTAAATTACCTATGTGTATAGAAAAATATAAATTTAATGAAGAAACACTGCCGATATATAATTTACCAGCTGTTTAAGAAGGAAATGGATGAAAGTAAGCGTTCCAGCTACTAGTGCAAATTTAGGCCCAGGTTTTGATTGCTTAGGTCTAGCAATATCTATGAAAAACCAAGTAATTATCAGACCATCAAAATTTCATAGTGTATCTTTAAAAGGTGAGGGTGCTAATAATCCTGCTTTGAAAGATAATAATATGTTTATATCAATCTTCAATGATTTTTATCACAATTTATCATATAAAAAAAGACATTTTAGATTTGAATTTCAAAATGAAATTCCATTATCTAGAGGATTAGGTAGCTCATCAGCTGTTATTGTTTCTGCAATTGCAAGTGCTTATGCAATTGAAGGTATAAAACTTGAAAAAGATAAATTATTGAATTTAGCCTTAGCCTATGAGAATCATCCTGATAATATTACACCAGCTGTTATGGGTGGATTTAATGTAGCTTGTGTTCAAGAAAATGAGGTTAGATATATTCATAAAGATATACCAAAAAGTTTAAAAGCAGTTGTTGTTGTACCAAATAGAGCAATTTCAACTCAACTTTCGAGAAAAACTCTACCTTTTAAATATTCAAAAGAAGATACCGTTTTTAATATTTCACATTCATCTTTATTAACAGCTGCTTTTATGGCAGAAGATTGGGAAATGTTGAAAAATGCTTCACATGATCAAGTTCATCAGAAATATAGAATGAAACAGATGCCTGAACTTTTTGATGTACAAAAAACTGCATTGAAAGAAGGTGCTTTAATGAGTACTTTATCTGGTTCGGGTTCAACATTATTTTCAATGGCATATGCTGATGATAGTAAAAATCTAGAAAAAGCTTTAAAGCTTAGATTTCCTCATTTTAAAGTGTTTGTAGCCGATTTTGATAATGTCGGTGTGAGAATAGAAATTTGAAAATCTTTGATATTAAGTATATTTTAGGTATAATATTTGCCTAGTTTAAAAAAGACCTTAAGAACTTGTGTCGTTTGCAGAGGCAAATTTGAACAAAAAGAGTTATTAAGACTAAAATGTGAAGAGAAGAAATTATTGTTTTACAATAATTATGGTAGAAGTTTTTATATTTGTGGAGAGTGCGAAAAACATTTGCAAACGGATATAAACGGAAAAGATTATAAAAAAATCGAAAAATCACTCTGTAGAGAGTGTAAAAATAAAGATAAGTATGTCACACAACTTAAGGAGATGCTAACAGATGTCAGATAAAGTAAGAGTATATGAAATTGCAGAAGAAGCGGGAGCAAGTAGCCAAGATGTAATTGCGAAAGCTAAAGATTTAGGAATAGAACTAAAATCACCGCAAAGTGCAGTATCATATGAAGATGCTGAAGAAATCACAAAGTATATCATGACTGGAAACAGTTCAAGATTACCTAGTAAGCCAGCATCAAAAGCAAAAAAAGTTATTGAAAATAAGATTCCAGAAATTAGCGAAGAAGTAAAAGAAGTAAAAGTAGAATTAGAAAAAACTGAAGTTATTGAAAAAAAAGAGACTGAAGTTATAAAAAAACCTGAATTAAAAAAAGTTGTAATTTCTAAACCTATTTCAAAACCTGCTTTAAAAACTCAAGAAGAATTAGACAAACCTGAAGTTAATCCTGATAATGCTAACAAAATAGTACCTAAAAGAAGAGGTCTTGTTATTGTTAAAAAGAATAAGCCTAAAAAAGAAGAACCAATAGCTAAACCATTTGAGGCTGAAATTCAACCTAAAAAACAAATGAAATCACTAAGTGAAATTCTTGGATCTAATGATGAAGATGATAAATCAACTGGCGATAATAATTTAAATGATGAACAAAGAAGAATAAATAGAATTAAAAAAGAGAAAAAGAAAACTATTGTAAGAGCTCAAGATCATGGTAAAAAACTCGATGTTAATAGAACTTATACAGATGATTTTGTAAGTTCAGATGATTCTTTACTTGGAGAAGAAGTTGTTCTTCTTGATATGGATTTAGGAGATGGTTTTAAAATTTTTGATGAGCCAAAACCTCAAAATCCTGCAAAACAATCTAGATCTTCAAGACCAGCTGCATTTGGAAATGCACCACAAGGTTTAAAAAGAGGAAAAAGAAAGAAAAGAATTGCAAGAACTCAAGAATTAGTTGAAATTACTGAAGTTACAATTCCAGAAGATATTAGAGTTTATGAATTTGCAGAAGCTTGTGGTAAATCACCTGCTGAAGTGATTACTGTATTATTTTCATTAGGAATGATGGTTACTAAAAATGACTTCTTAAAACAAGATGAATTAGAAATTCTTGGAGAAGAGTTTGGAATTGAAGTAACAGTAAGAGATGCTTTAGAAGATGTAAATTATGTTGGTGATTATAATGATGGTGAAGAAGATATTGATGATTCATCATTTGTTACTAGACCACCTGTTGTTACTATTATGGGACATGTTGATCATGGTAAAACATCATTATTAGATAAAATAAGATCTTCAAAAATTGCATCTGGTGAAGCTGGTGGAATTACGCAACATATCTCTTCTTATACAGTAGAAAAAAATGGACAAAAAATCACATTTGTTGATACTCCAGGACATGCTGCTTTCTCTGCTATGAGATCAAGAGGAACTGCGATTACTGATATTGTTATTATTGTTGTTGCTGCTGATGATGGTGTTAAGCCACAAACTGAAGAAGTTATTGCTCATGCAAAAGCTAGTGGTTGTCCTATTATTATTGCAATGAATAAAATAGATAAAGAAACTGCTAATATTGATATGGTAAAAGCTCAAATGGCTGAAAAAGGTATGACACCTGTTGATTGGGGTGGAGAAACTGAATTTATCGGTGTATCTGCAAAAACAGGTGCAGGAATTGAAGAGTTACTAGAAAATATTTTAATTCAATCAGAACTTCTTGAACTTAAAGCTGATCCAACTGCAAAAGCTAAGGCTGCTGTTATTGAGTCTTCTTTAGAAAAAGGAAGAGGGCCAGTTGCTACTATTATTGTTCAAAATGGTACTTTAAGAATTGGTGATAATATTGTTTGTGATACTACTTTTGGTAGAGTAAAAGCAATTACAGATGATAATGGTAAGCCAGTTAAAGAACTTGGACTATCTGAAACAGGTACTGTTTTAGGTTTAAATGATGTTCCTACAACAGGATCTGTAATGGTTGTTATGGATACAGATAAAGAAGCTAGAGATATCGCTACAACTAGAGCTGAGCATGCGCGTGCTAAAGAGTTATCTAAATCTACAAAAGTTTCATTAGAAGAGATGAGTGGATTAATCGCTGAAGGTAAAATTAAACAACTTCCTGTAATTATTAAAACAGATGTTGGTGGTTCACTTGAAGCTATTAAAGGTTCATTAGAAAAAATTGCTAATGATGAAGTAAAAGTAAAAGTAATTCATGCAGCAGTTGGTGGAATTACAGAGTCTGATTTAGTTCTTGCTGGTGCATCTGAAGGATGTATTATTTTAGGATTTAATGTAAGACCTACAGGTTCAGTTAAAGCAAAAGCAAAAGCAGATGGTGTTTCAATTAACACATATTCAATTATTTATGATTTAATTGATGATGTTAAAGATGCATTATCAGGAATGATGAGTGCAGTAATTAGAGAAGAAAATACTGGTCAAGCAGAAGTTAGAGATACTTTCGTTGTTCCAAAAGTTGGAACAGTTGCAGGATGTTTAGTAACAGATGGAAAAGTAATCAGAGGTGGACATGCTAGAATCATTAGAGATGGTGTTGTTACTTATACAGGTAAAATTTCATCATTAAAAAGATTTAAAGATGATGCTAAAGAAGTTGCTAATGGTTATGAGTGTGGTATTATGTTTGATAAATTTAATGATATTAAAGTTGGAGATTTCATCGAAACATTTATTCAAATTGAAGAAAAAGTATCAGTAGATAACTAAGAATGAAAAGTATTAATCTACAAAGAACAGAATCATTATTAATGGAGTTAATTCCAGAAGCTTTATCAAATTTAGCTGATAGTAGAATTAACTCTTTACCAATTACAGCAGTTAACTGTAAAAATGGTAAATATGATGCCATTGTTTATTTTGATGGTTCTGATTATGATAAAAACGAATTAAAAGAGATAATATCTCTTTTAAATAAAGCAAATGGAAGATTAAAAACACATATATTAGCAAGTACAGGTTGGTATAAGTGTCCTAACTTTACATTTTTAAATGATACATCATTAGAAAAATCAAAAAATATTGAAGCATTATTTGCTCAAATTAGAAAAACAAAAAGTGAAGAAGAATGAGTTTAGAAGAATCAATAAAATTAGCTGTTGAGAGTTTAGGTGCTAAACTTTATGATATTGTAAATGCAAAAGAGCATGATAGAAATATCTTTAGAGTTTTAGTAACTGCTGAAAATGGTATTAGCTTAGATAAATGTGCGGAAATTTCAAGAATGATTTCACCTATATTGGATGTTGATGAACCAATGGGTGGAGAATATATTCTAGAAGTTAGCTCTCCTGGAATTGAGAGAAAACTTAGAAGAAAAGAACATTTCCTTGCATCAGTTGGTGAAAAAGTTAAAATTAAAAATTTTGCAACTGAAGTATTCAAAGGTGAATTAATTTTCGCTGATAATGAAAAAATTATTGTTAAAACAGAATTTGGTGATGATGAAATCACATATGATAATATTTTAGCAGCAGCAACTTACTACGAGTGGTAATAAAACAATAGAAACTTCTATTGTTTTTTAACGCTAATTAAAACTACTTAATATATACTACCCTTAAAAATTTATACAAAAAAGCGAATATTATAATGAAAATAGATGATAATTTTTATATGAAATTAGCTATTGATGAAGCATGGAAATATCAGCTTTTAACATACCCAAATCCTGCTGTTGGATGTGTTATTGTAAAAGATGGTAAGTTATTATCAATAGAGGCTCACAAAGAGTCTGGAATGCCACATGCAGAAGTTAATGCACTTAAAGCTGCATACTTAATTGAAAATCCAAATTCAATACTAAAAATGAAAAATAGTTCTCAAGATATTCATACTTTTCTTTTAGAAAATCATAATGGATATTTTAATGATTGTGAAATTTTTGTAACCCTAGAACCTTGTAATCATATAGGTAAAACGCCATCATGTGCAAATTTATTAAAAGAGATAAAACCAAAAAGAGTAATTATTGCCCATGAAGATATAAATAAAGTTGCTTCAGGTGGCATAGAAACACTCAAAAGTGTAAATATCGATATTAGTTTAGGATGTATGAAAAAAGAGGCTTATAATCTTATATATCCATTTATAAAGTGGAGTAGTGGAACATTTATCTTTTATAAAATGGCACAAACTTTAAATGGCTGTATTGATGGAGCAGTATCTTCTAAGATGAGCCAACTTTATGTTCATACATTAAGAGATAAAGTAGATTTAATGTTAATAGGTGGAAACACAGTAAGAATTGATAAACCAACTCTTGATGCAAGATATATTGCAGGTCGAGCTCCAAATATTATGATTTACAGTAAAAATAAAATATTTGACAATAATATTCCATTATTTAAAGTACCAAATAGGCAAGTTTTGATTAGTGATGATTTATTTAAACTACTTGATTACAAGCTTGTAATGGTTGAAGGAGTCTATAATTTAATGAATATTTTAAAAGAAAAAATAGATTATATTGTATTAATTATTAGTCCAAAAATTAGAAATGGAATTAATGCTTTAAATGATATAGATATGGACTTTGAGATTGTACATGAGAATTATTTAGGTGAAGAAAAAATTATATATTTAAAGAGAAAATAATTTAGATAAATTTTTACAATAGTTAAAATTTTTATTAGTAATATAAGTGCCCAAAAAATTAAGAAATCAAATATAATAAAATCTCCTAAAATATAAATATTTATTGATAGAAACAAGAGAGAGGTTTTTTTGAGGAAGGAGCTGACAAGTGTCAGTGACTGAAGATAAGAAATCTTTATCGCAGTTTATAGCGATAAAGATTTATATTTTTATTTTACTTTTTCTAGGTACTCACCAGTTCTTGTGTCACATTTAATAATGTCACCTTCAAGAATATGGAAAGGAATTTGTACAACTGCACCTGATTCTAAAGTAGCAGGTTTTCTACCACCTTGAGAGTCACCTTTAAAGTTTGGTGGAGTTTCTACAATTTTTAATTCAACAACCATTGGAGGCTCAACAGTAATTGCTTTACCATTGTAGTACATCATATCACAAGACATACCATCAATAATCCAATCAAAAGCATCACCCACTTGATCGTAAGTTAATCCCTCTTGTTCATAAGTTGCATTATCCATGAATTGTAAAAGTTCACCATCATCATATAAAAATTGCATTTGTTTTTGTTGTAAGTCTGGAACTTCACATTTATCACCAGCATGGAAAGTTTTTTCAATAACTTTTCCATTTAGAAATGATTTAATTTTACATCTAACAAATGCAGCACCTTTACCAGGTTTTACATGTTGATACTCAGTAATTTTGTAAGGAACACCATCTACTTCGATTTTTAATCCCTTTTTTAATTCACTCATACCAATTGCCATAGTTTCTCCTTATATTTCTGCATAAGCAACTGCAATAGCTGCTTCTAAATTATCAAGTTTTTTCAATATATCTGAACTTGGTTTTTCATCAATAAGAATTACAGCTAATGCTCCATCTTTTCCCCTTGACAATCTAAAGTCAGCAATATTAATTTTATTATCACCTAAGATTCTTCCAACTTCACCAATAACACCAGGCACATCACTATTTCTCATAATAATCATTTTACCTTTTGGTTCAATGTCTAAAGAAAAACCACTAATTTCAACAATTCTTTGTACATCATCATTGAATACAGTTCCAGATATTGTTTTAACACCTGTAGAAGTTGTTAGTTTAATAGTTACTTTATTTTGGTAGCCACTATTATTTGAAAATTCTGAAGTTGTAAGTTCAATACCTTTTTCTTTGGCAATAAAGTTAGCATTTACATAGTTAACTTCACTTCCTGAACTAACTGCT
The DNA here is from genome assembly GCA_963677435.1 of uncultured Aliarcobacter sp. Taxonomy (GTDB): domain Bacteria; phylum Campylobacterota; class Campylobacteria; order Campylobacterales; family Arcobacteraceae; genus Aliarcobacter. The sequence continues at coordinate 675,469 of OY781945.1, forward strand.
AATACACCAACAGTTGCAAATGTTTGTAAAGAGTCTAAATATTCAGAAATTTTACCTTCAGCAGAAATATTTATAGATCTAATTTCACTTTTACTTATTTGTGCAACTAAAAAAGCCATTTTTTGAGTTAATTCAATATATGGTTTTACAAATGGTGGGATTTTACTCTCATCAATTGGTAAATTTAGAGCATTAGGATATGCGATACCTCGTGCAGATTCAATAGCATTATTTGCAGCTTGAACTGAGATTTCTCTTTGCGATTCTTTTGTATTTGCACCTAAGTGAGCAGTTACAGTTATATTTGGTAAATCTAACAAAGGATTATTTGTAGCTGGTTCTTTTATAAATACATCTATACCTGCCATTGCTACTTTTCCAGATTTAAGGTTTTCATATAATGCATCTTCATTATATAATCCACCTCTAGCGCAATTAATTAAAATAACACCATCTTTCATTCTTGCAATTTCTTCAAAACCTATCATATTGATAGTTTCTTTATTTTTTGGTGTATGAATTGTAATAATATCGCATGATAAAATATCTTCAAAATTAGTTGTATATTTAATACCTAAATCAGTTGCTTTAGTTGAAGGAATATATGGATCGTAAGTCATTACATCCATTTCAAATGATTTAGCTCTTAATGCAACTCTATGTCCAATATTTCCGAAACCTATAACTCCAAGTTTTTTACCATAAAGTTCATTTCCATACCAATCTTCTCTTTTCCATACTCTATCATTTTTTAATTGATTATGAGCGTATGGAAATTTTCTCATACAAGATAGCATGTGAGTCATAGTTAATTCAACTGCTGCTATTGTGTTTGCAGTTGGAACATTCATTGCGATTATTCCTCTTTTACTACAACCTTCCATATCAACATTATCATAACCAACACCAGCTCTAATAATTGCTTTTAAATTAGTAGCTGCATTTAAAAATTTCTCATCAACATCAGTAGATGATCTTGTAATTGCTACTTGAGCATCTTTGATGATATCTAATAGTTCTGTTTTATTTACATCTGCTGCATATACATAGTTTACATCTTCAGTATTCTGAAGAATTTGTAAACCAGCTTCATGTATATGATCACAAACTACAATTGTATGTTTCGTCATTTAAATAAATCCTATTATTTCATTTGATCTTTTATAATGTCACCTAAAGTCATAGATGAATCATCATTTACAGATTTTAAAACTTCTCTTTCTAATTGTTGCTCTAATCTTCTAACTGATAATCTAACTCTGTTTTTCTTAGTATCAATATTTACAACAACTGCTTCGATTTCATCACCATTTTTTACTTCATCAGCTTTTAATGGACCAAAATCTTCATTTCTAATTAAACCATCAAGATTATTTTCTAATTTGATGAAAATTCCGAAATCTTTAGCATCTTTAACTGTTCCTTTTACAATATCACCAATTTTATAAGCATCTTGGAATTTTTTTGCAGGAGAATCAGCAATTTCTTTAATTGATAATGAGATATTTTCTTTTTCTCTATCAATTTTGATAATTTTTACTTCAACTTCATCACCTTTTTTGTAAAGAGTTTTACATTTTGCATTAGGTTCCCATGAAGCTTCTTCATTGTGTAATAAACCATCAACATCACCAATGCTAACAAAAGCACCAAAATCAGTTAATGTAGCAATTTTACCTTTAATTACATCTCCAACTTTATGGTCATTAGTGAATTTTGCAAAAGGTTTTTCTTGAAGATTTTTTAAAGATACTCTTAATCTTTTTTGTTCAATATTTAATTCAATAACTTCAACATTGATTTCTTCACCAATCGTTAAAAGTTCTTTTGGATTTTTTAAGTTTTTATTCCATGAAATTTCTGAAATGTGTAATAAACCTTCAATGTCATTTCCTAAATCAACAAATGCACCATAAGATTCAAAATTAGAAACAGTTACAGTAATTGTATCTCCAACTTCTAATTCGTCTTTGATTTCTTCCCAAGGATTAGAAAGTGCAGCTTTGATAGATAATGATAAATGTTGTTTTGTTTTGTCATAAGATAAAACTACAACTGAAACTTCATCACCTTCGTTGTAATAATTTGCAGGATTAACAGGACCTTTGTATGAGATTTCATTGTAGTTTACTAAACCATCAATTCCACCTAAATCTACAAACATTCCATAAGAAGTAATTTTTTTGATTGTTCCAATAACTGGCTCTTTATTATCTAAGATTTCAGTTACTTTATTGTCTTTAACCGCTTTTGATTCTTCAATTAATTTTTTTCTTGAAACAATAATTGAATTTTGCGCTTTGTTTACTTTAATAACTTTTGCTTTAACAGTTTTTCCAACTGCTCCAATAGCTTTTAAGTAAGATTGAGCCATAGGCATGAAATATTCACAACCATCAGCATCTTCGATTATAAAACCACCTCTTTGTTTAACAGAAACGATTTTACCTTCAATAGTTACATCTTCTACATTTTCGCCATGAAGTTTTACAAAAGCATCAAATTTTTCTTTTTGTAGAACTTTTTTATGTGAAATACTTGGTCTTTCACCTCTGCTTCCCATTAACATAACAGGAATTGTGTCACCAACTTTGTACTTAACTTCACCACCAATTGTAATTTCAGAAATATTTAATTGACCCTCAATTTTTTGACCAACATCAACTAGAACTCTCTCGTTAGAAATTTCTACAATTACACCATCAACTACAGAATTGTTTTCTGCATTCTCAAAAGACTCATTAAGCATTTGCTCAAAATCAAAGTCTTCACCTAAATCAATATCTTCGATACCCATTTTATTCCTTCATATTTACCAGTTTTATTAAATGGGAAGATTATACAGAAAATTGACTTAAAAACTCTTAGTTAAATGATTCTATTTTGTCTATAACTTGTTGTATTATCCAGTCAGGAGTACTAGCACCGGCGGTTACACCACATAATGTTTTTTTATTAAACCAAATATTTTCTAGTTCAGTTTCATTTTCTATTAGGTAAGAATCTGGACAATTTTCTAAGCAAATAGAGTGTAATTGTTTTGTATTTGATGAGTTTTTACCACCAATTACAATCATAATATCAACCTCTTTTGAGAGATCTCTTGCTGCATCTTGGTTCTCAAATGTTGCATCACAAATTGTATTAAAAACTCTAACTTCTTTATTTTTTAAGATTAAAGTATTAACAATCTCAAGATATTTTTCTTTCTTTTTAGTTGTTTGTGCAACGGTTGCAATTTTATTTTGTCTAAATACAATATTATCTAAATCTGATGGTTCTAAAATAATATGAACATCTTCTTGCTTCTCACCATAAGATTGCACACCTTTTACTTCAGGATGATCAGCATCTCCAAAAATAAGTATAGAATATCCCTCATTAGACATTTTTTTTACTATTTGTTGTGGTGTTGTAACAAATGGACAAGTTGCATTAATAACTTTAGCATTTAGTTTTCTTAAATTTTTTAAGTCATTTTTTGGAATACCGTGAGTTCTAATAATTACAGTATCATTCTCTTTTACATCACTTAAATTATTGTATAAACCTACATTAAAATCATTTTGTAATCTATTTATTTCATCTTGGTTGTGAATAAGTGGACCCATTGTTGCAGAGTTTTTATAATCTTCTGCAATTTTAATTGCTCTTTTTACACCAAAACAAAAACCATAATTTGATGCTAATTTTACTTTCATTTATTATCCTTAAAATTGTCCCAATTTTAAGGGACCTACATTTATCTACTTCTTTTAACACGTTGGCAAAGCCACTTTTAAAGAAGAAAACCTTAAAGGGAACAATGAATTGTTCCTAGTATAAAGAGTCTAGAAGTTCTTTAAAATTTGGGAAAGATGTTTCAATACATTGTACATCTTCAATTTCCATATCACTATGAAGTCCAGCTATTGCAAAACTCATTGCAATTCGATGGTCACCGTGAGAATTTATTGTTGCTTTTTGTATTGTTCCACCAATTATTTCATATCCATCTTCAAATTCTGTATAAATAACTCCACAAAGTTTTAAGTTATTTACTACACTTGAAATTCTATCACTCTCTTTAACTCTTAACTCTTTTGCATTTGAAACTTTTGATTTTCCATTTGCTAAACTCATTGCAATTGATAAGGCTGGTAATTCATCAATAAGCCATGATATATTTTCACTAACAACAACTCCATTTAATTTATTATTAATTACTTCAATGTCACCAATTGGTTCATAGATATTTTCTTTTTCAATAAAGTTTACAATTACACCCATTCTTTTTAAAACTTGATAAGCTTCAATTCTTGTTGGATTTAAAGTTACATTTTTAATAAGAACTCTTGAGTCTTTTGTAATTGCAGCTGCAAGTGCAAAGAAAAATGCTGATGAAGGATCTGTTGGAACAGTTATATTAAGAGGTTTTAAATGCCCTGTTAATGGATGAATATTAATAAATCCATCACTATCATTTTCAAGTTTGGCACCCATTCCTTTTAGCATTCGTTCTGTGTGATCTCGAGTTAATTCATTCTCTTTATATTTTGATATTCCATTTGCTCTAAGAGCTGCTAGAATCATTGCAGATTTAACTTGGGCTGAATCAACTGGTGAGTGATAAGTAAATGGTTGTAACTCTTTTACCCCTCTAATAAATAAAGGTGCTTTATTTCCATTTTCTCTTCCATCTATTAGTGCGCCAATACTTCTTAGTGGATCAGCAACCCTTTTCATTGGTCTATTTCTTAGATACCTATCACCTGTTAGTGTAAATGCACCATCAACACTAGCTAATAATCCACAAAATAGTCTCATTGCAGTTCCAGAGTTTCCACAATCAAGAACATCAGAAGGCTCGCTTAGAGTTGGAGTTGGTGTGATTTCAACGCTTGATCCATCTCTTTTAATTATTGCACCTAATTGTTGAACAATACTTAAAGTATTTAGTGTATCTTCAGCTGTTAAATAGTTTTTTATATATGAAGTTTGGTTTGAAAAAAGTGAAAACATTGCACATCTATGAGATATTGATTTGTCACTTGCAATTGAATCTATTTCTACATTAAATGCTTTTGTCAATTTTTTTATACTAAATTTTTCCACTTTTTTCCCTTTTGATTATTGTCTTAAACCAATTGATAACTCTTTATTAAGTACATCTAAAATTGAGTTCATTGTTGTCGTAATATCTTCTTCTTCCATAGTTTTTTCATCATTTTGTAAAACAAATCTAATTGTTAGACTCTCATTTTCTCCAAGTTTCTCATCATTATAAATATCAATTAGGTTAAATTGTTTAATATTTAAATTATTTAAAGAATTAATTGCTTTTTTAATCTCTTTATATTCTAAAGATTTTGGAGTAATAATAGTTAAATCTTTTTTTGATGACTGGAATTTTGAATATGAAGTTGTTTTTACAAGTTCATTTTTGATTGATTCAAAATCTATTTCAGCAACAAATGTATCATTTAAATCAAAATCAGCACAAACACTTGGATGTAATTTACAAATAAATCCTACAACTTTCCCATCTATTAATACATTTGCATTTTGGAAAGGATGTATAAACATATTATCAATATTTGTCATTGGCTCTAAATCAAATTTTCCAACTGTATTTAATATTTTTTTAGAAAAAGAAAAGAAGTCAATATTTTTTGGTTTTCCAGCATTTGAGAAATCTTCTAATTCAGCAGAGCCTGTTTGAATAAATGATATTTTCTTACTCTCAACTCTGTTTTCATCAAATATTGTTCCAATTTCAAAAAATGCACTAGATCTTACACCAACTTTAAAGTTGTTAGAACAAGCTTCTACTAAATTTAAAAGCATAGTTGTTCTATAAGTATTTAACTCTTTTACTATAGGATTTATTAATTCTAATTCATCTTTAACAGTTTTAAAACCATATTTCTCTAAATTTTCTTTTGATGAAAATACATAAGTTAAAGTTTCATAAAAACCATTTTCAATAGCTTTAAATCTTAATCTATTTTTTTTGATTATGTCATTTGAAGTTTTATTAACTCTATTTACTTCATCAATTTGTAAAGGTTTTGCAATAATATTATCTATTCCGATTATTCTAACAATTTCTTCTGTAATATCTGCAATATTTTTTATATCATGTCTAAAATGAGGTACTTTTGCAACTAAAATACCACCCATATCTTTTACTTCAAAACCTAAAGAAACAAGAATTTTTTCAATAGTGATTTTTGGTATTTCTTGACCAATAATTGAATTTACTTTATTGATATTAACATCAAGTGTTAATTTTTCTTTATCATCAATAAAAGTTTCAACACCTTTATAAACTAATGCTCCAAATTTAGAAACTAAATTAGAAAAATAATCAATACCATATTCAATATTTGGTTCACTACCTCTTGAAGATTTGTAAAAAACTTCTCCTGTTTTTACTTTTGTATCAAAAACTCTTTTTGAAATTAACTCTGGATTTACATACGAAGCTTCAATAATTAAATCTGTTTCATTAAATTCTATATCTTTATATTCAACACAGATTTTACTTAGTTGTTCACTTCCATAAATATTATCAAAACCTAATTCATCTTTTTTTACATGTAAAACATTAAGATTATTATTTTTAATAGTTTTTTCTTTTGTATAAGCATTTAAAATTACACCAGTTGCTTGAGTAGCATAATTTAAAATATTTTTAACATCAGCGTTATCTTTATATTTACCAATTATTCCAGTTCTTAATTTTTGTAAAACATTTAATTTGAAATTTGAAAAATCAACTATTTTAAAAGATAAAGATGAGTCAATATTACTATCGCACTCAATTTCTAAAAACTGACCAATTCCTAAATCATTATATTTAATTTGTTTGTCACATTCTAGTAAAGGAATATTATAATATGCACTTAGTTCTCTAGCAATTCCATTTATACTTAAACAATCACTTCTATTAGCAGTTAATCCAATTTCAATAACATCATCACATACTTTTGGATATTCTCTTAACTCTTTTCCTAAAATTAATTCTCCAATAGAGTTATCTAGTTCTAAGATTCCATCATTTAATTTTGTAAGTCCAAGTTCAGTTGATGAACAAATCATTCCATTTGATTGTTCACCTCTTAATTTTGCTTCTTTAATAATAAAATTATTTCCCATATCACAACCAACAGTTGCAACTGGAACAAATTGTCCTGCATCTACATTTTTAGCACCACAAACAATTTGAACAACTTGAGTTCCTAAATCAACTTGACAAATATTTAATTTATCAGCATCGGGATGTTTCTTTTTTTCTAAAACTTTTCCAATAATTACTTTTGGAACAATTGTAATTTTTTCTAAACTATCAACTTCAAGACCAATCGAATTAAGTGTTTTACAAATTTCATCCGTAGAAATTTTTGAGATATCAATAAATTCTTCTAACCATGTTCTAGTAATTATCATTTGAATTGTCCTAATAGTCTTGTATCACTTTCAAATAGTGATCGTAAATCTCCAATGTTATGAATTAGCATTGCGAATCTCTCAACACCTAATCCAAAAGCATATCCAGATTTGTTTTCATAACCAACTGCTTTAAATACATTTTGATCAACAACTCCACAACCTAAAACTTCAAGCCATCCTGTTTGTGAACAAACTCTACATCCTTCACCTTTACAAAATACACATGATATGTCAACTTCTGCTGATGGTTCAGTAAATGGGAAAAATGAAGGTCTAAATCTAACTTCAACATCACCAAACATATGGTGTAAAAACTCAACTAAAACATGTTTTAAATTAGCAAATGAAACTTTATCCGCTTCATCAACAACTAATGCTTCAATTTGATGAAACATAGGAGTGTGTGTAATATCAAAATCTCTTCTAAACACTGTTCCAGGTGCTATCATTCTAATAGGTGTTTTTTGACTTAACATAGTTCTAATTTGAACAGGAGATGTATGCGTTCTTAATAATGTATAATCTTTATTATAAAAAGTATCTTGCATATCACGAGCTGGATGATATTTTGGAAGATTTAGTGCTTCAAAATTATGGAAATCATCTTCTACTAAAGGACCCTCTTCAACAGCAAAATTTAAATTTTGAAAATATGTAATTATTCTATCCATTGTTTCAACTACTGGATGAGTAGCTCCACATGTTAGTTCATTATTAAATCTTGTTACATCAATTTTTTCATTTTCTAGCTTTTTATTTAAAGCCTCTTTTTCTAAAATTACTTTTTTTGATTCTAAAGCATTTGTAACTAGTTCTTTTTGTTTATTTAAATTTTCAGCAAAAGCTTTTTTTTCTTCATTTGGAACACTCTTCATTTTAGCAAATTCTAAAGTTAAAATACCTTTTTTACCTAAAGTATCAATTCTAAGATTTTCTAATTCTTCAAGTGAAGCTGCATTGGTTATTTTTTCAATCCACTGTGTCACTTTTTTCTCCCTAATTTGTAAATAATTATCTTGGATTTAAATTATTTGTATCTGTATTTTTGGGATTATACTTAAAGATTTATTAGAGTTTGGTTATAATATTTTACTATTTAATTTCAAGGAAAAATAATGTGTATATTCTGTAAGATTGTAAAAGGTGAGATACCAAATCAAACTATTTTAGAAGACGAAAATTTTTTAGCATTTAATGATATTAATCCTACTAGAAAAATTCATGTATTAATTATTCCAAAAGAGCATTATGATTCTTTTGATGTAGTACCTTCAAATATTATGGCTGATATGACTACTTTTATTCAAAAAGTTGCAGCTAAATTAGATATAAAACAAAGTGGTTATAGATTAATCACAAATATTGGAGATCATGGTGGACAAGAAGTTCATCATTTACATTTTCATTTAATTGGTGGAGAGCCAGTCGGTAGATTAGTTAGATAAGAAGTTTACTTCTTATCTTTGAGATTATTTTTCTAAAAAAGAACCTAAGTTCATGATTTTTTCATATTTTTTGTTAGATCTTTCTTCCTGAGTTAATTTTTTTAACTCAGTTAGAGAGTTTAGAAAATATTCTTTTAAAGCTAGAATAGCCTCTTCTTTTTTTCTATGTGCACCAATTAATGGTTCATTTATTACATCATCAATTAAATTTAATTCTTTTAAGTTTTCAGCTGTAATTTTTAATGCATTTGCAGCAGTTTCAACTTTTGAAGGATCATTCCATAATATAGCACTACAACCTTCTGGTGAAATAACAGCATAAACAGAATATCTCATCATAGCTAGTTTATCAGCAACTGAAATTGCTAATGCACCACCTGAACCACCTTCTCCAATTACAACAGAAACAGTAGGAGTTGTTAAGTCAGCAAATTCATATAAATTTCTTGCAATTGCTTCACTTTGAGATCTTTCTTCTGCTCCAATTCCTGGATATGCACCTGGAGTATCAACTAACATAAGTATTGGAATTTGGAACTTTTCAGCCATTTTAGCTGCTCTTAATGCTTTTCTATAACCTTCAGGATTTGGCATCCCGAAATTTCTGAAAAGTTTATCTTTTGTTCCTCTTCCTTTTTGCTCGCCAATTACTAATACTTTTTCATTATCAATGTATCCAAGATAACATACAATTGCATGGTCATCAACATAATGTCTGTCACCATGAATCTCATAAGCATTTGTTAGTAAACCATTTATATAATCTAATGAATAAGGTCTATCTGGGTGACGAGCAAGTTGTAGTTTTTGATAATCACTTAAGTTTTTAAAAGTTTTTTCAACTTCTTTTTCTAATTTTTTTTCTAAAATATCAACAGCATGTTCATCTGCTTTAGTTTTAGCTATTATAATATCATCTTCAATTTTCTTGATTTTATCTTCAAATTCTAGGTAAGCTGCCAATTTTTTCCCTTTAAAAAAAAAAGAGATAATGAAAATTATCTCCTTTATAGTTAGGTTTTATTCTAAATTATTTTTCATATTTTCTAAATATTACAGAACCATTAGTTCCACCAAAACCAAAATTATTACTCATAACTGTAGTTAAATTTGCTTTTCTTGCAACATTTGCAACATAATCTAAATCACATTCTGGATCTTGATTATCTATATTAATAGTTGGAGGAATAATTCCTTCTTCAAGAGCTTTAATAGTAAAAATAGCTTCAATAGCTCCTGCTGCTCCTAAACAATGTCCAATTTGACCTTTAGTTGAAGAAACTAATGGTATGTCTTTCCCTTCAAATAGTGCTTTAATTGCTGCTGTTTCATTTTTATCACCAACAGGAGTTGATGTTCCATGTGCATTGATATAATCAATTTTTGGGTACTCCCCAGTAATGTTTTTTGCCATTTCAAATGCTGCTTTCATAGCTCTTAAAGGACCATCCATAACAGGTGAAGTGATGTGATTAGCATCACCTGATTCTCCAAATCCAATAATTTCAGCATAAATTTTAGCACCTCTTGCAAGTGCTATTTCTAAATCTTCAACAACAAGTGCTCCAGCACCTTCTCCCATAACAAAACCATCTCTATCAATGTCAAATGGTCTAGATGATTTTTTTGGCTCTTCATTTCTTGTTGATAATGCTTTCATTGCAGCAAATCCTGCAACACCAGCACCACAAATTGCACTTTCTGCACCTACAACTAAAATTCTATCTGCCCCACCTATCATTATAGTTTTTACAGCATCATTTAATGCATGTGTAGAAGCAGCACAAGCTGTAACATGTGCTAATGATGGACCTCTTAGATTGTGTTCAATAGAAATAAATCCACTTAACATATTTGCAAGTGATGACGGAATAAAGAAAGGTGAAACTTTTCTTGAACCTTTTGTTTCGCAAACAACAGAATTTCTTTCAATTGTTGATAAACCACCAATTCCAGAACCAGAAATCATTCCAAATCTATCTGCAATAGAAGCATCAACTTTTTTATTTTCTTGTGTCACATAACCAGAATCAATCATAGCCTCAAGAGCTGCTTTTATACCTAATTGAATAAATCTATCAGCTTTTTTTACTTCTTTTTTGTCCATCACAGTTGTAGGATCGAAATCTTTTACTTCACCAGCAATTTTTACAGAAAATTCACTTGCATCAAATAGTGTAATTGTGTCAATACCACAAACACCATCTACAACAGCTTTGAAAGAATCTTTTACATTATGTCCTGTAGAATTAATAGTACCAATACCCGTTACAACAACTCTTCTCATTTAAATATGCTCCATGTTTTTATTATTTGAATTATTCAATTTTTTTATAAAAAACTCAATAGTTTAAATATAAATAGAAGAATTAATCTTCTATTTAAATAGCGTATAAATTACGCGTTATTTTCGATGTAATTTATAGCGTCTGCAACAGTTAAGATTTTTTCAGCATCTTCATCAGGGATTTCGATGTCAAATTTTTCTTCTAATGCCATAACTAATTCAACAACATCTAAAGAGTCAGCACCTAAATCTTCAATAAATTTTGAATCTTCTTTTACTTCTGCTGGATCGCAATCTAATTGCTCAATAACAACTTCTTTTACATCATCTAATAATGCCATACTTATTCCTTTTATAAAATTATTTACGTATTATAACAAAAAAGTTTTTAAAAACTCTTTTAAATTAAATATTTGGATTTTAATTAAAAATATTAAACGTATAATCCACCGTTAACTTTTAATATTTCACCTGTGATATATGAAGCATGATCACTTAATAAAAATGCTACTGCATCAGCTATCTCTGAAGGTTGACCGAATCTTGAAAGAGGAATATTTTTTTCATATTCAGCTTTTACTTCATCTTTTAATTCATGAGTCATATCAGTTTGAATGAATCCTGGAGTTACTGCGTTATATCTAATTCCTCTTGAAGCTGCTTCTTTTGCAAATGATTTTGTCATTGCATTTAATCCACCTTTTGATGCTGAATAGTTAGTTTGACCAGCATTTCCCATTTCTCCAACAATTGAAGAGATATTTACAACAGAACCAAATCTTTTTTTACTCATTACTTTTAAAGCTTCTTTACAACCAATAAATCCAGATGTTAAGTTTGCACTAATAACATCGTTAAAATCAGCTACACTCATTCTTAATGCTAATTTATCTTTTGTAATTCCTGCATTATTAACTAAATAAGATAATTCTCCATCTGCATCAACAATTGTTTTAACTGCATTTGCGAACTCTTCATCATTTGTAACATCAGCTTTTATAATTGCAGCTTTTCCGCCTGCATTTTCAATCTCTTCTTTAATTTTTTCAGCAGCTTCAGCGCCACTTCTATAATTTATCCAAACTTTTAGTCCAAAACCTGCAAGAGTTTTTGCAATTTGTGCACCAATTCCTCTACTTGCACCTGTAACTAATACATTAGAACCTGTAAATTTCATTTTTATCCTTTTTAATTTTACATTAATCGCTTATTATATCAACACTTTTATAAATAATATATTTGAGGCTTAAACGCCTCTTTTATTATCCCAAACTCTAATATGTAATCTATCACAATATCTAAAACCATTTTCTATTGCCATATTTATCACATCTTCACAATTTTTATTTATTTCATTAGCTGTATCACCAAGTGGCATTAAATAAACTTCACACTTTGGAATATCTTCTAAAATTGCATGAATTTCTTTATTTGCATCTTGTAAAAAATCTTTTCCAATTACAAATTTTAAATATGATTCTTTTGTATTTGTTAAAATTTTTGTAAGAGTTTCTTTATTTATTCGCTTTTTCAAAGACTCAAGTGAATTGCTAAGTTTCACACTCATAGAAAATAAAATCTCTTTTTGATAATCAAATTCAAAGTTTAAATTTAATGAAGCATTTGTTTCAATTGTAACTTTATGACCATCTTTTATATAATGTTTTATAAGTTTTTGAAACTCTATTTTATTCCAATATAAAAGTGGTTCTCCACCAGTTATTACAATATCAATCTTATAATTATTTGGATATTTTGATAATAATTCGTTTACTTCACTTACAATCTCTTCATAAGATTTGTATTTAGTCCAAGTATCTTTAAATTCTGTATCAACTGCATAATATGAATCACAAGCACATTTTTTTATTCCACTTGGAGTTTCATATTCAACTGCAAAACCTTCACACTTAAAATTACACTTTCCAAATCTGATAAAGATTGAAGGAGTTCCTACAAGTTTTCCTTCACCTTGAATTGTTGGTCCAAAGATTTCATTTATTTCAAGCATAAAAGGTACTTTTACTTTTTGGTGTTTCTAAAAATTCCACATGAGAAACTTTTATATTTAATTTATCCATCTTTTTTTGAACAATTTTTAAAAACCAAGCTGAAAGATTTTCACTTGTTGGTACAAAATCAACAACTACATAACCTTCATAAAGCTCTTTTATGTGATTTTCTTCATCTTTAAATTTTGTTAAATCTACTAAATAGTAGTTTTCATCAAATTTTATTAATTCTGATTTCTCTATTTTTGGAAGTAGGGTTGAAAATAAAGGATCATTTAAATCTAAAATAAATTTATGATCTAAAACATCATCAATAAATTGTTTAAACCAATTAAGATGTTTAAAATCTGTAACCATTCCATCTTTTAACTCTTTAGCTTCTAAATAAACTAAGATTTTGCCTTGATGTCCATGTAAATGTCTACATTTTAAACATGAATCCAATGAAAATTCTGCATCTAAAGTTTGTGACCAAACTCTATGTCCATAACAAAATTCAAACTCTTTTGATATTTTCCAATGCATTATAAAACCTTGTAAGGAATTGGATCTATTTGGTTTGCTATTTTAAATCCATTAAGTCTTAATCTACATGAGTCACAAACTCCACATGCTTCTTTTTCTTCTTTGTAACATGACCAAGTGTGTTCAAGTGGAACATTTAATTTCATTGCTTCTTGAACTATTTGAGCTTTTGAAAGATGAACTAAAGGAGTTACAATATCAATATGAGTATCTTCTTTTGTTCCTTGATTTATTGCTCTTTTCATGTCTGATATAAATAAATCAGTACAATCTGGATAACCTGAACTATCTTCTTGAACAACTCCAATATACATGGCTGTTGCACCTTCTTTTTCTGCAATTGCAGCTGTTATTGAAAGAAAAATCCCATTTCTAAATGGAACATAAGTTATAGGAACGCCAGCTTCAACTCCACCTGTTGGAACATCAATATTTTTATCTGTTAAAGCACTAGCTCCAATTTGCGTGAAAAATGGAATATCTATTTCATATTTTTCTAAAATTTTTAAATCTTCACAAATATCTCTAAATGCTTTTAATTCTCTATCTTGTGTTCTTTGTCCATAATTAAAATGAACTGCAATTATTTCATATCCATCATTTTTTGCTATGTATGAAGCTAATGTTGAATCCATTCCTCCACTTAAAATGCATATTGCTTTTTTAGTTTTGTTATTCATGTGTTAAAAAGTCCTTTTTTATATCGCTAAAGAATTTCCAATTTATTGGTAATATTTTTATTAAATTATCTTTTTTTAAAGTTTCAACTTCATCATCAATAATAATCATTGAATTACATGAGCTTAAAATTGATACCATTCCTGGTGATCTTTTTTGTGAAACTTCAAAAAACTCTCCATCAAAAAAACCTGGAATTATTGTTGTTTTACCTTTTTTTGTGAAAAAAGAATCTTTTATTTTTCCAAGTATAAAATTTTGATGAATATCTTTTGAGCCTAGAAATTTTTGAATTAATATTTTTCCAAACATTTCAAATATAAGTGCTGAGGCCAAAGGATTACCTGGAAGATTTAAAATATAGGTATTTTTGATTTTACCAAAAACTGTTGGTTTTCCTGGTTTTACATTTATTCCATCAAAAAGCACTTCAAATCCTAATTCATAAAATGCCTCTTTGGTAAAATCAGCATCCCCAACAGAAACACCACCTGAAGTAATAATTAAATCTGCATCTAATGAATTATTAACTAGCTCTTTAATAGCTTCAATAGTATCTTTTGCTTGACCTATAAATGTTACCTCACAACCTAATTCTTGAATTCGTGAGATAAATGTTGGTGTATTTGAATTGTAAATTTGAAAAGATTCAATTTTTTCATAATGAAGTTTTAATTCTTCTCCACTTGCAAAAATTACAACTTTTGGTTTTTTATAAACTTTTATATGTGATATACCTTGACTTGCAAGTAAAGTGATTTTAGAAAAGTTTAATTCTTCACCTTTGGCAATTAAAAGTTCATCTAATTGTATATCTTCACCAATATATCTAATATGTTGAAATTCTTTAACATTTTTTAAAATTTTTATTTTATTATCATTGAGTTTCGTATCTTCTTTTGGAATTATAGCTGTAGTATTCTCTGGTATTTTTGCTCCAGTCATAATCTTTATGCAAGAATTTTTTTCTAATAATTTATTATTGTTATCTCCAGCAAAAATTGTATCAATTATATTTAATTCATTATCTTTATCTTCATAAATTATTGCATATCCATCCATTGCTGAATTGTTAAATTTTGGTAAAAAACTTGTGGCAAAAATATCTTGAGCACATATTCTGCTTGTAGCATTTTCTATTGGGATAATTTCAAAATTAAGACTTAGTGTTAAATTTGAAATAATATCTACAGCAGTTTGTACATTAATAGCCATATTATTCCTTTTTGTAGTTAAAATAAAAACTTATGACAAGTTAGATATAATACCAAAATTTTTTAAAAGTGAGATAAACAAGAATGGAATTAATGCACAGTGCGGTTCAGACCCACATTTATACAATATATTTTTTCTTAGCAATTATGTTATTTAATCTATATTCAGTATCTAAAGAAAAAGAGTTTATTGTTTTAGCAAAACGATTGAAATTTATGACACCTTTATATCATTTAACAAATGCAATAGTAATTTACACAGGAACAATAGTAGCTTTTTATGCCCAAACTTTTAGTATTACAATAGCTTTAATGATTCCTGCTTCTATATTTTTATTAGTAATTGAAATAAAAAGATACAAAAAAATGAGAGTTATTAAACATGATCAGATTGAATTGCAAAATGATTTTTTTGTTTATGCAAAAAAGATTTATACAATAGAAATATCAGTAATTATTGCTGTTTATATTCTTAGTAAGGTATTTTAATGCAATTTACTTATGATGAATTTTGTGGAAAAGATATTTTAGAAATTAAAGATGATGTTTATAATTATTTGATAAAAGCTAGACGACATAAAATTGATGATGAGATATATTTTAGAAATTTAAAAGATAACAATATTTATCTATATAAAATTAACTCTATTGACAAGAAAAAGGCAAACTTGAATTTAATTTCAAGTGAAGAGAAGATTGTAATTAATGAAAAAAAATTACATCTTGGTTGGTGTGTTGTTGATCCAAAAACAGTTGAAAAATTTATTGCTTCATTAAATGAAATGGGGGTTGATAAAATTACATTTATTTATGCTGATTATTCACAAAAAAATTTCAAAATAAATATTGAGAAACTAGAAAAGATTTTAATTAATTCTTCATCTCAATGTGGAAGATCTGATATTATAAAACTTGAAATTTCTAAAAGTTTAGAAGATTTTATCAAAGAGAATAATGATGTTTATTTCTTAGATTTTTCTACAGTTTGTATTGATAATAAAAAAGATGAAATTAAAACTTTAGTTATTGGATGTGAGGGTGGTTTTTCTAAAAATGAAAGAGAAAAATTTAATAGGGAAAATATTGTAGGATTTAATTCAAATTTAATACTTCGTTCTGAAACAGCAATAATATCTGCTAGCTCAAAGATTCTTTTATAAAAAAAAGATAAACTTCAAAGTTTATCTTTTTTAATTTTTTACCAATTTCTAACTATTGAGTGACAGCTAGAACATGCATTTAACATATCAGAATATGAATTTGCAGCTTTTATAAATGCTTTATTATCTAAATTAGCTTCTAACTCAGTAATATCTAAAGAAATTCTTTTTGAAGCATTTTCAGCAACATTTACCATGTGTTTTTTATTATCAGGTAAATATTGGTTGATTACTTTTGCATCTGAAAAAAGTGTATTTCCTTCTTTTACAAGTTTAGTACCCTCTTTAATCAAATCAAGGTTATTATTTAAAAAACCTTTTTGAATTTGAGTCATACCTTTTTCCATAGTTGACATTGAGTTTTGTAACACATCATTTGCACTTGCAGAAACTACAAGTAATGATGCTGCGATTATTAATTTTGCTAATTTCATTTATTTTTCTCCTATTATAGAAAAGATGTTCTAGTGAACATCTCTCCATTTACTTGCTTTCCATAAGAAACCAAAAATCGCAAAAATCACTAGATAGATTAAGAATTTAGGTCCTAATTCTTCTCTTTGTGCTTTTTTAGAATCACCAACTTCTTCTAAGTAAGAAATAACTTGAGCTTCAGATTCTTCTGTTAATCCAACTCTAGGCATTGCTGTACCAGCAAGGTGTTTTTGTGGATCATTAATAAATGATTCTAAATATTCGTGACCTCTTGATCTAATCATTTGAGATAAATCAGGTGGAACTTTTCCCATATATTTTTTGATATCATCATTAGGTGTAAATGCTGCCATTGTACCTTTTTTCATATCAGCGTATTTAATAGAGTGACATCTTTGACAAGCATTAGTAAATACTTCTTTATTTGTCATTTCTTTAGGTGCAATGTCTTGTAAATAAGCAACTGCATCTGCAATTTCTTGAGGTTGTAACCAATCAAAGTTTGGCATTGGATGTACTTTACCATCAACAAATTTATGAGAAACTTTTGATGCTACAGCAGGATTTTTAATAAATGCAACTAAAAATTCTTTTGTATATAATTTACCAGCAGTTGCTAAATCAGGAGGAACTACTCCATAAGCTGCAGCTGAACTTGCGTTATCCATAACTTGTGGGAAACCTTTTGCTTCAATTGAGTGACAAGCAGTACAGTTACTAGTAACTATAGTTTCACCATTTGCTACATTACCAACTAAATCAATTGGTTCTTTATTTGAAGCCCAAAATTCATTTGTTGATTTTTCAAATTCTTTTAATGATTCAACAGTAGCTTTTGCAGAGTCAATATCTTTTTTATTAGTTAATTTCTCAGCTTGTACTAAAGCTTTTTCAGCTTTTTTTACATTATCTTTAGATGTTTCTTCATCAGCTTTATCAAATTTATAATTTGCTGGTTCAACATGTGGATGCATTTGAGAGTGAGCGAATGGTTCAACTCCCCAGTATGTAATTAGCGTTAAAGCTACTACAACTGCTAGTATTTTTAATTCTCTCATAGTGATCCCCTTTTCTTAGCGTCAATTTTAGTAACGATTGGTAAGATTAAGAACAGTAAAATAAATCCTACTGCAGCATAGAATCCAACCCATGCATTTGAACCTGTTGGAGGTAATTTACCATATACAGTTAATACAATTAAATCAGCCATTAATATCCAGAACCAAATAAAGAATGTTGGTCTTTTATGTGCTGGTAAAATTTTAGGATCTCTATCTAACCAAGGTAATAATAGGAAAATAACATTTGCAAATGCGAATGCAATTAATCCAATATCGAATGCTTTAAATCCAGCAATATCAAAGAAGAAACCTCTTAATACTTCGTATGACCATAAGAAATACCACTCAGGATAAATATGTGCAGGAGTAACCATATTATTAGCAGGATCGAAGTTAACTGGATCCATTGCAAATTCATAATGGAAGAATACTAAATAGAAGTAGAATATCAAGAAAACACCAAGTACAGCTAAATCTTTAGAGATAAATACTGGCCAAAAAGGAATAACTTTTGACTCTTTTTTATTTCCTGCTAAATATTTTTCAGCTTCAGCATCAAAATCAAATTCATCAGAGTTTTGATTATTTACATGAGGGATTCTTAAAGTATAGAAGTGTAAACCAATAATTCCCATAATTGTAATAGGTAATAAGAATACATGTAACATAAAGAATCTTGTTAATGTTGCATCTGCCACATTAAAGTCCCCTCTAATCCAAACTACAAGTGCATCCCCAATAACTGGAACTCCACCAAATAAGTTTGTAATAACCATTGCTGCCCAGTAAGACATTTGTCCCCAAGGTAACATATATCCAGAGAATCCAGCAGCACTGAATGTCATAAATAATAACATACCAGAAATCCAAATCATCTCTCTACCTTGTTTATAAGAACCATAATAGATCCCTGTAAACATGTGAATATAAATAATTAAGAATACAACTGAAGCTGCAACACCATGCATATGTCTAAATAACCAACCAAATGCAACTTCTTGCATAATTGTGTAGTTAACAGAGTCAAATGCTAAGTTAATATCAGGTTTATAGTACATCATTAAGAATATTCCAGAAATTATTAATATTCCAAATGTTGTTGCTAACAATACACCCATTGCCCATAAGAAGTTAATATCTTTTGGAATCCAATATTCAGTCATCATAACTTTATTGAATGTTGTAAGATTTAACCTTTGGTCTAACCACTCACCAACTGAGTTTGCTTTTTCAAATTTTGCCATGCGAACCCTTTCCTATGCTTGTGTTGCTACAAAAGCAGCAATTGTTTTGTATTCAGGACCAGCTTCACCTAAAACAATAGAAGAACCATCTACTTTAAATGGAGGTACATCAAGTGGTCTTGGTGGTGGTCCAAAAGTATTTTTTGCATTAGTATTATATTCACCACCATGACATGCACATTTCCATTTGTCTTTATTCCAAGCTGGAATACATCCTAAATGAGTACATAATCCTATAGCGATAATGTATCTATCTGATCCAATTATTAAATCTCTTGGAGATTGATCCATATCAGCAGTTTTTTTAAGTACGAATACGGGTTTCCCTCTCCATACAAAAGTTTCTGGTTCTCCAGCTTTTATAGGCGTAAGATCAACTGTAGTAAATCCTCCGGCTAAAACGCTTGGAAGTGGATCCCATGCTTGTTTCATACCAACAAGTGAGGCCGCACCACCAACTGCAGCAACTGCAGCAAATGAGTAACCAATGAAATCTCGTCTATTTGTTTGTTTAGACATATTTGGCTTCCTTTTTTTAAATTTAGAATTCTTGGATTATATTACCAAGTTACTTAAAAAGAATTGACTTTGTGGATATATTGAATATTTTTAAGAGATTTTTGAGAAGGAATTACACAGTGTATATTTTTTATATAGGTTTTTAAATTTATAAAATAATTATTAGAGAATCTTATGATTCTCTAATAAACTTTACAATTTCAGTTTCAATATTATGTTTTTCTATTACAGAAGAATGATTTATTTTTGCATTAAATAACTCTTTTATACTTTCAACCAATGTTGCTTGGTATTTTGTTGAAATTTCTTCTAAGGCCTCTTTATCAGAGTATTTGTTATTGTCTTGTTTTAATGCATTTAATACTGTTGGTGAGAATTTTGTCCATTCAGCAGTTGAATAAATAACTGTTTTTAATGGTTTTTCTCTTAAGTCATTATAAGCTTTAATACAAGTTGCAGTATGTGGATCCATTAAGTAGCCAATGTCAAGAAACTCTTTTATTGTTTTAGTACCAAAAGTATCATTTGAATCAATAGCTGAAAAATATTTTTTTATAGTTTCTGTTTCTATTTTACTCATCTCAAAAATATTATTCTTATTTAAATTTTCCATTAACTCTTTTGTTCGTTCTGCTCCAAAGAATGAATATATAACTCTTTCAATATTTGAAGATTTTAAAATATCCATAGCAGGTGATTTTGTAAGTTTTAACTCTTTACCTCTAATATCATAAACTCCTGTATTAATCCATTGAGTTAAAATATTATTTTCATTAGATGCTACTAAAAGTTTTTCAATTGGAACTCCCATTTGAAGTGCATAAAATCCACCTAAAACATTTCCAAAGTTTCCAGATGGAACAACTAAATAAATCTTCTCTGCAAATGTAATCTCCTCTTGTTTTAAAAGTTGGATATATGACCAAAAATGATAAATGATTTGGAAAATAATTCTTCCAAAATTTACAGAATTTGCAGCACTAAGTTTAATATTGTCTTTTTCTAATTCATCTTTAAAAGTTTTAGAAGCCAAAAGTGTTTTTAGTGCATTTTGTGCATCATCAAAATTTCCTTTTATTCCTAAAACTTTTAGGTTTTTTCCATTTTCACAAACCATTTGAAGTCTTTGAACATCACTTGTTCCACCATCTGGATATAAACAAACTACTTGAATATTTTCTTTGTTTTTAAAAGTATTAAGAGCTGCTGGCCCTGTATCTCCACTAGTTGCAGCAAGGATTAAATATTTTTCATCTCTTTTTTTTGCAATTGATGAAAGAATTGAACCAAAAGGTTGTAGTGCCATATCTTTAAAAGCCCTTGTTGGACCATGATATTGTTCATGTACAAATAAATCATCTTTAACTTTTACAACTGGACAAGGATTTGAAGCATCATCAAAATTGTCATATAAAGCTAAGGCTTTATTTATTTCATTTTCATCAATGTCAATTTCAAATGCTTTTAATATGTCAAAAGCAAGTTCTTTATAAGAAGAGTTAATATGATTTAAAATAAAGTTATCTTCTAATTTTGGTAAACTTTTTGGTACATATAATCCACCAAATGATGTACTTGGATTTAGTATTGCTTCACTAAATGGTACTTCAATTGGTTTAATACCATCATTTCCTCTTGTTTCAATAAAATTCATAATATTCCTTCTTAATCGTTTAGTAATTTTTCCATATCAATCCCATTATTTGGATTGTCTTTTCTTACGAATTGTGTCCCAATTCCATCACTTGTAAATAACTCAAGTAAAATTGAGTGTTCAACTCGTCCATCTATTATGTGAGCTTTATTTACACCATTATAAATTGCATCAATACACGAATCAACTTTTGGAATCATGCCACCTGCAATTGTTCCATCTAGTTTATATCTTTCAACATCATCCTTATCTAAAGATGTTATTAGTTCTTTATTTTTATCTAAAACACCAATAGTGTCAGTTAAAAATAGTACTTTTTGTGCTCCAATTGCAGCTGCAATTTCACAAGCTGCAACATCAGCATTTATATTAAATCCTGGATGATTTGGTTCAGCACTATCAGCAATTGGGGCAATTACAGGAATGAAACCTTCTTTGATAAGATTATTAATCATAGTTCCATTTACTTTTGTAATCTCACCTGTGTAACCAAATCTTCCTCCATCTTTTGGAACAGCATTTATTAAAGCTGAATCTTTTCCTGAAATTCCAATAGCTTTTGCTCCATGATGATTTAATAAAGATGTAATATTTTTATTGATTTCACCACTTAAAACCATTTCGACAACTCTCATACTATCTTCACAAGTAACCCTGTGTCCATCAACAAAGTGTGAAGGAATTTCTAATTTAGTTAATAATTCAGTAATTCTAGCCCCACCACCGTGAACAATTACAGGTTTTATTCCTAAAAGTGAAAGAAAAACAATATCTTGAGCAAATTTTTCTTTTAAATCAGGGCTTGTTTGTGCTGAGCCACCATATTTAATAACAATAACTTTTCCGAAAAATTTTTTAATATATGGTATTGCATCAAGTAGAGTTTGAACTTTTTGATGTTTATTTTGCATATCTATAATCCTAAGTGATTTTTGAGTGCTGATTATATCTAAAAGAATCTTATTAATAAAAGATTTAGTATCATTAGGCCATGAAAAAATACTTAGCCCTAAAAGCCAGCGCAGGAAGTGGAAAGACTTTTGCCTTAACTGTTCGATATATAACACTAATGTTACTTGGTGCAAAACCAAATGAAATTTTAACTCTTACATTTACAAATAAAGCTGCAAATGAAATGAGTGAGCGAATTTATAAAACTCTTTTAACTTTAGGTGATGATGAAGCATATTTAAGTGCAATTGTTGAACAATCAAGTTTAACAAAACAAGATATTCTTGGTAAAAAAAGTTTTTTAATTAAATCATTTTCAAATGCAACTTTATCTATTTTTACAATTGATAAATTTATAAATAAAATCTTACGAGAATTTTGTGGATATATTGGAATATCAGATGATTTTGAGATAAAAGTTGATGATATTGAAGCTTTAAGTATGAAGTTTTTACAATCATTAAATGCAACTCAATTTGAAACTTTGATTGATTTTTCCCACTACGAAAAAAAGAAATTTAATTCAATTTTTGAATTATTCAAAAACCTACTTGAAAAAAATGAAACAGTTGATATTTTAAATATTGATGCAAAACTTATTGATTTACAAAAACAAAATGTTTTAGAGTTTGCTTTTAAAATAAAAGAGCAAATTTTAAATTGTAATGGTGCAAGTGCCAGTGCAATTAAAGCTGTTGATTTTGAAACTTTTGATGAATTATTTGGAAGAACTTGGCTTGAAAAAGATACCTTAGCTGATTATTCATATTTTAAAAAATGTGCAAATGAGACAATAGAATCATATTTTTCTAATTTAAAAGATGAAATAGCGATTTATTATAAATTACGAGCTGGATATAGTTTGAGTAAATTATTTGAGCTTTATTTGATGTTTAAAGATTTTAAATTTACTTTTAACAAAAATAAAAACTATTTAGAATTTAATGACATTTCAAATTTAGTTTATGAATTGCTATCTACAAAAATTGATAAAGATTTTTTATATTTTAGACTTGATTCATCTTTTTCACATATTTTGATGGATGAGTTTCAAGATACTTCACTTTTACAATATAAAATCTTAGAGCCATTAATAAAAGAGATACTTGCAGGTGATCAAACTAAATTCAAAACATTTTTTTATGTGGGAGACACAAAACAATCAATTTATAGGTTTCGTGGGGGGAAAAGAGAACTTTTTGATTATGTAGCAAATACAAATAAACTACTTGAAGTTGAAGTATTAAATACAAATTATCGCTCGTGCGAAAATATAATCTCTTATGTAAATTCTTTATTTTTAAATATTCCAAATTATGAATATTTTGAGCAAGAGTCAGTTACGAAAGGTGGATATATTGAAGTTATTGTTGATGAAAAACTTGATGAAGATGATAAATATGAAAATATCGCTTCAAAAATTGCTCAGCTTTTAAAAGAGGGTGTAAACTCAAATGATATTGCAATCTTAACTTATACAAACGATGATGTTTTAAATCTATATTATTATTTAAAACAAAAATTCCCATCTTTGAAAATATCAACAGAGATGACTTCAAAACTTATAAATCAGCAAAATGTAAAAGCCATAATTAATGCAATTAAATATCTTTATTTTAAAGAAGAGATTTACAAAGAGAATCTAAATGCACTAATAGGAAAGCCAATATTAAATGAGCTTGATTTAGCAATAGAATTGGAAGAAAAATCAATTCAAGAAGTTATAAAAGAGTTAGCAAGTAAACTAAAAATCATTGATGAAAATATAATTAAGCTAATTGAAGTTAGTTCAGTTTTTTCTAATATTGTTGATTTTGTATATGAAATTGATAAATTAGATTCTAATATGGAAAACTCTGAATCAGTTGGGCTTCAAATTTTAACTATTTTTAAATCAAAAGGTTTAGAGTTTAATACTGTAATTATGCTTGATAGAATTAAAAGAAAGAATGTAGATAAATCTTCACTTTTATTTGAGTATGAAAGTGTGCAATTAAAAAATATTTTTTATAAAATCAAAGGTTATGAAAACTATAACAAAGATTATGAAAAAGCACTCTCAAAAGAGAAAGCTTTGAGTATTGAAGATGAGATAAATATTTTATATGTGGCATTAACCAGAGCTAAAAATAATATGATTATTTTCAAAAAAGCAAAATCTTCAGTTTTTGATGTTTTAAATATGAAACCTACACAAATTGGAACTATTATTCAAAGTCAAAATATTTCGAAAAACTATGAAAAAATAGAAAAAGTTTTATATGTGCCAATGGATTTAGGAACTCAAGAAAAACAGATTTCTAAAGAAAAAGAGTTTGATGAAAATCATCTAAAAGCCAAATATTTTGGACTTGCAACTCACTATTGTCTTGAAATGATGAATGAATTTAATAGTGATAACTTGTTATATTCTTTAAATTTAGCAAAAACTAGATATTCAAACTTTTTAGATGAGATAGACTTTCTTGATATAAAAAATAGATTGTCTTTATTGGTAAAAAATGAGCAATTTCTTTCACTTATTAAAGATAGTGAGTTTATAACGGAACAATCTTTAGTTTATAAAGAGGAGATAAAAATTATTGATTTACTTCTTTTCAAAGATGGAAACTATTATATTATTGATTATAAAACTACAAAAGATAGACATGTTGAGCATATAGCACAAGTTGCCTTTTACAAAAAAGCTATAAAAGATATTTTTCAAACACAAAATGTTTTTTCTTATTTGCTTTATTTGCAATCAAATGAAGTGCTGATTAGTGAAGTTTAAACAAAATATCTAATTGAAGCAAAACCATAGGCTTTTGTTTCAGATATTTGTTCTATTTGGTTTTCATTTATAATTCCACCAAGAGCAAAGATATTTATATTTTTAAAAGCATTTACAGCCTTTTTTAAAGTAATTATTCCTTTTGGTTCACCTTTATTTGGTGTTTCAAAAATAGGTGAAAAAGTAACTGCATCTGCTTTATTATCTAAAGCCATTTGAATATCACTTAAACTATGACATGAAATAATTATATATAAACCAAGTTCTTTTGCCTCTTTTATTTTATCAAATTGAGTAGAAGTTAAATGAACACCGTTTGCTTTTAATTCATGTGAAAGAAAATAATTTCCATTCAAAAGTATTTTTTCAACATTGAATTTTTTGCAAGTTTCAATAAATATCAAAGCTAACTCTTTAAAATTTGAAGACTCTTTATCTCTAAAACAAGCTAAGTTTATTTTGTGATTTTTCAAAACTTTTGTTAAATTATTTTTGAATGATTCTATATTGTTTGAGTAATATTGTGGATCTGTAATTAGATAGCTTTTTAAATTATGATTATTCATAATAGAAGAATTCCTTATTTAAAGATATAAAAAAAGGGAATAAGTAAAAACTTATTCCCTTTTTAATAGAAACTAAATTAAATTAGTGTTCTTCGTGTTCCATCATAACAGAACCAGCAATATAAACATAAGTTAATATACTGAAAATAAACGCTTGTAAGAAACCAAACGCTGTTAATAAGAAAAATCCTGGTAATGGTAATAACCAAGGTACTAACATTAAAAGTACCATAAGGAACATATCATCACCTCTGATTGATCCAAAAAGTCTGAATGATAATGAAATAATTCTTGATAAATGAGAAATAATTTCAATAGGGAACATTAAAGGAGCAAGAATAGCCATTGGTCCCATAAAATGTTTAAAATAAGCTACAAAACCATTTTTCTTAATACCAACATAATTGTAATAAACAAATACAATTAATGCTAATGATAAAGTAAAGTTAATGTTACTTGTTGGAGCTTCAAATCCAGGAATAACTCCCATCATGTTACTTACGAAAATAACAATAGCTAAAGATGCAATTAATGGCATATATGTTCTAGCATTTTGCTCACCCATTGTATCTGTTCCCATTTTGATGATACCACCAATAAATGTTTCCATTACATTTTGTGCACCAGTTGGAACTAATTGCATTTTTCTTGTCGCAGCTCTTGCAATTAAAAAAATAATACCAAGCACTAAAATATAGTGCGATAAGATGATCCACTCTTGACCGTGCCCACCAATTAGACCCAAGAATGTAAACAGTCTTCCTTCCATGTTCTTCCTTTGTTTTGTTCTACTACATACTAAATTATGCCTGCATTATAATATTTATTTTCTAAAATCTTTCTAAAGATAATAAATTAACTTAGATTTGCTTAAATCTATAACCACTTTGTTTCAAATTTTCCCTTATTAGTTCTTGGTGTTCTTCACCTTTTGTTTCAAGGGCAATTGTTACATGTGCTTCACCAAAGTCCAGTTTTACCGACTTTCTGTCATAATCTATTTGTACAATGTTTGCCGAACTTTTTGTGAAAACTTCTGTTAAGTGCATTAATGCACCTGGTTTATCCATAAGTGTTACGATTAGATTCATTTTTCTATTTGATTTTACTAAACCTTTTTCTATAATCAAAGATAACATAGTAACATCAATATTTCCACCACTTACGATTGCACAAACTTTTGAATTTTTAACATCAATTTTTTTATGCATAAGTGCAGCAGTAGCAACTGCACCTGCACCTTCAACAACAAGTTTGTGTTTTTCTAATAAAAATAAAATTGCATTTGCAGTTTCATTATCTGTAACTTCAACTACTTCATCAACATAATCTAAAATAATATCAAGTAGTTTTGGTGTTACATCTCGAACTGCAATCCCGTCTGCAATTGTTCTTACTGATACTGAATCAATTGGCATTCTAGCTTCGAATGAATCTTTCATTCCCCTTGCTCCACTAGCAACTACTCCTACAATTCTAATATTAGGATTTATAGTTTTTGCAGCAATTGCAATTCCAGAGATTAAACCACCTCCACCTATTGGGACAATAATTTGCTCTATGTCTGCTATCTCATCTAAAATTTCTAAAGTTATTGTTCCTTGTCCAGCAATTACAGCATCATCTGCAAAGGGATGAATGAACTCTTTTTTATTTTCAGTTGCAAATTTTGTTGCAGCTTGATAAGCTTCATCAAAATTTTCACCAATTAAAACAACTTCCGCACCATAAGATTTAACACCAGATACTTTTGTAAGAGGAGTTGCTTCTGGCATAAATATTGTAGCTTCACATCCAAAGTATTGTGCTGCAAAAGCCAAACCTTGTGCATGGTTTCCAGCACTTGCTGCAACTACACCTGCATCTTTTTGCTCTTTATTTAAAGAGGCAACTTTATTAAATGCACCTCTTAATTTAAAACTTCCTGTTAATTGTAGGTTCTCTTTTTTTAAGAAAATTTCTGCATTTAACTCCTTGCTTAAAATTGGAGCTTTTGCAATTGGAGTATTTATTGCTATATTTTCAATATTTTTTCTTGCTTCTTTTATATTGTTAAGTGTTATCATGATTTCTTTTCTCATTTTTTTTGTGATGTTATCTAAAAAAAGTTTTAGTATTATTAAAACTTTTTTTAAATAGAGCCAAAGCTCTATTTATTTTCTCCTTTTTTTATAATTTGTACTGCTTCAACCATGTTTTTTAGACTCTGTTTAACTTCTGGCCATTTTCTTGTTTTTAATCCACAATCTGGATTTATCCATAACTGTTCTTTTGGTAAAACTTCAAGTAATGATTTTATTTGATTTACCATTTCTTGAACACTTGGAACTCTAGGAGAGTGAATATCATAAATTCCAGGACCAACTTCTTGTTTATAAGCTACTTCTTTAAAAATTCTTAAAAGTCTGTTTCCACTTCTTGCTGTTTCAATTGAAATAACATCAGCATCCATAGCTTCAATAGTTTTTATAATATCATTAAACTCACTATAACACATATGTGTATGAATTTGCGTATCAATTTTTGAAGTACTCACACTTAATCTAAAGTTTTCAACTGCCCATTGTGCATAATTTTTCATATTTTCAGCTCTTAAAGGATAACCTTCTTTAAAAGCAGCTTCATCAACTTGAATCATTTTAATTCCAGCATTTTGCAAATCATCTACTTCTTTTGCAATGGCAAGGGCTATTTGAGAAGCCACTTCACTTCTTGAAATGTCATCTCTTACAAATGACCAGTTTAAAATAGTAACTGGTCCTGTTAACATTCCTTTTACTACTTTTGAAGTTTTACTTTGAGCATATTTAATCCACTCAACAGTCATTGGATTTTCTCTGTTTACATCTCCATAAATTAAAGGTGGTTTTACGCATCTACTTCCATAAGATTGAACCCAAGCATTTTGAGTGAATGCAAATCCATCTAACATCTCACCAAAATATTCAACCATGTCATTTCTTTCAGGTTCACCATGCACTAAAACATCAAGTCCAATCTCTTCTTGAAAAGCAATACAATCATCTATATATTTTTTTATCTCTTTTTCATATTCATCTTTTGAAATTAGATTTGCTTTGTAATTTTTTCTATTTTCTCTAATTTCTGGTGTTTGGGGAAATGAGCCAATTGTTGTAGTTGTTAGATAATCATAATTAAAAAACTCTCTTTGAACTTTTATTCTATCTTCAAATTTATCAGCTCTTTGACAAACTTTTAGATTTTTTATCTCATTTTGAATTTCTAGATTATGAATCTTAGTAGATGTTTTTCTTTGATTATTATCTTCAATATTTTTTTTGATAATTGAAATTTCATCTAAATTTAGTTTAAAAGCAAAAAACTCTTTACTTACTAGTTTTAATTCATTTAGTTTTTCACAAGCAAAGGCTAACCAAGATTTTAACTCTTTATCTAAATTATCTTCGTATTTTAAAGAAAAAGGAACATGAAGAAGAGAACAAGATGTTGAAATAATCAAATTCTCTTTATCTATAATTTTTGTTATCTCATCTAGAAGATTTAGTTTATCTTTGAAATTACTTTTCCAAATGTTTCTTCCATCAATAACACCAGCAATTAAGATTTTATTCGAGTTTTTTATATATTCTAAACTTTCAAAGTTTTTAACTCCATAAATAAAATCTAAACCAAGAGCCCAAATTGGCGTATTTACCAATATTTTTGTTGCTTCATTTGAGTGTTCAAAATAACTTGTAACAACAATTTTAATATTTGAGGCTGTATTTGCAAGTGTTTCATAAACTGGTTTGATTAAAGATAAAACTTTTGAATCTAAATCTTTTACAAATAATGGTTCATCAAATTGAACAACAATTTCTTCGTCTAATTTTGATATTTCTAACAATAGACTTTTATAAGTATTAACAACACTATTTATATGTAAATAAACATCACTATTATCAACACTTTTTGATAAACCTAAATATGTAATTGCTCCAATTAAATTGATTTTTGTTTTAACACCTAATTCACGAGCTTCTTTATACTCTTGGATTACTTTTTTACTATTTAGTTTAAAAGTAGTCTCTTTTGAGATTTCAGGAACAATATAATGATAGTTTGTATTAAACCATTTTGTCATTTCCATTGCAACGCAAGTTTCATTTCCCCTTGCCATTGCAAAATATAACTCTTCATCTTTTAGATTTTCAAATCTTTTTGGAATTGCTCCTAATAATATAGAAGTATCTAACATATTGTCATAATATGAAAAATCATTTGAAGAGATAAAATCAACTTTTGCCTCTTTTTGATAATTCCAATGTCTTTTTCTTAGTTGACTAGCTAAATATTCAACTTCACTAAAATCATTTTGATTTGCCCAGTATTTTTCTAAAACTTTTTTAAGTTCTCTTTTTTCTCCAATTCTTGGAAATCCTATTACATAATTTTTTTGCATAATTAATCCTTTTTAATGCGTCCATAAAATGGAACTTAAGAATAATTGCCAACTTTTACAAGTAGCAAAAACTAAAGGCTTTTAAAAATAAAGCCATAACAACAGATATAAAATTTTGATTAATTAAAAAATAGGTGGATGAACGCCAGTTCTTCTAAATGCGAAGAAAGTATCATAGTAAGGACATCGTGGAATAAATTTAAATAAGCTTACTGCTAAGGCAGTTTTTCTTTTAAATACACAGTCACAATGACAAGGTTTATTGTTTTGTAAAAAACAAAGAACAAGTGATTCTTGTAAATTAGGTGGAGAGTCTTCTTCTTTCTCATCTTTAGATGATAATAAAAGTTTTGTATTTAAATGATTTTTAAATGAAGTAATTACACTATGTAATTTTGGAGCAACAGCATACGCTTGTATTGAACAAAGTGTAAAATATTTTTTTCCAAAACCCTTCAGTAATTTCAAGTAAAACCTTTATAGTAAATATGTGCGAAGTGTAAATAATTAATGCTTAATTGTAAATAAAAGTAAATATGGTATGATTCCAATCAAAAAGGAGTACATACTTTATATTTAAAGTATGTGATTTTAAGTTTGAAATTTACTTTTGTAACACTTTTCCCAAATTTGATAGAACCATATTTTCACGATTCTATATTAAAAAGAGCGGTTGAATCAAATTTTATATCTTATGAGTTCTATAATCCTAGAGATTTTACAACTAATAAACATAAAAAAGTTGATGACCAAATGGTTGGCGGAGGAGCAGGAATGCTTCTTACTTGTCAACCTTTATTTGACTGTTTAGATGAAATAAAGAGTAAAAATAATGATGCTTATATTGTTTTTCCACTAGCAGCTGCTAAACCATTTAGACAAAATGATGCGAAGCGACTAGCAAAGAAAAAAAATATAGTATTTGTTAGTGGACGATATGAAGGAATTGATGAAAGAGTTATAGAAAAATATGCAAATGAGGTATTTTCTATAGGAGAATTTATTTTAACAGGGGGTGAATTACCTTCACTTGTTATGGCAGATGCTATTTCAAGGAATGTTGAAAAAGTACTTGGGAATGCCGATTCTTTGGATATTGAGAGCTATGAAAATAACCTTTTAGAAGCGCCATCTTTTACTAAACCTGAAATTTTTCAAAATTTAAGTGTTGTTAAAGAATTCTTAAAGGGAAATCATAGTAAAATTTCCGACTTAAAATTCCAGATGTCAAATTGTAAGACAAAATATTATAGACCTAATAAGGAAAAACGATGAAAAATAGATATATTGCTAGTTTCGAAGCAGCACAAATTGAGTCAAAAGTTATCCCTCAATTTAGAGCAGGAGATACTGTAAGACTTGGTATTGAGATTAAAGAAGGTGAGAAAAAAAGAGTTCAGCTTTTTGAAGGTATTGTTATTGCTAGAAGTGGAAATGGTGTAGATTCAACTTTTACAGTTAGAAAAATCGGTGCAAATTCAATCGGTGTTGAAAGAATTTTCCCATTATATTCTGAATCAATTAAAACTTTTGAAGTAATCAGAAGAGGAAGAGTAAGAAGAGCTAAACTTCACTTCTTAAGAGGATTAAAAGGTAAAGCTGCAAGAATTAAAGAATTAAAAAGATAGTAAACAATAAGGCTTAAGCCTTTTTGTTTGATTTTATGTCTAAAATCTTAATTCACACAACCTCAATAATCGAAGCAAATCCGATTATTGAATTTTTTAATTTGAAAGAATTAGAAAACTCTGTTGAAAATAAAATATATTCCAATGATGATATCTTACTTATAATATCTGGAGTAAGTAAAGATTTAATAGTTAAGTCTTTGGATTATATTTTTAAAAACTATTCAATTTCTAAAGCATTTGATTTAAGTATTGCTTCTTGTAGTGATGGTTCAATTGCCCTTGGAACACTTTTTTGTACCAATAGATTTATTGGTGGTTTAAATTTTGCTAATATTACTACTATCGAACAACCCCTTGAAACTGATGAAAATTTAGAGACTTTACTTGTTGATAAACAAGCTTTGTTTTTTTCTCAAAAATGTAAAGAGAACATAAAAGATTTTTATATTCTAAAAATTGTTTCTGATTATTTTGATGAAGTTGAACCAACATCTGATAAAATATTTGAACTTATTAATAATTCTATTTCAAAGTGGAAAAAACTAATTTAAAGGTATAAATTGCTTGCAAGTATAATTGACTTTATAGTTAACACTGTTGGAACTTTAGGTTATGTAGGTATTTTTATAATGATGTTTTTAGAAAGTTCATTTTTCCCATTTCCTTCAGAAGTTGTTATGATACCTGCTGGATATTTAGTATTCAAAGGTGAAATGAATATGTACTTAGTTCTTTTGTTTGGAATATTAGGTTCTTTATCTGGGGCATTATTTAACTACTATTTAGCTGTAAAATATGGACGAAAATTTTTAATAAAATATGGAAGATATTTTTTTGTAAAAGAGCAAACTATTATTAAAATGGAAGAATTTTTTAAAGTTCATGGACATATTTCAACTTTTTCAGGAAGATTAATACCAGGAGTTAGACAATATATTTCATTCCCAGCAGGACTTGCGAAAATGAATCTATTTGTATTTTGTCTATTTACAACTTTAGGTGCTGCTATTTGGGTTGTGATTCTTACACTTTTAGGATATTTTTTAGGTGATAACCAATTATTAATTAAAGAGTATTTACACTATATAGTTATAGTTATTTTGATATTATTAGTAATTCTATGTTTTTGGTATTATAAAAAACAAACAAAAGTTAAAGGATTATAGATGTATAAAAAAATACTAAAAATTGTTTTAATTCTTTTAGTATTTATTTATATAATTTTCGAAGAGTTAATTTGGGAAAAGTTTGCAAAACCTATAATTACTTTTATCACAAACCAACAAATATTTAAAAATCTTATTCCTAAAATCTTAAATCTAAACTCATATTTTATTTTAATATTTTTTGTTTCTATATTTGTTATTGTTGAAATAATAGGAGCATATGCTGGATTATTATTTATATCTGGACATATAGTTACAGCAACTCTTATATATATACTTAAAATACCAGTTGCTGCATTTATCTTTTGGTTTTTTAATATAGTAAAACCTAAATTATTAGAATTTAAATGGTTTAAATTTGTATACGATAATTTGATTTTAGCTATTTATAAAATTAAAAACTCTTCAATTTATATAATGATAAAACAAAAAGTTGCAGATTATAAAAGAATTCTAAAAGAGAATGGCTTCTTAAGTAAAGGTAGATTAAAACATAAAATCATTGGACTTTATAAAATAATAAAACACAAAATAACAAAAATTAAATATTAATTAAACTTTATATAATACAATAAGCTAAAATTTTAAGGCTTATTCATAAATACTCAAAAACAAGCATATAAATATGCGTTAATTTCAATCTTTTTTTGGTCAACAGTAGCTACTGCATTTAAAATATCTTTACAATTTTTAACTCCTATAGAGTTAGTTTTATATGCATCATTTTTTTCAACATTGATTTTATTTTTTGTAATTGTTTATGAGAAAAAAATTAATGATGTAAAAATTCATATTTTAACAAATTATAAAAAAGTCTTTATCTTAGGTTTGATAAACCCTTTTTTATATTATTTGGTTCTTTTTAAAGCTTATGATTTATTACCAGCTCAAGAAGCGCAATCAATAAATTATACTTGGGCATTAATGTTGGCATTTTTATCAGTAATATTTCTAAAACAAAAACTAACACTAAAAGATATACTAGCAGGAATCATATGTTATTTTGGTGTACTTATTATTTCAACTAAAGGTGAGCCTTTCTCTTTGAACTTCTCAAATTTTGATGGAGTATTTTTCGCTTTATTATCAACCGTTTTATGGTCTATGTATTGGATTATAAATACCAAACATAAAGGTGATCCAATTGTTGGATTATTCTCTAACTTTTTAATCTCACTTCCTTTAATTATCATTTATTTTGTAATAACTCAACCTCTAATTATTCCTGATATAAAAGGAGTATTATCAGCTGCTTATGTTGGTTTTTTTGAAATGGGGATTACTTTTCTTTTTTGGCTAAAAGCAATGCAAAAAGCAACTTCAACTGCTAAAATTGCAAATTTGATTTTTATATCTCCATTTCTTTCTTTAATATTTATTCATTTTATTGTTGGTGAAGAGATATTTTTATCTACAATTTTTGGATTATCTATTATTATATTTGGCTTAATTTTACAACAATCAAGCAAAGATAAAAACTAGCATAAAATATACAATATTCTATAAAATCTACAGAAAAATAGCATCAAAATAGCATTTCTTCACATATTTCAAAATTGACTAAATATTATACAAATATAGTAAAAATATTAAGTTTCAGTTAAGTTTCACTATGAAATAATGCTTAAAGAAAAAAAGGTAGTACTAAAAGTATTACTAAAAAATCTTTAATGATTTGGAACAAAATGGCAAAGCTAAAAAATAAAAGATCGATTATTCAAAAAGTTATCAATAAGCATAATTTGATAAATAAAAAGACTATATCTCAATTAACTATTAAGATTGATAGTAGATTAGACGAAGCCTTAAAAATATTAAGTACAGAGCTAAATATTTCAAAAAATAGATTGATTGAAGATATTTTATTTGAAAGTGGTATCTTGCAAGAAGTTGATGAAAATTATGTGGAGTTAGATAATGAATAAATTTCCTATAAAAGAGAGTGTAGAAAATTCAGTAATAACAGGAATGTTAAATGCAAAAAAAAATTACACTTTTTGGACATGTGATGAATTGTATTTATCTTATGCTCCAGCAAAATTTTTAGCAATACATGTTGCTCAAGAAATTGCAAAATTAGAAGATAGTCCAGAGATATTTTTAGATGCAACAGTATCTGATATTTTAAGATGTTCATTACCTAATAGAAGTGAGTTTAGAGATTTCATGAAAAAAAAATATATCATTGACAGAACTCTTTGCCTTACTTTAGATAAAAGATTTACTCACAAAAGTGACAATGATTCAATATCAAAAGTAATAATGTTTTTAAAAAATGGTGTTAGAAATGTTCAACAAGAGTATTTAGATGATATTGAATTAATGTGTAAAATGTTAGAAAGAGATAGTAAAGATGAAACAACTTTAGATTATGGAATTTTTGGATTCTATTTAGATATTTCATCAAGTGCTAGAAAAAATGCAAAAGATAGATTAGATAATATTATTGAAGCCTTTGATAAAATAGTAGCTTCACATAAAAATTTAAAATCTAGTTTTAAGGGAGGAAGTATCAACAAAATTGACAAAATCGGTGAATGGTGCATAGGTTGCTATGTAATTGAACATACAGTATAAATAAAATTTAAGGAGAGATAAATGAATTTAAGAAATATAACTAAAACGATAGCGTTGAGTACAATAGTAGCAGGCTCATTATTTGCAAGTGATGTAGTTAAAATAGGTGTACAAGCACCAATTACTGGAGAATATGCAAATGAGGGACAAAGTATAGAAAACTTTGTAAAATTGATTGTTGATGAAAAAAATGCAGAAGGTGGCCTTTTAGGTAAAAAAATTGAAGTTGTAACTTGTGATGATGAAGCAAAAGCTCAAAAAGCAGCTGTTTGTGCTAAGAAATTAGTAAATGAAGGTGTAATTGCAGTTATTGGTTCATATACTTCAGGAGCAACAGAAGCTGCTCAAACTACATACTATAGAAGTAAAGTTTTACAAACATCAGATGGAACAAGTGATTCTTTAATTACAAATAAATACTGGACATTCTTTAGAAATTCTTTCCCTAACTCATCTCAAAGTGATTATACAGCTGAGTATATGGTAAAAACAAAACAATACAAAAACATAGTTGTTTTATCTGATTACTCTTCATATTCTGAAGGTTTAGGAGATGCAACTGAAGCATCAATTAAAGCTATTGGTGGGAATGTAATTTTTAGAGGAAAAATTAAATCAGGAACTCAAAATTTTACAGCAATGTTAACAAAAATTAAATCTATGAATCCAGATGTAATTTATTACTCAGGTTATTATACTGACGGTGGTCAACTAAGAGCACAACAAAAACAATTACAAATTGATGCTGATTTTGTTGGTGGAGATTCAAATGATAATCCAGATTTTTACAAATTAGCAGGTGATTCAGCAGAAGGAACAGTTTTAATTAACTTCCCAACTCCTGAGATTTTGCCATACCCAGAAGCTAAAAAATATTTATCAGCATATAAAGCTAAATATCAAATGGATCCTCCATCAATTTGGCCAGTTACAAATGCAGATGGTTTAAGAGCTATTATTGAAGGTGTAGAAAAAACTAAATCATTTGATACTGAAAAAATTGCAAAATATATCAGAACAATGAAAGATTTCCCAGGTATTACAGGGCCATTTAACATAAGAGAAGATGGTGAAAGAGTTGGTGCTAAATTTGTCGTTTATAAAATGAAAAATGATGGTACAAAAGAAGTAATAAGTCAATAAGGTTTGTAAATAATGGATATTTTTTTTCAACAGTTAATTAATGGTTTAACTATAGGAAGTTTATATGCATTAGTAGCTTTAGGTTATACAATGGTTTACGGTGTGATGAAGTTAATTAACTTCGCACACGGTGACTTAGTAGCCTTTTCTGCTTATGTTGGCTTGACTATTTTTACTCAATTTTTTGGTTCAAATGCATTGTCTTTAATAAATATTATCATTGTATTTTTATTAACAGCAATAGTGGTGGCTTTTGTGGGTGTTCTTCTTGAGCGTCTTGCATATAGACCTTTAAGAACGGCACCAAGATTAAGTGCTGTAGTTTCTGCTCTTGGTGCATCTTTGGTAATTCAAAATGGAATTATGCTTATTTGGGGACCAAATATGGAGATTTTTCCAGCTGATATATTTCCAACTACATCTTGGGATTTAGGTGGAGTAATTGTTTCATTTACACAAGTTATTATTTTAGTTTTATCATCAGTATTAATGGTATCACTGTATATTTTTATTAATAAAACAAAAATTGGAACAGCAATTAGAGCAACAGCTATTGATCAAGATGCTGCAAAATTAATGGGTATTAATGTTAATAGAATTATTATGACTATTTTTATCATTGGTTCAATGCTAGGAGCTGTGGGAGGTTTATTTATTGGTATTTATTATAGAGGTTTAACATTTGATATGGGATGGCTTTATGGTTTAAATGCTTTCATCGCAGCAATTATCGGTGGAATTGGTTCAATCCCAGGAGCAATGTTAGGTGGATTATTACTTGGATTATTTAATGCAATGATTTCAGGTTATATTTCAACTACTTGGGCTGAAACTTTTACCTTTATTTTATTAATTGTTATTCTAATTGTAAGACCAACAGGTCTTCTTGGTGAAAAAACGGCGGAGAAAGTATAATGAATAAAACTACAATTATTGCTACACTATTTATAGTTGTTATGGCAGTTTTCCCATTTTTAGTTGATTCTGCATGGTTAAGTATTGGTATTACATTTTTAGTATTTGCAGTTGTTGCTTTTTCTCAAGATATTATTTTAGGACGAGCTGGTATTTTTAATATGGGACATGCAATATTCTTTGGAATGGGTGCATATACAACGGCAATATTAAATACGCAATTTGGATTTGAAATTATTGAAACAGTTCCTTTTGCTATTTTAATTCCTGTTGTTTTCTCAATTTTACTTGCAGGTCCAATTATTCACTTAAGAGGTGATTATTTATTAGTTGCAACTATTGGATTTAATATTATTTTTGAACAAGTATTATCTAATGATATATTTGGACTAACTGGTGGTCCAAATGGTATTTTTGGAATAGATGTTGTTAGAGTTTTTGGTTATGAATTATATAGTGATACTTCAATTTATTATATAGCTTTTGGATTATTAATTATTACTTTATTTATTATTAGAAATTTAGATACTTCAAAATATGGAAGAGCTTTATATTATATAAATAAAAATGAGATTGCTGCAAAATCTATGGGAATTAATATCTCATATTACAAACTTTTTGCCTTTGCTTTAGGAGCTGCAATTGCTGGTGCTGCTGGATGTGTTTTTGCTATTCAGTATTCAGCTGTAAGTCCTGAGTCATTTAACTTTATGCAATCAGTTATGTTCTTTGCAATTGTTTTAGTTGGTGGATCTGCTTCACTTCCTGGAATTATTATAGGAACATTTGTAATGTTTGTATTACCTGAATTATTTACAGAGTTTAAAGAATCAAGATATTTAATTTTTGGTGCAGCGATGGTATTAACAATGATTTTGAGACCAAATGGTGTTTGGCCAGCTACTTTTGGAAATATTCCAAGATTCTTAAAAAAGAAAGCAAAAAAAGTGGAGGAATCAAAATAATGAAATATGTATTAGAGATTGAAAATGTTTCAAAATTTTTCCATGGTTTAGTTGCAATTGATGATTTAACAATCAAAGTAAAACCTGGTCAAATATATGGAATTATTGGCCCAAATGGAGCGGGTAAAACTACACTTTTTAACTGTGTAACTGGTATTTATACTCCTGAGCAAGGAACTATAAAATACAAAGGTGAAAATATTACAGGAATGGAACCTCATAAAATTGCCCAAAGGGGAGTTTTAAGAACATTTCAAAATATTAGACTTTTTAAAGAAATGAGTGTTGCTGAAAATATAATTGCTGGATGTCATACAAAATCAAATCAAAAATGGTATCACTCAATTATTCACACACCTTTTTATAAAAAAGATGAATTAAAACAGTGGAAAAAAGTTGAAGAATTAATGGAATTTTTTGGAATAAGCAAATTTGCAGCAACTCCTGCTGGAGATTTATCTTATGGTAATCAAAGAAAAGTTGAAATGGCAAGAGCCCTAGCAGCTGATCCTGAAATTTTAATCTTAGATGAACCAGCAGCTGGACTTAATGAAAATGAGACAATAGAACTTACAAATATCATTTTAAAAATAAAAGAAAGAGGTCTTGGTATTATGATGATTGAACATGATATGGAAATGGTTATGAAATTAACTGACTATATTACTGTTATTAACTTTGGAAAAGAGATTTCACAAGGTGTTCCAGAATTTGTTCAAGATGACCCAAGAGTAATTGAAGCATATATTGGAACAGATGATGAGGAGGATGAATAATGACAAATAATGAAGTATTATTAGAAGTAAGAGACCTTCATGTTTCATATGGAGCAATATCAGCTATAAAAGGAATTTCTTTAAAAGTTTTAAAAGGTGAAGTTGTAACAATTCTTGGTGCAAATGGTGCAGGGAAAACTACAACTTTACAAACAATTTCTGGACTTTTAAAACCAAAATCAGGAAATATTATTTTTGATAAAAATGATATTACTAAATGTGAAGCACATGATATAGTGGCTCTTGGAATGTCTCATTCTCCAGAAGGTAGAAGGGTTTTTGGAACATTAACAGTTGAAGAAAATCTTATGATGGGCGCTTACACATTAAAAGATCATGATAAAGAGACTTTAGAGTGGATTTATGACATTTTACCAAGACTTAAAGAGAGAAAAAAACAATTTGCAGGAACACTTTCAGGTGGTGAGCAACAAATGCTTGCAATTGGAAGAGCAATTATGTCTAAACCCAAACTTTTAATTTTGGATGAACCATCACTGGGATTAGCTCCAATTTTGATAAAAGCAATTTTTAAAGCAGTAAAAGAGATTGCTCAAAGTGGAGTTACAGTTTTATTGGTAGAGCAAAATGCAAAAGCTGCTTTAAAATTAGCAGATAGAGCATATGTATTAGAAGTAGGAAAAATCACACATGAAGGAACAGCGGAAGAATTACTAAACTCTAAAACCATTCAAGAAGCCTATTTAGGTAAAAAGCATTAAGAACAAAAAAGAGAATAAGTATAAAGTAGCAAGAGGGGTGTAACTTGGCGGTTTCCCCTCTATTGACACATATAAAGCGTGCGTCTTAAGCTACTTAAAATTTGGTTAATATTTAATTAATTTTAAGGATAGTATATGAAAAATGAAGTAGAAATTATAAATTCAGCAATAAGTCTTGCTGAAAAATGGCAAAACAGAGCAACTGAACTAGTTAGTGATTGGGATAGAGAATTCTATGTAAAAATGAATAAAATGCTTGAACATCCAAAAGATAAAGCACTTTTAATTGAGTTAATGGATCAATGTTTTAGATGTGATTCAAACGCAAGGGTTGCTGATCAAATTATTTTTCTTTTAGAGAAACATGGTATGGCTCATTTCTTTACAACAAAAGATAAAACACTATTATGGTTATTTACTAATTTTGGTAAATTCTTACCAAATTTATCTGTTCCTATGTTTGTAAATCAAATAAGAGAAGATACTAAAACAGTAGTTATTAAAGGTGAAGAAGAACCATTTAACAAACACTTAGTAATGAGAAAAAAAGAGGGAACTAGAGTAAATATCAATCTTATTGGTGAAGTTGTTCTTGGAGAAGAAGAAGCAGCAGAAAGAATGGAAAAATATTTAAAAGCTTTATCTAATCCAAATATTGACTATATTTCTATTAAGATTTCAACTATTTATTCTCAAATTAATGCTTTAAATTTTGAGCATACAGTTCAAGTACTTGTTGAAAAATTATCTAAAATTTATGCACAAGCACAAAAATATCCTTATATCGCACCAGATGGAACAAAATCAAATAAATTTATAAACCTTGATATGGAAGAGTATAGAGATTTAGCTATTACTGTTGAAGTATTTAAAAGAACTTTAGATAAACCAGAATTCAAAGATTTTTATGCAGGTATTGTTTTACAAGCATATTTACCAGACTCATTTAATTGGCAAAAAGATTTATGCGAATGGGCAAAACAAAGAGTTGCTAATGGTGGAAGCCCTATCAAGTTTAGACTTGTAAAAGGTGCTAATATGGAGATGGAAGAGACAGAAGCTAGTCAAAAACATTGGGAAATGGTAACATATACAGATAAAAGTGATACAGATTCAAACTATAAAAGAATGGCAAGATATGCATTACAAGCTGAAAATGCTAAATATATGCACATAGGAACAGCTTCTCATAACTTATTTGAATTAGCATATGCAACGACATTAGCAGCAGAAAATGGAACTAGTCAATATCATACTTTAGAGATGTTAGAAGGAATGAGTGAAGCTGCTAGATTAGCAATTAAAGAGATTTCAAAATCTGTAATTTTATATGCTCCAACTGCATCAAAAGAACAATTTACAAATGCTATTGCATATTTAGTAAGAAGACTTGATGAAAATACTGGTCCAAATAACTTTATCAGATATTCATTTGGTTTAAAAGTTGGTTCATCTGATTGGAAAATGCAAAAAGAGTTATTTCTAAAATCTTTTGAAAATGAAAAAACTTCATTTGTAGGTGCAAAAAGAAAACAAAACAGACTTGAAGAAAAATGGGATAATTTCTCAAATTCATCTTATGATACAAAACATTATCATGCAGAAGCTGACACAGATTTCGTATTACCTTCTAACCAAGAATGGGCTAGAAATATTGTAAAAAAATGGAAGTTCACAAAAGATACTGTTCATTTTATTACTCCAATCGTAATTGCAGGATTAGATATAACTGAAGATAGAAAAATTGTTGAAGCGATTGATAAATCACAATTAAAAGAGGGTGTTCTAGCTGGAAAGTTTGCAAATGCAAATGCTGAAGATATTAAAAAAGCAGTTGAAGTTGCAAAGGCTGATGTTGATGGATGGAGAAGTTTAACTCATGCACAAAGACATGAAGCATTAAAAAAAGTTGCTATAAAAGTAAGAGAGAGAAGAGATGATTTAATTGGAGTGGCAGCAGCTGAGGTTGGTAAAGTATTTACAGAAACTGATGTTGAAGTAAGTGAAGCAGTTGATTTCTTAGAATTCTATCCATATAGTGCCCATCATTTTGAAAAATATGAGAATTTAGAATTTAGTGGAAAAGGTGTTGGGGTTGTTGTTCCTCCTTGGAATTTCCCTGTTGCTATTCCTTTAGGTGGAATTGCCGCTACTTTAGCTGCTGGTAATACAGTTATTATCAAACCTGCTTCTGTTGCAGCACTTACAGCATACGAGATGTGTAAATGTTTCTGGGATGCAGGTATTTCTAAAAATGTACTTCAATTTGTTCCTTGTCCAGGAGCACTTGCAGGTGAGCATTTAATTGCAAATAAAGATGTAGATTTTGTTATTTTAACTGGTGGTGAAGATACAGCAGCAACGATGTTAAAAACAAGACCTGATTTAATGTTAACAGCAGAAACTGGTGGAAAAGATGCAACAATAGTAACAAATATGGCAGATAGAGAACAAGCAGTTAAAAATGTATGTCAAAGTGCATTTGCTAACTCAGGTCAAAAATGTAGTGCTACTTCACTTTTAGTTTTAGAAGAAGAAGTTTACAATGATGAAGGATTTAAAAAAGCATTAATTGATACAGCTGCTTCTATGAGTGTTGGATCTGTTTGGGATTTTAAAAATAGAATTGGTACTTTAGCAAATAAAGTTTCTGGAAATCTTGAAAAAGCGATTAAAACATTAGAAAAAAATGAATCATGGCTATTAGCTCCTTCTTATGCTGAAGATAATGAATATATGTTAAAACCTGCAATTAAATGGGGCGTAAGTGAAGGAAATTTTATTCATATGAACGAACTTTTTGGACCAGTACTAGCAGTTATTAAAGCAAGAGATTTAGCTCATGCTGTAAAAATTGTAAATGATACAGGATATGGTTTAACTTCTGGAATTGAATCACTTGATGAAAGAGAAGTAACATATTGGAAAGAAAACTTAAAAGCAGGAAATCTATATATTAATAGAGGAACAACAGGAGCTATTGTATTAAGACAACCATTTGGTGGAATGGGTAAATCTGCAATTG
The DNA here is from genome assembly GCA_963677435.1 of uncultured Aliarcobacter sp. Lineage (GTDB taxonomy): Bacteria > Campylobacterota > Campylobacteria > Campylobacterales > Arcobacteraceae > Aliarcobacter. The sequence continues at coordinate 718,770 of OY781945.1, forward strand.
GTGCAGGAAGAAAAGTTGGTATTTTCAATTACATTACACAATTTGTTGATTTTAAAGAAAAATCAGCTCCAAAAGTAACTAAAAAATATAACAATGATTTAACAAGATTAATTGAAAATTATAAAAAATCTTCTAATAATAAAGAAGAGTTTGAGAAACTTGAAATTGCATTACAATCATATTTAGAAAACTTTGAGAATGAATTCTCTCAATCTAAAGATTATGCAAATGTAAGAGGTGAAGATAATCACTTTAAATATTTACCTTTAAAAAATGTTTTAATTAGAGTAACTTCAGGTGATACTATTTTTGAAGCTGTTTCAAGAATCTTAGCAGCGAAAGTTTCAGGGGTTCATTTTAAAGTTTCTATAAATAACAATGAAGAAGTAAAATCATTTTTAAATAGTGCAAAAGAGTTATTCTCTCCAAGAGATACTTTAATAGAACAAAGTGATGAAGAACTTATTACATCTATTTCAAGATACGATAGAGTACTTTATTCAGATATTTCAAAAGTACCTGCAATTGTATTTGAATCAGCAGCTTCAACATTGACTTTTATAGTAAGAGCAAAACCTATGATGGAAGGAAGAATAGAATTACTTAACTACTTCATCGAACAATCAATTTCTCACTCTTTCCATAGATATGGAAATATTGGTGCAAGAGGAATAAAATAAGAAGTTTAACTTCTTATTTTATATATAGGAAATAAATGTCTAATAAAACTAAAGCTACCTTACTTGTAATAGTTTGCATTATATTTTGGGCGATGATACCCGTAGTTGCAAAATTAGCTCAAGTGTCACTAGATAATCATCAATTTTTATTTTGGTCAAGTTTAATATCATTTATTTGTTTATTTTCAACAGCTATTATAAAAAAGAAAATTGAATTTATCAAAAGCTATAGTTTTAATGATTGGCTTGTATTAATAACTTTAGGTTTATTAGGGACATATATTTATTATCTATTTCTATATTTAGGATATAAAGAAGCTAAGGGTTTAGAAGTACTTGTAATTCAATATACATGGCCTATATCAATAGTATTTTTGTCTTTATTTATTTTAAATGAGAGATTAACAATACAAAAAAGCATATCAATAATTTTAGGTTTTGTAGGAGTTCTTTTTGTTTTAACAAAAGGTAATTTTTCACAAATCCATTTAGATAATATCTATGTAATTTTATTAGTTTTTTTAGGAGCAAGTTCATTTGCCCTTTTTTCAGTTTTAAGTAAAAAAGTAAAATATGAACCTATTGGTGCAATTAGTATCTATTTCTTAAGTGCAACAATAGCTTCATTTTTCTCTATGAACTATTTTTCTAGTTTTGCAATTCCCACATCAAATGAGTTATTACCAATATTATTAAATGGAATTATAATAAATGGCTTTTCATATTTGTTTTGGATAAATGCCTTACGATTAACCCAAGCATCTTACTTAGCACCATTTACTTTTTTAACACCAATATTATCAGCTGTGTATTTAATTGTAATTTTCAATGAACCAATACAAACAGCATATATTATTGGCTTGGTTTTTGTAGTAATAGCTGGATTAGTTAATAGTTTTTAAGACTACTTTTCACGCACTTTTTAGTGATATGATTCGGAATTAAAAAAATAGGATTAAAAATGACAACAGGAATCTTAGTATTCTTATTTTTTATCATTGTTATACTTGCATGGTATATACATGATAAATATGTACAAAGAAAACACCAAATATTAGTAAATTATCCAATAATTGGAAGACTAAGATTTGTTTTTCAAGAGTTTAGAGAACCATTTAGACAATACTTTGGTGATGAAAAGTTTTATGAATCAATGGATAAATTAGAGTGGGTTTATAGTGCTTCAAGGGATAAAATTAATTACTCTTCGTTTTCTCCATCACAGCCTTTACCAAAACCAAAATTTATGTTAAGACATACAACTATTGTATTAAATGATGATGAGGTTGATAATGACTTTTCTGTTGTATTTGGTGAAAAAAGAGGAAAACCATTTAAAACATCTTCTATAATTGCAAGAGCTCCTATGAGTGATGGATCTATTTCTCCTGAGGGAACAAGAGCTTTTGTTCAAGGTTCACAAATGGGAAAATTCCCTATAAATAGTGGTGAAGGTGGATTAACATCAAACTTTTTTGTTACTCATAATAACTATACTGATAAATATATGACAGAAGTTATAGGTAATAATTTTCAACAAAAAATTTTTCAACTTTCAAAGTTTTTCTTTAATGTTCCAGTTGCCGTTGATATTTATAGAAAATTAGTTTTTAAAAAGGATCCTTTAAAAGATACTTATGTATTTAACAAAAAAAATGAATCTTTTTATAGACCAAATTGGGATGCACCATTAGAAAATTTTCCTGAAGAAGTTCCATCTGATATGCCTGAAATTATTTTACAAATTAGTTCAGGACTTTATGGTGTAAGAACTAAAGATGGAAAGTTTGATATTGAAAGATATAAAAAGCAGATGAGTTTTTGTAAAATGACTGAAATAAAATTAGCTCAAGGTGCAAAACAAACAGGTGGAAAATTAATTGCTCAAAAGGTGACTCCTTCTATTGGATATTATAGAAATATAGAACCATATAAAGATGCTTTTTCTCCAAATAGATTTCCATATGCAAATAGTATTGAGGAGTTATTTGATTTTATTGGTACTTTACAAGAAGCTTCACAAAAACCAGTTGGAATTAAAATTGTAATTTCTGATTATGACAATATTGTACCAATTGCTAAAGAGATAAAAAGAAGAGTTGAATTAAATTTACCATATCCAGATTATATCTCTATTGATGGAGGAAGTGGTGGAAGTGCAACAGCACCGCTTGATATGATGGAGAGAATTGGTATGGATATTAGAGATGCTTTATATCTTGTTGATAAAGTATTAAAAGATTATGGTGTTAGAGAACATGTAAAAATATCTGCAAGTGGAAAAATATTAACTCCTGATGATGTTGTTATTATTTTATGTTTAGGTGCTGATTTTGTTCAGATTGCTCGTGGATTTATGATGAGTGCTGGTTGTATTCGCGCGAGATATTGTTCTGGTGCTACAAAACATCAATGTCCAGTTGGATTAGCAACACAAGATATCAAGAAAAGAAAACACTATTTTGTAGCTAAACATTCAGACTATGTAAAAAACTATCATAATAATGTTTTAAAAAGTATGAAAAGTTTATTAGCCGTTATGGGATTAAAAAATGTAAAAGAGTTAACTAAGGAGAAATTGATTTTTCTTGATATTGATTCAATTATTCATGATGATATGGATGCTTTATTTGAAAGAAGGATATTAAAAAAAGAAAAAATAATTAAACAGTAAATTTATATTTACTGGCGAGCAGGTATAAATGCAAATTACCCCATTTGCCTCCTTTAGTATCCCAAAATACCTGCTCACCAGTGAATATATAAAGATAAGATTATTATGTTTTAGAACAAATAATAAAACAATAAAATTCAAGATATATTATTAAATAAATTTTGTATAGAAAATGATACCATCTTTGTATTATTACTTGTTATAATTAGATAAACATTCCACAAAAGGCTTTTCATGGAAAAATATAATATTAGAAATAAAGTTTTATTAATAGTGTTAATTGGCTTTATTTTATCTTTCTCAATATTAGGATTTCTAAATACTAGTAACGCATATACATCAGAATATAAATTGGTGCAAGAGCGAAATTTAGAATTAGTAACTAAAACATCTGATTTTATTGATAGTTACTTAAAATCTAAAATAGTTGTAGTTGAATCTGTTGCTAAAGAATTAGCAAAAATTGATATATATAATCAAAATAGTGAATTTATATCAAAATTAGTATTAGGTAGAGATGCAGGTTCATTTGCAGATTTATATTTAGGTTATGAAAAAGATGGATCATTAATACTATCTACTGGTGAAATTTATGATTTAAAAAGTAAGAATTATGATGCAAGAAAAAGACCTTGGTATATGAAAGCGATAACACTAAATAAATCAGCAGTTTCTGAACCATATACAGATGTTGTTACTGGAAAATTAATTATTTCAGTTGTAACTCCATTAGTTATTGATGGAAAAATTGCTGGGGTTGTAGGTTCTGATATTTTTCTTGATACAGTTGTTGAAACTATCTTAAATCTTAAAATCCATGAATCTGGATTTGCGTATTTATTAGATAAAGATAACAAAATCTTAATTCACAAAAATAAAGAGCTTTTAAATAAACAAAGTGCAGCTTTTAAATCAATAGAAAAAAATACAGATTTTGCATTTAAAATTTTAGATGTTGATGGTGTTAAAAAAATTGTTAGTTTTAGTAAAGTTCCATTAACTAATTGGTATTTAGTAATTGAGTTAGATAATGATGCTGTATTTAAAAAACTTAATGATAATGTTATTACTGACATCATCACATATTTAGCACTTTTAATTGTATTCATTTCTATATTATATTTTTCATTAACAAAAATGCTTCAACCATTAAAAATTTTAGAAAATGGATTTAATGAATTCTTTAATTACTTAAAAGGTGAGACTAAAAATGTTCAAAAGCTTAATCTAAAATCTCAAGATGAATTTGGAAAAATGGCAAATATTCTTGATAAAGAGATTGAGTTAGTTTCTATAAATTTTGAAAATGATAAGAAATTAATTGAAAATGTAAAAATGGTAGTAAATAGAGTAAAAGAAGGAAGATTAGATAAATTTGTAGATCAAGAAACAAATAATAAATCTTTAGCTGAATTAAAAGAGATATTAAATGAAATGATTAGTCAAATTAGCAGTAATGTTCATGATAATATTAATGAAATAATCACTACTTTAGATTTATATGCAAAATCTAACTTTACGCAAACAATTCAAAATCCAAAAGGTGATATTGCAAGAGGATTAAATAATTTATGTTTAACAATTAACGAAATGCTAAATGTAAATAAATCAACAGGAGTTACTTTAGAATCCAATTCTAAAAAATTATCAAGTAATGTTGATATATTAAATAAATCTTCAAATAATACAGCTGCAGCTTTAGAAGAAACAGCAGCAGCAATCGAAGAAATTACTTCAACTGTTGCAAATAATACAGAAAAAATTGCAACAATGTCTTCTTATTCAAATCAATTATCAACTTCGATTTTACAAGGTGAGAAACTTGCAAACTCAACAGTTATTTCAATGAATGAAATAAATGAGCAAACAAATGCAATTGCTGAAGCTATTACTATTATTGACCAAATAGCATTCCAAACAAATATTCTTTCATTAAATGCAGCTGTAGAAGCAGCAACTGCTGGAGAAGCTGGAAAAGGATTTGCTGTTGTTGCAGCAGAAGTGCGAAACCTAGCAAGTAGAAGTGCAGAAGCTGCTAAAGAGATTAAAACTCTTGTAGAAAATGCAACTAATAAAGCTAACAATGGTAAAAAAATTGCTGATGATATGATAAGTGGATATAAACAATTAAATGACAATATCTCAAAAACAACAAAAATTATTGAAGATATTTCAGAAGCATCAAGAGAGCAAAGAACAAGTATTGAGCAAATAAATGATGTTATTAATGAATTAGATAAACAAACACAACAAAATGCTGTAGTTGCTAGTGAAACACAAACTATTGCACAAGAAACTTCAAAAATTGCTAAGAAAATATTAGAAGATGTAAATAATAAAGAGTTTAAATCATAGACTAGAGAAATCTCTAGTCTATAATCTTATAAGCAGCTTTTGATTAGTTTAATACCTTGCTCAATTTGTTCAAAACTTGAGTGAGTGTAGTTAAATCTAATCTCTCCATTTGGGATTTTATCTATATAAAATTGATTCCCAGGAACATAAACAACTTTTTTCTCAATACATTTTTGAACTAAGGCAAAAGAGTCAATTCCTTCAAAACTACCATATAAAAACATTCCACCTTTTGGTTTTTCATATTTAAATTCTGGTAAATATTTATCTAATTGCTCACAAAAGAAGTTTGCTTTTTTCTCATAATCATCTCTAATATCTTGTAGATGTTTTTCATAATTTGCTTCATCTTCTAAATACTCATTTAAAATATATTGAGAAATTCCACATGAGTGTAAATCAATGCTTTCTTTTATAATCATTAAAGATTGAAGTAATTTTTCATCTGCTCTAATCCATCCAATTCTAAGGCTTGGAACTAAAGTTTTAGAAAAAGATCCTAAGTGAAATGATTTATTTGGAATTTTACAACTAATAGAAATATTCTTTTTGTCAAAATATAGTTCACTATAAGGACTATCTTCGATTAATAATCCATTTTCAGCTTCAACTATTTTTGCAATTTCTTCTCTTTTTTTATCACAATAAGTTGTTGCTGATGGATTTTGAAAATCTGGAATTAAATATGCTAATTTTGTTTGTTTAAAACTCTCTTTGAATTTTTCAATATTAACTCCATCTTTTTCAAGTTCTACACCTTTCATTGTAAGATGGTTTAATCTAAATATATTCATAGCACCTAAATATGATGGTTCTTCAATAGTTATATCTTTACTTTCAAAATACTTAGCAAGGATGTACATACCTTGTTGGCTTCCTGTTGTAATTAGAATATTTTCTTTTTTTGTAGGAAATCCCTCTTTAGTATATCTTGCTGCAATTTTTTCTCTTAATTCTGAAATTCCATTACTAACTCCGTATTGAAATACTTTTGGATTATCAAATATTTTCATTGTTGCAGTTTTTAAATCATCCCTTGGAAATAGTTTTTCACTTGGAAGTCCACCTGCAAATGATATTGTATGTTCATCAATTGATTCAAGGATTTCTCTAATAAATGATCTTTTCATAAGTCTCCTATTTTTTGTTATAAGCATACTCAAATGAGAGCTTTTATTCTTTACATATATTGCTTTTATTATTATCTATTTTTGCTAATTTGTAGATATAATTCATTTATGAAAAAAAGTACCCATGAAAAAAGAGCAAAAATTGCAAATGATGTTATGAACTATATTTATAAATATATAGATACAGATATAAATATAGATGAATTAAGTATAGAATTAAAAGTAAGTAAGTTTCATCTTCATAGAATTTTCAAAGAAGAATTTGGAAAAAATATCTATGAAAGTATAAAATCTATAAGACTTCAAAAAGCTTCAAATCTATTGATAACAAATAAATATTCAACAATTACAGATATATCAAGTATGTGTGGATATAGTTCTCAAACTTCATTTTTACGAGCATTTAAACAAAGATTTGAAATGACACCAAAAATTTGGAAAAGTGGTGGATACAAAGATTACTCAAATAAAATAGTTGAAAAAATCACAAATCAAAATAAGAGTATCACTATTTTTGATATAGAACCTGTTATTGTAAAAATGCCAGAAATCAAAGGTTATTATATAAGACATCAAGGTTATGATGTAAGTATCAAAAAAACTTGGCAGAAATTACAAACATGGATTTATACAAATGATATAAAAGAGTACAAACAGATGGCTTTGCACCACGATAATCCAATTATAACTCCACTTGAAGAGTGTCAATATATTGCAATTGTAACCCTTGAAAATGAAGATTTAAAAGATGTTTCTCTTCCTAGTTTAATTATTCCAAAAGGGGTTTATGCAAAATTCTCCCTTAGTGGAAGATATGGGGATGTAATAAAACTTATTCAGTGGGTTTATCATTATTGGTTAATTGATAGTGGTTATGAAACAACGCCAAACCCTTCATATACTATTTATCAAAAAAATCATTTTCTAAGTAGTGACGAAGAGTTTATTTTGGATTATTATTTACCTATTAAATATGTGTGAAAGGCTTTTGAATTTTACTTCTGCAATAATAGTTGCAAGTACAATTAAAATAGCCCCACTTATTTGAATGTTTGTTAATAACTCACCAACTGATAAAAAAGCAAAAATAGAAGCGCTCACGGGTTCCATTGCAAAGATTACAGCCGTTTTTGTGGCACTTGTGAATTGTTGCATATATGTTTGAATTAAAAAAGCATAAACAGTTGCAAATACTGCTGTAATTAAAACAGCTTTAAAAAATGCATAATCATAAGATAAATTAAATGTAACATCATCAAGAAGAAGTGAAAAGCCTAAAGATAACACAGCAACTGTAATTAATTGAAATAAAACTAATAAAAATACATTTACCTCTTTTGAAAACTTTCCAGTGTAAATTATTTGTAAGGCAAATAAAAATGCACACATCAAAGTTAAAAGCTCACCTTTTCCTATTGTTAATGCGCCAGACATAGTTAGAAGATATAAACCAATTACAGCTATAAATGTGGCAATTAAAACATTTTTTTTAATATGGTCTTTAAAAATAAAATATGCTAAAAAAGGAACACAAATTACATTAAGTCCTGTAATAAAAGCAACAATAGAGCTTTTTGTATAACTTAATCCAAAGGTTTGAGTTGCAAATGCACTAAATAAAAATATTCCAAGAATAATTCCATAAAAAATAGTTTTTTTATTAATTTGGTTTAAAAATCTAAACGCAATAAAAAACATTAAAATAGACGCAATTGCAAATCTAAAAAATAAAAAAGCATAAACAGGCGTTGTATTAATAGCATCTTGAACCATTAAAAATGTAACACCCCATGCAATGGCAACAGATAAAAGTAGTAAATCTGCTCTTAATTCGTATAATTTTGACTTCAAAATATTCCTTTAAAAATTAAAGCCGAGATTATATCACATTTACAAAATTGTATATTATGTATAAATTGTATATAAATTATATGATTATGGCAGAAAAATTAAATAAAACTTTAGATATGATTAATCTTTAATAAATAAAAAAAGAGTATTGATGTCAGATAACATAATTTCGATGGTAAATATTAATAAATTTTATGATGATTTTCATGTATTAAAAAATATTAATTTTGCTGTAAAAAAAGGTGAGATAGTAGTAATATGTGGACCCAGTGGTTCAGGTAAATCTACACTAATTAGGTGTATAAATGGATTGGAAGATATCGATGATGGTGATATAATTGTTGATTCAATTGATATCCATGGAAGCAAAAAGAATCTTCAAGAAATAAGAAGTGAAGTTGGAATGGTATTTCAACATTTTAATCTTTTTCCACATCTTACAATTTTAGAAAATATCACAATAGCACCAACTTTAGTAAAAAGTATGGATAAAAAAATTGCTAAAGATGTAGCTATGGAATTACTTAAAAAAGTAAAACTATCAGATAAGGCAAATGCGTATCCTGCTGATTTAAGTGGTGGACAAAAACAAAGGGTTGCCATTGCAAGAAGTTTAGCAATGAAACCAAAAATAATACTTTTTGATGAACCAACATCTGCACTTGACCCTGAAACAATAGGTGATGTATTATCAGTTATGAAAGATTTAGCACAAGAAAATTTTACAATAGTTTGTGTTACTCATGAAATGGGATTTGCAAAAGAAGTAGGGGATAGAATAGTATTTATGGATCATGGTGTGATTATTGAAGAAAATAGTCCCGCAGAATTTTTTAATAACCCCAAAAGTGAAAGAGCTAAAAAGTTCTTAAATGAAATTTTAACACATTAAAAGGAGAAGATATGATGAAAAAAAATGGAATCCTGCATGCAGGTAAAAAGTTGGTAATGTTGATTTTAGCATTCACATCGTTAAATATGTTTGCTGCTGATTTAGATTTATGGAAAAATTCAACTTTGAATAAAATTGTTCAAAAAGGTGAATTAAGAGTTGGTTTAGAACCAGGTTACATGCCTTTTGAAATGAAAGACAAAAAAGGTGAAGTTATAGGTTATGATGTTGATATGGCTAAAAAAATGGCTAAAGAATTAGGTGTTAAATTAACATTAGTTCCAACTGCATGGGATGGAATTATCGCTGGTTTAATAACTGATAAATACGATATTATTATATCTGGTATGACTGTTACTCAACAAAGAAATTTAGAAGTAAATTTTGCAAATCCATATTTAGTTGTAGGGCAAACTGTTCTTATGAATAAATCATTAGAAGGTAAAATTAAAACTGCACAAGAGTTAGATAAACCAGGATATACAATTGTAACAAAACTTGGAACTTCGGCTGAAATTGCAATCAAAAAATTCTACAAAAATGCAAAAATCGTTACATTTGAAACTGAAGCAGATGCTGTTAGTGAAGTTTTAAATAATAATGCAGATGCATTTGTTTATGACCAACCATACAATCTTTTATTTATGGCTGACAAAGGTAAAGATAAATTAGTTCATTTAGATAAAGCATTAACTTATGAACCATTAGCATGGGCAATTAGAAAAGGTGATCCAGATTTTTTAAATTGGTTAAATAATTTCTTAAGACAATGTCAAGAAGACAAAGTTGTTGACTTCTCAAATGAGTTATATAATAAATGGTTAGTTGATACTACTTGGCTAAAAAGAGTTCAATAATATATGTCAAAAAAGCATCAATCATTAGCACAAAATAAAAACTTAGGGCATCTAATTGCCCTAATGTTTTATGTAGTTGTAGGATATTTTTTATATATTGCTGCATCAAACATGAACTATGTTTGGAAATGGAACTCTATTCCTGATTATTTTGTATATACTGAAACAAAAACAGTTGAAGCATCTGTAGATGGGAAAATTGTACTTGATAATGGTATTTATTATATACAAAATAATAAAGAAAAAACTCAATTAGCTTTAGATAATACTTATAAATTTTCTTATACTGTAGGAGAAGATGTTTATGAGGGTGATACTATTGCTAAAAAATCAATAAGAAAAACAGGTCCTGTTTTAAATGGACTTTGGGTTACTTTAAAAATATCTTTTTTTGCTGCTATCTTAACTCTTTTTATAGGGATAATAGTTTCTTTAATGAAATTATCAAGTTATCAATTTTTAAAAGATATTGCAACAGTTTATATTACAATTGTTAGAGGGACACCTTTACTTGTTCAGATATTTTTATTTTACTTTATAGTTGCAAATATATTTGAATTAGATAGATTCGTAGCAGGGGTTTTAGCTCTTGGAATTTTCTTTGGTGCTTATGTTGCTGAGGTTTTAAGAGGTGCAATTCAATCAATAGACAAAGGTCAACTTGAAGCTTCTAAATCTTTAGGGATTTCAAATTTCCAAGCTATGCGATATATTATTTTGCCACAAGCTTTCAAGCGAGCATTACCTACACTTGTAGGAGAGATGATTGCTTTAGTTAAAGATTCTTCATTGGTTTCAGTTATTTCTATTACAGATTTAACAAAAGTTGGTAAAGAGATTGTTGCAAATACTTTTTCACCATTTGAAACATGGATAGTTATTGCTTTAGTTTATTTAACAATTACTTCTACAATGAGTTATATTGGACACATTATTGAGAAAAAAATGGCTTCAAAAGGTGGAATGAGTTAGTGGATAACTTTTCTGCTTTTTTACAACAATCAATTACTTTTTTTGCAATTTTAGACCCAATTGGAATAAGTGCAATTGCCTTGTCAATACTTAGTACAAATATTACAAAAACACAAATGAATACTGTTGCATATAAAGCTACTATTACTATTTTAGTAGCTTTTTTTGTAGTAATTATTAGTGGAGATTTGGTTTTAAAACTTTTTGGAATAGATGAAAACTCATTAAAAGTAATGGGTGGAATTATTCTAATTTTAATGGCTATTTCTATGGTAAATGGTTCAGTTGAAAAAAAAACTTCAAAAGATTCAGGCGATGATAAAAAAAATGAAGAGTTATCAGTAATACCAATTGGAATTCCAATTGCTTTTGGTACTGGATTATTTACAACTATTGTTATTTTTAAACACCAAGCTCAAAGTGCATTAGATTTATTATCTATTTCAGTTGCTTTTTGTTTAAATGCTTTAGTATTTTATTTGATACTTAGAAACTCAATCTACATAAAAAAATATTTAGGTCTTACTGGACAAAATATTATTACAAAATTGATGGGATTAATTGTTGGAGCTATTGCTGTACAATTTATCATTGGTGGTATAGTAGCCCTATCAAAAAGTTATCTGGGTGCTTGATATATACTTAAAAGGCTTTATAGTAACTATCTCTTTGATAGTTGCTATTGGTGCTCAAAATGCCTATGTACTTAAGCTAGGACTTTTAAAACAGTATGTTTTATTGGCTGTTAGTTTATGTATCTTATTTGATTTTATTCTAATTAGCCTTGGTGTTTTTGGTTTAGGATATTTTATTCAAGACAACCAACTTTTAATAAATATTATTGCAATTATCGGAATAGTTTTTTTATGTGTATATGCAATACTATCTTTTAAATCTGCTTTTAAAAATGAGAGTTTACAAATAGATGGAGATGTGAAAACAAATCCAGTAAAACAAGTTATAACTCTAATTCTAGTTTTTACTTTTTTAAATCCACATACTTATTTGGACACTATTTTATTAATTGGTGGAATTGGTGCAAATATTGCAGATGATTTAAAAATTTATTTTTTATTAGGCGCTGTTAGTGCTTCTGCTACTTGGTTTTTTTCATTAGGATTCGGAGCAAGATTTTTAATTCCACTATTTAAAAAGCCCATAACTTGGAAACTACTCGATATTAGTATTGGTTTTTTGATGTTATTTATTGCTTACTCTTTAAAAGATTTGATAGTTTATTAGTTATAATTATTTCACTAAAAGGGAATAATAATGAACAATAATACAAGTTTAGAAAAAATAGGCTGCTTTAAAACAATTCTTGACCCATATAATGGAATAACTATAAATAGTATAGATTTACCATCTTCAAAAGATGAGTTTGAGTTAAACCTTGATTTTTTAATAAATGAAGTTGAAAACAAAAGATTTTTAATTTGGATTTATATAGATATAAAAAAATCAGATTTTATTCCAATTGCTACAAAAAAAGGATTTTTTTTCCATTCTTGCGATGAAGATTATATATTAGTTGTAAAAGCACTAAAAGAAGATGCAATAATCCCAACAGCTTCAAATCATACTTTAGGAGTTGGCGCTGTTGTTATAAATGACAAAAATGAACTATTAGTAATCAAAGAGAGAATTTCAAATGTTGGATATAAACTTCCAGGTGGTCATATTGATAACCGTGAGATGATTTCAAGTGCTGTAAAAAGAGAAGTTTTAGAAGAAACAGGAATAGATGTTGAGTTTGAGTCAATTGTCTCTTTAGGGCACTTTTATCCTCACCAATTTTATAAATCAAATTTATATATTTTATGCACAGCAATTCCTAAAAGTTTTGAAATAAATATAAAAGATACTCAAGAGATTATTGATGCTAAATGGATGGATGTGGATAGTTATTTAGAGGATATAAATGTTTCTGACTATTCAAAAGCAATAGTTTTAGCAGCAATAAGTTTTAAAGGTCTAAAAAGAGCAAATCAAGAAGTTCTTTGTCATATTAAAAAAGATTTTGAACTATTTTTCCCAATAGAAAGTTAGAAGTTTGTATAATACAAAAAATTAAAGGCTTTGTTATTAAAATCTTTAGGTTTTCTCGAAGAGAGTTTAACAACAAGCTATAAAAGGATTAAAATGAAAACTATTATTTCAACACCAAAAGCACCAAGCGCAATCGGACCATATAATCAAGCAACAGCATTTGATAAATTAATTTTTACATCTGGACAAATTGCATTAAATCCACAAACTATGGAAATAGTTGAGGGTGGAGTTCAAGAACAGACAAAACAAGTTATGGACAATCTAAAAGCAGTTTTAGAAGAAGCAGGAAGCTCTTTTGAAAATGTTTTAAAAACTACTTGTTATTTATCAGACATGGATAACTTTGTAGCTTTCAATGAAATCTATGCACAATACTTCAAAGGTGAAACTGCACCTGCAAGATCTACAGTTGCTGTTAAAACTTTACCTAAAAATGTTTTGGTTGAAGTAGATACAATCGCTTTTAAAAACTAGAATTTCCTAGTTTTTAATTTAATAATTTTCTAAACAAAAAATAGTTGACATAAATAATAAAATCTTGTAATATAATATAAAAATTATAATTTTTATTTAATGACAATTTAGGAGTTTGATGTATAAAAGTAATTCTTATTATCAAGAGGTTTTTGAAAATATTACAGAAGCTATTTTTTTATTAGAAGGTCAAAATTATGTTAATGCTAACTCATCTGCGTTATCTCTTTTTAAAATAAAATCAAAAGAAGAACTCTTTTTATATCATCCTTTTCAATTAGCCCCTGAGTATCAACCTGATGGTGAATTATCATCTAAAAAAGCTAAAAAAATGGTAGCTATTTGTCATAAAAATGGTGAACATACATTTGAATGGGTATCAAAATCCACTGATGGAGATTTACTCTTTGTAGAAGTAAATTTGAAAAAAGTACTCATAGACGACAAAGAACTAATAATTAGCAAATTAAAAAATATTGAAAATAGAAAAAATACAGAAAAAGAGTTAATAAAACAAAAACAGATAATTGAACAAAAAGATGAATACATTCAAAAAATAAATGAAATTTTATTAGAAAATAAAGATAACGAGAATTTACTTGAATCATTAATTTTATTAGAAGGTTATAAAAAAGCTCTTGATGAAAGTTCAATAGTTTCAAAAACAGATTTAAAAGGTGTTATTACTTATGTAAATGATAACTTTTGCGAAATTTCAGGATATAAAAAAGAAGAATTAATTGGTGAAAATCATAATATTATCAGACATCCAGATACTGAAAAAGATTTTTTTAAACACTTATGGGAAACAATAAATAATAAAAAAGTATTCAAAGGTGTAATTAAAAATAAGAAAAAGAACGACCAAGCATATTATGTAAATTCTACTATTATTCCTATATTAGATAAAAATAATGATATTCTTGAATATATAGCCATTAGAAATGATATTACATCTTTATTTGAGAAAGATGAATTAATTTATGAACAATTTACAGATGAATTAACCTCTTTACCAAATAGACAAAAACTCTTAAAAGATTTAAAAAAATTAGTTAATCCAAAACTTGCAATTATCAATATTGATAGATTTAAAGATATAAATAACTCTTATGGTATAGAAATAGGGGATGAAATATTAAAAAGATTTGCAAAAAGATTGATGATTTTTAAAAGTACAAATTTGAATATTTATCGAATTTCAGGAGATATATTTGCCTTTTTAGCTTTTGGTAATTTTAAAATAGAAGAATTACGAAAAACATCTATTAATCTTATTACTTTATGTGATAGAGAAAGTTTTATCATCGAAGATAATAGTTTTGATATCTCTTTTACAATAGGAATGGCTGATTCTGATGAAAAGTTATTAACTCATGCAGAAATAGCACTATTTTGGGCAAAAAAAATTAATATAGATATTGGAGTTTTTGATGAGCAAATGCCAATATACAGAGAATTAAAGAAAAATATACAGTTAACAAAAGATATAAAACAAGCATTAAAAGATGATAGTATTTTGATGTATGGACAAAAAATTATAAATAATAAAACAAAAGAGATTAAATACGAAACATTGATGAGAATGCAACTTCCTAGTGGAAATATTTTATCTCCTTTTGTATTTTTAGAACATGCAAAAAAAGCAAGACTTTATCCTATGATGACAAATAAAATGATTGAAAAATCTTGTGACTACTTTAAAAATAAAGATACGATTTTTTCTATAAATTTAATGATAGAAGACATTAAAAATGAAAAAACAGTAAATTTCTTATTTACAAAATTAATGGAAACAAATCTTGCAAATAGAGTTATTTTAGAAATAGTAGAATCTGAGGGAATTGAGAAATTTGAAGAGGTTGGAAATTTTATCAGAAAAGCCAAAGCACTTGGTTGTAGCGTTGCAATTGATGATTTTGGAACAGGTTATTCAAATTTTGAATATATTATAAAATTAAATGTAGATTTTCTAAAAATAGATGGTTCTTTGATTAAAAATATTCATATAAATGATAATGTTAGATTAACGGTTTCTACTATTGTAAACTTTGCTAAGGTGCTTGGTATTCAAACTGTTGCAGAGTATGTGCATTGTCAAGAGGTTCAAGATGTTGTGGAGTCTTTGGGAATAGATTTTTCACAAGGTTATTTATTTCATGAACCTGAGCATTTGGTTTAGTGAATCTACTTTTTCTTTTTAGTAAAGAAAAAGTAGCAAAAAGAAAAGCGTTCGCGAAGTTTCAAAATAGCTAAAAAATTTATAGAAATTCTAAAATTTACTGTGCTTGCACTCTCTTTGAGAAAACTCGACTCCGTGCCTTCGTCTCAAACAGTTCAAATTTCTTTACGAATTTATATAAATTTTTCTTTACGCTATTTTGAAAATGTTCACATTTAAAATCAATTTAATATCCATTCTTTTTCAATTCTAGATAACATTAAAGATATTTTCTCTTTTCGTACATAAAAATCAGAATTTTTCATTCCTCCTATTATCGTTTGTCCTGAATTAAATACTATTTTCTTTTCTTCTTCATTTAAATTATCTTTTATAAAACCCCAATATGAAGAAAATTGAATATCTTCAATATTTTCTGCTTTATCTAGTACTTGTCTAAGATTTGAAATTAAATTAATTCTATATTCTAATATCTTTTGTTTATTTTCATATTTAAATTTAATCTTTGGCCCAAGGTAAATTGAAATAAGTCCAGATATAAGACCTGATATAATAGTTATTAATGCTAATATAATAGGTGATAATTCTTTTGTAGTCGTTAACCATTCCTTATCCATAATTGTTCCTTTTGTGTTATTTATAATCTCAAACTCAAGCCAACCCTCTGTTTCTCCAAATCAATACTAATAACTTTAATATTTTTCAACTGTTGATTTATGCTTAAAACATCCATTGGATGTGAGATTCTTTTTTCGCTTATTTGCGAGATGTGAATTAAGCCATCATTTTTTAGGCCAATATCTACAAAAGCTCCGAAGTCTGTGATGTTTCTTACAACTCCACTTATTATGAAACCTTCTTTTAGGTCTTCTATTGTTTTTATATCTTTTGAAAACTCTACTGTGTCAAATTTACTTCTTACATCGTAACCTGGTTTTAGCAGTTCTGCGATTATATCTTTTAGAAGTAAAATAGGGCAGTTTAGCTCTTTTGAAATTTCTTCAATTTGATTATCTTTTATTTCTTCTATTTTGTATTTTTTTTGTAGCTTTTCAACTACATCGTAGTTTTCTGGATGAATAGCTGTATTATCTAAGATACTTTTTCCATCTTTAATTCGTAAAAATCCAACTGATTGTTCATAAGCTTTTGCTCCTATTCCTTTTACTTTTAGAAGTTCTGCTTTTGTTTTGAAGTTTTTGATTTTTTCTTTATGTTCTATTATATTAAGAGCTAGTTTTTCTGAGATTCCTGAGATAAAAGAGAGTAGTTTATATGAAGCTGAGTTTATGTCAACTCCTACTTTATTTACTAAATCCACAGTTACATTTTCTAGTTTAGCACTTAACTCTTTTTGATTTACATCGTGTTGATATTGTCCAATTCCTAGTGATTTTGGGTCAATTTTTACTAAAGCTGCCATTGGGTCACGAAGCCTTTGAGCTATTGAAATTGCACCTCTTATTGTTACATCTAGATTTGGATATTCCATCATTGCTATTTTTGAAGCTGAATAAACACTTGCTCCTATTTCACTAACAACTGCATATTTTACATCTAAGTTATTCTCATTTATCAATTTTGATATAAATGCTGCTGTTTCTTGGGATGCTGTTCCATTTCCTATTGCTATTGAGTTGATTTTATATTTTTTGATAAGCTCTAAAACTACTTTTGAAGAGTTTACAAAATCCTCTTTTGGTTTGGTTGGATAAATCACATTTGAAGCTAGATAATTTCCATTTTCATCAATTACAGCTAATTTACATCCACTTACAAAGCCAGGATCCATTCCTAAAATCACTTGATTTACAAGAGGAGGAGTAAGAAGTAGCTCTTTTAGATTTTTTCCAAAAAGTGTGATTGCTTCACTTGATGCTTTCTCTTTTAGTTCACTCAGAGCTTCTCTTTTTAGACTTGGAAGAAGTAGTCTTTTTAGTCCATCTTTGTAGGCTTCAAAAACTAACTCTTTTGAGCTTGATGCACTTGATGGGATTTTATATTTTTTTATATTTTCTAAAATATAGTTTTCATCAACTTCGATTTTTACTGTTAGCTCTTTTTCATTTACAGCTCTATTGATTGCTAGAAATCTATGTGATTTTATATATTTTACTTTTTCACTTACATTTGCAACACTTACATAAACGCCATTTTCATTAAATGTTTTTGTTTTTTTAGTCTCTAAAATTCCATAGTTTAAAACTGTATTTCTAATCACTTCTTTTGTTCTAAAATCATCGGCATATCTTTGGGCGATAATATCACTAGCTCCATTTATTGCATCTTCTATAGTTGTAACTTCTTTATTTATAAACTGTTTTGCTTTTTGGTTTATTTCATCAAGTGAATATTTCATTGATTGAATAATATTAGCAAGTGGTTCAAGTCCATTTTCAATAGCAGTTGATGTTCTTGATGATTTTTTATCTTTAAAGGGTGCGTAAATATCTTCTAACATTTGTAAAGTTGTGGCACTATTTATGTGATTTTGGATTTTTTCATCTAAAAAATTTCTCTCTTTTAAAATAGAGATAATTTCTTCTTTTCTTGTTAGAAGTTTTAGTGAATAATTATATATATCTTCAAAATCACGAAGTTGTTCATCTGTAGCATTTGAAGTTAAATCTTTTCTATATCTTGCAATAAAAGGAATCGTACAACCATCTTCTAAAAGTTTTAGTATGTTTTGAATAACACCTTTAGAAAATGAGGTTTTTTGCTCTAGTAAGTTTATTAAATTATCAGTCAAGTATTACCTCTTTAAAATCACTTCTTGTGTTGTTTGTTGGTTTGTTTGAAGCAGCTCTAACTGTGTAAACAAATGATATTTTTGGAGTATCTGTTATATTTTTACTTGCATGATGCAGTGTTTTACAGTGAAATAATACAACATCACCCTTTTGAAGATTTGTATGAACTTTTGTTTTTATAAGTTCAATATTTTCTGGATGTGTATCTAAAAAATTGCTTTTTTCATCAAATTGATCTTTTTTAAAAGTAATTTTATGTGAAGTAGGAATAAATTCTAAAAGACCATTTTCTATAAATTCATCTCCAAGACTTAACCATACAGATACTAAATTATTATTCTCAAAATTCCAATATCTTCTATCTTGATGCCAAAAAGTTCTAGTGCTTTCATGGGGAAGTTTAGTCATAATAGAGTTATGGTGAGCTAAAGTTAAAACTGGAGTATCATTTAAAATTTGTTTTAAAATAGGTCTAATTTTCTCATTTGTCATCCAGTTTTTGAAAACTTCTTCTCTATCATAAACTTGTCTTAGTCTTCGTACAGTAACTTTGTCTATCTCTTTTTGCATATATTCTTGTTCAGTTTCAATTGGAGCAATTTTTTGTTCTAGATGAGATTTAGCTTTTGCTAAAATCTCATCACAAAGTTCACTATTTGCAAAGTTTTTAAGAAGTAAGAATCCATTTTCATGGAATTCTTTTAGTTGATTTTCATCTAATATCATGGTTTCTCTTAATATTTATAATTTGGTGTAATTATAGTAAAAAAAACTTTTTTTTAATTGATAATAGCATTATGCCATTGAACTAGAGTTATTCTTCTTCCTTGATTTACCTTTAAAACTTCATGGGTAAAAAATGGATTACTTAAAAATACTAACATAGTTCCGGCTTTTGGTTTTATTTTTATCTCATTTCCATCTTTGTCATATAAAAAGTTAAATAAAAGTTCTCCACCTGTAAAGGTATCATCACTTATATTTTCATCATATGTTGTTGTAAATAAAACTGTTGAGATTTTTCTTTGTTTTGCAACGGGAAGAAAACCTACTAATTGTTCATCTTTATATAACATACTTGAATCATCACTATGCATGGTATAAAATGAGTCTTTTAAATATTCTAAAACTTGAACTTCAGTTGAAGTTGTAAGTGCTATTTTAAAATAATCTTCGATTAAGGCTTGATATTCTAAAAATCTATTTGTGTATAAATCTAAATATTTTTCACCTAATGAATATATATTTGTTTTTCTAATTTTTTCATTTGTTTCTGAAGATATTACTGTATCTATAGTTTTTATTTGTGCTTTTTGATAGTCATCATCTTCTTTGATTTGCTTATTAATCTCTTTACAGTCATGAATACTTAGAAAATTGTCAATAATCAAATAAGGATAGTCATAATATGGGTTAGGTAATAATTTAGTTTCAATGTCAAATGTAATTAAGAAATCAGCACAATATATATTATTGCTAATTTGTGTCATTTACCACCTTTCATAAACATATGTTTATGAAAGTTGCTTAGTAAGATTTTTTAAATCACCAAGTACCCAAATATCTACAATTTTCCCATCTCTAAATTTAAAAAAAGATGCTCCATTATAGACAATTTTATTATTAGTTGGTTCATAATCGAATAACTTACCAGTATGTCGTCCATTATATAAAGCTTTTACTGCAATATTTTCATCTTCACAAACCATAGTAATAATACTATGAAAAAGGTTTGGAATAGCAATATGCATAGTATCCATATATTTTTCGAACTCTTTTTTTCCTACAACTGAAATATCTAAAGAACCGTGAAAAGTTATCTCATCATCAAATAAAATGTCAATATAATCTTTATTGTGTTTATTCCATAATTCATTGTAATATAATTTTACTAACTCTTTATTAGTCAATTTCTTCATGATTTCCCTTGTGGTTTGAACTATAATCATCATCAAAATCATAGTTATCATATTCATCATAATCTACAGTAAACATTTTTGCATAACCTAGCTTTTGAAGTTCTTTGTCAATATTCTCTTCTGTCAATCTATTTTTTACTCTATCCATGATTAATTCAATGTGCTCTTCACTAACATTGTTTGCTCTTAATTCATAAATAATCGCTAAATCCATAATTTTAATTCCTCTAATTAATATATATTTATTTTGATTTTAAATTACTTTATATTAGGCTTTTTATCAATATATAAACTGCTTAACATATATAAAATTGTTTTAACAGACTTTATAGAAGCTGTTTCCTCAACCGTATGATAACCTGTTGTTGGTATTTGTAAAGTTGAACCTTGAATAGATCCTTTCGATTCCATTACGATTCTACCAAGTTCTGTACTTCCAAGAGTAAGTAAAGGTAAGTTTTTCTCTTTTCTTATTTTGTTTTTCTCTTGAATATAAGTATCTTTACATGAAAAATCAATTCGATTTTTATGGCAGAAATTTTTTAGTTGTTTTAAAACAGGAGATTTAAATCGTGCATTTGCATCTCTATTTCTTAAAACTACTTGTTGAACTTCAGCTTCAATTCTTGTATCATAAGGACTTGTATCTAGAACTAATAATTCATTTGTTGTTACTTTATTTTTTCTAAACCACTCATAAACATATCTCCAAGATTTTCCAGCTTCTTCTTGTGCTGTAAAAAATGCTGTTCCTTGAAATCCATTTTGGTATAAATAGATAATAATAGCAGCACTAATAACATTATCAAGTTGAGCCGAGATTAAATCATCTTCAATATTGAGTCTATCGCTAAATGCAATTGGTGTTCCTGGTTGCAAGTGAGATAAACCTTCAATTTCAAAAACCAAGTTATTAACTTCTTCACACATGAAAGCATCAGTAATTTTACCAATTCCTAAATAACCTCCACTCCAAGGTTCGTAAGCTTGTACTTGTTGATTTATGTATCTTTTTGCAATTAACTGATAAGTTTGCTCAGATAGAGAATTCCCTCTTAAATCAGAACGGTTTTTTGCAAGAAAGGCAGCAAATTGGAATTCATTTGGGCCTGTACAAATAACACCATGTCTATCAATGTGTGCACTTAGCATTCCTTTTGTAGGATTTTTACCTTGAGCAACTAATAAACCATCATAATATTGAGTTTGTATACCAATTTCTTCAAGTTCTCTTTTTAAATACAATAAAAATGAGTGTTCAGCACCAGTTACTGATGGAACTCTTATTAATTGTTTTAATAAGTCGAGGAAATGTACAAAATTCATAACGGGTTCATTTGTAGATGAACTATCCAATTTATTCTCCTGGAAATTTTAGATAGAATAAGGCTGTAGGAAGCTAGATTAAATACTTTACGATTTAATTCTTATTCTATGCTGTAATTATAAACCATAAAAAAAAGAAATTTCCTGAAAGAAATCTTAAAATTATTTTTGCCATTAAAAAGCCCTAAAAATCGCTGACAATAAAGAATAAATAAATTTTTTAAGATGGAGATTTAATAAATATTATGAAAAAATCTTCAAAAAATAATCGATTTTAATCTAAAGTATTTTAATCAGGATTAAATTTATTTATTTTTTATAAAAATAAGATATAATTTTGAAAATAAAGATATTAAAAAACACAAATGAATATATAAAAATAGGAGAAAAAGATGGCAAAAGAGTTATCAGCACTAGAGCAGTTAAAAGCTTCAAGAAATCCTTTAAGAGTAATTGATGATGTATATAAAGAAGCACTAGAAGGTGTTCCTTTAAAAGATGAATATATTGGACTTTTAAAATGGTATGGAATGTATCCTCATATTAATAGTGATGGAAGAGAAGATAAAAAATATTTTATGAAAAGAATTAAATTAGTTGATACTAAGATGAATTTAGAGCAATTAAAAGTTATGGCTAAAATTGGTCAAGAATATGCTCAAGGTTTAGTTGACTTTACAACTAGACAAAATGTTCAGTTTCACTATATCCAAATCAAAGATATGCCAGCTATTTTAGAGTTGTTAGAATCAGTTGGATTAACTTCAAGAATGGCATCAGGTGATGGACCAAGACCAATTATGACTTGTCCTGTAAGTGGAATAGATGAGGGTGAAATTATTGATGCTGCAAAACTTGTAAAACAAGTTGATACATATTTTGATGTAAATGAAGATAGATTCTGTAACTTCCCTAGAAAATACAAAATTGGAATTTCAGGATGCAAATGTCACTGTGCAGCTCATGAAATTCAAGATGTTGCTTTTACAGGTTTTAAAACTGAAAATGGTGAAGTATTATTTGATTTAACTATTGGTGGAGGATTATCAAAATCAAAACAAATAGCTACTCGTGCAAACAGATATGTAAAACCTGAACAAGTTCAAGATGTTGCAGTTGCTTGTGCTGAAATCTTTAGAGACAATGGAAATAGAGATAATAGAAATAAAGCAAGAGTTAGACACCTTTTAAATGACTGGGGAATTGAAAAATTCGTTGCTGAAATTGAAAAAGTTATTGGATATTCTTTACAAGAAGGTTTAGTTGAACCAAAAATTGCTTCATTTGAAAATAGAAATCACTTTGGAATAAATAAAGCTCAACAAGAAGGTGAGTCTTATATTGGATTTGCTACAAACTCTGGAAGAGTAGCTGGTGAAGATTTTCAAGCTATGTATGATATTTGTAAAAAATATAATGCTGCTGGTTTATCTTTAACTGCTACTCAAAACTTTATTATTTATGGTGTAAAAGATGAGGTAGCTGAAGATTTAGCAAATGAAATTGCAGAACTTGGATACCCTTATGCACCAACGCCTTTTAGAGCAAGATTACAATCATGTACAGGAAAAGAGTTCTGTAAATTTGGTATTACTGAAACTAAAGAGTTTGCAAAAAAAGTTTTAGTTGAACTTGAAGAAAGATTCCCTGAGTTTACAGAAGATGTAACTATCTCTATTTCTGGATGCGGAAATGGATGTTCTCAACCACAAATTTCTGATATTGGATTTGTTGGTGGAATGATTAGACACGAAGGTGAAAGAGTTGAAGGTTATGAAGTTCTTTTAGGTGGAAACTTAGAAGGTGTTAATGGAAGTAGAATTTCAAGAAAAGTTGGAGTAAAAGTTCCAGCAACTGGATTAGTTAATTATGTTGGACAATTAATAAATGATTATAAAGCTGATAATTTAGGTCAAAAAAGATTTAAAGACTATTTAGCAGTTTTACAACCAGCTGGCGCTGTGAGTGAAGAGGATTAATTTTTGAATTTTTTATGATTTGCTTTTTGCTCATACATAGATTCATCTGCTTTTTTAAGTAGTGAATCTAGTGTATCACCTTTTTCATAATTTGCTATTCCAAAACTACAAGTTACTGTTATAGAATCACTAAATTCAATCTCTTTTAATAAATTTTCTAAATTACAAACTATATTTTTTGTTTGAGATAGGGTAGTTTGAGGTAAGATAATTAAAAATTCATCTCCACCCCATCGTCCAATAAAATCAATATTTCTAATATTTTTATTTATTATGTCAGAAATTTTGATTAGAACTTCATCTCCTAAATGATGTCCAATATTATCATTAATATCTTTGAAATCATTAATATCAAAAAATATAATTGAAAGATCTGATTTATATCTTTTATTTCTTATTATCTCTATTTCACAAAGTTCTTCAATTCTTCTTCTATTATATATATTTGTTAATCCATCTTTATTTGCCAATTCTGATAACTGTTTTTCTATCTCTTTTCTTTTTTTTATCTCTTTTTTTAATTTGAAGTTAAAATACATAAAAATTATCAATAATAAAATAAAAGGAATAATGATTTTAGCAATAAAATATATATCAATAGTTTTTGGATAAAAAATAAATTGATAGTTATTTAAAATATTATTTTTGTCATCTTGCGTAAATCTATTAATTGCACTATTTAAAATATTAATAAATAATCTATTTTTTTCTTCACTTTGTAAATAGATATTTAGTTTATGATCTAATAAAGTATTTATTTTTATATTATTTAGATTATTTTTATTTATTTTATGAGATATTGTATACATATTATCAATCAATGCAAATATCTCATTTTTTTCTAATTTCATCAATGCTATATCAATAGAATCAATTCCAATAAAATTTATTTTTGGATACTCTTTTTGTAAAGTTGATATTATTTCTAAATTATTGATTACACCAATTTGAATATTTTTGAGAGTTGATAGGTTAGTAATAAAATTTTTATCATTTTTTGTAATAAGTGCTATTGGAACTTGGGCAACAGAATCTGTTAATAAATAACCAGAAGTGTTTTTCTTCTCAAAACTATAAATAAATTTTGCTTTTATTGTATTTGAAAAAATACTAAATATTTGATTATTTATAGTTTCTTCAATATTAAGAGGTTTTGATAATTTTTTAGAAATCAAATTCCAAAAATCAATTTCAATACCTTTTAATTGGTTTGTGATTTTAAAAGAAAAAGGAATTTTATTATCTTCTACATAAAGTGTGAAATTATTATTTTCTAAATATTTACTATCTTCATCACTTAAAAGAATATTCATTTTATCTAAGATAATAGAATTAGTATCAAATATAGTATTTTGTTTATTTAATCCTAAAAAGCTATAAAATCTTTTTATTTCATCAATTGTTTGTGAGTCAATTTTTCCTAATTTACCCTCATCTATTCCTGCTAATTTTCTTAACATGAATCCTTCATAAATTAAAGAATCTAAACTTTTATTTTGAGTATTATATTTTTCATAAATTAATTTTGCAGTCTCTTCAATATTATTAAAGGCATCTCTCCAACCTTTTAAAGAAGCATTATTAAAATTTTGTACTCTTGTTGGATTACTTAATAACTCTTTTTGTGAAGTATAAAGTATTCCTTCATAAAAATCAAAGTTATAATTGTGTGGATTTAATATATTATATTTAATATTTTGTTTTTCTAGTATATAAGGTTCATTTGATAAAAAACAAGCCATTGCATCAGTTTTTTTGTTAATTAAATCATTTATGTCAAAAGAATGTTTTTGAATTGTAATATCATTTAGTTTTACCCCTTGAGAAATAATCATTGAATTGATACTTGCAGAACTAATTGCATCATCTGTTATCATTATTTTTTTGTGTATTAAATCTTTTGGAGTATTAATATTTGATTCTTTTAGGCTCATTAGTACTAAAGGAGAAGCTTGATAAATAGCAGATAATAAGATTAAATCATTTCCATTAAATTTATCTATAATTAAAGATGACTTCCCCACCCCATATGTTGCTTCAGTTTCCATCACTTCTTTTAAGACATTTGAATTTGAATTAAATTCTTTAATATCAACATCCAATCCAACAGCATTATAATAACCTTTTTCTTTAGCTATATAATAACCAGCAAATTGGAACTGATTTAACCAATCAAGATAAAGTGTAACTTTTTCATTTGATTGTGCATCTAAGCTTGTAACAAGTATTAAAAATAATAATAGTAGTCTTTTTAAAATCATTCAATATTCTACAACATTATTTATAAAAATAATATTGTAATAATAATTTAAAAACTTAGAATCTCTCCATTGAAATCATATTTAATATTTTGACCAATTTCAAGATTGTCATCAAAGCTGTGAATAAGTAGCTCTTTGTATTCAGTTTTAAGGATTATTTCATAAAAACTACCATAAAAAACAATACTTTTTATAATTGCAGTAAATCTACCATTTGGAGTAATAAAAATATGCTCAGGTCTTACATAATTATTTTGCGAGATTTCTGTGATTTTTCCCAAGAAATTTGCACAATATAAATCTACTGGA
Organism: uncultured Aliarcobacter sp.; assembly: GCA_963677435.1. Taxonomy (GTDB): domain Bacteria; phylum Campylobacterota; class Campylobacteria; order Campylobacterales; family Arcobacteraceae; genus Aliarcobacter. Next base: position 745,436 of record OY781945.1, read on the forward strand.
TTATGATATATATCTTTAGCAGTTCCTACTTGTAAAATATCTCCACCATTCATTATGGCAATTCGATCAGATAAATAAAAAGCATCTTCTTTATCATGGGTGATAAACAAAGCTGTTATTCCAAAAGATTTTATCATCTCTTTTAGTTCAACTCTTAAATGAGCTCTTAATTCTGTATCAATATTACTTAAAGGTTCATCCAAAAGTAAGATTTTAGGTTTAGTGATAATTGCACGGGCTAGGGCAACTCTTTGTTGTTGTCCTCCACTTAATTCATGGGGAAATTTATTTTCTTGGCCTTTTAGTTTTGTTTTTTCTAAAACATCTTCTAAATCAGCTTTTGAAGCTTTACTTCCAAAGGTAATATTTGAAGCAATACTTAAATGGGGAAGTAGGGCATAGTTTTGAAAAACAACTGCAACTCCTCTATCTTTTGGTTGAAGATTGTTGTTTTTTGAAAAAACCTCTTTTTCATCAATTATAATTTCACCACTATCTGGTATTTCAAGACCTGCAATCATTCTTAAAAAAGTTGTTTTTCCACTTCCACTTTTACCAAGTATTGTAAAAATTTCACCCTCATTAATAAATAAATTAATATCATTTGCAACACAAATATTGCCTTTACAAAATACTTTTTTCAGATTTTTAATTTGTACAATTTTTTTCATATTTTTTTTCTCGTAAATTTTGAATTAAGTAATATAACTGCAATTGCAGTTGTTCCAACAAGAAGAAGACCTGGAAAACCAATTTTATAAAGTAACTCATTACTAGCTAATTCATAAATTCTAATAGCTAAAGTATCAAAATTAAATGGTCTTAATATTAAAGTTGCTGGCAACTCTTTTGCTATATCTATATAAAGAATCAAAAATCCACTTAGAATATAAGGTTTCATTAAAGGCAAATATACTTTAAAAATATTGTTTGATTCACTTTTCCCAAATATCTTTGTTGCATCATCTATACTTGTATCAATCTTACTAAAACCATTTTCAATAGAGCCAATACTCGAAGTAAAATATCTTGTAGTATAAGCAAAAATTAAAAGGAAAAAAGTTCCACCCATAAGTACATGTCCAAGTACTGTATCAACAAAACTACTGATTAATAATAAGCCAACTCCCACAACAGCTCCTGGAATTGAATATCCTAACATTGACAATTTGTGAGTAAACTGTCCAATTTTACTTGGATAAAATCTAAGCATATACACAACAAAAAAAGATAATAAAATTATAATTATTGATGAGAAGATATTTAAACTAATTGTGTGATAAAAATAATCTAAAGTATCAAAATCTATAGAATCAAAATCAGATATAAACCAATAGATTAATACAAAAGTTGGAATTAAAAGTGTAATTGTTGTAATAAAAAATGAGATGAAAAATGCAATTAAATTGTATTTACCTGTTAGTTTTATTTTTGAAGATTTTTTTCCACTAAATGTTGAGCTAACAAATTTATATTTTTTTCTAATTAAACTCTCTGTCCATAATATTGCAAATACAAATACAAGTAAAATGATTGCCACATTTATAGATTGCATTAAATCACCATATCCAAACCAGCTTTTAAAAATTCCCACACTAAAAGTTTCAATACCAAAATATAAAACTGTTCCATAATCACTTAATGTTTCCATAACAGCCAAAATGCTTCCTGCAAAAATAGCTGGATATGCAAGTGGTAAATATACTGTAAAAAAAGCTTTTATTGGATTTATTTTATGTAAAGAGATAAGTTCACCAACTGTTGATGAAATAGAGCTAAATGATACTTTTGCAAGGATATAAACATACGGAAACATCGCAATCCCAAAAATAAATATAGCACCTGACATATTTAAAATGTCATATCTTGCATCTATATTACCTAAAATTTCAGATAAAACACCTCTATATTCAAAAAAACCTACATAAGTGTAACCTAAAAGATAAGCTGGATATGCAAGGGGAAGTACAAATAATATTGAGAATATTTTATCTCCAGTATATTCAAATCTAGCACTTAAATATGAGCTTATTGTTCCTAATATTACAACAACAAAAAAAGTTCCTGCTACTAATATTGTTGTATTAGTGATATATCCAGCTAACATTTCACTGAATAAAAAACCAAAATCAAAGTTGCCTTTTATTATAAAGTAAAACAGTAGTGTTAATATTGGTAGTGATATACATAGCCCAATTATTGGGGCTATGAAATATTTAGATTTATTTATTTCCAATTTGCTTTTGTAGCTATTTCTACAGCCTCTTTAGTATATTTTCCAACTTCATTTAATTGAATTTTATCTTCTTTAAATGTTCCCCAAGAACTTACAATTTCAGAAGATTTTGCTTTTGGATTTGCAGGAAATTCTTGATTTGCTTCTGCAAAAACTTCTTGCGCTTCAACAGAACTTAAAAATTCGATAAATTTAATTGCATTCTCTTTATTTTTTGCATAATATGTAACTCCAGCTCCTGAAATATTCATATGAGTTCCAGTTGTTTCTTGTGCAGGGAAAAATATTTTTAAACTTTTTGCAATTTCAAGATCTTTTTTATTTTTACTATTTAACATAACACCTAAATAATAAGTATTAACAATAGCAATATCAGCATCACCAGCACCAACTGCTACAATTTGATCTTTATCAGCACCTTTTGGATTGTATGGGAAATTATTAACTAATCCTTTTGAAAATTCTAAAGCTTTATCTTCTCCATAATGTGCAATAATTGAAGCTAATAGAGATTTATTATAAGCAGCTGTTGATGATCTTGTAATTACTCTTCCTTTGAATTTTTCTTGAGTAAGACTAAAATAATCACCTAAATCAGCAGGGTTAACTTTTTGTGGATTATAAACAAAAACTCTAGCTCTTTTTGTCAGTGCAAACCAATTATTATCAGTGTCTCTTAAGTTTTCAGGGATATTTTCATTTAATATTTTTGACTTAATTGGTTGTAATAATTTTCTTTGTTTAGCTTGATATAAATTTCCAATATCAGCAGTAATTAGTACATCAGCAGGAGTATTTGCACCCTCAATTGCAAGTTTTGCAACAAGTTCTTCTGCTTTTGCTGTAACTGCATTTACTTTGATTCCAGTTTCTTTTTCAAATTGTTTATATAAGATTTTATCAGAATCGTAGTGTCTTTGAGAATATACATTTACCTCTTGTGAAGCAAACAATGAAGAGGCTAAAATAATTGCTCCCAATGTTAATTTTTTAATCATAAAATTCCTTTTTTTGTTTTATACAAAATTTAATTGTTGTATATTAATACTTTTTTTCTTTAATCATTCTTAATATTAAGAATGATTATCATATTAAGGAAGAATGATTTTTAAGATAAACAAATTTTATTATTGTTATAATAGCAAACTTAAAAAAAAGGAAATAAGATATATGATTTTAATGATTGATAACTATGACTCTTTTACATATAATATAGTTCAATATTGCCTAGAATTAGGGGCAGACTTAAAGATTATAAGAAATGATGAATTAACTTTAAAACAAATAGAAGATTTAAATCCACAAAAAATTATAATATCTCCAGGCCCAGCAACACCTGATGATGCAGGAGTTTGTTTAGATGTAATAAAACATTTTGCTGGTAAAAAACCAATTTTCGGTATTTGTTTAGGACATCAAGCAATTGGACAGGTATTTGGTGCAAATGTTGTAAGAGCTAAAAATATGATGCATGGAAAAACATCTTTAATTAAAGTTGTACAAGATACAAAAATTTTCGATGGCTTGCCAAAAGAGTTTACACAAACAAGATATCACTCATTAATCGTTGAGAAAGAAAATTTACCAGAAGATATTATTGTTACTTCATACAGTGAAGATGATGGAGAAATAATGTCATTGGAAATAAAAGAAAAACAAATATATGGTGTTCAGTTTCACCCTGAGTCAATCATGAGTGAACATGGATATAAAATAATAGATAATTTCTTAAAATTATAAACAAAATGATAACAAACAACAAATATAAATACTATTTTTATTTAACACTTTTATTTTTAACATTTATATTGTTGTTTAAAGCAGGCAATTCTCTCAGTATTTCATATAAAGAGGCTTTAAATGTATTTGTAAATACTTCAATTTTATCATTAATTACAAATACATCTATATATCTTTTTGGGCAAAATGATATAGCATTAAGATTACCATTTATTTTATTTTATATATTTTCAGCTCTACTTATGTATAAAATCACTGAAAATTATTTTAGATATGAAAAAGATAGATATATTTCTATTATTATATTTATGACACTTCCTGGGGTTCTTAGTGCTTCGTTATTAGTGAATAGTGCAATAATAGTAATTTTTTGTACTTTATTGTATTTATATTATTATCAGAAATATAATAAACACTCATATTTCTTATTGCTCATATTTTTATTTATTGATAACTCTTTTGCAATTTTATATTTAGCACTATTCTTTTATTCATTAAAAAATAAAGATACAAAACTTATGTATTTATCTTTAATATTGTTTACAATATCTATGTATATATATGGATTTTCAACAGGTGGAAAACCTAGAGGATTTTTAGTTGATACATTTGCAATATATGCGACTGTATTTTCTCCATTTTTATTTTTATACTTTTTATATACCATATACAGAGCATGGATAAAAAAAGAAAAAAATTTAATTTGGTATATATCAATAACAGCATTACTTTTGTCTTTGGTGGTTTCTTTTCGACAAAGAGTATATATAGAAGATTTTGCACCTTATGTAGTAATATTTTTACCCTTTATGTTAAAAACTTTTTTTCATGCATACAGAGTTAGATTAAAAGAATTCAGAATAAATTACAATATTTTGGCAGGATTAATTGTTGTAATGTTATCTATTAATGTAATTCTAACTTTTGTAAATAAGCCTTTATATTTAGTATTACCAAATCCAACTAAACACTTTGTATATGAATATCATTTTGTTAAAGAATTAGCTGAAGAGTTATCAAAACGAGGTGTTAAATCTATAACAACTGATGATGAAGAATTAGCTCTGAGGTTAAAATTTTATAATATAAATAAAGGTGATGACTATTTTTTAACATTAAAAAATTATGATTATCCTAGTCAAAGGATAAGTATAAAATATTATGGAAAAGAACTTTTCGTTGCATATTTAATAAAATTAAAATGAAAAAATCATTTTCACTACTAGAGTTAGTATTAGTTATTTCTTTAATCGCCTTTTTATATACAATATTTCTTCCCAAAAATAAAATTAATTATCTTAATGAATTCACAAATAGAATATCTTTATATCTGTCATTCGCACGATATGTTGCCTTAATAGACAATAAGTATGATTACTTTTATTCTTATAATACTAATTACCCTTTACGTATTAAACAGATTTATAGTAAAGTACGAAGTAGTAGTATACAGAGCTAATTACCCTAAATATTTTTGAAATAAACAATCAAATTCAATATATAGTGACAAAAATAAATCAGGTCATCCAAGTATTGAAGATAGTTTAAAAGATCCATTAAGTGGTAAAAATATATATAGTTCAAATTATTGTAAAGAAAATAGTTCAAATAGTAAATATGTATTAATTACAAAAGAGTTTGGAATTACTGATGTTCAAATATCATGTAATGTTACAACTTCTCTAGGGCAATTATCTTTTGGTAGTGATGGAAAAGTATATTCAAGATTAAGTGCATACGAAAATAAGTCATATGAATATGAAATAACAGAGCCATGTAGTATAAAATTTATAACAAAAGATGGAGAAAGTAGTGAATTAGAACTATTTTCAAAAACAGGATATGCAAATGTAAAATAAAATACAATAAAAATATAGTAATAAAAAAGTAAGGCGAGAAGAAACACAATATAAGTATAGTAAAAGGAGAGAGAGAAGATGAATCCTAAAATTTAAGCTAAATTTTAGGTATAAGCTCTTGACAAAGCCAAAAGAATCTATTATAATTCCCGTCCAATTTGACTGAAGCGCATCAAACGAGAGAATGATAGGAAGCGTTGAAATCGAAGCTGGATGATCTTTAAAAATAATTATAACGTTTGTAAAGTAATCTTTATAAACCGAATATGAGACTCTTATAAAAATCTGTTATTTATTACAGATGTAAAATAAGAATAAATGTTAAAAATATAAAAACAAACAAGAACAATATGGTAAAACATATAACTTGTCTATACTATGAGTGATAATTTTGTAATAGTAAAATAATACAGAATAAGTCAAGTTCAAAAACTTCAATTTATGGAGAGTTTGATCCTGGCTCAGAGTGAACGCTGGCGGCGTGCTTAACACATGCAAGTCGAACGAGAACGGATTATAGCTTGCTATAATTGTCAGCTAAGTGGCGCACGGGTGAGTAATATATAGGTAATGTGCCCTAGAGAAGAGGATAACAGATGGAAACGTCTGCTAAGACTCTATATGCCTTTAAGACAAAAGTCTGCAAGGGAAATATTTATAGCTCTAGGATCAGCCTGTACAGTATCAGCTAGTTGGTGAGGTAATGGCTCACCAAGGCAATGACGCTTAACTGGTTTGAGAGGATGATCAGTCACACTGGAACTGAGACACGGTCCAGACTCCTACGGGAGGCAGCAGTGGGGAATATTGCACAATGGACGAAAGTCTGATGCAGCAACGCCGCGTGGAGGATGACACATTTCGGTGCGTAAACTCCTTTTATATGGGAAGATAATGACGGTACCATATGAATAAGCACCGGCTAACTCCGTGCCAGCAGCCGCGGTAATACGGAGGGTGCAAGCGTTACTCGGAATCACTGGGCGTAAAGAGCGTGTAGGCGGGTATATAAGTCAGAAGTGAAATCCAATAGCTTAACTATTGAACTGCTTTTGAAACTGTATACCTAGAATGTGGGAGAGGTAGATGGAATTTCTGGTGTAGGGGTAAAATCCGTAGAGATCAGAAGGAATACCGATTGCGAAGGCGATCTACTGGAACATTATTGACGCTGAGACGCGAAAGCGTGGGGAGCAAACAGGATTAGATACCCTGGTAGTCCACGCCCTAAACGATGCACACTAGTTGTTGTGAGGCTAGACCTTGCAGTAATGCAGTTAACACATTAAGTGTGCCGCCTGGGGAGTACGGTCGCAAGATTAAAACTCAAAGGAATAGACGGGGACCCGCACAAGCGGTGGAGCATGTGGTTTAATTCGACGATACACGAAGAACCTTACCTGGACTTGACATAGTAAGAACTTTCTAGAGATAGATTGGTGTCTGCTTGCAGAAACTTATATACAGGTGCTGCACGGCTGTCGTCAGCTCGTGTCGTGAGATGTTGGGTTAAGTCCCGCAACGAGCGCAACCCTCGTCATTAGTTGCTAACAGTTCGGCTGAGAACTCTAATGAGACTGCCTACGCAAGTAGGAGGAAGGTGAGGACGACGTCAAGTCATCATGGCCCTTACGTCCAGGGCTACACACGTGCTACAATGGGGTATACAAAGAGCCGCAATACGGTGACGTGGAGCAAATCTCAAAAATATCTCCCAGTTCGGATTGTAGTCTGCAACTCGACTACATGAAGTTGGAATCGCTAGTAATCGTAGATCAGCTATGCTACGGTGAATACGTTCCCGGGTCTTGTACTCACCGCCCGTCACACCATGGGAGTTGAACTCATTCGAAGCGGGGATGCTAAAATAGCTACCTTCCACAGTGGATTCAGCGACTGGGGTGAAGTCGTAACAAGGTAACCGTAGGAGAACCTGCGGTTGGATCACCTCCTTTCAGAGAATTGAGACTAGATTCGTTTCTAGTTTCAAAACTAAAAAGAAAGAGTTTTTATATTCGGTTTATAAAGATTATTTAAATAGGTAGAAAAATGGGCCTATAGCTCAGCTGGCTAGAGCGCTCGACTGATAATCGTGAGGTCCCAGGTTCAAGTCCTGGTAGGCCCACCATTAAATAATCTATAAAGATTAATCATCGGGTCCTAAAAAAATGCAATTTTTTTGGGTAGATCAGTGTGGGGAATTAGCTCAGCTGGGAGAGCGCCTGCTTTGCACGCAGGAGGTCAGCGGTTCGATCCCGCTATTCTCCACCACCTATTAAAAATAAGCTAAAATTTATAATTAGAAGAAATGATAAACAAGATTAAATATAAGTTCAAAAAGAATTGAATTTATATTTGATTTTCGAATCAAAATGATATTTAAAAATATAATGTTAAAGTCTTTAATTTTTTCGTTTAATTAAAAGAACTAAAAGAATTTATTCTAATAGAACTAATAATTAAAAACAAAAATTTTAATTATCTAGAAATAGATAGAACACAACTTTTTTATAAGATATATAGAGTTAGTTAATTAGATTTAATTAATAAAGTATGTTTAATAAGATAGTAGCCAAAGAATATTATCAAAAATGCGACAGAATTTAATTCTGTTTATTAATAAGCTATTAAGGGCTAATGGTGGATGCCTAGACTGTAAGAGGCGATGAAAGACGTATTAGGCTGCGATAAGCCTCGGGGAGCTGCCAAAGAGCTTTGATCCGGGGATTTCTGAATGGGGCAACCCAGCATAGTGAGAACTATGTTACCCTACGGGGAGCTAACCTGGTGAAGTGAAACATCTCAGTAGCCAGAGGAAGAGAAATCAAACGAGATTCCGTCAGTAGCGGCGAGCGAAAGCGGATTAGGACAAACCCAATGCTTGCATTGGGGGTTGTAGGACCATGATATGAGACTAAAGAAGATAGATGAAATACTTGGAAAAGTGTAGCATAGAAGGTGAAACTCCTGTAATTTAAATTTTCAATAGCTCTAATGGTATCCTGAGTAGGTCGGAACACGTGATATTTTGACTGAAACTGGGGGGACCACCCTCCAATCCTAAATACTACTTACAGATCGATAGTGAACAAGTACCGTGAGGGAAAGGTGAAAAGTACTCCAGCGAGGAGAGTGAAATAGAACCTGAAACCATTAGCTTACAATCATTCAGAGCCCTATGATTTATCAGGGTGATGGACTGCCTTTTGCATAATGAGCCTGCGAGTTGTGGTGTCTGGCAAGGTTAAGTCAAGTACGAAGCCGTAGCGAAAGCGAGTCTTAATAGGGCGAATTAGTCAGATGCTGCAGACCCGAAACGAAGTGATCTATCCATGAGCAGGTTGAAGCTGGTGTAAGAGCCAGTGGAGGACCGAACCGATAGGCGTTGAAAAGTCTCCGGATGACTTGTGGATAGGGGTGAAAGGCCAATCAAACTTCGTGATAGCTGGTTCTCTCCGAAATATATTTAGGTATAGCCTTGTGTTGTAGCATATAGGGGTAGAGCACTGAATGGGCTAGGGCTGCTTACCGCGGTACCAAACCCTATCAAACTATGAATACTATATGTGGAATCACAGGAGTCAGGCGATGGGTGATAAAATCCACCGTCGAGAGGGGAACAACCCAGACTAACAGCTAAGGTCCCTAAGTCACATCTAAGTGGAAAACGATGTGGAGTTACTGTGACAACCAGGAGGTTGGCTTAGAAGCAGCCATCCTTTAAAGAAAGCGTAACAGCTCACTGGTCTAGTGATTCTGCGCGGAAAATATAACGGGGCTAAGATGTGCACCGAAGCTTTAGATTCGAATTTATTCGAGTGGTAGGAGAGCGTTCTATTCAGCGTTGAAGATGTACCGGCAAGGAGCGTTGGAGCGGATAGAAGTGAGCATGCAGGCATGAGTAGCGATAATTGAGGTGAGAATCCTCAACGCCGAAAACCCAAGGTTTCCTACGCGATGCTCGTCATCGTAGGGTTAGTCGGGTCCTAAGTCGAGTCCGAAAGGGGTAGACGATGGCAAATTGATTAATATTTCAATACCAACATACAAGCGCGATGTGGGGACGCATAGAGTTAATCGAGCTCACTGATGGAATAGTGGGTCGAAGGACGTAGGCTGTAACTTAGGCAAATCCGGGTTACATGAGGCCGAGATCTTACAGGCTCTTGACACTCTTCGGAGGAGATGGAGAATCGATGATACTGTCGTGCCAAGAAAAGCCACTAAGTATATTGTATGTTGCCCGTACCGTAAACCGACACAGGTGGGTGGGATGAGTATTCTAAGGCGCGTGGAAGAACCCTGGTTAAGGAACTCTGCAAACTAGCACCGTATCTTCGGTATAAGGTGTGCCTACTTTGGTATATGGACTTGCTCCAAAAAGCTAGAGAGGTTGCAACAAAGAGTCCCTCCCGACTGTTTACCAAAAACACAGCACTTTGCTAACACGTAAGTGGATGTATAAGGTGTGACGCCTGCCCGGTGCTCGAAGGTTAACTGATGATGTCAGCGCAAGCGAAGCATTTGATTGAAGCCCGAGTAAACGGCGGCCGTAACTATAACGGTCCTAAGGTAGCGAAATTCCTTGTCGGTTAAATACCGACCTGCATGAATGGCGTAACGAGATGGGAGCTGTCTCAACCAGGGATCCAGTGAAATTGTAGTGGAGGTGAAAATTCCTCCTACCCGCGGAAAGACGGAAAGACCCCGTGCACCTTTACTACAGCTTGACACTGTAGCTTGGATATTCATGTGCAGGATAGGTGGGAGGCTATGATGACTAGACGCAAGTAGAGTCGGAGCCATCCTTGAGATACCACCCTTGAATATTTGAGTTACTAACTGCGTACAATTATCTTGTATCAGGACAATGTCTGGTGGGTAGTTTGACTGGGGCGGTCGCCTCCTAAAAAGTAACGGAGGCTTACAAAGGTTAGTTCATGGCGGTTGGAAATCGCCAGTTGAGTATAATGGCATAAACTAGCTTGACTGTGAGACATACAAGTCGAACAGAGACGAAAGTCGGTCATAGTGATCCGGTGGTTCTGTGTGGAAGGGCCATCGCTCAAAGGATAAAAGGTACGCCGGGGATAACAGGCTGATCTCCCCCAAGAGCTCACATCGACGGGGAGGTTTGGCACCTCGATGTCGGCTCATCGCATCCTGGGGCTGGAGTAGGTCCCAAGGGTATGGCTGTTCGCCATTTAAAGCGGTACGCGAGCTGGGTTCAGAACGTCGTGAGACAGTTCGGTCCCTATCTTCCGTGGGCGTAGGAAAGTTGAAGAGATTTGTCCCTAGTACGAGAGGACCGGGATGAACGTACCACTGGTGTACCAATTGTTCTGCCAAGAGCATCGTTGGGTAGCTACGTACGGATGTGATAAGAGCTGAAAGCATCTAAGCTCGAAGCCAACTCTAAGATTAACTTTCCCTGAAGTTCCCAGTAAGACTAACTGGTTGATAGGCTGGATGTGTAAGCGTTGTAAGACGTTTAGCTGACCAGTACTAATAGAACGTTTGGCTTATTTTAACAAATTCTTTGGTTTACTATCTTATTAAATATATTGATTATATGTTTAATATAAATGTGTGATTTTTAGAAAGAACAAAAAGACTTTAACATTATTTTTTTCTTAACTCCTAAACGAGTTGAGTGTAAAGTGTATTTACATATTTATTTATGTTTTTACTTTTTACACTCAACTTTGCTGGTGGCTATAGAGAAGTGGAAATACCCAGTCCCATTCCGAACCTGGAAGTCAAGCACTTCATCGCCGATAATACTGCCGGGTCCCCTGGTGGAAACGTAGGCCGCTGCCAGCTCTTGAGTTTTTTACACAAGCTTTTAACTATTCGAACTTCTTGTTCCTCTAGTTAAAAGCTTTTTTTTTAGCCCGCTTTTTAGCCAAAATATGTTTTACTTATTGCATTTGTATTTAGTTTCTTTTTCTGGCTATAATTGATTTACTTGGCTTTTATCCTTTTATATTAACTATATCTCTTAGTTAGCCAATACATTATTCTTTTTGCTTGCATAGCTCCAACGGTAGAGCAATTCCATGGTAAGGAAGAGGTTACAGGTTCAACTCCTGTTGTGAGCTCCATCCCCCTCTTGTTGTAGTCTTATCTTATATTTATCTCTTCCTAATTATTTAATGTTATTTTTGTATAATCTTTTATTATATTATTAAGGTTATGTTTTGAGTTACAGTTTAAATGAAGCAAATAAAGAGAGTTTAAAAAAAGATATTAACAATGGCAAAATAATTCCTTTTCTTGGAGCTGGTGTTTCTCAATCTTTAATATTAAAAGGAAGTGATAATAAATTACCTTTTAAAAGCTGGAAAGATTTGCTAAAGACTTTAGCAACTATTATAATTGATGAAAATGATAAGAATCATATAGATTCATATTTTGAATTAAAAGATATTGATTATTTAGAAATTGCAGATAAAATAAAAAAATTTTCAAATCAAATTGATTATTCTAAAAAGCTTGAAGAAGTGATTACAACTGATTATGACTTAATAGACAATAATTCTTACATTTTGGCTAAAAATATTTGAAGTTAAATTCAAAACTTATAATTACTACAAACTATGATAGTGTTTTAGAAAAAGCATGTGAAAGTGATAATGTACAAGCATTATATTTAGATAATAATTTTAAACTTTCTCAAGTTGTTTCAGATGAACTAACAAAACCAACGGTTTGGAATATACATGGGCATGAATCTAATATTGATTCAATCATACTTACAAGTGATAGTTATAAAAAGCTTTATGACAATTTAAAAGTTAATTCTCAACTTCATACTTTAAAAACATTAGTTACTACAAAATCACTTTTATTTATTGGCTTTGGATATGAAGATAATATGGCTAATGTTATAAAAGTTATATTAGATTTATATGCTGGATATGGCAGAAATCATTATCTGATAATAAAAGAAGATAAAGTGATAAGTAATTTAGGTAAAAATATAAAATTAATTACTTATAAAAAACATAGTGATTTACCAAAACTTATTGAAGAGTTAATACCACATAATTCTGTTGAAATAAGTGAGAAAAAACAAATCAGAGATATTGATAGATATTGGACTATTAAACCAAGTGTTAATACAGAGTTCATTGGTAGAAAAGATGATTTAGAAAAAATTGATGAAATGTTGCAAAAAAGTAACGTGACTTTAATCGTAAATGGAATTGGTGGTGTTGGGAAAAGTGAGATTGTAAGAAAATATATGTTTTTAAATGAAGATAAATATGAGAATATTATATTTCTAGAGATTTCTGAAAAAACAACATTTGAAAGTTTGATGATAACTTCTTTCAAAGAAAAACTTGAACTAGATAAAGATAGTACAATTGATACGGTTATAAAAAGATTACAAAATATAAGTGGTAAAAATCTTTTTATACTTGATAATTTAGAATCAAAAGAGGATTATGAAAAACTAAAACTTTTAAATCATAATTTTGATTTATTAATAACTACAAGACTTAAAAATATTGATGAAATAAATCAGATAAATTTGGATGTTTTGAATGATACTGATGCAATAGAATTATTTAAATTAAAGTATAACACAGATGAAGAGATAGGTGATATTGTAAAAGAGTATTTGGGAAATCATCCACTGTTTATAAAACTAACAGCAAAGTCACTTAGAAATGGATTTATTACACTTGAAGAGTTGAAAAAGAAAAAACTAAAAGATATAGATATTGATGATGAAAAAACATTTCAAGAGCATTTAGAAGATAATTTTAATAGACAATATGAGAGCTTAAGAAAAGAGGATTTAAAAGAGTTGTTATTAACGCTTTCACTTTTTCCATCTCTTGAGATTGATATTAGTGTGTTTGAAAAATGTTTTGATGATGAAAATATAAAAAATAAACTAATTAAACTTGAGAAAAATGGCTGGTTAGATAAAAAAGAAAATAGTTTTAAACTTCATCAAATTATAAAAGAGTACCTAAATAGAAAAGAAGAATTAGATTATGAAAAAGTAAAGCTTATATTTAAAAGAGTTGCTGAATTTATAAATCCTAATGATTCTACTGTAAATGCAAATAGTTTGATTTATTATATCCCTATTATTGAATCTTTTTTGAATGATTATGAAAAGTATGATGATGAGTATATTATTGGATTAAATGATTCTTTAACATTTTTATATTATTCCCTTGCAAAGTATGAAAAAGCTTTAAATATACAAGAGAGAATGTTATATTTAAGAGAAAGGTTATTCGGCAAAGATAACAATGAATATGCGAAAGGCTTAAATTTTAAAGCAATTATATTTAATCAATTAGGAAAATATAATGAAGCTTTAGAATTACATAGAAATGCAATAAGAATAAGAGAAAATAAAGAAGTTCTAAAAGAAGATTTGATTGTAAGTTATAATAATATATCAATGATTTATTGTAATTTTGGGAAAAATAACTTAGCGCTTGATTTTTTAAAAGAATCTTTAAAATTATATGAAGAAATCTTTATTATAAGAAATGGTTTATTATCTTCTATTTATAATAATATTTCAGTAGTTCATAAGAATTTAGGGAACTATGAAAAAGCATTAGATTTTATTAAAAAAGATTTAGTAATTAGTGAAACAATTTTAGATGGAAATCATATAGATTTAGCTTTAAGTTATAATAATATATCAACAATATATCAAGATTTGAAGAAACTTGATTTGCATTGATTTATGCAAAAAAATCTTTAAATATAATGGAGTTAGTATTAGATAAAAATCATCCAAACTTAGCAAAAAATTATAATAATATAGCACATATATATAAAGATTTAAAAGAGTGTAAAAATGCGAAAGAGTATATGAAAAAAGCAAAAAGGATTTTTTCTTTATATGAATATAAAAACAGTGACGTTTTTTATGCAAATCATTTTATAAAAAATATAGAGCATAATATTAAAAAAGAAGAGAAGCTAAACTACAAAAAAAGAGGAAAATATTGTAAAGATTTAGAAAAAGAGAATTAATCTCTTTTTTCTAAAATTTCTATTGAAACAATTTTGTCTTTTTGTTTGATTGCATCAAGAGTAGCAAAACTATCTTCATCACTTTCTTCAATTCCACCAAATACAGTATGACCACCATCTAAATGAGGACAAGGTACAAAACAGATAAAAAATTGGCTTCCACCTGTATTTTTACCAGCGTGAGCCATTGATAAACTTCCTCTGTTGTGAACTTGTTTTTCAGCTTTTGTTTCACACTCAATAGACCATCCAGGACCTCCTGCACCAGAACCTTCTGGACAACCACCTTGTGCCATGAATCCTGGAATTACTCTGTGAAAGTTTAATCCATTATAAAATCCATCATTTGCTAATGTAGCAAAATTTGATACAGCTGTTGGTGTTTCTTGATTAAATAGCTTAATCCAAATTACTCCATTTTCAGTAGTAATTTTTGCATAGTTAAATTTTGATAACTCTTCTTGTGTTAAATTATATTTTTTTAATTCTTTTTTAAATCCGAACATTTTAATCCTTTAAATTTTCATCAGGTGGCATTATATCGTCTTTTATATTTTTGTCAAAAATTATATTCTCTTTTGGTATTAAATAATTTAATTTTACTAAATTTTGTATTACTTCTTTAAATACAGGAACAGCAGATGATGCAGCGTAGTGATAATACCAGTTAACACCTGTAGATATTGGATTAAAAACAGTAACACCAATTGTGTATGAGTTATTATGTTCATCATTAACAAAACCAATAAAAGAGGAGATATACTCTTTTAAATATTTTCCACCACGAGCTATTTGTGCAGTTCCTGTTTTCCCTCCTATTTCTAAACCTTCAATTCTTGCTGATTTTCCTGTTCCATCTTCTACTGTTCTTACTAAAAGTCTTTTCATCTCATCGGCAGTTTGTTTTGAAATTATTCTTTCAGGTTTTGTGTCATTAGCTTTATATTGATTATTGTCATATGTTAGGTGAGAAACAATTCTTGGAGTAATCATATATCCATCATTATTGAATGCTGAGTAGGCTTTAATTAGTTGAATAAATGTAGATGTCATTCCTTGTCCAAAAGAAACGGTTGCTTTAAAAACATTATCTTTTTTATCTTTATCTCCAGCAGAAAATTGCCAAATTTTTGGCATAACACCTTTTTTTTCATATGGTAAATCTATTCCTGATTTTCTTGTAAATCCAAATCTTTTCATACCTTCATAAAATTCTGGACCACTTAGTCTTTGCGCAATTTGTAGTGTTCCTATATTTGATGAAAACATTACTATGTCATCAATTGATAAATTATGTTTAGAAAATTCATGGTCATCTTTTATTGTAAATCTACCTAGTTTATATGCACCTTTTGGGAAAACACCTTTAGAGTTTTTTGTTCCTTCATTAAATGCATAAAAGTTTTCATTTCTTTTTACTAAATTCTTATCTAGTGCAAGAGAAATTGATATTGGTTTTATTACAGATCCTGGTTCATATTGGTATTCAATTGCATTAACATTTAAATTTGGGATATCTTCTTTTGCAATTTTCTCAGGATTAAATCTATTTGATGAAGCCATTGTAATGATTTTTCCAGTTTTATTTTCCATTATTGAAACAATAATTTCATCAGCACTTAGTTTCTTTTTATATAAATCAAGAGTAAGCTCATTGTTTTTTTGTAGTTTTAATGGAATATTTAAATTTAAAGTTGCTCCATCTACTCTTTTTCTAATTATTGAATTTTTATCAAATGAGATGTATGATAATACATCTCTATCTCCTTGCAAAATCCCATCTTTTGATTGGTTTAATACTTTGTTATAATATTTTTCTAAACCTTTAATACCATTAACTTTTGTTTTACCTGCTTCTGATTCAAATTTTGAAATATAACCTACAACAGGAGTTAAAGTATCAGCATATGAGAAAGTTCTTTTTTCTCCACTTTCACTAATTGTCAAACCTCTTAATATTTTTACTCCATTTATTTGTTTACTTGTAAAAACATCCAATTGGATTAATTTAAAAGCTAATTCTTTTAAATTTTTTGCTGATCTTGAATCAATACTATATGAAAGAACTAAACTTCCAGGATCTTTTTTCCCCTCTGCTAATTTTTCTTTTAAAGTGTCATAATCAATTCCACTATAAATTGAAAAAAGATTTAAAAAAAGCTCTTCTTTTAGCGGATCAAGATACCTTGTATCAATCATAGCTTTATAAACTTTTTTTGATGAAGCAATTTTAAAATTATCAGAACTAATTATATCTCCTCTTACGGATAACTCTGATTTTTCTCCCTTTAAAGAGGGCATGTGTCTTTTTTCAGTTATCGTTCTAAACACTGAAAAAAATAGAATACATAGAAATAAAAATATAAATGAAAATAGTATTACTATTTTTTTTGTTTTATCAACTTTTTCGATTTTTTTTGAAGGCATATTTATCCATATTATTATATAATGAGAAATGTATTTTAACAAAACTAATATTAAATCAAATAACAATAATTTAAATAATAATGAAGCTGACTATCCTTTATTTATATTGGTGTCAATATTAATTATAATAAGTATAGTTTTTTCATATTCCTTAACGGTTTATACTGTGGAATTTTTTGGATATGATCAATTTCACTTTTTTATAAGACAAGGATTGGTAGGAATTTCTGCAATTCTTTTAATGTGGTACTTTTCTTTATTAGATCCAGATAAAATAGTTAAAAAAATTGGAATGGGGTTGTTTATAGGTTTTTTTATCATTATGATATTAATGCCTTTTTTACCAGGATTCATGGTAACTGAATCAGGGGGAGCAAATAGATGGATTAGGCTTCCTGGATTTTCCTTATCTCCTGTAGAATTTTTTAAGATTGGATTTATATATTTTTTATCTTGGTCTTTTCATAGAAAAGTAATTCATCAACCTAAAAAAATCGGATTAATAGAAGAGATGTTACTATTAGCTCCATACTTTTTTACTTTTTTTATTGTTGTATTTATTGTTGCATTTTTACAAAAAGATTTAGGTCAAGTTGTATTACTTGCCATTATTATGGTTGTTTTACTAATTTTTGCAAATAGGTCATTTAAAATATTTCTCACTTTAGGAACTATTGCAATTATTGGGGTGATTGGATTGATTATTGTGGCACCGCATAGGATTCAAAGGATTCACTCTTGGTGGGCGATGGTTCAAGATGGAATTTTATCAGTTTTACCTTCATGGGCGGAAACTTATCTTAGGATTGATGATTTACCTGAACCTTATCAAGTTTCACACTCATTAAATGCTATTCATAATGGTGGTTTTTTTGGACAAGGTGTAGCATTAGGAGATTTAAAAGTTGGATTTCTATCTGAAGTTCATACTGACTTCGTACTAGCTGGAATAACTGAAGAAATTGGTTTAGTTGGATTAATGTTAATTTCAACAATTATGTTTTTGATTATTTGGAGAATTTTTAAAATTAGTAGAAGAGTAGAAAATCCAATTTACCATCTATTTACATTAGGAATTGCTTTAATGATAATTATTGCATTTTTAATCAATTCCTATGGAATATCAGGAATGATCCCAATAAAAGGTATTGCTGTTCCTCTGCTATCTTATGGAGGTTCTTCAATGCTTTCTGTGGCATTAGCCATTGGTTTAGTATTATCAATTAGTAGAGTTGCAAAAGAAGAGAAAGTTATAAAAAAGGTTAAAGATAGATGAATGGAACAGTAGTTGTTACAGGTGGTGGAACAGGTGGGCATTTAAAAGTTGCAGATGCTTTTATTGAAGAGTTTCATAATAGAGGAATAAGTGTAATTTTTATTGGGTCTTCAAATGGCCAAGATAAAGCATGGTTTGAACATGATAGAAGATTGAAAAAGGCTATTTTTCTAGATACAAGAGGAGTTGTTAATAAAAGTTCATTTGGAAAAGTTCTATCTTTATTAAATATATTTTCAAAAACTCTATATTGTTTAAATTTTTATGCAAAGTACAATGTTAAAACTGTTATTTCTGTTGGAGGATTTTCTGCTGCAGCTGCAACTTTTGCCTCAATTTTAAAATTTGGATGTAAATTATATATTCATGAACAAAACTCAAAGATGGGTAAATTAAATGAAATTACATCAAAATTTGCAACTGAAGTCTTTTCTTCATTTGATGAAAACTCTTTAGTAAAAGATTATCCAGTTGCAAAAGAGTTTTTTGATACAGCAAGAGTAAGAGATAAGGTTAAAACTATTGCATTTTTTGGTGGTTCTCAAGGGGCAATTTGTATAAATGATTTTGCTTTAAAAGTTGCACCCACTCTAAATGAAATGGGAATAAAAATTATTCATCAAACAGGTAAAAATGACTTTGAAAGAGTTAAAGCTGAATATAAAAAACTAGATATAAGTGTAGATGTTTTTGATTTCTCAAAAGATATACCAAATAAAATGGCAGCAGCAGATTTTGCAGTTAGTCGAGCAGGCGCTTCAACTTTATGGGAATTATGTGCAAATTCATTACCCACTTTTTTTATTCCATTTAAATATGCAGCTGGTGATCATCAATACTATAATGCAAAAGTTTTATTTGATAAAGGTTTATGTTTTTTAAAAAGAGAAGAAGAGTTAAATGAAGAAGATTTTTTTAAAGCTATAAATTCAGATATTCATAAAATTAGCATTGAATTAATTGGTTCTGTTAATTCAAATGCTATTTCTTTAATTTTAAATATTATTTTAGAAAATAATAAGAAGTAAAACCCCAAATATTATTCTATAAATTCCAAAAGCTACGAAAGTAAACTTTTCTAGGAATTTTAGGAATACTTTTATCGTTAAAAATGCCACAATAAAAGATACTGCAAATCCAACTGATAAAAGTAAAAAATTACCACCAACTAAAAGTTCATCATGATGTTTTAATATATCATAAGCAGTAGTTGCACACATAACAGGAAAAGCTAATAAAAATGAAAATTCAGCACTTGTCTTTCTATTAAGTCCCATTAACATTGCCCCAATAATACTAGCACCAGCTCTACTTGTTCCAGGAATTAATGCAAATATTTGTGCAATTCCAATCCATAATGCTTGTTTATATGTAACATCTTCAACATCTAAAGTATGTGTAGTTTCTTCTTTATAAAACTTTTCAACAATTAAAAAAACAATTCCACCTATTATAAACATCACTGCAACTATTTCTATACTAAACATTGCTTTAACTTGTTTAGAAAATAAAAAACCAAGAGCTGCAATTGGTAAAAATGCTATAAATACCTTAGTCCATAAAGTAATATGCTTAAAAGTGAATTTTGATGGATAAGTTAAAATAACTGCTAATATTGCAGCAAATTGAATAATTACTTCAAAAGCTTTATTTACACTTGTTTGTTCTAATCCCATAAATTCACTAGCAACTATCATATGTCCTGTTGATGATATTGGTAGAAATTCTGTAAATCCTTCTATTATTCCAAGAATAACAGAGTCAAAAATTGTCATTTTAATCCTTTTTCTTTTGTTAATTTTAAGAAGAGTTTTAAAGCTCTTTTTTCTTTTATTCCTAAGTCATAATCTATTTTTTTAAGATATTCAATAATATGTTTTTTTGAAACACCACTTCTGATTGCGTATTGCTCTAATATGTACTGAGGAATTTTAATATATCTTTTATTGAAGTTTTTTGTAAGTTTTGTTAATGCTTTTTCATTTGCATTAAAACATAATACAGCAAAAACAAAAGGTAGGTTATATTTGTTTTTCCACAGTTTTGCTAAGTCTATTTTTTCTGCATCTTTATTTTCATGGTAAAAATTTAATGCCTTATCTCCAATTATTACTTTTCCTTTTAAGTCTAAAACTTTTGCAAGTGCATTTGATGTTTTAGATTGATAATCACTTTGTTCGATTCCTGGAACTAATAGAACTGATAAAACTTCATCCCTTGCAATAATTCCAAAATCTAAAAATTTTTCATTTCTTGAAGCAATTGAAGATATAAATGCACTATCAACTTTTCTTTTTTTAAATTTATTAGTTATTAAAGATGGATAAGATTTTTTATACTCAATACTAGCTTTTAATTGAGAAGATTTGATATTTTTTTTGATAAATATGTGAAAGGGTAGTAAATTAATAAAATCTATTTTTGCAAATATCATGAAATATTTGTCCTTATTATGGTAAAATTTTTTTGATATGGTAATACAAATATTATAAAAGAGGGTTAAAATGGTTAAAATAGAATTTCTAGGACCAATAAATAAAGATGATATGGATTTAGATATAGATAATTTATCGCAATTGAGTGAAATTTTAAAAAATGATAAAGAGGTTTCAACATGGCTTGAAACTTGCGCTGTTGCTATTAATGATACACTAATTTGTTCAAAAGATGTAAAATTAAATGATGGAGATAAAATCTCATTACTTCCTCCTGTTTGTGGTGGTTGAATAATGCAAGATAGAAAAGATTTCTTACAACTATTTGATGGATGTTTGCCTGTAGAAAAGATTACAAATTTTTGGTATGACAAATATAGAAATTCAAATTATGGTGCAATTATTACTTTTGTGGGAGTCGTAAGAGATGAAAATAAAATTGAAGGTTTATCTTTTGATATTTACGAACCTATATTAAACTCATGGTTTGATAAGTGGCAAGAAAAAGCTAAAGAAAAAAATGCAATAGTTTTAATGGCTCATAGCAAGGGAGATGTTTTAAACCATGAAAGCTCATATATAGCAGCTGTTTGTAGTTCTAAAAGAAGAGTTGCCTTAGAATTAATTGATGAATTTGTTGAAGATTTTAAAGCACAAGCTCCAATTTGGAAATATGACATTATAAATAAACAAAGAGTTTATGCAAAAGATAGAAGTACAGCAATAACTGGTGCTGGTATTTTATTATAAATATTAAATAGGAAAAAAATGAGAGTAGATTTACACAATCATACAATATTATGTAATCATGCAGAAGGTAGTGTTGAAGAGTATGTTCAACGAGCTATTGAATTAGGCATTGATGAATATGGGTTTTCTGATCATGCACCAATGAATTATGATCCAAAATATAGAATGGATATTTCTCAAAAAGAGTTGTATGAAAAATGGGTACTTGATGCAAAAGAAAAATACAAAGATAAAATCAAAGTTTTATTAGCTTATGAAGTTGATTATCTAGATGGTTATATTTTAGATGAAATAATTAATGCAAAAGTTGATTATTTAATAGGATCTGTACATTTTCTAAAAAATAAAAATGACATGTGGGGGTTTGATAATCCTGAATTTATTGGAGTTTATAAATCAAAAGATATTGATTCAATATGGGTTGAATATTTTGATGCAATAAAATCAATGGCTAAAACAAATCTATTTGATATTGTTGGGCATTTTGATTTAATAAAAGTGTTTAAATTTTTACCAAAAAAAGATATTAGATCACTGGCAAAAGATGCATTAAATGAAATAAAAAAATCAAATATGGTTTTAGAAATTAATCCAGCAGGTTTGAGAAAACCTATTAATGAAACATATCCTTCTAAACAATTACTTGAATTGGCCTTTGAAATGGGAATTGATATTACTTTTGGTTCAGATGCCCATAGTGTTGAGCAAGTTGGATTTATGTATGATGATGCATATACACTTGCAAAAGAGATTGGATTTAACCACTGTATTAGTTTTGATAATAGAGAAAAAAGAGTAATTAAGTTTGATAATAAATGATATATAATATTTTTATTATAGTTGTATAAAAAATATACAGCTGTTTTATTTTATTTTATTTTATTTTAGATAAAATGTTTTAAATAATTTTGAAGGAGTTAAACCTATGGGAAAGTTTGTTAATAATACTGAAGAGTTTTTTGAATATTGTAAAAGTAATGAGGTTAAATTTGTAGATTTTAGATTTACAGATATGAAAGGTATGTGGCACCATGTTACATATATGATGAGTGCTGTTAGTTCATCTCAATTAGATAATGGTATGCCTTTTGATGGTTCGTCAATTGATGCTTGGCAACCAATTCACAGATCAGATATGTTATTAAAACCAGATGTTGGTACTGCATTTTTAGATCCATTTACTGCTGATTCTACAATTATTGTTATTTGTGATGTTTATGACATCTACAAAGGTGAGATGTATGAAAAATGTCCAAGATCAATTGCTAAAAAAGCTTTAACACATTTAACTGAATCAGGTGTTGGTGATGTTGCTTATTTTGGGCCAGAAAATGAATTTTTTATCTTTGAAGATGTAAAAATTATTGATAAAGCAAATGAATCATACTATAAAGTTGATTCAGAAGATGGTGAATGGAATGATGCTGCTGATATGGAAGGTGGAAACATGGGCCATAGAGCAAGAACTAAAGGTGGTTACTTCCCTGTAGCTCCAATTGATACTGGTGTTGATTTAAGAGCTGAAATGATGCAAGTATTAGAGCAAGTTGGTTTAGAAGTTGTTCTTGGACACCATGAAGTTGCACAAGGTCAACATGAGTTAGGTGTTGTTTTTGGTGACTTAATTGAAGCTGCTGATAATGTTCAAAAATTAAAATATGTAATCAAAATGGTTGCACATTTAAATGGTAAATCTGCTACATTTATGCCAAAACCACTTTATGGTGATAATGGAAATGGTATGCATGTACACCAATCAATTTGGAAAGATGGTAAAAACTTATTCTACAAACAAGGTGAGTATGGAAACCTTTCTGAAATGGCTAGACATTATATCGGTGGTGTATTTAAACACGCACGTGCAGTTGCTGCATTTACTAATCCATCAACTAACTCTTACAAAAGATTAATTCCAGGATTTGAAGCTCCTTCAATCTTAACTTACTCTTCACAAAACAGATCTGCATCTTGTAGAATTCCTTATGGTGCTGGTGAAAAAGCAACTAGAATTGAAATGAGATTCCCAGATTCAACTGCTTGTCCTTATTTAGGATTTGCTGCAATGTTATGTGCTGGATTAGATGGTATTAAAAACAAATATGAGCCAGTAGGTCCAATGGATGATGACTTATTTGAATTACCATTAGATGAAATTAGAGAAAGAGGAATTCCTCAAATGCCTCATACTTTAAGAGGTGCATTAGAAGCATTAGTAAGAGATAATGATTTCTTACAACCAGTATTTACAAAAGATATGATAGATACTTACCAACATTATAAATTTGAAACTCAAGTATGGCCTTATGAAGCAAGACCTACTCCATTTGAATTAAAAACTACATATTCTTGCTAGTATAAATTTAATTTAAATAAAAAAGGGTAAGTTTTAAAACTTACCCTTTTTTTATGTCTGAAATTTTAATGATTAGAAAAACTAATCATTAGAAATCTAAAACTTCTTGTCCTGGATTTTGTGGTTCAACTTGGAACTCAACATCAGGAAGAGGAGACATATCCGTATAAAGTTCATCTTTACCTTTAATATTTGATGTATAAACATTTGGAGGCATTACAAAAGTTCTAGGGATTTCTGGATGTATTTCCATATATTTTTTATAATAATTAGAAAATGCTGGACCTGCAATTCTTCCACCAGTTTCTGTTCTTCTCATTGGTGTATTATTATCATTTCCAAACCAAATTATAGTTTGAATTGATGGTGAATATCCACAAAACCAAGCATCAATATTATCATTAGTTGTTCCAGTTTTTCCAGCAATTTCAATACCTGGAACTTGCGCATTTTTTCCAGTACCATTATTTACAACATTATTTAATATAGTAGTCATTAAATAAATTTGTTCAGGTTTTTCAATTTCTTTTGTTTGTGGGCCAAATGTTACAGTATTACCACTTTGATTTACAATTTGTTCAATTATATAAGGTTTTACTTGAGTACCAGCATTTGAGAACATGCTATAAGATTCACTATAATCAATTAATGAAACACTCATCGAACCAAGAGTGATTGATAGATTGTTAGGTACATCATTAAATCCATAATTTTTTAATTCTTTCATTACTGTATCAATTCCAACATCTGTTACTAAATTTAAAGTAGATAAATTTCTTGAATCTGTTAATGATTCTTTAAGACTTACAATTCCTTCAAATTTTCCACCATAATTTTTGGGTTGCCATTTTTTCTGTACACCACCAACCGTATAATTAAAAGTTCTTGATATATCAATTAATTGTGATGCAGGATTGTAGCCATTATCTAATGCAACTTGATATAAGAAAGGTTTGATTGAACTTCCTGCTTGTCTTTTTGATTGAAAAGCTCTATTAAACATTGATTGATTATAATCAATTCCACCACAAAGAGCTAAAATTTTCCCTGAATTGTTTTCCATAGATACAAGTGCACCATTTAACTCTTTTACATATGAGTCATCATTTGGCTTATTTTCTCTTTTTCTAAAATCTAAATCTCTTTTTAATGCTTCATTATATGCGTCTTTTAAACTATTTTGTGCAATTTCTTGGGCATCTAAGTCAATAGTTAAATAAACTTTGTATCCACCATACAAAATATCTGGAATATCATTACTTAATAAACTTATTGCATAATCAACTGCATATGGAGCTAGATTTTTAGTTAAACTCTGATTATAAATCGTAGGAGTTTCTTTCATTGAACTTTCATATTGTTCTTTATTTATCCAACCTAATGTATTAAGTCTTGTAATAACTTGATTTGCTCGGGCTAGTGAGATTTTTAGATTTTTTGTAGGATCATAAAAACTAGGAGCCCTTGGAAGTCCTACTAATATTGCCATTTCTTTTAATGATAACTCATATAAATCTTTATTAAAATATCCCTTAGCTGCTGTTTTTATTCCATAATAACCATGACCAAAATATACATGATTCAAATATCTTTCTAAAATCTCTTCTTTTGTTAAAACAGTTTCAAGTCTAATAGCTAGAAGTGCTTCTTTTACTTTTCTTAATAATTTCTTTTCTCTAGTTAGAATTAGCATTTTAATTAATTGTTGAGTTAAAGTACTAGCTCCTTCAACAAATCCACCAGCTTTGATATCTTTTATTATTGCACGACTTATTGCATCTGGATTAATACCATGATGTTCAAAAAATTGTGTATCTTCAATCGCAACTAAGCCTTCAATAATTCTTGCAGGAATATCATCATATTTTACATATTCTCTATTTTCATCTTTGAAAGTATTTGCAATTAATTTTCCATTTCTATCAAAAAATTGAGTACTTTGTTTTGGTGTGTAGTTTACAACTACATCAATGTCATGTTTTATTTCGTCATATAGATTATATAGCCAACCAGCAGCAGCTAATCCTAAAATAATAAATAAACCAAAAATATATTTCATCATATTATGTCCTAAAATTTTTATTTTTAAATGTTGAGTTAATTAGTCTTTTTGTGTAATCTTCTTTGGGTGTTGATAAAATATCATTAGTTGAACCTTTTTCAATTATCTCTCCATTTTTTAAAATTATTATATTTTCACAAATTGTTTTAATTGAGTTTATATCGTGGGTTACAAATAGAATTAATATATTTAATCTATTTTTTATTTCATTTATTAAATCAATAATATTGTTTTTGTTCTCTTCATCTAAGGCAGTTGTTGGCTCATCAAGTAATAGTAGTTTCACATCACGACTTAACGCAATTGCAATAACAACTCTTTGAATTTGCCCACCACTTAATTGAGAAGGAAATTTTTTTAATATACTTTTATCAAGGCTAACTAAATTTAAAACTTCTTCTTTTTTTTCATCACTACAAAAAAATTGATTTTTAATTCTTGTCATTGTTGATAGTGATGTAAATGGATTTTGTGGAATAAATCCAATTGTATGATAATTTAACTCAAAATTTGAATCAATTTGTTTTTCAACTTGTAAAGATGTTGGAAGTAGATTTAATAGAGCTTTTAAAGTTAATGATTTTCCACTTCCACTTTCACCAATTAACGCTGTAGAAGTTGATATATCAAAAGATATATCAACTAGTTTTTTTTCGTTGTTTTTTATTTCTAATTTTTTTATATTAATATTTAACACAATTTTTCTTTATATTAATGGTTCATCCATCTCTTGAGGGATTTCTAAATTCATAAGTTTTAACACAGTTGGAGCTATATTATTTAAACTTCCTGTTTTAACAACTTTGACACTATTTGCGATAATAAAACAATAAACATCGCCAACTGTATGATTTGTTAAAGTATTTCCATCTTCATCTCTCATCATTTCACAATTTCCATGATCAGATGTTAATATAACATTATAATTCTCTTTTTTTGCAACATCTAAAATTAATCCTAATTCATAATCAACAGCCTCGACAGCTTTAACTGCTGCATCAAAAATACCAGTGTGTCCAACCATATCACCATTTGCAAAATTTACTACGATAAAGTCTGTTTGTTCTTTCATAGCTATTCTTACAGCACTACCTACTTGTGGAGCTGACATTTCAGGTTGTAAATCATATGTTGCAACGGCAGGTGATGGAATTAGTACTCTAGTTTCATTTAATAAAGGTTCTTCAACTCCACCATTAAAGAAAAATGTAACATGGGCATATTTCTCAGTTTCAGCTGTGTGAAGTTGAGATAATCCAGCATTTGAAATAACTTCAGCTAAAGTATTAGTTGGTGCATCTTTTGGAAATAAAACATCAATAGGATTGTTTTTATCATACTGTGTCATAGTTGCAAGATTTAAAGAATCTTTGAAAGTAGGGAATTCAATAAAATCTTTATTTACAAATACAGATGAAATTTCTCTCATTCTATCACTTCTAAAATTGCAAAAGATTATCCCATCATTCTGTTTTAGTCCTTCATAATTATCAAAAGCTGTAGGAGTTATAAATTCGTCAAAAATTTGATTTTTATAAGAGTCATCAATATAAGTTAAAATATCAGTTGATGTTGAAGGTTGTGCAAAAGTAATTGCATCATAACCTTTTTTTACTCTGTCCCATCTATTGTCTCTATCCATTGTGTAATATCTTCCAGAAATAGTTGCAATTTTAATATCTTCATCACAGATGCTAAGAATCTGATTAATATAAATTTTCGCACAATCAGGAGCAACATCTCTTCCATCAGTAATTATATGGATAAAAACTTTCTTATTAGAAGATTTTGCAATTTTTGCCATTGCAATTATATGATCAATATGAGAATGAACTCCTCCATCACTTAAAAGTCCAAGTAGATGAATATTATTAGATTTATTTAAAATATTTTTAAAAATTGTATTATCTTTTAAAGTATCATTTTCAATAGCAATATTTATTTTTACTAAATCTTGATATAAGATTCTACCACTTCCAATAGTCATATGTCCTACTTCACTATTTCCCATTTGTCCATCAGGAAGACCAACAAATTTTCCATAAGTATGAATTAATGAATAAGGAGCATTTTTGAATAAATAATCATATGTTGGAGTTTTGGCACTAGCAAAAGCATTAAATTTATCTGAAGAGTTGTGTCCTATTCCATCAGTTATTATAAGTAGTGTTTTATTTGTCATGATTTAAACCTTTTAAAAAGTATAATATATTATAATCGCGCATATTATATCAAAATCAAGGTTTAAGTTTGTTTTATTGGTTCTATAGACATCTAGAGATTAATATCTTTCAATATATTTCAGTGCGAGCTGGAATTAGTTTTTTTATTGCTTTTGTTTTAACAATGTATTTAATGCCAAAATTTATTGCTTGGGCAAAAAGTAAAAAAGCCTCACAACCAATTTATGAACATGCACCAGAATCTCATCAAGCAAAAGCAGGAACCCCAACTATGGGAGGAGTAGTTTTTATTTTTTCTACGATTATTGCAACACTTTTAACTGCTAAATTAAGTAATTTTTATGTAGTTGGGGGGTTAATGACTTTAGCCCTTTTTTCTTTTATTGGTATTCAAGATGATTATTCAAAAATTTCAAAAGAAAAAAACTCAGCAGGCTTAAGTGCAAGAGCTAAATTAGTATTACAATTTGTTTGTGCTTTTATTATTGCATTTATCCTTTATATCTATTCTCATACTACAGAATTATATACACCGTTTTATAAACTTCCTCTTTTTGATATGGGAATCTTTGCATTAGTATTATGGATGATGGTTATTGTTGCTTCTTCAAATGCAGTGAATTTAACTGATGGTTTAGATGGATTAGCTACAGTTCCTTCAATTATGGCATTTGTTTCTCTTTCAGTGTTAGTTTATATTACTGGTCATGCTATTTTCTCATCATATTTATTATTACCTAATATTCAAATCGCTGGCGAATTAGCAGTGATGGGTAGTGGAATTTGTGGAGCTTTAATTGCCTTTTTATGGTTTAATTCTCATCCTGCTGAAGTATTTATGGGAGATTCTGGTTCTTTGCCTTTAGGTGCATTTATGGGTTATATGGCAATAGTAGCAAAATCTGAATTACTTTTATTAGCAATTGGATTTATATTCGTATTAGAAACTGTATCTGTTATTTTACAAGTTGGTTCTTATAAATTACGACAAAAAAGAGTTTTTTTAATGGCACCAATTCATCATCACTTTGAAAAAAAAGGTTGGAAAGAAAATAAAATAATTGTGCGATTTTGGATTATCGCATTTATGACAAATTTACTTGCACTATTAAGTTTAAAAATTAGATAAAGAATAAATAATGATTACAAATAATGAAAAAATTAGAATATTAGGAAAAGGTATTACAGCACTTGCTTTAAAAGATAAGTTTCCTAATGCGATATTGTATGATGATAATGATTTTAATGAATATGATGTTAACTCTAATGAGTATACAGTTGTAAGTCCTGGAATTCCACCATATAATAAAATGATATTAAATTCAAAAAATTTAATTAGTGATTATGATTTATTTGGGCCAATTATGCCTTTTTCTATTTGGATTTCAGGAACAAATGGAAAAACAACAACTACACAAATGTGTCAACATTTATTAAGAGAGTATAAATCAATTTATGGTGGAAATATTGGAGTGCCACTTAGTCATTTAGATGAAAAAGCACCTATATGGATATTAGAGACTTCATCTTTTACTTTACACTATACAAATAAAAGTAAACCAAATATTTATATCTTACTTCCTATTTCAGAAGATCATATTACATGGCATGGAACATTTGACGAATATAAAAATGCAAAATTAAAACCTTTATCTTTAATGAATGAAAATGATATAGCAATAATTCCAAGCGAATTTAAAAATTTTAAAACAAATGCTCATCTAATTACATATGAGAACAGTGATGATTTGTGTAAGCATTTTAATATTGACAAAACAAAAATTAAATTTAATGAACCCTTTTTATTAGATGCAATTTTAGCAATGGCTACAAGAAAAATCTTATTTGATGAAATAAACTATGAGCTAATAAATGAATTTATAATTGATAAACATAAAGTTGAAGAGTTTAAAGATAGTAAAAATAGACTATGGATTGATGATAGTAAAGCTACAAATGTTGATGCAACAATAAATGCAATAGTTCCATATAAAGATAAAAATATACATATAATATTAGGTGGAGATGATAAGGGTGCTAATTTAATACCACTTTTTGAGAATATAAAAGGTTTAGATATTAATGTTTATGCAATAGGTAGTAATACTCAGAAGATCGTAAAATATTGCAAAGAATATAAAATAAATGCTCAAAGTTGCACTTATCTAGATGTAGCTGTTAAAGAAATTGATTTATTATTAAAAGAAAATTCAATCGGAATGTTATCTCCAGCTGCAGCTTCATTGGATCAATTTAAGTCTTATGCTCATAGGGGGAATGAATTTAAAAATTTAGTATATTCTTTAAGTTAATATTAATAATTTAATTTGTATAATCTCACTCCAATTTGCATTGGTTCGATAGCTCAGTCGGTAGAGCAAAGGATTGAAAATCCTTGTGTCGACAGTTCGATTCTGTCTCGAACCACCATTTGTGGATGCTGGTGTAGCTCAGTTGGCTAGAGCAGCTGATTTGTAATCAGCAGGTCGGGGGTTCGACTCCCTTCACCAGCTCCATTTCGTCGTGCGTCTTCTTTTAAAGAACAGCGCTTGACCAGAACAATAATATTTTTCAACGGTGAGGTTGGAGAGTGGTCAAATCCTGCGGACTGTAAATCCGCCGCCTACGGCTTCGAAGGTTCGAATCCTTCTCTCACCACCACGCAAATGTTGCGGGAGTAGCTCAGTTGGCTAGAGCTTCTGCCTTCCAAGCAGACTGTCGCGAGTTCGAGTCTCGTCTCCCGCTCCATTTATTTTTATTGATTACTGGGAGCTGAGTTATAAGCACAATATTTTTTTTATAACTCTTATATATATTATATCTTCCATTAAAGTTTTTTTCAGTATTTTTTAAATATAATACGCACACAATTTTATTGTGTAATTTAAATAATTAAATCCCCTCTGAATAGAGAAGCCAAATGGGCTTATCTACTCAGAGGGCAATAACCAAAATTTAGAAGGGGAATTCTATGGCAAAAGAAAAGTTTTCAAGAAACAAACCGCACGTTAATATCGGTACAATCGGTCACGTTGACCACGGTAAAACTACATTAACAGCAGCAATTTCTGCAGTATTATCTGTAAGAGATGGTGGAGCAATGATGGATTACGATCAAATCGATAATGCACCAGAAGAAAGAGAAAGAGGAATTACTATTGCTACTTCTCATATTGAGTATGAAACAAAATCTAGACATTACGCTCACGTTGATTGTCCAGGCCATGCCGATTACGTTAAAAATATGATTACTGGTGCTGCTCAAATGGATGGTGCTATTATTGTTATTGCAGCAACAGATGGTCCTATGGCTCAAACTAGAGAGCACATCTTATTATCTAAACAAGTAGGTGTACCATACATCGTTGTTTTCTTAAATAAAGAAGATCAATTAGATGATGAAGACAGAGAAGAAATGTTAGAACTTGTTGAAATGGAAGTTAGAGAATTATTATCTACTTACGATTTCCCAGGTGATGATACTCCTATCGTTGCTGGTTCAGCATTTAAAGCATTAGAAGAAGCAAAAGCTGGTTCTATTGGTTTCTGGGGAGAAAAAATTATTGCATTAATGGATGCAGTTGATGCTTATATCCCAACTCCTGAAAGAGATGTTGATCAAGATTTCTTAATGCCAGTTGAAGATGTATTCTCTATCTCTGGAAGAGGAACTGTTGTTACTGGAAGAATTGAAAAAGGTACAATTAAAATTGGTGAAACTATTGAAATCGTTGGATTCTCTGATACTAAAACAACTACTGTAACTGGTGTTGAAATGTTCAGAAAAGAAATGGAACAAGGTCAAGCTGGAGATAATTGTGGTATTCTTTTAAGAGGTATTAAAAAAGAAGATGTAGAAAGAGGACAAGTTTTATGTAAACCTAAAACTATTACTCCACATACTAAATTTAGATGTGAAGTTTATATTCTTTCTAAAGATGAAGGTGGTAGACATACTCCATTCTTCTCAGGATACAGACCACAATTTTACGTAAGAACAACAGACGTAACAGGTTCTTGTACTTTACCAGAAGGTACAGAAATGGTTATGCCAGGTGATAACGTAGAAATGACAGTTGAATTAGTTGCTCCAATCGCTCTAGACAAAGGTACAAAGTTTGCTATTAGAGAAGGTGGTAGAACTGTAGGTGCTGGAGTTGTTGCTGAAATCATTGAATAAGGATTTATAATGGCAAACATTAGAATTAAAATCGGATTAAAATGTCAAGAGAATGGTGATATTAACTATACTACTTGGAAGAATCCAAAAACTCATACTGAAAAGTTTGAAGTTAAAAAATATAGCCCAAGATTAAAGAAACACACTTTACACAAAGAAGTGAAACTTAAATCGTAATTTTATGAGCTTATGGTTGAAAAATCATAAGCTCATTTCAACAAATAGGTCAGTAGCTCCAATGGTAGAGCGCCGGATTCCAAATCCGATGGTTGTGGGTTCGAGTCCCTCCTGGCCTGCCACTTTAAATTTTTTTAAAAGAAGTAGATCTCTTTTTTTGAAAGAATTTATTAAATATAATAGCAATCAAAAATGGAGTAAGTGTGAATAGAGTTAAAAATTACTATCAAAATGCAAAATCAGAATTACTAAAAGTTATTTTCCCTATTAAAGAGCAAATTAGATCTGCATATTTATCTGTTTTTATCGTTGTTACTGTAATAACTTTATTTTTAGCTTTAATTGATGGAATAATGTCATTAAGCTTATCTTCAATTATTAACTAAGGAAGTAATTATGGCACATAAATGGTATGCAATTCAAACTTATTCAGGTAGTGAATTATCAGTTAAAAAAGCTTTACTACAATTATCAGAAGAAATGGCTGACGATAGAATATCAGATGTATTAGTTCCTACTGAAGATTTAATTGAAATAAAAAAAGGTAAGAAGTCTATCGTTGAAAGACCATTATACCCAGCATATGCTTTTGCTAGAATAGATTTAGATACTGGGTTATGGCATAGAATTCAATCAATGCCAAAAGTTGGAAGATTCATTGGTGAATCAAAAAAACCAACTGCTTTATCTGACAAAGATATCAATTTGATTTTAGAAAAAGTTAAAAATAGAGCAGCAGCGAAACCAAAAGTTTCATTTGAAGAAGGTGAAATGGTTAGAATTAATGAAGGTCCATTCTCTAACTTTAATGGTTTAGTTGAAGATTTTGATATGGTTTCTGGATTATTAAAATTAAATGTTTCTATTTTTGGAAGAAATACACCAGTCGAAATTTCATACACTCAAGTAGAAAGAGTAGTTTGATTTAAAAAAAATAATTGTAGGCATTAGGCAAAAAAACTAGCTTCTTAAATAGTTTTCTTGCCTAATGTCTAATCATTAAAAAATTGATAAAGGAATAGCATGGCTAAAAAAATTCAAGGTCTAATTAAGTTACAGATACCTGCAGGTGCTGCAAACCCATCACCACCAGTTGGACCAGCACTAGGTCAAAGAGGTGTTAATATAATGGAGTTTTGTAAAGCTTTCAATGAAAAAACTAAAGATAAAGCTGGTTTTAGATTACCAGTTGTTATTACAGTTTATACGGATAAAAGTTTTACATTTGAAGTAAAACAACCACCAATGACAGATTTAATCAAAAAAGTTGCTGGAATTAAATCAGGTTCAAGTAATCCATTAAAACAAAAAATTGGTAAATTATCTAGAGATCAAATTATGGAAATCGTTGATATGAAAATCAAAGATTTAAATACAGATGATAAAGAAGCGGCTGCAAGAATTGTTGCTGGTTCAGCTAGATCAATAGGTATCGAAACAGAATTATAATATTCTGTTTTGATTTAAGTCTTACCACCAGACTCAATAATGGCGGTAGCAAAATAATATAAATTGCGGAGATAATTATGGCAAAAATTTCAAAAAGATATAAAGCACTAACAGAAAAAATTGAAGATAGAAAATATTCTTTAACTGATGCTTGTACAAGTGTAAGAGAGTTAAAATCAGCTAAATTTGATGAAAGTGTTGAAATTGCACTTAAATTAAATGTAGATCCAAGACATGCTGACCAAATGATTAGAGGTGCTGTTGTACTTCCAAATGGAACTGGTAAAACTGTAAGAGTTGCAGTATTTGCTAAAGGTTTAAAAATGGATGAGGCAAAAGCAGCAGGTGCTGATGTTGTTGGTAATGATGATTTAGCAGAAGCTATCCAAGCTGGAAACATTAATTTTGATGTTTTAATTGCAACTCCTGATTGTATGGGAATTGTAGGAAAAGTTGGTAGAATTTTAGGGCCAAAAGGTTTAATGCCTAATCCTAAAACAGGTACTGTAACTATGGATGTTACAAAAGCTGTTAATGATGCAAAAGGTGGTCAAGTTACATATAGAGTTGATAAAAAAGGTAACATGCAAGCAGGAATTGGAAAAGTTTCATTCTCTGCTGAAGCTCTTAGAGAAAATGCTGCAGCATTTATTGCAGCAATCAATAAAGCTAAACCTTCAACTGCAAAAGGTAGATATATCTCTAATGCAGCTATATCGTTAACTATGAGTCCATCAATTATCATTGATAATATGGAAATAATGGAAATTAGATAAGGTTTTCCTTATCTAATTTTTTTTTAGCATTCAATAATGAAGAAATATCTCTTTATTATTGAGTGTTATTCAAAGCACTGAAATAAAACTGAAGACAGCTGGTAAGAGACACCTCCGTTTCTTGTAAGTCCCGCCTAAGTCGATGTTTTGAAGGGAGGAGAAAAAATGACTAAACAACAAAAATCAGAAATTATTGATTCGTTAACAGGTGAGTTTAAAAACTCTTTAGCTATTGTTGTATGTGACTATAAAGGTCTTACTCATAAAGAGTTAGAAACTTTAAGAAAAGAAGCAAGAGTAAACAATACTAAAGTTCAAGTTGCTAAAAATACATTAGTTACAGTTGCTGTAAAAAATGCAGAATTAGGTGATGTTGAATTAACTGGTACTAATATTTTCTTATGGTCTGAAGATCAAATTTCAGCTTGTAAAGTTGCAGATAAGTTTGCAACTGCTAATAAAGAAAAATTTGTTATTAAATCAGGTATTATCGAAGGTAAAGTTGCAGACTTTGCTACAGTTAATGCATTTGCTAAATTACCATCAAGAGAACAACTTCTTGGTATGCTTGCAGCTACTTGGATGGCACCTGTTGCTAACTTTACAGTTGGGCTTGATGCACTTAGAAGAAAAAAAGAAGAAGAGGCAGCTTAATTATTTAAGCTATTAAATTAAAAATAAAAAATATAAGGAAAAGAAATGGCAATTTCTAAAGAAGACGTATTAGAATACATCTCTGGTTTATCAGTATTAGAGTTATCTGAATTAGTAAAACAATTCGAAGAAAAATTTGGAGTATCTGCTCAACCTGTTGCGGTTGCTGGTGGTGCTGTAGCAGCTGTTGAAGCTGTTGAAGAAAAAACTGAATTTGATGTTGTTATCTTAGATGCTGGTGATAAAAAAATTAATGTTATTAAAGAAATTAGAGCATTAACTGGTTTAGGATTAAAAGAAGCTAAAACTGCTGCTGAAGAAACTCCTTCAACAATTAAAGAAGGTATTTCTAAAGAAGATGCTGAAGCTGCAAAAGCTGCATTAGAAGCTGCTGGTGCAAAAGTAGAAATTAAATAATTATTCGTAATTATGATTGATATGCAGGACTTTGTCCTGCATAAAGATTAGCATCTTTGAAGGTTAAGGTTAAAATTTTTTGAAATTTTAACCCTATCC
Source organism: uncultured Aliarcobacter sp. (assembly GCA_963677435.1). Classification (GTDB taxonomy): domain Bacteria; phylum Campylobacterota; class Campylobacteria; order Campylobacterales; family Arcobacteraceae; genus Aliarcobacter. The sequence continues at coordinate 781,524 of OY781945.1, forward strand.
TTTATGGATGCTTTTGTGCTTTATACTAATATAAAAAGCAAAACTTAACCAAATTTTATAACAAGGCCGACAATGTTAAACTCTTTAAAATCTGGTAATAGACTTAGAGTTGATTTTGCAAAAAATCCACAACAAATTGAAATTCCAAACTTATTACAACTACAACAAACTTCATATGACACTTTCTTAATGATTGGTCAAGATGATAGAACTGCTGCTGGGATTGAAAAAGTATTTAAATCTATTTTCCCTATTCATGATGTGCAAAACCGAATTACACTTGACTACCTAGGCTCAGAAGTAGGTAAACCTAAATATGATGTTAGAGAATCAATGGTTAGAGGTCTTACTTATTCAATTCCTCTTAAAATTAATATTAGATTAACGCTATGGGATTTAGACGAAAAAACTGGTGAAAAAATCGGTGTTAAAGATATGAAAGAACAATCTTTATTCATTAGAGAAATTCCTTTAATGACAGATAGAACTTCATTTATAGTTAATGGAGTTGAAAGAGTTGTTGTTAATCAATTACACAGATCTCCTGGTGTTATCTTTAAAGAAGAAGAATCAAATACTGCTGATAATAAACTAATCTATACTGGACAAATTATTCCAGATAGAGGTTCTTGGTTATATTTTGAATATGACTCAAAAGATGTATTATATGTAAGAATTAATAAAAGAAGAAAAGTTCCTGTTACTATTTTATTTAGAGCATTAGGTTATTCTAAAGAAGATATCATCAAATTATTCTATCCAATAGTTAATATCAAAATTAAAAGCAATAAATTTTTAACTGAATTCAATCCTGATGATTTCATGGGAAGAATTGAATATGATGTTAAAGATGATAAAGGTAATTTAGTTATTGGTGCTGGAAAAAGATTAACTGCAAGAAAAGCAAAAGCTTTAATTGATGGTGGTCTTAAATTAATCGAATATCCATTAGAACAATTAATGGATAGATATACTTCAAATACAATTTATGATCCAGAATCAGGAGAAGTATTATTTGATGCTTTGACTAATCTTGATGAAATTAAATTAAAAAAACTTTTAGATTTAGGGTTTGAATCATTTGATATTGCAAATGACTTAGCTACAGGAATTGATAATTCTATTATTAATGCGTTTAAAGCTGATGTTGAATCTTTAAAATTATTAAAACAAACTGAGCAAATTGATGATGAAAATGATTTATCAGCAATTAGAATCTATAAAGTTATGAGACCAGGTGAACCAGTTACTAAAGAAGCTGCAAAAGAGTTCGTTAAAAAATTATTCTTTGATCCAGAAAGATATGATTTAACAAAAGTGGGAAGAATGAAAATGAACCACAAACTTGGTGTTAATGTTCCTGAATATGTAACTACTTTAACTTATGAAGATGTTATTAAAACTGTTCAATACCTAGTAAAAGTTAAATCTGGTCATGGTCATATCGATGATAGAGATCACTTAGGTAATAGAAGAATTAGAGCAATTGGTGAATTATTAGCAAATGAATTGCATGCTGGTTTAATTAAAATGCAAAAAGCTATTAGAGATAAAATGACAACATTGTCTGGTACATTAGAAGATATTATGCCACATGATTTAGTTAACTCTAAAATGATTACATCAACAATTACTGAATTCTTTACATCAGGACAATTATCTCAATTTATGGATCAAACTAATCCATTATCAGAAGTTACTCACAAAAGAAGACTTTCAGCACTTGGTGAGGGTGGACTTGTGAAAGAGAGAGCTGGATTTGAAGTAAGGGACGTTCATGCAACGCACTACGGAAGAATTTGTCCAGTAGAAACTCCAGAGGGTCAAAATATTGGACTTATCAATACTTTATCTACTTTCTCTAAAGTAAATGAATTAGGATTTATTGAAGCTCCTTATAAAACTGTTGTTGATGGTGTAGTAACTGATGAAATCAAATACTATACAGCTACACAAGAAGAGGGACTAGTAATTGCTCCAGGTTCTACAAAACTTGATGAAAATGGAAAAATTATTGAATCTTTAACTGAAGCTAGACAAGATGGAGAAATTCTATTAGTTGAAAAAGGTAAAATTGATTTAATTGATATTTCTTCTCAAATGGTTATGGGGGTTGCGGCTTCTTTAATTCCATTCTTAGAACATGATGATGCTAATAGAGCCTTAATGGGATCGAATATGATGAGACAAGCTGTTCCATTATTAAGACCAAATGCACCTGTAGTTGGAACTGGTTTAGAAAAAACAGTGGCAAGAGATGCATGGGAAGCAATTAAAGCTGGAAGAGCTGGAGTTGTTGAAAAAGCAGATGCAAAAAATATTTATGTTAGAGGTGAAGATGAAAATGGTGCTTTTATCGATCATTACTCAGTAAATAAAAATGTTAGAACAAATAATAACACTTCATTCGGTCAAAGAATTGCTGTAACAGAGGGTGAATTTGTTGCTAAAGGTCAAGTTATTGCTGATGGTCCTTCAATGGATAAAGGTGAGTTAGCAGTTGGTGTTAATGCAATGGTTGCCTTTATGCCATGGAATGGATATAACTATGAGGATGCTATTATTCTTTCTGAGAGATTAATCGAAGAAGATGCATTTACATCTGTTCATATTTATGAAAAAGAAGTTGAGTGTAGAGAGTTAAAACATGGTAATGAAGAGATAACTAGAGATTTGCCAGGTGTTAAAGAAGAGTCTATTACTCACTTAGATAATTCAGGTATTGTTAAAATTGGTACATTTGTAAAATCAGGAATGATTTTAGTTGGAAAAGTAACTCCAAAAGGTGAAATTAAACCAACTCCAGAAGAAAGACTATTAAGAGCAATCTTTGGTGAAAAAGCTGGACATGTTATTAACAAATCACTAGTTTGTCCTACATCAATGGAAGGTACTGTTGTCGATGTAAAAGTGTTTACTAAAAAAGGTTATGAAAAAGATGAAAGAGCTGTTGCTGAAATTGCATCTGAAAAAGCTGAATTAGATTTAAAACACCACGATAAACTATTAATGCTTGATAGAGAAGAGATTCTAAAAATAAATGATTTATTATTAAAATCAAATCTTGTTAAAGATTTAGAATTAGATGATGTTACATACAAAAAAGGTGAAACATTACCTGAAGATGTATTATTAAATGTTAACAGATTTGCAATGAAAAAAGTAGTTTCTTCTTATCCAAAAGAGATTGAAAAATCTTATAACGATATTAAAGAGCATTTCATTAAACAAAAAGCTCATTTAAGAGATGAGCATGAAGAAAAACTTCAAGTATTAGAGCACGATGATATTTTATCTTCTGGTGTTATTAAACAGGTTAAAGTTTATATAGCTACTAAGAGAAAAATTAAAGTTGGGGATAAAATGGCTGGACGACATGGAAACAAAGGTATCGTTTCTAATATTGTTCCAAAAGTTGATATGCCTTACTTAGAAGATGGTTCTACTGTTGATGTTATTCTTAACCCACTAGGGGTTCCATCTAGGATGAATATCGGACAAATCTTAGAAGTTCACTTAGGATTAGTTGGTAAAAGATTAGGGGCTCAAATTCAAGATATATTTGAAGCTAAAAGAGCTGACTTTATTGCAGAACTTAGAGCTAAAATGAGTGAAATTGCTTCTGTTGCAAAATTAATGAACGGAAAAGCGTTTATGGATGCTTTAAGTGATGATGAGTTAATTAAATACGGACAAGACTGGACAAAAGGTGTACGATTTGCTACACAAATTTTTGATGGTGTTAAAGAAGAAGAGTTTATTAAATTATTTGAATTAGCAAAAATTGATTCAGATGGAAAATGTGTTCTTTTTGATGGAAAAACTGGTGATAAAATGAAGGAAAGAGTAAATGTAGGTTACATGTATATGCTTAAACTTCACCACTTAGTTGATGAAAAAGTGCATGCAAGATCTACTGGTCCTTATTCTTTAGTAACACAACAACCAGTTGGAGGAAAAGCTCTATTTGGTGGACAAAGATTTGGAGAGATGGAAGTTTGGGCTCTTGAAGCTTATGGTGCAACTAATGTACTTAAAGAAATGCTAACAACGAAATCAGATGACGTTGAAGGAAGAACAAGAGCTTATAGAGCAATCGCAAATGGTGAAAATGTTCCAAATTCAGGTGTTCCTGAAACATTCTTCGTATTAACAAAAGAATTAAAAGCTCTTGCTTTAGATGTAGAGATTTTTGGAGAGGTAGAAAACAATGAGTAAAACTGAAAGAACGTTACAGCCTATTGAAATTAAAGAATTAGAAAGACCGCAAGATTTTGCAGCTTTCCAATTAAGACTTGCAAGTCCTGAGAAAATTCTTTCTTGGTCTTGTGGAGAAGTTAAGAAACCTGAAACAATCAACTATAGAACATTAAAACCTGAAAGAGATGGTCTATTTTGTGCTAAAATTTTTGGACCTGTAAAAGATTACGAATGTCTTTGTGGTAAATATAAAAAAATGAGATACAAAGGTGTTGTTTGTGAAAAATGTGGTGTTGAAGTAACATCATCAAAAGTTAGACGACATAGAATGGGGCATATTGATTTAGTATCTCCTGTTGCACATATTTGGATGGTAAGCTCACTTCCAACAAGAATTGGTACTTTATTAGGTGTTAAATTAAAAGACCTAGAAAGAGTATTATATTATGAAGCATATATCGTAAGTGAAGCTGGTGAAGCTTATTATGATAATGAGAAAACTAAAAAAGTTTTAAAATATGATATTTTAAATGAAGAACAATATAGAACTATTGCAGATTTATTTGAGCACACAGGTTTTGAAGCAAATATGGGTGGACAAATTGTAAGAGATTTATTAGAAACTATTGATTTATTTGAACTATTAACAGTTTTAAAAGAAGATATGGGTTCTACAAAATCAGAAGCAAAAAGAAAAACTATAATCAAAAGATTAAAAGTTGTTGAAAACTTCTTAAATTCTGGAAATAAACCAGAATGGATGATGCTTACTCAACTTCCAGTTTTACCACCAGATTTAAGACCACTTGTTTCACTTGATGGTGGAAAATTTGCTGTATCTGATGTAAATGACTTATATAGAAGAGTTATTAACAGAAACAACAGATTAAAAAGATTAACAGAACTTGATGCACCTGAAATCATTATTAGAAATGAAAAAAGAATGCTTCAAGAAGCAGTTGATGCTTTATTTGATAATGGAAAAACTGCAAATGCTGTTAAAGGTGCTAATAAAAGACCTTTAAAATCATTATCAGAAATTATCAAAGGTAAACAAGGACGATTCAGACAAAACTTACTTGGTAAAAGGGTTGACTTCTCAGGAAGATCTGTTATCGTTGTTGGACCAACATTAAATATGGACCAATGTGGTATTCCTAAAAAAATGGCTCTTGAGTTATTTAAACCACACTTGATGGCTAAATTAGAAGAAAAAGGTTATGCAACAACTTTAAAAGCTGCAAAAAGATTAATTGAAGCAGAAACAAATGAAGTATGGGAATGTCTAAACGAAATCGTTGATGAATATCCTATTATGTTAAATAGAGCTCCAACTCTACATAAACTTTCTATTCAAGCTTTCCACCCAGTTTTAATTGATGGAAAAGCAATTAGATTACACCCATTAGTTTGTGCTGCCTTCAATGCCGACTTTGATGGTGACCAAATGGCAGTTCACGTGCCTTTATCACAAGAAGCAGTTGCAGAAGCAAAAATTTTAATGATGTCATCTATGAATATTCTTTTACCAGCATCTGGTAGAGCAATTGCAGTACCATCACAAGATATGATTTTAGGTATTTATTATCTATCATTAGAAAAAGATGGTGTAAGAGGTGAACATAAATTATTTACTGATGTAAATGAAGTAAAAATTGCTTTAGATATGAACAAAATAGATTTACATGCAAAAATTAGAACAAAATTAGATGATAAAGTTATTCATACAACTGTAGGAAGATTAATTATTCATGAAATTTTACCTGATTTTGTACCTGCAAATTTATGGAATAAAATTTTAAAGAAAAAAGATATTGGAACATTAGTTGATTATATTTACAAACATGGTGGATATGAAGTAACTCCAAGATTCTTAGATAATCTTAAAAACTTAGGTTTTAGATATGCAACAGTTGCAGGTATTTCTATTTCTATTGATGATATTAGAGTTCCTGAAACAAAAGTTGGACATATTGCTAAATCTAAAAAAGAAGTTATTGAAGTTCAAAAACAATTCTCTCAAGGTTTATTAACTGAGCAAGAAAGATATAATAAAATTATTGATATTTGGACAGAAGTTAATAATAAACTTGGTTCTGAAATGATGGAATTAGTTAAAACTGATAAAAATGGATTCAACTCTATTTATATGATGGCCGATTCTGGGGCTAGGGGTTCTGCTGCACAAATCAGACAATTATCAGGTATGAGGGGACTTATGGCTAAGCCAGATGGTTCTATTATTGAAACGCCAATTATTTCAAACTTTAGAGAAGGTTTAAATGTACTTGAGTACTTTATTTCAACTCATGGAGCTAGAAAAGGTCTTGCCGATACTGCACTTAAAACTGCAAATGCGGGTTATTTAACAAGAAAACTAATCGATGTTTCTCAAAATGTAAGAATTACAGTTGAAGATTGTGGAACACATGAAGGTATTGAAATTACTGATATTACTTCTGGTAATGAATTAATTGAGTCATTAGAAGAAAGAATTACAGGTAGAGTTATTGCTGAAGATATCATTGATCCAATTTCAAATGAGATTTTATTTGCTGAGGGTACATTAATAACTGAAGAAGATGCTAAATTAGTAACAGAAGCTGAAGTTAAATCTGTAGTAATTAGAACTCCATTAACTTGTAAAGTTGAAAATGGTTTATGTTCAAAATGTTATGGTCTAAATCTTGGTGAGCAAAGAAAAGCAAAACCTGGTGAAGCAGTTGGAGTTGTTGCAGCTCAATCAATTGGGGAACCAGGAACTCAGCTTACACTTAGAACTTTCCACGTTGGGGGAACTGCTAGTGCTACTCAAACTGAAAGAGAACTAAAAGCTGATAAAGAAGGTTTCATTAGATACTATAACATTAAAAAACATGTTAAATCTGATGGAAAAGTTATTGTTGCTAATAGAAGAAATGCAGGTGTTTTATTGGTTGAACCAAAAATTAATGCACCATTTAAAGGTAAAGTTACTGTAGAAACTTTACATGAAGAAACAATTTTAACTATTTCAAATGGTAAAGAAGAGAAAAAATATTTCTTAAGAAAAAATGATGTTGCTAAAGCAAATGAGTTAGCAGGTATTTCTGGAAAAATCGAAGGTAAATTATATTTACCATATAAAGACGGTGTTGAAGTTGAACAAAATGAATCTATCGTTGAGATGATTAAAGATGGATGGAATATTCCAAATAGGATTCCATTTGCTTCTGAATTAAAAGTTGAAGATGGTGCTCCAATTACATCTAAAATTGTTTCAGGTGCAAAAGGTACAGTTAAATATTATAAATTAACTGGTGACTATTTAGAAAGAAGATCAGATATTAAAGCTGGTGATACAGTTACTGAAAAAGGTGTATTTGCGGTTGTTGTAGATGGTGAAGATAGAGAAGCATTAAGACATTATGTAGCACGAGGTTCATTAATTGAATTAGATGATAATACACAAGTTGAAAAAGATTCAGTTATCACAACACCTAAAACAGCAGAACAAGTTGTAATTGCAGAATGGGATCCATATGCAAATCCAACAATTGCTGAAAAAGCAGGAACTATATCATTTGAAGATATTATTCCAGGTGTTACTGTTTCAGAACAATTTGATGAGTTAACTGGAACTTCAAAATTAGTTGTTAATGAATATATCCCAAGCGGATATAAACCAACTATTATTTTAGCAACAGATGATAAAGAACTTATCAGATATTCTCTTGACCCTAAAACTTCATTAAATGTTGCAGAAGGTAAAAGAGTTGAAGTTGCAGATATAATTGGTAAAACACCAAAAGCAACTCAAAAATCAAAAGATATTACAGGGGGACTTCCTAGAGTATCTGAATTATTTGAAGCAAGACGACCAAAAAATATTGCTGTTCTTGCATCATTTGATGGTGTTGTTTCTTTTGGTAAACCATTAAGAAACAAAGAGAGAATTATTATTTCAGATGGTCTTGGAAATAATACAGAATATTTAGTTGAGAAATCTAAACAAGTTTTAGTACATGAAGGTGAGTTTGTTCATGCTGGTGAAGCATTAACAGATGGTCAAATCTCTCCACATGATGTATTAAGAATTCTTGGAGAAAAAGCACTTCATTACTTTATTGTATCTGAAGTACAACAAGTATATAGATCTCAAGGGGTTAATATTGCTGATAAACATATTGAGGTAATTACTTCTCAAATGTTAAGACAAGTTTCAATTTTAGATGGTGGAGATACTAAATTCATCGTTGGTGACATGGTTTCTAAAAAAAGATTTAAAATTGAAAATGCAAAAATAATTAAACTTGGTGGAAATCCAGCAATTGCTGAACCTTTATTATTAGGTATTACAAGAGCTGCAGTTACATCAGATTCTATTATCTCTGCTGCATCATTCCAAGAAACTACAAAAGTTTTAACAGAAGCTGCAATCAGTGCTAAAATGGATATGTTAGAAGACTTAAAAGAAAATGTTGTTATTGGTAGAACAATTCCTGTTGGAACTGGTCTTTACAAAAACCAAAAAATTAAATTTTCTGAACATTAATCTTAATCAATAGGGTTTCCCCTATTGATTTTCTTACAATGGATTTCATCTCATTACTTTTAATCTTTATTGCCTTAGAGCTTTTTGAGTCAACTTGGCAAAAATCAAATTCTTTATTTGGCTTTTTAAATAACAATTTCAATTTTTTTAAAAAAAATATTTTTTTATATTTTCTACTTCATCTAACATTTTTTTATACAATTTTTTTATCTTTTTACTATAATAATTTTGGTTTTTGGATGAGTTCAATTTTTATAGTTAAATTTACTGATATTAGTTTTAAATTATTTATCATGAAAAAACTCTCTAATGGAGATTTAATTGAAGAAATTATTCCTATGAATATTCCAATGACACCTTCCTTAAGATACTTTAATGTTGTAATATATCCATTAACATTTTTATTTGCAATCAAATTGATATAGTTTAATTTTATCATTTTAATATTATGCTAAAATGATAAAATCAAATTAAAAAGGAAACAAATGCAATATTTAGTAATAGCTTACGACAACGAAAATGCTTTAGAAAGAAGATTAGAGTCAAGACAAGCTCATATTGATGGTGCAAGAAAATTAATGGCTGAAGGTAAAATAATTAATGCTGGTGCATTAATTGAAGACGATGTAATGGTTGGATCTACACTGCTAATTGATTTTGAAACAGATGAAGAATTAGATGAATGGTTAGAAAATGAGCCATATGTTAAAAATAATGTTTGGAATATGGATGAATTCCAGATAGTTCCTATGAAATTACTTCCTAAAGCATAATAAATAAACACATAAAACCCCATATATTGGTTTATATATGGGGTTTTAAACTGCAAAACAATTACAATTAATTCTAAACAATTTATTTTTTACAGTATTTATACGGTACTATCTACGGTATTAGAAAAATATTTTAAAGTTAGTACCGTAAAAATGCCAAGAACTGTTAAACCTCTAACTGATACAGAAATTAAAAACAGTAAATTAAAAGATAAAGATTATAAACTAAGTGATGGTCAAGGTCTATATTTTGTAATTAAAAAAAATAATAGCAAGATATGGAGATATGATTTTGTTTATTGTGGTAAAAGAAAATCAATGTCGTTTGATATCTATCCTACTATCTCATAAAAAGAAGCAAGAATAAAATGGAGTGGTAACCTAAATTGATACTCAGAATTAAAAGATTATGAGATAAAATAGAAGAATAATAATGGTTATTATGAGACAAAGTAAATATAGTCAAGAGTTTAAGGATTCAACAGTACAGTTGATTATAAATAATAATGAAAGTTTTGTTCAAGTTGTAGAAGATTTAGATTTAAATCCAAAGACTTTATATCATTGGGTTGCAATGTATAAAAAAGCACATAAACTTCCAACTAAAAATATAATTTTATCATTTTCTAAAGAAAGTGAACATAAAGAATTTAAGAGGCTTAGAGCTGAGAATAAGATACTTAAAGAAGAACGAGATATTTTAAGGAAACATCGTACTTCGCAAAAGAAACTCTCTAAAGTACTCTTGGAGAAAAGAGCATAGAAGTAGTTTCAGTATAAAAATAATGTGTAAAGTTGTAAAAGTAAATTATCTTCATATTATCATTGGATAAAAGCTGGATCTATTATTAAAAAAGTAGATTAAAAGCTTAATGAACTAATAGAAATTATCTTTGTCAAAGGGGGATATAACTATGGAACACGAAGAATTCAGTGTAAACTTTTAGAATTATATGGGTTAATAATTTCAAGACAACGTATTTCAAATATAATTAAAGACCTTAATTTAAAAGTTCAAATGAAACTAAGATATAAAAATATAACTGATTCTAATCATAACTTGCCAATTGTAGTAAATATCCTAAATAGAGATTTTTATGCATCAAATGCAAATGAGAATACATATATACCAACAGGAGAAGGATGTCTGTATACTCAAGAAAAGTAGTTGGATGGCGCATGGATGATACTATGAAAGTGTCTCTTGTAAATGATGCATTAAATATGGCAATACTCCATAGGAAAACACCCACAGGACTTTTATGGCATACAGATAGAGGGAGTCAATATAAAGATTTATTACAAAAACATAATATTGTTCAAAGTATGAGTAGAAAACGGAATTACTGGGATAACTTAGTAGCAGAGAGTTTTTTATAACACATATTTTTATACAAAGAAACAAGCAAAAAAAGAGATATTTGAATATATTGAATTTTACTATAATAGAATTAAAAGTCATAGTTATTTAGGAAATTTTTCACCTGTTAAATTTGAAGAAAAACAAAAAATGTTACGAAACGAAATGGTGGCTTAGGGATAAGCAAAAATGTGTCTGAATTTTAGTTACCTCTCCAAAGTTGTCTGGATATCTTATTCCTGAATTCTTTGAAAATTAACTACGCAATTAAAAATTATAAAAATGAAAAATAGTATGATGAAGCTCTAAATAGAATTAATGGAATTAAATCCAGAACCTTCCTCTGAAACAATTTCCAAAAAAAACTAAAAGCCCTAAAAAAGGGCTTTTATTAAACTCTAAAACTTATAAATATTTATTTAATTTTTCTTCTAGTATTGCTTTTGTTGTTGATCCAATTAATTGGTCAACTATTTCGCCATCTTTGAAAAAAAGAATAGTTGGAATTGATCTAATTTGATATTGTTGTGCTAATACTTGTTCTTCTTCTGTATTTATTTTGCAAATTTTTGCTTTACCTTCAAACTCTTGTGCTAATTGTTCAATTACAGGTGCAATCATTCTACAAGGCCCACACCAAGGTGCCCAGAAGTCAACTAATGCAACACCTTCTTTGATTGTTTCTTCAATATTTGTTTGATTTAATTCAATATAACTTGCCATTATAATTTACCTTCGTTTTTAGCTAAATATTCAGCAACACCAGAAGTAGAAGCTTTCATACCTTCGTCACCTTTAGTCCAACCAGCAGGACAAACTTCACCATGCTCATTTGTAAATAACATAGTATCTACCATTCTGATCATTTCATCAATATTTCTTCCAAGTGGTAAGTCATTGATAACTGCGTGTCTTACTGTTCCATCTGCATCAATTAAGAATGAACCTCTTAATGCTACTGAATCACCAAATAATACATCAAAGTCTTTAGAAATTTGTTTACTTAAATCTGCTACTAATGGGAACTTAACTCTTCCAATTCCACCATTTTCAACAGCAGTTTCTCTCCATGCAAAGTGTGAGAATTGTGAATCAACTGAACAACCAATAATATTCACTCCTCTTTCTCTAAATTCATCTGCTCTTTTTGAGAACGCAATAATTTCAGATGGACAAACAAATGTAAAGTCTAATGGGTAGAAAAATAATACTGCACCTTTTTCACCAATATTTTTATATAAATTAAAATCCTCAACTATTTGACCATCTGCAAGTACAGCTGTTGCTGTGAAATCTGGAGCTTTTTTTGTTACTAACATATTTTTTCCTTTAATATTTTTTATTATGTTGAAATTGTACACTTTTAATCTTAAAGCATTATTAATAAATTATATCAGAGGATAAATATTATCCTTAAAAGATAAATAAATTTATTTATCTTTTGGCATATCTTTTAGTAAAACCATTCTCATCCATGCTGATGTTGTAATCTTTACACCAACTTCATTTGACATCTTAGTGGCTTGTTCTTCTATCCAAACTTTTTCAAGTTGATTTAGTGCTACTGGAATTGCTGTGTTTCTTACTTCATTTTCTGTTTTCTTTGGTCTACCTAGTATTTTCTTTTTAGTAACTTTTTCTTTTAAAACTTTCTCATCAGTTTGAATTTTTAATGAGTTTTCTTTTAATTTATCTGCATATCCCATTTTAACTCTCCAAAGCTTTTTTTAGTGCAATCATATCTTCAATGGCATTTCTATAAATATGTCTTTTAAATCTATTGCTACCAGCTTTTGTTTCAACATATTCACAATCAAATAAACTATCTTCTAATACTGATGATTCTCTCACAAAAAGTATAGTTGCATTTATCTCTTTATATGATTTGTTTAGTTCTTCTAGTAAATACTCTTTTAGTTCTATAGCTTTATTGTTGTTTTTAGCTCTATTTACGACAATAATTATATTTTTATTAACTTCATATACATCTTTTAGTGTGGCTAGTGTTGCTTGAACATCAACAATTGATGTAAGAGTTGGAATGATAATTTTATTTGCTTGTTTGATAATATCATTGATTCTTGTATCTTTAAATCCACCAAAATCATATACTATGTTATTATCAAAAGGAATCTCTTCATACTCTTCACTTGAAACTAAAAACCCTTTTTCTTCTGGCATAAGATTATGTGCTGATGAATGCGAATCGTTTGTTACATATGTAAAATCTAACATTTGTGAAATTTGAACTGATAGTGTAGTTTTCCCAACTCCACCTTTAATACTATAAACTACGAATGACAATATAAATCCTTTATTTTATTTATATATAACTCTATATATAAATATAAATTATGTATTAATATTATAACAAATATAATATTAAATATTTAAAATATATCTAATTATATAAAAATATATAAATATTTAATGAATTTAAAAAAATAATTTTACTCTATAATTTTAGAAATCATAATATATAAAAAATTAATTATGATTATTAATTAAAAAGCCCATTTAATGGCTTTAGTAGCAATAGAATAGCATTTTAATAAAATTTTAAGTTTATAATTAATAATTTTAAAATATTAAGATTAAATTAATTTCTTTTATGTAAATATCTAATTTGGAAACAAAACTAAGGAGAAAATTATGAGTAAATTAGTTAAATTAACAGCTGTGTTAATATTAAGTGTTACTTTTGCAAATGCTGAAAGTACACAAGCTGATGCAAAAGCATTAGTTGATAAAGGTGTTGAATTCTGTAAAAAAGTTGGAGTTACTGCTTGTGTTGAAGAATTCAATAAACCTGAAAGTGAATTTGTAAAAGATGATTTATACATCTGGGCAAATGATTTTGATGGAGTTATAACTGCACATCCAAAAAAACCTTTAAAAGGTAAAAATATGTACAGATATAAAGATAGAGCTGGAAATCAATTATTTAAAGAGTTTATTGATAAAGTAAAAGCTGATGGTTCAGGATGGGTTGATTATGTTTGGGATCACCCAACAAGAGGAGAACAAACTCCAAAAACTTCTTATGTTATTGGAATTGGTGAAAATCAGTTAATCGGCGCTGGAGTTTATAAATAGTCTTTCATTTAAAGCTTTGATTTTCAAAGCTTTAAATTTCCAAATAAGTTAAATTTAGATTATTTGATTTATTTGGGAATTTAATCTTCAGGAGTCGTCAATGTTTGGTATAAAAAATATGAAAATTGGAAAAAAAATAATTATAGCACCTGCAATTGCCGTGTTATTTTTATTAATTTTGGCACTTTTTTCTAATAATGCTCTTAAGTCTGACAAAAGTACATTAAATGAAATAGTAGAAGTAAAATTTGAATTGTATAAAACAAGTAGCAAATTACTAAGTGATGTAAATTTGTATAATTCAATTTTATATAAAACTTTCAGTTATTCTACTGGTAAATATGAACAATTCATGATTGATGAGCAATTAGCACTTTTAGAAAAATTAAGAGTTAGTATTGTAAAAGAGATGGAAAATTTCTTAAAAGCGCCATATTTAACAGAAGAATATAAAAAAAGTATTGAATCTGTTAATAAAGAACTTATTGAATATAACTTAGCAATAAAAGATGCTGTTGACATGTTAAGTGTTGATTTAGGAATGGCAACTCCAATGTTATTTATTACAGATGAAATGTTTGTGAAAATAAATGAAGAATTAAATGCAATAAATAAAACTGCTGATGCAGAAAATAAATCAAGTTATCTTTGGGCATTAGAAAAAATTGATTCAACGACATATACATTGTATACACTTGTTATTACAGTTTTAATTATTCTATTTTTTGTAATTCTTGCGATTACAAATTCTATAAAAGAGCCATTACAAAGATTCCAAAATGGATTAATTGAATTCTTTAGATACTTAAATCAAGAGACAAATGAATCAAAATTAATCGAAATTGACTCAAAAGATGAATTAGGTATCATGGCAAAAGAGGTAAATAAAAATATTTTAGATATTAATGACTCAATTCAAAAAGATAGGTTAGTTGTTGAAAGTGCAATAAAATGTGCAAATGAAGCTAAAAAAGGTTTATTAAATGCAAGAATAAAAGGTGAAACAAAAAATCCATCTTTAAATGAATTGAAAAATGTAATTAATCAAATGTTAGAAGCAACTGAGTTAAATATTAATAAAGCAATGAAGACATTATCTTTATATACAAATTATGATTATCGAACAAAAATAGATATATCAGGTTTAGATGGAGATTTAAAAGATTTATGTAAAGACATAAATAATTTAGGAATATCAATTACTTCTATGTTAGTTGAAAATAAAAAAATGGGTTTAGTTTTATCATCAAATGCAGAGAATTTATCTTCAAATGTTGAAAAACTAACTTCTTCTGCAAATATGCAAGCTGCATCACTCGAAGAAACAGCAGCAGCAATTGAAGAAATAACATCGAATATGCAAAATAGTTCTCAAAATATCGTTAAGATGACTTCTTTTGCAAATGAAGTTTCAAGTTCAGTAGCAATTGGTCAAGATTTGGCTTCAAGAACAGCTTTATCAATGGATGAAATAAATACACAAACAAATGCAATTGCTGATTCAATTACAATTATTGATCAAATTGCATTTCAAACAAATATCCTTTCATTAAATGCAGCCGTTGAAGCAGCAACTGCTGGTGAAGCAGGAAAAGGATTTGCAGTAGTTGCAGCAGAAGTGCGAAATTTAGCATCAAGAAGTGCTGATGCTGCAAAGGAGATAAAAGATTTAGTTGTAAATGCTACTAATAAAGCAAACGAGGGGAAAAATATATCTTCTGAAATGATACAAGGATATGAAAAATTAAATAATAATATTCATAATACTTTATCGTTAATAAAAGAAGTTTCAACTGCATCGAAAGAACAATTTAGTGCTATGGAGCAAATAAATGACACTGTTAACAATCTTGATAGAGTAACTCAACAAAATGCATCATCAGCGGAAGAAGCAAATAAAGTAGCAAGAGAAGTAAGTCAAATTGCAGAAAAAGTTGTTGAGCATACAAATGAAAAAGAGTTTGATGGTAAATAGTCAACGATTATTTAGCTATACTTGCAAAAAAGTAAATTAATCGGAGAATTATGAATTTTAATCAATTAGATGAAGAACAAAAAAAACAATTACATTCAAAAGCAATGGAACTTGCAACAAATTTAGGTGGAGTTAATTTTTTCCTTCAAATGATAGAAGATATAAAAACGGAAAAACCTCATGCTTTATTAAATAAAAGTTGCGTATTTCACTTTTCAAAAGGTAAATTAAACTGGAATAAACAGTTATTTAAAGAAAGTATAAACAATCTATTCTCAGCTATGAGAAAAGAGGAAAAAGATGGAGATATGCTAAATGGTTTAGCACCAAAAGATTATAAAGAGACTATGAATATGATGAGAACATTAAAACCTCTTATTATTACAGTAACTCCAAAAAAAGTTGATGAACCAAAAATGTTTTCATTTCCTATTTTAGATACAAGTGTTGAGAAAAAAACAAAAGTAGATTTATTTTATAAAATGGTGTTTTTTTATCATGTTGATTTCGCAAAAGATGTTTTAAATTATGGAACAGAAGAAAAATAATGGATGGGAAAAAAAGATTTAATGTAAAACAAGGTTTAAAAGTAAATATTGTTTTAAAAGAAGATCAAAGAAGTGGAAAATTAACTTCTGGTATTGTAAAAGATATTTTAACAAATTCACCAACTCATCCACATGGAATAAAAGTAAGACTTCAAGATGGGCAAGTTGGTCGTGTTCAAGAGATTTTATAATAAAACTTTCAATAGTTCAGATACTAGTAAATAAATGGGTATACTGAACCTTGAAAGGTTTTTATGCCCAAACTACGATACATATATCAAACAATAGAGTTTGATAACATTGACATACATGTCAAAACACTAAAAGATAAACAACAATACGATGAAAAATGTGATTTAAATCCAACTGCTGGAATTTCATCTGCAAATTGGTCTTTGTTTGGTGTGATTTGGCCCTCTGCTAGAATCCTAGCAACTTTAATGAATAACTACAATATCAAAAATAAAAGAATCCTAGAAGTAGGGTGTGGAATAGCACTTTCAAGTTTAGTTCTAAATCACAGAAATGCAAATATAACAACAACAGATTTTAATCCAGAAGTAAAAAAGTTCTTAAGTGAAAACACAAGAATAAATTATGGAAAAGTAATCCCTTTTGAGTGTGCAAATTGGTCAAATAGTGATGATACTTTAGGAAAATTTGATTTAATAATTGCAAGTGATATTTTATACGAACAGTTTCATTTAGAAGATTTAAGTAGATTTTTAAATGAACATACAAATGAAACTTGCGAGATAATAATAGTAGATCCAGGAAGAGGAAATCATGCTAAGTTTTCTAAGATGATGGTTGCATTAGGATATATTCATTCTCAAAGTGAACCTTTGGATACGGAAGAGTATTTGGATGAACCTTTTAATGGGCAGATTATTCGATATAGAAGAGATTAGTTTTATTAAAACTTATTTACAAACTTCTCAACCTCAGTAGCAAAATAAACAGGACACTCAATCATCGGATAGTGTCCTGCTTCCATACACTCTATTATCTTAAAATCATTATAATAAGGTTCAAAAAGTTTTTTAATATGTAGTTTATTAAATACGGCAAAGTCATGTTTTCCTGTCATGATTTTAATTGGAATCTGTATATCTTTTACTTCATCTATGAAATCAGTTGTTAGATACATGGTCATATATCCAACTCTGGCTTCTACTGTTGAGGCTTCATATGCCATTTTTACTCTATAATCAAACCAAGTTTTACCATATCTTTTACTTGCAGCTTCTACAATTTCTTCTATTTTATTTCTGTTTTCTTTCATTGCGTTTATTAGTTCATTTTGTGCAAGAGGTTTCATTTTTATGCCAGCAGCTGAGATTGGTGTGATTAGAATTAGTTGTTTAATTCTGTCATCTATTAGAGCAACTTTTTGGGCTATCATTGTTGACATTGAGTGAGCTAGTAGATTTACTTCTTTTAAGTTTAGTTTTGTGATGAGGTTTTTTACATCATTTGCTGCTTCATCACAAGTATATTCTCCACTTATGTTTTTTGATAAGCCATAACCTCTGTGATCTGCAAAAATATATGTGAAGTTTGTGGTATCAATATATGGCAAAATTGGGTCAAAATTTGTGTGGTCTCCCATTAGTTCATGTAAAACTAAGATATATTTTTTACCACTACCTACAATTTTATGCCCAAGTATTGTCATACAAACTATCCCTGCACTTTATATTTTTTTAGAAAAATTAAACATAATCCCACACCAATTAAAGCCATTAATGCACCACTTAATGATGGATAATTATAGTTTAATCCCATAAATAAAGGAATACCACCTAAAAATGCGCCTAAAGAATTAGCTACATTAAATGCAGCTTGTAAAAATGCAGCTCCAAGCATAGCTGAATGTTTTGCACTATTTAACATGATGATATTAATAGGTGCACCAATAGACATAGCAAATGCACCACATACAAATGTAAGAACAACAGTTGCAAACTTATATTCAGATAGGAAAAATACTAATATTAAACATATAACCATCATAGATAAAAGGAAAATTGCAACTTTTATAGGGTTTCTTTTATCAGCTAAATATCCTCCAACTATATTTCCAACTAACATCCCAAGCCCTGCAACAATCATCAAATATGAGACACTACTTTCTTCAAATTTTGTAACATGAATCAACAATGGAGCAATATAACTAATCCATGCAAACAATCCACCAAAACCAGTTGCAACAATAGCTAATATATGCCAAGCTTTGATTGTCTTGAAAAATTCTAGTTCCTCTTTTAATGTAACAGTTTTTACCTCTTTTTGTTTTGGAAGATTTTTGTACAAAAAGAAGATTGTTATTAAACCAATTATTGAAACAATAGCAAAAGCATATCTCCAAGAAAAAGTGTGACCAAGATATGTAGTAAGGGGAACCATTGCAACATTTGCAATGGTAAGTCCTGTAAACATTACAGCAATAGCTTGTGCTGATTTTCCTTTTTCAGCAAGTTTTGCAGCTACAACTGTACCCACGCCAAAAAAAGCACCATGTGGTAAACCACTAAAAAACCTTGATATTAACAATGTTGTGTAATTAGGCGCAATAGCAGATAAAAAGTTAAAAATTGTAAATAAAATCATAAATGCAATTAGAATATTTTTAGCAGGAAATTTTGAACTTAAAGCAACCAAAATTGGAGCTCCAATAACTACACCTAAAGCATATATAGAAATTAAATGTCCAGCAACTGGAATACTAATATTTAAGTCATTTGCAACATCTGGTAATAATCCCATGATTGCAAATTCTGTTGTACCAATAGCAAGTCCACCTAAGGCTAGGGGAAGTAATTTTTTTGTCATTATGTAAAATCTTTTTTTTGAATTTAATTTATGTAATTCGGAATTTTAGTAAGAAATATTTATTTTAGACTTAAATGAGAATCACTTATGATATAGATAAAGAATAAGAAAAATTGACTAAACAATTATTAAGTATATCTTCAGTATAATCCCGTACTTTTTTAGAAAACTAAAATAATTGAGTTTCCTAGAATGGGAGTATCGTTTCAACTTAATGTTGAAGTGCACGAGAAGCATGGGTAAGGCTATAATTACTCAAACCAATTTATATAAAGGAAAGAAATGCCTACAATCAATCAGCTTGTAAGAAATGAGCGAAAAAAGGTTATAAAAAAATCTAAATCGCCAGCATTAAAAGAATGTCCACAAAGAAGAGGAGTATGTACAAGAGTATATACAACTACACCAAAAAAACCTAACTCGGCTTTAAGAAAAGTTGCAAAAGTTAGATTAACTACAGGTTTTGAAGTTATTTCATACATCGGTGGAGAAGGTCATAACTTACAAGAGCACTCAATAGTACTTGTAAGAGGGGGAAGAGTTAAAGATTTACCTGGGGTTAAATACCACATCGTAAGAGGTGCTTTAGATACTGCTGGTGTTGCAAACAGAACTGTTGCAAGATCTAAATATGGTACTAAAAAAGCTAAAGCTAAGAAAAAGTAGAAGGATAGAAAATGAGAAGAAGAAAAGCTCCAGTTAGAGAAATAATGGCTGATCCTATCTATAATAGTAAAGTGATCACAAAATTTGTTAATACAGTTATGCAAGATGGTAAAAAATCTACAGCTGAAAAAATTATGTATGGTGCAATTGCAAACCTTGACGCTAGAGGTGAAGCAGCTGGTATTGAATTATTTGAAAAAGCAATTGAAAATGTTAAACCACTTTTAGAAGTAAGATCTAGAAGAGTTGGTGGAGCTACATACCAAGTTCCTGTTGAAGTTAGAGCTGTAAGAAGACAAACTTTAGCATTAAGATGGTTAGTTGATGCTGCAAGAAAAAGAAATGAAAGAACTATGGTAGAAAGATTAGCTAACGAATTATTCGAAGCTGCTAACGAAAGAGGAACTTCATTCAAGAAAAAAGAAGATATTCATAGAATGGCAGAAGCTAATAAAGCATTTGCACACTATAGATGGTAGGATTATAATATGGCAAGAAAAACACCACTTAACAGAGTTAGAAATATTGGTATTGCAGCTCATATTGATGCTGGAAAAACAACAACTACTGAGAGAATTTTATTCTATACAGGTGTTTCACATAAAATTGGGGAAGTTCATGAAGGTGCTGCTACAATGGACTGGATGGAACAAGAGCAAGAAAGAGGTATTACAATTACTTCTGCTGCTACAACTTGTCACTGGAAACACCCAAAAACAAATGAAGATTTAATGATTAACATTATTGACACTCCAGGTCACGTTGACTTTACTATTGAAGTTGAGAGATCTATGAGGGTTCTTGATGGTGCTGTTGCAGTATTTTGTTCAGTAGGTGGGGTTCAACCACAATCTGAAACTGTTTGGAGACAAGCTAATAAATATAGAGTACCAAGAATGATATTCGTTAATAAAATGGATAGAACTGGTGCAGATTTTTATAATGTTTTAAAACAAGTTAATGAAAGATTAAAATCAAATGCTGTTCCAATTCAATTACCAATCGGTGCAGAAGAAAACTTCAAAGGTATTGTAGATTTAGTTCAAATGAAAGCTATCGTTTGGGATGAAGATGCTGCAATGGGTTCTAATTACCACATTGAAGAAATTCCAGCTGATATGATGGAAATTGCGCAAGAATATAGAGAAAAAATGATTGAATCAGCTGCTGAGTCAATTGAAGAGTTAATGGAAAAATACCTTGAAGGTGAAGAATTAACTGAAGAAGAGATTACTGCTGGTATTAAAGCTGGTTGTTTAAATATGTCTATTACTCCTATGACTTGTGGAACTGCCTTTAAAAATAAAGGTGTTCAAACTTTACTTGATGCTGTTGCTATGTATTTACCAGCTCCAACTGAAGTTGCTGACATTAATGGTGAAACACAAGAAGGTGAAGCTGTTATCGTTCCTTCAACTGATGCAGGTGAAGTTGCAGCATTAGCATTTAAAATTATGACTGACCCATTTGTTGGACAGTTAACATTTACGAGAGTTTATAGAGGAGTTTTAGAATCTGGAACTTATGTTTATAACTCTACAAAAATGAAAAAAGAAAGAATCGGAAGATTACTTAAAATGCATGCTAACAACAGAGAAGAGATTAAAGAGCTTTATGCTGGAGAAATCGGTGCTGTTGTTGGTTTAAAATATACAATTACTGGAGATACATTAGCTTCTGAAAAAGATCCTGTTATCTTAGAAAGAATGGAATTCCCAGAACCAGTTATTTCTGTTGCAGTTGAGCCAAAAACAAAAGCTGACCAAGAAAAAATGGGTATCGCATTAGGAAAATTAGCAGAAGAAGATCCATCATTCAGAGTTAACACTGATGAAGAAACTGGACAAACTATTATTTCAGGAATGGGTGAATTACACCTTGAAATTCTTGTAGATAGAATGAAAAGAGAATTCAAAGTTGAAGCTGAAGTTGGTGCTCCTCAAGTTGCTTATAGAGAAACAATTAAAAACGCTGTTAAACAAGAGTATAAATACGCAAAACAATCTGGTGGTAAAGGTCAATACGGTCACGTATATTTAGACATTAAACCATTAGTTGGTAGCGAAGAAAACTTCAAATTTAACAATGATATTAAAGGTGGGGTAATTCCAAAAGAATATATTCCTGCAGTTGAAAAAGGTTGTTTTGAAGCAATGCAAGGTGGTATTTTAGCAGGTTACCCAATGGTTAACATTGAAGTTTCTGTTTATGATGGGTCTTACCATGATGTGGATTCATCTGAAATGGCATTTAAACTTGCTGCTTCAATGGGATTCAAACAAGGTTGTAGATCAGCAGCTGCACAAGCTGTAATCTTAGAGCCAATTATGAAAGTTGAAATCGAAACTCCTGAAGATTATATGGGAGATGTTATTGGGGATTGTAATAAAAGAAGAGGACAAGTTCAATCTATGGATGACAGAGCTGGTGTAAAACTAGTTACTGCTATGATTCCATTATCTGAAATGTTCGGTTACTCTACAGACTTAAGATCTATGTCTCAAGGTAGAGCAACTTACTCTATGATTTTCGATAACTATTCTGAAGTTCCAAAAAATGTTTCTGAAGAAATTATTAAAAAAAGAAATGGATAATCATATTAAATAAGAGTGAATTACTTCTTTAGTTTTGTACAAAAAGGGATATGCGTTTGCATATCCCTTTTTTTTTGTTCTAAATTTATTTAAGTTATTATAAATAATCAGCTAAAATAGTTTACATAAATTTAAAATTGGAATAACATTGAGAATAGAAACAAATAGTGAATTATTAAATGATATTAAAAGTGCAGGAATAATTTTAAAACCATCAAGTCCTGAACTAAAAGATACATATCTAAAAATCAAATCTCTTTTTGAAGAGGCTAATATTGATGTATATTTAGAAGATAATTCAGCAAATATGATATGTTTAAATGATGGGCATTCATTAGATGAATTATGTCAAAAAGTTGACTTTTTAATCTCAGTTGGTGGAGATGGAACTTTACTTTCAGTAGTGAGAAAATCTTTCAAATATGATATTCCAGTTTTAGGAATAAATTTAGGAACTTTAGGTTTTTTAACTGATATAAGTATGGAACAATTACCACAATTTATCCAAGATTTGAAAAAAAATATTTATAAAATTGATAATAGAATGATGGTTGAGGGAAGTGTAAATTTAAATAAATTTGTCGCATTTAATGATATAGTAATTTCAAGAAAATCAATCTCATCAATGATAAGAATAAAAGGTAAAATTAATGGGAAAGCTTTTAATACATACTATGGTGATGGAGTAATTATTTCAACACCAACAGGCTCAACAGCTTATAATCTATCTGTTGGTGGACCTCTTGTTTATCCTTTAACAGAAGCTTTTATTGTAACACCAGTAGCTCCTCACTCTTTGACTCAAAGACCTCTTGTTATGCCAGCTGATTTTGAAATTGAGTTTAAAATAGTTGATAATCAAGGTGCAGTTGTAATTGTTGATGGACAAGATATTTATGAGGTTGAACAAAACCAAACTATTAAAATTAAAATAGCAAATAAAAAAGCAAAAATGATGCACAGAATTCAAAGAGATTATTTTGAAGTATTAAATGAAAAACTAAGATGGGGAAATTAATTTGATTACAAGAGTATATTTAAAAGATTGTTTATCTTTTGAAGAGGTTGATTTAGAGTTTAAAAATGGTTTAAATATTTTCACAGGACCAAGTGGAGCTGGAAAATCTATTTTGATGCAAGCAATTTTATCACTATTTGCACTTGCTGATGTAAAAGCAAACCTTGGTGAAGTATTACTAAATAATTCAAAAATAAGTGATGATATTTATGATTTGTCAATTGATGATGATATTATTATTAAAAGTATTAAAAAAGATAAAGTACGATATTTTTTAAATAATCAATCAGTATCTAAAAAAAATCTTAGCGATTTCTCAACAAAACTAATAAAGCATCTCAACTTAAAAGATACATCGGAATTTGATAGTTTAAAACTTTTAGATTTTTTAGATAGATTAACAATTCAGAAGAAAAAAGATTTTAAAAAGAAAAAAGAAGTTTTTAATAATTTATATAAAGAATTAACAGTAGTAAAAAAAGAGTTACAAAAGATATTAGATGATGAAAATAAATTAGAAGATTTAAAAGAATTTGCAAGATTTGAAATAGATAAAATCGAGCAAATAAATCCAAGTATTGATGAGTATGAAGAACTTAATTTAATTAAAAAAAGATTAGCTAAAAAAGAAAAGATTGAGGTTGCAATAAAAAAAGCTTCTGGAATAATGGAGTTTAATCATAATGTTACACAAGCTTTAGAATTGATGGAAGTTGATTCAAGTTTTTTTGATGAGACAATGAATGAATTAAATAATGTTTTTGAAAGATTTAATGATTCCTTACATGAACTAGATGATGTAAATATTGAAAATGTACTTGATAGAATTGAAAAATTATCTGCTTTACAAAAAAGATTTGGTTCGATTGAAGAGTGTTTAAAATATAAAGAACAAAAGAAAATAGAGTTAGAATCTTACGAAAATATTTTTTTTCAAAAAGAGAAATTAGAAAAAAAATATGAAAATTTAAATATCAAATTACATGAATTATCACAAGAAATTTCAATTTATAGAAAAGAGAGTTCTTTAATTCTTGAAAAGAAAATAAATGAATATTTGAAATTTTTGTATTTGAGTAATGCAAAAATTATTATCAGTGAAAAAGAGTTGGATTTTTCAGGTATTGATGAAGTAATATTTGAGTTAAATGGAGTCTCTTTAGACACAATTAGTTCAGGTGAATATAATAGACTTAGACTTGCCTTATTAACATCTATGAGTGAATTTGATATTGTAGATAATGGGATACTTTTTTTAGATGAAATTGATGCGAATTTAAGTGGTAAAGAGAGTGATGCAATTTCAAAGGTTTTAAAAAAATTAAGCGATTCTTACCAAATTTTCGCAATTTCTCATCAACCACAATTAACTTCAAGTGCAAATCAACATTTTTTAGTAGATAAAATCAATGGTAAATCATTTGTTAAAGAATTAAAAAACAGTGAAAAAGTAGATGAAATTGCAAGAATGATAAGTGGAGAAAAAGTTACATCAGAAGCATTAGAATTTGCAAAAAATCTTTTAAAATAGTATAAACTTGACAAAATAACCTTACAATGGATATTATATAATAATTTATATAGGTAGGGGAGTTTTTATGTTCAAAAACATATCAATTAAAGGCAAGATTTTACTTCTTTCTTTAGTAACGATTATTGTAGTATCATTTGCAATAGCTGTGGATTCAATATATTCTATCCAAAAGTTTTCAGAAAAGAATATTGAAAGCTTTAAAAAGCAAGCTTACGAAAAAAAAGAGTTAGAACTTAAAAATTATGTATCTTTAGCCATGAAAACAGTTGAAGCATATCATAGTAGAACCTCTGTTGATAAAATTAAAGTAGAAGTTCAAGAGCAATTAAAAATGCAAACGAATTTTCTATTTTCTATTTTACAATCTGAATATGATAAGTTAAAAGATTCTCTTTCAGAAGAAGCTCTTCAGTACAGATTAAAATCAATTGTTAATTCAACTAGATATGGAGAAAGCGGGTATTTTTGGATTAATGATACAAATGCAGTTATTGTAGTTCATCCAATTAAACCTGAATTAAATGGAAAAGATTTAGTTAATTATCAAGATAAAAATGGCAAAAAAATCTTTAAAGAATTCGCTACAGTTGCAAAAAATAATGGTGAAGGTTTTGTTGATTATGTTTGGCCGAAACCAGGTTTTACAGCTCCTCAATTAAAAGTGTCATTTGTTAAATTGTTTAAACCATATAATTGGGTTATTGGTACAGGTGAATATGTTGATGATGTTACATCAAAAATGCAAGAAGAAGCTTTAAAAACAATTTCTGAAATGAGATATGCAAACAATGATTATTTTTGGATAAATGATTCAACACCAAAAATGATAATGCACCCAATTAAACCAGAATTAAATGGAAAAGATTTATCTGAAAATAAAGATGCAAAAGGTAAAAAACATTTCGTTGAAATGACTGAAGTTGTTAAAAATAATAAAGAGGGTGGTTTAGTAAAATATTTTTGGGATAAACCAGGAAAAGCTGGCGATCCTAGAGAGAAATTCTCTTATGTTCAAAGATTTGAGCCTTGGGATTGGATAATAGGAACTGGTGCTTATGTTGATGACATAGAAAATGAAGTACAACTTATGGAACAACATACTTCTAGTGAAATTGACAAGATTATATTAAATATTTTAATATTTTCATTAGTTTCAATAATTATTGTCTATTTAATCTATAATTATTTTGTTAACCAATCTATTATTAAACCTTTAGAAAATTTAAATAAAGCTATTAATGACATTAGTGCAGACACAAATGGCACAGCAGTTATTCAAAAAAGATCTAATGATGAAATTGGAAAACTTGTTGATAGTTTCAATGGTTATATAGGGAAATTAAAAGAGGGTTATGAAGAAGATTCAAAAGTAATTGAAAATGTAGATGAAGTTATTGAAAAAGTAATCAATGGGTTCTATGTTTATAAAATTGAAAAAACATCATCAAATCCTCAAATTATAAAACTAAGAGATTCTATTAATTCAATGATTGAAAAAACTAATGAAAATTTAGTTCAATTAAATAATGTATTGATTGAATATGGTAATTCAAATTTTAGTGTTGATGATTCAAAACTTAATACTTCAAAAGTTAATGGTGTAATTTCATCATTGGCTGCAAGTAGTAGATTAATTGGTGTTACTGTTTCAGAATTTTTATCAATGATTATTGTAAGTGGTAGAAAATTAAATGAAGATACAAGTATATTATCAACTGCTGCTAATAAACTTTCTTCATCAGCAAATGAACAAGCAGCTTCATTAGAAGAAACAGCAGCAGCTGTTGAAGAGATAACATCTATTGTAAAATCTAGTGTACAAAAAGTTCATCAAATGTCAAACTTAGCTACAGAACTTCAAATTTCATCTAGAGATGGAGAAACTTTAGCTTCTAAAACAACAAAAGCTATGGATGAAATTGATAGTCAAGTAAACTCTATTAATGATGCAATTACTGTTATTGATCAAATTGCTTTCCAAACAAATATTCTTTCATTAAATGCAGCAGTAGAGGCAGCAACTGCTGGTGAAGCAGGTCGAGGATTTGCCGTAGTTGCAGCAGAAGTGAGAAACTTAGCAAATAGAAGTGCAGAAGCAGCAAAAGAGATAAAAAATATAGTTCAAATTGCAACTACAAAAGCAAATGAAGGAAAATCTATTGCTAATGAAATGATAGGTGGATATGCGACTTTAAATTCTAAAATTAATCAAACAATTACTTTAATTGAAGATGTATCTCAAGGAAGTAAAGAAGAAGAGAAAGGTATTATTCAAATAAATGACACAATTAATACTTTAGATCAAGCAACACAAGTTAATGCAAACTCTGCAACAATCATTAGTGAACTTGCAAGTGAAGTTACAAAATTATCAGAAAACTTATTAAAAATTGCAGATAGAGCAAAATTTAATGAAGTTTCAAAAGAAGAGATTGAAGATATAGATTTAGTATTTAAAATTTCTAAATTAAAAAATGATCATATTAGATTTAAGTTAACAAACTTTGATAAAATAGGTAAAACAAAAGTTGCATGGAGTGTTACAAAATCTACAGAATGTGCACTAGGTAAATGGTTATTAGAAGAAGAAAATTTAGGGAAAGCATTTACAAAAACAGAAAACTGGAAACAACTAAAATTAAATCATGATTTAGTTCATAATAGTGTTCAAGATTATATTACAGAAGATTGTAAAGAAAAACCAGATAATTCTTTATTAAATAATTTATCTCAAAAATTAGATGATTCAACTATGAAAGTATTTCACTGTTTAGATCAATTAAAGAAAGATAATATTAATACTAAGCCTGTATTGAGTGAAAAAACTGCTCCTAGTTTAAAACAATCAAATACAATAAATAGTAATATGAATGTTCCTGAAAATAAACATCTTGCAACTAAACAAAAAACTACAGTTATCACTTCAACGAAAAAAGATGATGATGAATGGGAAAGCTTTTAAGCTTTCCTAAACAAGCTCATAAAACAAGAGTAAATCTATCCTCTTTTATATTTATTAAAAAATAGATATAATGCCAATCAAAAAAATAAAATATAACAATGAAATATTTAAAGGAATTGTATGAATAATGAAAAAGTAGAGTTATTATCACCTGCTGGAAACTTAGAAAAATTAAAAATTGCAATAAAATATGGAGCAGATGCTGTGTATGCAGGTGTTAGTCACTTTAGCTTAAGAATTAGAGCTGGAAAAGAGTTTACATTTGAAACATTTAAAGAGGGAATTGACTATGCTCATGCTCGTGGTAAAAAAGTTTATGCAACAATTAATGGATTTCCATTTAATTCTCAAATAGATTTATTAAAAAAACATATTATAAAAATGGCAGAACTTGAACCAGATGGTTTTATCGTAGCAGCACCTGGAGTTGTAAAATTATGTCGAGAACTTGCACCTCAAATTGATATTCATCTTTCAACGCAAGCAAATGTTTTAAACTATCTTGATGCTCAAGTTTTTTGGGATATGGGTGTTAAAAGAATCGTAGTTGCTAGAGAAATTTCATTAAAAGATGTAGTTGAAATTAAAAAACATTTACCTGATATGGAAATTGAAATCTTTGTACATGGTTCAATGTGTTTTGCATATTCAGGAAGATGTCTAGTAAGTGCAGTTCAAATGGGAAGAGTTCCAAATAGAGGATCTTGTGCAAATGACTGTAGATTTGAATATACATTATATGCAGCAAATGAAGATCACAGTACATTATTTAGATTAGAAGAAGAACCAGGTGTTGGAACATATATTTTTAATTCAAAAGATATGAATTTAGCTTCTCATATAAAAGAGATTCTAGATTCTGGTGCAGTTGATTCACTTAAAATTGAGGGAAGAACAAAATCACCATATTATGCTGCTGTTACTGCAAAAGCATATAGAAATGCTATTGATGATTATTATGCTGGTAATTTTGATGCGGATCTTTATCAAAGAGAACTTTATACTACAAAAAATAGAGGATTTACTGATGCTTATTTAATTCATAGACCATTTGAAAAAACTGATTCTCAGAATCATGAGTATGCATTAAGTAAAGGTTCATATGAAGTTACAGGACTTGTAACAGAAGATGAAGAACACTTCTTATGTAAATATAAAGTTTATCCAAATGAAGATATTGAAATCTTCACTCCAGCGGGTGAAGAATTAGTTGAGTGTGATACTGAGATTGGAAAGATTTTCAAAAAAGATGGAATTTATTATATTAATTTCAAAAAAATATTAACAGAAACAAATAAAGAATTAGAATCTGTTCATAGTGGAAATGTAAATAAAATTAAACTTCCTGGAAAATTACCTTATTTAACAATGTTTAGAGTTGCAAATATTGAAGAAACTGTTGAATAAGTTTTAAATTATTAATGATATTTTTTAGAGTTACACAAAATATAAATATTAAAACTACTGATGGAACTTTAGTTAATTATTTTAAACTAAAAGGTCCATCAGAAATAGAAAATTCAACTATATATATTTCGACTTATGATGACTTTTTGGATTTAAAACAGATATTTGAAAAAATTGATAAAGAGAAATACTCTATAAAAATACTTAATGAAGAAAAAGTAAGAGCATCAGATAATTTTCCTATTGAATTAGGAATTCCAAATCTTAATGAATACAATTATAGAGAAAATTTTAATCAAAAAATTTTTCAAGATATTAAAAAAATAGATATTTACAAACAATTAATAAATATTAAAAAAGAAGAAATATCAATTGCTATTATTGGTGGAGTTGGCAAAAGTATTAGCGAAATAATTTCTTCTTGTACTGCTTTACGAATACTTTATAAAAAACTAAAAGATTTATACAAAAATATTAAATTTGATATATATATTAATGCTTCAAATAATAGTTTTTATTCAAGAGATAAACAGATATATGAAACTCAAGATTATATAAGTAATATTTTCCCTTTGAGTATAAGTTCTAAAAAATTGTGCGAATATGATTATTTTATTGATAATAGTTTATCTATTAAATTTTTAGAATCAGATTCTTTAAATTATGTTGATGCTTGGCTTTTTAAATTTGGAATAGACTATAAAAAAATAAGTGAAAATGAAAAATATAATGAATTAAATATCTCAAATTATAAAGTTCAAGATAGTTTAAAAAATAAATTAAAAGAAATAAAATCAAAAGGTAAATTACTCTTATTTCATCCATACTCTGCAAATATAAATAAATCAATTCCTCAAAATATTGCCATAGAGTTGTTAAAATCACTTCTTCTAAAAGATGAAGATTATATTATCGTTTCAACACTTTTAATTGATAATAAAATCAAAGATGATAGATTTATAGATTTAACAAAAGAGTCTAAAAATATAAATGATTTTATCTATATAATTTCTTCAATGGATAAAATAATTACGACAGATACTTCAACTTTTCATATTAGCGACGCTTTTATGATTCCAACAATTGTTTTTTTTACCCAAAATGAGTATTTAAATAAAATAAAATATTTTAAATATATAAAACCAATTTTCGTAGAAGATAAATCTAAAAATCTTTCTAAATTTATTTATGATAATGATAACTTGACTATAAACAAATTTGAGTCTTGGAATAAATTAAAAGTAAATAAGATTATAAAACTATTAGATAATTTTTGATATAATCTCGCACTTTTAAAAATTAAAAAAGGATTAAAATGAATTTTATATCAATTATTATGGGTAGCAAATCAGATTACGAAATTATGAAAAATTGTGCAGATACTTTTGAAAAATTTAATGTTAAGTATGAGATGATTATATCATCAGCACATAGATCTCCAGAAAGAACTAAAGATTATGTTAAAGAAGCAGAAGAAAAAGGTGCAGTAGTATTTATAGCAGCTGCTGGAATGGCAGCTCACTTAGCTGGTGCATTAGCAGCAACTACAACTAAACCTATTATTGGTGTTCCTATGAAAGGTGGCGCAATGGATGGTATGGATGCTATGCTTTCAACTGTTCAAATGCCAGCTGGTATGCCAGTTGCAACTGTTGCCCTTGGAAAATCTGGAGCAATTAATGCAGCTTACTTAGCAATGCAAATTTTAGCAATTACAGATAAAGAATTATCTGTAAAACTCAAAGAAGACAGAATTGTAAAAGCAAAAGCTGTTGAGACTGATTCAAAAGAAATAGAAGTAATTTTATAATGAAACCTGTTGCACTATTTACTATACCAAATTGTAAATGGTGCAAAGAGGCTAGTACTTACTTAAAAACTAAAAAGATAAAATACAACACGATAGATTTATCAAAAAATAAAGAAGCATTAAAAGATTGTCAAAAGCACAAATGTACAGGAGCACCTGTTATATTAATAGGAAATGTATGGATTTGTGGTTTTGATAAAGATAAAATAAATAAAGAGTTAGGAATTAAATAATGGTTACATTTTCGCAAATTCTATTAAAATTACAAGAATTTTGGGCAAATCAAGGTTGTAATATTGTTCAACCTTATGATATTCCAGCCGGAGCTGGTACATTTCATCCAGCTACACTTCTAAGAAGCTTAGACTCAACTCCTTGGAGTACAGCTTATGTGGCACCAAGTAGAAGACCAACTGATGGAAGATATGGAGAAAATCCAAATAGATTAGGCGCTTATTATCAATTCCAAGTATTAATAAAACCAAGTCCTGATAATATTCAAGACTTATATTTGCAATCTTTAGAATTTTTAGGTTTAGATATTTCAAAACATGATATAAGATTTGTTGAAGACAACTGGGAATCACCAACTCTTGGTGCTTGGGGACTTGGATGGGAAGTTTGGCTTGATGGTATGGAAGTTACTCAATTTACATATTTTCAACAAGTTGGTGGATTAGCTTGTGATCCTGTTGCTGTTGAAATTACATATGGAACGGAAAGACTTGCAATGTATTTACAAGGCGTTGATTCAGTTTATGATATTGTGTGGAATGAAAATAAATTTGGTAAAACAACTTATGGTGATGTTCATAAAGAGGGTGAATTTGAATTTTCTACATACAATTTTGAAGTAGCAAATACTGATATGTTATTTAAACATTTTGATGATGCTTTTAATGAGTGTAAATCATGTTTAAATGCAGCTCTTCCACTTCCTGCATACGATCAATGTATGATTGCATCACATTCTTTTAATACTTTAGATGCAAGAAAAGCCATTTCAGTAACAGAGAGACAAAATTATATTTTAAAAGTGCGAGAATTAGCTCAAGGATGTGCTATGCTGTACAAAGAGCAAGAGCCTGCAAGATTAGCTAGAATTGGAAGTCCTGCTTCTTTAAAAGCATTAGAAGAGTTAAAAGTAAAACATCCTGAATTATTTGTTTAGGAGTTTAATTTGAAACTGCAAGAAATATATGATGTTTTAAATAAAATATCACCATTTGAGCTTCAGGAAAAATGGGACAACTCAGGAATTCTTGTAGGTTCATTATCAGATGAAATTGAAAATATTTATATTAGTATTGATTTGGATGAAGAGTTATTAGCAAAAGTAGAAAAAAATTCTTTAATAATTACTCATCATCCTTTGATCTTTTCAGGTTTAAAAAAAGTAAATTTTGATACATATAGTACAAAATTGTTAAAAGAGTTAATAAAAAAAGATATTTCATTAATTTCAATGCACACAAATATTGATAAAACACATTTAAACAAATATGTAACAGAAGATATACTTGGATTTAAAATAGATAATACTAATGAGTTTATATCTTATTGTGAAGTAAATATGAATTTTAATGAACTAGTAAAACATGTTTCATCTAAATTGGCTTTAAAAATTACCAAAACAGTTAGATGTAATGATTTTATTAAAAAAATAGGAGTTGTTACGGGTTCGGGAATGTCATTAATCAATGAATTAAAGGCTGATTGTTTCTTAACAGGTGATATAAAATATCATGATGCAATGGAAGCAAAAGCTAGAAGTATTTCACTTATTGACATCAGACACTATGAGAGTGAAAGATACTTCAGTACCTTAGTAGAGGGGCTTCTTTCAGAATATTTGAAAAAAAATAAATTAAAAGCTATAATAACAGCTTCAAAAAATCCATTTGAGTTTTTTATAGAAGGAGAAACGGTTGAATAAGTATTTAGAGGATTTAATCAAATTATCAAAATTTGATACAGCAATTAGTATGTTTGAACCAAAAATTGAGAATGAAAAAGCTAAATTAGCTACATTTGTTGAAACAGCAGCCTCAATTAAAGCATCAATTAATTCAATTTATTTAGAAATTGATGATGTAAAATCAAAAAGAACAAAAAACAATATTCACTTAGCTGAATTAAAAACTAAGTTAGACAATATTGCTAAAAAGAACAAAGATGTTCATAATGAAAAAGAGTTAAAAGCTTTACAATTAGAAGAAGAAATTGCAAAAGAGCAAATTTCATTTGCAAATGAAGAGATTGAAAGATTAGATACTCTTACAAAAAATAAAGAAGTTACTTTAAAAGAGTTACAAGAAAAATTAGCTGTAGAAGAAGAAGATATAAAAGAAATCCAAGTTGCAGTTGATTCTACAATTGAAGAGATTAATAAAGATAGAAATGTTGTATATCAAGAAAGAAGTGAATTATTAGAAAAATTTGATAATAAAATTTTAACTTTTTATGAAAAAATCAAAAGATGGGCAAAAGATTCAGCTGTAGTTCCTGTAAAAAAACAAGCATGTTATGGATGTTATATGAAAATTAATGATAAAACTTATGCAGAAGTTATTAAAGCAGAAGAGATTGTTAATTGTCCACATTGTGGAAGAATCCTTTATAAAGAAGATGAAATAGAAGAGGCTTAATCTTGAGCCCTTTTAGTATATTTTACTACTTAATATTAAGTTTTATTTATATACTTGCAATTCCTTATTTAATATTTAAGTCAAAAAACCATAAATATAGACAAGCAATTCCCGCAAAATTTTTCTTAAGAAATAATTGTAAATTTAAAGAAAATGGTATTTGGTTTCACTCGTGTTCTATGGGTGAAACAAAAGCTATCAAACCTTTGATTGAAAATTATTTGAATGATGCAAATATTTCTGTTATTACAAATACAGGATTTGAAGAAGCTAAAAAAATATCTTCAAATGTAAGATATTTGCCATTTGAAATATTTTTACCATTTTGGATAAATAAACAAAAAGTTTTAGTTGTAATGGAAGCGGAACTTTGGTATCTACTTTTTTTGATAGCAAAGAAAAAAGGTGCAAAAACTTTATTAATTAATGCAAGAATTTCAGATAGATCTTATAAATCATATAAAAGATTTTCTTTTTTATACAAAAGAATATTTAAAAATATTGATAAAGTTTTTGCACAAAGTTTGACAGATAAACAAAGACTTGAAGAATTGGGTGCTTCTAATGTTGAAGTTATTGGAAATATAAAATTAGCACAGTTACCAAAAGTGAATATTAGTTTTGAAAAACCAAATGGTATTTTAATAACAGCTGCTAGTACTCATGAAAATGAGGAAAAATTAATTTTAGATGCTTATAAAACACAGCAAGGTAAATTAGTAATAGTTCCAAGACATCCAGAGAGATTTGATAAAGTTGATTTACTTATTAAAGAGTATATTAAAAATAAAGATATTTCATATCATAGATATTCTTCAAAAGAGGATTTTGAATCTGATATAATATTAGTTGATAAAATGGGAATACTAAATGATATTTATGCAATATCAGATGTAGTAATTCTTGGTGGTGCATTTGAAAAAATTGGTGGGCATAATCCAGTTGAGCCTGCTTTTTTTAATTGTAAGATTATTAGTGGTAAAAATATATTTAATCAAAAATCTCTTTTTGATTGTATAAAAAATTACTATTTAATACAAAATGATGAATTAGGCAATTATTTAAATAATATAAAAAATTTAGAAAAACCTATACTAACAAAAGCAGGTTCTATAGAACCTATAATAAAGGAGATAAACAGATGGCTGTAACTTATGATAAAGCGTACAAACTATTAGCACTACAAGAAAATATATCAAACTCAAAGGCAAAAGAGTTAATTGATAGAGGTGTTGTAAAAGTTGGTGAGCAAAAGGTTTTAATTGCACGTGGTGAAATTAGAAGTGATACAAAATTTAATATTAAAGAGATTTCAAAAATAAGAGTAATTTTTGAAGACAATGATATTTTAGTAGTTGATAAACCAGCATTTTTAACTGCTGATGATGTTGCAAAAAAATATGAAAAAGCAATTTTATTAAACAGACTTGATAAAGAAACAAGTGGTGTAATGATGTTTGCAAAAAATGAAGAATTTCAAAAAAAAGCAATCAAAGAATTCCAAGCAAATAGAGTTTACAAAGAGTATGTAGCTATTGTTGAGGGTAAAGTTGTTGATGAAATAGAGATTGATAAACCAATTCTAACTACAAAAGATAGAGGAATGGCAAAATCAAAAATTGATTTAAAAAGAGGAAAACCAGCAAAAAGTACAGTTTATCCTGTATTAGTTGAGGGTAATAAATCAAAAATTAAAGTTGTTATTGAATCAGGTAGAACTCATCAAATTAGAGTTCATCTAAATTCAGTTGGATTACCTATAATTGGTGATGCAATTTATGGAAGAACAGCTTCAAATATAAATAGAGTTTTACTTCATTCAAAAATTACAAAAATCTTTGATTATGTTTTTGAATCAAAAGAACCAAAAGAATTTAAAGTGTATGACTTTAATTCATAATTAAGTTTAGATAAATAGTAAAACCCTATATTTAGGGATTTACTAAAAATATAAATATAAAAATTTACTTAAACTACTTCAAAATTTAATCTAAAATAAAGCATATTTAAAGTAAAATCACGCAATTTAAAAATTGTGGAGATTTACTTTGTTTGATTCAATAACCGGCTCAATTCGAAATGCAGTTAACAAAATAAGACATCAAGATGATGTTGCAGCTTTAACAAAAGCAACAGCAGAACTAAAAAAAGCTTTATTAAAAGCTGATGTACATCATAAAACTACAAAAGAATTAATAGCAGCTATTGAACTACAAACAAAAAATGCAGGTATTGGGCAAGACTCATTTTTAAGAGCTTTAAAAAGTGAATTAACAAAACTTTTAACTGTTCCTGGAAACCAAGGTTTTGTTTTCTCTTCTACTCCTCCAACAACAATTTTAATGACAGGACTTCAAGGTTCTGGAAAAACTACAACAACAGGAAAATTAGCAAACTACTTAAAAACTAGAAAGAAAAAAGTTTTAGTAGCAGCTTGTGATTTACAAAGACTAGCAGCAGTTGAGCAATTAAAACAAATTGCAGCTCAAATTGAAGTAGATATTTACTTTGATGATGTAGAAACTGACCCAATTAAAATTGCCCTTGCAGCTAAAGCAAAAGCAGTTAAAGAGCATTATGATGTTTTATTAATAGATACAGCTGGACGACTTGCAATTGATGAAGAGTTAATGCTTCAATTAAAAAATGTAAAAGATGCAATTAATCCAAATGAAATCTTTTATGTGGCAGATGCATTAACAGGACATGACGCTACAAAAACAGCAACAACTTTTAAAGAAAAAATAGGAATTGATGGAGTTATTTTATCAAAATATGATGGTGATACTAAAGGTGGAGTTGCACTTTCTATTGCTAATCAAGTTGAAGTTCCATTAAGATTTATTGGAACTGGTGAAAAAATGCCAGATTTAGAAGTATTTATTCCTGATAGAATTGTTTCAAGATTATTAGGTCTTGGAGATATTGAAGGACTTGCTGAAAAAACTTCTGCAATCATCGATGAGAAAAAAGCAAAAGAAGTTAGTAAAAAGATTAAAAAAGGTGAGTTTAATTTTAATGACTTTTTAGATCAACTTTCAATGATGAGTAAATTAGGTTCAATGAAATCTATTATTGGAATGATTCCAGGTCTTTCACAAATGGCAGGACCAATCAAAGATATGGATTTTGAGAATTCAACTGAGATTAAAAGAATTAAAGCTCTGATTGGTTCTATGACTCCAAAAGAGAGAGAAAACCCTGATTTAATGAATCCAAGCAGAAAAAAAAGAATTGCTGTTGGTTCTGGACTTTCAGAAGTTCAAATCAATAAAATTTTGAAACAATTTAAAAATGCTTCAAAAATGGCAAAACAACTTTCTTCTAAGGGCGGAATGAAAGGTTTACAAAATATGTTGTCTCAAATGGGACCTGGTGGGATGCCAAAAATCCCAAGATAAAAATATTA
Source organism: uncultured Aliarcobacter sp. (assembly GCA_963677435.1). Lineage (GTDB taxonomy): Bacteria > Campylobacterota > Campylobacteria > Campylobacterales > Arcobacteraceae > Aliarcobacter. Next base: position 818,893 of record OY781945.1, read on the forward strand.
AATAGTGTTGAGCTGTGAACTTTTAACTTTCATGTTTTGGAGTTCAGAATTCAATACTATAATCAAAAAAGGAAAGAAAACATGACAGTAATTAGATTAACAAGAATGGGAAGAAACAAAAAACCATTTTATAGAATCGTTGTAACAGATTCAAGAAAAAGAAGAGATTCAGGATGGATTGAATCAATTGGTTATTTCAACCCAGTTGTTGAGCCAAAAGTATTAAAAATAGATGAAGAAAGATATAACTATTGGTTAAGTGTTGGTGCTAAACCATCTGAAAAAGTTAAAAAATTAGCTTCTAAATAATTATAATTAGAAAATAATATGATTACTAAATTTATAGAAAACTATGCAAAACTAATTGTAAGTGTTCCTGAAGATGTTACTATTACAAAAGAATTAATTGATGATAATTTTGCTGAAATTATTATTAGTGTAAACAGTGTTGATATTGGCAAACTTATTGGTAAAAATGGAAATATGATTAATGCTTTAAAAACTATGGCAAATGGTTGTAAGGCAAAAGATGGTGTTTCATACAAAATACAAGTAGTGGTGAAATAGTTGTCTATGAATAGTGGTGATATATTTGTAGCTAAGTTAGGAAAAGCTGTTGGATTACAAGGTCATTTAAGACTTTTTATGGATACAGATTTTCCTGAGCAATTTAAAAAAGGTGCTGTTTTTAAAACTAATAAGAAATTAGAACTAAAAGTAGCTGAATATAATACTTCTCGAGAATTAATAAAATTTGAAAATTTTGATGATCTCGAAACTGCTAAAATACTAACAAATCAAGAACTATATTCTACTATTGAGCAAACAAAACAGAATTGTAAATTAAAAAAGAATGAATTCTTTTGGTTTGATTTAATCTCTTGTAATGTTTATGAAAATGACTTATTGTTAGGTCAGGTTAAAGAGATACAAAGATATCCTTTAAATGATTATCTTGAAATTCAAACTTCTGATGAACTTGTTGAAAAAGGTCATCCAAAAGTATTTTTAATACCTCATATCTTTGATAAATACGTTTTAAGTATAGAAATCAATGATAAAAGAATTGAAGTAAAAGATTCACTAATTATTTTAGAAAACTCTTAAATTAATAGTTGCATCTTTTATTATACTCATCTTGAGTAAGTTCTAATTCATATGCTTCATTAAATTTATTATTAACCAATTTATTCAATAATTCAGTTCTATCTTCATTCTTTTCAAATGGACCATAATATAATTCAATTCTATTCTGATCATCTCTACATAGTTTAATTGTAGGATTGATTTTAGTTAGTTTATCAAGATATTTTTTATATAAAACACCTTTTATTTTTGCAACATTAATTAACATTAAAAACTCATTTTTACTTGCTACTTTAACAGAATTATCATTTGAATCTTCAATTTTATTTTCATCTGGATTTATTCTAACCTTAGAAGAATCATTTGGTGTAATTTTTTCTTCTATTGATGTAATTGCTTCTTGAACATGAGGGTCTTTTGTATTAGATAACTCTTCTTTTAGCTTTAATGCTTCTTGCTTCATAGCTTCAAGTTGTGCTTTTTGTTTTTCTAATTCTTGCTTTTTTTCTTCTAATTCAGTTTTTTGTTTTAAAAGTTCATCTTCTTTTTGTTTTAAAAGTTCATCTTCTTTTTGTTTTTGTTCAGCAATTAATTTTTCTTCATTAGCTTTTTTCTCTAATTCTTCAATTTTATCACTATTTAAATTTGCATTAGTTAGATTTGCTAATTGTTCATTTAATTTTTTTGAATTAATATCTTTTATATCAAATTTATATGTATCTTGAGCTGGTTCAATTTTCTGAACAGTTTGTTCCTCTATAGGTTTTTCAATTTGCTTTATCTCTTTAGGTTGAAAAAAGCCAGTAAAATATAAAACTGCTCCAATAATCAATAGTAAAAATAAAAGACCTATAATTCCAAATAATATTTTTAGTAAAATACTTTTTTTGGGTTTTACGAACTCTTCTTTTATCTCAATTGGAGGTTCATTATTATCTTCAATATTTTCACTTAATTCTGAATCTGCACTTGAAGTTGTTTCTTCATCTTCACCAGAAGAGTAATTTTTTGTAGTATAATTTATATTTTCAGTATCTATAGCTTTTTCATCTGGCATTGTTTACTCTTTTAAAGTTTATTTTCTTTTTTCTTTTTATAATACTCTTTTCTATACTCTTTGAGTTCTTCTTTTCTCTTTTCTCTATACTCTTTATCATATTCGAGTCTTTTTTCTTTATTTAATTCATAATATTCTTTTTTCTTATCTTTATATTCATTTAGTTTTGAAATAATTATATCTTTTCTATTGTCAAGATAATTTTTTTGAGCTTTGATAATTTCTTTTATTTTAAGATCAAAATTCTCATTGTTAAGTTCAATATCATAGTCATAAATTTTTTTTACAATTTCTTTTTTTTTCTTTAAATAGTATTCTCTTTTTTTTCTTTTGTGCAATAAAAACTTTTCTTCACGAAGTCTTTTTAATTCATCTAAATTCATAAACTTTATTTAACTACTTAGTTTTTTAATCTATTAACAGTATCAAGCATACTATCAGCTGTAGTGATTGCTTTTGAATTAGCTTCATAGGCTCTTTGTGCAGTAATTAAATCAACCATCTCATTAACTAATTTTACATTAGATAATTCAATCATTCCTTGTTGTACGCTTCCAAATTGTTCTTCAGTTGGATTTCCTACTAAGGCATCTCCTGATGCATCACTTTGCATAAATAATGAATCTCCTAATGGAGTAAGTCCAGCTGGATTTATAAAATCTGCAATTGTAATTTGACCCAAATCCACCGTAGCACTTGTTTGAGGATCTGTAGCAGTTACTGTTCCATCTGTTCCAATAGTTAATTTTGTAACATTATCCGGTACAACAATTTCAGGACTAAGTGGATAACCACTTGCATTTACAATTGTACCTTCATTATTTAGTTTAAAAGCTCCATTTCTTGTATAAGCTGTTTCTCCACTTGGTAATGTTATTTGAAAAAAACCTTTCCCTTGTATTGCTAAATCCAAAGTATTAGAAGTTTCTTTTAAATCACCTTCTGAAAAATTCTTTTGGATTCCTGAAACTCTAACCCCCAAACCTACATCAATACCTGTAGGATTCATAGTTGTTTGTGTTGTTCGTCCTGCTGTGTAGTTCAATGTTTCATACATTAAATCTTGAAATTCAGCTCTATCTTGCTTAAATCCTGTTGTATTTACATTGGCAATATTATTTGATGTTACATCGATTTGATGTTGCATTGAGTTCATACCTGTTGCTGCTGTGTAAAGTCCTCTAATCACGGTATATCCTTAAAAGTTGCATATATTTATTATATTTTAAGAATAATTAAATTTAGATAAAATAGGATATGGTTTTTTAGATACATTAAGTATAAATTTAAAACAAATTATATATAATGCTTACTAAATTGAAGATATTTATAAAAAAAGGGATAGTTAATGAAAATTCTAATAGTTGATGATAGCTCTACAATGAGAAGAATCATTGGAAATGTAGTTATGCAATTAGGATTTACTAAGGATAGTTTTGATGAAGCTGAAGATGGTGTAAAAGCTTGGAAACTACTTAGTGAAGGTCGGTATGATGTTATTCTAACAGATTGGAATATGCCTAATATGAATGGTTTAGAATTAGTTAAAAAAGTCAGAAGTGAAGGTATGCATCAGAAAACACCTATTATTATGATTACTACTGAAGGTGGAAAAGGCGAAGTTATTATAGCTTTAAAAGCTGGTGTTAATAATTATATCGTTAAACCTTTTAATGCTGAAGTCTTAAAAGAAAAACTTGATGGAGTATTAAAAAAATAATATAAGGTATTATCATGAGTATGAGCCAAGAAGAAATTGAAGCTTTAATGAATGGTCTTGATATTGAAGATGAAAGTGATTCAGAAGAAGCATCAGAAAGTGTAAAAGTTAATACACAAGAAATTGAAGAATTATTATCTCAAACAGAAGAATTAAAAGAAGATAATAAAAAAAATAAAAAAGAAGAAATAAAAATAGATGAAGAAGTTATTAAACCTAAATCTAGTTCAAGTAGCGTTGATAGTACTGATATTGAAAAATTATTAAGTGAAATTGAAAGTGTAAATGAAAAAAATACTTTAGAAGAAGATGTAGTACCTGTAAAAAGTGAAGCTGTTGTGGAATCACCAGCACCAGTAGAATTGAAAAAAGTAGAAGTATCTAATGAAGAAAAGTTAAATAGAAGCGAAGATCAAATAGTTAAAGATTGGACTTCGTCTAAGATAAACGAAGGTGTTTTCCCTCTTCCTGCTGAAAAAGATACAAAAGTTGTTAATCAATTAAGTCAAGTTGCAAATGATTCTGAAGAAAAAGTTTCTCAAATATTTGATGTATTAAGTTTAACACTTGACAATAATAATGAAATAAGAAGTCAAATAAAAGATTTTGAAACTTTTATTACTAATCAGTCTAATTTACTTAATTCTTTAAGTACTAAATTCCCGAATATAAAAGTATTTGATGAGCATTTAACTAGTGCAAATAAAATGTCTGATTCTTTAAAAAATTTAAAAAATCTTATTAATTCAGAAGATTTAGAAATTTTTCAAGCAATGGAATTAATGCAATTTAATGATATAAATAGACAGAAAATCGAAAGAGTTATGTCTGTTATTAGAAAATTGTCAATGTATTTAAATAATTTATTTGAAGATGATGGTACAACAAAAGAAGTTGCAATTGCAAAACATATTCATGGTGATGATACAAATGATTTAATTGGCGATGATTTAGATAAATTAATTGCAGAATTCTCAAAAAATGATTAATTAAAAGGAGTAGTTTATGAATCAAGGTACTTATCCACTCGCTGCATCAATGATAAATCAGATTAATAGATTAGATCAAATTAGTAATAATTTAGCAAATCTAAACACAAATGGTTTTAAACAAGAGGGTACAACCGAAACTACTTTTAATTATTATTTACAAAAAGCTCAGGAACAAAATATTGCTCCTACAAAAATAAATACGGTTACAAATAATATACCAAAAATTGATTCAAAATTTATCAATTCGGAAATGGGTTCAATTACATTAACTGGCAATAAATTAGATTTTGCATTAAATGATGCAGATACATTTTTTAAAGTCCAAAATGCAAATGGAGATATAGTTTATACAAGAGATGGTGCTTTTAAAAATTTGGATAATTTTTTAGTAGATTCAAATGGAAATAATATTTTAAATGCTGATAATGAACCTATAACTCTTGAAGATGAATTTGCTTCACAAATTGGTGTTGTAAAAATACCATATGAAAATTTAAATAAAATTGGCGACAATACATTCTCAATTAAAGATCCTAATCAAATGGAAATATTTGATAATAATGATAGTTTAATTGTTAACGGTGCTATTGAAAAATCAAATGTAAATTCAGTTATTACAATGGTTGAATTAATAGAAGCAAATAGAAGCTTTGAACAAGCACAAAAAGCTGTTAAATCAATAGATGATTTAAATGCTTCATTAATAGAAAAAATAGGAAGTAATACTAAATAATGGAAGCAAGTAGTATATCAAATAAACTTTTTGAACAGTTAAATTTTAGAGGTGAAAAACAAAAAGTTATTTCAAGTAATATAGCTAATATTAATACACCAAATTATAAAACAAAAGATTTAATTTTTGATGATGTGTTAAACAATAAATTAGATAATACTTTAAAAATGAAACAGACTAATTCTAAACATATTTCTTCAATTAATAATAATTCATCTATGACAAATCCTAAATTAATTCAAGTTGCTGGTTTAGAAGAACAAAATGATGGAAACAATGTTAATTTAGACACACAAATGGGTGAAATGTCTAAAAATAAAGTCTTATTTGATGCTATTCAATCATCTATAAAAAGGGATTCTCGATTATTTAGATCAGTTATTGAATCTTCTGCAAAAAATTAATTAGGATAAGTAATCAATGGATCAACTTTTAAAGTTTATTAGTAATTTAAATACTGCTCAAAGAGCTGTAATTATAGGAGGTTTCTCCTTATTATTTATATTATTAGTTGGTTTTTTAGTTTTTTCAAGTATGAAAGCAGAAGATAAAAAGTTAAATTATACAATTGCTTCAAATTTAACTAAATCACAAGTTATGCTGGCAAGTGACGAACTTGAAGCATCAGGAATTTTATTTGCCGTAAGTGGAACAGGAAATAGTTTAACTTTAAAAACATCAAAAGAATTTATAAATATTGCTAAAATTAAATTAGTTACAAGTGAAGCTGCGACTAGTCAACATGTTGGTTGGGAAATCTTCGAAAAATCTTCTTTAGGTACTACAAATTTTGAAAATAAAGTTAAATATTTGCGTGCATTAGAAGGAGAATTATCAAGATCACTAGAGTCATTAAATGGTGTTTTAAGAGCAAATGTAAAAATTGCAATTCCTAAAGATACTATTTTTACTGAAAAAAGAGGTGATACCACTGCATCTGTTATGGTGTCATTAAAACCTGGTGTATTCTTGACTCAAAAACAAATAGATGGAATTAAAAATTTTATTGCTTCTGCTGTGCCTGATTTAAAACATGAAAATATTCAACTTATTGATCAAGATGGAAGTTTACTTGAACAATCACCTGAAGAGATTAATAATTTAAAATCAACAACACAAAATAAATATAAAGAGGGATTAGAAGAAGATTATTCAAAGAAAATTGTTGCACTATTAGAACCTTTTGTAGGGGTTGGTAGAGTTGTAGCTAAAGTAACTATAGCTTTAGATTTTGTTAAAAAAGATGTTGAAGAAGAGATATACAATCCTGAGGGAAGTATTCGATCACAACAAGTAATAGAAAATAGTTCTAAATCTCAGGGTATGCCTTCAAATAATGGAGGTGTTGCTGGAGTTGATAGTAATATACAACAACCATCAACCGCAAATGGAAGTAGCAATATAGCTTCAAATAATGAAGGTACAAATACTGTAACAAATTATGAAATTTCTAAAAAAGTAATTAGTCAAAAAGATAATAATTATACAAATATCAAACGTATAACTGCTGCTGTTACATTTGATTCTTCTGTATTGAAAGATATTCAAAATAAAGATGATTTTATCACTTCATTAGAATCTATTGTTCAAGATACAATTGGTTTTGATAAAACTAGAGGTGACAAAATTACAGTAAAAGATTTCAAATTTATTGGTGTAAAACCTATAGAACAAATTAGTCAAACTGTAGATAAAGATGGTAATGCTATAATTGTTGGAGACGAATCTACAGACACCGTAGCAATGATTAAATCTATTTTAAGAGATTTTAGTGAGTATATTCAATATTTAATTGCTGCAATTTTACTATTTATTTTTTATAGAAAATTTATTGCAAGTAACGAAGTTGTAATTTTAGGTGATGGTACTAGAAGAAATGTTGATGGAACAGACGAAAATTTAGTTAAAGATATGTTAACTGATTACGAAAATGAGTTTGATGCAAGTACCGCACAAGGAAGATTAAAATCAAAGGTTAAAAGTCAAATATTAAATAATATTGAAGGCTTAGATGAAGAATCAGCTGCAAGATATGAAGTATTTATTGAAGAGTTAGATAAAGAGATAAATACTAATCCACTTGAAGTTGCAAGAATGATAGAGTTGCTATTAAATGAAGGTAGTGGAACTTTTAAATAAAAAGGTGTTAAATAATGGCTGAAAGTAATACAAAAGAAAATGATATTCTAAAAGGAATGTCAATGTTAGAAAAAGTTGCAAGATTTTTTGTATTAATAGGTGAGGAATCAACTGTTAAAATATTTCAACATTTACCTAAAGATACAGTTGAAACAATATCTACTGCAATTACACAAATTACATCTATAAATAAAGATGTATCTTTAGCTGTTTTAGAAGAGTTTCATTTGTACACTAGATCAAAAAGTTTTATTAGTTCTGGTGGATATGATTTTGCAAGAGAAATTTTATATAAATCTCTTGGAAAAAATGAAGCAGATGAAGTATTAGCAAAATTATCAAAAATGAAATTGGCTTCTCAAGCTTTTTCATATTTGGATGGAATTAATCCAAAACAATTGAGTGACTTTATCAAAGATGAATCACCACATACAATAGCCGTAATATTATCTCATATGGATCCTAACAAATCTTCAGAAGTTTTAATGCAATTAGATGAAGAAATCAGAGTAAAAGTTACAATTCAAATTGCAACAATTAAAGATGTTTCTCCGGATGTTGTACGAACTATTTCTCTAGTATTAGAGAAAAAACTGGAATCTTTATTATCATCTATTGTTGATGTTGGTGGTGTAAAAGTTGTGGCAGATATGCTTAATAAACTAGGGCCAAAAGCACAAGATATATTAAAAAATATCAATGGAATTGATACTTCGCTTGCTACAAAAATAAAAGAGAATATGTTTGTTTTTGAAGATTTATTAAATCTAGATTCTGAATATATAATGAAGATTTTGCAAGGTGTAGATACTGCTGATGTTGTAATCGCAATGAAAAATGCTACAGAGGAAGATATGGAAAAAGTTACATCATCAATGTCACAAAGAGCAAGAGATAGATTTAAAGAAGAATTTGAGATGTCAAATAAAGTAAAAATTAAAGATATTGAGACTGCTCAAAGAAAAATGTTAGATGTAGCACAAAAAATGATAGAAGATGGCATCATTGAGAGAGAGAATGGATAATGGCTGATAATGTATATTCAAGTGCTAAAATTTTGAGTAAAAATGAAGAAGTACAAAAATATGAATTAGGTACTTTTATTAATAGTAATATTGATAATAATGTTCTTACAAACTCTAAAGCAGTTTTGGATGATAGAGAAATAAATGGGCGAACAGATCCTGTTCTTATTGAAATTAGAAATTTAAATTTAAAAATAAATGAAATATCTCAAAAAGTTAATAGCATTGAAAGTGATGGTATTAAAGGAAAAGATGTTGATGCACAAGTTGTTCAAGCAATAAAAGATTTAAAGAATTATGCTGCTTTTTTTGAACAAGCAACTTTTCAAATGGAAACTAAATTACTAAAAACATCAATTTCAATTGCACAAAAGATTATAAGTATTGAAGTGGGTGAAAATTCATCAAAAATTGCACAACAAACTATTAATCATCTTTTAAATAAGATTAAGACGGCTTCTAAAGTACAAATACACCTTAATCCAAAAGATTATGAAATTTTAAAAGGTCAATTAGATTTAGAACCTTTTATTGAATTAAAAAAAGATGCTAATGTTACAGCTGGTGGGGTAGTAATTGCTAGTGATCTTGGAAATTTTGATGGAAATATAGAATCAAAAGTTTCATCAATGCTAGATTCTTTAGACTTAATCATTTAAGATAAAAGAAAATCATTTAACAAATAGTATAACTTTATGATATAATTTATCAAAATAATAAGTAAAGTGTTTAAATGGAAATTAGTGAAAGAGATTACGATTTATTAGTTGATACAGAGATCGTTGTAGATGTAATGTTAGGCAGTACAAATATATCAGTTTCAGAATTTCTTAAATTAAGCGATGGTGATATAATTTCTTTACATAAGGCTGCTGGAACAGGTGGTGAAATTTATGTAAATACAAGAATTATTGGAACAGGTGATATTATTGTAATAGATGATAAGTTGGCTGTTAGGGTTCAAGATTCTATGGATTCTGACAATGTAGTTCGATATTTCTTCGAAGAACATATGATATAGGAGATTAAAATGGCTAGTGATATACAAGTAAATTCTGCGGTTGGTGTAGATGGTAATAGTTATACAACAGCGATAAGTAATGATACTTTAACTAATGATGATTTTTTGAAATTGATGATTCAAGAATTAAAAATGCAAGATCCAACGAAACCTACAGATTCTGCTCAAATGTTATCAACACAAATGCAAATGTCATCTATTAATACAAATCAAGAAATGATTAAAGCTATGCAATCAATGCAAACAGCTTTCTCACAATCTTCTTTATCAAATGCATCTGGGATTATTGGGAAAAATGTAGAAGATGGAAATGTTAATCAATCAGGTGTATCAAAAGCCTATACAGTTAGATCGGTTGAAAATGTTGATGGAAATATTCAAGTGAAAGCTCAAGAAATTTTGTATCTTGAAGATAGAGTTACAACTCCAGACCCAACAGATCCAACAAAAAATGTGATAGTTAATTATGATCTAAATGGTGAAATATTAGATGATCAAGGTAATAAAACAGGTAAAAAAATAGTTTTAACTGATCCAGGATCTCCATTGGTTAGTGATGGTAAATTAACAATTCTTGATGAAAATAATGAAAAGGTTCCTAATAATAATTATTCATTAGCAGGGGTATCAGTTGCGGTGTATTCCGATCAATTGACAACTTTACCATTTTCATCAATAACAAAAATATTTTAAGGTGAAAAAATGATTGGTGGATTATGGAATGGACTTTCTGGTTTAACTGCTTTTGAGAAGGCATTAAATGTTGAATCTAATAATTCTACTAATGTAAATACTATTGGACATAAAGCAGATGATATAAAATTTGAAGATTTGATGTATCAAAATGGATATGGGAAAGGTACAGCTGTTGACTCTGTAAGTAAGATTATGACTCAAGGTAATTTAAAATTAACTAATAATAATTATGATGTTGCAATAGATGGTAAAGGTTATTTTATTGTTTCAGATAGACAAACAAATGCTACTTATTATACAAGAGCTGGTAATTTTTATATGGCTGAAGATGGTTTATTACAGACTCAAAATGGTATGAAGGTACTTGGCTTGACACCTCAATCAAATAATGTGGTAACTTCAGATCCAACAAAAACAAAATTTGATGACTCATATACAGAAAATATTGCTGCAAAAACTATTGGTAATTCAAATTTTTTACAAACAATAAATGCAAGAGCAACTGATTACACAACTTCTGCTGTTGATAAAGGTGTAAGTGGTGATGGATTAAAAACAAAATCTGCACAAATTATTGATATAAATGCTTTAATTGCTGATTATAAAAATAAGCTCGATTTATATGCCACTACATCAACTGCTGTTTCATCTCCTTCAACTTCTCAAGTGACCAATATTGATTTGTCAACTTCTATGAATCAATTAATAAATGAAAATGATAGTATAAAAGTTACAATAGATAATACTGAAATTCGTCAAGCTTTTGATACAGATATTGCAACAACAATGAAAAAACTTTCAGATAAGATATCAAATATTCAAGGTTTAAGTTCATCTGTTGATACAAGTACAGGACTTTTAACTATTAATTCTTTAATTCCTGCAAAGGAAGTTAAAATAAAAGATGCTCAAATAAACGAAAATCTTTTATCTATTACAAATACGCAAGATGCAACTCTTGGTTCAGGGGTTGGAGTAGTTAATAGTTCTCGCGAGGCATTAAAAAGTGCTTTAGAATTTTCTAATGCAAAATTATTAGATATTACAAATACAATATCTTTAGTTGGCCAAGAATCTTTAAGTGTAAATGAAATACAAATGAAACTATCAAATTTAAATATATCTGAAAATAGTTCTGGTCAAGTTGAAATGTCAGATGGTCTAATTTTTTTGAAAGATAATGGAAATAAATTTTTAATTGGGAAATTGCAAACTGCAAATTTTACTAATGAACAAGGACTCATGCCTCAAGGTGATAATATGTATGAAAATACTGCTGAGTCAGGAAGAGCTTTTTATGCAGGAACCTTGAATAAAATAGTTGGAAATTCTTTAGAAATGAGTACATCAAATACTGCAAATAGTTTAACTAATTTATTAGTTTACCAAAAAGCATTTGAAGCAAATTCTAAGTCAATCACAACTTCTGATGAAATGTTACAAACAGCAATTCAATTGAGAAAATAGTGTTTTTATATTAGTGCTAGATTTTAGTGTTAATATATGAACATTAAAGTTCATCACCTTAATAAATAAAGGATCAGTCATGATAGGAGCACTTTGGACAGGAATCTCAGGATTAGCGTCACAACAAAAAGCTTTAGATAATGAGTCAAATAATATAGCAAATGTAAATACAATAGGATATAAAGCCTCAAGAATTTCATTTGCAGATCAAATGTACCAAGATAGAATAGGAAAAGGTTCTACGGTACTTGATGCAGAAAAATTATATACTCAAGGTGGTACCAAATTAACTGGTGTAAACTATGATATGGCTTTGAATGGAGATGGATTTTTTACAGTAATGAAATCAAGTACTTCAGGAGGAACTGAAACTTTCTATACAAGAGCTGGAAATTTTAGGATGGGTGATAATGGAACTCTTCAAGATTCTGCAGGTAATGAGGTACAAGGTTGGATGATGAGTTCAATAGATAGCCAAAATGATGTTACAAGTACAAATCCAAATGCGAGTGTTTTTACTTCTGATTATACAAATCCTTTAGGTTCAAGAATAATTAGACATAGTACTTATATAGAAACAATTACAGCAAAAGCAACAGATTATAATACAACAGCAAAATCAGATTCAACTACAGTTTTTAGTGGGGATGGAGGAAAATCAAAATCTTCAAAAATATCTGATATTGAACTTGCAATAAAAGATTATACAAATTGGTTGCAAAAATTAAAAGAGGAGCCAGATGCTTTATCTTCAACATCTATTGCACAAGTTTCTCAAATTAATTTTAAATCTGGTACGGAGTCTATTATTGGGAAAGATTCGGACCAAATATATGTATATATAGATGGAAATAAAATATCTCAAAACTTTCTTGTTACAAGTGCTAGTGATGCTTTAAAAGCTGAACTTTATGCTGATGATCCAGTAACATATGCTGATCCAACTGGAACTTTAACTTCAGCAGAAATTGCAATTTATGATAAAGCTGCTGGTAAAATAGCTACATATAAAGCCCTTGCTGACCAAATATCAGAGATACCTGGACTAGTTGCTACAATGGCTATTGATTCAGGGAAAGCAGATGTTTTTAATACTGGAGAATCTTATACTACTTCAACAAATAGTATTGATATGTTAAAAGGTATTATTCAAGTTAAATCATTAATTCCAGGAAAAGAGTTTAAAATATCTGAAGTTGCTGAAACAGCTGGTGAGAATTCTGTGGTTCAAGGAAATTTTCAAACTACATCAACAGCATCAAAAGGTTCAGGAATTGGTGCCTTGGATACAGCTAGAGATGCGCTTACTAAGTTGATAACTGGAAAACAACAAGATGTTTATACTGCTGCTAATTTGAGTATAGATGGAACGGCGAAAGATTATACTTATGGCATAACAATATATGATAAAGAGTTAAGAAGTAATTTACCAATACCAAATGATGGAGGCGTTCCTCCTCAAGCTACACCTCTCTTTATTAATAATGCATCAAGTATTGATGATGTAATTTCTCAGATTAATGCAAATCCTGACCTATCAGCGCAAATTGTAGCTAGAAATGTAAATGGAAATTTAGTTATAGAAACTCTTGATTCAAATTATGATGTTGAATTTACAGGATCTATGAAAGTTTCTGATGATAATACAGGAACAGCTGGATCTCCTGCTGGAACATTTACTCCAATAGATGTAAATAGTAACTATTCTGGAAGAAAAGGTGCTGGAGCAGAGTTTATTGAGATAGTAAACAAAGTAGATCAAACATCAACTAAAGGAAGTTTACAATTAAGATTAGATACTTTAGGTATTTCAGATTCTCCTTTTGGTGAATTTTCAATAGATAGTACAGGTCTTATTACTATGAAACAAGATGGGGTTGAGTTTGCTGTAGGTCAAGTTGCTATTGCAGTTTTTAATAATAATCGAGGATTAAATCCTGTAGGAGGAAATCTTCTAGCAAAAACTAATGAATCAGGTGATCCTGTATATAATCTAAATAATGCAAAAACAGCTGAGATACAATCTAAAACTTTAGAACTAAGTACAGCAGATTTATCTGAAAGTCTTGTAAATTTAATGGTATTTCAAAGAGCTTTTGAAGCAAATGCTAAATCAATTACAACAGCTGACGAACTTTTAACTACTTTAATTGGGTTAAAAAGATAATTTTTTAAATAGAGTAGAGTTTCTACTCTATTTATATTTAAATAGGATAAATTTGGAAAATTTTTTATTAATTATAGTGCTAGGAGTTTTATTACTCTACTTTTTTTCAAGCTCAAATGTTTATAAATCTTTATACAAAAAGGTAAATGAAGAGAAAAATATTTTACAAGAAGAGGTTGGTAAATTTGAATCGCTAATTGATAGGTATGAAAAGCAAGTGAAAATAAGTGCAAACACTTTAAAAACTAATCAGGGAACCTTACAAGTAGCAAGAGATGATTTACAAGTATTGCGTATAGAAAATATAAATCTAAAAAATAGACTAGATGAATTAGAAAAAAGAAATGAAGAGCTTTATGCTCAAGTTAATGCGATGGTTTAGGTTTTAAGATTACATGAATTTAGTATATAAATTATTATTAACACTTTTATTTATCAATTATACTTTATATGCTAATGAAGATTTAATTGAATCTCAACCTGAAATTATATTTCAGTTTGAGAAATTAAAAAAATCTCAAGAAAATCTAGCCTTACAAATTGATTTTAATAAAGCAGTTTTACATTTAAGTAAAGATGAATATGAAGAAGCAATTAAACTTTTTGAAAAAACTTCTAAAATAATTGAAGTACCATCTTATTTAAATATGGGTATTGCATACTATAAATTAGGTTCAATAGATAATGCAATAGTGTATTTAAATAAAATTTATGAAAAACCTGAGAATGCAAATATCCATACCTTCCCTTATATGGCTGCATGTTATTATTTGTATCAGATTTCAAAAGATAATAAATATCTTGATACTATTATTAAAGTTTCCAAGAAATTTAAAAATTTATCTGAACACTCAAAAAGAATGCTTTCAGATACTTATATTATTTTAAAAGAGTATGAAAATGCATTAGAAGTTTTGAATACAATGGATTATGCCATGGATTTAAAAAAAGCATTAATTTATATAAAACTAAAAGATTATGAAAAAGCAAATTTATTATTAAAAAAAGCAAAAGAACAAAATGTTAATCCAAATACAGTTGACAAAATTTTATGGTTTTTAAGTTATACAGATTTAAAAATGAATAATATTGAAGGATTAAAAGAGACTTTAGATTTAATAAATGAGAGAAAAAATACTTTTAAAGCCAATACTGAATTACCTTTAGAAATATTTTTTAATAAAAATAAGTTCACTACAAAACAATATTTAGATTCTGTTATAAAATTTGATGAAGATAGAAAAGTTGATTTTATTTTTTATTTTGCACCATTTATTTTCTCTGATTCTCAAGAGATTATTTATGATAGCTTAAAAGGATTTATTTATAATCAAAAAGAGAATATTATTAATCTAGAAGAGATGGTTGAATACAATGCAAAATTCCTTAAAATCGTAAAAGAAGATCCAATTATAAGAGTTGTAGAACTTCAAAAAATGCTAACAAAAGATACAAAATCTTATATTTTTTATAATTTAGCATTATCTTTTGCTCAAATTAATGACTTTAATAATGCATTTAAATATTTTGAAAGAGCATATAAATTAAATCCTGGGAATAAACTTTACTCTATAATGTACCTAATTACTGCAAATAGATTAAATGTTAGAATTAAAGATAAAGAATATATTGAATCAAATATAAAAAGTAATAATGGCCTTTATAATTATTTTTCTAAAGAGATTTATAAAATATTTATCAATCCTCAATTTACATCAGCTGATAAACCTTTAGAGTATGAAAATACAATATTTTATCAAGCAATAGATTTTTTGAAGGCGATGGAAAGCAAAAAATTAGATGAAAATCATATATTATTAGATGAGCATTTTAAAGATCCTTTAACTTTTTTAATAAAATTAGTCCAACGAAGAAAGGGTGAAACAGATTATGATTATCATGCGAGATTACAAGATTCTTTACCCTTAACTTTAAATAATCAATTTTTAGAAGGACCATTAATTATAACTAGATATTATGTTGATATTTTAAAGGGATTAGGCCTTTTCTCAAAAGCAGATATGAATATTACAGGTAAAAAGACACCTTCATATTTAAGAACAAAAGCGTTAAAAGATTTACATTCAAATTCACCTGATGAATCAATAAAAACATTAGAGTATTTACAATCAGAATATAAATTAGAAGATAAATATACAATGTATTTAATGGTTGCTGCATTATTAGAAGCAGGAAGATATAATGATGCCTCTATACAAATATCATTAATTAAAGCCATTTTAAATGACCAAGATGCAGATTTTTTAACAGCAATTCAGTTAATTCAAGAGTTGAAAATATCAAGTGCTAAACAATATTTAATTAGACCTTATTTAGATTCTTTAATTGATTTTAAATTAATTGGATTTGATCAGTATCTAGAATCTCTATAGTTTATACAAAAATTCCTAAAAAATTTAATTTTTTCTGCTATAATAAGTGAAAATAGTTACTTTTAAGGAGGATATTATGGAAATTAGTAGAATAGCTGAAATTGATAATTCTAAAATTAATAATTTAGAAAAAATCCAAAAAGTTAGTAATGTTGATCAAAAGAGTAAAGTTATACAAGAAGATGAGTATAAAAAAGCATTAGGTAAACAAGAAGTATTAGATAAAAATGAAGTAATTTTAGATAATGTAAAGTTCGGATACAATAAAAGTTCAAAAGATTTTTTTGTAAAAGTAACAAGAGGTGAAGCTGAATATAAATATCCAACAGAGGATATGATGAAGGTTAAAGCCTATGTATTACAAGAATTAGAAAATTCAAATAATAAATGAAGGTAGTTTTAATTGGCATCAGACTTATCAAATATATTTAAAGAAGAGTTCTCTAATACACTAGAGCAATTATTATCAAAAAGTGCTCAGATAGAAGACATTGTAACTTTAGTTAGTGATAATTTTGATTCTACACAACTAGTTGAATGTACAGTTAAATTTGATTTTAAAGGTATTTCTCCTAAGATTACTTTTTATGTACCAACATTAACAGCAGCAAAATTTGAGTATTTGATGCTTGGAGGAATGGGAGATTTAAAAGAACATATTGATGATGAAATTACAGATGCCGTAAATGAAATTATTTCAAATATTTGCGGAAGTTTTTGTACTTCTGTAAATGCACAAGGATTAAGTGATATTGGAAGTATAAAATCAGAAGTAAAAAGCTCTATTATTGTTGAAGGTTCATCATTAGAAAGTAAAAAAAATATTTATGAAATGATAGTTTCTTTAGATGATGAAAAACTACCTTTTATTATATATTTTGATGATATGATTTTGCCATTTTTTTCTTCTATTACAGGAGTAAGTTCTGATGAAGTAGAAATTAAAACAGAGACTCCTCCTGTTGTGTCAAACAATAATTACAATATGCATTCAACTCCAACTGTACAAACTCCAAAAAACTTAGAACTTTTATACAATATAAAGTTAAAACTTAGTGTTCGACTAGGAACAAAGGTTGTTTTATTAAAAGATATTTTAAGATGGGATGTTGGAGAAATTATTGAACTTGAACAAATGGTAAATGAACCTTTAGAAGTTTTAGTCAATGGTGTTAAAATAGGTGTTGGAGAAGCTGTAATTGTTGAAGGAAAATTTGGGCTTAAAATTAAGAAAATCGGAAATGAAGATTTTAGACTAAATCATATAGGATTGTAATTTATGGATAAAAGTACCGCAGGAGGATTAGGAGGAGGTTGGGGATTAGTTGCTCTTGCCATAATTTTAGGTGGAGTAGGTTTTGGTCCTTATATAGATGTTCCTTCAGTTGTAATTGTTATTGGTGGTACAATAGCTGTAACCGCAGGTCAATTTGAAGCTAGCGATTTAAAAAGAATTATGCCTGCATTTAAAGTCGCTTTAAATGAGGTAAAAGTTGAACCTTTGCCTGAATTGGTTGAAAAAATAGTTTTTTATGCAACGGAAATTAAAAAACATGGTGTTATGCAAATAGAACAAAAAGTTTTACAAGAAACAAATCCTTTTTTTAAAGAGGCCTTTCAACTTTTAGTTGATGGAACTAAAGCAGATGTTTTACAACCTTTAATGGAATTAAAGTTAGAGCATATGGAAAAAAGACACTCAACAATGATAGCGATTTTTGGTAATATTGGTGGAACAGCAGGTGCAATGGGTATGATTGGAACACTAGTTGGGCTTGTTGCTATGCTTGCAAACTTATCTGATCCTGCTGCTGTTGGACCTGCAATGGCAGTTGCCTTATTAACAACATTATATGGTGCTTTACTTGGAACTCTTTTTGCTGGTATTGCAGAAAGTAAACTTTCTCAAAAACACTCAAAAGAAGTAACAGCTTGTGAGGTAATTATTCATGGTGCAACAATGATTGCGGCTGAAGAATCAATAGGAAACATAAAAATGCAACTAAACTCAATTTTAGTTGAAGTAGCAGAGTAGAGTTAAGTTATGGCTAAAAATAAATGTCCAGAGTGTCCTAAGTGTTTACCCGGTTGGCTAGTACAATTTGGTGATTTAATGTCACTGCTACTTACTTTTTTTATTCTTTTATTATCAATGGCTGTAATGGATAAAGTAAAAGTTGAAGAGTACTTTAATATTATGAAAAAAGCTATGGGCTTTATTGATGCATCAACTGATGTCGAAACACAAAGTGATGCTTATTCTACTCAAAATAATAGTTCAGATTCAGATCAAAATGATTCTTCAAATGAAAGTTCTTTTGATAATACAGAACAAAATGTTGCACAAGCAGTGCAAGAGATGAATTCTAGTCAAAATACTGAAAGTCAAGAAATAAAAATGGAAAAAGGCAAAAATGAGTTCGTTTTAGATATTCCTTCAAGTATAATGTTTGATGATGGAGAATATGAATTAACAAACTCAAGTGCAAAAATATTTATTTCTAAAATTGCACGAGTTATAAGAACAATGCCCCAAACTTTTAATATTGAAATAATAGGATATACTGATACAAATAGGGTTTTAAGTAGTACGATTCCTAGAGATGCGTGGGATATATCAGCATTAAGATCTATCTCAGTTGTTAAAGAATTAATAAAAAATAAAATTGATCCATCAATATTAAAGGTTTCAGCTTATGGTTCATTTCATCCTAAAAGTGATGTTGCAGCTGATAATAGAAGAGTTGAAATGAGATTTTTTTCTCAAGACAATCAACAAGATATTTTAACACAAGAAAATTTCTTTGATAGGTTGGAATAATGGAAATAGGAACTAATAATTTAATAAATCAAGATTTATTACAAAGTAGTAAATTAAGTAATGTTAAAGAAGAAAACTTAAAAAATAGTAATGATGAACAATTAAAAAAAGTTTGTAATGATTTTGAATCTTTTTTTATAAATGAAATTATGGATGTGTCTTTACGCTCAACAAAAGTTGCAGGTGAAGGAGCAGGGTCTGATATTATTAAAGGTATGTATACACAATCTATTGCTGATAACTCTTCAGGAAGTTTAGGTATTAGCAATATGTTATATGAATTTTTAACAAAAAATAAAAAATAAGGATTCTTGTGATTGAAAATACTATAAAAAACATGTCGGAATTAATTGTAAAGTTGAAAGATTCTATTTCTTTAGACATTGAAGATATTAAAGCTGCAAAACATGAAGAACTTCTTAATCGAAATGATGAAAAGCATCTAATGATAGAAGAAATTACTCTTTTGAAGGCTCAGCTAAATAATGAGCTTGTATTGAAAATACAAGAAGGAATAGATGTTAATATTTATAGAGCAAGTGTAGATTTATTAGAAGTACAATTAAAAGAACTTTATGAATTAAATAGAAAATTAGCTTCAATAGTATTGCCTGTTCAACAAATGTATAAAGAATTGGTTTCTGAAATAAGTGCAGCTAATGGAGGGAAAATCTTTGATATTAAAGCTTAGTTTTATAGTTTTTATATTAAATATCGATCTTTTTGCTATTAGTGTATTAGTTTCAAATGAATCTATAAATTTTGAAGAAAAAATTGATAGTTCAAAAGTAAAAATACAAAATGTAGATGAAATAAATAAGACTTGTAATCCTTTAAAATTAGTTCAGATACAAAATGAAGAATATATTACAACACATTACATAAATAAAAATACTATTATTTGTTTAAAAGATGTAAAAAAATATGAAGATGAATCTATAATTTTCAATTTTGGTGGTGTTAAAATTGAAAAAAAAGGTAAAATTATTTATGAAAATAATGATTTTATTCGTATAAAAAATATAGATGGAACAATAGAACAAATATATAAAGATGGAAGAATAAAATGAATATGCTCTCTTTTCTAGGAGAAACACCTACTATAGCACTTCGTCAAGCACAAGAAGAGTGTGGTGAAGATGCAATTGTAATATCTACAAAGAAAATATCTACACAACTAAATGGTAAAAGTATGTATGAAGTTGTTGTAGCAGTTGAGGATGAGCAAAAAAAGAAAAACTTGCTGTATACAAAAACTGCAATAAGTAAAGCAAGTGAAAATTCTCAACCAATAAAAACACAAGTATATGATTTTAAAGAAGAGATTCTAAAAATGCAAAGTGTTTTAGAACAAGTTCAAAAATCAATTTGGAATCCTAAAAGTCAACTTTATGATTTGACAATTCCTCCTGAATTTGCATCAATGTATAATATTTTTGAGCAAAATGAGTTTGATCAAGAGATGACTTATACTATTATGAAAAAAACTATTAAACAGTTGCCAATTGCTTTAAAATCAAATCCAAAAAAAGTTAATGATTTTTTCAAATTGATTTTGAGAAGAGTAATTCCTATAAAACACGAAGTTCCTTTACGAAAACATCAAAGAAAAATAATTATGATGGTTGGACCCACAGGAGTTGGAAAAACAACTACAATTTCAAAACTTGCAGCAAGATATGCTTATAAATTGGGGCAAAATTATAAAGTTGGGATCGTAACTTTAGATTCTTTTAGAGTTGGAGCAATTGAGCAATTACAAGCTTATACAAATATTATGAGATTGCCTTTAGAAATTGTAAAAAAACCAGAAGGATTATCCGAAGCACTTCTAAGATTAAAAGATTGTAATTATATTTTTATTGATACAGCAGGTTCTAGTCAATATGATATTGATAAAATAGAGCTTATAAATGAATATCAAAAGAGAGTTGAAGAACTACCAATTGAGAAAATTTTAGTACTTCCTGCCAATGTTAAACATAGTGATCTCTTGGAGATTTATAAAAATTACTCAAGACTTTCTATTGATTACTTAACATTTACTAAATTAGATGAAACAAGAAGTTTTGGAAATCTTATATCATTTGCCCATAAAACAAAAAAATCAATTACTTATTTTTCAATTGGCCAAAATGTACCAGATGATTTAATTGTCTCTGATTCGACATATTTAATTGATTGTTTTATGAATAAACAATGTGTTAGGAGATAGAATTGCTTAATACAATTTCTTCGCAAGCTAGTAAATTAATTAATCTTACAAATAGAGTAAAAAAAAATTATTCAAAAACAAAACTTATAACAATAACTTCAGGTAAAGGTGGTGTTGGGAAATCAACTTTTACTGCAAATATGGCTTTTCTTCTTTCTCGGAGAGGATTTAATGTTGCAGTTTTAGATGCTGATATTGGTTTGGCAAATATGCAGGTTTTATTTGATATAAAACCTCAAAATACTCTTTTTGAGTATATTGATGGTACTAAAACATTAGATGAAGTTATAACTCCAACAGGATATTCTAATATTCATTTAATTGCTGGTAGAAGTGGTTATCAATATAGCTCCACAACAAATAGTTTTGTTTTTTCAAGAATTGTTAAAGATATAATTGCATTAAATAGATTTGATGTTTTACTTATTGATACTGGTGCTGGATTAAATGAATATGTAAAAGAATTTTTATCAATTTCAGATAATATTTTAGCAATTACGACTACAGATCCTAGTGCTTTAACAGATGTTTATTCTTTGATGAAAATGCTTTCACTTGATAAAAACAAATTAATGTTGACTTTTAATCATACAAGAAATTATCAAATTGGTGAAACCATAGCTAATTCTTTAGTGAATTTAGGGAAAAAAAATAGGTTAAACAAAGATTTTATGGTAGAATATATAGGAAACGTTTCAACTTCTGCAAATATTTCTACCACAGGAAGACTTAGAAAACTATTTGCCAATGAATTTTCATCTGATGAAACAACAAAACAATTGCAAGTGATTATCGATCAATTATTAAAAAACATTCATTAAGGTCTGTTATAGGTGTTAAAATTAAATTTAATTAATTCTATTTTTATTGTTGCAAAGAGTAGAGAATTATGATTGTAGAAAGATTCTCTCAAACGGTAATAAATAGTGGAATATTTAGATTTTATATTGCAACTGGATTTTTTTCAACATTAATATTTTTTACAATTAATGCAGAGTTATTTACTCCAATGGAGATGATTTTAGGTATAATTTTGATAACGATATGTTTAAAAGGTATTAGTAATATGATGCTCTCTTTAATTATCAGTCTGTTCAGTCTTGATAATAAAAGAAATGAATTTAATTTTAAATATAATGAAGAAAAAATTCAAGTTATGTTAAATGAGTTAACAGTAAAAGATGTGATTGATGCAAATAACAAAACTCAAAAAAAGACAAAATAAGAGGTAATTTATGAATATATCTTCAATAACTGATTCAATTGGTTCTTTAAGTCTAAATACAAATAACAAAATTGATAAAAGTAATGATAAATCTTTTCAAAGTATGTTAAACAGTGCAATTTCTGATGTTAATAACCAACAAGTTGAGGGTTATAATGCTATGGAAGGAATTGCAACTGGAAAAGTTACTAATTTACAAGAAGCTGTTCAAAAGATTGAAGAGGCTGAATTATCTATGAAATTAGCGTTAGAAGTTAAAAATAAAGCTATAAGTGCATATAAAGAAATTATGAGAATGCAAATTTAGTAAAAGGAGTAGTTATGGGTTTTTTCGATGGTTATAATGTTGCAACATCAGGTATGAGTGCGCAAAGAACAAGAATTAATGTTGTAAGTGCAAATATAGCAAATGCAAAAACTACTCATACTTTAGAGGGTGGTCCTTATAAAAAACAACAAGTTGTATTTCAAGATGTTCTTTTAGCTAATAGTAATAAAACAAATTCAAATGATGTTGAAACTACAAATAATAAAAATTCTGATATAGCATTAAGAGGTGTAGGTGTTAAATCAATTGTCCAATCTGATGCAAAACCTGTAATGAGGTATGAACCTGCTCATCCTGATGCTAATGCAGATGGATATGTAGCATATCCAGATATTAATCCAGTTGTTGAAATGGTAGATTTAATAGAAGCAACGAGATCGTATGAAGCAAATGTAGCTTCATTTAATACTCATAAAAATATTGACTCTAAAACTTTAGAAATATTAAATGCATAATTAAAATGTCAAATATTATAGATAACTTACTACCAACTGAAAAAGCTATAAAGACAAATAGCCCTTTAACATCAGATCAATCAGTAAAAGATAAACCTTCTTTGTTTGATTCTTTATTGTCAAATATTTTTCCAAAAGATGGGCCTGCAGTTGATCCTCAAAATTCTTCAGAAAAAGAAATAAAAAAAGAAAAATCTTTAAATACTATTCTTGATACAAAAACAAATGAAGATCTACAATTATTAGATGATGAGACAGTATCCCTTATCAAAGAACAAAAGATTACTTCACCTTCATTATTAGATAGATTAATAATAGAAGCAAAGAAAAGTACAAAACAATTAGAAAATAATAATCTTGAAAATGAAGATGCTACTTTACAAAAAAATAATGAAACAAAAGCTATTACTGATAGTACAATAGAAAAAAATATTGAGATAAAAAATATAGATTCAACAGAGAACATAAAAAATGTAACAACTAAAGATGTAGATAATACCTTATTAAATAGTTTGAATGAGAATACTCAAGATTCATTAAAATTACTTAATAATGATACAAAAATTGAACTTAAGGAAAATATTGTAAATGAAACTTCAGCAAAAGTTGAATCAACTATTCCAAATGTTACACTATCAGAAGATAAAACTATAAAAAAAGATTTATTAGATAATATCCTTCCTAACACTGACCTAGATTCAACTAAGTTAATTGAAGTAAAAAATAATGATAAAGATATTAAGAATGAAATTTTAGATGATTCCTTGAAGAATAAAATAAATAATCCTGATATAAAATTAGATAATAATGAATCAAAAGTAATAATTACTGAACAAAAAAAATCTTTAACAGATAAAATTATTGATAATAATATCGAAATAAATAAGAATCTAAATAAAAGTGCTGATAATTTAGTATTAGGAAATAATACATCAGAAAATGATAATTTAACTATTGGAAAAGAACCTTTAAGCAGTACAGTATTGTTAAGTAAGAATTTAAAAAATAGTGATTCTTTAATAGAAGATAATATCAGCACTTCGATAGAGATTAAAAATAGTGATAAACAAAAAAATGAAACAGAAATAGTTAGTACTAAGAAAAATGAAAAAATGTCTTTAATGGATCAATTGATTCAAAAGAATGATACAAATCTTACTTTAAGTATTGCAAGTGATATTAATCCATCTAAACAAGAAATTGTTGGTAAAGACTTTATATCAAGTTTATATTTAGGTTCACAAAAAAATAAAATTAATAATCAAACATTATTTAATAAAAATGAAGCATTGACTCTTTTAAAAGAAGGTACTTCAATTGATGCTGTTAAAACTAGTGCTGAAATGTTAGATTTAGGCTTAGAAAGTATAGATCTTGATAATAATATTGAGATTGAAAAAGTTGAAGTAAAAAATGTTAATTTAAAAATTGAAAATAAAAAAGATTTTATTGATAATATTCTTTTAGATAAAAATATCAAAAGTGATGATATAAAAGGTTTAATTACGAAATCAGTTGATGCAAGTAATGCTTTGATAGAAGATACAATACATTTAGCAGATGATTCAGTAGTTAGTGTAAATTCTCCATTGTCATTTAATATTCAGTCAAAAATAATAGGTGCGAGACAACAAATGTCTACTATGATGTCTGATATTGCAAAACAGATGTATGAAAACTATAAGCCACCAGTTACCGCTTTTAGAATAAATTTACATCCTACAACATTAGGTTCAATTGCTATTTTAATGAAAAGTGACAAAAATAATGGATTATCAATAAGTATGAATGTTTCAAATCATTCAACATTGGATGCATTAGTAGAAAATCAAAATGTGTTAAAAAATTCATTAGGTAAGACATTTAATGAAAATACACAATTTAATTTAGATTTTAGTTCATCAAATCAAAATAGTAATAATCAATCATCATCTAATAATCAAAGTGCTCAAGGACAAAGTGGAAGAAGGATTGAACCTCAAATGGACACTCAATCTATTTTACAACTAAAAGAAGAGAATAAAGATAGAGAAGAAAAAAGTATAGATTATATGTAATGGAAGCATTTTTATCTTTACTTAATGAAGATATTTTATATCAATTTCTTCTTCTATTTGCTAGAATATTATCTTTTGTTGCATTCATGCCAGTTTTTGGACATACTGCAATTGGACCAACTGTAAGAATAGCCTTTGCTTTTTATTTAACAATTTTTATTTTTCCTTTGGTTGATATTACATCTGATGTTAATCCAGATAATTTTATTATGAGTTTAATATCAGAAATAACATTAGGACTTGTAGCTGCTATGTTAGTTAATATTATTTTCTCAGCAGTTAGAATAATTGGAGAGTTTGTAGAATATTCAACAGGGTTATCAATGGCTTCAATGTTTGATCCAACAACTGGTGGACAAGAGGGAATAGTTGCAAAGTTACTCTTTTGGATTGCTTTGATGTTATTTTTCCAAACAGGAATGTACGAAATGACACTAGTTATTTTAGTAAAAAGTTTTTCTATGATTCATTTGGGAAGTTTTAATATTTTTTCATATGATGGAGTTCAACTAGCTATTGATGAGATAAAAAGAATGTTTGCTTTTGCTTTTGCTTTTGCATTACCTCTATTTTTTGTTGGTTTTATTTTAGATATTTATTTCGGTTACGGAACAAAATCTATGCCATCATTTTCACCATTTGTAGTAACATTCCAATTCAAATTTGCATTGATTTTTATTTTTTTAATATTAAGTATGGAAACATTTACAACTGCATTTGTAGACTATTTTATTTCAAAATTTCAATAATTTAAGGTTTTTATATGGCTGATGATGACAAAACAGAAGAACCCACCAGTAAAAAAATTGATGATGCCAAGGCAGAAGGAAATGTTTCAAAATCAGCAGAAGTTTCAGGAGCTACTGTATTAACTCTTGGAACGATGTATCTTTTGTTTTTTTCTTCATACTCTCTAATTGAAATAAAAAAAATGATGATATTTTCATATGGTTTTATTGGGCAAGAATTAGATAGTGCATTATATTATTCTATTACATTTCAATTAGTTATGACACTTTTAAAAGCTTTAGCACCTTTATTTATTTTAGTAGTACTTTTAGTACTAGTAAGCAATATTGCTCAATTTGGATTTGTTACTATTCCTCTTAGTTTTAAATTAGAGAAATTAGATCCAATTAAAGGGTTAAAAAACATATTTGGATTTAAAAAGATTATTGAAGCATTAAAATTATTAGCAAAATTATTATTGATAACTATAGTTATGCTTCTTATTTTCTCTTTAACTTATCAAAGTTTCTTAATGATGATGAGTCAAGACACACAAGATACAATAGCAACAATGTTTCAATTAGCTGTATATTTCCTTTGTGCGATTCTTTTTATTATTATTATTTTTGCTATAATAGATTTTTATTTTACTAGACATTATTATATGAAGTCTTTGATGATGAGTAAACAAGAAATTAAAGATGAATTTAAAAATATGGAGGGAGATCCTCAAGTAAAAGGTAGAATTAGAAGAATTCAAATGCAAATGGCACAAAAACGAATGATGAGTTCAGTTCCTGAAGCGGATGTTGTTATTACAAATCCAACACACTATTCAGTAGCATTGAAGTATGATAATAAAGTAGATTCTGCACCAAAAATTATAGCAAAAGGTATAGATTTTCTTGCAATTAAGATAAGAGATATTGCAAAAGAGAATAAAATACCAATTATAGAGAATCCAGCACTTGCAAGATCTTTATATGATCAAATAGATATAGACAGAGAAATACCAAATGAATTTTATAAAGCTATGGCTGAAATATTTTCATATGTATATGAATTAAAAAATAAAAGGTAAAAATTGAGATTATTAATAATTATATTTTTAGTATTAAATGTATCATATGCAAAAAAAGATTTTTATTATGGTTTTATTGACTCCTCAGGTGTACAAATCTCAGAGCAAAGAAAACAATCAATAAATGATGGTTTTGATATTTTACAAAATGCAAGAACTTTAGCTCGTGATGGAAAAATAGATGATGCTTATGAACAAGTTAAAAATTTTAAAGACAAGAATAAAATCAATATATTAGTTTCCGATACAATACTTTTATATGCCGAATTAGCTTTAAAAAAACAATCTAAAAGATTAATTTTAGAGGCATCTAGTGAATTAGAAGTAGCAATTAATTCTTCTAAAATCAATCAGTATGATTTAGCAAAAGCTTATATGATTTTGGTTGAATTAAAACTTGAAATAAACAAAATTGAAGATGCAAAATATTTTGCACAAATAATAATTGATAATTTTGATGATGAATTAACAAAAACTTATGGAAAAATTTCTATGGCAAAGGTTTATAAATATCAAAAAGATTATGCAAAAGCTATAAAATATTTATATGAAATATTAACAGTAACAAAGGATAAAACGGTTGCTACTGTTGTTGCAGATGAACTATTTGATGTTTATATTTTAGATGAAAAATATGATAAAGCAAATGAATTAATAACTCAAGTTTTAAAAACAAATATTGATTTTTATGCTAATGATTCATATTTAGCAAATAAAAAGATTAATCGATTAATAAAAGCTGGTATGCCAGAACATGCAGCTGAGATATTAAATGAACTCTTAAAAAGAACTACAAAAGAAGAATCTATTGAAGATTTTAAATTTAAATTAGCAAATACATATATGCTTATGTATGATAAAACAAACTATTATTTAGAAAAAGCAAAAGATTTATATAAAGATATAATAAATGATTTTTCTCAGGGTATTCATTCAAAAGATTCTAAAATGTATATTGATGAAATTTTAATGAGACAAGGATTTATAAATCCTACTGTTATCTCTGCTAAGTATCCAGAAGTTGAAGCAATGCAACAAAAAGCTCTTTTACAAGAACTTTTAAATAATATGAATGATAAAAAATATGAACTTATATTAAAAGCTGAAAAAGTTTATAATAAAATTTCTAATGAAATTGTAAAAAGATTTGGTTATCCAAGTATTATTGATATTTATGATGAGGTAAATATTCAGATAATTAAAGATTATTTGGCTCAAGGTAAATGCAGTGAATTAAAAGATATTTTAAAAACTTCTAGAAATGAAACTTTAGTTAAATTAATTGAAGATGAAACGATCAAATACTCTTTTTTTGAGTGTTTAATAGAATCTCCATATGAAAAAGCTTATCTTCAAATAAAAGATACTTTTGATAAAACAAGAGATGCAAATATTTATTTGTATTTAGAACGAATGGCTTTTAGTTTAGAATCAATAGATGAAGCTTTAGATTTTTCTGCAAAAATTGATATGGTTGATGATACTACTGTATTAGCTAAAGAGTTTCTATATAGATATCAAATAATAAAACAAAAAGATGATAATATTTCTATGGATAAATTTTTTGCTTATACAGATATTCATCGTGATTTTATCAAAGTAAATGAAAATAACCCAGTAATCATAGATTTTTATTATGATTATTATTTTAATTTATTAAAAAATAATGATAAAAAGTTTGCAAATGAGATATTGAATAAATTATATAATAAACAAAAAGAATTAAAAGTTTTTATTTACTCTCCGTTTGTTGAAACTGAGCTTGCAAGAATTGCAAAAGAATCAAATGAAAATCAGAAATCAGTAAATTTATTACTCGAAGCATTACAAGATACAAGAAAAATAAAACCTAATGATGAAGTAAAAATATATTATGATATTTTAAACTTATATGATACTATAGGTAATAAAAGTAAAAAAGATGAATATATTTTAAAATGTAAAGAAGTAAAAGATAGTGTTGATAGTTTATATAAAAAGATGTGCGATGAGATGTAATGAATATTGAAGATATATTAAGTAGGATTGACTCAACTAATCTATCTATTCCTTTTGGAAGAATTATAAATATTTCATCTACAACTTTAACAGCAACAGGTTTAGAAGTTGCCGTTGGAGATATAGTAAAAATAGAATCAGTTTTAAATCTGGGCACTGTTTTGGGAATGGTTGCTTCAATTGATAATATATCATTTACAATTGTACCTTTTTCTTTTATTGATGGATTTAAAATTCATGATAAAGTTTACATTCAAAAAGATGGATTAACAGTTAAATGTGGTTATGGTTTATTAGGTAGAGTTATAAATGCTTTAGGTGAACCAATTGATAATTTAGGAAAAATTACTAATTTAGAAGAAAATGCACCAATAAATAAACTTTCAATGCCTCCCCTTGAAAGAGGAATAATTGAACAAAAGTTTGCAACTGGTGTTAAAGCCATTGACTCAATGTTAACAAGTGGTAAAGGGCAAAAAGTTGGTATATTCGCAGGTTCAGGAGTAGGAAAATCTACTCTTATGGGAATGATTGTAAAAGGCTGTGAAGCGCAGATAAAAGTTGTTGCATTAATTGGTGAGAGGGGACGGGAAATTCCTGAATTTATTCATTATAATCTAGATAATAATTTAGAAAATACTGTAATTGTTGCAGCAACTTCTGATGAATCTGCATTAATGAGAAAATATGGAGCATTTACAGCTATGGCAATTGCCGAGTTTTTTAGAGATAAAGGGCATGATGTTTTATTAATGATGGATTCAGTTACAAGATTTGCAATGGCTCAAAGGGAAATAGGTTTAAGTACAGGAGAGCCACCTGTAAGTCGTGGATATCCACCTTCTGTATTTGCATTACTTCCTCAATTAATGGAGAGAGCTGGAAATAATAAAAAAGGTTCAATCACTGCATTTTTTACAGTTTTGGTTGATGGAGATGATATGAACGATCCAATTGCAGATCAAAGTAGATCTATCCTTGATGGTCATATTGTTTTAACAAGAGAATTAACAGAACAAGGTTTTTATCCGCCAATAAATTTATTAAAATCTGCTTCAAGGGTTATGGATAAGGTTGTTACAAAAGAACACTATAATGATTTTTTAAAGTTAAAAAGAGTATTATCATTAATAAAAGAGAATGAAGTGTTGGTTAGAGTTGGAGCTTATAAAACTGGAATGGATCCAGAACTTGACAATGCAATGTCAAAGAAAGAACAAATAAGAGAATTTCTAACTCAAGATACTCAGAAAGTCTTTGAATTTGATGAGATAGTAACAATGTTTAGAAAGGTTTTACAATGATTAATCAAACAGATCAACTGCTTTATAGGTTGAGTAATTTAGATATTCAACAACAAAAAAATAATTATCAAATGAGTACACAAAAAGAGCTTCAAGAAGGGAGTGATGATTCAACTTTATATTCTAGATTAATCTCTGTTGATGAGAAAATAAGAACTTATGAAGGTATTCAAACTCAAATTCAAAAAACTACAGTTCAGAATAATACAGCTGATTCTAGTATGGCGCAGATAAAGAAGATATTAGAAAATGCTAAATCTGAATTAGTTAAAGCAAACACCGCAACAACAACAACAGATGGAATTGCTGGAATTAGTGCAAATCTTTCTGGAATAAAAGAAAATCTGTATCAGTTTGCAAATACACAAGTTGAAGGTCAATATGTATTCGCAGGTTCAAATTCATCTGTTCAACCATTTGAAAAAGATGCTAATGGTAAAATTTCATATGTTGGAAATAATCAACTAAGAAAGGTAGCTGTTGCTGAAGGTTCATATAGAGAAGAAGGTATAAGTGGAGTTGATATGATGATGTATCCAACCGCTAATGCTTATAAAGGTGAAAATTTAAATTTTAGTGCTTCAGATAGAATTTTTGATCAAGACGGTAGTGAATGGAAATTAAATTCTCCTACAAATGATACATTAACAAAATATGATTTAGATGGGAATATTACAAGTGAAACAATAACTCCTATTTCAAATGATGGATTAATTCCTGCAACATACACTGCAACATTACCTTCAGCTGATGGTATAAAATTTGAAGCAAAAACAAATATTTTTGATTTAATAGATAATACAATCAATGCATTAAATAAAGTTGATAGTGTTGGTAATCCTATTACAGATGAAGAGTCAAAATCATTAATAGTAAAAAATGCTGGAGAATTAGATAAAGCTTACGATGGAGTTAATATTGCTCATGCACAACTTGGAGGAAGAAATAAGTTATTTGAAAATGCTCTTGACAATGTTTCTTCTAAATTAACACAATATAAGATTTTATCTCAAAATATTGGAGCTGCTGATACTACAAAAGTTGCATTAGAAGCTAAATCTTTAGAGTTAACATATACAGCACTTTATTCAACAATTAGCAAAACAAATGAGTTGTCGCTAGTTAATTTTTTAAAATAACTAGTTAATATAATTAATAAATGAATATAAAAAATTTTTTTTCAAAAGATTTAATAGTTGTTGCACTATTTGTTTCAATATTATTGATTATAATCGTACCATTACCAAGAGGAATCTTAGATTTTTTCTTGGTAATTTCATTATCTATATCTTTACTTATTTTATTAATATCTTTATATATACAAAAACCATCAGATTTAACAACTTTCCCTACGCTTATTTTAATATTTGCGCTTTTTAGGTTATCTTTAAATATTGCAACAACAAGATCCATTTTAAGTGAAGGTCATAATGGTCCGGATGCTGTAAGTACAATCATATCAGCGTTTGGAGAATTTGTTGTTGGTGGGAATATGGTTATTGGTATAATTATATTTATTATATTAGTACTTATTAATTTTATGGTTGTAACAAAAGGTGCTACAAGGGTTGCTGAGGTAACTGCTAGATTTACACTTGATTCAATGCCTGGTAAACAAATGGCTATTGATGCTGATTTAAATGCTGGTTTTATTGATGATAAACAAGCACAGGAACGAAGAAAAACTCTAATCTCAGAAGCAAATTTTTATGGAGCAATGGATGGATCTTCTAAGTTCGTAAAAGGTGATGCTGTTGCTGGTATTATTATTACAATCGTAAATTTAATTGGAGGAATATTAATTGGTCTTTTTCAACATGATTTATCTATTTCACAAGCTGGAGAAGTATATACAATTTTAACTATTGGAGATGGTTTAGTTGCTCAAATTCCAGCTTTAATTTTATCAACTGCAACTGCAATCATAATAACTCGTTCTAATATGGATGAAGAGAAATTTGCAAGCCAATCTATTTCTCAATTAATCAATGATAGTAAATCTTTAATTTTATTAGGTATTGGATTAGTTCTATTTGGTTTTATACCTGGTTTCCCAACTGGTATTTTAATGGGTATGGGTTTCTTAATGATATTTATAGGTTATGTAATAAATATGATAAATGACAAGCAAGATAATTCACTTACTCGATTCTTTAAAACGGAAATACTTAAAACAAAAGTTGAAGAAGATGTTAATATGCTAAAAGAGAAAAAGAAAAGTATGGCTGTTGCTGATGAATCTCAATCAATTGAAAATATTATGAAACTTGAAGTTTTAGAGTTAAAACTTGGAATTAGATTATTACAACTCGTACAAGGAAACTCTGAATTACTTGATAAAATTAGAGCTATAAGAAAAACAATTGCAAGTGAATTAGGTTTTGTAATCCCACAAATTAGAATTTCAGATGATGCAAATTTAGGACCTAATGAATATCAATTATTCTTAAAAAGAATACCACTGGTAAAAGGCAGAGTTGAAGTTGATAAACTTCTTGCAATGGGTGGATTGTCAAATGAAAAATTAGTTGGATTAAAAGTTAAAGAACCTGTATTTAATCTTGATGCTACATGGATTGCAAATGATTTAAAAGAAGAAGCTTTAATGAAAGGATTTACTGTTGTTGATGGTCCTACAATCATCTCAACTCATATTTCTGAAATTATTAAAAAACATGCAGAAGATATTATAACAAGACAAGATATTGTTGATATTGTTGAAAGATTGAAAAAAGATTTCCCAATTGTAATTGATGAAGCTATGAAAGTAACTTCTTATGGTTCTTTATTGAAAGTTTGTAGAGATTTATTACATGAAAAAATTCCAATTATTGATATGTTAACAATTATTGAAGCTGTTGCTGATATTGCAGAATTCACTAAAGCTCCTGAAATTTTATTAGAGCATGTAAGAGCAAAACTATATAGACTTATTACTCAAAAATTTAAAGATAATGATGGGGTTTTACATATTGTAACAATCAAACCAGAGCTTGAACAACAATTCATTGGTAAACTTCAAGAACATCATGGAGTTTCACAACTTATGATTTCTATTGCAGAGATTAATAATCTAGTAACAAAAACAAAAAAACTTTTAGATGAAGTTGAAGCAAAAGGTTTCTCAAAAGTAACAATGGTAGTAGACCCTGTTTTAAGAAAAAGAATATCAGAAATTTATGAGAAATTTGGTTTACAAATTTCAGTTTTATCTCATGCTGAACTTGATTCAAAAGCAAATTTTGCAATTGAGGGTACATTAGAATTTTAAAAAAATATAAGGAAAATATATGAAAATTTTATGGATTTGTTTATTATTGATTTCATCAATATTTGCAAATGAATATTATGCAAAATTAGAGCCAATAGATAGTTATGAAGTAAAAGCTGCAGTTGCTGGCAAAATAATATATTCTAATTCTAAAATAGAAGGATTAAAAGCAAATAATTCAACAATTATAGAAATAGATTCACAAGTTAATAAAGTAGAACTTGAACAATCAAAAAATAAATTAAAATATATTGATGAAATGTTGCAAATTGAAAAAAATAATTATGATAGATTAAATCAAGTAAGTTCTAAATCAGCCTTTGAAAAAGATACTCAGAAATTAAAAGTAATTAATTTAGAATCTTCAAAAGCTGATATGATAATAAAAATTGAAACATTAAAAGATACTATTTCTAATAAAAAATTAATAGAAAAATCAAATTATATTTATAATATTGCAGTAAAAGATGGAGATTATGTAAATCCAGGAACTCTACTTTATGAAGCAAAAGATTTATCAAAAGGTAAGTTGGAATTTTTTGTTCCAATAGCTCAAATAGATGAGATTAAAAATAAAGATATTTATTTAGATGGTAAAAAAAGTGATATAAAAATATCAAAAATTTATGATGTTGCAGATGCTACAAATATTTCAGCATATAAAGTGGAACTAATAATAGATGATGTAAAAATATTTTCAAGGCTGGTGAAAATTGAATTCAAATAATAAAGTAGCATGTCCAATGGACTGCTATGATGCTTGTCAAGGGCAAATGATAGATGGAAATATTAAAGGTTCAAAAGAACATAAAACAACGAATGGAAAGCTTTGTATAAATTTTGCAAATTTATTAAAAGAAGATAATCTAAAAAAATCTTTTTTTGAAGGCAATGAAATTTCATTAGAAAAATCATTAAATATTTTAGTTGATAAACTAAAATCAACAACTCCTTCTAAAACACTTTATTATAAAGGAAGTGGAAATATTGGTGTAATGCAAAGTGTTACAAAAAACTTTTTTACTCAATATGGAGCAACTTTAACAAGAGGTAGTTTATGTGATGGTGGCGGTGGTGCTGGAATTGAAGCAGGGCGACAAAATGTAATTAATCCACCAATTCAAAAATTAATAGATGCTGATGTTATTATTGTTTGGGGAAGAAACTTCACTGTAACTTCTTCTCATATGTATAATTTAGTAAAAGATAAAATATTTATAACAATTGATCCTCTTTGTACTGATATTGCAAAAAAATCACAAATACATATGCAAATCAATCCAAAAACTGATTATGAATTAGCATTGCTATTCACAAGATTCGCTCATATGCAAGATTTAGAAAATTCGCAATTTATTGAAGAATTTGGAAGTGGTGCAGATTGGTTTTTTGATATTGCAAGAAATAGGCCACTTGTTTCATATGAAGCAACAACTGGTATTTCACTCTCACAAGTGTATGAATTTTTTGATTTAATTGTAAATAAAAAAGTTGCTATTGTTTTAGGCCTTGGTGTTCAAAAATATTTTGAAGGTGCTCAAATTACAAGATGTATTGATTCCTTTGCTGCATATATGGGTTTTCATAAACAAGATGCAGGTGGAGTTTGGTATTTAAGTGATTCAGGATTTGGTTATGAAAAACCATTTGAAATAAAAGGAACAAATAAAAAAGTTTCTATTCCTGAAGTTGATTTTTCTTCATATGATTTAGTTTTTATTCAAGGTGGAGATCCTGTTATTTCACATCCAAATACTCAAAAAGTAATAGATGGATTGAAAAAAACATTTGTTGTTTATTTTGGAACTACATTAAATGCCACTTGTGAATATGCAGATTTAATAATTCCATCTTGTTCTTTTTTATCAAAAAGAGATGTTAGATTATCTTATGGACATGAATTAAAATCTATCTCTGATGTGGTAATTCCAAAAGATGAAAATACAATGAGTGAATATGAATTGACTTCTTATTTAATTGAACAATTTAATCTAAAAGAGTTAAAAAAAGAAGACGAAATTATCTCATATTATGAAAATCATAAACCAAAATTAGAAGATTTTGAAACATTCGATTTTGTAGAAGAGTTAGATATTGAACCTTTATATAAAGAAAAAACAAATGAGAATTTTTATTTTATTACAGGAAAAAGTAAAAAATCATTAAATTCTCAATTTACAAATGATGATTTTGTATATTTAAATTCTGCAACAAATTTTAAAAATGGGGATAGTGTAAGTATATCTTCAAAATACGGAAGTGCAAAATTCATTGTAAAAATAAATGATGATATAAAAAGTAATTGTGCTTTCTTTTTTGCAGGAAATAAAAATGCTAATTATCTAACTCCTGCAAAAGAAGATGAAAGTTCATTTTCTGCAATATTCCAAGAAGTATTGGTGGAAATTGAACTATCGTAAACTTTTTAGAGAGCATAAAATTATAAGGGATTTATCCCTTGTTCAATTTATCTCTTATTTTGGAGCTTGGTTTTCAAATGTAGCTATTTATACTATGCTTGTAAATTTTGGCTCAACAGAATTTGCAATATCTTTAGTAACTGCTATGCACTTTTTACCTGCAATTTTAATTGCCCCTTTTTCAGGAGCGATTATTGATAGGGTTAAAATCAAACCTTTGATGATAAGTCTTATTATTACTGAGTTAGTAATGACCTTATGTTTTTTAGCAATAGATGATAAGAGTCAACTTTGGCTTTTGATGATTTTTATTTTTATTAGAATGAGTGCTGCTTCTATGTTCTTTTCAACTGAAATGTCACTATTAGCTAAACTATTAAGAGAAAAACCACTACAACTTGCAAATGAAATCCATTCAATTATTTGGTCATTTACTTATGCTGCTGGTATGGCAATAAGTGGTTTTGTTGTAAATTTATATGGTGTAAAAGTTGCTTTTATGATAGATGCTTTTATATTTTTTACAGCTTTAGTAATTTTTATAAATATTGATTTTGTTGTAAAAGCTAGTGTTACAACAGATAAGATTTTTCAACTTATAAAAGATGGATTTATATATATTAAAAATCATAAGATAATGTTACATTTAATCTTTTTACACTCTTGTGTTGGATTAACTTCATTTGATGCTTTGATTACTATTTTGGCAAAAAATGAGTATAAATATGTCATCTCTGTTCCTTTAGCAATTGGATTATCAAATGCTGTAAGAGCAGTTGCTTTGATGATAGGACCTATGTTAATATCAAAATATGTTACCAAACAGAACTTACACTATTTAATGATATTTCAAGGATTAAGCATAATTTTGTGGGGATTTATGCAAGAGAACTTTTATATATCTTTGATAGCTTTATTTTTTGTGGGACTAAGTACTACGATTTTATGGTCATTTACCTATGCTTTAATTCAAGATACTTGTGATGAAAGATTTATAGGAAGAGTTATTTCTTATAACGACATGTTTTTTATGCTTTCATGTGTAGTAACAACTTTATTTATTGGCTTAATGGCAAGTTTAACTTCTGTAGATATAATAACTATTCTTTTAGGAGTAGGGTTTTTAGCTTTTGCTTTTTATTACACAAGGATTTTGAAATGGATATAAACGAAAAGATTTTATTGTTAGCAATATTAAAAAAAGAAGTTGATGAGACTTTAAATGATATTGTTTTAAAACTAGAAAATACAAATTTATTCTCTTTAAAAGAGGGCAAAAAACTTTTAAAAAAACTTAGAAGTGAAGAGTTTATTACAGATTCATATTTGACTTTAAAAGGTGAAGTTATTGCTAAAAATGTAGAACAAGAATTTAAAATATAAAAGGGATATAGATGATTTTAGATTATAAAAATATTGACGATTTAAATAGATATAAAATTATGTCAGGAACAGTAATTCCACGACCAATAGCTTGGATAGTTACAGAAGATGATGGTGTTTTAAATGCTGCACCTTTTTCATATTTTATTCCTATTTCTTCAAATCCTGCATTATTAATTGTTGCAATTGGGAAAAAAGATGATGGGAGTCCAAAAGATTCACTGGCAAATATTTTAAAAACTAAAAAAGCAACTATTTGTTTTGTAAATAAGGACAATGTTGATAAAGTGCAAAAATGTGCAATGCCTCTTGGAAAAAATGAAAGTGAAATTGAAAAGTTTGAAATAGATGTTAAAAATGTAATGGATGGATATCCACCTATGATAGCATCTTCACAAAGTGCAATGTTTTGTGAATATTATGATACATATAAAATTTCAGGAGATACTACCCCTGTTGTTTTGGAATTAAAGTACCAATACATTGAAGATGATAGAATTAATGAAAGAAATCATATAAATGTAGAAAATCTTGGAAGATGTGGAGTATCTTTTAAAGCTTTAGTTGATTTATAATTAAAAGGCATTTGCCTTTTAATATTTTGTTTTAAACTGCTGTATTTCCACAGTGTCCACATTTCTTTGCAGCAATTGGAATTTCCATTGCACACTCACTACAAACTTTTGTAGTTGGAGCTTTTTCTTCAACAACTTCTTCTTTTTTTAATTTGTTATATGATTTTATAAACATAAACATTACAAAACCTAAGATTACAAATGAAATTGTATCATTTACAAATAAACCTAATTTAATTGCAGGAGCTCCAGCTTTTTCTAGTTCTGCTAAAGTAGCATAAGAATTTCCATCTAAAGAGATAAACAATTGTGAAAAATCAACTCTTCCCAGTAATAATCCAATTGGAGGCATTATTACATTTGTTACAAGTGATTTGATTAATGTTGCAAATGCAGCTCCAAAAATAAACCCAACTGCCATGTCAACAACATTACCTTTTATCAGAAAATCTCTAAATTCTTTTAACATATCTTACTCCTAATATTTTTTGAAATTATAATCAAAATATCTTCATTGGCACTAAAGTCATTTTAAGTAAAATTTAATAACTCCATTATAATCTACTAAATAGCTTTTAATTTGAAAAATAATTAATAATTTAATTTTTAAAGAGGATAAAGTTTCAAAGAAAATTCTTATTATCAGCTAGAAAATAAATAATTTAATAGGAATAAGAGATATTTATATTAGTTTATATATTTTTATATATTTCTATATAAGTATATATATTTCTATAGAAATATATAGATTTA
Organism: uncultured Aliarcobacter sp.; assembly: GCA_963677435.1. Classification (GTDB taxonomy): domain Bacteria; phylum Campylobacterota; class Campylobacteria; order Campylobacterales; family Arcobacteraceae; genus Aliarcobacter. The sequence goes on from OY781945.1 coordinate 858,004, forward strand.
ATTGCAATAAACAAAGCCATAAGCTTTGTTTTATTGCACGATTTGATGAAGTTTTGAACATTGTCCTAAATAAGTACCCATTCCACACATATCATTCATAATATCCAAGAAACTGTGAGCATGAGCATTATAAACATAAACAAAAATCTCATCACCTTTTTTTAAAAAATTATGTTTCCCAAATTCTGTATATGCAGTTGCACCAGCTGCTATTAAAATACCTTTAGAATTTTGTGCTTCAGTCATAAATTGTGTTAACTCTTCAAGTGGTCCACAATCTTCTTGGGTATTTAATTTATTTATCATCCAATTTTTTAATTGTTCAAAAAAATAGCTATAAGATTTCACAGCACTTGTAGTTCCATAATCATGAACTATTCCATCTCTTTTAATAAAAGAAGAGATGTGATATTTACTTAAAATTCCTTTTTCAGTAAAGTTATCAATCTCTATAATATCTTGAGAGATTCCTTTTGTATTAATTCCCCAGTTTTTCTTAGTACTTAATTTTTCTCCATTATTTACCCTAATAGAGCAGTCATTAAAGGCTGAGAAATACTTTGGAATAATATCAACTACTTTTCCATCTTTGTATTCAAAGTCACAAATTAAAGCAACTTCTGCTTCAACTTGAAGGTTTTCATTTTCTCTTCCATGTGTTAAAATAATTTCATCACAAATTGGATAAGTTCCTAAAAAACTATTATGGTTTTTTATATAAAAAGGAAACATTCCTTTTGGCGCATCTTTTTCTTCGGTTTTTATTACTGCAAATTCACTAGCTTCTCCCGCTTCACCTAAGTGATTAGCAAAATTTCCAGCAACAGCAAAACCTAAATAATCTTTTAAATCATCTAATAACATTTATTTTTCCTATATTATTATCTTTTAAGTGGGGAAGAATAACATTTATTTTATCTTCTTAAAGTCAAAAATTGAATCTAGTTTGTTGGTATAAGGATTATTTTAGGTAATAGGAAGTGTATAAAGTTATAAGTTAATACTAAAATTACAAAAGGCAAATGCCTTTTGTAATTTAGATTGTTCTCCATTTAGCAGGACCAGTAGTGTGAATTGAAGTTCCTTCTGTATCAACTGCCACAGTTACAGGCATATCTTCAACATCAAATTCATAAATAGCTTCCATTCCCATCTCTTCAAAAGCAAGAACTTTTGCATCTTTAATTGATTGAGAAATTAAGTAAGCAGCACCACCCGTTGCAATTAAATACATAGATTTGTATTCTTTAATTAAATCAATAGTTGGTTGTTTTCTTTCAGCTTTTCCAATCATTCCCATGATTCCAATTTCCATCATGTCTTTAGTAAATTTATCCATTCTTGTAGATGTAGTTGGTCCAGCAGGTCCTACTTTTTCATCTCTAACTGGATCAACAGGTCCAACATAATAAATGAATCTGTCTTTTAAATCAACACCATTTGGAAGAGGTTTACCAGCATTTTTGTACTCAACTATTTTTTTATGCGCTGCATCTCTAGCAGTTAAAATTTTTCCAGTTAATAATAATGTATCACCTGATTTAAATTGAGATAAGTTCTCTTTAGTTAAATCTGCAATATTTACTTTTTTAATACTATCTAATGGTAATTTTACATCTGGCCATAAATCTAAATTAGGTTTTTTAAATTTAGCTACACCCTCACCAGCTTTTAGTTTAAAGTGAATATGTCTAGTAGCTGCACAGTTAGGAATCATTGCAACTGGTAAAGAAGCAGCGTGACAAGGATAATCTAAGATTTTAACATCAACAACAGTTGTTAATCCTCCAAGACCTTGTGCACCAATTCCAACCTTATTAATATCAGTATAAAGTCTTAATCTTAACTCTTCTAAAGCATTTTGAGGACCTCTTGCTTGAAGTTCATGAATATCAACATGACCCATTAAAGACTCTTTTGCTAATAACATTGCTTTTTCAGGATTTCCACCAATACCAATACCTAAAATTCCAGGAGGACACCATCCAGCTCCCATTTCTCTAACATTTGCCATAACCCAGTCATAAATTGAATCTGATGGATTTAATACTGCAAATTTAGATTTGTTTTCACTTCCTCCACCTTTTGCTGCAACTGTAATATCTAATTCATCAGAATTATCAACAGTTACATGAATAACAGCAGGAGTATTATCTTTAGTATTTGTTCTTTTTCCAGCAGGATCTGAAACAACAGAATATCTTAAAGTATTATCAGGATCAGTATATCCTTTTGCCACACCTTCATTTAATACATCAACTAACTCTTTAGTTAATTCTAAGTTAGCTTTTAATCCAACTCTAACAAAAATATTTACAGATCCAGTATCTTGACATAAAGGTCTGTGACCTAATGCACACATTTTAGAGTTTATTAAAATTTGTCCAATTGCATTTTTAGCAGCTTCTGATTTTTCATTTTCATAAGCTTCAACCATAGCTGTTACAAAGTCTTCTGGGTGAAAATATGAAATATATTGACAGGCATCTGCAATACTATCTATTATATCTTGTTGTTTTATTACGCTCATTTGTTTCCTTTTTGCTTAGAAATTTTAATATTATAGCAATGCTGTGATGAAAGAATTCTTTTATTTATAGTTTATTATTTATTTTTTTAAAAGTGTTTAGTTTTTACCTTTTTCTAGACTTTATTTGATATATTTTTTAGTGATTGAGGTGAAAATAAAAAAGAGGGATTTATAGTTTAACTTAAGGCAAAAACCTTAAGTTAAAAATATTAAGAGAAGAATCTTGTTTCAACAATATCTTGTAATTTAGTTCCTGAATATTTGGCTCTTTGAACTAATTCCCAGAAATATCTGTAAGTTGCTCTATCGTGTAATTCACCATCATATTGAATTGGTCCCCACTCAGCATCTTGTGCAGCAATTAAAATATTTTGTGCATCTTCAAGCTCTGTAAAGTCTGGTTTCATAGCATCAACAATTGCTTGTACTTGTGTTGGATAAATAGACCACATTCTTAAGAATCCGAACTCATTTCTTGCTTTTTCAGCATCTTTATAAGTTTGGTATGGATTTTTTAAATCAAGTGTAACATTATGACAAGGAATAATGTGATTAGAAAGTGCAGCTTGAACAACTTTAGCTTTAGCAGCTGCAATTAATCTATGATCAAATTGACCTGGACTTCTCATACAAGAAGCAGGAATTGCACCTTGGTACCCAGAAACGAAGTCCATTAATCCAAAGTCTAATACTTGTACCCAAGGTAATGTTGCAGTTTTTTCAACATCTCTTAAAGCACCATGAGTTTCAATTAAAACATGAATTGGGATTTCTCTTTTAATTCCAGCTTTTTTTGCTACTTCTTGAATATATTCAACTTGAGTTTTTGCATCTTCATAAGAAGTTGATTTTGGAATAGTAATATATGCTAATTTTTCTCCAGCACCTGGTACTAAAATATCAATATCTTGTCTCCAATCTGGATGGTCAAAATCATGAATTCTAGTTCCTGCCATTCCATAAGGATTAGCATCAGAATTAACAACTCTTACGATCATTTTTGCATGTTCAACTTCTTTACCCGTTTCAGCTCCATCTTCACAGTCACAAGTAATATCAAAAACAGGTCCTAATTTTTTTTGCATCTCAAAACCTTTTAAGATTAGCTTTTCGCTACCTGCAAAGTGTTCACAAGATGGGATGATTGGTAAGTTGTCTCCAGAACCAAATAGTGCTTCATTAGGGTGTGTCATATTATTTCCTTTTTATTAAATTTAAATTTTGTATTATTTTTTTTCAGTTTTTTTCTTTGGAATTACAACTGTATAATCCAAATCAAGAACAACATTTGGTAAATATTTACCATCTTCACTTTTTGGATTTTCAATCTCTTTTGGAGTTTGATTTTTAAGAGCAATAGTTCTTAATCTTAATAATCCAATATCTTCTCTATTTACTTCAATTGTTTCAATAACTTCAGTATAAGCATAAACAGTGTCCCCTGCATATGTTGGGTTTGCATGAGCTCCACTGTTAATTGCATACATCCATTGAGCATTTTGTAAACCATTAAATGAAATAGCTCTTGCAGTAGAAATAATGATTCCACCATACATAAGTCTTTGACCCATTGGAGTGCTTTTCATCATGTGGTCGTTAAAATGTACTTTTGCATTGTTTTGATATAACTTTGTTGCTAATGTATGATCACTATTATCAATAGTAATACCCTCTGGGTGATTTAATCTTTCACCTTGCTCATAATCTTCAAAGAAATATTTTCCACCGGTTGAATTTGTATCAACACATTTAATTGTTGGAATATTAATAACATCAGCAATTGGTGTTGTTTTTGCAAAAGTTGGAACTTCATTTACTCCACTTAAAGTAGAGTGGTCTTTTTTATGAACCATTACCCATCTTTTGAAGTTTAAAACTTCTGCACCATTTTGGTTTACACCAATAGAGTGAACATAAACAACTCCACTTTTACCATTTGAATTCTCTTTTAATCCAATTACGCTTGATGTCATAGAAACTGTGTCTCCAACATAAACTGGATTTGGAAAAGACATCTCTGCATAACCTAAGTTTGCAATTGCATTTAAAGAAATATCTTGAACAGATTTTCCAAATGTAAGGTGGAACATTAAAACATCATCAATTGGTTTTTTATCATAACCCATTTCCTTTGCAACTACATCAGAAGAGTGTAGGGCAAATCTAGAACCAGTAAAAGCGATGTATAAAGATACATCACCATCACTTATAGTTCTTGGAAGTGGATGAATGATTTTTTGACCGATTGAAAAATCTTCAAAAAAGTTACCATAATTAATTTTATTGCTTATTTTTGACAAATCTTAACTCCTTATTTATTAAATAGGTTTTGACCTAAAGCTTTATATGTTTCATATAATGTAATCATTTTTTTAGCCCATTTAATTCTTGAAGAATCTACTAATTTATCATTATGTAAAATTACTTCTTTACCTTCTTTTGCTGCTTCTTCATATTTTGCAATCATTTTTTCATAATCTTCAACTTCAGATTGTTTTGGAGTGAAAATATCATTGATATATTCAATTTGAATTGGATGAATTAATGATTTACCATCAAATCCTAAATTAAAGGCATCTTTTGTTGAATCTTCACAAGCAAACTCATCATTTACATCAAAGTGTGGTCCATCTATTACTGTTTTCCCATAAGCTTTTGAAGCAAGAGCAATTTGTGATAAATAATTTACCATTGCTTTTGAACCTTTTTTAATATCAATTTGAAGTCTATTTGCAAGTTTATTAGAACCCACAACAACAACTTCAACTTTAGGACTTGCTGCACAGATTTCATGGATATTTAAAACAGCTAATGGAGTTTCAATCATAATCATTAAAGATAAATTTGGATTTAATTCTTCTATTAATCTGGCTGCTTCTAAAACATCCTCTTTTGTTTGAACTTTTGAAAATAATAAACCATCAAGTTCAATCTCACGAGCAAGTGCTAAATCTTTTGCAGCATCTTCACTTCCAAGATTATTGATTCTAAGAACTCTTTCTGATTCACCAAATTTAGCGCCATCTTCTTTATATACTTCTTTGATTACATTTCTTGCTGTTTCTCTTTGTTCTTGTAAAATTGCTTCAAGATCAAAAATTACAGTATCAGCAAGTACAGTTCTCGCTTTTTGAACATTATGTTTATTATACGCAGGTACAAATAACATTGATCTTCTTGCTTTATATTCAACTACTTTTGTTCCTGTTTCAATCGCATGATATTTTTCATGTAATTGTTTAACAAGTTGTTTTCTTAAAACTTTTCCATTTTTTGTTCTTGGATAATCAAGCATTGCAAAAATCTCTTTTGGAGCCTTATATTTAGCAAGATTTGCTTGAGCAAATGCTAAAATTTCTGCTTGTTTTTCTGCTGATAATTCTTCATGTCCAATAACTGCAATTGCAACTATTGTTTTATCTTTTCCAATATCTAAACCAAAAGCAACACAATCAGCCACTGCATCGTGAGTTTTTACAACTCTTTCGATTTCATGTGGAGAAACTCTAAATCCAAAAGTATTGATAATATCATCTTTTCTTCCAATGAACCAAATATACCCATCTGTATCTTTTCTTGCATAATCACCTGTGAAGAAGTATCCATCATGTCTTGATTTTGCAGTTTCATCTTCTAATTGCCAATACTCTAAGAATAATCCTGGATCATCTTCCCCAATACAAATCATTCCTTCTTCCCCATCTTCTACTTCTTCTAAAGTATCAGGGTCAAGTAGTTTAACTGTATGTCCTGGTTGTACAAATCCTGCACTTCCTGGTCTAATTGGATTAAAAATCGAGTGAGAAATATAATAAGAACATTCGCTCATTCCGATTGCTTCATAAATATCTTGCTCAAATCTTTCTCTCCATAATCCTAACATTTCATCAGATAAATGCTCACCAGCACTCATGCAATATCTTAGGCTTGGACAATCTGAAAGTTTAAAATCAGTTTTTTGAATAATTTGTCTATAAATTGTTGGAACACCAATAAAAATAGTACATTTATGTTTTTTAATTAAATCAATCCATGTTGATGCATCATTTGCACCTTCATAAGCAATAACTGTATGACCATTAAATAATGGATCCATTAAAGCTGATCCTAAAACATAAGTCCAGTTAAATTTACCAGAGTGCATGATTCTGTCATTTTCTTTGAAGTTAAACCAAAAATCAGTTGCTGGTTTTCTTCCAACAAGTGATCTGTGAGAGTGTAAAACACCTTTTGGATAACCTGTTGTTCCTGATGTATAAACTAAATATGCAGGTTCACCTGATTTAGAATTATAGTGATTAGGAGTTTTATCTGTATTTTCAAAAATTTCATTTAATGAATAAACATTAATACCTTTTGGTTTTTTAATATTTTCAACACTATCAATCCCTGCAATTACAATAGTTTTTAAATTATCAAGGTTTTCTAAGTATGGAACTAAGTTTTCATACATAGAAGCTGATAATACAATTGCTCTTGCTTGTGAATCTTCTGCAAGATATTTAACTTCACTACCACTTAAAAGTGTTGAAGTTGGAACTGCAATGATTCCTGCTTTCATAGTTCCAAAAAAAGAAATAGGGTAAGCTAATGAGTTTTTTAAACATACTAGTACTCTATCTCTTGCTTCTAGACCAATTCCTGTAAAGAAATTACAAACTTGATCAGATTTAGTAGCTAAATCTTTATAAGTTATTTCATCTGTACCTAATTTATCATCTTCAATAATCATTGCGATACTGTTCTCTTTAGGTGTTCCCACATGAGAAGAAGTACAAGCAACTCCAATGTTTAAAAATTCAGGTATTTCTATTTTAACGTTTGAACTCATAATATTTTCTCCCTACTAAATTTGACCGTATGGCCAGTTTTCTTTAAATGTGTGAATTGGCATTCTATTTAATACAGATAATGCAAATATTTCATCTTCTTTTTCTAAGCTTCTTAATGCGTAAGCTCTTAAAATATTTTGTAAAGATTTACCAAACATTGGTGGATCTAACATTTCACCTTCGTATCTAATTGCACCACTTAGTAGCGCATCTGCTTCAATTGCAGCTTTTAAAATTCTAATATCTTTTGCAATCTCATTTGGAGATGGAGTAAATGCAACTTTACAGATATTAATGTGATTTGGAGTAATGATTTGTTTACCAGTTAATCCCATTGCATTTTCTCTAATTGCATGAGCATAAACATGTCTAGAAGCATCATCACCATGTAAATCTAACCATCTTCTAATATCTTTTTTCTCAACACAAGAATCAGGTAATGAGTGTGGTGTTAACATAACTTCAACCCCACCAATAACTCCTTTTCCTTTAATTCTAGCTTCCATTGTAAGCATATTAAAGAAAGTTTCTAACTCATTAATCCATCCTTGAGGAGTGATTTTATAAGCCATTGCTTTAGAAAAGTCATGGATCCCAAATACAACGTGTTTAACAGTTGAGTGTTCCATTAATCTATCTGCAATTTGTAAAGATTTTGGATGTTCAATAATTGGTTGAATTGTTAACTTACTTCCGATTGAAATTAACCAAGAAGATAAATCTCTAATTTCAGCAGATCCATAAACTTCTCCAGCTTTTGCTAAAACAATAACATCAATATATTGGTGGATTTGTTTTAACATTTTTAAATCTTCTTCATACTCTTCAGTTCTAAATGGATTAAGTCTGATAGCAATTTGAAAATTTCGCTCAGGAAATTTTGGTAATTCTTGAATTAATAACTCCCTTGACATAGCTTTTTGTCTACAACCATCTTCTAAGTCGAAAAGAACAGTATGTGCTTTCGTTTTATAAGCGTGTTTTTGTAGTCTTAATTTTGCTTGCTCCATACTTTCATATGTTCCATCAAGTGGATTAAATTTGATTGGTGGGTAATATATTTGAATACCAGGCCAATATCCACCAAGAACTGGTGTTAAATCATCATTTGCTGTTAATTTAGATAAATCTATTGCAGAAGTCATTCTCATCTACCTTTCTTTTTATTAATTTTTATTCTTGTTTCTTTATTTTCATCATAATCATTATACTTGAAAACTAACAAGAAAGTTATACACCATTTAAAATGAATTGTTTTTATGGGTTTTGAAATAGCAAATAAATTTAAGGTAGAAATCAGGAAAGGACTTAGAGCCTATAAATAGGGAGTTTCATAGTTGAAATGTGCTAAAAAAAGCTTTAAATTTATTTAATATGAATAAATGTAAAGTTTAAAAATTAAATAAATTAGAAGAAATTTAGAAAAACTTATGATTTTTCTAAATCTTCTATGAAATTTAATTTTCCAAAGTAGTCAAGTAAAAATGGTTTTGACACTTTTTCAAAGCTCTCAATATCTTGATATAAATTGATATAAAATTTGAAATCGATGTTTTTAGCTTTTAAAGCATTAATAGAAAGTAGGGTGTCATTTATACCTCCCAGTTTTGATGAGGTGATTAAAATAGCTTCGCAATCAAATATTTTTATTAAATCTATAATAAATAGATCTTTTTTAATAGGAACCATTAATCCACCAGCTCCTTCAATAATAAGTACATCACAAAATTGTTCTAAAAACTTTTTTTTCTCTTTTAAAAATTCAATATCTATAATCGTATTTTCTTTTGCCACATAAGGCGCTGCTGGAAGTTTGAATTGATAAGGAACAACATCATTTATTGTTACATCAAAAGAGGGATTTAAAGTTTTTACTAAATTTAGCATTTTAACTCCATCAAGGGGAAAATCAACAACACCTGTTTCAAATGGTTTGAAATATCCAACTTTGAAACCTTTTTTTGCATAATGTTCTAGAAGTTTTCCACAAGAATAAGTTTTACCTACATCTGTATTTGTAGCACTTACAAATATATTTTTTTTCATATTATCTCTTTGATTTTTTGCGAAAGTATAACAAAATTAAAAATAGTGTAACTTGAAAGTTACACTATTTCATCTTCAAAGAAATTCATTAATTCATTTCTATCAATTTTGTTGTTTGCATTTTTATAAAGATTCTCTTCAAGTTTATTAAGAGTCTCTCCAATAAGTCTGTTTTTTTTGCTATAAGGTAATAAAAGTTCAAAGAGTTCTTTGTCATTTTTGGCTTTTTTTATTGCTTTTACAATATCTTTTTCAACTTTTTTGTCTGTTTTTTTATTTCTAAAAAGTAGAACTAATATCAAAATAGCAGCTAAAACAACAAGAGCTAAAACTATATAGTTTATATTTTTATCTTCTTTTATATTTGGAGTTTCTTTACTATTATTTGAAACAATAGGCGTATTGTTTGAAGTTTCAATTTTTACAGCATTGTTATTTGGATTACTATTTTTAACTTTTATATCTATGGGTTCTGAATAGATAGTTTTAACTTGTTTTGTATTTTTATCAAAATAAGTCAAAGAAATTTTTGGAATAGTGTAATCATTTTGGGCAACGAAGGCTATTTTTTGAGAAAAGTCTCCTTTATATTCTTTATCTTCAAAAGCTGAATCAATTTTTGGTTCATCAGCATAACTCACCACATTATTTATAGTTAAATTGAATTTTTGAATATCATCAATATTTCCAGCACCATTAATATCAATAGTTAGATTTACAGGTTGATTCGCTTCAACTAAAGTTTTATCAACAGTTGCTTTTAAAGTGTAATCCCCAAAAAGTTCTAAATTATTTGGTAAAGGTTTAACTGATATATGTAAATCATTTGAATAAACTTTTTGCCATTTAATTGTACTTGTCATTGAATCAAAAAATTGGTCTTTAAAAAATGGATCATTAAAAAAATCATTTGCCATTTTTTGTTTAAAAGCTTTTCCAATATCCGCTTCTATAGATTTTAAGTCATACTCTCCTGATTTTTGTGGGAATAAAAGATATTTTTGAGTAAAAACTATATAATCTTTATCACTACTTTTTTCAACATCACCTACTTTTTTTATCCAAAAGTTTTCAAGTTTTGGGTCACTGATTTGAAGTTTATCAATTTTAGAATCAAGTTTATATTTAAACATTACATCTAAATTAATTGATTCTCCAACTTTTACTTCTGTTTTATCTGCTTTTATTTGAATTACAAAATCTTCACCTTCTTTACTGGCGCTTGGTTGTAAAACTGAGATTTTTTGAGGATTTGTTGTATAGGTTTTTCCATCAACTTTTACCTCAAAAGCTGGAATTGTCACATCTTTTGTTGGAGCAAAACTATAGGTATTTGATATTTTTTTAGAATAGTTTCCATTTATAATAGTTGTTGAAGAAGATGAAGATCTATTAATTATATTATAACTATCAATTGTATTAATTGTTGGAAACTCAACATCACCATCACTACTTGAAGTAATTGTAAAACTGGCTAATTCTCCTGCATAAATTGCAGGTGAATTTACAGTTAATTTAACATCAGCTAATAATCCTGTAAGAAGGAATATCCAAAATATAAATATTTTACCAAGGTTGTTTTTCATTATTATCTCCTTTTGTTAATGGAAGTAAAAGTGTATTTATCTCTCTATCATTTAGAAGTTTTTGCCATTTTCTCTCTTCCATATTGCTAATTGGTTGCTCTTTCACTGCAGAGGCTTGATTTTCATTTTTGTCGCTGTTTTCATCTTTTTTCAAATCTTGAGCTTTTGCCTCTTGTTTTTGTTCATTTTGAGTATTTTGTTGCTCATTTTGTTTGCTTTTATCTTCTTGAGCTTTATTTTCATTTTGTTTTTGATTATTTTGCTCATTTTGTTTTTGTTTGTCTTGCTGTTTGTCTTGTTCATTTTTTTGATTTTGATTGCCATTTTGTTCATTTTTTTGTTGGTTTTGATTTTGGCTATCTTGTTTTTTATCTTGATTATTTTTATCCTGTTGTTTATTGTCCTGTTGTTTATTGTCTTTTTTATCTTGTTGCTTTTTATTATCTTGATTCTTTTTTTGTTCCTCTTTTTTCTTTTTCAAAAGTTCAAGATTATATTTAGCATCTTCATCATCTTTTATTTTTAAAGCATCTTCATAACTTTTTATGGCTTTATCTGTATCTTTTAAATTAGCATAAGAATTTCCCATATTATAAAGTTTGTCAAACTCTAAATCTTTATTTGAAATTGATGAATAAGCTTTTAATGCTTCATCATATTTTTTTGCTTTGTATAAAGAGTCAGCTTCATTAAATTTTGATTCATCACTATTTACCTTTGAGTAAGAATCTGCTGCTTTTTCATAATCTTTGCTTTCATAAGCTTTTTTTGCATCATCTAAATGTTTAAAATCAAAAACCGAAGCCCATGAAAAAGAAAAAGCAATAAAAATTAGAAATATAAATATTCTCATGATGCTCTCCTTGGAAGTGAAAAAATTCCCATAAAAAATAGGATAAGTGCTAGAGTTAATGGATAAATAAACAACTCTTTTTCATCTTTGATTACATCTTCTTTGCTCTCTTGGGCTTTGTAATTATTGTTTATAATTTCACTTAATTGTTTTATATCATCTTGATTTAATGATTGTTTTAAATATGCTCCATTTGTATCTAAAGCTAATTTTTTAATATTTTCATTTAGTTTTACTAAAACAGCATTGTCCTTGTCATCTTTGATAATTCCACCTTTTTCAGTTCCCACATTGTAAACATAAACAGTGATATTGTGGGTTTTTGCATAAGCTATCTCATCTTGAAAATTATCTTCATTTCCACCATCTGTAAAAAGAAGAAGAATTTTATTTTTTTCATCTTTTAATAAATCATCTGTAACTTCTAAAACTGATTTGATATTTGTACCTTTTAAATTTAGATAATCAAATCTTAGATTTTTTACCAAAAACTTCAAAGAGTTAAAATCCTCAGTCAAAGGTGAAATCAAAAAAGTTTGAGAACTAAATCCCACAAGTCCCACTCTAATATTTTTTAACTCATCTAAAAATGAGAAGAGTTTATTTTTTTCAAACTCAAATCTATTTGGATAAATATCATCTGCCATCATTGATTTTGAAATATCCACTGCCACTAACATATCCACAAAACTTGACTTTATTTTTATCTCACCATTTTGCATTACAGGTCTTGCAAGTGCAAAAATTATACAAACAAAAGAGAAAATCAATATAACAGCTCTTGTTTTTTTTGAGAATCTATTGTTTTTGAACTCTATTTTTTTAAATACTTCAGCTGAAAATTGTCCTAAAACAAACTCTTTTCTTTTGCTTATTAGATAAATTAGAGGAATTATCAAAAGAAGTAGATATAAAAACTCTATATTTTTAAAATAAAACATGCTTACTCCTTATTTGACATATAAAAATATGCCATGAAAAATAGCATTGCTAAAGCTAAAAAGTATTGATAGAAATATGTTTTTTTCACGTATTTATCAGCTTTTATTTCACTTTTTTCTAATTTATTAATTGTTGAATATATATCTTTTAAACCTTGAATCGTATCAGCATAAAAATATTTTGCATCGGTTTGTTTAGCTATTTCTTGTAATACTGCTGGATTGAAATCTCCAGGCGTTCCAACACCAATTGTATAGACTTTTATTCCATATTTTTTAGCTGTATTTATTGCCACATCTAAAGGAATAGTATCTGTGTTGTCCATTCCATCTGTTAAAAGTATTGCAATTTTGTTTTTTGATTTACTTGTTTTAAACAGATTTGAGCTTAAAAAAAGTGCTTCATTTAAAGCTGTTCTTTGTCGTCCTGCGATTCCAACTTCAATTTTACTTAATAATCTTTTTATGCTATTTTTATCATAAGTCAAAGGAATTGCCACATAAGCAAAATCTGCAAAAATACTTAAACCTAAACGGTCATGTTCTCTTTCATTTACGAAATCTGTCACTATATCTTTTACAATGCCAAATTTATTTGCTTCTTGCATTGAACCACTGGCATCTAAAATAAGTGATATTTCATAACCTTTATCATTTTTTATTTCAATATTATTCTCTTTTATTGGTGAACTCAAAGCTATAACTAAAGATAAAACAGTTAAAAATTTTAGACTGTTTATTAGAAGCATTGAACTTTTTGAGGCTTTTTCTAACAAGGCAATATTAGGAAAATAAAAAGAGATACCTTTTGTTTTGCAAAATTTTAAACATATAAAAAAGAGTATTAATATTAAAAAAGCATAAGGGTATTCAAATGTATAGTTTAAAAAATTCATTTAATCTCCTTTATCATGCTTTTTATTCTATTTATTTCTTCATCTGAGAGTTTTTCTATCTCTTTTTTATATTTAAATATTTCCAATTCTTTTTGTAATTTTTCAAAAGATTCTTCATTTTTTTCATCTATAAAGTATTGGAAATTTTCGCAAAAAGTATAAACTGCATCTTTTGTATCATCAAAATCTATCTTTTTTAAATTTTTCATTGCAATTTGTTTTGATGTTAGTCTTTTTCTCTTTTTTCTTCTATTTTTAAAAAAATAGATTGCTAAGATTAAAAAAACTAGTACACCAGTAGTCATGCTTAGTAAAATCCAAAGGGAATAATCAGGAACTTCGATAATTCCTTTTATATCTTTTAATTCTTCCACATTTATCCTTTTATAATTTGTGATAATCGCAGGAAAATATCATCATCTGTGTATATTTTCCCATGGGTGATTCTGTGTTTAAGAAAATGTTCTTCAAGTTGTTCATCTTGTAAATCTAAAAGTTCTTTATATTTTTTTGCAACATTTTTTGTAATATTAAATTCACTACTTTTAAGATTTGTTGCATTTACAAGTTCGTATTCACCATTTAATAAAGGGTATTCTTCTAATCTATCTCGTACTATTAATGCATAAACATCATTTGTATAAGCAATTTCGCTTAAATCCACATCTCCATAAAAATCACCAACTACAAAGATAACTGATCGCTGTTTCATTGTATTATTTACATAATCACAAAAACTTTTATAATTTACTTCTTTTTTTATACATTTAATCTGCAACGCATCTTGAATGAGTTTATACATAATTGTCTCATCATAAGTTGGTTCATAAAATATTTCACTTTTATTACTAAAAAAAATAGGAAAAAGTAAATCATGATTATAAATAGATGAAAAACCAAGTAGGGCGATAATCTCAGTTGCAATATCTTGTTTCATATTAACAGAACCAAACTCTAAACTTCCATTTATCAAAAAAGCCACAATAATATTTAATTGTCTACTCTCATCAAATACATTTACTTTTAAAGAGTTACTTTTAGCTGTTGCTTTCCAATTGATATTTTTAATATTGTCGCCATAGCTGTACTCTTTAATCTCTTTAAAATCTAAACCTTCACCTTTTAGAGAAGTCAATTGTCCACCAAGATTTGAATTAAAAATATTTGTTTTGGCTTTTATTATTATCTCTTTTGCTTTATCATACATTTTATTGCTCCTTTTACTTAAGGAGTTTTGATTTTTTGAATAATTTTTTCAATAATATAATCAGTTGTAATTCCATTTGCTCTGGCTTTAAAGTTAAGAATTAATCTATGTCTTAATACACCTTTTAAAACATAAGAGATATCTAAAGGAGTTACATAATCTTTTCCTCTTATCAAAGCTGTTGCAAGACTTGCTTTATATAAATCAATAGAAGCTCTTGGACTTGCTCCAAACTCAATATATTCTGCAATTTCATGTAAATCATAATCTTTTGGATCTCTTGTTGCAAAAATTAGTTTTGTCATATAGTTTTTTACAGCAGTATCAACATGAATCTCTTTTAATGACTCTTTCATTTTTATAATATCATCAACACTTGCAACTGATTCAATTTGTTCAAATCCTTTTATGGCAACTCTATTTACGATTTCAATCTCTTCATCAAAAGTGTTGTATCCAACTAATACTTTCATCATAAACCTATCAAGTTGCGCTTCTGGAAGTCTGTACGCTCCCTCTTGTTCAACTGGATTTTCCGTTGCCATTACCAAAAAAGGACTTGGAGATTTAAAAGTTGTATCTGAAATAGTGATTTGTCTCTCTTGCATTACTTCTAAAAGTGCTGCTTGAACTTTTGCTGGTGCTCTATTTATCTCATCTGCAAGTAATAAATTTGTAAAAGCAGGTCCTTTTTTTATAGAAAATTCTCCACTTTTTGGGTTATAAATTTCAGTTCCCGTTATATCACTTGGAAGTAAATCAGGAGTGAATTGGATTCTTTTAAAATCTATTCCTAAAGCTTGAGCTAGGGCATTAATAGCAGTTGTTTTTGCAAGGCCTGGAACACCTTCCACTAAAATGTGTCCACTTGCAATAAGTCCTATAAGTAAAGAGTCAATTAATTCCTCTTGACCAACAATAACTTTTTTCATTTCATTTTTGATATTTTGTATTAGGATGTTCATTTAATACCTTTTTATTTGAATTATTTTTGTGTATTTAGCAGTATAATTGATGTGGGTAAATAGAGCATTAATAGTAAGATAATCAGGTATTAATAATTCATTAATACAATTATGGAAATATTTTTTATTTTAATTATTGCTTTTTTATTATAATATAAGAGACATAATAATTATTATAACAAAGGTTTGAAGTGAGTAATGAAATAGAAATTGAATTAGATGATGAGTTAGATTTACAAGAGCCAAAAAAATATAAAGTTTTTTTATTAAATGATGATTTCTCGACAATGGATTTTGTAATTGATGTATTAGTAAGAGTATTTAGAAAATCAGTTGATGAAGCTTCGGTTATAATGATGAATATTCACAACAAAGGAAAAGAACTTTGTGGAACTTATACATATGAAATTGCATCAACAAAAGTTGCCCAAGTTAAAACAATGGCAAGAGAAAAAGGTTTTCCTTTAAAAGCTATAATGGAAGAAGAATAAAATGATTAGCAAAGAATTAAGAAGCATTTTTACACAAGCTGTAGGATATGCAAAAAGTAGTAAACATGAGTATTTGACATTAGAACATATTTTTTTAATGTTAATTCATGACCAAACAATTGAAAATTTATTTATAGATTTAGGTGTGGATACAAATCAATTATTTAGTGATGTAAAAAAATATATTGATGAGAATACACCAAGACTGCCAGTTAATATAATTGATGAGCCAATGGAAACTATTTCATTAACATCAACAATAGAATATATGGTAGCCCATGTTCAAACAAGTGGAAAATCAAATGCAAATGTAGAAGATATGTTTGTAGCAATTTTAAAAGATGAAAAATCTTATGCTACATATTTATTGAAAAAGCTAGGAATACAAAGAGTTGATATTTTAGAAGAGATTGCCCACAAAGAACCAGACGAAGATAATTTAAATGAAGATGATAATGACATCGATAATAAAGTATTAGATAAAAATTCAACAGAGTTAGTTTCAGTTGCTAAAAAAGGTGATATTGATCCAGTTATTGGAAGAGAAACAGAGATTTCGAGGGTTATTGAAATTTTAAGTAGAAGAAAAAAAAATAATCCTATTTTAGTTGGTGAACCAGGTGTCGGTAAAACAGCAATTGCAGAAGGATTAGCTTTAGAAATAGCACAAGAGAGAGTTCCAGAATTTTTACTAAAAGCAAAAGTATTTTCACTTGATATGGGTTCAATGATTGCTGGAACAAAATATAGAGGAGATTTTGAGAAAAAATTGAAATCTCTTTTAAAAGAAGTAGCAAAAATACCAAATGCAATTTTATTTATTGATGAAATTCACACAATTGTTGGAGCTGGAAGTGTTGGTGGAAGTGCTATGGATGCTTCAAATATTTTAAAACCAATGTTAGCAAATGGAAAATTAAGATGTATTGGAGCTACAACTTTTAGTGAATTTAGAAATGATTTCTCAAAAGATAAAGCATTAAGTAGAAGATTTGCAAAAGTAGATGTAAATGAACCATCAATTGAAGATTCAATTACAATTTTAGAAGGTTTAAAATCAAAATACGAAGAGTATCATGGTGTAAAATATTCAAAAGGTGCAATAACAAGTGCCGTTGAATTAAGTAAGAAATATATTACAGATAGATTTTTACCAGATTGTGCAATTGATGTAATTGATGAGGTTGGAGCTTCTAAAAAAATAAGTTTAGCAAGTGAACTAAAAACAAAAACAGCAAGTAATATTACAATCACTACAAAAGATGTAGAAAGTATTATCGCTAAGATGGCACATATCCCAGAGCGAAGTGCAACAAAATCTGATTTAACTCTATTAAAATCGTTAGAAAAAAATATGCAAAAAAGAGTTTTCGGACAAGATAATGCAATTACAACGATAGTTCAATCTATAAAAAGAAATAAAGCAGGGCTTGGACTTGATAAAAAACCAATTGGAAGTTTCTTATTTACAGGACCAACAGGAGTTGGAAAAACAGAAGTAGCAAAAGAGTTATCATCTCAACTTGGAATTCATTTTGAAAGATTTGATATGAGTGAATATATGGAAGCTCATACAATCTCAAGACTGATTGGAGCACCAGCTGGTTATGTTGGATTTGAACAAGGTGGACTTTTAACTGAAGCCATTAGAAAACATCCTCATACTGTGCTTTTACTTGATGAAATTGAAAAAGCACATCCTGATTTAATGTCAATTCTTTTACAAGTAATGGATAATGCAGAATTAACTGATAATAGTGGTAACAAAGCAGATTTCCAAAATGTAGTTTTAATAATGACATCAAATCTAGGAGCAACTGAAGCAAATGTAATGGGATTTGCAAAAAACGAGAAACTAAATGAAAATAAAGCAATAAATAAATTCTTTGCACCAGAGTTTAGAAATAGACTTGATGCGGTTGTTACTTTTGATTCATTAAGTATTGACATAGTTACTAAAGTTGCAGGTAAGTTTATAGAAGATTTAGAAAAACAATTAGTAGATAAAAAGATCAAAATTGAAATAAGTGCAAAAGCCAAAAAAGAGTTAGCAACCTTAGGTTATGATAAAGCTATGGGTGCTAGACCACTTAATAGAGTAATATCAGATAAAATTAAAAATCCATTGACAGATGAAATTTTATTTGGTAAATTAAAAAAAGGTGGATTGGTAAAAATAGACTTTGAAAAAGAGTTTATTTTTGAATTTAAAGCTTTGTAACACAATTTTTATACAAATCTTTAGGTACAATTCGAAAATTGTTTTTTATACAAAACAAACAAGTTATTATTTTATTTAACAAAGGAACAAAAACCATGAAAAAACTTTTATTAGGTTCAGCTGTAGCAGTTGCATTATTAACAGGTTGTGGAGATGAAAAAAAAGAGTCTACTCAAACTAGTTCAGCTGTACAAGAAATTAAAAAAGATGAAGTTACACCTGTTGTAAAAGAAGAACAATCAACACCTGCTGTTCAAGATGCAACTCAAGCTGTAGAAAAAGTTTCTAATGAAGTTAAAGAAAGTACTGAAAAAGTTGTTGAAGCAGTAAAAGATGTAGCTTCTAAAGTTGAAGAATCAACTGAAAAAATAGAAGAACCAAAAGATACAACTACTACAATTACTGAAACAAAAGAAAATATTGTAATTGCACCAGAAAAAGTTGAAGGTGAAATTAAAGAAGTAACAGAAGAAACGGCTACAACTGATGTACCAGTAATTGATGCAACAACTTTATTTGCAACATGTGCATCTTGTCATGGACAAAAAGCAGAAAAATCAGCTTTAGGGAAATCACAAGTAATCGCAGGTTGGGATAAACAAAAAATCATTGATGCATTAAATGGATATAAAAATGGTACTTATGGTGGAGTTATGAAAAATATTATGACTGGACAAGTAAGTAATAAATCAGATGCTGAAATTGAAGCACTAGCAGATCTTATCTCAAAAATGTAAAATAAAAAGTGGAAATTCCACTTTTTAGAATTAATCTTCCTATAATCATAACTATTTTAAATAAAACAGACAGTTTCTCTACAAAAAATTAATAAAAATTCATCAATATAATAACAAAAAAACTAAAAAATAGATTTAAAACTTAGTAAAAGCTAGTAAAAAAGTAAAAAAGTAAAAAATGAACAGCAAATTTAGAAATTTAGGAGAAAAGCTCTTGACAAAGCCAAAAGAATCTATTATAATTCCCGTCCAATTTGACTGAAGCGCATCAAACGAGAGAATGATAGGAAGCGTTGAAATCGAAGCTGGATGATCTTTAAAAATAATTATAACGTTTGTAAAGTAATCTTTATAAACCGAATATGAGACTCTTATAAAAATCTGTTATTTATTACAGATGTAAAATAAGAATAAATGTTAAAAATATAAAAACAAACAAGAACAATATGGTAAAACATATAACTTGTCTATACTATGAGTGATAATTTTGTAATAGTAAAATAATACAGAATAAGTCAAGTTCAAAAACTTCAATTTATGGAGAGTTTGATCCTGGCTCAGAGTGAACGCTGGCGGCGTGCTTAACACATGCAAGTCGAACGAGAACGGATTATAGCTTGCTATAATTGTCAGCTAAGTGGCGCACGGGTGAGTAATATATAGGTAATGTGCCCTAGAGAAGAGGATAACAGATGGAAACGTCTGCTAAGACTCTATATGCCTTTAAGACAAAAGTCTGCAAGGGAAATATTTATAGCTCTAGGATCAGCCTGTACAGTATCAGCTAGTTGGTGAGGTAATGGCTCACCAAGGCAATGACGCTTAACTGGTTTGAGAGGATGATCAGTCACACTGGAACTGAGACACGGTCCAGACTCCTACGGGAGGCAGCAGTGGGGAATATTGCACAATGGACGAAAGTCTGATGCAGCAACGCCGCGTGGAGGATGACACATTTCGGTGCGTAAACTCCTTTTATATGGGAAGATAATGACGGTACCATATGAATAAGCACCGGCTAACTCCGTGCCAGCAGCCGCGGTAATACGGAGGGTGCAAGCGTTACTCGGAATCACTGGGCGTAAAGAGCGTGTAGGCGGGTATATAAGTCAGAAGTGAAATCCAATAGCTTAACTATTGAACTGCTTTTGAAACTGTATACCTAGAATGTGGGAGAGGTAGATGGAATTTCTGGTGTAGGGGTAAAATCCGTAGAGATCAGAAGGAATACCGATTGCGAAGGCGATCTACTGGAACATTATTGACGCTGAGACGCGAAAGCGTGGGGAGCAAACAGGATTAGATACCCTGGTAGTCCACGCCCTAAACGATGCACACTAGTTGTTGTGAGGCTAGACCTTGCAGTAATGCAGTTAACACATTAAGTGTGCCGCCTGGGGAGTACGGTCGCAAGATTAAAACTCAAAGGAATAGACGGGGACCCGCACAAGCGGTGGAGCATGTGGTTTAATTCGACGATACACGAAGAACCTTACCTGGACTTGACATAGTAAGAACTTTCTAGAGATAGATTGGTGTCTGCTTGCAGAAACTTATATACAGGTGCTGCACGGCTGTCGTCAGCTCGTGTCGTGAGATGTTGGGTTAAGTCCCGCAACGAGCGCAACCCTCGTCATTAGTTGCTAACAGTTCGGCTGAGAACTCTAATGAGACTGCCTACGCAAGTAGGAGGAAGGTGAGGACGACGTCAAGTCATCATGGCCCTTACGTCCAGGGCTACACACGTGCTACAATGGGGTATACAAAGAGCCGCAATACGGTGACGTGGAGCAAATCTCAAAAATATCTCCCAGTTCGGATTGTAGTCTGCAACTCGACTACATGAAGTTGGAATCGCTAGTAATCGTAGATCAGCTATGCTACGGTGAATACGTTCCCGGGTCTTGTACTCACCGCCCGTCACACCATGGGAGTTGAACTCATTCGAAGCGGGGATGCTAAAATAGCTACCTTCCACAGTGGATTCAGCGACTGGGGTGAAGTCGTAACAAGGTAACCGTAGGAGAACCTGCGGTTGGATCACCTCCTTTCAGAGAATTGAGACTAGATTCGTTTCTAGTTTCAAAACTAAAAAGAAAGAGTTTTTATATTCGGTTTATAAAGATTATTTAAATAGGTAGAAAAATGGGCCTATAGCTCAGCTGGCTAGAGCGCTCGACTGATAATCGTGAGGTCCCAGGTTCAAGTCCTGGTAGGCCCACCATTAAATAATCTATAAAGATTAATCATCGGGTCCTAAAAAAATGCAATTTTTTTGGGTAGATCAGTGTGGGGAATTAGCTCAGCTGGGAGAGCGCCTGCTTTGCACGCAGGAGGTCAGCGGTTCGATCCCGCTATTCTCCACCACCTATTAAAAATAAGCTAAAATTTATAATTAGAAGAAATGATAAACAAGATTAAATATAAGTTCAAAAAGAATTGAATTTATATTTGATTTTCGAATCAAAATGATATTTAAAAATATAATGTTAAAGTCTTTAATTTTTTCGTTTAATTAAAAGAACTAAAAGAATTTATTCTAATAGAACTAATAATTAAAAACAAAAATTTTAATTATCTAGAAATAGATAGAACACAACTTTTTTATAAGATATATAGAGTTAGTTAATTAGATTTAATTAATAAAGTATGTTTAATAAGATAGTAGCCAAAGAATATTATCAAAAATGCGACAGAATTTAATTCTGTTTATTAATAAGCTATTAAGGGCTAATGGTGGATGCCTAGACTGTAAGAGGCGATGAAAGACGTATTAGGCTGCGATAAGCCTCGGGGAGCTGCCAAAGAGCTTTGATCCGGGGATTTCTGAATGGGGCAACCCAGCATAGTGAGAACTATGTTACCCTACGGGGAGCTAACCTGGTGAAGTGAAACATCTCAGTAGCCAGAGGAAGAGAAATCAAACGAGATTCCGTCAGTAGCGGCGAGCGAAAGCGGATTAGGACAAACCCAATGCTTGCATTGGGGGTTGTAGGACCATGATATGAGACTAAAGAAGATAGATGAAATACTTGGAAAAGTGTAGCATAGAAGGTGAAACTCCTGTAATTTAAATTTTCAATAGCTCTAATGGTATCCTGAGTAGGTCGGAACACGTGATATTTTGACTGAAACTGGGGGGACCACCCTCCAATCCTAAATACTACTTACAGATCGATAGTGAACAAGTACCGTGAGGGAAAGGTGAAAAGTACTCCAGCGAGGAGAGTGAAATAGAACCTGAAACCATTAGCTTACAATCATTCAGAGCCCTATGATTTATCAGGGTGATGGACTGCCTTTTGCATAATGAGCCTGCGAGTTGTGGTGTCTGGCAAGGTTAAGTCAAGTACGAAGCCGTAGCGAAAGCGAGTCTTAATAGGGCGAATTAGTCAGATGCTGCAGACCCGAAACGAAGTGATCTATCCATGAGCAGGTTGAAGCTGGTGTAAGAGCCAGTGGAGGACCGAACCGATAGGCGTTGAAAAGTCTCCGGATGACTTGTGGATAGGGGTGAAAGGCCAATCAAACTTCGTGATAGCTGGTTCTCTCCGAAATATATTTAGGTATAGCCTTGTGTTGTAGCATATAGGGGTAGAGCACTGAATGGGCTAGGGCTGCTTACCGCGGTACCAAACCCTATCAAACTATGAATACTATATGTGGAATCACAGGAGTCAGGCGATGGGTGATAAAATCCACCGTCGAGAGGGGAACAACCCAGACTAACAGCTAAGGTCCCTAAGTCACATCTAAGTGGAAAACGATGTGGAGTTACTGTGACAACCAGGAGGTTGGCTTAGAAGCAGCCATCCTTTAAAGAAAGCGTAACAGCTCACTGGTCTAGTGATTCTGCGCGGAAAATATAACGGGGCTAAGATGTGCACCGAAGCTTTAGATTCGAATTTATTCGAGTGGTAGGAGAGCGTTCTATTCAGCGTTGAAGATGTACCGGCAAGGAGCGTTGGAGCGGATAGAAGTGAGCATGCAGGCATGAGTAGCGATAATTGAGGTGAGAATCCTCAACGCCGAAAACCCAAGGTTTCCTACGCGATGCTCGTCATCGTAGGGTTAGTCGGGTCCTAAGTCGAGTCCGAAAGGGGTAGACGATGGCAAATTGATTAATATTTCAATACCAACATACAAGCGCGATGTGGGGACGCATAGAGTTAATCGAGCTCACTGATGGAATAGTGGGTCGAAGGACGTAGGCTGTAACTTAGGCAAATCCGGGTTACATGAGGCCGAGATCTTACAGGCTCTTGACACTCTTCGGAGGAGATGGAGAATCGATGATACTGTCGTGCCAAGAAAAGCCACTAAGTATATTGTATGTTGCCCGTACCGTAAACCGACACAGGTGGGTGGGATGAGTATTCTAAGGCGCGTGGAAGAACCCTGGTTAAGGAACTCTGCAAACTAGCACCGTATCTTCGGTATAAGGTGTGCCTACTTTGGTATATGGACTTGCTCCAAAAAGCTAGAGAGGTTGCAACAAAGAGTCCCTCCCGACTGTTTACCAAAAACACAGCACTTTGCTAACACGTAAGTGGATGTATAAGGTGTGACGCCTGCCCGGTGCTCGAAGGTTAACTGATGATGTCAGCGCAAGCGAAGCATTTGATTGAAGCCCGAGTAAACGGCGGCCGTAACTATAACGGTCCTAAGGTAGCGAAATTCCTTGTCGGTTAAATACCGACCTGCATGAATGGCGTAACGAGATGGGAGCTGTCTCAACCAGGGATCCAGTGAAATTGTAGTGGAGGTGAAAATTCCTCCTACCCGCGGAAAGACGGAAAGACCCCGTGCACCTTTACTACAGCTTGACACTGTAGCTTGGATATTCATGTGCAGGATAGGTGGGAGGCTATGATGACTAGACGCAAGTAGAGTCGGAGCCATCCTTGAGATACCACCCTTGAATATTTGAGTTACTAACTGCGTACAATTATCTTGTATCAGGACAATGTCTGGTGGGTAGTTTGACTGGGGCGGTCGCCTCCTAAAAAGTAACGGAGGCTTACAAAGGTTAGTTCATGGCGGTTGGAAATCGCCAGTTGAGTATAATGGCATAAACTAGCTTGACTGTGAGACATACAAGTCGAACAGAGACGAAAGTCGGTCATAGTGATCCGGTGGTTCTGTGTGGAAGGGCCATCGCTCAAAGGATAAAAGGTACGCCGGGGATAACAGGCTGATCTCCCCCAAGAGCTCACATCGACGGGGAGGTTTGGCACCTCGATGTCGGCTCATCGCATCCTGGGGCTGGAGTAGGTCCCAAGGGTATGGCTGTTCGCCATTTAAAGCGGTACGCGAGCTGGGTTCAGAACGTCGTGAGACAGTTCGGTCCCTATCTTCCGTGGGCGTAGGAAAGTTGAAGAGATTTGTCCCTAGTACGAGAGGACCGGGATGAACGTACCACTGGTGTACCAATTGTTCTGCCAAGAGCATCGTTGGGTAGCTACGTACGGATGTGATAAGAGCTGAAAGCATCTAAGCTCGAAGCCAACTCTAAGATTAACTTTCCCTGAAGTTCCCAGTAAGACTAACTGGTTGATAGGCTGGATGTGTAAGCGTTGTAAGACGTTTAGCTGACCAGTACTAATAGAACGTTTGGCTTATTTTAACAAATTCTTTGGTTTACTATCTTATTAAATATATTGATTATATGTTTAATATAAATGTGTGATTTTTAGAAAGAACAAAAAGACTTTAACATTATTTTTTTCTTAACTCCTAAACGAGTTGAGTGTAAAGTGTATTTACATATTTATTTATGTTTTTACTTTTTACACTCAACTTTGCTGGTGGCTATAGAGAAGTGGAAATACCCAGTCCCATTCCGAACCTGGAAGTCAAGCACTTCATCGCCGATAATACTGCCGGGTCCCCTGGTGGAAACGTAGGCCGCTGCCAGCTCTTGAGTTTTTTACACAAGCTTTTAACTATTCGAACTTCTTGTTCCTCTAGTTAAAAGCTTTTTTTTTAGCCCGCTTTTTAGCCAAAATATGTTTTACTTATTGCATTTGTATTTAGTTTCTTTTTCTGGCTATAATTGATTTACTTGGCTTTTATCCTTTTATATTAACTATATCTCTTAGTTAGCCAATACATTATTCTTTTTGCTTGCATAGCTCCAACGGTAGAGCAATTCCATGGTAAGGAAGAGGTTACAGGTTCAACTCCTGTTGTGAGCATTCCCTCCACTATAATTCTTGTCCTTATTCTTCCTCTTCCTTTTTAGATTATCTAATGCTTCCTTGAGTCTTTTTTATACTTCCTCCATTGTTTGAAAAACTCTTCATTATGAAGTTGGTTTCTTTGGCTGTAATTAGCTGTATAATTCATCATTACTTGTTCTAAGAAAGTACTATAATCAAGTGCAATAACACCATTCTCTTTACTTTGAGCCTTATCTCCCCATCTATTTTGAAACCATTCATTCCATTCATTACTTCCTGGTTTATACATATTCCAAACTTCATCATTGATGGATTTTACAGGATAAAAAAAAGTAACCATATTATAATCATTTGCTTTATAACTTGATGTACCGTGACAACTTAAACAAGATGAACTTCTAAGAGATTCAACTGTTTTATCATCCACTTTTACATTATATTTAACTGCAATATCAAAAGGTCCAGATAGTCTTAATCCATAACCTAATGTAACTTTTGCATATTCAGGTGCATTAGGATTAATATATGTTTCCATAAGTTCTTCTTTTGGATTTTTTGCTGAATCAATTTTTGGATCATTCCCCCACATTGCACCAAGTGGAACCATTTTATCCCATGGATTTTCACCTTTTGCATTCTTATCATAAACTAATGTTGTAAAAACCCATCCCGTTTGTGGAGCTGCAATTGAATCTTTTACAATAATATCAAATATTATAACTCTTGTATCTGTAACAGTTGCTGGTTTATCTTCTATTGTTCCATTTAAATCAAAAGGTTTTCTATATATTTGCCATTTTGCAGCACCATCAAGTACTGGCCATTGTTCAGGCGTTGCAGAAGCTACAGCTGCTTTTATAATAATTGCCCCTTCTTCAAATTGAGCTTCATTATTCTCTATAGAGGGAATGCACTCTTTTTTTATTTCACTACAATTTTTAAATATTTTATAAAGAGTATAAGCAGCTGTCTGGTCATAATATATTGCAGCATAATTTCTAAGAGGGACAGTTAATCCATAATCTTTATATACAGATGCTGGTTGGATTTGTCCTGTGTAAGTACCATAAATTGATTCTCTTCCTTCCCAACCAGTTAATGAGACATCTTCTCCTGCCCAAAGCATACTGTACCAACCTTTTTGAGAACTGTTATTCCACTTATTTTGATTTAAAACAAAAGTTTTCATTGAGGGTTCAATATATTTTTTAAGTGCAATAATATAATCATAAGCATTTTGTTTTGTAAGTGGCTTATTATTTAAAACTTTACTCCAAGGAGTGTTTATTGGTTTTTTGTATTCTTTTGGATAGTTGTAATTAAATTTGAATAGGCTTCCAGAATATTCATTCTTTGATGGGATTGCACCATTATTTACAGCAAATGGATTTATATTTGAATCTTGAGCTAAAAGTGTAACTACTGAACTCAAAAAAAGTAGGCTTAGGTTTCTTTTTTTCATAATTATCTCCTTATAAAATTTGGTTTCTTCCCTTTTCTTTGGCTTCATATAATTTATAATCAGCAAATCTAATTAAATTTTTTGTACTTATTTCTTCTATATCATCAGTTGTTGCTAATCCCATACTAAGAGTAACTTTTTCATTAATTTGTGATTTCTCATGAGCTATATCTAATTTTGATATAGCTTCTTGAATATTTCTGGCAATATCTAATGCAGCTTGTCTTGAAGTATTTGGCATGATTATTCCAAATTCTTCTCCACCATATCTTGCAACTATATCACTTGATCTTTTTAGATTAGCTTGAATACATTGTGCAATTTGTTTTAAACATTCATCCCCTTGAAGATGACCGTAATAGTCATTATATAATTTGAAATAATCAATATCGCACATAATAAGAGATAAACTATCATTTGTTCTATTTATTTTTGAACACTCTTGCTCTAAAACAATATCAAAAACTCTTCTATTTTTTATATTTGTTAAAGCATCAGTTGTTGCTAATAAATCAAGTTGTTTAATTGCCTCATGGAGTTTTTCTTCAACTTCTTTTCTTTTTTCATTCTCTTTAACAATATTTGAATTAAGTTCTAAAATTTTATTATTTTGTAATTGAAGTTGAATATTTTGTTTTTCCAATTCTTCATTTTTTTTATCCAATTCTTTTGTTCTTTGCTGAACTTTTTTCTCTAAATTATTATAGATGATTGCATTTTCTATGGAAATTGCAATTTGTCCACTAAGATGTTTTAATAAATCAATTTTGTCTTTTGTAAATATTCCAGAAATTGCATTGTTTTCTAAATAAATAATTCCTTTTATATCATTGTGAAGAATTAAGGGCAAACATAAAATTGATTTTACGCCTCTTCTTAAAGTATCTTCTTCTTGAAAAAAAGTTGTATGGTTATTTAAATCATTAATTATTATTGGTTTTTTAGTTCGGATTACATAATTTACAATATTATGTGCAATGTTTTTAAATTTTTCTAACTCAATATTTTGCATAACTTCAATATTATTTGATTTATAAGAAGCAGTTGCTTCAACAAAATAGCTATTTTCATCTTTCAATAGTACAATTGCATATTGTGCACCTGCATTTTCTAAAATAGTACTTAATAAATTTTTTAAAAGATTTGCTAATTTTTGCTCTTTTATTATAGCTTCTGTTGATTTTATTAAAGTATTTAAATCAAGTAATTGCTCTGAATAGTTTACATTTTTATCTTGATTATATTCATCTATGTTCATACCCCATTCAAGTAAAGATTTGAATTCTTCTTTTTTTAAAAGTTCAGAAACTTTAGATTGATTTAGTTCTTTATAACTTTCTACAAGAATTCTATTTGCAATTGCTTTTAAGTTAATTTGTGAATACATGTCAGCTGTTTCAATAGCACTTTCTAAATATGCAAATGCTTCTGTATAATTCTTTTTTATTTTTGCTAATTCAGCTTTTAAAATATTTTTTCTCACCAAAAAATTTTCAGGAGACTCTAAACTATATTTTTCAAATAATTTAAGATTTCTATTTAATATTGTTAAATATCTCTTTTTTAATCCATAATTAACATCATCATAGCGTTTTGCTAGAATCAACGATTCATAAAAAAAGTGTTCGCTACCATGTATTGTACCTTTAGAATCATTTAGATATTTTTTACTTTTTAAATAAAAATTGTAAGCATCATTATATTTCTTATGTATATATAAAACAATCATTTTATTAATGTAATAATAGTGGGCAAAATGTTTAGAACTATAAGTATCTAAACTTTTTTCATAAGAATTTTCAGAAAAGTTATCGTCATTAAAACTATTTTGGCTTATTGTTTTTCCTTGAAGATTTTTTATTGCTTGTTTGACACTTAAAATTGCTCCTAATTGTTCTTTTGCATTTATTCTTTCTAGATTTTTCTCGAATATTTCAATTTGTGAAAGAATGCTTTGAAAGTCTACACCTCTTAAAAACATACTTTGTATAATTCCAGCAGCAGCACAACCACTGTGAAACAAATCACCTATTATTAAACCATTTGTATATGCCTCAAACCATTTTTGCTCTGTAGTTGTAGTTGGCACTGTCCATGATAGTCCAAAATATCCACATACAAAACTTACTTCAGGATATAAAATATTGTTCTTATATTTTTCAATCATTTTCATGGCAAGTTGTGAGTATTTATAGCCTAATTTATGATTACCAAGAATCGCTCCTTGAAATATAACTCCATAAACCATAAAACCAATCACAGCATCTTTTGTGTCTCCATGCTCTAGACAAATTTTTATTAATTTCATTGAAGTTAAAACACAAAGTTTTGGATCAATTTGATAAGCAGTTTTTAAAATAGCAGATAAAAGTTTTATTGAAATAATAATTTGTTCATCATTTGTACAAGATAGATTTATTAGTTCTTCTGGATTTTTATTTTTTAATTTAAATTTTAAATATAAAAATTCTTTTGCAAAAATAAAACCATTAAACTTTTTAGGAATTTTTACATCAAAAAGTGTCAAAGCTTCTCTTCCAATATTATAAGCTTCATTGAAATCTGAAAATTCTGAATATAGTTTTATTATAAGTTCATAAATATAAGCTTTTTCTAAATTTGAAGAACTATTTTCAATAGCCTTTATATAATATACCAAGGCATCTTTTTTATTAAGGATTAGATGTTCACAAATTGCATAATTTTTAAGAATTTCACAATAATTCTCTTTTTTACTTAAATCTAAAAAAAGTGAAAATGCTTCTTGCATGTATTTTTGTGACATAATAAAATCGCCATTTTTTCTGGCCGTTAATGCTGCTTCATAATTTAGATTTGCTAGAAAATCTTTTTCTTCATTTGTAATAAAAAGCTCTTTTGCTTTATTATAATGGTTGATATAAGTTAAAAAGTCATTATTTTCTATATGAATATTTAATTTTATAATTGAATCAGCTATTTGTCTATGATAAAGTTTTAAATCTTTTTCTTTTATTGAAGAGTAAATTGCTTGTTGAATTCTATCATGTGAAAAATGATAGACTTGATTTATGTCCTTTGTTATCCATTCATCAAGAATAGCTTGATTAAGTAAATTTTTGAATTCAAAATCATTATTGTAAATATCTTTTATTAAATTTTCTTCAAATTTATTCCCAATACAAGATGCAATTTTTAAGAATTTACTATTTTTAGGTTCTAGAAGGTTAATTCTATTTTCTAAAAGTTGAAGAATATTTTGTGTTGCAGAAATACTTGATAATTTATTAAAATCACATATCCAAGTAAATTTTTCATAATCAAAATACAATACATTATTACTTAGAAGTTGTTTCAAAAATTGTTTAACAAAAAATGCATTTCCTGATGTTTTATTAAAAACAATTTTAGCTATATCTTCACTATTTCTAATATTTATGTTGTTATCAATTAAATTTTTTATATCAAGTATTTTTAAAGGTTTTAAATTATAAACAAAGGTTTTTATTTCGTTTTTTTCTAGCTCTTTTATAAGTAAAGATAACGAAGAATCATCTTTTACTTCATTGTCTCTATAAGAGATAATTATAAATACATTAGAAAGTCTGTAAATTGCTTTTTCAAGCCAATTTAATGTGATATTATCGCTCCATTGCATATCATCTAAAAAAATAAATAAAGGTTCTTCTTTTGTTGCAAAAAGTTGAAGATACTTAAATAAATAGTTGTCAAATCTAATTTTTCCATCATTTGGATTTAATTCAACAAGTTCGTCTTTTTCTCCTAATATAATTTTTAATTCAGGAATAATTCCATAAAGAACTTTTACTTCATCTCCTAAAGCTGAGATAATTTTTTCT
Organism: uncultured Aliarcobacter sp.; assembly: GCA_963677435.1. Lineage (GTDB taxonomy): Bacteria > Campylobacterota > Campylobacteria > Campylobacterales > Arcobacteraceae > Aliarcobacter. The sequence continues at coordinate 888,792 of OY781945.1, forward strand.
TTCCAAATTTGATGATTTATTTCATCTTTTGTAAGAATTTGTTCTGACAATTCTCTAAGTTTATTATATAAAATTTTGTAAGGAGTATTTTGTTTATAATTATCAAGTTTAACTTGTAAAATTTGATTAGGATTTTTACTTGCATGTTCTAAAGCTTTTTTTACAAAACTAGTTTTCCCAACCCCTGAATAACCTGTAATAATAAATAAATTATTTGTATTTTGTGTATTTGAAATATTTTTTATAAAAGAGTCCAAATCTCTTTTTCTTCCAAATAGAGTATTGTTATTACTAATTGAAAAATCTTTTTTAAAGTGATCTATTTTAAATTCATTTAATACTTTATTTTTCTCCATTAAATTTTTGATTTTTTTTAAATCAACTAATAAAGATAAAATACTGCTATATCTCTCTGATAGATTTTTTACTAACATTTTATCTATAATATTTGAAATAATTTTTGGAATTGAAGAATCAATTTCATAAATTGATAAAAACTCTTTTGTAACAATACTATGTGATAAAGAAGTTAAATCCTCCAAATTATATGGAGGAAATCCTGTAAGGATTTCATAAAATATAATTCCTAAAGAATAAATATCTGTAAGTTCAGAAATCTTTTCACTAATTCTATTGGTTTGTTCAGGTGCTTTATAAACATCTGTGTGATTAAACTGATAATGATTTGAATCTATTTCCTTTTTAAATTTTGCATAACAAAGATTTAAAATTTTGATTTCATTATTTTTATTAATAAGTATGCAAGATGATGAAAGATTACTATGAATGATATTTTGTTTGTGCAAATATAAAAAAGATTCTGAAATTTTTATTGCAAGTTCAACAAAAGAGTTTAAATCAAATTTTTTATTTTGAATAATCTTTTTAAGTGTTTCTCCCTCAAAATATTCAAAAATCAAAGCATAATTATTTCCAATTTTTTCAAGTTTTTTCGCACTTAGAATATCTTTATAATTACATAATTTTAATTTATCAAATTCATTTTGTAGTTTCTTTAACTCTTTTTCATTTGTATAAGAGTTTTTAGTAGTTTTTATAATAATGTTTTCATTATCTGGGAGTGCTTGCGCTAAAAATAGTTCAAAAGAGTAAGAAGAATCTACTTTTCTTAAAAGTTTATAATTTTTAGCTAGCAATTTTTACCTTATTTTAATTGGAATAAATTTTATTATATAATAAAGTATTTTAGTTTATAGATAAAATGAGTATAAATAATAATTATGTAGTTATTATTTTCGCTTGTTCTCTCACATTTAGTTTGTGACAGATTTTAATTCCATATAAAAATATAATCCAAGAGATATAAATCCAAAAAAATGTAAATAATAATGTTGCTAATGAGCCATAAATTGTTGTATATGTTTTATTATAAATTACATAATAAACAAATAAATTTTTTGTTATGGATAGAACTGATAGTGTAATAAATGATGAAATTAAAGCTGCTTTATTATCTATTTTTCTATTTACACTTAATTTAAATAGTGCAAAAAATATTATCCATGCAAATATATGTGAAAGTATATTTTGTAAAAAGACATTATCGTAAAGTGTTATAAGTATATTTGATGCAGTAAATGCAATAGGAAGTATTGCTAAAAATAAAGAATAAAAAATAAAAGAGAAATGAATTGATTTTCTTTTTGCTTTATGGATTTTATTTACTATATATTCATAATCTTTAAAAAACATAATAAATACAAAAAGCATATATATAACACCTAAAAAACCTAATTTACTTGAGTTTGAGATATAGTTTTTAAGTGCATTTATAATTTCATCTGAATGGGTTGGATTTATTATATTTAAAATGTATGTTATAAAAATATCAATGTAAGTATCAAACTCTGAAAAAGAAGAGATGATTGCAATAAATAAAGCAAGAATTGGAAGAATAGAAAAAATAGTAAAGAAGCTTAAAGATGCAGCATAATAAGTAGTATCATCATTAAAAAATGAATCTAATTTATTTATAACTTTTCTTAAAAAACTTTCTTTACTATCAGAACTATTCATTGTATTATAAACCCATTTTAAATGGATTTAAAATATTATTTGGATCAAATGCTTTTTTGATATTTCTAAATAGATTCATTTCAGCTTCTGTAAATGCAATGTGCATAAATGGAGCTTTTGATGTACCAATTCCATGTTCACCACTTAAAGTTCCGCCTAAATCTACAACATATTGAAAAATTTCTTCGATGGCTTTGTGTCCGTCTTCCATCTCTTTTTCATTTGTTTTATCTTTTACCATTACATTAACATGGATATTTCCATCTCCTGCATGTCCAAAACAAGGAACTTGGAAACCATATTTTTCACCAATTTTGTAAATCCCATCAAGGGCAACTGGTAATTTACTTCTTGGAACAGAAATATCTTCATTTAATTTTTTAGTTCCATAAATCATAGTTGCTGGACTTGCATTTCGTCTAGCAAACCAAAGTTTTTTACCTTCTTCTTCATCTTTTGCAATAATAAATTCAGTTGAACCATTTGCTGCAAATGATTCTTTTAAAGTTTGAAGTTGTGAATCAATCTCTGCCATTGAACTAGCATCAACATCACCAACTAAAATTCCTCCTGCATTATCTGGAAGTGAAATTTGTGGGAATTTTTGTTTTAGTGCTTTAATTACAAGGGCATCCAAAAATTCCATAGCAACTGGATTTGCACCAGCTGCTAGTGATTTAAACACTGCTGTCATTGCTGTATCAACGCTTGGGAAAACTCCCATATAAGTTTGTTTAAATTTTGGTTTAGGAATCAATTTTAAAGTGATTTCTGTGATAATTGCTAAAGTTCCTTCACTTGCTATTAAGATACCAGCTGTGTTATATCCAGCAACATCTTTAATAGTTTTTTTACCAGCAACTATAATATCTCCATTTGGTAAAACAGCTCTTAATGCCATTACATAATCTTTTGTAATACCATATTTAGCAGCTCTCATTCCACCTGCATTTTCACTTACATTTCCTCCAAGTGTCGAATATTCTTCACTTGCTGGATCTGGTGGATAAAATAATCCAACTGCTTCAACTGCTTTTTGGAATTCCATATTAATAAGTCCTGGTTGAACAACTCCCACCATATTTTCCATATCAATTTCAAGAAGTTTATTCATATGTCTCTCTAAAGAAAGGATAATCCCACCACTTGCTGGTAATGCTCCACCTGTAAATCCAGAACCAGCACCTCTTGGTACGATGATTATTTGATGTTCATTACAATATTTTAAAATATCTGAAATATCTTGTTCATGTTTTGGAAATACAACTGCATCAGGTTCAAATCTAGTTCTTGTTGCATCATAACAAAAAGCGATTAAATGAGCTTTATCGCTTTTTATATTTTCTTCTCCAACAATTGAAGTAATATAATCTAAGTGTTTTTTGTCAATCATTAGTTAATTCCTAAAATTCTTTTATAATAATCGTTGTAACTTAAGTTCTTTTTACCTGAGAAGAAATCAAAAAATGACCAATGAAAAATTGTATCTTCGATCTCTTCAACTCTTGTATAAAATGGCATTTTTACTTCTGCCGTGTTATCATAATTAATTGCATAACTTTGTAGAATTGTAAATGTTTTTGTATCAATAACAAAAACTTTATTTTCAATTACCATAAAGATTGTTCCAAGATTTTGTTCAATTGCAAATTTTTGAATATCTTCTTTTGTAGGATATGGAATATTATCTACTTTTAATTTTGCAGCAAAAATATCTGAGTGAATAAAGTTATTTAATTTAAAACCATCTCTTACACTTTGGAAAGCATCTAAATCTGGTGCTATTAATAAAGATGAGTTATACATGTAATTTAAAATTAAAATATCATTGATAGCTACAATTCTATTTGATGTTGGAATTGCATCTTGTTCTAAATCATTGAATGCAAAAAATTCAACAACTGAACTATTTGCATTTGAACTTATAACTTTTGCATTTGAAACTATTAATCTTTTGTCATTATTAAAAACATGAACAACAATTCCTGTTTGTCCAACGATTAGATTTCCTACATCAATAGTACTTTTCTCATCTTGAATATTTGTTATTTTTGTACCAATTGGCTTAATTGAAAACTCATTATTTGATATTTTTGGATTTTCAGTAATTGAAGTTTGTAATAAGATATTACTATTATTTTGTTTTGTATTATTACCTTTTGTAAAATAGTAAGTATAATTAAATTTATTTTTTGAAGAATTAATTTTAATATCTAAAACATCCCAACCATTATCTTTCATATCATTTAAAGATAATTTTCCATTACAAATACCACCATCAAGTGCAACATCTTCAATTAAAGAAGGTTTTTCTACCTCATTTTTATAACAAGTTGTATCTTGAGCAAATGCTAGATTTGATAATAAACAAGTGCTTGCGCCAACTAATAAAAGCTTACTAAATATTTTCGTCATTGTTATTCCTAATTTAAATTGATTGTAATTCTTGAAGTTTAGCTTTAACTTCATCTACATGTAAAATTTCTATTTTTTCACCTTTTACACTTTTTTTCTTTCTAACACTTACTTTATCCCAAATAGCTGCAATTTTTCCTTCAGGATTTATGATAAATGTGCTTCTAACAACTCCCATAAACTCTTTACCCATGAATTGTTTTAATTGCCAAACTCCATAATCTTCACACATTTTTTTGTCTGTATCAGATAAAAGAGTAATTGTTAAATCATATTTATCAATAAATTTTCTATGTTTTAGTGTATCATCAGCACTAACACCTAAAATAACAGCATCTAAATCATCAAAAGATGAGTGTTTATCTGTAAAATCACAAGCTTCAGTAGTACAACCAGGAGTTAAATCTTTTGGATAAAAGTATAAAACTATCCATTTTCCTGCTAAGTCTCTTGAACAAATCTCAACATCATCTTGATTTGGTGCACAAAAACTAGGTGCTATATCTCCAACTTTTAACATATTAAAAATCCTTTTATCTATTTTTTTATTGCTATAAATGTTGCAAAATTCACCCATTTGAAAATAGTTTCACAATGGGAAAATCCAGCATCTAATATCATTTTTTTATTTTCTTCTTCTGTATATGGAATTAGTACATTTTCTAAAGCTTCTCTTTTTTGAGATATCTCAAATTCACTATAACCTTGAGTCTTTTTGAACTCATAATATTCATCAATAGATTGTTTATTTAGTGTTGAATTTGAAGAGATAACTTTTTCACTAAAGATAAAAATACCTTTTTCTTCTAGTGAATCATATATTTTTTTTACTAACTTTTCTCTTTGAAGTGGTCTGATAAATTGTAAAGTGTAGTTTGAAAGAATCAGTTTTGCATTTTCATAGTTTACATCATGTAAATCAGCATTTATAAAATCTATATCAACTCCAAAAGCTTTTGCTTTTTTTGCTGCACGGTTTAACATGGCACTAGAGTTATCTATACCAATTAACTTTAAATTATGACTACAATGTTTGCTAAGTTCAATCAAAGTTGAAGCTGTTGAGCATCCTAAGTCATAAACTTTGTCATTTTCATTTAAAAAATTGCAAGCAAAATCTATTGATAATCTTTGCATCTCTTTGTAAAAAGGAACTGACCTGTTTAACATATCGTCAAATACTGATGCTACTTCTTCATCAAATTCAAACTGTTTGGTAATTGATTTATTAAATACTTTATCTATCATTCTAATATTTTAGCTAAATGCATATTAATAAATATTAATAAAGTAATTTTTTGCAGATTCTATGTCATTTAGTATCTGATTTTTTAAATCTTCAAAGCCATTAAACTTTTGATTGTCTCTAATTTTTTTAATAAATTTTATTTGAGTTGTGTAGTTACTGTTTTTTATATTTTCATTTAAAATATGAGTTTCTACAGCATAACTTCCATCTGTTGTAACTCTATGTCCTAAAAAAGTGATAGAGTTATACTCTTTTTCATCTAAGATAGTTTTTGTAATATAAACTCCTTCTTTTGGAAGTAAAAACTCATCAACTTTTAGATTTATTGTTGGAACAAAACTTTTAGAACCTAATCCTTGGCCTTTTATTTGGTGGCCATAGATTTTGTACTCTTTTCCTAAAAGTTTATTTGCTGTTTGTATATCACCATCTTTTAGATATTCTCTTATAATTCTTGAATGAACAGCTATATTATCTAGTTTTATTTCATCTATAATTTTTACAACTCCTGTAAAAAGTTCTTGTAATTTATCTGTGCAATATTTTCTATTTTTACCAAAACAAAAATCATAACCAACTACTATTTTTTTTAGATTTGGAAACTCTTCTTTTAAAAGTTTTATAAATTGGTCACCCTCAAGATGTTTTATGTTATCAAGTACATAATAATAAATAGGATAAATGCTGTACTCTTGTCTATATATTTTAGGTGTTAAGTTTGCATAACCTGATTCTATTGATACAATTGCACCATGTTCATCCAAATTTTTGAAAAGTTCTTGGTGCGCAACATGCATACCATCAAATCCTCCAATTGCAATTGAAGTGATTGTACTTTTATTTACTAAAGTAGAAGAGTTCTTCTTCATTTCCATCTTTTCCTTGTAATTTACTCATTGATGAATAATTTAATTTCCAATTTAATGCAAAAGTATAATCTACAAATTTTTCTCTTGCTTTTATAATCGCATTTTTATCTTTTACTACACCTTTTTTATCCCTTTTTACCTTTGTTCCTACTTCAAACTGAGGTTTAAAAAGAATAATTATATCTTTTGAAGCTAAACGATTTATATCTTCAATGATATATAAAATAGAGATAAATGAAACATCACAAGTTACAATTTCAAAAATTTCTTCACTTTTGAAGTTTCTAATATCTGTATTTTCAAAAAATGATATTCTCTTATCATCTTTTATTCTTTGGTGCAATTGGTTTGAACCAACATCAACACAAGTAACTTTTTTTACTTCATTTTCAAGTAAAATTTGCGTAAATCCACCAGTACTGCTTCCAATATCTAGAGTATTTTTATCTTTTAAATTAAAATGTTTTAATTCTTGTAAAAAAAATTTCAGTTTGTAAGCTGCTCTTGACACATAAAAATCCTCTTCTAAGAGTTCAATTTTGTGAAATTCTTCAACATTAAAAGATGGTTTTGTTATAATTGCGCCATCACATTTAACTTTGCTTGATTTTATTAGTTCATTTGCCTTGTTTCGGCTTTGGACATTAAAAGTGGTTGTTAAGTATAAATCTAATCTCATGGAGGCAATTATAGTTGAAGTTTGTTCAAAAAGAGTTTAGCTGTATATTTGAAGAAAAAAAGTCAAAATTTATAGCATATTTAATGCCCTATGAATTATTTGATATAGTGATGATTAGATTAAGAAATGAACATCCAAAAGCCAGACATTTTGTATATGCTTATCGATTTCTAAATGAGTTTGGTCAAATAGTTGAAAATAGCAGTGATGATGGAGAGCCAAAAGGTACAAGTGGAAAACCCTCTCTTGCTGTAATTGCAGGAGCCGAGATTATAAATAGTGCAGTAATAATAGTGCGTTATTTTGGCGGAGTGAAGTTGGGAACGGGCGGATTAGTTCGAGCTTATGGAGATAGCATAAATGAAGTTATAAAAATTGCTATTTTTAAAGAGTATAAAAAACTAATAAATAAAATATTAGAGTGTGAATATACTGAACTCTCTCAATTAGAATATCTTTTAAATCAAGAAGATATACAAATAAAATCAAAAGATTTCTCTACAAATGTAAGTTTAAATATAGAACTAACATCTGAACAATTTATTATCCTAGAATCAAAACTTTCAAGAAATATAAAAATAATTTAATTTAAGATTTATATATATTTAAGCACAATTTAATATAATTTAATTTGTTATTTAATGACAAATATTAAAAATAATGGAGTTGAATTATGAAGTTGATTAGTAAGATTTTGTTGTTTGGAATAGTTGTTTTTAAATTAAGTGCTGAAGATGAAATGAATATAAATTTTAAAGATTTGCAGATTATGGATTTAGTAAAAATTACTTCTAAAATTATAGATAAAAATATTTTGATAACAGAAGAGATAAAAGGAAATGTTGATTTTATTTCCAATAAACCTATTAATAAAGATGAGTTAATTAAAATATTAGGTTTTGTTCTTGAAGATAAAGGTTACTCTTTAATTCAAAGTGATGAGATGTTAAGAATTATTAATAACATGACTTTAGGGACAAACAAAGATACTGTAATTGTAGAGCTACAAAATATAGATGCCAATGATGCAAAAAAAAATCTTGATGCAATTGCAAAATCAAAATTCAATGATAAAGTTGAAACTCAAAAAGTATCAATTATAGATAACAAAGATAATAATTCTTTAGTAATAATAGGTGAAAAAAGTAATATAAATTATCTAGCTAGATACATAAAAAATGTAGATAGTAATAGTTCACTAATAAAAAAAGAAGTAAAAGTTTTTTCTTTGAAAAATGTAGATGCTATAAATGTGATAAAAATACTAGATTCAATTGTAGGTAAAAAAACATATACAGATGCAAATAGTAAACCTTTAGTTTCAGCAGATGAAGAATCAAATGCAATAGTTGTAATGGGACCCTCTGATGAAGTTGAGAATATTAGTAAATTATTAGAAGAACTAGATAAGGAAAAAGGTCAAGTTTATGTACAAGCTAGAATCATTGAAGTAAATGATGAGGTTGTTAATAATGTTGGAGTTCAATATGGGATATTTGGAGGAACTACTGGAAGTAATGGACTTGCAACTTTCTCTTCAAATTTAAATGGTGGTTCAAATGCAATCTCTTTAGTTAAAGATGCCATTGGTTTAAATATTCCTGATATAACATCAGGTTTAGCACTTGGAGCTTCTTTGAATCTTTTAAAACAAAATGGTGCTTTAGATGTAGTTTCAGAACCATCTATTTTAGCTGTAAATAATAAAGAGAGTTCTATTTATGTTGGTGAAAAAATATCTATTCAGATTTCAAGTTCTGTAACAGATGGCGGAACACAAAGAACAAATTATCAACGAGAAGATGTGGGTTTAACACTTAAAGTAAAACCAAGAATCTCAAGTGAATCAAAAGTTACACTTGAAATAAGTACTTTATTAGAGGGAATTAAAAGTACTCAAACAATTAGTGGAAATCCAGATACTCTAAAAAAAGAGATTAAAACAACTGCTATTTTAAATAATGGTGAGAGTGTAATAATTGGTGGATTAATAGAAAATAAAAATGAATCAACTATTCAAAAAGTTCCAGTTTTAGGTGATATTCCTGTCGTTGGGAATCTTTTTACGAATGATGCGAATACTTTAAAAAAGAACAATTTAGTAGTAATTATAACTCCCTATTTGATACCAAAAGCAAAAGATATTACTTATGTTAGAAACCAGTTAGCTGAACTTAAAGCTATGGAAGATAAGTATTTAGAAGATTCTTTAATTAGATTAAAAGAAAATGCAATTAAGAAAAAAATAGAAACTCAAAAAAGAGAAGAAAAAATAACTAAGTTAAATAATCAATTAAAAGATTTAAATACAAAAAAATCAACTTCTTTTATTGATGAAAAAACAGAATATGAAAAAAGAATAAGAGAACTTTTAGGACAAGGAAGTTGAAAAATTAAGCGTTAATTAAAGCCATTAATTTTTCATTTAAAACTAAAGATGACATAGTACTTTTAGGATTTTGAGAATGAAGAATTTTATTACAATCAATACATAAAGTGATGATATTTTCTAGATTGTAACCACCACCATCTTTTATATCTTTTACAAAACAAGTATAACTATCTTTTAAATTAAGATTATTACCACATCTATTACAACATTTATTATCTCTTTTCCAAGCAAACTCTTTTCTTAGTGGCCAATCACTTGGATATTTTGGATTAGATATGGATTTTTCTTCATAGTTAAGCCAATGTTTTTCCCTTGGAATATCATCTTGTGTTTTTTTTGCATAAGCATAATTGAAAAATTGAGAAATTACATTTTCAATAATTATAGTTTCCCTTAGTTCTAAATTTGGCTCATTTACAGTTCTATTAATAAAACTATAATCAATTTTTATTTTTGGATGAAAATTTGACATATATTCTTTTAAATCACTTACAAATAGAGGAAAACCTCCATTATTTTTGTAGTTTTTTGAAAAAATCTTTTCCCTATAAATATAAAGGGGTAATAAACAAACTATAATTAAGCTTGAATAAAATACATAAGTCAAATCTAAAATCAAAATTTAGTCCTAGATTATTTCAGGATTAATTTGATGATTCTTTAATGTTTTTAAAGCCTCAGTATGATTTCCTGATACTAATTTTTGTAATTCATTTTTATGAATAACTGGAAGAATAATTTCTCTTCCACAAATTTTTTCTAATTGTTTTCTATTGTAATCAAAAATATAAAAATCTTCATTTGTATCAACAAGTAAAAAATCAGCATTATTATCAAAAGCATCAAGTAAAATTGTTGCAGCAACATGGTAAGTAATCAAAGGATTTCTATTAAAAGTATATTTCGCTAAATCTAGTTTCATACTATCAAGTTTTAGAATTTTAGCATTTAACTTATCTAATAAATCTAAAGTTTGTTTTGAATCTTTAGAAGCATAATAAGCAATATTAAAATCTTTGAAATCATGTTTAATTTCATAATTTTCTTCAAACTCTGCAAAATCTAAAATCAAAGTTTTATTTAACCTAAAATTTTGATTTTCAAGTTTATCAGAATGATTTAGACTATCTTGAATTTTTTGAATTTTTTCTTCAATTTGCATATCAAAATTATAAATTCTATTTTCTAAACTTGTATGATATTGTGCACCAATTTCTACATCATCAAGAGCTAGAAGTATATAGTTTGTAGAATTTGGATTTTTATTAATTAAATCATGTGCTAAGATCAAAATAGCATCACCAATATAATCACTTTTATAGTTTAAAGTATTAGAAGCATAAAAATATGGTTTTAGTTTTAGATATTCAGCTTTATCTTCATCTTGCATTAAATTTTTTAGAATTTTCATTTTATCTTTAAAATCATTATCATCAATTAATAAGTCATTAAATGCTCTTCTTATTGAAATAGGTTCAATTGTAAGTTCTTTTCCAAAGTTTTTTGCAACTTCTTCTAAAGTTATTGAAGCTTTTACATAAACACCGTTTATAACCAAATCAAAATCAGCAGAATTAGTAAATCCTAAAGTTGCAGTTTTGTTAATAGTATTTAATATATCTAATATATTTTTTTCATTTTCTATTTTTAAAAAATGTTTTGTATAGTAGGGTAAATAATCAGAGTTTTTATCAAATTTGAATAAAGAGATTTCTAGTTTCATTAATAATATACCTTGTTTTATAGTTGGATAGATTTTATAGAATTTTTACTTAAAAAAAATGATAAGCAAGAGATTTTCCTACTTATCATTAAAAAAGATGCTATTCAGTAAACCTTTTTACATCAGCACCAATAAGTGATAGTTTTCCCTCGAGATTTTCATAACCTCTATCTAGGTGATAAATTCTATGAATATTTGTTTCACCATTTGCTACAAGCGCTGCAAGAACTAAAGCAGATGAAGCTCTTAAATCAGTTGCCATTACATCTGTTCCATTTAAAGTTCCAGCTTTTCCATTTATAGTTGCAGTGTTTCCATTTAGATGAATATCAGCTCCAAGTCTTAACAGTTCACTAACATGCATAAATCTATTTTCAAATAGTCTTTCATCAATTGTACTTGTTCCATTTGCTTGAGTTGCAAGTGCCATAAATTGAGCTTGCATATCAGTTGGGAAACCTGGATATTCTGTTGTTATAATATTTGCAGGTTTGATTTCATCTGTTGGAAGAATTGTAACACTGTTATCATCTTGTAATACTTCAAAATTCATCTCTTCAAGTTTTGATATAAGAGCTTCTAAGTGTAGAGGAATTACTTTTTTGATTGTTAATTTTTGATTTTTAATAGCCGCCGCACACATATATGTCCCAGCTTCAATTCTATCAGGTATTACATCAAAAGGTTTTATATCTATTAACTGTTGACCAGTTCCCTCAATTATAATTTTTGAAGTTCCAATTCCTTGAATATTTATTCCTGAATTTGCTAATACTTCGCAAAGTTGCACAATTTCTGGCTCTTTTGCTGCATTTATAATAGTTGTTGTTCCATGCGCAAGTGCTGCCGCCATAACTGTATTTTCAGTTCCACCAACAGTTACTTTATCAAAAACTATTTTTGCGCCTTTTAATCCATTTGGTGCAGTAGCTCTTATATAACCATGTAGAATTTCAATTTTAGCACCCATTTGTTCAAGTGCTTTAAGATGTAAATCAACTGGTCGCTGACCTATTGCACAACCACCTGGAAGTGAAACTTCACAATGTCCAAATCTAGCAAGAATTGGCCCTAAAACCAAAATAGAAGCTCTCATTGTTTTTACAATATCATAAGTTGCTGTTGTATTATTTATTGTTGTTGTATTGATTTTTGCAGTGTGATTATCTTTCTCATAAGTTCCACCAAGTTTTTTGATTAGCTTTAAAAAAGTGTTAATGTCAACTACATCTGGTAAATTTCCAATAGTAATTTCATTTTTTCCTAAAATAGTGCAAGCAATCAAAGGAAGGGCTGCATTTTTAGCACCTGATATTTCAACGCTTCCTGAAATATCTTTTCCCCCAATAATTTTTAAGTATTCCATGTTTCCCCTACGAAGTATTTATATATATGGTTAATATAATATCTAAAATAAGCTTTAAGATATGGACACTTCAATAATCTATCTTTAATAGGATTATAAATACAATCTATTTTTTAGAACAAGGGATGAGAATGGAAAATCAGGTTAATAAAGGCATACAATATATGCTTTTTGCCTCTTTATTATTTGCTTTTATGGGAGCTGCTGCAAAAGAATTAAGTAATTCAATGACTTCTGTTGAGGTTGTATTTTTTAGAAATGTTTTTGGTGTCTTTTTTATTTTAATATCTATTTATAAATCTCCGTTAAAACAAATTGGTGGAAAATTTTGGTTATTAGTTTTTCGAGGTCTTGCTGGATTTATTGCACTACTTTTTTTCTTCTATAATATTTCACAAATACCTCTTGGAGAAGCTATGACTTTTTCCAAAACTTCAACTATTTTTACAGCGGTATTAGCTTATATTTTTTTAAATGAGAAATTGGGTGTAAAGGGTTGGTTTGGTGTTTTTGTAGGTTTTATAGGAATTATATTTATTACAGAATTTGATGGAAGTAGTTTAGAAAAGAGTGATTATTTAGGAATATTATCAGGAGTAGGCGCTGCACTTGCTTATACTTCTGTTCGAGAACTTAGAAAATTTTATGATACAAGAGCTATAGTTTTATCATTTATGACAATAGGAACAATAGGGCCTTTGATATTAATGATTATTGGTAGTTTTTATTCAAATTCAAATTTAGATTTTATGTTAGGGTCATTTATAATGCCAAAAGCTAATGATTGGCTAATTATAATATTATTGGGAATATTTGCAACTTTAGCTCAAATTTATATGACAAAAGCTTATTCATTCGCAAAAGCTGGAATCATAGGGACAATCTCATATAGTAATATAGTTTTTTCAATAATTTTAGGACTTGTCTTAGGAGATACCTTCCCTTCATTATTAATTGTTTTTGGTATAATTTTAATCGTTATAAGTGGAATTTTAGTTTCAAGTAAAAAGGAATAGTATGGAATTTATAGAAAGATTTACATTTTGGGAAGATTTTTGGATATTTTGGGTACTAGTTATTATAGCATGGTATATTCATGATAAATATGTACAAAGAGATCACCAAATTTTAGTTAATTATCCAATTATTGGACGATTAAGATATTTATTTGAAGAAATTAGAGAACCTTTTAGACAATATTTTGGTGATGAAAAATTTTATGAATCAAAAGACAAATTAGATTGGGTTTATAAAGCAGCAAGAGATTTACCAAACTATGCATCATTTTCACCTGCACAACCGTTGCCTAAACCAAAGTTTATGATTAGACATGCAAATATTGTTTTAAATGATAGCGAAGTTGAAGATAAGTTTGATGTTACTTTTGGGGAAAGAAGAAAAAAACCATTTACTTCAAAAAGTATAATTGCAAGATCTGCTATGAGTGATGGGTCTATCTCACCTGAAGGTACAAGAGCTTTCGTTCAAGGGGCATATATTGGTGGATTTCCAATTAATTCAGGAGAAGGTGGTGTTACATCAAATTTTTTTGTAACACATATTAAGTATGATCCTTCATATATGAAAATTGTTGATACTTCATCTTTTAATAAAAAAATAAAAGATATTGTAAAATTTTTCTTTAATGGTGCAATAGCTGCTGATGTGTATAGAAAACTTGTTTTTAAAAATGATCCAGAAGCAGAAACATATATGTTAGATATGAATAATAGTATTTTTTATAGACCAAATTGGGATGCTCCTCTTGAATCTTTTCCTAGTGAAGTTCCTGCTGATATGCCAGATATAGTTTTTCAAATAAGTTCAGGGCTTTATGGAGCAAGGGATAAAAAGGGGAACTTTGATCCTGATAGATACCAAAAAGTTATGAGATTTTGTCAAATGACTGAAATTAAAATGGCTCAAGGTGCAAAACAAACAGGTGGGAAACTAACAGGCCATAAAGTAACTCCAGCAATTGCTTATTATAGAAATGTAGAAGCATATAAAGATGTATTTTCTCCAAATAGATTTCCTTACGCAAATACTATTGAGGAATTATTTGATTTTATTGGTGAACTTCAAAAATTATCAAGTAAACCAGTTGGAATTAAAATAGTAATTTCTGATATTGAAAATATAGAACCATATGCAAAAGAGATAAAAAGAAGAATAGACGCTGGAATAGATGCCTATCCTGATTATATTACCGTTGATGCAGGTAGTGGTGGAAGTGCAACAGCTCCATTAGAAATGATGGAAAGAGTAGGGCTTAATACAAGAGATTCAGTTTATTTAGTAAATAAAGTATTAATTGATTATGGTGTTAGAGATAAAGTTAAATTAGTTGCAAGTGGAAAAATTTTAACACCCGATGATATTATCATCATTATGAGTTTAGGTGCAGATTTTTTACAAATTGCTCGTGGATTTATGATGAGTGCTGGTTGTATTCGTGCAAGATATTGTTCTGGAACAACAGGAAGAGATTGTCCAGTTGGATTAGCTACTCAAAATAAGAAAAAAAGAAGAAAATATTTTGTATTTAGACATGCAACTTATGTTGCAAATTATCATAAAAATCTTTTGAAAAATGTAAAAGGTTTATTGGCAATTATGGGACTTAAAAATATTAATCAGTTAAATAAACATAGATTATTATTTTTAGATAAAGATTCAAGAGTACATGATAATATTGATGAGGTTTTCAAAAGAAAACTTGATTTAGGAAAAGATTTAGAGGATGAATACCATGAACTTAGATAAGGTTATCTCTGGTTTTTTTATCATTTTAGCTATGACTTTAAATTTTGGTTTTTTTTACGGTGAAATGCATACCGTAGCAAGTCATAGTAAATATGAATTATTTGCAGCCATTATTGTAAATTTAATTGCAACAATTTTAAAATTAGGAGACAAAACTCAATTAGGTTCTGTTTTATTAGCAACTTCCTTAGTTGCTGATATTCAACTAATCGCAGCAGCTACTATTTGGACTGTGGCAATTTATTCAACTATGTTAGATAGTGAAATTATTGGTATGGTTGTATCTTTATCTGGTGGAGCTTTATTAGCTAATATTACTTCAGTTGTATTATATGTGGGTGATACCATAAAATCAAAAAGATAAAATAGGTAATATTTTGAGAAATAACTCTTTATTTATAATTTTACAGAAAATGCGTATACCTTTTTTAGTAATTATTATAACTTATACTATTGCAATTATAGGATTGATTTTAATTCAAGGTATTGATGTAAATGGGAATCCTACAAGGATGTCTATTTTTGATGCTTTCTATTTTATCTCTTATACTGCAACTACAATTGGATTTGGTGAAACACCTTATACTTTTACTTATCCTCAAAGAATCTGGGTGACTTTCTCTATATATCTTACTGTTCTAGGATGGTTTTATGGAATAGGTTCTTTGGTTTCACTATTGCAAGATAAACTTTTTATTCAAGAGATGCAAAGAACAAAATTTTTAAGACAAATAAAAAATTTAAATGAAAAGTTTATAATTGTTTTAGGTTATAACCAAATCACAAAAAAAATCATAACAAAGGCTTTAGACCAAGGTGTTAGAAGTGTAGTAATAGAAAAAGATAAATCAAGAATTAATGATTTAATACTTGAAAATTTTACACCAACAGTCCCTGTTTTATATAGTGAGACTTATTCAGTTAGAGTTTTAGAAGCCGCTGGAATTACTAAAAGAAATTGTAAAGCAATAGTTTCATTATTTGAAGATGATGCTTTAAATCTAAAAACAACTTTAATTGCAAAAAGTTTAAATAAAAATGTAAAAGTAGCCGTTAAATCAACAACAAAAAATCATACGGAAAATCTTAAAGATTTAGATGCTCAAATAATTGTAAACCCATTTTCTATTATTTCGTCTGAAATAAATATGGCTTTAATTGCTCCAAATCTATTTAAAATTGAAAAATGGCTTTATAAATTAGGAGATTTAAACTCTAGTTTGCCACTTTTCCCTAAAGGTTTATATATCATTTGTGGATATGGACGAATGGGAAAAAAGATTTTTGAAAAATTAAATGACAATAATATTGAGGCAAAATTAATAGAAATTAAAAAAAATAGAGATATAGAATTTACAAAAAATGAGATTTCACATTTAGTTTTTGGAGATGCTGATGATAAAGAATTACTAATAAATATTGGTATAAATCAAGCTGTTGCAATAGTTGCAGCAACTGATGATGACACAACAAATTTATCTATTTTAGCAACAGCTAAAAAACTTAATCCATTAATTATGACAATTGTTAGAGAAAATGATTTAGCTGATGATTTTTTATTTAAAAATGCAAATATTGATCATATTTTTACTCCCTCAAAAATTGTAGTAAATAAAGTAACTAATGCTTTAGTAAATCCTTTAAGTGATATATTTTTAAAACAAATTATCAAAAAAGATAATATATGGGCTTCAAAACTTATTAATAGATTAGTAAAAGAGATAGATGAATGTCCTATTTTATTGGAATTCCAAATTGTAGAATCATTTGCTCCTGAAATTTGTAAATATTTATTAAACAAAAATATATTGCTTTTAAATATATTTGCTACTTCTTTATATAACCATAAACAAAAAAATAATGTTGTTCCTTTGTTACTTCAACGAGATAATGATATAATATTAACCCCTGAGTGGGAATATGAGATAAAAATAGGTGATAAACTTTTATTAGCTTGTGATGCACATGCTAAAAATGATGTTGAGTATATTTGCCAAAATTATTATGAATTTTATTATGCATTAACCGGTAAAGAAAAACAAACAATATTTAAAAGGAATTAGATGAAAATTTTAACAGGACCATGTGTACTAGAAGATAGAGACACGGTAATGAGAATAGCAGAAAAATTAAAACCATTAAGTGAAGATAAAAGAATTGAATTTTATTTTAAAGCTTCATTTGATAAAGCTAATAGAACAAGTATAAGTTCATTTAGAGGACCAGGACTTGATGAGGGATTAAAAATATTTCAAGAAATAAAAGAGCAATTTGGATACAAAGTTGTAACTGATATTCATGAATCATATCAAGCAGCACCAGCTGGTGAAGTAATTGATATTTTACAAATTCCTGCATTTTTATGTAGACAAACTGATTTATTAGTTGCAGCTGCTAAAACACCTGCAATTATAAATATTAAAAAAGGGCAATTTTTAGCAGCAGATGCTATGAAACATCCAGTTGAAAAAATTCTAAATACAAGAGGAATTACAGAAGTTTCTTATGAAACATCTGAAAAAGCTGGTGTTTGGCTTTGTGAGCGAGGAAATACATTTGGATATGGTGCTTTAGTTGTGGATATGAGAAACTTACTTTTATTAAAACAATATGCTCCCATTATTTTTGATGCAACACATTCAGTTCAAATTCCAAGTACTGGGGGAACAACTGGTGGAAACTCAGCATTTGTTCCATATATGGCAAAAGCTGCAGCTGCAGTTGGTGTTGATGGATTCTTTTTTGAGACACATGTTGATCCAAGTATTGCACTTAGTGATGGACCAAATATGCTTAAAATCGAAGACTTATATAAAACAGTTAGTGACATTTTTGCAATACAAGACGCTTTAGGATATAATTAATCCTTATACACATATTTTTGGAGAAATAAATGAAAATTATTGAAGGTAATTTAAGATTAAATGGTACTGAGAAAGTAGCAATTATAAATGGAAGATTTAATCATATTATAACTGATAGATTAGTTGAAGGTGCAAGAGATGCTTTCAAAAGACATGGTGGAAATGATGATAATTTAGATTTAATATTAGTTCCAGGTGCTTTTGAAATTCCTTTTGCTTTAGAAAAAGCATTAGCAAGTGGTAAATATGATGCAATTTGTTGTGTTGGTGCTGTTATTCGTGGTGCAACTCCTCATTTTGATTATATTTCAGCAGAAGCTACAAAAGGTATTGCAACAGTTGGAATCAAACACGGTATTCCTGTATCAAATGGTGTTTTAACTACAGATACAATTGAGCAAGCAATTGAGAGAGCTGGTTCAAAAGTAGGTAATAAAGGTGCAGAAGCAATGGTTACAATTATTGAAATGCTAGATTTATATAGCGAAATGGGGAAATAATTTGGCAACTAGAACACAAGCTAGAGAGTCTGTAATTGGTTTATTATATGCCTATGATTTAGGAAATGAGGGAATTGTAAAATTTGTTGATGAAATTTTAGAAGATAAAAAAATTAGAAATCAACAAAAAGAGTTTGCTTTAAAACTTTTTAATGGAACAATTGAAAATATAGAAAATATTGATAATGAAATTAAAGCTCATTTAAATCAAGGAACTTTAGACGATATAGGTTCTGTTGAAAAATCAATTTTAAGACTTGCAGTTTATGAAATTTTATTTGAAAGTTTACAAAAAGCTATTGTTATAAATGAGGCTATAGAATTATCAAAAAGATTAGCTAGTGACGGTGCTCCAAAGTTTGTAAATGGTTTACTTGATAAGATTGTAAAGGCTTAAATTATGAATGATGTAATGAAACTATGTATATCTTTAGATTTACCAACTGCAAAAGAAAATTTAGCTTTAGTTGAACAAATTAAAGATTTTGATGTTTGGTTAAAAGTAGGATTTAGATCATTTATACGAGATGGGAAAAAGTTTTTAGAAGATTTAAAAGCAATTAATCCAAATTTCAAAATATTTTTAGATTTAAAACTTTATGATATTCCAAATACTATGGCTGATGCTGCATTTGAAATAGCTAACTTTGGACTTGTAGATATGTTTAATGTTCATGCAAGCTCAGGTGTTGAAGCTATGAAAATAGTTATGCAAAGAATCAAAGATGTACCAAATAAGCCTTTAGTTCTAGCGGTTACGGCACTTACTTCTTTTGATAATGAGAGCTTTAAGGCTATTTATAATGAAGATATATCTACAAAAGCTATACAACTTTCAAAAGACACTTATAATTCAGGTGTTGATGGAGTGGTATGTTCAGCTTATGAGAGTTTAGATATTAAAAATAATACTTCAAAAGAGTTTATTACTTTATGTCCTGGTATCAGACCTTTTGGTGAAGATAGTGGTGATCAAAAGAGAGTAGCTGATATTGCTTTTGCAAAAGAAAACTTAGTAAATTTTATAGTTGTTGGAAGACCAATATATAAAGCTGAAAATCCTAAAAAAGTAGTTGAAGAGATATTAAAAAATATTTAATTATCTCTTTACTATTTAAGTATGTTTTAAGTGATGTAGTATTATAATTTCCGTCCTGATTTTAAGAAGTTAAAATTATGGAAAATGCGGACAGTTGGGTGAGTTGGCTGAAACCACCTCCCTGCTAAGGAGACGTGCTGGTAACGGCACCGAGGGTTCGAATCCCTCACTGTCCGCCACTGGGTCATTAGCTCAGCTGGTTAGAGCACTCGGCTCATAACCGAGTGGTCGAAGGTTCGAGTCCTTCATGACCCACCAGTTTCACTTTTTAAGTGAATTAAAAATGTGTTAAAAGCATTTTTATGCGGGAGTAGCTCAGTTGGCTAGAGCTTCTGCCTTCCAAGCAGACTGTCGCGAGTTCGAGTCTCGTCTCCCGCTCCACTATTAAATAGATTTGGTAACGCTATTTAATTTTTATTTATTTTACCAAAAAAGTGATGCGGGAGTAGCTCAGTTGGCTAGAGCTTCTGCCTTCCAAGCAGACTGTCGCGAGTTCGAGTCTCGTCTCCCGCTCCACTAATTAATCTTTAGGGATTAAAGTTCTTTTATTTAATCGCGGAATAGAGCAGCTAGGTAGCTCGTCGGGCTCATAACCCGAAGGTCACAGGTTCAAATCCTGTTTCCGCAACCAATCTAAAATGTCAAGGTAGCTCAGCTGGTTAGAGCGCTGGTCTCATAAGCCGGAGGTCGAGGGTTCGAGTCCCTCTCTTGACACCATTTAGAAATTATGGATGCTGGTGTAGCTCAGTTGGCTAGAGCAGCTGATTTGTAATCAGCAGGTCGGGGGTTCGACTCCCTTCACCAGCTCCACTTTTTTTAACTTTATTTTCTTGGGGTATCGCCAAGCGGTAAGGCAACGGTTTTTGGTACCGTCACTCGAAGGTTCGAATCCTTCTACCCCATCCACAAAAACTTACTTATTATAAAATCTAATTAATACTTGATACTGTTGATTATTTATATATTTAAATATATATCGCGGAATAGAGCAGCACGGTAGCTCGTCGGGCTCATAACCCGAAGGTCACAGGTTCAAATCCTGTTTCCGCAACCAAATTTTTTTAATGAAAAACTATTTTAATACTTATCATTTAACGCGGAATAGAGCAGCACGGCAGCTCGTCGGGCTCATAACCCGAAGGTCACAGGTTCAAATCCTGTTTCCGCAACCAATCCATCTTTTATATATTTAAAGTTATTACAAATTCAGCACCTTTATAAATTTTATTTTCATAGGTATATTCTACATTTTTAGCTTCAATTTTCCCATGCATCCCTTCATCAATTAGTTTATATGTCATATGCAGTCCTAATCCAGTTCCTTGAGATTTATATTTAGTTGTAAAATAAGGGTCATATATTTTCGAAATTATATCTTCTTGTATTCCTCCTGCATTATCTTTTATACTTATATAAACAATATTATTTTTGATTGTAGTAGTAATAAAAACTAATGGGAATTCCTCTTGTCTTTCTTCAAGAGCATCTTTTGCATTATTAAAAATATTAATTAAACATTGAATTAGTTCATTTGGATACCCATCAATTGTAATATTATCATCTAAGTTTATAATTAACTTTAAGTTATCATTTCTTACCGTTGATTCAACGATATGTAAAAAATTGTTTATAGTAGTTGATAAATTGTAATTTCTTAACTTTCTATCTTCTTTAATGAAATTTTTAAAGTCATTTATTGTTTCAGATAGGTATTGAGAGTTTTTATTTATTAAATCCATATTTTGTATTAGTTCATTATCATCCAATATTCCAAACTCTTTTTGTATTTTTACTCCAGTAGCTACTGTTGAAATCATAGATAGTGGTTGTCTCCATTGATGTGCTATATTACTTATCATTTCCCCCATGGAAGCTAGTTTATCAGCTTTAAAAAGTTTTTCTTGAAAAAGTTTGTTTTTTTCTAATTCTTCATTTACTCTTATTTCTAATTCTTCATTTAATTTGTCTAATTCTTGAGTTCTTTTCTTAATTTCATTTTGAAGAAAGTTATTGTTATCTTTTAATAGGTATTGTCTGTATAAAAAGAAGATTAATAGTATTATAATAAAACTTATTGAAATCCACAGATAAGTATAATCTTCGATTTTTTCGTATTTTATTGATATCCACTTATTAACTATATCTTGAATATCATTTTTAGATATTGTTAATATTGCCTTATTCAATATATCAACTAAAATTGGTTCATCTTTTAAAACCCCAATTCTAAAAATATTTCCATAGCCTTTAGGTTCATTTAGAATTTTCAGATTAAAAAAACCTTTTTCTTTTATATTATATGCTGAAATAATAATCGATCTAAGAGTTAAATCTGCTTTTTTCTCTTCAACTAGTTCAAAGGCTTCATTTTCTGTATTAGTGGGAATTATCATAAGATTAGGAAAATCATTCTGAAATTTTTCATACATTGCTGTTTCTTTTGGAAGAGCAATGGATGCTTTAATTTTTGATAAATCTTTTATTATTTGACTATCAGATCTTCCTATTATTACATTAGGATCATCAAAAACAGGTTCTGTAAAATTCAGCCATTCTTTTCTTTGAGGAGTTTCATTTAAGAAACTCATAATATCACATTTTTTTGCTTTTGAAAATTCTATACTCTCTTCCCAAGATTTAGTAGGAATTACTTTTATATTTAATGCAAGTTTTGAACTAATTAATTCAATAATATTTTCAGCAATACCTGTGTATTTACCTTTTTTATCTAGTTTTTCAAAAGGTTCCCAGTTTGGATCTACACACATAGTGATGGATTTTTTATTTAATAAATAGTTTTTTTCTTTTTCATTTAATGGAATGGTTTTTTTTAATTTGTCATTATTGTCTAATTTTGTATTTATTAATCTTTTTCTTAATTCAAATAATTCTTCATCTGTTATATCATTTTTACCTTTTTTTAAAATTTCTTGTAATAATGCATTTTCTTTATTTCTTGTATCTTTAAGGTAGTTTTTTTCTTCATTTGTAAGATCACCTTGTATTTTGTTATTAATATCAAAGTAGTAATTATTTAATATAGAATTAATATCATAATTTTTATCAACCAAACCTAATTTTGTGTACATATCTGCATTTAATTTTACTAGTTCTGGTGCAATTGCACCAATTTTAAAGATATTTGTTTTAAATAGTTTTTCTGTTTGTTTAGCCTCAAATAATAAAGACTCTTTAGTTTTTCTTTTTGAATATTTATCATAAATTAAATCAACAATCTCTTCTTTGTGATTAAATGCGTATTCCCATCCTTTATTTGTTGCTTCTACAAAGTCTTTTACTTTTTTTGTATTTAAATTTATAACTTTTTGACTTGTAAATAGTTCAACATCATAAGAGTAAATACCAAAATCTGCTGGATTTAATATATTATATTTTACACCTGCTTGATCAAGTTCGTAAGGTTGAGAAGAAAT
The DNA here is from genome assembly GCA_963677435.1 of uncultured Aliarcobacter sp. Taxonomy (GTDB): domain Bacteria; phylum Campylobacterota; class Campylobacteria; order Campylobacterales; family Arcobacteraceae; genus Aliarcobacter. The sequence continues at coordinate 912,185 of OY781945.1, forward strand.
AAATACACTCATTGCATCAATTTGACCATTCACAAATTTATCTACTTTAAAATCGTGATTAATTAAAGTATAGTCATTGGATGAAATTCCAGTATCTTTTAGCATCACACCTAAACTTGTATGTTGCATTTCCCAATTGAGAGCCATTATCTTTTTATTTTTCAAATCATTAGGAGTTTTTATATCTGGTTTTGTTACAAGAGCTAATGCATTTTGTTTAAAATAAGAGGCAATTAAAACGACAGGTTTTTTATCAAGTTTCTCTAAAATCAAAGCAGATGAGGATATACCAAAAGTTGCATTTCCACTTAAAACCTCTTGGGTTATATCAATGCCATCTTTAAACTCTCTTATCTCAACTTCAAGACCAACATCTTTGTAATAGCCTTTTTTTATTGCTGTATAGAAACCTGCAAACTCAAATTGATGTTTCCACTCTAATTGTAAAGTTACTTTTTCTAAGTAATTAGCTTGTGTATTGGCGAATAAAATGTTACTTGAAAATAAGATTAAAAAAATAATATATGATTGAAATATTTTTTTCATTTTGTATCTTTTAGTTAATAAATTTATAACTTAATTATTTTATATTATATCATCAAAAAAATTTTATAATTCTTTTGAAATATAATTTAGATACAATAATCAAAAATTTATTAATATAGAGGAAATTTCATGAGTGATAGATTACATGAAATAATGGGTCAAATTGGTATTTTACATAATGATTTATTAGAAAATGAAAAGATAAAAGATGCTAAAGAGGTCTTTGAATTTATAAAAGATTATGATACTGATATACAAGAACATTACTTAAACTTATTGTTACAATACTATTTCCAAAAAAATGATTTAGAAAATTTAAAAGAATTACTTTTAGTAGGTGCAAAATTTGATCTTAGATTTAGTGATGTAAAAGAGGCTTTTTTAAATATAAAATCTGAAGAAGAAAATGTTATAGAATTTATGCAAGATGCAGTTGTTTTTATTAAAGAAAAGATTAATGAGAGTGATTTAAAAGATATTTATGATTATTATGTAAATAATATTGGATTGCAAAAAAAACTTGATTTTATAATTGAGTTGATAAAAAAGAATAGATATGTTTGTGTTTACTGTTTTAATAATCCAAATAGCTCAGTGGGACAGTTTTTTTTAAATGAAGAGTTGTTAGACTCTTTAAAAAGAGATTTGCCTTATCTACTTAAATAAAGTTTCTGAATGCCATCTTTTGAATTTGTAATTCCGCAAAGTTTTTTATTTATTCCAGCAAATTTGTCTTTTATATCTTCTTGTTTTTTTATAAGTTATATTTTGTCAAAGATATTTAAAAGTGTTATAGTCTTTTTTATCTTATTAATCTTATTATTGAGTATAGCTTATTATGATTTATTTATTAAATATCTTATCAAAGAATATTATGAATTAACACAGATGGATTCAAAAATATATTTTTATCCACAAAAAAATGATGGGCAAAAAATTGAGAGTTTATCTATTGTTAATATTTATAAACATCCTCTTAAATATTCAACAACATTAACTTCTATTGAAAAAGATGAAATAAGAAATGTACATGAAAATTACATCGAGAATTTTATTGATATATCAACTTATGCATATAAATATAATAGAGTAATATCAAATACCCAAAGAATATCTTTAAATAATCATGATGAAAATTTGGATGAAAAAGCTAGATTTATTATTGAAAAGAATATAAAAACAACTTTTTTCCCAAAACTTTATGAAGAGTATGAGTATAAATTTATTGATACAAAAACAAATTATATTTTAGCAACAGCATTTAATATCTTTTTTCTTATTGATAATAATAAGTTCAGAAATAAATATTTATATTGGGGAAATGAGAAAGAAGAACAATTTAATGAAGAGGGAATTAATAATTTTGATAATATTTACAAACATTTATTTATTGATGATTTGAGAAAGAATATTAATAAATGATTAAAAATTACTATTAGTTTTTTGTTTATTCTATTTTTTAATTATTAATGATTTATTAATCATTAATCAATTATCATACTGTATAGATTAAATAAGGAAAAACAATGAAAAACTTTTCTATAAAAAGTAAATTGTTGATTATAGTAATAGTAACTATAATTCTTGTAGCAACAATGATAGCTTTGAAATCAATATATGAGATTAATAATTTAACAAATCAAAATATTGAAGAATACAAGCAAAATGCTTATAAAAATTCACGGGAAGAATTGAAGGCATATACAAACTTCGCAAAAAATATTGTAGTAAATCTTTATAATCAATCTTTACCTGAAAATGTTAAGAAAAATGTAGAGGGTACTTTAAAAAATCAAACAGATTTTTTATTTACAGTACTTACTAGATTATATGAAGATCAAAAAGGAAAAGTATCTGAAGATGAACTTAAAAAATTGTTGCTTGATACTATAGATGCAGTTAGATATGGTGATAATAAAGATTATTTCTTTGTTTATGATGAAAACTCAACTATATTAAAACTTCCTATAAGTCCAGAAAGAGAAGGAACAAAAAATACTCAACCTTATATAAAAGATTTTATAGATACTGCCTTTAAAAAAGGTGAAGGATTAGTTCCTTATGCACAAGTTGTAAAAGATAAACCTTCTAGACAAAAAGTATCTTATATAAAATTATTTAAGCCATTTAATTGGGTAATTGGTACAGGTGCTTATATAGATAATGTAACTGAATCTTTACAAAAAAAAGCATTAGAAGATGTATCTCATCTCAGATTTGGTAAAGATGGATATTTTTATATTTACGATTATGATGGTGTAAATTTAATGCATCCAATAAAACCTGATTTAGTTGGTAAAAACTTAATAAATTTAAAAAGTAAAAAAGGTGTTTACTACATAAAAGATTTAATTGAAGTTGCTAAAAAAGATGGGGGAATGGTTACTTTCGATTTTGAAAAACCAAATGATCCTAAATTATATGACAAAATTGGTTATGCGGTTGGTGTTAATGAATGGAAATGGATGATTGGAACAGGCGCATATACTGATGATATTGAAGAAAATATTGATAAGATGAGAAAACATTCTGCAGAAAATATTGCTTCGACTATATTCGGAATTTTACTTATTGCATTGATTGTTTCAATTGTAATTATTATGTTTGTAACATTTTTTATAAATAAAGAGATAATAGCACCTTTAAATACTTTCCAAGTTGGTCTTTTAGATTTCTTTAAATATCTTAATAAAGAAAGTAAAAATGTTGATAAAATTACTGTTAAGTCTAATGATGAAATAGGAATTATGACAAATATTGTTAATACAAATATTGAAAAAACAAATAAATTGATTCAACAAGATGAGAAATTAATTAATGATGTTAAAGGTGTAGTCTCTGAAATAAATAAAGGAAATTTACGAAATAGAATTGAAGCAAAAAGTGATAATGAAAGTTTAGAAGAGTTAAAAAATATTTTAAATGAGATGTTAACTATTGTTTCAGAAAAAATCAATGATGATTTAATTGTTATTGATGAAGTTTTAAATGAATACAAAAAAGTTAATTTTACAGTTAGAATAAATAATCCTCATGGTAGAGTTGCAATTGCACTTAATTCTTTAGCTGATACTATCAATACTATGTTAGTTGAGAGTAAAACAAATGGTCTAACATTAGAAGAAAGCTCAAATATACTTTTAGCAAATGTAGATAAATTAAATATGAGTTCAAATGAAGCAGCAGCATCTTTAGAAGAGACAGCAGCAGCAATAGAAGAAATCACTTCAAATATTAGAAATAATACAGAGAATATTTCAAAAATGGCAATTCTTTCAAATGAAGTAACAGCTTCAGCAAATCAAGGTGAAAAACTGGCAAATCAAACAACAGTTTCAATGGATGAAATAAATAATCAAGTAAACTTGATAAATGAAGCAATAACGGTAATTGACCAAATAGCATTCCAAACAAATATTCTTTCTTTAAATGCAGCCGTAGAAGCAGCAACTGCAGGAGAAGCTGGAAAAGGATTCGCAGTAGTTGCAGCAGAAGTGAGAAATCTTGCTTCTCGTTCAGCAGAAGCAGCAAAAGAGATAAAAGCAATAGTAGAGACAGCAACAGTAAAAGCAAATGATGGTAAAAAAATAGCTGGAAATATGATAGAAGGATATAAACAATTAAATGGAAATATTACTCATACTATAAATCTAATTCAAGATATACAAAATGCGTCAAAAGAGCAGTTGCTTGGAATTGAACAGATAAATGATGCAGTAAATCAATTAGATCAACAAACACAAAAAAATGCAGCAGTAGCTTCTCAAACTCAAGATGTGGCAGAAATTACAGATGAAATTGCAAGATTAATTGTAAGTGATGCAAATGCAAAAGAGTTTATTGGTAAAAATGAAGCTAAAGCTAGAAAAATGAGTAGAGGAACTAATAGTTCTGCTGATGTAAAAACAACTCATGCTCCTGTTAAAAATACAAAAACAGCTGAAGTGAAAAAGAGTATTTCAAGTAAATCAGATGAAGAAGAGTGGGAAAACTTTTAAGTTTAAAATGGGAAGTTAAATAAAACTTCCCATCTCATCACCTAAATACGCATCAATTTTTTTTATGAATTCTTCAAAAGGCCTTTCACCTATTTTATTGAAAATTACAATTTCTTCACCAAAATCATCTTGAATAAAATGTTCTTCTTTGATTATCTTTGAGTAGAGTTTTTGTAAGTCATCTTCACTCTCATCTTTATTGAATAAAAACCAATTTGCAGTTGATTCTTTAATTCTAATAAGTCCATAAGTTTTATTTTCATCAACATAGTCTTGAATAGTACCATTTTCAAATATAGCACCAACTACTAAATCGTTTTCATTTAGAATCATTTCCATTTTTTGCCTTTTAAATTATTAAATGGATTATAATTAAACCAAAGTTAGCATAAGATTAGTTTTTATCTACTATTGGGTACAATTTCGAAAATTTTAAAAGGAAATATTATAAAAAAATTTAAAAAAGTGCATATAGAAATCACAAATATTTGTAATTTAAAATGTACATTTTGTCCTCCAAAAATACTACCAAATGGAATAATGAGTTTAGAAAAATTTGATGATTTAAATGTTCAATTAAAGCCATATACAAAAGAGTTAGCTTATCATATGGTTGGTGACCCACTTGTTTTGACAAATTTAGCAGATTATCTAAATATAAGTTTAAAACATGATTTAAAAGTAAATATTACAACAACAGCAAATAATATAAATGAAAAACATTATGATGCACTTATGAATCCAACTATTAAACAAATAAATTTTTCGATTAATTCATATAATGCAAATTCCCACAAAAAATCACTTGATGAATATTTAAATCCGATTTTAGATTTTGTAAAATTTGCCCAAAGTAAAAACCATGAATATTTTATAAATTTTAGGATTTGGAATTTAGATGAAGAAAAAAGTGCAAAAGATTTTAACAAAAAAGTTTTTGATAGAATAAACGAAACTTTTAATTCAAATATAGATATTGAAGAAGTATATAAAGAAAGACCAAAAAATATAAGAATAGCTAGAAAAATATTTTTCAATTTTGATGAATATTTTACTTGGCCAGCTTTGCAAAATGAGATAGTTTCAAAAACTGGATTTTGTTATGGTTTAGATTCTCATTTTGGGATTTTAACTTCTGGAGATGTTGTTCCTTGTTGTTTAGACCAAAATGCCTGTGTGAATCTTGGAAATACAAATACTACACAACTAGAAGATATATTAAATTCTAAAAGAGTAAAAGCAATTCAACAAGGTTTTAAAAACAATATTTTAGTTGAAGAACTTTGCCAAAAATGTGAATATAGAACAAGGTTTGATAAATAGGAGAAAAAATGAATGAAGTTGAGATTATACTAAAAAGTGTTAAAGATTTTTTTACAAGTTCAATGTTAAAAATTGCATTAGTTCCGTTGATTGTAACGATGATTATTTTATATATGCTATTTTTTACAGCAGCAGATTATGGAATTTCATCATTACATGAAATTGCTATTGCTTCTCAAAATGGACAAGAGGTTGTTGTTGATGAAAATGCTCCTTTTTATTTTATATGGTTCACATATTTAATAATATTTTTATTTAAATATTCATTTACTTCATGGATTGCTGGATTTTTATTTTATACAGTAGGAACAATTATTGTTTTACAAGCTTCTGTCATTTTATCAATTATTATAATTGGATTTTTAACCCCTATGATTTTAAAAATTTTACATAAAAGATATTATTCTCATTTAGTTTTACACGAATATGGAACAGTAATTTTATCTATTTGGGTTTTGGCAAAAAGCTTATTTATGATGGTTTTTTTATTTATAATTTTAATTCCAGTCTATTTTGTACCCGTTTTAAATGTCTTGGCATTTTCTTTGCCTTTTTATTATTTTTTCCATAAGTTATTGAATTTTGATGTATCTTCAACGATTTTAAGTAAAGAACAATTTAAGATTATTTATAAAGCTGAGGGGAATAATTTTAGGCTTAGAACGCTATTTTTATATTTTATTTCAATGATTCCATTTGCTACACTTTTTACAGCAGTTTATTATATTATCTATTTAGGACATGCATATTTCATAAAACTTGATGAGTTAAGTAAAATTGATACACAAAAAGAATTAGCTATCTAATCCTCTTGATATTTGATAACCAACTCCTTGAATATTTTTCAAAAAATTTTCAGGGAGTTTTTTTCTTAGATTTTTTATAAATAATCTCATAGCATTTGCTGTCATAATTGAATCATCATCCCAAATTGAGTTTTCAAGATCATCATAAGTAATTATTCTATTTTTTGTAATAAGTAGTTTCAAAAAGATTGCTTCTTTTTTTGTTAGAGCAAAATCTTCATTTCCATTTGAAACAATAGATTTTCTTGAATCAAAAATCCAATTTGTATTTAAATTATATATTTTACTCTCATCATAAGATTTTACAAAAGATTCTAAGGCTTCCATTAATTTGTCATTGGTAATAGGTTTTACAATATATTTTATAAGATGTAATTCTGTAGCTTCTAATAAATAATTTAAATCAGTATGCGCTGAAGTTATAATTAATCTAGTTTTTGAATCGGTTTGTCTAATTCTTTTTAGTAAATCAAGTCCAGTTTCATTTCCCATTTTTATATCAGTTATAATTAAATCAGGTTTATTTTGAATATATTTTAAATATGCCTCACTTGCATTTTTAGCTGTTAATACTTCTTTAAAAAGATGTTTTAATATCTCTTCTATATTATTTCTTATTCCATCTTCATCTTCTACATAAAGAACTGAAAAAGCAGTAAGTTTATTTATAAAATTATTTTGCATATTATAAAAATCCTTATTAGAAAATTTATGTTATGATAACCAATTATTGCTAATTAAAGGTTTATTTTGAATTTTACAATGGAAAAGAATTTATCAAAAATCATAATTTTTACATTTATTATTATTATGTCTTCTATGATATTTGCTATATCATACTTTTATGTTAAGAATGCCTATGATGATTTTGATATTGAAATGGATAAGTTTGTTCAGGAGTATTACTTAAATAAAAAGAAGACTCTAAAAAAAGAGATTAATACTGTTCTTGATATTTTAACTTATAATCTTATCAAATCAAATTTAGATGATGATGAGTTAAAAATGGATGCTATTAGGTTATTAAATAACATTACATTTGAAGAAAATAAAAGTAACTATTTTTTTGTATATGAGATTAATAATATTAATGGTGGAGATGATTTTGCAAAGTTAGTTGTTAATCCAAATAGACTAGATTTAGTTGGGAAATACATATCAACAAATTATAAAGATGATGATGGGAAAAAGTTTAGGGAAATATTTCTAAAAGATATTAGAGAAAGAGGTGAATCTTATACAGAATATGCCTATAAGAAACCAGATTCAAATGAAGCAAAACATAAACTCTCATATTTCAAATATTACAAAAGATGGAATTGGGTAATTGCTGTTGGTATTTATACTGATGATATTGAAAATGAAATTGCGATTAAAAGAAAAGATTTAAGAAAAAGAATAAAAAATCAAGTGGCTCAAAATGTTGTTTTATTTGCAATGTTTTTATCAATAGCTATTTTAATATCAATTGCAATTTCTCAAAAAATTGATGATATTTTGAAAGAGTATGAAAATAAAGTTAGATTAAATGCAAAAGAATTAGAAGATTTAAATTTATCCTTAGAAATGAAAGTAAAACAAGAAATTGAGAAGAATAGAGAAAAAGAACAGCTTCTTGTCCAGAAATCAAAGTTTATTGCTTTAGGTGAGATGATCAGTAATATAGCTCATCAATGGAGGCAACCATTATCTGAATTATCTTCCATCATGATGTTTATAAGATTTAAATACAATATTGGAGCTTTGGATAAAGAGACAATGGAAAAGAAGTCAAAAGAAGCAGATAAAGTACTTGAATATATGTCTCATACAATTGATGATTTTAGAAATTTCTTTATGCCCAAAAAAGAGAAAGAAGAGTTCTTTTTATTAAGAGAAGTTGAAACTGTAATGAATATTATTTCAAGCACCTTATCTAATTACAATATTCAAATAGAGACTAAAATAGATGAAAATATTCAAATAAAGACTTATTTAAATGAATATAAACAAGTATTACTTAATATTATTAATAATGCAAAAGATATATTGATTGAAAAAAATATAAAAAATCCATTAATACAAATTAGTGCTTATGAAGAAGAAACATATGTTGTTGTATATATTGAAGATAATGGTGGTGGAGTTTTAGTTGAACCAAAAGGAAAAATATTCGAGCCATATTTTACAACAAAAGAAGATAGCAATGGCACGGGAATTGGATTATATATGTCAAAAATAATTGTGGATAAAAATATGAAAGGTAAATTAAGAGTTAGAAATACTCAGAATGGTGCAAAATTTGCTATTTTTATTCCTAAAGATGGTTTTGAAAGAGTTATAAATTATGAGTTTGTTTAAGAATAGACTTATTGCGCATAGAGGATTTCATGACTCTAAAAATATTCCAGAAAATTCCCTTTTAGCCTTTCTTAAAGCAAAAGAAAGAAACTATGCAATTGAATTGGATTTGACTATAACAAAAGATAATCAAATCATAGTTTTTCATGATGATGATTTATTTAGATTATGTAATGTAAATAAAAAAGTACAGGAGCAAAATTATTGTTTTATAAAGAAATTAAACCTTTTTGATACAACAGAACATATTCCTTTATTTAAAGATATTCTAGGGTTAATAAATGGTGATATTCCTCTTATAATTGAAATTAAGAAACATAATAAGCTTGGAGTATTAGAAAGTAACTTGGTTGAACAATTGCATAAATATAAAGGAATTTATTTTATATGCTCTTTTGAAAAAGATATTTTATTTTGGTTTAAAAATTATAAAGTAAGTTTTACAAGAGGTCTAATCTTTGGTTACAGTTCTAAAAAATTTAAAAGATATAAGTATCTACTTTTTTTATATAAATATTTTAAAACTAAACCTGATTTTGTATCTTTAGAAGAGTCTTTGATTGGAAGTTCAGTTTATTATTTTTGTAAAAAGAATGGCTTAGCTATTCTTACTTGGACTATAAGAAATAAAAAAAGATTTGATGAAATAGATGAAAAAGTTGATGGAATAATTTTTGAAGGATTTTTAGTTTAAAAAAGAAGAGAATAAATCTCTTTCTTTTTTATCCATACAAGAAGTTTGGAAGCCATAATGAAATAATTGGAATGTATGTTACTAACATCAGACCAAATAATAATATTAATGTCATTGGTAATGATGCAACTATAACTTGTTTTAAGCTAAGTCCAGTAATACCACTTGCAACAAAGAGGTTGAGTCCCACCGGCGGGGTTATCATTCCTATTTCCATATTTACAACCATAATAACACCTAAGTGAATAGGGTCTATTCCTAACGCCATACCAATTGGAAGTAAAAGTGGTACTGTAATCATTACCACAGAACTTGGTTCCATAAATTGTCCCATTAATAAAAGTAAAATATTTACAATTAATAAGAACATTAAAGGTCCTACATTTGCCTCTATAATCATTTGAGTTATATGTTGTGGAATTTGTTCATCTGTTAAAAAGTGAGCAAATAACATAGCATTTGCAATGATAAAGAAAATCATTGAACTTGTTTGTGCTGAATCTAAGATAATTTTATATAAATCTTTATATTTTGTATCTTTGTATATAAAAAATGAAACAAAAAAAGCGTACATTACACTGAATGCACCAGCTTCAGTTGGAGTAAAAATACCTCCATAAATTCCACCAATTACAATAACAATAATTAATAAAGCCCAAAAAGCATTTTTAAAAGCAATAAATCGCTCTTTAAAAGATGCAGCTTTTTGTCCTTTAAAACCACTTCTTTTTGCTAAAATATAAGTACCAATCATCATCATAGCACCAATCATAAGACCTGGTATTACCCCTGCCATGAAAAGTCTTCCAATAGATTGATCAGCTGTTACCCCAAATACAATAAATACAATTGAAGGTGGAATCAAGATACCTAAAGTTCCTGAAGTAGCAATTGTACCAATTGCAAATTGTTCATTATATCCTGCTTGTTTAATAGCTCCATACATTACAGAACCAATTGCTGCAACAGTTGCTGGAGAACTTCCACTTACTGCTGCAAAAATTACAGATGCTAAGATAGCTGCAATTGGAAGACCACCTGGAAGATGTCCAACTAAAGATTTTGCAAATTCAATTATTCTAGAAGCTGATGATCCTCTTGATAATAAAGAACCAGCTAATATAAACATAGGAATTGCCATAAGTGTATACTTATTTAAACCATCAAAAACTTTTGATGGAATTCCCATTAAATCCATATCCGTAAAAAAGAATGATGTGATTAGTGTTGTAGCTCCCAATGAAACTGCAACTGGTACACCTAAAAGCATTAAAGCAAAAAGTAAAATAAATAAAGTAGCAATAATCATATTAATTTTCTCCTTTTTGTGAAGTAACTTCATTTATTACAGTTTCATGCTCACTAAAGAGTTTAATATCATTTGCATCAGTAATATAAATTTCAACTAATTTTTCAGCAGCTCTGTAAGCAGCTAAAGCAAATGCGATAGGAAGAACTAAATGAGGAATCCACATAGGAATACCTAAATCAACACTGTCTTCTCCAAAATCTTTTAATAAAAGAATAAGTTCATATCCAAAATATGACATTATGGCAAGATACGCGATTGAAATAAAATTTGCAAAAACTAAGAGATATTTGGTGACAATTGGAGGAAATTTTTCAATAAGTAATGTTACTGAAATATGAGCTCCTTGTTTAAATCCATATGCAGCACCAAATAGTGCAGACCAAATAAAAAGATAGTTTGTAAGTTCAGCAGCCCAAGTAAGACTCATGTCAAAAACATATCGTAATATTACATTGATAAATGCTAGTAAAACACCAACTGACAGTCCAAGGACTGCCATAGTTTGGTTGATAGTACCAACAATTAAATCGATAATTTCAAAAAATTTTTTCATATTAAAACTTTATTATTTTGTGTCAATTGCTTTTTTAATTAAATCTTCACCAATCACATCATAAAACTTAGGATAAACTGTAGACATAGCTTTTCTCCATTGTTGTTTTTGCTCAGGTGTTAATTCAATAATTTGAAGCTTATTTGTTTCTTTAGCATATTTAGTTAATTCTGCCATAATTTTAGCATCTTCTAAAGCTGATTCTTTTCTTTCAAGAGCTGTAGCTTCTTTCATAGCTTGAGATACATCTGCTTGAAGATCTTTTGGTAATTTATTCCAGAATTGCTCATTCATAACTACTAAATAACCAAGGTATCCATGCTCACTCATAGTAAGACTAGATTGTACTTCATAGAATTTTTTTGTATAAAAGTTTGATAATGGATTTTCAGTTCCATCTACAACACCTTGTTGTAATGCTGAATATACTTCAGAGAATGGTAATACTTGAGGATTTCCACCAACTGATTTAAATTGAGCTTCTAAAACTTTTGAACTTTGAATTCTAAATTTTAAACCTGCTGCATCTTCAGGTACGATTAGAGGTTGTTTACTACTTGAAAGGTCTTTAAATCCAGCATCCCAATAATCAAGTGCAATCATCTGTTTTTTTTCATCAACTTTTGATTTTAAAATTTTTCCAACTTCACCATCCATAACATTATAAAGATGTGCTTTATCTCTGAAAAGGAATGGCAAGTCAAAAAGTTGCATTTGTGGTGCAATACTTGTAAACTTTGATAAACTTGGCATAATTACTTGAACATTGTTCATCGCAAGTGCTTTAATTTCTTCACCATCACCATATAATTGTGAATTTGGGAATACTTGAACATCAATTTTCCCACCAGTTAATTCTTCAACTCTTTTTTCAAAAAAGTCTGCTGCTTTACCTTTTGGTGTACTTGCACTAACAACGTGACTTACTTTCATAACATAATCAGCTGCAAGTCCTGATGTTGCTAACATTGCTGCTGCAACTGTTCCTAAAACTAGTTTTCTCATATCTATCTCTCCTTAATTTTTGATATAAAAAAATTATAGTTAAAACTTGTGTAAGTATTATGTATTATATTAATTTTTTTTTACAATAAAATCTGTATTAAAAAATAACAAATGGTTAAAAAATATACAGTTTTGCAATTTATTAAAACATTTTATATTGTACAATGTGAAACTGCGTGAGTTCGCTACTTTAGGTATTTAACCATAATTTAAACAAGTATATTGTAAATTATCGGACTTTACTAAGGGATATTTTAAAGATTAATATAAAGGAAAATGATGGGGTGCAATTTAGACTTACTAACTTCTTTTAAAGATAATTGCGGGTTTGGTTTAGTAGCTGATATGAAAAACCGACCAAGTCATAAAAATTTAGAAGATGCAATAACTTCACTTGAAAGAATGATGCACAGGGGTGCAGTGGCAGCTGATGGTAAAACTGGAGATGGTTCAGGTTTATTATTATCAATGCCAGATTTTTTTATGAGAAAAATAGCTTTAGAAAAAGGTATTGATTTACCTGAAATTTATGCTGTTGCTATGATTTTTACAAGAGATTTAACTGATATAGATGTTTTCATAGAATTTTGTGAAATAAATGATTTAAAAGTTGTACTTACAAGAACGGTTCCTGTAGACACCGATGCTCTTGGAGAACAAGCATTAGAGAGTTTACCACAAATTATACAAGTATTTGTTGTTCCAAATACATTAATGTCATCAAAAAGATTTGATGCAATGCTTTATTTAACAAGAAAAGAGTGCGAACACAAATTAATAGATAAAAAAGATTTTTATATTCCAACATTTTCGTCAAAAGTAATAGCCTATAAAGGGCTAATTATGCCTACTCACATTAAACATTTTTATATTGATTTAAGAGATGAGGATTTTAAAATTTCTTTTTCATTGTTTCATCAAAGATTTTCAACAAATACACTTCCATTATGGAGATTAGCGCAACCTTTTAGAGCAATAGCTCACAATGGAGAAATTAACTCTGTTGAAGCAAATAGATTTAATGTAGAAGTAAAATCAGAACAATTAAAATCAGAAATTTTTTCTGAAGATGAAATGAAAAGATTATTACCAATCTTACAAAATGTAGGTTCAGATTCTACTTCATTAGATAATATGTTTGAGTTTTTATTAGCAAATGGTGTTGACTTTTTTAAAGCTGCACGGGCACTTGTTCCTGCACCTTGGCAAAATGCACCACATATGGATTCTAATTTAAGAGCATTTTATGAATATACAGCAACTGCAATGGAAGCTTGGGATGGACCAGCTGCTGTATCTTTAACAGATGGAAGACATATTGGATGTTTGATTGATAGAAATGGATTAAGACCATCAAAATATGTTATTACAAAAGATGATAAATTATATATTACATCAGAATATGGAACTTTAAAAATCGAAGATGATAACATTTTAGAAAGAGGAAGATTACAATCAGGACAAATGATTGCACTTGATCTTAAACATGGAAAAATTCTAAAAGAAGATGATATTAATGACTATTTAAAATCATCACAACACTATTCAAAATGGTTAAATGATGATATGGATTATATTCAAGAGTATATTGAAGATACTTTTTTAAATGTTAAAGATTATAAATTAGAAAATTTAGAGAAAAAACAAAAATTCTTTAATGTTACATATGAAGTATTAGATCAAGTAATTGAGCCAATGGCAAAAGATGGAAAAGAACCAGTTGGTTCTATGGGAGATGATACTCCATTAGCATGTTTTTCAACTGTAAATAGAAATTTTACAGATTATTTTAGACAAAAATTTGCTCAAGTTACAAATCCACCAATTGATCCATATAGAGAAAAAGTTGTAATGTCTTTAGAAACTGGATTTGGAAAAGTACATAATATTCTAGATGAAAAACCAGAATATGCTAGAAGATTAAAAGTAACAAGTCCTATTTTAATGAAAGAAAAATATGATGTTTTATTCTCTTTTGGTGATGAAAGATCTCCAAGATATGATAAATATTATAAAAATAGAATATTTACAACAACATTTAAAAAAGATTTAAAAGCCGCATTAGAAAGATTATCTTCTTATGTAATTAAAGCTGTAAAAAATGATGGTGTTTCTGTTGTAATTTTAGATGATAGAGCTGTAAATGAAAATGAAAAAGTAATTCCTGCTGCAATGGCTGTTGGTTATGTTAATCAACAACTATTAAAAAGTGGTGTTAGACATAATGTTTCAATTGTATCAATTACGGGTGAAGTTTATGATCCTCATATGGCAGCTGTTTTAATTGCATTTGGAGTTACAGCAATTTATCCATATATGATGTATGCTTCAACAATAGCACTTTTCCAAAGAGAAAAACCATCTAAATATGAGATGCAAAAGTATTTAAAAAATACTCAAAAATCAGTTAATGCTGGATTATTAAAAATCATGTCAAAAATGGGAATTTGTACAATAGCTTCGTATAGAAACTCAGGTTTATTTGATATTATTGGTTTAAGTGATGAAATCAACAATGACTGTTTTACAGGTGCGCATAGTGATTTATGTGGATTAACATATGCAGATATTGAAGAAAAAATTAATAAATCTCATTTTAATGCATTTGTAGAAGAAAATACAGTTTTCCCACTTGATTTAGGTGGATTTTATAAATATAGCAATGGTGGTGAATATCATGATTATGGTCCAGCTACAACTAAAGCTATGCATAATAAAAAAGCAACAAAAAAAGAAGATTTAACTGATTTTGATGGATTAAGAGATTTAGTAAATAATAGAGATAAAAAATTTATTAGAGATTTCTTTGAATTTAATTCAGATAAAACTGCTATTGATTTAAGTGAAGTTGAATCAAAAGAAGATATTTTCAAAAGATTTGCAAGTGCTGCTATGTCACTTGGATCTATTTCTCCTGAAGCTCATGAGGCAATGGCAATTGCTATGAATACTATTGGTGGTATGTCAAACTCAGGTGAGGGTGGAGAAGATTCAAAAAGATTTGGAACAATAAAAAATTCTAAAATTAAACAAGTAGCATCTGGAAGATTTGGTGTTACACCTGCTTATTTAAGAAGTGCTGAAGAGTTACAAATTAAAGTTGCACAAGGTGCAAAACCAGGTGAAGGTGGTCAATTACCAGGACATAAAGTTACTCCTTTAATTGCAACACTTAGACATACAGTTGCTGGTGTTACATTGATTTCACCACCACCACACCATGATATTTATTCAATTGAAGATTTAGCTCAATTAATTTTTGATTTAAAACAAATCAATCCATTAGCTAAAATTACAGTTAAACTTGTATCTTCAATTGGTGTTGGAACAATTGCAGCAGGTGTTGCAAAAGCTTATGCTGATAAAATTGTTATCTCTGGTGGAGATGGAGGAACAGGAGCTGCTCCTTTAACATCAATCAAACATGCTGGTAATCCTTGGGAAATGGGGCTTTCAGAAGCTCATAATGCTTTAAAAGCAAATAAACTAAGAGAATTCGTTCATGTACAAACTGATGGTGGATTAAAAACAGGTCTTGATGTTGTAAAAGCAGCAATGCTTGGTGCTGAATCTTATGCATTTGGAACAGCATCTTTAACACTTCTTGGATGTAAAATTTTAAGAATTTGTCATACAAATAAGTGTTCTGTTGGGGTTGCTACTCAAGATGAAACATTAAGAGATCATTTTACAGGTACGGTTGAAAGATTAATTTCATACTTTACTTTTATTGCAGAAGATGTAAGAGCAATTCTTGCATCATTGGGTTATAAAACTATTGAAGAAATAGTTGGAAGATCTGATTTATTAAAAGTAATTGATGATAAATTTGCACAAAAATTTGATTTCCAAAACATTTTAAGAAAAATTGATGGAATTGATACTTGTCAAAAAGATACAAATCCTCCTTTTGATGATAATAAATTTGAAAAAGAGTTATTGAAAAAAGTTCATAGAACAATAGAAAATCCAAATTCTCCTATAAAAGTTAGTTCAGATATCTCTAACTTAAATAGATCATTTGGTGCTTTAATTTCTGGAGAAATTGCAAGATTTTATGGAGATAAAGGATTACCAGAGAACTCTATTAGTATCAATTTAAAAGGAATTGCTGGTCAATCATTTGGTGCTTTTTTATCAAAAGGTATGAATCTATATCTTGATGGTGCTGCTAATGACTATGTTGGTAAAGGAATGAATGGTGGTAAAATTATCATCAATCCAATCCACCAAGGTAGCCAATTTGCTGGTGCTGGAAATACATGTTTATATGGTGCAACAGGTGGAAAATTATATATTAGAGCTGCTGTTGGTGAAAGATTTGCTGTAAGAAACTCAGGAACTATTTCTGTTGTTGAAGGTACAGGAGATAATCCATGTGAGTATATGACAGGTGGAATAGTTGTTATTTTAGGAAACACTGGAATTAACTTTGGTGCAGGTATGACTGGTGGTTTAGCATTTGTTTACGACCCTGAAAAAACATTTGTTGATAAAATGAATCAAGAACTAATTGAACCTGTTCGTGTTGATACAGATGATACAGAGAGAGAAAGATTATATTTAAAAAGATTATTATTAGACTATTTACATGAAACACAAAGTGAAATAGCTGAAGAGATATTACAAAACTTTAGAGCAGAAATTAGAAATTTCTGGATGATTAAACCTAAAAATATGACAGTGTTACCACTGGATCCGGACAAGGGAGATTAAAGAGATGTTAAACTTTACAAAATTTGAAAGAATTAATCCTGAAAAAAGGGATGTACTTCAAAGATTAAAAGATTTCAAAGAGGTATATCAAGTATTTGGAAAACAAAGAGCAACTGAGCAAGCTGATAGATGTATGCAATGTGGAGATCCATATTGCCATACAGGTTGTCCATTAGGAAACTATATTCCAGCCTGGTTAAAACAAACAGCAACTAAAAATCCAGATATGGCGTTTGCTTTATCAAATGAAACATCACCTTTTCCAGAAATTCTAGGAAGAATTTGTCCACAAGATGTATTATGTGAGGGCGCATGTTCTTTAAATACTGGACATGGTGCAATTTCAATTGGTGCAATTGAAACATTTATTTCAGAAGATGCATTTGAAAAAGGAATGAAACCTAAATTCCCTGAGCATAAAAATGACAAAAAAGTTGCTGTTATTGGTTCAGGACCTGCTGGAATTTCTGCTGCAACATTCCTTTTAAGAAAAGGTTTTAATGTTGAAATGTTTGAGCGATCAGATAGAGGTGGTGGGCTTTTAATGTATGGAATTCCAGGATTTAAGCTTGATAAAACAACAGTTGATAGAAGACTTAATTGGTTATTAGAAGCTGGAATGAAATTACATACAAATTGTGAGATAGGGAAAGACAAATCTATTTCAGAACTTGAAAAAGATTTTGATGCAATATTTTTAGGTATTGGTGCAACTGCTAGTAATGAAGTAAAAATTGAAGGAGAAAAATCTTCAAATGTTCATTTTGCAATTGATTTTTTAACTGGACTTCAAAAAAGAAATCTTGGAAATAAAAATATTGATTTCATTGATGTAAAAGATAAAAAAGTTGTTGTAATTGGTGGTGGAGATACTGCTATGGACTGTGTTAGAACATCTGTTAGAGAAGGTGCACATACTGTAAAATGTCTTTATAGAAGAGATGAAGCAAATATGCCAGGATCTAAAAAAGAAGTTGTTAATGCAAAAGAAGAAGGTGTTGAATTTGTATTTAATGTTTCTCCTAAATCAATTAAAGTTCAAAATGATTTAGCAATAGCTGTTGAATTATATGAAACTTCAATGAGTGAAGCGGATGCTAGTGGAAGACAAAAAGTTACAATAATTGAGGGAAGTGAATATTTAGAAGAAGCTGATATTATAATCTTAGCATTAGGATTCTCTCCTGAAGTTCCAGCATTTTTAAAAGAATTAAATGTTGAAACAAATTCATGGGGTGGAATTGTAATTGATTCTAAATTTAAAACTTCAAACAAAAAAGTATATGCTGGTGGAGATTGCCGAAGAGGTGCTCACTTAGCAGTTACTGCTGCACTTGATGGACGAGAAGCTGCAAAAGCTATTATAAAAGAAATATAAAAATAAATGAATACTAAACTTACAGCCTTATATAAAGAGAATTTTATAAAGGCTGTAATCCTTGCAAATAAAAAACTCTTTACTTACTTAAATACAAATCTAACTTTAAATGATTATGAATACACAAATACAATAGGTTTTGGTGGAGATAATTCTTTAATGATGGATTTAATTGCAGAAAATATTTTTATAGAATTTTTAGAAGAATTTGGGAATATTTACTCAGAAGAGTGTGGTTTAAAAACTACAAATAAAGAGTGTACAATTATTATAGATCCAATAGATGGAAGTAACAATTTTTATTCTAAATTACCTTATTATGGATCTTCCGTAGCTTTGCAAAAAGATGGAATTACAATTGCTGGATTTGTTACAAATTTAGCAACGGGTATTATTACTTATCGAGCATTTGATAGTGAAATTAAATATTTTTCACTTTTAGAAGACAAAGAAATAATGCCTGTTATATTATCAAAAACAAAGATTTCTATTTTTGAAAGAGCATATGATTATCCTGAGATTTGTCAAAAATTATATGAAAATAAGATAAAATTTAGAATATTAGGTGCAGTTGCTTTGTCTTTAACTGATGCCATAAATTATGATTTTGTATTGTATTTTGGGAATATAAGAGAGTTTGATGTGGCAGCTGCTTTGTATATTAATAAAGATTTTTTCATTTATAAAACCGATGAATCATTACTCATAACAAAAAATAAACAAAAATTTGATTTAATTAAAGAAATAATTAATGAATTTTAGGTTATAACTCCAAGATAAATAAATTACACTAGGGAAAAAGTTATATGTCTTTAATTATTACTGATGAATGTATTGCATGTGATGCATGTAGAGAAGAATGTCCAAACTATGCTATCGAAGAAGGTGATCCAATTTATGTGATAGATTCTGATAGATGTACTGAGTGTGTAGGGCATTATGAAGAGCCTTCATGTATTGAAGTTTGTCCAGTTGACTGTATTATAATTGATCCAGATAACCAAGAAACAATGGAAGAATTAACATTCAAGTATGAACAATTAATGGAAGAAGAGAATTAATGTCTAAAGTAACAACTATTATCGACATTGGGTCTAACTCAATGCGAATGGTTGTATTACAAAAAAGTAGTAGGTTTGCATTTAGTTTAATAAATGAAACAAAAAGTAGAGTTAAAATTTCTGAAGGTTGTTATGAAAATAACGGAAACCTACAAGAGATTCCTATGCAAAGAGCATATGAATCTTTAAAATCTTTTTTAAATATATCTAAATCGTTAAAATCAAGAAAAATTATTTGTGTTGCAACATCAGCTTTAAGGGATGCTCCAAATTCTAATGTGTTTATTTCTAGAATCTCAAAAGATTTAGGATTAAATATTAAAGTAATTGATGGAGAAAAAGAGGCTTATTATGGTGGCGTTGCTGCTTTAAATTTACTTCATGAGGATACTTTTGTAACTGTTGATATTGGTGGAGGTTCTACTGAATTTTGTTTTGTAAAAGATGGAAAGGTAGAAAAATCAATATCTTTAAATATAGGTACTGTTAGAATAAAAGAACTTTATTTTAATAAAAATGATATTGAAGGTGCAAGAAAAAATATCTTAGATAATTTAAAAAGTATTTTTGAATTAGATATTGTAATTCCTAAAAAAGTTGTAGGAATTGGTGGAAGTATAAGAGCCTTATCTAAAATAGTAATGTCAAATAATGACTATCCTTTGGATATTCTTCATGGTTATACTTATAAAGTAAAAAAAGAATCTTTTTTGTTTGGACAAATTATTGAAGCCCGAAACAATGATGAATTGAAATCATTAGGAGTAAAAAAAGATAGATTTGATACGATAAAAGAGGGTGCTTTTATATTTAAAACTATTTTAGATGAACTTAACATTAGTGAAGTTATAACTTCAGGAGCTGGAGTTAGAGAAGGTGTTTATTTAACTGATGTATTAAGAAATTGTAATCATAAATTTCCTGCTAATTTTAATGTTAGTGTTAGATCTTTACTTGATAGATTTCAAATCGATGAAAAACAAAGTGCTTTCATGGGAAATAATGCAAGTAAAATTTTTGATGTGTTAAAGCCTTTACATAATTTAGATAATAAATTTAGAACGCTTCTTATAATTGCATCTAAACTTCACTCTATTGGTTCAACACTTAACTTTTATAAATCAAATGATAATGCATTTGATTTTATATTAAATGGCTTAAATTATGATTTTTTACATACTTCAAGGGTTGTTGTAGCTCATACAATTAAATTTTCTAAAAAATCTCTTCCATCAAGAAGTGATATTTTAAAATATCAAGAGCTTTTACCATCTTTAGAAGTAATGCAATGGATGTCTTTTATGATTTCACTTAATATTGCAATTAATCAAGATTTATCAAGACCAAAAGTTGAATATACACTTGATAATGATACATTAAAAATAAATTTATCTAATAAATCATTTTTAATTCAATCAAATATCGATAAATTGGAAAGTCCTGAAGATTTAAGTATCGAGATTTAGTGATGAATGAAGTAGTTTATAAAAGAATTGCAGTTGTTAAACTATCTGCAATGGGTGATATTATACATGCAATGGTAGCTTTACAATTCATAAAAAAAAGATTTCCAAATTTGATAATTGATTGGTTTGTTGAAAAAAGTTTTTCAGAAATTTTAAATAATAATCCAGATATTGACAATGTTTATGAATTAAATTTAAAATCTCTTAAAAAAGATAAGTTTAAGATATTTGAGCAAATTAAACTAATAAGGAATTATTCTAAAAATAATTATGATTTAGTTATAGATGCTCAAGGTTTGCTCAAATCAGCAATTGTTTCAAAACTATTAGGAAAAAATATTGCAGGTTTTGGTAAAAACTCAATACGAGAAAAACTTGCATCATTCTTTTATAATATAAAAGTTGACATTGCTTATGATGAAAATACAATAGATAGAAACTGTAAGATATTATCTACTCCTTTAGGATTTGATATTAATTCAGAGGATATTATAAATAAAGAGGCATTTTTATTTTATGATAATAACAATATGGTGGATAATTATTTATCTACAGATAAAAAAAATATTATATTTGTTGTCGGTTCAACTTGGGAAAGTAGAAATTATCCTAAAGAAAAATTTGCACAATTAGCAAATGCTTTAAAAGAAAATATTATAATTGTCTGGGGAAATGAAGATGAAAGATCTAAAGCAGATTTTATTTCAAGCCATTCTATTTATGCAAATGTTTCTGCTAAATTATCATTGAATAATTTAAAATATTTAATCTCAAAATCAGATTTATTAATCGGTAATGATACTGGACCTACTCATATTGCATGGGGATTAAATATTCCATCAATTACAATTTTTGGACCAACACCTATTAATAGAGTCTATCAAACAAATATAAATAAAGTTATAAAATCAAATTCAATTGTTAATCCTTTTAAACTTAATAAAAATGACTTTTCAATTAATGATATTGAAGTTGATGATATTTTAAAATTAGTAAAGAGTTTATTATGATAGATTATATATATTTAACAATATTTTATATCTTTAGATTTATTATTAAAAATACACCTAGATTTATACTTAGTTCTTTTATCACATTATTGTCTTTTTTAATTTTTAAAATTGATAAAAAACATAGAAAAATTGCAAAAGTAAATTTAGATTTGGCTTTCGAATCAAAATATAGTGAAAATGAAAAAACTGATATTATAAAAAAATGTTATAAAAACTTGTTATTTGTATTAGCTGATTTTGTTAAGAATCAAGGTTCAACAAAAGAAGAAATATTAGAAAAAATCACATTTAAAAATGAAGATATTTTAACAGGTTATTTAAAACAAAATAAAAAAATAATTATGATTACAGCACATTATGGTAATTGGGAATTATTATCTTTAGCTGTTGCTGCTAAATTTATGCCTTTATCTATTGTTGGTAGAGACTTAGATTCAAAAGTTATGAATAAAATTTTACTAAAAAATAGAGAACAATTTGATATTGAAATTTTAAGTAAATCTGGTGCTATGAAAGGTATGATTAAGGCTTTAAAAAGTAATAGACCTATTGGTTTACTTGTTGATCAAAATACTAAAAGTAATGAAGGTGAACTTATAGATTTCTTTTCAAAAAAAGCTAGACATACCCCATCTGCTGCATTATTAGCAAAAAAATTCGATGCTGTTATTATTCCTGCGTTTATTGCTACTGCTGATGATCATAAAACATATGAAATTAGTTTTTATGAACCAATTTTTTATGATGAAGGAGATGATGAAGATTCTTTAATTCGATGTGTACAAGCACAAGCTGATATTACACAAAAAATAATTGAGAAAAAACCTGATGAATGGTTCTGGCTTCATCAAAGATGGAAAAATCAATATGAAGATTTATATAAAAATTAATTAAACTAGCTTGTAAGATAAACTTAGATATTATTGCTATTTATAAATTAAATTAGGGATAAGAATGAAGATAGCCATAGCAGGGACAGGATATGTTGGATTGTCAAATGGTATTTTACTTTCACAACATAATGAAGTAATAGCACTTGATATAATCGCTTCAAAAGTTGAGATGATAAATAATAAGAAATCGCCAATTGAAGATAAAGAAATTGAAGAGTATCTTTTAAAAGATGATCTAAATTTTAAAGCAACATTAGATAAAAATGAAGCATATAAAGATGCAGTATATGTAATAATTGCAACTCCAACTGATTATGATCCAGAAACAAACTATTTTAATACAAAATCTGTTGAAGCTGTGATAAAAGATGTTTTAGAAATAAATCCAAATGCAGTAATGGTAATAAAATCTACAATTCCAGTAGGTTATACAAAAAGTTTAAGAGAAAAATATAATACAAAAAATATTATTTTTTCTCCTGAGTTTTTAAGAGAAGGAAAAGCATTATTTGATAATTTATATCCTAGTAGAATTATTGTGGGTGAACAAAGTGATAGAGCTACAACATTTGCAAACTTACTAGCTCAAGGTGCTATAAAAAAAGATATTTCAATTCTTTTTACAGATTCAACAGAAGCAGAAGCTATAAAATTGTTTTCAAATACTTATTTGGCAATGAGAGTAGCATATTTTAATGAACTTGATTCTTATGCCCAAACTCATAATTTAGATAGTAAACAAATTATTGAGGGTGTTGGATTAGACCCACGAATAGGAAACCATTATAATAATCCAAGCTTTGGATATGGTGGATATTGTTTACCAAAAGATACAAAACAACTTCTAGCGAATTATGCAGAAGTTCCAAGTAATCTAATCGAAGCAATTGTAAAATCAAACTCAACAAGAAAAGATTTTATTGCAGATAGTATTATTGCAAGAAAACCAAAAATAGTTGGTGTTTATAGACTTATTATGAAAAGTGGCAGTGATAATTTTAGAAGCTCAGCAATTCAAGGAATAATGAAACGAATAAAAGCAAAAGGTATAGAAGTAGTAGTTTATGAACCTGTATTAAGTGAAGATGAATTTTTTCATTCAAGAGTAATAAAAGATTTAGAAGAGTTCAAAAAAATATCAGATGTAATAGTTGCAAATAGATTAAGTGATAAACTAAAAGATGTTGAAGCAAAAGTTTATACAAGAGATATTTTTGGAAATGACTAATAATAAACTATCTATAGTAATAATTACTAAAAATGAAGAAAACTTTATTTCAGATGCAATAAAATCATCATTATTTGCAGATGAAGTGTTAATTCTTGATAGTGGGTCTATAGATAAAACATGTGAAATAGCAGAAGAATTAGGTGCAAAGGTTTATTCTCAAGAATGGCTGGGATTTGGCCCTCAAAAAAATAAGGCTATTTCATTGGCAAAAAATGATTGGGTTTTTGTTTTAGATAGTGATGAAAGAATCAATGAAGAATTAAAAATGGAAATTTTAAATATCTTGGAAAATCCAAAAGAATCTGGATATTTTGTTGCAAGATTAAATAAATTTTTTGGTAAAGATATAAAAACTTGTGGTTTATATCCAGATTATTCTATTCGATTATTTAATAAAACAAAAGCAAAATTTAATGAAGTAAGCGTTCATGAAAGTGTTCAGTTAAAATCAAATGTAGGACATCTAAAAAATCACATGATTCATTTAGCATATAATAGTATAGAAGAATTTATTCAAAAACAAAATAGATATTCATCTTTAAATCATAAAAAAAAGTCAATAGTAAAAGCTATAATAAATCCATATTGGACTTTTTTTAAATTATTCATTTTAAAAAAAGGTTTTTTAGATGGCTGGCATGGTTATGTAATATCAAAACTCTATGCGCAATACACATTTTGGAAATATATAAAATAAGATAATAGGAAAAAATTAAACATGAAAATACTAATAACAGGGACAGCAGGATTCATAGGGAGTCACCTAGCAAAAAAACTTCTTGAAAGAGGAGATGAAATTGTTGGACTTGATAATATAAATGACTACTATGACCAAAATGTGAAATATGGAAGACTTCAAAGAGGTGGAATTATTGATACTCTTGAAGATGGAAAAGATATACCATATGGAAAATTACTTGTTTCTAAAATAAACTCTAAATATAAATTCATTAAATTAAATCTTGAAGATAAAGATGCAATGATGAATCTTTTTAAAGAAGAAAAATTTGATGCAGTTTGTAATCTAGCAGCACAAGCAGGAGTTAGATATTCTCTCACAAATCCAGATGCATATATGGATAGTAATATTATAGGATTTATGAATATTCTTGAATCTTGTAGACATAATAATGTAAAAAATCTATCTTATGCTAGTAGCTCATCTGTATATGGATTAAATGAAGAGTTGCCTTTTTCTACAAATCATGATGTTTCTCACCCAATATCACTGTACGCAGCAAGTAAAAAAGCTAATGAACTTATGGCTCATACCTATAGTCATCTTTTTGATATTTCAACTACAGGACTTAGATTTTTCACAGTTTATGGACCTTGGGGAAGACCAGATATGGCATTGTTTCTTTTCACAAAAGCTGCACTTGAGGGAAATAAAATTGATGTGTTTAATAATGGTGAAATGTTAAGAGATTTTACTTATATAGATGATATTGTTGAGGGTGTAATAAGAGTTATAGATAACCCAGCAAAAAAAGATGAATCTTGGAATGGAAAAACAGGACAAGTATCAACTTCAAGTGCTCCATATAAAATATATAATATAGGAAATAATAATCCTGTAAAATTAATGGATTTTATAGAAGCTATTGAAAATAAATTAGGTAAAACTATAGAAAAGAATTTTCTGCCAATGCAAGCAGGTGATGTACCAGCTACCTTTGCAGATGTTAGTGATTTAATAGAAGATTTAGGATATAAACCTCAAACACCCGTGCAAGATGGTATCAATAATTTTATAGATTGGTATTTAGAATTTTTTGAATATGACAAATAAGTAGGGAATTTAAATAATGAATAAAATCTGTGTAATTGGTCTTGGATATGTAGGACTTCCTTTAGCTCACGCTTTTTCAGAAAAATATGAAGTAGTAGGATTTGATATCTCTAAATGGAGAATTGATGAATTATCATCTGGTTATGATAGAACTTTAGAATTATCAAAAGATCAAGTAAATGATGCTATAAAAAATAATATGAAATTTACATTGGATATTAATGATATAAAAGATTGTAATATTTATATTATAACAGTTCCAACACCTATTGATAAAAATAAAAGACCTGACTTAACACCTTTAATAAAAGCTAGTGAAACAGTAGGAAAAGTATTAAAAAAAGATGATATTGTAATCTATGAATCAACTGTGTACCCAGGAGCTACAGAAGAAGAGTGTGTTCCTGTTCTTGAAAAATTCTCTAATTTAAAGTTTAATGTAGACTTCTTCTGTGGTTATAGCCCAGAGAGAATTAATCCAGGTGATAAAGAACATACTGTTACAAAAATTCTAAAAGTAACTTCTGGTTCAACTGCACAAATTGGTCAAAAAGTAAATGAATTGTATGCAAGTATTATAACAGCAGGTACTCACTTGGCTCCAACAATAAAAGTAGCAGAAGCAGCTAAAGTAATAGAGAATTCTCAAAGAGATATAAATATCGCATTCGTAAATGAATTGGCAATCATTTTTAATAAATTAGGAATCAATACAAATGATGTTCTTGAAGCTGCTGGAACAAAATGGAATTTTTTACCATTTAGACCAGGATTAGTTGGTGGTCACTGTATTGGTGTAGATCCATATTATCTAACTCATAAAGCTCAACAAGTAGGATATAACCCAGAAATCATCCTAGCTGGTAGAAGATTAAATGATAATATGGGAATCTATGTAGCTAATCAAGTAATTAAACTAATGATAAAAAAAGGTCATAAAATAGAGGGTTCAAAAGTACTTGTGCTTGGAATTACTTTTAAAGAGAATTGCCCAGATATAAGAAACTCAAGAGTAATAGATGTAATAGAAGAACTAAAAGAGTTTGGCTGTGAGATTGATGTGTATGATCCATGGGCAGATAAAGATGAAGTAAAACATGAATATAATTTAGAATTAATAAAAGAACTAAATAGTTCAAAATATGAAGCAGTAGTATTAGCAGTTGCACATAATGAGTTTAAGAAACTTGATATAAAACCGACACAAGATACAGTTGTATATGATATTAAATCTATTTTAGTTGATACTGACGGAAGGTTATAGTTTTTTGAAAATATTAATAATGAAATTTAGAAATATTGGAGATGTTTTATTAACTACACCTTTAATTAAAAATCTGAAATTAAATTATCCAGATTCTTTAATTGATATTGCAGTAAATAAAGGTTGTGAAGATATGGTTACTTTAAATCCATCTCTAAATGATGTAATTATTTATGATAGAAATAAAATAAAAAAGCAAAGTATTTTAAAAAGATTAAAAGATGAATTCTCTTTTGCCTACAAAATTAGAAAAAATAAATATGATTTAATTATTAATACTACAAAAGGTGATAGAGGAGCTCAATTAGCACTTATCAGTGGAGCAAAAACTAAAATAGGTTATGAATCTAATAGTAAATTTGACAAAATTTTTGATATATATTTACCTAAGCAAGGTTTTAGACATACATTAGAGATGGATTTAGATACATTAAAGGCTTTAGAATTAGAAACTTTTGAAAAAAAAGTTGAAATATTTTGGTCAGAAAAAGATGAAGAAAAAGTAAAAGAGATTTTGTCTAAGCATAATTTAGAAAATCAAGATTTTATTCATATTCACCCTGTATCTAGATGGTTGTTTAAATGTATAAATGATAAAACAATGGCAAGTATAATTGACTTTTGTGAATTAGAATTAAATAAAAGAGTTATCTTAACTGCAGCTCCCATAAATGAAGAGATGGATAAACTAAGTTCTATTATGAATTTATGTAAAAGTAAACCTTTGAACTTTGGAGGATTATTTACTTTGAAGCAAACAGCTTGTTTGAATAAAAAAGCTAAAGCTTTTATTGGAGTTGATACCTCAATAATGCACATAAGTGCTGCAAATGATATTCCTGTTTTAGCATTTTTTGGACCAAGCGGAACAGATCATTGGGGACCTTGGGATAATGAATGTTTTGAAAGCGGATATACAAAAAGAAATGGTTATCAAAAAATGGGTAAACATAGAGTTATTGCTGAATCAAGAGATTGCCAACCTTGTGGAAAAGATGGTTGTAATGGTTCAAAAATAAGTGATTGTTTAATGAATTTAGATATGCAGTTAATTAAAAATAATATAAATGAGATGGTATTAAATGATTAAAGTACTTGAAATGGAAAGTTCACGAGGTTGGGGTGGACAGGAAAAAAGAACTGTTCGATTAGTTAATAATTTAGATAAAAATGAATTTGAAGTATTTTGGGCTGTTGAAAAAAATAGTATTTTATATGAAAAAAAAGATGAAATAAATGCTACATTTTTCACATATAAACTAAATAAAATCTATAATATTTTTACAATTTTTAAGTTAATAAAATTAGTTAATTCAAAAAAGATTAATATTATTTCTACACATTCAGGAAAAGATTCTTGGATTGGAAATATTGTTGGGCTTTTTACAAAAGCAAAAGTGGTAAGAGTTAGACATCTGATTTTACCTATTAAAGGTCCATATAGTTACAATTTAGCTGATAGGGTAGTTACTGTTAGTAATCAAGTAAAAGAGTATTTAATTTCTCAGGGTGTGAAAAAAGAAAAACTTTTAAATATTTATACAGGAATAGATACAAATAAATTTAATTCAAATATTGAATATGATTTAAGAAAAGAGTTTGGCTTCTCATCAGATGTTGTTTTAGTTGGTATTGTTGCAGTATTACGAGCTGCAAAACAGCATATAAAATTGATTGAAACTTTTTCAAAAATAAATCATGACAATGTAAAATTATTGATTATTGGCGAAGGTCCTATGAAAGAAGAGATAGAAACTTGTATATCTAATAATAATTTAAAAGAAAAAGTTTTTATGTTAGGACATAGAGAAGATGTTCATTTATTATTACCAAATTTAGATATTTTCTGTCTTTCTTCAAGACATGAGGCTTTGGGTACAAGTTTACTTGAAGCTCAAAGTTGTGGAGTTCCTGTATTAGGAAGTAATGTGGGTGGAATACCTGAAGCTTTAAGCGATGGACAAACTGGTTATTTATTTGATGATTTTGATGATTTAGAAAAGAAATTTAATGAATTATTGGAAAATAGAGAAAAGTTACAAGAGTTTAAAAATAATTCAAGAAAATTTATTTTAGAAAAATTTTCTGTAGAAAAAATGATGGAAGATACAAAAAAACTTTATAGAGAACTTTGCCTATGAGTATTCCTGTAGTAATGTATCATCATGTTTTATCAAAAGAGAGCTTTATTTCAAGTGGAATAAGCAATTTTGAAAAACAGATGAAACTACTTTGTGATGAAAATTGGAAAACAATTACATCAGAGGAATTTTATTTATTTAAAAAAAAGAGATTGAAACTTCCTAAAAAATCTGTATTGATTACTTTTGATGATGGTTGGAGAGATAATTATGTTTATGCATATCCTATTTTAAAGAAATATAATTTGAGAGCAACACTTTTTATTGTAACTCAATGGATTGAAAAAGCCTCAAATGAAGATGATTGTGAGTATATAGAAACAAAACATAGTGAGTGTAAAAATTTAGTTTCTACAAATCCAAGAAGAGTAATCTGCTCATGGGATGAACTAAAAAAAATGAGTGATGTTTTTGATTACCACTCACACACACATAGTCATTATGACAATTATTTTGAACAAATATCTTTAGAAGAAGAGTTTAGTAAATCAAAAGAATTAATAAAAGATCGATTAGGATTTGAAGATAAGCAGTTATGTTGGCCAAGGGGAATATACTCAGATGAATCAATAAAACTTGCTAATGAAAATAATTTTGAAATCTTATATACAACAAAAAGAGGTATTAATCTAGCAGATGATAAGCTTTTAGAGATTAAAAGATTTGCTGCAAAAAAAGATGATAAATGGTTGAAAAAGAATCTTTTTATATACTCAAATAATTTAATTGGAAAAATTTATTCATGGATAAAACCACAATGATTGATTTAAATGAAAAAAAAATATTATTAGTAAGAAATGATAACGTTGGTGATTTGATTTGTACAACTCCTGCAATAGAGGCATTAAGAAAAAAATATCCCAATAATCAAATTGATATTGTTGTTAATTCATATAATTATGAAGCTATTTATAATAATCCATTTATAAATAAAATTTACTGTTATACTAAACCAAAACACAAAAAATCATTATGGAATAAAATTAGTGCAGGAATAGGGAAACTAAAAATATTACTAGATATTTATAAAGAGAATTATGTTACAGTAATTATTTTTAGAAGTGGATATTCAAAATCAGCTGAACTTTTTTCTAAGATTACTAAAGCTTCATATAAAGTAGGTGTGAAAAATCCCAAAGGTAAGGATGATTTTAATATCTATGTTTCATCAAATGAGTTACAACATGAAGTTGAATTTTGTTTAGATTGTTTAAAAGAGTTTGGAGTAACTTATAATAATGAAAAAACTCTGTATTTTATAGATGAAGAGTTATTTTCTAAATATAATAATTTTAGCGACCATATTCTTTTTCATATCTCTTCAAGAATTGAAGAAAATAAGTACAGTAAAGAAAATTTCAAAAAAATATTTGATTTATTAACAGATAAAAAAATAATTATAAGCGCAGAACCAGATGATTTTGAGATGGCAAAATGGTTAGATGAAAATACAAATGTTACATTTATTAAAACTAAATCTTTACAAGATTTAGGTGGATTAATCAAAAATGTTAAACTACTAGTTACTTTAGATGGTGGAGCTATGCATTTGGGGCCAGCAGTGGGAACAAAAACAATTTCTATTAGTGGTAAAACAAATATGAATAAATGGTATCCTTGGGGATATAAAGATTTGGTAGTACAAGATCAATCTAAAATTGCAAATAATGTAGATTATCAAGAAATTGTAAAAATGGTAAATAATAATGAAATTTAATATTTTTGAATTTTATGTGAATCTGAGATTAAAATCTCATTCTAATTATCCTAAATTAGATAAATTGGATATGGATAAAATAAATACAATCTTGATATTCTCAAATACAGCTATTGGTGATACCTTATTCAATACGCCAGTATTTAGAGCATTAAAAGAAAATTTTCCAGCTAAAAAATTAGTTGTTATATTAAATCCAACTAATTATAAACTATTTGAAAATAATAGATATATTGATGAGATAATTTTGTATGATGGACGATGGAAAAACTTCTTTTCAGTTTTAAAACAGATTAAAAAATATTCTATAGATTTGTCTTTGATTTTACACTCAAATGAACCTCAAGCAACACCATTAGCAGTTTTATGTGGTTCAAAGTATATAATTAAAATACCTAATAATAAAACAAAATATAGTGTCTATCACAATAATATAGAACTTGGACCATATCATGATAGACATGGAATATTTGATAGATTAAGGGTTCTTGAATATTTGAATATAAAAGCTACTGATCCAAGAATGGAGCTTTTTCTAGAAGAAGAGAATAAAGAAGAAATTAGTAATTTTTTCATAAAGAATAATATAGATAAGAAAAAAGATATATTAATAGGTTTTCAAATTGGAGCATCAACTGTAAGTAGAATGTGGTTTGATGAAAGATGGATTGAACTTGGAAAAAAACTATTAGATTCAAATAAAAATATTAAGATTATACTTACTGGTTCTCCTTCTGAAAAGAATTTAACTTCAAAAGTTTCTAATGCTTTGAATAATGATAGAGTTTATAATCTTGCAGGTGAATTTAATATTAAAAGTGCAGCAGCATTAATTGGGATGATTGATATATTTATAACTCCAGATACTGGACCATTACATATTGCTGCATCTTTGAGAGTTCCAACTATTACACTTTTTGCAGCTGCTAAATGGTATGTTTCAAATCCTTGCTTTGATGAAGATATTCATTTATATATCCAAAAAGATAGAACTTGTGAACCATGTATAGGGAAAAGTTGTAAATTCCAAAAATGTATGTTGCAGATTAGTATAGAAGAAGTATATGAAAAAATCATTATTCTAATAAATAAGTAAGACGGAGAAAATTTTGCAGACAAGAGAAAAAATTATAGTAATAGTTATATTCAAGTTTATTAACTTCTTTATTTCTAATCATAAAAAAAGAGCCATTCTACTTAATAAAATTTTTTCAAATTTCAAATTTTCTAATAATGTTAATATTAGAAGGAATGTTACATTTTATGGGAAAGGTAGCTTAATAATTGGCGAAAATAGTTTCATTAATGAAGAGTGTTTTTTAGATTTGTCTTCAAAAATTATAATAGGTAATGATGTTGCTATAGGAATGAGAACAATGGTTTTATCATCTAGTCATAATATCGGAATAAAAAGATGTGGTGAAATTAAAAGAAAGTGTACAGTTATAAAAAATAATGTATGGATTGGTGCCGGAGTTACAATATATCCAGGTATTATCATCGGTGAAGGTTCTATAATTTCTGCAGGAGAAATAGTTGATATAAATGTGCCAGATAATGTAATATTGAAACAAGGAAAATTTATAAAATTAGATGAAAGTAAATTAAAATGATTAAAAATATATTAATTATATCTCACGGTTCGGCATTGGGAGGAAGTCCAATATCTGCTCTTAATATTGGAAGATTTATAAATAAAAAGGAATTTAATCCAATATTTGTTTTTGGGGAAGATGGACC
This sequence comes from uncultured Aliarcobacter sp., assembly GCA_963677435.1. Classification (GTDB taxonomy): domain Bacteria; phylum Campylobacterota; class Campylobacteria; order Campylobacterales; family Arcobacteraceae; genus Aliarcobacter. Next base: position 945,174 of record OY781945.1, read on the forward strand.
AATTGTTGAGGTTGCTAGAAATGAGGGATTTAAAGTATATGTAATTAAAAAAAGAGGATTCTTATCACTTCCTTTTTTATATGATTTTATGAAAGTAATAAAAAAAGAAAATATAGATTTAATACATTTAAATACATTAACTTCATACTATAAATATCCAGCAATTGCAGCAAAACTTCTAAATAAAAAAGCTGTTTGGTTTGTAAGAGAAAATCCAGAAGAAAAAAGATGTGTTAAATTAGCTAGATATATTAACAATTATTCAAATAAAATTGTTACTGTTTCATACGATACGGCAAATCATATGAATTATGCTAAAAAAGAAAATTTGATGACAATTCATAATGGAATAAATTTAGATTTTAATGATGATACTAATATTGAAGAATCATATAAATTATTAAACTTAGAGAGTAATTTTAAATATCTAACAACTATTGCTTCTCTTGAAGCTAGAAAAGGAATACTTGAATTAATTGAAAGTTTCAATTTAATACTTGATAATATTGGTCAAGATGTAAAACTATTGATTGTTGGAAAAGATAGAACGCAAAATAAAACTTATTTAAATGAAATAAAAAAGAAAATCTCGGAATTAAATCTTCAAGATAGAGTTATATTATTTGGAGAAAGCAATAAAATTAAAGAAATCATGTCAATAACAGAGGTTTTTATACTTAATGCTTATTGGGAAGGTTTATCAAGAGTATTACTTGAAGCAATGATTTGCTCTAAACCAATTTTAGCTAGTTCAAATGGTGGTAATAAAGAACAAGTTATAGATGGCATCAATGGTTTTACATTTAATGCTGGAGATATAGAGAAATTATCAGAGTTAATTGTAAAAATATTGGAATCTGATTTAAAAGTATTGGGAGATAATTCAAAAAATCTGGCAATAGAGAAGTTTAATATAGAAAAAACTACTAAAAAGATAGAGAATCTTTATAAATCTTTGTTATAAATTCTTTAATATCTTGTTTTTGCTTATCATTAATTGTAAAAATATTTTTACATTTTTCTTCACTTGATGTTTTGAAAACTGAAGAGTATGGCACGCAAGAGGCATTTGATTTTATAATTAATGAGTTAACTACTGGTCTTTGCTCTTTCCAAAAACAAGGACCTGCAAAATTAATAGTTGCTACATTCATCGCATCAGCAATATAGCTATTTCCTGTATCTGAAGATATATATACATTTATTTTTGAAATTTCATATGGTAAATATTTTAACTCGATTTTACCTAACAATGAAATTAAAGTGGATTTCTTTAAATCTATATTATTTGTTAAGTTATTAAGTAATTCAATTTCATTAGGCAATCCGAAAATATAGATATTTGCATTAAAATCATCTAAAATTTTAAACACTTCTTTCCATGTTTGTATATCAATTGTTTTTAATTTATTTGCTGCAGTTAAACTAATTCCAATTGAAAATATATTTTCATTAATAAACACTTCATTTGATTCTAAAATAGGTTTTTGAATGATTTTTTTGTAGTTATTATAATTAAAATTGTTGTTAATCATTTTTAAATAAGAATCAAGGGTTAAATCATCTGTAGTATGGTTTATCTTTTTCATTCCAAAAGACAATAAAGATTTATACCATTTATCAGCATATGTTATCAAAGTAACTTTGTTTTTAGCCCAACTCATTTGACCTAGAAATAAATTATAGCTATTTGGCATAACAATATATACATTTTCATAGTTATTAAAGAAAATTTTAAATGCAAGTTTGATTTTAGTAAGAAGACTTTTTTTGTATTCATTTATGATTAATATATTTTTTAATCGATTATCATAGTTTGCAAATGCAGTATTAATTTGATCAATTAATATATCTGATTGCTTAAGTGCATCAATCATAATCGAAGTATTAACATAATCACCAATTTTAGCAGTTTGGATTATTAAGTTACCAGATGTTTTATTTTTTCTAAATAGTGATAAGATTAGAAGAAAAGGAGATAAAATTAAAAATATAATATAGTAAATCATAAGTAGGATTCTATACAAAATTTACTTTATTTAAAATTTTGTATATATAAAATTAGATTATAAAATAAAAAAATTATAATAACAATTTATAAAAACAATAATGTTATTATATCAGTATTATATAAGACATTTAACGATATACTCGGAATTCTATTTTAATATGTACTGGAGAGTTATTGACTTTTTTTTTTAAATTTGTAGGATATAACTTTTTTTTTATGTCTTTTATATTATCTATTCCTCATACTTTAGCCATTAGAAATATATTACTTTATAGTTTATTTTCAGTTGTAATTTATTTTTATTTTAAATCTAAATCAAATATATTTAATATTTTTCAAAATGAAAGATTAATCTTCTTACAAAAAACTTATTTTTTATTAACATTATGGATTTTTTTTGGTTTAATATTTTTAGCAGAAAATCAAAAATTAGTTTTCAGTGAAATTAAAAATTATTGGATAGTTCCTTTTTTATATTTTATTTGCTCTTTTGTATCCTTTATAATTATTTATAGACATAATAAAAAATTTGTACAATATCTATTCTCTATAATTTTTATTGCCTTTTTAACTCATATAATTTACATAGATTTTTATGCTCTTCAACAATATATTTTAAATAATCACTTAATTAGTAGGTTTGGTGGATTAGAAGGAACTCCTGATAGGGCTAGTTATGTTACAAATTTACTTTTGGGATTGTTATTTGCAGAGATTGTTTATCGACTAAAAACAACTAAAAAATTTCTTGTTTTTGATAATTTTACTGTTATTATATTTTTATTATTAATATTAATGAGTGCTGTTATTGAATCTATGAGAAATGGAGTTCTAACAGTAGTTTTTTTAATTCTAACAAGCTTATTTTTGATTTTTTACAAATCTAATTATTCTATTAAATTAAAAATATTGATATCAGTTGTATTATTTGCATTATTATCATTCCCTTTATATTATAATCTTAAGAATGATGCAAGATGGACTACTCTTATAAAAACAATTCCTATTGCATTAGATATTGAAAATAATAAATATTGGTTAAATTCTAGTAAATTTTCAATTCCTAAATTACCTGATGGTAAGAATGTTACATATTCTAATTATGCAAGAATAGCATGGTTTAAAGCAGGAATATTATTTGCAGTAGAAAAACCTTTTGGTATTGGTTACCAAAGAAATAGTTTTGGTGAAGCTATGCAAAGTAAATATGGTGAACACGCAAGAAGTACATCTCACAGCGGATTTATTGATTTGTTGATTGGAATTGGATTTTTAGGAGTAGGTATATTCTTTGTTTTGATTTACAAAATAATAAAATACTCTTTTGAAATATTTTTTAAAGAGTATAACTATTATTCAATAGCATTAATTTTTATGGTTACAGGAACTATTAGTAGATTTTTTGTTGACCCAAATTTAAGAGATCATATGTTTTTAACTTTTATGTTTATTCTTGGATTTTTACTAGCAGGATTATTTGAAACAGATGAAAAAATTAAAATTAATAAGAGCAAATAAAACAAAATTTGGTGGAGCAGAGGTCTATTTGAGTAGATTATCTGAGCAATTAAAAAAAATCAATGTTGAACATGAACTTATTTTCTCAAATATTCCTAAATTTTTACCATCTTGGTTGAGAGTTATATTATTTAATATTAATGTATGTCTGAATAAAAAAGATGATGTTTATTTTTCACTAGAAAGAATATCTTGTCCTGATATTTATAGGGCAGGAGATGGTGTTCATAAAGTTTTTTTGCAAGTAGAAAAGAAATCTGTATTTAATCCTCTTCATTTAGTTTATGTATATTTAGAAAAAAGAACATTTAATAATTCTAAAAAGATTATTGCAAATTCAAAAATGGTAAAAAATCAAATTGTAGAAACTTATAATATTAATCCTGAAAAGATTGAAGTTATATATAATGGTTTTACTCTTGAGAAAGTTGATTTTGCAAAGTCATATAATAATTTAGATAAAGAGTTTAATCTAAAAAATTATGCAAATAAAAAAATATTTTTATATGTAGGAAGTGGTTTTAAAAGAAAAGGTGTAAAAGAGTTTTTAGAAATTTTATCAAAATTGAAAAATAGAAATTTTATTGCATTTATCATTGGAAAAGAAAAAAAAATCAAAGATTATATATCTTATGCTAAAGAGTTAAATATTTCTGAACAAGTTATATTTACAGGTGCTAGAACGGATGTAAAAGATTTTTATACTATTAGTGATATTTTTTTATTTCCAACTAAATATGAACCTTTTTCAAATGTTATTTTAGAAGCTATGAATTATGAAAATGTTGTAATAACAACAAAACAAAATGGTGCAAGTGAAATATTACCAACAGATTATATAATGAATAAAGCAGATGATTATTCTATTGTTGATAAAATTGATAAAATTTTAATAGATGATTCAGAAATGAATAGGATTAAAAAACAAAATCTTGAAATTGTTCAAAATTTTTCTATTGAAAGAAATGTACAAGAAACATTGAAAGTTATAAATGAAATTATTAATTGAAGTTCCAACATGGTTAGGTGATGCAATTATGTCAACACCTGCTATTGAAAATATTGTTAAAAACTTTGAAGATATAGAAATTACAATATTTGGTTCTTATGTTTCTGCTGAACTTTTTAAAAATCATCCAAATGTAAAAAATATAATTGTAGATAAAACTAAAAAATCAAAAAATAGATATATTGAATTATTTAAACTAGCAAGAAAAATAGGTAATTTTGATATGGCTATTAGTTTTAGAAGTTCTTTTACTACAAAATTATTTTTCTTTTTTATAAATGCAAAAAAGAAATATGTATTTAAAAAAGTAAAAAAGCAGATGCATCAAGTTATAAAATACAATGATTTTATAAATAAATCTTTAAAAAATGATATGCAAGCTGAAGATTTAAAAATTTGTTTTAATCCTTTCTCTTTTTCTAAAGCAACTTTAGGTATTAATCCTGGAGCTACTTATGGAAGTGCAAAAAGATGGTATCCCCTAGAGTTTGCAAAAGTTGCTATTTCTCTAGCAAATAAATATGATATTGTAATCTTTGGTGGGCCAAATGAAGTTGATATTGCAAATGATATAGAAAAAGAGTTAATTTTAAATGGTATTACTAATTATCAAAATTTAGCAGGAAAAACAACTATATCAGAGCTTATAGAAAAAATAGCTGGATTAGATTTATTTATTACAAATGACAGTGGACCTATGCATGTTGCTGCTGCTTTTAAGATTAAAACTATTTGTATTTTTGGACCAACAAAATTTACTGAAACAAATCAATGGCATAATGAAAATGGAAGAATAATTACAAAAAGTCTTGATTGTGCACCATGTATGAAGAGAGTTTGTCCATTAAAACACCATAACTGTATGAAGTTAATTACAGCTTCTGATGTTTTAAAAGTTGTAGAAGAATTAGCTTAATTCATTATCAATAATTTGGCAAATAGTGTGCCCGAATAATATATGCATTTCTTGAATTCTTGGAGTATTATTTGATGGTACTACTAAATTTATATCACATAACTCATTCATAATTCCACCATCTCTTCCCGTAAATCCTAAAGTTTTGCATCCCATTTCTTTTGCTACTTTTAGAGCATTAGCAATATTTTTACTATTTCCACTTGTGCTAATACCTATTACTAAGTCACCTTTATTAGCTAATGCTTCAACTTGTCTATCAAAAACTCTATCATATCCATAATCATTACCAATTGCAGTTAAGGCACTTGTATCCGTTGTTAGAGCAATTCCTGGTAATCCTCTTCTCTCAGTTTTGTATCTACCTGTTAATTCTGCTGCAATATGTTGTGCATCTGCTGCACTTCCACCATTCCCACAAAGTAAGATTTTATTTCCATTTTTTAATGTTTCAACAGCAAGAATTGAAGCTGCTTCTAATTTTTCTTGCATAGTATCAATTACAGTATTTATTGTTTCTAAATGCGAAGAAAATTCATTTTTAATTGCTTGTTTCATTGTTTTGTATCCTTTTTATTGTATTCGTTGTACTTTTCCCATCTACAAATTTTACTAATTTTAATTCATTTGCTATATCTTGACCAATTACATCTTTACCCTCATAATCTCCACCTTTTACCAAAGTATGTGGTTTAACAAGTTTAATTAAGTCATAAGGTGTTTCTTCTTCAAATATTACTACAAAATCTACACTTTCAAGTGAAGCTAAAATATAAGCTCTATCATCTTGGTTATTTATAGGTCTTGTTGGTCCTTTTAATTCTCTAACTGATTTATCAGCATTAACCCCAACAATTAAAATATCTCCATAAGTTTTTGCTTCTTCTAAATATTTTACATGACCTGCATGTAAAATATCAAAACAACCATTTGTAAAAACTATTTTTTTACCTAAGTTATGAAATTTTTCAGCTAATTTTTCAATTTCATCGAAAGTTTTTATATGTGAATTAGAGTTTGATTTATGTAAACTTGATTCATATTCATAAATTTCATCTAAAGAGGCAGTTGCACTTCCTATTTTTCCAACTACAACACCTGCTGCTAAATTTGCAAAACTAATAGCTTCTTTAATATTAAAATCATTTCCTAAAGCAAAAGCAATTGATGCAATAACTGTATCCCCAGCTCCGGTTACATCATAAACTTCTCTTGCAACTGTAGGTTTTATAGTTAAATCTTCATCAAAAATTGCAATTCCATTTTCACTTAATGTAATTAATGAAACTTCTAAATTACAAATTTCTTTTAAATATTTAAGAGAATCAATTAAAGAGTTTTCATCTTTTATATTGATATTTGTAGCTTCCATCGCCTCTTTTTTATTAGGTGTTAAAGTATAAGCACCTTTATATTTACTATAATCTTTACCTTTTGGATCAACTAGAACTTTTACAGAGTTTTTATTTGCAATCTTGATAATAGTTTGTGTTAAATTTGCTGTTAAAACACCTTTCCCATAATCTGATAATATAATTGAATCATATTTTTTAATAGTTGATTCTAGATTTTCTAATATTTTTTTAGAACTATTTTCACTTATATCATCAATACTTTCCATGTCATATCTTAATACTTGTTGTTGAGAAGCTATTAAACGACTTTTTTTAGATGTTTTTCTATTCTCTTCAACAATTAAGCCAAAACTTGAAACATCTATTTTTTTTAGTAAATCTTTTAATTCATTAGCAACTAAATCATCTCCAATAACACTTACTACATCTACTTTTGCTCCAAGAACAAAAAGATTGTTGATTACATTTCCTGCTCCACCAAGTACAGCACTCTCTTTTTTAACATTTACTACAGGAACAGGTGCTTCTGGAGATATTCTTTCACAACTTCCCCATAAATAGTGATCTATCATTAAATCACCAATTACTAATATACTTGGTTTTTTATCTAATTTCTTCATTTAACTTCTTCTTGAAATGATTTTTTAATTTCAGGAATATAGGCTTTTATTCCTTCTTCCATAGAAAATTTTGCTTCATAGTTTAAATATTTTTTTGTTGATTCAATATTTGCTTGTGTGAAAAATTGGTAAGAACCAATATATGGATTTGGAATATACTCTTTTCCATTATCAATTTCTAACTCTTTTTGTAAAATATTAACAATATCTTCAAAACTTCTAGCTTTACCAGTTCCTACATTATAAATACCAGATTTTTTTGGATTAGTTGCAAGAATATTTGCTTGAATAATATCATCAATATAGATGAAATCTCTAAGTATTTTATCACTACCCTCAAAAAGTTTTGGAGTTAATCCTTTTAAGATTTGGTGTCCAAACTGAATTACCATTGAAGCTGTTTTATTTTTGAAAAATTCTCTTGGACCATAAACATTAAAATATTTTAATCCTACAATTGATATATCTAAATCATTTTTTAAATACTCATTCGTAACATTATCCATCATAACTTTTGAAAATCCATATACATTATTTGGTTTTTCATATCCAATTTCAAATCTATCACTATCTCCATATGTTGCAGCACTACTTGCATAAATCATATTTGCTTTATGTTTTATTGCAATTTTCAATAAATTCTCATATGCATTTACATTTGTTTTTATCATTAAATCTTGTTCATTTACTGTTGTATCTGAAATTGCCGCTTGATGAAAGATATAATCAAATTTATAGTTTTTTTCTAATTTCTTTAATAGATTTTTATCATTTATATCTCCACTAATAACAATTCCACTAAATCCTAAAAGATTTTTAAAATGTCCAAAACTTTTTAAATTTCCATTAGAAAATGTTTCTCCACTTCTAAAACAATCAACTACAATAATTTTAGATTTTGGATAATTATTTTGAAAATAAAATGCAAGATTTGAACCGACAAATCCAGCTCCACCTGTAATTAAGATAGTTTTTTTATCAAAATCAATATCGTTATATTTCATTATAAGCCTTATTTTTTAATTATATTTATTGTTTCTAGTAAACTATTCGCAATATTTGAATTTTCAGATTTATTTTTATCGTTTGAAATTAGTATTTTATTAGGAATATTTGCATTTATAGCAGTTTGGATATCACTTGTTTTATCTCCAATAAGCCATGAATTTTCTAAATCTATATTGTTAAAATCTTTTAATGATTGTTCAATCATTCCAGTATTTGGTTTTCTACAATTACAATTTTCATCTGGTGAATGGGGACAAAAATAGACATTCAAAATATTTATTCCATGTTTTTTAAATTCATTTTTCATCCAATCTGTAAGTTCAATAAAATCATCTTTTGAATAATATTCTCTTCCTATTCCTGATTGGTTTGTAATAATTATGATTTCATATCCTAATTTTATGAAATGATTGCAAGCTTCAAATACTCCATCAATAAAATCAAATTTACCAATTTTACTCACATAACCATAATCATGATTTATTACGCCATCTCTATCTAGAAAAATTATCTTCTTTTTTGTATTTTGAATAAAAAATCCTTTTTATAAAATTTATTAAATATTAACATAAAGCACATTTAACTATAATAAGTTATATGATATTTATACAGAAAGTGATATATGGACAAAACAACAATCTCATACAAAACAACAAATCTATTAATTGAAGAACTAAAAAAGCAAGATGATATAGAAGTTTTAAAAGAAGGAAATTTTTTTACTAAACTGTTTTCTAAAAAAACATATGCTGATGTATATTTTCATTCTGGTCTTTTAGATGATAACTCTATTGATAAAATTCAAAATTCAAAAATTACTATTACAAATACTTTTGCTTCGATGAATCAAATAATTGCAAAAACTAAAATTTCCCATGAAAAAATAAAAGTGATTTATCCAAGTATTAATGTCGAATATAAAAAGACAAAAGAGGTAAAAGCAAAATTTTGTGAAGAATTTCAAATTGATTTAAAAACAAAAATTATCTTTTTTACTGCTAAAAACTTCAAATCTTCAGGTGTAAAAGAGTTCTTAGATATTTGCTCTTCTATTACATATGAGGATTTCAAAATAATAATTGCAGGTGATACACAGCAAATTAATACTTTAAAATTTCAATTGCCTAAATATTCAAAGCTTGAAAATAGAATTATTATACTTGAAAATTATTCAAATATAAATGATTTGTTTTTAGTTTCTGATATATTTTTATTACCAACTTATAATAAATCTTTTTCTACAAATATTATAAAAGCAATGTTTTGTAAGTGTGCAGTTTTTTTAAATATTGATAATGATGCAAAAGAGATTGTAGATGTTTTTGCTTCAATGGATAGCCCAACAGATCAAAGTTTAATATTTAAAATCGATGCAATTTTAAATGGAAAAGATGATTTAAAACAAATAAAAAAAGAGAATAGGAAATTAGCTTTAGAGTTTACGCTAGAGAATAATTTATCTAAATTTAATCATATACTAAGTAATGTTTAAATTTACCTTAAGAAAAACAAGGTACAATACGCAAATATTTTTCACTATAGAAGGAATACAAATGTCAAGAAGATGTGCAATATCTGGAAAAGGGCCTATGTCTGGTAACAACGTAAGTCACGCAAAAAACAGAACTAAAAGAAGATTTTTACCAAACATTAGAACAGTTAGAGTTACATTAGAAGATGGAACTACAACTAAGTTAAAAGTTTCTGCAAAAGAGTTAAGAACTCTTAAAAAACACTCATAAGAAGGCTCTAGAAAAGTGCTTTCATGAGCATCTTTACTAAAGTAAAAAAGGCTATTGGCTGGGAAATAAGAACAGCCAAACCTCAATACGATTTAAATCCCTTAATATATTCACAATTAAAACCCTTTAGATTACCTCTAATTCTCATTCAAACTGTAATGATGATAGGAACATTAGGTTATGTTTATATTGAAGACTATTCAATAATGCATGCCATTTTTCAATCAGCTTATACTTTTACCACAACTGGATTTGGAGCTTTAAACGAAGCAAATTTTAGTAACCAAGGAATAGTATTTACTGTATGTTTAATGTTAGCAGGTTTTGCAACACTAACTTTTTCTGTGGGTATCGTAATTGATGTTATAGCAAACGGTTCTTTATTAGTATTATTACGGGAGAGAAAAATGCTTTACAAAATAGCAAGATTAAGAAAACATTTCGTTATTTGTTATCACAATGAATATACAGCGCAAGTTGCAAGACAATTCAGAGATAATCACATTCCTTTTGTTGTAGTTGATCCAAGAGAAGATATTGAAGAGATTGCTAAAGAGTATAACTATCCTTACTTTGTAAAAGAAGAACCTTATAAAGAGGTAGCCTTTTTAAAATCACACTTGAGTTCAGCAAAAGGTGCAATTTCATTATCAAAAAATATTTCAGATAATATTACATTAATTGCATCTGTTAGACTTTATGAAAAAGAGTTAGGTCGAAATCCTTTTTTAATCATTTCAAATGCCGAAACGCAAAATGAAAAAATAAGACTTCAAAAACTTGGAGCTGATAAAGTTGTTGCAACTCCATCTCTTATGGCTAAAAGAGTTTCAGCAATGGCGATTAGGCCAGATATGGAAAATGTTCTTGATGAATTCTTATACAAAAGAGATACTCCAATAGATATGGAAGAAATTTTTGTAAATATGGATTCATGGGTTGTAAATAGAGAGATTAAAGATATTCATTTACGGGATAGATTAAAAGTTTCTATTATTGGAATTACAGAAGAAAAAGGTAAGTTTATACAAATGCCAAAAGGAACAATGTTAATAAATGCAAATTGTAAATTATTATTAGTTGGTTCTCAAAAAGGTATTGTAAGAGCTAAAAGAATTATAAATTTAACTAAAAAACCAGAGGATATATAAAATTATGTTTACTATTTTACCAATCAAAGGTTATATTGATCAAATAGATGGATTTTATTGTGATGGAATTCATGCAGGACTTAAACCAAATGGAAATAATGATTTAGGATTTATTTACACAAATGAACCTTGTACTGTTGGAGCTATTTTTACAGAAAATAGATTTCAAGCGGCACCTTTAAAACATTTTTTACAATATGGTGAAAATTTTAAAACAAATTTTGTTTTAATAAATTCTAAAAATGCAAATGCACTAACAGGAAAAAAAGGTATTGAAAATATCAATACACTGTTTTCTCAATTAGATTTTGGTTTAGTAAACCCAATTATGAGCTCAACTGGTGTTATTGGAAATCCATTACCTATTGATAAAATTGTTGCTGGTGCAAAAAGATTTGATTTAAATTCTAAAAATGGTGAAAATCTTAGTCGAGCTATTATGACAACAGATGCCTATGCAAAAACTTGTATGTATGAAGTAAAACTTGAAGATGGAACTTCTTTTAAAATAGGTGCAGTTGCAAAAGGTGCTGGAATGATAAATCCAAATCTTGCAACTATGCTTTGTTTTATTTGTACAGATGCTGCAGCTCCATATGCTGATATTATGGAAGCTTTAAAAGTAAACAGTGAAACTACATTTAATGCAATTTCAGTTGACGGAGATACTTCAACAAATGACACAGTAATGGTTTTAGCAAATGGAAATTCAAAAGCTTATGACAAAGAAGCATTTACAGAAGTTTTAAGACTTGTAATGCACGATATGGCTATGTTAATGGTTGCTGATGGTGAGGGTGCTAAAAAAGTTGCAGCATTTGAAGTTATAAATGCTGTTTCAAATGAGCAAGCAATGATTGCTGCAAAAGCTTTATCAAATTCATTATTAGTAAAAACTGCTCTTTTTGGTGAAGATCCAAACTTTGGAAGAATTGCTTCAACTATTGGTGCTTCAAGAATTGATTGTGATGATGAAAAATTAGTAATTTCTTATAATGATGTTGTAGTATTTAATAAAGGTGAAATTTGCTTTGATGCTACAATTGAAGCAAAAGCTGCTGATGTATTAAAAAAAGATAAATATAAAATAATTTGTGATATTGGATTAGGTGAAGGTAAATTTACAGCTTATGGTTGTGATTTAGGTTATAAATATGTAGAAATAAATGCAGATTATAGAAGTTAATAAATAATTTTTTTACAAAAAATTAAGTACTTAGTTAGTATAATCTTTACAAATTAAAATATAGGATGCAAAATGTTTCACGAATACAGAGATGTAATTACAGAATTAAAACAAAAAGATGGACACTTTCACAAACTTTTTGAAAGACATAATGAGTTAGATGATATTATTGCAAAACTTGAAGAATCACATGCTGATCAATTCGAAATTGAAGCAAGTAAAAAAGAAAAATTAAAATTAAAAGATGAAATTTATTCTATTATTATCAAATATAAGAGTGAAAATTAATTTTTTAGTTAACTAGAAAATTAGGGGATGAAAGTTTAGGCTTTTGTCCCTTTTTTTATATTTATATTTTAATAAATTTTATTACAACTTGTGCTAAGCGCATTTTAGATATAATAAAACAATTTTATATTACAAAGGCCTTTTTTTATGGAAAACCTTTTCGAAAATCAAGATATTATAGACATAAATATTGAAGACTCAGTTAAAGCTTCTTATTTAGATTACTCAATGAGTGTTATTATAGGTAGAGCATTACCAGATGCAAAAGATGGTTTAAAACCAGTACACAGAAGAATTTTATTTGCTATGCATGATTTAAATATTACTTCAAAATCTGCTTATAAAAAATCTGCAAGAATTGTTGGAGATGTTATCGGTAAATATCACCCACATGGTGATACTTCTGTTTATGATGCACTAGTAAGAATGGCACAAACTTTCTCAATGCGAGCACCACTTGTAGATGGTCAAGGAAACTTCGGTTCTATTGATGGAGACAGCGCTGCAGCTATGAGATATACGGAAGCTAGAATGACAAAAATAGCAGAAGAAGTTTTAAGAGATTTAGATAAAGATACTGTAAACTTTACTCCAAACTATGATGATACTATGAAAGAACCTTCAGTTCTTCCAACAAGAGTTCCAACTTTACTTCTAAATGGAAGTGAAGGTATTGCTGTTGGTATGGCTACAAAAATTCCTCCACATAATATTACTGAATTATTAAATGCTGTTTTATACACAATTGATAATCCAGAAGCAACTGCTGATGAATTAATGCAATTTATTCAAGGACCAGATTTCCCAACAGGTGGAACAATCTTTGGTAGACGTGGAATCATTGATGCATATAATACAGGTCGAGGAAGAGTTAGAATTAGAGCTAAACATCATATTGAAACAAGAGGTAAAAAAGAGATTATTGTTCTTGATGAATTACCTTATCAAGTTAATAAATCAAGACTAATTGAACTTATTGCAAACCTTGCAAAAGATAAACAAATTGATGGTATTTCAGAAGTTAGAGATGAATCTGATAGAGAAGGTATTAGAGTTGTAATTGAACTTAAAAAAGATGCGATGAGTGAAATAGTTCTAAACAACTTATATAAATCAACTCCAATGGAAACTACTTTTGGAATTATTCTTTTAGCTGTTTATAATAAAGAGCCAAAAGTATTTACATTACCTCAATTATTAACTGTTTTCTTATCACATAGAAAAACTGTAATTATTAGAAGAACAATTTTTGATTTAGAAAAAGCAAAAGCAAGAGCTCATATTTTAGAGGGTTTAAAAATTGCTTTAGATAATATTGATGAAGTTGTAAAAATCATTAGAGCAAGTTCAAATGACCAAGAAGCAAAAGATAATTTACAAAATAGATTTGGTTTGAGTCCAATTCAATCACAAGCTATTTTAGATATGAGATTAGGAAGATTAACAGGTCTTCAAAGAGATAAATTAGAAGCTGAATATCAAGAATTAATGATTTTAATTGCAGAACTTGAATCAATTTTAAAATCTGAAGAGAAATTAAATGAAATTATAAGAGAAGAGTTAACTGATATTCAAGAAAGATTTGCAAGTGATAGAAGAACTGATATTGAAGACTCTTATGATGAAATCGATATTGAAGATTTAATTCCAAATGAGCCAATGGTTGTTACAATTACACATAATGGTTATGTAAAAAGAGTTCCAATCAAATCTTATGAAAAACAAAGAAGAGGTGGAAAAGGTAAAGTAGCCGTGACTACTCACGATGATGACTTTATTGAGAAATTCTTTGTAAGTAATACTCATGATACTTTAATGTTTGTTACAAATATGGGACAATTATATTGGTTAAAAGTTTATAAAATTCCAGAAGGAAGTAGAACTGCAAAAGGTAAAGCAGTTGTTAACTTAATCAACTTAAGACCTGATGAAAAAATCATGGAAATTATTCCAACTCCTGATTTTGATGAATCTAAATCTTTAGTATTCTTTACAAGAAATGGAATTATAAAAAGAACATCATTAAGCGAGTTCTCAAATATAAGATCAAATGGTGTAAGAGCTATTGTTCTTGATGATTTAGATGAAATTGTAACAGCAAAAATTGCAGATGTTGAAACTCAATATCTAATGATTTTCACAAGTATGGGACAATGTATTAGATTCGAAATTGAAAAAACAAGAGATCAAGGAAGAAGTACAAGAGGAGTTAGAGGTATCAAGTTTAAACATGATATTGACTTCGTTGTAGATGCTGATGTTGTAAGTAATGAAGAGCAAGAACTTTTAACTGTATCTGAAAAAGGTATTGGAAAAAGAACAACAGTAAGTGAATATAGACTTACAAATAGAGCAGGTTCAGGTGTTATTTCTATGAAATTATCTCCAAAAACAGGAAATGTAATTGGTGAAGTTTTAGTTGATGATACACAAGATTTAATGTTATTAACTTCAATTGGAAAAATGATTAGAGTTGATATGCAATCAATTAGAAAAGCTGGAAGAAATACAGCTGGTGTAATTATTGTAAATGTAGATAAAAATGATAAAGTTGTTTCTATTGCTAAATGTCCAAAAGAGGATGAAGAGATAGAACTAGATGAAAATGGTAATATTATTAGGTATACAGAAGATGGTGAAATTTTAGAATCAATTCCATTTGATCATGATTCACATAAAACACCAACTTTATTAGATGTTATAGATGGTGATGAAGATAATTTAGAAAAAGGTGAGGAAGAGTAGAAAGATGAGAAAGTTTAATGTTGCAGTTGTTGGAGCTACTGGTGCAGTTGGTGAAGAATTATTCAGAGTTTTAGAAGAGTATGATTTTCCTATTAATAAATTAATTCCATTAGCTAGTTCAAGAAGTGCTGGTTCAAAAGTAGAATATAAAAATAAAGAGATTACAGTTTTAGAGTTAACTGAAACTTGTTTTGAAGAAAATGATATTGAAATTGCATTTTTTAGTGCAGGTGGAAGTGTTTCAGAAAAATTTGCAAAATTTGCAGTAGAAGCAGGGGCAGTGGTAATTGATAATACAAGTCACTTTAGAATGGATCCAACAGTTCCTTTGGTTGTACCTGAAGTAAATCCAGAAGATATAGCGTTATGGAGAGAATCAGGAATCATTGCAAATCCAAATTGTTCAACTATTCAAATGGTTTTATCATTAAAACCACTTGATGAATTATATGGAATTAAAAGAGTTGATGTATCAACTTATCAAGCAGTTTCTGGTGCTGGTAAAACGGGGATGGAAGAACTTGTAAAACAAATGCAAGCATTTTTCACATTCAAATTAGATGAAGCAGAAGTTAAAGCTTTCCCTCATCAAATTGCTTTAAATGTAATTCCACAAATTGATATAGCTCAAGATAATGGTTTCACAAAAGAAGAGATGAAAATGGTTAAAGAGACTCAAAAAATTATGCACAAAGAGATGCAAATTGCAGCTACTTGTGTAAGAGTTCCAGTTTTAAGATCTCATAGTGAATCAATTACAGTTACTTTTGCAGATAATGTGGATGTTGATTTAGATAAAGTTAAAGAGGTATTAAACAACTTTGAAAATGTAGAAGTTATTGATGATTTAGCAAATAAAAAATATCCAATGCCAATCATTTCAACAGATACAGATATTACATATGTTGGAAGAATTAGAAAAGATATTTATGCTTCAAATATGATTCATTACTTCAATGTTGCAGACCAAGTAAGAGTTGGAGCTGCTACAAATGCAGTTAGAATTGCTCTTAAATGGGCTGATATGGAAAATGACATCTAATATTATTAGAAAATCTTTGAAAATATAATTTATAAATTAAACTTTTATTATAGATTCAAAGATATCTTTTTGTTTTAACTTATACTATAGACTTGTATAAAATATTATCCACAGGACTTTACTTTTTAGGTAAAGTTGGAAAACATTAAATTTTTTCTTACTTTTGAAAAAGTAAATATATAAATATTGGTCCCTTAAAAATAGGGACTATTTTAAGGATAAAAATGTCAAAAATCTTTGTTGATGCATGTTTTAGAAAACCAACTCCATATACACCAGTTTGGATGATGAGACAAGCAGGAAGATACCTTCCTGAATATATGAAAGTAAGAGCTCAAGCTGGAAACTTTTTAAATCTTTGTCATAATCCTGAACTTGCTGCTGAGGTTACTATTCAACCACTTGATATTGTAGGTGTTGATGCTGCAATTTTATTTTCAGATATTTTAGTAGTTCCAAATGAAATGGGAATGCACCTTGATTTTATTAAAGGTGAAGGTCCAATTTTTAAAGACCCAATAGTAAATGAAGTTGATGTTGACGCTCTTTTAGGTGGAGAAGATGCTGCTGATAAATTAACTTATGTTTACGAAACAATTAAAATTTTAAAACAAAGATTGCCAGAAGATAAGGCACTTATTGGTTTCACAGGTGCTCCTTGGACATTAGCAACATATATGATTGAAGGTCAAGGAACAAAAACATATAATCTTTGTAAAAAAATGATGTATTCAAATCCTGAACTGTTACATAAGATATTAAAAAAAGTAACTGAAGTTGTAAAATTTTATATGGAAAAACAAATTCAATCAGGTATTGATGTTGTTCAAATCTTTGATTCTTGGGCATCTGCAATTGAACCTGCAATGTATGATGAATTTTCATGGAAATATATGGTTGAGATTTCGGAATATTTAAAAGAAAAATATCCCCATATTCCAGTAATTATGTTCCCAAAAGGAATTCCAGCATTTTTAGATAAAGTTTATGGAAACTTTGATGTGTTTGGTGTTGATTGGGGAACTCCTATGGCTCTTGCAAAAGAGAAACTAGGAAGTAAGTATGTACTTCAAGGAAATATGGAACCTTGTAGATTATATTCAAAAGAGCAAACAACAATATGTGTTGAAGCTTTACAAAATATAATGCAAGGTGAAGGTCACATCTTTAATCTTGGACATGGAATATTACCAGATGTTCCAGTTGAAAATGCAATTCACTTTGTAAAAGAGTGTCAAAGAGTAAGTAAAAAATAACTAATCCAAAATAAGTGAGAATTTTCTCACTTATTACTATCAGAAAGAAAAAATCATGTCATATTCAAATTCTATTATTTTTGGACCAATTCCCTCACGAAGATTTGGTATATCTTTAGGTGTTGATTTATCACCAGGAAAAAAACAGTGTAATTTTGATTGTTTATATTGTGAATTAGAAGGCGCTAAAACAGTTGATAAAATGGATGAATATCCAAGTGTTGAAAATATTATTAACGAAATTAAAAATAGTTTTGAAACACATCCTAAAATAGATCTTATAACACTAACAGCAAATGGTGAACCAACTTTATATCCCAAATTAGATGAATTGATAAATGAAATCAATAAAATCAAAGCAAATACAAAAACTCTGATTTTATCAAATGGAAGTACAATATATAAAAAAGAGATTTATGATGCTCTTTTAAAAATCGATATTGTAAAACTATCACTTGATTGTATAAGTGAAAAATGTTTCAAAAAACTTGATAGAGTAAACAGTAGTGTTGAAACACAAAAAATTGTTCCAGCGATGATAGATTTTTCAAAACAAACAAAAAATGATTTAGTACTAGAGATTTTATTTGTAAAAGATTTAAATGACAAAATAGAAGAGATAGCCCTGCTTAATGAAGCGATAAATCAAATTAAGCCTAAAAGAGTAGATATAGGTACAATCGACAGACCACCAGCTTATGAGGTGAAACCTGTAACTTATGAATTCTTAGAAAAAGTTGCTAGTGAGTTTAAAAATATTAATGTAAATATTGTTTATAAAAATAGACCAAAATCTATACAAACATACTCAGAAGATGAAATAATCATGATGCTAAAAAGAAGACCATTAACGGTTGAAGATATAGAAAATATGTTTGATAATCAATCAAAAATGACTCTAAATGACTTAATTAAAAGCAAGATAATAACTATTGTAAATAGCAGTGGAGTAGAATTTTATAAAAATTTACAGAAATAGTTTTTCTGACTTGACATTAAAGTATTTTTTTACTATAATTCCAACCCATTAAAGATGAAGTCAAAATCCGGCATAGCTCAGCGGTAGAGTAGATGACTGTTAATCATTTGGTCCCAGGTTCGAATCCTGGTGCCGGAGCCATAACTTCTTTTTTAATGTTTAAATTTATAGATTCCGGCATAGCTCAGCGGTAGAGTAGATGACTGTTAATCATTTGGTCCCAGGTTCGAATCCTGGTGCCGGAGCCATTTATAAATTTTCAAAAAATAAAACCTTTTTAAGTTCCGGCATAGCTCAGCGGTAGAGTAGATGACTGTTAATCATTTGGTCCCAGGTTCGAATCCTGGTGCCGGAGCCACTTACCTTTTTTATCAAAATCAAAAATTAAATTACTAAAAAAACTTTTTAAAAAATCCCGTTTCAAACTAAAAAATATGCTACTCATTACTGGACGGTAACTTCCATAATATTTTTTCAATTTTCATTGAACTATTTTTTTAGATTTTATTGAGGAAAACTATATTGATAGTTCTAATGATGTATTTTAAAATTCTAACAGTTTTAGATATACTCATTTTAATAATTAAAATCTTGAGAGTTATATGATATATGAATATAAATTTATTGATTATACTGTTATTGGAATGCCAACTATTGAGGTATATGGAGAAAATTTTCATTATCAAAATTTATATGAATTAGTTGGAAAAAATCAATATATGACTACTTTTGATTTAAAAAATAATACCAAATCATTTGAAAATTATGGTAATTCAATAGTAGGTGTTATTTATTATGATAAAAAAAGTTTAGATAATTTAGAAATGTATTTGAATTTATCAAAAGAAATAATTGAAGATAAAATCTGCATTAAATCTCCTTCTTCTCAAAATATCTCTATTGAAAAAAATAAAATGCTAAAGTATCAAGGAATAGATATAAGGGATATCAGTAAAATATCTTTTTTGGTTTATTTAAAAGAAATAGAAATATATGAAACAGGTGAAAAGAAAGTTCCAAATATTATAGAAATAGAAACTGATTTAAGTAATATTGACGTTGATGTTCTACTTCAAAATTACTTGATTATGAAGTACAATCGAGGTACAAAGTTAATACAGTATGAAAAAGAACAATTAATTGGAATAACTTTAGCTTTTAATGATGGAATAATTGATTCACGTATATTAAAAGAATTTGGCTTCTCAAAAGATAGTATAGAAAATAATGTAAATATGTTGAGGAGTTATTATAAAGTTAAAGCGAATCGTAATCTTTTAACAGAAATAGATAAAAAGTATTATTTGGAAATTAAAGATATTATTTATTTAGAAAAACTTACAAAATTTATAAAAGAATTAGAGAAAGCTAAAATTGCTAAATATTCAGATCAAATTAATAATCCAATATTTTCTGAAATATTTAGTGCTATAGAAACTTTTGATTTTTCAATTTTAATGCATAGTAAAAGGCAAATTTATTGGGATGTTGATTCATATATTCATATTCTATTGAGACATATGAAAGATTATCAAGTTGGAATTTTTAAAGATAAAACACCATTCCCCTATAAAGAAAAAGATTTAAAATTATTGATTGAACAAGTCTTGAGTAGTATACGAAAAGAAATTGAACATCACTTTCAGAATACAAATAAAATTTTTACAAGACATGGGAAAATGGCAGTTTTTTATAATGGAGACCCTTATCATCTGAGGATTAATGAGGAAGGGAAATTAATTCAGTTTCATATGGTAGATAATCAAATACATATTTAATCAATTATTCCTAGTTTTATTCTTTTGCCAAACTGAAAATAAGAATTGTATTTTGTCTGATAGACTAGTTTTATTTTATGAAGATGGAAAAGAAGTCTTTTTTAGTTGGAATTTTACAAAGACTATTATTAAATAGTCTTTGATATTAATGTGTTATTTCAACTTCTCAGCCACAAGTTCATTAACAACTTGTGGATTAGCTTTTCCACCAGTAGCCTTTAAAACTTGTCCTACAAAAAAGCCTAACAGTTTTGTATTGCCTGCTTTGAATTTTTCTACATTGTCTGGGTTTTTTGAAATGATTTCATCAATAATAGGTAAAATAATGCTTGGGTCACTTATTTGAACTAAACCTTTATCTTCAACAATTTTTGAAGGATTTACTCCTGTTTGACTCATCTCTTCAAATATTTGTTTTGCAATTTTATTTGAAATGATTTCATCATCTACCATTTTGATAAGTTCAGCTATTTGAGATGCAGTAAATTTTAGCTCGTTTGCTTGTTTTTCTTTTAGCTCTTTTGCAACTTCATTTGCTACAATATTTGCAATTGAAATAGGGCTATTAAGATTTGCTAATGCTTCTTCATAAAATGATGAAAGTTTTACATCCCTTGCAAGAATATTTGCCACTTCACTATTTAGATTAAGTTCATTTGTATACTTATCAAATAATCCTTTTTGCTCTTCACTCATAGGTGTAACTTCACCAATAATTTGTAAATTTTTAGTCTCTTGTTTAGGTGTTACTTCAGTTTTAGCTATATTTTCAACTACTTTTGTTTTTTTAGCCCAAGAGTCTTTTAATCCTACGATTTTATTAAATACTGGTTTTTCATCTGTATAATCAATTGGGTCTGCATAAAAATACCCTTGTCTTTCAAATTGGAATCTAACATCTGCTTTGTCAGTAATAACAGCTGGCTCAACAAGTGCATTTTTAATAATATGTAATGAATCAGGGTTTAAATCTTCTAGTCCATCAGGAGCTTCGCAAGAATATAATCTATCATATAGTCTTACTTCGATTTCTTTTGCTTGAGCTGCATCAACCCATTGGATTGCACTTTTAACTTTTATTCCACTTGTATCTGAACCACTTTTTGAAGTAGGGTTATATTCTGCTTTTATCTCAACAATATTTCCATTTGCATCTTTTATTATCTCTTTACAAGTGATGATATATGCATGTCTTAAACGCACTGGTTGTTCAAGTGTTAGACGATTGTAATCTTTTGGAGGATTTTTTTCAAAATCTTCTCTTTCAATGTAAATTACTTTTGAAAAAGGTATTTTTCTTGAACCCTCTTTGGGAACATCATGAGGATAATATGAAGCTTCAATCTCTTCACTTCCTTCATAATTTTCAATAGTTACTTTAAGTGGCTCAAGTACACACATAACTCTTGGAACTTTTGTATTTAAATCATCTCTGATACAAAATTCAAGTTGAGAAACATCAACCATCGAGTTTGCTTTTGCAATTCCAATTTGGTCACAGAAGTTTAAAATAGATTCAGGAGTATAACCTCTTCTTTTATATCCTGCAATTGTTGGAAGTCGTGGATCGTCCCAACCATTTACATAGTTACCGTTTACAAGTTCTAAAAGTTTTCTTTTACTCATAACCGTATAGTTTATACCTAATCTTGCAAATTCGTGTTGATAAGGTCTTGGAGGAACAAGATTTAGTGTATCTAATACCCAATCATAAATATCTCTATTATTTTCAAATTCTAGTGTACAAATAGAGTGAGAAACTCCCTCAATATAATCAGATAAACAATGAGCAAAGTCATACATAGGATAAATACACCATTCATCACCTGTTCTAAAATGGTGTGCATGTCTAATTCTATATAAAAGAGGATCTCTCATTTTCATATTCGCTGCACTCATATCTATTTTAGCTCTTAGAATATGTTCACCTTCTTTGAATTCACCTTTTTTCATTCGCTCAAGTAAATTAAGGTTTTCTTCAATAGAACGCTGGGCATAAATACTTCTACGACCAGCTTCATTTATAGTTCCTCTGTATTCTCTTATCTCTTCTTCATTAAGACTATCAACATAAGCTTTACCCATTTTAACAAGTTCAACAGCATAATCATATATTTTAGGAAAATAATCAGAAGTGAAATATACATTGTCATTCCAGTCAAAGCCAAGCCATTTTACAGCATCTTTAAGAGCTTCAACATATTTTGTATCTTCAGTAGTTGGATTAGTATCATCCATTCTAAGATTACAATAACCACTATAATCACGAGCAATACCAAAATTTATGCAGATCGATTTTGCATGTCCTATGTGTGGGAATCCATTTGGTTCTGGAGGAAATCTTGTAATAACTTCTTTATATTTGCCAGACTTTAAGTCCTCGTCAACTGTTGTACGTAAAAAATCTTTGTGCTCACTCATTATTATTAAACCTTTGATTGTGAAACTATTATTAGACTTGTATTTTATCAAATAAGTGCTTTAAGTTTAAAGACTCTTTATATGTAGTTAAATATAGTATAGAGTCATTAATGCATCTATCTTAAACAAAATAATAATAAAAAACCAGAAAAAGATAATAAGTAACAATATGTGATTGCAAAAACACAATATAAGTATAGTAAAAAAGAAAGAATAGGATAAAAAGAGTATAAATTTAGAAATTTAGGAGAAAAGCTCTTGACAAAGAGGAAAGAATCTATTATAATTCCCGTCCAATTTGACTGAAGCGCATCAAACGAAAGAATGATAGGAAGCGTTGAAATCGAAGGTGGATGATCTTTAAAAATAATTATAACGTTTGTAAAGTAATCTTTATAAACCGAATATGAGACTCTTATAAAAATCTGTTATTTATTACAGATGTAAAATAAGAATAAATGTTAAAAATATAAAAACAAACAAGAACAATATGGTAAAACATATAACTTGTCTATACTATGAGTGATAATTTTGTAATAGTAAAATAATACAGAATAAGTCAAGTTCAAAAACTTCAATTTATGGAGAGTTTGATCCTGGCTCAGAGTGAACGCTGGCGGCGTGCTTAACACATGCAAGTCGAACGAGAACGGATTATAGCTTGCTATAATTGTCAGCTAAGTGGCGCACGGGTGAGTAATATATAGGTAATGTGCCCTAGAGAAGAGGATAACAGATGGAAACGTCTGCTAAGACTCTATATGCCTTTAAGACAAAAGTCTGCAAGGGAAATATTTATAGCTCTAGGATCAGCCTGTACAGTATCAGCTAGTTGGTGAGGTAATGGCTCACCAAGGCAATGACGCTTAACTGGTTTGAGAGGATGATCAGTCACACTGGAACTGAGACACGGTCCAGACTCCTACGGGAGGCAGCAGTGGGGAATATTGCACAATGGACGAAAGTCTGATGCAGCAACGCCGCGTGGAGGATGACACATTTCGGTGCGTAAACTCCTTTTATATGGGAAGATAATGACGGTACCATATGAATAAGCACCGGCTAACTCCGTGCCAGCAGCCGCGGTAATACGGAGGGTGCAAGCGTTACTCGGAATCACTGGGCGTAAAGAGCGTGT
Organism: uncultured Aliarcobacter sp.; assembly: GCA_963677435.1. Classification (GTDB taxonomy): domain Bacteria; phylum Campylobacterota; class Campylobacteria; order Campylobacterales; family Arcobacteraceae; genus Aliarcobacter. The sequence continues at coordinate 969,337 of OY781945.1, forward strand.
AGGCGGGTATATAAGTCAGAAGTGAAATCCAATAGCTTAACTATTGAACTGCTTTTGAAACTGTATACCTAGAATGTGGGAGAGGTAGATGGAATTTCTGGTGTAGGGGTAAAATCCGTAGAGATCAGAAGGAATACCGATTGCGAAGGCGATCTACTGGAACATTATTGACGCTGAGACGCGAAAGCGTGGGGAGCAAACAGGATTAGATACCCTGGTAGTCCACGCCCTAAACGATGCACACTAGTTGTTGTGAGGCTAGACCTTGCAGTAATGCAGTTAACACATTAAGTGTGCCGCCTGGGGAGTACGGTCGCAAGATTAAAACTCAAAGGAATAGACGGGGACCCGCACAAGCGGTGGAGCATGTGGTTTAATTCGACGATACACGAAGAACCTTACCTGGACTTGACATAGTAAGAACTTTCTAGAGATAGATTGGTGTCTGCTTGCAGAAACTTATATACAGGTGCTGCACGGCTGTCGTCAGCTCGTGTCGTGAGATGTTGGGTTAAGTCCCGCAACGAGCGCAACCCTCGTCATTAGTTGCTAACAGTTCGGCTGAGAACTCTAATGAGACTGCCTACGCAAGTAGGAGGAAGGTGAGGACGACGTCAAGTCATCATGGCCCTTACGTCCAGGGCTACACACGTGCTACAATGGGGTATACAAAGAGCCGCAATACGGTGACGTGGAGCAAATCTCAAAAATATCTCCCAGTTCGGATTGTAGTCTGCAACTCGACTACATGAAGTTGGAATCGCTAGTAATCGTAGATCAGCTATGCTACGGTGAATACGTTCCCGGGTCTTGTACTCACCGCCCGTCACACCATGGGAGTTGAACTCATTCGAAGCGGGGATGCTAAAATAGCTACCTTCCACAGTGGATTCAGCGACTGGGGTGAAGTCGTAACAAGGTAACCGTAGGAGAACCTGCGGTTGGATCACCTCCTTTCAGAGAATTGAGACTAGATTCGTTTCTAGTTTCAAAACTAAAAAGAAAGAGTTTTTATATTCGGTTTATAAAGATTATTTAAATAGGTAGAAAAATGGGCCTATAGCTCAGCTGGCTAGAGCGCTCGACTGATAATCGTGAGGTCCCAGGTTCAAGTCCTGGTAGGCCCACCATTAAATAATCTATAAAGATTAATCATCGGGTCCTAAAAAAATGCAATTTTTTTGGGTAGATCAGTGTGGGGAATTAGCTCAGCTGGGAGAGCGCCTGCTTTGCACGCAGGAGGTCAGCGGTTCGATCCCGCTATTCTCCACCACCTATTAAAAATAAGCTAAAATTTATAATTAGAAGAAATGATAAACAAGATTAAATATAAGTTCAAAAAGAATTGAATTTATATTTGATTTTCGAATCAAAATGATATTTAAAAATATAATGTTAAAGTCTTTAATTTTTTCGTTTAATTAAAAGAACTAAAAGAATTTATTCTAATAGAACTAATAATTAAAAACAAAAATTTTAATTATCTAGAAATAGATAGAACACAACTTTTTTATAAGATATATAGAGTTAGTTAATTAGATTTAATTAATAAAGTATGTTTAATAAGATAGTAGCCAAAGAATATTATCAAAAATGCGACAGAATTTAATTCTGTTTATTAATAAGCTATTAAGGGCTAATGGTGGATGCCTAGACTGTAAGAGGCGATGAAAGACGTATTAGGCTGCGATAAGCCTCGGGGAGCTGCCAAAGAGCTTTGATCCGGGGATTTCTGAATGGGGCAACCCAGCATAGTGAGAACTATGTTACCCTACGGGGAGCTAACCTGGTGAAGTGAAACATCTCAGTAGCCAGAGGAAGAGAAATCAAACGAGATTCCGTCAGTAGCGGCGAGCGAAAGCGGATTAGGACAAACCCAATGCTTGCATTGGGGGTTGTAGGACCATGATATGAGACTAAAGAAGATAGATGAAATACTTGGAAAAGTGTAGCATAGAAGGTGAAACTCCTGTAATTTAAATTTTCAATAGCTCTAATGGTATCCTGAGTAGGTCGGAACACGTGATATTTTGACTGAAACTGGGGGGACCACCCTCCAATCCTAAATACTACTTACAGATCGATAGTGAACAAGTACCGTGAGGGAAAGGTGAAAAGTACTCCAGCGAGGAGAGTGAAATAGAACCTGAAACCATTAGCTTACAATCATTCAGAGCCCTATGATTTATCAGGGTGATGGACTGCCTTTTGCATAATGAGCCTGCGAGTTGTGGTGTCTGGCAAGGTTAAGTCAAGTACGAAGCCGTAGCGAAAGCGAGTCTTAATAGGGCGAATTAGTCAGATGCTGCAGACCCGAAACGAAGTGATCTATCCATGAGCAGGTTGAAGCTGGTGTAAGAGCCAGTGGAGGACCGAACCGATAGGCGTTGAAAAGTCTCCGGATGACTTGTGGATAGGGGTGAAAGGCCAATCAAACTTCGTGATAGCTGGTTCTCTCCGAAATATATTTAGGTATAGCCTTGTGTTGTAGCATATAGGGGTAGAGCACTGAATGGGCTAGGGCTGCTTACCGCGGTACCAAACCCTATCAAACTATGAATACTATATGTGGAATCACAGGAGTCAGGCGATGGGTGATAAAATCCACCGTCGAGAGGGGAACAACCCAGACTAACAGCTAAGGTCCCTAAGTCACATCTAAGTGGAAAACGATGTGGAGTTACTGTGACAACCAGGAGGTTGGCTTAGAAGCAGCCATCCTTTAAAGAAAGCGTAACAGCTCACTGGTCTAGTGATTCTGCGCGGAAAATATAACGGGGCTAAGATGTGCACCGAAGCTTTAGATTCGAATTTATTCGAGTGGTAGGAGAGCGTTCTATTCAGCGTTGAAGATGTACCGGCAAGGAGCGTTGGAGCGGATAGAAGTGAGCATGCAGGCATGAGTAGCGATAATTGAGGTGAGAATCCTCAACGCCGAAAACCCAAGGTTTCCTACGCGATGCTCGTCATCGTAGGGTTAGTCGGGTCCTAAGTCGAGTCCGAAAGGGGTAGACGATGGCAAATTGATTAATATTTCAATACCAACATACAAGCGCGATGTGGGGACGCATAGAGTTAATCGAGCTCACTGATGGAATAGTGGGTCGAAGGACGTAGGCTGTAACTTAGGCAAATCCGGGTTACATGAGGCCGAGATCTTACAGGCTCTTGACACTCTTCGGAGGAGATGGAGAATCGATGATACTGTCGTGCCAAGAAAAGCCACTAAGTATATTGTATGTTGCCCGTACCGTAAACCGACACAGGTGGGTGGGATGAGTATTCTAAGGCGCGTGGAAGAACCCTGGTTAAGGAACTCTGCAAACTAGCACCGTATCTTCGGTATAAGGTGTGCCTACTTTGGTATATGGACTTGCTCCAAAAAGCTAGAGAGGTTGCAACAAAGAGTCCCTCCCGACTGTTTACCAAAAACACAGCACTTTGCTAACACGTAAGTGGATGTATAAGGTGTGACGCCTGCCCGGTGCTCGAAGGTTAACTGATGATGTCAGCGCAAGCGAAGCATTTGATTGAAGCCCGAGTAAACGGCGGCCGTAACTATAACGGTCCTAAGGTAGCGAAATTCCTTGTCGGTTAAATACCGACCTGCATGAATGGCGTAACGAGATGGGAGCTGTCTCAACCAGGGATCCAGTGAAATTGTAGTGGAGGTGAAAATTCCTCCTACCCGCGGAAAGACGGAAAGACCCCGTGCACCTTTACTACAGCTTGACACTGTAGCTTGGATATTCATGTGCAGGATAGGTGGGAGGCTATGATGACTAGACGCAAGTAGAGTCGGAGCCATCCTTGAGATACCACCCTTGAATATTTGAGTTACTAACTGCGTACAATTATCTTGTATCAGGACAATGTCTGGTGGGTAGTTTGACTGGGGCGGTCGCCTCCTAAAAAGTAACGGAGGCTTACAAAGGTTAGTTCATGGCGGTTGGAAATCGCCAGTTGAGTATAATGGCATAAACTAGCTTGACTGTGAGACATACAAGTCGAACAGAGACGAAAGTCGGTCATAGTGATCCGGTGGTTCTGTGTGGAAGGGCCATCGCTCAAAGGATAAAAGGTACGCCGGGGATAACAGGCTGATCTCCCCCAAGAGCTCACATCGACGGGGAGGTTTGGCACCTCGATGTCGGCTCATCGCATCCTGGGGCTGGAGTAGGTCCCAAGGGTATGGCTGTTCGCCATTTAAAGCGGTACGCGAGCTGGGTTCAGAACGTCGTGAGACAGTTCGGTCCCTATCTTCCGTGGGCGTAGGAAAGTTGAAGAGATTTGTCCCTAGTACGAGAGGACCGGGATGAACGTACCACTGGTGTACCAATTGTTCTGCCAAGAGCATCGTTGGGTAGCTACGTACGGATGTGATAAGAGCTGAAAGCATCTAAGCTCGAAGCCAACTCTAAGATTAACTTTCCCTGAAGTTCCCAGTAAGACTAACTGGTTGATAGGCTGGATGTGTAAGCGTTGTAAGACGTTTAGCTGACCAGTACTAATAGAACGTTTGGCTTATTTTAACAAATTCTTTGGTTTACTATCTTATTAAATATATTGATTATATGTTTAATATAAATGTGTGATTTTTAGAAAGAACAAAAAGACTTTAACATTATTTTTTTCTTAACTCCTAAACGAGTTGAGTGTAAAGTGTATTTACATATTTATTTATGTTTTTACTTTTTACACTCAACTTTGCTGGTGGCTATAGAGAAGTGGAAATACCCAGTCCCATTCCGAACCTGGAAGTCAAGCACTTCATCGCCGATAATACTGCCGGGTCCCCTGGTGGAAACGTAGGCCGCTGCCAGCTCTTGAGTTTTTTACACAAGCTTTTAACTATTCGAACTTCTTGTTCCTCTAGTTAAAAGCTTTTTTTTTAGCCCGCTTTTTAGCCAAAATATGTTTTACTTATTGCATTTGTATTTAGTTTCTTTTTCTGGCTATAATTGATTTACTTGGCTTTTATCCTTTTATATTAACTATATCTCTTAGTTAGCCAATACATTATTCTTTTTGCTTGCATAGCTCCAACGGTAGAGCAATTCCATGGTAAGGAAGAGGTTACAGGTTCGATTCCTGTTGTGAGCTCCACGTCTTTGTTCTTTTATATCTTTATTCACTTTAATCTTATTTTTCCTCTTTTTTACAGTAATTTTAGTACTTTTCAAATTATTTTTTATTTTGTTTTTGTATGCAATTTATTTGTAATTAAATCGATTTATAATATCAGACTTATTATAACAAGGAAAAAAATGGAAAGTGTTTTAAATTATATTCATGACAAAATAGATAGTTATGAAGTTTATATTATTAAAGATGAATTTGATGATAGAAAATCTTATATTATGGAAAATGGTTTTATTTTAGGGGTTCAAATTAATACTGGTAGTATGTTTAAATCGAATTAATAAAAAAAGGAAGATATTTTATCTCCCTATTTTTTTAATCTTTTTTTTAGATAGTTAGTAGTCTAGTTACATTATATGCGATGAATGATAGAATCCATGCACTACTTGTTGTAAAGATGAATAAATAAGCTAGATACTTCCAATTACCTGCTTCTCTAACAAATACCATTGATGCTGCTAAACAAGGTAAATAAATCATTACAAAAACAATAAATGATATAGCTGATGCAAAAGGGATATTTGTTTTTATCTTCTCTATTAAACTTGCAGATGATTCATCATTATCACTTCCTAAACCGTATAAGATAGATAATGTAGAGACAACAATCTCTTTTGCCGCTAAACCTGTTTCAAGAGCAATTGTCATTTTCCAGTCAAAACCTAAAGGCTCAAAAAATCCTTCAGATGCTTTACCTATATATCCTAAATAAGAGTGTTCAAGATTATATTGAGCTAAATCATTTTTAAGAGCATTTATTTCATCATTATCTTTTGCTAATTCAATTTTATTATTATAAGATGTTTCTATATCTAAATGTTTAGGATAGTTACTTGCAAACCAAATTAATAAAGAAGCTGCTAATATATATGTTCCTGCTTTTTTCAAATACATTTTTGCTTGATTTGATACTGTATGCCAGATTAATCTAAATGATGGAAGTCTATATTTTGGCATTTCCATTACAAAAGGTTCATCTTCACTTTTAAATACAACTATTTTTAATATTTTAGCTGCAAATAGACCAAAAATTGCACCACTTATATATATAATGAATAAAATATTACCAGCATTATGTTCACTAAAAAAAGCACCAACAAAAAGTACATATATTGGTAATCTAGCTCCACAAGACATAAATCCAATTATAAAAAGAGTTAATAATCTATCTTTTTCGTTTTTTAATGTTCTTGCTGCCATGTATGCTGGAACTGAACATCCAAAACCTGTTACTAATGGAATAAATGATTTTCCATGTAATCCAAATTTATGAAAAAAACCATCTAATAAAAATGCAACTCTACTCATATATCCTGTTGTTTCTAAAAGAGCAATTCCAAAAAATAGAATAACAATATTTGGCAAAAATAAAACTACAGAACCAACTCCAGCAATTGCACCATCTGCAATAATAGATGAAATTTGATTATCACCCATAAGTTCTTTTGTTTTGTCAATTATCATGGCAAAAAATGAATCTATCATATCCATTGGAATATTTCCAAGTACAAAAGTTAATTGAAATAAGCCCCACATAAAAAAAAGAAAAATTGGTAATCCGAAAAACTTATGTATAAGTATTGAATCAAATTTTTCTGTTAACGTTTTTTCAATAACTTTATTTTGTTTAACAGTTTCAACTGCAGCACCTTTTGCAAAAGCAAATTTTTCTTCATTAAAAATATCTTGTATATTTTTTGTATTAAAATGAATAAATAAATGCTCAAATGCTTCACTTAAAATTGGTTGAATTTTAATCCAAATCGGCTCATCTCTAAATTGTTTATAAATATTTTTGTCTTCTTTTAATAAATTAATAGCAATACTTCTATATGTTTGTTTTGAAGGGAAATTATTTTCTTGTAAGATTTTTGAAATATTTTCTATCTCTTCTTCTATTGGATTAGAGAAAAATAGTTTGTTTGGAAGTTTGTTACTTTCGAACTTATATAAAATTTCATCCAGTAATTCTGTAATTCCTACTTTTTTTGCTGCACTTGTTTTTATACAAGGTTTTCCAAGAATTTTACTTAATTGTATTTCATCAATTGTGATTGATTCTTTTTCTGCTTCATCGCTCATATTTAATGCAATTATCATTTTCTTGTCAATTGTTAATAATTCTGATGTCAAAAGAAGATTTCTTTGTAAGTTAGTTGAATCAACAACATTTAATATGATGTCATACTCTTCATTATTTAAAAAATCTTTTGTAACTTTTTCTTCGATTGTATAATCATTTAAAGAATATGCACCTGGTAAGTCAACTATTTCAATATGAAAATCTTTATAATCAATAAATACTTCTTCTTTTGTTACTGTTACACCTGAAAAATTTCCAACTTTTAATCTTGCATTTGAGATAGAATTAATAAGCATTGATTTACCAACATTTGGCTGTCCTACTAAAGCAATTTTTATATTATTTTTCATATGCTACTTCTATTTTTGATGCTTCACTTAATCTTAAAGCAATTTTAGATTGATTGATTTTTATTTCAATGGTACTTTTTGAAAGTGTTAATTCTACTATTTGCACTTCAACTCCTCTACTAATTCCAAAAGAGTATAGTCTGCTTTTTAATATTTCATTACAATTAATTGCTGTAATAATCGCTTTTTCGTTTATGTTTAGTTGGTTTAATGTCATACATAGCCTCGCTAAGATTAATAATGATTATTATAATATAATAAAACTTTCTTATCATTTAGATATGAAAAAGAAACAATATTTGTAATTTTTTGTTAACTTTAGATATACTAATTTGCTATAAAATTTTTAAGGGTGAATTTTAATGTTAAATGAAAATACTAATGAAGAAATTATTGACGAACTAAAAAAGATTGTTAAACAAAAAGGATTAAAATATACAGAACAAAGAGAAATTGTTCTTAGTATTTTATTACAAGCAAAAGAACATTTAACTGCAGAAGAAGTATATAATGAAATTAAAAAGAAATATTCTGATTCAAATATTGGAATAGCAACTGTATACAGAGCTCTTAGTTTTTTAGAAGAAGTTGATTTAATAACTTCAATTACTTTTGGAACTGATGGTAAAAAATATGAAACTAATTCAAAATCTCACCATGATCATTTAATTTGTACAAGTTGTGGAAAAATTATTGAATTTATGGATGATGAAATAGAAAAAAGACAAGATAAAATCGCGAAAAAAAATAAATTTAAAATTTCAAGTCACTCAATGCAGTTATATGGAGTTTGTGAAGCTTGTCAGGAATAAAGATTAAGAGAAAATCTCTTAATCTATTTGTATATTTATAAAATTTCTTCTCTTATTGCGTTTGCCCAATCTTTGATTCTTTTATCTGTTAAATCACTTTGATTATCTTCATCTAATGCTAATCCAACAAATTGATTGTTTAATTGAGCTTTTGATGCATCATGATAATATCCTTCACTTGAAGTAAATCCAATTATTTTTGCTTTTGAATTTGCAACTTGTTCATAAATTATTCCCATTGCACTACAAAACTCATCACTATAACTTTCTTGATCTCCAAGACCAAATAGTGCAATTGTTTTATTTGATAAATCTATTTTTGAGAAATCTCCCCAAACATCTTCCCAATCATCATTTAACTCTCCATCTCCCCAAGTTGAACCACCAAGAATTAATTTGTCGTATTCATTCATTTTATCAATTTTTGTACCTGCTAAATCAAATACTTCTATTTTGTTTAATTCCATTGAAATTTTATTTGCTATTTCTTCTGAATTTCCTGTACTACTTGCAAAAAATATCGCTGTTGCCATTTTATTTATTTTCCTTTTTTAATTTTTTATTATTGATCGTAAAGAGTAAGGGATTGCTTTAATTTGATACTCTTTATTTTTTAATTCATCTACAAAAACAGGAATCTGTTTTGTAAACTCATTATTTTTTGGATAAGCTAAATATATTTGATAATATTCACCTTTTTTAATTGACTTAATTGCATCTTCAAGTTCATCTTTAATATTTGGTTTTTTTACCTCAATATCTTTCCAAGAAGTATATATTTTTAATCCTACAAAATCTTGTGATTTTATACATATTGAATCACCTAAATCAATTACAGTTTTATCACTGTGAAGTTTTTTTATTTTTTTCAAAACAAATTCATGGAATAGTAAATGTTTATCAATAAATAGTTGCATTTTGTTATTTATAAAACAAAGTGAAATAATTTTTGCAACTGGAAGTAAGTTTTTATTTGAAATAACAATAGAATGTTTTGTATTTCTATTTAGATAATTATTAATTATTTTTGTTGAATTAATACATAATTTAAAACTTTTAATACCTTTTCTTTTATCTATTTTAATAAAACTTAAAGGCATCAATTCCTTTATTTTATAGGCAAATGCTTCTTTTAGATTTACTTTAGATAATTTGATTTGTTCATGTTTTGTGAAATGACATGTTGATTTCAAAATATTATTACTTAAGTTTAAAAATAATTGTCTTAGCCTAATTATTGAATTGAATTCATCAAAATCTTTAGGTAAATATTCTTTGTTTTCATCAAAACCTATAAAATTATTATTTAGCATCTGAAACTCCTGCACAATTTGCATAACAACTTGAACAATCTTTTATGCCCATAATTTTTACATACTCTTCATATACACAAGAGATAGATCTTTTTGTACATATAAATGGTATATTTTTTTTCTTTGCTTCATTTTTATATTTAAGCATTGTGTTATGATTCAAAAATGATGTAATCATTACAATGCAATCAGTATCTTGCGGAACTTTTTTCTTTGGTGCAGAAGATTTTTTTCTTGCATCCCAATGATTTATAGTTGTTGCACCTAAATCTTCTAACATAGTAGAGATTTGCGAAATTTGATCACCACCAATAATTAGTACACTCATTTTAAATCCTTTTTAACAAGTACAACCAGTTGGTTTAACTAAGTCTTTCTTATTTTTTATATCAAAACAATTATTCATTTCAAATCCTTTATATTGATAATCATTATTGAAATAATACACAAATGAATCTTAATTTAAAATTAATATTAAGAATGATTATCAAATATGAGATTTATTGAAAATATTTTGTGAAAAGTTATATAAAATAAATTAAAAAGGAAAAATATAAAAATAAGAGGGGATAGATTGTATTAATAAATGGGTATAACTAGGGAAATCCTAGTTAAATATTAAACTTCAACTTTTTTAAGTTCTCTAATAATTGAAGCAATGTCTTCTGAGTATTTTTTTGCAGCTTCTGAGTTGTATTTCCAACCACCATTATAACTGCTCCAAACTTTTGCCCAATTGTTATTATGAACTTTTTTCCAAAACATAAGTTCATCTATTGCATTTTTTGTAGCAAATTGGAAATCTGAAATAAGTTTCATTGCTAAAATATTTCTATTCATTGAAGTATCTTTAGCATTTTCTCTACTAATAACTGTTTTTATATTCGCTTGATATAAACCATAATCTTTTGTATCTACATTTACTAGGTATTTACCCAATCCAGATTCTTTAATTGCAATTGCCATTAAAGAGTAACTTAAACCGTTTTTTTTACCATGTTCTTTTATTTCTTTTAGAGTATTAATCTGCTCTGGTGTAAGGTTATTTATGTCAAAATCTGATGCAAAAACATTAGATATAAATATCAGAGATATTAAAAATAATTTTAATCTCATTGTCTTCTCCTTTGTTTTTTCTTAAATTAAGTTCGGGATTATACTTTAAAATTGAATATTTGTCAAATATTACTATACTTTGCTTGTTTTTCGGGGATGGCTTAATATATTATTTAGCTTTTTATCAATATAATTCCAAAAAAATTTAATGAGAATGAAACACATTGGAAAAAAAAGAGTTTAAGAAAATTATCAAAGAAATAGGCTTCTCTTCTCAAGGTAAATTTGCAGAAGAAATAGGTGTAAAAGCGACAACTTTTACCACATATAAAGTGATTCCAACACATATTAGAAGAATTACAAAATTAGCTTTATTAGCTAAACAAAATGGAGTGAGTTTAGAAGAAATAAGAAATTCACTAAAAATAGATTAGAGAAAAATCTCTAATCAAAAACTTTTAATTACTTAAACCGATATTTATATATTCCCTAACTTTTTTTATCTCATTTAAATCAAAAATATTTTCAATAATTTCTTTAGAATCATCTTTTTTTACAATTCCAAATGGATTTATAATTGCACTTCCTTTTGCCATGTCATCATCTGCACTATTACAAGCTATTACAAAACATTGATTTACTAAAGCCAGAGATTTTGAGATAGTTTCATAATGGTCTTTTCTTTTTAATCCCCACATTGCAGGATTTAAAATAATATCAGCACCTTTTATTTTTCCCCAAAGTTCTGGAAATCTAAGTTCAAAACAAATTAGGGTTGCTATTTTTAAACCATTTATCTCAATTATTTTAATATCTTCGATATTTCCAGCAGAAAAATGTTCAAGTTCATTTCCTAAAGGGAAAAGTTTTACTTTTGATTGGGTATGAACAATTTGTTGATTATGAAATATATGTAAAGTATTAAAGAATTTTTTATTCTCTTCTTTGATAAATGTTAAAGCAATTGTTTTATTTATACTTAATTCTTTTATCTCTTCTATTGCAATTAAAGAAAAATCAGCAGCTTCTTGCATTTTATCATAGGCAAATCCACTAAGAGCTAATTCAGGAGCTAAAATAAGAGAATCATTTTCACAAGAGTTTATAAGCTCTTTTACGTGAGTCAAATTATCTTGGAAATTTTGTGTTGTTTTAATTTGTAGTGCTATTAATTTCATCTATTACCTCAGTTATTAAATTTTCTACAGCCTTTTTGTAACTCATAGCAGTAGCAAAGCTTGTGGCTTCATATTTTGTCATTATTAAAGCATTTGTATTTGAAGCTCTAATTAGTGCCCAACCATACTCAAAATTGATTCTAAGGCCATCTATTTTTAAAATATCTTTGATTATTGGAAATCCTCTTTGTATTACAGTGAGTTTTTTTTCTATCTTTTCTATGATTAAAAACTTTTTATCTTCATTGACTTCAATTTCAATATTTGAACTTGTATAAACTTTTGGAAGTTTATCTAACTCTTCATCTAAGTTTATTCCTTTATATAAAAGCTCTAAAACTCTAAATGTGGCATATATTGCATCATCAAAACCGTAATATCTATCATTAAAAAAAATATGCCCAGAAACTTCGGCAGCTAAATCAGCATTTAACTCTTTTAGTTTTAATCGCAAGTTTGAATAACCGGTTTTATCCATAATTGTTTTTGAAGTTTGATTCATCTCATTAAAGATATTTTGTGAATATGTTACTTCACCAATAATTACTGGATTTTTCATAGTTTTTGAAAAAAGTAGGGCTAACATATCACCTTTAATATTGTACTTTTGGGTTAATACAGCAATTCTATCAGCATCTCCATCGTAGGCAAATCCTAAATTACAATCATCTTTTAGTAGAGTTTTTAAATCTTCAAGATTTTTTTCATTTGTCGGGTCTGGATGATGATTTGGAAACTCTCCATCTGGAAGTAGATGTAAACCTTGATAGTTTAGATTTAATTTATCTAAAATCTCACATAAAACTGTATTTGCAACACCATTTCCACAATCAATAGCAAAAGGGATTTTAAAATCTTTTAGATGGGAAAATTGATTTACCATATAATCTATATATAAACTTTTTGCATCTGTTTTTATACAAGTAAAATTATCTGGAATTTCTATAGTTTGATTTTCTAGGATTTTATAATATAAAGATAAAAGTTCATCTCCAAAAAATGGTTCATTATTTATAGTAATTTTAAAACCATTATATTTTTTTGCATTGTGGCTTCCCGTTATCATAATAGAAGCACTTGGTTTTATCTTTTTATCATCTACTAAAAACTCTTGATAAGAAGCAAAATAGTTTACACCTGTTGCCACAAGTCCAATATCTAAAACTTTACACTGGGATAAATTTAATCCAGAAATTAAAGCTTCAAATAACATATTTGAGTGAGTTCTTACATCATAACCTACAACAATATAAGGAATTTGTTGAATTTTTTCTTTTATATATAGACCTAAATAATATCCAATCAGTTTTGAATTTTCATAGGTCAACTCTTCATTTACGATACCTCGAATATCGTATTGTCTAAATATCGTTTTATTTATCATTCTTCTCTAACTTTAATAAAAATTCTTTTTTTTCAATCCCACCATTATAATTTTCAGTCATATTATCATTTGAAATAGCTCTATGTGAGGGAACAAGCAATGCTATCATATTTTGAGCAGTGGCGCTACTTACTTCTTTAATAGCTTTTTCTTCATTAATATTTTTTGCAATATCTTTATAATCGACACTCTTTCCATAAGGAATTTTGAGTAACTCTTTCCAGCATTTTACTTGAAAAGATGAACCAACTAATTGTAAAGGGATTTCAAAAGTTGTTCTTTCTTTTTTAAAATACTCTTCTAATTGGATTTTTAAAATATCAAATATTTCACAATTACCTGGAATTACATCTGCATCTAAGGTATTTTTTAAAACTTGGATTTTTGCTTCTATATTAAAAGGAGTAAAAAATGCCAAGGTTACAACTCCTTTTTTTGAAGTTGCAGCAAACATTTCACCAATTGGAGTTGAAAATGTGGTCGTTAAGATTATCTCTTTTGTTTGGGTTTTATATTCTCTCATGGCGGAATTTTATCATAATCATTTATAAGATATAATTTCAAATGATAAAAAAATTCTATAAAAATATAAAAATTTTGTATGTTGAAGATGATGAGATTGCAAGAGAAAATGGTATTGAGTATTTAGAAAACTTTTTTGAGCAAATCTATGAAGCAAGTGATGCAATTATTGCTTTGCAATTATACGAAAAACATAAACCTGATATTATAATTACTGATATTCAAATGCCTAAACTAAATGGTTTAGAGTTTGTAAAAAGAATTAGACAAAAAGATAAAAATACTCAAATTATAATAATCACAGCTTTTTGTGATAAAGATTATTTATTAAAAGCAATTGAGTTAGGACTTGTAAAATATCTAGTAAAACCTGTAAAGGAAAAAGAGTTTGAAGAAGCTTTGTTTTTATGTATAGATAGTTTAGAAGATAATCAATCAAATATTGTAAAACTACAAGAAGATACATATTTTGATATGTTTAACAAAAACTTAGTAATAGAAAATGAAATTGTAAAGCTAAGAGCTAAAGAGCTTGTTTTTTTAGAGCTTTTAGTAAAAAATAGAAATAGATATGTAAGTTATGAAGAGATTGAAAACTATGTTTGGAATGATAGCGTTATGACTAAAGATGCTTTAAAAACATTAGTTAAAAATCTAAAAACAAAAATTCCAAAAAATCTTATCTTAAATCTTACAAATAGTGGTTATAAAATAGATGTCTGAAATTAATCTCATTCTTTTTTATGGTATCACTTTTGGTATATTAATAATGACAATAATATATACATTTATTAGATATGTATATTCAAAAGAGATTTTTTATATTAGTTACTGTTTTATGCAAGTTTTTTCATTGGTTTATATAGTAACTTACAGTAAATTATTTAATATTCCTGTTTTAGTTCAAGAGTTGTCTTTAGTATTTGCAAGTCTTTGTGCTTTGATTTTTGCTATAAACTTTTATGAGGGAAGATTTTTTCCAAAAATTACTAATTACAAAGAGCTAGTGGTAAATACTTTACTTTTAAATGTTGTGATATTAACAGCTTTTTATCACTATATTTTATTTGAATATATTCCTTATACTATTATTTATGCAATTTTATTTATTTCGATTATTTTTAATCTAAAAGAGGGATTTAAACCAACACTTATTTATGTTATTGGTTGGTCTGTTTTATGTATCTTATTATTTGTTTTTGATTTTAAAAACTTTTATATTCAAAGTGGATATTTTGATATTGTTCTTGTTATTTTTACCCTAGAAGCGATACTTTTTACAACTTCAATAGCTGCAAAATATAATGATTTAAAAAATAAAAATAAAAGTTTTGAAAAGATGATTTTACAACAATCAAAATTTGTAAAATCAGGTGAAATGATCGCAAATATAACCCATCAATTTAGACAACCTTTAAATAATATCTCATATATTTTAATGAATCTAAAAAAAAGATTTAATACTCAAAAATTGGATGTTGAGTATTTTGATAAAAAAGTTTTACAAGCAAATGAGCAGTTGCAATTTTTATCAAAAACAATAGATGATTTTAAAGATTTTTATACACAAGATAAAGAGAAAGAGCTTTTTAGTGTAAAAGATGCAGTTCAAAATGCAACAACAATATTAAGTGCTGATTTAAAAACTAATAATATTACTTTAGAATCAAAGTTTGAAGTTTATGAAGAGATTAAAATATTTGGAGTAAAAAGTGAACTTTCACAAGTTTTAATAGCAATTATTTCAAACTCTATTGATGTTTTAAAAAACATAGAAAATCCTAAAATAAAAATTAATATATCAGCTAATCAAGCTGAGGTAATAATCTCTTTAGAAGATAATGGTGGCGGAATAAAAAGTAAAAATTTAAAGAAGATATTTGAACCATATTTTACAACTAAAGAAGAGGGAACTGGAATTGGCTTGTATCTTTGTAAAATGATTATTGAAGAGAGTTTTGCTGGAAAGATTTTTGTAGAAAACAAAAAAGAGGGTGTTTTATTTTCCCTCTTTATTGAAAAAGCTCTTTAGTTTTTTGGATAAAAGAAAGCTATTTGTCTTAAAATTTTTATTTTTTCATCTTCTTGTGTAAATATCTCTATTGAAATTTTAGATGGTCTTTTTTCTAATTTTTTGAAATCATCTGTAGTTTCTAAAATTAGAATCTTTTTAGTTTTTTCACCAGCTTTTAGTTTAACACTTTCAAATCTTTTTATTTTAAAATCTTTGTCATCAATCAGTCTAATATCAAAAGTATAATCTTTATCTTGAGTATTATGAATAGTTAAAATATAGTTATTTGAAATCACATTATTTTCTTTAACACTATAAAGTTCTGTTGTTTTATTTACATTTACTAAAAAGTTCTCTTTTTCTAGTGAGAAATAAAATGCTAGGAATATACATAAAAATAGTGAAACAAAATATGTTGTATTTTTTTTAGTAAAAATCGATACATTTTTTTTGTTTAAAACTTTGTTTGTACTTCCCCAATGAATTAGTGACTCTTTATTTAATTTTCCCATTACACTAGCACAAGCATCACTACATTCAAGACAGTTTATACACTCAACTTGTAAACCTTTTCTAATATCAATGTGAGTAGGGCAAACTTTTACACAAGCTTCACAAGTTGTACACTCTTCATTGCTACTCCACTCTTTTACTTTGAAAATTGATTTAACATTGTTTTCATAAACTTTTCCACCTCTGTTGTAATCGTAATTTACTTGCTTAGTATCATCATCATATAAAACAGATTGAATTCTAGAATATGGACAAATATAAACACAGAAATTTTCTTTCATAAAAACTATGTCATATACTAAAAATAGGGCAACTGTTAAAATAAATATAAACATAAAACTATGATCTAGTGGATTTTGTACATAAACAAAAAAGTCTTCAGGTGGAATAAAATAAAGCATAAAATTTGAAGAAATTATTAAAGTAATCACAAACCATAATAAAACTGCAATATATTTTTTGATTTGATTTGAACCTTTACTATAATCAATATCTTTTTGTTTATTTTTAATTCTTCTTAAATCAAGAATTGTACTTTCAATCAAATCTCTATAAATAACCCTAAACATAGTTTGTGGACAACTCCATCCACACCAGATTCTTCCGAATATTGAAGTTAGTGCAAAAATCCCTATGAATAAAAACATAAGTAAAAATGGCATAACATAAAGTTCGCTAACACTATATACAAGTCCTATAAAATGGAATTGTAATTTATCAAAAGAGAGTAACAATAAATGATTGTCGTTTATTGTTATAAAAGGCACTAACATGATAAATAGTGTTAATGCAAAGTAGACAAAATATCTTTTTTTAGAATAAGTCATAAAAGCTCCTTTATTTTTTATATCTTAAGTAAAAATAGTGTTCATTTGGTGGTATTAATTTTAAATTTATATTGTTTTATTTAGGGTATAAGATGTATAATTCGCTCAATTTAGACAGAGGATAAGAGAGTGGGAAAATCAAAATATGTTTTTGGATTTTTGTTGTTTGGTGTAGTTAGTTTATTTGCTCAATCAAATAGATATGATGTTAAATCAGCTATTGTAGAGTACGAAATTTCAGGTAATGGTGATGTTATGGGAAGTGAAGCATCTGTAAGTGGAACTAGTAAGTTATACTTTAAAGATTATGGACAACTAGAGTTATCGGAAGAGAAAATAGTACAAACTGTTACCGATGATAAAGAGGAAGAACATAACATTACAAAAATAGTTGGTAATAAGATTTATAATGTTGATTTTGAAGAACAAGTAACTTATCAACAAGAGATGGTTGTAGATGAAGAGAATCCTTTTTTAAATTTAAAAAATAGTGAAACACTTAGTTCTATGGGAGCTAAAAAAATTGGTTCAGAAGAAATCTTAGGTTACAAATGTGATATTTGGCAATTAGGTGAAGATAAGATTTGGATTTATAATACAGTTCCATTAAAATTTGTAAGTAAATCTTTGGGAATTGTTCAAATACAACAAGCAAAATTGGCTGTATTTAATATCGATATAAAAGATGATAAATTTAAATTACCGCCTTTTCCTGTAAAAGTTATGGATGATGTATTAAATAATAATTCTGAAGTTCCTGAATTAAGTCCTGATCAAGAAAAAATGGTAGAAGATATGATGAAACAAACAGGAAAAACTTACTCAAAATAGATAGAAATTTGTACTAAGATTTATAAAAAAGATTATAAATTTAGTACAAAATATTAAAAGTAAAACCTAAGAGTTTAAAACTTTTAGGTTTTTTTCTTTACATAAAATTATAGTAGTTAAAATAAATGCTATTGATCCTACAATTGTATTAAACATCATAATAGCAAAAATAGATAAGAATAATGAAGTAAGTATAAATTGCTTGTTTTTAGTAACTAAAGTAATAACTGCACTAAAAATAGCAATAATTCCAAATACTCCAATATATCCTAAATATCCAATTTCATTTTTGAAACCACAAAGTAGTGTATCACCATTTAAATTACATTGGCTTATAATATCTTTATCTGAAACAAATCCATATCTAAATGAAGCTGCAATTGCAAAAAATACTACAATATATTTAATTACATTTTTTAAACTACTAAATGAAGTATCTTTACTTCCTCTAAATAGTATAAATGTGAAAATTAAAGCAATAATAACCCAAATATTTGAGAAAATATTTAAAGAACCCTCATTATAAAATGTGATACCTGTCGTTATTAAAAGAGTTAAAAATGATAATTTCTCAAATTCTTTAAACTGCATATTTGCAAATTTACCACCATATAGTAATATAAATGAAATTGCAGAAATAGCAAAAATATATACTTCAAAGTTTCTATATCTTCCTTCAAAAGCAAGTATTATTGTTGAAATTAATACAAAAATAAATGATGAATAAAATAACATCATTGGTAAAGTATTAGAATTTATATGTTTATCTTTTATAATTTCTCTAATGCCAACAATTTCAGGTTTTGTATTTTTAGCAATACTTGAAAGTGCAAAATAGTAGATGAAAATATGTGTTATTAGAACTAAAGTTGCCCAAATAACTTCTCCACTTGATCTAACAGTTATATCAAACTGTTCCATCTGTAGCATATATAAAATTGCAAAAAGAGTATTTACAACACTAAATAAAACTACTTTTTTTGTTGAAATAGTTGAGTTTTTTAATAAAAATGAAAAAACTAAAACAAGTAGAATAGAACCAAAACCTAAATATTTATAATTTGGGAAATCTGAAACTTCACCCGTAAATACATGTTTATCAACTCTATCTTTGTCAAAAAATCCCCAATATCCTCCAACAGCACCTTCACTTTGTCTTTTCCATGGTTGGTCAAAAGCTTCAATAATGTTGTAATTCCAGTTTTTTTCTTGTGCTAATTTTACAAATTCTCTCACAAAAGTTGCTTGATTTGTTTTACTTGGAAGTGCATCTTCTCTCATTCTTCCCTCAGATGGCCAACCTGTCTCTCCAATTAAGATATTTTTATCTTTTAAAATTGCTTCAACTTCTTCTCTTACATTTGCTAAGTGTTTAATTGAATCATTAATATTCATAGGATCATCTTCCCAATAAGGAAGAATATGAATTGTAACAAAATCAGTAACTTCTCTAATATTTGGATATTTTAACCAATATTCCCAAACATCAGCATAAGTAACTTGAGTATCAGGAAGTGCTGCTTTTACTTGTTTGATATATTTATAAAGTTGTTTATCAGATAAATCTCCTCTTAATAAAGCTTCATTTCCAACAACAACAGCTTTTACTATGTCTTTATTTTCACTTGCAAGTTTAATTAAAGTAGTAATCTCTTTTTGTGTTGATTTTTCATCTCCATTTACCCAAGCTCCCATAAGCATTTTTAGATTATTTTCTCTTGCAATTTTAGGAATCATCTCTAAACCTACAGTTGAATAAGTTCTAATACAATCTGTATATTTTGAAAGTAATTGCAAGTCATTTTTAATAAGCTCTTCCGAGATTACTAAACCTTTATCCATCATAAAAGGTGAATCATCTTTTCCAAATGGAGCATAAGATACACATTGAAGTTTTGAAAAAGTACTTGAATTATCTTTTAAAACTAAAACTGCCCCTAAAATATACCAAAATAGTACAACAACAAATAAACTTGCTAGAGTTAGTGATATTTTTTTCATTATATTTTCACTACAGCTTCAAATGAAGCTTTTACATAATTTTTCTTTGACATTTTTTTCCTAATTATAAAATTATCTAACTTGACCAGAACCATAAATTTTGTATTTAAAAGTTGTTAAATCACTTATTCCCATTGGTCCTCTTGCATGAAGTTTATTTGTAGAAATACCAACTTCAGCTCCTAATCCAAAAGCTCCACCATCAGTGAATCTTGTACTTGCATTTGCATAAACACAAGCGGCATCAACTTCATTTAAAAATTTATTTACAGTTGAATAATTTTCACTTAAAATTGACTCTGAGTGTCCTGAACCATGTCTTTGAATATGAATAATCGCTTCATCCACATTTTTTACAAGTTTAATATTTAAAATATTAGCTAAATATTCTGTATCATAATCTTCAAGGCTTGCTGGAACTACTCTTATATATTTTAAAGTTTCACTGCAACCTTTTAAAATTGTTCCTTGTTCTGCAAATGCATCTTCAAGTCCAGATAAAATATATGGTGCAATATCTTCATGAATTAAAAGTGTTTCCATTGAATTACAAGCACTTGGTCTTTGACATTTTGCATTTATTGCAATATCAATTATTTTAGCAGGTGCTGCATCTTTATCCACATAAATATGACAAATACCTTTATCATGTTTTATAACTGGAACAGATGAATTTTCACTTACATATTTAATTAAAGCTTCACCACCACGAGGAACAATTAAATCCACATATTTATTTTGTTTTATAAGTTTTGCAACACCTTCTCTACTAGAATCTGGAAGTAAAGATATCGCTTGTTCTGGTAGTTTATTTTTTGCTAATACTTCTTTTAAAACAACAGCAATTGCTTTGTTTGAGTGTTCAGCTTCTTTTCCACCTTTTAAAACACATACATTTCCACTTTTAAAACAAAGTGCAGCTGTATCACTTGTAACATTTGGACGGCTTTCATAAATAATACCAATTACTCCAATTGGAATAGATACTTTTTGGATGTTTAAACCATCTTTTGTAATCCAACCATCTAAGATTTTTCCTACTGGTTCAGTTTGTGATGCAATTTGTCTAATTGCATCAGACATCTCTTTTACTCGCTCTCCTGTTAAAAGTAATCTATCTTGTAAAGCTTCACTTAAATTGTTTACTCTTGCGTCTATCATATCTTTTTCATTATGTGAAATGATAAAATCACAGTGATTCATTAAAGCATCAGCCATTTCATTTAAAACTTTATTTTTAACAGCAGTACTTAGGTTTGCAATAGTTCGGCTAGATCTTTTAGCCTCTTCTAAAAATGCTTGCATAATAATTCCTATAAAATTTATTTTTTGTTGTCAGGTATAAATTTAAAAAATAGATATAAAACACCTAACATAACTATGATTGTAATAATACTCATAACATTTATTTCAACTTCAGGACCAACACCTCTTTGGTAGTTTTTAGGCATAAATAAAAACATTGATGAAAGTAACATAAAAGATGAGGTTATAACTGCAATTAAATGTGCAAAAACTTTATGAATTTTAGTGATATAAAAGTCTTTTACCATTTTCCATGTTAAAAATGCAGATGTAAGTACTATAAGAAGTACAATAATTTTTTCATATTGTGGTTCCAATAATAATCCTTTTTATAATTTAAGTATTTTATGTATAATATACTTAAATAAGCCTTTTTTAAAGCTTTCTAGCGTAAAAAATCATTCTAATATTTCTAAAAATATAATAGCCATTATCATTTATATTTTAATCTAATAATTTTTTTATTTACAAACACCACTATCTTTTAAAATCTCTTTTATTTGTTTGCACTTTTTATTATCAATATATAGATTTAACCAAGATTCAACCCAATATGGAACATTTCGTCCATTATTTCCCCATGAGTTTACACTTTGATATTTTAATCCTAAATATTCTGAAAATGTTCGTTTATTAAAATCGGCTTTTTTTAATAATTTTTTGAAATTTTCTTTTTCCATATCTCTCCACCAAATAGTATGCAAAAGTATATCATAAATTGATAAATAGTATATAAATAAATATATATTTAAGTATATTATTATTTTAATAAGCATATAATCAAACCGCATAAAAATCAAGGAAAATAACATGAGAATAAAAGCCTTTTTAACAAGTGGAAGATTTAAGATTATTAGTGTGTTTAAAATAGATGATATAAAAAATATAGCTGCTGTCTATCCTAGATGGGAATATGTTTTGTAATTACCCTATATATTTATAGTTATTATTTCATTAATGTATAGATGTTAAAATAAACAAAAAATTAATGGATAAATTATGGGAATTAAAGACATACTAAAAGAGAACTCAAATAAATTATTGAGCATTGCTAGTGAAAATGCTACAAAAGCTTTTGATTATCCAAAAATTAAGAGTAGACAATTAAAAGAATCAATAAATCTAAAAATTAGAGAAAAAGCTATATTAGCTACAAAAGCTAGATTAGTGGAAAATCACAAAACATTTGATGATTATAGTGATGAACAATTAGAAATTATAATTGCAGATGAAGAGAGAAAAATTATTGATGATTTAAAAACAAAATCCCTTGTTGTTGCCCTTGCTGCTCTTGGGCTTAACTTTATTGTATAGAGTTTAAATGTTTAAACAAGTTAAATCTGCATTTTTTTGGTACTACTTATTTAAATTTAGAAGAAGAGTTATTTTAATTGTATTACTTTTAATAATAGCATTATTTGCAAATGCAATATATGGTGATGTTGTTGAATACTTAAAGTTAAAAGATAAGTTAGATTATTTAGAAATTGCACTCATTTCAAAATGGGTGATTATTATTTTTAATATAGTTTTTTCAGTTTATCTTCTTTTGACTATGTTTAAAAAAGAGGATAATAGTGACGATAAAAATCCAAAAAAAGATAAAAAAATAAAAACTAAAGAACTTAAAGAAGAAAAAAAAGTAGAACCAAAAGAAGAAAAATTTACTCAGAGAGAAAGAGAGTTTTTATATAAAAAAACTCTTCAAACCAAAGCTGACTTTTTAGTGAAAAAATAGAAGATTAAATACTCTCTTCTATTTTTGTCTCTCTTTTCATATGAATAGTTTGTGTAGGATATGCAAATTCGCAATTGTTTTTTTCAACAAGTTTTGAAATTTCTATCATAACCTCTTGTTTAGTTTCAAGCCACTCTTCCCATTCTGGACTTTTTGAAAAACAGTAAATAAGTATGTTTATAGAAGAGGCATCAAATTCATCAATAAAAACCAAAAGAGTGTTTTTTATTCCATATAAATCTTCTCTTTTTATAGCTTCAAAAGCTTTTGTTTTTGAAATATTAATATTGTGATTACTTGCAATTTTTGGATGACTTATTAGCATATCAAAAATATCATTTTTTAGATTTATGATATCTTTCATTTTGTTTTCATAACTAACACCAATTGACATTTTTATTCGTCTTCCAATTACTCTTTTTGACCAATTTAAAATATGAGCATTTGCTATTTGAGAATTTGGCACAGTAATCATTGCATTATCAAATGTTCTAATTCTTGTTGTTCTCATTCTAATATCAACAACAGTTCCTTCAAAATCATCTGTTTTAATCCAATCACCTTGCGAAAATGAGTTATCAGTCATAATATTTAATGATGCAAAGAAGTTAGCTAAAGTATCTTTTGCAGCAAGTGCGATAGCAATACCCCCAACTCCAAGAGAAGCAGCGATTGCTTTTACATCGATTCCAAGTTGGGTAAATAAAAATAAAATTACTACTAATACAAGTAAAACTTTGATGATTTTTAGAATAAATACAATCATCTCTTTTCTTACATTTTGATACTTCTCAAGTAAATTTTGAGCATAAATTGTAATACTATTATTTAAAATAGAATATATTGCCCATGTTAATAAAGCCATATACATAGTATTTATCCAAGGAATAATATGATTTAGTAATGTTTGGTCTTTTATTAAAATAAAAAGAGAGAGTTGAATAGAAAGAAGATATAAACTATAAATCAAAGGTGTGTTTATAGCATCTTTTAGATAGTAAATTATACTTTCTTCATCTTTTGTCTCTTTTTTTATAAATATTCTTGAAATGAAATTTGCAATTAAGGCAATCACATATTTATTGATTAATCTAAAAAATAGAATAATTAGTAAAACTACAACTGCTTCTCCAATTGAAAAATTTAAATGATAAGAAGTTAGCGAAGATAAAAAAGATATTCCTTTTATATTATCAATTTTATTTATCATATATTTTAGGTTAAATTCATCAATGAAAAAGTTTGTTGTTCTTATTTTTTGCATATTTGTGTATAAGTATTGTAAAACAAATAGTTGAGTATGTTTTTGGTTATAAAGGTCAATATAATTATTTACAAAATCAGCTGAAACTTTATTACCACTATTTTTTGATTCACTCTCATAAGTCGAAGTATAATCATCAAGTTTAAAATCTTGAATTAATTTTATATTGTCAAGTAAAGTATCTTCAAAATATTTCTTATTTCTAAACTCTTCTTTTCCTATAATAATATCTTTTAATGTAGTTTCATAAGCAGATTTTTCTTTTAAATAGGCAACTCTTAGTTCATCTCTTTTTATTGCTATTGAATTATTTTGAATATTGTTAGCATTAATTCTATTATTTAAAAAAAGAATTTCATTATCATAATAAGTTTTATCAGGAAGACTTGTTAAATAAGATTCATTATTTATATTATCAATAACATCATTGATTAATTGGGTTTGTGCAGCTAATTGATCTTCTATTTTTTGAGCAATAGGAGCATTTGTTGTATCTTCTATAGGTGTTGTTTCATCCGTTTTTACAGTAGTTGGGGTTGTTTCTTTTATTAATAATTTTATTGGAGATGTTGGAATATTATCTGAAAATAAAAGAATAGGGATTATTAAAATAAAAAATATTTTTAATAAAATTTTTTGGAGCATTTAGTTTTCCTTTTTGGATTTTGTAACTTGTAATTATATTGTCATTAGGCTTACTTTAATATATTTTTCATAGTATCAAAAAGTTATAAATGAATAGTAAATAACATGAAAATAATGGATAATACCTAAGTTATTAATATAAAGCTTCATATTTTAAGAAGAATAACTATAATTTTGAAATACAATCTGATTTTTAATATCAGTAATTATCAGGATTTTTTTTGAGTATACTCAGAGTGATGGTGCTTTCTTTCGTTTTTTTTGTATATTCAAATGCTTTTGAGATTTCATCAAATGTCCAAAAATATAATATATTAGATAAATCTGATATTTATATTGACTATTCAGAACAGTTGAATTTTGAACAAATTAAGAGTAAAGAGTTCATTAAAAACAGTGAACAATCATTAAGTTATGGATATTCACCAAAGTTTAATGTTTGGATAAAAGTCACACTTTCAAACTTGGAAAATAATACTTTACATAAAATTTTAGAATATGCAAATCCTTTAACTACAAATATTGAACTTTATGATTCTTCTGAGGGTTTAATAAAAAAAGAGGGTTTATTTAATATAAGTGAAAATAGAAAATCTTTAAACCCAATCTTTAGAATTCAAATAAAACCTTATGAAACAAAAACTTATTATTTTAAAATAAATTCATCTATTACAACTTTGATAATAAATTTAAATCTTTGGGAATTAGAGCCTTTTTATCAAAATGAGATTTTGCATCAATCTATTTTAAATTTCTTTTTTGGTGCAATGGTGATTCTTGCTGTGTATAATTTGTTTATTTACTTTTTCACAAAAGATAAAAATTACTTATTTTATGTATTTTATATTGTAGGTATTATTTTTCATCACTTATTATATGTTGGAGTAGGTTTTTTATATATTAATAATCCTGCAATAATAAAAATAATAACTAGTTTTTCATCCTTAATTGTGGGATTTCCTGTTTTTGCATTGGGTTTATTTACAAGGTCATTTTTGGATATTAGCAAATATCTTGTTGTTGATAAAATACTTAAAACATATCTATATCTTTTTCCTTTTATGCTTTCTGTTTCTCTCATTACGGATGATTTTAATAAATATCGTAATATCTTTTCTATTTTTTTACTTATTCTTTTGTTTATTATTACTATTTATGCAACATTTAAAAAGAATAGACAAGCTTATTTTATATTGTTTAGTTGGTTTATTTTTATATATGCTGGAATGTATATGTATTTAAGTAGTTTAGGTTTATTTAATGGATATAAAATTTTTCCATATTATGTAGAAATATCTTTAGTTTTAGAAGCAATAATCTTTTCTATTGCTCTTACAGATAAAATCAAACAATTACAAAAACAAAAAGATTTTATATCTAATGAATTTTTGATTCAACAAAAAAATGAAAAACAAAGATTACAAGTAATTGTAAATGAAAAAACAAAAGATTTAACCTTCGCCCTAGAAGAAAAAGAACTATTATTAAAAGAGCTAAATCATAGGGTTAAAAATAATATGCAGACAATTATTTCTTTGATTAGATTACAATGCATTGATATTGAAGATGAAAAAATACAAGATATATTTTTAACTGTACAAAATAGAATAAAAGCTATGAGCCATTTACATGAACTTCTGCATGGACAAAATAGTGTAACAACAATTGATACAAATGAATATTTTAAAATATTGATTGAAGAGTTACAATATAGTTATGAAAAAAATATTAAAATAATTTATGACATAAAAACAAATCTGAAAATAGATAAAGCAATTTATTGTGGTTTGATTTTAAATGAACTTATTACAAACTGCTTTAAACATGCTTTTAATTCTCAAGAAGGAACAGTTCATATTTCATTAACTCAGATTGATTCATTGATTAAATTAAATGTTAAAGATAATGGAAAAGGTTTTGATAAGAGTAAATCGAGTGAGTCATTAGGATTAGTTTTAGTTCAGACTTTAGCAAAAGAACAATTAAAAGGTTCAATTCTTATAGAAGCTAAAAATGGTACAAATGTGATTATTTCATGGAGAGATGATGGATAAAATTAAGATAATGATAGTTGAAGATGAAACAATAGTTGCGTTGGAAATAAAAAGAACCCTCATGAAGTTAGGCTTTAATATTACAAATAGTGCAACAAATTATTATGATGCAATAGCTTTTGTTTTAGAAGATGAACCTGATATTATAATCATGGATATAAATTTAGATAATAGTAGAGATGGCATTGAAACTGCAACTGATATAAAAAAAATTAAACCAGCAGTGGATATTTTGTATTTAACAGCTTTTCATGATAATGAGACTTTAAGAAGAGCTTCTATGACAAATCCTATTGCTTATCTTTTAAAACCTTATAACTTTGAAGAATTAAAAGCTACACTTTTTTTGGCAATTTATAAAAAAGAAAATAAGTATAAAAAGTTAAATATTGTTTCCGAAAATATTATATTGTTTGATGAAGATTATTATTTTGATAGAAATACTGATGAACTTTATTATAAAGAAGAAAAAATCAAACTAACACAAAAAGAAGTGATTTTATTAAAAATTTTAATAGAAGCAAAAGGTAATATTGTTCCGTTTAACATGCTTGAAAATTATGTTTGGCAAGATGAGATGGTATCAAAAGGTGCTTTTAGAACTTTATTATATAGATTAAGAACAAAGTTAGAACATAAATTTATTGAGACATTTCATAGTACAGGCGTAAAAATAAATATTAGTAAATAATATATATGCTAAAGAAAGTTTGTTTGAAATAATAGATAAAAAGTGGTGCGGTTAGCGAGATTTGAACTCGCACACCCGTAGGGCACTACCACCTCAAGGTAGCGTGTCTACCGTTCCACCATAACCGCACATCTTAAATTTAAATTTTAAAAATAAGGTTGGAATGTTACTATCATAATACTTCACATAAGTTTAAGTATTATGATAGTTTGTTTAGAAATAATAGAAAAGTTCTATTTATTTCTAAACTCTTTTTCATTTACCGTTTCTAATATTTTTCTTGCAATATTTGATGTATTTATCGCAATATCATGGGTTTGTGTAGCAACTGAGGCATTATTTTGTGTTTGTCTATCTAATCTATTAACAACATCATTTATTTGCTCAATACTTGTTCTTTGTTCACGAGATGAAATTGAAATATCATTTATAACTTGAGTAGTTTTGCTGATATTTTCTTTTAATTTTACATATCCATTTATCATATCATCAGCAATTTTTTTACCACTGTTTGTTTTACTTGTAGCATTTTCAACAAGTTCTTTTATCTCTTTAGCAGCTTCAGCACTTCTTGAGGCTAGGTTTCGCACTTCTGCTGCAACAACTGCAAATCCTTTTCCAGCTTCTCCTGCTGTTGCTGCTTCAACAGCTGCATTTAAAGAAAGAATATTTGTTTGGAATGCAATTTGGTCAATAATAGTAATAGCATCAGCAATCGCTTTTGTTTGCTCATTTATTGAATCCATTGATTCAACTGTGATATTTGCTAGTTTTTGACCCTCTTCAATAGAAGTAGATAATACCTTTGAGTGATTAGCCATTGTAGCAATTCGTTCAGTATTATTAATAACTGTACTTGTAATTTCTTCAAGAGCAGCAGCAGTTTCTTCTAATGAAACAGCTGTTTCATTTGATGATTTATTTAATATATCAACATTTTCTAATAAAACTTTTGAGCTTTCATCTAGTGTTAAACCATTTGTTTTATTTTCATGAAGCATTTGATTAATAATATCTGACAAATTATTTAATCCAATTGCCACATTCCCACTTGGGTTTGAAATATTGTTAACAAAATTTAATTTTGAATATTGTTCAAGTGAAGATAGAATAATGTTGATATCTTCATTTACATTACCTTTGATTGTTGTAATCATATCATTTAACATATTTTTTAATTCATTTAAAGATAGGTTAGAAGTTTCATTTTTGATTTGTAAGTTTAAATGACCTTCTTTAACTCTATTTACAACATCTTTAACTTCTTCAATTAATTTTTTATCTTCATTTAAATTATGAGAAATTAATTCCATTTGTCTATCAATTTCTACTGCCATATTTCCAAATTCATCATTTGTTTTTATGTTAAGTTTATTAATACTTTTTTCTTGACCTTTTAAATATCTAAAGAAGAAGTTCAATCCATCTTCAAGAGTTTTTAATGGTGCTAATATTTTAACTAGAGCAAAAAATAATATAGCTAATATTATTAGTAATAAAATAATATATAAAACTATGTCTTTTATTAAATTAGCGTTTATTTTATTTGAAATAGCTTTTTTATCTAATTGAATTACTAATTTCCAGTTTGTAATAGGAACTGAACTATACGCAATTAGTTGAGGATTATTTTCATCTAAAGCTTCATCAAAATGTAATTTATCTTCACTTTTAATTTGTTCATAAATTTTATTTTGAGTGTTAAAAAGCTTAGCATCTTTATGAATTAAAGTTTTACCTTGATTATCTATAAGATAAGCAAAACCTTCTTGCCCAAGATTTACATTTAAAACTGTATTAACAACAGTATCAAGTTGAATATCTGAACCAATAACGCCAATTACTTTTCCATCTCTTTTTACTGGGGCTGATACTGAGATAACTAATTTTTTTGTACTATAATCAATGTATGGTTCACTAACTCCCGCCCCATCTAACTCAACTGCTTTTTTGAACCAAGGTCTAGCTCTTGCATCATAATCGTGAGTTTGAGGTGTTCTATAAGTTGCATCAAATTGTAAAAAATTTCCATTTTCTGCTATTCCTAAATACAATCCTGAAAATTTACCTGATAAGTTACCTAAACGCAATTTATCAACAATTTCTTTATTTTTTACATCTAGTGGTAGTGTTGATACCTCAAGTGCCACTGCTTCAACAATGTCAATTTTTGATTGAAGATAGTTGTTAATAGACTTTGAAGTTTCTTTTGCTAAATCTAGTTCTTTTTGCTTAATTAAATTATACTCTGAAGTATAGTTGTTATAAGCATTATAAAAACCTAAGATAATGAAAGAAATAGATATGCTAAATAGTGTTAGCATAAGAAGTTTATTTTTAATTGTGCTATTTTTCAAATTTTTGCCTTTTTATAGTTTAAAAGATTATTATATCACTGAACAGTGTCATAAAGGTGTCAATTTGAAGAAAAACTTAAATAAAAAAAGGGGTCAAAAAGATAAACTTTTTGACCCCTTGGAAGTTATTAAATCTGTAGATTTAAAGATTATCCTAAAAATGGATTTGCATATAATGCAATCATAGCAACAACAAGTGCATAAATAACTTGTGCTTCGATCATCGCTAAAGCAATGAACATAGTTGTCATTAATTTTCCACCTAAACCTGGGTTTCTAGCAGTACCAGCAATAGTTGCAGCAGCAGTATTACCCATACCAATAGCACCACCAAGTGCAGCAAGACCTAATCCAATTCCAGCAGCTACTACAGAGTAAGCTTTTAAAGTTTGGTTAGCAACTTCACCATCAGCAGCAAATGCAACAGCAGCAATAGCTAACATTAAAAGAACGATTTTTTTCATTCTAGATCCTTATATTTTATTATTTCCAAAGTCTGTTCGGCTTGCGTATCCCTACTTAACACTTTGAGTGCCGTGATTATATATAAAAAAAAATAAAATAAAGCTAAAAATTCTATTTTCTTTCTATTTACCATTATTTGATATAATGGCTTCATTCATGAAAAAAGGTTGCAAATGAAGAAAATATTTTTATCACTTACACTTATAATTATTCTTATATTAGGTTCAATTTATGGGTTGTTATTTACTAAATTTGGAAATAATATAGTTTCATCATATATTGAAAGAAAAGTTAATTTAGATCAAAAAGATGTTAAGTTGAAAGTTAATGATTTTACATTAACTTTAAATCATCTAAATTTTGATGCGATGATAAATGATAATTCAAAAATAAATATTTCTGGAGATTTGTCTGTTCTAAAAAAGAGTGTTGATTTAAAATATGATATAAAAATTAATGAATTAGCTACTCTTAAAAATTTAACAAAATTAGAGTTTAGAGGTCCACTTGTAACAAGTGGAATTTTTATTGGTAATGAAAAAGAAGCAATAATTCAAGGTATTTCAGATATTGCACAAAGTCAAACTAAATATTATTTTAACTTAGAACATTTTGAACCTACAAATATAAATGTTCAAATAAAAGATGCAAAAATCGAAGATTTATTAGTTTTATTAAATAAACCAGCTTATGCAAAAGGTGATTTATCTATTTTAGCAGATATTAAAAATGCAAATATTTCAACTTTAGATGGAATGATTGTTTCAAAAATCACAAATGCAAAAATCAATAATCAAGTTATAAATAAAGAGTTTGATCAAACATTTACATCTCCAATTAGTTTTCATAGTGATATAAATGCACTTTTATATCCAAATAAAGCAGAAATAAAAACAGAATTAATAAGCTCAATTGCTGATATTTTTATGGATAAAACTTCTGTTGATTTATCTTCAAAAGAAATAAAATCTGATTATAAAATTGATGTTAAAAATTTAAGTAAATTAGAAGGCTTATTTTCAAAAAAATTAAATGGTGAGTTTTCTACAAATGGAAACATAAAATCTTCTGATGATATAGTCGAGATTGATGGTACTTCAAATATATTTGAAAGTTCAACAAAATTTGATACTAAATTAAAAGATTTTAAACCCTCATATCTTAAATTTTCTATTGAAAATGCAAAATTAGAAAAACTACTTCAAATGTTAAATGAACCAATTTATGCTGTTGGAGATTTAAATATTCAAGGTGATATAAAAAATGCAAATTTGGATAAATTAGATGGAACAATTAGTTCTAAAATAACTAATGCTTCAATTGTAAATGAAGTTGCAAATACTGTATTTAATGAGAATTTACAAGAAAAAGTAAATTTTGATTTAAATGTTGATACAAATTTAGTA
This sequence comes from uncultured Aliarcobacter sp., assembly GCA_963677435.1. Lineage (GTDB taxonomy): Bacteria > Campylobacterota > Campylobacteria > Campylobacterales > Arcobacteraceae > Aliarcobacter. Next base: position 1,001,288 of record OY781945.1, read on the forward strand.
TCAAATCAAGCTGTTTCAAAAGCAACTTTACAAACTACACTAGGAAATTTAACTACGCAAAAAAGTGTATATGACTTTGGCGATAATTCATTTAATAGTGATTATTTATTAAATCTTCCATCTTTAGAAAAAATGAAAAATCTTTTAAAAATTAATTTAAGAGGTAAAATGGATATAAACGGAAATATCTCAAATAAAAATGAATCTTTTTTATTAGATGGAAAGTCTAATACTTTAGGTGGAGTTTTTGACTTTAATTTAGAAAATAATAAGTTAAATGCAAATTTAAAAGATATAGATATACAAGAGTTATTAAATATGTTAACTTATCCAACAATATTTGATTCAAAAGGAAGTTTTGTACTTGATTATGATTTATTGCTTAAAAAAGGTGAACTTGCAGGAAATTTACTTAATGGGCATTTTTTACCAAATGATTTTTCTGTTATAGTTGATAAATTGGCAAAATTTGATTTAACAAAAGAGGTTTATGAAACTTTTGATATAAACAGTCAAATCAACGATAGAGTTTTAACATCTGATTTAACAATGAAAAGTGCAAATACTCAAATTGATATAAAAGATTCTATATTAGATTTACAACAAAAACAAATTGATGCATCTATTAATGCTACAATAAAAGATAATACTTTTGTTGTAGGTGTAAAAGGGGATACTTCAAATCCTAAAATCTCTTTTAATACAAAAGATTTAATAAAAGAAGAGATAAATAAACAACTTGAAAAAAAGAAAGATAAAATAGAAGAGAAGTTAAATAAAGTTTTAGGTGGAAACATAGAAGATGATAAAGCCAAAAAACTTATTGAAAATCTAAAATCTTTAATAAAATAGAGTTATAACTCTATTTTATCTTCTTCATAAACTCAAAAATATATCGTTCCATTTAAGTGCTTTTTCATTTATTTAATAACATTTTATTTTCTAAATAGCTTATTTTTAATCAGAAACTTTAATATTATACTAATTGCTAAATTGTTATGATAATTATTATCAATTTAAGAAAAGTAAAAGTTTAATTTCGGTTTAATTCATTAATGATAATTAATATTAAGATTAAAAAAGGAATTAAATGTTAGATTTTAGTAAAAAAGTACTAGTTTCACTATCTGTTGTAACTGCTGTTGCATTAACAAGTTGTGTAGCTTCTGAAAATGTAGTTCATAAAAAAGAAGTAACAAAAAATAATTCATTTTTGAATGCATATGCAGATATAGCATTAGCGAATTATACGGATACATTAAATGATGCGATCTCTTTAAAAAATGCAATTGATATTTTTGCAAAAAATCCAACTCAAGAAAACCTAGATAAAGCAAAAAGTGCTTGGATAGAATCAAGAGAATCTTATGGTCAAAGTGAAATTTTTAGACTTTCAAATGGTCCTATTGATTCAGAAGAGGGTTGGATAGCAGAAGCTTATGGTGCACCTGAGGGACAAATCAATGCTTGGCCACTTGATGAAAATATGATAGATTATACAATTGATGCTGATGGAAAATTAACTTCTGGAAATATTATTGATACAGTAGGAAAATTTAATCCAGGTGGAGAAGAATCAAAAGAAGTTGATGTTACTAAAATTACAGTTGATGCTATTACAGAATTAAATGAAAATGGTGGAGATGCAAATGTTGCAACTGGTTACCATGCTATTGAGTTTTTATTATGGGGACAAGATCAAGATTATTCTAACTTCTTAAAAGATAGCGTAACTCCTGGTGCAATGACAGCTGGACTTAGACCTTTAAAAGATTTTACAACTGAAAAAAATGCAGATAGAAGATTAGCATATTTACAAGCATCTGCTGAAAAATTAGTTAATGATTTAGCAGCAGTAAAATCAGCTTGGGAAAAAAATGTTGATGGAACAAAAGGTTTATATCAAGCAGCATTAAAAGGTAAATTAACAGGCGCAAATGCTTCTAAAAATATTGAATCAGCACAAGCTTTAAAACAAATCATTGCAGGAATGGGTGTATTTATTAAATCTGAATTAGCAAACGAAAGAATTGCTGTTGCTGTTTTAACTCCAAGTGAAGAAGATGAGCATTCTTGTTTTTCTGATAATACACATAGAGACATTGTAAATGATTATGTAGGATTCAAAAATGTATTAACTGCAACATATAAAGGTAAAAAATATGGTGCTTCTTTATTAGATGCAGTTGATGCTAAAACAAAAACTAGAATTGAAAATTTAATGAAATCAATTGAAGATAAAATTAATAATATTGATGAAGTTGCAAAAACAAAAGAACACTTTGATTATCAAATCAGACCAGATAGTCCACAAGCAAAAGTTATTGTAAAACTTAAAAATGAGTTGAGAAAACTAGGTGATGAAATGGTAAATGTGGCAGCTGCAAATAAAATTAGTTTAAGTACAGATGATGTTACAGATCCAGAAGAAACTAAACTATAATTTGTTAAAAAAGTTCATTATTTTAGAAAGCCTTGTAGTAATATTTACTACAGGGCTTTTTGCCGTTGATAACAGTAGTAAATTTTTATCAAATGATAAAAGTAGTTCAATACTTTTAAAACCTATTGATAAGTTAAATAATGATGAATATGACAAATTTATCTTAGGTAGAAGTTTTTTCTCAATTCCTTGGGTTGAAGCACCAGCAATTACAACTGCAAGAGATGGTTTAGGACCACTTTTTAATGCAAATACCTGTGTTAGCTGCCATCCTGGAAATGGGAAAGGCACACTATTTAATAAAGATGGATTTGTTTCAAGATCATTAGTTGCAAGATTATCTGTTGATGCTACAAATTCAAAGCAAGATCAAGATTTTTTGAAATATAAAGGTTTTGTTCCCCATAGTGTTTATGGAAATCAATTATCAATTAATGGAATTCATGGGGTTGATTTTGAGGGTAATATAAAAGTAGATTTTGAAGAGAAAGAAGTTTTATTTCCAGATGGAGAAAAACAAATTTTATTAAAACCAAAATACTCTTTGATAAATTTAAATTATGGAAATTTAGATAATGCAAATATATCATATAGATTAGCTCCAAGCTTAAATGGTATGGGTTTAATTAGTTTAATTTCAGATGAAGATATTTTAAAGAATGTTGATATAAATGATGCAAATGGTGATGGAATATCGGGTAAAGCAAATTGGGTATATTCAAATATTACAAAAAAAACTGAACTAGGAAAATATACTTGGAAAGCAAGTGTTTACTCTTTAAAAGAGCAAGTTGCAGGTGCTGCTAATAATGATATGGGACTTACAACATCAATTTTCCCTAATGATAATTGTACTTCATCTCAAAAAGCTTGTAATGAAGCACCAAAGGCAAAAGATGCCATTGATATACCAGATGAGAGACTTGATGCCATTACATATTATTTAAAACATACAAAAACTTATACTCCTAAAATTACAAAAGAGTATAAAGAAGGTTTAGAGATATTTGAACAAATCTCATGTGTAAAGTGTCATATCAGTAGTTTTGATACAAAAGAAGGTTTTAAAGTTTTCCCTTATTCGGATTTTTTACTTCATGATATGGGTGAAGATTTAAGTGATGGAAGAGTTGAATTTAAAGCAGACAAAAATGAGTGGAGAACTGCTCCTTTATGGGGACTTGCTCTTCATGAAAAAATAAATAAACAAAACCCTAGACTTTTACATGATGGAAGAGCTAGAAGTTTTCAAGAGGCAATTTTGTGGCACGGTGGAGAAGCAATTCAAAGTAAAGAAAATTTTATGAATCTACCAAAAGAACAAAGAGAAAAATTAATTAAATTTTTACAGGAGTTATAATGAAAAGAGTGTTGTTTTTAGTGTTGTTATTTTCAAGTATGGTTTTTGCCAATGAAAGAGTACTTGTTAATATAATAAAAAATGTATCAATTCCAAATGTTGAGATGGCAATTAAAGATGCAAAAATTTTACAAAAAGATGTAAATGCACAAAATTTTACAAATTTTTTGATGGATTGGAAAAAAGTTGAGGCTTTTTATATTGCTGGTGATTTAGATGAAAATTATGCTGATATGCCAAGATATATGGATGTTTTTAATAATCTAAAAGAGGATTTAAGTGTTCAAATGCAAAGGGTTATTGAGTCAAAAGATGAGGTAAATATTGCTTTATTCAAAAATTCATTTAAAACTATAAATGCTTTAGAGTATGTTTTATTTAACGATAAAGATATTTCACAAAGAGAAAAAGATTTAAGTGTTGCTATTTTAGATTCAATGATTTCACATTTGCAAGATGTTGATAATGTTTACAAAGCATATTTAGCAAATCCATCAAAAGATGAAAAATGGGAAAATTCTTTAGTAATTAATACTTTAATTGCTAGTTCATATAGATTAAAAGAGTGGAGAATTGGAAATCCAAGTGGATTTGCTGGTAAATTTAAAAATGATCCAAAAAATGAAAGAGCAGAGTATTTCTTAAGTCAAAACTCATTTGCAGCAATTGAAGCTATTTTAGAAGCTCATAAACAAATAGTTGAAAAACACCAATATTATGACTTTGCTTCATACGCTATGAATAAAGGTGCAGCGGTTCAGCTTTTAATGGTAATTGATGATATTAATCAAACTCAAGATGAGTTGAAAAAACTTAAAAAAGATGATTTCACAAATGCAAAAGCACTATTTAATAGTGCGAAAGATTTGCATAATGCTTATTATTCATCATTAATTGGTCAACTAAGTGTAACAGCTAAAATTTTAGATGCAGATGGAGATTAAAAATTGAACGATTTTTTTGCACTTGAATATTTAATAAATCCAAATAAAAGAATTTTTTGGATTTATATAATATCTTCAATATTATTAGCAGTAATCTATTTTTATATTAGTAAAAAAAATACAAGGGTGATTTTCTCTTCAAAACTTTGGTTACATCCAAGTGCGAAGTTGGATTATTACTACTTTTTTTTATCATATTTTATAAATATTTTTTTGTTAATTCCTTTTATAATAAGTGCAAAAACTATCGCTTTTAGTGTAAATAAATTTTTATATGAACAGTTTGATTATTTTGAAAATAGCTATTTCTCTTATGAAATGATTATTTTTATGTATACGGTTATTATTTTTTTAGTAAGTGATTTTTCACGATACTGGCTTCATAGATTTTTGCACACGATTCCTTTTTTATGGGAATTTCATAAAATTCATCATAGTGCAAAAGTTTTAACACCAATTACATTTTATCGAGTTCATCCAGTTGAAAATTTTCTTTTTGGACTGAGATATTCTTTAAGTATTGGATTAGTTACAGGAGTATTTATCTATTTTTTTGGTGCGATGATAGATATTTACATGATTTTTGGAGTTAATGCTTTTATATTTATTTTTTCAATATTTGGTTCAAATTTGAGACATTCTCATGTTGCTATTTCTTATGGAAGATTTATAGAGAAGTGGTTAATTTCACCAAAACAGCACCAAATTCACCACAGTCGAAAACATTTTGATAAAAACTATGGTGGTTATGTTGCTATTTGGGACAGAGTTTTTGGAACTTTATGTTTATCAAATAGCGTGAAAGTTATGAAATTTGGTTTAAGAACTGAGCAAATGAAAGATTATCTTTCTTTAAAAGATTTATTATTTAGACCATTTACAAATTTATTAAAAAAAAGGGGGATTTATGAAAAGTTCAAAATTGTTAGTGGCTATGTTTTTAGCATTTTCAAGTATGAGTTTAAGTGCAAGTGATGTTTTATCAAAAGAGGAGTTAGGACAGATTTTATTTTTTGATAAAAATTTATCAAATAATAGAACACAAGCCTGTGCAACATGTCACAATCCAGAAAGTGGTTTTGTAGATAACAGAGATAATGGTGTAAAAAAAATGGCATCAATGGGTGATAACAATAAGTCAATTGGAGATAGGGAAGCTCCAACTGCATCTTATGCAAAATTTTCACCTGCATTTCATTTTGATGAGAAAAAACAAAAATATATTGGTGGACAGTTTTGGGACGGTCGAGCTGCTACTTTAGAAGAGCAAGCTGGAGGTCCACCTTTAAATCCAGATGAGATGGGAATGATAAGTAAAAAAGAAGTTGTAAATAGAATCAAAGAAAATGACTTATATGTAAATTCATTTAAAAAACTTTTTGGAAAAGATATATTAGAAAATGAAGAAAAAGCATATACAGCATTAACACAAGTAATAGCAGCATTTGAAAAAACAGATACTTTTTCACCATTTGATTCAAAATATGATAGATATTTAAAAGGTGAATATGATTTAACTCCAACTGAAGATTTAGGAAAATCATTATTCTTTTCAAATAATAATAACTCTTGTTCAACTTGCCATGTTTTAAAAGGTGAAGATAAAGAGGGTGAAACATTTACAAATTATGAGTTCCACAATATTGGAGTTCCAGCAAATGAAACTTTAAGAGCAAAAAATGGTGCAAAAGATTTAGATAAAGGTCTTTTAAATAATCCAGCTGTTACAGATGAAGCTCAAAGGGGAAAATATAAAGTTCCAACACTGAGAAATGTGGCAGTTACTGCTCCATATATGCACAATGGTGTATTTACTGATTTAAGAACAGTAATTGAGTTTTATGATAAATATAATAACAAAGATAGAACGATAAATCCTGAAACAGGAAAAGTTTGGGATGAACCAGAAGTAAAAGATACTATTTCTATAAAAGAGTTAAAAGCAAAAGAGTTAACAGATAGAAAAGTTGATGCTTTAGTTGCATTTTTAAAACTTTTAACGGATAAAAAGTATGAACATTTGTTGGAAAAATAGGCCATTAAAAAGTTATTTTTTATTATTCTATTATCAAGAAGATGGTAGAATACTTAAAAAAGGCTTTTAATGAACTATAAAATAATATTATTTTTTATTTCTTCTTCTTTATTTGCTAATGAAATTAATTTTATAGATTTAGAAAAAGAAAAAATGGGACTAATAGAAAAGTATTATAATAGAGTGAACAAGGCAAAAGAAAATCATTTTAATGATAGGATTGTTTTATTAAGTGAAACATTAAATTGCTTTATACTTTCAAAAAGTAAAAGAGATATCTTAAACTGTAAATCTATTGAAAGAAAAAAGATTATGGATTTAGTAAGAGGTCGGAATATTGAGTAGAATCTTCTAGTTTAGAAGATTCTACTTTAAACATTTAAATATAAAATTCCTTCTTCAACTCTTGTTTCATAAACCCCTGTACAGCCACTATCATTTCCTAAAGCTTGTCCTGTTTTTAAATCTATTTCCCAGTTGTGTAAAGGGCATGTTACTTGTTTGTCATGAACTAAACCTTCGCTTAGTTTTCCTTTTTTGTGTGGACAGATATTGTTTACAGCAAAGATTGAACCATCTCTTGTTTTAAAAATCGCGATTTCAGTTTCACCAATTTCTACTTTTCTTGAACCCATTTCAGGGATATTTTCAAGTTGCGTGATTTTGTACCATTTTGCCATGTTAAATTTGCTCCTTTGCTTCAAAACTATGAGATTCTTCTGGGTTTATAACAATTGAATTAAACTCTTTTGTAAATCCATCTTCTATTGCTTTTGCCCAAGGGTCAACTTGTGCTGATTTTTGTGATATTTCAAATCTTTGCGCATAATAAGCCACTTTTTCTTTATCTAACATCACATCTTTTACATATTGTAATCCAGTTCTTTCAACCCAATGAGCAGTTCTTTCAAGATAATAAGCATCTTCTCTATAAAATTGCATAAAGGCTTTTACATAAGTTAATAACTCTTCATCTGTTTCAACTTTACAAAGGAAATCTGTAACTCTCACTTTTATACCACCATTTCCAGCAATTGAAATTTCCCAACCAGAATCAACACCAATTACACCTAAATCTTTTATAGTGGCTTCCGCACAATTTCTAGGACAGCCTGAAACTGCAATTTTAAATTTGTGTGGAGTCCAAGAACCCCATGTAAGTTTTTCAATAATCACACCCATATTCATAGAATCTTGAGTTCCAAATCTACACCAAGTATTTCCCACACAAGTTTTTACAGTTCTTAAACCCTTTGCATAAGCTTGACCTGATACAAAACCAGCATCATTTAAATCTTTCCACATAGGTTCAAGTTGTTCTTTTTTAACTCCCAACATATCAAGTCTTTGACCACCAGTGAATTTTACTGTTGGAACATCATATTTAACTGCAATATCTGCAATATCTTTTAACTCTTGTGGACTTGTAAGTCCTCCCCAAATTCTAGGAACCACTGAATAAGTTCCATCTTTTTGGATATTCGCAAACATTCTGTCATTTACAAGTGCGCTTCTTTTGTCATTTTTATATTTATCATCATTGTATTTTACAAGTAAATAGTAGTTTATTGCTGGTCGACATTTTGAACAACCATCAGTAGTTTTCCACTGTAATGATTTGAAAACATCATAAACAGTTTCAAATTCTCCCTCATCAACTGCTTTTTTAATATCTTTGTGTCCAAGTGTTGTACAACCACAAATTCCCTCTTCAATAGCATTATATTCATCACCTAAAGTATTAACTAAAATTTGCTCAACTAATCCAAGACATGAACCACAAGAAGCTCCAGCTTTTGTACATGATTTTACAGCGCTTAGTGATTTTAAATCTTTATCTTTGATGGCAGATACAATGTCGCCTTTACAAACTCCATTACATCCACAAACTTCTTCATCATCACTCATACTGTTTATATCATTTCCACCATGACCGCTATCACCTGAAAGTGCAGATTTTCCAAATAGGATTTTTGTTCTTAAATCTGAAATATCCGTATGTTCTTTTAAAAGTTTTAAATACCAAGACGCATCACTTGTATCTCCATAAAGAACAACTCCTATGATTTTGTTTTCATAGATTACAAGTTTTTTATAGATTCCCGCTTTTTCATCAAGTAAAATTAAATCCTCAGTTGTTACATCTCCTAAATAATCTCCTGCACTAAACAAATCAACACCTGAGATTTTAAGTCTAGTTGATAAAGTAGAACCCTCATAACCTTCAGTTTTTTTATCTGCTAGAACTTTTGCTAAAACTTTTGCTTGTTCATATAGAGGAGCTACTAAACCATAAGTATTTCCATTGTGTTCAACACACTCTCCAATGGCAAAAATAGAATCATCAGAAGTTTTTAAGAAGTCATCTACAATAATTCCTTTATTACAGTTCAAAGAAGCATCAAGAGCTAATGCTGTATTTGGAATAATTCCAGTTGCAAAAACAACTAAATTTGACTCAACACTAACACCATCTGTGAAACTCACTTTTTCAACAATACCATCCCCTGAAATTTCTTGGATAGTTGTGTTTAATTTAAACTCAATTCCATAAGATTCAAGATTTTTTTGAAGTAATTTTCCACCAGTTGAGTCAAGTTGTTGAGATAGAATTGAGCCACTTCTATGAACTAAAATAGTTTTAATTCCATGTTTAGCAATCCCATAAGCAGCTTCAAGTCCAAGAAGCCCACCACCAACTACAACAGCAGTTTTTTCTTTTCTAATAGTGCTAATAATTGCATCAACATCGGCTTTTGTTCTAAAAGCAATTACATTTTCAAGGTCACTTCCTTTTGTTTTAGGAACAAAAGCTCTTGAGCCAGTTGCTATTAGAAGTTTGTCGTAAGATTCAGTTTTTCCACTGTCACTTTTGATTGTTTTACTATTTTTATCTATTGATACAATTTTATCACCTTTGTATAGAGTGATATTGTTTTGTTCATACCATGATAAATGATTTATGATTGTATCTTCAAAAGTTTTTTCAGTTGAGAGTATATAAGATAACATGATTCTATTATAGTTTACATGAGGTTCTTCCCCATAAATAGTGATGTCATATTTATCTTTGTTTATTTCTAAAAGGTCTTCGATGGTTCGAAGTCCACTCATCCCATTTCCGATTACTACTAGTTTTTCTTTCATAACTATTCCTTTTTCTCTTATGGAATAATTATGACAAAGATAAAAGTTTTTTTGTTAAAAAACATGTATATAAAGTATTCAATAATCTTAATTTTTAATTAAATTAATATATAAATAGATGAATTGTATTTAAAATTATGTATTTAATGCTTAATTTTACATTAATTTAAAGCATTGATTTTGATCAAGATAATTTCTGTCTTAATTCAATATACTTCAATTATAAAATAATAAAGGAGACAATATGTTTAATTTCAAATCATTATATTTAAGAATGACAATCATACATTATATAGGGATTATAATACTTCCATTAAATGCATTTTTATTTACTACAACAACTATTTCACAAATTGTTCAAATCATTATTGCATTAGCACTTATTATTCATGAGTTAGATGAAAGAAAAAATGGAAAGTTATTATCAAAAGAGTTAGTAAATTTTCTTAAAAATATGGATAATAAAAATGTGAGTTTTGATATAAATACTTCAATGGCAAGTGAATATTCACAAATAAAAGATGTTATTGATAAAAGAGAACAAGACCTTATCAAAAAAGAGAAAGAAGAGATGCTTTTAATTGAAGAAGCCAAAATGGTAATGAACAAGGTAAAACATGGTTTATATTCTCAAACTATTACTTCAAGTACATCTAATAAATCATTGGAACAGTTTAAAAATGGTGTAAATGAGATGATAAGTGAAACAAGAAAACACTTTTTAAATGTAAATGCTATTTTGGAAAAATATACAAAATACGATTACACAGATACTTTGAAGTTTGAAAATATTTCAAAAGAGGGGGAATTTCAACATTTAGTTGAAGCGGTAAATAAATTAAAAGAGGCAATTACTCAAATGTTATTGGAAAACAAAAAAAATGGTGTGGCTCTTCAAAATTCATCTGAGATTTTATTAAACAATGTTGATAAACTTAATTTATCTTCAAATGAAGCATCAAGTAGTTTGAAAAATACAGCATTAGTTTTAAGTGAAATAACAAAAAATGTTGATAAAACATCTGTTGAAACTATCCAAATGTCAAGCCTAGCAAATGCAGTTGTGGAATCTTCTAATGAGGGATTATCTTTGGCTTATAAAACAACAACTGCAATGGATGAAATAAATCAAAAAGTAAGTGCCATAAATGAATCAATTATTTTAATAGATCAAATTGCATTTCAAACAAATATTTTATCTTTAAATGCAGCAGTAGAAGCAGCAACAGCTGGTGAAGCAGGGAAAGGATTTGCAGTAGTTGCACAAGAAGTGCGAAATCTTGCAAATAGAAGTACAGAAGTTGCCCGTGAAATAAAAAATCTTGTTGAATCTGCAAATATAAAAGCAAATAATGGAAAAACAATAGCAAATGAAATGATTGAGGGTTATACGGTTTTAAATACAAATATTGATAAAACAATTGAACTAATAGGAAGTGTTGCCAATATTTCAAAAGAGCAACAAACAGGAATTATTCAAATAAACAATGCAATAAATATATTAGAAGAACAAGTTCATTCAAACGCAGAAGTTTCATCACAAGCTAATAATATTGCAATTAAAACATCAGATATTGCAAATACTATTGTGGATAATGCAAACCAAAAAGAGTTTGAGGGGAAAAATAGCATAAGTTGTAAAAGATGCAGTTAATATAAAAGGTAAATATTATGAACTCAAGAAAAAAGAAAATCACTAATCCAAATAAAAAAGATTATAAAATATTACTAAAACATTATAAGTTTAATGAAGAAGATGCAAATAATTTACAAAGTATAAAAGAACTAACAACTAGTTATTCAAAAGAGTTTTTAGATGGATTTTATAAGTTTATTTTGGAGTTTGATTATGCTCGTACATTTTTGCATAATCAAGAGATTCTTTTACGCCATAATGTAGGAATCCAAAATTGGTATAACAATCTATTTTGTGGATTTTATGATGAGGAATATTTTAATAAATTATACGCAATTAGTGAAATTCATGTTCAAATAGGTTTACCTGCACATTATGTAAATACAGCTTTTAGTTATGTAAGAGGTTTTTTAAAAAGTATCTTAATAAAAGAAAAAAAATATGGTTTTTTATGTTCAGTTGATAAAATAATCGATATAAACTTAGATATTTTGACAATATCATATCAAGAAGGTGAACAAACTAAGCTATTAAAAGAGATAGCTTTTTTAAAAAATGTAGTTGATAACTCAAGTATAGAGCCTTATGTTCAGGGAATTTTTGATGCAAAAACTTTAAAAATTGAGAAATACGAATCATTAATGAGATTAATTGAGCCAAAAACAAAAGAGGTGTTTTCAGTATTTTCTTATTTAGAAATCTCAAAAAAAATAAAACTATATGAAAAAATGATGGAAATTATGGTTAATAAAACTTTTGAGTTATTTTCAAAAGAAGATATTGCTTTTAGTATAAATCTTTCCTATGAAGATATTGAAAATGAAACTTTTATGGGATTTTTATACAAAAAAATTAAAACTTATCATAAACCTCAAAATATTATTTTTGAGATATTAGAATCAGATTTTATAGAAGATTTTAGTGTGGTACAAGAGTTTACAACTTATGTGAGAACCTTTGGTTGTAAAATTGCAATTGATGATTTTGGAAGTGGATATTCAAGTATGGAAAATATTTTAAAACTAAAACCAGAAATTATAAAAATTGATGCCTCTTTAATCAAAAATATCAACACTAGCGAAGAATCAAAAACAATAGTAAAAAATATAGTAAATATGGCAAAAGAACTAAACGCAAAAACCGTCGCTGAATATGTACATTCAAAAGAGGTTTTTGATATTGTAAAAAATATGAATATTGATTTTTTACAAGGGTTTTATTTGGGTGAGCCTAAAAGTAAACTAATTTGATATTCAATATTTTCTTTACAATCTTTTATAAGTGATTTTTCTATATTAATAGCTTTTGCTCTATCTTTAAAAGTTTTAATTATTTCAATAGATTTATTTATAATCTCTAAAGCTTTAGAGTTTTTTATAGAATGTAATTTTGCAATTTTTAGTAAATCATCTATTTTAAAATCTTTAGATTTTCCAGCAATAGTTGTTAAGTGTTGTGTCGCCATTCCTTTTGAATAAGTTATATCATAAGCAGGAGATAAAGACCAAATTCCTTGTTTATTCATAATATAAGAGAAGTTTTTTGTATGGTCATCATAGTTTAAAGCTAAAACATTAAATACCATTCTTTTAAATAGTTCTTCAATATCTTCTTGGGAATTACATAAAATCCTTGTTAGTGTAAAAAGATTTTCATAGGATGCAACTTGTGCAACTGATATATCTATATGCATAAGTCCTGCTGCTGTACATATATGAAGTTTGTTATCTTCTTCATCTCTATCAAATCGTTCTACTATTAAATGATGCATACTATTTTCTTTTACCAATTTAAAATTTGCAGTATTAATTCCTGCATCTTTTGCCATTTGCATAAATATATATTCTAGTTTTGTTAAGCCAATACTTTCATTTTCATAATAAGATTCATCAAATTTTATTATTGCTCTTTTATAGTTTTTTTGAAGTTTTTGAGTATTTAATTTTATATTGTTATCTACTTCATTATATAAAATAAGCATTTTAGGTCTTCCTCCACCAACAGGTGAAACACTATCAATGATATTCATTAGATTCGTAATTGAAGATTCTTTATTTTTGATATTTTTTTTCATCTCTTCATAGGCATCTTTGGCATTTAGAATAGAGTTAATATCTGTATTTTTAATATCTTCATGCTCTTTTGGTCGATATTCAATAGCACCCATTCCTCTATCACCAATAAAAGCTAATTTATGTAATAGGGTAATTTGCTGAGGTTTTAACTCTTGTCTTTCAAAATATCTATCAATAAAAGTCATACCATGTTTATCAGGTAAAGAATCAAAAAATACTCCAGCAATTCCCTTGTAAGTAGATATATTATCTTGATTTGTATATGCTTTGATAGTTTTTTGAGTGTGAAGTTTTATAGGTGAAATTTCTAAACCCAAAGATTTAAAAGCTTCATCATATTCAAAATAAATAGTTCCATTGTGATGGATTAAAGTTCCAATTTTATGACCATAAATATATGCTTCAATCTCTGTCATTTGATAGCCTTTTTTACTCTTTGTTTGATTTTTGATTTTTTCTCATCTCTTATTTCATCTATTGAACTAAACTCTTGAATAAATAAAAGAGCTTCAATATTAGAACTCATATCAAGTGCAAATAATAGTTTTAAAACATTTTCAAATGAAGTACTTTTATTTTTGATAAATTTACCATATCCTGAAGCAGAAAGTCCAGCTTTTTTGTATAAATCAGCTTGAGTCATATTTTTTCTAATTCTCTGTTTCTCAATATTTTCAACAAGCTTTTCCATAACTTCATAAGGTGTCATGAACTCTATCATAATTATTCCTTTGGTAATAATTATATGGTTTTATTTAGTATAATTATTTTTATTAGAGTAATTATAGCATATAAATAATCTAAGAATATAAGAGATATTTTTAAAAGGTGTTTTTAATTATTCAGATATTATTACAATAATGAATTTATAGGAGTACATATGCAAGAATATAATATTATTATACAACATGAGGATGATATAAAAGATGTAATTTTTGATGAATTTTTAGAAATAGTAACACACAAAAATTTATCTGCAAAAATATTTACTATTCCTAATCAAGGTCCAATGGCAGGTATAGAATGGTTATTACCTACCGCAACTATAATATTACTAACAAAACCCTTTTTAGATGGGTTTATGGGTGAAATGGGTAAAGATTCTTATACTTTAACAAAAAAAGGACTTAATAAATTATGGAAATACTTTTTTGCTAAAGGTGTTAAAAAAAGAATATTAATCACATCAAGTAATGCACCAAATAAAATAAAAAATAAATATTCATTTGATTTTTCTATTCTTTTTGAAACAAATGATGAAAAAAGAATCAAATTATTAATTCCAAATGAAATTACACTAGAAGATTATGAAAAAACGATAAATGCATTTATAGATTTTATAAAGATTTATGAAAATCATAAAATAGATAGTCAATATATTTTTTCAAAAACAATTTTAATAACATATAATAAAGAATTAGATGAAATAGAATTTATTAATCCTATTCCTCAAAAAAATAAGATATAAAAAGAATTATCTTTTTATATCTTTTCTAAACCCTCTCAATCTTAACAGCACTATGATTATAATCAGGTTGCATTGAGTCTTTATCGTATAAATCGTGTGTTAGGTAGTTTATATCTCTATTACTTATTGGCATAAAAATTGTGTCTATTCTTATATCTTCTGTTAGAATTGCTTTTGATTCTATCTCTCCTCTAATTGATGAGATTTTTATTGTATCTCCATCTTGGATTCCAAATTGTTTTGCATTTGTTGGGTGAATTTCGCAAAAATTTAGTTCTTTATATTTCAAAAGAGTTCTTGGAAGATTTGTTTTTGTTCCTGTGTGCCATTGGTCTCTTGTTCTTCCTGTTAGTAGTGTCAAGGGATATTTTAGGTTTGTTTTTTCACTTAATAGTTTGTTTTCCACAAAAAACAGATTTGCTCTTTTATCTTTTGTTAGAAACTCTCTATTTTCTCTGATTTTTTCTCCCCAAATAAATGGTTCCTTTGATAGATTATCATAAGAAGCTTCATAGATATTTAGGTGTGGATTTAGTTTTGTCATCTCTTGATACTCTTCAAAAATCTCTTTTGTTGAAGTAAAATTAAAGGCTTCTTTATATCCTAATCTTTGAGCTATAAGCTGAAAAATTTCCCAATCAGGAAGACAATCTATTGAAGTTCTTGTTAGTTTTTCTTGTTTTGTGATTGTTCGGTCAAGATTTGTTTGAGTTCCTTCTTTTTCTCCCCAAGGAGCAGCTGGAAGTCTGATATGGGCGAATTTTGCTGTTTCAGAATTTTCATAGGCATTTATCTCTACAACCATTGGGATTTTTTTCATTAGCTCTTCCATCTTATTTCTATTTGGAAGATGATATATTGGGTCTGTGTGACAGATAATCAAAACATCAAGATTTGCTTCAAGCATTTGAGTGGCAGTAAGTCCTGGGATATTTGAAACTTTTGAAGTTTTCCAAAATTCATTTACTTTTTTGATTGACTCTTTATCAAATCCCAAATGAACTGCAAGCATTGTTGAAAGTCCACCAACTTCCCTTCCTCCCATCGCATTTGGCTGACCAGTTAGTGAAAATGGGCCATTTCCTTTTGTGAATATTTTTCCAGTTAAAAGGTGAGTATTTATAATAGCAAGATTTTTATCAACACCTTGAGATGATTGATTTATTCCCATGGTCCATGCTGTTATGATGTTTTCATTTTCTTTGTACATTTGCCAAAATTCTTCAAATTCTTCGGCACTTAAACCTGTTCTTTTTAGCATTTTTGTAACGGGAACTCTTTTGAATTTGTTTTTTAATAGCTCATAATTATTTACATTTTCTTCTACAAATTTTTCATCAACTAAACCTTCTTCAATAATTCTTTTTGAAACTAAATTCCAAAAATCAATATCACTTCCAACTTTTATAGGAAGATATAAATCAGCTATTTTTGCAGTATCAGTAAATCGTGGGTCAATTACGATGATTTTTAAACCTTGTTTTTTTGCAGTTTTGATTCTATTGTGAAAAACCACGTGGGCTTCTGCTGTATTTGCCCCAACTAAAATAAGTAAATTTGCATCATGTACATCATTCATACGAACTGGAACATAATCAGCTCCTAAAGATTTTTTATATGCAACAACAGCACTTGACATACAAGTTCGGCTGTTTGTGTCTACATTATTAGTTCCGATAAAACCTTTCATTAGTTTATTGGCAATATAATAATCTTCTGTTAAAAGCTGACCTGATAGATAAAATCCTACTTTTTCTTTTGGTGAAATTGCGATTTGTGTAGCGATTTTACTTATTGCATTGCTCCAAGTTGTTTCTTTAAATTCTTTAGTTAAATCATCTCTTGTTTTTGGTCTTAATAATCTTGAGGGCGTTTGAATACTGATTAATTCTGAAACTCCTTTTGAGCAAAGTTTCCCTTCATTTGTGGGATATACAACATCACCTATTAATTTATTTTCTTCAAATTCTAATCCACATCCAACACCACAATAACCGCATACTGATTTAATCATTTTTAATCCTGTCATAATATATCGTATAATTTATGAGTAAGTATACTGTAATATTTAATGTAAATTTAAGAAGTATTGTCTTAAATATATACAATTATTTGAGATTTTTTGTTAATTAAACAAAATTAATAGAATTCAGTATGTAAAATATAAAATTGTAATTTAGAACAAATAATTTAATCATTCAAAAGTAAGTTAAATATATATTCATTTATGATATAACTATAACTTCAATAACCAAGAGGATAAAGAATGGATGTTAATAAGTTAGAAGAGGCCAGTTCTTTTTGCAAAAAACATAATTTGCTTTATGTAGTAAAAAATAAAAAAGATAAAAATAATAATTTTGAATATTTTGAAAACATCTTTAATGAAGTTTTATTTTTAGACAATGGTCTTGATGCATTTGAAGAATTTAATAAAAATAAATTTTCTATAATTATTACAGATATTGATATACCAGGACTTGATGGTTTTGAATTAATTGAAAAAATAAAAAATAAAAATAAAAATATTATAACAATTATATATTCTAGCAATGACAATAAAGAAAGCTTTTTAAAAACAATTCAACTTAGAATTGATGGTTATTTGATTCCTCCTTTTAATGAAAAAAGCTTTTTAGAAATTTTATTCAGATCAGTAGACAAATCTAAAGAGAAAAAAAATAAAATAGAAAAAAAGAAACAAAATTTAATAATTCAAAAACAATATACAGAGTTAGTGGACAAAAGTTCTATTATCTCAAAAACTGATAAAAGAGGAGTAATAACTTTTGTAAATGATAATTTTTGTAAAATTTCTGAATACACAAAAGAAGAATTAGTAGGAAAACCTCATAGTATTTTAAGACATCCTGATAATTCAAAGGAAATTTACAAAGATTTATGGAATACGATAAAAGAAAAAAAATCTGAATGGTCAGGTGTTATAAAAAATTTATCAAAAACTGGCAAAACTTATTATATAAAAACTACAATCAAACCAATTTTAGACTCTGATGGAAATATTCTTGAATATGTAAGTATTAGAAGTAATGTAAGTGCTATTATGAGTGATAAAAAACATTTAATAGATAAAATCGAGGCAAATAATTTACTTTTATTAATATTGATTCAAATTGAAGATTTTGATATTCTTGATAGATTTTACAATATTTTAACAGTAGATAAAATTGAAAAAATGTTTGCATTTAATATGTTGTCTTATTTACCAAACTCTTATATTTTTGAAGATATTTACAATATTGGAAATGGTAGATATGCACTTTTATCAGATTTTTTTGACTTTGCTTCTTCAGAAACAAATATAAATGAATATTTGGAAGTTTTTGTAAAAAATATTAAAAAATCAATTTTAATAGTTGATGAAATAGAGTATGACTTAAATATAATAGTTAGTTACTCTTTTGGAAAAGAGCATTTATACGAAGATGCTAAATGTGGATTAGATGAAGCAATTGATAAAAAAATGTTGATTAAGTATGCAAATGATTCATCTATTAAAGAACATATAGAAGCTAAAAAAAATATGGAAATTATCAAAATGGTAAAAATTGCCCTTGATAATTATAAAATAGTTTCTTATTTTCAACCAATAATTAATAACAAAACAAGATTAATAGAAAAATATGAGTCTTTAGTTAGACTTGTAGATGAAGAGGGGAATGTTTTATCTCCTTATCATTTTTTAGATATTTCAAAAAAAGGAAGTTATTACAATAAAATAACACATCGTGTTTTAGAAAA
Source organism: uncultured Aliarcobacter sp. (assembly GCA_963677435.1). GTDB lineage: Bacteria > Campylobacterota > Campylobacteria > Campylobacterales > Arcobacteraceae > Aliarcobacter. The sequence continues at coordinate 1,020,158 of OY781945.1, forward strand.
TTCATTTAAAATTTTAGAACATATAACTACAAAAATTTCAATAAATCTTTCTTCTTTAGATATAGAAAAAGAAGAAACAAGAGCTAAACTTTTTTCACTTTTACAAGAATATAAAGAGCATGCTTCAAGAGTAGTTTTTGAATTACTTGAAGATGAGGTTGTTAGAGATTTTGCTGTTATTAAAAGTTTTATTAAACAAGTAAAAAAACTTGGAGTTAAAATTGCAATTGATGATTTTGGTGCTGGATATTCAAATTTTGAGCGATTATTAGACTTTGAACCAGATATTTTAAAAATTGATGGAAGTTTAGTTCGAAATATTGTTAAAGATGCTTATAGCAAAAATGTTGTTGAAACAATAGTTACTTTTGCCAAAAAACAAAATATTATAACAATTGCTGAATATGTTGAAAATGAAGAAATTTTTAATATTTTAAATGAAATGGGAGTTGATTACTCTCAAGGATATTATTTTGGAGAACCAAAAAATATATCTATTTAAAACTATCTTTTTATGAAGATAGTTTTAAAAATAAAATGAAGTTTAAAACTAGTAAAAAATAAAATCCTACTTTATAGAATAACAAAGGATCTTTTTTTAGCAGAGGTGTTTTTTTCTCAAAAAATGGTTTTACTTTTTGTGGATATTCAAGCTCAAATCTCATATAAGAGTAGTTTGAATATCTTAGTTCTTCTTGTGTTGATATGGCTCTTAATATTACACTTTCAAGCCAAGCAGGAATATTATTATTTAATTTTTGAGGTTTTTTAGCAGTTCCAAAAGTAGGGTTTTGAAAGGGTTCAATTTCCCCATAGGGAAAAGTTCCTGTTAAAGATTCAAAGAGTGTAACTCCAATTGAAAAGATTTCTGTTTTTTCATTTATTGCATTTCCTGTAAATCTCTCTGGTGCTAAATATGAGGGAGTTCCTGCTTTATTTGTGATTGAAAAAATCTCTGTAATTGAACCAAAATCAATTATTTTAAAAATTCTTTTCCCATCTCTTTGCAATACTATTATATTTTCAGGTTTAATATCCCCATGAACAAGGTTGAATTTTAATAAATATTCTTCCATGGCAATTAAAGTTTTAGCTAATAAGATAGCCTCATCAATTGATAAATTTCTTTTTTTTAAATATTGTTTTAGAGTGATTCCCTCTAATTTTGTCATCAGATAATATCTTGCAGTTCGATGTTTTGGGATAAAAGATTTAGGAAAAAAACCAGCTTTTAGTCTTTTTGCATTCCATGCTTCTTTTATGTATAAATCTAAGATTTCTTCATTTTCCATTGCTTCATATGGTGCAAATTTTATCACATATTCTTGATTATTTTTTTTACAAACCCAAGTTCTTTCATTTTGAATTAGAGAAAGTGTTAGTTCATAACCATCAATAATGTCACCTTTTTTTAGCTTTTCAGGAATTTCAAGGTTTAAATTTTTCATTAATTCAATGGGATCAGCTTCTAAAACTTCTAAAATAACAGCACTTGTATCATCGGGGAGATTATCTTTAACTAAAGAACTAGCATTTTTCACTATTTGGTATGCACCATTTGGAATATTTTTTAATAAAGTATCATTACTCATTAATGAATACAAACCATCACTGCACATCAGAATTTTGTCATCTTTTTGGATGTTATTTTCAAAATAAAATATCTCAACACTTTCACTAATTCCAACCGCATTGGATAAAATACTAACCATTCCCTCTTCATTATGGTCATGTGATAGCTGAGTTAATTTATTATCTCTTAGTAAATAAATTCTGCTATCACCTGCATTTGCACCATATAAACGATTTCCTTTTATAACACAAACAGTTAGTGTTGTTATATATTCAGCTCTTTCATATTCATGTATAGATTGGGCATAAAGAATAGAATTTATTGAAGTGATAAACTCTTTCATAGCTTTTTCAATACTCCAAACTTTTGGAATATTTTTAAAATTATTTATTATATGTTTAGTCACTTTTTTTGCAGCCATTGCACCTTCTTGGGCGCTTCCAACTCCATCACATAAAACAGCAATTGTCATATCATCAAATTGTTTAATCTCATAAAAATCATCACCAGTTAGCTCTTTTCTTTTAGCAAGAGAAAAGCCTGAAGTTTTTATGTTGTTTTTACTCATTTAAACACCTTAAAATATATATTCAAATTAAAATCTTATTCTAAAACTTTAATTTGAATATAAAAAGAGAAAATCTCTTTTTATATTCTACCACCAGCTTGAACTCCCCAAGTAGTTCTCCATCTAGTTTTTACCAAAGAAATTCCTAAAATTGCAATAAATACAACTATCGCAAAAATCATAAATCCAGCAGTATAACCATCAAATGCACCTTTTGACCAACCAAAAGTTTTGATTAATGCAGTTCCACCAAGACCACCTGCACATCCAATGATTCCTGTCATAATTCCAATATCTTTACCAAATCTTTGAGGAACTAATTGGAAAACTGCTCCATTTGCCATACCAAGATTTGCCATGATTAAAAACAGTACAAAAATGGCAATATAAAATGGAAGAGTGTAAATTGCACTAATTATAGCTAATAAACAAACCATTCCATAAAAGAAATATAATGATTTAATTCCACCTAATTTATCAGCAATTGCTCCACCAACTGGTCTTAAAACAGCTCCTGCAAAAATACATAAAGCTCCAAAATATCCAGCAATTACCATTACATTTGGCTCAGCTAAAAAATCAAGTCCAAAAGATGCCATTTCAGGTTTATATGTACTCATTAAATATACTTTCATGTATCCAGCAAACCCTACAAATCCACCAAAACTAATAGCATAAAATAAACAAAACCACCAAGTATCTTTGTCTTTTAAAAGTTTTCCATAATCTTTTAATTTTTTAGGATTTGATTTATAAACATCTTCTGGCGCATCTTTTGCCATAAACATATATGTCACTAAAATAAAAGCAGATAAAACAGCACCAACTAAAAATACCGATTGCCATCCCCAAATCTCAGCGATTTTTGGAGCAAACAAAAAGTCAATAACAACACCAATATTTCCAGCTCCTGCAAGGCCTAAAACCACACCTTGAAGTTTAGGAGGATACCATTGTCCAGCTTGTGGAAGTGCAACTGCAAATGAAGCTCCTGCAAAACCTAAAACAAATGCCACCATTAATAACTCATTATAAGTGATGCTTTCACCTCTTATATAAGCAAAAAATAGACCAACTACAACTATTGTTTGTGAAATAAGTGCAGTTTTTTTAGCACCAATTCTATCAACAAAAAAACCTAACACAACTCTTAGAATTGCACCTGCTAAAATTGGAATTGCTAAAAGTGTAGCTTTTTGATCAGCACTCATAATAAAATTTTGAGTTAATTTTAATGATTCTGATATCTCAGTAGCTAATGGGCCAAGCATAGTCCAAACCATAAAACTAAAATCAAAATACAAAAAAGCTGCTAACAATGTTGGCCAGTGACCTTGACCTTTTAATTCTTTTAAAGACATATACATCTCCTAATTTAATTTATAGGGTAATTATAATCTTTAAAAAATATTAAATTTACTTTTTAATGTATATAAAATATTCAATTATTAAAATTTATGTTTTATAAAGTTTTTAACTGTTAAATGTTTATAAATATTAAATTTATAGTTTTATATATAAATTAATTAATGTAAAATTAAGTTAAGATTGTATGAAAAGTATACAATATTATTGTTAATAATTTTTTTTGTGTGTTATGATTCTATTTATAATATTTAGAATAAATATGTTTATAAATAATTAGAAATGATTAAAAATTTCCACTTGTATAAAAAATTTGCAGAAGAGAATAGTAAAAAATTAAATAATCATCTATAATAAATAATAAATAAAAATAATAAGTTGTAAATAAAAATGATAAGAGAAATAATAGAAAAAGAGTTAGTTGAAATCTATTTTCAACCAATTGTATCCATAAGAACAAAAAAAATATATGCATTTGAGGCACTTACAAGATGTACATATCAAGGGAAGTTTATACCTCCTGCTGAACTTTTTACTTTGGCGTTGGAATCAAATTTGAGTTTAGAACTAGATGTATTGACAAGAAATAAATCTATAGAGAAGTTTAAACAATATTATTTGAAAAATAATGATTTATTGTTATTTCTAAATTTTGAATCTTCACTTATAAATACTTTTGATAAGAATCTGAGAAACTATTGTTTTGTTGAAACAATTGATGATATTGTAATTCCTTATAAAAATTTTGTAATTGAAATAAAAGAGGATGAAATAGCAAATACTCAAGCTTTAGAAGATTTTTGTATTTATTATAAAGAGTTAGGATTTGCAATAGCTTTAGATGATTTTGGAACTGGAAATTCTACTTTTGATAGGATAAATTTAATAAAACCTGATTTAATAAAAATTGATAAATCATTATTCAGAAATATACGAAATAATCAAATAAATAAAGAGATAGTAAAAGCAATAGCAAAAATGAGTCACAACTCTGGAATTACAGTTTTAGCAGAAGGTGTAGAAGATGAAGATCCAATTTGTCTTTCTATGAAATCAAATATAAATCTTTTTCAAGGTTATTACTTTTCAAAAGCTATAAATGAATTAAATAGTGAGGAAGAAAATAAAATTTTGACAAAAATTGCAGAGATTGGGAATATCTTTAAAAAAAGAACAATTGATTCAATAAATAAAAAAAGAGATTTGGTAAATAATTATAATTTAGTCTCAGACAAAATCATTGAACAATTTAATCATATAGATAGTGCAAAAAATATTATGTGTAGTGAATTGGATAACTGTTCTACTTTGGAAGCCATATATTTAATTGATGTAAAAACATCAAAACAGGTACACGATACTAGTATAAAAAGCATTAATGAAAGATTTAAACCCTCAAAAAATGGAGATGAACACTATTTAAAAGAATATTACTACATAACCTTAGAATCAAAACGAGGGATGTTTTTAAGTGAAAAATATATTTCATATGCAAGTGGAAATATATGTAAAACATTTGCTAAAAAGTTTGAATTAGAAAATGAATCTTACATAATATGTTTAGACATAATAATTAAAAGGAATTAATCATGAAAAGTTTGTTGGACAGACTTAGTTTAAAAACGAAATTAATATTTTTAATAACATTCCCTTTTGTGGGTTTTTTATTAATTTCTGCACTTTATATAAATCAAATGTTAGTAGATGATTTCGATAATAAATCAGTTTTTACATTAATATTTGTACTACTTGTAATTTTAATTACACTTTTTTTGTTTGTATCAATTTCAAATAATATTAATAATTCTATATTAACAATAAAATCAGGACTTAGTCGATTTTTTAACTATCTTACTTCAACAGAAAAAAATCTTGATGCTATTGATTTAAATTCAAATGATTATTTAGGTGATATGGCAAAAGAGTTAAATCAAAATATTCAAAAAATAAAAGATGGACTTGCAATTGATAATGAAGTAATAAATGAAGCAAAATTTGTATCAAAAATGATAGGGAAAGGTTTTTTAGTTTATAGAATAAATGGTGAAGCAAATAATGTTTACATAAATGAATTAAAAGATAATTTTAACCATATGATTGACTCTTTAAGGGAAAATATTGTTAATTCATTTGTAACATCGTTAAGTTATGCAAATGGAAATTTTGAGATAAAAGCTGATAAAAGTGATATTGGAGCAATTGTAAATACACTTTTAAGATGTTTAAATATGATAGGAACAAATGTATCAGAATTTTTAGCAATGATAAATAAAAATGGTTATGTTTTAGATGAAAAATCTAATGAATTATTAGCTTTAGTAAGCAGTTTACACAATGCAACTATTAATCAAGCAGCATCCTTAGAAGAGACAAGTGCAGCAGTTGCAGAGATTACATCAAATATTGCAGATACTTCAATAAAAGCTAAAAATATGTTAGAAATTGCTACTAAAACAAAAAACTATGCAAATGAGGGAATTAAGTTAGTTGAAAATACTGAAAAATCAATGCTTGAAATAAATGACTCAACAAGTGCAATTCAAGAAGCAATTACAATTATTGACCAAATTGCCTTTCAAACAAATATTCTTTCTTTAAATGCTGCAGTTGAAGCAGCAACTGCTGGAGAAGCTGGCAAAGGATTTGCAGTTGTTGCAGCAGAAGTGAGAAATCTTGCAAACAGAAGTGCAGATGCAGCAAAACAGATAAAACATCTTGTTGAAGTTGCAAATCAAAAATCAATAGATGGTAAAAATTATTCTCAAGAGATGAAAAATAGTTTTGAAAAACTAGCTTCAATGATTCAAGAAAACACTGTAATTATTGATGATGTTGCAAAATCAAATGAAACCCAAATGCAAAATATTTCACAAATAAGTGAAACAATGAATAGACTAGACCATATAACTCAAGAAAATGCAAATATGGCAACTAAAACAAAAGAGTTAGCAACACAAACAAATGAAGTAGCAATAAGTATGATAAAAGCTGCATCTTTAAATAAATATGACAAAGCTGTAGAAAATAGAATATCTGATTTTGATTTAGTTCAAGAGTTAAATAATGTAAAAATAGATTATGCAAAATATAAACAAGCTATTTTAAATCAAGTAAATAATAATAGTGAAACTATAAATATTGATGTAGAAAATAGAAAAAATATAGATAAGTTTATAAAAAAATATGAATTAAAAGAAAAAGTAGATTCAGGTCATTTATCTAAAATCAAAGATAAAACTATTCAATTAGATAAAAAACTTTCATATTATGGATTAGCAATAAAACAAAGAGATGAAAAGAATATATTAAGTACTTCAACTGAAATAGAGAATATATTAGATGAGTTATTTATAGAATTAAATAATATGAAAAGTACTAAAAAATAGAATATAATAGAAAAAAATAAGAAATTTACTATTTATAATAATTCAAGAAGTTGCCATTTTTACGGATGAGATGTAATATATTAATTAAATAATAATGATATTAATATTAAGACAAAAAATAAAATAATTTGATAGAATACTTATACAAGAATATTTTAGTAACTTTTTTAAGGAAATTCTATGGACCTAACTCTTCCACAAGCTGCAAACTTTTTGAAACTTATTTCAAAACATTTACCTGACATGTTGTGGGCAAAAGATTTAGAAGGTAGATATTTATATGCAAATGATGCAATTTGTAATAAGTTATTAATGGCAGATCCTAAAGAAGTTGTTGGACAAAAAGATGTATTTTTTGCCCAAAGAGAAAGAGCTAAACATCCCCAAAATAAACAATGGCATACTTTTGGAGAATTATGTTTCAATTCTGATTATGTGGTAATTGAACAAATGAAACCTATGATTTTTGAAGAGTATGGAAATATCAAAGGGGAACTTGTATATCTTGAAGTTCATAAAGCACCTTTACATGATGAAAATGGAAATTTAATAGGTACTATTGGAAGTGGAAGAGATATTACTGCTCAAGTTTTATTAGAAAAAAAGAATGAAGAATTAGCTTATTATGACCACTTAACACATTTACCAAATAGACAAAAAATCATTTTAGATATGAATGAAAAATCGCCTAAAGCCTGTGTAATTTTTAATATTGATGAATTTAAAGTAATAAATGATTTTTTCGGTGTTGAAAGTGGAGATAAAATTTTAAAAGATATTTCAGAATGGTTTTTAAGATTAGGTTTAGAGCCATATAGAATAGATGGTGATGAGTTTGCAATATTGTATTATGATGATATTTCAATTGAAGATATAAAACACAATATTGAAAACCTTTTATCTTTATTTGAAGAAGAATTATTTCATGTGCAAGATGAAACTGTTCATCTTCAGTTTTCAGCAGGAATTGCAAAGGTAAAAGAGAAACTACTTACAAAAGCTGATATTGCAGTTAATTATGCAAGAGAGCAAAAAATTAAAGTTTCAGTATATGAAGAGAATGCAAATATTGAGCAAAAGTATAAACGAAATATTGCCATTGCAACTTCAATAAGAGAAGCTTTATTAGATAACAGAATCGTATGTCATTATCAACCAATTATGGATATTAAAACAGGTCAAATTAGTAAATATGAAACATTAGTTAGAATGGTTGATAAGAATAATCAAATAATTCCACCTTTAGATTTTTTAAAAATTGCAAAAAAAACAAAACTCTATTCTCACATTACAAAAGAGGTTATTCATCAATCATGTAATACATTTAAAAATAGAAAAGAGAGCTTTTCTGTAAATCTATCAATTGATGATATTCAAGATGCAACTACTGTACAAGAGATTATTCATACAATTATAAATACAAATACAGCCTCAAGAATAGTTTTTGAAATATTAGAATCAGAAGGAATTGAAAATTATGATGAGGTTGCAAATTTTATTACACAAGTAAAATCACTTGGAGCAAAAATCGCAATTGATGATTTTGGAACAGGTTACTCTAATTTTGAACATATCTTAAAATTAAATGTAGATTTTATAAAGATTGATGGCTCTTTAATTAAAAGTATTCATGAAAATAAAAGACATAGAATAATCGTAGAAATAATAGTTGACTTCGCAAAAAAAACTAATTCTAAAACAATAGCTGAATATGTAATTGACGAAACAATCTTCTCAATCATAAAAGAGATTGGAGTAGATTTCTCTCAAGGTTTTTATACTGGAAAACCGGACTTACTAAAATAAATTTAAATGCAATATAAATAATAAAAAATTCAATCATATAGTATCTTTTTAAGATGTTTTATATTATTATCTGATGTTAAATAATGAATATTTACATAAAAATATTTAATTATTATTAATGAATGGTTACTCATATAGGCAAAATGATAATAATAGTTTAAGAAAAGGGGACAAAACTATGTTTAAGAATTTAACAATTAGATTTAAATTGATACTATCTTTTTCAATAATAATTTTATTGATAATGATATTGGCTTCATATAGCATCTATGCAACAAATAAATCATCTGATGGTTTCACAGAATATAGAGGAATAGCTAAAAGTAGTATTTTAGCAAGTAGAGTTCAATCAAATATGCTTATGATGAGGTTAAATGTTTTAAACTATTTAACCACAAAATCTAATAAAGATATAGAAGATTTTAATCATTATTTTGATGTATCAAAAGGTTTTATAACAGAAGCAAAAACAGATATAAAAGATACAAATAATAATATTTTAGTGAAAAATATTGATATTTCTCTTGATATTTATAAAGAGAGTTTTTTGCAAGTTGTTGATTTAATGAAAAAAAGGGATGATATTTTTCATGATAATTTAAATATTAATGGTAAAAAAGTAGAAAAAGAGTTAAGTTCACTAATATTGAAAAATGAAGAAAAGAGTAGACAAGATATCTCTTTAGAATATTCAAAAATTTTAAAAGAGTTCCTTTTAGCTAGGCTTTATACTATGAAACTATTAGAATCAAATAGTAAAGAAGATTATGAAAGAGTAATTAGTGAATTTGCAGATTTTGAAGAGAAATTAAAACAATTTAAAAATAATTTTGATAGCTCAGAGATAAAAAATATTGTTAACTTAGCAAAAACATACAATAATGGAGTTACACAAATATATGAAACAATAAATCAAAGAAATAAAATTTTAGATGAAAAAATATATATAATTGGCCCAGAAATTGCAAAAATATCTGAAGATATCAAGTTATCATTAAAAGAAAGACAAGATGCTATTGGACCTGAAGTTGCAAAATTAAATAATAATATAAAACTTCTAATAACTACAATTTCACTTATCATTTTAGTATTTGGAATTTTTATAGCTGTTGTACTTCCAAGAAATATAACAAATCTTTTAAATCTTTTTAAAGAAGGATTATTTAGTTTCTTTGTATATTTAAATAGAGAATCTTCAACTGTTCAATTAATAAATATAGATTCAAAAGATGAATTTGGAGAAATGGCAAAAATAGTAAATAAAAATATTGATAAAACTCAAAAAAGTATAGAAGAAGATAGAAGATTAATAGATGAAGCAATAGCTGTTCTAGGAGAATTTGAACAAGGTGATTTATGTCAAAGATTAAATATAAGTGTAGATAATCCTGCACTTATGGAACTAAAAAATGTTCTTAATAAAATGGCAAATAATCTTGAAAATAATATTGATAATGTATTAAAAGTTTTAGAACAATACAGTAACTATAATTATTTAAATAAAATTGATAAAAAAGATTTAAAAGAACAACTTTTAAAACTAGCAAATGGCGTAAATAATTTAGGTGATTCTATAACTCAAATGTTATTAGAAAATAAATCAAATGGATTGACTTTAGATAATAGCTCAAACATATTGTTATCAAATGTAGATAAACTAAATCAAAGTTCAAATGAAGCAGCATCAAGTTTAGAAGAGACAGCAGCCGCACTTGAAGAGATAACATCTAATATTAGAAATACAACAGAAAATATTGCTCAAATGTCTAAACTTTCAAGTGAAGTAACTTCATCAGCATCAGAAGGAGAAAGATTAGCAAATCAAACAACAGTTTCAATGGATGAAATAAATTCCCAAGTAAATCTAATAAATGAATCCATAACAGTAATTGACCAAATAGCATTCCAAACAAATATTCTTTCACTAAATGCAGCCGTAGAAGCAGCAACTGCAGGAGAAGCAGGGAAAGGATTTGCAGTAGTTGCAGCAGAAGTGAGAAACTTGGCTTCAAGATCAGCAGAAGCTGCTCGAGAGATAAAAACTATTGTTGAAGCTGCAACTGTAAAAGCTAATCAAGGAAAAGATATAGCTAGTAATATGATTAGTGGATATAAACAGTTAAATCAGAATATTTCACAAACAATAAATCTGATTCAAGATATCGAGATGTCAAGTAAAGAACAATTAACAGGTATTGAGCAAATAAATGATGCTGTAAATCAACTAGATCAACAAACACAAAAAAATGCAGCAGTAGCATGACAAACTCAAGATATAGCTGAAATTACAGATAAAATTGCAAAATTAATTGTTACAAATGCAGATGAAAAAGAGTTTGCTGGGAAAAAAGAAGTAAAAGCAAAAAATATGAATGCAAATAATAATTCTTCATTTGATTCAAAAGTAGTTGAAGTTGCACATAAGAAAAAAGCAATATCACAAAATGAAAAAAAGAGTTCAAATAATTCTAAAGAAGAATGGGAAACTTTTTAAACCTTTAATCTTATAAATAATTCTGATAGGAAAAGCCTATCAGAATTAATTTGAGAGGGAATATTTAACGGTCTCAAATTAAATATTTTGGCTAGTGAAATTTATTTTAAAGTATCAAACTCAATAGTAATTTCAGTTCCTTTGTAATTATTATTTTGATAAGTTAAGTCAACATTTTTAATTAAAAGATTACCTTTCATGTGTTTCACAATAATTTCTTCTGTCATATAAAGTCCAATTCCTGTGCCTTTTGCTTGATGTTTCGTTGTAAAGTAGGGTTCACAAACTTTATCAATTATTGATTCATCAATTCCTCCTGCATTATCAGTTATTTTGATAAATGATTTGTTGTCTTTTTTATAAGTAGAAATAAAAATTAATTTCTCAGAATTTACAGTTTCTAGGGCATCTTTAGCATTATTTAGAATATTTATTAAAGCTTGAATAAACTCATTTTCGAAACCAAATAATTCATAATCATTTATGTTATTTATAAAAAGAATATTGTTATTTTTATATTGAGCTTCTGTTAGTTTTAGAACTTTTTCAAAAACATCTTTTATGTCAAATTTAATTTCAGTTTTATCTGTTTTAAAAAAGTTTCTAAAATCATCAATAGTATCAGATAGATATAAGGCAGAGTGATTAATATTTTCTATAGATTTATTGAAGGTTTCATCATCAAGACAATCAAACTCTTTTTGAAGTTTCATTCCAGAAGCCAAAGTTGTAATAACAGAAAGAGGTTGTCTCCATTGGTGGGCAATATTTCCTAACATTTCTCCCATAGCAGCCATCTTTGATTGTTGGGATAAAATATGTTGTTGTTTAGTATTTTTATCAATATAAAGATTAATTTCACTTTTATATTTTGAGAATTTTTTTTCAATTAATTTTGAAATATAGAATGAAATCAATAATAAAACGATAGTTAAAATTAATGCAAAATAGATTATATTTATAACTTTTTCATGAAAATTTGTATTTAGTTCATTGGTTTTCTTTTTTATAATTTGATTTATATCTTCATGGTAAAAGCCTTTACCTAAAATCCAACCCCAATTATTTAAACCTATTATATAACTGGTTTTTATTCTAAATTCATTTAAAAGTTTGTGGTTATAAGTTATGAATCCACTTCCATGCTTAGCCATAAAAAGCATATCATTAAAAACTTGTGTATTATTGAAGTTTGTAGTATCTTGTATGTTTTTATTAATATTTTTTTCTATTAAGTGAAACAAAATTTTTTTGTTGTAATCAAGAATAAAAAAATAGTTACTATCATTTGCTCTTAATCTTGAAATATATTCTAAAACTTCTTTTTTTACATCATTGTCAAAATCTTCAAAATATTCTCCTGTTCCAATAAACCAGTCATAAGGTTCAAAATAAGTATTGAAACCTATTTTTTTATAACCTTTTGTCGGGTCATTAGGTTTTGGATAATACCAAGTTAAAAAACCTTCTTTTTCTGTTTTAACTTGTTTAACTATTTCTCTTGTTAAAAATGTTCCATTTGAATCTTTAAAATTATAAAAACTTGTTCCTTCTAAATTCTTTGCAATGGGTAATAAAATACACTCATAATCCAAAGAGTAAATAAAAAAATATCCTCTTCCTTCATTAAATCTTATATTTCCAAGAGCATCTTGAATCATCTTTTTTATTTCATTTTTTGATTTTGAGTCTTTGTTTTCATTATAAATATTCATAGCAATATCTTTTGCTTCATAAACTCTATTTTTTATATTTTCTTTGAGTCTATTTTCTGTTGATTCTTGAGTTTTGATAATAAAATTATATAAATCATCTACATCAAGGGATACGATGTCTTTATTTTTTTTAATAAATTCTTCTTTAATTGTATTTTTTTCTTTTTGAAGTTCTCTTTGTTTATCAAGATATAAAAAGAAAGTCATAATAAGAGAAATAGTTAAGATAAATATTGGAGGAGTAAATTTAATAATATTTATAAGTGATTTTTCATTTTTGTAAGTCATTAAGTTCCTATTTTATAGTTCATTGATTTTAACATAATTTAGATTTTAATAAATTAATGTTTTTGTTGACTTATATCAAACTCAATAGTAATTTCAGTTCCTTTGTAATTATTATTTTGATAAGTTAAGTCAACATTTTTAATTAAAAGATTACCTTTCATGTGTTTAACGATAATTTCTTCTGTCATATAAAGTCCAATTCCTGTGCCTTTTGATTGATGTTTTGTTGTAAAGTAGGGTTCACAAACTTTATCAATTATTGATTCATCAATTCCTCCTGCATTATCAGTTATTTTGATAAATGATTTGTTGTCTTTTTTATAAGTAGAAATAAAAATTAATTTCTCAGAATTTACAGTTTCTAGGGCATCTTTAGCATTATTTAGAATATTTATTAAAGCTTGAATAAACTCATTTTCGAAACCAAATAATTCATAATCATTTATGTCGTTTATAAGAATAATATTATTATTTTTAAATTGAGCTAGTGTTAATTTTAAAACTTTTTCGAAAATATCTTTTATTTTGAATGTAACTTTTTCTTTATCAGTTCTAAAAAAATTTCTAAAATCATCAATAGTATCAGATAAATATAAAGCTGAGAGATTAATATTTTCTATAGATTTATTAAAAGTTTCATCATCAAGACAATCAAACTCTTTTTGCAGTTTCATTCCAGAAGCTAAAGTTGTAATAACAGAAAGAGGTTGTCGCCATTGGTGGGCAATATTTCCTAACATTTCTCCCATCGCAGCCATTTTTGATTGTTGAGATAAAATATGTTGTTGTTTGTTTATTTCTAATTTATAATTTAGGAATTTTTTTTCGACTATTTTTGAAATATAAAGAGAAATAGTCAATAAAATTAGAGTTAATATGGTAGTAATTAAAAAAATATTTCTTATTTTTTTATTGAATTCTTCATTTAATTGTAAAGTTTTTTCTTTAATTAGTTGATTTAAATAATTGTGATAGAAACCTTTCCCTAAAATCCAACCCCAATTATCTAAAGACTTTACATAACTAGTTTTGGTAAGAGGTATCTCATCTTCTTTAATTTTATAATCATAAGTAATAAATTCACCTCCGTCTTTTATTAATTTGAAAATTCTTTCAAATAATTCATCTTCTTTTTTAGAAGAAAATTTCTGGAAAGATTTACTTACAACATTATCCACTTTTTGAAATACAGTTTTATCATTATAATTTAAAATAAAAAAATAATTATTTTCACTTGTTTTTAATCGTGAGATATATTCTAAAACCTCTTTTTTCATACTCTCTTCAAAATCTACAACATATTCGCCACTTCCTATAAACCAATCATATGGTTTAAAATGAATATTAAAACCAATTTTTTTGTAATTTACTTCTTTTGAATCATTTGGTTTTGGATAGTGCCATGTCAAAAATACTTCATCTTTATTTTGAAGTTCTCTAACTATTTCTCTTCCTAAATAATAACCTTTAGAGTCTTGAAAATCATAAACACTTTTATCTTCATTTTCCCTATTTACTGGTAATAAAATACACTTATAATTAAAATCATAAATAAAAATATATCCTCGTTCATCGTTGAATCTTATGTCAACAATGGCATCTTTTATCATTTTAATTATTTCATCTTTTGATTTTGTATCTTTATTTTCATTGTAAATTCTCATAGCAATACTATTTGCTTCATAAACTCGTTCTTTTATACTTTCTTTTAGTTTTTCTTCTGTTTTTGCTTGAGTTCTAAGAATTAAATCATGTAAATTTTCTACTTCAGTTTTTACAAAATCTTGATTTCTTTTTAAAAATTCTTTTTTTATTGTCTCTTTTTGTTTTTCTAATTCATTTTGTTTCTCAACATATAAAAATATTGTAATAATTAGTGAAAGAGAGATTATAAATATTAAAGGTGTGTATTTAATTATATTTATTAAAGATTTTTCATTTTTATATGTCATTTATTTCCAATTTTATAGTTAAATTAATTCTATCACAATTTAAATTTTAATAGAATGACTAAAATCAATGGTTTTATAGAATACAATTATTAATAGGAGATAAAATGTCAAAAAAAGTTTTAATAACAGGTGGAAATAAAGGAATAGGCTTAGCTGTTTCAAGAGCTATGTTAGAGTTTGGATATGAAGTTATTATTGTTGCAAGGGATTTTGATACTTGTCCTTTAGTAGGTGTTGCAAATGTCACAGCTATTGAATATGATTTATCAAATGTGGATGATTTACCTGCTCTTGCAAAAGAGATTGGAAATATTGATATTTTAATTAATAATGCTGGTTATATGCAACCAAAATATACTTATAATAACTATCCAAAAGAGGCGAAAGAACACATTATGAATGTGGATTTATATACGCCAGTTGAATTAATGAATATTTTTTCTGAGCATATGAAAAAACAAAAATATGGAAGAATCGTAAACACAGCATCAATTGCTGGACAAATTGGACATCCTGATGTTTGGTATGGAATTGCAAAAGCAGGGCTTATAAATGCTACAAAAATCTATGGAAAAATGTTAGGCGCTTATGGAATTACAGTAAATTGTGTAGCTCCAAGTCCAACTGAAACTGATATGCAAAAAGATAACTCAGAAGAGAGAAAAGCAGAATTCAAAAAAACAGTAGCAACTGGAAGATTTGCAACACCTGAAGAAGTTGCAAAAGCTATAGTTTGGTTAGCAACTGATTGTCCAGAGTATATAAATGGAATTTGTTTAGATATAAATAATTGTTCATATCCTAGATAAGGTTAAAAAATAGCAAAAACTTATAGGTTTTTGCTATTTTGATTTTTTGAAAATTTTTATATTATTTAGAATTTTTACGGCAATTAGTGTTAATATAGTTCCCACAATTATAGATAAACTTATATTCTCTTTTAAAAAAATTACACTTAAAATAATGGCAAATAAAGGCACTAAAAAGATAAATGAACTCACCTCATTTGTTCCTAGTTTTTCAATTCCAACAAAATATAGAGTTGTTGCAAATGTTGTTGAAATAACTGATATAGAAAAAACATTCAACCAAAAAATCCAATCAAACTCTTTATAGTTTATATTTGGCACATCAACAAAAAATACCATTACCATTATCGTTGTAATTACATACATATAAAAGGTAAAAACCATTGGTGAGATTTTTGTAGCTTTTGAACTTACAATTGTAAGAATTGGCCAAAGAATTGAAGCTAATATAAAATAAATATTTTTTTGTGAAAATATTTCCTCATGGGAAAAAGACCAAATATTTAACATTGTAAAAACTCCAAGAGCTCCAAGAATCAAAGCCAAAATATCTTTTTTCTCAATTTTTTTTCCAAAAAATAAAGCCATAATTATAAAGGTATTTATAGGAATCATAGTTGTAACCAAGGCTCCACCAAGACTTGCTGTTCCAAATTTTGTTCCTAAAAAAAAGCATTTCATATAAGCTATCATTACAACTGATGCCACAAGAACTAAAATAAAACTTTTTAGATTTATATAAAAACTCTTTTTCGTAAATAATAAAACAGGAAGAAGAGTAATCACTGTAAATATATTTCTAAAAAATATCATTTCATACTCATTTATATAAGCACTTAAAACTTTTGCACTAACCCAAGATAAACCCCATCCTGCCATCGCAAGAAACATAAAGACATAAAAAATATTTTTGTTTTTTTCACTCATTTTTCAATCTTTCTAATTTGATGAAGGATTGTATCAGTTAGAGTATTAGTTGTATAGGAAAAAATTGCTTTTTTGTTTTAGTTGACTTGGCGCATAACCATAGGTTTTTTTGAAGGTTTTAATAAAATGAGATTGGTCATTAAATCCCAAATTAAAAGCAACTTCTGAAAGGTTCATACCTTTTAATATAAGTTCTTTACTTCTTTCAATTTTTTGATTTAAAATATATTGGTGAGGAGTAATTCCAGTTGAGCTCTTAAAAATTCGCAAGAAATGATATTTACTAAGACTTGAATTAAGTGCTAATTCATCCAATGAAATATTTGTTTCTAAAGAATCTTTTATATAAGTAATAGAGTTTTCAAGAATTATATTATTGTTAAATTTAGGCTCTTTTAAAGTTGTAAAGGTATAGTTTTTTATCAAATAAGATAAGCTAGATATTAAATGAGTTTCAACTATCATTTCATCTTCATTGTTAAAAGTACTTAGAAAAAAACTATACAAAAGTTTGTATAAATTCAAATCTTCAATAATATGTTCCGTAAAAATCGGAACTTTTTTTCAAAAAAGATTTGTTCATAAATCGCACTTACTAATTCAATTGAGGGATAAAAGTTTGTGTATTTCCACGAGTTTGAGTTTCCCCCGTGCATTTCTCCTGGATTTATTACTTTGGTTGAATTTTTGTATGATAGTTTAATATTATTTTCATGTATAGATTTAAATAGCCCTTCATGGGTTAATCCAATAGTGTAAGTATCATGAAAATGTCTCTTAAATTCGCTATCTGATTTTGTTATATTTTCAAAGAAAGTATTGTTAAGTGGTTTTGATTTCATTATTAATTATATAAAATATATAAAATAAAATATAGTAGAAAATTGCTATTTAGTAAGAAATTCTTATGTTTTTTTATCTTGTTTAAATTAGAACAATGCCCAATTTTTCATTGGTTTGGCTATGTTGAAACATAATATATTAAGAAAAATTATTATATCATGCGGGCTTTATTTTATTTCAAGAGGTTTTAATGTTTAAAAATTTTTCAATTAAGAAAATTTTGGTTTTATCAGGTATTTTAATATTTTCAGTAGCGTCTATTAATTTAGTAGTTAATATTTTTCAACTCTCATCTGTTGAAAATAAGGTTAAAGAAAAAGAGCATGATATTTTGCCTACAGTGTTTAATTTTTTAGAGTTACAAAAAGATGTAATCCAAGTACAACAATGGTTAACTGATGTTTCTGCAACAAGAGCTGCAGAGGGTTTTGCAGATGGATTTGATATTTCAAAAGAGTACTTTTTAAAAGCAAATACTTTACTTGATAAAATGATTCTTGAACATAAAAACAAAAATGAAAATGATGAAGTAAAAGATTTAGAAGAGTTTAAAAGTAATTTTAATCAATTTTACGAAGTAGGGCTAAAAATGGCGAATACTTATGTGAAATTTGGTCCTGAAGAAGGAAATAAAATCATGGAAGAACTTGACCCTTTTGCTGAAAAACTAACAGATAAATTAGATAAATGGATAAGTGCTCATTTTAAAGAAAATAGTGAGAAATCTGTAGAAATAGAAAATACTATAAACTTTACTCAAAATAACTTAGTTATTTTAGGATTATTTATAATTATTTTAAACTTAATAGTTTTTGTTATTTTAATAAGAAGAATAGCTTCTTCTCTTGAAATTTTCCAAGGTGGATTGTTGTCTTTTTTTGCCTATTTAAATAAGGAATCAAAAGAAGTTCAATTATTAGATGATAGAGTTCAAGATGAATTTGGAAAAATGTCAACAGTAATAAATGAAAATATTACAAAAACAAAAGAGATTATTGATTCAGATACTAAATTTTTATCAGAAATTACTGAGGTAGTTAACGAAGTTAAAAATGGGCATTTAAATAAAAAACTTGAAAATAAAGTTCAATCTGAAAGTATGGAAAAATTAAGAGAGCATATAAATGAAATGTTATTTAATTTACAATTAAAAGTTTGTACAAATATAAATGATATTTCATTCGCTTTAGAGAAATACTCAAAACTTGATTTTACACATAGAATTAAAGGGTGTAGTAGTGAAGTTACCGTTGGTTTAAATAAACTAGCTGATATTATAAATGATATGCTTGTGGAAAATAAATCAAATGGACTAACTCTTCAAAGTAGTTCAAATATTTTAATGTCAAATGTTGAAACTCTAAGTTCATCATCTACACAAGCAGCAGCTTCACTTGAAGAAACAGCAGCAGCATTAGAAGAGATAACTTCAAATATTTCAAGTAATAATAATAATGTAATTCAAATGTCAAGTTATGCAAATGAAGTTATAAATTCAGCTTCTCAAGGTGAAAAACTTGCTAATCAAACCACAACTGCAATGGAAGATATTAATGTACAAGTAAATGCAATAACTGCTGCTATTACTGTAATTGATCAAATTGCATTTCAAACAAATATTCTTTCTTTAAACGCAGCAGTAGAAGCAGCAACAGCAGGAGAAGCTGGAAAAGGATTTGCAGTAGTTGCAGCAGAAGTGAGAAACTTAGCCTCTCGTTCAGCAGAAGCTGCAAAGGAGATAAAAAATATTGTTGAAATTGCAACTTCTAAAGCAAATGGTGGAAAACAAATAGCAAATAACATGATAGTTGGTTACAAAGAGCTAAATCAATCAATTTTGAAAACTATTGATTTAATAAAAGATGTTGAACACTCATCAAAAGAACAACTTTCAGGAATAGAGCAAATAAATTCAGCTGTATCAGAACTTGACCAACAAACTCAACAAAATGCAAATGTTGCTTTACAAACAAAAGAAGTTGCTCAAACTACACTTTTTATAGCAAACAGAGTTGTGAAAAATGCAAATGATAAAGAATTTATTGGAAAAGATAGTGTAAAAGCAAAAGTTATAGATAAACAAGGAAATATACAAATATAATAAAAGCTAAATTCTACTAGATTTTTTACTTTATGGTATAGTAGTGGGTGTGGGAACCCATGACTATATCAATTACTTCTATTTTCAATCATATCAATAAATATTTTCTTTGGTTTTGTTCCTATTAGATACACAATTTTCTAGAGTAAAAAAGGTTTAAAATGAAAGATTTATTAAAACAACTGTGGTTTCAAGTTATTTTAGGAATGATTGGAGGAATTGTTTTAGGTCTTTTATTATCACCAACTGCTTTTGCTTTAGTTGATGAAAAAATTGCTTTTGCAATTGCTCCTTGGGTTGCTTTATGTGGAAATATTTTTTTAGCACTTATAAAAATGATTGTTGTTCCTCTTGTAATGAGTTCAATAATATTGGGAATTACAAGTGCTGGAAATGTTGAAATTTTAAAAAGTTTAGGTCTTAAAATTGCTCCATATTTTGTTTTTACAACTATGGTTGCAGTTACTTTAGGTATTTTTATAACATATTTAATTCATCCTGGAACTTATGTTTCAAGCGAAATAATAAATCAAATTGCAACAACATCAGTTCCAGTTGCAAAAGCTGTTGAAAATCTTTCTATACCTGATATGATAGTTGGACTAATTCCAATAAGTACCGCAAAAGCTGAACTTGATGGAAATATCTTAGCATTTGTTATCTTAGCAATATTCATAGGAGTTGCTTTGATGAATATTGATGAAGAGGATGCAAGACCAATGAAAGATTTGGCAAAATCTATGCAGGCTTTTTCTATGAAAGTAGTTGATTGGGCTATGAAATTAGCTCCTTATGCTGTATTTGGACTTTTATGTAATATTACTATTAAAATTGGTTTTGATGCCATATCTTCTATGTCTATGTATGTTTTGACGGTGATTTTGGGATTATTATTGCTTTTATGTTTTTATTTGACAATTGTATATTTTGTTACAAACATAAAACCTTTGGACTTTTTAAGTAAAATTAGAGAAGTTCAATTAATGGCCTTTTCAACTTCAAGTTCAGCAGCTGTAATGCCACTATCAATGAAAACAGCAGAAGAGAAACTAAATGTTCCAACAACTATTTCAAAATTTGTAATACCTTTGGGAGCAACTGTAAATATGGATGGAACAGCAATCTATCAAGTGTGTGCAGCTATTTTTTTAACTCAACTTTATGGACTAGATTTATCTTTAGTTGAAGTGGTAATTTTAGCTTTAACAACCGTTGGAGCATCTATTGGAGCTCCAAGTACTCCAGGAGTTGGTATTGTAATACTTGCTACGATTTTACAAGGAATAGGAGTTCCAGTTGAGGGAATTGCACTTATTTTGGGTGTTGATAGGATTCTTGATATGTGTAGAACTACTATAAATGTAACTGGCGATTTAACTGCAACTTTGGTTATGAAAAAACTAACAAGTTTTTCAAATACAAGTGAAAAAAGTGCAAATAATTTAGTTCAAGCACAAAAGTAGTCTAAAAAATTACTTTTTTAAATAGGTAAATATAAATAAAGCAATAATAGTTAAAAGTATAAAAATATTTGAAAATAGAAGTATTATAAAAAATATCAAAGCTAAAAGAATTGAGCAATATTTTAAAAATCCTTTTTCAAAAAGTACAATTGCAGTTATAAGTCCTATAATTGCATTTGCAATAAAAAATCCATCTGCAAAAGCAACAAGGTTATCTAAAGTTAAAATCTTGAAATATACAAAAACAAGAGTAATAATATAAATCATAGATAATAGATTTAAAGCACCAATTGGCGTATTATTAGCTAAATGTTTTGAAGTATAAGTTGTTAGTTTTAAAGATGAGATGAGTCGTGCAACTCCACCAACAAATAAAATCAATGTACCAATACATAAAACCAAAGATATACTTGAAATAATTACATTTGAATAAGATTTAAATAGAGGCTCAATTAACCAAATTAGCTTAAAACTTTCATTTGCTTTATTTGGAAACTCTCCAAAAGATATTGATAAACACATTAAAATATAAACTATTGATACAATTATTGCTGAAAATATTACAGCTTTTGTAAGGGTTTTTGTCTCTTTTACTTCATTTGAATAGTTTCCAATTACTTCCCATCCAACAATTGCCCAAAAGGCTAAAATAAATGAATATCCAATTTGTGATAACTCTAAAGAGGGAATAACAAAAGTAAAATTTGTGGTATTTAATAAAATATTTATACTTGAAATAAAAAATATTAATGTAATTGCGGAACTTACAAATAACATCAATTTTCCAATAAAATCAATTTTTAATAAAAGTAAAATATATGTAATTATATAAACATAAAATCCCAAACTCACTATTGATTCATTTGGAAAAAAAGGTTTAATAAATTGTGCTGCAATTAACAATACAGCAACTGGCCCAAAAAAAACTGCACAGATTAAATAAAATGAAGTTAGAAGTTGATATTTTTTACCTAAAGCCTCTTTTGTAGCAAGGGAAACACCACCATCTCCTGGATAAATGATTGCTAGTTTTCCAAAAACAAGTGCAAAAATAAAACCTAAACTTAATATTACAGCCCAAATAATTAAAGAGAAAGTTCCTATCATATTGTAAAGCAAGGGTGGAAGAAGTATTACTCCTGAGCCTAAAATTGGTCCAATTATAAGCCCTGAAAGAGTAAATGTATTTAGTTTTTTATCTGTTTGATTCAAGAGGGTTTTTCTTTCTAAATATTTTAATATTATTTAATATCTTAACTGCAATTAAAGTCAAAATTGTACCAACAATTATTGAAATATTTACTTGTTCTTTTAAGAAAATAACACTTAAACTTATGGCAAAAAATGGTACTAAAAAGATAAAAGAGCTAACTTCATTTGTTCCTAGTTTTTCAATTCCAACAAAATAAATTGAAGTTGCAAAGGTTGTTGAAACAACAGCCACGCATAAAATATTTGCCCAAAAAATCCAATCAAAAGTTGCATAAGGCATTTTTGTAGGTTCTACAAAAAATATTAAAAGTAATATAGTCATAAAAACATACATGTAAAAAGAAAAAACCAATGGAGAAGTTTTTGTCGATTTTGAAGAAATGATTGTAAAAATTGGCCATAAAACAGATGCAATTAAAAAATATGAATTATGTTTTGTAAATATTTGTTCAGCTGAAAAAGTCCAAATATTTAAAATAGTTAAAACCCCAATAACTCCAATTATCAAAGCAAAAATATCTTTTTTCAACATTTTTTTACCAAAAAAAAGTGCCATAAATATAAATGTATTTATGGGAATAAGTGTGGTAACTAAGGCTCCACCAAGACTTGCCGTTCCAAACTTTACACCTAAGAAATAGAATTTTAAATAAACAATCATTACAACTGCTGCTATAAAAGCTAAAATTAGACTTTTTACATTTGTGTAAAAAAACTTTCTAGTAATTACTAAAATAGGTGCAAGGGTGATAATTGTAAAAAAGTTTCGTAAAAACATCATTTGATATTCATCAATGTATGAGCTTAATACTTTTGCATTTACCCAAGATGCTCCCCACCCAGCCATTGCTAAAACCATCATAAAATAAAATATATTTTTGTTTGTTTGTGTCATTTAAAATCTTTTGTAATAATATGGTGGAATAGTATTAAAAATATAAAATTATTTATAGAATAATATTGCTATTTTTTTGAAATAAACTAGGTGTGTAACCAAAATATTTTTTGAAATTTCTTGTAAAATGAGATTGGTCATTAAATCCAACTAACATACAAGCTTCACTAATTGTTTTGCCATTTTGTATTAAATGATTTGCTCTATTTAATCGTTCATTTATTATAAATGAGTGAGGAGTTAACCCCATCTCTTTTTTGAAAACTCGTAAAAAATGGTATTTGCTAAGATTACAATTATTTGCTAATTTATCAAGACTGATATTTTCATCAATACAATCTTTTATAAGTTCTAATGATTTTTTTAAAACAATTTTATTATCAAACATTTTGTCATAAACTTTTGTATATGAAGTGAAATTTATGATTAAATAAGATAAAGCATCAATAAGATTTGATTCAATTATCATATCCTCATCTTTTCTAAAAAAAGATTCAAAAAAGTTGTGAAATTTTAAAAATAAAAATTTATCATTAATAATACAATTTTCAAAATATGGAACTTTCTTTTCAAAAAATATTTGTTCATATAAATCGCTTAAAAGTTCAATCGTTGGATAAAAATTTGAGTGAGACCAATCTTGTGAAACCCCACTATGAACTTCATTTGGATTATTTACTCTAATTGAGTATTTATAAAAATCTAAACTTCTGTTTGAGTTATATGTTTTTATTACTCCATTGTAAGTGATTCCAATTGTATAGGTATCATGGTAGTGTTTTGAAAAGTTTTCATTTAGATTTTTTACACTTTCAAAAAGCGTATTTTTTAATAATTTAGTCATCGAAAGATTATATCAAAGTAATGGTTTAAAAAAATATAATAAGCGTATTATTTTAGTAAAAAAGAAAAAAGCAATTAAGCTTTTTTCTTTAATACAATAAGAAGTACTCCAATAACAGCTGCTATAAAAGAAGCTGCAAAAACTCCCAATTTAACTGCTGCAATGATTGTCTCATCTGAAAAGGCAAGGTGAGTGATAAAAATTGACATTGTAAAACCAATACCACCTAAAAAACCAACTGCAAGGACATCATACCAAGAAATATCATCTGGTTTTTTAATAATTCCAAATTTTGTAGCTAAGAATGTAAAACCAAAAATACCAATTGGTTTTCCTAAGATTAATCCTAAAACTACTCCTAAAACTATCATCATATTTGCTGATATTGTAGAGAAATCTATTAAAACTCCTGCATTTGAGAATGCAAATAAAGGCATAATAAAAAATGCAGATAAACCATGAAGATTATGTTCTAATTTTACAAGTGGATTTTGAACCTTATCATATCCATGGGCAATGCTTTCAAGAGCATCTATTTGATGGTGATTTAAAATAGGAATAGTATCTATATTTTTTTCAAATTCATCTACAGATTCTCTTGTTTTTTCTATAAAATCATGTTCATCTAATTTTGAACTAATAGGAATTGCAAAAGCTAATAAAACCCCAGCAATTGTTGCATGAATTCCAATTTCGTGGATAAAAATCCATAAGAAAATACCTAAAATTAAATAAGGTAAAATCTTCTTAACTCCTAAATAATTTAAAAGCCAAATAAGTGCATATGTAACACCTGCATGTAAAAAGTATTCTACTTTTATTTCACTTGTATAAACAGTTGCCACCACTAAAACAGCACCTAAATCATCAACAACCGCAAGGGCAACTAAAAATAGTTTTAGTGCTGGATTTACTCTAGTTCCAAGTAACATTAAAATACCAAGAGCAAAAGCAATATCTGTAGCCATTGGAATACCAAATCCTAAAGGATTATCTGTATTTAAAGCAACATAAACAAGTGCTGGAACTACCATTCCTCCAATTGCAGCAATAATTGGGAAAGCAGCTTTTGAAACAGATGAAAGTTCACCTATTACCATTTCTCTTTTGATTTCAAGACCAACCATTAAGAAAAACAGTGCCATAAGACCATCATCAATCCAATAAGTTAAACTCATAGAGATTGATTTGTCCCCTAAAGTCATTCCAAGTGGCATATGCCATAAATCATAATAAGCTTGACCCCAACTTGAATTTGCAACTATAACAGCAGCAACAGTTGCAAGAAAGAGTAAAATACCACTTAATGCTTCTTTTGAAATAAAATCTTCTAATAATAAAAATTTCTTAATCATATATTTTCCTTGAGTAAACAACTTTTACAAATACCTTTTATGATGATATTTTCAATTTTATATTCTGGTAGAAAAAAGTCTAACTTTTCATGAATACACTCAATTTTTGAACATGAAGAACAAATAAAGTGAGAATGTTGTGTTTTTTTGATTTCAAAATATCTTTTTTTATCATTTGATTCAAAAGAACTAATAAGATTTTCTTCTTCAAAAATAGTGATATTTCTATAAAAAGTTGCCTTATCCATCGAAATATTATCTTTCATATCTTCATACGACAAGGGTTTATTTGAACTAATTAACAGTTCCAAAATAGATTTTCTGGCACTTGTTAGCTTGATATTTGTAATGTTTGTTAAGTTTGTTATTTTATCCATAGTAATTATTATAGCAATTTATTTTTAAACTTACTTTTACGACTAAGTTGCAATAAAGAAAAAATTAATTAGAATTGCCAAACTGCAACAAGGTTGCAAAATAAAATTAGGAATTTATATTGAAAAAAATAGTATTAATCTTTATATTTTTAATTTCATTTTTATACGCTTCAAAACCAGAATTATCTGTAAGTATTTTACCTCAGAAATATTTTGTTGAAAAAATTGTAAAAGATAAATATGAAATAAATGTTATGGTAAAACCAGGTGCTTCTCCTCATACTTATGAGCCAAAATCTTCTCAAATGAAATCTTTATTTGCTTCGAAAGTCTATTTTTATACTGGAGTCTCTTTTGAACAAGCTTGGTTGGATAAATTTAAACAAAATGCTCAGAATACTCTTTTTGTAGATGCAACAAGTGGAATTGATAAAATGCAAATGGTAGAAGATGAACATCATGATGAAAAAGCAGGGCATGACCATTCTGGTTTAGATCCACATGTTTGGTTAGATCCAAATTTAGTAAAAATTCAAGCAAAAAACATCTATGAAATAATGATAAAAATCGATTCTTCTAATGCAGATTTTTATAAAACAAATTATGAAGAATTTTTAAAAGAGCTAGATATTTTAGATGAAAATATTAAAACAATTTTAAATCCCTATAAAGAAAAACCATTTATGGTATTTCATCCATCTTGGGGATATTTTGCAAAAAGATATAACTTAGAAGAGATCTCAATTGAGATTGAAGGTAAAGAGCCAAAACCTAGTGAATTGGTTGAATTGATTCAAAAAGCAAAAGAACATGATATAAAAATCATTTTTGTTTCACCTCAATTTTCGCAAAAAAGTGCAAAAGCAATTTCTAAAAATATTAGTGCAAATATATTTGAAATAGATCCCTTATCTCAAGATTGGGAAAATAGCATGTTAAATACAGCAAAACAAATAGCGGATAGTTATAAATGATAAAATATATTTTAGGAATATTAATCTTTACAAGCATTCTTTTTGGATGTTCTTTATGTTCTATGACAACTCCTAAAACTCATGTTGATACTCAAATTAAAGCAGATAAAGAATATATCAAAACTTTGAGAATTAACTGGACTTTTGCAGATGATTTTACAAAGCAGTTAATGCAGATTTATGATACAAACTTAGATGGAAGTTTCAATGAAAAAGAGTTAGTTGTTATTCAAGCATCCTTGGTTGATTATTTAGAACAAAAACATTTTATTACAACTATTTCATATGGTAAGAATTTAGATGAAAAACCAAATGATTATGTTGTAAAAGATTATAAAATGAATTATAAAAATTCAACTTTGAGTTTTACATATAATATTGATTTAAACTATAAGATTTATGATAAAAATATTTTACAAATAAAAATCGTAGATAATCAAAACTATTTTGATATTGTTTTTAATCCTAAAAAACAGTTAATGAATATACCTTATAAAATTACAGAAACTTCAAATATAAATGATGTGAGTTTCAAAATAGATGCTCCTTCTTTGCCTGAACAAGAAGATGTACCAAAAGCAGAAGTTCTAATCCCTGAAATAAAAAAGGTTGAAGAAAAAGTAGAAGCAAAACAAGTTCAAACTCCTGTAAATACTCAAGTTCAAAGTCAAAATATTTTAGAAAAATTTACTCAAAATATAAAAAAATATTTAATGGCAATTCAAAAAGGGGAAGATAAATCTGCTTTATTCTTTTTATTAATGGCTTCTTTTTTATATGGAGTAATTCATGCTTTTGGCCCAGGTCATGGAAAAGCTTTGACATTTTCATATTTTAGCTCTCAAAAAAGTTCAGTTTTACAAGCTGCAATAATTTCCCTTGCAACAGCATTTATTCATATTCTTGGAGCTTTAGGAATAGTTTTATTTTCAGTTTTTGTTTTACAAAGTGTGCTAAATAGGTTTATGCAAGATTCGGTTTCTTATATTACCAGTTTTTCTGCTTTGATTATTATGCTACTTGCAGTTTATATTTTATATAGAA
Source organism: uncultured Aliarcobacter sp. (assembly GCA_963677435.1). Classification (GTDB taxonomy): domain Bacteria; phylum Campylobacterota; class Campylobacteria; order Campylobacterales; family Arcobacteraceae; genus Aliarcobacter. The sequence goes on from OY781945.1 coordinate 1,048,149, forward strand.
AATTGAGTAAAAAGTCATGTGCTTGTTGTTGTAGTGTTGATTTAAAAACTACAAATTTCACAGCAGTCTCTTCAAATATGAATTTTGTAAAAGCAGTTTCAAATAAGCCTGTGATTACTCCTATTAGAACTAAAAAACAAGATTTGATTTTTGTTATAACTGCTGGAATAATCCCATGTCCTGGAACTGTTTTACTTTTTGTTTATGCCTTTTTATTAAAAACATATTTTGCAGTTATTCTTGCAAGTATTAGTATTAGTTTTGGAATGGCATTTGTGATATTTTTATCTTCATTTTTAGGAGTTTCTTTAAATAAAGCCTCACAAAAATCAACAAAATTGGTAAATATATTAGAAATTGGTTCACCAATTTTTATGTTTGTTTTAGGATTATTGTTATTTTTAAATGCTAATAAATTCTAATTTTTTATCAAAGCATCTTTATCATGTGATGATATTGATGCTTCGATACTTCTAAAATAGTGTTTTTTTGAAATCCAATTTTTTCATATAAAGATAGAGCTTTTAGATTTTGTAAATCAACTAAAAGTGAAACTTTTTCAAATTCTAACTCTTTAGCTTTTTTTTCAATAAAAGCAAATAACTCTTTTGCTATTCCTTGTCCTTGAAAATTCTCATTAACACTAACTGTATCAATATAAAATTCATTTTCAAAACACTCTTTATCAAAAGAGTCTAGGAAAATATTTTTAGATTGTAGATGATTTAAAATTGGCTCATCTAATTTTTTTATATCATTTGAATTATAAGCTAGGATTAATCCTACTGTTTGATTTTCTATTTCATAAAGCCAGATATTTTTATAACTTAATCTATTTATATCCATCATTATGTATTTATCTAATGTCTCTAAGATTTTTGATTTTTCATCTTCTCCTGTTAAAGTATTTGCAATATTATGAATTGCATCTAAAATTAGAGTTGAAATATTTGAAATATCATTCTTTTGTGCTTGTTTTATCATTATGCTTCTTTTAAATAAATTTTTGAATTATATCCTATTAAACTAACAGATAATTAATAGATATTCTCTAAAATGCTCATATTGTAAAATTGGAGAAAACATTGAAAGCAGTAAAAATTTTAGTTTTAGAAAGTAATGATAGTTCAATCTCTCAAATTATTGAAATTTTAAAAAGTAACGATTTTCATGTGGATATTTGCTGTAATAAGAGTGAATTCTTGGAGTGTATTTATAATAATTTATATGACTTATATTTAATCAATATTAATGAAAAATCACTTCCTAGGTTTCAACTAATTCAGCTTTTAAATGAGTATAAAGATATTACTATGAAAATGGTAATAGCTTCAGTTCCAAATATAATCAAGCCATCTTTTTTATCTGGCTGTGATGAGTGTGTAATTAGAAATATTGATGAAGATGAAATTCTTTTAAGAATAAAAGCTTTAATTAGAAGACAATACAAAGTTTACACTGATTCTATAAATCTAAAAGAGAATACGAAATATGATATTTTCCATAAAAAAGTATTAAAAAATAAAGATGAAATAATTCTAGGAGATAAAGCTTTATTGATTTTAGATTATTTATTAAAATTTAGAGGATATTATGTTTCAACACAAAGTTTAGAAAAAGGAGCATATCCTGCAAATAGCAACTCTAAAATGGGAGTAATTCGTTTTCATATCCATAAAATCAGACAGCTTTTAGGTAATGATATTATAAGTTCAAGCCGAGTAAATGGCTATAAAATAAATATTAAATAAACTTCTTAATCCTCTTAAAATAATAAAAAATTACAAACGAACAATTAACAATGTAGCATTAAAATAGCATCTGCATAAGCAAATAAATATATAGGGAGGATTTGGGTATGTTTGATTACCCCATTTTTGAGATGCCTTTTATAGGTCAAAGAATGTTAATGGCAATAAATGCGATTATACATGTTTTTGTATCTCATGGAGGCGCAGTTGGTGGATCTGTTGTACTTGCAGCAATGGCTTGGTGGGCAAATAAGAAAAACGATATGGCAGCATATAATTTAACATTTAAAGTTGTTATGGTTTTCTTTATTATTTCTACTTCAGTTGGAGCATTAACAGGTGTTGGTATGTGGATACATGCCAATATTTTAAGTCCAAATGCAATTGGTGGATTGATTCGTGTGTTTTTTTGGAAATGGTTTATAGAGTGGATTGTATTTAATTTTGAAGTTGTACTTTTACTTTTACTATTTATGAGTTGGAAGAAAAATCAAGTTACACCTGAGGGAAGGGCAAAAACTGTAAGAATAGGTGTTTATTATGCTATTTCTTCATGGTTAACTATGGTTATTATTACAGCTATTTTAGCATTTATGCTTACTCCAAATTTTGATGGACAACCTTGGGTTGACCCTGAAGTTTACCCTGGGAATGTAAACTACAACAATGCTTTATTTAATCCAACTTGGTGGCCTTCACTTGCCTTTAGAACATTTACATCAATAGCTTTCGCAGCAGCACTTGCCATTATGTGGACTTGGATCATCGCAACTTTTTCAAAAAATGAAGAAGACAAGGACGCAAAAGCAAGATTAGTGAAATTTTTAGCTGGAATTATGATGATTACAGTTCCTTTGAGTGCAATCTTTGGTTATTGGTATTACACAGAAATTCCAGCAGCAGCCCTTGCAATGATACCAACAGCTGTAATGACAAGAGCCTTTGAAGATAGATTTGATTTAATGTATCTTATGGCTATTGGAGTTGGTGGCTCAATTGTTATTACAACTATTATTGCTTATTTTTCTCCAAAAAGAATGCCTTATTTAGCAGCTAGTTTAATGGTTGCTGGATTTTTAGTACTTTGGGGATATGAAGAGAGAGTTAGAGAGTTTATACGAAAACCATTTTTGATTTATAACTATATGTATTCAAATGGAATTAGAACTACAGATGTACCTTATTTAAATAAAGTTGGTATTTTAAAACATGCAGTTTTTTTAGATGAAGATAAAAAAGTTGTAAAAGAGGATAAATCAAATATTATTGAAGTAGGGAAGTCAGTTTTTCAAATAGAGTGTCGTATCTGCCATACTAATAATGGTATCAATGGATTAAAAGGTTTAACATCTGGTTGGTCACATGATGCTATTAGAAATAGGTTAAATAATCTTCCAGGAGGAGGGACTCCATACATGCCTCCATTTGTTGGAACTGAAGCTGAAAAAGATGCACTTGCAGCTTATATTAAATCTATAAATACTAAAGGAGTTATAAAATGAATTGGAAATTACCGTTTGATATTCCATTAATTACACCAACTTTAGGACTTCCTTTAGAGTTTTTTAGTATTTTAGGAATTATAGTTTTTGTTGTTCATATCTGTTTTATTTATATGTTAATTGGAGCATCAACTGCTTCTGTTATTTATAATATTGTTGGAGTATTTAAAAAAGATTCAAACTATGATAAGTTTGCCTATAGAATGACAAACTATACAACTGTATCAGAAAATATGGGTGCTTTATGGGGAGTTGCTCCTTTACTTGTAATTTCTGTACTTTTTACTGGATTTTTTTATACAGCAATTTTGAAAGTTAGTCCACATATTTTACATATTATTTATGGAAATATCATTGCCTTTTTACTCTCTTATGCGTATAAATTTTCATGGCATGCTTTACAAAATCATAAAGGTTTTCATATAGCTATTGGATTATCAGCTGTATTGGCATTTTTTACACTTCCTTTTGTATTTATGTCAATGACAAATCTTTATATGCAACCAGAATTATTTGCAACTGTAAATAATATTTGGGACATTATGTTTACACCAGTTACTGGTTTTAGACTTTTAAACTTTTTCCTAACAGCATTTATGGCAACAGGTGTTGTTTTAATATTTATCGGTGCTAGATGGGTGAAAAAAGGTGATGTTGAAGTGGGAAAAATTGCAATCAGCCAAGGTAAAAAATGGTTCTTACTTGCAACTCCTTTAAATATCGTAGTAATGCCACTATTGCCATTTGTATTTACAGCTCGAATTAGTGAAGCTTTAATGCATACTGGATTTATATATTTACCATTTATCTCTTCAATACTTTTAATTATTGCATTTTTATTTGTATTAAGTAAATTTAATGATGAACTTGTAACTTCACAATCAGCTATAAGAGCCATCGCTCTTGTATTAGTTTCAATTTTCTTAATGGCAACAACAAGAGAAGGAGTAAGAGTTGTATCTTTTGCTGAACCACTTGCTCTTCAAGCCCAAGCAACTCAAGAGTTTATGACAGCTTCAATTTCTGAGTATAAAAAATATAAAGAAGAGATGGCTAATAAACCAGTTCTTGATTTAACAAATCCAGTAACTTTGGCTGAATCAAAAGGGTGTTTAGCTTGTCATAGTGTGGATATGAAATTAGTTGGACCTTCATATAATGAGGTGTCAAATAAAGAAAGAGACAAAGATGTTTTAATTCACTCTATTCAATATGGAAGTGCAAATAAATATGATGTTATTCCTATGCCTGCACAAAATGTGTCAGCAGAAGAAGCACAAATACTTGTAGATTGGATTCTTTCTTTAAAAGATGCTAATAAATGAAAATAGTTAAAATTTTTTTTCTATTTGTGATATTAAAAGAGGTGGTTTTTGCCACCTCTTTTTCATTAGAATCACTAGAAAAAGGCAAAGTAAATATTGTTGCCTTTGTAACTTCTTGGTGTCCTGTTTGTATTAATACAAATGATTATTTAATTTCTTTAGCTCAAAAAAATAGTGGAATCTCTGTTTTTTTACTTTTTGTGGATGAAGATATTCCAAGTTCAATAATTCAAACTGCAAATTTAAAACTTAGTTCAATTTCATTTAATGATTCAAAAGAGTTTGGAGTGACACAAAGTGTTCCTTATATTTTGATTTTCGATAAAAAGAGTGAACTTGTAAAAAAATATCACACATTCAACGAAAATTTGATTAGTAAACTGATTAATAATCTAAAAAATGACCTATATGAAAATGGAACATTACCACCAGAACAAAGGATAGATTTATGGCAAAAAAACAGATTTTAGCTCCAACTTTACTTATCACATTTTTTTTATATGTTTTATCTCCTTGGTTGAGTTTTAATAATGTTCATTTATTGATGTTTAACTTTGAGTTTCACAGATTTGAGTTTTTATTTATGGCTTTTGAGGCTTCAACTCATCAACTCATTTATATAATTGTTTCTTTATTTATTGGTTTATTATTAGGATTAAACTTAACAATTTCAAGATTTTTTTGTGGATATTTTTGTCCCTCATCAATAGCCTCTGCTATTGCTTTAAAAATTAAAAATCCATTTGTACTTTTTTTTACAATTTTAAGTTTTGCTTTTATCTTGGCCTTTTCAACTATTTCATATTTTACATCAGCTGTTGATTTGTTTTTAAATTTCAGTAAATTTGATATGAGTTCGATTTTTGTAGGTATTCTAACTACAGCATTTACAAGTATTTTTTTACTATTTCGTGCTTGGTATTGCTCAATTTTATGTCCATACTTTTTTGTAAGTGCAATTTTGCCACAAGAAAAAAAACAAACCTTTGAGTTTTTTGATAAAGATAGTTGTATAAGTTGTGAAAAGTGTGTAAAAATCTGTCCTATTGATGACCTTGATATAAAAGCTGGTTTTGATATAAGATGTGTTCAGTGTGGACTTTGTGAAGTTGCTTGTGAAAGCATAATGGAAAAGTTTAATAAAACATCTTTGATTATAAAAAAGTTTAAAGATAGAAATATTTTTAGAAGTTTTTCCCAAAATGCTTATATTTTGGGAATTATTATTTTTGTGTTGATGTTTCTTTTAGTTTTTTATATTTTAGATAGCTCATTTTTAGATAACTGTTATTTTGTAAATAAGAGTCTATATAAATAAATGGTCAAATCCTATTAAACATATGAATTACATTCAGAAAATTAGTAGGAGAAGACTGTTTGTAAATAAAAAATTATAATATTTTGTTTAATTTTTTATGACCATTTATGAAATCTTAGTTATAAATTGTTAATTTTTTGTTTGATATATTAAAGAAGTAATAATGTTAAGAGTTTTCAATAATACTCTTAACATCGATTATAATTCCAATACTTCCATCACCTCTTACGGTTGCCCCTGCGACGCTATCTACTTTTTTAAAGTTTGTTTCGATTGTTTTTAAAACTACTTGTTGTTGTTGTAAAAATTCATCTATAAAAAAGGCTGCTTTTTGTGTTCCTGATTTTACAATTATTAAAATACCTTGGCTTAACTCTTTTGTTTTTGGAACAATATTTAAATACTCATGTAATCTAATTATTGGAATAAATTCATTTCTTAACATCAATAATGCAGAACTTCCATCCCCTACAAGTTTTATCATATCTTTGCTTGGTTGAATTGATTCAACAATTGATGAGGTTGGTAAGATAAAAATGTTACTACCAATTTTAATATTTAAACCATCTAAAATAGAGTGGGTTAATGGAACTCTAATAGAAAAAATAAAACCTTCTTCTAAATCAGTTTTAATCTCAATATTTCCATTTAATTTTTTAACATGCTCTTTTATTTTATGAATATTTTTTAATTGATTGTTTTTTTCAACATCAGAAAAATCATCATCTAAATTTATTTCATCTTTATCTATTCCAATTCCATCATCTTCAATACTAATAAAAAATTGACCATTTAATTGTTGAGCTACTATTTTTATAATTGCATCGGCAGTTTTACCTTTATTAGTTCTTTCTTCTTGAGTCTCTATTCCATATAAAACACTATTTGTAATCAATGTTTTAATAGATGATTCTAAGTGTTCAATTATCGATTTATCTACTTTTGTTTCTCCCCCAATAATCTGTAATTTAATTGATTTATTTTCTGGTAAATTTTTTTTAATTAGTTCATTATATATTGAATACATATCTTCAAATTTAATCATTCTAATATCTGTTGCATAATCTTGAAGTTCAACAATATGTCTTTGAAAAAGAGTAATTTTTTCAAGTAAATTTTTTTTCTCTTCACTACTTGGTAAATTTTCGACACTTTGTGACATCATAGAATTTGTAATTACTAAATCACCGACTTTGTTTAAAAGTTTTTCTAGTTTTTGTAAATCTACAGTTACATTTGAAGTATTCATCTTTTGCCTTTTTATTTATATCTTTATCAATAAGTAATTTTACACTTTTTTTTTAATAAACTACATTTTCTTTTGAAAATTTTAAAATATATGATAGTTTATACTTTTTACTGCATCTTCATAAACAATAAATGATTGTATTATATCAATGTGAGTGATTTGAGAGTTAAATATGAGTAATGTGAGGAAAATAAATTAATTATATTTTCCTCTTTTATAATTTGAAGATTTAATGGATTTTAACTTACTTCTTTAAGTCTTAACTCTTTATATAGTTTTTCATGGATTTCTATCTCTTTTTTAGAAGCTTTTTTTCTGCAGCTTAGATATCCTTTTGTTCCATCAAAACTTTCAAAGGGATAAACAGTTGCATAAACCCAATAATAACCACCATCTTTTGTGGAATTTTTCACATAACCTGTCCAAATATTACCTCTTCTTACCGTTTCCCACAAATCATTAAATGCAGCTTTTGGCATATCATTATGTCTAACCATATTGTGAGGTTTTCCAACTAATTCTTCAATACTAAATTGTGCAATTTTACAAAAATCATTATTTGCAAATCTAATTATTCCTTTTTCATCAGTTTCACTTACTAAAAAAGCATATTCATCTAAAATTGTTTCATTATTCATTTTGTTTTCCTTTCTAATCAAAGTTTTTTATTTTTTGCTCTATTTACTAATTGTTCAGCCATTTCTTGTGTTTGTGAAGAGATACTTGCTACATTATTTGCTTGATTAGCATTCTCTTGAGTAACTTGATCAAGAAGATTAACCATAGAATTTATCTGTTCAATTCCTTGCATTTGTTCATTACTAGATTTACTAACATGTTGTATTATTTCTATTGTTTGTGAAATGTTTTTATTAAGTTCTTCATAACCTTTAATCATCATATCACTTATATTTTTACCACTATTAGCTTTTTGTGTAGCTTTTTGAACAATATCTTTAATTTCTCTAGCTGCATCTGCACTTCTTGAAGCAAGATTTCTCACTTCTGCTGCAACTACGGCAAAACCTTTTCCTGCTTCTCCTGCAGTTGCTGCTTCAACAGCAGCATTTAAAGATAAAATATTTGTTTGAAATGCAATTTGGTCAATAATAATTATTGCTTCGTTTATAGAAGTTACCTCTTGATTTATTTCATCCATAGAGATTGCAGTTTGACTTGCAAGTTTTTGACCATCATTTACAGCATCTTTTACTATATTCCCAAGCTGAGACATTTCTTGCGCATTTTGTGCAGTATTTCGTGTAATACTTGTAATTTGTTCTAAGGATGCTGCTGTTTGTTCCAATGAGGCTGCTTGTTCATTAGCTTTTATGGCTAATGCGTTTACTGATTGAGCCATTGTAATTGAGTTAGAAGCTAGTGTTTGTCCATTTTCTAAATCAATTTGAGCATTTGAAGATAAGGTTTTTCCTAAAAAATTAAGAGATGTTAAAGCATTTAGCATCTCTCCTTTTAAATTTTTTTTGATATTTAATTGATTTCTGAAATCATCTTTTGAATAAGATTCTAATAATTTTGCTAAGTTTGAAATATCTTCATTAACTTCATCTAACATTTTATTTATTGTATTTCTAAGAGTCATAATCATAGGATTTTTTGTTTGTGATTTTATTCTTGAACTATAAATTCCTTGTTCCACTCTGTCCATAGTTATTACAATTTCACCAAGAACCTTCATATCATCTTTTAAAGTGTTATCAAATTCAACTGAAGCACTATTTAATTTCTTGTGAAGTAGAGAAATTTCATCATTTCCATGTATAACTATTGGCAGATATTTATTGTTTTTAAATGATAGGAAATTTAAAAATTCATCAAAAGAGTTGGAGAATTTTATTAATTCATTTGCAATTGATTGATTAAATAAGAAACCTAATGTTGCCATTATTAATCCAAAAATAATATTCAAAATAATGATTAATATTGTATTGTGTGTATTTATTCCTGCAACAGAAATACCTATAAAGCCAAACTGAGATATAAAAATAAGAGTTGCTATTTTATTTTTAGTTTTTATGTTATTCAACATTTCCATTTTATTATCCTTCTTACATAAATCTTTACATTATTGTAAATTATATGCAAGAAGCTTTCCTTGGGAGAAAAATTATTATTTATAAATTATAAATTACTAATATTATTTGGAAGTTTTATTATTATTTTAAGTCCATCATTCTTATTATTTGCTGTAATCTCTCCTTTGAAATGTTCAGTAATAATAATTTTACTCATATATAAACCTATACCTGTTCCTACTTTACTGCTCTTCGTAGAGAAATAAGGTTCGAAAATTTTTTCTAAAATTGATTTTTCAACTCCCTTTGCATTATCTTCAATATTTATTATTAAATACTCTTGATTTAGTTTAGAAGAAATTTTTATAAATTTATTTTTTATCTCTTTTTCGATTAATGCATCTTTTGAATTGGTTAAAATATTCAAAATTACTTGAGATAATTCATTTTTATATCCATAATATGACATTTCTGAATCTACATCAATATTAAATTCAATTTGGTATTTATCAAATATAGGTTTTATTAAAGAATATGTAGTATTTACTAAATCTTTAATTTTGAAAAATTCTTTTTCTTTTTTTGGTTTAAAAAAATCTTGAAAGTCATCAATTGTGTGAGAAAGATAATTTATTTGTTTTTGAAAATCAGTTTTTAATTTGTCAAAAACATCATTTGTAAGATGTCCTTTTTTATATTTAATAATCATAGTATTTACAACTAAAGAGACATTGTTTAAAGGTTGTCTCCATTGGTGTGCAATCATATTAAGAATTAATCCCATTTCTGCCAATTTTGATTGTTGAAACATTATTGTTTGATGTTTTTCATTCTTTTCTATTTCTTCTTGAACTTTTTGTTCAAGATTTATATTTAATCTTTTTAATTTTCTTTGGGTATTTTTTAATTCGCTAATATCTATTATTGTACTAATTCTTAGGTTTGTTCCCTCAATTTGATGTCCTTTTACTAAAGCATCAAAGGTTGTTCCATCTTTTCTTATTAAGGTTATTTCATATGGTTCTTGAGTTGATGCTAATTTTTCTCTTATTTTATTATGTTGTTGTGAAAGTACAAAGTTAAAATGAGTTTTTTCATAAATCTCATCAAAATTATCATAATTTAGAATAGTTAAAAATTGTTTATTTGCTTTTATTAATTTTCCATCTTTGAAAATTCCAATTCCTTCGATGGTTGAATTTAGCCATTCATTTAGTTCTTGATTGTGCCGTTTAAGAATTATTACAAAAGCTAAAATGAAAATCAATATAATAATAAAAATAGTAATAACTTTCCAAATGAGACTGTTATCAATAATTGTATTATATTTTGTAATTTTCCATTTCTCTTTGATTTGCTCAATATCTTTTTTATCAATGTTTTTAAGTCCTAAATTGATAATATTTAAAAGCTCAGGTTTTGAATTAATTACACCAAAAGAACCTTTTATCGGTTTGTCTCTACCTAAAACACCTGAAATTTTAAATTTTCCATAACCATATTTTTGAATTACTCTATCAATTGTAATATTATCAACAATATAACCATCTATTTCGCCATTGTTTAATTTTGTCATAGCTTTTTCTACATTATCATCAACAGTAATATTTATATTAGGGTACATATCCAATAAGTATTTTTCAAATACAGTATATTTTGTAATTAGTTTTTTATCTTCTAAAAAGTGACTATCTTCCATAAATGGTTTATCTATTTTTGTAACTATTACTAAATTTGATTCTAAATAAAAATTACTTGGATTAATGATCTTATAGTCATTTTTCGGATCTTCAACGACTATTGTTATAAGATCACATTTATTATCTATTATATTTTGAAAATGACTTTTTGTATTTTTTAATTGAATTGGTTTAATTACTAAATTAAATTGATTTGCAATTTTATTTAATATATCTCCTGAAATACCAGTGAGTTTCCCATTATCAACACCATCAATTGGGAAAAGATTATCCTGTAAACAAACATTAATAACATTGTTATTTTTTAAATAATTGTTTTTATAATATTTTATGAGTTCTTCTTTTTCTTTCCAAATAAAGTTATCTAAGTTTATCTCTTTATATTTTTGTGGAAATAATAGAGCGATTAAATTTTTTATTTCAGTGATTTTTTCTTCTTTAAACTCTCCAAAATTTTTCCCAAATCCGCTTAATGCTTTTAAAGTATTTGCTTCATAAAGTAAAGATTCTTTAGATTTATTAAGAGAGTTATATTTTGCATATATCAAATCTATAGTTTCAGGAATATGATTAAATGCATAATCCCAACCTTTTTTTGAGGCATTCATAAAATCGCTTACAAGTTTGGGATTATTTTTTGCAAACTCTTCAGATGTAAAAACCATATCTCCATAAAAATCAAAACCAAACTCTTTTGGATTAAAAACATTGTATTTAACTTTCTTTTCATCAAGTGCATATTGTTGGTTTGAGATATAAGCTACCATTCCATCTGATTTTTTAGCAACAAATTTATCTACATCAAAAAAGTGAGAGATTGGATTTACTTTAATTTTATGGGATTCTAAAATAGCTTTTATTGATATGTTTTCCAACTCATTTATTGAAAATTCAATATTTCTATTTTTTAAAGAATCTAAAGTTTTGAAATTCTCTTGTGTAATTAAAGTAATGGGTGAAGTTTGAAATATAGGGAAAAGAGCGACAATATTTGCACCATTTAGTTTATGATAAATTAAAGATGAATCATCTATTCCAAAATTGCTTTTATTTGAAATGATTTCTTCTTGAATATTAATATTTTTTTCAAATTCTTTAATTTGTAAATCCAATCCAGCCTCTTTATAATAACCTAACTCTTTGGCCATATAAAAACCTGCAAATTGAAATTGGTTTTTCCATTTTAATTGAATTGATATAGGTTTTAACTCATTTGAATATAAAAAATTTGTAATTATAAAAATGAATAATAAATATTTCATTATTTTCCTTGGGAATTATTCTTGATATTCTCTATTATAATATAATAACCTTTATAGTGATATTTTATATATAAAAATGACTATATAATGTAACAAATTTATAAGTGAAGTCATGATAAAATCTGAGTAGTCTGAGCGAAATGTAAGGAAACAACTAAATGAAATATCATATTTTATTAATTGAAGATGATGAAAGTAGTGCAATATTAATAAAAGATTTTTTAGCAGAATATGATTTTAAGGTAGATATAGCAAATAGTGTAACAACTGCAATTTCAAATATTAAGTTTGAAAATTACTCTTTGATTCTTCTTGATATAAATTTACCTGATTTTAATGGTTTTGAAGTATTGAAGTTTTTAAATAGAAATAAAATAAATATTCCAGCAATTGTAATAAGTGCATATTCTGATAAAAATACAAAACTTCAAGCTTTTAAATTTGGTGCAAATGATTATATGGTAAAACCAATTGATCCTGAAGAATTAGAAGTTAGGATTTGGGTTCAATTAAAAAATATTTCCTCATTTACAGAAAAAATAAGTAAAAATATTTTTGTATTAGAAGAAGATGCAATCATTTTTAATGATAAACATTTAAAACTAACAAAAACAGAATTTGAAATTATGAAGTATTTAATAGAAAATAAAAATAGGGTTGTAGAGCGAGATTTTTTATTAACTTGTTTATCTTCAATAATTCAAAGTGATAGAAGTCTTGATTATCATATAAAAAATATAAGAATTAAAATTGGTGATAATGGAGTTAATCCAAAATATTTAGTTACAGAGTATGGCGTTGGCTATAAGTTGATTTTTTAAAATAAAAGCTAGAATTAACTAGCTTTTTACTTCTTGCAATTATCTTTATCACAAGTTGTGTTGATTTTTAAAGGGCAATACAATGGACACCATCCAATAGCAGCTGTTATTAGTGGAATTAGACCAATTACTCCAAGTAAACTATTATTCATTGCTCCCAAAATAATAATAACTGAACCTACTATAATCCTGATAATTCTATCAATTGTTCCTATATTTTTAGTCATTTTAAATCCTTTCTGCTGATTTATATAATGATACTCTTATTTAGCTCTTTAGTTTATTCTTTCAAATTCTTTAATAATTTCATTTATATCTTCACATCCAACAGAAATACGAAGTAATTCAATAGGAAGTCCAATTTGTTTCAAAAACTCTTGACCTTTTTGTGATGTAATTAAATCATAATGTGCAAGATAAGTATAAGGCATTAAAAGTGTAAATTCAGTTCCTAAACTAGGACCCTTTGCAAAATTTAACTTATCATATATTTTTCTAAAATCTTTTTTAAAAGTTACTGATACAATTCCTGTATATGAGTTTTCATCAATCATAAGTTTTTGATAGTTTGAAGCATATTTAGGATTTAAACAATAAAAAATCTCATCAATATAATCAGTTTCTTTAAAATATTCAACTAATTTTTTTGTATTTTCTGAGATAGTTTTTATTCTTTTTTCATAATTTTTTATCTCAAAACTAAGTCTTTGAATATCTTTTATATATGGCATGTCAGCATGTTTGAAAAATTCTTGAGAAATTGCAGAGATTTTAGAATTTTCATTTAAAATAACAGCTCCCATTAAAATATCAGCATTTCCACTTGCAAATTTTGTTAAAGATTCCACATAAATATCTGCATAAGGTTTTAAGTCCATATTAAAAGGTGTGGCAAAAGTTGCATCTATTACTAAAACAATATTATATTTTAAACATAGATTTTTTAATCTTGGTAAATCCACAGTTTGAAGCAGGGGATTTGTTGGGATTTCTGTAATTATTGCTGAAATCGTATGACCATTTGTTTTTAGATAATCTTCAAGAAGATCAAGATTATTAATATCATAAAATATTTTATTCTCATCAAAATAGTGCTCAACTATATTCATAGTATCTAGATATAACCAACCTAGTTGAATTAGTTTTGTTTTTCCATTTTTATTTTGAATAGTTCTTAATCCTCTTAGGGCACAATAAACTGCATTCATTCCAGAGGGAGTTAAACTAATATTCTTTTTTGGTTGAGAATAGGCATTTGCAAGAGATGAAATTACATTATCTAAAGCGATAGTTTTATCATCTAACTCTTCTTTGTGTTTAATCTTTAATAAACCCTCATCAAATAGATAATCTTCAGCCAATCTTGAAGATAAGTTATATCCCACATGTTGAATAAACTTTAAAACTTTTTGAAGTTGCGTTGTTCCATTTTGAACTAAAATCACTCCAAAAGGCTCGTTTATTTCTATTTTATTATGAATGAAATACTTACTACTTACGACATCAACAGCTTTTTGAGAGCTTAAAAGTACAACTTCATAGGCATTTGAAACTTTGTATTTCTCTTTTATATAAGTTGCCAAAAGTTTTAAATATGGATGCATTACAAATCTTGGATATGCACTTTTTATTTTTTCTAAAATCTCAGGAGTTTGTTCCTCATAATCAATAACATCTTGCAGTTGGGGCATAGAAACAGAAACTGCATGAATGTTATTAACTGGTAGTGTTTGGCCACAAGGAATGGGATTAAAAAGGCTTTGGTTCATTTTTTCTTTTTCTACTTTACTGCTTGATTTATATCTTCTATTAAATCTTCTACACTTTCTAAACCAATAGAAAATCTAACAGTACTATCACTAATTCCAATAGCTGCTAACTCTTCTTTTGAAAAAGATGCGTGAGAAATTTTTGCAGGAATTTCAACTCTACTATCCGGACTTCCAAAAGAGCATTTTTCCCCAAATATTTTTGTATTTTCTATAAATTTTTCTGCTAATTCAACACTATTGAAATCTACACAAAAAACACCTGGAATAAATTTCATCTGTTTTTTTGCCAATTCATGTTGTGGATGAGATTCTAAAGCAGGGTGAGTCACTTTTTTTATGTAATCTTGCTCTTCAAGGAATTTTGCAATTATAATAGAGTTTTTTTCATGTTCAACCATTCGCACTTTTAGTGTTGGAATTCCAAGACTTATTAAAAATACATCCATAGGATTTTGACTTCTTCCGTGAGCATTTGCATAGTAGTGAATTTGTTGTGATAGCTCTTTAGTTTTTGCAACAATCGCTCCTGCAACCACACTTCCATGACCTGAAATATATTTTGTAGTTGAAAATAAAGAAAAATCTGCTCCAAACTCTAAAGGTCTTTGAGAAATAAATGTAGCAAGTGAATTATCAACTGCAAAAAGTGCATTGTATTTATGCGATAAATCAGCCACTTGTTTTAAATCTATGATTTTTAAACCTGGATTTGTTGGGCTTTCGCATAGAATTAAATCAATAGGATTAGTTGCTAAAATATGTTCTAACATTTCAAAATCTAAAAAGTCTGCAAAGTGAACAGTAATGTTATATTTTTCTTTAAAGATTTTTAATAATCTAAAAGTTCCACCATAACAATCAGCTTCTACTAAAATATGAGAATTTGCTTTTAAAACAGTTTCAAATAGTAAAGATACACAAGCAATTCCTGTGTGTGTACAAACGCAACCAGCTCCACCTTCTACATGAGTAAATAGGTTTTCTAAAACTTCTCTTGTAGGATTATCACTTCTTGTATAATCATAAATTTTATCGCCAGTTTGTTTTTTTAAATCAAATGTTCCAGTATTATAAATTGGAAAGTGAGAAGCACCGCTTAGATCCTCAAAAGGTGCAAAAGATGCAATATGGCATAAAGATGTTTCTATTTGTTCACTCATAATAATCCTAAGTTTTTTTGGAATTGTATCTAAAATCATATTAAGCCTAAAAAATTGTTTTTAATTTATTCTGAGATAAAAAATGATATAAGTATAAAATTAAAAATTTTGGAGTTAATTATGAAAAAAACTATGCTATTAATTATATTAATAATTTTATTTCAAGGTTGTGCAACATGGTATGGTATAAAAAAAGATAGTAGTGATGCTTGGAAAGCAACAAAAGAGACTACATCAAAGGCATATGATTCTACAAAAGAAGCAATTCACGAAGCAACAGAATAAAAAATTTAAGATATTTATAGTATCGATTCAAATCGGTATTAAAAATATCTTTAATAATTTTAACTATGTTGTTTTTGGTTAACAATTAAACTTTTATTATCTGTAATTAAAGTTAATTCTTCATCAGTAATATTACATTGTAAAGTTATACTTCTTTTAACTAAATCTTCAATATCTTCTGGAAGTTCAAGGTGAATAACAGAAAGATTTTTAAATCTATTAATACTTTTTTCTAATTGTTTAAGCCAAGGAGTTGACAAATTTTCTTGATAAGTATAAATAATTACTTTTTCAGATCTACCACAAGCTTTTTTGATTCTTTTTTCATCTGGTTGACCCACATCTATCCATAATTTTATATCATCACCATAATCTTTTTCCCATAAGTCAGGCTCATCGTCTTCTGCGATACCTTTGCAAAATACTAAGTCTTCACTAGCATTTAAAATAAATGCAACAATTCGTGCCATTAAACGCAATTCAGTTTCACTAGGGTGTAAAGCTAGTGTTAAATTGTGTTCATTGTAATAGTTCGTATCCATATTAGCAATATTCAGAAATGCTTTATAGATTGTCGATTTTGTGGACAAATTAATTCCTTTTTCTTGAGTTTGGCGAATTATAGCACTTAATTATCATTACTTTTCTAAATGCAAGGAAAAGATTGGAATATTAGTTAAGATTATGAGAATTTGCTAGAAGAATAACAGAGAATTTCTGATTTTTATAGTTATATAGTAGGGATATCTTTTAAATATTAAATTATAATTAATAAAAGATATATTTTTAAATAGTACCCTATGAATTATTTGTTATCACACTTTTTATTTTTAATGCAATTAATAGTAAAAGAGAAATTAAAGCAAAATAAAGTACTAAAAAAACTGTTGTTATACTATCAAGTATTGATAAATTTAATTTTTCATCAATTATTGATTCTATTAAAATATAAATTGTAATTGCAGGTAATATATTCAAAATTAATATTTCCATAATATAATATAGAGGCAGTCTGTTTAAACTTAATCCTTTATCTTGATAAGTTTTTTTTAAAAAACTTATCTTTTTATTAAATTCAATTAATCTAATCATTATTAATGATAATAAGAGAATAAATGATAATGCAATTATATTGCAAATGTTAAGTTTATAATAATTGTTAAATATGGATATAACAATTGTCACGCAAATAGAAACTCCGAGAGTCATAGCTTTGTCATTAGAAGAACTAATAGATTCTGGATATTTTAATTGTAAATAAATATAACACAAACCAGAAATGATTATTAGCGATATAAGTATAAAAATTATATTTGATAAATGTATTCGTATATAATCATTTATGTATGGCATGTTAATTCTAAATTGAAAAACAAATAGAAAATTTTCATTAACAAAATTACAGAAGTTTAAATAAAATATAAGATTTCCTTAAAGTAAAAGTAATACTTTAACTTATTTCTACTTTAATCCATTTTAATATAATATTTTCGTCTTAAACCATAATTCTAGGACTTTAATTTTATAGATTTTGGGAATTTACCCTCACTAACTCATAACTAAATTGTGCTTTTTGCTATTCCAGTTTTTTCATTACTTCTACTATTCTCAAAAAATTGCTCATTCTTTTTATTCTCCTTTCAAAGTTTAAGGGATGATTCCATCTTATCTGTTGATACTTTTCATTAAAGTATCAACAATCTAAAAGCCCACATTTCATTAAGTAGTTTAGACTTTTTTGGTATATTAGCTTTTATTATTTTTATTACTTAATTTACAAATAGAAGTATGAATTCTATTTTTATTTTTGAAGCTTGAATCATCTATTGCTTATTTTCAAAATTAATATATCTCAAAAAGCTTTAGATTTGATGATAATTACTGGACGGTAATATTTATAAAAGAGCTGAAAGTGCCATTATATGGTGCTTTTTATGCTTCGTAAGTTTTTTTGGATTGTGTATTGTGGAAATCTACACCATTCCAGGTTCTTCTAAAGCCTATACTTTAGGGCTTTACTTTAATTGCTATAGAATTTAAAAACTATTACCAATATAATTCTAAATCATTGAACTAGGTGCTACTCCAAACATTCTTGAAAATTCCCTGCTAAATTGAGAAGGACTTTCATATCCTACTTGAAATGCAATTTCATGTACTTCTTTATTTTGTAAAAGTAACAGCTGTTTTGCTTCATCAAGACGAAGTTTTTTCTGAAATTGAATTGGAGACATTGAAGTAATAGTTTTAAAGTGTTGATACAAAGAAGATTCACTCATCTCAATATTATCTGCTAATTCTTTTATATTTAGTTTTTTATCAAAATTTTCTTTTATTAGGTTAATAGTTTGAGCAATTTTATTTGACACTGTACCTTCCATTGAAAATTTTCTAATAAAATATCCTGATTTACTTTTCAGTAAATTATAAAGAATCTCTTTAATCATAAGAGGGTATAGAAAATCAATATCTTCTTTTTCTCTTTCTAATAATTTAACTAGTCTGTAAATTGATTCATAGAATTCAATATTCATTTCATTAAAACATAAACCTTTTTCGGCTTGTGAATCAATTGGTATTATTGGAGAATTTATATTTTTAAGTACTTCATGAATATCTTTAAGATTAAATTTTATTCTTAATGAAATATAAGGTTTTTCATTTGAGGCTTCACTTATTCTTATTCTTGCAGGTAAATGTGTTGAAGATATTAAATAATCTTTTTCATTGTAGTTATATAATTTGTTAGCAAAAATTACATCTTTAGCACCTTGGAGTATTATGCAAATTGAAGGTTCATACATAATACTTATTTGTTCTGAAAGAGTTTTAGAAAAATAAAAATCTAGATTTTGAATTTGACTTTGAAAATCGCCTTCAAATTTATATTTAGTAATTAAACTAATCATTTCATTTCTGTATTCTTCGAAAGTGTTACTCATATCTTAATCCTTTTATATATGGATAAATTATATAAAAATATCAACAATATCGCTACCCTAAAACTCTAATATCCATGCCTAATTATCCAAATTAAAAATTCAAGATTATAAATCTGTAGAATTAGGCATACAGTATGGATTAATGTTCTAGTTGAATTCTTATAAATGAACTAAAATATTAAAGAATATTTATAAATTGCCAAATTTAATTATATAGAAATAAATTGAGAAAACAGATGAAAAAAATATTTTTACTGGGTTTCCTAGTGATATGTATGTCCCTTAAAGCTCAAATAAATCAAGGAGAAAAAATATGAATAATATATCAAAAATAGAATCAAGAGCATCAATAGTTGTAAGTAAATCAGATTTTAAAAACTATTTTACAGGAGCTGAGGTAAGAATAGATATGCTTTATCCCCAAAGTGATGCAAAAACACACGGAGGTGCATATGTAACTTTTGAACCACAAGCTAGAACAAACTGGCATTCTCATCCAGCTGGGCAACATATTATAGTAACTTCTGGTGTTGGGTACTATCAAGAATGGGGAAAACCTATTCAAGTTATAAAAGCAGGAGATGTTGTTTGGGTTCCAATAAATGTAAAACATTGGCATGGAGCATCAAAAGATATAGCTATGACACATTTAGTGGTAACTGGTGCAAATCAAGATGGAAAAAATGTTGATTGGCTAGAAGCTGTTAGCGATAAACAATATAATAAATGAAGATTTATTAGAATATTTAGGTTTTAAATACTACCGTTGGGAAAAATCATGGGTGAAAAATCGAACAAAAACGAAAGAAGAGACTTTATTAAAAAAACGACAATGCTTGGTGCAGGTTTAGTTTTTTATAACCCCGCAAATATTTTAGCAAATGAAAAAGGATATATAATGAATAAAACAATAAAAACAAAAGCTTATGCAGCATTCGATGAATCAGGTGTGGTTAAACCATGGGAGTTTGAAAGAAGAGCGGTAGGTGCTGATGATATTTTAATTGAAATAAAAGCAGCAAGTATTTGTCACTCTGATATTCACCAAGAAAAAGGACATTGGGGAAAACAACAATATCCACAAGTTCCAGGACATGAAATTGCAGGAGTTATCACTCAAGTTGGAAAAAATGTAACAAAGTTTAAAGTGGGTGATAGAGCTGGGGTTGGTTGTATGGTTGATGGTTGTACTACTTGTGAAAATGAAGAACAGTATCAATCAGATACCTTGTTTACTTATGGATACCCAGATAAAAGAGAACCAAGTGGAATTACACAAGGTGGATATTCAACTCATATTGTAGTAAGAGACCATTTTGCAGTGCATATTCCTGAAAATCTTAGTTTTGAAAAAGCAGCTCCACTTTTATGTGCAGGGATTACAACATATTCACCTATAGTAAATGCTCAAATAAAAAAAGGAGATAAAGTTGCTGTTGCAGGTATTGGTGGTTTAGGTCATATGGCTGTAAAACTTGCCGTTTCAAAAGGAGCAGAGGTTTATGCATTAACAACAACAGCAGACAAAGTTGATAGTATAAAAGCAATGGGAGCAAAAGAAGTTATCGTAGTAGATGATACTAAAAAATTACAACAATATGCTGGACAAATGGATTATTTAATTTGCACAATTCCATATCAATTTAATGTTGCAGCTTATGCAAGAATTGTTAAACCTTACGGATACTTTACCTTAGTTGGTATGCCAGAAGATTTCAAAATCACTTTAAATAACCTTGGTTTAGCAGCAAGTAGAGTTAACTTTAATGCTTCACTTATTGGAGGAATGAAAGAGACTCAAGAGATGATAGATTATTGTGTGAAACACAATGTTTTACCTGAAATTGAAGTGATTAAAGCTCAAGAGATTACTCAAGCTTGGAAAAATATCGTTGATAAAAAAGCACGATATAGATATGTAATTGATACTGCAACAATTTAAAAGGTTTTAGTGTCGAGTATGAAACAAAAACTATTAATCATTTTTTCATTATTACTATTTTTACAAAGTTTTATGACAATAAGTGCAAATGAAATAAAACAAAAGGATAAGGATATGGGCAATAAACTTACAATTACAATAGATTCAAAAGAATTTGTTGCAACACTAGAAGAAAATGAAACAGTAAAAGAATTAAAAAAAAGGCTACCACTTAGTATTACTATGAATGACCTACATAGCAATGAAAAGTATTATCACTTTTCAAAAGCTTTGCCAACAGACAGTTATAGCCCTAAGGTTATAAAGGCTGGAGATATAATGCTTTATGATAATTACAGTTTAGTTCTTTTTTATAAAACTTTTTCTACACCATATAAGTATACAAAGATAGGTCATATTGATGATACTCATAGTTTAGAAGAAGCTCTTGGTTCAAAAGATATTACTATCACATTTAATCTTAAATAATTTTCTCATCACTCAATTATGCACGCTAAGGTACAAGAAATAATCTTCTTGTGCCTATCTATCACATAGCAAACAATTTTAAAATATTATTAGGAAAAACATGAAGAACAGAATAAAAATTAATGAAGAGTCTGCTGTTCCCCTTTGGGGTGCAGTTTGGGCGATGTCATTATGTGCAATGGTTTTAGTTGCATCAGAATTTATGCCAGTAAGTTTACTAACGCCAATAGCCACTGAGTTAGCAATCACAGAAGGTCATGCGGGACAATCTATATCAATATCAGGACTATTTGCATTAGTAACGAGCCTTTTTATTACATCAATTATTGGACATACAGATAGACGAAGTGTATTACTTTTTTTTACAGCCTTAATGGGTGTATCAGGAATAATGGTTGCCTTTGCACCTGATTCAAATATATTAATGATTGGACGTGCTGTTTTAGGTATTTGTATTGGTGGTTTTTGGTCTATGTCAGCTGCTACAATTATGCGTCTTGTACCTAAAGAAATTGTACCAAAGGCATTGGCTATTTTAAATGGTGGGAATGCATTAGCAACTACAGTTGCAGCACCCTTAGGAAGTTATCTTGGTGGGATTATTGGTTGGAGAGGTGCTTTTTTTTGTATTGTTCCAGTTGCCGTTATTGCTTTTGTCTGGCAATATAAAAGTATGCCACACTTGCCTGCAAGGCATTCATATGGACATAGACCAAAACTTAGTAGTGTATTTAAACTTTTAAAACAATGGAAAGTAACTTTAGGAATGCTTTCAACCATGTTCTTTTTTATGGGGCAATTTGCACTATTTACTTATCTTAGACCTTTTCTAGAAATACACACAGGTGTAGATGTTGAAACACTATCACTTGTTTTATTAGCTATGGGTGTATCAGGTCTTATAGGAACTTTTGTTATTGGAAATATTTTAAAAACAAGACTTTATAGCTTACTCATTGTCATTCCTTTTTTAATGATGATGATTGTAATTTCTCTTCTTTATTTTGGAAGCTCACTATTAGCTGTATTTATTCTTATGAGTTTTTGGGGACTTTTGGGAACATCAGCTCCCGTTGCATGGTGGACATGGCTTAGTAAAACTTTACCTAATGATACAGAAGCTGGTGGAGGATTGATGGTTGCAATTGTACAATTGGCTATTACAGTAGGAGCAGCAGGTGGAGGTTTACTTTTTGATATTTACGGTTATGAAATTACCTTTGTGTTTAGTGCAATCATTTTAGCAGTTGCCACATTGATGGCAAGTGTAACAGCATTTTATACATATAAAAAAGAAAAAGCATAATTAAAAGTTGTTTTGTAATATATCTTTTTTGATGTACTAAAATTAATAGAAAAAATAATCAAAAGCTACTATAGTGTTTTAGATATAAGAGTTTAAGTGAGGAAAAAATTCGAATTTATAAAAAGATGAATTAATCAAATAAGGGATAAGAATAAAGATTTATTAATTGTGAGATATTTAACGAATAAAGTCAAAAGAAAAACCCTTTTAGGGTATCTATTTTTATAAAAAGTATTGGTGGAGATGTGCGGGATCGAACCGCAGTCTTAAAACAGATCATATAAGCGTCTACATGCTTAGCAGAGTTGAATAATTTCACTTTACAACAGCTCAACTCCCCAGGCAATCATAAAGCTAAGATTTGGAATTTCTCTTTGAGTTTCAATCACCTTCTCAAAAATAATCTATCTAGTGTGAACCAGCATTTACCTACATAGATAGAATCTGTAGTGCCAGTCTCCAAAAGACTCAAGCCCGAAGGCGAGTCAGTAAGTTTTTAAAACTTACGCAGCTTTTGCGTAAGCTGGAGCGTAATTAGTATTATTTGCGTCTAAAAAAAATGAACCGCGTAACGGCATGTTCAGGCCGACATGCAACTTATACTCACTGCTCTAATCGATGCCAAGTCATCCCCATAACTTAAAAACGAAGTTTACAAAATATATTATTAAAAAGATGTTAATGTAATCAAAATGTTACTAAATGATAAATTGGATTTTGTTTCATTCGTTCTTATACTTTAAAACTGTATAATGGTTACATAAAAATATATCGGAGTGAATAATGAGTAAAAAAGGTATTTTAATTATCGGAGCAGGTGGAGTTAGTCGAGTAGCCACTGTTAAATGTGCAATGAACATCGACACTTTTGAAAAGATTACATTGGCATCAAGAACAGTTTCAAAATGTGAATCTATTGCTGCTGATATTTTAAAAAATCAAGGAGTACAAATTGATGTAGCTTCTGTTGATGCTGATAATGTAGATGAATTAGCAAAATTAATTCAAAAAATAAATCCAAAATTAGTACTAAATGTAGCTTTACCTTATCAAGATTTAACAATTATGGACGCTTGTACAAAATGTGGAGTTGATTATGTAGATACTGCAAACTACGAACATCCTGATGAAGCAAAATTTGAATACAAATTACAATGGGCAAGAAATGACCAATTCAAAGAAGCTGGAATCATGGGATTATTAGGTTCAGGTTTTGACCCAGGTGTAACTGGAGTATTTTGTGCTTATGCTCAACAAAACTTATTTGATGAAATCCACACTATAGATATTATGGATTGTAATGCTGGTGACCACGGTTACAAATTTGCTACAAACTTTAATCCAGAAATTAACCTAAGAGAAGTATCTGCAAATGGTAGATATTGGGAAAATGGACAATGGATTGAAACTACACCTCTAGAAATCAGAGTTGACCATGATTATCCAGAAGTTGGAGTAAAAGCTTCTTATCTTTTATACCACGAAGAGTTAGAATCATTAGTTAAAAATATCAAAGGTTTAAAAAGAATTAGATTCTTTATGACATTTGGAGATGCTTATATTCAACATATGAATTGTTTACAAAATGTTGGAATGTTAGGAATTGAGCCAGTTGAACATAAAGGAATGATGATTACTCCAATTGAATTCTTAACTACTCTTTTACCAGATCCTGCAAGCTTAGGACCACGAACTGTTGGTAAAACAAATATTGGATGTATCATTGAAGGTATTAAAGATGGAAAACCAAGAAAAGTTTACATTTACAACGTTTGTGACCACCAAGAGTGTTATAAAGAAACAGGAGCACAAGCTGTAAGTTATACTACAGGAGTTCCAGCAATGATTGGTTCTAAATTACTTTATAAAGGTATTTGGAAAAATCAAGGTGTATTTAATATTGAAGAGTTTGATGCAAAACCATTTATGGATGAGTTGATGACTCAAGGTCTTCCTTGGAAAATCATCGAGTTGAATTAATTCTTTTTTCCATACTCTGCGTTGAAGATTAAATTTTAATCGGTCGTTTACTATTTGTAAACTCTCTCATAAAATTCAATCTTCGCCTTAATTATGAAAAAAATCTTTTAATTCATAAATTTATTCTAAAAGGATAAAAAATGAAAAAATATATTTGTACGGCGTGTGATTATATTTATGATCCAGCAATAGGTGATCCTGATTCAGGGATTCAAGCAGGAACTGCATTTGAGGATTTGCCAGAAGATTGGGAATGTCCAGATTGTGGTGTAAGTAAAGAGGATTTTGAGCCACTTGAAGACTAATAATATAATAGTAGATAGTTTTGACAAACTACCAAGTCCAAGTTTTGTGTGTGAAGAGAAACTTTTAGAAAAGAATCTAATTCTTCTAAAAAGAATTCAAGATGAAGCAGATGTAAATATTCTTTTAGCACTAAAAGGTTTTGCTTTATGGTCAACTTTTGATTTATGCAAAAAATATCTAAAAGGATGTTGTGCATCTGGACTTCATGAAGCAATTTTAGCAAAAGAAGAGTTTGGCGGAGAAGTTCACACTTATTCTGCTGCTTTTAAAGATGATGAAATTGATGAGATTATTTCAATATCAAATCATGTGGTTTTTAACTCTTTTAATCAATTAAAAAGATACAAAGATAAAGCTTTTGGAAAAACATCATTAGGAATTAGATTAAATCCTGAATACTCATCTGTTGAAGTAGATTTATATAATCCTTGTGCACCATTTTCAAGAATGGGAACAACAAAAGCAAATTTTGATGAGTCTTTATTAGAGTATTTAGATGGTTTCCATTTTCATGCACTTTGTGAACAAAATGTTGATGCTCTAGAAGGAGCATTAGCAGCTTTTGAAGATAAATTTTCTCAATATTTCGACAAACTAAAATGGGTAAATTTTGGTGGTGGTCATCATATTACAAGAGCTGATTATGATGTTGAGGGATTAATAAAACTTTTAAAAGATTTTAAATCAAGATACCCACATCTAAAAGTTTATTTAGAACCTGGTGAAGCTATTGGTTGGCAAACTGGTTATTTAGTGGGAACAGTCTTAGATGTAATAAATAATGGTATGGATTTAGTTATTTTAGACACATCAGCAGAAGCTCATATGCCCGATACTTTAGCTATGCCATATCGAGCAATGATAAGAAATTCAGGTCTTGCAGGTGAAAAGAAGCATACTTATAGATTGGGTGGAAATACTTGTTTAGCGGGTGATATTATTGGAGATTACTCTTTTGATAAACCTTTAGAAGTAGGGGATAAAATCATCTTTGAAGATATGATTCATTATACAATGGTTAAAACTACAACTTTTAATGGTATAAAATTACCATCAATTATAATAAAACATAATGATGAGTGTTATCAAATTGTAAAAAACTTTGGTTATAATGATTATAAACAAAGACTTTCATAGGAGATTAAATGACGGGGCATGAAAGAAATATTATTGATAATGAATTTTCAGATATGGAAGAAATAGATACAAAAGATTCAATAAAACATAATTATAAAGATAAGAGTAGAAAAAGAGAAGATTTAGCCAAAAAAGAAGAAGAGGGAACAAAAAAAGTTCAAATTTGGGTTAGAGAAGAGACTTTACAATATGAACAAGAGTTAACAAAACTTCAAATAGAACTTTTAAAACTTCAAAATCATGTAAAAGAAAATGGTCTTAAACTTTTAATGATATTTGAAGGTAGAGATGCTGCTGGAAAAGGTGGTACTATTAAAAGAATTACAGAACATTTAAATCCTAGGGGAGCTAGAGTTGTTGCTTTAGAAAAACCAAGTGATATAGAAAGAACTCAATGGTATTTTCAAAGATATACTCAATATCTTCCAAGTTCAGGTGAAATAGTTTTATTTGATAGATCTTGGTATAACAGAGCAGGTGTTGAACCTGTTATGGGATTTTGTACAACTGAAGAACACCATGAATTCTTAAGAGAAGTTCCTGAATTTGAAAAAATGTTAGTGAAATCTGGAATTATTTTAATGAAATTTTATTTTTCTGTTTCAAAAAAAGAGCAGTTAAAAAGATTTAAAAAAAGAGAAATTGATCCTTTAAAACAATATAAACTCTCTCCTGTGGATAAAGAGTCTCAAAATTTATGGGATAAATATACAATTGCAAAATTTTCTATGTTAATGGCTTCTAATACAGACATTGCCCCTTGGACTGTAATTAAAAGTGATAATAAAAAAAGAGCTAGATTAAATTGTATAAGGCATATTTTATCTCAAGTGAATTATGCAAATAAAACTGATGAAAATTTATTTGAAGTTGAAAATGAAATATTAATTAGTGGAACAGAAGAAATAGAGAATATGGAACAAGACAATAAATTTGCGAGGTTATAATAGATGAATTTAGGTGATTTTGAAAGAACAAATTATAGTGGATTATATATCTCAAAACAGAGCCATCCTGAATATGGAAATAAATACATAGCAAGATTTCAGCATGATAAAAAGAGATATGTAAAAGTTTTAGGTTATTCAAAAAGAGATAATTTAACTAGAAAAGATGCTTTTGAGTTACTAAAATCATTTAAAGAGTCTATTTTACAAAAATCTGAAGAGATAGTTGAAGAAAAAATTAATTTACAGGAAAATAATTTGTTAGCTAAAGATAATGAAATTTTAAAAAAAGTACAAGAAGAAAATGAATTATTAAAATCAATTATAGGGGATTATAAAAAGTTAAATCCACAAGTTTTATCAGAGGGAATTCAAAAAATTTATGATTTAGATGCTTTGAAAAAATATCAAATAGAATTGATAAAACTTCAAAATTGGCTTGAAAAAGAGAATAAGCGTATGATTATTATCTTTGAAGGAAGAGATGCTTCTGGAAAAGGTGGAGCAATTAGAAGAATTACTAGATATATGAATAATAAACACTATAGAGTAGTAGCTCTTGGAAAACCAACTGAAACACAAAAAAATGAATGGTTTTTACAAAGATATATCGAGCATTTTCCAACAGGTGGAGAGATAGTTTTATTTGATAGATCTTGGTATAACAGAGCAATGGTTGAGCCTATTTTTGGATTTTGTACACCAGAAGAGCATGAAATCTTTATGGAAGATATTGTTAATTTTGAGCAAGATTTAGTAAGACAAGGAATGATTTTAATTAAATTATATTTTTCTGTTTCAAAAGAAGAACAAAAAAGAAGATTTGATAGAAGAATCGAAGATCCATTAAGACAATGGAAGTTCTCTGAAGTTGATATGCAAGCTCAAGATTTATGGGATGAATTCTCAGAAAAAAAATATGAAATGTTAAGACGAACAACTTCAAGATCTGCACCTTGGCATATTGTAAGAAGTGATGATAAACACAAAGCTAGACTTGAAGCTATGAAAATTATTTTAAATTCTGTTGATTATGATGGAAGAAATTATTCATTAGATTTTGATGCAAATGAAGAGATTAATATCTCTGTTCAAAAAGAACTTCTACAAATGAGAAAATCAAAAGATTACTAAATCTTTTGATTTTCTATACTAAAACTACAAAAAACTTATATAAATACTTCATCAAAACTCATTAAAATCAATGTTTTATTAAAGACTTAGTAATATTTAGATAAAATCAGCGTTAAAATTATAACAATCGGAGTAAATTTAATGGAATTTAGCGCAAATAAAGTTGATGGTGCAAATGCTGTAATAACTGCAACTATCGCAAAAGAAGTAATAGAAGCAAATTTAGATAAAGTAGCAAAAGAAGCTGCTAAAACTATGAATGTTCAAGGTTTTAGAAAAGGTAAAGTTCCTGTAGCTGTTGTGAAACAAAGATTTGCAGATAAATTAAGAGAAGATGCAGAAGCTGATGCTTTAAGAAAAATTTTAAATGATGCTTTAAAAGAGTTAAATATTGCTAATGCAGATTTAATTGGTGAGCCAACTATTTCAAAATTTGACAAAAAAGAAGATGGTTCTATTGATATAGAAATTGCTGTTGCTTGTAAACCAACTATTGATTTAGGTGATTATAAATCTTTAATTCCAGCAGTTGAAGATAAAGAAGTAGATGCAAAAGATATTGATGCAAGATTAGAAGAAATTTCTAAATCTTCTGCGCCATTAGAAAAAATTGCAAGAAAAAGAGCTGCAAAAGATGGTGACCATGCTGTTATCGATTTTGAAGGTTTTGTTGATGGTGTTGCATTTGAAGGTGGAAAAGCTGAAAAATATCCATTATTAATTGGTTCAGGTTCATTTATTCCAGGATTTGAAGAACAAGTTATTGGTATGAAATATGAAGAGCAAAAAGATATTGTTGTAACTTTCCCTGAGTCTTACCAAGCAAAAAACTTAGCTGGAAAAGAAGCTACATTTAAAGTAACTTTACATGAAATTCAAGAAAAAGTTGCAGCTGAATTAAATGACGAATTTGCACAAAAAATGTTACCAGGTGAAGAAAATGTAACAATTGATACTTTAAGAGAAAAAATTAAAGAGCAAATTAAAGCAGAATCTATGAGTAAATATTATAGAGAAGAATTAAAACCTGCATATTTAGAAACTTTAGTTCAGAGAATAGAATTTGCATTACCAAATTCTGTAGTTGATCAAGAGATTAACTATGCTTTAAACAATAAAGTAAGAACAATGAGCGAAGATGAAATTTCTGCATTAAGAGAAAATGAATCTAAAGTTGAAGAAATCAGAAATGAATTAAAAGAAGATGCAGTTAATTCTGTAAAAGCTACATTCATTATTGATGCATTAGCTAAAGCTGAAAATGTAGAAGTGTCTGATCAAGAAGTTATGCAAGTTCTTTATTATGAGGCAATGCAAATGGGACAAAATCCTCAAGATGTTGTAAAACAATATCAAGAAGCTGGATACCTACCTGCAATTAAAATGTCTATGATTGAAGAGAAAGTTATATCTAAATTATTAGATGAAAAATTAGGAAAATAATAAGATAGGAATGATTATGAGTTATATACCATATGTAGTTGAGAAAAGTGGAAGAGGGGAAAGAAGTTACGATATTTATTCAAGACTTCTTAAAGATAGAATTATTATGTTAAGTGGAGAAATAAATGATGCAGTAGCTTCTACAGTTGTTGCACAATTACTTTTCTTAGAAGCTGAAGATCCAGATAAAGATATCTATTTATATATCAACTCTCCAGGTGGAGTAATTACAAGTGGTATGTCAATTTATGATACTATGAATTATATTAAACCTGATGTTTGTACTATTTGTATAGGACAAGCAGCATCAATGGGAGCGTTTTTATTATCTTCTGGAGTTAAAGGGAAAAGATACTCTTTACCAAACTCTAGAATAATGATTCACCAACCTTTAGGTGGAGCACAAGGACAAGCGACTGATATTCAAATTCAAGCAAAAGAGATTCAAAGAATGAAAGATTCTTTAAATGCAATGATTGCAGAGCAAACAGGGCAAGATCTTGCTACAATTGAAAAAGATACAGATAGAGATAATTTCATGAGTGCTGCAGAAGCTTGTGCTTATGGTTTAATTGATGAAGTTATTGCTAAGCATAAATAAGAAAGTTTTTAATGATTAGAGAAGTTATAACTTATCCAAATAAATTACTTCGATTAAAGTCAAAAGATGTGGAGCAATTCGATATAGAATTGCACACTCTTTTAGATGATATGTATGATACTATGATGGCGGAAGGCGGTGTTGGACTTGCTGCAATTCAAATATCAATTCCTTTAAATGTTTTAATTATAAATCTTCCAAATGAAGAAGATATTCAAGATAAAAATGAATTAATTGAAGCTATTAATCCAATAATTACTCATAAAGATGGAACTCAAATATTTACAGAAGGTTGTTTAAGTGTTCCTGGTTATTCAGAAGATGTAACAAGAGCACAACATATTATAGTCGAATATTTTGATAGAAATGGAAATAAACAAATAATGGAATGTGAAGATTTCTTAGCAGTTGCTTGGCAACATGAAATGGAACATCTTTCAGGTCATTTATTTATAGAAAATTTATCAATAATCAAAAGAAAAAAATTCGAAAAAGAGTGGAAAAAAAAGTTAAAACAGAAATAAATTATAAAAAATAAGAACTATTTGTTTTAAGGAATAGTTCTTATTTTTTTATATTTTAAAATGTATACTTGTATGTCAATGTTGCATTTCTTGGTGACCCATAAATCATGCCATCACTTCCTAAACCTTCATAATATTTTTTATCAAAAAGATTATTTACATTTAGTTGTATATTAGAATTTTTATTAAGTTCATATGCAATTAGCGTATTAATTAAAATAAATCCTTTTTGTTCGATTAGATTTTTTCCTTCTCCTTCATAATATCTACTTTTATAGTTTGCACCTGCTCCTAATTTGAATTTTTGAATTTTATATGTTGCGAATAAATTGGCAGTTGTTCTTGCTGAATCTGTAGAAAATTTATCTCCATTCGCTTCTTTAGCAGTAAAATTAGCTAAACCAAGATTTATATTCATATTTGTAGTTATTTTCCCTGTTAGATTTATTTCAATACCTTTACTCTCAACTCCTCTTGCAGCCCTAAAGGCTTGACTTGATGTTCCTGGGATTAAAACGCCATCAATTTTTTGTGCAACATTATCTTGTATGATTTTAAATAAAGAAAATGATGTATTTAATTTTCCATCAAAATATTCCCCTTTTACTCCTGTTTCATAGCTTTTACCTATTATTGGATCTAAGTATTTATCGTTAATGTCTTTTTGCGATTGTGGTTGAAATATATCTGTATAACTTACATATATTGAGTGTTGATCATTTATTTCATATACCATACCTGCGTAAGGTGTAAATTGATTTTCAAATGTTCTTGAATCATATCTACTATCTTCGTTTATAAGTGTATATTTACTTAGTCTTGCACCTAAAATTAATTTTAATCTTTCATGTAGGGATAGTTTTTGATTTACATAAAAAGCTGTTTGAGTTACATGATTTAAAGGTCTTATTATTACTTCTGAACTAAGAGGATAAATCTCATTTATACTATAGTTATAAAAATTTGGAATAGTAATAGCGTTCCAACCATTCATATAAGCTACATCATTTTTTAGTGTAGAATATTTGCTATATGAAAATCCTAAAATTGATTCTTGGTCTAAATTTAGAACATTAAATGGTGCTTTTAAATTGAAATCAAAGTTTTCATCTGTTCTATGCACAACATCTTCATATGCTTTTGCAGATATTCCACTTCCATCATTAGTATTAACTTTCCCTGTAAACCACAAGAGTTTAGATTTTTCATCCATATCTGTATATGTATAACTAGAATTTAATGAAATCTGATCTGTAATGTATTGTTGTAAATTTGTAAAAACTGATGTAGTTTTCATATCCCAATATGTCCAATCTTCAGTAACAGATTTTGATCTATCAAAATCTATTCGATTACCATTTGAATCAAAAGCCGGAAGTCCTCCCCATGCAACTCCATTTTTATCTAAATCTTCATAAGAAGCACCAATTGATAAAAAAGTAGTATCACTTAAATCTGCATCTACAATTCCATATAATAAGTTTTTTTCTTTTTTATATTTATCCATGAAAGAGTCTTCTTCTTGATGTTTAACTATAACTCTTGCTCTTATATTTTTATCTTCATTTAAAGGTGTAGAAATATCTACTATTGAAGAATAGTTATTCCATGAGCCAGCACTAAGTAGTAAATTGCCTTTGAGTACCTTACTATTTGCATGTTTTCTAACAAAATTCATACTCATAGCAGGATTGCCAGAACCTGTGGTTAAACCATTTGCACCTTTTACAATTTCAACTCTATCATAAATTGATAAATCTAAATCCCGAGATGAGATAAATCCATATTGGCTCATTCCATCTATTTTAAAATAATCTATTTCAAAGCCTCTTGTTGATGCATAAACACTTTCATCTTGTCTATTTAATGTAACACCTGGAATTTCATCTAACATTTTTTGATATGAAGTTATATTTTTATCTTCTAATTCTTGTGTTGTTAAAACAGAGATAGTTTGAGGAGTCTCTTTTATGGATAAATCAAGTTTTGTTGAACTATTCATTAATCCAGTAGTATATGAATCAGTATCTTCTGTTATAAAAGATAATTTGTTTTCATGGACATTAATCGTGTCTAATAGGTAATTTTCAAGATTAGTATCTGCCAAAAGATTGTTTTGCAATGCAAATATCGTACTTATTGATATCAAGAACAAGTGTCTTTTATTTTTTTTCATCTTTTCCCTTATAATAGAAAGTATAGGAATTTTGAAAAGAAATTATGAGAATATGATTTTATCTTTTCAAATATGAATATTATTTTGTTATTGTTAATAATGTGTTAAATATAATAAAATAAGGTTTAATAATTTTAAAGTTGATTGTAAGATATAAGAACAACTTTCCTATTATCAATTAGAAATAATAAAAAAGAGGTTCAAAAGCAGAATAAAGATAACTATGTATTAAACTTCAAAAC
The DNA here is from genome assembly GCA_963677435.1 of uncultured Aliarcobacter sp. Lineage (GTDB taxonomy): Bacteria > Campylobacterota > Campylobacteria > Campylobacterales > Arcobacteraceae > Aliarcobacter. The sequence continues at coordinate 1,081,478 of OY781945.1, forward strand.
CCTTTCTTAATACATTAAAAATCATTGAAAACATTAAACTATTTGCTATAATCCAAATTCCCCAAAAAAATACTTTTTCAAATTTTGTAAGAAAAATATCTTTAAATAATAAAGGGCAAGATTTAATAGCTAAATAAAAGAAAAAAGCTATTCCAACATACATACTATATTTGTTTTGTGAAGCAAATAATATTGTGATAAATGATATAAAAGGAACAAAAACTGTTAAAGCAAAAAATTTGCCATAAGTTTTTCTTTTTTTATCTCCATTAAAATATCCAACTGTATATCCACATTCTGGACAAACTGTTCCTAATCTTGATAATATTTCATGATTGCACTCTGGGCAATTTATAAGTGATGACATTTTTTTATAATCCTAATTTTTTGACTATTATAGCAAGTGAAGTTAAAAAGTGTATTTAGGTATTTGCTCTTTTATTAAAATAAAGATAATATATTTTTTTATTATATTATTAAAATGGTATCAATTATGAAAATTATAAAATCAGCTTCCCTTGACACATTAGATGCAATTAGTATTGATGTTGAATCAACATTTACAAAAGGTTTACCCACTTTTACAATAGTAGGAATGATAAGCGCGAGTATTAGCGAGTCAAAAGATAGAGTAAAATCAGCTCTTTTAACAAATGGCTTTAAATTTCCACCTCTTAAAATAACAGTTAATCTTTCTCCTTCTGAAATAAATAAAAAAGGAACACACTTTGACTTGGCTATTGCTTTACAAATTGCACTTTTTGAAGAGAAAAATATAGATTTTGAAGATATTTATTTTTTTGGAGAGTTAGCACTTGATGGGAATATAAAAGATACAAGTTCTATTTTTCCAATTATTTTATCCCTTGTAAAACAAAATATTATTAAAAAAGTTTTGGTTTGTGAAACAAGTGCAGAAAAATTATCAAATATTCCAAATCTAGAAATTTACAAAGTGAAAAATCTAGAAGAAGCGATAAGCTTTACTAAATCAAAAAATAAAGATAATTTTTTATTTCAAAAGAAGATTTTAGAGTATAAAACACTAAACATAAATGATGACAAATTTTATTATGAAACAATTTATAAAGATGATTTTTCAGATGTTATAGGTCAAGAAATGGCTAAATATGCAGCCTTAATAAGTGCTGCTGGAAATCATAATATAATTTTTGAGGGAAGTCCTGGTTGTGGGAAATCTATGATTTCAAAAAGATTACAATATATTATGCCTCCCATGAGTTTGGAAGAGATTTTAGAAAAAGCAAAACTTCAAGCTTTGGATTTTAAAGAGGTTGATTTTTCACCTATTAGAGCTTTTCGCTCGCCTCATCACAGTTCCACAAAATCCTCAATTTTTGGTGGAGGAAGTGTAAATGCAAAGATGGGAGAAATTGCTTTAAGCAACAATGGGATTTTAAATTTCTAGGTATAGACTATTAATTTGAATATTTATTTTCTTCTAAATTATGAAGTATTTCAATAATAAATTTTTACTATTAAATCTATTTATAGTATTTTAATTAACTATTGAGATTGTTTAGATATTTAATTTTTTATTCTATTGATTTTATCTTTACATTTATAAGATTTATATTATGTATATAATTATACAATCAACTGAATTTTTAGAAAAACTAAACTATTAAAGGTAATTTAATGACTAAAAAAGAGTTTCATAACATCATTAATGATTATAAACAAGGTATTATATTAGCTATACTCTCAATAATATTAACTCTAATCATAGATTCTCCTATTTATTTTATGAAAGAATTATTGTCTAATTACATAACAATATTCATTCTTTTTTTGCTATTTTCATGTGTATTATTCATATTTAATGAAAAAAAATTTATCACCATTTTATGGATATTCTTTTTTATAGCTTTATTTTTCCATAGTTTATATATTTATAAATATAACAAACATTCAAAAACATTTTCAATAAATTTTTATGGTTTATACAGTAATGAAAAGCAAGGATTGACAAAAACCAATAACGATAAATTATTAGATGAAAACATACTAAAATCCTTAGATAAAGAAGAATTTTATAATATAACAAATTTATATTTACCAAATCACATATTATATTTCTTTGAAAAAGAAGAGATAATTAAGCTTTATGAGAACAAGAATAAAAATAATGTATTCTCATTATTAATTTATAAAGAAGACAACATTTATAAAATTGTCAATTTTTTAAACGATGAAGCTTTAACTTCTCCATATCATACTAAAAAACATTTAGACTTAATAAAAAATACTTTTAATGAAATATTAAATTTAAATAGTATTAATAAAGAAGAAGTGATAAGAGATCTTCTTCTTATGTATCAACAAGAATTTTTAAGAATGTTATCCTATGACTTATTAGATAATAACGTTTATGATTATAAAAAAACATACGAATTATATAATTTATCAACAAATAATGTTCTTACAATTTTACATAAATATAAAAGATTAATTTCAAACAATGATCTTAGTAACAAAATTGATTTTTTATTAGATATGGAACAATCTATTTCAAAATATACTTTAGCTTTAATTAATATAAGTTCACAAGATTACAATTCTGCTGTTAAAAATTTAATTGCTTGCTTACAATCAACACCTTATTTTCCTTATGATAACTATGAAGAATTTGTTAAAGACTATAAAGCTTTTTATCATGTATCACTAAAAAAGTCTTCGGAAGAATTAGAATCAAAACCAGAATATTCAAATATTTCTAATAAAAATGAAGATTTTAAATTTGAAAAGAATTTATATACAGATAAATTATCCTCAAATTATTTGGAAATACTTCCTCCATATCTTTTAATAAAAGAATTAATTTCTAAAAAAAATTTAACTGATGAGACTTATATTTTAATTGAAAATAGATTTAATGAAATATTAGAACTTAACAATATTTTTAAATTCTATTTTGCAGATATAATAAAATATTTACCTAAAGGAACAGAAAAAATAAACGATATGTATCTTGATAGGGTAGATGAATCTAAGGTTTTATTAGAAAATTTTATGAAGCTAGATAGCAATATGAACGATATAATTTCGCAAAAACTTGTTGCATTATATTTATTCAAACAAACATACGAAGGGAAAGAATATCATAAAGATATAAGGGAACTATTAAAACAGAATGATCTAAATAGATTAAAAAATGGACCAACACCTTAAGATTTTAAAGTATATTTTAGAAAAATACACTTACCACATAATTTTCATTTAATAAGATTGGTTTAAAGTAATCTTTTCTCTCTTTAATTCAGGGTCTTTTTTGAGTTTATTTTGATAGATTCTTATACATTTTGTTTTTCTTAACACCAAACAATGAGATAAAAAAATTTGAAATTTATTTACTTTTTCTTATTTTATTTTTCTATGTATAGACTATTTATATAATAATTTGCATTTCATAATTAGAACTTTTTATTATTTAGAATTCCTCTGCTTTAGTCTTTCTGAATAGATTGAAAATTTTACTTCTACAATAATTTATATTATGCAAAATTCTATTTTTATTTAAATCATTTTTAATATAAGTCCTTAATGCTTCAATATCTTTGAAACAAATATAGTTATGTATTAATTCTCCATCCTCTGATGAATAATGTGTGAAAATATCATACTCTCTTTCATAATATATATCTTCAGTATTTTCATTTATTTTATTTCTTTTAACTTCTTTGTTTCTTAAACTTAAATTGTGAGAATACTTTGGATAATAAATTCTTAACCATCTAAGTATTGAGTGATACTTTATCTTATCTTTATTATTTACCTCAAACTGTTTTATATATCTTGGACCTTTAACTTTATCTTCAATTAAATCTAAAGCATTTAAAAATTTTGCAATAATGGTTCTATGATTTCCTTCACTAATATAATGTTTTCCATTAATTATTTTTATACCCCAAGGATCTATACCTCTTTCATAATTTTCTATTGTTCTATAAAAATCAATTGAACCAAATGAATCACTAAATAGTTTCAAATCTTCAACATATGATGGTGTTCTTAAGCTGTTAATTGCATCAATCCAAGTTTTCTTATTATATTTTGGGTGTGATGTACCTATTATTTTAGTTACATCAAATGCAACATCTAATGTTAAGGTTTCTTTATCAGCAAAATCATAGAGAGCATAATCAATTAATGGTTTTACCTTTTCATTTGCAAAAGGTATTATCTCTTTTGCATCATTAATTAGCTCTAGAGCATATTCATAAAACTTAATACTATTTGGTAATGCAATATTTTTAATTTTTGAAACAGGTGTATCTTGTAAATGATATTTATTTTTGCAAACTTTTTTTAGTTTAAAGCCAAGTTTTCTATAAGTTTTTAGTTTTCTAGTAAAATTCATTCTATTATAACTATTTGAATTGACATGGTCTTTTTCTACTTGTGGACCACCAGTAAATACAACATTTACATTTGAATCTATATTATGTTTCTCAATCAACTCTCTTAAAATATATGATGTAAAATATGAGAATAATCCTAAGCTTTTAAACTCAAATAATTCATTTGGCAAAATGTAAAAATCCATAATTTCAAAGATTCTTCCTGAACCACCTTTTAATTGAATTTTATTATTTATAAATGAAGCTTCCAATACTAAAATTAAATTAGTTCCACTTTGAAGATATTTTTTATATTCATTACCTGATTTGTATAGAACAAAATTTAGTTCTAAGGTTATTGATTCCTCAGCCTCTTTTGTTGTCATTTTAATTATTGTATTTTGACTTAACTTTTCATTTTTTAATTTAAAATAATTGACTTTCATATTAATTGTTAAACCTTTCAGAACTACTTAATTATTTAAAATAGTAGTGTTTAAATATTTCGTTCATAAGTATATAGTTTTATTTTATAATTATTTTTTTAGTAATTATATAAAATTCTTTTTATTACCAACACTCGTTAAGGTGAAATTATTATTTCTTTATATTAATAATAAAAATGGTAAATATAAAGTCTTAACTTATTTAGTAAATGTAAAGTAATTTGTTAATTTACATTCTAGTTTACATTTTTTATATTAAATTGTAAAGTAAAATGTAAAATAAGCATTTCATTTTACATAAAATTATAGATTTATATTTTTATTTACATTACTCATACATAATTAATTACAATTGATACTATCAAATCAATTAAATATCAAATTAGCTATTATTCTAAACTAATTGATAATATTCAATCAATTACAATCTTTATTTAAGTTATCAAGGAATTACTATAAAAAAAATACTACTACTAACAACTCTTATATTCACAACCACAATATTCGCAGAATCATTCAACCAATCAAAAAAACAACTAAAAGAAATATATAAAGACCATCAAACAACCTTTTACTGTGGATGTAAATATAATCCTTTAGATAAAGATAATATGATAGATAGAAATAGCTGTGGTTATGTTCCAAGAAATGAACTAACAAAAAAAGGTAAAGAGAATGAGCGAGCTAATAGGATTGAATGGGAACATATAATGCCCGCTGAAAACTTTGGTAAACATTTACCTTGTTGGAAAGATGGTGGAAGAAAAGCTTGTAGTAAAGACCCTGTGTTTAATAAAATGGAAGCAGATATGCATAATTTAGTTCCATCAATTGGAGAATTAAATGCAGATAGAAGTAATCTTAGATATGGTGCAGATAAACCAAAAAATAAAATGTATGGTGAATGTAAATTTGAAATAGACTTTGATGCTAATAGAGCTTATGTAAGAGATGAGATAAAAGGTGATATAGCAAGAGCATATTTCTATATGAGTAAAACATATAATATAAACCTATCTGATCAAGAAAGAAAACTAATGGAAGCTTGGGACAAACAAGACCCAATAGATGAATGGGAAATTGAGAAAAATAAAAGAATTGAAAAAATTAAATAAAGAGTCATTTATGAGTCAATTGCTCTTGTATAATATAATTTAATTTAAGAAAGGATTTATTATGAAAAAAGTAGTATTTTTTGTTTTATTATTTACAAGTATAAATATGTTTGCAGATCAACATGTAAGTGGGTATTACAAAAGTAATGGCACACATGTGGATAGTTATATGAAAAGTAGTCCAAATAATACAAAAAGTGATAACTTTAGTACATATGGGAATGTGAATCCTTATACAGGACAAGCAGGAACAAAAACTTATAGCGATTATAATAACTATGGCCATAATAAGAATAGTAACTCAAATAGTTCTGGATATAAAAGTTATAATGGCAGATAGATTTAATTCTATCTGCAAATTGTTTCACAAGGAATTCCATCTTTATCTCTATCAAGCCTAGATACTCCACATTGTTTTAAATAAAATATTGCTTCTTTACAACTAGTCATTTCTTTACAATATTTTTTACCTTCACATTTAAATTCTGGTTTTACTTCAGTTTTTGTCTTTTTAGTTTCTGCTGAAAAAAGAGATAATGCGAGTGCAATTACTATTATAATTTTATGCATAGAATAAACCTTTTTTATTTGATTATAGCATTTTGAGTATTTAATTTAAAATTAAAATATGGGAATTTCAAGAAGCAAGGATGAATACTAATTGAGATAATAAAACTTATTAGAATTATTATCTCAATCACAACGATTTTTTAAATTCTTAATAAAAATCTGACGGTATAATGAGTTGGTGAATAAAGTTAGGAAAAATTGTTACCAACAATTTTGTTGCACGAGGGCGAAAAAACTTTTTCAAATTTCTCTTATGCTGAAATTCTAATCTTTTTAATATAAAATCAATATTAATATATGAATTCTTTATATTTTATTTTCAATTATAAATTGCAATTATTTTATAAATATAGTAAAACATAAATAAACTTTAGTTAACATAATCAAAAAGTAATTAGGGGTATATATTATATGAGTAAAAAAAATATCTCTAAGAGTAAATTATTGCAGATTGAATTATCGAAAATTATAAATCCACAAAAAGCTGTTTCTAGATTAAAGTTTTATTTTGATAGAACATTAGTTGAAGAAAATTTTAAAAAAATAGCATTTAACAAACGGTATAGTCCTTATATAATTGGAAATCCTTTTCCAAAAGAATATGAATTAGTGGAAAATAATAATTTTATTGCTCAAAGAAGTTTAGATGAGGAATTATGGTGGACTTTACAAGTAATAAATTGTTATAGAGAAGAAATTAATAGTTTTGCAATTTTGTCAAATAAATACTATAGTTTATTTCATTATGGTTTGTACGATGATGCAAATAATTGTCTTTTAGAAATTGAAAAAGAATTTGGACTTTCAAATTGGCTAATTGAAAATAGGATTATTCTACTTTCGAAAAAAGATGGTTTAAAAGAACAAAAAGAATATTTATATTATATAAGAGATAAGTTATCTGCAACCACTTCTTTATTAGCATATTATAATAGTCAAAAAGCAGAGAGTGAAGTATCTTTTGAACAATTTAATAAAAGATTTAAAAAATCTTGGGATGAATATCCAAATATAAGAGATTACTTTTATATAAAATGTAATCCATTAAATGAAAAAATAGATAAATTAGAAGATTTTATCTATGGTGATAACAAACTACCCATAATTGATCGATACTTAGGTTTAAAAAAAGCTTTTTATATTATTTTAACTGATAAAAACAATTATAACTTATCAATTGAAAAAATAAAGAAATATCTTTTTAATTTAAGTAAATTTATTGAAGATGATGAATTAAAACCATTATTGTATAATTTAAGAATTTATGAGTTTGATGAATTAAATATTAATAATGAAGATTATGTTAAAGCTTTGGATTATTACACTGAAGGTAATTATAAGTATGCACATAATATTTGTGTAGATTTAATTGATAAAAAATCTAAGTTTTGGGTAAATATTATTGAATTATTAGTTAAATGCGAAATTAGAGACAATAAAATTAATTTATCTGATAATTTTTTTGCTAATGAAAGTATGATAAAAATAGTTTATTTAAGTTTTAAATCTATTTTGCTTAAAGATAATTTAGTTGTAAGTTCAGTTAAAAAACTTTTTAAAATAGCATTGGAGTTATCAAGTCATCATATTTCAAATAATATTTTATTATTTACTCATAAAAATCTAAAATTCTATAAACTTTCTCCAACTGAACATTCAATATTAGAGGCTAAATTAGGAAGTGCTTTATATGACATAAGAAATAGAGATATTTTTGAACAAGATGAAAGAAAAAAATTAATTGAAGTATTTAGTAAAAACTATACAAATTCAACAACATATCGTTTAATTAATTTAGAAAAAATCGATGTTAATATTCCTAGTTATCGAGAAAATAAATATAAATTATTGAGTAATAACAACAATCTTATATCAGATGAAGATAAAATATCTATATATCAGGGAATAATAAAAAAAGCTAACATTTTAGATAAATTTGATGCAATAATTAATTTATCAAATTTTTTATTTAAATTAAAAAGAATTGAAGAATGTTTAGAATGTGTAGTAGGGGGATATTTTATAAATAATAATTTAATCTATAACTTAAATATACAAGATTTAACAGAATATATTACAGAAAATCATCAATTTGATTTTAGCGATAATATATGTACATCAATTTTATATGATTTATATAGTAAATATGTTTCATCATCTTTAGATGAAATAAAGGCAATAAGATATGAGATTTTTTTAGAGGCAAATGGTTTCACTAAAGCAAGTGAATTGATTAGAGAAGTGGATAAATTTGATTCTGAGAAAGTTAATTATTTCTTAGAATTTAATTGTACTATGCAAATAATGGATTCTTCTGAATATTTGTTAAATACAAAAGAAGTAGAAGATGAAAGAATTAATATTTGTCAATTTTTAGTTGAAAGAGGTGTTTCTAATAAAATAAGTTTATTAAAGGAAATTAAAAACATTACGGAATCTTTTTTAATATCAAAATTTATTAATGAAATTGAACAAAATAAAATTTATGTAAATATTGAAGGGATTAAAACACAATTATCAAGTTCTTTTAAAGAGTATTATTTAAGATATAGCAACCTTGTTAATAATGTAGGGGATTTAAGAAGAAGATTAACTTCTCAATATATAATTAATAATACTTATAGTCTTAATGAACCTTATCCAGAAAATGATATAACCCCGCTACTAATTAATGCTTTATCAGATACCATAGAATATTTTGTTTATAGTAGTGAATATGGATTAGCTGGTTTTTTAAGTACTAATATTAGACATGGAAAACTATATAATTTTTTAACTAGTTCATTATTGTCATCAAACTTAATGATAAAAAAAAGTAATTCTTTTTGGCAAGAACTTTATAAAGAAGATGATAGTGATAGCGTTTTAAAACTAATTAAACTTTTAAATGAGTTTACTTTGAAAATAGATAAGCTTATTAATAATTTTATAGATAAATATATTCAGATAAAAACAAATGAGCCAAACAAAGAAAATGCTTTATTTGATTATTCATTTAAAAAAGACATTGTAATTCCTCTGTACAATGAATTAGAAGAAGAAGCAGCTTTTGAAGATTTTCAAAATAGGTTATTTGATATTTTATGGTTAAAAACAGAAAGAAATTTAGAATCGATTAGAAATAAAATTACAAATGAATTGTATATTGAATTTATAAATATATTTAAAGAATTAAATCAAGCTTTAGAAAATTTAAAATTTGATTTAAATTTATCGCTAATTAGAGATTCAATAAATAGAGAATCCACAATGATACAAAGAAAAATTGATAACTTAGTATTATGGTTTACTAGGCAAACATCTTTAAATATCCCTGATTTTGAATTTAATTTGCCTAATAATATTGTATTGGAAGTAATTAATAACGTACATATGAATCATAATCTTATAACAAAACTAACTATATTAAATGAAGATTTATTTAAGGGTTCTATGTTAAAAGGTTTTGTAGATATATTATTTATTCTTTATGATAATGCCATAAATAGTTATAAAAAAGAAATAAATAGTAATTTGACAAAAAATTTTTTCCTAACTTTTGATTCATCAAAGTATAAAGATAATCAATATAAACTTGAAGTAAGTAATTATATTAGTTCTGATACAAATATAGATTTACTTAATCAAAAACTTGAAGAAATTAAAGATAATATTAAAAATAAAATGATTGGACATAGAGTAAGCACAGAAGGTGGAACAGGGTTTTATAAAATTGTAAAAATATTAAAGTATGATTTAAATTTACCAAATTTATTTATTGATTTTTATGTAAATAAAGAAACTTATAAATTTATGGTTGAGATACACTTTAGGAGGGATTAATGAAATGTTTATTAGTAGAAGATGATAAATATAAAGCAAAAAATATAGAAGATGTATTAAATAAGAATTTTGATATTGAAATTGTCAGGAAAATGTCTTTCAAAACAGCTCTTATCGAATCATTAAATCCTAGGTATGATTTAATATTATTAGATATGAGTATGTTGACATTTGATATTACATCTGATGAAAAAGGTGGAAGACCTAGACATTATGCAGGGAAAGAAATAATCTTAAAAATGCAATATAGAAATATTGATACTCCAGTTATAGTAATTACACAATTTGAAAACTTTGGAGAAGGGAATAGTCGAATGAATTTAAAAGATCTCACAAAACAATTAGAGAATATAAATTATAAAGGTTATCAAGAAACAATTTTTTATAATATGGTAGGAAGTGACTGGCAAGAAAAACTTCTTTCAAGAATAAAATTAATTATGGATAAAAGAGGGATAAAGTAGTGAGAGTAATTATTATAGATGATGATGATTCAAAAAGAAATGAGATAATATCTGCATTATGTATTAGTGGAGTTATAATAAAAAGTGATTTTATTGAATGCAAAAGCATTATGAGTGCGAAAGAAGCTCTCCAAAAAGAAAAATTTGATGTAATGCTTTTAGATTTAAATTTACCTTTGAGAGATAATGATTCTGAAATTAAAAGTAAAGAAGGATTAAAATTTTTAAAAGAATTTAAGTATCATAGAAAATATCATCAACCTAGGGAAATTATTGGTATTACTTCTTATGAAGAAGAATTAAAAGAAGTAAAAGAAGATTTTGAAAATAACTTAATTCATATTATTCATTATCATACTGTAAAAGAGGATTGGAAAGAAAAACTGATAGAAAGATTTCAATATTTAGAATCATCAATTAAAGAAAAATACGAATACAATTATGATTTAGCAATAATATGTGCGTTAGAAGATCCTGAATTATTAGCAATAAGAAAATTATCTACCAGTTGGACACGTATTTATTTAGAAAATACTAGTATTCCATACTATGAAACTTATTTTGAATTTGAGAAAAAAAAGTTAAAAGTAATTATTGTTAGTATTAACAAAATGGGAATGGTTCCTACTGCAGTATTATCAACTCAAACAATTCAATTTTTTAGACCAAAATATTTAGCAATGACAGGAATTGCAGCAGGAATAGAAAGTTCAGGGGTTAAATTAGGAGATATATTGGTTGTAAATCCTAGTTGGGATTCAGGTGCAGGAAAAATAAAAAAAGACATGAATGATGAACCATTATTTGAAATTGACCCCAGACAGGAAACCATAGACAGTGATATAAACTACAATATTTTAGAACTTTCTAATGATAATGTTTTTTTAAATACACTTAGAGAAAATTGGATAACAAAAATACCAACTGTATTAAATGTTCATATTGGTCCTGTTGCTTCAGGGGCTGCAGTAATTGCTGATGGAGATATTAGTAAAAAAATACAAAAGCAATGTAGAAAATTAATTGGTATTGAAATGGAAGCATATGGACTTATATATGCTGCAAAATATGCTACAAATCCCAAACCTGAACCTATTGTAATAAAATCTATTTGCGATTTTGCAGATGAACATAAAAATAATGATTATCAGAGTTATGCTGCATATACAAGTGCTGGTTTTTTGTATGAATTTGCTAAAAGGTATATAAATCCATTATCGAACTTGTAAAATATAAATGATTTTTCTAGGAATAATTTAACTTAATATAATCTTAATTATATTCGCAATAAGCTTAAATCTAATGAATTCTATTTTTAGGTGCTTAGAAGTAGATTCTTAGTGGAATTATAGATTTAAACTTAAAGCAAATATCATTTCAATGAGTTGTAATACCCACAATAAAGTGGGTATTTTTTAATAACTAAGACTGTATACCATGTCAATTATATCTTGTGCTGATAAAATAATGAAAATTGTGAAATGAATTTTTTCTATGAAATTTGATAATAAATTTCTTTGTTTTTTATCTGAATAAATTGACATTAGCCATTCAATTATACTTTTTTCATTTTCTAATACTTTATCGATTTTATCTATCTTATTATTTTTACAAATATTAAAAGCTTTAATTGTTAATAAGGCTAAACTGTGATGATCTTTTTCGATACCCATTTGAAATGCATTATAGTTTGTTTTTAAATAAGATAATTCAGGTGGAGCAATTTGAGTACCTACAATTTGACTTGTATTTGAAGGTAATAAATTGTTTTTATATAAATCATTTTCTATTTTATTTATAACTTCAAACCAACCAGATATTTCTTCAAATAATAATTGAATTTGTTCTCCTTTGCCACTATTCTCATACTTTAAATATTCTTCTTCATTAACTTCTTTTGAAAGTCTATAAAATTGAATTAATTTTAAGTTTGTCTGATGTATAACCCCATCTAAAAATATTTTCCCTGTGATGAGATATGGACATAAAGAACATCTATTTTCTCTTCCATCTGGGCACTTTGTACCAGGGCAAATTCCAAATATCATTGGTGTCCATGATGATGGGTGTGAAGTTAATGCAATATCAGTACCTTTATCAATCTTTGTTCCTCCAATTGATTCCGAAGAGCTTTTTCTATTTAATGAAAATAAATTGTTATCTTCAAACATTTTATTTATGTCATCTGAGTTATTTGTATCATAATTATTAGGTATTTCATTTAATAAGAAATTTTGTAAATTAGATACAGTATTTTCACCATCAGTAATAAATATTTTATTTACAGCTGTGGCAAGCAATTCTCGTTTTTCTTCTAACTTTAATTTATTGTAGACATTTAAAAGCATATCTGGATTTGAATGACCCGTTAGTTTCATTACTAGAGATATTCCTAGCCCAGCTTCTAAATATCTGGTAGCACCAGTGACTCTCAATGAATGAATATCATATTCAGCTGCTAATTTTGTAAAAAATCCATCAGTGCATTCATTTAATTCTTTTATACTATTTGGCATCTTAGTTTTTGATGATTTAGTCCAAATTATTTTGATTCTATTATCACTATTTTCAGCTTTAAATTTTTCATTTACTTCTAATTGATATTGAACTAACACTTTCTTTAAATAGTTCATATGAGTATGTGCATTAATTGGTTTGAAAATTTTTGGAGTAATCATTAAAGGAACAATTTGTTCCCATCTTGAATTGTCATCATCATTGTAATCAATTGCAGGCAAATGAGGAAAATACTCTTTATGCCAGTTTAAGAAACTAGATAGAATTGATAGCTCTTTCCAAACATTTGGTATTTCCTGTAAATATGTTCTACCTGTATTCTTATCTGTATTTACAATAATTGTTGATACATTACCATACTCATCAAATTCAAAAGAATTTTTTCTACATAAATTTCTAATTTGTGCACCTCTGATTGGAATTAGTAGATGTAATAAAAGCATTATTGGAAAGATTGGATAAACATTTTTATGAGACCACCAATCAATATTAGCTTTAGTTAAATCCCATTTAGTATTTGTTTCTGGGGGACGATTAATAACAATATCAAGAATATGTCTAAGCATATGTTTTGGCATAGCTTTTCTTGCAGAAATTTTTTTTGTTCTTCTTGTTCTAGGAATATTTTTTAAAATATAAGGAGAAAGTAATTCTGCAAACTTTAGAAATCTTGCAATTTGAGCTAAAATTGCTCCTGCAGTTGATTTTTGTTCAGTCATTATGTAATTTAAAATACCATTTTTATTTAAAGGATTGAATATTTCTTCCATTAGCTCAATATCTATTCTTCTATGAGGATGATATGTAATTAAATATTTGAGAAATATTTTTAAATGATATGAAAAACCTTTTATTGTACCTGCTGTTAATCCATCGTTTTTAAGATACATTAAATAATGATATGTTTTTAACATTATAATTTCAAAGTTTGGATAAATTTTTATATTAACAACATTTCTTAAGAATCTTGTAGGATCATTTTTATCGATACCAAATGCAATGGATTTTCTATCAAGAGGTGCATCAATATCTTTTCTTCCTTGTAGAATCAACATTCGTCTTAATTCATTTATTATATATAAATAAGAATCTCCTTGTTTAGATTCTTGAATACCGTATTCATTAATATATTTCTCAATTGCAGTCAAGTCATTATTTTCAATATTATCAGCATTTTTAATATTTAAAGAAGATAATAAATATATCAATACATTGTTATAATAGTTTTGGGTAGTAACATTTTTATATTTTTTAAAATCATTATATTGAAGTACAATATTTTTATTAAAAATATAATGTTTATATTGATAATTTCTCGATGCTCCTTCTTTTGCTTTTGTAATTGGATATAGTAATTTCCCATTAGAATATTGGTATAAAAAGAACCTATCAATCATGGTTCTTAACAGTACTAATTTACCAAGTACAGAATCACTATTGTAAAATAAATCTATAAGAACATCATAAGATGAAACAGCTATGTATTTATAACTATTCCCAATCTTATTTAATGATATTACATGTAATTCTTGTTTCAATCCAAATATTTCAGCTATTCTATCTGATGCACCAATAAAATGATTTGAGTGTAATTCATATGATAGTTTAAATTTAACTAATGGATTTTTTTTATTATTCGATTCATTAGGAATATCATGTTCAATATAAAAATTAATGAATGACAGCCAATCTTCTGCTAAGGTACTATACGCCTCCTTTAATATATAAAACTTGCCACTTAAATTCACTGTTGGAAGTGAATAACCATATATACAATTGTTATTTACTATATTTTTGTTTATAGTCTCCATATTTACTTTCCTTTGGAAAGATCTTTTTAAATAAAGATCCATTTAATATTTTGTTGTTATATACGGAAAGGATTACGTCAAAGGATTTTTCATCTATGTATAGAATTTCTTTATCTAATAAAACAGTTAAAATATGTTCTAATGCTAAATATAATTCTTTATCATTAAGGGAATCATTAACAGTTTTCTTTGTATCAATTTTATATTCTGATAAAAGATCTTTAAAAACTGAAATTTCTTTATCTTTTTGTAAATTATCAGCTTTTAATTTATAAATTTCAGCTATTAATTCAGGTTCGCTCATTTCTTTTAAAGTTTTTGAGTTAAAAGAATTTTTGGATTGGTCTTTTGGTAAACAATCATTGTTTTTTTCTTTATCAATTAATTCTTTATAAATTTTATTTTTACAAAGTGCAGAAATAGATAATCCTTTTTGTGTTTCTGATGATAAATCATAAGTTGTTCTTGATACATTTGATAAAGTAATTTCAATATTAAATTTTTTTAAATGCTCAATAGCTTTTTTCACAAATTTAAGATTTTTTTCTACTTTATCTTGTCTATATTGTTCTAAATTATCTTTTTTCATAATTTATTTTCTCCATGAAAAATTTGTTCACTTGCTTCTTTAATTTTTTTTCTTTTTGTATCATCTGTAAAATTAAAATATATTAGAGTTGAATCTATATTATTATGTCCCATAGCTTCTTTTGTTAAAAAGAGTATTGATTCATCTCCTGTTTTTGCAAATACTTCAGCCATAACTACACCAAACATATGTCGTAAGGAGTGAAATCCTAAATCTGGAATATTATGTCCTTGAGTATTTAATGTTCTAATTTGTTTTTTGAATATTTCTAATAAACCTCTAGCCATTAATCTTTTACCACTTGAGGTAATAAATACGAATGGATGAGGCTTTATTCTAAGTTTCTCTTTGATATATTTTGAAGAATTAATATATTCATAAATTGTAGTAAAAAATAGTTTTCTGTACTTTTCACTAATCCAATATAATGGCTCTCTTTTGAGAGGAATAGGGTACTTAAATTGTAACCCTAAATTATTATGTTCTTTATCTTGAATTATATTAATTCCATATTTATCAAATAACCACTTTTTTCGGTTATTCCCATAAATATCTATGGCTGTGGATGTCGGGTCCAACAGCCATACTTCTTCTTTTTCAAAATCTATATCATATAGTGTTAAGTTTAGAGCTTGTCCTACACGAGCAGAACAAGATCCCATTAGTAAGTATAAAAGTTTTTCTCTAGGTTTTGAAATGCTTAATAATGCATCAAAACTTTTATGAGGAAAAGCTTTAATTGTATTTCTACTTGAAGCACTAACTTTATATGGCTTCAAATAGTCTTTTTTCTTTCCAAAGGTTTCTAAATAAGAACTTGATTTTTTAATATCAAGTGCAGATAAAAATCCTTTTTTGCTTCTTTGTTGTTCATAGAATATATCTATATAATTTTTGTTTTCAAGTAGGTTAGATTCATCGATAAAGTTTAAAAAACTTTTGATGCCAGCTAACTCTTTGTTAATTGTTTGTTTTGCTTTTGGTTTTTCATTCCAGATAATTAATTCAATTTCATCATTTAAATAATTATCGAAAAGTTTTTCTTTTATGTTATATCCGACTAACAAATCCTCTCTATATCTAGCCAAGTAGAAATGAAATGATTTATCATCAGTTGTTTTGTTGTTATAGAGACTCCAAATCCAAAATCTCTCTATTGCTTTTGTGAATTGATAAATGGTTCCAGGTTTACAGTTTCTAATTATAGATAACCATATACTCCACTCATAGGATTTAGATAACTTTATTACTTGACTTTCAAAGTTATGAGCGACTGAATAACCATTACCAATTTTAACTATCATTTGATAGTCCTTCTAGGTAATAACTTAACCGTACAAAAGTATAACATAGTCAATAGTAAAAAGTACCTAAAATATATAAATATATTTTTTATTTTTAAATTAATATAAAATATCATTTCTTCATATTCCTTTACTTTGAAATGAAATTTTATAATATGCCTTATTGATAGTACTTCTAATAAAATATTTAATGTAAATAAAATTAATATAATTTCTTTTATATTCCAATAGTGAATTATACTTAGAATTATTTTTTGACGAATTGCCACATTTTTCAAAATCAATTTTAGAAGCCTTAAGAGAACCACTTGAAGATAATAAGATATTAATCTCAAGAGTTAATAGCAAAATCATGTATGAAACAAAATTTATATTCATAGCAGCTATGAATCCATGTCCTTGTGGGAATTTGCTTTCAAGTTTGAAAGAGTGTAGATGTAATGAACTAGAAATTCAAAGATATAAAAATAGATTGAGTGAGCCATTCTTAGATAGAATTGATTTGTATGTTGTTATGAATGATAGTTTTAGTGATAATAAAAATATTGTAAGTTCAAAAGAACTTCATTCAAATATATTAAAAGCTTTCATAAAACAAAAAAATAGAGGACAAAAAGAGTTAAATGGAAAATTAAATGAAGAAGAGATAAAAGAGTATTGTGTTTTAGATGAGGAATCAAAAGCAATTTTGGAAAAAGCAAGAATAAATTATCAACTCTCATTTAGAAGTATAAATAAAGTTTTAAAAGTTGCAAGAACTGTAGCTGATTTAAATGACAATGATATTATTACAAAAAATGATTTATTGCAAAGCTTGAATTTTAGAAGAAGATAAAATAAGCTTAACAATAGTTTTAAAAAAGTGTATTTTTATTGTATAATGTAATAAATTTAGATTTTACGAAGAGAAACTTCGTATTGATTACAAAGGGTTAAAAATGACAAAATGCGGATATGTATCAGTAGTAGGAAGACCAAATGCGGGTAAAAGTTCACTTCTTAATTGGTTAGTTGGTGAAAAAATAGCGATGGTTTCACACAAAGCTAATGCTACAAGAAAAAGATCAAATATCATTGTAATGCACAATGATGATCAAATTGTATTTGTAGATACTCCAGGTATCCATGAAACAGAAAAACTATTAAATCAATTTATGCTTGATGAAGCATTAAAAGCGATGGGTGATTGTGATTTAATTTTATTTTTAGCACCTATTACAGATAAAGTTTCACACTATGAAGATTTTTTAATAAAAAATAAAAAAGGTGTTAAACACATTTTATTACTTACAAAAATAGATTTTGTATCAAATGCTGAAGTATTAGAAAAAATCAAAGAGTATGAAAAATATAGTGATAAATATGAAGCTATTATTCCTATTTCTATTAAAAAACAGACTACACAAGCTGATATTTTAAATGATGTTGTAAAACATTTACCTGTTCATCCTTATCTATTTGATCCTGAAATTATGACAACTGAGCATTTAAGAGATCTTTTTAAAGAGTTTATAAGAGAATCAATTTTTGAAAATATTAGTGATGAAATACCTTATGAAACTGATGTTATGATAAATAAAGTTGATGAAAAACCAGGTGTTGATGTTATCAAAGCTACAATAATTGTACAAAAAGGTACTCAAAAAGGTATGATTATTGGAAAAGATGCAACGGCAATTAAAAGAATTGGTAAAGATGCAAGAATTAAAATCGAAAAATTAACTGGTAAAAAATGTTATCTTGAGCTTTTTGTTTCAATCAAAAAAGGTTGGACAAAAAATAGACAAGGTCTAAAAGAACTAGGTTATGATGTAACTTTCTAAAAAGAGGAATTATCCTCTTTTTACTCATTCTATTCCATTTAAATAACTTTACAACTTATTAATTTAAGCAACAATTTTATATACTAAACTTAATAATAAAAAATATTATATTAAGTTGGATTTATATGTTAAATTTTGTTCTTCCACATAAAATAAAATCTATATCAATTGATGTTTCTGAAGAGATAGGAAATAAAAACTTAAAAAAATTTATTTACACTTCACTTAAATTAAATAAACACAATATAAATAAAGATGATTTTGTACATATAAATTTCATTAGTGAACTAAAACTATATCAAATCCTTATTTTTCCCAATAATCATAAAGAAGCTATATTTCAAATATTTAATCAGTTCTATATAAATAAAAAAGACTTAAAAAGTTTTGATTTATATATTACAAAAGATTTTTTTTCTTTATATAAAAATGGAAAATTTTACTATTATCAAACATTGGAATCTGAAATTTCAGTTGATGATTTAGTTGAATATATAAATAAGATTTTTTCTATAAAAGTGGATACTTTTAAAATTATTGATGAGATATATTTAGAAGAGTTAAAAAATAGCTATTTAGAAAAATCATTTAAAAATGAGCTTTTAAATTTTAATGGCAAAAAAGATTTTTCTTTTGGAATTTATTTAACATATATTTTAATACTTATACTTTTCTCTATATATTTCTATATAAGTTATATAAAAAATATTGACAATGAGAATAAGCCAAATTCTCGAAATAGCATAGAAAAAATAAGGAAAGAATATTCTTTTGTCTCTTTTTCTTCTGATTTTAGTGAATTTATGAATTTAGCACAAAAATACAATTTAAATTTGAAAACCTTTGAATATAGAGTTGATAAAGCAAAAGTAGTTATTTGTTCAAGTTCAAAATCTGATATTTACTCTTTTTTTAATGAATTAAAAATAAGATTAATTTCTCATGATTTAAACTATTTTGAAAATGAAAAAATTTATGAATCGACAATTTATGTTAAATTTTCTAAATAAAAAATTTATTTCTTGTAGTATAAAAACTAAAATAGAGTTATTCTTACTACCATTATTGCTTTTATATTTTGTTTATTATCTTTGTTCAATATATGTAAAAGATGATTTACAAATGAAATCCAATATAAATTTTGATGAATATTCAAAAAAAGAGTTTAATGAGTCTTTTTTGGATTTTTCTTCAAATCTTCAAGATTATGCTTTAAAAAATCAAATAGTCATATTCAATATTACAAATAATAAAAAAGTGCTTTTTATTAAAGCAAAAGCAAAAATTGAAGATATAGAAAGATTTATTACAACAATTGAAACTCTTAATAACTTTACAAATATAACTTTTTTCACACTAAATAAACAAGATAACGAGAATTATCTATTTGAAGTAAATGTTGATTTAAATAAGTTTTATATCAAAAAACCACAAAAACAAATAATCAAAGAGATAAAACCTAAAACTCAAACAAATAATGAAAAATCAATAGAATATAAAGTAAGTGGAATTATCTCAGACTATGCTTTTATAAATGATACTTGGGTTAAAAAAGATGAAAAGATTGATGATTTTAAACTTACAAAAATTGAAAGGAATTATATAGTGTTAGAGAATGAAAAAACAAAAATAAAATTAGAGTTAGAAAATGAAGACTATCTTAAAAAGTTTAATTGATTATTCGTTATTTGAAAAGTATGATAAAGATTACTTTATAAATAATAAGATACTTCCTCTTTGTGAGAATGATATAAGTATAAAAGTTGCTGTTTGTAAAAGTTCAAAAGTAGAAACAATAAAGAATGATTTTAATAAAGTACTTAGTTTTATACAAATAGATGAGTTCGAACTTCTTTTTTTATTAAGTCACATAAATAAAAAGATTTTATTATATTCTTATGCTTTTAAAGCAATTTCACAAAATAGTTTTGAAAAATATATAGATAAATTTTTAGAAGAGTTAGTTTCATTTTCTATAAATTTAAGAGCAAGCGATATTCATATTGAACAATATAAAGAGTTGGTTTTATTTAAATTTAGAATTGATGGAAGATTAAAAACTTTTTTTGCTTTTAATTGCGAGTTTTTTAAACTAATTTCCTCTTATATTAAATTAATTTCAAATTTAGATATGACGCAAGTTCGTCTTCCTCTTGATGGCAGATTTTCTTTAAATATAGAAAATAAGAAATATGATTTTAGAGTTTCAACCATGCCAACCATTGAAGCTGAATCTATAGTTTTAAGAATATTAGATAATAAAAATATAAATAAAAATTTGCAAACTTTAGGTTTATCCACTAACTTACTTGAAGTTTTAAATCAAACCCTAAAATTAACCCAAGGTTTGATTTTGATTTCTGGACCCACAGGAAGTGGCAAAACTACAACTTTATATTCGATTTTACAAGAGTTAAATAGTGAAGAAAAAAAGATAATTACAGTTGAAGATCCAATTGAATATAAAATTGATTCTATTTGTCAAATTGCTATAAATAGTAAAATTGGTCTTAGTTTTGAACTTGTTTTAAAAAATATTTTGCGCCAAGATCCTGTAAAGTTACTTGTAAGCTTCTTTGACTGGACATTTAGTGATTGCTAGTATTCATGCTAATAGCGCAGTGGAAACGATTCTTAGACTAATAGACTTACAAGCTGATCCTTTTTTAATCTCAAGTACTTTAAAACTTGTAATGGCTCAAAGATTAGTTTTGAATTATTGTAAATTTTGTGGCTCAGTTGGGTGCCAAAAATGTAACTATACAAAATATTATGATAGGTCAACAATTGCTGAGATTTTAAAAGTTGATGAAACAATATCTTCAATGATATTTAAAAAATCAGATATAAATGAGCTGAAAAATTATCTTGCAAGAATAAATTTCAAAACAATTTTAGATGATGGAAAACAAAAAGTAGAACAAAATCAAACCTCACTTGAAGAAGTTTATAAAGTTGCAAGTTTTTGATGAAAAAATATAAAATAAAGTATCAAGATAAAAGTGAGGTAAAAGAGCTTGTTTTAGAAACAAAAAATCTAGCAAATGAGATTTTACCCTCAAATATAATTGAGATAAAAGAGAATAAAAACTATTTTGAATTTGAATTTTTCACAAAAAAAAGAGTAAATGAAAAAAAACTAAATTTACTCTTTTATGAATTAAATCTAATGTTACAGGCAAATATAAATATCAGTGATGCCCTTGATATTTTGATAAAAAATAAAAAAGATAAAAATATTTTGGACTTCTTAAAAGTTGTAAAATATTGTTTTTCAAATGGGAAAGAAGTTGATGAAAATTTAAGTGATTTTAAAATCAATTATTTAATACCATCTTTTTTGAAAATTTCACAAAATAGTGGAAATATTGCATTAAACATAAAGGCACTAAGTAGTTTATTACTTGAAAGTCTTGAAATAAAAAAAGCTTTTTTTAAAGCAATAGCTTATCCTATTGTTTTAGTAATCTCATTTATTTTCTCTTTAATATCAATATTTATTTTTGTTATTCCAAAATTTCAGATGATTTTTTCACAAACAACACAAGAACTTCCTTTTGCAACCAAAATGTTACTAAAAACTCAATATATTTTTGAAAACTATTGCTTAATTATATTTTTTATTTTTCTTGGGCTTTTCGCTTTTTTTAGTCTTTTATATAAGAGAAATAGCCGATTTAAGTATTTTGTACATAAGCTTTTTATTGCAAAAATATTTTTACTTAGAGATATAAATTTAAATATGCAATTATATAAACTCTTTTTAGTAATTGATATTATGTTGAAATCAAATTATGAATTTCATAAAGCTTTCATTTCTTCAAAAATTTTATTAAAAAACAAATATCTATTGGATAAAATATCCGTAATTGATAATTTATTGCAAAATGGAAAAAGTATCAATCACTCTTTTTTAGAAACACAAATATTTGATGATGTAGTTTTAAATCTTATAAATACAGGAGAAGTTTCAAACTCTTTAGGTATTACAATAGATGAAATAAAAAAGATTTACAAAAATAGATTTAATGATAATATAAATTTACTCACATCGCTGATACAACCAATATTTTTGATTGTTATTATGGGTTTAATACTTTGGGTTGTGTTGGGGATTTTTATACCCATATGGGATATGGGAAATATGATAAAAGTTTGAAAAGGAGTTACTTTGATTAACTGTTACATCAAAAAAGGAAATAGACTTAGTGTTATTGAGGGAATTGATTCTCTTGAAAGCAATGAAGATAAAAATAATGTAATTTGGATTGATATGCTTCTTCCAACATTAGAGGAAATAAGAGCAGTTGAAAGTATGTTTGATATGCAATTCCCCACAAAACAAGAAACAGAAGAGATCGAGCTGAGTTCTAGATATTGGGAAGAAAATAATAGAATAGAAATAAACAGTTACTTCTTGATAAATGATAATAAATCAGCATTCAATGAAACAGTTTCTTTTATTTTACAAGGAACACTTTTAATTTCTGTTAGATATAAAAAACTAGAAACATTTAATACTTTTACAAAAAAACTTTTGATTTCTCCAAGAGAGTTTAAAACTGGGTATTCAATTTTTTGTCAAATTATTGATATTAGAATTGATGCGGATGCAGATACAATCGAGAATTTATCAAAAGAGATAACAAAAATTAGAAAACATGTATTTACAGATTATTCAAATGATGATGAAGAGATTCTTGAAAAAATCTCTACATTTGAAGATTTAAATATGAAAATTAGAGAAAACTTAACGGATAAACAAAGAATATTAAATTCACTTTTAAAATCTCAGAAATTTGTGGATGATAAACAAGAATTACCAATTATGTTAAAGGATATTAAGTCATTAATTGACCATACAAATTTTAATTTTGAAAGACTTGATTACTTACAAAATATCTTTATTGGTATCTTAAGTATTGAGCAAAATAAGGTTATAAAAATATTTACAATTGTAAATGTTATCTTCCTTCCCCCAACATTAATTGCAAGTATTTATGGAATGAATTTTGATTTTATACCTGAATTACATTGGCAATATGGATATGTATTATCTATTGTATTTATGATAATTGCATCAATTACACCAATCTTAATTTTTAAGAAAAAAGGTTGGATTTAATATTAGAAATAATATAAAAATTTAAAGGATAAATAATTAATGAGTAGTGAAATAGAATTTGAAAATGCTATAAAAAAAATGTTAGAGCACGTTGGAGAAGATATAACAAGAGAAGGTTTAATTGATACTCCAAAAAGAGTAAGAAAAGCTTATGAGTTTATGTGTAGTGGTTATAAACAAGACCCAAAAGAGATAATTGAAAAAGCTCTTTTTACTTCAACAAATGATGAAATGGTTGTGGTAAAAGATATAGAGTTTTATTCTCAATGTGAACACCACATGTTACCAATTATCGGGAAAGCACATGTTGCGTATATTCCAAATGGAAAAGTTATTGGTTTATCAAAAATACCAAGAGTTGTTGATGTATTTGCAAGAAGATTACAAATTCAAGAGCAATTAACTGAGCAAATTTGTGATGCTTTAAATGAACACTTAAAACCAAAAGGTGTTGCAGTTATGATTGACGCTCGACATATGTGTATGGAGATGAGAGGGGTTGAGAAAATTTGTTCAACTACTGTTACATCAGCATTAAGAGGATTATTTAAATCTAATAAAACAACAAAAGATGAGTTTTTATCAATAGTTGCTCAATCACTTCATAAATAAATCAATAGAATTTCTATTGATTTATTGTTTTTTTAATAGCTCATTTTGAAGAGTTTTTAAAGCTACATCTGAAATATTTTGAGATACACCTATATGAAAAGATATTTTAGAAGGACTCATATCAAACATATCAAAAGGGATATTATTTTGTTTTAATGCAGTTATTGCATCAACGATTACAAAAGAGTTCTCTTTTAATCCAATCCCAACTAAAGTTAAAATTGATAAGTTATAGGTAACATAAAGATTATCTGTATTTAGCTCTTTTTCAATTTTTCTTCTTAGGTTATTAATTTTACCTTTTAAATCTTCTTGTTCTACAAGAATAGCAATATCATCTTTATCCGTAGGATAATGATAAGTATTGATCTTAAATTCACTGAAAATTCTTAATAAATTAGCGCTAAAACCTATCTCTTCACCTAACATATCTTTTTGTATATGAATAAGTGCCATATTATCAAGTTTTGCAATTCCAACTACATCTTCCATCGGAACTCTTTCACTTAAGATTAGAGTTCCTTTGTGAGTTGGATTGTTAGTGTTTCTGATGTTTATGGGAATTTTTCCTTTTTTACAACTTAGCATTGCATTAAAATGAAAAACATTAAAACCTTTTGAGCTAAGTAATCTTAACTCTTTAAATGTAAGTCTAGTTATTACTTTTGCATCATCAACAACACGAGGGTCTACTTCGTAAACACCATTTGTATCTGTCCAGTTTTCATAAATATCAACATCAAGGGCAAAGGCTAACTCCCCACCTGTTAAGTCACTACCACCTCTACTTAAAACAACAATTTTTTTATCATTACTTATTCCATAAAAACCTGGAACTAAATATGTTATATCTGAATTAATATCAAAACTATTCCTAATGTTTTCATAAGTTTTATCTATGATTTTGCCATCTGTATAATTATTATCAAGTATAAAACCAAAATCTTCAGGAAGCATAAGTTTTGTTTTTATATCTTGATTATTCATATATTCACAGATAATTTTAGCATTATAGTGTTCACCTCTTGAAAGATAAAAAGCTTTTTTTTCATCATCTTTTAAATTAGAATTTTCTAAATCTTTTTGCAAATCTAAAAGTATATTCTTATTATTAATCTTTAAATCATTACATAGTTTTTTAAATTTATTTAATACAGATTCAAGTGATTCTTTTTTTGAGATTGTAACTTGTTGTTCTTGAAAATAAGTACCATTAGTTGCAATGTTTAAAAGATGGTCTGTAATCTTTTCATTGAAAAGTTCATCTCTACCTGGTGCTGAAACAACTATTATTTTTCTTTTTATATCTTCTTTTATTATATTAATAACTTTTTGAATTTGAAGTGCATCTTTTACAGAACTGCCTCCAAATTTACATACTTTAATCAAATTTAATCCTTATTTACTTTTAAAGGCTTGAAATCTTTTAAGCATAAAAAATCAGCCCTTGGTGATTTTGATGAGAAAGGTTTTACAGGAGTGTTTTTTACACTATTATAAACAAAGAAAATATTAGTTCTATCTTCTGGTGAGATATTATCAGCGCTTCCATGAAGTATATTCCCATCGTGTAATACTAAAGTTCCAGCTTTTCCAATAGCAGAAACTAGTTTATCATTTTTAGATAATTGTTTAATGGCGTTAATGCTAGGAACTCCATACTCTTGTTTTTTCAAAGATTTTTTATAATTATCTTTTGGAGTTATACCTTTACAAGAAACAAATTTTTTGTGGCTCTCTTTGATTAGATATAACGGTCCATTAAACTGTGTATTATCTGTTAGCATAAGCCAAGCGGATAAACATCTACAGTTTGGTAAACCATCTTCACTATGCCAAGTTTCAAAGTCACTATGCCAAGGGAAAGACTTCCCTTGATAGGCTCTTTTTACATTTATTCTTCCATGATGAATATAAACATCACTTCCTAAAATTTGCATTACTTTATTTAAAATTCTTGGATCTTTTGATAATTTTTTATAAACTTTACTAAAAAGATGTTGATTAAATATTGTTCTTAATTTATTATCATTTGGTTCAGAAATAAATTCTTCTTTTTTCCAAAGTTTTTCATCTAATTCTATTAATTTTAATTCTTTAGCAAATTTTTTTATCTCTTTTTGGGAAAAAACTTCAGGAATAATAATAAAACCATCTTTTTCATAAATCTCTAACTCTTTTTCATCTAATGAATATTTTCCTATTTTTTCTTGTGAGTAAACAGTTTTATCAACTCTTTTTATAATTTTTTCTTCATTTCCTCTTGATGGATATAAATCTTTCATATAATCAATTCCTTGTATTAATCTTCTAATGGATAAACGCCATTTTCATCGTGATTTTCTGTTCCTTTTATTGGAGGGTTAAAAACACAGATTAATCTCATATCAACATTTCCACCATATAAATAGTGTTCATCATGGTTATTTAAAGCGTACATTACTCCATCATAAATATCATGTGTTATTCCTGTTTTTAAATCTTCAATTTTTCCATCACCACCAACACAATAAACAGCTTCTAGGTGATTTTGGTAATGTATGTGGGTTTTTGTATGTGCTTTTATTATTGTTTCATGGAATGAAAATCCCATTCCATCATCTTTTAATAACATTCTTCTACTAACCCATTGATTGTCTTTTGCAAAAACTTCTTTTTGTGTACCAATTATTTCTTTTCTTATATCTCTTACTATCATTTTAAAATTCTCCACTTAAATTATTTTTTCTTTCTTTTACCAGTCTATCAAGAGCATTTTCAAATCTCTTAAGTCCTTCAACAAGTAATTCTTCATCTATTAATAAAGGAGGTAAAAATTTAACAACTTGGTTTTCACTTCCACAAGTTTCGATAATTAATTGTTCTTGAAATGCAAAAGCTGAAATATCACTAGCCATTGATTTATCATTTTTTATTTCAAAACCATAAGCTAATCCTCTTCCCCTAATTTCAATTTCATAATCATCTTTATATTTAAGAGCAATTTTTTCTAAAGCTTCTTTTAAAATATTTTCTTTATAAAATACAGCTTTAGAGATATTGTCATTTTGCCAATAGTGATCTAGTGAAACTTTTGAAGCAACAAATGCAAGATTATTTCCTCTAAATGTTCCTGTATGTTCACCAGGTTTCCATTGGTCTAAATGTGGCTTGAATAATAATAAAGCCATTGGAAGTCCACCTCCAATTGATTTTGATAGGGTTACCATATCTGGATTTATTCCTGCAAATTCAAAAGAGAAAAACTCTCCACTTCTTCCATTTCCAACTTGAATATCATCAATTATTAATAAAATATCAAACTCTCTACAAATTGCTTCAAGTTCCTGTAACCACTCTTTTGAAGCTACATTTATTCCACCTTCACCTTGAATAGTTTCAAGTATAACGGCAGCTGGTAAATCTACACCACTACTTCCATCTTCTAAAAATTTTCTAAAATATGTCAATGTATTCATATCTCCAAAATATCCATCAAATGGCATGAAAGTTGCATTTGTTCTTGAAATATAACTCTCATCTCTATATTCATTATTTCCTGTAACTGCTAGTGAACCTTGAGAAAGTCCATGATAACCATTTGTAAAAGCAACAATATTACTTCTTCCTTTTACAAGTCTTGCTAGTTTTAATGCAGTTTCAACAGCATTTGTTCCAGTAGGTCCTGTAAATTGAAGTTTATATTCAAGATTTCTTGGTTTTAATATTAGATTTTCAAAAGTTTGTAAAAACTCTTTTTTTGCAGTTGTTGCCATGTCTAAACCGTGAACAATACCATCTGCTTGAAGATATTCAATTAATGCTTTACTTATGTGTTCATTATTATGTCCATAATTTAAAGTTCCTGCTCCTGCAAAGAAATCAATATATTCAACACCTTGCTCATCTGTTAATATTGCACCTTTTGCTTTTGTAAATATTGTTGGGAAACTTCTAATATATCCTCTTACTTCTGATTCTAAATTTTCAAATATTCTCATTTTTTTCCTTTTTTGTTCTTTTATTTTTGTAATTATTTGTTGTTTTCTATTGGTCCAATTAAGTATTGAATTTCTTCTTCGTGGCCATCTATAAAATCATCTATTGAAAAAAGAGTTTCATTTTTAATTTTTGTATTTAAATGGTTTGCAACTTTTTCAAAAACTCTTTGTGAAGATTTGTTGCTTGGAGATACAGTAGATAGGATATATTTAATATCTTTTTTTAATTTATTTCTATTAAATATATCTATAATGATTTTAAGTGCTAAATTTTGACCTCTAAATTTACTAGAAACAGCAACTTGCCAAATAAAAAGTTTTTCTTCTTCATTTGGAACTAAATAGCCTGAAACAAAACCTATTATCTCATTGTTATAAACAGCAACACTACAAGTTTCATTAAAGTGAGTTGATTGAAGTAAATAGAGATATTCGGAGTTTAAATCGAGAGTTCCACCTGATTGGATTAAGTTAACAATTTCTTTTGCGTCATTTTTTTGCGGTTTTCTAAATAAAATACTGGAGTTCATCTAATTCCTTGTTTCATAAATTATGTTAAATATTTACAATAATATTGTAAAATATTTACATTTGAAGTGTGAAATTATAACAGTCAATTCTTATTTGTAGCTTAAAGTTGTATAAAAAATAGTCAGTGAAAGTAGCTGAAATTACCCTATATTAGGCTATGAAGAGAATTCTATTATTTTGTAAGAAAGGTAATCTGAGTTGTTTTGATTTGAGAGATTTTGAGATTTAGAATATTAAAATGATTCTAAATCTTGGATTTCATTTTCTGAAATATTTTCTAATTTAGATTCAACTATTTCTAAAAAAACATTTTTATTTTGTTCATCCATATTTTCATTTATAATTTCTAAAATATATTTAATACCATTTGCATTTATTTTTTTTATATTTGCAAGGTAGTGTACAAATGCAACTATTTTAACATCATTAATAGAGTAGAGTTTTTTAATCTTGTGGTCTTTTTGAGGTAATAAACCTTTTTCTTCATACATTTTTAATGTTCTAATTTTTGCACTTAAAAGCTCAGAAATACTACTAAGTGGAAGAATATCTTTGTCATTATTAAGTAAAGCCATTTTAACTCCTAAAAATTATAATATATTTATTTCACTTCTATCTGTTGTTCTATCTAATTTTGTAGGAACGGTTCTATTTTTACTATTTATTTGATCTTCAATTTTTTTCTGGATAATTTTTGTATTTGCTAAGAAACTAGCTCTTTCTTTTCCTTCTAAACCATTAAGATCTGGTTTTGTAATAACTGATAATGGATCAATAGCAGTTCCATTTCTATATAAACCTAAATGTAAGTGAGGTCCAGAACTAAGACCTGAAGTTCCCACATAACCTATTAATTCACCTTTCTTAACAGTTTTACCTTGTTTAATACCTTTTGCCCAGTTACTTTGATGTGCATAAAGTGTTTTATAGCCATTATTATGATTTATAATGGTAGTTTTACCATAACCACCTTTTACACCAGCAAATTCTATCCTTCCATCTGCTGCTGCATATATTGTTCTTCCAACAGGAGCTGCGAAGTCTGTTCCTAGGTGTGCTCTAAATCTTTTTAGAACAGGATGCCATCGTTTATTTGTAAATTGACTTGATATTCTTGTATAGTTTATAGGAATTTGAAAAAAATAAGATTTTGTAAATCCAGTTCCTTTTTCATCATAATATTTATCATCTTTTGGATTTTTAAATCTATAAAAAGGTGTTCCAGAAATTTCAACCATTGCAGCTTTTAAATCAGGCATTCCAAGAGGTCGCCCTAAGTAAACTTTTTGTGAATACTCTAAAGCAATAAAATCACCTTTTTGCATTTTTCTAAAATTTACACCTTGAGAAAAAATTGATTTTAACATGGCTGCTAATGTAACATCCCCTGTTGCATCTGCAATATCTTGTGATACTGATTCAGTAATTTCAATAGCAATAAGCTCTGTATATTCTGTGTAATTTATTGGAAGAGTTTCGAATTTGTATTCATTATTATTGTCCCTATAAACATGTAGTTGAATATCATCAGATATAGGAATTAAAACTTGATTTAGCTTTCCATCATCATCTGTATATAAATAGTATCTACTATCTGCTGTTATTTCTGAACATAACTCTTGGTCTTCTTTTTCTAAATCAAAATATAATTTTTGTGAAACGGAGTATTTATCTAAAAAAGTTAAAAAACTCTCTCCTCTTGGCCAATTTAGTTCTTCAACTTGAGCTGAGTATAAAAAATTAAAAAATATAATAATTGTTAGGATGATTTTTTTCATAGTTTCTTCACTTTTTATTAAATAATTAGGGCAAACATTATACAATCCCCCAACTTAAAAAATTATCATGGAGGAATATTTGTTAAAATTAATAATTTTTTTATTAATTTCTTTTAATGTATATGCACAAGATTTAATAAAATTATATAGATATGAGGGAATTAATTCTGTAGAGAAAGAAATAGAAAACAGATTAAAAGATATAAGCTATTGGCAAGAGTATTTCCAAGATAAAAATGTAGACTATGGTTATTATGAATTCAAAAAATATGTAATATTAGCTCAAAAAGATCAATCAGAAATTACAGTTTATCAAAAAGAGGGTAATGATTATAAATTATTATTAAGACATGGTGTTATAACTGGTGAAAATGCAGGTGATAAATTAACAGCAGGTGATAAAAAAACTCCAATAGGTGCTTATGAATTAGTTGAAAAAAAAGTTGGATTAGATAGTTTTTATGGCCCATTTGCACTAGTGACTTCTTATCCAAATGTTTATGATAGAAGTTTAGATAAACAAGGTTATGGAATTTGGATTCATGGAATGCCTTTTAATGAGGAAAGAGAGAACTTTACAAAAGGTTGTATCGCTTTAGATAATAATGAACTTGAAGAATTAGATAAAAAAATTGATTTAAATAAAACAATTCTATTAACAAGTGAAAATGAGTTTAAAAAAGCAACTAAACAAGATATGGCTTTAATATTTAGTACTATCTATAAATGGAAAAATGCTTGGAAAGATTCTAATATTGAAGAATATTTATCTTTTTATTCAGATGATTTTAAAAGAGCAGACAAAAGTGATTTTAATACTTTTAAAGAACAAAAAAGTTCAATATTTGCAAAAAAAGAACAAAAAACAATTAAATTTTCAAATATGGATGTTTCTCCTTATCCAAATTCATTAGGAAAAGATATGTATAAAGTTTTAATGGATGAAGAATATTTAAGTCCAGCAGTTAGATTTTATGGAAAAAAAGAGTTGTTTTTAGAAATAGTAAACAACCAAGTAAAAATTCTCTCAGAGGATTAAAATAAAATTTAACTCTTTTTAGATATAATCGCCCTAAATAACAACCATATTTTAAGGCGAAAGATGCAAAAACAAGAGATGAACCTTCAAGAGATAGCACTTGCTCACTCTTTAACACTTGAAGAATTTGAAAATATCAAAGAAATTTTAGGAAGAGAACCAAACTATGTAGAAATTGGTATCTTCTCTGCTATGTGGTCTGAGCACTGCTCATATAAATCAAGTAAAAAATATTTAAATGGTTTCCCAACAAAAGCTCCTTGGGTTATTCAAGGTCCAGGTGAAAATGCCGGTGTTATTGACATTGGTGATGGATATGCTGCTGTATTTAAAATGGAATCACATAATCATCCAAGTTTTATTGAACCTTATCAAGGTGCTGCTACTGGTGTTGGTGGTATTTTAAGAGATGTATTTACAATGGGTGCAAGACCAATTGCAAATATGAATTCAATTAGATTTGCTTCAATTGAAGGAAATAGTGAAACTGCACAAAAACATAGATTTCTTTTAAGAGGTGTAGTTGCTGGTATTGGTGGATATGGTAACTGTATGGGAGTACCTACAATTGGTGGAGAAACTACATTTGAAGAGTGTTATGCTGGAAATAATCTTGTAAACGCATTTACTTTAGGTTTAGCAAAAGCTGATGAAATTTTCTACGGAAAAGCAGAAGGTATTGGAAATCCAGTAATGTATGTTGGTTCTAAAACAGGTAGAGATGGACTTGGTGGAGCTGTTATGAGTTCAGCAGCATTCGATGAAGATAGTGAGTCAAAAAGACCAACTGTTCAAGTTGGAGATCCCTTCACTGAAAAACTTCTTTTGGAAGCTTGTTTAGAACTATTCAAAACTGATTTAATAGTTGGTATTCAAGATATGGGAGCTGCTGGACTTACTTCGTCTTCATTTGAAATGGCAGGAAGATCTGGTTCTGGGATGATTATGCATTTAGATAAAGTTCCAGCAAGGGAAGAGGGTATGACTCCTTATGATTTCATGCTAAGTGAATCACAAGAGAGAATGCTTATTTGTGCTAAAAAAGGTTGTGAACAAGCAATTATTGATATTTTTGAAAAATGGGAATTAGATGTTGCTGTTATTGGTGAAGTAACTGCAACTGGAAATATGGAATTATTCTGGCATGGTGAAAAATGTGCTGAAGTTCCAGTTCAACCAGTATCTGAACAAGCTCCTATTTTAGATAGACCAACAAAAAAACCAGCCTACTTAGATGGAATTGAAAATATCACTTTAGATAAAGAGATTTCAAACCAAGTTGCATTTGATGATTTATTTTCTGATATGGAAGTTGTTGATAAATCTTGGGTTTATTCTCAATATGATTCAATGGTTCAAACAAATACAATCAAAGGTCCAGGCAAACTTGACGGTTCATCAATTAGAATCAAAGAGACTGGAAAAGCACTTTCAATGAGTGCAGATTGTAATACAAGACTTTGTTATATTAATCCAGAATTAGGAGCAGCAGCTGCTGTTATGGAATCTGGAAGAAATGTAGCAATGACAGGAGCAGTTCCAAAAGCAATTACAGATTGTTTAAATTTTGGAAATCCTACAAATCCTGAAGTTATGTGGCAATTTGCAGCTTCATGTGAAGGAATCAAAAAAGCTTGTAAAGAGTTAAATACGCCAGTAATTGGTGGAAATGTATCTTTATATAATGAAACAAATGGAGTAGGAGTTTTCCCAACACCTTCAATTGCTATGGTTGGAGTAAATGAAGATGCTAATAAAGTATTACCTTCTTGTGTTCAAGAAAATGGAAATATTTTGTATATCTTAGGTGAAACTAAATCTGAATTTGGTGCTTCTTTATATATGAAAAAAATGTATGGAAAAGTTGCTGGAATTCATCCCGAAGTAAATTTTGAAAAAGAATTAGCATTATGGAATACAGTTATTGTTGCTAATCAAAAAAGTTTATTAAAATCTGCAAAAGATGTAAACATTGGTGGAATTGCAGTTTCATTATCAAAAATGGCAGTTGTAGGAAATAAAGGTGTTAAAGTATCTGTTTCTTTAAATGATTCAAAAGACATTTTCTCAGAATCTTTAAGTAGAGCAATTGTTGAAGTTAAACCTGAAAATTGTGAAGCGTTTGAAAAAGTTGCAAAATCTTATAATCTTTTATGTACAAAAATTGGAGAAGTTGGTGGAGATAAAATCTCTATTAATGATCTTTCTAAAGATTTAGATAAAGCTAGTTTCGTTTATTTTAATAAATTCAAACAAGTAATAGAACAAGATTTATAATATATTAAGAAGAGAATATCTCTTCTTAATATACATAGACTCTATTTCTTCCGCTAGTTTTTGCTTGATAAAGTGCCTCATCTGCTTTTTTAAATACACTTTCAAATGTATCATTTTTTGTTTTAAACTCACTAACTCCAATAGAAATTGTTATTTTATCTACTGTTTTAAACTTTGAATTTTCAACTTCTTTTCTTAAATTATCTGCAATATTTTGCGCTTGAAATAAATCTGTAGTATCTAAAATTAAAACAAACTCTTCTCCTCCCCATCTTGCAAAAATGTCAGTTACTCTAATTTTACTTGAAATAATTCCAGCTAAATCTCTTAATACATAATCTCCAACATCATGTCCAAAAGTGTCATTTATTGTTTTAAATTTATCTATATCAATTATTCCTAGAATATATTTGTTGTTCTTTTCTGGTAGTTTTTTCAAAAGACCATTTCTATTCAAGATTTTAGTTAAATTATCATGATAAGCTTTTACTGATAAATTATTATTTGATTTTTTTAGTTCAGCATTTTTTTCTTTTAGCATATTTAGTAAATAGTTGAAAAATCTTGAAACTATACCAATTTCTGTATCTCTTTCTTCATAAATTTTTCTATCTACATTTCCAGTTTTCATTATCTGAATAATACTTTGAATAGTGTCTACCCAAGGTAATCTTGCATTATGTTCACTTCTATTTAACCCTAAAACTTCATGTTTTTTTCTTACTCTTAAAAGATTGATTTTACTTAAAAATAAAAAGATTAATAATCCCGAAATAAAAGTAAAAAGAAAAGCTACTATTACTCCTAATGATTGAATATAAATAAAATGTAATCTAGTGAAATTTTCAGGTAATTTTGCAAAAATTCCAACTGCTATTGTTCCCCAAGCTCCAACAAATCCATGAATTGCAACAACACTTAAAGGATCATCAATTCGCAATCTTTTTGTCAAAAAGATATCAGCATAGTGCATAATAAAAGAAGATATAAAACCAACAAACGCAGATTGAGTTGTGGTGAATTCAAAACATCCAGCTGTAATTCCTACAAGACCTGCAATTATTCCAAAACTAAATATTTCAACGCCTACTTTATCTTTACTAAAAAGTGTAATTATCCAAGCAGAAAAACCACCAAAAACCCCTG
Organism: uncultured Aliarcobacter sp.; assembly: GCA_963677435.1. Classification (GTDB taxonomy): domain Bacteria; phylum Campylobacterota; class Campylobacteria; order Campylobacterales; family Arcobacteraceae; genus Aliarcobacter. The sequence continues at coordinate 1,116,788 of OY781945.1, forward strand.
CTAATAAAGTATTCATCAAAATAGATGTAACAGCTGGATCAAAAGCTAATAAACTTCCTGCATTAAATCCAAACCAAGCAAAAAATAGAATAAATACTCCAAAGACAATAAAATTGTGATTACTTGGAGCAAAATATACAACTTTACCTTTTCTAAATTTCCCAAGTCTTGGCCCCAAAACTATTGCACCAGCTAATCCAATCCAAGCTCCAAGTGAATGCACAACTGTTGAACCTGCAAAATCTATAAAACCTAGATTTTTAAGCCAACCATGATCACTCCAAGCCCAATGACCAAAAATAGGATAAATTACTGCACTTACAATAATTGCTACAACAATATACCCATTAAATTTTATTCTCTCAGCAACTGCACCTGAGACAATTGTAATTGCAGTTGCGGCAAACATTGCTTGAAAAAAGAAAAATCCGTTTAAGTGATGATCTGTACCATCTATTAAAAATTTATCTGTACCTATGAGTCCATAACTATCAAGACCAAACATAAGTCCAAAACCAAAAAGCCAAAAGAAAATAATACTAAATACTGTATCAATAAGATTCTTCATAGCTACATTTATAGTGTTTTTACTCCTTACCACACCAGTTTCAACTAAAGAAAAACCAAGTTGCATCATAAAGACTAAAAAACCACATACTAGTATCCAAAATAGGTCTAATTCCTTAAAAGTTTCCAATATATAAATCCTTTAAATTTCTCAGAAAAATATATTGTAACACAGAAAATAATTAATCATGTGATAAAAAGTATACACTTTTTAATCAAGGGAGTCCTAATTGCTTTTTTAGTATAATCACAAAAACTATAAAACTTGGGGAAGACAATTGAGAGCATTAATTAGTGTAAGTGACAAAAGTGGTGTTGAAAATTTTGCTAAAGAACTTGTAACATTAGGTTATGAAATTATTAGTACAGGTGGAACATATAATAAACTTAAAGATGCAGGAATTGCGGTAATCGAAGCAAATGAAGTTACTAAATTTCCTGAGTGTTTTGAAGGAAGAGTTAAAACTCTAAATCCATATATTCATGGTGGGATTTTACATAGAAGAGATAAACAATCTCATTTAGATCAAGCGCAAGAACTTGGAGTTGAGGGAATTGATTTAGTTTGTGTTAACTTATATCCATTTAAAGCAACAATAGAAAAAACTGATGATTTTGAAGAAATAATTGAAAACATCGATATTGGTGGCCCAGCAATGGTTAGATCTGCTGCTAAAAATTTTGATTCAGTTATTATTGTAACAGATGTTGCTGATTATGATTTAGTATTAAATAATCTTAAAAATGACACAAATACAGTTGAATTTAGAAGAGATATGATGATTAAAGCATATGAGCATACGGCTGCTTACGATTCTATGATTGCAAATTATATGAATAAAAGATTTAATGGTGGATTTGGAGCAAAACAATTTATTGTTGGTTCTAAAGTATTTGATACAAGATATGGAGAAAACCCACATCAAAAAGGTGCATTATACGAATTTGATACTCAATTTACAAATAAATTCAAAACTGTAAAAGGTGAAGCAAGTTTTAATAATATGGGTGATATTTCAGGAGCTGCTAGAATTGCTGCTGCATTTGGAAAAGAAAATGCTATTTGTATTGTTAAACATGGAAACCCTTGTGGTTTTGCAATTAAAGATTCATTATTAGAATCTTATGTTGAAGCACTTAAATGTGATCCAGTTTCTGCTTTTGGTGGAGTTGTAGCTGTTAATGGAACAGTTGATAAAGAATTAGCTGAAAAAATGAATGAAATTTTCTTAGAAGTTATCTTTGCCGCTAGCTTTACACCTGAAGCTGTTGCTGTATTTGATTCTAAAAAAAGAATCAAATTATTTGAGCAAGGAACACAATATTTAGAACTTGCAAATGATACTGTTGATTTCAAAAGAGTTGATGGAGGATTTGTATTCCAAGATGCTGATAAAGTAAAAGAAGATGAAGTTAGAAATTCTGAGTTAAAATCAAAAAGAATTGCAACTGAACAAGAAGTAAAAGATATGGAAATTGCATATAAAATTGCTAGTTTAACAAAATCAAATTGTGTTGTATATGTAAAAGATTCTGCAATGGTAGCTGTTGGTATGGGTATGACTTCAAGAGTTGATGCTTCAAAAGCTGCTTTAAGAAAAGCTGAAGATATGGGAATCGATGTAAAAGGTGCTGTTTTAGCTTCAGAAGCATTCTTCCCATTTAGAGATAGTATTGATGCCGCAGCTGTTGCTGGTGTTAAATGTGTAATTGAGCCAGGTGGATCAATCAGAGATGATGAAATTATAGATGCAGCAAATGAATATGATATGGCTCTATATTTCTCAGGAATTAGACATTTCTTACATTAGAAAATATGAAAGATTGATTATAAATCAATCTTTCATTCTCCCTTTTCATTAGAAAATAAAATATTTTACTAATCTAGTGAGACATAAATATAGGTAAAGTTGAATGCTCTAATAAATATCTAGTTGCACCACCAAACATAAGTTCTCTTAAACCTTTATGTCCATATGCTCCTGCAACAATTAAATCAAAATTCCCATCAAGTGCTGCATTTAATAAAGCTTCCCCTGGAATTCTTGTAGTCTCTACAATTTTATAAGTTGCATCAATATCATGAAATTTAAGATAATCAATTAATTGATTAATTTTGTGCATATCAACTCCACTGTATTCATCAGAAGATACAATTTGTACTTTTTCTGCCAGTTTTAGTAATTCAATAGAAGAGGTTATAGCTCTTGATGATTCAACTGTATTATTCCATCCAATAAGTATGGATTTTGTACTAAAAGTTTTCATTTTTCTTGGGAACATAAGAACTGGTTTTCCACTTTTTAAAACAGATGTTTCAAATGTAGCAGTAGCAATTCCTGATGGAGGTGCAGCAGCAATTACAATATCACAAAATTTCGATTCTTCTTCAACTAAAAAACTTCTATTTCCTTCTTTAACAGTTAATAGTGCATGAACTTTATTTGGAATAGGAGTAGTTGATATTTCCATTCCAGCAATTTTTCCAATTTCTTTAATAGCATTTTCAAATTCAATTGATTCATCTTTTGTTCTAAGTGCAATAACTTCGTCTATTTCTTTCATAACTTGAGCAGAAATACCTAGACTTTTATACATATTTTTACCAGTATCATGTATACATCTTAAAATCTCTAAGTTTGCATCGAAATATTTTGCAATTAACAACGCTGCAAATAATCTATCTTTTAACTCTTCACCACCACCAATAGGGAAAAACATTTTTTTGTAAATCATAAAAATCCTTTGAGTAAATATATTATTAAATTATAGCACTAAAGATTGAAAGGAAAGTGTATTTATGAGAAAATTATTAATATAAGAAAAACAATCAATAATAATTGTCCAACTAATTTTTACAAATTTAAGATTTTTAATATAAAATGAACCAATAATTAATAAGGAATTAATATGTTAGAAATAGACCTGGGTGTGAGTGTTGTGATAAAGATTTACCAGCTAATTTAGAAGGTGCATACATTTGTTCATTTGAATGTACTTTTTGTTCTGATTGTGCAAAGGAAATATTAGGATATATTTGCCCAAATTGTGGTGGAATTTTAATCCCTAGACCACTAAGAGCTCTTGAAAAATTATTAAATAGTCCAGCTTCAACTTTAAGAACTTTTAATCCTAAAATTTGTAAAAAATAGTATTCCAAGTATTAAATATCAGTCTAATATTATTGAAAATAATATGAAAAGAATTAAGTTCTTTAACTATTGTTATTTGCTATTATCAAGAAAAAAATAAGGAATGTAATGCAAGCAACAAAATCTGTTTATTTAGCCATATCTTCATTATTCTTCTCAATTGGATTTTTAGCAATTGGGTATGGTATGATTATGACTTTTATTGGTGTTTTTCTTAAAGAAAATGGAACATCGGATATGGTTATTGGTCTAATAAATGCTGCATTTTTTTTAGGTGCTATGGCATCTTCTATATTTAGTCAAAAGATTATTTCATCAGTTGGACATATACGAAGTTTTGTTACATTTGCATCTTTGATGGTTATTACTTTTTTACTACATTCTTTGTTTTTAAATGAGTTATTTTGGGCAATTCTTCGGCTTATTTCTGGATTTGCTTATTATGGTTTGTTAATTATCTTGGAAAGCTGGTTAAATGAAAAAAGTTCAAATGAACAAAGAGGACAAATATTAGGAATTTATACAACAGTTTTTTATTTAGCAACAGCAATTGGACAGCTATTATTAAATATTGATGAAGATTTTAAACATATGATTTTCTCAATTGGGGCTGTTTTAGTTCTTTTTTCTGTAGTTTTCATTGCAATGACAAAAATTGAAGAACCTATTTTAAAACCTTTTGAGAGATATAGTTTTCCAAAGCTTTACAATGTGGTTCCACTAGCTGTAACAGGAAGTTTTATAAGTGGCTTTTTTGTAGGTGGTTTTTTTACAATGATTCCTTTGTATTTAATAAAATTGTATGATTCTAAAGAAGTAATATCTTTATTTATGGCATTTGCACTTTTGGGTGGTTTACTTTCACAATGGCCAATAGGAAAACTTTCAGATATTTATGGAAGACGAAAACTTATTGCAGCAACTGGAATTTGTACCTCATTAGTTTCATTATTATTTGTTATTTTAACTTTAAATGAAAATATGTTGTATTTTTTAGCTATTTTATTTGGCGTTAGTATTTTTTGTATTTATCCATTAAGTTTATCAAGAGCAAATGATGTAATAGATGAAAACAAAGATATTGTAGAAATAAGTCGAGCTTTACTTTTTGCATATGGTACAGGTTCTTTTTTAGCGCCAGTGATTATTGGTATCGCATTTAACTATTTTAGTCCAGAAGTACTTTTTATTATATTTTTTATTTTAGGTATTTATTTAGCGTTATATTCATTGTCAAAAAAACGAGTAGATTATGATAAAAGAAGTGTTTTTGTTAATGTTCCTGTATCATCTACTGTTATAATGTCAGAAATTGATCCTAGACAAGATGAAAAGTGGGTTGAAGAGCAACATAAAAATAATAATGAATAATTTTATTAAGAATTCATAAGATAATATAGGATATTTAAATGGAAATTTTTTCTAGTATTTTAATAGCATTATTTATTTATATTTTAGGAATAGCTAGTCCCGGACCTAGTAATCTGGCAATTGCTCATACTTCAATATATGCAGGAAGAAAAGCAGGAGTTTGTTTTGCTTTAGGTGTAACAATAGGATCATTTTTTTGGGGTATTTGTGCAGCTTCAGGATTACAGCCACTTCTTAGTCGATATTCTGATCTTTTGTATATTTTAAAGATTTTAGGTGGTTTATATTTTCTTTATTTAGCCTATAACTCTTTTAAAATGCTTATGAAAAAAGAGCAAAAAAAAGTTGAAATAAAAGAGTCTAAAAGTTATTTATCAAAATATTTCTTTTCAGGAATAATGATGCACTTATTAAATCCAAAAGCAATTGCAGTTTGGATTGCAATTATTGCAGTTGCTTTACCAAATGGACAAAATACAATGTCAATATATTTACCTGTTATACTTTGTTTACCTTTTGGAATAGTAGTTTTTATAGGTTATGCTTTTATGTTTTCTAATGAAAAGGTAGTTAATAAATATTTTAACTTTAAAAAGTATATTGATGGTTTTATAGGAGTGACTTTTTCAATTGTAGGATGTAAACTTTTGTTCGATAGCAATAAATAAGAGTTTTATTAGGATTTTTTGCATTCATTTTACATTTTTTTTTGATATACTCAGATAATTTTATTAAGAGGGCTATTTTGTATTTACTAAAAATAATTAAATTCTTATTTGTTCTAATAATTTTACTTACTCAATCAATATATGCAAAAGAATTAAAAAAAGTTACATTACAATTGTCTTGGTTTGATCAGTTTCAATTTGCAGGTTATTATATGGCCAAACAAAAAGGTTTTTATGAGGATTTAGGTTTAGATGTTGAAATAAAACCTTTTGAATTTGGTGTAGATATTCCTAAAAGTGTGAATGATGGAAAAATCGATTTTGCAGTAGGAAGAGAAACTTTAATTCTTGAGCGAATAAAGAATCCCAATATCGTTGCTTTATATGCTTTGTTTCAATCAACACCATTGGTCTTATTAAGTACCAAAGAATCTGGAATTAATAGTATAAACGATTTTTCTAATAAAAGAATTATGACTACAATAGATGATGCTAGTGAAGTTTCACTAAAAGCAATGATAACTTCAAATAAAGTAAAAATTGAAAATTTAACATTTTTAAAACATACTCATAATATAGATGATTTACTCAATAAAAAAACAGATGTTATTTCAGCATATATTTCAAAAGCTCCCTTTTGGTTGCAAAAAGAAGGAATAGATTATAATATTTTTGATCCAAAGAAATATGGCTTTGATATGTATAGTGATATGTTATATACAAATCAAAACCTTATTAATTATGATTTGAATACAGTTTTATTATTTAAAAAAGCATCATTAAAAGGTTGGGAGTATGCATATGCAAACCCCCAAGAGAGTGTTGATGTAATACTAAATAACTATAATAGTCAAAATTTACAAAAAGATGAACTTTTATATGAAGAAAGGGAATTGAAAAAACTATCTTATTTTAAAACTTCTAATCTGGGAGAAATCAGAAAAGATAAAATTCAAAGAATTTATGATTTGTACAATGTAATGGGATTAGTACCAAGCCCTATAAATATAGATAAATTTGTTTTTGATATAAATAATTTAAATAATTCAACTTTTTCCGCAAAAGAGACTAAATATGTAGAAGAAAGAGATAGTATTAAAATGTGTATTATGCCAGATAGTATGCCATATAGTGATATAAAAGATGGAGAATTTACAGGATTTGTTGCTGATTATATATCTTTAATAGAAGAAAAAATAAAAAAACCTATAACTTTAGTTCCTACAAATACCTGGAAAGAATCTTTAGAGTTTGCAAAAGATAGAAAGTGTGATATATTATCATCTGCTACTCAAACAAAAGAGCGTGAGAATAATTTTAATTTTACAAAATCTTATATTGATATTCCTTTTGTTCTTTTAACAAAAAGTGATACTTCTTTTATTAGTGATCTTTCTTCTTTAAAAAATAAGAAAGTTTCTATTGTTGAAGATTATGCAATTTTAGATTTACTAAAAAGTAAATATAGAAATATTGAGTTTGTAAAAGTTGAAAATATTGATGAAGGATTAAAAAAAGTTATTGATAAAGAAGTTTTTGGACATATTGATACAATATCAACCTCTTGGTATAAATTACAAACAAAATACTTAACACAAGTTGCTGTTTCAGCCAAACTTGATGAAAGTGTAAGTTTATCAATTGCTGTTAGAAATGATGAACCTATTTTATTTGATGTTTTTCAAAAAGCAGTTTTAAGTATTGATGATTTTACAAAAAATGAGATGCTTAACAAATGGATTTCTATTGAATATAAAAAAGAGTTTGATTATTCTATTTTATGGAAAGTATTTGTAGTTCTTATAATTATTTTTATTTTATATAGACAAAAACTTTTAAATAAATTAAATAATAATTTAAAAAGAAAAGTTGAAGAAAAAACTAAAGCACTAAGGGATATAAATAGTCAATTAGAAATTAGAATAAAAAAAGAAGTTGAAGAAAATTTGAAAAAAGATAGACTTTTATCGCAACAACAAAAAATGGTTTCTATGGGACAAATGATAGAAAATATTGCACATCAATGGAGACAACCTTTATCTTTAATTACTACTGGTGTTAGTGGTATAAAAATTAAAAAAGAGTTAAATGATTTAGATGATAAATTTTTGTATGATACTTTAGATTCTATTTTGAATACTTCAAAATATTTATCAAACACTATTGATGATTTTAGATATTTTTTTAAACCACAAAAAAAGAAAGAAAATTTTTATTTAGAAAATTGTTGTAATAAAACAGTAGATTTAATGAATCCAAATTTTTTAACTAGAAAGATAAAAATAATAAAAAATATAAAAAATATAAAAATTTTTGGATATGAAACTGAGTTAATTCAAGTTTTGATTAATATTTTAAATAATTCAAAAGATGCTCTAGAATTTTCACAAAATGAAGATAAGATTATCTATATTAATATCTTTGAAGAGAATAATAAAGCTATTATTGAAATAAAAGATAATGCGGGTGGAATTGATGAAAAAATCATTGATAAAATTTTTGAACCATATTTTACAACTAAACATCAAAGTCAAGGAACAGGAATAGGTTTATTTATGTGTCAAGAGATAATTAACAAACATATGAATGGTAAAATATATATTTCAAATACAAGTTTTAATTATAAAAATAAGAGTTATAAAGGAACTTTAACAAAAATTATTTTAGAAAATTTGATAAAAGATATTAATTAAAAGTTTAGCCATTACCAAATTATCTTTAGATATAATCTTTTTAATAAAAAATAATTAGGACAAGTATTGAATTGGTTAGAAATAGATAAAGAATATGTATGGCATCCTTATAACTCACTTCCTTCAAAAACAAAAATTTTACCAGTTACTTCTACAAATAAAACTTCAATTTTTTTACAAACAGGTGAAGAATTAATTGATGGTATGAGTTCTTGGTGGAGTGCAATTCATGGATATAATAATCCTGTATTAAATGAAGCACTAAAAAAACAAGTTGAAATTATGCCTCATATTATGTTTGGTGGACTGGCCCACGAACAAGCTAGTTTATTAACAAAAAAGTTAGTTGATTTAACAAAACTTCATAGTGTTTTTTTATGTGATAGTGGTTCAGTTTCTGTTGAAGTTGCATTAAAAACTGCAATTCTTTATCAAAAAGCAAAGGGTTTAAAAAAATATAAATTCTTAGCACTTGAAAATGCTTATCATGGCGATACATTAGGTGCTATGAGTGTTTGTGACCCACAAAATTCTATGCATAGTATTTATGGTTCATATTTAAGTGAGAATATCTTTACCAAAGCTCCAGCTTTAGGATTTCAATCTGATTGTAGTGATGAGATTGAAATCTTAGAAAACAATTTTGAAAAACATCATAATGAAATTGCAGCTTTTATTCTTGAACCTATTGTTCAAGGTGCAGGTGGAATGAGAATTTATAATCCACAGTATCTAAAAAAAGCTAGAGAATTATGTACAAAATATGATATTTTATTAATTGCAGATGAAATAGCAACAGGTTTTGGACATACAGGGCGTATGTTTGCATGTGAATGGGCAGAAATTAAACCTGATATAATGACTCTTGGAAAAGGTTTAACAGGTGGTTACATGACAATGGCTGCAATGATTACTTCAAGAGATGTAAGTCAAGTAATTTCAAATAGCGAAATTGGCGTACTTATGCATGGTCCAACATTTATGGCAAATCCACTTGCTTGTAGTATCGCAAATGCAAGTATTGATTTACTTTTAAGTTCTTCATGGCTGCAAAATGTAAATAAAATCCAAGATATTTTTTCCCAAGAATTAGAATTTGCAAAAGATCTAAAATTAGTAAAAGATGTTCGAAATATTGGAGCTATAGGAATTATTGAATTAAAAGATGATATTTATGCTCAAATGATTCAAGATTATTGTGTAAAAAATGGTGTTTGGATACGACCTTTTGGAAAACTTATTTATTCAATTGTTGCATATACTATAGAAGACAATGATTTGAAAAAGATAGTTAAGACAATGATTGAAGCCATTAAAAGCTTAGAAGAAAAAGAATTATAATGAAAAAAGATAATCTAAAAAAACTAGTATCTAATTTACCAAAATATCCTAATATATTAGGTCGTGATAGATTTTTTAATAGTGCTGTTTTAATTCCTCTTGTAAAAATAAAAGGTGAATATCATCTTTTATTTCAAAAAAGAGCAGCAACTATTAGGCAAGGTGGAGATATTTGTTTCCCTGGTGGTGGTTTTGAAAAAGGTATTGATAATAATTTTAAAGATACAGCTTTAAGGGAAACTTTTGAAGAGTTAGGAATCCAAAAAAAAGATATAAAAATTTTAGGACAACTTGATACTTATATTGCACCAATTGGAACGGTGATAGAACCTTTTGTTGCAAAAGTTAAGAAAAAAGCTTATGAAAATATGAAAATCGATTCTAGTGAAGTTGAAAAAACTTTTTTAATTCCAATCTCATTTTTTAGAGAAACACAAGCTGAAGAGTATACCTTAGCCCATGAAATACATCCTTATAAAATTAATAATGAGGGAGAAAAAGAGATTTATTTCCCTGTTGAAGAGTTAGGTCTTCCAGAAGCTTATAGAAAACCTTGGGGACATAAACGACATAAAATTTGGGTTTATAAATACGGTGGAGAAGTAATCTGGGGGATTACTTCGGTTTTAATAAAAGAGTTAATAGCTAAGTATTAAATAGTCATTACAGACCAAGTATCATCTTTTAAAGCTTTTGTTAAAAGCTCACCAGTATGTGTGATTTCAATATTTAAATTTTCTAAAATAGATGTTGCTTCATAATCCTCAACACAAACTATACAAGCACTCATTTTGACACCCGTATCTTGTATCTTTTTTAGCTGTTCTTGTATTTGTAAGTTGTTTTTTGCAAGTAATATTGAAGGCCCCCAAAGCATAAGATGAGCAGTTTTCCAATATTCTCTTTCTAAAATAACAGAAGAATACAAAAGTGGGAATTTATTAGCCACTTCTATATCACCATTTGTCCAAACTATTAGTAGATTTTCTTTCATTTAAAAAGCCTTTGGTTATAATTTTTGTAAGATTATATAATAAATTTTAAAGGATATAAAATGAATAGAATATTATTGGGTAATAGTGAGATTTTTCCATCAAAAGTTGTATGTATTGGACGAAACTATATTGATCATATAAATGAATTAAATAATGAGATACCAGAAGATATGGTTTTTTTCATAAAACCAAATTCAGCAATTTCTGATAAATTAATTTTCCCAAAGAATCAAGATTCTTGTCATTATGAAGCAGAGATTTCATTTTTAATTGAAAATGACAAAATAACAGCTCTTGCTTTTGGCTTAGATTTGACTTTAAGAGAAGTTCAAAGTAAATTAAAACAAAAAGGTCTTCCATGGGAGAGAGCAAAAGCTTTTGATGGTGCGGCAGTTTTCTCAAAATTTGTAAGTTTCAGTGGTGATATTTCAAAACTTGAACTTGAACTTTATATAAATGGTGAATTAAAACAAAAAGGTGATTACTCTTTAATGATAAATAAACCATATGACATTATTAATGAAGCTAAAACTTTCTTAACTTTTGAAGATGGCGATATATTAATGAGTGGAACTCCAAAAGGTGTTGGAGCATTTAAAATAGGTGATGAATTTCTTGGAAAAATATTAGTAAATGGCGAGATAATCATAGAAGAAAGTTTTAAAGTTTCATAATAGATAATATTACTATGTTATAATATTCTCAATTGGAAGAAAGGAGTATAAATGAAATATTTTATTCTTATTGTTATTTTTATAAGTGCACTTTTTTCTTCTGTAATTGAGGATAATAAATCTGTATTTACTGCTGAAGAATTACAATGGATTAAAGATAATCCAGTTGTTAAAATTGGAGCTGATTCAAATTGGCCACCATTTGAGTATTTAAATGAATCGGGAAAATATGAAGGAATTGCATCTGATTATTTAGAAATATTGAGTAAATATACAGGCTTAAAATTTGAAGTTTATGCAGATGATTGGTATAGTGTAATAACAAAAATAAAAGAGAAAAAGCTAGATATGTTAGCTTGTGTTGCAAGAACAGAAGATAGAGAGAAATATTTAAATTATTCAAATCCTTATTTAACAATAGATGTTGTTGTTATTGGAAAAAAAGATTTAAAAATCAAAAAATTTGATGAAATCAAAAATTATGTAGTTGCAGTTCAAAAAGACAATTTTGTTTATGAAAGATTAGTCAAAAAATACCCTAATATGAAATTTGTATTTGCAAAATCAAATAAAGAAGCTTTTGAATTAGTATCTTATGGAAAAGCAGATATTTTTATTGGAAATATGCCAGTATTTTCTTATTTTGTTCAAAAAGAGTTATATACAAATATAGAAGTTAAATTCAAAGCTGATTTTGACAAAATTGATTTATCTATGGCTGTGCTAAAAGAAAATCAAACACTATTTAATATTATTCAAAAAGTTATGCCATTAATTATTCAAAAAGAAGAAGATAAAATAAATAAAAAATGGATATTTGAATTAGATGAAAAAAAGAAAAAAATCAATTTTACAAAAGAAGAAATTGATTGGATAAAACATACTCCAATACTTAAAATTTCAGGGGATCCAGCTTGGCCACCGTACTCTTTTTATGATGAAAATGAAAATCATATAGGTATGATTCCTGATTTAGTTAATGAAGTTTTTAAAGATAGTAATATCAAAGTTGAGTATGTAAAAACTAATTCTTGGTCTCAAACATTAGATTTAATTAAAGAAAAAAAAATAGATTTAATAGATTCCATATCTTATTATCCTTCACGGGATAAATTCTTAAATTTTTCTAATAAATACATGGGAACAGAAATAGTAATAATTGCAAATAATAAAGAATCTAACTATGTAAATTCTCTTAATAATATTTCCAATAAAATTATTGCAACAGGGAAAGGCTATTTAGTTAGTGAAGAGATTAAACATGATTTCCCTCAAATTAAAAATATTAAAGAATATGATACACCGTTGGAAGGCTTAAAAGATTTATCAAATTCAAGAATAGATTATTTTATAATGGATATTCCTTCTTTTGAGTTTTATAGTAAAAAATATAGCATAAGTAATCTAAAAATTGTAGGGCCAACTGGTTACAACTATAAATATGGTTTTGGCGTAAAAAAAGATGATGAAATATTAGTTTCAATTTTAAATAAATTATTAGAGAATGTTTCTTCTAGTAAAAAAGATGAAATCTATAGAAAATGGGTAAAAGTTGAATATGAGCAAAAAATTGATTATGATTTAATTTGGAAAATATTAAGTATTTCAATAATCATATTGTCAATTATCTTTTATTGGAATAGAAAGTTAAAACAAGAGATTAGAGAAAAAGAGAAAATACAAAAAGAGCTAGAAACTGAACGAAATAATATTAGTTCTTTAAATGAAGAGTTAAAAAAAGCAAAAGATATAGCTGAAAATGTTGCAAAACAAAAAAGTGAATTTTTAGCAAATATGAGCCATGAAATTAGAACTCCTATGAATTCAGTAATAGGTTTTACTGAGATTTTAGATAAAGAGATACAAAATCCACTCCATAAAGAGTATCTAAATTCAATAAAAAAAGGTGGTAATTCTCTTCTTAGAATAATAAATGATATTTTAGATTTATCAAAAATTGAAGCTGGTAAATTAGAAATTAGAAATGAATCACTAAACCCTAGAAATATGTTTTTAGAAATTGAATCAATATTTCACTCAAAGATAATAAGTAAAAATATAACTTTTGTTCTAGATATTGATAAAAATATTCCTAAATATATAATAATTGATGGAGTTAGAATAAGACAAATTTTATTTAATTTAATTGGAAATGCAATTAAATTTACTGAAAGAGGGCAAATAAAATTAAAAGTTGAAAATCTTTATAAAGATAATATAAAAAGTAAAATAGATTTAATATTTAGTGTAGAAGATACAGGAATTGGAATAGATGAAAAAAACTTGATTTCTATTTTTAATGCTTTTGAGCAAGTATCAAATTTTGATGTTGCAAAATATGGTGGAACAGGATTAGGACTTGCTATTTGTGCAAAATTAGTTCATATGTTAAATGGTGAAATTAAAGTACAAAGTCAAAGAAACAAAGGCTCAATATTTACAGTGATTTTAAAAGATATTCCAGTTAGCTCTATTGAAGAAGAGATTACTCCTTCAAAATTTTTAGCTTCAAATATTGAATTTGAAAAAGCACAAATATTAGTTGTAGATGATATAGAAGAAAATAGAAAATTGGTGCAAGCTAGTTTAAAAGAGTTTGATATAAACTTAGTTATGGCTCAAAATGGAAAAGAAGCTATAGAAAAACTTAGAAATATTAATATTGATTTGATTTTAATGGATTTAAGAATGCCTGTTATGGATGGATATGAAGCTGCAAATATTATAAAAAATGATTCTAAATTAAAAACTATTCCCTTAATTGCATTAACAGCATCAGTAATGGGAAAAGATTTGGAAAAAGTATCAAAATTTGGTTTTGATGGATATTTGAGAAAGCCAGTTATTTTAGATGATTTAATTGAAGAGTTATCAAAATATATAAAATATCATTTAAAAAATGAAAATATAATAGAAAAAAATGATAATAAAATTATGAATCCTAATAAATTAAAATTTGTTATAGGAAAATTAGAAAAAGAGTTAAAAAATGAGTGGTTACTTATAAAAGATGCGGGCGATTTCTCATTAATAGAAAAATTTGCTGAAAAGTTAAATTCTTTGTCAGTAGAAAAAGATATTTATTTATTGAAAGATTATGTAGATGAATTAGTAAAAAATATAGAATCTTTTGATATTGAAAAAGTTGATTATTTAATGAATAGTTATTTGGAATTAATTGATAGTTTAAAGGCTAAAATTGGAAGATAATAATAAAATTTTAATTGTAGACGATATTGCTAAAAATATCCAAATGGCAATGAATATTTTAAAAAATGAAGGTTACAAAATGTTTTATGCTAAAAGTGCAGAGATGGCACTTAAATTAGTAAAAGAGCATGATTTTGATTTGATATTGTTGGATATAATGATGCCCGATATAAATGGTTTTGAAGTTTGTAAGAGATTAAAGAATAATGATAAAACAAAAAAAATCCCAATAATATTTTTATCTGGTAAAGATTCTACCCACGATATTGAACAAGCTTATGAGAGTGGAGGAATAGACTATGTTCTAAAACCTTTTATTACAATAGAATTAATCACTAAGGTAAACTCATATATAAGATTAAAACAATTGGAAGATAAATTTAAAAATTAAAGGTTTAAAATGCATAAAAAATATGAAAATAAAATTTTACTAGTTGATGATGATTCAAAGAATCTTCAAATTGCTATGAATATTTTAAAAGATTATAATGTAATTTATGCACAAAGTGGAGATAAAGCATTAGAGTTATTGCAAAAGAATAAATTTGATTTAATTTTACTAGATGTAGTTATGCCTATAATGGATGGGTATTATGTTTGTTCAAAGATTAAAGAAAATGAAAAAACAAAAAAAATTCCTATAATTTTTTTAACAGTTAAAGATGATGAAAAAGATATAGTAAAAGGTTTTGAATTAGGTGCAGTTGATTATATTACAAAACCTTTTTATAGTGAAGTTTTACTAAAAAGGGTTGAAGTTCATTTAAAACTTGCAACTGTAATGAATGAACTTGAACTTGTAAATAAAAATTTGAATCTACTTGTAAAAGAACAAGTTGGAGAGATAAGACAAAAAGATGAGATAATTGTAAGACAATCAAAGATTGGAGCAATGGCTTCAATTATAGATGTTATAACTTTGCAATGGAAACAACCACTTGATAAAATAAAATTATATTTACAATCTTTGGATTTGAAATTTACAAATATTGATGAGTTTAAATCTGATGAAATATTTAAAAAAACATTGGAAGAAGTAAATAAGTTAGATATAGTTATGGATGATTTTCATAAATTTTTTAATAATAAAAAAAGTAAAGAAAATGTAAATATAAAAGTTTCTTTAGATAGTGTTCTTTTTTCTTTAAAAGAGGAAATGAATAAACAAAATATAAATATAAATATTGAGGGTAACAATTTATTATCTTTAAATATTGTGATTGATGAAATAAAACATATTTTTAGTAAATTAATATCTAAATCAATAGAAAATTTTAAATTGAATAATTTGGTACAAAATAAACAAATAAGTATTAGTTTTGAAGATTCAAATCAGTCAATTTTTATTATTTATAAAGATAATGCAGATTCTTATGATGATGAGCAAATAGGGAAGTTCTTTTTAACACCATGTTCTTTAAAACATAATAATTTTGATTTAGGGTTTTATTTAGTTAAAGTGTTCGTTGAAAAAAATTTTGGATTATTAAGTGTTGAAAAAACTCAAGATGGAATAAAATATACAATAAGATTTGATAAATAAAAGGAGAATATATAATGAAATATAATGAATTAAATGATGAAGAAAAATATGTAATAGAAAATAAAGGAACGGAGTATCCTTTTACTGGAATTTATAATGATTTTTATGAAGAGGGAATTTTTACATGTAAAAAATGTGATGCGCCACTTTATAAATCAGATGATAAATTTAAATCAGGTTGCGGTTGGCCAAGTTTTGATGATGAGATAGAAGGTGCTGTAAAAAGAGTTCCAGATAGAGATGGAAGAAGAGTTGAAATTGTTTGTGCTTCTTGCGGCGGACATCTCGGACATGTTTTTGAAGGTGAAAGATTAACTTCAAAAGATACAAGACACTGTGTGAATTCAATTTCATTAAACTTTAAAGCAAAAGCATGATTATTCCTCAAATAAATATTGCAATGCTTATAGATTGCGATAATGTAAGTGCAAAATATATTGATAGTATTATAAATGATTTATCAAAATATGGAACTATAAATATTAGAAATGCCTATGGAAACTGGAAAGATAAAAGACTTCAAGGCTGGGAAGATGTTTTACATAAATATAATATAAAACCAATTCAACAGTTTGCCTATACAAAAGGCAAAAATGCTAGTGATATTGCAATGGTTATAGATATTATGGATTTACTTTATACGAAAGATTTAGGTGCTTTAGCTCTTATTACAAGTGATAGTGATTTTACACCTGTAGTTTCAAGAATATTATCAAATGGAATTACAGTTTATGGATATGGAGAAGAAAAAACTCCTGAATCTTTTGTAAATGCTTGTTCTCAGTTTATTTATGTTGAAAAACTTTTTGATTACACAAAAGAAGATGTAGCCTGTGCTAGTTCAAATAATAGTAAACTAACAAAAGTACAACTAAGAAAAGATACTAAACTTGTGGCACTTTTAAGAAAAGCAGCTGAACAAACATCAGATGATAGTGGTTGGTCAAATATTGCAGCAGTTGGTTTATATATTAATCAAAATTCATCTTTTTCTCCAATCAATTATGGATACAAAAAATTGGGTGAATTAATAAAAGCCACTGAATTATTTGATATTAAAATATTAGGTGAAAATAAAACAGTAATGTTAATAAAAGATAACAGGAATTAAAATGCAAAATCAAAATATAAAAAAAGCATATTTCGCAGCGGGTTGTTTTTTAATGTGACCTTTCTATTAAGCATTATAAGCCTATTTAAGAGTTTATATAAACTTTCTTTTTCTATTAAATTATTCTTTCTAATTTAATAAATTAGGCTTAAGACTGGAAAATCTTAAGAGTTATTGTTTTTAGAACAGAGAATTCTTGGTATTTTGGGAAATGAAACAATAAATAATACATTAAAAATAATAAAGATATTTTCTTTAAAAAATTAATTGGTAGTTATGCTTGCCATAAATCAATACTTCAAGAAAATCTATTTAGTATAACAAAGTATATAAATAATAATTTAGATATATATATTTTAATAATAAAATATTATTTATAAGAAATTCTAGCTAAAGTAAAATTATAAAAATATTCACTTCTCAAAAGATAAGTATAATGATATAAGAGAAAGTATAAAAGATTCTATCAAAATTTACAAATTTATAAATTCTCTTTATATATATCAAAAAGCCATTTCATATCTAAATATATAAAATTATTTATAGTAAAATATGATGAATAATTAGAAAAAAAGAAATGTAAATTTATTATTTTATACTACTTAATTAAGCTATATAATAATAAAATTCGACTTAAAAACAATATTTAACAATAAACATTTTAATAAAAAAATATTAATTAAGTGTTCCAAAATTAAACATAAGGAAAAATATTTGATCTTCAATTCTTACGAATTCATCTTCGCATTTCTACCAATAACCTTTTTTATATACTTTTATCTTAATCATAAAAGATTAACTGTAGCCTCAAAAGGGTTTTTAGTGTTTAGTTCACTATTTTTCTACTCTTGGTGGAATATAGCTTATTTACCTTTGATTTTAATAAGTATACTTTTTAACTATCTAATAGGTAATAGTTTAAATAAAGAAATTAAAACTAACAAAAAATCTTTTTCAAAAAAATCTATTCTAATATTTGGTATTGTTTGTAATATAGGATT
This sequence comes from uncultured Aliarcobacter sp., assembly GCA_963677435.1. GTDB lineage: Bacteria > Campylobacterota > Campylobacteria > Campylobacterales > Arcobacteraceae > Aliarcobacter. The sequence continues at coordinate 1,135,114 of OY781945.1, forward strand.
ACTTGGATACTTTAAATATGCAGATTTTTTTATAGAAAATTTTAATTTGGCAATAGGTACAAATGTAAATCTTTTACATTTACTTTTGCCCTTAGCAATATCTTTCTTTACTTTCCAACAAGTAGCATATCTAGTTGATAGTTATAGACAAGAAACAAAAGAGTATGATTTTCTAAATTATGCACTGTTCGTAACATTTTTTCCTCAATTAATAGCAGGACCAATTGTTCATCATAAAGAGATGATGCCACAATTTGCTAATAATAGAAATATGGTAAAAAATTATAGAAATATAGCGTTAGGACTTTTCATATTTTCTATTGGATTATTTAAAAAAGTTGTAATTGCAGATACATTTGCAGTTTGGGCAAATGCAGGATTTGATACAGCAATAACATTAAATCTATTTGAAGCTTGGACAACATCATTATCTTATACATTTCAACTATATTTTGATTTTTCAGGTTATACAGATATGGCAATAGGAATTGCACTTTTATTTAATATAAAACTTCCTATTAACTTTAATTCTCCATATAAAGCTTTAAATATACAAGATTTTTGGAGAAGATGGCATATTACTCTTTCACGATTTTTAAGAGATTATATTTATATCCCATTAGGTGGAAATAAAAAGTCTTCTTTTAGAACATACTTAAATCTTCTTGCTACTTTTATAATAGGTGGGTTTTGGCATGGAGCAGGATGGACATTTTTATTCTGGGGATTTCTTCATGGAATTGCTTTGATTATTTATAGACTTTGGTCAAATTTTGGATTTAAAATGTGGACTTGGTTAGCTTGGTTGATTACTTTTAACTTTGTAAATATCGCATGGATATTTTTTAGAGCAAAAGAGTGGGATGACGCAATTAAGGTTTTAGGTTCGATGTTTAATTTAGATAATGTTGTCTTGCCAAATGTATTAGCTTCAAAACTTTCATTTTTAAGCAATTATAATATTGGATTTGGTGGATTGGTAGAAAATATACAAGGAAATAACTTTACCCCTATTTGGTTGATTTTTGGATTCATTTTAATTTTATTATTCAAAAACTTGATGGAAAAATGGGAAGAATTTAAAATAAATTATAAAACATTAATCTTAACTTTTATCTGTTTAACAGCTGGACTTTTATCATTAAATAAAGTATCAGAATTTTTATATTTTAATTTTTAAGGATAATTTGTGAATAGTAAAAAATGGATTAAAATATTATTGACACTTTGTACTTTAGCTGTTGGATTTGTTGGTGGGGTTAATTATTTGGTTGATCCATTTGATATTTTTCATACAAAAATTTTAAAAGAACAATTTCAAATAAATGAAAGATTCATAAAAATTGAATTTTTAGAGAAGAATCATAAGAAATTTGATTCATATATGTTTGGCTCTTGTCGTATTGGAACTACTCCACCAAATGTATTAAATCAGTATGTAAATGATGCAAATTTTTATAATTTTACAATTTCAAGTGCTAATTTATATGATTATTTACTTCATTTACAATATTTCATAAAAAAAGAATATCCTTTAAAAAATTTGTATTTAGAAATAGATATTGACAATATGAATAATTATGGAAGAAGTGAAAGTGATTATTTAAGAAAATTTCATCCTTATGTTCTAAATCAATCTTTATATAGTTATTATATCTCTTATTTAACTGGATTTTTTCCATTTAATATAAGAGGGAAGATTGAATTAAATATTAAAAGAGATGATATAACTACATATTCTCTTGAAACTGGTATTTGGGGTAAACCAATAAAAGAAAAAAAGATACAAGAGAACCCCTTGAAATTTATAAGTGAAGAACCAAGCTTTCATATTAAGAATGCTAGGTTAATAAAAAATAGTTCAAAATTACAGAATTTAAAAGCATTAAGTGAAATAGTTAATTTATCTAAAAAAAATAATATAAATTTAATAGTTTTTACAACTCCTTATAATAAAAATATGATGGATAATTTTATTTTAAATGATTATTTTGACTTCTTAAAAGAGATTTCAACTGTTATTAATTTTTATGATTTTACAGGATATAATTCTATTACATTAAACAATACTAATTATTATGAACCAAGTCATTATAGAGAAAATGTTGGAAGATTAATAGCAGCTAAAATTTTCAATGATAAATCAATAGATGTTCCAAAAGATTTTGGTGTGCTAGTTACAAAAGATAATATAAATGAACATTTAGAAAATCTTAGAAAACAAGTTAATGATTATGAATTAGAGAAAAATGTAAAATAATAAATATTTAATTTAAGTTTGTTTTACACTTGCAATTTTATTAGTAGAACTGTAAGTGCTCAAAACATAATATAAAATTCTTTTTTCAGAACGATGATGTACTCATTTTGAAATTTAATAAGAATATATTAATTGAGTGTTCCATAATTAAACATAAGGAAAAATATTTGTTCTTCAATTTCTATGAATTCATCTTCGCATTTCTACCAATAACCTTTTTTATATACTTTTATCTTAATTATAAAAGATTAACTGTAGCCTCAAAAGGGTTTTTAGTGTTTAGTTCACTATTTTTCTACTCTTGGTGGAATATTGCTTATTTACCTATTAACTTTAATAGTCCATATAAAGCTTTAAATATAAAAGATTTCTGGAGAAGATGTCATATTACACTTTCAAGATTTTTTAAAGAGTATATCTATATTTCATTAGGTGGAAATAAAAAGTCTTCTTTTAGAACTTACTCAAATCTTGGATTTAAAATGTGGACTTGGTTATCTTGGTTGATTTTTGGATTCATTTTAATTTTATTATTCAAAAACTTGATGGAAAAATGGGAAGAATTTAAAATAAATTATAAAACATTAATCTTAACTTTTATCTGTTTAACAGCTGGACTTTTATCATTAAATAAAGTATCAGAATTTTTATATTTTAATTTTTAAGGATAATTTGTGAATAGTAAAAAATGGATTAAAATATTATTGACACTTTGTACTTTAGCTGTTGGATTTGTTGGTGGGGTTAATTATTTGGTTGATCCATTTGATATTTTTCATACAAAAATTTTAAAAGAACAATTTCTAATGAATGAAAGATTTATTAAAATTGAATTTTTAGAGAAGAATCATAACAAATTTGATTCATATATGTTTGGCTCATCTTGTATTGGAACTACTCCACCAGATGTATTAAATCAGTATGTAAATGATGCTAATTTTTATAATTTTACAATTGCAAGTGCTAATTTATATGATTATTTACTTCATTTACAATATTTCATAAAAAAAGAATATCCCTTAAAAAATTTGTATTTGCAAATAGATATTAACAATATGAATAATTATGGAAGAAGTGAAAGTGATTATTTAAGAAAATTTCATCCTTATGTTTTAGATCAATCTTTATATAGTTATTATATTTCTTATTTAACTGGATTTTTTCCATTTTATATAAGAGGAAAAATTGAATCAAATATTAAAAGAGATGATATAACTACATATTCTCTTGAAACTGGTAGTTGGAGTAAACCAATAAAAGAAAAAAAGATACAAGAGAACCCCTTGAAATTTATAAGTGAAGAATCAAGCTTTCATATTAAAAATGCTAGGTTAATAAAAAATAGTTCAAAATTAAAGAATTTAAAAGCATTAAGTGAAATAGTTAATTTATCTAAAAAAAACAATATAAATTTAATAGTTTTTACAACTCCTTATAATAAGAATATGATGGATAATTTTATTTTAAATGACTATTTTGACTTCTTAAAAGAGATTTCAACTGTTATTAATTTTTATGATTTTACAGGATATAATTCTATTACATTAAACAATACTAATTATTATGAACAAAGTCATTATAGAGAAAATGTTGGAAGATTAATAGCAGCTAAAATTTTCAATGATAAATCAATAGATGTTCCAAAAGATTTTGGTGTGCTAGTTACAAAAGATAATATAAATGAACATTTAGAAAATCTTAGAAAACAAGTAAATGATTACGAATTAGAGAAAAATCTAAAATAATAAATATTTAATTTAAGTTTGTTTTTTACTTTTAGAACGATGATATATTAAAAATAAATCAATTGTTAATTATCTCTATGAAAATCATAGAGTAAAAGTTTTATAAACAAAATGGACTATAAAATATGGTAAATTTAAAATGTGGAAATTTTGAAAGACAAATTGAAGACTCATTTCACCGTTTTAAATCATTAGGTGTTAGAATAGTTGGAAATAATGATAATTTAACACATAGTGATAAATTATCTGAAAAAATAGAAATGTATTTAAAATATGATATTAGCTCTTATGACTTCGTCTTATTTTTACTCGTGATAAATATGAAAAAAAATTAATTCTGGAATTTCTGAAAAGAAGCAAATCTTCAAATTAGCGAAATTTTAAATCACAAACGAGAAACTATTACAGATTATTATTTGAACCGAACCACTTAATAAAAAGAATATAAAATGAATGGATTATTTTTTAAATCTGTGTAATAATTAAATTAATAAAGAATGAACAAATTATGGTAACTATAAAAATTTAACAAAAAATGATATGAATGTACTTTTAGAGTTACTAAAAATATCAGATAAAGACAATAATATTTTCTTTCATAAGAATGAAAGAAAAATCATCTCTCCATCTTTGGGTATTAGCAGAAATAGCTTATTTAAATAAATAATATCACTGCAAAAAAAACAAACAATTAATCAATAAAAAAATGATTATTATTATATTTTAAATAAAGTAGTATTTATAAATTCAAGAATCAACTAACTTAATATCAACTTTTATATCATTTGAAAAATAAATCTTTTGTTCTATTAAATCAGTATGAACAGCATTTAATATTTTAAAACTATCTGTATCTCCAATACTAGGATGTAATTTTTTATAAATCTTTTTAGCTTTATTGATTCCTCCTACTTAAATTTAAAGAAGTTAAAAAATTTGGTTCTTTTTCTTTTCAAAAATTTTTCACTTTCGTTAATTCATTGGGCTTTTTATAGATTGTAATGTTCAGATTTTTATTTAGAGAAAAATACAAATAAGAAGTATGAAGATTTTATTTCGTATCACTAAATCAATCTAATAAAATTAAATGAGAAAAAAAGCAGGAAGAAGAACAATAGTATTTAGAGATAAAGAGAAAAATAAAAAACAACTATTAGTAGCAAAAAAAGATTATAAAATCAAAAAGCAAGAAGAAAATCAAAAAAAGTTTTAGATATGGTTTTAGTGTCTCAAAATGAAGGTAAAAAGATAAATTGTTCTGAAATAGGAAGATTATGTAAATTAGATAGAAAAATGGTTAAAAAATGTTGTTTAATATAAATATATAAGGAGTATTCGACTAAAATACATCAACAAAAGATAAAAATTTTGTGATACTAAGTGTGATACTGATTAAAGAAAGTCCCCACTTTTTAGGGATATTCATTTTAATTTGGAAGACATCTATCCACGGTAGAAAGGTGAGTTTTATGGGCATTAAGAAAGCATATTTCGCAGCGGGTTGTTTTTGGGGAGTTGAATATCATTTCGAAAAATTAAATGGAGTGATATCAGCTATTTCTGGTTATATGGGTGGACATATTGCTAATCCAGATTATTATATGGTTTGTTCTGGTGCTACTGGACACTTAGAAGTTGTGGAAGTCTCTTATGATGATAGTGTTGTTTGTTTTGAAGAGTTAGCTAAACTATTTTTTGAAATACATGATTTTACACAAACAAATGGACAAGGTCCAGATATTGGAAGTCAATATTTATCAGCAATATTTTATCTGGATGAAGAACAAAAAACTATAAGTGAAAAATTGATATTAGAGTTAGAAAACAGAGGTTTTAAAGTAGTTACTTCGTTATATAAATTAGTACCTTTTTATGAAGCGGAAGATTATCATCAAGATTACTATGAAAGACATCATAAGATGCCTTATTGTCATAGTTATAGAAAAATATTTTAAATAGCACCTAGAACATAATAAATATGTTTATCATCTAGTTTTTGAAGTTTTACATTATATTTATCTGCCCAATGTAAAACTTCTTGATGAAACTCTTCTAATATTTCATCAGAATCATTTTCATCACATTTTATTTTTAAATGATTTGATTTATTTGATAGTCCAACATAAGCATTCATTTTTTTAAGATGATCATTTAGCGTAAAAATGTGTTTTGCAAATTTATCAAAATTTGTTGTCGATTCCATAATTTTTTCTGCTTGTTTTATTGAAGCTTCACTTTTTGAATACCCTAATTGAGATAATATTACTTCTGAAGATACATTTAATTGCATTTTAATCCTTTTAATTAATTATTATATATGTTATCAAAATTATTTTGAATAATAAATAAAAATATATATTTGTCTAAGTGCTAGTTGTATAAATTATATTCAGTTACAAATAATATATGAATTTAAAAAATAGCTATGTTATAATCCTAGAAAATTTTAATACAAAGGTGAAATATGTCAGTTTTATTAGAAATGTCAATGTTTCCAACAGATAAGAGTGAAAGTAAAAGTAAAGAAGTAGCTGAAGTTATAAAAATTATAAGGGATAGTGGTGTAACTTATCAATTAACATCAATGGCAACTATTATTGAAACAAATACAATGTCAGAAGCTTTATCTTTGGCTGAAAAGTGTTATTCAAAATTAGAAGAGTTAGGTTGTAATAGAGTATATGCTACTTTGAAATTTGATATTAGAGTAGGGCACGATAATAGATTAAAAACTAAAATAGAATCTGTTGAAAAACATATTGGTGAAGTTTCAAAATAAATTTAGATTAATTTCTAAATTTATTTTTAGATATTTGAATATCTTTTTACTTAATTATTAAATAAAGATTGTGTTGTATCTTTATCATTACATTCATCTAAAGCTTTTAGTTTGAAAGTAAATCTATGCTCATCACTTCTTCCAAATTTTTTTATTGCATCAACATGGGCTTTTGTTCCATAACCTTTATGTTTAGAAAAATTATAATTTGAATATTTTTCACTAATATCGCACATATATTTATCTCGTGAAACTTTTGCTAGGATTGAAGCTGCACTAACTTGTGGCACAGTTGCATCTGCTTTTATTTTACAATTAAGATTTTTTATTGCAAATGTAGTATTTCCATCCATCAAAAACTCATTACAATCATTTTTTAAATTATCCATTATTTCAATGATAGAGTTTTTTAAACACACACTAAGACCTAACTCATCAATAGTTTTAGCACTAGTAAATACAATATGATAATTTGATTTATCTTTTATTTGAGAAAAGAGTGCTTCTCTCTTTTTTTCACTTAAAACTTTTGAGTCATTTAATCCAACAATTTCTTCTTTTAAAACTACACCAGCTACAACTAAAGGACCAGCTAATGGACCTCTTCCTGCTTCATCAATACCACATAGTTTTAACATATTTCTTAAACTCCTAAAAAGTTAAATCAAGTTCGATTAATAAGGACTTTATCAAACTTTATATAAAATTCAAGTTAAAGCATATTTAATCAACTTTTTACTTCTTTAGGTAGAAATAGAGTAGAAATGAAAACGCTTAAATATTGAATCTTTATTTTTGAAAGTATAACTAAAATTTTATAAATGGATAAGGCTTTAAAATGGCTATGATTAAAACAAAAAAAACTGGTGTTTATTATAATGAAACAGATGATAAGGACAAAGTTTATTATTTTACTTACAATGATATAACAGATAATAAAAAGAAGAAATGGATAAAAGTAGGTAAACATTCAGAGGGTATAAGAGAGATAAACGCTTTTAATCTTAGGAATGAACAAATATCAAAAATGAGAAATGGGGAAGATATTACAGTCATAGCTATTAAGAAGAAAAAAGAATTAATAACTCTTGATACTTTAGCTGATAGATATTTTGAGGATAGAAAATCAACAAATGAAAGAAAACAAAAATATACTAATCATATAAAGCCACTCATAGGAAATAAACAAATAGAAAATATTACAAAGGTAGATATAAAAAAAGTTGTTGATAGTGTTATAGATTTAGGGCGTTCAAATGGAACAGCAAACAGCGTTTTATCTTTAATATCAACAATAATAAATCATAGTATTAAACACCACGATTTTACAAAAGCGAATCCTTGCATAGGGGTTTCAAAACTCAAAGATGATAATAAAAGAGAAAGATTTTTAACAACTGATGAAATAAAAAAACTCAAAGATGAGGTAAAAGAAAACTTTTTTGTAAATCTATTTGTAGAATTTGCATTATGTACGGGTGGAAGATTAGAAACGATTTTACACATTCAAAAAAAAGATATTGATTTAGTAAATAAAACTGTAAACCTCAACAATCTAAAAACTAAAAAAAGATATATGGGCTTTTTGCAAGATGATTTAATATCAATATTAAGTGAATATTTACCCTTATTAAATGCGAATGATTATGTAGTTACACAAAAGGGCTTACAAGAAAAAAAAGCAGAATTTAAACAGATACATAGAAGATTAAAACCCATATTAGATAGGTTATTTAACAAAGGGCTTAAAGATGATGATACAATCAACAGAACTGTAATACATACCCTAAGACATAGTTTTGCTTCACACCTTGCAATAAATGGAACTCCAATATTTACTATTCAAAAACTGATGAATCATAGCGACATAAAGCAAACTTTGAGATATGCAAAATTAGCCCCTGATAGTGGTAAAATCAATGTACAAGGATTATATAAATGAAATCAAGAGATGAGCAAATAAAAGAAAAAATAGAATCTTATATAAATCAATTAAGATATAAATTACCTGAAAAAGATATTAATTATTTAATAGAACAATCGCCTAAACTATTCACTCTAAAAACTATTGATGATAAAAATATAATGTTCTCATTTTTTGAATATCTAACAGAATATTATAAAAATAGTGTGTCTTTTATGTATAAAATATTAGCTGAAAAGACAACTACAAATAAAAGAGATAAAAAAGAAAATGCAATAAAAGGAGCTAATGCAATTATTGATTATTTGGGTGGTATATATTCAAATAATGAAAATACAAGAGAATTAAAATTAATGTTAAGAGATTTTATGGGAAATCCTGAAAAATATAAAAATAAAACTATTACTCATACAATAACAAAAGATGATTTAAGAAGTGAATTAAGAAAAATCATTCCTAATAAATCAACTGAAATAGATGAGTTTATAAAAGGATTAGAAAAATTTCAAATTTAATTTTTAGTACAAAAAAAATAACAGCCCTTATAATAATACTTTGAGCTTTCAATGTAGAAAAATCGACATTTAGCCCTCAAAAATAATCATTTAGCCCTTAAATAAATTCAAATAAACTTCTATCAGTTGCAACCAAGTTCACAAATTTAAAACAAAGTGAACTTTTAAATCTTAAGCTTAAGTCCTTTTATCGGTGGGTAATTGATAGAAAGATTTATTATGAAACTTTTAACAGATGAACAAAAAGAATTATATAGTTTATTGTTCAAAGAATATAAAAAAGTACAGTTGAGCCAAAAAGAGGCTTCAAAAATTTTAGGTGTTTCAATCGCTACATTATATAGATTAAGGGAATCAGGTGTCGGAATTAGCTATAAAAAGTTAGATAGTTTAGGTAAAAACGGCACGATAGTTTATCCACTCCAAGAGATAGTTAGATATTTGACTGAATCAAATATTAAAACGGCTTAAGGGGTTAAAAATGGATAACTTCTTAAAAAAACAACTTTATGTATGGACTTATGAAAAAATAAAATCTAATCCTAAGAAATTTGGAGGGGATTTTTCAAACTCTTTAATTATGTATGAATATCTAAAAGATTTTTATAATGATTTTACAGTTTATGAATTAGAACCTCAATTAATGAGTATATTATCAACAATATCAAGGATTAAAAATAAGTTACTTGAAAAGAATCCTCATTTTGATTTTAGAGTTAAATATAAAGCTAAAAAGAGGGGTTAAGCTTCAAAAAAATACCCCTTATTAAGTAATATCAAGTTAAATCATATTACTATGAATAAATATAACAGAAATAGCATAAAGCCCCTATATCGTGGGGCTTATGTTAGTATTGAAATAACACTTTAAGAATAGGAGTTCTTAATATGAGAGTAATTATACAATGAATACACTTCAAGAATTAGAGAACTTTATTAATGAATTTAATCAAAATAATAATGAAGATTTTTCAATAGATACAGTAAGGATAGATTTTAGTAAACAGCATAAAAAAGAAAATTTGGAACAGTTGGGAAGTTGGAAAAAGATAAATAAGAATGATAAAAAAATAATGGCTAAACTCAAAAAGAGATTAACACTTGATGAGGTTACAAGTGCGTATCAATTAGAAAATTATAATATCTACTATTACAACAGCAACAAGGACAAACCAAAATATAGAATCGCTACAATGGTTATATTTGGATTAAAACAGTATCACAAAGAGCCACCACCTCAAAATATAGTTACGAAAATATTATCTATCCTCAAAGATATAACTAATATAGATTTATGTTTTGATATGAAGCAAAAACCAAACTTAGAGAGATTGAAAAAGAATTTTGAATTAAAAAGATATTTTGATAAAAAAATAAGAGTTTATACAGATACTTATTATATCAATGATACAAATATTTTAATGATAGATAAAATCACTATTTACAACAAGGCTATTAAAAACAATTTAGAGGGTATCTTATACAGAATTGAAGCGACTATTTCAATTCCTAATATAAAATATTTAGCTTTACCACTTTATGAGTTTAAACAAATTACAGATTTAGCAAAAAGGTAATAAATGACTAAGCAACAAGTAGAACAAAAGATAAAAGAGATAATTTTAAAAGATGATAGATTTAAAAATGCAACTATTGAAATTAAATTCAAACAAAAGAAGATTAAGAAAAAAGAAAACTCATAGCCTTAGAGTTCAATCTCTTTGGTTATTGATACCCAAGGGGTGTTTAGAATATCTACAATAATTAAAAGTAAAAATATCTGTGCTTTAATCTAACACATAGGGAGCATATACCTGTAAACTACACCTGTAAACTCAACACTATAAAAACATAGTATTTAACCATCTACAAATTAGCATAAAATCAGTATTAAACACTAATAAAACATAGCATTTATTAGATTTAGTTTACATCTTTGAAGCTTCACAAATTTGTAAATAGTAAATATTCATAATATGGAAAAAATCATATTATAAATTGAAATGGACAAAATAGACACTTTAAAAGATACGCTCAAATTTGAGCTGAACTAATTTATATTTATGACCTAAGTAGTAATGACCCCATAAGCTAAATTTTATTATTTCAAATATTTAAGTATTTCCACACTCTAACGATTTGTTATATCGGTATTAATCACTCATAATTGAAGCACAAAGCAAAAAGAAGTTTTATTCATTTTCTTATGGATTAGATTATATTTTGAAGATTTGAAAGAGTATATCAATTTTAAAGGGTATCATTTAAAATGAAATGGTAGCAACTGGAACAAAAAGAAGATTAAAAAGTTTATTTTCAAAATGATAAAAAGTAGGTAGAAAATATCAAAAATTGATATATAGGTAGAAATAGGGTAGAAATGAACTTAAATAATAAAGCTTAAAGAAGTATATAAATCCCTTTTTATAGTACTTATATGGATATTTAGAATAATTAAAGGAATAAATCTGCTTCATCAATTCCACATAACATATAAAATAAGTCCTTTTAATATTATAATAATTTAGTATATAATATCTATTATAAATTTATTATGTGAAATTAACTTGACAAACATTGACTCAAGTGCTATAATTTGTTAGCAGTTAAAACAAAGGAGTGCTAATAATGGAAAAAATTTTTGAAAAACTAACAAATCAATTGACAGAAACAATAGACTCAGGTGTAGCTTTGGCTTTACATAACAAAAACCAAGAGGTTGAAGTTATACACTTAATTTGGGCATTACTAACAAATACAAATTCTGTTCTGAATCAATTATTAAATAAAATGAATGTAAATAAAGCAGCAGTTGAACTTGAAGCAAAATCACATGCACAAAAACTTTCAAGTGTTTCAAGTGTAACTAAAGAGAATATAAAACTATCAAGAAATATACTTTCTTCATTACAAAAAGCAGAAGGTTTAATGACAAGTTTCGGAGATAAGTTTATTGCTGTTGATACTTGGCTTATTTCGAATTTCGATTCACAAATAATAAAAGATGTATTAGGAAAATATATCGATTTAAGAGAAGCAAAAAAAGAACTTGAAGCTATGAGAGCTGGAAAAACAATAGACAGTTCAAGTAGTGATGAAAATTTAGAAGCTTTAAATAAATATGGAATAGATTTAAATAAAAAAGCTATTGATGGTGAGCTTGATCCAGTTATTGGAAGAGATGAACAAATCAATAGAATGATGCAAATTTTAATTAGAAAAACAAAAAACAACCCAATACTTTTAGGAGAGCCAGGAACTGGAAAAACTGCAATTGCTGAAGGTCTTGCCCAAAGAATTGTAAATAAAGAAGTTCCAACTTCTCTACTTAATAAAAGAGTTGTAACATTAGATATGAGTGCTATGATTGCAGGTGCTAAATATAGAGGCGAGTTTGAAGATAGATTAAAATCAGTTATAGATGAAGTAAAAAAAGCTGGAAATATCATACTATTTATTGATGAAATTCACACAATCATAGGTGCAGGTGCAAGTGAAGGTTCTATGGATGCAGCAAATATTTTAAAACCATCTCTTGCAAGGGGTGAATTACATACTATTGGTGCAACAACACTAAAAGAGTATAGAAAATATTTTGAAAAAGATGCAGCAATGCAAAGAAGATTTCAACCAGTTAAAGTTGATGAGCCAACAGTTAATGAAGCTTTACAAATTTTAAGAGGAATAAAAGAGAAACTTGAAACTCATCATAATGTTACTATAAATGATAGTGCATTAGTTGCAGCTGCAAAATTATCAAATAGATATATAACCGATAGATTCTTACCAGATAAAGCAATTGACTTAATAGATGAAGCAGCAGCTGAACTTAAAATGCAAATCGAATCAGAACCAAATGCCCTTTCATCAATTAAAAGAGAGATTCAAACTTTAAATGTAGAAAAAGAAGCTCTTAAAATGGAAGAGGGCAAAAAAAATGATGAGAGAATTGTAGAAATAGAAAAAGAGCTAGCAGATAAAAATGAAGAAAAACAAAATTTAGAAGCTAGATTTGCAAATGAAAAAGCAACTTTTAATACTACAAGTGAATTAAAAATAAAAATTGATGAGCTAAAAAACAAAGCAAATATTGCAAAACGAGAATCTAACTTTGAAAAAGCAGCTCAAATAGAGTATGGAGAAATTCCAACTTTAGAAGCAAAAATAAAAGAGAATGAAGAAAAATGGAAAAGAATGCAAAAAGAGGGAACTCTTTTACGAAACTCAGTTGATGAAGAAGCAATTGCCAGCATAGTTTCAAGATGGACTGGAATTCCAGTTAATAAAATGATGGATAGTGAAAAACAAAAAATCTTAATGGTAGAAGAAGTTCTAAAAAAAGATGTAATAGGTCAAGATGAAGCACTAAAAGCAATTAGCAGAGCTATAAAAAGAAATAAAGCAGGACTAAGTGAAGCAAATAGACCAATTGGATCTTTCTTATTTTTAGGACCAACAGGAGTTGGAAAAACTGAAAGTGCAAAAACTTTAGCAAAATTCTTATTTGATGATCTAAAATCACTTATTAGATTTGATATGAGTGAATATATGGAAAAACATGCAGTTTCAAGATTAGTAGGAGCAGCTCCAGGTTATATTGGATATGAAGAGGGTGGACAATTAACAGAAGCTGTTAGAAGAAAACCATATAGTGTAATTTTATTTGATGAGGTTGAAAAAGCTCATCCTGATGTATTTAATATTCTATTACAAGTTTTAGATGATGGAAGATTAACTGATAACAAAGGTGTTACAGTTGATTTTAAAAATACAATTATTATTTTAACTTCAAATATTGGAAGTGCAAGAATTATTGAAATTAATGATAAAGATGAAAGAAGAAAAGCTGTTTTAAATGAATTAAAAAATCATTTTAGACCTGAATTTTTAAATAGATTAGATGATATTGTTATTTTTGAACAATTAAATTTAGAAGCAATTACAAATATTGTAGATATTTTATTTAATAATATTAAGAAAAAAGTTGAAGAAAAAGATATACAAATTTCTTTAACAGCAAATGCAAAAGAGTATATTGCAAAAATTGGATTTGATCCAGTTTATGGTGCAAGACCTCTAAAAAGAGCCATTTATGAGATAGTTGAAGACAAATTAGCTGATTTAATTTTAGAAGATAAAATAGGTGAGGGAAGTATAATTGAGTTTGATGTTGTGGATAATGAAGTGATTGTAAAGATTAACTAAAGAATATTTAAGTAAATTTTAACTATAATCTCCAACTTATTTAGTGAATATAGAGGAAATCTAAGATGAAAAGAACGTATCAACCGCACAATACTCCAAGAAAAAGAACTCACGGGTTCAGAGTAAGAATGGCTACTAAAAATGGTAGAAGAGTAATTAACGCAAGAAGAGCTAAAGGTAGACATAAATTAGCTGTTTAAACAAAGAACATCGACTTAACAGTTCGAGAGACTTTAACAAACTATATAAAAGCGGCAAAAGATGGCATACTACCAGCTTTGTCGCTTTTTTTAGTTCTAGCACTACACTAAAGGCTGCTTTTGTTACTTCCAAAAAAGTTGGAAATGCAGTAAATAGAAATAAAGCAAGAAGAAGAATGCGTGCTTTATTTGCTTCCTATGAACAACAATTAGTAATTGGTAATTATATATTTGTTGCAAAAATAACCCTACATGATAAAACTTTTTTAGAATTAAAAAAAGATTTTGACTTCGCATTGAAAAGATTAGAAGTTTTAAAATGAAAACAATTTTTAAATATTTGATACGATTTTATCAAAAATATTTAACAATTTTAGCCTTTGGATCATGTAGATATTACCCAACATGTTCACAATATGCATTATGGCAATTGGACAACAATACTTTTTTTAAGGCGATTTATTTTACAATAACGCGAATATTAAAGTGTAATCAACTTTTTGCTGGCGGATTTGACTATCCAATCATAAAGTTAAAAGCAAATCAAAATATCAATTTTGGAAATATTAAAATAAAATATTGGTATATTCCATTGAAAAATGGTAAGTATTTAGTAGTAAAGAATCGGGAGTGGAAAAAAAAGAATGAACAACATGAATCAAAATAACGGTATGCAAAAACGAATGTTACTTATGACATTGATAGTTTTTGTATTTTTTATAGCTTATGAGTTTTTGGTTTTAAAACCACAACAAGAAGCAAAAGCAGCCCTTGTAAAACAAGAGCAAACACAAAAACAAAATGTTGCACCAGATGTGAATTCAGTTGATACAAAAATGGTTTCAACAGATGTAAATGGTAATCCAGTTGATATGTCAAAATCTACTGATGCTTTATCATCAAAATCTATAGCAAATTCTCAAATTGTTTCTACAATTAAAACAGCTAAAAGTACAATAGAAATTGATACTTTAGGTAGAGTAGCTCAAGTTACATTAGTTGAAGAGAAATATAGAGATGAAAATGGTAATCAAATCAAATTATTTGATGCAAACCAATTAAGACCACTTGAAGTTAGGTTTGCTGATGCAAATATAAATGCAGATGCTTTCAAAGTTTCAGTAGTTGCAAGTTCTGTAAATGTAGATGCAACAACATCAGCACAAGAACTTGTATTGACTCAGACTTTAAATGGAACTGTTCTAACAAAAAAATTAACTTTTTATCCTGATGGACATTATGATTTAAATGTTAGTACTACAAATGATAAACAATTTTTTATTACAAATGGTTTTAGACCAAATGTTCTAGCTGATATGTATGCAGTTCATGGGTTCATTTCAAAATTGAATGATAATACTTTAAAAACAGTAGAAGATGGTAAATTAGATAAAAATGAAAATATAGTTGGTGTAAAATTTTTATCAAGTTTTGATAGATACTATACAACTGTTATTTATAATTTTGAGAAATCATTAAGTGTAACTTTAATGCCAGATACAAAATCTGATCCTCAAGGATTTATTCATGGGGGAAGTGATGTAACTTTTTCAGGTTTTATAGGACCTAAAAATCATAGAGATTTAGCAGCATTAAATCCTGAATTAATTGACGTAATTGATTATGGTTGGTTTACATTTATTGCTAAACCTATGTTCTTATTATTACAGTTTATTCAAGGTTATGTTGGAAACTGGGGTTGGACAATTGTTATTTTAACAATTTTAATTAAATTAGTACTTTTCCCTTTATCATTCAAAGGAATGGTATCTATGCAAAAGTTAAAAGATTTAGCTCCTAAAATGAAAGAAATTCAAGCTAAATATAAAGATGACAAACAAAAACAATCTATGCATATGATGGAACTTTATAAAAAACATGGTGCTAATCCAATGGGTGGATGTTTACCATTAATTTTACAAATTCCTGTATTCTTTGCTATCTATAGGGTTTTATTAAATGCTATTGAATTAAAAGGTGCACCTTGGATGTTTTGGGTACATGACTTAGCTGAAATGGATCCATATTTTGTATTACCTATTTTAATGGGTGCAACAATGTTTTTACAACAAAAAATTACGCCAAATACAATGCAAGATGAAATGCAAAAGAAAATATTCCAATTTTTACCAGTTGTTTTCACATTCTTCTTCTTGTGGTTCCCAGCAGGACTTACATTGTATTGGTTTATAAATAATTTATTTACTATCTGTCAACAATACTATATCAATAGTGTATTTGAAAGAAAAAGAGCTGAAAAAAATTAGGAACTTAATATGAAAAAGTTTGAAGCGAATTGTTTAGAAAAGGTCTATGAATTAGCCACTGCGGAGTTTAATTGTTCTATTACTGAGTTAGAAATAGAAGTTATCCAACAACCAAGTAAAGGTTTTCTTGGTTTTGGAAAAAAAAGTGCCATTATACAAGTTTGTTTTAAAGATAATTGTAAAGCATATACACAAGAAACTAAAATATTTAAAAATAAAGATGTGAAAATACAAGAAGTTTCAGAACGAATTGAGTATTCACATCAAAAAGATGAGAGAGAATCTTTTTCAAGAGAGAAAAAAGAAGAAATCAATTCATCTGTTAGAAAAAGTGAGTCAAAAGATAAAATTTTTGATAAGTTTTATCATGAAGAGTCACCTGATAATGAAATTTCTAAAATAATTATCAAAAAAGATAAAGAAAAAATTATTGAAGAAGTAAAAGAGGGAATTCATTTATTATTTGATACTACATGTTATTCTCTTGATGAAATAAATGTAGAATTTTATGATGAAGAGACTTTATACATAGAGTTTTTAGGTGAAGATTCTGCTTTATTAATTGGAAAAGAGGGTTATAGATATAAAGCCTTATCATACATCTTATTTAATTGGATAAATGAAAAATATGGTTTAATGTTAAGACTTGAAGTTGCACAATTTTTGAAAAATCAAGAAGAAGCAATTTATGCATATCTTGAACCAATAATAGAAATAATAAAAGAAAAAGGCACATTTAAAACTAAACCTTTAGATGGTATTTTAGTTCATATTGCTTTAAAAAAATTAAGAGAAGAATTCCCTGACAAATATGTTGCAGTTAAAACAAATGTTAGAGGTGATAAATATGTACTTGTTAATGAATATAGAGCAAGAGAAGTTTAATCTTGTTTGATGATGCTACAATAGTTGCAATAGCAACGGCCAATGGAATTGGCTCTGTTTCAATAGTTAGGATTTCAGGAGTAAATGCTCTTGAAATTGCTACAAAAATTTCAAAAAAAACAACTTTCCAACCAAGATTTGTAACTCTTTCTTCTTTGTACGATACAAATAATGAAGTAATTGATGAAGCTTTGGTTATATATTTTAAAGCACCTTTTTCTTTTACTGGTGAAGATGTAATTGAATTTCAATGCCACGGTGGAGTTGCCATTGCTAATATGATTATAAATGAAGCAATAAAACATGGTGCTAGAATTGCAAACCCTGGGGAGTTTTCTAAACGAGCTTTTTTTAATAATAAAATGGATTTAACTAAAGCAGAAGCAATTTCAAAAATAATAGAAGCAAGAAGTGAAGATGCTGTAAAATTATTGGCAAGACAATTAAAAGGTGAACTAACTAGTTTTGTAAATGAAATTAGAGAAGATTTACTTTTTATGTTAGCTTACACAGAAGTTTCTATAGATTATGCAGAAGATGATTTACCAAGTGATATTTTTGTGCAAATCAAAAGTAAAATGGAAAAAATTCTTGTTAAACTTTCTAATACCTTAGAAGCAAGTAGAAGAAGAGAAGGTATGCTTGATGGCTTTAAAGTTGCAATCATTGGAAAACCAAATGTAGGTAAATCTTCACTTTTAAACAAACTTTTAAATTACGATAGAGCGATTATTTCTGATATTGCAGGAACAACAAGAGATACAATAGAAGAATCTGTAAAAATTGGTACGCATATTATAAAAATTGTTGATACAGCAGGTATAAGAAATGCAAGTGATGTTATAGAAAAAATTGGAATTGAAAAATCAATTCAAGCAATAAATGAAGCGGATATTGTAATTGCTTTATTTGATAATGGCAAAGTTTGCGATGAAGAAGATAAAAAAATTATTGAATTAATAGAAGAAAATTCTAATAAAGAGATATTAACTGTTTTAAATAAATCAGATTTAGAAAATAAATTTGACAAAACAAAAATAGAGAATTTTATTGAATTATCGACAAAAGATGATATAAATCCTTTAATTAAAAAAATTGAGATGATTTTAGATTCAAATACTCATAGTGATGAAATGACACTGATTTCAAAAAGACAGATTATTTCTGTTGAAAATACACTTTATAGTATAAATTTATCAAAAAATCCTCTAGAAAGTGGTGAGTTGGAATTTTTTGCCCATTATATTACAGATGCTTTGGAGCAAATTTCATCAATTACAAGACCTTACGAAAATGATCAGATGTTAGATGTAATGTTTGGTGAGTTTTGTTTAGGTAAATAAGATTAATTAGGAAAGAAATGAAAAAGTATTTTATTTTACTTTCATTGATAGTAAGTTTTGGTTTTACAAATTTATTGGCAGATCAATGGGATGTTTTTTTTAAAGCATCTGGATTCCCAAGAAAAGTTGTAGATAATGGTTCAATTGTGAAAGGAAAATTATATGATGCAATGGTTACCTATCAAATTTCAAATAATGACGGTATAAAGGGAAACTTTGAAAATAATGATAGTGCAAAGGTTACCATTACTAACAAAAAAGGTAAAGTTCTTTCAACAAATAAATTTATGACTGCACCAGAATTAAGAACTTGGGCAAGACAAAATTTTACAGATATATTTTCTTCAATACTTGGAGATAATCCTCAAATAACTAAAGAGAATATTAAAGAGTTAACAAATTTGGCTTCTTTGGTTCTTTTAAACGGAAATTTAGATAAATAGTAAAATTTTATAAATTTTGCTATTTATCAGGTGTTTCATAAGAGATTAGTTTCGCATTCTCTTTTGAAATATCCATCCATGAATCACAATCAAAATTTATTTCCATAATTGCACCCATTTTAAACTCTTCTCTAAAATCTACTAATGTAATTGCTAATGCTGTTAAAGATGGATTATGTCCAACTAAAAGCATAGAATTAATAGTATCAAATGTGTAACTTATAGTTTCAATTAATTCATTTACAAATGCTCTATATAAAATATCATTTGGCATTATAGATTTTTTATATTCTAAAGCTTCTGCAAATATTTCAGAAGTTTCTTTTGTTCTTTTAGCTGGACTTGATATGATTAAATCAATAGATGGATTTTTACTAGCAAAATTTTTTGCCATATTTTTTGCATCTTCAATTCCTTTAGAACTTAATTGTATATCATAATCATCTAAAGCAACTTGTTCATCTTCTTTTTGTGCATGTCTTACAATGTAAAGTTTTTTCATTTTCTCTCTTATTAAAAATAATATTCTATTTTAAGTTATATTTGCTTTTTTTTATATAAAATTATAATAATTAAAAATAAAAGGTTTGATTTTGGGATATGATTTAAATAAAAAATTAGTAATTGCTATTTCTTCAAGGGCTTTATTTAATCTTGAAGATGAAAATAAAATCTTTGAAGAAAAAGGACTTGATGAATATTATAAATATCAAATAGAAAATGAGGATTTATTACCAAAAAGAGGTACAGGTTTTAGACTTGTAAAAAATCTTTTAAGAATTAATGAAGATTTCCCTGATGATAAACAAGTTGAAGTTATAATCATGTCAAGAAATAATTCTGCTACAAGTCTTAGAATTACAAAATCAATAGAAAAATATAAACTGGATATTCAGCGTTCTGCTTGGAGTGGTGGAAATGATATTTCAAAATATTTAAAACCTTTTAAAGTAGATCTATTTTTATCTGCAAATGAACAAGATGTTCAAAATGCAATAAATGAAGGAATTGCTGCTGCTAGAATTTTACCCTATGATGAACTTGAAGATGAAAATTCAAATCAAGTTAAAATTGCTTTTGATGGTGATGCTGTTTTATTTTCAGAAGAATCAGAAATTATATACAAAAAACATGGCTTGGAAGCTTTCTTAGTATATGAAAAACAAAATGCATCTAATGCAATGCAAAGTGGTCCATTTGCCCAATTATTAAAATTAATTTCAAATATCCAAGCAAAATATCCCCATGAACAAACACCAATTAGAACAGCTTTAATAACTGCAAGAAATTCCCCAGCTCATGAAAGAGTAATAAGAACATTATCCCAATGGAATGTAAGACTTGATGAAGCTTTCTTTTTAGGTGGAGTTGATAAATATGAAGTAGTAAAAGCTTTTGGTGCAGATATATTTTTTGATGATCAAGATGTACATCTTGAAAGTACTTCAAAGATAGCACCAAGTGCAAAAGTTCCCTATAAAAAAGGTTCTGAATTAAATAATATTAATAAATAGTTAAATTTTTATTAACCAAAATTTGTTAGAATAAATAAAAATTTAGGAGAATAAAATGGAACAAATTAAAACAGTTTTTTTACTTACTTTCCTTACAGTTTTATTTGTATTTATAGGTTATTCATTTGGTGGAACAAATGGAATGTTAATTGCATTTTTAGCAGCTGGAGGTATGAATTTTTATGCCTATTATTATTCAGACCAACAAGTTTTGAAACATTATGATGCGACGCTTCTTGAAGATCCAAAACATCCTGTGTATAAGATTACACAAAAATTAACTCAAAAAGCTGGCCTTCCTATGCCAAAAGTTTATTTGATTCCTGATCATACACCAAATGCTTTTGCAACTGGAAGAAACTATGAACACGCTGCAGTTGCAGTTACTATGGGTTTATATGAAATGCTAAATGAAAAAGAGTTAGAAGGTGTGATTGCCCATGAGTTATCACACATAAAACATTATGATATTTTAATTGGGACTATTGCTGCTGTATTTGCAGGAGCAATTGCAATGATTGCAAATATGATGCAATTTGGAGCTATGTTTGGTGGAAACAATAATAGACAAGGTTCTAATCCAATAGTGATGATTGTAATGGCAATACTATTGCCTCTTGCTGCTTCAATTATTCAAATGACAGTTAGTAGAAGTAGAGAATATATGGCAGATGAAGGCTCTGCTAGAATGACTGGAAATCCAGCAGGGTTACAATCTGCTTTAGTTAAATTAGAGAACTATGCAAGAAGTGGACATCAAATACATAATGCAACTGAACAAACAGCACACATGTTTATTATTAATCCATTTTCAGGATTAAAATCAACACTTGGTACATTGTTTAGAACGCACCCTACAACCGAAGATAGAATCGCAAGACTTGAAGAATTAAAAAAAGAGATTTATTAAACAGATTTATATTTAAAATTAGTTTTTCTATAGTATAATTCTCTACTTTATATCATATTAAACATTTTTTATTAAATGTAATTTAAAAATAGGTTGTGTAATGAGATTTTTGTTTATTCTTTTATGTTTTGTGTTTATTCCTACTCTAGGATTTTCTAATAGTTCAGATGTTTTCCATAAGATAGAAAAAGATTTGGATTCTATAATTATAAAAGATTTAAATAATAAGAAATTAATATTTAGTAAGGATGAAAATCAAAGATTAAGTCCTGCTAGTTTAACTAAGATAATGACAGCAATGCTTGCAATTGAGAGTGGAAAGATGAATAGTGTAGTTACTATTACAGCTGAAATGAAAAAAGTTGAACCTACAATTGCAAATCTTCAAGTTGGAGAAAAGTTTTATTTGAAAGATTTAGTCCATGCCGCATTAATAAAATCTGCGAATGATGCTGCAAATTCTATTGCAATTTATCTTGGTAATGGAAAAAAAGAGTTATTTGTTAATATGATGAATATAAAAGCAAGAAAACTTGGTATGAAAAATACAAACTTTACTAATCCTTGTGGTTTTGATATAGGAAACCATAAAACTACTGCAAAAGATTTAATGACACTTACTGAATATGCTATAAAAAACCCAACATTTAATTCTATTGTTAAAATGGATAGATACTCTTTTACTGCAATTAATACTAATAAAAAATATTTCGTTAGTTCAAGTAACAAATTACTAAGAGATGATCCTTATGTGGTTGGTGTTAAAACAGGATATACAAATAAAGCTGGAGCTTGTTTAATAGCAAGAGCAAAAAAAGGTAAACAAGATATTTTAATGGTTATGTTAAATGCACATAACAGATGGCCAAATGCTAAAAAAGCACTAGATTCAATTATAAATTAATTTACATAAAAAAAGCAACCCTTGACCAAAGAGTTGCTTTTAGATTGAAAGTATATATAAAAAACTTTAAAATAATCTTTATTTAGAATAAACCTTCTTAACATTTTCCATTTTAGATGACATGTTTAATAAAACCATATCAGCTAAAACTAAAGCCATCATTGATTCAGCTACAACACTTCCTCGAACTGCTACACAAGGGTCATGTCGTCCTTTTAATTGGCAATTTACTTCATCATTATGAATATCAACTGTTTCTTGTTGAATAAAAATAGATGGTGTTGCTTTAAAATGAACTTTTACATTTATATCATCTCCATTTGAAATACCTCCAAGTATTCCCCCACTATGATTTGTTTTGAAACCATCTTTTCTTATTTGGTCATTATTATCATAACCTTTTACTTGAGCTGATAACATTCCATCACCAATTTCTACAGCTTTAACAGCATTTATTCCCATCATTGCATTTGCAATTTGTGAATCAAGTTTAAAGTATAATGGTTCGCCAAGTCCAACTGGAACATTTTTAACATTTACAATGGCAACTCCACCAACACTATTGTGAGAGTTTTTTGCTTCTAATATGGCATCTTTTTGAGCCTGTTCGACTGTAGAATCAAGTGCAAAAATTTCAGATTCACTAATTTTTGAAAAATCGTAATTAACAGCTTTTATTCCATTTATTTCACAAATACCACTTTGAACTTTTATTCCTAATTCATTTAGCATAAGTTTTGCAATAGCACCAGCTGCAACTCTTGCTGCTGTTTCTCTTGCGCTACTTCTTCCTCCACCTCTATAGTCTCTAATTCCATATTTATTAAAATAAGTAAAATCAGCATGACCAGGACGGAATAAATCTTTTACATTTGAATAATCGCTACTTTTTTGATTTTCATTAAAAATAATCATAGAAATTGATGTTCCTGTAGTAATTCCTTCAAAAACTCCTGAAAGTATTTCTACTACATCTCCTTCTTTTCTAGCTGTTGCATATTTATTTTGACCAGGCTTTCTTCTATTCATCTCATTTTGAATAAATTCTTCATCAATCTTTATACCAGCAGGAACTCCATCAACTATACATCCAAGAGCTTTCCCATGTGATTCTCCAAAAGTTGTGAACCTAAATCTATGTCCAAAAGTATTCATTTAGTTCTCTTCCTCTTTTAGTTTGTTTATCGCAATTTTGGCTACAGCTTGTTGTGCTAATTTTTTACTTTTCCCATTTGCACTACCATAATTAGTTCCATCAATCCAAATTGATACTTCAAACTCTTTTTTATGGTCAGGCCCATATGAACCTTCAATTTTATACTCAGGAATTGAAGCAAATTTAGCTTGAGTTATCTCTTGTAAAGCAGTTTTATAATCACTAAATAAAACATCTAGATTAATTTTGTCATAAGATCTTTCTAATAAATCTAAAATTATAGGTTTTAGAGTATTTAAACCTGACTCTAAATAAATAGCTCCCATAATTGCTTCAAATGCATCCGATAATATAGAAGCTTTAGTTCTTCCCTTATTTCTTTCTTCTGCTGTCGAAATATAGATAAAATCACCAAGTTTTATCTCATTAGCAAGTCGTGTAAAACCTGTTTCATTTACTAATGATGCTCTTATTTTTGATAAATCACCTTCATTTGATTTTGGGAACTTTAAATATAAATATTCCCCAACAATTAAATTTAAAACTGCATCACCTAAGAATTCTAATCTTTCATTGTTATAAGGTTTCTTATAACTTTTATGTGTAAGTGCTTCGATTATCAGGTCTTTGTTTTTAAACTGATAATCCAAACACTTTTCTAATTTTGAATAATCACTCATTTTTTTCCTTTTTTATTTTTAAGATTTGCAAGTATATCACATCTTTTATTATGAAAGTGTTGTGTAGGCTATTGTAAAGATTGATTGCTAGTATAAAAAGATTTTGTTAATCTGTGTTTTACATCTAAAGTTAAAATATTATGACAATGTGGACATCTTGTATCAAAAATTGGGTGAGAATGTTTGCATGATGAACATATAAATTCAAAATCTAATGAAGCTTTTATTTTATGTTCATGTTTGTTTAGTAATATTAAAATATCAAAGTCAAAATCTTCACTATGTTCTAATGTATTTAAATATCCTTTAGCATTATATAACTCGACTAAAAATTTATTTTCAATAACTTTTTCAAAATTTATATCATTAGCATTTAGGTACCAAACAACATCTAAATATTTGGAACAATCAAATTCATTTATATGTTCCCAAAAAAAAGTTTTATTAAATTGAATCAAAAATGAAGCAAATATTCTTTCAATGATTTTATTATCTTTAAAAATTTTATATAAAAGTTCTGTTCTTTTTTCATAAGATAAGATAGAATCATTTAAAATAATTAATGAATCTAAATAAACTTTGTCAATTGTTACATCTTTGTTTAACTCTTCTAAACATAGAGTTATCTCTTTTGCTTTATTGTAATCTTTTAATCTTTCATAAACTAATAAAAGATAAGTTAGTGCATTTTTATTTCTTGGAGAAAATTTTAAAATTCTTAAAAATATCTCTTTAGATCTTTGTAAAAAGCCACCTTTAAAATATGTTGTTCCTAAAAGTTCTAGTAGTTCTTCTTTTTTTACTCGATCATTTACATGTTCAAGTAGGGTAAGATATACAGAAATAGCTTTGTTATAATCACCTTTATGTAAAAAGGTTGAAGCTAATAATAGTATTGAATCAAATGGTAGATTGTAAGTTTTGTATAAATGAACATAGTCATCTTCTTTTAGTTTTCCCAATTCAAATCTTACAGATAGTTTTCTATAATCTTCTCTAGCAACTTTTTCTTTATAAATACTAAATGAATAAGTTACAAAAGATATGATAAAAATTAGTGCTACAAGGAATATTATTCCAAATAATGGGTCTCGATATTCTAATATTATATTATCCAAATAAAACCTTAATTACTTTCTATGCTTGGGTGTGAATATTAACATAAAAGTACAAATAAAATAATAAAAGAGTATAATCCTTAAATGATAAAAAAAGAATCAATTGAAAATCTTAAAAACAATCTTGATGTTGTAGATGTTATTTCACAATTTTTAGAATTAAAAAAAACAGGGGCAAATTTTAAAGCTTGCTGTCCTTTTCATGGAGAAACAACACCTTCATTTGTTGTAAGTCCTGCAAAACAAATTTATCACTGTTTTGGTTGTGGAGTAGGTGGGGATTCTATAAAATTTGTTATGGAGTATGAAAAATTATCATATCCTGAAACAATTGAGAAATTAGCTTCAATGTATAATTTCAATTTAGATTATGAAAATACAGATGAAAAAAAACAAGATACAAGAATTTTGGATGAGATTAATAAATACTATCAAAAACTTTTTGTAAATAATGAAAATGTAAAAGAGTATATTTCAAAAAGAGGAATTTCAGAATTCTCAATAGAAAAATTTGAAATAGGTTATGCACCTGTATCTATTGATACAATTAATTTCTTAAAATCAAATCATTATAATTTAACAGATGCCATTGATTTAGGTGTAATTGATAATGGAACAAATGGATTATATTCTAGATTCATAGAAAGAATCACTTTCCCAATTTATTCAATAACTGGAAAACTCGTAGGTTTTGGTGGTAGAACTATAACTGGGCACAATGCAAAATATGTAAATTCCCCGCAAACAAAACTATTTAATAAATCAAGACTTTTATATGGTTACCATTTAGCAAAAGAACAAATATATAAAAAAAATCAAATTATTGTTTGTGAAGGTTACTTAGATGTAATAATGCTTCATCAAGCAGGTTTTAATACAGCAGTTGCAACACTTGGAACAGCATTAACACAAGAACACTTACCACTGTTACGGCGAGGTGAACCAAAAGTTATATTAGCTTATGATGGAGATAAAGCTGGACTTGCTGCTGCTTTTAAGGCTTCAGTTATGCTAAGTCAAAGTGAATTTGATGGTGGAGTTATTATTTTTGCAGGTGGATTAGATCCAGCTGATATGGTAAATGATGGAAGAATAAATGAATTAAATGAGATTTTCTCAAATCCAATTCCATATATTCCTTATGCCATTGATTATATAGTTTCAAAATATGAAATCAATGATCCAAATCAAAAACAAAAAGCTTTAGATGAAGCTAATGAATATTTAAAATCATTAAGTTTACTTAATCAAGATGAGTACAAAAGGTATTTAGCACAGAAATTAAATATTAGAGAAAATTTAATTAAAATTAGTTCAACTAAACAAAGAAATTTTGAACCAAATTTAACAAAAATAGATATTGCAGAACTTTGTATTATAAAATCAATTTTAGAAAAACCTAAAAGATTAGATTCTGTTTTAGATATAGTTGATTCATCTATGTTTGAAGCTCATAAAAATGAGTTCGAATTATTATTAAGTGATATTGAGAATATCTCATTAAATTCAATAGTTTTAAATGAAAAACTTGAAAATTATGATGATGAAAGATTAAATCAAGAGTTATTAACTTTAGTTTATAAATTTTATACAAATAAATTAACTGCCATCTCTTATGATAAAACTTTAGATTTTAAACAAAAGGCAAATTTAATTAGAAAAATCAAAGATAATATATATCAATTAAAATTAGGTAAACTTGTAAGTTATAATTTATAACTAATTTTTAAAATTTATTTAAATAGCAGTTTATTTTTTGTAGAATTCATAAAAATTACTAAAACTCTAAGGATAATAGATGAAATTTATTGCAAGTGATTATTTACCTTTAGCAATTGGCTCTTACTCTCCTGCTGTGAAAGTACATGGAATGGTATACACATCAGCACAAGTTCCTATAACATTAGATGGAACGATGGTAGAAAGAGACATAAAAGTTCAAACAAGACAAGTACTTACAAATTTAAGAACACTTTTAGAAGATGCTGAAAGTGCAATGGATAAAGTAGTAAAAGTATCTGTATATTTGGAAAATATTGATGATTTTGGTGTAGTTAATGTACTTTTTGCTGAAGCTTTTGGTGAACATAAGCCAGCTCGTAGTACAATATGCGTTAAATCATTGCCAAAAAATTCAATGATTATGATAGATGCAATTGCTTTAGCAAATGATTATCATTAAAAAGTCTTTGGCTTAAAGAAAGTTTAAACTAAAATAAGATACTATTCCGGTTCGAAAAATAGAGTTAGTATGACAAAATATGAACTTAGCATAGAATTGAATTAGAGGAAGAAAGATGTACGCAATTATCAAGTGTGGTGGAAAACAGTATAAAGTTTCTGAGGGTGATATCTTAGATGTTGATTATACTGGTCAAGCTGCTAAAGAAACTTTAGAAATTACTGATGTTTTAGCTGTAAACAACGGTGAATTAAAAACTGGTGAAGCTGTTGCAAACGCAAAAGTTGAGGCTGTTGTAGTATTAGATGGTACTGGTGTAAATAGAGCTAAAAAAGTAATAATTTACAAAAAAAGAAGAAGAAAAGATTCTAAACTTAAAAGAGGTTTCAGAAAAAGCTTCACTAAAATTAGAATTACTAAAATTGCTGCATAAGCAAATAGCATAATATAAGTTAAGGAGAAAAACAATGGCTCACAAAAAAGGTCAGGGAAGTACGCAGAATAATAGAGATTCAGCTGGTAGAAGACTTGGTGTTAAGAAATTTGGTGGTGAAGTTGTAAGAGCTGGAAACATCATTATTAGACAAAGAGGTACAAAAGTACATTTAGGTCAAAATGTTGGGATCGGTAAAGATCATACAATTTATTCTTTAATTGACGGTGTTGTTAAATTTGAGATTAAAGACAAAAAAAGAAAAAAAGTTTCAGTTTACGCTTCGTAATTCTGGACAATAGTAGTTTCTTTAAAGGGTGTATGGCTTTTGCCTACACCCTTTTTTTATTTAAAAATCAACATAACTAATTAAAAGTTAACAGTAGAAGTTAGAATTTTGCTTTTAGTTTTTAATTATTTATTAAAAGGAAAGTTATATGTTTATAGATAGCGCTAGATTTTCAGTTACATCTGGAAAAGGTGGACAGGGATGTGCAGCATTTAGACGAGAAAAATTTGTTGTTAAAGGTGGACCAGATGGTGGAGATGGTGGAAAAGGTGGAGATGTTTATTTTTTAGTAGACAATAATACTGATACATTATCAAACTACAAAGGTAGAAAATACTTTAAAGCAGATAATGGTAATCAAGGTTTAGGTGGAAGAATGACTGGAAAGTCAGGAGAATCACTTGTTTTAGTTGTTCCTCCAGGAACTCAAGTTATTGATGATGAAACAAATGAAGTTATTTTTGATTTGCTTGAACTTGGAGAAAAAGTTTTATTTCTTGAAGGTGGAAAAGGTGGATTAGGTAATACTCACTTTAAGAACTCAAGAAATCAAAGACCAACTTATTTTCAACCAGGACTTCCTGGACAAGTAAGAAGTATTAGATTAGAATTAAAACTAATTGCTGATGTTGGACTTGTTGGTTATCCAAATGTTGGAAAATCAACTTTAATTTCAGTTACTTCAAATGCAACTCCTGAGATTGCAAATTATGAATTTACAACTTTAACGCCAAAATTAGGTGTTGTTGAAGTTGGAAATTACAACTCATTTGTAATGGCAGATATTCCAGGAATTATCGACGGTGCAAGTGAAGGAAGAGGTTTAGGTTTAGAGTTTTTAAAACATATTGAAAGAACTAAAACTCTTTTATTTGTAATTGATGTTGCAAATTATAGAACAATGATTGATCAATACAGAGTGTTAAAAGAAGAAGTTGCTAAATTCTCAGGTGAGTTATCAAAAAGAAACTTTGCGATAGTAATTAGCAAAATAGATGGATATATGGGTGAAAACTTAGATGAAGATATCGAAAAATTTATTAAAGATATTGGCTTAGAACCAACAAAATCTAATGAGTTTAAATTTGAAGGAGAAAATCCATATTTTGTTCAAGATTTAATTTATTCAAGATTTGATAATAGCAAGCCATATTTTGTTTTACCAATTTCATCTTTAACAAAACTAAATCTTAAACCTTTAGGATTTGCATTATATAATTTATTGGAACAAGATAAATGATTGAACATAGTGGAATTTTACCTGTAAAAAAAAGATTAGTTATAAAAGTTGGAACTGCCGTATTAACTCAAGATGGCCAACTAGCCCTTGAGAGAATGAATAATTTAGTTAATTTAATTGCAAAATTAAAGAATGAGAAAAATCTTGAAGTAATATTAGTTTCTTCTGGTGCTGTTGGTGCAGGATTTACTTCTTTAAAACTTGATAAAAGAATAATTGCAAATAAGCAAGCTCTTGCTGCTATTGGTCAACCTTTATTACTTAAAAATTACAAAAAGAGATTTAAAGAACATAATATTACTTGTGCACAAATGCTTTTTATTGCAGATGATTTTGATTCAAGAAAAAGAACAAAAAATGCACAAAATGTTATGGAAATACTTTTAGAAAATAATATTTTACCAATTATAAATGAAAATGATGTAATTGCAAATTATGAACTGTTATTTGGGGATAATGACCAACTTGCAGCCCATGTAGCATATCATTTTAATGCAGATATGTTAGCAATATTATCTGATATCGATGGTTATTATAATAAAAATCCAAGAGAATTTGATGATGCTGTTTTATTAAAAGAAGTTTTTGAAATAAATCCAGATGAACTTGAAATGAAACATACTGCTAATTCAGAATTTGCAACAGGTGGAATTGTTACAAAATTGAAAGCTGCTGACTTTTTAATGAAAAATAATATTCCAATGTATTTATCTTCTGGGTTTGATTTAACAAATGCTTATGATTTTCTAGTTGATGGAAATCATAAAAGTGGAACAGTTTTTCGAACAAAAAAATAAAAGGAAAAGATTTGAGTAAAAAAATTCTATTTATGGGAACACCTGATTATGCAACAACTATTTTTAAAAGCTTAATAAATAGTGAGTATGAAGTAGTAGGATTATTTACTCAACCTGATAAACCAGTTGGTAGAAAACAACTATTAACACCTCCTCATATTAAACAATTTTGTCTTGATGAAAATTTACCTATTCCAATTTTTCAACCTTTTAAATTAAGAGGAAATGATGAAATAACAAAACAAATAAAAGAATTAAATCCTGATTTTATTATTGTTGCAGCTTACGGTCAAATTTTGCCAAAAGATATTTTAGATATTGCACCTTGTATAAATCTTCATGCCTCATTATTACCTAAATATAGAGGGGCAAGTCCAATTCAAGAATCTCTTTTGAATGATGATATTTATACAGGTGTTACTTCAATGCTTATGGAAGAGGGCTTAGATAGTGGAGATATCTTAGGATTACAATATCTTAAAATTACACCAACTATGGAAGTTTCAGAGGCTTTTGAAAAATTATCTTTAATTGCTGCAGAACTTACTATTATAACTTTAGATAATTTTGAGAATATAAAACCAATAAAACAAAATGAATCAGAAGTTAGTTTTTGTAAAAAAATAAAAAAAGAAGATGGATTAGTCGATTTTTTTAATGCAAAGAAACTATATCAGAAATATAAAGCTTACTCTTATTGGCCAGGTGTTTTTTTAAAGTCAGAATTAAAATTGAAAGATATTGAATTAAATGAAGAAACATCTATTAATAAGCAAGGTGAAATTTTAGAAGTTACCAATGATTATGTATTAATTGGATGCGAAGTAGGAAGTTTAAAAATTAAAACTATTCAAGCTCCTTCAAAAAAAGCAATAAATGCAACAGATTATATAAGAGGTCAAAGATTAGAATTAAACAAAATACTATTTTAATGATATAATAATTAAAAATTTAAATTAAAAGTATTTATTATGAAAGATTTAGAAATAAGACAAATATATGATATTAATTTACTTAAAATTAGTGATTTAGATGTTCTTTTACATGAAATATTAAAATATACTAGAGAATTATTAAATGCAGAGGCTGGTACTATTTATATTAAGGAAGATGAATATCTGAAATTTCATATTTTCCAAAATGATGGTTTGTCATATGAAGATATTTATAAATATTTTTATTTAGTTAAAGATTATAAATTACCTTTATTTATTGAGAATAAATATATTGCAGTTGATTCTTATTTAACAAAAAAAATAATTATAATTAATGATATTTATAATTCAACAGAATATGAATTTTCAGGAACTAAAGAGTTTGATGAAAAATTTAATTATAAAACTCGCTCAATTATTACAATACCTTTAATTCATCCAATAAAGAATGAAATATTAGGTGTTGTTCAATTACTTAATAAAAAGATTGATAATGAATTTATACCTTTTGATAAAAAAGATAAAGAATTTTTATTAATGTTTAGTTCATTTATTTCTCTATCAATTTCAAAAGCTCAAACAGATATTATTAAACTTCAGCTTCTAAATGAACAATTAGAAAAAGCAAATAAAGAGTTAGAAAAAAAAGTTGAAGATGAAATATTAAATAATCACGAAAAATCTACTACAATATTCAATCAATCAAAAATATCATCAATGGCTGAATTAATGGGTGATATTGCACAGCAATGGAAAGAGCCATTAAACATAATTTCTACACTTGCAAGTGGATTGAAAATTAACATAGAGTGTGATAACTTAAATAAAAAAGACTCAATATTAGAATTAGCTAAAATTGTTGATATTACACAAAATTTATCTATGAATATTGATGATTTTAAAGATTTTTATAAAGTTGAAAGTATAGTAGATAATTTTAATATTACAGATACTATATATAAATGTTTAGAATTAGCAGATATTACTTTAAAGAGAAACAATATAGAACTAGTAATAAAGTTAGATGATTCAATAAATATTTATGGTCTTAAGAATGAGTTTAGTCAAGCAATCTTAAATATAATAAACAATTTGATAGATGGCTTAATAGAAAATATTTCAATTGAAGAAAAGAGATATATTTTTATTGATTTATTTACTATAGGTGAAATAATATATTTAAAAATAAAAAATAATGATAGAAGAAAAAATATTAATACTCATGACAAACAATTAAATGATAATAAAAATTTGTATATGAGTAAGTTAATTATAGAAAAATATAATAAAGGAAATATCAACTTTGAAAATATCAATTTTAAACATGAGGATATTAACTATGAAGGAAGTGGATATATAATTACTTTAGCGTAAAATTACGCTAAGTAAGAAGTATATAAAGTTATAGTTACAAGGCTTAATAAAACACCTAAAACTAATGAGTTAATTGCTACTTTCTCATCTAATCCACCTTTTATTGCTAAGACTGTAGCCATTGTCATTGGTGGCATTGCAACTTCAATAATTGTAACTTTTACCCAAGTTTCATGGATCCCAAAGAATTGTTGAAATCCTATTAATACAATAACTGGAACAATAACCATTTTTAAAATCATGGCCATTGATACGATATGAAACTTAACAAAAATATGCTTCACTTCTAGTTTCATTCCAATTGCAATCATTGCAATTGGCACTAATGTTGAACCTAATGTTTGAGTTGTCAAAATTAAGAAATTTGGAATTTCAAAATTCTTTGCAGCAACGGTTATAAAGAACATAAGTGAAGGTGGAAATAAAAAAATATTTTTAAAAATTGATGTTAAATTATTCTTTTTGCCACTTCCCCAAGTTATAATAAACATTCCAACAGAAACAAGTAGTAAAAATGAACCAAATAAGTCATATATTAATCCATAGACAATATAGTCTTCCCCATAAAATGCATTTATGTATGAAAAACCAATAAATGATGTGTTTCCAAATGTTGCCATAATCATAAATGTTGCTAACAATATTTTACTTAGTTTCATCATTTTCCCAATAAGGTATGCAAGTAATAAATTAAATAGAATAAATGACATAAACATTAAAATCAACCCAAGTATTTTTTCATCTAGAACTAAAGGATAAATTTTAGAAAAAACAATAGAAGGAAGTGAAAAATAAATTATAAATTCAATTAATTGTTTAGAATTGTCTTGATAAAATATTTTAAATAGATAACCTAATAGTAAATATATTGCAATTGGTAAAACTGGATCTAACATAATAACCTTTTTGCTTGGATTATATTTAATAATATCTTCTATTTTTATTATGTATAATAAAAAATGCAAATAATAAAATTAAATGAAATCGATTCCACTCATAGATATATAAAAGATTATATTTTAGAAAAAGGATATACTGAACCTTTATGTGTTTTTACTGATTATCAAACAAATGGAGTTGGAAGTAGAGGAAATTCATGGCTTGGAATAAAAGGTAATATATTTTTTTCT
Organism: uncultured Aliarcobacter sp.; assembly: GCA_963677435.1. Classification (GTDB taxonomy): domain Bacteria; phylum Campylobacterota; class Campylobacteria; order Campylobacterales; family Arcobacteraceae; genus Aliarcobacter. The sequence goes on from OY781945.1 coordinate 1,169,342, forward strand.
TTTGTTATAAATAATTCTTTTTTACCTAATGATTTACCACTTCAAAGTAGTTCAATATATTTTTCATATATATTAAAAGATGTACTAAAAGAGATGGGTTCAGCAGTTTGGCTGAAGTGGCCAAATGATTTTTATATTGGTAATAAAAAAATTGGAGGAACAATTACAACTGTTTCCAAAGATTTAATTTATTGTGGTATTGGTATAAATTTGAAAAGTGTAAATGATGATTTTGGAAAACTCGATATAAATGTCGATATAGATGATATGTTAAAAATTTATTTTTTTAAATTAGAAAAAAAGCTTTTTTGGAAGCAGATATTTAGTGATTTTAAGATAGAATTTCAGCATAGCAAAAAGTTCCAAACAACCATCGATAATCAAAAGGTTTCTCTCGAAAATGTGATTTTAAATGATGATGGTTCAATACAAGTAAACAATAAAAAGGTATTTAGTTTAAGATGACAGAGATTATTTCAATAGCTAATCAAAAAGGTGGTGTAGGTAAAACTACGACTGCTGTAAACTTAAGTGCAGCCCTTGCACTTGAAGGTAAAAGAGTATTATTAATTGATGCAGATCCACAAGCAAATGCTACAACTTCTTTAGGTTTTCATAGAGATACATATGAATACAATATCTATCATGTAATGTTAGGTACAAAAGAGTTAAGTGAGATTATTTTAGATTCAGAAATAGAAAATTTAAAAGTTGCACCATCAAATATAGGTCTTGTTGGAATCGAAAAAGAGTTTTATAAAAATACAAAAGAAAGAGAATTAGTATTAAAAAGAAAAATTGATCCTATTAAGAAAGATTTTGATTATATTATTATTGATTCACCTCCTGCTCTTGGACCAATTACAATAAATACATTAAGTGCATCTACATCTGTACTTATTCCAATTCAATGTGAATTTTTTGCATTAGAAGGATTAGCACAATTATTAAACACTATAAAATTAGTAAAACAAACTATAAACCAATCTTTACAAATAAGAGGTTTTTTACCAACAATGTATAGCTCTCAAAATAATTTATCAAAACAAGTGTTTGCAGATTTAGCACAACATTTTGAGAATAAATTATTTAAAATAGATGATAATTCATATGTAGTAATTCCTAGAAATGTAAAATTAGCGGAAAGTCCAAGTTTTGGTAAACCAATAATGTTATACGATACAAATTCAAGTGGTACAAAAGCATATACGCATTTAGCAAGAGCAATAGCAGGTTAATTTTTATTAGTAGGAAAATGATATGGCATTAGGTAGAGGATTAGGAGAATTATTAGGAGAAGTTGAATCAGCATATGAGAATTCAGCTAGTAGCAACAAATCAGGCGTTTGTAAAATTGATGTTTCAACAATTAAAGCCAATCCTAATCAACCAAGAAAAATATTTGATGAAGAAAAATTAAGTGATTTAAGTGAATCTATTAAAGAACATGGATTATTACAACCAATAATCGTAATTGAGAATGGTAATAATAGTTACACTTTAGTTGCAGGTGAGAGAAGATTAAGGGCTCATAAATTAGCAAATATTAACAAAATTAAAGCAATAATTATTGATGCAGATGAATTTAAACTAAGAGAATTAGCATTAATAGAAAATATCCAAAGGGATGACTTAAATATTATAGAATTAGCATACTGTTACGCACAGTTACTAAATGAACATAATATTACTCATGAAGAATTATCAAAAAAAGTGTTTAAAAGTAGAACTTCTATAACAAACACATTAAGATTGTTACAATTAAACTCATATGTACAACAATTTTTAGCTACGGACAAAATTAGTGCAGGTCATGCAAAAGTTATGCTTGGACTTAGTTCTGATGAACAAAAAATGGTTTGCGATTCAATTGTTGGTCAAAAACTTTCAGTTAGAGAAACAGAAAAACTGGTTAAAGAACTAAAAGAAAAAAATACTGAAAAACCAAAAAAAGATAAACCTTCAAATACTTATAATTTCAATTCTTTTAATAATATTATTGAAAAATTCAAAGAGAATAATTTAAAAATGAAAGTTGAAAAAAACTATTTTAAAATTGAATTTAACTCACAAGAAGAAATTGATAAAATTATTAGCTACTTTAATATCCAATCGTAACATTATCCAAAAATTTATAAGCTAATTTTTTCTTTTAATATAATTTTATAGTTAGTTTTGCTAAAATAATTGAGTTTTAGTTAAACTAAACTGTAAAAAATATGGAGGAATGAATGTTAGACATAAGTCCTGTATTATTGCTTAGCTCTGGTATCATCTTTCTTTTAGTTGTTGCTAGACTAAACAGTTGTCTTTTCAAACCATTACTTAAACACATGGATGATAGAGAGGCTTCTATAAAAAGAGATTTAGAAGACGCAAAATCAAACGGTGCAGATGTAGATGGTTTATTGGCCGAAGCAAATGATATTATTGCTAAAGCGAAAAAAGAGGCAGCTGCAATTAGAGAACAAGCTTATAAGGAAGCAAAGGATAGTGCTGATGCAAAACTTGCAAGTGCTAAATCTAATTTAGAAGTAAAATCTGCGGAATTTACTAAAAACTTACAAGACGAGACTAAAGCTCTAAGAGATTCTTTAGTATCTTCTATGCCTCAATTTAATGAGAGCCTAAAAGCTAAGCTTAGCTCTATTTAAGAAGGGATAGGAAATATGAAAAGAATGTTATTACTTGGGTTGGCTTTAGTTCCAGTTGCATTACTTGCAAACGAAGGCGCGGTAGAAACTGACATAGTTCAAAGAACCGTTAACTTTATAATATTTGCTGGAATTTTATGGTATTTACTTGCTGATAAGATTAAAGCATTTTTTGCTGAGAGATCTTTATCTATTCAAGCAGAACTTGATAAAGTACAAGATACTTTAAAAGCTTCTCGAGATAAAGTTAAAGATGCACAAAAGAAATTAGAAGAAGCAAAAAAACTTGCTGCTGATATTGTCGATGGTGCAAAGGCTGATATAGATTCAGTTAAACAAAAAGTTGCAACTGCTGTTGATGCAGACATCTCTAATCTAAATAAAAATTTAGATGAAATGATGAAAGTAGAAACTTCAAAAGCTAAAAAAGAAGTTGTTACTGAAGTTCTAGAAGAGCTATTAAGTTCTGAAAATATTAAATTAACTCAAGACGAGTTAGCAAATATTGTTCTTAAAAAGGTAGCATAATGAATGATTTAGTAGCAAAAAGATATGTTAAAGCATTGGTTGATGGTAGAAATAGTGATATTATTAATACTATTAGCAGTAAGCTAAATGTTATTTCTTCAGCATTTGCTGATGAAAAATTCAATTCAATAGTATCTTCTCCCCAAATTGCTGATAATGCAAAAGTAGATTTTATAATCTCTTTAGCAGATGGAGCAAATGATGAAGTTTTAAAAAATTTCATTAAATTACTTGGTGAAAAAAGAAGATTATCATTATTACCGTTTATCGCAAAAGAGCTTAATACTCAAATTGCTAAAATGAATAATAGTTATATTGGAGTTGTTTATACAAATCAAGAATTATCAAGTGATTATGTATCTTCAATTGAAAAGCAATTTAGTAAAAAATTTGATGTTAAATTATCATTATCGCAAAATGTTTGTGATTATGATGGTATTAAAGTAGATATTGATGGACTTGGCGTTGAAATTTCTTTTTCTAAAGAGAGATTAAAAACACAGTTAATAGATCATATTTTAAAAGCAGTTTAGAACTTACAAAGGAGAAATTGAATGGGCGCAAAAATTCAAGCTGATGAAATCAGTTCTATAATTAAAGAAAGAATTGATAACTTTGAATTAAATGTAGATGTAAATGAAACAGGTAAAATTATCTCTTATGCAGATGGTATTGCACAAGTTTACGGTCTAAAAAATGTTATGGCAGGGGAACTTGTTGAATTTGAAAATGGTGAGAGAGGTCTTGCTTCAAATTTAGAAGAATCTTCAGTTGGTATTGTTATTCTTGGAAAAGGTGATGGTCTAAGAGAAGGTACTTCTTGTAAAAGATTAGGAAAACTTTTATCAACTCCTGTTGGTGATGCAATGGTTGGAAGAGTTGTTAATGCACTTGGTGAACCAATTGATGGTAAAGGTTCAATTGCAGCTTCAGAAACTAGATTAGTTGAAGAAAAAGCTCCTGGAATTATGGCTAGAAAATCAGTTCATGAACCATTAACAACTGGTATTAAAGCTATTGATGCATTAGTTCCAATTGGTAGAGGTCAAAGAGAGCTTATTATTGGTGATAGACAAACTGGTAAAACTACTGTTGCAATCGACACAATTCTTAACCAAAAAGGTGAGAATGTAGTTTGTATTTATGTGGCTATTGGTCAAAAATCATCTTCTGTTGCTTCTGTTGTTAGAACATTAGAAGAAGCTGGTGCAATGGAGTATACAATTGTTGTTAATGCTTCTGCTGCTGATTCTGCTGCATTACAATTCTTAGCTCCTTATACAGGTGTTACTATTGGTGAATTCTTTAGAGATAATGGAAAACATGCATTAATTATTTATGATGATTTATCTAAACATGCTGTTGCATATAGAGAAATGTCATTAATTTTAAGAAGACCTCCAGGAAGAGAAGCATATCCAGGAGATGTATTTTATCTACACTCAAGATTATTAGAAAGAGCTGCAAAAATGAGTGATGAAAGAGGTGCTGGTTCTATGACTGCATTACCAATCATTGAAACTCAAGCTGGGGATGTTGCTGCATATATTCCTACAAATGTAATTTCTATTACAGATGGACAAATTTTCTTAGAAACTAACCTGTTTAACTCAGGTATTAGACCTGCAATTAATGTTGGTTTATCAGTATCAAGAGTTGGTGGAGCTGCACAAATTAAAGCTACTAAGCAAGTTGCTGGTACTTTAAAATTATCTCTTGCTCAATATAGAGAACTTGAAGCATTTGCTCAATTTGCATCTGACTTAGATGAAGCTACTAGAAGAGAATTAGAGCTTGGTCAAAGAATGGTTGAAGTATTAAAACAAGGTGTAAACAAACCACTAGTTATTGAAAAACAAGTTGTTATTATTTATGCTGGTACTAAAGGTTACTTAAATGATGTTGCAGTTAGTGATGTTGTAAGATTTGAAGCTGAATTACATACATTCTTCGAACAAAAATATTCAAATATTTTAGATTCAATCAAATCTTCTAAAAAAATTGATGATAATACAGAAGCAGAATTAAAAGCTGCATTAGAAGAGTTTAAAACTGTATTTAGTGCAAACTAAGGATTAGTCAATGGCTAACTTAAAAGAGATTAAATTAAAAATAGGTAGTGTTAAAAATACTCAGAAAACTACAAAAGCTATGAAGCTTGTATCTTCTGCAAAACTTACTAGAACTAGACAATTGTCTGAGCAAGCTAGAAGTTATGCAAAAAAGATAAATGAAGTTCTTTCTGATATTGCTGCTAGAGTTAGCAAAGTTCAAGACGAAGGAAATATTGGTAGAGCATTTATACAAAATGATGCACCAAAAACAATTGATATTGTTTTTGTAACTGCTGATAAAGGACTTTGCGGTGGTTTTAATATGGCAACAATTAAAACAGTTAGTAAATTAATTGCTGAATATGAAGCAAAAGGTACAAAAGTTAGATTAAGAGCTGCTGGAAGAAAAGGTGTTGATTTCTTTTCTTTCCAAGGTGTTGCTTTAGAACAAAAAGTTTCTGATTTATCTTCTGCTCCTGAGTATGATAGAGCTGCAGATTTTATTCATGCAGTTGTTGAAGATTTCAAAAATGAAATTACTGACAAAGTAATTGTTGTTTATAATGGTTTTTTAAATATGTTAACTCAAGAAATTAGAGTTAGAGATTTATTACCAGTTAGTTTAGATGCTGTAGAAGTTAAAAATTCAGAATCTATGTTAGAAATTGAGCCAGATGATGATGAAGAAGTATTAAATGAGTTAACTGATAAATATATTGATTTCAATATGTATTATGCTTTAATTGACTCTTTAGCTGCAGAGCACAGTGCTAGAATGCAAGCAATGGAAGCTGCTACTAAAAATGCAAAAGAAAAAGTTAACAGTTTAACAGTTGAATATAACAAAGCTAGACAAGCTGCAATTACAACAGAGCTGATAGAAATTATCAGTGGTGTTGAAGCATTAAAATAATTTAAAGGAGCTGCCCGTATGAAAGGTAAAATTATTCAGGTAATGGGTCCGGTTGTTGACGTAGAGTTCGACGGATACTTACCAGAAATTAATGAAGCTATTGATGTAGTATTAGCAGATGCTAATAAAGACAGATTAGTATTAGAAGTTGCTGCGCATATTGGTGATGGTAGAGTTAGAACTATCGCTATGGATATGACAGAAGGTTTAACTAGAGGTCAAGAGTGTGTTGCTACTGGTGGACCAATTAAAGTTCCAGTTGGTGAAGCAGTATTAGGAAGAATCTTTAATGTTATTGGTGATCCAGTAGATGAAGGTGAAGCAATTCCTGCTGATGTTGAAAGATGGTCTATTCATAGATCTGCTCCTTCATTTGAAGAGCAATCAACAAAAACTGAAATGTTTGAAACAGGTATCAAAGTTGTTGACCTTTTAGCACCATATTCAAAAGGTGGAAAAGTTGGACTATTCGGTGGTGCTGGTGTTGGTAAAACAGTTATTATCATGGAATTAATCCATAATGTTGCATTTAAACACTCTGGATACTCAGTATTCGCAGGTGTTGGTGAAAGAACAAGAGAAGGTAATGACCTTTACCACGAAATGAAAGACTCAAATGTTCTTGATAAAGTTGCATTGTGCTATGGTCAAATGAGTGAACCACCAGGTGCTAGAAATAGAATTGCATTAACTGGTCTTACAATGGCAGAATACTTTAGAGATGAAAAAGGTCTTGATGTATTAATGTTCGTTGATAATATCTTTAGATTTGCACAATCAGGTTCTGAAATGTCAGCATTATTAGGAAGAATTCCTTCAGCTGTTGGATACCAACCTACACTTGCATCAGAAATGGGAAAACTACAAGAGAGAATTACTTCTACTTCTAAAGGTTCTATTACTTCTGTTCAAGCAGTTTATGTTCCAGCGGATGACTTAACGGATCCAGCTCCAGCTTCTGTTTTTGCTCACTTAGATGCAACTACAGTTCTTAATAGAAAAATTGCTGAAAAAGGTATTTATCCTGCAGTTGATCCTCTTGATTCAACATCAAGAATATTAAATGCAGATATTATCGGATTAGATCATTATAATACAGCTAGAGGTGTTCAATCTGTATTACAAAAATATAAAGATTTACAAGATATTATTGCAATTCTTGGTATGGATGAATTATCAGAAGCTGATAAACTTGTTGTTTCTAGAGCAAGAAAAATCGAAAGATTTTTATCTCAACCATTCTTCGTTGCAGAAGTATTTACTGGAAGTCCAGGAAAATATGTTGAGTTAAAAGATACTATTGCTGGATTCCAAGGAATTTTAGCTGGTAAATATGATAATATTCCAGAAATGGCATTCTATATGGTTGGTGGAATTGATGAAGTTCTTGCCAAAGCTGAGAAAATGAAATAACAAAACCGTTAAGGCATAACATGGATACAATTAGATTATCAATAGTTACACCTAATGGAGAAATATTTAATGATGATGTAAAAACTGTAACTCTCCCTGGAAAAGAGGGTGAGTTCGGTGTCCTACCTGGACACTCATCATTAATTTCTTCATTAACAGTTGGTGTAATTGTTATCGAAAAAGCAAATTCTACTGAAGCAGTTGCTATTAACTGGGGACATGTTAAAGTAGATGAAAAATCTGTTGATGTATTAGCTGATGGAGCTATTGCGTTAACTGCTGGAAATGACTCTGAAATTGCTAAGAATATTGAAGCTGCAAAAGTATTAGTAAATTCAGTGAAAGATTCAAATATTTCTGTTGCTTCAGTTGAAGCAAAAATCAACTCATTCGCGTAAAAGCATGATTACTACAATACTAAATTATTTGGCAAATAGTGGTGCTATAACTTATATAGTTTTAGCACTTTTGTCAATTTATCTAATCATTACAATTTGGATTTTCTTTTATAGATATTTTGCTGTTACTGCACTAATTAGAAATGAAGTTAGCTCTTTAGAGGGTTTAACATCAAGAGAAGCTAGATTCTCATCATTATCTGCTTTAAATAAATGTACTAATAACCTTGCTTCAAAAGAGTTATTATATGCATGTGAAATAAATATAATTAAAGATGCTAGTTCAGGAATTTCTTGGTTAGCAATTATTTCATCAACATCACCATTTATTGGTCTTTTTGGTACTGTTATTGGAATATTAGAGTCGTTTGCAAAATTTGCAAATCAATCAAAAGTTGCTTTTTCTATTATTGCACCAGCAATAAGTGAAGCATTAGTTGCAACAGCAGCGGGTATTTTTGTTGCTATATTTGCTTATACATTTCATCAAATACTTTCAAGAAAAATTTATGAGTTAAATATATATCTTAAGGCGCAATCGCAAATTTTAATTGCTAAGGGTTAATATCGTGTATGATTTTAATGATAAACCTGATTTAAATATTACACCCTTAGTTGATATTATGCTAGTTTTACTAGCCATATTAATGGTTACTGCACCAGTTATTGAGTTTGAAGAACCTATAAATCTTCCAAGTGGGAGTAAATCACAACAAGTACAAGATTTTCAAAAAATTGATATTATTATTACTAAAGATAGAGTAGTTACACTTAATAAAAATAAAGTAGATATAGCTAATTTTCCTGATAGTTTTCTTCTATTTGCAAATGGAAAAGATCAAAATACTCCAATACATATAAGAGCTGACAAAGAATTGAAGTATGATGATATAATTTTTGTTTTAAAATCAGTTAAAGAAGCTGGTTTTTTCAAAGTTGCACTAGTAACTGATGGATAATAAATGCAAAATAATTTTTCGTTTATACTTTCAGGTATAATAGCATTTTCATTTTATGCTTTAATGTGTTTTTTGTTGTTTTTTTATATAGCTAGTCCAACTCCAAAAACTTTTAATATTAAGCCTACATCTACAACGATAGAGCTTGATATGATTGTTGAAAAAGCTGAAAAAAAGATGGTTGAAAAGAAAACAGAAAAAATTATAGAAAAAGAAGAAGTGAAAGAAAAAGAGACATCAGTTTCAAATGAAAAAAGACCTGATTTAAAATCTTTATTTGCAAATGTAAAAGAAAAAGCAACAAATGTAGCAAAACAAGAGGTTAATAATGTTGAAAAATCAATTGACCCTAAAAGATTTAAATCAAAATTCGAAAAAGAGAAGAAATCTTCTAATATAACTATTGATAAATTATTGGAAGATGAAAAAACAGCATCTAATTCGAAAAGTAAAAATGCTAATAAAGGTGAAGAGAGTGATGATTATTTCTCACAAATTGACGAAATGTTATCAGCTTGGATGCCAACAACAAGAGAGCCAGGTTTAAAGGCTGTTGTTTTAGTTATGATTGATTTAAATGGTAGGTTTGATTACCGTTTTGTTACAAATTCAGGAAATGAAACTTTTGATACATCTTTAAGGAATTTTTTGGAAGAACAAAAAAATATTGTTTATCCAATACCTACTAAAAATAAAGATGTAAGAATTAATGTTGATTTCAAATCAGAAGGATAAAATATATGTATAAAATATTATTATTAATATCATTGGTATTTAGTTCAGTTTTTGCACAAGTTGATGCAAATTTAGAAATAGTTAAAAAAGCTACTTCATTACCGAAAATTTTAGTTTCAGTTTCTACTGATACAGGAGAAATTGAAACTTTAGGTAGAATAAAAAAAAGCTTAGCAGATGATTTATCTGTAAGTGGTCATTTTGAAGTAGTTAATGTAAATAGTCAGACAGCTTATGGAAGTATGCCTGATCTTATTAGTTTATCAAATCAAGGTGTTGATTTATATTTAAATCTATCAGCATCTAAAGAGTCAAATGGTTCTTATACTTTAATGACAAAACTTTTTGATATGAATTCTAAAGTACTTATTTTAGAAAAAAATTTTACAACAACTCAAGAAGATAGATTTGTTTTTCTAGCTCATAAAGCTGCAATTTCAATAAATGATTTTTTCAAAGCACCAAGTATTTCATGGATGGAAAAATTTGTAGTATTTTCAACTTACACAAGTTCAGGTAAAGCTGATATTATGATTGGAGATTATACTTTAACTTATAAGAAGACAGTTGTTTCTGGTGGATTAAATATTTTCCCAAAATGGGCTGATGCAGAACAAAAAACTATTTACTATACTACTTATAATTATGATAAACCAACTTTAGTTAAGTTAAATATTTATAATAGAAGTAAAGAGACGATAATGCAATCAGATGGAATGTTAGCTTGTTCTGATGTTAACGCAGATGGAACTAAGTTATTAGTTACAGCATCACCTAATGGACAACCAGATATATTCTTATATAATACTAGGACAAAAAGTAAAACTCAAATCACTAAATATAGTGGAATTGATGTGGGTGGACATTTTATTGAAAATGATTCAAGAATTGTATTTGTATCTGATAGATTAGGAAATCCAAACATCTTTGCACAAGGAATTAATTCATCTTCAGTTGAAAGATTAGTATATCACAGTAATAATAACTCTTCAGCAACTGCTTTTGGAAATAATATTGTATATAGTAGTAAAGATTCTACAAATGAATTAGGAGATAAAAGCTTTAACTTGTACTTAATATCAACTAAGTCAGATAATATGAAAAGATTAACATCAAGTGGTATAAATCAGTTCCCTAAATTTTCAGGTGATGGTGAAACATTACTATATATAAAAACATTTGGTGGATCAAGTTCAATAGGAATTATTAGATTAGCGTATAGTAAATCATTTTTATTTCCATTAAATGGTAAGAGAATTCAATCTATAGATTGGTAATTCTAAGAAAAATCACTATTATTACAAGTGTTTTATAGATTTTTTATAAAGCCTTGTAGTAATATTTATTCAAATTTTTATATTTTTACTTCCAAAAACTTCAATTTCTTATTTAAATTTTACTTATCTCAATTAATTTTATTGTTTATTTCATTAAATTTATTATCTTCTATTAATAAATATTAACAATTTTTATAGTTTATGTTTTCAAATAATATAGTAAATAATATATTATTCTTTTAAACTTTTAAGTTAGGAATGCATGTATAAAAAATAGGAATTTATAAAATATATTTTAAAAGTCATTATTACAATTATGAGCTTAAAACAATAGTTTTAAAATAGTAAAGGTATTGTACACAATAAGTAATATTCTCTTTAGAATCAATTAGAAATCATTTGTTATATAATTTGTTTTATTTTTCTTGAAAAATAGCCATGTTTTATAAAAATATTATTTTTTTTGTCTTTATTTACACAATAAAAATATCCCAAATTATGGTAAGTTTATACTAATATTATTAGATAAATTGACAATTTATTTTGATAATATTAATTATAAAAGATATCTTATTTATTTAATTATAATTAAAAAAAACAAACAATTTTAAATATAAATTTTGTGTTTTTGAAAAATTATATTTATCTAAGAATATATTTTATTTTTATAAACAATAATTAAGGTTCTCTCTTGTATTATTTCAGCAAATTTTTATTTCAAGGACAAAATTATGAAAAAATTAGGTGTTTATTCTTTATTAGTTGCGGCAATGTTATTCTCTACTGGTTGTAGTGAAAAAAATGCTGATATGAATGTTGACAATACTGCTCCAGTTGCTGAAGCTGCAAGTACTACTGATTCAAATATGGCTGATGGTAGCTTTTCTGCTTTAGAAAAAGCTGCAAATGGTAACTATTATATGATCAATGGTCAAAAAGTTTTAATTGAGCATGTATATTTTGGATTTGACAAATATAACTTAACTGCTGATAACAAAGATAAAGCAGTTTCTAATGCTTCTAAATTATCTGCATTAACTGCTGATACAACTGTAACAGTTTCTGGTAACACAGATGAGTGGGGATCAGATGAGTATAACTACGCATTAGGTTTAAAAAGAGCTAACTCTGTTAAAGATGTTTTAGTTGCTAATGGTGTAACTGCAAATGTTGCATTAGTTTCTTTAGGTGAAAGTTCTCCAGTTTGTACTGAAAAAACTAAAGAATGTTGGGCAAAAAACAGAAGAGTTGAACACGAATTAAGCAAATAATTTCAATGACTAAGTATCTTCTATCTTTTTTTATAGCAAGTTCTTTAACCGTAGCCGTAGCCGAAGAGGTTTCGGTCTATGGTTCGAGTGATTCAAGTGGGAATAGTTCTTACGGACTAACTTCTTCTGAAAAACATATCTTGAAAAATCAAGCAAGCATCAATAATCTAACATCTAAAATGGGAGATGTAAATTCTTTACTTGAATCTATTAAAACAAGGTTAGAAGGCTTAGAATCTACATATGAAGGTGATTCTGCAAAATTAAATTCTACTTCAAGAAAAGTGGATGATTTAGCGCAGAAAATAGGTCTATCTTCAGATTTAGGTTCTAACAATTCTTCATCAACTCAAGGTAATAATACTGAATTATCTGACACAGTTAATGGTTTAAAAGTCGCACTAACAAAATTAACAACATTAGTTAATAAAATTAATTCTGAATATGTTTCTTCTAATGAATTAAAAAACAATATGGATCAATTTGTAACAAGAGAAGAGTTTGAAGCTTTAAAAAAAGCTGCAGGAATAAAAACTTCTCAAGTTAAAGCATCAACAAAATTAGATACAAATAAAGCTGGTATTGAAGATGATAAAAAAGATGAAATATCTGTAAAAAATTTAACATCTACTGATAAAGCAAATTTATTAAATGATTTAAAAAAAGATTTTGAGGCTAAAAATTACGATTCATCTGCTCAAAAATGTGATAAACTGCTTGAAGCAAATTATAAACCAGCAGAAGTTAACTTCTATATGGCACAAAATTGGTATATGAGAAAAAAGTATGATGTTGCAATAAGTCATTATAAAAAATCTGCTATTCTAAATGATAAAGCAGCTTATATGCCAACATTATTATTGCATAGTGCTATTTCATTTGAAAAAACAAAAGATAAAGATAATGCAAAAAGTTTTTATAGTACTTTAGTTGATCTTTATCCTAATTCAAGTGAAGCAAAAGTAGCAAAACAAAATTTAGCTAAATTATAATAATTATTAAATAAGGAAAAAACATGTCAAAAGTAATAGGTATTGAATATACATTAAAAGATGCAAAAACTGGTGAGCAATTAGATACAAATGTTGGTCAAGCTCCTTTAGAATTTATTTCAGGAAAAGGTCAAATCATTCCAGGTCTTGAGTCAAAATTAGTTGAAATGTCTGCAAATGAAGAAGCAGATGTTTTAGTTCAACCTGTTGATGCTTATGGTGAATACAATGAAGAAGCTATTCAAGTTTTACCAAAAGAGCAATTTGCTGGTATTGAATTAGTTGAAGGTATGTCTTTATATGGAAATGGTGAACATGGTGAAACTGTACAAGTTGTAGTTAAATCTTTTACTGATACTGATGTAACAATTGATTATAATCATCCAATGGCTGGTAAAACTTTAATGTTCTCAGTAGCAATTTTATCTTTAAGAGATGCAACTGAAGAAGAAGTTCAAACAGGTGTTGTTGGTGGAATGGCTGCTATGGGTGGTGGTTGTTGTGGTGGCGGAGGTCACTCTCATGGTGGTGGTTCTTGTGGAACTGAAGATAAAGGTCATGATCATGGACATTCTCACGGTGGTTGTGGTTGTCACTAATACTTTCTTTTTAAAAAGATATTATTTTTTGCCCGAGTGTATTCTTACATTTGGGCAAAATTATTTTTTAGGGTTATGTATTTTAACTTTAAAAAATGGTTTTATTAAAATTAATTAATTTATAAAGAGGTGTTTACAATGAAAAAAGTTGCTTTTATTTTTCCTGGACAAGGAAGTCAAACTATAGGTATGGGAAAAGATTTTTTTGATAATAGTGATATAGCAAAAGTAATGATTTCAAAAGCTAGTGAGAGATTAGGAATTGACTTTGAAAAACTTTTATTTGAAGAGAATGAAAATATTGGAAAAACAGAATTTACTCAACCTGCTATTTTATTAGTTAGCTCTATTGCAAATGCTATTTTTAAAGAGAAATGTGACATTACACCTACATTTGTTTTAGGACATTCCTTAGGTGAATTTTCTGCTTTAGTATCAGCAGGTGGAATTGATTATTTAGATGCCATTGAATTAGTTCATAAAAGAGGTTTATTTATGACTGATGCTTGTTCTGGTGGTGGAGCTGGAATGATGGCATTAGTTGGAATTGATGATGCAAGTGTTGAAAAAATTTGTGATGAGCAAAGATCTTTAGGTAAAAAAGTATGGCCAGCAAATTATAATATGGATGGACAATTAGTTCTTGCAGGTATTAAAGCAGATTTAGAATCATTAGTTGATACATTTAAAACAGCTGGTGCTAAAAGAGCAATTGTTTTAGATATGTCAGTAGCAAGTCACTGTGAATTATTAACAAGTGCCGTTGAAAACTTAAATCCATATTTAGAAAAATTTATAAAAGATGAATTTGCTCCTGTTATTTCAAATGTAACGGCACAAGCATATACAACAAAAGCTGAAGCAATTAAATTATTATCTGCTCAACTTACTAGTCCTGTAAAATACAAACAATCTATTATTGCATTTGAAAATGATGTAGATTTATTTATTGAATTTGGAAATGGTGCTGTTTTAAAAGGTTTAAATAAAAAAATTACAAAAGTAGCAACAACAAATGTTTCAGATATGAAATCACTTGAAAGTGTAATAGGAGAATTAAATGACTAAATTAGCAATTATGGGAGCGATGGAAGAGGAAATTGAACCTCTTTTATCATATTTTGAAAATGTAAATACAGTTGAATTTGCAAACAATAAATATTATGAAGTAAATTACGATGGTTTAGAAATTGTAATTGCATATTCAAAAATTGGAAAAGTATTCGCTAGCTTAACAGCTGCAACTATGATTGAAAAATTTGGATGTGATACTCTTTTATTTTCAGGAGTTGCAGGTGGAATTAATCCAGAACTTGAAATTGGGGATTTAATAATTGCTGATAAATTATGTCAACATGACTTAGATATCACAGCCTTTGGTCATCCAAATGGATATGTTCCTGGTGGAAAAGTTTTTGTTGAAACTACGGAAGAATTAAGAACAATTGCAAAAAAAGTTGCAGTTGAGAATAATTTAAAAGTTATTGAGGGAACTATTGCAACTGGAGATCAGTTTGTACATTCAAGTGAGCGAAAAGGATTTATTCAAAATACTTTTAATGCAGATGCTTTAGAAATGGAAGGTGCAAGTGTTGCTGTTGTTTGTGATGCTTTAAATATTCCATTTTTTATTTTAAGAGCAATATCTGATACTGCTGATATGGATGCAGGATTTGATTTTGACGAGTTTTTAAAATCGAGTGCAAAAAACTCTGCTGATTACTTAATAAAAATAGTAAAAGAATTAAAAAAATAATTACTACTTCAAATAAAAATCGAAATTAATTTCGATTTTTATTTCTTCCTTTAAATTTACTTATTATACACACCTTTTAGACTCTTTGACATGATAAAGTTTGATATTATAAAAAGGAGATAAAATGTTTGCAGAAATCAATACATTTCTAAATGATCTTATTTGGGGTAATATATTAATATATGTACTTCCTATTTTAGGAATATTTTTTACTATTAGTTCTAGATTTGTTCAATTTAGATATTTTTTTAAGATGTTTCATATCTTAAGAGAAACTGTTCATGATAAAGATGGTCACATCAGTTCATTCCAAGCTTTAATGCTAAGTGTTGCTGGTCGTGTAGGTGGTGGTAATATTGCTGGGGTTGCAGTTGCTATTACACTTGGTGGTCCTGGTGCTGTTTTCTGGATGTGGTGTATTGCGCTTGTTGGTATGGCAACAAGCTTTTTTGAGTGTTCTTTAGCTCAATTATATAAAGAAAAAGATGGACTTGACTCTTGTGTTTATAGAGGGGGACCTGCTTATTATACAACTAAAGCTTTAGGGCAAAGATGGTTAGGAATCATTATTTCTGTTTTATTAATGATTACTTTTGGGTTCGCATTTAATGCAACACAATCATTTATCATTTCTACATCATTTGAAGCATCATTTAATTTACCAACTTGGGTAAGTGGAGTTGCTTTAACTATTGTATTTGGTATTACAATTTTTGGTGGTGTTAGAAGAATTGCTAAAATGTCTGAGGTTATCGTACCTATTATGGCATTAGGTTATTTATTAATTGCTCTTGTTGTTATTGTTTTAAATATTAATGAAATTCCAGGTTTAATTAGCTTAATTGTTTCAGAAGCATTCCATCCAAGTACAGCAATCGCTGGTGGTGTTGGTGCTGTAATTTTACAAGGTGCAAAAAGAGGTATGTTCTCAAATGAAGCTGGACTAGGAAGTGCACCAAATGTTGCTGCTGTTGCTTATGTTGCTCACCCAGTTCAACAAGGTATTGTTCAATCATTCTCAGTATTTATTGATACAATTATTTTATGTTCTTGTACAGCCTTTATTATTCTTTTATCAGGTGTTTATACTCCAGGTGTTACGGGTATTCAAGGGGTATTATTAACTCAAAATGCTTTAATTGAACATATTGGTCCTTTTGGTGGTTACTTTGTTACAGTTGCCTTATTCTTATTTGGTTTCTCTTCAATGATTTATAACTACTATTTAGCTGAAAATAGTTTAAATTTCTTTAGTAAAGGAAATGTTACTATATTCAATATCTTTAGAATAGTTTGTATTTTACTTGTTGTTTGGGGTTCATTCCAAGATTTAAGTTCTATTTTTGCCTTTGCAGATTTAAGTATGGGATTATTAGCAATTATCAATATGGTTGTTATTGCATTATTATATAAACCAGTACTTCAATTAATCAGAGGTTATGAAAGACAAATTAAAGAAGGTAAAGTTCCTGTTTTAAGATATAATGACTATACTGAATTTAATATTGATAAAGATACATGGAAAGAAATTGTAGATAATATCAATGACAAAAAAAATAAAGACTAAGAATTTTTCTTAGTCTTTAATCTTTGAAAATAGATATTTGAAAAGTTTTAAGTAATATTTAGAGATGATTCAATTAAGATATTATCAAAGGTTCTTTATGTTTAACAAAGAAGGTATTCCTTTTTTTACTACTATTATGCCATTCTTAAGCATACTATTCATTACATTTTTATCTATTTCATACTATTACAAACTCTCTAATGAAACTTTTAATGAAGATATTAATGAATATAAAAAATTATATTTAACTCATACTTATGATAATAAACAGTTGGATTTATTAATTGAGAAAAAAATGGAACAACATAAAAAAAATGAAAATACTTTCAAAAATTTCATGTATGTTGTAATGACAATTTTTATCTCTTTTATGATACTTTTTTCTTTTCTTATGATGTCAATTATCAAAGATGTAGTGAAAAAATATAAAAAACAAGTTCAAAATCGAGAAGATGAACTTAAAGCTTTAAATGACACATTATTTATGAAAGTTGAATGTGGTATTCAAGAAGCAAAACAAAAAGATAAAAAGATACTAGAGCAAGCAAAACTTGCAAGAATTGGTTCAATGATTAGTATGATAGCTCATCAATGGCGACAGCCACTTAGTGAATTGTCTGGAATTTTAATGGAACTAGAAACTGCAACAAGATTTAAAAAAGTTGATGAAAATCACATTTTAACTGCAATTGAGAAAAGTGATAAAATGATTGATTTTATGTCAAATACAATAGATGACTTTAGAAATTTCTATAAACCTGATAAAATTAAAGAAGAGTTTTTAGTTTCACTTGCTTGTTCAAAAGCAATTAATATTATTGATGCAACTTTAAAAAATCTAGGTATTAAACTAAATATCAATATAAATAAAGATAAAAAGATATATGGTTATCCTACAGAATTTTCTCAAGTTATTTTAAATATCTTAAGTAATGCAAAAGATATTTTAGTTGAGAGAAATATAAAATATCCAGTAATAGATATAAATATTGATATAAAAGGAATACTATCTGTTATTGAAATATCAGATAATGCAGGTGGAATAAAAGAAGAAAATTTAGAAATCATTTTTGATCCTTATTTTAGTACAAAAGAATCATCAAAAGGAACAGGACTAGGACTTTATATTTCAAAACTTATAATTGAACGAAATATGGGCGGAGAATTAAGTATTTATAATAATCAAGATGGTGCAGTTTTCAAAATCGTAATAGCAGGATAAGATATGGATAATGAATTATTAAAAGAGTTAAAAGACATTTCAATTTTATGTGTAGAAGATGATGATGGAATTAGACAAACAATAGTTAGTACATTAAAATACTATTTTGATGATGTTTATGAAGCAAGTGATGGAAATGAAGCTTATGAGTTGTATGAATATTATAAACCAAAAATAGTGCTAAGTGATATTCAAATGAAAGATTGTGATGGGGTTGAATTAGTAAAAAAAATAAGAAAAAATGACCCTGATACAATGATTATTATGCTTACGGCTTATTCTAGTGAAGAGTATTTAATGCAGTTGATTAATCTTAATATAAATCACTATATTTTAAAACCTTTAAATTTAAAGAAACTAAATATTGCATTAGAAAAATATTTAAATAAGACTATGCGACCTATTATTTTATGTGATGATTTGATTTTGGATTTACAAAAAAGAGAGTTAATTTACAAAAATAATGAAATAATCCCATTAAGAAAAAGAGAAAAAGATTTTTTAGAGCTTTTATATGAAAAAAGAAGTTCAATTTTAAAGTATGATGAGATAGAATTCCAATTGTGGAATGATAAAGAGATGACTACACATGCGTTAAAATCGTTTATAAAAGAACTTAGACACAAAATGCCAGTTAATGTTATCAAAAATATACCACAAGAGGGTTATACTTTGCAGCATTAACTACTTTTTATACACTTTAGTTGTATATTATTACAAAAATATGAATAATAAGGATTATCATGGAAAAATTACATAGAATAGAAAAAGATTTTTTAGGTGAAAAAGAGATAGATTCAAGTAAATATTATGGAATTCAAACATTAAGAGCAAAAGAGAATTTCCATATTACAAAAACAGATATATCACTGTTTCCAAACTTTATTAAATCACTTGCAAAAGTAAAAAAAGCTTGTGCTTTAACAAACTTTGAATTAGGTGATTTAACTGATATACAAAAAGATGCAATTGTTCAAGCTTGTAATGAAATAATTGACGGAAAATTTCATGACCAATTTATTGTAGATCCAATCCAAGGTGGAGCTGGAACTTCTACAAATATGAATGCAAATGAAGTTATTGCAAATCGTGCTTTAGAAATTTTAGGGAAACCAAAAAGTTCATATGACATTATTCATCCAAATAATCATATTAATATGAGTCAATCAACAAATGATGTTTACCCAACTGCTATTAAATTAACTCTTCATGAATTAATATATAAATTAAAAGAGTCATTAAGATTTTTAAGAGATTCTTTTGAAGAAAAATCTATTGAATTTAAAGATGTTTTAAAAATGGGAAGAACACAACTTCAAGATGCTGTTCCTATGACTTTAGGTCAAGAATTTAAAACATTTGCAGTTATGATTGATGCGGATATTTTTAGATTAAGAGATGTACAAGCTCACTTAAGAGAAGTAAATTTAGGTGCAACTGCAATTGGTACTGGAATTAACTCAAAAGCTGCATACCAAAGAAAAGTTATTTCAAATTTAAGAGAAGTTACAGGTGTTGATTATGTGGCAGCTGGTGATTTAATTGAAGCTACTCAAGATACAGGTTCATTTGTACATATTTCTGGAATGTTAAAAAGTATTGCAATTAAAGTATCAAAAATTTGTAATGACTTAAGACTTTTAAGTTCAGGACCAAGAGCTGGATTTAATGAAATTAATCTTCCTCCAATGCAACCTGGATCTTCAATCATGCCTGGAAAAGTAAATCCAGTAATTCCTGAAGTTGTAAACCAAGTTGCTTTTGAAGTTATTGGTGCTGATATGACTATTGCAATGGCAAGTGAAGGTGGACAATTACAATTAAATGTATTTGAACCATTAATTGCATATAAACTATTTACTTCAATTAATATGATGAGAAGAGCATTCTATTCTTTAGGTGAAAAATGTGTTAAAGGTATTACTGCAAATGAAGATGTTTGTATGGAAAATATCTTAAATTCAGTAACACTTGTAACTTGTTTAAATCCAATTTTAGGATATGAAAAAAGTTCAGCACTTGCTAAAGAAGCTCTAAAAACAAACAAAAGAGTTTATGACATTATTTTAGAACAAGAACTATTTACAAAAGAAGAACTTGATGAATTATTAAAACCTGAAAATATGGTAACTAACCTTTCTAAGGACGCAAAATGAAAATAACTGTATTAAATACAGGTGGAACATTTAACAAAAGATATAACCCAATCAAAGGACAATTAGAAGTTCCAACTGATAATATCGCATTAGACAAGATTGTAAAATCTTGCCATAATGTGCAATTTGATATTAAAAATATTGTTTCAAAAGATAGTTTAGATTTTACACAAGAAGATAGAGAAACTATTTTAAAAGAAGTACAAAATAGTACAAGTGACAAAATTATTATTATTCATGGAACTGATACAGTTGATTTAACTTCAAAGTTTTTTGAAGGACAAATTGAAGGTAAAACTATAGTTTTTACAGGTGCAATGGTTCCTATGAGTATTGATGAAGTTGAAGCTACTATGAATTTTTCTCAAGCAATTGGATTTTTAAACGCAGATGTTAAACCTGGTATTTATTTATCAATGCATGGGGTTGTTGTTGATCACAGTAGACTTAAAAAAGACAGATCTGTAGGACAATTTTTAATTAATTAGTTATATTTAACAAAGTTTCAATATAATTGTTTGATTTGAAACAATTATGAAACAGGTTATTATATGCTTTTTAAAAACAACAAAAAATATAGCTTAAATGATATAGAGCGATTATATTCACAAATACCACTAATATTTATAATCGTAATCGCTTTATTATCATTTCTTATTACCTTTTTTATTTTAGACTCAAAACAAAATAGACAAATAGACTTACTTAAACAAAAATACTTTTTAAATTATGAATTTGCTCAAAAAGAAGAGATTAGTAGATTTAAATCTTATGTTGAAAAAAGATTAAAAAGTAGATTCTCAAAAGAAGAGATACATCTTAAAAATATAACTTACAAGGTAGTTGGTTATATTCAATCAAATCGTTTAAAAGAGTTTGATAACTTAAGTATTTATCTAAAAAATATAGAAAAAACAGATAAGGTAAATATTACTATTTTCAAAAAAGATAATCTAGATATTTTATATGGAAATCAATCTATTGCTTATTTACAAAATCTAATTTATAGTTATAAAGAGAAAAAATATAGAGATTTTATTTTGATGTATATTTATTCACAAGGTAATGAAAATCTTCAATATTGGAAAGATGATGTTGCAAATACTGTAAGATTGAGCTTCTTTGATAAAGTAATTATAAATGATGAAGAGTATTATATTGGCTCATTTTCTACAATAAACTCAATAAGAGTAATTACAAAAAATGCAATAATTGATGCTATAAATAGTGATGATTTTGATATTTGGTTTTATGATCTTATTTCTCAAAAAACATATAATTTTAATAAAGAAAAGAAATATATAGATTCAAATGAATTATTCAAAAATGAAAAAGATACTAAATCTTATGAGATATTAAAACACTATTTTAGCGACTTTGAATATAGTGATAAGTTTAAAAGCTATAGTTATCTGTATCAAAAGTATAATTTTTTGGTTTCAACTTTTTATAACAATGAAATAGTAGAAAATCAGATAAAAGGCACAATTGCCAAAATCAAAAAAGATAATAGAAATCTACTTTTAAAAATCTTTAGTTATATCTTAGTTAGTGCAACACTATTGATACTTCTTACATCACTTTTTATAAATTTTATTAAAAAAATTATTACAGAATACAATGATGAACTTGAAAATAAAACTGTATCTTTAATCCATTGGAAAAAAAGATTTGAGTTGGCAATTATTGCTTCAAATGATGGTTTATGGGATATTGATTTTAAAACGCAAAAAATATATTTTTCTGATAAGTGGTTGGATATGTTTGGTTATGAAAAAGATGAAGTTTTAACCTTTTCTGATTGGTTTAATCTAATTCATAATGAAGATAGACCAAATGTGGAAAAACTCTTTGATAAGATATTTGCAAAAGCAGATGATACTTTTATTTGTGAATATAGATTAAAAACAAAAAATGAAGGTTTTAAATGGGTACTAGCCAGAGGTAAATCTTTTGTTGATGAAAATAATGAACTAGATAGAATGCTTATGATGTCTATGGATATAGATAAAAATAAAAGAATGAAAAAAGAGTTACTAGATATTGAGCTTTTAGTTGAAGATGGAAAAATCGTAATTTTTAAACTTATCAATAATGAAAATTTATCAGTTCAATATATTTCAAATAGTATTCAAACTTTTGGATTTAGCAAAAATATGTTTGAAAAAGAGAATATGAAATTTATGGATTTAATTCATAAAGAAGATATTGCAAATGTGCAAGTTGCTATAAATGCAGCTGTAAAAAAAGATTTACCATATTTTACTTTTACTTGTAGACTCATTAATGCTGCAAATGAGATAAGATGGATATCAAGTAGGGTTATTCTTATAAAAAACCACACAGGGCAAGTAAGCCACTTTTATGGCTATTTAAATGATATTACAAAAATAAAACTAAGTGAAGAGGAACTAAAATTAAAAGTTGAAGAAGAACTTAGTAAAAATAGAGAAAAAGATAGGATTTTAATCCAGCAAAATAAACTAGCAGCCATGGGTGAAATGTTAGGAAATATTGCTCACCAATGGAGACAACCTTTAAATAATGTCTCTTTAATACTTCAATTTTTAAGGGATAATTATAAAAATAAAGAGGTAAGTGAAGAAAAACTTGATAAGTTTATGAATAAAGCAAATAAACATATTGAGTACATGAGTGAAACAATTGATGATTTTAGAAATTTTTATAAACCCTCAAAAACACAAAACAAGTTTTTTGTAAATGAGAGTATTGATACTTTACTTTATATGGTAAAAAATCAGTATGAAAATCAAAATATAAAAATAAACTTTGAGTTTGAAAAAATTGAAATAACAAATTATGAAAATGAACTAAAACAAGCTTTATTAAATATCTTAAATAATGCAAAAGATGCTTTAGTTTCTAAAAAACTAACAGAAAAATTTGATGCTTTTATTAATATATTTTTATACAAAAATGAAGAAAAAATGAAATTAGAAATATCAAATAATGGTGGAAATATAAATGAAGAGATTTTATACAAAATCTTTGAACCATACTTTACAACAAAGTTTGAAACCCAAGGAACAGGAATAGGGCTTTATATGACAAAATCAATTATAGAAACTAATATGAAAGGAAAAATTGAAGTGCAAAATATAGATGATGGTGTTAAATTTACCATTACTTTAAATATTTAACTTTATAGGATTAAAAAATGAATGAATATATTACAAGAGTATTATTAGTAGAAGATGAAGAAGATGCAAGGGAAATACTAAGTTTCTATCTTGATACGGTTTTTGATGAGGTTCAAATTGCCTGTGATGGTCAAGAAGGATTAGAACTGTATGAAAAAGCATATGAAGATAATAAAACCTTTGATTTAGTTTTGACAGATATTCAAATGCCAAAACTTGATGGTTTATCAATGATTGAGAATATTACAAAAATAAATGAAAATCAAAAGTTCATAATAGTATCAGCATACAAAGATGAAGAGTATCTTTTTAAATCTATAAATCTAAATGTTATCTCATATTTTGTAAAACCATTGGAAGTAAAAAATATGATGGAGATGTTAAAAAAGGTTAAATCAAAAGTTTTGGAAGAGAAATCAAATGAACCAGTAGAAGAAGTGATTGTAAAAATAAATAATACCTATGAATACAACAGAAAAACAAATCTTCTTTATAGAAATGGTGAGTTAGTAGATTTATCAAAAAAGGAAAAATTACTAATAGAAGCTTTAGTTAAAAATATAAAAGAGATAAAAACAAAAGAGTATTTAAAAGAGTTTATTTGGAATGATGCAGAAACTTCTGATGCAACTATGCGAACGGTTATAAAAAGGGTTAAAGATAAAATTGTGGATGATGATTTTATTGTTTCTAAGAAGGGATTGGGGTATTTGATAGAGAGAGGGTAATTAGTTGTAAGATGTAATATAATATATGTTATTTGTTTATTTTTAGGATGTCTTGTATATAATGTGTGTTGAATAAATAGTTATATGCTAATTACTATTAGAATAATTTGCTAAAATTACTCATTAGTATTAAAAAGAACTAAATTTAATTATTTAAATTATTATTATCAATAAATTTTGATATTATTTAAGAAAGGAATAAGTATGGACTTATCAGATTTCGGAAGTATTGCAAGCATAATAAGCCTTTTTGTAGGTGTTATATTAGGATTCTCTAGTTGTAAATTTAGTAGTAAGTCAAACAATAATAAATCATCTCAACATGGAATAACAGCTGGCGGTGATGTTACGGGAAGAGATAAAATCACAAAATGACCGACTGGATAAATAAGTTACTGAGAAGAAATACTATTACAGCAGGTGGAGATGTAACTGGAAGAGATAAAATAACGAATATCTTACCAAAACCTACACAGATGGACATTCTTAATCAAAAATATGAAGAAGAAGTGACTAATAGTATTGAAAATAATTATCTAATAGACGAACTTCAACATTATAGTTGTTCCCTACATACAGAGAGAACTCTATCCACTAAATTATCATCAGCAGGATTTGAATTTGTTTTAGAAGAAGCAGAAGAGTTAAAAGAGCTAATTTCTAAAATAATTGTAAAACATCAAAATTTTAAATCTGCTCAAAAGATTATTACACTTCTACTAGCTAATGTTGAATCTACATTTAATATAAATATAAAGCCAAGACTTAAGAATATTGAAGATGAACAGATATTAAAACAAATTTTAAAAGAGCATCTCGAAGATGTTATATTAGAACAACTGGGCTCAAATGTGTTGGAAATTTATCAGAGACATGTAAGAGGAATGACATTCTTTTTAACTGGCAATTGCCACATAGAGTGGGAGTAGTAAAATGTTATTATACAATAAAGTAATTGACCCATACCATTCATTGTTGAGAATGTTAAGTATCTGTCACTCATCAAATGTAAATATGATTGAATATGAACGTTTACGTATGTATGATTTTTTACTGGCATTCCCATCTCATATTACAGATACTACATTGCCTCGTAATTTAACAAGACAAAAGAATTTATTTAAAAAGTATTTAAACACTTACAATAAATTCAATGCTCGTATGTCTTATAAAAATATGGAGTTTATTCAAGATGCTGTTATAGTTAAATTAGAGTCTTTATTAATCTTGAATAAGAATATAAATACAAATGAATATAAGATTCAGAAAGAATATATTTCAACTGAACTAATTTGTTTAATAGAAGAGTCAACAAGTATTGATTTTGAACTTTTAAAACTAATCAGTGATGGTTTATCGGAAATAGATTTGTATGGTACAAGTGGTTTAAAAGACAGATTGAAAATATTGGAGTTCAAATATGATGCAGTTTAATCCATCAATAGTAATTAAACACTTAGTGGCAAAAAAATCTAATGAAGTGGTATTTACAGAGAAGTTTCATTATGGGTTAAATGTATTATATGGTTCAAATGGAGGTGGAAAAACCTCAATAATTCAGCTACTTGTTTATTCTTTAGGATATAACATTGTAGATTGGAAAGTAGAAGCTGGTTCATGTGATTTTGTATTCTGTGAAGTTGAATTAAACAATATTACTATGACTTTTAGAAGAAAGATTAATCATAGCACTAAACAAAGTCTTCAAATTTGTTATATGGAACTATCACTAGCCTTAGAAACAAGTCTTGATAATTGGGCAGAATATCCATATGCTATTTCAGCGAATAAAGAAAGTTTTTCCCAAAAAATTTTTGAATTATTAGGTATGCCAGAAACTAAGTTTGATGACAATAGTAATATGACGTTACACCAAATATTACGACTAATATATAGTGACCAGTCAAATCCAGCAAGGTTCATATTTAATCATGAAAATTTTGATTCTGCTTTGAAAAGAGAAATAGTAGGAAATCATCTTTTAGGTTTATACGATGCAGAATTATATGATGCAAAGATAGAGCTTAATAAAGCTCAGAAAAAATTTGACAAATTAATAGCGAATTAAAAGCAATGTATACTATTCTAAGAAATTCTAATATCATTGAAGAATCTGATGATATAGAAGAGTATTTAAAAAAATTAAATGATGAGACTATTGCTTTGATAGAAAAAATTGCTTTAATCAAAGCAAATCAAATTCTAGATTATACTCAAGAGAACAAGGCAATTAATGAATTGTCTAATAATAACATAGAACTTAAACAACAAATTTTTGATATTGAAAGTGACTTGAGTTTAACAGCTTATGAAATTGAAGATTCAAAATTATTTATTCAAGAACTAGAAGATAAACTTGATGCGATTAATGATTCTATACGAATGAAACAAGCCGTTTCAAATATAGATTTTGAAATATGTCCAAGTTGTTTTACTGTTGTTAAAAAATCTGACGACAACAGTTGTAGTCTATGTAAGCAAACAGAACCTAAAAAACAAGCTGAAGTAAATTTACTAAGAATGCGAAATGAATTACAACTTCAGTTGAAAGAATCACTTTCATTATTATCAAGAAAAGAGAGTAGGTTTAGTGAAAATAAAAAAATACTAAATACACATAATTCTTTGTTAAAAAAGAATATTACAGAAATTGTACCAACCTTTTCTACTATAAATACAGCTAGAGAAAAAGAACTATTTGAATCATATCAATTAATAGGTCAAAATCAAGAAAAAGTTGATACATACAATAAGCTTGGTTCACTTTATAATGAAGTGAACCGAATATCGGATGAAAAAGATATTGAAGAAAAAAATATTGAGAAATTTGAAGAACTTGTAAAAGAAAAAGAAAATGTAGCTATTCAAAGAGAAACTGAATTAAGAACTTTAATATCCACGATAATGTGTAGACTTTTGCAAAAAGATACAATTGCAGAATCTAATGAAGAACTGGAAGATAAGTTTAAGTCAGCAACAAAGGTTGATTTTGATTTTGCATCAAATGCTATAATCGTTGATGGACAATCAATATTTTCAGAGAGTTCAATGTTTTTATTAAATAATCTATTTCATCTAGCAATTTTATTGGCATCTACGGAAAAAGAATATATTCGTTTTCCAAGATTATTAATTTTAGATGGTATAGAAAATGGTGGGATGTCTGATGCAAGATCTAGAAATTTCCAAAAAATAGTAAAAGATGAAACGGATACGATAAAAACAAAATTTCAAGTTTTGATTGCAACAAGAAGTATACATGAAAGTTTAGAAAATAAAATGTACCAAATAGGAAATAAATTAACTTCAAATGCAAAAAGCTTAAACATATAACAAAATCTAGAAGTGAACGCATAGCGTCACTGAAGTCAAACGTTGTACATCAGCAGTAAAGGAAAAATAAATTGATAAAAAATTATATCGTATTAAAAGAAATTAAAACTAATGTGTATTTAGTTAAAGATCTTAAAAATAATCAGTTAGTTGTAAAACAATATCCAAAAAATGAAAGTAAATATACCTCAATATATTTACATGAAATAGAAGCTTTAAAAAAATTACAACATCCCAGTATAGTGAAAATTGAAGATAATGAAGATAATGACGAAAATTATTACATATTATTTAAATATATTGATGGTAAAAATTTTGTAGATAATTTTTATAATTTAAACAATGATAAAATGAAATGTGGTTTTTTTAAATCAATTATAAAAATTCTAGAAACAATAGATTATATACATACTCATGATTTTATTCACAAAGATATTAAACCTAGTAATATAATTATTGATTACAACAATAATCCTTTTATATTAGATTTTGGTACAGCTACAATATCAAATACAATCACAAGAACTCAGCAAGATTTATCATTATGGTATGCTAGTCCTGAACAAAAAAATAATCAAGAAGTGGACATAACTACAGATTTATATTCATTTGGAATTACGCTAATAGAAACACTTGTAAATAAAGATGATTTTGAGAAATTTACACAAAATTCTATTTCAATTGATGAATTAATTAATAATATTACAGTTTTTAATGATGGTATAAATGAAGAAATTAAAAATATTATTAGAAAGCTTACTTATAAGAAGAGAACTGAGAGATACCAAAGTGCAAAAGAAGTTATTATTGATATTAAAAGAGTATTAAAGTTTTTAGATTGTGGAGATCTATATAAATTAGAATTAAATAATAAAGTAAAAGAACAAATACAAAATGATTATAGCTTATCTTCTTGGGATATAAACGACTTTATTGAAAAAAAATTATCTGAAGAAATATGTTATGTACAATTTGACATCGACAAATATGAAAAAAATGAAATAAGAATTGCGATAAGTGATTTTGTATTGTATTGTGCTATAAGAGATGAACATTTTTTTATAGTTCGGTATACTCAAATATCAAGTAGTGTTGATTATGTAAAACAAAATGGATTTATAATAGATGACAGATTTACTTTTAACAGTAATTTAAACTACTC
Organism: uncultured Aliarcobacter sp.; assembly: GCA_963677435.1. GTDB lineage: Bacteria > Campylobacterota > Campylobacteria > Campylobacterales > Arcobacteraceae > Aliarcobacter. The sequence goes on from OY781945.1 coordinate 1,198,220, forward strand.
TATAACTCATTCTTTAGTAGAAAAACTTGTGGATTTAAAAAAAGAAAATGATAAAAAAAATATTGTCGATAAAGAAAAGAAAAGTTTTTTAGATAAAACAGACATGCAACTTAAAATTGAAAGAGCGATACTTGATAAGAAGAACATTTCATTATTTGCTAAAAAATCAGCTAATGGACATAAAAAAGGAAAAAAAGAGTTAATTGTTGAGATAGTTAATTTATCAAATATTGAAATTACAAAAGAGCATTTAAAAGATTCTACAAAAGATGATGAATTTGTACATAGATTATTTGAAGATGGATTTATAGATGATCCAAATAATCAAGATGTATTAAAATTACTGAACGAATTAATTAAAAATTATTTTTTTGAAGAACATAAAAAAGAAGTTATAAAAAAACTTCATTTTACGAATAAGTCAAGAATAACTATACAAGATATTGAAACTAATTTTATTTCAAAATATAAAGAAATAAATACTAACTCCGATAAATTAAAGTTTAATTCTGGATTATTATTTTTTATATATCCAGATTATCTAATAAAACAAAAAGAAGAAGAAAAATACTTTACAGTGAATGATGATGTAGTTATTGAGTCTATTGTAAAAAACAGTAAATTTAACGAAAAATTTACTGTCAAGAATATAGATACACCAAACAAGCAAATTATATTAACTTATGAAAAAGAGCTTAGCAAAATTCCAGATGAACTAAAAATCTCATTTGATTATGATAGAAATACTGGTGTATTAAAAAAACAAGAATATTCTATAAAAGATTTAAAAAGCAATAATACAACAATAGAAAATTTACTAAGTAAAATATCAAATCCTAATACATTAGCACCTAAACGTGAAATACCAAAATGTAAAAGCTATTTTAATGATGATATTGATGAAAACCAACAAGAAGCGGTAGATAAAGCAACCTCCTTAGAAAATGGAGAATATCTAGTAATTCAAGGACCTCCTGGAACAGGTAAGACTACGGTTATAACAGAAATAATTAAACAAATTTTATCAAGAAATAAATTAGCAAAAATTTTAGTTACTTCACAATCAAATCAAGCAGTTGATAATGTATTAGAAAAAATATGTGAAAGTGAAGAAAAAATTGTAAGGTTTGGTAACGATAAATCTAAATTATCTAAAATTGCAAATAAATATCATGAAGAAGCAGTTTTTGATAAATATTTACAAACTGTAAAAAATAGATTGGATAATGATAATACTAATTATTTTATTCAAAGTGAATGTTTAAATAAACTTCACGAAAAATGGAAACATCAGATCTTACAAGCTGATGATGAGCTAAAAACACTTTTGTTTAAAAAAATCAGAGTTATATTTGGAACATTAGTTGGGATTAGTAGTTGGCAAGATTTTAGGTCAGTTGAATTCGATTACATTATTGTTGATGAAGCAGGAAGAGCGACCTTACCAGAACTGATGATACCACTAAGACGAGCAAAAAGATTTATATTAGTTGGAGATCATAAACAACTACCACCAATTGTAGATGATAAAATTGTGGCACAAATGAAAGAATATGATAAAAAAGATTTAGAAACGACACTCTTTGAAGAATTATATAACAAAATAGATCATAATGATTTCAAACATTTTCTTAAATATAATTATCGTTCACATAGAAGTATCGCTAAAATATATAGTGATACTTTTTATAATGGAGAAATTGAAACTAAAGATTTTTTAGTACGAGAACATGGACTTAATTTTGATAAAAAAGTATACTTTTATTCTACTTCTAAATTAGATGATAGATTTGAGAAACCTTCAGGAGCTACCGGCCTTAAAAATGATTTAAACTGTAATGAAATATTAAATATCCTTGAAGAAATACAAGAACAATGTTTAAAAAATAATCTTAATAAATCAGTAGGTGTTATTACTCCTTATTTGGAACAAAAATACAATATATTCAATAAATTTAATCCTAAAAAAAATAAGTATTCTAATTTAACTGTTGAAATAAATACTATAGATGCATTTCAAGGTAGTGATCGAGATATAATCATATATGATATTGTAAGAAGTAAAGATAATGGAACTGCAAATATTCAATTTGTTGCTGATGAGAAAAGATTAAATGTAGCACTATCAAGAACAAAAGAACTATTATTTATAGTAGGTGATGCTACATTTATTTATAATGCTTCGATTAAAGATAAGAATAATCCATTTAAAGCAATTATTGAGATGATGAGTAAAGATAAAAACAATTATGAAATAAAAGAGTTGAAAAATGATAAATAATGTAACTGAAAAAGAAATTTATGCAAATAAGTTTTACAACTACTACAATGATGATGATTATACACTATATGATATTCAAGAATTTTACTATCCTTTCTATCGTATAAAATGTAACTGTATTTTTAGAGAAAAAAATAAAATATCTATTGTTGAAGAAAACTTTTTAGAAGCAATAAAATGTGGCATAAAAGATTATGAATCATTGGAGCAATTTTTAGCACTTGACAAAGAAATATTTGAAGAAGTTGCAGGTAAATTACATATAGATAATTTATTTATAGAAACTCCTTTATTGCAATTAACTGAACACGGTAAAAAAATACTTGAAGATGGAGCGAAATTAAATAGTGTTGAAGATGAAGAGTATGTTACACTTGATGGTATCACTGGTGATACTTCAAATGAATATATTGAAGATGAAAAGAAAAATGATAAATCAAAAAATATAAACCATTTAAAACCCCAAATACCATACCCTAAAAATGAAACTTTAGACAGAGTAATTAATAATAAAGCTTTACAAACAATTTTATTTGAGGAGATAAAGAAAAAAGATAAAAAAGAGAAAGAGATATATGAAATAAATGAGATAGTTGGAAAGCCATTTAAAGTTCATAAAAAGTATTTTGTTCTATTTTTTAAAAATAATGAAAACCCTAAAAAAATATTGATTATAAAAAATGGTCATCCCGATGATACAATGACAGAAATAATTAATAAAATTGAGCAGGATGGTAAAAATTTATTTGATCTCTCAAGAGATGCACAAGCAGAGAATAAAAAGCTATTTGAACAAAAAAACATATATGAGTATTCACAAATTGATAATTTAACTAATGGCACTCAATTGAGTACATACGAACATCCTAAGTTTTTTGAATATGCTTTTAAATATTCAAAAAAAGAAGTTGTAATAATTTCTCCTTGGATAAGATGGGAAATTATAAAAGAAAAAAAAGATGCTATTGAAAATGCCTTAAAGAGAAAAGTTGAGATATTCTTTTTTTACGGTATGGGTAAAAAAGATGATTTAGACAAACAATCTAAAGATTTTTTTATAGATATGCAAACAAAGTATCCTAAACTTTTAAAGTTTAGTACAAATAATGATATTAATGACCATTCAAAAATTATCATCTGTGATAGAGATTGGATGGTTACAACTAGCTTTAATTGGACATCATTTAAAGGTGATGAAAACAGAGAAGAGAGAAAAGAAAGAGGCAGTTTTATTAATGATAGAAGTGAAGTGATAAAAACAGTTAAAGTATACATAAACTAATATGTATAACAAAACCTAGCAGTGAACGCATAGCGTCACTGAAGTCAAACGTTAGATTACATAATATCAAGAACGTTGGACGTTGGGTCAGACCCCATCTGTCAACTTTTCTGAAATAAACTTGAACATTTTTCTTTTAATTCTCATGAATACCTGATGGTCTTCGCATTTCTTACTTTTTGGTTTCAAAAAAGCAAGCTTTGTTCTTATACTCACATTGAGAAAAAAGACTGCCGAATTGATGAAGGCAAAGATTCCTAAAATCTTAGCTTCATCAAAGGCAGAAATTCTTAGTGTTCAAACTATCTTTTTTAAATTGATATATGATAGTTTGAATTTTTAAGTTAAAGAAACAACCGAATGAATCTCTTTCTACATCTGCAGGAGCCGAATGTTTATTTTTATTTTTTCTAAACAAGATTGGCAACTGTTTGAGTGTTTAAAAGTTGCTAAATGCAAGTTTTAATAAACGAGTTTTCTCAAAGAGAGTGCAAGCATAAGCCAATCAGAAAAGATTAAAATAATAAATGAGGGAAGCTTTGCCTCCGAAGCCGTAGTTATTTTTGCTTACTTTTTGTCAATACATGCCGGAACAAGGTGACTAAATCCTGAAAGGTAAAAGTAAGAAAAGCGGAGAGGTTCACCTCTTCAAGAGAATATTTTTTAAAAAAGATGTTTTATTTTTATATGATTTAATATTCATTGTTTCAAAATATCATTTCCACTCACTTCTTATAACTCCTATAAAATAAGACTTATAAAACAAATTTTAAAATTTAAAACAATTTTGAAACAATTTTGTTTCAAAAAATGTTATACTTCTCTTAGTTAAAAACTAAGGAGAATATTATGTTTGGAAACTCAATCTTAAAAAAAATATTAGCAACAACAGCGCTGACTGTTTCAATGCTAAGTGTTGCAAATGCAGCAAGTGAAACTAAGTATGTAATTGCAACTGCAAGTACAGGTGGTACTTATTATCCAGTAGGTGTTGGAATTGCTACTATTGCTTCAATAAAACTAGCAGAAAAAAATAAAATGACTTTCTCTGCAATTACAAGTGCTGGAAGTAATGAAAATATTGATATGTTAGGAAAAGGTGAAGTAAACTTTGCAATTCTACAAGGTCTTTATGGTTCTATGGCTTGGCAAGGAAAAGGTCAATATGAAGGTAAAGCTCAAAAAAATCTAAGATCAATCACAATGCTTTGGGAAAATGTTGAGCAAATTACTGTTAAAAGTAAATATGCAAAAACTGGTAACATCAAAGATATGAAAAATCTTTATGGTGAAAGATTCTCAATTAGTGGTAGAAGTTCAGGTTCTAGAGTTTCAACTGAAACTATTTTTAGCTCACTTGGAATTGATTACAATAAAATGGATTTAGAATATTTAGGTTATAGCCCAAGTTCTACTGCACTTCAAGATGGAAAAGTACAAGGTATGACAACTCCATCAGGTACTCCAACATCAGCTGTTACAAATGCTTTTGCTTCAATTGGAAATGATAATATTAAAGTACTTAATTTTACAGCAGAAGATTTAAAAGCAATAAATGATAACTATCCTGTATGGAATCCATTTACAATAAAAGCAGGAACTTATCCTGGTCAAGATAAAGATATAAATACAATCGCTCAACCAAACTTATTAGTTGTTACAAAAGATACACCAGAAGAGACAGTTTATCTTTTAACTAAAACAATTTATGAAAATTTACCATTTTTAAATAGTGTACATAAAGCAACACTTGTAATGTCACTACAAAAAGCAATTGTTGGTTTACCAATGCCTTTACATAAAGGTGCAGCTAAATACTATAGAGAACAAGGTATAAAAATACCAGATTCACTTATAGACAATAACTAAAAATAAAGAGAGAAAACTCTCTTTATTTATATGGTACATAAGTGATTTAAAATCATTTATGTAGCTTATAAAAAATTAAGGACTATCATCATGATACAAATAAAATATTTTAAAGAGATAACATTTGCATATGCAATACTAATCTCACTTTTTCACTTTTATGTGAATATTTGGGGAGGAATAAGTGATTTATGGTTTAACTCTGCTCACTTTGCCCTTTTAGCATCACTTGGTTTTTTGACTTATGAATCTAGTAATGATGATAATAAAATAAGCATATTTAACATAATTTTTGCGTTGCTTTCACTAAGTACTTTTGTTTATATGGTTCTATTTGAAGAGAGTTTATACGATGTTGCAAATGGCCAAATGAGAACAAGTGATGTGATAGCTGCATGTCTTACAATTGCCCTTGCAATTGAGATGGTAAGACGAGCAACGGGTTATATTATTCCTATTATCATTATTTTATGTATTTCATATATTTTGTTTTTAGGTCAATATTTTGAGGGTATTTTTGCATTTGCTGGAATGGATTATGAAAGATTCTTATATAGAATGTTTTATACAAGTGAGGGACTCTTTGGGCCAATTGCTACAATCTCATCTACTTATGTATTTATGTTTATTTTATTTGCCGCTTTTTTATTAAAGTCAGGTGCAGGAGATTTTATCGTAGATGTTTCAAATGCAGTTGCAGGGAAATATACAGGTGGAACAGGACATGTGGCTGTATTTTCATCAGCTTTAATGGGAACAATTTCAGGAAGTGCAGTTGCAAATACAGTTTCAACGGGATCTATTACAATTCCTATGATGAAAAAAGCAGGTTTCAAAGGAACATTTGCCGCAGCAGTTGAAGCAGCTGCAAGTACAGGTGGACAAATTATGCCTCCAATTATGGGAGCAGGGGCTTTTATTATGGCACAAATTACAAATATACCTTTTGTGACTATTGTAACAGTTTCTATTTTGCCAGCAATTTTATATTTTGCATCTATCTCTTTTTATATTCATATCCATGCAAAAGAGAACAATATCAAAGGTGAAGAAAGTAATATAAAAGTTCTTCCATTATTAAGAGAAGGGTTTCATTTTATTATTCCACTTACAACATTAGTTGGACTTTTGATTTATGGATATTCTCCTACATATGCGGCTTCTATTGCAATTGTTACAATTGTTTTAGCTTCATATTTAACAAAAAATAAAAGAATGGGAATAAAAGAGATTTTAGAAGCCTTAGCTTTAGGAAGCCAAAATATGATAGTAACGGGTGTTTTATTAATAGCTGTTGGTGTTATTGTTGGAGTTATAAATATCTCAGGTGTTGGAATTACTTTCTCTCAACTTATTATGGAGTGGTCAGGAAACTCTTTATTAATTGCTATTGTTTTAGTTGCTCTTGCTTCACTTATTTTAGGAATGGGATTGCCTGTAACTGCATCTTATGTTGTATTATCAGTTTTAAGTGCTCCTGCACTTGTTGGACTTATGTTAAGTCCTGAAATGGCTGCACTTGTAAATGCTGGAATTCAACTTCCAGAAGCTGCTATGTATTTATTATCAGCCCATTTAATTATTTTTTGGCTATCACAAGATTCAAATCTTACACCACCTGTATGTTTAGCAGCTTTTGCAGCAGCTGCAATTGCTAAAACACCTCCGATGGAAACAGGATTAGTTTCTTGGAAAATTGGAAAAGGAATGTATATTATCCCTTTATTATTTGCCTTTACTCCCCTTGTAACTGGTGATTGGTATGAAAGATTTGAAGTATTTATTTTTGCATTTTTTGGAATTTTATCTTTTTCTATTGTTATGGAAGGTTTTTGGGATAAAAAGATGTTAATACTTGAAAGAATCATGTTTGCAATTGCTACAATTTTATTATTAACTGAAGATGAGGTATATCATATTGAGTCATATTTTGGTATAGTTCAAACAACACATATTGTGGGATTCATAATATTTGCTGTTTCTATGATTCTACATAAGATGTTATTTAAAGAAGGAAAAAAATATGCAGGAATTAATTAATACTTTAAAGTCTTGTGGTTATGATCCACATTTTGTACAAACAAAAGAAGAAGCTTTTGAATTAGCAAAAACTTTTATAAAATCTGGAATGAGTATCGGTTTTGGAGGCTCTGTTACAGTAGGGCAAATTGGATTATTAGACTATTTGACAAATAAAAAAGATGTTATTTTATATAATCAATATGAAGCTGGAATCACAATGGATGAAAATATTGAAAGAAGAAGACAAGGTTTAGTCTCTGATATTTTTGTTACAGGAATAAATGCTTTGACAAAAGATGGAAAAATAGTAAATGCTGATGGTAGTGGAAATAGAGTAGCCGCTTTTTGTTATGGGCCTAAAAAAGTTTTAGCAATTGTTGGTGTAAATAAAATCGTTGAAAATTTAGAAGCAGGTTTCAAAAGAGTAATGGAAGTAGCAGCCATTAAAAATATTGATAGAATGAATACAAAAGCCATAGATATGGGAAAAGAACCAAGACACAATCTTGATAATATTGCTAATAAATTTACTTGGGTAAAAGCAGATGACAAAGATAGAATCACAATTATTTTAATAAATGAAGAGTTAGGATACTAAGATGTATGATTATTTGGTGATAGGTGCGGGAATTATTGGACTAAATATTGCAAAAAATTTAAAAGAGAGATTTCCTCAAAGTAAAATTTTAGTAATTGAAAAAGAAAAAGAAGTTGCAATGCACAGCAGTGGAAGAAATTCTGGTGTTTTACATGCTGGATTTTATTACACTGCAAACTCACTTAAAGCCAAATTTACAAAAGAGGGTAACCTTGCTTTGAAAAACTTTTGCCATGAGCGAAATTTAAAAATAAATGAGTGTCAAAAAGTTGTTGTAGCAGTTGATGAAGAAGAGTTAAAAGGTTTAGAAGAGCTAAAAAGAAGAGGTGATATAAATGGCGTTGAGCTTATTTGGCTTGATGAAAAAGAGTTAGAAAAACTTTACCCAAATATTAAAACTTATAAAAAAGCACTTCTTTGTCCTTCAACTGCCACAGTTAATCCAAAAGCAGTAACATGTGAATTTGCAAAAGTAATAAATGAACTAGGCGTTGAATTAATACTTGATTGTAAATATTTAGGTTCAAGCAAAAATCTTGTTAAAACATCAAAAGGAGATTTTGAAGCTAAAAAAGTGATAAATTGTGCAGGATTATATGCTGATAAAATCGCACGAGATTTTGGTTTTTCAAAGGATTTTGTAATCATTCCATTTAAAGGAATTTATCTAAAAGATAAAAATAATATCTCAAATCTTACAACAAATGTTTATCCAGTTCCTGATTTGAAAAATCCATTTTTAGGAGTTCATTATACTCTTACAGTTGATAATGAAAGTAAAATAGGACCAACTGCAATTCCAGCTTTTTGGAGAGAAAACTATAAAGGATTTGATAACTTTTCATTTTCAGAGTTTTTTGAAATACTTTTTTATGAAACAAAACTTTTTATTACAAATGCCTTTTCATTTAGAAAATTAGCATTTAGCGAGATTAAAAAATATAATCTAAATTATTTTAAAAATCTAGCACAAAAACTTACAAAAAATATGAATCACGAGGGATACAACTCTTGGAGTACACCAGGAATTCGTGCTCAATTATTAAATAAAAATACTTTGGAATTAGTGCAAGATTTTGTAGTTGAATCAGATGAAAACTCAGTTCATGTTTTAAATGCTGTAAGTCCAGCTTTTACTTCATCAATTCCTTTTGCTTCTTGGGTTGTGGAAGAGCATATTTTAAAGAAAAGAGTTTAAACAAGAGTATTAAAGTCTTATTTTATATTTAAAAGATATTATTTCCTTATATTATAATTTGGAATAATAATGATAAAAAATCTTTTTAAATCAAGAGTTGTTTTACTTTACCTCATGTCAATATCAATGGTATTTTCATTTTCTGCATGGATGAGTTTATTAAACAATTATGTAATTGAAGTAGCCTCTTTTAATGGTAGTCAAATTGGTATTTTACAAAGTCTAAGAGAAATACCAGGTTTTTTAGCTTTTACTGTTATTTTAGTGATTTTATTTATTTCTCAACAAAGACTAGCATATATTTCAATGATAGTTTTAGGTTTAGGTGTTTTTCTAACGGGATTTTATCCTAGTGCTATTGGACTTTATATTACGACTGTAATTATGTCTATTGGATTTCACTATTTAGAAACACTAAATCAATCTTTATCTCTTCAATGGCTTGATAAAAAAAATGCTCCAATAATCTTGGGAAAAATGAGTGCTGCTAAGTCTTTTACTTCTATTGTTGTATTTGTTTTAATATATATAATGATGAAATTTTATAGTGTTGATTATAAATATGTTTATGCTTTTTTTGGGCTTAGTACTTTAATTGTAGGAGTTTTAGCTTGGATAGCTTTTGAGCATTTTAAAGATGATGTTATTCAAGAAAAAAAATTAGTTATAAAAAAAGAGTATTGGCTTTTTTATACTTTAACTTTTTTTGCAGGTGCAAGAAGACAAATATTTGTAGTATTTGCTGGATTTTTACTTGTTCAAAAATTTGGTGTTGATATTGAAAGTATGGTAGTTTTACTTTTTGCAAATGCTGTATTAAATATATTTTTAGCTCCAAAAATCGGAAGATTTATTGCTCGAGCGGGAGAGAGAATTACTCTAAACTTTGAGTATATTGGTTTAGTGTTAGTATTTGTTTCTTATGCTTTTGTTGATAGTATTTATTTTGCATTTTTTCTTTATATAGTGGATCATTTACTATTTTCAATGGCAATCGCTTTAAAAACATATTTTCAAAAAATTGCAGATCCAAAAGACATAGCAAGTGCGAATGCTGTTAGTTTTACAATTAACCATATTGCAGCTGTATTTTTACCATTTGTATTAGGAATTGTTTGGTTAAATTCTCCATCATTAGTATTTATTATTGGAGCTATAATTGCTGTTATATCTTTTGCCTTATCTTTTTTAATTCCATTAAACCCAAGACAAGGTTTTGAAACAACTTTAAAATCAAAAAAGCTTGAGTTAGAATAAATCTAACTCTTAAGCTTTAGTTGTTGGATCAACAAATACTCTTGTTCCTAATTCTTGATCAATAGCGTAAAGACCATAACCATTATCTCCCACAAGTTTTAGTTTGTCAATAATTGTGTTTAGTGTAGCCTCTTCTTCAACTTGTTCAGTTGCATACCATTGAAGCATATTATATGTGGCATGATCTTTATTTTTCATAGCCAAATCACTAAGTTCATTTAGATTTGCACTCATAGAGATTTCATGAGCTAGAGCTTTTTTGAAAGTATCTAAAATTGCTTTGAATTCAACATTTGATTTTTTAATTTCAGGTAAATTAATTGTAACTTGATGATTTTCTAAATACTTAAATAGTTTCATAGCATGGGCAAGCTCTTCTTGATATTGAATCAAAAACCAGCTAGAAGAGCCATTTAATCCACTTTTTGAAGCATAAGCTGACATACCTAAATAGATATAAGCTGACTGAAATTCCTTGTTTAACTGAACGATTAATGCATTTGCAACTTCATCTTTTAACATAGTAACTCCTTGTTTTTAATAGTGTTTAGTATACATGAATTAATCTTTAAAAGTAAAATAACCTAACTTTAGATAAAATGGGAAAAATTTAAACTAGGACTTTATAAAATGGCTTTATATACATGTGGACATATTATTCCAGATTCTGACTCTATTTGTTCAGCAATCTCATTATCATATTTACTAAATAAAATAGGAAGACCAGCAACTCCTGCAAGACAAGGTGAACCAAATCCAGAAACAAAATTTATCTTAGAAAAATTTGGATTTGAATTACCAGTTTTAAAAACTTCTTTTGCTGGTGATGAGCTATTTATCACAGATTATTCAGATGTTGCACAAGCTCCTCAAGAGCTTGATAAAACTACAGTTGTTGGAATTGTTGACCACCATAAATTAGGTGATATTACAACTTCAGCTCCATTAGAGTGTTGGATTAGACCTGTTGGTTGTACAAATACAATCGTAAAAGAAATGTATGATTTTCACAAAGTTGAAATTCCTGCAAACATTGCTGGAATCATGATGTGTGCGATTTTATCAGATACAGTAATTTTTAAATCACCAACATGTACAGATACAGACATCAAAGCTGTTAGAGAGTTATCAAAAATCTGTGGAATTGAAGATTTTGGTGCTCTTGGTATGGAAATGTTCAAAGTTAAGTCACAAGTTATTGGAACTCCAATTAGAGACCTTGTAATGAGAGATTATAAAAACTTTGATATGCATGGAACAAAAGTAGGTGTTGGACAACTTGAAGTTGTTGATGGAAGCGTTTTTGATGACATCAAAGATGAGTTAATGGCTGATATTAAAAAAGTAAAAGAAGAAAACAATCTTCACACAGTAGCTTTATTATTAACTGACATTATCAAAGAGGGTTCAGAAGTTCTTGTTGCATCTGATGATAATTCAATTTTTGAAAAAGCATTTAACTGTAAACTTGAAGATAACAAAGTTTGGTTAGACGGTTGTCTATCAAGAAAAAAACAAATTATTCCTTTCTTAGAACCTGCATTCGCTTAAAAAAAAGATAGCATGTCGCTATCTTTTTTATTTTTTTACATAATATTTTTATTAGGATTCCCTATGGAACTTTTTGCTGATATTACTCTTTTTTGGGTAATTGCTTTTGTTGTTGTTGGTTTTTTAGCTGGTTATATTGACTCAATTGCTGGTGGAGGAGGAATGATACAAGTTCCTATTTTACTTTTAAGTGGAATTTCACCTTTGAATGTTTTAGCTTCAAATAAAATGGCAGGTTTAGTTGGTGTTTTAATGGCCACAATTAAATATGCACTTAGCAAAAAAATATCTTGGAAAGTTGTAAGTATTGCAATAATTCCTTGTTTAATTGCTTCTTATATAGGAAGTAGATTAGTTATGTTTGTATCTGATGAAGTAATCAAATGGGCTATTATTTTAGCTATTCCAGTTGCAATGCTTTTTTTGTTTAAAAAAAGTAAAAAAATCATAGAAGAAAAAACAGAACTAACAAATAAAAACATAGTTCTAGCAACTGCTCCAATAGGTTTTTATGATGGTTTATTAGGACCTGGAACTGGAACATATATGACTATTTCTATGAAAAAGTTTTTACATTTGGATTATTTAGTTTCTACAGCTTCAACTAAACCTTTGAATTTTGCTACAAATGTAGGTTCTGCAATTGCTTTTATAATGGCTGGAAAAGTTTTATGGGGAGTTGCTATTGTTTTAGGTTTAGCAAATATTGCTGGCTCTTATGTGGGAAGTCACTATGCCATAAAAGGTGGAGAAGAGTTCATAAAAAAAATACTTATATTTGTACTTGTTTTTATGTTATTGGCAAATATTGTAAAAATAGTAGTAAGTTAGGTTTTTATCTTCAAAAGAACAATATTTGCAAGTCATAAAGCAAATACTGTTTGAAAAGATAAAAATGAATAATATAATAGAAGTAAACAACTCAAAGAACAATGCTCAATTAAATGCAAACCGTGAAGAGTTGATTTACACTATTATAGATGCTTGTCCCTATGATTTTGAGTTAATCCCTACAATCGCTTCTTTTAAATACCTCTCTTATTTTGACCACATAACACAATATGACGGAATTCGATATTTTTCAAAAATGTATAAACTTATTGATATGTTGTGTCAATACAAAAAACTTATCCAAAAATTAGAAACAACTCAACAAACAAAAAACGATAATGTTTCAACTCCTTCAAACTCAAAAGACTTACAAATCAGAACAATCCTAACTGAAAATGACCTTTTTACAAGCTGTCAAATCAATGCTATTCAAATTTATAAAACTTATCTTTTTGGAGTGGAAAATCTAAAAATTGATGATAATGTTTTAGCTCATAGTCTAAATCATATAATAAATGAATTTTTCGAAGAAGCCTTTACTTCAAAACTAAAAAAAAGAGATATGACACAAATAACAAAAGTAAAAACACGATTTATGGGTATTGATGTTTTTGAGTTTGTATAGGGTGTAAATTATTGTAAAATAAATGACTTTATACTGTGGATATATCGAATGGCAAATAAAAAAGATAAACAAAAATTTATTAAAATTGATGATTTAGTAATAAAAGAAATGAAAATAAGAAAAAATGAAATTGAATCTTCAAAAGTAACTTTAATTGATGGTAATGAAGTTTTTAGAAAGATTGAATTAAAAGAAACAAAAGACAAAGATGCTATTTCTGAGTTGTTGAATGATAGTGATTTAGAAGATTTTTGATACAATTATAATAAATTAGAAAAGGAGTAAAAATGACAAAAGAAGAAATATTATCTTATCTAAAATCAAAACAGCAATTTTTTTATGATAACTTTGGTATCAAATTTGTTGGTCTTTTTGGCTCTTTTTCAAGAGATGAAGCAAAAGATTCAAGTGATATAGATCTTTTGTATCATCTTGAAGAGAACAAAAAACTCTCTATGTTTAAATACTTAAAATTAAATAGTTTATTGGAAGAATCTTTTAATAGAAAAGTTGACTTAGTAAGAGATGATACAGTTAAACCACAAGTTAAAAGTTATATAGAAAAAGATTTGATATATGTTTAAAAGTAATAGAGATTTTAAGCTTTATATAGAAGATATTTCTAATGAATGTAAAAACATTAGAACTTTTACAAAAAATGTATCTTATTCAGAATTTACAGAAAATTTAGAAAAAGTGTATGCAGTTGCAAAAGCTTTTGAAAATATTGGTGAAGCTGTAAAAAATATACCAAAAGAGATAACAACTTCTTATGCTCAAATTCCATGGAATGAAATTGCTAAAATGAGAGATATTTTAACTCATCATTATTTTGGTGTTGATGACAAAGTTTTATGGGATACTTTAGGAGAAGATTTTAATGAGTTTGAAAAAGTAATAGAAAAAATACTTTTAGAAATTTAATTTGTTTTCTTAAATCCCCACAAAATCTACAAATAAGCCCAAAACAGATAAAATCCCATTTCAAAATCCATTAAGTGAATTTATTTTAATTCATGGGAAATAGGTGTGATTCCTATACTGCCCCCGCAACGGTAATGCCCATATAATAGTTTCTATTATGCCAACTCTTAAAAACCACTGTCTTTTTTGATGGGAAGGTAAGATTTGGTTTGAAAAAGTGTGCTAAGTCCGGAGACCTGCTTGATAGATTAAATATGCAAAATCAGGCGGGGTGACCTGAAAAGTTAGCAATATACTTCATATATAATAGTTACTTTAAACCCTAAATGATTCTAGTATTAATTTTAATTAATAGGAAGTTTCATGCTTTTATTTCGACATTTCTTAATGTTGTTTTTTATTTTTCTCTTTAGTTCAAATCTTTTGGCAAAAGAGAATAAAACAATTTTTTCTATCGTTTCAGATAGATCCGCTTCAAATCTAAATAGTGGTGCAAATACATATTTGCAAAACTCAAATGATAAAATCATCATAAGAACAGTAAATCAAGTAGCACTTATGAGTGATGAAGAGTTAGATAAATATTTAACCCAGTCAGATTCACTTCTATTTTGTGCAGTTTTTGGTGATGTTGTTGATAGGTTATTATCAAAAAAATATTCATCTTCACAACTTAGAATTTCTATTCAAGGGGATAGAAGACTTCTTGTTTTGAATAATGATTTATTGGGAAACTCTTATGCTGACAATATTGATAAAGTTCTTGAGAAAGATAAAGAAAATCTTGGATATTTGAACTTTTTAGAGAAAAAACAAAAAGAGTTTCCCTCTTATGCTTTTTATCTACAAGCAAGGGCTTATTGGGATAATAGGGGAAATGAAAATATTTCAAATCTTTTTTCTTTTTTGTTTAATCAAAACTCTCAAGAAAACTCTTGGCCAAAAGTTATAGAGTTAAAAGCCATAAGATATTTTTTAAATGGTGATGATTCAAAAACATATTTTGATATTGAGGATTTAGGAAAAAAAATAAATCCAGCAAAAGATATATTATTTGTTTTGGATAGTGATAGTTCAGACAGTTTAAATGAGTGGAAAATTCACAAAGAGTTAGTAAAAAATTCAAACTTTGAAGTAATCTCAATTTTATCTTCTTGGGGAAAATCAAGTTTTGAAGCAGTTGAAAGTATCGAAAAACTAATCTCAAAATTGCCAACAAAGCAAGCATATTCAATTATCTCTTTACATGATTTTGTAATAGGAAGTGGAACTGCAAAAAATGAAGTAGATGAAATCTTAGAAAGATTAAATGTTCCTATTTTAAAAGGTCTTAGGGTTTCAGATTTATCATATTTAAACTATTCCTTATCAAGTGAGGGTTTACCTAAAAATTCGGTTCATTACCGAATCGCAATGCCAGAACTTCAAGGAATAGGGCAAGTTCAAATTCTTTCATTAAATGAAGATTTCATAACTGATAAAAATACAGGAGTAAATCTTTTTTCTGTAAAGATTTTGGATGATGAGATAAAAGCAATTGTTGCAAAAGCGAATAATTGGATAAAACTAAAAAAGAAAAATAATAAAGATAAAAAAATTGCAATAATTTATTATAACCATCCTCCAGGGCGACACAATATTGGAGCTGATAATTTAAATGTGCCAAAATCACTTTTTAATATTTTAACTTCTTTAAAAGCTCAAGGTTACGATGTTGGAGAATTACCAGCAAATGATGAAGAGTTATTAAAAATGATTCAAGAAAAAGCTGTAAATCTTCCAAATGACAAAAAAGCCTTAGAAGAAATGAGTCCAAATATAAATAAAATGGATTCACAAGAATACAAAGCTTGGTTTAAAACTCTTCCAAATTATATTCAAGAAGAGATGCAATATGGTCCATTGGCTCTGCTTCACACGGAGATAAAAAGTTTTTTAAAGGATGATTTGAAAAATATCTCATCTACAAATAAAGCAATTGCTTATGATTCTATAAAAAATTATATGCACAAAACTATGGATAATTTACACCATGCAATGGATGGAATCAGAAGTGAAAGCAGACAAAGAGCTGTAAATTTACTAGCACAATTAAGACAAGAGTATGAAAATATTTTAAATCTTTCTCAAGAGCAAAAAGAGTTTTCATTTGAAACAATGGATTCTTTAGAAAAAGCTGTAATTGATTTACAAATCGAGGGAATAAGAGGTTGGGGCGAAGCACCAGGAATTGTAATGGTACATGAAAATAAGCTCTTACTTCCAAGTTTAAATTTTGGAAATATTCTTTTAGCTCCACAACCACCACGAGGTTGGGAATTAAATGAAGAGTTGCTTCATGCAAACTTATCATTTCCTCCAACACATCAGTATTTGGCTTTTTATCATTTTATAAAAGATAGTTTTAAAGCCGATGCGGTTATTCATCTTGGGCGACACTCAACTTATGAGTTTTTACCAAAAAAGAGTGTTGGACTTACTTCAAAAGATTATCCATATTTAATGATTGGGGATATGCCTAGTATTTATCCATATATTGTAGATGGAGTTGGTGAGGGAATTCAAGCCAAAAGAAGAGGTCAAGCCATAATGATTGACCATTTAACGCCACCTTTAGCTAGTACAAAATTATATGATGACTTATTACATATAAGACAATTGATTGAAAGTGCAGAATCAGCAACAGATGAAATCGTTAGAAAAAACTCAATAACAAAAATAAAAGAAGCAATCAATAAAGCAAATCTAAAAGATGAACTTATAAAAAGTATGGATGATGAATTAAAAGTAAGAGGAATTGGTTTTGATGAGGTTGATGATGAATTTTTATTACATGAAGTTGGTCATTATTTAACAAAATTACAAGAAAAATTTATGCCTTTGGGACTTCATACTTTTGGGGAGACTTGGAGTGAAGAAGCTGTAACTATCATGCTTAAATCAATGGGTGAAGAGAAAAATGCCCAAGTTAGAGAAAATCTAATCAAATCACCTGCAAATGAGATGAAATCTTTATTAAATGCCTTAAATGGTGGATATGTAATTGCAGGAAAAGGAAATGACCCAATTAGAACAAATGAAGCGCTTCCAACTGGAAAAAACTTTTATGCCCTTGATGGCAGTTTAATTCCAAGTCGAGTGGGATATGACATCGGAGTAAAACTAGCTCAAAAAGTGCGAGAAAATAAAAACTATGACATTAGAAAAAAAGAAGCAATAATTCTTTGGGCATCTGATACAGTAAGAGATGAAGGAGCTATGATAGCTTTTGGTTTTGATTTATTAGGAGTAAAACCAGTTTGGAATAGTAGGGGAATTTTACAAGGATTAGAGCTTTTACCTTTAGATGAAAAAAGGCTTAGAAGATATGATGTGATTTTTACAGCTTCTGGATTATTTAGAGATTTATATGGTTCAAAACTGGCACTTTTAGATAAAGCAGTTTTAATAGTTTTAGATGCAAGTTATGATGATATTGTCTCAAAATATCCAGCTCTAACTCTTGCTTTAAATAAAGCTTTAGAGCCTTTAGGAGATTTAAGAAAAGCTGGAAATGAACCCTTAGAAAAAAATAGTGTGGCGTTAAATTGGGTAGATGAAGCAAGGGAACTTTTAAAAGAGAATCCAAATCTAAATGCTAGTGAACTTGCAAAACTATCAAGTAAAAGAGTATTTGCAACTGCTCCTGGTTCTTATGGTGCAGGAATAAATAGATTAGTTGAGCGTTCAGGTGCTTGGGATAATAGAAGTGAATTAGCCGATGTATTTATGAAAAGAATGGCTTACTCTTATTCAGAAGATGGTTATGCTCAACTTGCAACAAAAAGTTTTGAAATGCAACTAAAAAAAGTTGAAAATACTTATCTTGGACGAGCTAGTAATCTTTATGGATTAATTGATAATAACGACACCTTTGATTATCTTGGTGGATTAAATTTAGCTATTGAAAAAGTTACAGGAAAACAACCAAATAGTTTTGTTATTGACCACTCAAATACAAATGATTTAAAAATTACTCCTTTAGAAACAGCACTTTTAAGTGAATTAAGAGGAAGATATTTAAATCCCCAATGGATAAAACCACTTATGAAAGAGGGATATAGTGGAGCTAGAACCATGGGAAGTGAATTTATAGAGTATTTATGGGGATGGCAAGTTACAAGTCCAGAAATCATAAAAGATTGGGTTTGGGAAGAGGTAAAAGCTGTATATATTGATGACAAATTAAACCTAAAATTAGATGAGTTTTTATCATCTGGTTATCAAGTGCAAGTTCAAACAAATATGTTAGCAGTAATGCTTGTGGCAATTCAAAAAGATTTTTGGAAAGCAGATGAAAAAACACAAAAAGAACTGGCTTTAAAATTTGCAAATAATATTATAGAACATGGAATTCCAGGAAGCGGACACACCCATGCAAATCATCCAATTTATGATTTTGTAAAATCAAAAATTGATGAACAAACAGCTTCAAAATTAGAAGAAGTGTTAAGTCAAAGTAGAATGGAAAAAGTCGATAAAAAACAAAGTGTAACTTCAATTCAAGAAGTGAAACTTGATAATCAACAAAATAAACAAAATCAAGAAATAAGTGAAAATAAAGAGTCTAAAAACAGTAAAGAAGATGATAATTCGTATATGAAATATCTATTACTTTGTGCCTTTTTAATTTTACTTGTGGGTCTTACTAAATCTGTATTTTTTAATAAAATAAAAAAAGGAGCATAATGTTTTCGTCAATTTCAGTTGGTCTAATGCACCAAATTTCAGCACTTCTTTTAGAGCCAGTTTCTTGGGCTTTGATTTTTTTCGTAGTTTTTTCCCTTTATGAAATAGGAATTACAATAGGAGAAAGAGCAATAGAAATCAAAAGATTAATAAAAACAAATGACATGACTTTGGTTTTAAATGTTGCAAAAAAAAGAATCGAAAGAGCAGATTTTATTACAAGACTTGCACCAATGTTAGGACTTATGGGAACACTAATTCCACTAGGACCTGGACTTGCTGCCCTTGGTGATGGAGATGTAAAAATACTTAGTACTGCAATGAGTGTAGCATTTGATACAACAGTTTTAGGACTTCTTTGTGGAATGATTGGATTTGTAATTGCTAGACTTAGAAGAAGATGGTATGACAAGGCTTTAAGTCTTATGGAGAGTGAAAATGAAAAGTAGATTTTCAAGTGAGCATTTTTCAAAAGAGGATGATGAACCTCTTGGGCCATTGGCAAATTTAGTTGATATTATTTTAGTATTTGCTTGTGGTTTAATAGCAGCTCTTGTGGCACTTAGCCCAAATTTGCAAGAGCATTTTAAAGTTTCAAAAGAGTCAAAAGTTATAAGTCAAGGAAAAGAGTTAGCCGATGTTCCAAAAGAGATAAAAGAAAAACAAGATGGAACAAATGGATATAAGTCCTTGGGGCAAGTTTATAAAGACCCAAAAACAGGGAAATTAATTTTAATTAGTGAATAGTTTTCCAATAAATATTAAAATTATGTAAATTTGATTATAATGAATAGTTCACAATTTAAAATAAAAAGGATATAAAAATGAAATACGAATTAATGACTTTACCTTACGATTTAGATGCCTTAGAACCGCTTATGTCAAAAGAAACTTTAGAGTTTCATTATGGAAAACATCACCAAACTTATGTAAATAACTTAAACAATTTAATCACTGGTACAAAATTTGAAGATTCAACTTTAGTTGATATTATTCTAAATTCAGATGGAGGGCTTTTTAACAATGCCGCTCAAGTTTATAATCATGACTTCTTTTGGAATGGTTTAACTCCAACTCAAGGTGCAATTCCTTCAAAAGTTGAAGCAGCTTTAGTTAAAACTTTTGGTTCAGTTGATGAGTTCAAAAAAGAGTTCACAACAAAAGCTATTGGACAATTTGGTTCTGGTTGGGCTTGGTTAGTTGAAGATGAAAATCAAAACTTAAAAATTGTAACAACATCAAATGCAGCAAATCCACTAACAGACAATCTAAAACCTATTTTAGTATGTGATGTATGGGAACATGCCTACTATATTGATGTAAGAAATGCAAGACCTGCATATTTAGAAAATTTCTGGAAACTTGTAAACTGGAATTTTGTAGAGCAAAATCTAGCGTAAGAAGATAAAAAGTATGGAACTTTCCATACTTTTTCATATATGAAATCAGATATTTTTAAAAATCCCAAATTAAATTTCCTAGAGTTACGATATGTTCAAGATATTCCTGAATGTACAAAAATGCATATTCATGAAGAGCTAACTATCACAGCCATAAAAAAAGGTTCATTAAATTTGATATTTAATAACACAACTTTTGAACTAATCCCAAATGAAATAGCAATCATAAATAGTGATATTCCTCACTGTGCGACAACAAATAAAATATCAAAAGATGGATATGTTTTGTATTTAAAAAAAGAGTACTTAAAAAATATAAACTTAAATTTCAATTCATTTTATGAGATAATCAAACAAAAAAATATCTATAGAAATTTTATAAAATTGTGTGATTGCCTGTTGGATAAAAAAGTATCTTTAATTGAAAAAGAGGAGAGATTTTACTCTTTTTGTTTAGCTTTTTTTTCATTTGAGCAAAAACAAACAAATGAACAAATAGAATCAGTTTTGGCAACAAACATAAAAAAATATTTAGATGAAAACTATTTTGAAGAGTTTATCTTAGATGATTTAGCAAAAAGTTTTGACTTAAGTGTTGTTCATTTAATCCGAGTATTTAAAAAAGAGTTTGGACTTCCAATTCACTCTTATATTTTAAATAAAAAAGTGCATTTTGCAAAAGAGTTATTATCTTCAAATATGCCCATTATTGAAGTTGCACAAAACAGCGGTTTTTTTGACCAAAGCCATCTAAATAGAAGTTTTAAAAGAATCTTTCAAATCACCCCAAAAGAGTATCAAAACAATATTTTCCCTAAATGTTAATTTTGTACAAGATTTAATTTTTTTTTATTGTTATACTTTGCAAAATTAAAAAAAAGGAGTCTTCTATGAGTATAAATATTTCAAAACAATTTATCTCTTTTTCTTTCCTCTTCCTCTTAAATTTCTAATCTTTCAATCAAATACAATCTAAAAAATAAAATAAATAATCGGAGCAAAACCATGAGTTTTAAAAAATATAAACAATATCCTACTGTGCAAAATTTCCCAAGAAAATGGCCAGATAAACAAATCACACAAGCACCAATATATTGTAGTGTGGACTTAAGAGATGGAAATCAAGCTTTGATAAATCCTTTAACAGTTGAGCAAAAATTGGAGTATTTTCATACTTTAGTAAAAATGGGATTTAAACAAATAGAAGTTAGTTATCCAAGTGCTAGTGATACGGATTTTAACTTTACAAGAAAATTAATCCAAGAAAATTTAGTGCCAGATGATGTGTTTATTCAAGTTTTGATTCCTGCAAAAAAAGAGTGGATTAAAAAAAGTGTTGAAGCAATGAGTGGAGTTAAAAATGGAATTTTTCATTTATATAACCCAACAAATGAGTTTCAGCGAAGAGTTGTTTTTCAAAAAAGTGATGATGAGATAATATCTATGGCAGTTGAATCTATGAAATATTTAGTTGAACTTACAAAAGATTTCAAAGGAAAAGTAACTTATCAGTATTCACCTGAGAGTTTTTCTCAAACTGATTTAGAGTTTGCAGTAAAAATTTGTAATGAAGTTATAAATGTAGTAAAACCAACTATTGATAAAAAGATGATAATAAACTTACCAAATACACTTGAAGCGTGTACAGCAAATGTTTATGCAGATAGAATAGAGTGGATGTGTGAAAATTTATATCATCGTGAAGCTTTAATCATCAGTGTTCATCCACACAATGATAGAGGAACTTCTGTGGCAAGTGCAGAGTTAGCAGTGCTTGCAGGGGCAGACAAAGTTGAGGGAACTTTATTTGGAAATGGTGAAAGAGCAGGGAACTTAGACTTAGTAAATTTTGCTTTTAATATCTATTCACAAGGGATTAATCCAAAACTTGATTTATCAATCATTGATGAAATAAAAGATATGTATGAGGAAAAAACTGGACTTTTTGTACACCCAAGACATCCTTTTGTTGGAGATATGATATTTACAGCTTTTTCTGGTGGACATCAAGATGCTATTAAAAAAGGAATGGATTTTTATAGAACTCAAAACTCGAAAGAGTGGAATGTACCATATTTACCAATTGACCCAAAAGATATAAAAAGAGGTTATGAAAAAGTAATAAGAGTAAATTCCCAATCAGGAAAAGGAGGAGCAAGTTTTATAATAAGTGAATTTTTAGGAGTAGAAATGAATAAAGATGAATCTATAAAATTTGGTTTAATTATAAAAGAAGAATCGGATAAATTAAAAAGAGAATTAGATAAAAATGAAATAATTGAACTATATAAAAAGTTAAATAGTTAAAAGTAAGTTTTAAAACTTACTTTTAATTTTATTTATATTCGATTTTTCCTTGACTTGCTAATAATGCACCACAAAGTTGGTATAAAACTCTAGAACCTACATTTGCATCCCAACCATCAGCACTATCCCCAACTTCACAAAGGTCAAAACCTATAATATTTCTTCCACTTTTTACAACCATAAATATTAAGTGTTCTAACTCACCATATCTCAAACCTGATGGAACTGGAGTTCCAGTATTTGGGCAATTTAATGGCTCTAATCCATCAATATCAATTGATAAATAAACATTTTTTGGCAGTTGTTCGATATATGGTGCAAAAACATCTTCTAAAGATTTACCACTAGCTAATTGTGCTTGCATATCTGTATCGTATAAACATGCACCTTTTAGACCATATTCTTTCATTCTATTTGCTTCTTCACTACTGTAATCTCTGATTCCAAATTGAACCAAATTTGAAACTTTGTCACACTCATTCATAGCATTATAAAAAATCGAAGCATGAGAGTAAATAAAACCTTCATAAGCCTTTCTTAGGTCATGGTGAGCATCTACATGCAAGATTCCAAAAGGTTCAGCTTGTGTATCGTTTAAAGCTTTGATAAGACCAAGAGGTGATGAGTGGTCACCACCAACAACTGCTACGAATTTACCTTCTTTTATTTGCTCAAAAGATTTTTGATACACAGAAGAATTTAAAATTGCCGATGCTTCATTTACAAATTTTAGAGCTTTTTTATTTGTTTTTCCCTCTTCAAGTGCCTCAATAACTTTTAATGCCTTTTTTCTAGCTTTGTGACTTAATTTTAATAAATGCTTATCAGTTTCAAGCATAGCAATACCTGCAACATAAGGTTTAATATAGTGAAAAGTTTCAACATCAAGTTGGTGGCTTGTAATTCTAATTGCATCAGGAGCATTTGCTGTCCCTTGCCCAAATGAAACAGTAGCTTCCCAAGGAACTGGAACTAAAACTAAACTAGCTTCTTTTGGGTCTAATCTTCCTCCAATAAAGCCATCACCTTCTTGGGGTGGTAATCCTTGCTCTAATACTTTTATTTCTTCTTTTAAAGTTCTATAAGACATCTATTTTCCTAATCTATTGTATTTATTTGATTCTGAATTATAGGATAAATATATCGATTTTTTAATTAACTGTACAATATTTGTCAAAATTATTATTAAAAATTTATTATTAAAAAATCTCAGTAAATAATTAGTAAAATGTTGATAGGATTACTTAACATAAGATTACACTCTACTTAAGTTTGAGGATACAAAATGAAGCTTAGTCTGTCAAAAATTAATTTTCTAAATATATTTTTTATCATTATTACTTTTTCAATTATTTTAGGTTTTTTTATTTATGAATTTAATCAAGATTTATATTCTAAAAAAGTAATCTCACTTGAAAAAGATTATTATAATAAAAATAGAGCAATTATAAAAAATGAGATAGAACGAGCCATTCAAAGAGCGAAAGTTATCGAATCTCTTATTTTTGAAAAGAATGAGTCGATATTAGTTGAAAAAGTAAATATTGTAAAAAATTTGTTTGATTCCCATGATGCAAACAACTTTTCAGAAATTTTAAATAAATATAAAAGAGAACTTGATTTATTAAAATGGGATAATAACTCTGGATATTTTTATATTTTTGATAAAAATGGAACTATTTTATATCATGGTGGTGATGAAAAATACATCAATACTAATGTATTTGAACTAAATTCTAATAATAAAGATTTACAAAATTTTTTAAGAGATGCTTTAGTAAAAGATGAAAAATTTGGTTCATACAAATGGTATAAACCAAATGAAGACCCAAAGGAACTTTTTACAAAATATGTATATATTAAAAGAGATGAAAAACATGATGTTTATATAGCAGCTGGTATATATAAAGAAGAAGTGGATAAAAAAGTTCAACAATTAGTTTTTAAAGAGTTTAGTAAAGATAGATTCGGTGACAATAAATATGGTTATTTTTGGATACTAGGATTAGATAGAGTTTTGAAAATGCATGCGCTTAATCCAGAAATTGAGGGAAAAGTTAATGATAATGTTTTATCTGTTGATGGAAAAGTTTTAAATGATATTTCAATTGAAAAAGCATTAAGTGGTGGTGGTTATATAAACTATAAGTGGATTAGACCTGATACAAAAAAAGAAGATGAAAAATTCTCATATGTAAAATTAATACCTGATTGGGGTATGATGATTGGTGCAGGGTTTTATATAACTGAACTTCAAGATATGTTAAAAGAGGAAAAAGATAATTTAAAAAAATTATCAGATGAATATTTATCTAATATTTTTATTGTTCTTAGTATATTAATTTTAGTCTCTTTATTTATTGCTAGATATTTATCTTTACGAATAGAAAAAGTTGAAGTTGAGCGTGAAGAACAGATGAATTTATTAGCACAGTATAAATTTGTTCTTGATGAAAGTTCTGTTGTATCTAAAACTGATTTAAATGGTGTTATAACTTATGTAAATAGTAGTTTCGAAAAACATAGTGGTTTTAGTAAAAAAGAAGCCATAGGTAAAAACCATAGATTAGTTAGTCATCCAGATACTTCAAAAAGTCAATTTAAAATGTTGTGGAAAACTATTTCAAAAGGAAATATTTGGAAAGGAATTCTTAAAAATAAAAGTAAAGATGGGAATAGTTATTATAATAGTATTACAATTATTCCAATTAAAAATGCACATGGAGAGATTTTAGAGTATATTTCAGCAGGTACCATTGTAACAGAACTAATAGAAAATAGAACGAAACTTCAAAGTCTATTTAAAACAGATGCCTTAACTGGACTTGGTAATAGAGTTAGTTTAATTGACTATATTTCAAAAAGAGAAAGTGGAGTTTTAACATTAATAAATATTGATAGATTTAAAGAGATAAACGATAGTTATTCTCACAGTATGGGTGATGCAGTAATAAAAGGTTTAGCAAATAGATTATTTGAATTTTTTAATGATAAGAATTATAAACTATATAGACTACAAGCTGATGTTTTTGGAATTTTCACAATGAACAAAAGCAAAGACAATGTAATAGCTGATGTAAAATCTTTTATGAACACTTTAGGAAAAGAGCCATATTCTTTAGAAAATAAAAATTTTATGCTTACTTATACTTGTGGTATTGCTTCAAATAGTGAAAACTTATTGACTTATGCTGACATTGCATTAAGTGAAGCAAAAAATAGAAAAATAAAAATAAAAGTGTACGAAGCTTCTATGAAAAGTATAGAAGAATTTAGAAATAATTTAGAATGGGTTGAGCGATTACACATAGCTATAAAAGAAGACCGAATATTCCCCCACTATCAACCAATATACAATTATAAAACAGGAAAAATTGATAAATATGAAGCTTTAATGCGATTGGTTGAAGATGGAAAAATCATCTATCCAAATGAGTATCTATCTATTGCAAAAAAAACAAAGTTATATCCTGAGTTAACTTATAAAATGGTAGAAAAAGTAATAAGTAAATTCTCAACAAATAATTTGGAATTTTCCCTTAATTTATGTATTGAAGATTTGATGAATGAAGAGTTGATGATTTTTGTTTATGATTATGCAGAGCAAAAAGGTGTCTTTGATAGAATGGTACTTGAAATTGTTGAATCAGAAGAGATAGATGATAGTGACTATATAAATAAACTTATAAAAAAATTCAAAAACCAAGGTGTAAAAATAGCAATTGATGACTTTGGAAGTGGTTATTCAAATTATGAATATTTGATTAAATTGCAAGCTGATTATCTAAAAATCGATGGATCTATTACTAAATTTATTGAAGATGATGTAAGAACACAAGATGTTGTAAAATCTATTTTAGAGTTTGCAAAAAAATCAAATATGAAAGTTATTGCAGAGTTTGTTAGTAATGAAAATATAGATAAAATCTTAAGGGAAATAGGAGTTGATTATGCCCAAGGTTTTTATTATGGAAAACCACAAGCTGATTTGGTAGAAGAGATGTAATTTAATTAGATCTCTTTTTTTTTACTCTTTAATTATCTTGCTCGGATATAAGTTATTAAAACATTTATTTATAACTTAATAAAATATTTTGTATAATAATCAGATTTATTTTTTAACTTAAAATCTAATCTAAAATTATTTATTTAAGTTATTAATCAATAAAACTATAAAAGGCAAAAGAATGAATGAAAGTATTACATCTAGAGTTAGTAGATTAATTTCAGGTAGTATCAATGCAATTGTAGACAAAGCTGAGTCTTTATCTCCAGAACTTGTAATGAAAGAGACAATAAGAGAAGTTGATTCAACTATTGATGAGGTGAAAGTTTTATTAGGTAAAGAGACTATTGAACTTAAAAAAACAAAAGCTCAATTAGAAAATGAAAAAGCTAAATATGAAAAACTTGCAGAACAAATAGAAATAGCTATTTCTCAAGACAGAGATGATTTAGCAAAATCTGCTATATCACGACAGATGGATATTGAAACACAAATCCCAATTTTAGAAGAAACAGTTTCTCAAATAGAAAAAAATATCACAAAATTAGAAAATTATATTGATGCTTTAAATGCTAAAAAAAGAGAGATGCAAGAAGAGTTACAAGAGTTTATTAAAATTACTAAAGAGCAAAGAGTTTCTTCAAATATTACTTCAAATGTAGAAAAAGCAGAAGAAGCTTTTTCAAGAGTAAATACAGGAATCAGCTCAAAATTTTTAAATAAAGATGATGTTCAACTTGCTGAGTTAGATAAATTATCAAGAGATAACAGAGTAGCAGAGAGATTACAAAGTTTAAAAGCTAATCAAAAATGAATCTTATAGATTTTTTATTTACTAGTAATAATATTATTTTTACTAGTGCTCTTATATTAATGATATTTATTGCAGCACTTGAAGGTATTTTAGTTCTAATAGGTGTTGGTCTATCAAATACTTTTGACTCTTTAATTCCTGATTTTGACACAGAACTTGATGTAGATACTGAATATTCATTAAGTAAATTTTTTGGTTGGATTAGATTAAAGCAGGTTCCTATTTTGATGTTATTTGTTATATTTTTAACATCATTCGGGCTTATTGGTTTATTAATACAAGCAACTTTATTTAATATTATTGGAATTTTATGGCTTCAATATTTAGTTGTAATTCCAGCTTTTATTTTTGCAATTATTAGTTTAAGAATCTTTGGTGGATTGATTGCAAAACTTTTACCAAAAGATGAAACTTCATCAATATCAAATAATGATTTAATCGGACATATAGCAATAATAACTTTAGGTAAAGCAATAAAAGGTTCGCCTGCTGAAGCAAAAGTTAAAGATCAAAGTGGACAGGTACACTATTTTATGGTTGAACCTGAAAATGAAAATGATATTTTTTTGCAAGGAGAAAAAGTTTTAATTTCAGGACAAAATGAAAAACTTTTTTTTGCAATAAAAGATATACCAGAAAAACTTAAATAAAGGGAAAATATGAATTTAGAATTAGATTTATCATCTATGGCATTAATGATTCCAGGGATAATAATAGTATCTTTAATTACATTAGGGTTAATTTTTACAAGATTATATAAAAGAGCATCAAAAGAGACTTCTTTTGTAAGAACTGGTTTAGGTGGTGAAAAAGTTATTATGAATGGTGGTGCAATTGTATTACCTATTTTACATGAAACAATTCCTGTAAATATGAATACATTAAGACTTGCAGTAGAAAGAGCAAATGAACAAGCACTTATCACAAAAGACAGAATGAGAGTTGATGTTTTAGCAGAATTTTATGTAAGAGTAAAACCAATAAATGAATCAATTGCCTTTGCTGCGCAAACTTTAGGTATAAGAACTACTCAACCAGATTTATTAAAAGAGCTTATAGAGGGTAAATTTGTTGATGCCTTAAGAGCAGTTGCAGCTGAAATGCATATGGTTGAATTACATGAGCAAAGAGTAGATTTTGTACAAAAAGTACAACAAGTTGTATCTGAGGATTTATTAAAAAATGGTTTAGAATTAGAATCTGTTTCTTTAACAGGGCTTGACCAAACTAATAAAAAATATTTTAATCCAGATAATGCTTTTGATGCTGAGGGACTTACACGATTAACTCAAGAGATTGAAGCAAGAAGAAAAATAAGAAATGACATTGAAAGAGATACAGCTGTAGAAATCGAAAAAAAAGATTTAGAAGCAAGAAGATTATCATTAGAAATTAAAAAAGAAGAAGAGTATGCCGTTTTACAACAAGAAAGAGAAATTGCAATAAGAAGAGCATCTCAAGTTGCAGAGATTGCAAAAGAGGAATCAGAACAAAGAAAAGAAGCAGAAAATTCTAAAATTTTTGCAGATCAAGAAATTGAACAAAAAAGAATTTCAGCAGAAAAAGAGACAGAACAAGCAAGAATTCAAAAAGAGCAATTATTAGAAGAAAAAAATATTGAAAAAAATAAATCAATAGAATTGTCAAATCAAGATAGAGAAATAGCAATTGCAGAAAAATCTAAGATGCAATCTATCGCAAAAGCACAAGCAGATGAAGCAAGAGCAGAAGCAGTAAAAGCAGAAGAAAAAGTTAAAACAGTTAGAGAAACTGAAATTGCAGAAAGAACAAAATCAATTGAATTAGTTCAAGCATCACAAGAAGCAGAAAAAGAAGCTATTTCAATCAAAGTTGGGGCAGAAGCTGAAAAACAAGCAGCAGAAGACCAAGCTGAAGCACAAAGAATTTTAGCACAAGGTTTAGCTGATAAAGCAACTATTCTAGCAAGAAGTGATAATGAAGCAGAAAAACTAAGAGCAGAAGCTAAAGCAATTCAATATAAAGTTGAAGCTGAGGGTAAAGAGTCTATTAACAAAGCATCAAATATTTTATCACCAGACCAAATTGCAATGCAAATTAAACTAAGACTAATAGAGCAATTACCAGAGATTATTGCACAAAGTGTAAAACCTATGGAGCAAATAGATAGTATTAAAATAGTTCAAGTTGATGGTCTAAATAATATTTCATCTTCTGATGGACAAGGACAAAATAGTGTATCATCTTCATCTTTACCAGATCAAGTAGTAAATAGTGCACTAAAATATAAAGTTCAATCTCCTATTGTTGAATCATTATTAAAAGATTTAGGGCTAGATGGAACAAGCTTAAATGGATTAACAAAAGATTTAAATCAATAAGTATTAAAGCCATCGGCTTTAATACGAAATCGATAATATTTTCAAATTTTTACCCAAAAACCTTTTCAATATCATTTACAATAATATTATCAATATAACCTTTTGAACCATGATCTTTTAAAATATTCATAGTATCCTTATGGCTCATTCCTTTTCTGTATGGTCGCTCTTCTGTTAAGGCTTGGTAAATATCTAAACAAGTCATAAGTCTTGAATCAAAACACAATCTTTGGGCATCAAAACCATAAGGGTAACCAGTTCCATCTAATTTCTCATGGTGATTTGCAGCCCATTCAACTATATCTTCAAAGCCGTTTATTTTTTCTAAAGCTTGTCTTGTGTAATAGGTGTGGCATTTAACAATCTCAAACTCTTTTTGTGTTAAGGCACTTTGTTTATCTAATATTTTATTTGGAACTGCAAGTTTTCCCAAATCATGTAAATTTGCTGCAATAACTAATCTCATAGTTTTTTCATGTTCATATTTATAATAATTACTCATTTTTGCAACCTTATCACTAAGTCCAGATGAATGTCTAGAAGTAAAGGCAGAGTTTGAGTCAATGATGGTACTAAAAATAGAAGAGAGTTTTACTAATTGTTCTAGTTGGATATTCATTGTAAAATTTTCAATTTTGCTTAAAACTAATTTTTCTAAATTATTAGATTGTAAATCAAACCAAAATGCAGGTTTTTTCACCAAGGTATTAAAATTATTTACTAATTCCTCAGAGTAATAAATGCCTTTTTTATCATTTATAAACTTAACAATTTTTTCTCTATTTTCAATTGATGGGTTTTCAAAATGAAAGATATTATCAACTGTATCAGCAAGTGCAATTATTTGAGCAAGTAGGGGAATTTGTGTATCTTTTAGTTTATAAAAGCCACTTCCCTCGTAGTTTTCATGGTGATATTTTACTATGTTTTTGTGATTTGATAAAAATGGAAAATCAATAATATTTTTTTCTCCAATTTCACAATGTTTTGTATACTGCTCTAAAATATTATGGTTTTCTTTTTTAGGATTATCTTCAAATTCATTAACAGTTGCTTCTTCACTAAGTCCATTGTCATGAAGTATTGAAAATGAGCATAAATCAAATTTTTCTTTTTCACTTAATATATAAAAATCTGCCAATTTTAAAGCAATATAAGCAACTCTTTTAGAGTGAAAAGAAGTTGCTCCAAGAGTGTTTATTTCCACAAAATCAAGTGCATCTGATAAAGCTAAAAGGAATTGGTTTAGGTTAAATTTCATTGTAATCTCGTTTTTGGTGTATTATAACAGATGTTTTAAGTGATTTTATTTATACCTAATTGGCACTCTAAATTCAATATCAAATTCATCATCTGGATCTAAGTAATTATTTTTATAATACAAAACACTAGCTGAACTTTCAACTGCTTCAAATTCACTACTAGGAAGCCATTGATAATAGAGTTTTTGATATAAAGTCAAAGCATCTTCACATTTACCTTGAAATCTTATTGTGGCATATAAACCACCTTTGATACAACATAATCCAATATCACCTTTAGGTTTAATTTTTTTATCTTGTAAATCAACACAAGCAATATATCTATATTCTTCTATATCTGTAATATTTGGATTACTATGATGAATTGCCATCATTGTTGGCTCTTTTATATTAAACTCTTCTTCTAAAAGAAATAAAAGTTTTTGCCAAGTATTTTTTATGGTTTTATCAAATCCTAGTTGTCTCATATATGCGATTTTTATTTCGGGTATTTTTTTTATCTCTATTTTTGAAAAGTCTACTTCTTTTTCTTTTAATTCATACTCTGTTGGTTTATGATTTTTATATTTGCCATTTCTCCACTCATTTGGAGAACAATTATAAAGTTTTTTGAATTCATTGCTAAAGGTGGCAGAAGATTTGAATCCACACTCATAAGCTATATTTGTAATCGCTGATTTTGGATTAAAAACAAGAAGATTTGCAGCACAATGAAGTCTTAAATTTTTTATATAAGTATTAACACTTTTCCCCGTAATCTCTTTAAATATTCTTTGAAAATGAAAAGCAGAATAAGATGAAATTTTGGCTAAGTCTTCAATAGTTAGTTTCATTGAAAGATATTTATAAATATGATATTGAACTTCGTTGATTCTTTGTTTATGCTCATTGGTTGTAACGGTTTTTTTCATAAGAGATAATAACATTTTTTAAGTAGAAAATTATGAATTAGCAAGATAGTATAAACATAATAGCACGATTTGATAAATATATTCAAACATAATAAAAAGACAAAATCCTTTTTAAATTTTATAATTTAAAAAAGGAGTAAAAATGAGAACTTTATTTATATTATTCATTTTTGTAAGTTTATTATTTGCTTTAAAAGTAGGCAATAAAACAAAAGAAAAAGAGTTTAAAACAAAAGAGGATGTAAATCTTATCTTTTCATCGATAATACAAAAGTGAGAAAATATTGTAAAATAATTCACTAAAAAATCAGGAGGAAAACTTATGCAAAAAACAGTAGGAATTTTAGTTTTTAATAATGTTGAAGTTTTAGATTTTTGTGGCCCTTTTGAGGTTTTAAGTGTGACAAGAGTGGATGAATCAAAAAGAGCAGAGACAACTTCACCATTTGATGTAAAACTAATTGCACAAACAAAAGAGCCAATAACTACAACTGGTAAGATGAAAGTTATTCCTGACTATGATTTTGAATCATGCCCAAAACTTGATATTTTAATAGTTCCTGGTGGAATGGGAACAAGAAAATTGATGTATGAAAAAGATGTTTTAGATTTTGTTTCAAAAAAAGCAAAAGAAGTTGAGCTTTTAACTTCTGTTTGTACGGGTTCATTGATTTTAGCAAATGCAAAATTACTTGATGGAGTTGAGTCTACAACTCATTGGAAAAGTTTGGAACGAATGGAAAACGAATTCAAAAATGTAAAAGTCTGTAAAGATAAACATTTTGTAGAAGTTGGAAATATTATCACAAGTGCAGGAATTTCAGCGGGTATTGATATGGCTTTGCATATGGTGAAACGATATTTTGGTGAAGAAATTGCAAAAGCAACGGCGAAGCATATGGAGTATCCATATATGATAGAAAATAAGAGGAAAATAGTGTTTTAGGATGTTTTAATATGCTCTCTTTAAGAACAAGTTCTTCGCTTTTCTTACTTTTTGGTCTCAAAAAAGTAAGCAAAAAAGACTGCCGTGTTGATGAAGGCAAAGCTTCCTAAGATTTTAGTCTTTTTTTTCTGCGTTGCGGAACTCGTCGAAAAAGTGCATTTAGCACTTTTCTCTCCTCAAACAGTCCTCACTTTTCACCGAAAAAAAAGCCTAAAATCTTAGCTTCATCAAAGGCAGAAATTCCTAGTGTTCAAACTATCTTTTGTTAATAAAGTAATAAGAAATTCAGAATAAAGAAAATCAAAAATGCAAATGTCCTTATCCCATATTCCAACATCTACAGAAGCTGAGCGTTTGTTTTCTCTTTTCGAAAAGTCTTGCAACTGTTTGAGTAAATAAATATGCTGGGAGCATATTTATTTACGAGTTTTGCAAGACAGAAAAGATAAAACAATAAGTGAAGGAATCCAAAGGGCATCGAAGCCGTTGGTGGTTTTGCTTACTTTGTCCATACAAAGTGAGAAGAAATAACGACTTTTTATTTTCATTAAAACTTGTTTTTCAATATTTATAAACCATCTACAAGTATAGTAATAGAAGTGGAACATATTATTTGTTCTTGAAGTTTTGTTATATAAGGCGTAGCTTTGTTATCTATTTTTACTAAAGAATCACCATCATATTGAGCAGAAATTATTTTCTCAATTTGCTCTAATAATAATTTAAAACATTCTTCTGCTGATGAACCTGATATTTGTGGTAAAGTTGAAAAGCTTCCATTTGTGTTATCTGAATAAACAAAACAAATATAACTTAAATCATTTATTCTTTGTAGTTCGGCTTTTGCAATGTGGCCACTTATTGTTTTAAAATCTATTTCTTGAACTATTGGTATCATTTATATCCCTTTTCTAGATGATTATTATTAAATATAAATTCTATATAAAATACACTTAAAAGTATGAACTACATATAGTTAGAAAATTAATAAAACATAACAATCTGTAATATTTTAAACCCAAAATTATCTTTTACGATATAGTTCAAAATCAATTAATTTCAAAAGGTATTTTTATGAATAATATATCTAATATTGTAGTTTATAATGATGGTGAATTGGAACTAAAAGTTTCAGTAAATATTGAAACTGTATGGCTAAATAGAACTCAACTATCTGAACTTTTTGGTAGAGATGTAAAAACTATTGGTAAACATATTAATAATGTATTTGAAGAAAAAGAGTTAGAGAAGATTTCAGTTGTCGCAAATTTTGCGACAACTGCATTGGATGGTAAAACATACAATGTCGAATACTATAATTTAGATGTTATTATCTCAGTAGGATATAGAGTGAAATCTCAAAAAGGTGTTAAGTTTAGGCAATGGGCAACTACAATTCTAAAAAATTATATTCAAAATGGTTATGCAATAAATAGCGATAAAATTACAAATGAAAGATTTGTTTCTTTAGAAAAAAATGTGAATATTTTAAAAAATAAAATTGATAATATCTCAGCTAAATTTGAAGATAATAGTTTGAAAATCAAACAAGGTATTTTTTTTGATGGGCAAGTTTATGATGCTTATAGTTTTGTATCAGATTTAATAAAAAAAGCAAAAGATGAGATAATACTTATTGATAATTACATTGATGATACAACTTTGACACTTTTCTCAAAAACTCCTCAAATAAAAGTGACAATATTTACAAATACAATTTCAAAGCAACTTAAACTTGATTTTGAAAAGTATTCAAAACAGTATGATAATATTACTTTAAAAACTTTTCAAAATTCACATGATAGGTTTTTGATAATTGATAAAAAAGAGATTTTTCATATAGGTGCAAGTATCAAAGACCTTGGCAAAAAATGGTTTGCTTTTTCAAAGATAAACCTTGATATTGATGACTTAATAAAAAAACTTAATTAGGAAAAACATGGCAGAACAACTAAAAAATTTATATTCAAAAGAGTTTATTTTAAAACTTGCAAATAAACTTTTTTTGACTCATGAGAACTTTGAAAAAGAAAATTTTATAAACTCTATTTTTGATAACACTTGGGAAAATTTAGAACTAAAGATGCGAATGCGACATATTGCTCTTACTTTAAATAAATATTTACCTTTTGCATACAAAAAACAAGTTGAGATTTTAAAAGAGGTAAAAAAAGATTTTGGTGGCCTTGAAGCTATGGTTTTTCAAGATTTTGTTGAGGTTTTTGGGCTTGATGATTTAGAAGAGTCTTTAAATGCTTTAGAAATTTTTACCATTGATTCTAGTAGTGAGTTTGCTATTCGGCAGTTTATTTTAAAATATGAAGAAGAAACTATGCAGCAAATGAAAATTTGGAGTCAAAGTTCTAATGAGCATTTGAGAAGACTTGCCAGTGAAGGTTGTCGTCCAAGACTTCCTTGGGCTGT
Source organism: uncultured Aliarcobacter sp. (assembly GCA_963677435.1). Classification (GTDB taxonomy): domain Bacteria; phylum Campylobacterota; class Campylobacteria; order Campylobacterales; family Arcobacteraceae; genus Aliarcobacter. The sequence continues at coordinate 1,233,816 of OY781945.1, forward strand.
AGCACTTCCTTTATTTAAAAGAGACCCAACAAAAGTTTTAGAAATAATTGAACTTCTAAAAAATGATAAAAGTTTGTATGTGAGAAAATCTGTTGCAAACAATCTAAATGATATTTCAAAAGACAATCCAGAACTTGTAATAGAGTTTGTAAAAGCAAATCTTGGAAGTACAAAAGAGCTGGATTGGATTTGTAAACATGCATCTCGAACACTTCTAAAAAAAGGCGATAAGCAGATTTTAGACTTGTTTGATTTTTCTAAGTCAAATCATATTAATCTCATAGATTTTTGTTATGATAAAAGTGTAAATGTAGATGAAAATTTGACTTTTTCCTTTGAAATAAATTCAAGTGAAAGTATTGGAAATATCAGAGTTGAATACGCTATTGATTATCTAAAATCAAACAAAACTCACAATAGAAAAATCTTTATGATAAGCCAAAATGAGATAAAATCATCTTCAAAAAAGTTTACAAAAAAACAGAGTTTTAAAAATATGACAACACGAAAACACTATTTAGGAAAGCATTTTATTACAATTTTGATAAATGGTGTTGAAGTTTTAAAAGAGGAATTTTACTTAAATGACACCAGCGATTGATTTACTTAAAAAAAACAAATGTGATTTTAAAATACACAAATATGACCACGACCCAGCTTGTACAAATTTTGGTGATGAAGCTGTGGAAAAACTTGGCCTTGATGCTGCGCAGGTTTACAAAACTTTACTTGTGGAACTAACTCCAAAAGAGTTGGCAGTTTGTGTTTTGCCTGTTTCAAATCAGTTAAGTCTAAAAGATGTAGCAGCTGCTTTTGGAGTTAAAAAAGCAGCAATGGCAAATAAAGATGAAGCTCAAAAAGTAACTGGTTATTTACTTGGTGGAATATCACCTTTGGGACAAAAAAAGAGACTAAAAACTGTTCTTGACCAAAGTGTTAAAAACTTTGATACTATCTTTATTAGTGGTGGTAAACGAGGACTTGATATTGAGGTTAAACCCCAAGATTTAGAGAAGTTATTAAGCGCAAAGATATATAAAGTTACAGTTTGATAATATTAGCTTTTTTAAACAAGACAATAGAAATATACTAGCATTGACTGATTATTTTATTTTCTTTTTAATATAACTTTAAGTTATGATTTAGGGATTAAGTTTAGATTAGTTATAGTTATAAAAATATAAAGGAGTTCTTATGAGTAAGTTAAATAAGGGTGAACCAAGTTTAGAAAAAATTGATGATTATAATGGGAATGAATCAAAACAAAAAAGAAATACTATAAGACTTGTAGTAATTTTATTATTAGTTGTTGGTGGAATTTTCGCCTATTTAAAAAGCACTTCAATTCCGACTGATTATGTTGGAACTCAAGAGCAATCAAATGTTGAAATTATTAAAAAATAAAAGGAAATAAAAAATAATGAAAAAAAGATTGATGGTTATGTCATTAGTATTAAGTTTTTTATCATCATTAAACGCAAATGAATTTGATACAAAAGTATCAGTTGGGGCAAGTGCCGCTAAAATAGATGGAGACAGTTACACTCAATATGGTGTTGGATATACATCAAATACAAGATTAGATAATGGAATTATTTTAGGTTTTGGGAATAGTTTATCTTATGGTAGTGCAAAAAATGGTGTTGAAGTAATTAGTGGTGATATGGATTTAAGAGCTGGTTATGAAATTGTTGAGAATTTAACTGGTTTTGCAATTGGAACAGGTGTTGCTCAAAGTGTTGATAGTGGTTCAGCTGTAGGTCTTGGGTACGGTGGTTCTTTAGAGTATAGACTATCTTCAAATGTTGCAATTGAAGGAAGTTATAAAACTGTTTCAATGAATGACTCGCCAAGGGATTATGATTATGATACATCAAATCTTGCAGTAAAGTTCAACTTTTAGAAGTTGAACTTTATTTATGTTAATTAACCTAAATCAATACCACCAAAATACAAAACATTCATACAATTCAATCCGAATAAATCCAAATAGAGTGGATTGGAATAATCCTCCAAATAAATTCAAATTTTATCCCAAAGACTATACTCGAATTCCATTACTTTCTCAAAATGACAACTACAATTTTTTATATTTAATTAGTGGAATTAGTGCTAAAAAAACTTATCCAGGTGTTGAATATTATCTAAGAGTAAATCCAAGTGCAGGTGCTTTATATCCAAATGAACTATATTTTCAAGTACGAAACATAGATGGTTTTGAAGATGGAATTTATCACTTAGAAGTTGCAAGTTCAAGCGCAGTATTATTGCAAAAACTTGAAATTAATGAGGGAATAGAAGAACTTTTAGAATTATCATACAGTGTCGATGGTTTTATATTTTTTGTTTCGTCTTTATATTTTAGGTCATCTTGGAAATACAAAAATAGGGCATTTCGATACTGTTTATTGGATGCTGGACATTTAATTGGAACAATTGAAGCTAGTTCTTATTTATTTGATAAAGATTTTGAATTGATATATGATTTTCCTAAAGAGAAATTAAATGAGTTCTTTTCTTTTGATGAAAAAGAATTTTTTACTTCTATTGTAATTGCTGGAAAAAAACAACAAAGTAAAAAAGAGAGTTTTTCATTGTCTCTTCCAACTTTAGATGGAGCTAGTTATATAGAAGAAAATATCTCATTTTTTGAGAAAAATAAGCTAGTTGAAATAGCTTATCAAGATAGTTTAAAAATAGTAGATAAAAAAGCCCAAGAAAAAAGTGCTATTTTTAATTTTCAAAAACAAAGACTTCAAGATACAATTTTTAAAAGAAGATCAATACGAGAGTTTACAAAACAAAGTATCTCAAAAGTTCAATTTGAATCAATAATGGGTGTAGTAAATCAAGCAATTAAAAGTGATTGTGATGAGCAAGTGGATATTTATTACACTATAAATAGAGTTGAAGGTTATATTTTAGGCCTTTATAAAAATGGAGAACTTCTTAAAACAGGAGATTTTAACTCTAAAGCTGGATATTTATGTTTAGAACAAGATTTAGGAACCTCAAGTGCAGTTACTTTTTTCTTAACATCAAAAGGCAAAAACTACCAAGAACTTTATCAAAAAGCTGGTCTTCTTGGACATAGACTTTATATTGCTTCAAATTATTTAGATATTGGTTGTAGTGGAATAGGGGCTTATTATGATGATGAAGTTTGTGAGTTTATAGAAGAAAATACAATGGTCTTATACGCATTAGCTATTGGAAACTAAAAGTTTATCTCTAAAAAGAGATAAACTTGTTACTTGGTTTCCCAATATGGAAACCTTGATAATAGTCTATTTCTAAATCATTTAGAACTTCAACTATCTCTTCATTTTCAACAAATTCTGCAATTGTATGAATTTTTAACTCTTTTGCTAAAGTTACGATACTATTTACAAAAGCTCTATCTTTTTCATCTTTATTAATATTTATAATAAAATCACCATCAATTTTTACATAATCAATAGGGAACTTTTTAATATAGTGAAACGATGAAAATCCTGAACCAAAGTCATCAATGGCAAATTTGTATCCATCTGCTTTTAGATTATGCACAAATTTTTCTAATAAAGAGAAGTTTTTTACAGTTTCTCGCTCCGTAATTTCAAATACAATTTTTTCTTTGTTAATATTATATTTTAAAACAAAAGCATTTATCTTATTTATAAAATCTCCCATGATTAGAGATTTTGGAGATAGATTAATAAATAAAATTCCCTCATAGTTAGTTCTTTGTATCTCTTTGAAAGCTTTTTCAATAACCATTAAATCCATTGTATTTATAAGTCCTCTTGCTTCTGCTATTTCTATAAACTCATAAGCTGAAACAATTTTTCCATCTTGATTTATTCTCATTAATAATTCATGAATCACAAGATTATTTTTTGAAGTAGCTGGTTTTATAGGTTGAAAATATGGATGAATTTCATCATTTTCTATAGCTCTAATTAACAATGACGATTTCTCTTGATTTGTTTTTAAAATATCTGAAATATCTTGTTCATTTGGAATTTTAATAGAGTTTTTACCTTCTTCTTTTACTTGATACATCATTGCATCTGCAATAACAAACATATCTTGTTGAGATAAAGTATGGATTGGATAAACACAAATTCCAATAGAAATAGTTATACCAACTTTTGTTCCATCAGGGGCAATTAATTTTTCATTTTCAATTTTTTTTGAAATTCTATTTGCAACTGTTAGTGCTCCATTTTCGTCACATTCAGGAAGAATAATAGTAAATTCATCTCCTCCATATCTTGCAACTATATCTTCATCTCTTTTTTCATCTTCAAGAATATTTGCAACTGTTTGTAAAAATTTATCTCCAAAAGCATGACCAAAATTATCATTTATAGGTTTGAAGTTATCACAATCTATAACCATTAAAGCAAATGGATATTCATGCTTTGCAGCTCTTTTTATTTCATAACACATCATATCATTAAAAACTCTTTGATTAAAAAGGTCTGTTAATGGATCCCTTGCAGCATAATATTCTAAATCTTGAGTATATTTATGAATAGCTTTTACAGAACCCACAAGATTTGCCATTGTTGTTAAAATAGAGTCAATTACTATATATCTAACAGGATCACTTGCAAAAACTGATTGTAATCCAATTCCAACAATTCCTCCGATTTTTGGGCTATCTAAAAATAGAGATTTTGAACGATATTCAATATTATCTTCTACTAATTCATTTAAACATCTATTTCTATCTGCCACAATATGTTTAATTTTAAAATCTGTCATCTCTTTGAAATAATCAGATTCTCTAATTGTCTTATTTATATATTCATCAAAAAGCTCTTTTTGATGTTCAAGTGGTGTTCCAAGCCAAAAAATATCAACTTCAAATTGATCTTCACCAACTCTAAAAATAGTCATTAAAGTGTAAGTTTCCATGATTTTATTTATCTCTATTAATAAATCACAAATAAACTCTCTCCAATCTTTTACCACATCAGAAGTTATAATAAATTTATCTAAAAGTCTTATTTCAAACTCTAATAACTCTTTATCAACAGCAACAGCTTTTAGCTTATCAGCCATTAAATCTACATTGTGTACTACTTGATTGAACTCTTTGAAATATAAATCTATATTTTTTGAATCAAAAGCTTTAAAGTCTTGAACTGAATTTATATTTTTAACTTTTTCATTAAATAAAGTTAAATTTTTTATAATAGGTCTTGTTGTGTATCTTGATGATAAAAAAGCAACAAGATAAAATATAGGAATGATAATAAAGAAAAAAGCAATATATTGATATTTTGATTCTGAAAAAATAGAGTTAAGATCTTGTTTTACTTCTAAAACTCCTAAAATATCTCCAACTTGAGCATTTGTATGACAAGCTAAACAATCTGTTGTTGCTTTTAATGGTAAGATATTTCTTACAATATTATTTTCAAAACTATCAAGTTTTTCTATTTTCCCATTTAAAATATCTACTAAAGTACTATCTTTTTCTTTTTCTTCAATATCTCCAAAAAGTGCTCTTACTTTATTTCCCCTATAAAGATTGATTTTATAATTACTACTTTCAAAATTATCTTCTAAAGATTGTGTAAATAATTTTATATCATCTTTACTCCAGCCTTTTCTCATTACTTGATACATTGAAGAAAATACTTGATTTGATATTGCTTTTGAGTGTTGTAATGCTTCTTGTTTAGTAAGTGTTGTATGTAAATATGTACTAAAAACAAAGCAGATAAAAAAAATCAGTGAAACCAAAATTATTTGTCTTGAAAAGATATAATTTTTGAAAGTTTTCTTCATAATGAGTCCTAGAAAAGTGTATTTTAAATAGTAGCAAAAAAAAGTTAATTTACTACATAAATTATTGAGAAATATTATTAAATTTAACAAAGTATTGAGAAGCTAAGATGAAAAAAATTATTAATTAATAAAAATGGGATTCACCCATCTTTATTAATCGTGAGGAGTATTAACCATCCAAATTGAAAAAATATCTAAGTAATTCCAAAAAGATTGTTTTAAATCATCAGGCATATCAACAGAAGATAAAACCATTATATAAGATTCTAGCCAAATCATTCTAGCTTCAGGAGTAATCTTAAAAGCTTGGTGTCTTCCTGCCATCATTGGTGCACCTCTACTTTGATTAAAATAATCAGGTCCACCACAGATTTGAATAAAAAAATCAGCAGAGTGTTTTTTTGCCAATTCAAATCCCTCATCTGTTGGAGGAAATAATCCTTTTATGTTACTTTGTCTTAATAAATCATAATGATCTGAGATTATTTGTCTCATTTTTTCTTCACCTAAAAATTTTAAAACTTCAGGTGATGGTTTTACAACAGGAGGTCTTTGTCCAAATTGTGCTTGTGTTATAGTAAATTGCATTTTTATTAACCTTTAAAAAATAATAGTTTATCGCATAATTGCCTTAACATAATACAATATATTTAATTTTAAACACTTTTTAGAATGAAAAAAAGTTTACTATGTTAGAATGCCGAAACTAAAAGGTAAATTTTTATGAATAGAAGTGTAGATGATATTATAGAGTGTTATAATTGTGGTTTATTTATAAAAAAAAATAACGCCCATATTCATACTCAACGATGTCCAAGATGTAATAGCAAAATTAAAGTTGAAAAAAAACATACAAATGATTCCTTATATTATTCAATTTCAGCGCTTTTATTATTTGGAATATTAAATATTTATCCTATTATCTCTTTAAATATAAATGGTGAAGAACTACAAGCTACTTTATTTGGTACGGTATCAATTCTTTTAAAACAAAACTTCTTTTTTGTTTCTTTAGTTGTTTTTTTTACTATTATTTTGGCGCCTGTTCTTAACTCTTTAGTAATAATTTTTGCATTTATTCAAGATAGAACTAAAATAAGATTTTTTACAGATACTTTACTTCATGATAGTTTTCATTTTTTTAAACATTGGGGATTTATAGAGGTTTTTGTAATAAGTATTATAGTTACATATATAAAACTTGTTGGAATGGTTAGTAGTACAAAGTTTGATATTGGTTTTTATATTATGTTGGCATATATATTTTGTTTTTATATGTCAAATATAAAATTTGAAGGTAAAAGTGTATTTGAGGAATAAATGGTTTTAATATCTTGTAAAAATTGCCACAAAATGTATGAAAAACAAAATCATGATGATTTTGTATGCACTAGGTGTAATCATCTGGTGAGAAAACGAATAAAAGACTCTTTACAAGTATCTTTAGCTCTTACAATTTGTGCAATATTACTTTATATTCCAGCTATGCTTTATCCTATTATGGAAGTTACAAGGCTTGGATTAAAAGTTGAAAGTACTATTTTAGGGGGAGTAATTAGCTTTTTGGAATATAAAAGTTATTTTATTGCCTTTGTGGTTTTTACAGCAAGTGTTGTAATCCCAATGATAAAACTAGTTGGTTTACTTTTTATTTTTATTAGCATAAAAGTAAATGTAAGAATGAATAATAATAGAAAAATATTAATATTTAAATTTATAGAAGCTATTGGAAAATGGTCAATGATTGATATTTATGTGGTTGCAATATTAGCTTCAGTTGTGCAACTTGATGAGATATTTAATATAAAAGGAGGAATTGCTGCCACTTCCTTTGCATTAATGGTAATATTAACAATGATAGCAGCAAATAGATTTGATACAAGGATTATTTGGGATGAGCAATGAAATAATAGAACAAGAATTCAAACAAGAAGTTTATGAAGCAAAAATAGAAGATAAAAAACCTATTTCATTTATTTGGGTTTTACCTTTGATTATTTTAGCAATTTTAGGTTGGATTGCTTATGAATCTTATATGAAAAAAGGTACAAATATTACTCTTGTATTTAAAAGTGCAGAGGGACTAAAAGAGGGTGTAACACCTCTAGAATATAAAGGCTTGCAACTTGGGAAAGTTACAAAAATTAGTATTCATGAAGATTTAAAAAGTGTAAAAGTAAATGTTTTAGTTGATAATGAAGTAGCCAAATATGTAGCAAGTGAAGGTTCTCAATTTTGGATAAAAAAACCAACAGTTTCTTTAACTAAAATTTCTGGATTAAATACTTTAATTAGTGGTTATAAAATTGAATTATCACCTGTATTTAAAACTCAAAAAGAGTTTGAAAATGGAAAAGAAAAATACTATTTTGAGGGTTTAGATACCCAACCAAATGATGAGTTTGAAAATGATGGATATTATGTTTCCTTAATAGCAAGTGATAAAGATAATGTAGAAGTTGGAACTCCAATTTTTTATAATAATTTCCAAATAGGTGAGATTATTGCTAAAGAGTTTATTTTTGAGAAAGTTTATTTCACAGCTTATATTTATGATAAGTTTAATTATTTGGTAAATAAAAGTTCAAAATTTGTAATGAATGAAGCTTTAAAAGTTAGTTATGGAGCAAGTGGATTAAATATTGAGTTAGGGTCTTTATATTCAGCATTAGTTGGAGGAATTACAGTTATTACACCAGATAAAGAGGCTGAAAAAATTATCAAAGATGAACCTTACCTTTTGTATGGGAAAAAAGATGATTTAAAAAAGAAAGAATATTTTGATATTAATTTTATGGATGCAAATGGAATTGAAGAGAATACTCCTATTATTTTTAAAGGGATTGAAATAGGAAAAATAATAGATGTAAAATTAAACAAAGAGTTATTAACTTCAAAAGCATTTGTATATGAAGAGTATAAATATTTATTAACAAATAAAACAAGATTTTTTGTAGAAGAACCTACTATCTCTTTTGATGGAGTGAAAAACTTAGGAAATATTGTAAAAGGAAATTTTATCTCTTTAGAGTATAAAAAAGGAGAATTCTCGAATAATTTTACTGCAATTAAGAAAAAAGATTTAAATAAAATTGCTAATACAATTAAAGTAGAACTTTTAAGCGAAAATTTAAATTCAATATCTGAAAAATCAAAGGTTTATTATAAAAATATAGAGATAGGTTTTGTGGATAGTTATGCATTAACAAAAGATTTGAAAAATGTAAAAATTAATCTTTTAATAGATGATAAATATAAAGATTTAATAAATGATAATAATCTTTTTTATGATATGAGCTCTAAATTAGTAGAGATGAAAAATTTAAATTTAAATATAAATTACAGCGGAATAGAACCTTTATTAAATGGAGCTATTGGACTTATTGCAGATAAAGCAGAGGGAAGTAAATTAACAAAAAATGAGTTTAAATTATATAGCTCTTATAAAGATATAGAAAAATTAAAAAGATTTACTAATAATGGATTTACAATTGAAGTTGATTTTGATAATAGTTTTGAAATAAAACCTGATATGGCAATTGTTTATAAAAATCAAGAAATTGGTTTTGTAAAAAATATAAAATTTGATGATAAAAAATCAAAAGTAACTCTATTTATATATTCAGCTTACAAAAAATATGTTACAAATAAAAGTAGATTTTATAAAAAAGGTATAGTAGATTTCAAAGCTAGTTTAAGTGGAGTCTTATTTGAAGTTGATAATTTCACTTCATTAATTGAGGGTTCAATTCATCTTAATAATGATTCAAATATAGCTTTTGAAAAAGCTCAAATTTTTGATACAGAAGATAATATGAAAAACTCAACTAATAGCTTAACTATTATTTTTGATAATGTTGAGGGGGTTCAAGAAAATTTCTCACAATTGACATATAAAGGTGTAAATATTGGGAAAGTTACAAATGTAAGTCTAAATGAAAAACAGCAAGTTGTAGTAAAAGCTTTGATTTATGATGATTTTGCTTCATTTGCAAAAGAAGGAACTATTTTTTATCTTAAAAAACCAAGAATCTCTTTTCAAGAAATTGCAAATGCAGGTTCAACTGTAATGGCTGTAAATATTGGAGTTATTAAAAGTGATAATGCTAAATATCAAACAAAATTTGAGGGACTAGAAAATCAACCCTCAGTTGAAAAATCATATTTTGGAACAGTATTCAAAGTAGAAGATCCAACAGCATCAAGTGTAAATGTTGATTCACCAGTGTATTATAAAAATGTACAAATAGGAAAAGTAAGTAATATAGATTTAAGTGATGATGGTTCTAAAGTTGTAGTTGATTGTTTGATTTATGATAAATATGTAAAACTTATCAGAAAAAACTCAGAATTTTACGACATAAGTGGTTTTGAAATGAAATTCTCAATTTTTTCTGGCTCATCGGTAGAATCTAATACTTTTACAAGTTTACTAAAAGGTGGATTAGTTGTTGTTACTCCTTATGAATATGGAGAAATTGCAAATCCAAAAGATAAATTTACATTAGTAAAAACACTTAGAGAAGATTGGAAGAGTATAAGTCCTAGTATTAAGTAGTAATTAAATTGAATTAAAAACAGCAGAGAAGTTTAATAAAAGATTAAATAGTTTTGCTTTTTTAATATTCAATTAAGTTTTATAGTTATAGAATAAATTTATTAAAGGATAAATATTATCCTTAGTAAATTAAAAGGATGAACTATGAAAAAAACTATGACAACAACAGCTGGAAATCCAATCGCGGATAATCAAAATTCAATAACTGCCGGAAGTAGAGGACCTGTTCTTTTACAAGATTATCAGTTAATAGAAAAGCTAGCTCATCAAAATAGAGAAAGAATACCTGAAAGGGTTGTTCATGCAAAAGGTAGTGGAGCATTTGGACAACTAGTTATCACAGAAGATATTTCAAAATATACAAAAGCAAAAGTTTTACAAAAAGGTGAAACTACAAAAATGCTACTTAGGTTCTCAACAGTTGCAGGTGAACGTGGGGCTGCGGATGCTGAAAGAGATGTAAGAGGGTTTGCTTTAAAATTTTATACTCGTGAGGGAAACTGGGATTTAGTTGGAAATAATACGCCAGTATTTTTTATCCGTGATGCATATAAATTCCCTGATTTTATCCACACACAAAAAAGACATCCACACTCAAACTTGAGAAGTAATACAGCAGCTTGGGATTTTTGGTCACTAAGTCCAGAAAGTTTACACCAAGTAACTATTTTGATGTCTGATAGAGGACTTCCTAAATCATACAGACATGTAAATGGTTATGGTTCTCATACTTATAGTTTAATAAATGCTCAAGGGGAGCGATTTTGGGTTAAATTCCACTTTAAAACACTTCAAGGAATAGAAACTATTACAAACAAAGAAGCTGAAGCTATTGTTGCTAAAGATAGGGAATCAAACCAAAGAGATTTATTTGAAAATATTCAAGCAGGGAATTTTCCAAAATGGAGTTTTGAAATCCAAATTATGACTAATGAACAAGCCAAAGAGTGTAGTTTTAATCCATTTGATTTAACAAAAGTTTGGCCTCATAAGGATTATCCAATGATAAAAGTGGGAGAGATGACTTTAACAGAAAATCCAAAAAACTATTTTAATGAGATAGAACAAGCTTCTTTTTCTCCATCAAATGTAGTTCCAGGTATTAGTTTCTCACCTGATAAAATGTTACAAGCAAGAATCTTCTCATATCCAGATGCACATAGATATAGAGTTGGTACTCACTATGAGATGTTACCAGTTAATAGACCAATTGTTGAGGTGAATACTTACCATGCTGATGGTTCTATGAATTATGAAATCAAAGAACCAACTGATGCTTATTATGAACCAAATAGTTTTAATGGAGCAGTTGAAGATGCAAGTTTTGCAGAACCAGCTTTTGAAACGGGAGATGTGGCAGATAGATATAATCATAGAGATGGAAATGATGATTTTACACAAGTAACAGCACTGTTTAATTTAATGAGTGAAAATCAAAAAGAACAATTATTTAGCAATATTGCTGATGCAATGGATGGAGTTCCTTCAAATATTGTAAATAGACAACTTGCACTTTTTGAACAAGTTCATACTGATTATGCTGCTGGAGTTAAAAAAGCATTAGGAATCTAAGATGGAAGCTACAATAAATGAATTAAATAGATATGAAGAGCTTCAACTTGTTGCTTTAGATTTTGCAAGAAGAGGAATGACAGAAGATTTAAGATTGATGTTAGGTTCTGGAATGCCTGTAAATTTATGTGACCATAAAGGAAATAGCTTAATAATGTTAGCTTCTTATAATGGAAATCTTGAAACAACTGAATTATTGGTTCTTTTTGGAGCTGATGTTGATAAAAAAAATGATAGAGGACAAACACCACTTGCTGGTGTTTGCTTCAAAGGTTATTTAGATATTGTAAAAGTTTTAGTAAAAGCTGGTGCAAATATCTATGAAAATAATGGAATGGGAACAACACCTATAATGTTTGCTTCTATGTTTGGAAATTATGAAATAGTAAAATATTTAAATAGCCAAAATAGTAGTTTTAAATCAAAAGTTTATTTGAGTCTTTCTAAAATATTTTCAACAATTAAAAGTTTATTTAAGAAGTAACTATAAAGTTATAGTTACTTTTTACTTATTTTATATAATTACTCTTTTTATCACTTGTATCTAACTCTTGCCCAATTTCTTGGTATCTTTTGAAATAGTATTTTACAAATGAGTTTATTTTTTCATCGTTTGGCATAAAATATTTTTGCGTTTTTGTAGCATATCTATTTAAAAACTTTGTAGCGTCAAGTTTGTCTAAATAGTGTTTTGCTAAAGCTGTGTAATTTTCTATATACCAAGCTTTTAGTTTTTCAAATTTTTCATCACTTATATCAATATTTAAATTTTTATTTTCTTCATCCCAAACTAAAACACCTGTAGTAAATAGTCCATTTAAGTGAATTAATCCCTCACAATAATAAGGTTGAACTTCATCAACTTCCATCCATCCAATTAATCCAACACTTCTTTTTACAAGGTCAATTAAAACTTGCTCTTTTAAGTGAGATTCATCTGTATCCTCATCTAATAAATAAGAGATTAAACCACCCGTTGTTGCTTTGAACTCTTCTATATTTTTGAAGTTTCCAGTTTTATTCATAACTGATTCTGTTTCATCATCACACCATAAAATATGTCCATATTCATGTCCCACAGTGCTAATGTCATAAACTTGATGCCAAGATGCAGTTTCATTAAAAAGGAAAGTTCTATCTCGTGTGAGAAGTTCTTGTCCAAAAATCTCTTTTGAAAGTTTTAAAAATGGTTTAGCACGACTTGTTTGTAAAATCTCATCTGAAAATGCAAAGATTTTTTTACCTTCTTCAAGTGATACTATTTCATCATTTGGTACAACTTGAGCTGAAAACATTCCACTAAATTCTGCACCAAAAAATAGTGCTGGTCGTCCCACATAAAGTTGCACTTTATCAAGTGATTTTAGTGAAAAATCATAAGTTTTTTTGTATGTTTCATTTGGCTCAAAACTATTAAAGATTTTTGCAAAAGCTGATTTTATTTTATTTACTCTGTGGTCATTTTGTGCAAATTTTGGATTTGTAAGTCTAATATCCCATTCAAGTGCAACTGCTTTTCTGAAATGATCTTCATAATATTCAAGTGGATGTCCAATTTGAATTGGTGTTTTTATTTTCATCCAAGCTCTATCTACATCTGCCCATTTGCTTACAAGTTCATTTGTTCTATCTTCACTAAAAGCTTTGATAAGTGCTTGAATATATAAAATATAATCCCATTTTTGTCCATAAACTTCATCTTCAAGTTCAACTAGTTTATCTGCAAACTCTTCAAGAGTATCTACAACTTCAGTTGTCTCTTTTTTGAAAGCTTTGATGTAGGCTTTTGATACATATTTGTTTTTTTCTTTCACTAGTGCAGAATAACATCTATCAGCAATTTGAGCATTATGTCCAAGATCTAGAAGTTTTTCATCTTCTAAATATTTCATAACTTTTTCTTCTTTTCCATCAAACTTAGCCATTAAATCTTTGTTTACACCATTTATAATATGTGAAGTCCAAGTAGTTTGCCAAGCTGACATTTGAAGTCCAACATTATAAACACCAATAAAAACTTCTTGATAAAATGGAGTTAAAAGATTCTCTTGCACAATTAAATCTATTAATTTTGTATGTTTTTCATGCCAGTAATCTTTTACAATATCATAAGCTTTTTCTTGAAGCTCAATAATCTCAATTTCCGTTTTTCCAAGTTTTTTTAATACTTGAACAAGTGAATCATCTCTTAAATTTACAAGTCTTGTAACAAGTGCAAATCTTAAATCATTTGTCATTTCAAGGTTTAGAGATTTTGCAAAATCATCTATTAAAGTTAATTTTTCAAACTCTTCATTTTCAAGGTAAGAGATAAGTTTATTTGTTTGTGATTTTTCTTCGTTTAAAAAGTCATATATCTTTTGTAGGTCATTTAAAAAGTTTTCTTTATTCATATTTTTATCTTTCATATAATAAATTTGAGATTGTATTATAACTTATTATATTTCAATTAAAATTATGGGGCAATAAAGTTGTTGTATATTTATTGTTATTAAAAAGTAAATTTATCTTTTAAATTTAGAATAATTTAGTTTGCATTTTTTTCTTTTTTTAAACTATTTTTTCAAAAAAATCATCTATAAAACAACACTTTTAGCAAATATTTTTATCTTTCTAGAAAGATGCTATCTTATTGCTATATTTTCTTAAAAAGAACTTATGTTCGTTAAGCGAACTTTAATTTTACGAATGTTATAGTTTCTGTACAAATGTTCGAAATTAAAATAAAGGTCTAATATGAGTTATTTTTCAATACCATATATGCAAATTAGAGGTGGTAGTTCAAAGGGAATTTTTTTTAATAAAAAAGATTTACCAGAAGATATTAAACTTCGTGATGAAATTATATTAAGTATTGTTGGTCGTGATTCAAGACAAATTGATGGATTAGGTGGCGCAAACCCCCTTACTAGTAAAGTTGCTATTATCAGTAAATCTGAAGAAGAAGATTGTGATGTTGATTATTTATTTGTTCAAGTAGTTGTTGGTGAAAACCGAGTTGATAGTTCTCCAAACTGCGGAAATATATTATCAGGTGTAGGTATATTTGCAATTGAAAGCAAAATGGTAAATACTAATGATGATACAACAGCTATAAAAGTAAATATGGTAAATAGCAATAACATTTGTGAATTGATTATGCAAACACCAAATGGTGAGTTAACTTATGTTGGTGATGCCAAAATTGATGGTGTTCCAGGGACTTCATCTCCAATAATTTGTAATTATATGGATGTTGCTGGTTCTGTATGTGGTTCTTTATTTCCAACGGGAAATAAAAAGGATGTAATTGATGGAGTTGAAATTACATGTATTGATAATGGTATGCCTGTTGTACTTATTAATGCAAGTGAGTTAGGAAAAACTGGATATGAAACTTGTGAAGAGTTGAGTAATGATCAAATATTTAGAAGTAAATTAGAAAATATTAGATTACAAGTTGGTCCTTTAATGAATTTAGGTGATGTTACGAACAAAGTTGTTCCTAAAATGACAATTGTATCAAAGGCAAAAAATGGAGGAAATATAAATACGCGAACATTTATACCTCATGTTTGTCACTCATCAATTGGAGTATTAGGTGCGGTTTCTGTTGCTAGTGCTTGTTTGTATGATGATTGTATCACAAGTAATGTATTTGAAAATAGTAATAAATCAAATAGAATAATTTCAGTTGAACATTCAAGTGGTGAATTTTCAGTTGAATTAACTTGTGAAGAGTTAAATGATGAATTAGTAATAAAAAAAGCTGGACTTTTAAGAACAGCTAGACTTATAAGTAAAGGTGAGGCATATCCTCACCAAGAAATAATTAATAATATATAAAGGAAAAATTTTGGAAAAGAAAACTTGTTTAGCGCCCGATAGGAATACAAAAACACCAGTTTATAAAACAATGAAAAATGCTTGTGATGCACATTGTCATGTATTTGGTCCCCATGAAATATTTCCTTATTCGGAAAAAGCAACATATTGGCCACCTGATACACCAGAAGCACTCTTGCGAAAAATGCACGATAAAATTGGTATTTCAAGAGCTGTATTAGTACAAGCTTCTTGTCATGGTAAAGATAATTCTGCAATGATGGATGCAATAAAAAATGACCCGAAAAGATATAAGGGTGTTTGTATGGCTGATGATTCATTTACTGATGAAGATTTCAAATATCTAAACGACAATGGTGTTAAAGGTATTAGATTTAACTTTGTTACTCATTTAGGTGGTGCTCCTGATTTAGAGATGATGGAAAGGGTTATAAATAGAGTAATTCCTTTTGGATGGCATTTAGTAATTCATGTTAATGCAGAAGATATTATTAAATATGAAGATTTCTTTGCAAAATTTAATATGACGATTGTTGTTGATCATATGGGAAGAGTTCCAACAAGCAAAGGGATTGAGCAAGAAGCATTCAAAATTTTATGTGAATTTATGAAAAAACCAAACTGGTGGGTAAAAATCTCAGGTGCTGAAAGAATTGGGGTACAACCTCCATTTTATGAAGCTATTCCTTATGCGCAAAGATTAGTATCAATTGCACCTGATAGAATTTTATGGGGAACAGATTGTCCTCATCCCAATATCAAAGAGTATATGCCAAATGATGGGGATCTTTTAGATTTATTTGCTCTAATGGTTCCAGATCCAGAATTACAAAAGAAAATATTAGTTGACAATCCAGCTAAATTATACGGATGGGAGGACTAAGATGTTAAGAGAACAAGTATTAGGTGTTGCAGTTAAAAATATTAATAGAGCACCTCAAGAACAAATAGATAGATTAGAAAAACTAGGATCTGCAACAGTTCATGAAGCACAAAAAAGAGTAGGGCAATTAAAACCTTATTTACGACCAGTTTTTTCAGGAGCTAGAATTGCAGGAAGTGCAATTACAGTTTTATTACAACCAGGTGATAACTGGATGTTACATGTAGCAATGGAATTAGCACAACCAGGTGATATTATTATTGCTGGATGTACAACAGATAATGATGATGGTTTCTTTGGGGATTTATTAGCAACTTCAGCAATTGCACAAGGTGTAAAAGGTTTAGTTATTGATGGTGGAGTAAGAGATACTAAAGATTTAAAAGAGATGAATTTTCCTGTTTGGTCAAAAGCTATTAGCATTAAAGGAACAGTAAAAAATACTTTAGGTTCTGTAAATATTCCAATTATTTGTGGTGGTCAACAAATAAATCCTGGTGATATTGTTATTGCTGATGATGATGGAATTTGTGTTGTTCCATATGAAAATGCACAAATAGTTGCTGATGCTGCCCAAAAAAGAGAATCTTTTGAAGGTGAAAAAAGAGCTAAGTTTGAAGATGGTGTTTTAGGTTTGGATTTATACAACATGAGACCAGGTTTAGAAGCAGCTGGTTTTAAATATTATGACACAGTTGAAGATTTAAAGAAAGGAATATAAGATGATTATTGATTGCCACGGACACTACACAACAGCTCCTAAAGAGTTAACTGATTATAGAGACCAACAAATTAAAGAGTTAAGTGTTGATCCTTTGATTCAGCACTTAAAAGGTGAAATTAACATTACAGATGAACAATTACGAGAAAGTATTGTAAATAACCAATTAAGATTACAGACTGAAAGAGGAACAGATTTAACAATCTTTTCTCCAAGAGCAAGTAAAATGGAACACCATATTGGTAATATAACTACAAGTATAGCTTGGAGCGAACATTGTAATGATTTAATTGCAAGAATTGTTGATTTATTTCCAAAAAACTTTGTAGGAGCTGCTCAACTTCCTCAATCTCCTGGTGCTTCAATTGATGCAAGTGTAAAAGAACTTGAAAGATGTGTGAAAGAGTACAACTTTATAGGTCTTAATTTAAATCCAGATCCATCAGGTGGTTATTGGAATGATGTACCACCTTTAGATAATAAATATTGGTATCCATTATATGAAAAAATGGTTGAGCTTCAAACTCCTGCAATGATTCATGTAAGTGGTTCTTGTAACTGTGCTTTTCATACAACAAGTTCTCACTATTTAGGAGCTGATACAACTGCATTTACTCAACTTATGATGAGTAAAACATTGTTCAAAGATTTTCCTGAATTAAAATTCATTATTCCTCATGGTGGTGGAGCTGTTCCTTATCACTGGGGAAGATTTAGAGGATTATGTGATATGTTAGGTTTAGATAATCTAAACAAAATTATTGAAAATAATATCTATTTTGATACTTGTGTTTATCACCAAGAAGGAATTGATTTATTATTAGATTTAGTTCCAACTGAAAATATACTTTTTGCATCTGAAATGATAGGTGCTGTTAGAGGAATTGATCCATTAACTGGTCACTATTTTGATGATACAAAACGCTATATAGATGCTGCGAAAATTAGCGATAATAAGAAAAAAATGATCTTCGAAGATAATATAAGAAAAATATTCCCAAGAATCAATCAACACATTGAAAAACATTTTAATTAAGGAGATGAGTAATATGACTAAATATGAAGATAGAGATTATAAAGATATCCCAGGAACAATAGTTTTCGATTTACAAACTTGTATTAAAGGTTATGAGTTAAATAAATTTTGCGATACATTAAATCAAGAAGATGCTAGACAAGCCTTTTTAAAAGATGAAGAAGAATATATGAGTAGATTTCCTAAGTTAACTGAAGAGATGAAAGATGGTATTAGAAGAAGAGATTTAAATTATCTTCTTGATTTAGGTGGAAATATCTACTATTTATGGAAAATAGCAGCAACTTTAGGACTTGTAATGCAACAAGCAGGTGCAATGATGAATGAACCACCTATTACTCATGCTGAATTTCAACAAATGATGATAAACGGTGGTCGACCAATTGAAGGTAATAGAAGTATAAAAGAAAACAAGGAGAGAAATAATGGCTAAGATTATTGGAGGAATAGGGACATCACATATCCCAACAATTATGCATGTATTTGATGAAAAAACAAATGTAGGACCATATTGGGAACCATTTAATGAGGGAATTAAACCTTTAAGAAAATGGATGAAAGATAATAAACCTGATGTTTGTATTATTGTTTACAATGACCATGGTTCAAATTTTTCTCTAAAAAATGTAATTCCATTTGGTATTGGTTTAGCAAATGAGTATTTACCAGCTGATGAAGGTTATGGTAGAAGACCTGTTCCAACATTTAAAGGTGATGCAGCATTATCAGCACATATTGCAGAGCATTTTAATGAAAAAGAATTTGATGTTGCTTTTTCTTTTGAATTAGATGTTGATCATGGTTTTTCAGTTCCAGCGTCAATTATGTTTGGTGAAGATTGTGAAGAATGGCCTTGCAAATTTATACCTTTATATGTGGGAGTTGTTCAATATCCACAACCAAAAGGTAATAGATGTTATAACCTTGGTAAAGCAATTAGAGAAGCTGTTGATTCATATCCTTCAGATGTAAGAGTTGCAATAGTTGGAACAGGTGGTTTATCACATCAATTACAAGGACCAAGAGCAGGTCTTATCAATCAAGATTATGATAGAAAATGGTTAGATGGTTTAGTAAATGATCCTGAAAGTATCAAAGATATTTCACTAACTGAGTTAATTAGAGAAACAGGTAGTGAGGGTGCAGAAGCTATTATGTGGTTAGTTATGAGAGGTGCTATGGATAAAGAAGTGAATGAAGTTCATAGATTCATGCACACTCCTGTATCAAATACTAATTATTCTCTAACAATATTAGAGAATAAAAAGTAAGGATTATAAAAATGAAAATATGTGTAGTAGGAAATGGAGCATTTGGTAAAAAACATCTTGATGCTCTTTCAAATATTGAAGATGTGGAAGTTGTATGTTTGGTTGGAAGAAGAGAAGAAGCTACTAAAAAAGTAGCTGATCAATACAATGTTCCAAATTATACATTAACTTTAGAAGATGCTTTAAAATATGATTTTGATGCAGCAATTATAACAAGTCCAACACAAATTCATGCAGAACAAGCAATTACTTTGATGAATGCAGGGAAACATGTAATGATTGAAATTCCAATGGCTGATACTTTGGAAGATGCACAAGCAATTGTAGATGTTCAAAAGAAAACAGGACTTGTGGCAATGGCTGGACACACAAGAAGATTTAATCCATCACATCAATATATTCATAATAAAATAAAAGCAGGTGAATTAAATATTCAACAAATGGATGTACAAACATACTTTTTTAGAAGAACAAATACAAATGCTTTAGGTGAACCTAGATCTTGGACTGATCATTTATTATGGCATCACGCTTGTCATACAGTGGATTTATTTGCTTATCAAACTGGTGAAGAAATTGTTGAAGTTCAAGGAATGCAAGGACCAATTCATCCAGAACTTGGAATTGCCTTAGATATGAGTATTGGTCTTAAAACACCAAGTGGAAAACTTTGTACTTTATCATTATCATTTAATAACGATGGACCATTAGGTACATTCTTTAGATATATCTGTGATAACGGTACTTATTTAGCTAGATATGATGATTTATTTACAGGAAAAGAAGAACAAATTGATGTATCAAAAGTTGCTGTTTCTATGAATGGAATTGAACTTCAAGATAGAGAATTTATATCAGCAATTAAAGAAAAAAGAGAACCAAACGCAAGTGTACAACAAGCATTATCAGCTATGAAAATACTTGATTTACTTGAAAAGAAAATGAAATAAATTAAAAAAATATATGTTGAGTTCTTGTTTCTTCAAGATACTTATTTTATTCAAAACTAAGGAGAGAGTTTATGAAAAATATGATTATGAAAGGTGCTTTATTACTTGTAAGCACAATGTTATTTACTAATTCATTATTAGCAAAAGATGATGTTCAAATACTTACAGTACATCATTTTATGAGTTCAAAGGCACCATTACAAACAAAGTTTCTTGAGCCTTGGGCAAAGAAAGTTGAAGAAGCATCACACGGAAAGTTAAAAATCGAAATATTTCCATCTATGAGTATGGGTGGAAAACCAGATGAGTTATATAAACAAGTTAGAAATGGTACAGCTGACATAGTTTGGACACTTCCTGGATATACTCCAGGTGTTTTCCCACGAACAGAAGTTTTTGAATTACCAACTGTTCATATTGGTGATGCTGTTGCAACATCAATTGCAATGAGAGAAAAGTTTGATTTAATTAAAGATGATTTTGTAGATATAAAACCTTTATTAGTTTATGCAGCAGCAGGAAATGCACTTCATACAGTTAATAAGAAAATAACAAATATATCAGATTTAAAAGGTTTAAAATTAAGAGCACCTTCAAGAACTGCTGGCTGGTATATTGAAGCTATGGGGGCAGAATCTGTTGGTATGCCTTTACCAGATCTTCCACAAGCATTATCAAAAAATGCTATTGATGGTGCACTTGTTCCTTTTGAAGTTTTCCCTGCATATAAATTTGCTCAATTAACTCAATATTCAATTGAGGGTGAAAAAGGTGAAAGATTTGGAACTTCTGTATTTATGCTTTTAATGAATAATGATAGATTTAATTCTCTTTCAAAAGAATTACAAAAAGTTATTATGGACAGTGTTGATATGAATACAGTAAAAGAAGTGGGACAACTTTGGATGGATTTTGAAAAACCTGGAATGCAAATGCAAAAAGACTCAAAAGATGGCGAAATCATAAAGTTAGATTCAAAAGCAATGGTTGAATTTAATAAAGCAGGAGAACAAGTTGTTCAAAGATGGATAACTGAAGCCAATGAAAAAGGTATAGATGGTCAAAAACTTGTAGATTCTGCAAGAGAGGCAATCTCAAGTCATAGTAAATAAAAAGGCTGATATATGCAAGCAAAATTAAGAATATATATGGAAAACCGATTAAGAAAGATTTGCCTTTGGTGGGTATATTTAGCAGGAATAATGTTAGTGATAATTATAGGAACAACAGTAATTAATATTACTGCATTTGGTCTTGATAAAATTACAAGATTATTTAATTCTAATATAGAAGGATTAACTGGCTATGAAGACCTCGTAAGGTTATTGACAAGTTGTATTGCTTTAATGTTTTTCCCTTGGGCTCAGGCTCAAAGGGGACATGTGGCAGTTGATTTTTTTGCAGATAAATTTTCTCCAAAATTTCAACAAGTATTAGATATTTTGTGGTTAAGTTGTACATTAATATTTGTTGTATTTTTAGGAATATTAATGTTTATGGGAATGTTAGAATCTTTTAGTGATGGATCTGTTTCTACAACATTAGGTTGGGCACAATGGCCTTTTTATATACCAGGTATTATTTCACTTGGATTATGGTCAATTGTATTATTTTTTCAAATATTTCTACATAAAGGGGGAAAATTAGATGGGTGAAAAAGAGTTAATTGGATTAGTTGGACTTATCTTCTTCTTCTTTCTTTTAGTATTAAAAGCAAGAGTAGCTTTTGCTATGGCTTTTACAGGAATTTTAGGAACTTTTGTTCTTTCTATATATGTTCCATATATAAGATTTGAACCGTATATATTACAGTATAAAAGTTTGCTTTGGGAAAATCTAGCAAACTATGAGCTTTCGGTTATTCCATTATTCATTTTTATGGGATATTTAGCAAGTCATACAAAACTTGCACAAGCACTGTTTATTGGTATGAATGCAATATTTGGAAGGTTTAGAGGTGGAGTGGCAATCACAGCAATTGGTGCTTGTGCAGGATTTGGAGCAGTTTCAGGTTCATCATTAGCAACAGCTTCAACAATGGGAAAAATTGCATTACCTGAACTTGAGAAATTAAACTATTCTCCAAGATTAGCAACTGGAACATTAGCAGCTGGTGGAACACTTGGAATTTTAATTCCTCCCTCAATTGCATTAATTTTATATGCAATTGTAGTTGAGGGTTCAATTATTGAAATGTTTCAAGCAGCAATTCTTCCAGGATTACTGGCTGTTCTATTTTTTATTATGGTTATTCTTATTCAAGTAAGAATAAAACCAGAATTAGGACCTGCTTCTGAGCCTTTAAGTAAAGAAGAAAGAAATAAGGCATTTTTAGGATTGATACCAGTTGTATTAACTTTTGGTTCGATTATTTTAGGACTTGGATTAGGTTTATTTACGCCAACTCCTGCAGCTGCAGCTGGTGTATTTATTATTGCAGTGTATGGTCTTTATCAAAGAATAAGATATGGTAAAGGTAATGGACTAACATTTAGTAGATTAAAAGATAGTTTGATTGAAACAGCTGTTTCAAGTGCTATGATATATTATATTTTATTTGGTGCAGAAGTTTTAAAAGGATTTTTTACAAGATCAGGTCTTCCTCAAGCAATTGCAGAGTGGGCAATGACTGTTGAAGTTAATCCATGGATGGTTCTTGTTGCAATTTTAATTATATTTATTATTCTTGGTTTTTTCATGGATTCTATGGCTATGATTCTTGTTATTATTCCATTTATTTGGCCAGTGCTTGTTAGTATCAATGGTGGTGAATATGTAACTGCTGCAACTGCTGGATTTGGAATGAATAATGAGGATTTAAAAATATGGTTTGGTATTTTAGCTCTCATATCCGTTGAGTTAGGGTTAATTACTCCTCCTGTTGGGTTGAATGTATTTATTATTTCAAAAATATCTGAGAAGGTTCCTATGATTGAAATATTCAAAGGAGTTATACCTTTTGTTGGAGCAGAAATCATAAGAATTGGAGTCTTAATCTTCCTTCCTTGGTTATCATTATTTATGCCTCATTGGCTTGCAGGGCATTAATATAAAGATATATAAACTCTTTTTAGAGTTTATATTCTTTAATTATATATCTATTTTTACTTTCACCTTTTTCTTATATAAAACTATCATATTTCTATCAATAAATTTTACAAAAATTCATATTTTTATCAAATTTTCTTAAATTTTACAAAAAAATTAAAATTAAAAATTTATCTTAATAATAACTTAATAATCAGGGATATTAATCAAGTCCGAAAATATAAGCTTCTGTATAAAAAATGCTATTTTAATGCTATTCTAAGCTATATTTGAACTATTGTGCGTTAAGCGAACTTTAAAAATAAGCATGTTATAGTTTTGTACAAATGTTCGAAAATCATAAAAAGGAAAATAAATGAGAAATCTTAAAAAAATCTGTATAGCATTAGCTGCCGTAAATGCATTAGGTATAACTGCATATGCTGGTACTTTACAAGAAGCATTGTCGGGTGGAAAAGCTGGTGGAGAAATTAGATCTGTAACAGTAATGAGTTCATATTCAGACAATACAGAAGCTGGTCCATATAACAATGCAAACTCTTCTGCTATTGCATTACAGTTGAATTATAAAACAGCTGATTTTAATGGCTTTAAAAGTGAAATTGGTTTTCAAACGGCTCATAGTTTTGATTTAGAAGATTCAAGTGCTCCTGCTGATGCACCTAAGTTCTACAATGAAAGAGAAAGTAGGGTAACACAAGAGGGTTCAAATCTTTATCTTGCAAATGTTTCATATGCAGCAGGAAATACAGAAGCTAAAGTTGGTAGACAGTTAATTTCAACTCCATTAATGTCTTACTCTAATTCAAATCCATTAGTAGATACTTACAATGGATTATCAGTTGTAAATAAAGATCTATCTAATACAGAAATCAAACTTTATGTTTTAAAAGATTGGATTGAAAGATATTCTACTGATCCATCTGCATCAGATAGAGCAAAAGGTGATGATAGAATTACTCACTGGAAAAAACCAACAATTTCTTTATATGTAAAAAATAGTAGTATTGAAAATTTAAATTTAGAAGGACAATATTTAGGTGTTAGAGATGACGAAGGTAATCCAAATGATGCACCAGTAGCTACAAATGGTTCATATAAAGTTTATTATGGTGCATTTGATTATAAATTACCTGTTGGGATGCCATTATCAATTGGAAGTTTCTATTCTGTTGCTGATTATGATAGTACAGTATCAACAGGTGCTCCTAAATTACTTGATAAAAATGATACTAATATGTATGGTGTTAAATTATCTGGAAAAATTTTGGATACAGTATTTAAAGTTGCGTACACTAAAGTAGGTGATGATGGTGACTTCATTGGAAACTTAGGACATACTCCTAACTTCTTTAAATATAATGGTGGACAAATGTTTACAGATAACTTTTATGCAGGAGAGAGTTCAACATCTCTTATGCTAATTCCTAAATTGATTCCAAATGTATTTACATTATTTGCAATTTCTAAATATTCTCAAACTGAGCAAGGTAAAATAAATACTTCAAGAGGTGCGGATATGGATGGTGCAGTTGAAATTATGGCTGATTTAAAATATAACTTAACAAAAGAGCTTGTTGCAAGATTACAAGTTGCAGAAATTGATTTTGATAGTGAAAAAGCTAATACTGACGATAAAATGACAATTGGTAAACTTTATTTAACTTATAGTTTCTAATAAATAAAAAAAGCAACAATTTTTTTGTTGCTTTTTTATTATAAGGATAGTTGTATATACAACTAATAAAAAAGGAATCTTAAAATGCAATTTCATACAAATGGTTTTCATGTTGGTAATCCTAATATTTCTAAAGCAGCACTTGGGCATGAAGGAAAACAAGGTAATTTACCTAAAGAATTAGATGTTTTAATAATAGGTAGTGGACCAGCAGGTCTTACCCTAGCAGCTCAACTTTCATTATACCCTCAAATAAATACACGAATTATAGAGCAAAAAAATGCTCCTATGCTTCTTGGTCAAGCAGACGGTGTTTCTTGTCGTTCAATGGAAATGTTTGATGCTTTTGGATTTGCAGAAGAAGTGCTAAAAGAGGGATATTGGGTAAATGAAACAAATTTTTGGATGCCTGATGAAAAGAATCCAAATAATATAATCAGAAATGCAAGAGTTCAAGATGTGGAAGATGGGATATCTCATATGCCACATATTATTCTTAATCAAGGGCGTATTCATGATATGTATTTGGGTGTAATGGGTAATTCTGCTTCAAGACTTGAAGTTGATTATGAGTGTAAACTAATAAGCTTGGAAATAAATCAAGAGGGCAAATACCCAATTTTAGCAACTATAGAAGAAAAAGGTAAATTAAAAACTATTAAAGCTCGTTATCTTGTAGGTTGTGATGGTGCAAGAAGTTTAGTAAGAAAAGCAATTGGTAGAGAATTAAAAGGTGATAGAGAAGGTCAAGCTTGGGGAGTGATGGATGTTCTTCCATCAACTAATTTTCCAGACATTAGATTTAAAAATATTATAAAATCAAGTGATGCTGGAAATATCCTTTTAATCCCAAGGGAAGGTGGTCATTTAGTTCGTATCTATGTGGAGCTTGATAAATTAAATCAAAAAGGTGAAAGTAAAGGTGTTACTTTAGAAGATTTAATTCAAACTAGCAAAAAAATATTTCATCCTTACTCTTTTGATGTAAAAGAGACTGCTTGGTGGTCTGTTTATGAAGTTGGTCATAGTGTAACTGATAAATTTGATGATGTTCCAGAAGATGAGATTGAAAATAGATTTCCCCATGTATTCATAGCAGGTGATGCTTGTCATAACCACAGTGCAAAAGCTGGACAAGGAATGAATGTATCTATGGGAGATACTTTTAATTTAGGTTGGAAGTTAATTAGTGTTCTAACTGGTAAATGTGATGAAAAATTATTGCATACATATTCACAAGAACGACAAGCTGTTGCTCAAGGTTTGATTGATTATGACCATAAATGGGCTAGAGTAATGAGTGCACCAATAGGAGGAAACTCTATAAATGTTAAAGATCATTTCATTGAAGGAGGTTATTTTACAGCTGGATTATCTGTAAAGTATGAAGCTTCATTATTAACTGGTGAATCTACTTATCAAGATTTAGCAAAAGGTTTTGAAATTGGTAAGCGTTTTCATTCTGCTCCTGTAGTTAGAGCTTGTGATGGAAAAACTATTCAACTTGGGCAAACTGTAAAAATTGATACAAAATACAGATTATATATTTTTGCTGATTCAAATAATCCAATGGATGAAAATTCAGCCACTTATAGATTATGTGATTTCTTAGAAAATTCACCTTATTCACCAATATTAAAACACACTTCAAAAGAAGATGATATTGATTCAGTAATAAGTGTTTATGGAATTTTTCAACAAAGACATCACAATATTGGAATAGAAGAGTTGCCAACACTTCTAAAACCTTTTGTTGGTAAATATGCTCTTAAAGATTATGAAAAAATCTATTGTCCAGATTTTAAAAATGATAATAATATTTTTGATATGCGTGAAATTAATAAAAATACGGGATGTATTGTGATTGTTAGACCAGATCAATATGTAGCGCATATTTTACCACTTGATGCATATGAAGAACTGGAAAAGTTCTTTGATGGTTTTTTACTAAGAAAAAATTAAAATAGGAGATTTAAATGAAAAATTTAATAAAAAAAGTAAGTTGTTTATTTATAGGTTTATTAGTTTTTAGTACATTTTTACAAGCAAAAGATGAAAAACCAATAAAATTAATTCTTCATCATTTACATAGTCCAAATGCACCTACTCAGACAAAATTTCTTCTTCCATGGGCTGAGAATTTAAAAAAGATGTCAAATGGAAGACTTGATGTTGAAGTATTTCCTTCAATGAGTTTAGGTGGAAAACCAAATGAACTTTATAAACAAGCAAGAGATGGAACAGTTGATATTATTTGGACAGTTGCTGGATATACACCAGGAGTATTTCCAAGAACGGAAGTTTTTGAATTACCAACAGTGCATAAAGGCTCATCGGTTGCTACATCACTTGCAATAAAAGAAGATTTTGATTTAATAAAAGAAGATTTTAAAGATGTAAAACCACTAATGGTTTATGTTCATGCTGGAAATGCTATACATACAGTTAATAAACCAATTACTTCTGCTGCAGATTTAAAAGGTTTAAAAATTAGAACACCATCAAGAACTGGTGGTTGGTTGATTGAAGAGTTAGGTGCTGAACCTGTAGGAATGCCTTTACCAGACCTTCCACAATCTTTATCAAAAAATGCAATTGATGGAGCTTTTGTTCCATTTGAAATTTTCCCAGCTTTTAAAATTCAACAATTAACTAAACACTCAATAGTGGGATATGATGGAGAAAGATTTGGAACTTCTGTATTTTTACTTCTTATGAATAAAGATAAATTTAACTCTTTACCAAAAGATTTACAAGAAATTATTAATAAAAGTGTTGATATAGATATGGTTAAAAAAGTTGGTGAACTTTGGATGGATGTTGAAAAACCAGGTATTAAAATGCAAAAAGAATCACCTGATTCAGATGTAACAACTTTAAGTGCAGATGCTATGAAAGATTTTGATGCAGCAGGGCAGAGAGTTGTTCAAAGATGGATTAAAGAAGTAGATGCAAAAGGTATTGATGGACAAAAACTTGTTGATGAAGCAAGAAAAGCAATCAATAAAAATAGTAAATAATAGGATTTAGATATGGAAACTAAAGAATCAATAGTTTTTCTTTCTGGATTATTATGTAATGAAACTGTTTGGGAAGATGTTTCAAAAGAGTTAGAAAATACTTATGATGTTTCAATAATCTCATTTCAAGGTTGTGATTCAATTGAAATGATGGCAAAAAAAGTATTAGATACAGCTCCTCAAGAGTTTATTTTAATAGGTCACTCAATGGGTGGAAGAGTTGCACTTGAAGTTTTTAATCAAGCTTCAAACAGAATCACAAAAATAGGGCTTTTTAACACAGGAGTTCACAGTAAAAGTGAAACAGAAGTTCAAGGACGACAAAAACTTCTGGATTTAGCTAAAAATGAGGGTATAAAATCTGTTGTAAAACAGTGGCTTCCTCCTATGATGAGCAAAGCTAGTTTAGAAAATACTCTTTTAATGGAAAAACTTGAAAAGATGTCAACTTCATATAGTGTAGATGATTTTTTTAAACAAATTCATGCACTTATAAATAGACCAGATGCACAAAGTATTTTACCTTTGATTGATATTCCTACACTTTTGTTAAGTGCTACAGAAGATAAATGGAGTCCAATTTCTCAGCATGAACAAATGCAAGAGTATATAAAAAATAGTACATTAGCGATAATTGAAAATGCAAGTCACATGGCACCAGTTGAACAACCAATAGCTGTATCAAAAGCAATTAGAAATTGGTTAGAAAATAAATAATAAATACCCTTTCATAAAAAGGACTAAAATAAGGATTTAATATGGCACAAAAAAATGGATTGTTTCCAAAAAATGCATGGTATGTAGCTCTAACTTCGGATGAATTAAAAGATAAACCTTTTGCTCGTCAGATATGTAATATTAATATGGTATTTCATCGAAAAAATGATGGAACAGTCGTAGCTCTTGAAGACTTCTGTCCACATAGAGGTGCTGCTTTATCTTTAGGTTATTTAGAAGATGATGGAATTGTTTGTGGGTATCATGGTTTAAAAGTTGGTTGTAAAGGTCAAGTAATTGATATGCCAGAACAAAATCCTAAAAAAATACCATGTATTGGATATTTTCCAGTAGTTGAAAAATATGGATTTATTTGGATCTGGCCTGGGAAAAAAGATAAAGCTGATGAATCATTAATTCCAGTACTTGAATGGGCAAATAATCCTGAATGGGCATTTGCAGGTGGAGTATTTGATATTAAATGTGATTATAGATTTATGATTGATAATTTGATGGATTTAACCCACGAAAAATATGTTCATGGAACAAGTATCGGTCAAGAAGAAATAGATGAAAGTCCAGTAATAACTGAAGAAGAAGATGGATATATTGTTACAAGTAGATATATGCACAATATAATCGCACCACCTTTTTGGGCATTTTGTATGAAAAATAATAATCTAGATCCAACACAAAGAGTTGATAGATGGCAAAAATCAAAATTTGTTCCACCAGCTGCTGTGTTTATTGATGTGGGAGTTGCCCTAGAGGGAAAAGGTGGAAAAGATGCACCAAAAGAAGACAAAGTAAGATGTACTGTTATTGATTTTATGACACCACAAAGTGAAACAACAATGTGGTATTTTTGGGGAATGGCAAGAAACTTTAATCCAACAAACGAACAACTAACACAAGATATCCTAAAAGGGCAAGGTGGAATTTTCGAAGAAGATTTAGAAATTTTAGAATACCAACAACAAAACCTAGCAAGATTTCCAGATAAAAGTTTAATTAGCTTAGATATAGATGCAGGTGGAAGAAAAGCTAGACGAATTTTGAATCAAATGATTAAAATTGAGGAAGAGGGATATATAGATAATAAATAAAAGTAAAGAGTAGTTTTTACTCTTTCTTTTATTTTATAGATATTCTCTTATTCTTATCGTCCTTCTAAAATCTTGAATTTAAAAGCATTTATAATCATAGCCCCTGAATACAATGGAGTTATGCCACCAGTACTAAATAATGCAATGGCATGGACATCAAGATCTACAAAAGATTGGAGAGACGCTTTTAATGAAAAAGCAGTAGGACTAGCAACTCACAGTGGAGGTGGTGGAACAAAAGGACTTCAAGCAATGAGAATGATGTTTCAACACCTAGGTGCAAATGTAATAGCAAGAGAAATTTTAACAACATATGAAAAACCTCTAAATGAAGAGACTGCTAATAATATGATTATTCAACTGATTAAATTAAGTTAATAAATTATGAAATATGAGTTAGAGTCTTGGTGACTCTAGCTTTCTTGCTTTCTTTTTAAGAAAAGAAAGTAAAGAGCGAAAACCATTATGTGTTCATGAGAATTAAAAACAACAAAATGTAGTTTTATCACGATTATTGACAAATAGGTATACATTATGTTGTTTTATTGGGTAAATATAGGGGTAAACTATACATCAAAATCTCAAAAATATACTTTTAAAATATATCAATACAGATAAATTAAAATTAATTATTAAAAGAAAAGCCCAAATAAAGGATTTTCTTTCATATAATAAATCAACATTATTTATGTTATAAATATCACAAATTCAAGGCTGTTTTGTATATAATGTACGTTCAATAAATAGTTAAAAATCTAAAAAAAGGAAATACTTGGAAATTTATAATAAAAATTTTATTGGTC
This sequence comes from uncultured Aliarcobacter sp., assembly GCA_963677435.1. Taxonomy (GTDB): domain Bacteria; phylum Campylobacterota; class Campylobacteria; order Campylobacterales; family Arcobacteraceae; genus Aliarcobacter. The sequence goes on from OY781945.1 coordinate 1,264,788, forward strand.
CTGTTGAGATACAACCTGACAGTTTACCAAACACACCAGCGATATACATAATTTCTAAAAAAGGATCTTTTGATCCACAATATATTGGATTCACAACATTTTTAAATAGCCGTTTAAAACAACATCCTATATTAGTTAAATTAAATCTTAATGAACTTCAACTATTTTATTATACATTTAATGAGGAACAAAAAGACGAAGCACTAGAAATAGAAAAAAAATTAGTCACTGAATTCAAACCACCTTTCAATAAATCATATATACATAAAGATAATATGCAAGCTAAGGTAGAAAGAACTCAAAAATATTCAAACTTTTTAGCTTTAGTCTCGTCATCAATTGCTATTGCAGCATTAATATTTACTGTAATGGGTTTATTTCTAAATAACGAGCCAAGAATGAGTAATTCAGAATTAACCGTTAAATCTACTGAATTACAAAAAGCAATAGCTATGAATAATGAAGCTACAATAAAATTAAGATTAGAAATAAATTCTATTCAATCAAAGCTTGAGGCTATTACATCCGTGCCAGAAAAAGTTGTATGGAAAGTTGAATCAGAAAAAATTAATCAAAGAATTATCCAATTAGAAGAAAAATTAAAAGCCTTGGAAACAGCATTAGCATCAAGTCCTATAAAGGCTTTGGCTGTTCCAATTTTAAGAAAAGATTTGGATAATGCTCAAGAAGTTTTTAAATCAGAAATTGTACAAACGAGATCAGAAATTAATCGTATATATGACCAAAACAAATGGTTTATTGGATTAATGTTTACAATTGCTCTAAGCGTATTAGGTATGGCGATTAGTAACTTTATGGGTAAAAAAGATTTTTAACAAGACCTCGAAACGAATGGTATAGCCATCGTTTGAGTCAAACGTTATGAGTAGATAACGTAATATATAAGTAGGATATAAGAGTGTTTCCAAAAAAACAACAGTGGCTTAAATGGTCTCTTCCAAGTAAAGCAAGCTATATGGGTTTACTTATTGCTGTAGTTATTCCAATAATTTCATTCGCAACATTAACAATAGATAAATCTATAGAAGATTATATATTTAATTCTTTATCGGTTAAAAAAGTCAAGTATGATTATGTTTTTAAAGATATAAAATATGATGGACATGAAAGAGAAATAGATGAGATATTTTATCCTCAAATTTCATATCCATATTTTTATAATGACTTTTTGGATTATCTCAATAATGAAATAAAAAATAATGTATTGCGATCAATAGATGAAAACTTAGTAATGTACAGTTCTGATTATGAGACAGGAATAGTTTCGTCAAATTTATTATCTTTAAAAATGACTCAATATACTTTTCATTATCCAGCATTAAATGGCAATCACTCTGTATGGGCTATAAATGTAGACCCAAAAAACCATATTGATTTTGATTTTTTTGATATTTTTGATGCAAGACGTAATGCACTTGAAAAAGTAAAAAGTATTATCAAGGCTAAAAATGAATGTGAGTTCTTTGAGAATTTTGATGAAGCTAGCTTTATCCCGAGATTCTATATTAAAAATAAAAGTATCGAATTTTTATTTAGTGAATATGAAGTCACCCCTGGAATGTGTGGAAATATAATTATTGATGTAGAATATTCTGAAATATTAGATTTTTTACGACAAGATGGTCCTTTGGGAATATTTATTTCACCATCTCGTTCGTGGGATGCAGATTACCATTGGACTAAAGCTATATCTAGGACAATGGATAAACTGGGAAAATCTCATAACAAGACCTCGCAGTGAACGCTAAAGCGTCACTAAAGTTAAACGTTAGCTATATGAATTTAAATCAAGGAAAGAAGTTAGATGGGTGAAAAAAAATATGAAGAGACTAGACCTTCAATAACAGCTGAACTTCGTCGTACAGTTGAAGTTGAATCAGGTCATTGTTGTGCAATTAAAGGATGTACTGAACACACATATCTTGAAATACATCATATTGATGAAAATCGAGAAAACAACACTTTAGACAATTTAATTTTACTTTGTGATAAACATCATAAAATGGCACATGCTAAGGTCATTGATCGTAAAGCTCTACGTGAATATAAGAAACTATTGACTGATTCCCACAATACACTGATACTTGAACGTTTCGATCAACTAGAAAAGCTATTAAGAGGTGAAGACAAACCTAGTCAACCAGTGCCAAAACCAGCGGAAAGACAGCCTGTTGATGAAAATATCAAAAAATTAACTCCTGATCGTCATGAGATTCTTCATTTTGCCTTAACTCATGTTGCAATTACTCACTATGAAAAATCTCATAATCTATATTTTGAACATCAAGTAGAATTTGTACGCGGCTCAGACCGTTTATTACTTGATGCCGTAAGACAAGATGATGAGCTTGAATCAGACATAATAATAGATGTTCATTATTTCCGAAAATCTTACATGGATGCTCCTGCTTATGCTTCTTGGCTCGAGAAAAAAATTGAACTGTATGAATTATTAACAGGCAGAAAAGCAAGAGGGATTTTACTTGTAGTAACTGGTAAGAAAATGGATATTCCTCTAACTGAAGAAGGAGTAAAAAATAGCAAACGGGAAATTTTTCTTGAAGTATATTCATGTGATGAAGTTGGATTCCACCCTGGGGCTGTGAGTGCTGCTCTATTCGCATCAAATGTAAAAGAAGCTAACAAATCATTGGAGAGAAATATTTGACCCTGCGGCTCAAATATTTCTCAACTCAATCGTTATGTGTAAAGGAGAACATGTCAAAATAACTGCTAGTGATGGTAAAAACTACAATACAAATTATTATAGTTTTGAAGTTATTCTCTCACTATGATATAGAATTAGTTCAAACAAAGCTATAGAGTTTAGAAAGTATCAACACAAATTTTAAAACAGTATGTCCATTCTTGTTTATGTACTTGATAATGAAAGATTACAAAATGACATATTTTTTTATAAACTAAATTTTAAATGCTATGATAATAAAAAGTATGGAGAAAAATAAGATGAAAAATTTAACTTATTATAGAACTAAAATAATTCATGCGCTTGATTATCCATTTTAAAATAAGCATTTAAGAGAAGATATACCAAAACATACAATTTACTGGAAAAATTATGAGGATAAATAATGAAAGAAAAAATTCCTAATCTACAAATCAGATAACCAAGATGTAAAAGTAGATGTACTTTTATATGATGAAAATATTTGGCTTACACAAAAACAAATGGCTCAATTATTCGGCAAAGCAAAATCAATAATAAATGAACATATTAAAAATATTTTTAAAGATGGAGAGCTGATAGAGTCGGATGTTATACAGAAATTCGGAAATTTCGAATTTCAGAAAAAATCACCAAACTATTATAATCTTGATACTATTATTTCTGTTGGATATAGAGTGAAATCAATACAGTGAATGCGGCGTTATCTGCTCCCTTATCTTTAAAGAAATCTTCTTCCCTACTTCAAAAATTTTATTTATATAATCGCTCTAGTATTGACATAATTACGATTATCATATATAATGTTATAAAAAGGAGTTGTAATGACACAAAAAGAAATTAGTAATTATTTAGATATACCCTTTGCAACTTTAAATGATTGGAAACAAGAAAATAGTAATAGATTCAAACTTTTTGATTTACTTACAAATCTTGATTTAAAGCTTGTAGAAAGTATATTATCAAAAAAAAACAATCATAGAATTTTTCATATTTTAAATAGAAATATAGATAATTCATCTAAATTTTCATATGATGAAATAAAAAAAGCTTTTTCAAACAAAAATTACCATAATGCAACAATACGAGAACAAACTATTTATTCTAAGTTTTTTAAGGAGATTGAACCATCTGAATTAGATGATTTTGTAAAAACTTTTAATGTTTCAAAAAGAGATATTAAAAATTTGTATATATCAAGTTCTTTTAGAAATATAACTGGTATTGCAATAAAATGGGATAGAAGATTCAGATTAAAACATATTTCTACAAATATTGAAAATAAAAAAGTTATGCCCTCTTCATTACAAAAAATATTAAATAAAAAGAATTTAAGTCATGTATAATTTTTCTAAACAAAAAGAAATGTTTGATGTAGCTTTTCAATTATTAGAAGAAAATAATTTAAAAGAAGTCTCTTCTTTAGGTGGAGGTACAGCCTTGGCTGCTTATTATTGGAATCATAGGTATTCTACTGATATTGATATTTTTATTTACGATAAAGAAAATAGAACGCATTTACTTAAACCTTCAAATTGGAGTCAAGAAATAAAATCTAAAATGAACTCAATAGGTTATGACGAAAATTTCAGACATAATGATATTTATACAGAAATTATTATAGATGAAAATTCAAAAATACAATTTTTTGATGTAATAAAAAAATCATACAATCCATATTTAAAGGTACTTTTATGGAATCGTGAAGTTATAATAGATTCTATTGAAGAGATTATTGCTAAAAAGATTTATTATAGAGGTGATGTTGGAAATGCCAGAGATCTTTTTGATATAGCAATAGCCATTCATAAAGAGCCTGATATTTTTACAAGAATGATTTTATCAAAAGATAAAATAAGAATACTATATGAAACAGTTTTAAATATAAATAATTTTGAAGAATTAAAGAATTTATATTTAGCAGAAATAATACTTATGAATCCAAATCCTGAGTATCAAATATTAGCTAATAATGCCATTTCATATCTGACTTTATTTCTTGAAAATATCGTTGCATCATATGATATTGGATATGAATTATCAAGTGAAGAATATATTTTTATTGAGAATGAAATATGGGCTTATTAAGAAAAAATCAAATAACTCCTAGGTTCTATACCCCATCTTCAAAGAAATCTTCTTGCTAGCTTCAACAACTTTATTTATAAATTGTTGAGCTTTTACTCCATTTATCCTTTGTATTGGTCCTACCAAAGAAACGGCTGCTATTATATTTTTATTATAATCCCTTATTGGGGCAGCAATAGAAACAATACCATCTATAAACTCATTTTGAATATAACAATAACCTAGTTTTTTAATCTCTTTTAATTCCTCTTTTAATACAACAGGATTAGTCACAGTTGATGAGGTATATTTATGAAAATCCATTTTTAAAAGCTTATCAATTTCACTCTCTTTTTGATATGCAAAGAGTAGTTTCCCTGAGCTTGTACAGTGAATTGGATTTATTCTTCCTATATGTACAAAAATTTGTATTGGATAACTTGATTTTATTTGTTCCATATATATTACACTTGAGCCTTCTAATTCAGCTAATTGAACTGACTCAGAAGTTTCATGTGCAAGTTCTTCCAAAATAGGATGTGCTTCTTTTACTACTTCCATTTCTGACATCAAAGAACTATATAGAGTTAAGATTTTTGTTCCAAGGGAGTATTTTTGTGTTTCTGGATTTTTTTTAACATAACCTTTATTTAACAAAGTTTTTAAAAGTCTACTAACTGTACTTTTTGCTAAATCTAACTCAATTGCTATTTGTGTTACTCTTTTTTCTGTCTCATCAATAGTAAAACATTCAAGTATTTTTAAGGCATTTTCCACAGAAGATAAATTCGAACTATTGTTCACAAAAAGCTCCAAATTTGTTGATTTTTATCATTATATTGCATATTTTATTAAAATTTGCATATTTTGTTCCATATAGAAGAACATTAGTATTTTATATAGAACAATAAACACTTATAATTAATTCAAATCATAAAGGAGAGATTATGAAAATCAAAAAAACACAAGTTGCAATTATAGGTGCTGGACCATCTGGATTATTATTAGGATTACTTTTAAATAAACAAGGTATTGATAATGTAGTTTTAGAAAGAGTAACAGGAGATTATGTTCTTGGAAGAATTAGAGCAGGAGTTTTAGAACAAGGTTTTGCAAAACTGGTAAGAGAAGCTGGAGCTGCACATAATATGGATACAAAAGGTGAAGTTCATGATGCTGTTGAATTTGCTTTTAATGATACAAGAATTGAAATCGAACTTACAAAACTTACAGGTGAAAGTGTAATTGTATATGGGCAAGTTGATATTACAAGAGATATGATGGAAGAGCGAGCTAAACAAGGTTTAGAAACAGTTTATGAAGCTACTAATGTTCAGCCCCACGATGTAAAATCTGATAATCCATATATTACTTATGAAAAAGATGGAGTTGTATATAAATTAGAGTGCGATTATATTGCTGGTTGTGATGGTTTCCATGGAGTTTCTAGACAAACTATTCCAGATGATGTAAAAACAGAGTATGAAAAAGTATATCCATTTGGATGGTTAGGACTTATGAGTGATACAAAACCTATCAATCCACATTTGATTTATGCAAAAACTGATAGGGGATTTGCATTAGCATCTATGAGATCACAAACACGATCAAGATATTATATTCAAGTTCCAGTAACTGATAAAATCGAAGATTGGAGTGATGAAAAATTCTGGGAAGAGTTCAAAAAAAGAATGCCAGCAAGTGCTAGAGATAAGTTAATTACAGGTCCAAGTATTGAAAAAAGTATAGTTCCAACAAGATCATTTATTTGTGAACCACTTCAATATGGAAATATGTTTTTAGTAGGAGATGCAGGTCATATTGTTCCACCAACTGGTGCAAAAGGTCTTAATTTAGCAGCTTCTGATGTTGCAACTTTATATAAAATTTTGACAAGAGTATATAAAGAGGGTGATAAAAAATGTATTGAACAATACTCACCAATAGCTCTTAGAAGAATTTGGAATGGAGTGAGATTTTCTTGGTGGTTAACTGATTTATTACATAATTTTGATGATACAAAAGATGAGTTTGATAAAAAAATGGAAACATCAGAAATAGAATATTTCTTAAAATCAGAAGCGGGAAGAAAAATCATTGCAGAGCAATATGTTGGACTTCCTTATGAAGATTTAAAATAAAATTAATTTCATAAGAAGATTAAAATCAAAATAGAAATATTTTGATTTTAATTAGTATAAAGTTTTATAAGTTTAATTTTTACTAGCTAATATGGGATATTATTAAAAACAACATCCACTTCCGCAACATTTTAAAGATTTTTCTTTTATATTTACAGTAGAAATAACATAGTTATCAAAAATCTTTAAAACCTCAAATTTATGTTTTGAACAGAAATTTTCATTCATATTATCTTTTAATTCTAAAGCATAATTTAATGCTTCTTCATTTGAATCAAATTCAAAATTAGCTTTTAATTCACTTTTATTAAAACAATCACATATATTAGGAATAGTTACTTTACACATATATAAACCTTCATCAATTATTTTATATATTAATTTAAAAGTTTAAGTGTAAGATCTTCATAAATCTTTATCTCTTCTTTTGTAAGTTTAGAAAAACACTCTTCTTCAAATGCAAACACATCTATTAAAGCATTTTTGCACACATCATAACCAAGTGGTGTTAATTGAACTAAACTACTTCGTTTATCATATTGATTATCTACTCTAACAATATAACCTTTATCTTCTAACTTTTTTAGTACTTTTGTAATTGCCCCTGAAGTAAACATTAGTTTTTCATATATTTTTGTAGGACTTAAAACATTATCTGCATTATTTGACATAAGTAAACAACGCATAACATCAAGTTCACTATTTGTTATATTATATTTTTCCTCTTGTATTTTTGTAGTACCTCTATGTAATTTTTGATGGTACATATAAAAAGGCACAACCACATGCAAAACATCGTTATAAGTTTCAGGAGAACGCTCTCGTACTCTTTGTATTTTTGTTTCTAGTTCTTGTTTATTCATAGCAACAGAATAGCATTTCTAATATTAAAATTTCTTTAATATAATACTTGTATTTAAAAAGTAAGATATTTATATCTTAAAAGTATTATACCAGTAAGATACTTTTAAGTTTTCTTCTGTTAGACTTCTAAAATAACAAATAAGAAGAGTTAAAAAAAGAAAGGAAAATTTATGGGAACAAATGGAAAATCAGCTGCAACAGAAGCATTAGCTGCTGCTGGTGATCATTTACAAGCACAAGATGTTGGTGCTTTAGATGAAGCAATGTCAGGTGCTTCAAAAAAACTAAACCTTACAAATTCTAGTTTAGTTGAGCGTTTGATATATGGACCACAACCAGAACTTTCTGAGTTAACATCTGGTGTAGATGCTATGAATGCTGCTAAAACAAATGAAGCAGACAAGATTTTAAATACAGCTTTATCTTTACTTGAAAACGGTCAAGCATTTAGTAGTGATGGTAAATTATCTTCTAAATTAAGAGAAGAAGTATCTAAAAACACTGCTTATGGATTCACAGTTCCAGGTGAATTTGGAGGATTAGGATTAAACTACAATCAATTAGCAATCTTAGAAGAATCTTTGGCATCAAATGGTTTAGGTGCTTTAGCTGTTGAGTTATCAGGACAATTAACAATTGGTTCAAGTTCACTTCTTGGTTATGGTGATGATAAACAAAAATCTACTTTTTTACCAATGATTGCTCAAGGAAGAATTACTTCTTTTGCATTAACAGAAGTAGGAGTTGGTGTAAATGCTAAAAAAATTGAGGCTTATGTTGAAAAAGATGAAGCTAATAATTGTTTTAGATTATTTGCACAAGGTGCTGCAAATAAACTATATATCACAAGTGCAATTCACAGTGGAATAATGGCAATTGCTGCAAGAATTGGTAAAGGTGGGAAAAAAATAGGTTTATTTATTATTGAACTTCCAAAAGAAGATATTGATAATGGTGAATACCAATTTAAAATCACAGAGGGAAATTCTGATGCATTTAAATCAATTTATAACAGCAGAATTGAGTTTATAAACTTTCCAATTCCTGCTGAAAATGAGATAAAAGCAGATGGAGTCGAAGTTTTATTTTACTGTTTAAGAATGGGAAGATGTATGTTAACTGCAATGTGTGCTGGTTATCAAAAAATGATGGCAGCAGATGCTGTTAATTATGCAAAACAAAGACTAGGTGTTGGTGGACATATTATTAAACATGAATTACCAAGACTAGGAATTGGAAAAATGTTAGGAGGCGCTTTAGCTTCCCAAGCACTTTCTCATCTTTCATTAAGCCAAGATTCACAAGGTGTAGATTTAGCAGGGCTTAGGGATATTTCAAAATCTTATGCTGCAAGTGCTGCTTTAAATTCATTAATTGCTTGTGAAAGAGTAATAGGTGGACGAAGTTTTGATAAAGAATCAAGAATTACAGAAGCTAGGGTAAATATGCATGTATTTGGAATAGTTGAGGGTGAAAATGATTTGATTTTAATGGGAATGATAAAAGATATTACTTCTAAATTTACTTCATTATACATGGTTAGTATGTTAAGTGTCCTTCAAGAAGCAAATATGATAAATGGTGAACCTGTTTCAAAAGAAAATAGAATTTTAAAAATTGATTTAAAAACATTTATTAAACATCCAATGCGTTGTTTAACTGCAACAGGAAAATTAATTTTCAAACCAGGTTTATATAAATTAATTGGATGGATTCTAAAAAATGCAATAAGTGAAATACCTCATATTGCTGGACGATTTGTTCCTTTATGGATGAAAACTCGTTATTCAGAAGTTCCAAATGATTTAAAAAAATATGTTTATTATGCTGAAAGAAATTTAAGAAAATGTAAATGGCTTTACCTTGGTATTAGTTTGTACTATCAATTAGAACAAACACATGCACAGGTTCCAATTCAAAGATTGGGTAAAAAAATAGAGCTATTAGTTGCAATGTTAGCTCTTTGTACTCATGCTTCAAAACAAGATGAGTCTCAACAAGCTATTGCAGCACTTCAATCTGAAATTATGAAAGTTGAAATAGAAGGAATCCAAATATTAAAAGGATTATCTTCAACTGAAACTTTACGAAGACATCTAATAAAAGTTGGTGATGATGCTTTAAATGGAAATAGTTCTCTAATTAAAGATATTAAACCTCAGGTATTTGCCCACGATTGGCAAAGTAAATAAAAACAAAGATTCAACAGAATCATAAAAAATTAATCTAAAAATAAAAGGAAATAAAATGGCAAATGAAACAAATGTAGTTGAATATACAATCGAAAATAAAATAGCGTGGATTAAATTTAATAGACCAGAAAAAAGAAATTGTATGAGTCCAACTCTAAATAGAAGAATGATGGAAATTCTTGATGAATTAGAATATAACGACCAAGTTGGTGTAGTTGTATTAACTGGTGAAGGAACAGCTTTTAGTGCTGGTATGGATTTAAAAGAGTACTTTGTTGAAACAGAAGCTAAAGGTTTAGGTGCTACAAGACAAGCTCAAAGAGAAGCTTATGGTTGGTGGAAAAGACTAAGAGATTTTTATAAACCTACTATTGCCATGGTAAATGGTTGGTGTTTTGGTGGAGCTTATGGTCCATTATTCGCTTGTGATTTAGCTTTTGCTTCAAATGATGCACAATTTGGATTAAGTGAAATTAACTGGGGAATCTTACCAGGTGGTGGAGCTACTAAAGTTGCTGTTGAATTATTAAGTTTTAGAAATGCAATGTATCATTCGATGATGGGTGAAAATGTTGATGGTGTTAAAGCTGCTGAATGGGGATTAGTAAATGAATCTGTTGAAGCATCAAAATTAAAAGATAGAGTTACTGAAGTTTGTAATGTATTATTACAAAAAAATCCAGTTGCATTAAAAGCTACAAAAGAAGCGGTTAGAAAAGTATCAGAAATGACTTATGAAAATGCACAAGATTACCTAATTAGAGCACAAGAAGCTGCAAATTATTTTGATAATACAGGAAGAAAAGAAGGTATTAAACAATTTATTTTTGAAAAAACTTATAAACCAGGTCTTGGTGCTTATAACAAAGATATCCAAAGATAGTTTTTATTTTATAAATATGAATAATAAATCAAATTAAATCTAAAAGGAAAGTTATGAAAATTTTGATACAAAAGGGTGCTATTTTATTAGCAAGTTCTATGCTATTAGTTGGTTCATTATGGGCTAAAGAAGATGCTGTTAAACCTATAACTTTGACATTACATCATTTTTTAAGTTCAAAAGCGCCTCCACATGTGGAATTAATAGAACCTTGGGCTAAAAAAGTTGAAGAGATGTCTAAAGGTAGACTTAAAATTGAGATTTTCCCATCTATGAGTATGGGTGGAAAACCAAATGAACTTTATGGTCAAGCAAAAGATGGGTCAGCTGATATAGTATATACAATTGCTGGATATACTCCTGGACTTTTCACAAGAACAGAAGTTTTTGAATTACCAACAATTCATACAAATTCTAGTTTAAAAACTGCAATGGCAGCAAAAGAAAACTTTGATTTAATAAAAGATGATTTTAAAGATGTAAAACCTCTTTTAATCGCATTAGCTGGACCATACCAATTAGATATGGTTAATAAAAAAGTTGAAAAATTTGATGATGTAAAAGGTTTAAAATTAAGATCACCATCAAGAACAGGTGCTTGGTATATTAGTGAATTAGGTGCTGAACCTGTAGGAATGCCATTACCAGATGTTCCTCAATCACTTTCTAAAAATGCAATTGATGGTGCTGTTTTACCAATGGAAGTATTTCCAGCGTTTAAGTTCCAACAATTAACAAAATATACTACTGAAATCAAAGGCGGTGGAGGTTTTGGAGGATCTGTTTTATTACTTTTAATGAATAAAGATAAATTCAATAGCTTACCAAAAGATTTACAAGCTATATTAGAAGAGAGTACAGGTAATGAATTAATTGAAAAATTTGCACAACTTGCTGACAAAATGGAAGTAATAGGAAAAGATTTACAAGTAAAATCAGGTGGAGAGATTATCACTTTAGATGAAACTGAAACTAAAAAATTTGATGAAGCTGGTGAAAGAGTAGTTCAAAAATGGATTAAAGAAGTGAATGAAAAAGGTATTGATGGTCAAAAAATTGTTGATGCTGTTAGAAAATCAATGAATAAATAAGTTGCAGGAAGAATAAAATGAAAGAATATAAATTATTTATAAATGGTGAGTATGTACCTTCATCAACAAATACACTTATTGATGATATTTCTCCATCAACAGGTAAAGCATTTGCCAAAATTCATATGGCAAGTGCTGAAGATATTGAAGCGGCTATTGATGCTGCAAATAAAGCATACAAATCATGGTCAAAAACAGCACCAAAAGAAAGAGAAGCTATTTTAAATAAAGCAGCTGATATTTTTGAAAGAAGAAGTGATGAAATTAGAGAAATTTTAGCTACTGAATCTGGTTCTGCTTTTGGTAAAGCAATGTTTGAAATGGGATTAGTTGCTGATATTATAAGAACAGCAGCAGGAGAAGCGATTAGAGTTTCTGGTCAAACACATGCAACAAATCATCCAGGAATGTTATCTTATAGTATAAGAAGACCTTTAGGTGTTGTTGCTGGGATTTCACCTTTTAATGTACCAATGGGATTAGCTTCTAAAAAGTTTGCTTTTGCTATGGCTGCTGGAAATACTTTTGTATTAAAGCCTTCAAGTAGTACAGCTATTTGTGGACTTATTTTTGGAGAAATTTTCAAAGAAGCTGGACTTCCAGATGGAGTATTTAATGTTATTCCTTGTTCAAGTTCAGTTTTAGGTGAAACATTCCAAAAAGATAGAAGAGTAAAAATGATTACTTTTACAGGTTCAACTGAAGTTGGTAGAAAAATTGCAGGATCAGCTGCACAAAATCTTACTAAATGTACAGTAGAATTAGGTGGAAAAAGTCCTTTAATTATTTTAGATGATGCAGATGTTGATTTTGCAGTTGATACAGCAGCTTTTGGTGTATTTATTCACCAAGGTCAAATTTGTATGGCTGGTTCAAAAATCATTGTTGAAGCAGGACTTTATGATGAGTTTTGTGAAAAATTCACTCAAAAAGTAAAAAATTTAAAAGTTGGAGATCCATTAGAACCAACAACTATAATTGGACCACTAATAGAAGAAGCTCAATGTGCTTTTATTGATGGCTTAGTAGAAGATGCAATTAGTAAAGGTGCAAAACTATTAACTGGATATTCACATGAGGGTTGTTTCTATCAACCAACTCTTTTATCAGGAGTTACTTCTGATATGAGAATATTCCATGAAGAAGTTTTCGGGCCAGTTGCGACAGTTTTAAAAGCTGATGATATTGACCATGCAATTCTTATGGCTAATGACACAGTTTATGGATTAAGTTCAGCAGTTGTTACAAAAGATTTAGCAAATGCGATGAGATTATCTGAAGAGATTGAAGCTGGAATGGTACACATTAATGGTGCAACTATAATGGATGAAGGTCATATTCCATTTGGTGGAACTAAAGATAGTGGAATGGGTCGAGAAGGTGGACATTTTTCAATAGAAGAGATGACAGAATTAAAATGGGTTACTGTTGAAGCATCTGGAAACAGACACTATCCGTTTTAATTTTTCATGAAGGAGAGATAATTGAAAAATAATATATTAACAAATGAAGATACAGTGAATTCTATATCTTCATTATTGAATCCTAAATCAGTAGTGATATTAGGTGCATCTGAAAAAATGGGTTCGTCAGCTAGAAATATTATTAATAATCTACTAAAAAATGGCTATAAAGGTGAAATTCACCTTTTAGGTCGTAATGAGGGTGATATTGATGGAATAAAAATTCTAACTGATATTAATTTACTTCCTAAAGGCATAGATTTAGGAATATTAGCAATACCTGCAAATAGTGTTTATGATGCATTAGTTGATTTAAAAAAAGCTGATGTAAAAACAGCAACTTGCCTTTCTTCAGGATTTGGAGAATTGGGTGAAGAAGGTCTTGCTTTAGAGAAAAGAATAGGTGCATTTGCCTATGAAAATAATATAAGAATGATTGGACCAAATTGTATTGGATATTTTAATTATATTGATGATTTCCATTTAGCTATTATTGATATGCCAAAACAAGTACCTTTTGATAAATCAGGTTCAAAAGGTATTGCAATAGTAACTCAAAGTGGTGGAATAGGTATGTTTATTGGTCAATCTTTTGGAACAAGAGGAGTACCAACTACTTATTCTGTAACAATTGGAAATCAAGCTGATATAAAATTATCTGATGTATTAGATTTTTTTATTGAAGATGAATATACAAGTGCAATTGCTATTTATGCAGAAGAGATTAAAAATCCAAAAAAATTGCTTGAAGTAGTTAAAAAAGCAAATGAAAAAAAGAAAAATATTATTTTAATGCATTCAGGACGAAGTGAAGCTTCAAGAAGTATCACTCAATCACATACTGGATCACTTACAGCTGATTATGATTTAATGAAAATTAAACTTGTAAACGCAGGGGTTGCGATAGTTGATAGTTTAGAAGAGTTAATTACATTAAGTGAACTGTTATTAAGATTTCCAGAACCAGTTTTAGGTGAGATTGGATTACTTACTCACTCAGGTGCTGTATGTGCTATTGCTTCTGATCATTTTGAAGATCATGGATTAGTTATGGCTACTCTTTCAGCAGATGTTCAAGAGAAATTAAAAGAGATTTTACCTGCATATTTACCAGCAAGAAATCCTCTTGATTTAGGTATTGAAACAAGTAAAGATCCATCATTAGTTGGGAATGGGTTAAAATTATTATCAAGTGAACCAAAAATTGGAAGTACAATCGCCATATTACCAATTGACCAAAGTTTAGATATTAAATTAAAATATTTGGAAGGATTTATTGAAAATACTAAGAAAAATCCACATAAACCATCTATTTATGTAGCATTAAATGAATCTGGTAAATTTGAAGAAGAGTTCGAAAAACTTGCTAGAGAAAATGGTGTTGTTTTTGGTAAATCTTTAAGTAGTGCGATTAGAATATTATCTAATTTGAATAAATTATGTGTAAACAGAAATAAACAAAGAAGAGAAATAGTTAAAAAACCTTTAGAATTATTAAACACATTACCAAGTGGAAATGTTGTTGAATATAAAGGTAAAGAGATACTTAAAGAACTTGGTATTTGTATTCCTAATGGAAGATTAGCTAAAAATGTAGAAGAAGCAATTACAATTGCAAATGAAATATCTTATCCAGTAGTTGTAAAAGCGCAAGCTGCAAAGTTAGCTCATAAAACAGATTCAGGTGGAGTTTTATTAAATATTAAAAATGATAGACAGTTAAAAACAACTTTTACTAAAATGTCTAAAGATATGACAGCACTTGGTGTTGACATTGATGGACTTTTAATAGAATCAATGGAAACGCCAGCTCTTGAAATCGTAATTGGAGCAAGAAGAGATAATCAATGGGGCACTGTAGTTTTAGTAGGTGTTGGTGGTATTTGGATTGAAACATTAAAAGATTATTGTTTAATCACTCCTGATTTAGGTATTGATGCAATTATTGAATCAATATATTCATTAAAATCTACAGCTTTATTAAAAGGTGTTAGAGGTAGCAAAGCAGTTGATGTAAATGCAATTGCTCAAGTTGTTATGAAAATAGGTGATTTAATTGTTTCAAATGACAGAATATCTGAAATTGAAATTAATCCTCTTATTGCAAGACATGAAGGTGTACTAGCTTTAGATGCACTGATTGTATTAGATTAATATAAATATAAGCATTTTTTATAAAATGCTTATATTCTCTTTTTTTTAAATACAAATCTTTTTTATTTTTAAGTAAAATTCAAACTCAATATTAATAATAATTTTTAAAAATCATTAAATTTTTCAAAATGCTATTTTGATGCTACTATTCCCTTGAAATAGGACTTTAAAGCTTAAGCATAAATTAAAAATATACTTGTTATAGTTTTCGTACAAATGTTCGATAATAAAAAAGGAACTAAAAATGACGATTAGTATTGCATATATAAAAGAGCTTTTTAATAATGGTGTTAAAGATTATCAAAAGATAATTGATACAAAGTTTATTCCAAATTATGAAATTACTTCTCACAAGCAAATAAGACTTTCAATAATAAGTGAAAGATGTAAAAATGCAAATATTCCAATCCATAGACACAAATATTTTGAAATTGTTGTTGTAACAAAAGCTAAAGAAGGAGATCATTCTCATGAAATAGATTTTGTTGAGTATCCTTTAAAAGCTGGTTATATTTATTTTATATATCCTAATCAAACTCATAAATGGAATATAAAAGAGTACAAAGAAGAATTTGATGGATATATTTTAAATTTTAATGAAGCCTTTTTACTTGAAAATGGAACTAATATAAAACATCTTTTATCAAAACTTTTTAATTCTTATGAAAATAACCCTTATATCAAATATAAAGAAAATGAGTTTGAATCATTTTTTTCTCTTATGCAAATATTCGAGAAAGAATATAACAAAGATATACAAAATAATTCTATATTAAGATCACTTCTTGAAACTCTTTTATTTTATATGGAAGAATTGAAAATAGAATCAAATAAAATATTAGATATAAATTTTCAAAAATTAACAACACTAAAAAACCTAATAGAAGAAAACTATAAAAAAGAAAAAAATAGTGATTTTTATGCAAGAAAAATGCAACTCTCATCAAAAAGATTAAATGAAATAGTTAAAAAAGTTTCAGGATATACAATCACCCAAATGATTCATACAAGATTAGTTTTAGAAGCTAAAAGAGAGATGGTATCACAAAACAAAACTATTCAAGCGATATCCGAAGAATTGGGTTTTGAGAATCCTTCATACTTTTCAAGATTTTTTAAAAAGTATGAAAATCTAACACCAAAAGAGTATTCAAAGAAATTGTTAAAATAGTGTCAGAAATTGTTCAAATTATGACTTCAATTTACTTTTTATAGTTGTTATACTTTACTTATAAATAATTAATAAAGGACAAAAAAATGAGTATTGTACACCCTACAGGATTATTTGATAATAGTGCAAAAAACTATAAAAACATTAAAGTTACACCAATTGCAGCAGCAATGGGTGCAGAGATAAGTGGAGTTGATTTAAGTAATTTTAATGATGAAACTAGAGATGAAATAGCAGATGCTTTATATAGACATAAATTAATAATCTTTAGAGACCAAGAAATCACTTTTACTGATCATGAAAATATTACACTTAGATTTGGTGAATTTGGGACGGATGCTTATACAAAAGGTGTAGAGGGTCATGAAAATATACAACCAGTTATAAAAGAAAAAGAGACAAAAACTAAAATGGTTTTTGGTAGTGGTTGGCATACAGACTCAGTATTTCTTGAATGTCCTCCTTCAATTGCTTTTAACTATGGAAAAGATATGCCTCCATATGGTGGTGATACGCTATATGCAAATACAGTATTAGCATATAAAAGTTTAAGTCCTGCAATGCAAGAAATGATTGCGCCACTAAAAGTATGGATGAGTGGAAAAAGAGTTGTTGAGCAAATTTATTCAGAACAAAATAATGAAGGTCAAATTAAAAACTTTGGAAATATGGAATTTGATGTTAATACTCAAAATATGATTAAAGGTGCATACCATCCACTAGTAAGAACACACCCAGTGACAGGTGAAAAATCACTTTTTGTAGATAAAACATATTCATGTGGTATTGAGGGTATGACTGAAGAAGAGGCAATGCCATTAATAAATTTCTTATCTGATTTTGCGACACAAGAATCTTTTTGTTGTAGATTAAAGTGGTATTCAAAAACATTTATCATGTGGGATAATAGAATTTGTTTACACCAAGCTTTCAATGACTATGAAGGTTTTAGAAGAGAGATGTATAGAACAACAAATATGGGCGAAAGACCAGAATAAAAGGGATATAAAATGGAAGATATTTTTGAATCAACAGTTATCCCTACTGGATACAGTGAAGTTGAATGGAAAGCTAGAGTTGATTTAGCCTTATGTTATAGAATGGTTGATTATTATGGTTGGACAACACAAGTTTACAATCATATTTCATATAGAATTCCAGGAACAGAGCATATTTTAATTAATGCTTTTGGTTTATTATATAGTGAAATAAAACCATCAAACTTAGTAAAAATAGATTTAGATGGAAATAAAATAGATGATTCACCTTATCCAATAAATGAAGCTGGAATTGTGATACATACAGCAATTCATAAAGCAAGACCAGAAATAAACTGTGTAATGCATACACATAATGTAGATGTTCAAGCAGTTAGTGCATTAAAATGTGGATTTATTCCTTTAATACAAGAGGCTTATATGTTCTATGAAAGAATAGGTTATCACGACTTTGAAGGAATAGTTTTAGATGAGGCTGAACAAGCAAGATTATTAGCTTCTATGGGACCTACGAATCATACTTTGATGCTTCATAATCATGGAGTTGTTACAACAGGATCTGATGTTGCTTGGGCATTTATGAGAATGTTTCAAATAATACAAGGTTCAAAAGTTCAACTAAAAGCTATGTCAACAGGAGCTGAACTTATAGAAGTAAGTGTTGATGCGATGGAAAGAACTAGGGAACAATTTGAAGGTGGTGCAGCACAAGCTGGAGCACAAGTTAGACTGCCAGAATGGCCAGCATATTATCGATTGATGAAAAGAATTGATCCTTCTTGGAACAAATAGTAAATAAAAAAAGGAAAATAAATGGAAGATATTTTTGAATCAGGTGTTGTTCCAGCTGGATACAGTGAAGTTGAATGGAAAGCCAGAGTTGAATTAACTTTATGTTATAGATTGGTTGATTATTTTGGATGGACAACACAAGTTTATAATCATATTTCATACAGAATACCAGGAACTGAGCATATTTTAATAAATGCCTTTGGACTTTTATATAGTGAGATTACTCCTTCAAATTTGGTAAAAATAGATTTAGAAGGAAATAAAGTTGATGATTCTGTTTATCCAATAAATGCAGCAGGAATAGTAATTCATACCGCAATTCACCAAGGAAGACCAGATATCAACTGTGTAATGCACACACATAATATTGATGTTCAAGCTGTAAGTGCATTAAAATGTGGATTTATTCCTTTGATGCAAGAGAGTTATCAATTCCATGACAGAATAGGATATCACCATTTTGAGGGAATTGTTTTAGATGAAAATGAAAAAACAAGATTACTAAGTGCAATGGGTGGAAAAAATCATACTTTAATACTTCATAATCATGGTGTTGTTACAACAGGAGTAGATGTATCTTGGGCATTTGAATTAATGTTTCAAATAATAAGAGGATGTGAAGTACAACTAAAAGCTATGTCAAGTGGTGGAAAATTACACCAAGCAAGTAAAGAGGCTATCTTAAAAACTTTAGCGCAATTTGAAGGTGGGGATTCTTCATGTGGGGCACATGTTGCACTTCCTGCTTGGCCAGCATATGCACGGATGATGTCAAAAATCGATCCTAATTGGAATAAATAAAAATATAAAGGTTAAATCATGAAAATTATAATACAAAAAGGAGCTATATTAATAGCTAGTTCAATGTTAATGATTGGCTCACTTTGGGGAAGTGAAAATAGTCAAAAATCTATTACTTTAACTCTTCATACATTTTTAAGTTCAAATGCACCACCTACTGCACAATTATTAGAGCCATGGGCAAGAAATGTTGAGAAACTTTCAAAAGGTAAACTTAAAATTGAACTTTATCCATCAATGAGTATGGGTGGGAAACCAAATGAACTTTATGGTCAAGCAAAAGATGGAACAGCTGATATTGTTTACACAGTTGCTGGATATACTCCAGGTGTTTTCCCAAGAAGTGAAATATTTGAATTACCAACTATAATGACTAATTCAAGTTTAAATACAGCAACAGCCGCTTATGAAAACTTTGATTTAATAAAAGATGATTTTAAAAAAGTTAAAGCTCTTTTAATCGCATTATCTGGACCTATGCAGTTACATACTCCAACTAAAAAAATTACAAAATTTGAAGACTTACAAGGTTTAAAACTCAGAGCACCTTCAAGAACTGGTGGATGGTATATAGAAGAGTTAGGTGCTGAACCAGTTGGAATGCCTTTACCAGATGTTGCACAAGCTTTTTCTAAAAGTGCAATAGATGGTGCTGCTTTACCAATGGAAATTTTTCCAGCATTTAAATTTCAAGATTTAACTAAATATACTACTGAAATCAATGGTGGTGGAGGTTTTGGTGGGTCTGTTTTACTTTTACTTATGAATCAAGAGAAGTATGACAGTTTACCAAAAGAGTTACAAGAAGTTATTGATGCAAGTACTGGTATTCCATTGATTGAGAAATTCTCAAAATTGGCTGCTGATTTTGAAGTTATTGGAAAAGATTTACAAATCAAATCTGGTGGAGAAGTTAATACTTTAAGTGCTGAAGAGACTAAAAAATTTGATGCAGCAGGAGAAAGAGTTGTAAAAAGATGGGTTAAAGAGATGCAAGAAAAAGGTATCAATGGACAAGAAATTGTTGATGCTGTAAAAAAATCTTTAGATAAAAAATAATCTACTAAATAAATATAAGCATTTAATATGCTTATATTTATAAAACTATTTATTCAAATCAATCACAGCTAAAGTAATTCTTGAAATACAAACTGCTTTATTTGTTTGTTTATGATTTATTCTTATTTCCCAAACCTGAGTTGTCTTACCTATATGAATTGGTGTTGCAACTCCAATTACATCACCATTTGCAACTCCACCAATATGATTTGCATTTATTTCTAATCCTACAATTGTATGATTATCATCAACTGCAAGTGCTCCACCAATACTTCCCAATGTTTCTGCAAATAATACTGAAGAACCTCCATGTAAAAGACCTCGAACTTGATGAGTTCTCTTATCTACTGGCATTTCACCAACTATTGTATTTTCGCCAACTTTAGTAATAACAATACCTAAACTTTCAGCTGCTGTATCTTTTGACATTGCATTAATTGATTCTAATGAAAATTCTTTTTTCCAAATACTCAAAATTTACTCCTTTTGTAACAATTTGTTATATTATTATACTATATACGAACTTATGTTCGTATATAGTATCTTATTAAGGAAATTTAAAATATAATCCCACAAATTATGGAGTAATATTTGTGAACAAAAAAATAAATCAGGGTGTTTTATATATGTTAATATCTTCAATTTGCTTATCATTTATGAGTGCAATTGCAAAAATATTAGCAAGTCATTTACCTATTATTGAAATTGTTTTTTTTAGAAATTTCATAGGTATTATTCTTATTCTGATGACTTTTTTTAAATCACCATTAAATCAAACAGGAGGAAAACCTTTACTTTTGTTTTTTAGAGCAACCGTTGGTTTAATTGCAATGCTTAGTTTTTTTTATAATATTGCAAATATTACCCTTGCTGATGCTGTGATATATTCAAGAATGTCTCCAATTTTTACAGCAATTTTTGCTTTGTGGTTTTTAAGGGAAAAAATTGGTATAAAAGGTTGGTTTGCAATTTTTATTGGTTTTTGTGGAATGTTAATGGTAATGCAACCAAATGGATTGATTTTTGAAAAAGCTCATATCTTTGGACTGTTAAATGCAGTTTGTGCGGCTCTTGCTTTTACAAGTATAAGAGAGCTTAGAAGTTATTACGATACTCGTACAATTGTATTGAGTTTTATGGGAATAGGAACAATAGTTCCTATTATTTCAATGTTTTTATCTGCTTATTATCAAAGTGATTTTTTTAGTTTTATGATGGGTGAATTTATTATGCCAGATTTATCAGATTGGATTTATATTTTTGCAATGGGACTTACAGCATCATTTGGACAAGTGTATATGACAAAAGCTTACGGAGTAACAAGAGCAGGAATTGTGGGAGCTACTGGTTATTCAGTAATTGTCTTTTCACTAATTATTGGTTTAATTTTAGGAGATGCTTTACCAAATATTTTGGGATTTATTGGGATTTTAGCTATTATTTCAGGAGGTATATTAATTGCGAGGGAAAAAAATTAAAAAGATGAATGATAATATTGATAATGAATCAGACAACAAAGAGATTGTAACGGCCTTTATAAAAGGCCTAAGTGTTATAACAGCTTTTGATCATGAAAATACAAGTATGACACTATCAGATGTTGCGAAAAAAGTAGATATCACACGAGCAAGTGCTAGAAGATTATTATTAACTTTAGAATCTTTAGGTTATGTAACACAAAATGATAATTATTTTTCTTTAACTCCAAAGGTTATAGATTTAGGTTATAGTTATTTTGCTTCACTTCCATGGACAGATTTAGCATATAAAAATATTAAAAAAGTAGTTGATGCATGTAAATTATCTTGTTCGGTTTCTATTTTAGATGGCTTAAATGTTATTTGTATTATGAGAGTAGCTGCAACAAGAATATTAAATGAAGGTATTCATGTTGGTACTAGATTACCAGCTGCTTATACAGCAACAGGTAGACTTTTTATGGCTCATATGGAAGAAAAAGAGTTATATGAATATATTTTACATCTACCTTTAAAAGCCCATACCGAAAAAAGTATTATTGATCCATATAAGTTATATGATCAAATAATTTCTGAAAAAAATCAAGGTTATCAAATGGTGGAAGAAGAGATAGAAGATGGTTTAGTCTCTCTTGCCGTTCCTATTTATAATCGAGATAATAAAATGATAGGAGCTATGAATATAGGTTCTCATTTAAGTTATAAAAATACAAAAATGATAAAAGAAACAGTACTTCCTTTATTGCTTGAAGCTGCAAACGAAACATCTAAAGCAATTAAATTACTTCAACAGTATTAAAAATTTAAGAAGATAATTTATCCCATAGGATACATTATCTCTTCTTGAACTTTTTTACAAGCTTGTATAATCTCATCACTTAAAGTTATATCTAAAGCTTTTAAACTTTCATTTAATTGCTCAGCGGTTCTAGCACCAATAATTGTACTAGCAACAAAATCCCAATGTTTACTCCAAGCAGCTGCAAGTGTTGTAACACTCATACCATGTTCTTGAGCTATTTGCATATATCTTGCAGTTGCTGCTAAAGTTTTATCATTTATAAATCTTTTTTTCATAGCATTTAATCTTGGTAAATCTTTAGCTAAATACTCCTCAAATCTTGAACCTTTTGGAATAACTCCAC
The DNA here is from genome assembly GCA_963677435.1 of uncultured Aliarcobacter sp. Lineage (GTDB taxonomy): Bacteria > Campylobacterota > Campylobacteria > Campylobacterales > Arcobacteraceae > Aliarcobacter. The sequence continues at coordinate 1,287,794 of OY781945.1, forward strand.
CTTGATATTTTCCAGTTAACACTCCACCTGCAAGTGGTGAATAAGGAAGTAAAGATATTTTTTCTTGTCTGCAAACATGTGCTAACTCATCAAAAAATCTTGGTTCATTTAAAGAAAAGTTATTTTGGATTGATTGAAATCTTGCTAAGCCTTTGTATCTACTAATTTCAGTAGCTTTAGTTAAACCATAAGCTGTGTCATTACTAGCTCCAATATATCTTACTTTTCCAGCTTTTACCAATCTATCCATAGCTTCCATAGACTCTTCTAAAGGAATAACAGTATCAGGCCAATGAACTTGATAAAGGTCGATATAATCAGTTCTTAACCTTCTTAAACTTCCTTCAATTCCTCTCTCAATATGAAATCTATCAATTGCAGTTAAGCCATGTCTAACGGGTGCTGCGAATCTTCCATTTGCTGCACCTGCAACTTTTGTTGCTACTATAATTGATTCACGAGGTTTATCTTTCATCCACTCACCCATAATTTCTTCTGATAAACCAACTAAGTCAGCCCTTGGGGGAACTGGATACATCTCTGCATTATCAAAAAAATTAATTCCTGCATCATAGGCTTTATCCATGATTTTAAAGCTCTCTTTTTTGCTTGACATTTGTCCAAAAGTCATAGTTCCTAAACAAATTGGAGTTACTCTTAATCCACTTGTTCCAATATATCGATATTCCATAATAATCCTTTTTATAAATTTAGTATTTTTTTAATATTAGTATTGATGTTAATGAAATCATCAGCATTCCTATTCCAATAGGAAGTAGGGTTTCTCCATGAAAAGAGACTATTAGTGATGAAATAATTGAAGCCATTCCAAATTGAATTACTCCAATTAATGCAGATGCAACACCTGCATTTTTAGAGAAATTTTCTAAAACCAAAGAAGTTGCATTTCCATAAATTAAACCATTCATAGCAATGTAAATTCCCAAAATAATAATTGTTGAATATAAAGTAAGATCTTTATAAAAAAATGTAAATATTGCTGCAAAAACTATTTGAACAGTTACGGCAGTTTTTAATATATTTAGCTGTGAAAAATATTTTATAAATTTAGTATTTAATGTTGCTAATACCATAAGTAATACAAAATTTAATCCATAATAAACAGAAAAAAGATTTACTCCCACATGAAAATGTTCCATGTAAATAAAAGATAACTTTGTGATAATAGAAAACATACTTGAAAAACCTAAAGCTAAAACAAACATCATCATCATTGCTTTTTTGTGGGTTAAAACACTAATATATGATTCAATAATTTTTCTTTTTGTATAAGTATAAGTCTCTTCTAAATCTTTGATTATCAAAAAAGCAAGAAATAAAGAGTAAATAGTTAAAAAAGCAAAAATACCTTTCCATGGAGCAAAAAAAAGTATTAAAGCTCCAATTATTGGAGCAACCATAGGAACAATACTTCTTATACTTCCCAAAAGAGAAAAATATTTTGCAGCTTCATTTCCTGAATATAAATCTCTAATAATCGCAGTTGCGTTAATTACTATAAATCCAGCAAAAAAGGCTTCTAAAAATCTGTAAATCCAAAGCTCATAAACAGTTGTGCTAAATATTATAAGAAAACTAAAAAACGAAAACCCAAATAAACCTAATAATGAGCAAAATTTTCTACCTTTTCTATCTGAAATTGGGCCTCCAAACAACTGTCCAAGGGAAAATCCAAACATAAAAATTGATAAGCTTAATTCTATATATGAAATTGGTAAATTATAATATTCAGCCATTGAGGGCATTGCAGGTAGATATGTTGCTATTGATATGGGCGCGATTGCTGATAAAACTGATAATAATATTAGTAGATAAGTTGTATTAATATATTTTTGCATTTAGTGTCACTTACTGTAAATAAGAGTATTTTATGACATAAAAGTTATCTTAAATAATGTCAAAATAATTAATATTACAGTTGTTAATAAACTTTTCATTCTCTTATTTTAAATTAATCGAACAAATGTTCAAAATTATACAATTGTAAATTTAATGTATTCTTAATAAAAAAAAGATTTTTAGCTGTAATTTCCCCATATTTTTCTATTTAAATTAATTTAAGCAAATTTTAAAAATTCAAAAGATAATATTTCGTACAAATGTTCGAATTGTAAAAATAACTTTTTATTATTCATTCATAATCGGAGAAAATAAATGAAAAATCTAACAATAAAAACTAAACTGATTTGTACTTTCTTAATAGTGGGAATATTAGTTTTGATATTAGGCAGTTATAGTATTCTTAGTATTACAAAAGTAGCAAATGGATTTACTCAATATAGAGAAATGACCCAAAATACAGTTTTAGCTGGACAAGTACAATCAAATATGCTAACAGTTAGTATAAATGTAAAAGATTATTTAGCAAAACCAAGTGAAGAACAAAGTGATAAATTTACTCAAAATATGAATAAAGTAATAAAAAGTCTTGAACAAGCAAAAATAGAAATTCAAGAACCAACAAGAGCACTTTTAGTAAAAGAATTAGAAAAAAATGCAACTGTATATAAAAATAATTTCTTTTTAATTGGCTCAATGAATCAAGAAAGAAATGATATTATAAATCAAAACTTAGAGCAAAATGCCCAAAGAATAGAAAAATATTTGACTGATATTTTAACTGATTTAAAAGATAATTCAGATTTTCAAACATCTCTTAAAACAGCTGAAGCTATAAATCAATTACTTTTAGCAAGGTTGTACACTACAAAATATCTTGATTCTTATTCTGTTGAAGATTTAAAAGAGGTTCAAAGTAATTTTGAGTTATTAAGTAAACAATTATCTCAAATACAAAATAGTATTGAAGATTCTTCTATTAAGTCTCAAATAAAATTAGCAACAAGATTTATTATGATTTATCAAAATGGTGTTAAACAAATTGAAAATATTATTACAGAAAGAAATAATGTAATAGATGAGGGAATAACAAACATAGAATCAATAATGTCAAAATTAGCTGAAGATATAAAACTTTCTATTAAAAAAGATCAAGAAAAAATTGGTCAAGAAGTTTTCACATTAAATGAAAATATTCGTAATCTAACTATATTTATTTCATTATCTATTTTGGTGTTTATAATATTTATAGGATTTATTATTCCTCGAAATATCTCTAAATTGATTGATACTTTTCAATCTGGACTTATGAATTTCTTTAAATATTTGAATAAAGAATCAACTATTTCAGAACTAATTCCAATTGATTCAAAAGATGAAATAGGTAGTATGTCAAAAATTGTAAATGAAAATATATTAAAAACAAAATCATTAATTGAACAAGATAGTTTTTTAATTGAAGATGTAAAAAGAGTTGCAATTCTTGTAAAAGAGGGAAAAATAAAACAAAAAGTTGATAAATCTACTGATAATGTTGGATTAGAAGAACTTAAAATGATTTTTAATGAAATGTTAGATGCAATGGCTAAAAATGTTGCAGAAGATTTAAATAGTATAACTACAGCACTTACATATTATCAAAAACTTGATTTCACATATAGAATAAAAAATCAAACAGGAAAAACAGTAGATGGATTAAATTCATTAGCAGAAATAATAAATAGTATGCTTTTAGATAATAAATCTAATGGATTAGCACTGGATATAAGTAGTGATATTTTACTTAAAAATGTAGATATATTAAATAAAAATGCAAGTTATTCAGCAAGGGCTCTTGAAGAAACAACTCAGGCTCTTGAAGAGATGACAAATAATATTAAAAACAATACAAATAATGTAATAAAAATGGCATCTTATGCAAAAGAATTAAATTATTCAGCAAATGATGGTCAAAAACTATCAAATGAAACAACAATTGCAATGAATGATATTAATGAGCAAGTTACGGCAATTAATGATGCGATTTCAGTTATCGATCAAATTGCATTTCAAACTAATATTCTTTCATTAAATGCAGCCGTAGAAGCAGCAACTGCTGGTGAAGCAGGGCGAGGATTTGCAGTTGTTGCAGCAGAAGTGAGAAATTTAGCTTCAAGAAGTGCAGAAGCAGCAAAAGAAATAAAAACTTTAGTAGAAAATGCAACACAAAAAGCTGATATTGGTAAAACTATTGCTCAAAAAATGATAAATGGATACTCAGGATTAAATGATAATATATCAAAAACTATTCAATTAATTTCAGACATAGAAAGCACAAGTAAAGAGCAACTATCTAGTATTGAACAGATAAATGACTCAGTTACGATTCTTGAACAACAAACACAAGAGAATACTTCTATCTCTAATAAAACACACGAAATTGCAATTGCAACTGATTCAATAGCAAAATTAATAGTTGCAAATGCAAATGAAAAGGAATTTATAGGTAAAAATAGTGTAAAAGCAAAAGAGATATAAAACCAAATTTAGCACTCTTATATAAAAAGTGCTAATTTTAATAAAAACTTTAGCTTACTTTTATAAAGTTGCGATAAAATTCTCTTCTAAAATTAAACAAATTATAGGAGAAATGACATGGCAAAACATCAATTTCAAACAGAAGTAGGACAATTATTACATTTAATGACACACTCTTTATATTCAAATAAAGAGATTTTTATAAGAGAGCTTGTATCAAATTCAAGTGATGCAATAGATAAATTAAATTATTTAAGATTAACAGATGATAATCTAAAAGAAGCATTTGCAGATTGGAAAGGTGAGATTAATATCTCTTTTGATGAAACTGATAAATCTTTAACAATTTCAGATAACGGTATTGGTATGAACGAAGCTGATTTAATAGCTTCAATTGGAACAATCGCAAAATCAGGTACAAAATCATTTGTTGAAGCCTTAACTGGTGATGCAAAAAAAGATTCAAACTTAATCGGTCAATTTGGAGTTGGTTTTTACTCAGTATTTATGGTAGCAGATAAAGTAGATGTTATCTCTAAAAAAGCTGGTGAAGAAACTGCATATAAATGGACAAGTGATGGAACAGGAGAGTTTGATTTATCACCTGCAATAAAAGAGTCAAATGGAACTGTTATTTATATCAAGTTAAAAGATGAAGAAGTATCTGAGTTTGCATCTAAATATAGAATTAAAAATATTGTTGGAAAATACTCAAACCACATTGCATACCCAATTTTCTTAAATTATAGTGAAGAAGTAACTGAAACTTTAAGTGAAGAAGATAAAAAATCTGGAAAAGAACCAGCTAAAACTCTTGAGAAAAAACATGAAAAAATTAATGAAGCAACAGCTTTATGGATGCAACCAAAATCTAAGCTAAAAGAAGATGATTATAATCAATTTTATAAATCAATTTCTCATGACTCATCTGAGCCAATGCTTACAATTCACACAAAAACTGAGGGTGTAAACGAATATACAACACTATTCTATATCCCAAAAACTGCACCTATGGATATGTATAGAGCAGATTTCCAAAGTGGTGTTAAACTTTATGTTAAAAGAGTATTTATAACAGATGATGAAAAAGAGTTATTACCAACTTACTTAAGATTTGTAAGAGGTATTATTGATTCAGAAGATTTACCTTTAAATGTATCTAGAGAGATTTTACAAGAAAATAGAATCCTTGCAAATATCAAACAAGGAAGTGTTAAAAAAATCCTTTCTGAAATCAAAAAACTTTCAAAAGATGAAGAAAAATATGCTGAATTTATCGCTCAATATATTAGACCACTAAAAGAGGGTGTTTACCAAGATTACACAAATAAAGAGTTAATCTTGGACTTATTAAGATACAAATCAACAAAAGCAGAAGATGGAAAATTAACTTCATTAGAAAGCTATAAAGAAAGAGCTGACACTGAACAAAAAGCTATTTATTATATCGTTGGTGAAAATGAAAAAGTATTAAGAAGTTCACCATTATTAGAGTCTTATAACAAAAATAACATCGAAGTTTTAATCTTAGATGATAAAGAAATTGACGAAATCATCACTCCAACTATGGGTGCATATAAAGAGTGGGAATTCAAAGACATCACAGCTTGTGAGCCTCCAAAAGTTGAACAAACAGAAGAAGCAAAAAAAGAAGTTGAAGAAAAATTTGAATCAATTACAAAAAAAATCAAAGACAAATTAGGTGATGCTGTAAAAGATGTAAAAGTAACAAACAGATTAAGCGAATCTCCATCTTGTGTAGTAAAAGATGTTGCAGACGCACAAATGGCTCAAATGATGCAAATGATGAGAGCAATGGGACAAGCAATGCCTGAATCAGCACCAATTTTAGAAATCAATCCAGAGCATGAAATCGTAAAAAAATTAAACGGTTGCCCTGATGAATCAACAATCGAAGATGTATCTTGGATTTTATTAGACCAAGCGAAATTATCTGAGGGTATGGAAATTACAGATACTGTAGCTTTCGCGAAAAGATTATCAAGAATCACAGCAAAAGCTTTATAAAATAAAAGAACTATTTGCACGCATCTTCTGCGTTGCAAATAGTTTTTTTCTCAATCACATACTTTACGTACGCTCAATCAAAAAAAACTCTTTGCTCCTTGAATCTACATACAACTAGCTCTTTTAAATTTTTATCAAAAAGCTATTTTTAAAAGTTTAAATTAGATAAAATCAAAAATAATATTAATTGAAAGGTTAAGATGAATAATAATTCTAATACTTTAAATAGATTTGAAAAGAAAATAAATTCTCTTTCTATGAATAAAGATAATTTGAAACAACTATGTAAAGTATTACAAGAAAGAGCTGATAGTGCTGCAGAATTAGAGGTTAATAATTATAAAAAAACTGAGAATATTGATGATGAACAATTTGAAAAAAATAAAGAATTAATTAAAAAACTTTTTAAGTTTAGTATTCAAATAACAGGTAAGAATGATATTATGGTATCTGGAACAATTGATGATATTTTTAATTCAGTAAATTTTCCAGAGGAAGTTAAATATTTATTTATAAATACTGAAACTAAATTTAATATAGAAAAATATTTTCCAAGAAATCAGTTTAATTTATTTTTAGATTTTACTAAACCTGAAGTTTTTGATTTAAGATTTATGCCTAGTCATGAAACACCAAATGAATCAAAATTTGAAGTAAAAGGTTATGATTCAACTTGGGTTAATGGTGTATTTAATGAGATTGATAATATTTTTAAAGATAAGAAATCAAAAGGTACAATTTTTCATAAAAATAATATTTATGATGCTTTATTATTTTTTATTGGTTTTCCTTTTTGTTTTTGGATTTCTTATAAAAGCTCAAAATATATTGATAATTTCTCAAATAATATTTTTATAATTAATGCATTGTATTTATATGTTTTTACTATTTCACTTACTTTTTTCAGATTAATATTTCATTATATTCGATGGGTGAGTCCTCTAGTAGAATATAAAAGTGAAACCAATGATATGATAAAACATAGAGTTATGGCTTATGGGTTATTTATTTCTATTTTTAGTACTTTAGTATATGATTTATTAAAATATATAGTTATTTAGAGAAGGAAGAAATATGCCACTAAAAATAAGAGAAGCAATACCAGAAGATTCACAAACTATTTTTGATTTCATTATGGAACTTGCGATTTATGAAAAACTACCAAATGCTGTTAAAACTACTGTTGAAGAGATAAAAGAGTCTATCTTTGCTTCGAACTCTACTGTTAAAGCTTTGATTTGTGAAGAAGATGGAACGGCTATTGGTTATGCTGTTTATTTTTACAACTATTCAACTTGGCTTGGGAAAAATGGTATTTATCTTGAGGATTTATATGTAAATGAATCAAAAAGAGGAAGAGGTGCTGGAAAAGCTATGATTAAGTATCTTGCAAAAAAAGCAATAAATGAAAACTGTGGAAGATTTGAGTGGGCTTGTCTTGATTGGAATACTCCATCACGAGAGTTTTATGAAAGTCTTGGTGCTGTTGCTTTAAATGAATGGGTTGGGTATCGACTTGAGGGCGATGCTTTGGCTGATTTTGCAAATAAATAATAAAATTTAATTTTTTTTACACAATTTATAACTAATATCCTTGAAATAAAGAGATTATTTTGATAAAGTACATTTCTTAAAATAAACTAAAAGGAATAAAATGGGTCTGTTTCTAGATACTTTAGCATCAGTTTTTAAATCAATCAAAAAATTATCAAGACCTTATTTTAGTCTGGAAGAAAATGATTTAAAATTCAAAATTGACACAGACACTTTTTATAAATTTCCTATTAAAAATGTAGAGACAAAAACTAGATACGATTCGTATGTTTTGGAAGCTTATACTCTAAAAGCAGATAATCTACATATTGAATATATTCATACAGAAGATGATATTTCATGGAATGGTCAAGCCTTATCTTTTTTTAAAGATTTATTAAAAGATAATATAAAAGCAAGAACAATGGAGTTATTAGAACAAATTGAGTTTTCACATTATGAATTTTTAGTTTATAAAATAAATGATTATTTCATTTTGAATATTATTTATATTTATGAAATAGATAAAGAGATTTTTATTATTGATACAAAAGGTGAGCTTTATGAAAATTTATTGAAAAATTTTGATAAAACTTATGAATATAAATTTGAGAAAAAACCTATAGATTTTGAGAGTTTAAATCTTAGTTTAGTAAAAAATAACGCAATGAAAAGTTATTTTACTTTACAAAGTGGGGATTAAGATAAAATCTTATTTCCCAAACACTTGTTTTAATATTGAACTTGTTTGTTCAACTGGGTTTGTTCTAATAGCTGCTTCTTTTTGAGCTATCATTGCGAATAATCCCTCAATCGCTTTATTTGTAACAAAATCATCTAAATTTTCATCAGAATTTCCAGGCATATAAGAATCAACACCTAAACTTTTTGCCATTCCCATAACTCCACTATTGTCAACTAATCCTTTTGCATTTGATTTATACAAGTTATTAACTGCATCATAATAAGTTGCTACTTTGTTCTCTTTCATTGTTTCTTGAATAATAGGCGTTATTGATTTTTTCAAAGATTCTGTTGTATTAGTTTTAAAATAATTTGTTGCAGCATCATTTCCACCTGATAAGATTTTTTGAGCATCTGTAAGTGTCATTTTATCAATTGCACCCATGAAAATTTCAGCTGTTTTTGGAGCTGCTTTTGTTGCTGCTGTGTTCATTGAATTTATTAAATCATCTGCCATCTTGCCACCACCTGCTGATCTTATAACTTTTTCTACATTTGATAGATTATTTGGAAGAGGAATTTTAGCTGTTGCATTATTTAGATATCCATTATTTGCACCTAATTGTTCAACTGCAAAAGTAACACCTGTTTTTAAGGCTTCTTTTAATCCACTTGAAACTGTAGAATCTGAAAGATTAGTTTTTGTTGCTGTTGTTGAAGTTGTTGAATTCTCTTTTGAAACTGAATCTACTACACTTTTTGTAATACTTCCTAAATCAAAAGCAAAAGTTAGTGTAGAACTTAAAAGTAATGTTGAAACGATAATAGATTTTTTCATGATTTTTCCTAATATTTTGTATTTTATAGATTTCATTATATAATAGCTAATATGTAATGATTGTGAAAAAAGGATAGAAAATCGAACTAATTAACGAAATTGCTAATTTTATTTATGGTTTTAAAAATAAAATAGTTGAAGCCCCAGTAATTGCCAATGAATATGAAGAAAAAATCTCTTCATTTGCAAAAGAGTTGAAAAATTTAGAATTTGACAAAGAGTTTGAAGAAAATTTTTTAGTAATTTTAGGATATTCATATAGACTTGAAGATATTAAACAAAGACTATTTTTTACCTTCTCAGAAGCTGTTTATGCTATTGATTTAGATAAATTGATGAGGAATGAAGACTCTTTAAAATTAAACTCAATAGTTTATATTTTAGTTTTAGATTCAATCATAAAAGAGTATAAAACAAAAGAGATAAATATTGAACAAAAACAAAAAGCAGTAGATGTTTACAAAAAAATTGAAGAGCGAAAAGCAGCAGAAAATAAAAAATATCATATGTATCAATATTGATATAATAGAAACTCACTTTTAACTCACTCAAATTTGTTAGAGTAATTTTAAAATACGGAGTCTTTTTTGTTTTCAGAAAGAAATATACCAAAACTTATTATTCTAACACCTATAATAACAGTAATACTAGTAGCCTTTTTTACAATATACTTTTTTGTTCAAAATCAAAATAATTATTTTGAAGAAGAGAGTATTCGTGTAGAAAAAGAGTATTTACAAAGACAAGAGAATATTCTTAAAAAAGAGGTTGACTATATAGTAAATTATATAGAATACCATGTAAATCATAATACAAAATTAACTCAAGATGAACTACAAAATGAGATTCTAAGATATACAGAAACTATAAGATATGGTAAACATGGATATATTTGGATACATGATACAAACTACTATTTAAAAGCACATCCTTTTAGACAAGAGAGTCTTAATACTTATGATATAGACTTAAAAGACGCAATGGGAACTTTAATTACAAAACAATTTATTGATGAATCTGTAAAGAAACCAGATGGTGTATTTATTGAGTATTATTGGCAAAAGCCTCAAGAGTTACATTTCTCAAAAAAACTTGGATTTTTTAGACTTTATAAAAAATATAATTGGGTAATTGGTGCAGGACTTTATATTGATGATATTCAAAAATCAATTTATGAAAATAAAAAGTTATTAGAAGAGCGAATAGATAAATATATTAGACTAGTTGTTTTTATATCTTCTTTAGTCATCTTATTTATTGGAATAATGTCCTTTTTTATGTCGAAAAAAATTACTGAAGTTTTTGCAAAGTATCAAGATAATGTTAGGAAAAAAGAGCTTTTACTTGAAGATATAAATAAAAACTTAGAGTTAAAAGTACAAACAGCAATTGAAGAAGTTCAAAGAAAAGATAAAGCAATGCTTCATCAATCAAGACTTGCAAGAATGGGTACTATGTTATCAATGATAGCTCATCAATGGAGACAACCATTAAGTGAAGTTGCTGGAATTTTGATGGAATTAGAAACAGCCACAAAATTTAAAAAAGTAGATGATAATATGATTTTAGATTCTGTAAAAGAATCAAATAAATTAATTCAATTTATGTCATATACAATAGATGATTTTAGAAACTTTTTTAAACCCGATAAACAAAAGGTATATTTTTATATTGAAGACTCTTGTTATGAAGCAATATCTTTAATTAGTGCTTCAATTAAAAACTATAATATAACTTTACATAGAAAAATAAAGTGTAACTGCGAAATTTATGGATATAAAAGAGAATTCGCTCAAGTGTTATTAAATCTAATGTCAAATGCAAAAGATGCTTTAATTCAAAGAAATATAGAAAATCCAAGAATTGAATTAGAAGTTGATTATGAAAATGGTTACTCAATAGTTATCGTAAGAGATAACGCAGGTGGAGTTGAAAAAGAGTATATGGATTTGATATTTGAACCATATTTTACAACAAAAGAAAGTCTAAAAGGTACAGGACTTGGACTTTATATGTCAAAAATGATTATAGAAAAAAATATGGGTGGAGAGTTAAGTGTTGAAAACACAAGTGATGGCGCAATGTTTAAAGTAAAAATCAAGGCTTAAGATGGATGATATTATTGAACAATTAAAAAACTATACTCTTTTATGTGTAGAAGATGAAGAGGGTATTAGAAAAAGATTAGTAAATACTTTAAAATACTATTTTGCTGAAGTTTATGAAGCTTCAAATGCTGATGATGGATATATTTTATATTATGAACATAAACCAACTATTATAATTTCAGATATTGAGATGCCCAAAAAAAATGGTATTTCAATGGTTCAAGATATTAGAAAAGATGATTTAAATACAATTATTATTATGTTAACTGCATATTCAAGTGAAGAGTATCTTTTAAATTTAATAAACCTAAATATTAATCATTATATTTTAAAACCAGTAACTTCTGAAACACTACTTCAAGGAATAATAAAAGCTTTTGGAAATAGATTAGAAAATAAAATAAAGTTTTGTGAAGATATTTATTTTAATCTAAAACATAGAGAACTTTATTATAAAGATGAGGTTGTGAGCTTGAGAAAAAGAGAAAAAGATTTTTTATTATTGCTTCATGAAAATAAAAATAGAATTTTAACATATGCGATGATTGAAGAGTATATTTGGAAAGATAAAACTATGAGTATGAGTGCTTTAAAAACTTTTATAAAAGAGTTAAGACAGCGATTACCAAAAGATTTAATTACAAATGTAGCACTTGAAGGTTATAAACTAACTTCTTTTAAATAAATTTTAAAAACTCACCTATTACTCACTTGAAATTATTATGATGTTTTTATAATAAAACCAAGGAGTTTAACATGTTAAAAAAATGTCTAATAATAGCAACACTAGCAAGTGCTTTACTAGCAGGTGATGTGAAAATGAATTTAAATGCAAAGTATGGAGCTACAAATTTTCATACAATTGGTGCTCAAAAATATGCTGATTTAGTAAAAGAATACACAAAAGGAAGTGTTGATATTACTATTCATCCAGGTTCTTCTTTAATCAAAGGAAATCCTTTAAAAGCTGTAAAAGATGGAACAGTTGCAATGACTGATATGTTTATTCCATTTACAGCAGGTGGAGGAAAAGTTTTTGGAATATCTGCTTTACCTTTTATTGCTACATCTTATGAAGATGCTTATAGACTTTATCAAATTTCAAAACCAGCTTATGAAAAAACTGCAAAACAATGGAATCAAAAACTATTATATAGTGTAACTTGGCCAGCTTCTGGTTTTTACTCAAATAAACAAATGGAATCTATAGAAGATTTCAAAGGTGCAAAAACAAGAACTTACGATAAAAATTCTGCTGATTTTGTAAATGGAGCAGGAGGAAATGCTGTATCTTTACCTTGGGGAGAAGTATATTCAGCTTTAAGAACAGGAATGGTTGATTCTGTTATTACTTCATCATCATCGGGAAAAGATGGTAAGTTTTGGGAAGTATTAAGTAACTACACAAAAATAAATTATGCTTATCCTTTACAAGCTGTTACTATAAATCTTGATTACTGGAATTCATTGGACAAAGCTCAACAAGATGCTATGTTAAAAGCAGCCGCAGAAATAGAAAAAGCTCAATGGGAAGCTGTAAAAGTTGAAGACAAAGAGTCTCTTGATATGATGGCTCAAAATGGTATGAAAATTTCAGAAACAAGTGAGCAACTAAAAACTGAGTTAAATAAAATTGCTTCTAAAATGTTAGATGAATATTTAGCTGATGCTGATAATGAAACAAAAGAAATTTTCAAAGAATATAGAAAGTAAGCAAATGCAAACATTTTTTAAATTTATAAATAAGCTCTCATTGTGGGGAGCTTATTTAGGCGCAGTTGCCTTAGTTTCTTTAACATTGTTAATCTTAACAGAAATTTTCATCAGATATTTTTTTAATATGTCAACAATGATTGCAGATGAATATAGTGGATATTTATATTTAGCTTCAATTTTTCTAGGTTTGGCTTATACATTTAATGAAGATGCCCATATTAGAATTAATATTATTACTTCAAAAATGAGTGAAAAATCAAATAGATTGATTGATGTAGTTGCTGGAAGTTTTACCATTGTAATTTTACTTTTTGCATTTTATAGAACGATATTATTTACTTATGACTCTTATTCTATGGATATGCTTTCTGAATCAGTTTCAGCAACTCCCTTATATTTGACTCAATTAGTTATGCCTTTGGGAATATTGATTTTTATTTTAAGTGTTTTAGTTTTTGTATTAAGAAGGTTAAAAAATGATAAGTGATCCACTAATTTTATCTATAGTTATAGTATTTATAATGTTTATTTTTTTATTGTCATCAATTTGGATTGGAGTTTCTCTTATTTTAACTGGAATTGTGGCTATGCTGATTTTTGATTCACAGTTACCACCTATGATTTCAATATATGATAAGATTGGTGATTTATTGGCTTCATCTATGTATGATTCATTAAATTCATGGTCACTAGCTGCATTACCTATGTTTATTTTGATGGGAGAGATTTTATATAAATCATCAATCTCAACTAAACTTCTAAATGGTTTGATGCCTTGGTTAAATTTCATTCCAGGGAAATTATTACATATAAATGTGGCTGCTTGTTCTTTATTTGCAGCAGTTTCAGGTTCAAGTGCTGCAACAACTGCAACAGTTGGAAAAATAACACTTGATGAGCTTGAAAAAAGAGGTTATTCAAAATCTTTAGCATTAGGTTCTCTTGCTGGAAGTGGAACACTTGGTTTTTTAATTCCTCCATCTTTAATTATGATTATTTATGGTGTATTGTCTGATGTATCTATTGGAAAATTATTTATGGCAGGAATATTACCTGGACTAATGCTTGCAACTTTATATTCAGTTTATATAATGCTTGTTTCAAAAATAGATAAAAGTGTAGTTCCAACTGATGAAAATAAGTATGTATTAAAAGATTTTATAAAATCTTTAGAAGAGTTATTCCCAATATTATCTTTAATAACTGTAGTTTTAGGTTCTATTTATGGAGGAATTGCAACTCCTACAGAAGCTGCATCATTGGGTGTTTTAGGTTCAATTATATTAGCAATTTATTTCAAAAGTTTCTCTTTAGAAGTATTTAAAAACGCATTATTAAACACAATGAAAACATCAGTAATGATAAGTTTTATTATTGTTGGTGCTGGATTTTTATCTCAAGTTATAGGCTTCTTAGGAATTGCAAGAGCTATTAGTGAATATATTGGAACTTTAGGTTTAACTCCTATGATGTTAATCTTAATCATTGGAATTATGTATATTTTCCTTGGAATGATACTTGATGGTATTTCTATTGTTGTTATGACTTTACCGATTGTTTTACCAATTATTGTTCTTGCTGGATTTGATCCTTTATGGTTTGGTATATTTTTAGTATTTATGGTTGAGTTATCACAAATTACTCCACCTGTTGGATTCTCCTTATTTGTAATACAAGCAATTAGTGGTGAAAAAATAGAATATATATTAAAAGCTACATTACCATTTTTTATTTTGATGATTGTTGCGGTTGTGTTGATAACTTATTTCCCACAAATCGTGCATTTCTTACCAAATTATATGATAAAATAGGAGTAAATTAATGCAAGGCAATGATATGAAAATAAAATTAAATTGTGATATGGGCGAGAGCTTTGGTATTTGGAAGATGGGAAATGATGAAGAAATCATGCCACTTATTGATATGGCAAATTTAGCTTGTGGTTTTCATGCTAGTGATGCTGTTACAATGAGTCGATCTGTAATATTAGCAAAAAAATATAATGTTACTATTGGTGCACATCCCTCATATAATGATTTATTAGGTTTTGGAAGAAGAACAGTTTTATGTTCCCTTGAAGAGATAAAATCTATTATTTTATATCAACTAGGAGCGCTAAATGCTTTTTGTAGAGCACAAGGTGTAGTTCTTTCTTATGTGAAACCTCATGGCGCTTTATACAATGATATGATGCGAGATGAGAATATTTTTAAAGCAGTTTTAAATGCAGTTTCATCATTTAATAAAAACATTAAACTTATGGTTTTATCAGGTCCAAAAAATGAAGAGTATGAATATACAGCAAAACTTTATGATATGAAATTACTTTTCGAAGTATTTGCAGATAGAAACTACAATGATGATGGAAGTTTAGTTTCAAGAATGGATGAAAATGCTGTACTTCATGATGAATTAGAAGTTGTAAATAGAATAGTTAATCTAAAAGACAAAGGTTATTTATATAGTATAAATGGTCAAAAACTATTTTTAAAAACTGATTCTGTTTGTGTTCATGGGGATAATGATAAAGCCTTAGAATTTATTAAACTACTTAGAAAAGCTTTATACTAATGATTTTTAAAATAGTAAATGTAGATTCTCTGATTATCTATTTTGGAGATAAAATAGATGAAGATATTGCCCTAAAAATTAAAAAGATTTATCAAGGTTTACGAAAGTTAAACCTTGATGGACTAATAGAAATCATCCCTTCTTATACTTCTATTTTTATTACTTTTGATATTTTTAAATATGATTTTGAAACTTTAAAAAATATCATAGAGCAAAATATAAACTTAGATTTACAAGAGAATTTTGATGAAAAGATTATCACAGTAGATGTTTATTATGGAACTGAAGTTGGATTTGATTTAATTGATATGAGTTCTAAAACAAAAATAAGTATTGAAGAAATTATACAGATTCACTCAAATAAACTTTATGATGTTTATGCAATTGGATTTTTGCCAGGTTTTGCATATCTTGCAAAAGTGGATGAAAGAATTGCACTTCCAAGACTTTCTACTCCTAGAAAAATAGTTCCAAAAGGAAGTGTTGCAATTGCTGATACTCAAACTGCAATTTATCCCCAACAAAGCCCTGGCGGTTGGAATATTGTAGGTAAAACGGTTTTTGAACTTTTTGATAAAAAATTAGATAATTTATCTCCATTAAATGTGGGAGATAAAGTAAAATTTAATCCTATTTCAAAGGAAGAATTTTTAAATCAAGGAGGTGTTTTATGAGTTTAGAAGTTGTAAATAATCCTCTTTTTGTAACAATTCAAGATAAAGGACGATTTGGATATTCCCACATTGGAGTAACTTCAAGTGGTGTAATGGATGAATATGCTTATTTTTGTGCAAATCAGTTATTGAAAAATCATTTAGATACAAATATTTTAGAAATTGCATTTTCAAATGTAGTTTTTAAAGCAAATGCAAATACTCAAATAGCAATTACAGGTGCTAGTTGTGAGTTTTTTATAAATGATATTCTAAAAGAATCTTGGAGAAGTCATAATATTAAAAATGGCGATATTATTAAAATTGGGAAAATCTTATCTGGAAATAGGGTGTATATAGCTGTTTTTGGTGGATTTAATATTAAAAAAGAATTTGGAAGTAATAGTGTTACAATAAAAGAAAATCTTGGTGGAATAGATGGAAATAAGTTAAAAAAAGGTGATATTTTACCTTTTGAAAATTATGTTTCTACTCATACAATTCGCCTAAAAAATGAGTTTATTCCAAAATATGAAGAAGAGTTGATTCTTAGAGTAATCTTTTCATATCAAGAAAGTCATTTTTTAAAAGAAGAAAAGCAAAAGTTTTTAAATTCAACATATTTAGTTACGAATGATTTTAATAGAATGGCTTGTAAATTAAGTGGTGAAGCAATCAAGTGTGATATAAATGGAATAATATCAGAAGGTATCGCTTTTGGAAGTATTCAAATCCCAAGTGATGGGCAACCTATAGTTTTATTAAAAGATAGGCAAACAATTGGTGGTTATCCAAAAATTGGAGTTGTTTTAAGTTTAGATTGTTTTAAATTATCCCAAGCAAAAGCTAATACAAAAATAAGATTTGAAGAGATATCTTATGAAGAGGCAATTCAAAAGACAAAAGAGTTTTATTCCTCTTTCTTATGAGTTAATAATTTCTCAAAAATCTCTTTTGATTCTTCTTCTTTTTGATATGAACAAATTTTAAACTCATATTTAGCTTTTATAAATAGTCCTGAATTGCTTTTTAAAGTAGTATTTGACAATAAATGTTCTAAATTGAGGATAGAATCAATAATAGGTTTTTTATCCTCTTTTTCTCCCATTACAATAAAAATTAGGAATTTATTTTCGTTGTATCTAACTATTTTAAAATCAATATTTTCATCTTTTAGTTTTTGTTTTATAAATTTAGCTGCAAAAATAAGTAAGTTATTTGCTAAAAGTTCACCATACTCTTTTTGAATATATAAATAGTCAATAACATCAGCTAAAATACAAAGACCAGCTTGTTGAAATTTTGTATTTTCATCTAAGAATTTAGTATAAATCCATTTTTTATTGAATGTATTTGTTAAATCATCTAAAAAAAGTTTTTCATTTAAATTTTTTACTTCATGTTCTAATTCAAGCATTTTTTTATAAATATCAACTAAAGAACTTACATCTTTATTTAATACTGCATTTGTTGCATCTTTCGCATTTTCTTGGAGTATTGCAGTACTTTTTGCGATTATATTCATATATTTTTCAATTGTTTGGAAATCTTCAGATATTAATTGATTAATTTCAGTTTTAAAGTTTTCATCATCTAAATCTATCTCTAACTCTTTTGCATGATAGTTAAACCTATCAAAATATGTTGATGGAAGTATAATATTATTATTTAAAAGTTCATTTATAGTTAAATCTGTTATTTTTTTTAATTCTTGTTTCAATCTTTCTCTCCAAATAATTCTTTAATGCATTTAGGTTTTCCAATATAATAACCTTGTGAATAATCAATTTGTACATTTTTTACATATCTTAAAATTTTTAAGTCACTCACAAATTCAGCAACAACTTTAATATCTTGTTGTTTTGAAAATAAAACAATACTTTTAATTAAGTTTAAATATATATCTTCATCTATTTTTTTTATTAAAGACCCATCAATTTTTATGTAATCAATGTTTAAATTCAGTATATTCTCATAATTTGAAAAACCTGTACCAAAATCATCAATTGCGATTTTAACACCAAGTTTTTTTATCTCATTAATAAAATTATTTACCATTTCAAAGCTATTTACTTTCTCACTTTCAAGTATTTCAAGAGTAAGATACTTCCCAATATTATTACTTTTTATCTTAGAAAGAAGAGTTTTTTTTATCTGTGGATTTAATATATCTGTATAATCAAGGTTTATGCTCACATGAATTTTATATTTTAGAATATAAATTATGATTTTATCAATTAAAATTTCCATGAGTTTGTTGTATAGTCTACATTTCTTTGCTTTATGAATAAAAATATTAGGCATTATTATATGACCATTTTTATCAAATATTCTCATTAAAGCTTCATATTTAACTATTTCATCATTTTCATTATCCATAATAGGTTGAAGATATGGCTCAACTAGATTATTATTAATATTATAATTTAGAACTTCAAGAAGATCTTCATTTATAAAATCATTTTTATATAAAAATGAATCATAATATGTATAATGAATATAGTTTATCTTTGCATTATGAAGTGCTTTTTCCGCATAAATTTTAAGGTTTTTATCACTACTTTTTGCACAACCAATAGTAACATCAATATTTATTGTTGAAATATTATCTAAGAGTTGAAAATTATGAGATACAATATTTTCATAAATTAGATTTTTTATTTTTACGATATCTTCAACGCTAAGATTATCATAGATTAATATCTCAAATACATCGGTGTGAATATTTTTTATTTTGATTTTGATGTTTTTCTTTAGAGCTTTTTTTATTAGTTCTTTGGTTTTGTTCGTTAGGATTTGATTTAGTTGTTTTATAATGGAATCACCATTTTTAAAATTATAAATTGCATTTAAATCTTTCATATATAAAATATCAATTAAAAAAAGAGTTTTTATATTATTTTTTCTGATAAAAATGTTTAATAATTTATGTAATAACACAACCAAAGCCTTTGTAAACTCAAATAACGCCCCAATTATATATTATTTATCTTAAATATGTATGAAAAAAATCTCTATAAAATAAATATTATATTTTAGTTACAAATTTATCACCAAAATTTTAGATTTAATAAAAATTTGGATAAAATCGGGACATTTTATAAATAGGATTATATAAAAATGAGAAAAATAAATATTAAAGATTTAGAATTAAATATAGATATTACATACATTTTGAATTTATACGCTTCAAAAACTCCAATTATTATTGATGTAGATGGAAATATTTTTACAAAAGAAGATGAAGTTAAGAAAAAAGCTGTAATTTATCGAAATCACGATGTAAAACAATTATCTTCAATACTTGATGCAAAAGCAATAGCTTCACATCTTTTTGCAGATTATAAAGTAAATATCGTAGGAACAATTTGCAAGATGAAACCAGTTTCAAATTGGCAAAATATTATTGATATGAATAAAACAACTATGCTTTATTTTGATCACCAAAGTGATGGAGTTGAAATATTTGAAGATAAAGAGCTTGAAGATTATGGTTGGAATGCTAGTGCTTTAGAAATTAATTATAGAGAAATTAGTGAATTTATTGAAAAGTCATGTGATGGTGTTTTACTTTGTTATGATAACGAAATTCAATTTAGTGGTTTTGTAATCGTTAATGATTTAGAGGATGTAAAACAAAAAGTTAAAGAGTACATAATAAATAAAGCAAAACAAAATATTAAAGAGCAAATAATTGATATTGAAAATGATGATGTTATTGATGCTTTAGAATTTTTTGGAATAGAGGCATAAATAAATGGAAGATATTATACGAGATTGGGGCTATTTAGCTCTTTTCTTATACTCTTTTGGTGGTGGATTTGTAGGTTTGGTTGTTGCAGGAGTTTTATCATACTCTGGGGATTTAAATATTTATATTTCAATTCTAGTAGCAGGAGTTTCAAACTTTTTAGGTGACCAGTTTTTATTTTTTTTAGCTAGAAAAAATAAAAATTATGCAAAAGATATGATGAAAAAATATGGTAGAAAAATTGCCCTTGCTCATATAATGATGAGAAAATATGGTTCTTTTGTAGTTTTTGTACAAAAATATATTTATGGTATAAAAACATTAATTCCACTTGCTATGGACTTACAAAATATCCAGCAGCTAAATTTGCATTTTTTAACTCACTAGCAACTATCCTTTGGGCCTGTGTCGTTGGATATTTAAGCTTTACAGCAGGAAAATATATTTTAAGTTTAGGAGATGATTTTAAATATATAGGATTAGGAATAGTTCTTGTGATTTTTTTATCAATAACTTATATTTTCAAAAAAATAGAAAAAAAATAACACTTACACAAAAGTACTTTATAGTTTTAGATATAATAAATAAAAAACTATAAAGGCTTTCCCATTTTAATCGAAAATTTTTCAAACTTAAATCTTCCAAAAGATTTTTTAACAAACTTAGACTCGCTAGGTTATACAAAACTAACTGCAATCCAACAAAAAAGTTTACCTTTAAGTTTAAATAATAGTGATTTAATAGCTCAGGCAAAAACAGGTTCAGGAAAAACTGTAGCTTTCTGTATTCCAATACTAAATAAATTAAATATCAAAAATTTTAGAATACAATCTTTAATAATAGCTCCAACAAGAGAATTAGCAAATCAAATAGCACAAGAGTTAAGAAAATTATCTCGACATATGCATAATCTAAAAGTTCTTACACTTTGTGGAGGGACTCCATATAAACCTCAAGTTTTATCTTTAAGTCATGAAGCCCACATAATTGTGGCAACTCCAGGAAGAGTTTTAAAACATATAGAAGAGAATAATATTAATCTTGAAAATATAAATACTTTGGTTTTAGATGAAGCAGATAAAATGCTTGATATGGGATTTTACGATGATATTATGAAAATAATTGATACTTTACCAAAAGATAGACAAACACTTCTTTTTTCAGCAACTTATGAAAAAAATATTGAAAAACTAGCTTCAAATGTATTAAAAAATCCAACTACAGTAAAAATAGAAAATGAAGAAAAAGTACATATTAAACAAAAATTCTATGAAGTTAATGAAGGAAGTAAAACTTCATTAATTCCAGCACTTATTTCATCAAACAAAGCAAAATCAATTTTGATTTTTTGTAACATGAAAATAAAATGTGAAGAGTTAGCTGATGATTTATATTCATTAGGTTTAGATGTGTTAACCCTTCATTCAGATTTAGAGCAAAAACAAAGAGATGAAACAATAATTTTATTTTCAAACAAATCTTATTCTATTTTAATAGCAACTGATGTAGCTTCACGAGGTTTACATATTGATGATGTTGATTTGGTTATAAATTATGATTTATCTTTAGATGAAAAGATTCACACACATCGCATAGGAAGAACAGCAAGAGCTGGAAAAGGTGGGCTTGCAGTTTCATTATATACTTCAAATGATTTTGATAGGGTAGAACTTATTAAAGATACTTTTAGAGATATTGAAGATGAAAGTATTGATAAAATTGAAGATGATTTATCTTATAAAATTGATTCAGGATTACGAACTATATTTATAAATGGTGGAAAAAAACAAAAATTAAGAGCAGGGGATATTTTAGGTGCATTAACTGCTGGAATTGGTTTAGATAAAACTGATATTGGTAAAATTGATATTTTAGATTTTGCTTCATATGTTGCAATTAATAAAGAAAAAATAACTTTTGTCCTAGAAAAATTATCAAAAGAGAAAATTAAAGGTAAATATTATAAAATCTACGAAAAGTGATAATATAAAGGATACTTTTATTGTTTAAAAATACATTATTCCTGAAAATAATTTTAATATTTACATTACCTGCATTAGGGATTTTGTATTTTAGTTCTGTTTTAGTTTATGAAAAAGTACAATCTTATAATGAAATAAATGGAATTAACAATAATCTAAACTATCTGGTTTATACAGAAAAACTTATTGATTCATTACAAAATGAGAGAGAATTAACTGTAATTAGTTTTTTAGAAAAAAATAAAGAAGTAAAACTTGATGAAGTTCGATTATTATGCAATAATAATTATAAAAAATTAGAAGCTTTTTTCAAAAAATTAAATTTAGATAATAGATTTGATCAATTAAATTCACAAGTAATAAAATTAGAACAATTTAGAACAAGAGTTGATAAATCTGATATAACACTTGATGAAATTTTTGAAGAATATAATAATTTTAATAAAATACTATTGGACTCATTATTTTTATTAAAACCTATAAAGTTAGCCTATGATTTTAATAGTGAATTTAGAAATATTGTTTATTTTTTAAATTTTAAAGAGTCAACTTATATAGAAAAAACAATGTTTATCTCATATTTTACAACTAATAATATGAATGATCGACTCTATAATATGCTTATGAAAAATTATTCATTACAAGAGATAAATAAAGATTTATTTTTAAATAATTCAAATCTAGATATTGTACAAAAATATAATTCTAAATTAGATGAAGAGTATTTTAATAAAATATTTATGCTAAGAAATAATTTTAAAAATAAAAATTTCTCACATTTTGAATTAAATCTTCAAGAGTGGAATAAATTATCTTTAGAAAATATTGAATCATTAACAAATATTTATAAAAATTTACTTACTTCTTTAGATAATCATGTAATAAATTTTGAAAATGATGCCCAAGTAGAAAAGCAAAAAAGTCTTATTTTCTTAGCAGTCTCTTTTTCAACTTTGATAAGTTTATTATTTGTTTTAAGAAATATTATTTTTAATGAGCAAAAAAGTTTTTACAAAGTTCAAAAACATAAAGAGGTTTATGAGTTATTGAACAAAGCAAATAAATTTTTACTAAAAATAGATGATAGGAAAAAACTATTTACTAATATTTGTGAATTACTTTCTGAAAATAATAAAGTTCAATTCTGTTTTATTTATGATTTATACTCTGATGATATAATTGCTCAGGATGGAGAATTAAAACAAAAAATATTAAGCCAAAGCCATTTTTATAATGATAAAAATAAAAATAATCTAATTTCTAAAACAATGAAATGGGAAACAAATATTATTATTAATAATTTTAGAGAAAAAAATATTTCAGTATTTTATGAAAATGCAAAAGTTTTAAATATTAATTCTATGGCTTCTTTTCCAATTAAAAAATTCAATAAAGTAGTTGCAACTTTAGCAATTTATTTAAATCAAGTAGATTTTTTTGATCAAGAAGTAGAAATACTATTTGATAAATTAGTAGGTGATATAACTCATTGTTTAGAAAAAATTGATTATGAAGAGAATAGATTAAAACAAGAAGATGAATTAAGATTATCTTCATATGCCTTTGAATCAAGTGAACCTATGATTATTACAAATGATATAGGAGAGATTGTAAAAGTTAATCAAGCATTTTGTAATGTTATGGGATATCCAAAAGAGTATATTATTGGTAAAAATCCAAGAATATTTAAATCTGTTCATCAAGACAAAAGATTTGGTGATGCTTTATGGAATGAGTTAAGAGTTAAAGGTTATTGGAGTGGAGAGGTTTATAATAGAAAATCTACTAATGAAATTATACCTTTGCGAAGTACAATAACTGCTATAAAAGATAAAAATGGAAAAATCACACACTTTTTAGGACAATACATAGATATTGGAGAGCAAAAAGATAAAGAAAAAGTTCTTGAATATCAAGCAACCCATGACAATCTTACTGGACTTCCAAATAGATTATTGCTACTTGATAGAATTGAGCATGCAATTACTAAAGTTGTAAGACATAAAATAATTGGTGGTTTAATATTTATTGATTTAGATAATTTCAAAGAAGTAAATGATACTTTAGGTCATGATATTGGAGATGCTTTACTTATTATGGTCGCTAAAAAAATTAGAGAAATTGTAAGGGATGAAGATACAATAGCTAGAATTGGTGGAGATGAATTTATTATATTACTTGATAATGTTGGAAATAATAAAGTTGATGCAAAAATTAATATTAATAATTTAGCAGAAAAAGTAAAAGAAGCATTAAATAGTATTACTCACATAGAAGGAAATGTAAATGTATCAACTCCAAGCATTGGAATTACGCTATTTAGTGATTCAAGTGTTAGTGTTAAAGATATTATTAAACAAGCAGATACCGCTATGTATGTTGCTAAAAAACAAGGTAAAAATGCTATTGAATTCTTTGATTAAGCAAGTGATTAAATCTTTATGATAGAATTGCGCCCCTATAAAATTTATTAAGGATTATTATGAAAAGTGCAACAGCAAGACATTTATTAGTTGATAGTGAAGAGTTATGTTTAGATTTAAAAAAAAGAATATCATCTGGTGAAAAATTTGAAGATATAGCAAAAGAGTATTCTTCATGTCCATCTGGTTCAAATGGTGGAGATTTAGGTACATTTTTTGAAGGACAAATGGTTCCTGAATTTGATGCTGTAGTATTTAATGAAGCAATAAATGTAGTTCATGGTCCTGTTAAAACAGACTTTGGTTTCCATTTATTAGAAACAACTTCAAGAAGAGATTAATCAATCTCTTCTTCTAGTTCTTTTGAATACTCAGTAACTTCCTCATCCCATAAAATAGAAACTCCATACTCTTTATCTGTAATTACATATTTAAAATATTCACTAGTACCTCTTCTTCCATGAAGTCTTACAATTACTTGATCTTCTTCTAGTAATTTTTTCATTTCATATTTTGAGAAACTTCTTTTATTCCATCGCAAGAATACATTTGAATATACTCTAAAAGTACAAGTAGAATCAGCAGTAAAAACAAACTGTTCACTATCATCGTACTCTTTTTTTGCATTCTCACAAGAATAAAGATTTACTTTTTTCCCATTTGCAGTACTTTTAATTGCATGAACATTTCCCTTACAATATGGACATTTTCCTAATATCATATTTTAAACTCCAAATAAATATTTGATGAATTTTACTTAAAATTTAAAGAATTACTCAAAAATATTACAAATTGAAATTTATTTAGGGTGCAAGTCTTGAAATAGTCCATGAATTATCACTTTGAAGTTCATAAACAAATCTATCGTGAAGTCTATCTTGTCCACCTTGCCAAAACTCTATTTTTGTAGGTTTTATAATATATCCACCCCAAAAATCAGGAAAAGGAACTTCACCTTTTACAAACTTTTTTCTTATTTCATCAAACTTTTGCTCCAGTAAACTTCTTGAACTAATCACTTGACTTTGGTGTGAAACCCAAGCCCCAATTTGACTACCTTTTGGACGTGAAAGAAAATATTTTAAAGATTCAGTTGTTGAAATTTTTTCTATATTTCCCTCAACTTTTACTTGTCTCTCTAAATCAAGCCAAGCAAAAAGTGCTGCAGCTTTTGGGTTTTCATCAATTTGAGATGCTTTTTTACTTTTATAGTTTGTAAAAAATACAAAACCTTTTTCATCAAAGATTTTAAGAAGTACAGTTCTTATACTTGGCATCATATCAGCTCCAACAGTAGCTAGTGAAAAAGCATTTGGTTCTGTTAGTTTTGCATCCATAGCTTGATTAAACCAAGTTTCAAACTGTAAAAAAGGGTTTTGGTTTAGATCTTTTATATCTAAACCTCTTGTTGTGTATTTAGCTCTTAGGTTTGTTAAATCCAAAATTTTTCCTTTGAATTAATATGGGTTATTTTAGCCAAATAACTATTTGTTTCATTCCTCAAAAATGTCGAATAATATATTTCTAAGTTCAATTTTCATTTGTTCATTTAAAATTTTCTTATTTGAATAAAGATAAAAAGGAACAGTATTTCTCATTGAGTATTTTAATCTTTTTCTTAAAGTTGAAATTTCATCAAGATTTATTAATTCATCTCCATCATACAGATAAAAATCTTTTGCAATTCCTAATTTAAATGAAACAATTTGATATGAGAAAAATAGATTATCCTCTTGATTTTCCCATTTTTTAATAAATTCATCTAAAGCATTTTGTAACTCTTTTAGTCTATTATCTGTGATATAACCAAAACTTTCTCTAAATTTATATCGCTCAACAGTTGTAAAATCTAGAACTTTATAGAACTCATTTAGATTTTTCCATGGACTTCTAAATCTTCTTTTTCCAAATAAAACCTCTTCAAAGCAATACATATATTTTATATCTTCTTGGGTTTGGTTCTCTTTGTCTTTTATTTCAAAATATTTAGTTTTAAATAAAGAAATTAGCCAATTTTCATCAAGCATAGAGATTATATCAAGCTCTTTTTGTTTATTTTGAGTGTTTTTAAAATTCCATAACATAGAGATATTATTTGATATTTTTTCATTTATATCTCCAGATTCAAAATATTTTTTTGATAAATATTGAACTACATTTTCAAGTAAAGTATCTGTTTTTGCAATTCCATGATTAAAAATTACTTTTTTATAAAGATTAAATCTCATCTCTAACATATGTTCAATATCAATTAAACTCATATCAAAAAAGCTTAGATAAAATTTTTCATCTTTTTCAACTAATACAGCTTGTTTTGTAATTCTTATATGATCATTTGGGCCTGTTATATAACCACTTGCAAGCATATCACGGTTTATATAATCAAGTCTATCTGCATCAACTGTGCTATCAATAAAATTATGTAAAACTTTAAAATCAAAACCTTCAAAAACTTGCTCTTCTAAAATCAAAATTGACAATCTTTTGATTAATTTTAAATACTCTTTTTCATAAGATTTAACAAGTAATTCTTCAAGTTCATAATCAAATAAAAGCTTTAAAAGATTTTCTCCAATAGCTTCATGTAAAACTTCTTTACCATTGTTTGTTATGCTTTCATAATTGTCTTTGAATTTAACTTCTTTTTCACAAATAATCTCTTGATTTAACTCTTTTTCTTTTATTTTGTCATAAACTTTTTTTAGTGCATATTCAACTTGGTGAGAAAAAGGTAAATGTCCCACATCATGAAGTAGGGCAACAATTCGTAAAGTTTGTAAGAAAATAGTATAAGTTGCCCTTTGAGCTTTTGATTTTGTGGGAATTGTAAATTGATATAAAGCTTTATTATCAAAATACTCCATATCATCTATAGTAACTTTTAAATTTTCCTCTTTTATGATGCTAAGAATTACTCTTTTTAGTGAAGCCAAAAAATCATTTTTTGTTCTTTTATCTGCATTTAAAAGGGCATTTTTAAACATAAAAGAGGCTAAATGCATTGTTCCTAAAGAGTGAATAAATCTTTTAGTCGTAATTGATGGATAAGAAAAATATGCCAAGGCATTTTGAGTTATGAATTGTAATCTATTTACTATTTTTGTTTGAAGAATTTTATCTTCAAGTTTTGTATACTCTATATGATTGTATATAGTGTCATTTATCAGTCTATTTTGTATGAGATATTCCTTTGTTTTTATTTTAATATTATATTTTTCTTCAAGTGTATTATTGCTTAATTTAATACTATATATAGATTTATTTTCATTTAATGCTAACTGTTATATTATACTAATAACTATTATCAAAAAGAGGAATTATGGAAGATTATATCATATATGGTATCGTAATCTTAGCTGTGTTTTTTTTATATAAAAAAACATTTGGAAAAAATGCTGGTTGTGGATGTTCTGGCAAAAGTAAATGTTCTAAGAAATAGAACTAGTAGTTCTATTTCTTGTTTGAACTCAATCTTTTCTATTTTCAAAGATTCTCTCTGTAAATTGAGCAAATTTACCACGAACAGCTTTTTCAAGCTCTATTGCAAACATTTTAAGCTCTGGATGAGTTTCATTTGTCTGTTTTAGAAGAGTTGTTAATCCATTATTATATTTATTCAAATATAGATTATCGATTTGTCTATTTGAACCAATTACAATAGCCATACAACTTTCATCAAGTCTTGAAAGTATTAATTGTGTTGTTTTTTCACTTGAGTTTTGCCATTCATCCATTATCACAATGGAAGCTGACAAAGTTCTTCCTCTAGCTTCTCCTGGCCATAAAGTTTCTATACAATATCTTGATCTTAATTCATCAATTTTTGATTCTATTGATTCTTGATTTTCTCTATTTTCACTTTTTTTAAGATGTTTTTTTGCAATGAATTCTAAGGTATCCATAAGTGCCATATTATAGATTCTAAACTTCTCATCATTTCCTGATAAATATCCAATATCTGCACCTTTATCAAGGGATTCTATAGAGTTTCTAACATAAACAATTTTATCATATAAACCTAAATCAATAAGTCTCATGGCACTCACAACTGACATCAGAGTTTTTCCACTTCCAGCTTTTGCATCAATTACAAGTAAATCATACATATTTGATAAAATGGCTTTTGTAAATAGTTTTTGTTTTAGATTTACTGGTTTTACATTTAAAGCTTTAAAATCATTCTCTTTTAAAACATCAACCCTTTTATCATGAATAATTGCATATTCTACATTTCCATCCGAACTTTCAAAACTATATGCAAAGTTTTCAGCTTCGTATTCACTATCAACTAAAGTAATATCTTTATTTTCTAAACTATTAAATAATGAAGAATCAAATTCTATTGATTTTACAAAGTTAAATTTAGGAACAGTAGATTTATCATCATGTAGAGTTTCTGTTTTAATACTTTTAAAAAGTGCAAAGGTTCTTGCATATACATCAAGTGATAAAAAGATTGTTTGGCAACCTTTGTAGTATTCTTGGGCTATTGAAGCTACTTCTATTATTCTTTTATCATTTGACTCAGAAATATGAATTTGCTCAATTACCGTGTCATATTTATCTTTTGAGATAATATCAATATTTATCTCTTCATTAAAAAGTTTCACAACTTTAAAGCCAAGTTTATAATCAACCTCTTTTATTTTCATCTTTGCTAATAATCTTGCAAACTCTCTTGAATAATACCCAAGTTCACTAGACAGTTTCTTTTTATCCTCTAATTCAAGAAGAACTGTTTCAGGTACTACGATGTGGTTAGTTTTATTGTCTGAAATTTTGTAGAGATTTTGAAGATTTTGTAAGATGATGTTTGTGTCTAGGACATATACTTTTTCTTTCATAAGAAATTCTAACATAGATTGATAACAAAAAAGTTACATTATTTGGATGTTTTGTATAAATTTAATTTACGATTATTTTCTTATTTCTTAACTTTACATAAATAATTGTATAATTGTTAAATTAATTAATTTAAGGATTTATGTGAGTTTAACACTTGAATATACTTTATTATTTATAGCAATTTTAATTATTATTTACTTGCTTTCTGAGTTAAAAAATAAAAGAAAGTTAAAAAGAGAAAATCATATATTAAAACAATATAGAGAAGTAGTAGAAGATAGTAATATTATTTCTAAATCAGATTTAAGAGGTAATATAACTTATGTAAATGATAAATTTTGTGAAGTAACTTTATATAAAAGAGAAGAGGTAATAGATAAACCTCACAGCATATTAAAAGGTGAAAATTCAAAAGAAGTTTTTAAAGAATTATGGGAAACAATAAGCAATAAAAAAACATGGCAGGGACTTTTAAGAAATAGAAGAAAAGATGGCGAATACTATTATGTTAATATTACTATTCGACCTATTTTAGATGAAAATAATGAAATTATAGAGTACATTGCAATTAGACATGAAATAACAGATTTGATTCATAAATCAATAGAATTAGAAAAAAGTTTAAGGGAAGATTTTTTAACTAAAGAGGGAAATAGATTTAAATTATTTGAAGATATTAAAAAATCAAAAAAACCCTCATTAGCACTTTTAGATATAAATAGATTTGGTGATATAAATGATTTCTATGGTTATGATGTTGGAGATGAAGTTTTAAAAATTGTTTCAAAAGAATTTAGAAATTTCATGGGAAATAAATACTCTTTATATAGAATTTATTCAGATGAATTTGCAATTTTAGCTGATAATGAAGACAGAGAACATTTTATTGGGTTAATAAAATTTATTACAGATTCTATTTCATCTTCTCCTTTGCAAATCAAAGGTAAAGAGATATATATTCAAATGAGTTTTAGTTTATCTTTTGAAGAAAAAGATAGTCTGAAAAAAACCGCAAATATAATACAACGATATTCAAAAGTAAATAAAGATATTTATATTTATGACAAAAAATTAGAAATTGAAAAAATTTACGAAAAAAATATTATGTGGACAAATAAATTAAAAAAAGCCTTTGAAAGTGATAGTATAGTTCCTTATTATCAGGCGATATACAATATAAAAACAAATAAAATTGAGAAATACGAAGCATTAGTTAGACTAATTGATGAACATGGAATTGCTATTTCTCCATTTTATTTTTTAGATATTGCAAAAAAATCTAAACAATATTTAAAGCTTACAAGACATGTTATAAAAAAATCGTTTGAATATTTTAAAGACAAAGATTATGAATTTTCTATAAATTTAACCCTTGAAGATATAAAAAGCAAAAATATCTCTTCATATGTGATGGAAATGCTAAAAGAGTACAACATTGCTTCAAAAGTAGTATTTGAAATAGTCGAATCAGAGGGAATTGATGATTTCTCTCAAGTTAATAGTTTTATTGATACGGTAAGAGCATTAGGATGTAAAATTGCAATAGATGACTTTGGGAGCGGATATTCAAATTTTGAATATCTAATAAAATTAAATGCTGATTATATAAAAATAGATGGTTCGTTAATCAAAGATATTTTGGTAAATAAAAATAATCAAGAAATAGTAATAACGATACTTGATTTTGCTAAAAGACAAGGCTTTAAAACAATTGCTGAGTTTGTATCATCAAAAGAGATTTTTGAAAAAGTTAAAGAGTTAGGTTTTGATTATGCTCAAGGATATTATATTAGTGAACCAAAATATGAAATTTTAGCAGAAGCTTAAGAGTTAACTCTTAAGCTTTAGATAGTTTTACAAGATTATTAATCATAGAAATTGCAGTTTCTTCATTTAAAGGTTTTTCATAAGTAGTTAAAATTTCTCTTGCAAGAATATTTGCACCTAAATGTTGAAATTGTATTCTCATAGCTTGAAGACCTTTCGCTCCACCACCACCGCTGTGAGTTGCTAGGGCAACTGTTTTTTCATTGAAAGCATCTCTCCAGTCTTTTGTTGCTCTTGAAGTCCACGCCATTGCATTGTTTAATACAGGAGGCATTACACCATTATATTCAGGAGCTACAATTATAAATGCTTTTAATGCTAATATTTTTGTTGCTAAATCAAGTACAATTTCTGGAATTCCATTTTCTTGTTCTTCAACTGTACTATATAAAGGTAGTCTTAAATCAACTAAATTTATTAATTCAGCTTCATAACCAAGAGTTTTTGTAATTTCTTGAAGTTTTAATCCTAATTTTAAATTATTATTTGAACTTGCTACTAATATTCCTATTTTTGACATAATTATCCTTATTTATATTTTTAAAACTTGATTATAACAAAGCAATACTTTTATTCAGGATAATAAAAAATAATAAAATTAGTTTTACTTTAAAATAAAAACTGCTACAATTAGACAGTGTTAACTCAATATTAAGTAATAAAATGAAAATTGCAAAAGAAGAAAAATTTTTAAAAATAATAAAATTCACTCCATCAATATTTGTAATAATTATTTCATTGCTTGTGATTTTATTTTTATATTTTGAAAATAAAAAAACATTTAATCAAGAAAAAAAAGAGATTGAGCAAAAATATATTTTTGAAAAGAAAGAACTTATTAAAGAAGAAGTAAATAGAGTATACACTTTTATAGAACACTTACAAAAAAGTACAGAAAAAGAACTTAAAAAAAATGTTAAAAGTAGGGTTTATGAAGCCCATGCAATTGCAACTGGAATTTATAATAAATATAAAGATACAAAAACTAAAGAAGAAATTTTCCAATTAATAAAAGTAGCATTTAATGATATTCGATTTAATGATGGTAGAGGATATTATTTTATGGATGATGTAAATGGTGTAAAACTATCCCATCCAATTGATACTTCTATTGAAGGCAAAAATCTTTTAAACTATACAGATGTAAAAGGTTATAAGCTTTTTGAAACAATAGTAAAAACAATAAAAGATAAGACAGAAAGATTTGATGAATATTATTGGTATAAACCAAATTCAACTAATGAAATAGGAAGAAAAATCTCTTTTTATAAATATTTCGAACCATTAAATATCGCAATTGGCACAGGTGAATATTTTGATGATTTTGAAAAAAATATACAAAAAGAAGCCTTAGAATATATAAACTTAATTAGATTTGATAAAGCAGGTTATATTTTTATTTTAGATAAAAATAAAGAGTATGTGAGTCATTTTGATAAAAAGATAGTTAGTTTAAATATAGCTAATATGTCAAATGAATTGAAAGAAATAACTTTAAAATTATGGAAAATAGGAGAAAGTGGAGATGGATATTATACTTATATTCAAAATCCAAAACCTTATTCTAATGAAGCTGCAAAAAAAACTAGTTATGTAAAAGGTTATAAAGATTGGAATTGGGTTATTGGTTCAGGTTTTTATGAAGATGATATTTTCAAAGAAATTTTAGAAACTAAAAAAAGACTAGATGATAAATATGAAAATTATATTAAAAACATTTTAATTATAGGTCTTGTATTAATAATCATATTATTGTTTATTTCAAGATATGTTTCAATTTATTTAGAAAATAAATTCAAAGAATATAAAATTGAATTACGAAAACAACAAGCAATATTACATCAACAATCAAAAATGGCTGCAATGGGAGAAATGATAGGAAATATCGCTCATCAATGGAGACAGCCTTTATCAACAATTACTACAGCTTCAACTGGTATGGTATTACAAAAAGAGATGGGAGTATTAACAGATGAGTTCTTCTTTGAAGCCTCTAATAAAATTAATACATCAGCACAATATCTATCAAAAACAATTGATGATTTTAGAAACTTTTTTAGTCCTAATAAAATAAAATCAAAAATTCAAATCGAAGAATTATTTACAACAACTTTAGATCTAATTTCTGCACAATTTAATGCAAAAGATATAAAGATAATAAAGAGTATAGATAATATAGAGTTATATACATATGAAAATGAATTAGTTCAAGCATTAATAAATATTTTAAATAATGCTAGAGATGAATTAATTAAATTACCTAGTGAATCTGAAAAACTTATATTTATTGATGTTCATACAAGTAATAAAAACACTCTTTTAATATTAATAAAAGATAATGCAGGTGGAATTGCGAATAATAATTTTGATAAAATATTTGAACCATATTTTACAACTAAACATCAATCACAAGGTACAGGTATTGGCCTTTATATGACAGAAGAAATTATCACAAAACATTTAGATGGTAAAATAACTGTTAAAAATAAAGAGTTTATTTATAATGATAAATCGTATACTGGAGCTCAATTTAAAATTGAACTTAGTTTAGAAAAAAATGATTAATTAGAATTTTTTATACATTGATTGAAAAGTAAAATGTTAGATTTATTAAATTGAAAAAATATGATTTTGTTAACACAAAGTGGTGCGAATGGTGAGATTGTCTAAAAGACAATATTAATAACTATAAAAACACTATAAAAAGGCACTTCTAGAAAAATTAATTTTTATACTTTTTGTTGAATATAGTTGTTTTTGGAACAATATTATCACAATTTAATACATCTTTTTATTCAGAGTTGTTTTTCTTTATAAAATCAGCACACTTAAATATTTATTATTTCATTTTAGAAAGTTACCTCCATCGTCCAAATATAGTATAATAATCAAATGTCATATGTACTAAAATAACAGAAACAACTAACCAAACACTCCAAACAATGATTTTATGAATATTATCATTTAGTGGATATTTTTTTCGCAAAAATAATGGCATACTAATCAAGTTAACTAAAAAAGCACCTAAAAATGCTGCTACAAAACTATTTGAGAAGAGAAAAATTAAAAAATATAATGCTGGAACTAATAACATATAGTAAATTAAATAATCAAACATATTAATGAAATTTGTTTTAATAAGAATATCATTATCTAAGTTTTTCTTAATCTTTTTATATGAAATAAATAAAGCTAAAAAAAACAAAAACCAAAGATTAAAATACCATAATAAGTTATACAATGGATTAGTTGATATAAATTCAAAACCAGGCATAGGAGGACTTATTTTTAAGATAACTTTTTCACCATCTAATTCTTTTCCAACATCTTCAACTTTAATTTGAATATTGTTAAAACCTACATGTAAACTAAAAGCTTCTGATTTTGATTTTGGATAAGAAAATTGATTAGGATTATTGTCATTTTCATAGGGAAACATGAATCTTTCAATACTATCTCTACTACCTGAAAAACTAGGTTTAGCTTCATAAAATCTATTTTGTTTTGTATTCTCTACTGATAGTATGATTGGTTCTCCTGGATTTACATAAAAGAGATAGCCATCTCGATTATGAGTATCTGAATTTTTAAGAATGGCATCACCTAAACCATTTGTACCTTTTTTAAATGCTATATAGAAACTAAGATTACCAGGCGTTAAACGAAATATTCTTACCTTAACTATTTCTCCTTTTTGTAAAATTAATTCCTTTTTATATGTATATTCAGAAATATATTTTAAAAAAATTCCAAAAAATGTGAATAGTACTAATATTAACCATATTTTTAATGATTTATTCATGATAAGTTTACCTTCAATTTATTATTAATAATATTATTTGTTAAGACGATTTTATCAGAGCACATTATACTTATTTACTAATGAATATATTAATGTAAAAAAGAAAAAGATATATCCTAAAGTTGATATTACAATTTTTGCATTTTAAGATTTTTCATTATCTCTTTTGTTGTAATGTTGTATTATAATCAATGAAATTCTTATAATAAAAAATCGTATAGTTGATATTTGAATTATAAAGCAATAATAATTATGAAGAAATAAATATAATATTATTTATAAAAGAATTATTAAAATAAATAAAAGATAATGACAATGATTGAACAAAATTTAAAAGATACACTTAGCAATGATATAGAATACTTAATAGATAATAATTTATTTTTTGAAAAAGTCTATATCCATTCTTGTCCTATTCATCAATTATTATATATTAAATATTACAGAATGAAAAATAAGATTTCATTAAATGAATTAGTTGATAATAGTATAAATAGATATATCGCTGATTTGAAAGAATTAAAAAGAGTTTATGAGTTAGATGAAGATGCAAATTTGTTATATAGTGAGAAAAGATATAAAAGCAATATTTCAAAAGAATTATTAGAAAAATTAAAATATAAATTTATGAATAGTAAATTATATTATTTAGAGTGTGTGATAGTAAGTGCTAAAAATCCTTACTTAGAATATTTTTATTTATTTTTAAATTCAATAAATAATAGTTTATATATAAAAGAAAATCAATTTAACAATTCATCAACTCAATATAATAATGATAATTATATAAATAAAATAAAAAGTATGAGAGAGAATGCAGAAAACTTTTTTGATGAAAATTTATTAAAAGATTCAAAATTACATAAAGGTATTATTGAAACATATAAAAAAGATAAGATTGAAGGTTCTATGATTATATCTTCTATAACAAATAAAATGTTGGCTAAATTAATAGGCATGCTAGATATTGAAGATATAGATGAAAAAGATAAAATTATTTTAAATAGAAATCAACAATTTCATAAAAAATTTGAATATGTAAATTTTACAGAAAATGAAATGTATAATGGATTTGCTCAAGCTTGTTTTTATAATTATGGTCAAGCTAGAATTGAACAATTTAAAAGTTTAAGAAAAGAATATAATAAAAATAAAACAGCAACGATACCCAATTTTACTAAAGATATTATTTCAAAAGAAATAATAGAATTATTTAATTTAGTGTTAGATGAAAAAAATGCAATTAAAAATATTCGTCAAAATAAAAAATCACCTAATATTTTAAAAATTTATGATGATATTACAATTTATACTACAAAAGATTTATCAGAAGTAGACAAAGGATTTTATAAATTTATTATTGAAAACTTTTTTGATGAAACTCCTA
The DNA here is from genome assembly GCA_963677435.1 of uncultured Aliarcobacter sp. Taxonomy (GTDB): domain Bacteria; phylum Campylobacterota; class Campylobacteria; order Campylobacterales; family Arcobacteraceae; genus Aliarcobacter. Next base: position 1,324,319 of record OY781945.1, read on the forward strand.
AAATGCAAAACTTCCTGAATGAACATAAAGAAGAAATGCAAAACTTCACTTCACAACTTCGTATCCTATTTTATTAAATATTCTCTGCAAATAACAACTCAAAAACAAGTAAATATTTACAGAAAAAAACTTTTTTTATCTGACACAATTCCTCTATCAATTGACAAACAAAGTCATATAAATTTATATAACAGTAAAGACGTTTACTAAGCTTTCTATTTTAATAATTATAAAAATAGATAAATCCATAAAGGATAAAAAATGATTACTTTAAAAGGTTTGCTTTTAAATATTATTCCAGCAACAACTTATAAAAAACAAGGAGAAACTTTAGTTACTCCTGTAAAAGCTAAATTACAAATTTTAGTAGAAAGCAAAAGAGCAAATGGAACATTAGTTAAAGATTTACAAACTATTTCAATTCCAGATGAAAAAATAAATCTTTATACAGACAAGATTTCAAAAGAGGTTTCCGTAGAAGTAGGAATCATTTCAAAACAATTTAGTTTCTATGGTGTCTAAGAAGAAAAAAGACTTTTAGAGCGCTAGCGCATGAAAGTTTTTTTCTTCGTGACAAAATAAAAGTTATTCGGGGTATTTAGTAATACCCCTTACTAAAACACTCAAAAGGAAAAAAGATGAATGTAATTAAAAAAACATTTGGTATTGATTCACTTTATTTCTTCTTTGAAACCAATGAAAACTATGATGATTTATTTTTAGAAATACTTGACCAATTAGAAGAAATTAAAGGTAAGTTTGAAAAAAGAGATATTGAATTTGAGAACAAAGATTTAACAATATCAATAAATGATATTCAATTATCTTATCTTGGAAAACAAGAGGGCTTTTATTGGTTTAAAGATTCAAATGAATTTTTTAGAATTGGATTTAAAGATAGATATAAAAATAGAGGATTAAATGATATTAGAGTACAGCTTCAAGGAAATGGTATTTATACTTTTGGGATTAATTCTATTATTGAATTACTCAAAGATTCCCTAAAAGAGTTTATAAGTGATTATATACCAGTAACAAGAGCAGATTTAAACTGCTTTATACAATATGATTTTTCATTTGTAAAAAAAGATATGTTTAGCACTAGAAAAAGAAAATATTCAACTATTAATGAAATTGGAGATGCAAATACAACTCAAACATTATATGTTGGAAAAGAGCCTTTTAAATTAAGGCTTTATAATAAATCATTAGAACTAAAAAAATCTAAAAAGTTTGAAATCATGAATGAATACTTTTTAAATAATGGTTTTGATTTAGAAGAGAATATTTTTAATATTGAGTTTCAAATGAATAGAGGTCATTTAAAACAATATAACATAAATACAATAGATGATTTATTTGCTAATGCTAAAAATCTTTTTCAAATTGCTATGGATGATATTAGATTACTTGATGTTGATTCAGTTTCAAGGGAAAGATTAGCAAATAATAAGTATCAAGCAGATACTCATAAATTATGGGAAGAGATTAAAAATGAATATGATTTAAAAGAGTTTTTACAAACTGTAATTCCATTAGAGAGATTAAAAAGAAAAATTTCTGTTTATGATGAAAATAAATTTGAATATGAATATATATCATTAATTAGAAAAGCATATATAAATAATCTAACTTTAGATGATGAACATTTAACAAGTTTATACTTTAAAGCAAAAGAATCTCTTAAAAAAACAACTACTCAAAAAGAGCTAAAAAAAGATTATATTGAAGTAGATATTGTAGATGAAACAACAAATAAAAAAGAGAATTTTAGATTGTTAAATAGTGGAGAGTTAATTAAACCTCTTAGAACTGAAACTGTTGCTAATTTGAATGATTATGAATTACTTGTTTACTTGGATAAAACTAGTGAGAAACAACATTTAAGTACTAGAGATAATTTGATTTATAATGTGGCTTATAAGGAAGCTCGGAAAAGGAATTTATTGCTTGATATTAGTTCTAATGAAGCGATAGAGTTTTAAGGGAGTTATATCTTAAACAGATTATGAAAGGAGAATATAAACAATGGATATATCATTTGAGAATTTAAAAAAGATAGACACCATATTGGAAAAATTGGAAAGTCTAGAAAATAAGATTTCTAGTGAGAAGAGGTGGCTAAATATAAAAGAAGCTTCTTATTATCTTGGTTATTCAAAAGACCATATACATAAATTAAAAGAGAGTTATCTCTTAGAGGGAAAACATTACTTTAAAAAAGCAGGTAGGATTTTATTTGATAAAGTTGAACTTGATAATTGGGTTAAAACATCTTATCTACAAATAAATCCAAAAGAGATTGTTGAGAATATTTTAAAAGATTTAATATGATTTTCTGTAAAATAGTTACCGCTAGAAGTGAGCTATTTTATGGTGTTTTTTCTAAGGAGAAAACATGATTAATATGACGCAACCAAAACTTTACTCACGAGGTAATAAACTTTGGATGAATTTTAGTTTAGAGGGTAAATATATACGAAAATCTCTAAATCTAGAAGACAATAAAGCTAATAGAAAAATAGCAACAACACAAATAATTCCACAATTGATTTTAAAAGTTCATAGTGGAGAGTTCTTTGAAAAAACTATTGTTCCCACATTAAATGAGTATTCTAAAGTTTCTTTTGAATCACATAGACATGAACGAAAGATAACTACGAATACAGATTATCAAAATATTTATAATAAGCATATCAAACCAATTTTTGGAAATAGAACACTTGATAAAATAAGAGTAAGTGAAATAAATATTTGGAAAAATAAGTTATATAATGAATTGAAATTATCATCAAGAAGAGTAAATGATATAAAAAAAATATTTGGTACTATTCTTGAAGATGCAATTAGAGATGAAATTATAGTTTCAAATCCAGTATCAAAATCAAGACCACTTCCTATACATCAAGAAAAAGAAATTAAACCTTTTTCATTAGATGAAATACAAAAGATTTTAGATTCAGCAAATGGGCAAGATAAAAATATTATTGCTACTTTATTTATGACTGGTATGCGAACAGGTGAATTAATTGGTCTTAAATGGATTGATATAGATTTTGAAAAAAATGAAATAAAAATTAATAGAACAATTGGAAGAGGAATAGAGGGTACTCCTAAAACTTTTTCCAGTTATAGAATAATTCCAATTTTTACTCCTTTGTTGTCATATCTAAAAAATCAGTATGAATTAACTTCAAAAGAAAAATCCTATGTATTTTTAAATCATGATGGAAGACATTATTTTGATGCTAAAAATATTAGAGCAGGGTTATGGAAAAAGGTATTAAAAAAATCAAGTGTTGATTTTAGAACAGTTTATTATACTAGGCATACTTTTTGTTCTATTAACTTACAAAATGGAGAAGATGTTATTTGGATATCTAAAGTATTAGGACATAAAAATCCTAGAGTTACTCTTGAAAAATATTCAAAATATATTCCAAGTATTGGAAATAAATGTACAATCTTTGAAAAATTAAATTGATTTTATAAATATTATTAAACGTACAACTTTATCACAGTTGATAGTTTTTAAATTTGGAAAGCCATATAATGTGGGTTTGAACACAACGTGGTGCGAATGGTGAGAATCGAACTCACACTCCGAAACCGGAACGGGATTTTAAGTCCCGCGCGTCTACCTATTCCGCCACACTCGCACATGTGTATTTAAAGACTTCAAAAGAAATGGTGGCTCGAGACAGAATCGAACTGTCGACACAAGGATTTTCAATCCTTTGCTCTACCGACTGAGCTATCGAGCCAATATTACTTTTAAAAAAAGTGGTGGTGAGAGAAGGATTCGAACCTTCGAAGCCGTAGGCGGCGGATTTACAGTCCGCAGGATTTGACCACTCTCCAACCTCACCGTTGAAAATTTTACTTAAACTAATGGATGGGGTAGAAGGATTCGAACCTTCGAGTGACGGTACCAAAAACCGTTGCCTTACCGCTTGGCGATACCCCATTAATTTAAGTGGACGGAATTATATACTTTTAATAATTAAAGTTAGCTAAAAGTAAAATAAAATTTAAAATATATATTTTCTTTACTACGAATCTAATTTATGCTATTATTTTTAAGATTAGAAAATTATTTTAATCTCATAAAGGCGAAGAATATGTTTATGGAACATTTAGCTTTGACATATAAGTGTCATAGCTCTATTGGTAATAGTTTAGATTTACATAGCATGATAAAAGAAGTGCTTACAACATTTGTTGAAGAGAACAATGCTGTAAATGGTTTTTTTTATTTGATAGATGAAAATGATAAATTATATAAATACTTAGCATATGATAATAGTTTTGATTTAGATGAAATACAATTAGAAGAAGAAAAGAAAGATTTATCAAAGGTAAGAATTTTTGATTTAGATAAAGAAAATATTGTTTTATTTTTACCTTTGCAAAAAGGTATATTTATTATCATATTTCAAGATAGAAGTGTTAATTTTGAATATATTATTTCAATGTTTCAAGATTTGATTGTAAAACTAAATATAAGTATAGATGCTTGTTTAAATGTACAAAAAATGAAAGCTAAAAATAAAATGTTAAATCATTTAGCAAATGAGTTAAAAGAACGACAAAAACAACTACTTGATTCTGATAAATATAAAAGTAATTTTTTAGCAAATATGTCCCATGAATTAAAAACTCCACTAAATTCAATTTTAGTTATATCTTCAATTATGGCAAAAAATAAAAATAAAAAACTTGATGATGAACAAATAAAAAATATGAAAATAATTAATAGTTGTGGCAATGACTTATTAATTCTTATAAATGATGTTTTAGATATATCAAAAATTGAAGCAGGGGAGTTATCAATAACTTTATCAAAAATAAATCTTTTTCAATTAGTAGAAGATTTGATTTTTGAGATGCAACCTTTGGCAAATGAGAAGGGTTTAACTTTAAATTATAAATCTTCATTAAAAGAAGTATTTTTATTATCTGACTCTCATAGGATTAAGCAGATTATTAAAAACTTAATGAGTAATGCAATAAAATTTACAGAAAAAGGAATAATAGAAATTCTTTTAGAAGAGAATGCTAATGATATTACAATAAAAGTAATTGATGAAGGTATTGGAATTGCAGCGGAAAAATTGAGTTATGTTTTTGAAAGATTTAAACAAGCAGATGGAAGTACAACTAGAAAATATGGTGGAACTGGACTTGGTTTAGCAATTTCTAAAGAACTATCTACTTTATTGGGTGGAGATATTAAAGCTTTTAGCACTTTAGGAAAAGGAAGTACATTTGAATTGATTTTACCTACAAAAACAAATATCAAAAATATTTCAGATGATAAAGTTTCTATCTCTTCTCGGGATGAAGATATTGTCATTGAAGATATTGTTTTATTTGATATGGAAGATGTTAATATAAAAGAAGAAAAAATTATAATAAAAGAAGGAAAAATATTAGTTATTAATACAGATTATAGTTCTTTTTTCCCTTTTGCTGTATCTTTACGAAAAGAGAATATAGTTTTAAATTATTCTAAATCCATAAATGAAGCTTATGATATATTAAAAGATAACTATGATTTAGTAATAATTGATGAAGATAATTGTGATATAGATATATTTCAATTTCTTGATTTTTGCAATGAAAAAAAATTAAATAAAATTGTACTTAGTTCTAAGAAGGTTGATGAGGAAGATTATTTAGAAAAACAATTTTTGAAAGATGAATTGTTGAATAAAATTACAAAATATTTAGGAAGATAAAGTGGATAAATTTAATATTTTATTAGTTGATGATGTATCTGAGAATATATACTCTTTAAAAATGATGATTGAAGATAGTTTTGATGTAAATATTTTTTCTGCATTAAGTGCCCAAGAAGGTATGGAAATATTAATGAAAGAAAATATAGATTTAATTTTAACTGATGTTCAAATGCCTGAAATTGATGGTTTTGAATTTGTCGAATATTTAAAAAATATTGAAAAAACAAAAGATATCCCTGTTATTTTTATAACAGGGATTTATGATAAAGATGAATATAAAACAAAAGGTTATAATTTAGGTGCAATTGAATATATTACAAAACCTATTCACGATATTTTATTAAACTCAAAATTAAAAGTTTATATTGATATTTTTGAAAAAAGAAAACAAAATGAAGAGCAAATTGCTACAAAAGATAGAGTTTTAATTCATCAATCAAAAATGGCAACTATGGGTGAAATGATAGGTGTTATTGCACATCAATTAAAACAACCATTAAATATTTTATCTTTATATTGTAATGATGTAAAAGACTCTTATATGATAGAAGAAATTGATGATAAATTTATTGATGATTTTTCAAAAAATACAAAAGAGCAAATCAAATTCTTAAGTGAGACAATAGATGGATTTAGAGATTTTTTTAATCCTAATAAACAAAAAAGAGTTTTTGAAATAAAACAGGCTATAGAAAAATCTTTAAAACTTATGGGAAATCAAATTGAAGTTAATCATGTAAAATTAAATTTAGAAGTTGATGATGAAAAAGTTTATGGTATTGAAACAGAATTAGAACAAATTTTTCTAAATATACTTAATAATTCTTTAGATGCTTTTAAAGAAAGAGATACTCAAAATAGAGAAATTAATATTAAGATTTTTTCGAAACAATCTTATACAATAGTAATTATGGAAGATAATGCTGGTGGAGTTAAAGAACAAAGTTTAGAAAAGATTTTTGATCCATATTACACAACAAAATCAAATGGAACAGGAACTGGTCTTTATATGGTAAAACTTGTAATAAAAAATAGTTTTCAAGGGGATTTAAAGATTAATAATAGTGAGAAAGGGTTAAGATATATTATAGCTTTACCCCAAAAAGAAGAGATTTAAATCTCTTCTTTTATTTCTTCTTCTTTTTTCTCACGACTTAGTTTTGAAATTAAAATATAAAACATTGGAATAAATATAATTGCAATAAATGTTGCAGCTAACATTCCTCCAATAACTCCTGTTCCAATAGCATGTCTACTTGCAGCACCTGCTCCATTACTAATAGCTAATGGAACTGTTCCAAGTGTAAATGCCAATGAAGTCATAATAATTGGTCTAAGTCTTATCTTAGCAGCTTCTAGTGCTGCATCCATTACACTAAATCCTTCTTTTTGTTTTTGTAGGGCAAACTCTACAATTAAGATGGCATTTTTAGCTGCAAGTCCTGCAAGAACTAAAAGTCCAATTTGGAAATAAATATCATTTTCTAAACCTCTTAACAGCGTTGCTAGAATTGCTCCAAACATTGCAAATGGAACAGCTAAAACAACTGAAATTGGTAATAACCATTTCCCATATAAAGCAGCCAAAATTAAGAATAATAAAACAATACCAAAAATAAAGGCTACTGCTGAACTACTAGAAATTTGTTTTTCTTGATAAGCAGTTCCAATCCAACTGATTGTATAACCAGAAGGTAAAATTTCATTTGAAACTTCTTCAATAGCTTTTAATGCATCTCCTGAACTATATCCAGCAGCTGGTTGTCCTGATACTTTTGCAGCTTGGAAAAGATTAAATCTTTCTATTAAGTCAGCACCCACAGTTTTTTTAATATTTACAAAAGAACTTATAGGTAAAAGTTCACCATTATTTCCCTTAACAAAAATATATTTTAAGTCTTCTGCACTTTTTCTATATTCACCATCAGCTTGTAAATTTACTTTATAAGTTCTTCCATATAAAGAGAAATCATTTACATAATAACTTCCAAAAGTAGCATTAATAGTATTATAAATATCTTCAATACTTACCCCTTTTGCTTTTGCTTTTGGGATATTAACATCAATTTTATATTGTGGAATATTTGCAGAAAGAGAACTTCTTACACCCATTAGTTCAGGTCTTTCTTTTGATTTTGCAATAATTTGATTAACTATTTTTTCTAAATCTTGGATATTCCCACCTGTTCTATCTTGAACATACATCTCAAATCCACCTGCAATACTCATTCCCATAATAGGTGGTGGTAAAACACCAAATGAGAATCCATCAGATGTAGCTAAAACTTGTCCACTTAATCTTTTTAATACTGCATCAGCTTGTTGATCAGGATTTGGTCTTTCATCCCAAGGATTAAGTTTAATAATAGTTGCAGCTGCGTGTGTTCTTTGTGAAGATGATGTTAAGTCATACCCACCAATTGTGATAATATCTTTTACATTAGGATCTTTTTCTATAATAGTATTTAATTCATTTGTAAATTCATCTGTTCTAGAAATAGAAGCACCAGCTGGATTAAAACTAAATACAAAAATTGTTCCTTGATCTTCATTTGGAACAAGTCCTGTTTTCATAGATTTAAACATATCATATGAAACAAAAATTAATCCACCAAAAAGTAAGATTGAAATAAGAGAAAATTTGATAGTTTTTTTAACTAAATAAGAATAACTATCTGTCGCTTTATCAAAAAAGTTATTAAACCATACAAACAAGAAAAATGTAGGTTTTTTGTGGTCATCTTTTAATAGAGATGCACAAAGTGAGGGTGTTAAAGTTAATGCAACAAAACCTGAAATAACAATTGAAATAACAATTGTAATAGCAAATTGTCTATACATTTCCCCTGATAACCCACCCATAAAAGCTACAGGAATAAATACTGCTGAAAGAACTAGAACAATTGCAACAATTGCACCTGAAACCTCTTTCATAGCTTTAAAGGCAGCTTCTCTTGGAGCCATTCCCTCACTCATGTGTCTTTCAACATTTTCAATAACAATAATAGCATCATCAACAACGATACCAATAGCTAAAACTAAACCAAATAGTGTTAGCAAGTTAATACTGAATCCTAAAGCATATATTCCAGCAAATGCTCCAACGATTGATACTGGAACTGCTAAAATAGGAATTAGAGTTGCTCTCCAATTTTGTAAGAATAAGAAAATAATTAAAATAACTAATACAATAGCTTCTGCAAAAGTTTTTGCAACTTCTTTAATAGAAATCTCAACAAATTGAGTACTGTCATAAGGAACACTATATTCTATACCTTCAGGGAAATTCTTTTTAGCTTCATCTAAAGATTTTTTTACTGCTTTTGCAGTTTCTAGTGCATTTGAACCACTTTGTAAAAAAATTCCGATAGGAATTGCTGGTGCATTATTTAATTTTGTAATCATGTCATAACTTGAACTTCCTAGTTCTATATTTGCAATATCTTTTAAAAGAAGTGAACTTCCATCTTCATTTGCTCTAATTACAATATTTCCAAACTGCTCTGGACTACTCAATCTTTCAGGAGTTTGAATAGTATAAGTAAACATTTGTTTATCTTTTATTGGTTCAGCACCAATTTTACCCGCTGAGTATTGATTATTTTGCTCTTTAATAACATTTATTATATCAGTTGTACTAAGTGAATATTTAGAGAGTTTTGTAGGGTCAATCCAAACTTTTATGGCATAATCTTTTGCACCATAAATCATTGCATCACCAACACCTCTTATTCTTTTTAAATCATCAACTATATTCATTAATGCATAGTTAGATAAATAAGTTGTATCATATGTATTCGATGGAGAATTAAGCATAATAAATTGTAAAATACTTGGACTTCTCTCTCTTACATTTACACCTTGTCTTTGTACTTGTTCTGGAAGTTTTGATAGGGCTGCTTGAACTCTATTATTTACATCTATTTTTGCAGAATCTGCATCAGTTCCAACTTCAAAAAATACATTAATACTAACTCGTCCACTATCTTCAGAAACAGAGTTCATATAAAGCATATCTTTTGCACCATTTATTTGCTCTTCAATAGGAGCAGCAACCGTTTTTGCTAAAGTATCAGCACTAGCACCTGGATAGTTAGTACTTACAATAATTTGAGGAGGAATAACTCTTGGGTATTGCTCAATTGGTAAATTTATCATAGCAGCAAGACCAGCTAAAACTATGACAATAGATACAACTGCTGCAAATACAGGGTTTTTAATAAAAAATGAAGAAAACATATTATTTCTCTTTATTTAAAATTTGAATTTTTGTATCAGGTCTTAGTTTTGCCATATTACTGATAACAATTTGGTCATTTTCATTTAATCCACTCTCGATTACAATTCCTTCTTTTACTAAAATTCCAGTTGTTACAGGTCTTAATTTTGCAATTGAATTTTCAATTACATAAACAAAACTACCTTGAGAAGTTTTTAAAATTGCATTTTCAGGAATAACATAAACTTTTCCTAAATCAAGATTTTGGATTTCTACTTTTCCAAATTCTCCAATTAAAATATTATTATTTTCATTTTTGAATTCTGCTCTTAAAAAAAGTGTATCTGTATTAGAATCTATTTTAGGAGATATATAATCAATTACTCCATTTTCATAAGTTTTATTGCTAGTAAGAAGATTTATTTTTACAGATTTATTTTTAATTTGATCAAGATATCTTATAACATCATCTTTTGCAAGTGAAAACTCAGCATAAACAGGATTTGTATTTGTAATAGTTACTAATAAAGAATCTGAATCATTTGACCCAACTAAATTTCCAACATCTGTTTTTCTAATTCCGACAATTCCATCAATTGGCGCATAAATTTTTGTATAATCAAATTGAATTTGGCTATTTTGTAAAGATGCTTTTGCACTTTCAACTTGTGCCAATGCATTTTCATATGAATAAGTATATTCATCAGCTTGTTGAACACTGATTGATTTTGTTTTTATTAAAGAATTAGATCTTTCATAGTCTTTTTTTGCTTTTTTAAAATTTGCTTCAGCTGTTTTTAGATTTGCTTTCGCAACATTTAAATTAGCTAAATATGTATTTTGTTCAATTTTGTATAATAAAGTTCCTTTTTTTACAAAATCACCCTCATTAAAATATTTCTCAACTAAGATACCTTTTACCCTAGCAATTACATCTACTTCTTCAGAACTTTTAATTAAAGAAGGGTAAGTTTTTGTTGTAGTTGATACTTTATTTTCTATTTTAAATGCTTGTACAGGAAGAGCAGGCATTGGAGCTTTTTCTTCTGCATATAATGTATTTAATCCAAATATAATAAATGCAGTTGCAATTATTCTTTTTCCTGAAAACAGGATTTCATTTTGTTTTATCATTTTATGTTTTCCTCTAATTTTTTACCACTATAGTAAAGTATATTTGCTTTTTTAATTTCTAAATCATTTTGTGCAGTTCTTAATTGACTAAGAGCTGTAAATTTTTCACTTAAACTTTCTAAAAATGACACATTATCAATTAATCCATTTTGATATTTTGACTTAATAACATCATATGCAGTTGTTGCAGCTTTTAGATTTGCTTCAGAAGATCTGATTTTTAATTTTGAAATTTCATAAGCTTTTATTGCTAATTGTAAATCAACATTTGCTTTATTTTTTTCATATTCATAATTCAATTTTGATGATAGATAATCTTTATATTTTGATTCATATTTATATTTTGTTTCACCAAAAGAGAAAATATTCCATTTTAAACTTGCTGTTGCAATATTTTGATGATCTAAAGAGTTGCTAAATGCATCATTATTATAATCTGAATCATAATATGTAAAAGTATTATCAAGTGTAATTGTTGGTAAATAACCACTTTTTTCACTTCTTGAATTTGCAAGTTTTGTATCTAAATCATATTCTAATGATTTTAAATCAAATCTTGAATCAATTTGTGCATCATTTTCTAATTCATTAATATGAGAACCAGCATCAATAGAAACTTTTTGACCTGTAATATATTCTAGGTTATGAAGTACAGTTATTATTTCAAGTTCTATTTCTTGTAATGAAACTTTTGAACTTTCTAATCTAGAAATAATTTTTTGAACTTCATCTTCTGTTGTTGTTCCAGCATCTAAAAATCTAGATAATCTTGACATTTCAGAATCTAATTGTTCAATCTCTTTTATCTTTGCATCTTTTTGTGAGATGAATGATAGATAATTATAATAGTAAGTTATTACTTTTAATGCAATATCATTTTTTAAAGCTAATATTGATTCTTCGTTACTTTTTATTGTAGATTCGTAACTATCATAAATGTCCGATTTTTTCCCACCATCATAAAGTTCGTAACTAAGGCTTGCATAAGTTTTTGATGAATTTTTGGGAACGCTACTTGTTTCCTTATCTGTTATTGAGTGACTAGCACCAACATCTAAACTCGGCATATAACCACTTTTAATACTTTCGTATTCATCTTTTATAGAGTCTAAACTCTTTTGTGAAGAGTCAACCTGCTTATTTTGTATAGACAAATTAACTAACTCTTCTAAATTTTGAGCTGACAAAAAAAGAGGAACTAAAAAAATAAAATATAATTTTTTCAAAATAACTCCTTGTAATTTTTCTGATTGTTGATTTTAGAATAAAAAAACTTAAATATATCTTTCCAGAAAGATATATTTAATATTTATTTGGTTAAAATTTCACCATGGATAAAAAATATATAGATAATTTTTACAATACAACAGTAAAATTAAAAGAATACGAAGTTTTTGCATTAACATTGCCAATAACATTATTACATAAAGATATGTTTAATAAAAATGAACATTTTTTTAAAACAAAATATGATTTATTACATTCTCATATATCAGTTTTAGCTTCTCTTTATTTTAATAAAAATGCTCTTTCTCCCACAGAATTATATGATGCAACTCTGTTTTCCTCTGGTGGAATGACAAAAGTTTTAAAAAAACTTGAAGATAGAAATCTAATAGAACGAATACCCTCACCAAATGATAAAAGAAGTATGCTTATTAATTTGACAAAAGAAGGTGAAGTCTTAATAATAGAGTGTATGGAAGGTCTTGTTGAATCAAAAGAAAAATTGTTTAGTGTATTAACTCAAAAAGAGAAAAAAGATTTACAAAATATCTTAGCAAAAGTAATATATTCTATGATTTAAATTAATTTTATTTGATATAATAGATATTGATAATTCAAATTAATTTCTATAAAGTATTTTTATGAAAAAATTAATATTAATAATCTTTTTAAGTATCTTTTCTTTTTCAAATGAAATAGACTTAAGCCATTCAAAATGGGAGTACAAATGGGGAGATTCACCATTTGAAAATAATATTCCTTTATGGACTTTAAAAGATGATAACTCTTTATCTTGGAAAGAGATAAAATACCCCTCTAATCCTCCTAATAGAAATAATCAAACAAATATTTGGTTTAGGGTTAAGTTGCCTGATACTCTGCCAAATGATCCTTATTTGTATATTGTAAGTACAGATTTAATTAATCAAGTTTATTATGAAAGTAAAGAAATTTATCATTTTGGAGAGTTTGATAAAAATGGAAAAGGTGAATTTAAAGGTTGGCCTTTCCATTTTATTTCATTAGCAAATGATAGTTCAGGAAAATACTTATATTTTAGAATTTATTCTAATTATTCTGATATTGGATTTTGGGGTGAGATTTTAATATCTTCAAAAGTTGATATATTTGAAAAACTATTTAAAAATGATCTACCAAATATTATGGTTGGTTCAATCTCTATATTTGTGTCAATACTGTTTTTATTAACTTTTTTAGCTAAGATTAAAAGAGTAGAATTATTGATTTTAGGTTTATTATTTTTAACCCAAGGTCTTAATGTTTTTTTCTCATCTAAAATAATTGAAATTTATTTTTATTTTCCACTTTTAAAACAATATATACTAGCAATTGCTTATTTCTTTTTCCCTTTAGGAATGGCACTATTTATGGATAAATCAATAGATTATAAAGTACCTTTTAATTTAATAAAAAGAGTTTGGCAGTTTCATTTAATATATCTATTAGGAGCAATTTTTGGTTCTTTATTAGGTTTTTATAATCTTCCTTCTACATATGAATATTTTGATGTTTTTTATAACTTTATAACTCTACCTATTTTAACAGTATTTATGATTTATTTTTTTATTATAGGTGATAAACAAATAAAAATCATTACTTTTAGTTTTTTTATAATTTCAATTTATTGGCTTTATTCTACTTTAATAGCAGCTGGACTTGTACCGTGGGAAGAGTATCCAAGTGATATTGCAGTTTTTATTTGTTTATTACTTTTATCTCATTCTATGGTTATTAAATTAACTTATACAAAAGAGTTAGAAGAAGAAAAGGAGGTCTTAACAATACTTTCTTCTACTGATTATCTAACAAAATTGAATAATAGAAAAGAAATAGATTCATTATTGAAATTAAATGAAGAAATATATATAAGTTCAAAAGATAATTTTTCATTAATTTTATTAGATATAGATGATTTTAAAATGGTTAATGATACATATGGACACCTAGTGGGTGATGATGTTCTTATTAATATTTCAAATATTTTACTAAAATTCACGAGAAAAACAGATAGTGTTGGAAGATGGGGAGGTGAAGAATTTATTATTATTTGCCCTAATACAAATATAGAAGATGCATCAAAATTAGCGGAAAAGTTAAGGGATAAAATTTCTAAATATCAATTTGAAAAAGTAGGTCATAAAACAGCAAGTTTTGGAGTAGTTTCTTATAGAGAAGATGATTCTTTGAATGAACTTCTTGCAAGAGTTGATGATGCAATGTATCTTGCGAAGTCCAAAGGTAAAAATAGAGTTGAGAAGATGTAGTTAAAAAAATAAATTATTTTTGATAAACTGCAAAAAAATGAGGAACACTAGGAACTTGCTCATCATCATAAGCTAAAAAACTAATCAGTGTTAGTTTATCAATAGTAACAAATTCATCCATTTCAGATTTAGAAAGTGGAAAAGGAATTTCATCCTCTTTTTCACCTTCATTTCTACTTCTGCAAGAGACTAAGATATAACCATCTTTTGCAAGGAGTGAACTCATAGCAACTCTTGCTTTTTTTCTATAACCATTTGGTAAAACTTGGATAGTATTACACTCATAAATCACATCAAATTTTTCAAACCACTCTTTTGGATAATCAAATAAATCAGCAACCACATAGTTAACATTTGTATCTTTATATCTATCTTTGCATAATTCAATAGCACTAGGAGATATATCAAAAGCAGTAACATCAAAACCAAACTCACTCAAAGCCTGAGCATCATCTCCAACTCCACAACCAATAACACAAGCAGTTTTATTTGTTTTTTTAACATGATTTTCTTTTAACCAATCTACTAAATAAGGACTTGGTTCTAAATCAGCCCAAAAAACTTTTGTAAAATCACCTTGCGCATTTTTATAAATAGAGTCAAACCAACCCGTTGGGTCATTGTTTTCTTGATGAGTTTTTACCATCTTTACATATTTTTCTAAGTTGAAATTTTCCATAACTTGCCTTTGCCTTTTTTTATAATATAAACTTTAAATACAAAACTATTCCCCAAACAAAACATTCTCTTTTTGATGAATCATTTTTGAAGTGAAAAAACTAACAATCAAAATAGTTAATATTGGAATAAAGAAAAAATACACCAATAAAACATCAGGTCTAAAATCCCAATAAGATTCAAAAAGTTGCGCACTTATAAAATAAGAGCCTACACTTCCTAAGATGATTCCTAAAGAACTAGCACTAAAAGATATTAAACCAAATTCGATTAAAAATGAGTTTCTAATAGTATGATTTTTTACTCCAATCATTTTTAATCTTAAAATATTGTTTTTTTGCAAATTCATTTGATATTGAATAATAATAAAACTCATCAAAAGTCCAATAATAATTGAGTACAAACTCATTTTATCTGTTATATTTGTTACTGTTTTTACAAGTTGAGAAAAAGTTTCAAATAGATTTTTTACATCAATAATACTTAATGATGGAAATAAATCTGATAATTTTATCAACATTTGAGATGCTTCATAATCTCCTGAAGAAATAGTAGCTAAGATAGTTTTAGGAGCATCATTTATCGCTCCATCTTGTAAAATAAAAAAGAAATTTGGTGTAAATTCAGTCCATTTAACACTTCTGATATTTACCACAACTGTTTGTAACTCTAAACCTAAAACATCAAATACAATCCTATCACCTAATTTTATTCCTGTTCGGTTGGCATATCTTTTTTCAACACTTAACTCTATTGGTTTAGAAAAATCTTTTGAGTCATAAACTCCACTAAATTCTCTTCCTTCTATAATCTCTTCACTCTCTTTCATATTAGTTCTATATGAAAGATTAACAGCTGAGCTTCTAGTCCCATTTTTTTCTGTTTGGAGTTTTGAATTCTCATTTATTTTTATTATTCGCCCTCTTATCATTGGTGAAATATTTTCTAGTTTTGCACCCATATTATTAACTTGGGTTTGTATATCTTTTATTTGTTCTTCTTTTGCATCAATTACAAAAAAACGAGGTTTTTCATCAACACTTAGCGTTAAAGCATTTGATAGGGATGAACCAACTTGTGGAATAAGACTAAAAAATGTTGTACATAAAAGTATTGCTGTAAACAAAGTTAATGATGTTTTATTTTGTCTTGTAATATTTTTAATAGCCAAAGATAAAGATAGACTTTGTAAATGACCTGAAAAATCAAGTTTTTTTAATATTATTGAACCAATAGAAAATAGCAATATCATCAGTATCAATATAGCAATTGCAAAAAATAAACCTACATTTTTTGCAGGAGTTACAAAGTGTGATAAAACCAATAATAAAGTAAGAAAAGGTATAAATCCTAAAATTGTCTTAGAAAAACTTCTTTTTTGTCTTTGAAGTAAAGGTAAAATCAAAGGAAGCCCAATACTTAAACTCAATAACAAAAGTACAAATGCTGATTTTAAAAAGAAGTAATAATCAAGTGAAAAATCAAATTCAAAATCTAAAAGTTTTTGAACAATTGGCCCTATAAATTGAGCTGATATGCTTATTAGTGAAAAAACTACAATACTTGAAGCCATAATCAGTACAAACAAATGTAAAAGATAAGTAAGAGCTAAATTTTTCTTACTAAGTCCAAGGTCACTTAGAACAATAATATCTTTTTGATGTTTTCTTAAAAAACCTGAATACAAATATATAAGTCCAACTAAACCTAAAAAGAAGGAAATAAGAGAAACTAAAGATAAAAAATTTGTAATAAAATTTAAAATATTTAAAAGTCTATCTTTCCCATCATTTGGAGAAAGGACTCTTAGGTTTCTATCAATAATTTTTTCTAAGCTATTTTCGATTTCTTCTAATTTATCATTTGTGAAGTTTTCTTTGAATAAATAGTTTAATTTATAATTAGCAGTCGAGCCAAATTGTAAAAGTTCCGTATTTTTTAAACCCTCTTCACTTATGTAAATTTTAGGCATAAAACCACTAAAACTAACAGCCTTTAATGAGTCATCTTTTATGACTTTTTTTATCTCAAAATACTCTTTTCCAATTTTTAGTTTTTCACCAGTTTTTAAACTAAGTAAATCTAAAACCTCTTGGTAAACCCAAATTTCATTTGCTTTAGGTAAAGTAGAATTTCTTGGATAAGTTGAATCATCTTCGAAAATCAATCCCCCATAAAAAGGATAATCTTCATTTATTTTAACAACTTCCATAAGTCTTGCTCTTTGTTTGGAAGCTATCATACTAACTGTTGAAATTCCTTGGTTAAAGCTTTTTATTTCTGGAAGTTTATTTTTAATATCTTCTATTTGTTCAGGCGTTATTGGAAATCTTGAGTTTACAACTAAATCAGCACCCAATAAACTTTTTGCTTTATTTTCAAGTGAACTATCCATACTTCCTTTGAAAAATTGTAAATAAGATAGTGAAGCAATAGCTAGTGAAAAATTTAATATAAATATGAAAGAAAAAGATTTAGAGCGCAATAGTGCTTTTAAAACAAGTTCTAAAACTAACATAGATTTAAATTTCCCAAAACTAATTCATAAGTTTTTTCACAACGATTTGCAACATCTTTTGAGTGAGTTACTAAAATCAATGTGGTGTTGTTTTTTTCGATAAGCTCAAAAAGTTTATCCATAACTGCAATTCCTGTTTCTTCATCCAAATTTCCACTTGGTTCGTCTGCTAAAATTATTTTAGGATTATGTATAAGCGCTCTTGCAATTGCAACTCTTTGTTTTTCTCCACCACTTAGTTGTGAAGGAAGATGCTCTAATCTATGTTCTAATCCAACACTTTTTAAAAGCTCAATAGCTTTTTCTTTGGGATTTAAAATACCACAAACTTTTGCAGGAAGCATTACATTTTCTAAGGCATTTAAATAAGAAACCAAGTGAAAATTTTGAAAAACAAAACCTATATTTGTAGCTCTAAAATCATTTAATTCACTCTCTTTTAAATCTTTGTAAAAAACATTATCTAAAGAAATATCTCCCTTGTCTGGTTTTATAATTCCAGAGATAAGTGAAAGAAGTGTTGATTTACCACTTCCAGATTTTCCCATTATTGCCACTCTTTGTCCACTTTCTACACGAAAATTTAGATTTTCAAATATTTCGATACTTTGTGAGCCTTGAATATAAGCTTTTTTAAGTGATTTTAACTCTAACATTACAGCTCTTCCTTTATAAATGTAAATACATTTTTTGCGATTATTTTATGGCCTTCAACATTTGGATGAATTCCATCTATTTGATTTAAGTTTTGTACACCTGCTACTTCATCCAATAAAAAAGGCATACTTTTTAAACTATATTTATTTTTTATCTCTTCATACATTTCTTTAAAACGCTTTGAATATTCTTCTCCATAATTAGGAGGTATTAACATTCCTGCGAGTAAAACTTTTGCATTAGATTTTTGTGCATATTGTATAATTTCTTCTAAGTTTTCTTTACTTTTGTTAAGGTCTAAACCTCTTAATCCATCATTTGCTCCAAGAGCTATAAAAACAATATATGGATTCTTTTTTAAATACCATTTAAGTCTAGAAAGTGCATCACTTGTAGTTGAACCACTAACCCCTCCATTGATAATAGTAATATCTTTTTTAAGTTCAGTTTGAATCATTGTTTCAACGAGTTTTGGAAAAGCATCTTCTTTATTAACACCTAAACCTTCTGTTATAGAATCCCCTAAAAATAAAATAGTATCAGCCTTTGCATTAGCAAATATTAGATTTAGTGCAAATATAATTAGTATGATTTTTTTCATAGATAGCCTTATTAATATTTAAAATATTTTAATATCTATTTTAGCTTGTTTTTGTAGGTAGTTTGTGTAGAGAATTTGTTAATTAATAAGAAAAGATATAAGAAAAATTCTTATATCTCTATTTCCAAGGCAATAGGGCAGTGGTCGCTTCCCATAATTTCACTCATAATATAAGCATTTTTGATATTATCTTTTAAATCTTCACTTACATAGAAGTAGTCGATTCTCCAGCCAACATTATTTTCTCTTGCATTTGCTCTGTAACTCCACCAGCTATAAAGCTCAGTTTTATCACCAACCACATGTCGTAAAGTATCAACATATCCAAAAGATAGGAATTTATCTATCCATTGTCTTTCCATTGGTAAAAATCCTGAAGTTTGTTCATTTGCTTTTGGTCGTGCAAGGTCGATTTCTTTGTGTGCTGTATTTACATCCCCACAAACAATGATTGATTTCCCTTGTTTTTTTAAGTTTTCACAATGTTCTAAAAATCTATCGTAAAACTCCATTTTATAAACAAGTCTTTCTTCTTTACTTTGACCATTTGGAAAATATACATTAAAAAATGCTATATCTTTATCTCCAAGTGTAAAATGAACTTCGTTTATTCTTCCTTCATCAAGTACATCAACAGTAGGGCAGTTACACTCAAAAGTTGTTTCTATATCTGTAAATAGGGCAGTTCCACTTCTTCCTTTGATGGCTGAAGCACTGGCTGTCATTGTTTTAAACTCTTTGTTAAAAATCGTTTTTGGGATTTGTTCTTTCATTGATTTTGTTTCTTGAACTCCAAGAAGATGAATATCATGTTCATCTACCCATTTTAATGCTTCTTTTTTATCAACTGCTCGGATTCCATTTACATTCCATGATATAAATTTGTAAGTTGTCATTATTTAGTGATTTCCTTTTTTTCTGTAATTTTTTCTTCTAATTTTTTTTCAATCAATTGTTTTGGAGCTATTGGAGCTATTGGTTTTTGAATATTTATATTTCCAAAACTTGATCCACCAAGAGAATCACTTTTCCCTCCATGCATATCAATTTTTCCTGCATTTTCATCTGTATAATTATAATTCGCAAATAAAAAATTTGTTAAAAATAAAGTAACTATTAGTAATCTTTTCATTATTTATTCCTTTTTTAAAGAAATATTATAACCCTTCTTTTGATAAATAAGCCTTAATAGGGTATTTTTAGCTTATTTTTTTCAAGGATTATTTATGGATGAATTGATTTTAGGAATACTTACCTTTTTTACTTCTACAGTTGCTGGAATTGTTGGCGTTGGTGGAGGTATGATGTTAATAGTGATTTTACCTTCATTTTTACCCTTGAATGCTTTGATACCTGTTCATGGATTAACTCAAATGTCTAGCAATGTTAGTCGTGCAATATTTGGATATAAAGATGTTCAATTTGAAGTAATTCCAAAATTTTTGTTAGGTTCTGCTATTGGTATTGGAATATTTACCGTAGTTTTAAATTTAATTTCACTTGAATATGTTCCTTTATTTATTGGAGTTTATATTTTACTTTCATTATGGTCAGAAAAATTTAATGAAAAAATAAAGAGATATGAAAATTACTTTCTTGCAGGTTTCTTTCAAACTGGTCTTTCTATGGTTGTTGGTGCAACGGGACCTCTTACTATGACACTTTTATTAAAAGATTATAAAGACAAAAATAAAGTTGTAGCAACTGGTGCTGCACTTATGAGTATTACACATATTTTAAAAGTATTTGTATTTATGTATTTTGGTTTTGTATTTATTGATTATCTAGGTGTTATTATTGCCATGATTATTGGTGCAATTGCTGGAAGTTGGGTTGCCACGAAACTAAGAGACAAAGTGGATGGTAAAAAATTTACTATAATTTTAAAAGTATTACTAACTGCTTTAGCTATTCAAGTAATAGTGAAAGTTTTCCTTTAAAATCTTAATTTGGAGGAATTTTTATAATAATTGAAATTCCTTTTCCTTTGAATATTTCTACTAAAAAATCCCTTACTCAATATAATATTTTGCTTTTATTATTTTTAGTCAATTATATTAGATAAAAAAGTTTATTTATTATGAATAAAATATATACAAGTTAATTGTAAACTTTTTTAGATTTAACTATAAAATTACGCTTTAATTTGTAATTATCCAGTAATTATTATAAATTAATAAAAATATTAAGGCTATATTAGGGCTATAAATTAATAATACTATTTCAGTATATATTAATAAAGGAATAAAATTACATGAAAAATTCTTATAAATTTATGCTTGGAAATCGAATATATAATTTTAAAAATCTTGCCGATTTAATGGCTAAGGCTACACCAAAGCGTTCAGGAGACTTATTAGCAGGAGTTTCTGCCTTATCTTCTCAAGAAAGAGTAGTAGCTCAAATGCGTTTAGCAGAAGTACCACTTAAAACTTTTCTAAATGAGATGTTAGTACCTTATGAAGATGATGAAATTACAAGATTGATTATCGATGACCATGATGCCGAAGCATTTAAATTAATTTCACATTTAACAGTTGGAGATTTTAGAAACTGGTTGTTAAGTGATACAACAACAATTGAGATGATTAAACAAGCAAGATCTGCAATTACACCTGAAATGGCAGCAGCAGTTAGTAAAATCATGAGAAATCAAGATTTAATAATGGTTGCAAAAAAATGCCCAGTTGTTACATCTTTTAGAAATACTATTGGTTTACCAAATCAACTCTCAACTAGACTTCAACCAAATCATCCAACAGATGATGTTATGGGAATAGCTGCAAGTATTTTAGATGGATTATTATATGGAAATGGTGATGCGGTTATTGGTATAAATCCAGCAACTGATAATGTGGAACAAACAATAAAACTTTTAAAACTTATGGATGATGTAATCCAAAAATATGAAATCCCAACACAATCTTGTGTTTTAACTCATGTTACAAATACTATTGAAGCTATTGAAAAAGGTGCTCCTGTTGATTTAGTATTTCAATCAATTGGAGGAACAGAGGCTACAAATTCAAGTTTTGGAGTAAATCTTAAAATCTTAAAAGAAGCACATGAAGCTGGACTTTCATTAAACCGTGGAACTGTTGGAAATAATGTTATGTATTTTGAAACAGGGCAAGGAAGTTCACTTTCAGCAAATGCAAATTTTGGATTAGACCAACAAACTTGTGAAGCAAGAGCTTATGCAGTTGCAAAAAAATTTGACCCACTTTTAGTAAATACAGTTGTGGGATTTATTGGGCCTGAATATCTGTTTGATGGAAAAGAGATTACAAGAGCAGGATTGGAAGACCATTTTTGTGGAAAATTATTAGGACTTCCAATGGGTTGTGATATTTGTTATACAAATCATGCTGATGCTGATCAAAATGATATGGATAATTTGTTAACGCTACTTGGAGTTGCTGGATGTAATTTTATTATGGGAATCCCTGGAAGTGACGATATTATGCTTAATTATCAAACTACATCTTTTCATGATGCCTTATATGCAAGACGGGTTTTAAATCTAAAACCAGCTCCTGAGTTTTGTGCTTGGCTTGAAAAGATGGAGATATTTAAAAATATGGACAAATTTATTTTAAATGAAAAAATGCCACAAACATTTTTTAAATCTTTATCAAATGTAATAGGAAATAGATAATGAAAAATTTAGAAAATATCGATTCAAACTCAAATATTATTGAAAATCCTTGGGCATTATTAAGAGATTACACAGATGCTAGGATTGGCTTAGGAAGAAGTGGTGTTAGTATTCCAACTTCTCACTCTTTAGCGTTTCAATTAGCCCATGCACAAGCACAAGATGCAGTTCATTTACCCCTTGATGTTGAGCATATTATTGAACAAATAAATAATAATAACTTAAATCCAGAAACATATCTTCCAATTTTATTACATTCACAAGCAGTAAATAGAACAGCATATTTACAACGACCTGATTTAGGGCGTAAGTTAAATAGTGATTCTGTTGAAACTTTAAAAAAGATAAATCTAAATAAAGAAGAACCTTTTGATTTATCAATTGTTATCGTTGATGGTTTGTCATCACTTGCAATAAAAGAGAATGCAGTTAATTTTATAGAAAGATTATTAAGTGCATTAACAAATGATAGTCAAAAATGGAAGATAGCACCTTTTACAATTGTTCAACAAGGAAGAGTAGCTGTTGGAGATGAAGTAGGGGAATTATTAAAAGCAAAAATTTCACTTGTATTAATAGGTGAACGACCAGGACTTAGCTCACCTGATAGTTTAGGTTTATATTTAACATGGAATCCAAAATCTGGATTAACAGATGCTAGTAGAAATTGTATATCAAATGTAAGAAGTGAAGGATTATCTTATGAGGAGGCTGTAAAAAAAACAATGTATTTATTAAAAGAATCACGAAGATTAGAATTATCAGGTGTAAATCTAAAAGATAGAACAACAAATGATGTAATTGAAAATAATATTAATGAAGAAAATTTTTTAATCAAATAAAGGAAAAAAATGAAAAATAGTCATATAGATGAAGAATATCTTGCTAAAAGACAATTAAAAAGAGGAACTGCTGGTTGGGTATTATTAGCAGGTTTAGGTATTTCATATGTAATTTCTGGAGATTTTGCAGGATGGAATTTTGGTATTGCACATGCTGGTTGGGGTGGATTTGCAATTGCTGCTGGTTTAATGGCAATTATGTATTTTTGTTTAGTTTTATCTTTAGCAGAAATGTCAGCTTCAATTCCCGCAGCTGGTGGTGGATATAGTTTTGCAAGACAAGTAATGGGCCCTGCTGGTGGTTATTTAACTGGACTTGCAATTTTGATTGAGTATGCGCTAGCACCTGCAGCGATTGTAATATTTATAGGTTCTGCGGTTGAAGCCTTAACAGGATTTAATGGACCTTTAGTTTATTTACTTTTTTATGCTGTTTTTATTGCTATTCATTTAATTGGTGCTGGTGAAGCTTTAAAAACAATGATGGTAATTAGTGGTTTAGCTATATTTGCAATTATTGCAACAGCTGTTGCATTAATTGGAAATTTTGATGCTACAAAACTGTTTGATATTGCTGTATCGGCTGAAGCAACTGGTGCAACAGAATTTTTGCCATATGGATGGTATGGTGTTTGGGCTGCACTTCCTTTTGGTATGTGGTTATTTCTTGCAGTTGAAGGTGTTCCATTAGCTGCTGAAGAAGCGAAAGATCCAGCTAAAGATGTACCAAAAGGTATTATTGCTGCAATGATTTTTTTACTTTTTTCTGCTGTTCTAGTTGTATTTTTACTAGCAGGTGTTGCTGGTGCAGATGCTATGGGAAAAAGTGCAGTTCCATTGGTTGATGCTTTAAATATTAATGGAAATACAACTTTAGCAACTACTGTAAATGTATTGGGATTAGCAGGATTAATTGCATCATTTTTCTCTATTATTTATGGTTATAGTAGATTAGTATTTGCACTTTCAAGAGCTGGATATTTACCAAGATTCTTATCATTAACAAGTAAAAAGAAAACTCCAACTTGGGCTTTAATTGTTCCTGGTGTTTTAGGTTTTCTTGCATCTTTAACAGGTGAGGGTGATTTAATGTTAGCAATGGCAGTTGTTGGAGCTACAATCTCTTATGCTTTAATGGCTTTAAGTCATATTTTATTAAGAGTAAAAAATCCAGATATGCCAAGACCATATAAAACTCCAGGTGGAGTTGTAACTTCTGGAATTGCTTTTGTATTATCTTTAATAGCATTAACAGGGGTTTATGCTTTTGATCCAAGAGCTTTTAACTATACAATTATTTTATATATTATTGGTGCTTTATACTTCTTCTTATATAGTAAAAATCATTTAGTTGCTAAAACAGCAGATGAAGAGTTTGCAATGTTAGAAAAAGCAGAATCAGATTTAGTACATGAATTAGGTTAAGATAAAATCTTAGCCTAAACTAAAAACTTCAAGAAAAGTATTATAAACAGTGCAGACACAAGTGTTTGTACTGTGATAATACTTGACATTAATCCAATATCTCCACCTAATTGTCGCGCTAGTATAAAAGAGCTAGGTGCAGTAGGAAGAAGAGCAAATAAAACTAAAATTGAAATCATCATTTCATCTAAACCAAAATATTTGCCAAAAGCAAAAATGAATAAGGGCATGATTAAATGTTTAGCAACACTTGAAATAATTACTTCACTTTTAGAAGATTTTATCTCTTTAATTACAAGTCCAAATCCAACAGATAAAAGTCCCATAGGAAGTGCTGCTTTACTTAAAATTTCTAAAGTATTATTTATTACAAGTGGAAAATGAATCCCTAAAAAGTTTATACTACCACCAATTACACAGGCGATTATTAAAGGATTTGTTATTATTGATTTTAATAAATATAAAAAATTTAATTTTTCATTATTTATGTATAAAGCAAAAATTGTAATACATAAAATATTTATAAAAGGAATTGCAAAAGTCAAAATAATTGCAGATAAAATCAATCCATCATTTCCAAAAATTGCCCCAGCTAAAGCTAGAAAAACATAAGTATTAAATCTAATTCCACCTTGAACAACAGATGTAAAAGAATCTGCATTTGCTGGTTTTATTTTATTTATAATCATAAGAATAATCATCGTAAAAAATATTGCTAAAAGTGCAGCCATTACAAAACCAAAACTATTTTTTGAGTCTAATGAAGCATTTGAAAGTTTATATATTAAAAGTGAAGGCATCAAAACATAATAGGTTAATTTATCAGCTTGAGGCCAAAATTCATGGGATGGAAATTTTATTCTTTTGAAGAAATATCCAATTAAAATAAGTCCAAAAACTGGAATTAAAGCTGAAAATATATGTTCCATAATATTTTCAACTATTTACTAATATTTTGAAAACAGCTTTAATGATTTTTTTATTTTTGTCAATTTTTATGCAAGGCATATGAGCATCATTCGGATAAAAAATTGCAAGTTCATTTTCTCTTATTTTTAAAATTGAGCTATTTTCAGTTTGGGCATATTTCGCATAATCTAAATCAGGATTATATTTAGTTGTAACTGTAAGATTATTTACATTTTCAACTTCCATAATTTCATCACCTTCAAACATATATTGAATATCAATATATGTTTTATGTGACTCATAAAGACAATCTTCTTTATTTTTTGTTACATAAGCTTGTTCTAAAACAAAGCAGTTTTCATCAAGTACTATTTTATTACATTCACCAACTTTTGTATTTACAAGAGTTTTATATTCATTTGAATTTTTATCTTGTAATTTTTCAATATAAGCAAAAGCTTTTTCAAACTTAGAACTACAAACTTGTGATTTTAAAGTTTGTAATGTACCAAATAGTGCCATTTTAATCCCTATTTATTTTTTAACATACCTTTTAAAATAATCTTACCACCCTCAACACCTGGTTGGTCGTAAGTATTAATTCTTAAAAATTTACCAACAATTGAAGTTAATAATTCATAATAAAATAGAAGTTTCCCTATTTCATATTCAGATATTTCTTCTATTTCAATAATATCTATTGGAATATCTTTTTTTAACTCTTTTACAGAAGCAATTGTCGCATCTGCTTGTAGATTAATTAACTCTTTAAAATCAAGATTATTAACATAATCTAATTCTTCTAATCCCTCTAGTGAAATAGGAGCAATTTTTGTATTATCTTTAAAATCTTTTATTTTTATAAATGTTACTGTTTTATCCCTTTGTCCTTCTACAATTAATTGTAAAAAAGAGTGTTGATCTACCGGTCCTAAAAGTCCAATTGGAGTTAAACCTTGATTAGTGTTATTAACATCAACTTTTCCAAGACTCTCTCCCCAAAGTTGAATATACCATTTATTAAATCCTTCAAGTAATTGAGAATAAGAAAAAATTGCATTCATGTTATAAACATCTTTAAACTCATAATAAGTTCTAGCTTTTTTTATTAAATGTTTATAAAGTTTTTTCTGTTCAAAAAATGAATCTAAAGTTTTTTTAGCACCTTTTAAAAGTTCATCAATATTGAAACCTGCAAGATATAAAGGAACTAAACCTACATTTGATAAAACAGAAAATCTTCCACCAACATTTTTTGGAATATCAAAAGAGTTTATATCATTTGCTTTTGCATAAGTATTTAATTTACTATCATCTTCTGTAATTATAAGTAGATTAGATTTATCTATTTTTGTAATTGACATTAAATATTTAAAAATAGATATAGTTTCTATAGTTGTTCCAGATTTTGAAATAACAATAAAAAGTGTATCATTTAAATTTAACTGAGCTAAAGTTCCATTTAAATTTACAGGATCTGTACTTTCAAAAAAGAAAAGCTCTTTTTTTAAACATTTGTTATGTTGTTTATTATACTTCATGAAATTATAAATAGCATAAGTTCCCAGCGTACTTCCACCAATTCCTATAATTGCTATTTGTTTTTGAGGAAAGTTTAAATCATCAAGTTTTGTTTTTAAAACAGTAGTATCAACATTAGGAAGAGAGTAATATCCTATTATCTCTCTTTCTTTTTTTATCTCTGCAAAAATCTCTTTATCACTTAATGATACTTGCGGATAATATAAGCTGTTTTTCACTATTTAGCTCCAGTTGCTTTTTTAGTTGCTTCTTCTTTTTTTGTTTCTTTATCGTAAAAATAGTTTGTAGCTTTTACAAATCCATCAATGCTTCCACAGTCAAATCTTTGTCCATCAAATTTGAATGCTAAAACCATTCCTTTTTTTGCTTGAGCTAAAAGTGCATCTGTAATTTGAATCTCTCCGCCTTTTCCTGGTTTTGTTTCTCTAATAATATTAAAAATATCAGGAGTTAAAATATATCTTCCAATAATTGCTAAGTTTGATGGAGCAACTTCAGGTTCTGGTTTTTCAACCATATCTTTTACCATATAAATTCCAGGTTCAATTTCATTTCCTGCAATAACACCATATTTATTTGTATCTTCTTTTGGAATTTCTTCAATAGCTACAATTGAACAACCATATTTTTTATATAATTCTACCATTTGTGCTAATACACCTTTTCCAGGAGCATCACATAAATCATCTGCTAGAACTACAGCAAAAGGTTGGTCCCCAATTAGTGTTTCACCACATAAAATTGCATGACCTAAACCTTTCATTTCAATTTGTCTAGTATAAGAGAATGTACATTTAGTAATAACTGATCTAATTTCTGTTAAATAATGTTCTTTACTTGTCCCTTTAATTTGATTTTCTAGTTCATAAGAAATATCAAAATGATCTTCAATTGCTCTTTTCCCTCTACCTGTTACTATTGCCATTGTATCCATACCAGCAGCAAGTGCTTCTTCTACCCCATATTGAATAAGTGGTTTAGTTAAAACTGGTAACATCTCTTTAGGTGTTGCTTTAGTTGCAGGTAAAAATCTTGTTCCATATCCAGCTGCAGGGAATAGACATTTTTTAATTGGTGTATTTTTATTGCTCATATTTATTTTCCTTGTAATTGTTCAAATAGTTTAATCAAAACATTTTCGTATATTTTAGCATTTTCTTTTGTATCTGCTTCAAATCTTGTAACTAATTTTGGTGTAGTGTTACTAGCTCTTACTAATCCCCAACCATTTTCAAATATAACTCTTATTCCATCAACAGTTATAATATCTTTAATTTTTGGAAAATCAGCAGGTGGATTTTCTAAAGCTTTTTTCAAATCTTCTATTATTTTAAATTTAGTCTCTTCAGTAACTGTTATATTTATTTCAGGAGTAGAGTAAACTTGTGGTAAAGCTTCATATTCTTTATCAAAATCAAAACCATTGTCAATTAATTCTAAAGCTCTAAATGTAGCATATAAAGCATCATCATAACCAAAATATCTATCATTAAAAAATAAATGTCCAGAAACTTCTGCTGCAAAATCAGCTTTTGTTTCTTTGATTTTAACTTTTAAATTTGAGTGACCTGTTTTATACATTATTGCTTTACCATAAGAATTTATAATGTCATACATTACTTGTGAACATTTTACTTCACCAATAACAGTTGGGTTTTTTATAAATTTAGAAAAGAATATTGCAAGAATATCACCTTTAAAGTTGTACTTAGGAGAAAGTAGGGCAATTCTATCAGCATCTCCATCATAAGCAAAACCAAAATCATATTCTCCTGTTGCTAACTCTTTTTTAATATCTTCAAGAGTGTGTTCATCACTTGGATCTGGATGATGATTTGGGAAATTACCATCTGGCTCTTCAAATAAGATTTTGTATTTGATATTTAATCTATCAAGTATTTCTCTTAAAACAACACCAGCAACTCCATTTCCACAATCAAAAACAAATTTTTTGTTTTCTAATTTTAAATGAGAAAAATGATTTACAATAAAATCAATATATCTATTTTTAGAATCTATAGGAATAGTAACTTCATTATTCTTTATAGTAGAATTATCAGCTAAAATTTCTCTTCCTAATGCATATATATCTTCGCCAAAAAATGGGTCTTTATCTAATGTAATTTTAAATCCATTATATTCAGGAGGATTGTGAGATCCTGTAATCATTACAGAACCATCAGATTGTAAACCATCAAAATCAGTAAAGTTTGCAAAATAATTAGCAGGTGTTGGAACCAATCCCATATCTAATACTTCAAGTCCTGCTTCATTTATTCCAGAACTTAACCAGTTTTTTAGTGTAGGAGAGTGAAGTCTAGCATCATAACCAACAGCAATAAACTGTGCCTTTGGTGTCTTTTTAATCAATGCTTTTGCTAAATAGTAACCAATCTTCTTTACTATATCTTCATTCAGTTCTTTTTCAAAAATCCCTCTAATATCATACTCTCTAAAAATAGATGCACTCATTATATGTTGTTCTCCATTATGTTAGTTGTTCAAAAATTTGTTTAAATAAATTTTTGACAGTCATTATATGTAATTTTTCATAAAAATTGTGAATAAATAGTTAAAAGTAAACAATATATTAATATTAATTAACAAATTTACAAAAAAGCCAAAGAAAGTATAGTAAAAGGAGAGAGAGAAGATGAATCCTAAAATTTAAGCTAAATTTTAGGTATAAGCTCTTGACAAAGAGGAAAGAATCTATTATAATTCCCGTCCAATTTGACTGAAGCACATCAAACGAGAGAATGATAGGAAGCGTTGAAATCGAAGCTGGATGATCTTTAAAAATAATTATAACGTTTGTAAAGTAATCTTTATAAACCGAATATGAGACTCTTATAAAAATCTGTTATTTATTACAGATGTAAAATAAGAATAAATGTTAAAAATATAAAAACAAACAAGAACAATATGGTAAAACATATAACTTGTCTATACTATGAGTGATAATTTTGTAATAGTAAAATAATACAGAATAAGTCAAGTTCAAAAACTTCAATTTATGGAGAGTTTGATCCTGGCTCAGAGTGAACGCTGGCGGCGTGCTTAACACATGCAAGTCGAACGAGAACGGATTATAGCTTGCTATAATTGTCAGCTAAGTGGCGCACGGGTGAGTAATATATAGGTAATGTGCCCTAGAGAAGAGGATAACAGATGGAAACGTCTGCTAAGACTCTATATGCCTTTAAGACAAAAGTCTGCAAGGGAAATATTTATAGCTCTAGGATCAGCCTGTACAGTATCAGCTAGTTGGTGAGGTAATGGCTCACCAAGGCAATGACGCTTAACTGGTTTGAGAGGATGATCAGTCACACTGGAACTGAGACACGGTCCAGACTCCTACGGGAGGCAGCAGTGGGGAATATTGCACAATGGACGAAAGTCTGATGCAGCAACGCCGCGTGGAGGATGACACATTTCGGTGCGTAAACTCCTTTTATATGGGAAGATAATGACGGTACCATATGAATAAGCACCGGCTAACTCCGTGCCAGCAGCCGCGGTAATACGGAGGGTGCAAGCGTTACTCGGAATCACTGGGCGTAAAGAGCGTGTAGGCGGGTATATAAGTCAGAAGTGAAATCCAATAGCTTAACTATTGAACTGCTTTTGAAACTGTATACCTAGAATGTGGGAGAGGTAGATGGAATTTCTGGTGTAGGGGTAAAATCCGTAGAGATCAGAAGGAATACCGATTGCGAAGGCGATCTACTGGAACATTATTGACGCTGAGACGCGAAAGCGTGGGGAGCAAACAGGATTAGATACCCTGGTAGTCCACGCCCTAAACGATGCACACTAGTTGTTGTGAGGCTAGACCTTGCAGTAATGCAGTTAACACATTAAGTGTGCCGCCTGGGGAGTACGGTCGCAAGATTAAAACTCAAAGGAATAGACGGGGACCCGCACAAGCGGTGGAGCATGTGGTTTAATTCGACGATACACGAAGAACCTTACCTGGACTTGACATAGTAAGAACTTTCTAGAGATAGATTGGTGTCTGCTTGCAGAAACTTATATACAGGTGCTGCACGGCTGTCGTCAGCTCGTGTCGTGAGATGTTGGGTTAAGTCCCGCAACGAGCGCAACCCTCGTCATTAGTTGCTAACAGTTCGGCTGAGAACTCTAATGAGACTGCCTACGCAAGTAGGAGGAAGGTGAGGACGACGTCAAGTCATCATGGCCCTTACGTCCAGGGCTACACACGTGCTACAATGGGGTATACAAAGAGCCGCAATACGGTGACGTGGAGCAAATCTCAAAAATATCTCCCAGTTCGGATTGTAGTCTGCAACTCGACTACATGAAGTTGGAATCGCTAGTAATCGTAGATCAGCTATGCTACGGTGAATACGTTCCCGGGTCTTGTACTCACCGCCCGTCACACCATGGGAGTTGAACTCATTCGAAGCGGGGATGCTAAAATAGCTACCTTCCACAGTGGATTCAGCGACTGGGGTGAAGTCGTAACAAGGTAACCGTAGGAGAACCTGCGGTTGGATCACCTCCTTTCAGAGAATTGAGACTAGATTCGTTTCTAGTTTCAAAACTAAAAAGAAAGAGTTTTTATATTCGGTTTATAAAGATTATTTAAATAGGTAGAAAAATGGGCCTATAGCTCAGCTGGCTAGAGCGCTCGACTGATAATCGTGAGGTCCCAGGTTCAAGTCCTGGTAGGCCCACCATTAAATAATCTATAAAGATTAATCATCGGGTCCTAAAAAAATGCAATTTTTTTGGGTAGATCAGTGTGGGGAATTAGCTCAGCTGGGAGAGCGCCTGCTTTGCACGCAGGAGGTCAGCGGTTCGATCCCGCTATTCTCCACCACCTATTAAAAATAAGCTAAAATTTATAATTAGAAGAAATGATAAACAAGATTAAATATAAGTTCAAAAAGAATTGAATTTATATTTGATTTTCGAATCAAAATGATATTTAAAAATATAATGTTAAAGTCTTTAATTTTTTCGTTTAATTAAAAGAACTAAAAGAATTTATTCTAATAGAACTAATAATTAAAAACAAAAATTTTAATTATCTAGAAATAGATAGAACACAACTTTTTTATAAGATATATAGAGTTAGTTAATTAGATTTAATTAATAAAGTATGTTTAATAAGATAGTAGCCAAAGAATATTATCAAAAATGCGACAGAATTTAATTCTGTTTATTAATAAGCTATTAAGGGCTAATGGTGGATGCCTAGACTGTAAGAGGCGATGAAAGACGTATTAGGCTGCGATAAGCCTCGGGGAGCTGCCAAAGAGCTTTGATCCGGGGATTTCTGAATGGGGCAACCCAGCATAGTGAGAACTATGTTACCCTACGGGGAGCTAACCTGGTGAAGTGAAACATCTCAGTAGCCAGAGGAAGAGAAATCAAACGAGATTCCGTCAGTAGCGGCGAGCGAAAGCGGATTAGGACAAACCCAATGCTTGCATTGGGGGTTGTAGGACCATGATATGAGACTAAAGAAGATAGATGAAATACTTGGAAAAGTGTAGCATAGAAGGTGAAACTCCTGTAATTTAAATTTTCAATAGCTCTAATGGTATCCTGAGTAGGTCGGAACACGTGATATTTTGACTGAAACTGGGGGGACCACCCTCCAATCCTAAATACTACTTACAGATCGATAGTGAACAAGTACCGTGAGGGAAAGGTGAAAAGTACTCCAGCGAGGAGAGTGAAATAGAACCTGAAACCATTAGCTTACAATCATTCAGAGCCCTATGATTTATCAGGGTGATGGACTGCCTTTTGCATAATGAGCCTGCGAGTTGTGGTGTCTGGCAAGGTTAAGTCAAGTACGAAGCCGTAGCGAAAGCGAGTCTTAATAGGGCGAATTAGTCAGATGCTGCAGACCCGAAACGAAGTGATCTATCCATGAGCAGGTTGAAGCTGGTGTAAGAGCCAGTGGAGGACCGAACCGATAGGCGTTGAAAAGTCTCCGGATGACTTGTGGATAGGGGTGAAAGGCCAATCAAACTTCGTGATAGCTGGTTCTCTCCGAAATATATTTAGGTATAGCCTTGTGTTGTAGCATATAGGGGTAGAGCACTGAATGGGCTAGGGCTGCTTACCGCGGTACCAAACCCTATCAAACTATGAATACTATATGTGGAATCACAGGAGTCAGGCGATGGGTGATAAAATCCACCGTCGAGAGGGGAACAACCCAGACTAACAGCTAAGGTCCCTAAGTCACATCTAAGTGGAAAACGATGTGGAGTTACTGTGACAACCAGGAGGTTGGCTTAGAAGCAGCCATCCTTTAAAGAAAGCGTAACAGCTCACTGGTCTAGTGATTCTGCGCGGAAAATATAACGGGGCTAAGATGTGCACCGAAGCTTTAGATTCGAATTTATTCGAGTGGTAGGAGAGCGTTCTATTCAGCGTTGAAGATGTACCGGCAAGGAGCGTTGGAGCGGATAGAAGTGAGCATGCAGGCATGAGTAGCGATAATTGAGGTGAGAATCCTCAACGCCGAAAACCCAAGGTTTCCTACGCGATGCTCGTCATCGTAGGGTTAGTCGGGTCCTAAGTCGAGTCCGAAAGGGGTAGACGATGGCAAATTGATTAATATTTCAATACCAACATACAAGCGCGATGTGGGGACGCATAGAGTTAATCGAGCTCACTGATGGAATAGTGGGTCGAAGGACGTAGGCTGTAACTTAGGCAAATCCGGGTTACATGAGGCCGAGATCTTACAGGCTCTTGACACTCTTCGGAGGAGATGGAGAATCGATGATACTGTCGTGCCAAGAAAAGCCACTAAGTATATTGTATGTTGCCCGTACCGTAAACCGACACAGGTGGGTGGGATGAGTATTCTAAGGCGCGTGGAAGAACCCTGGTTAAGGAACTCTGCAAACTAGCACCGTATCTTCGGTATAAGGTGTGCCTACTTTGGTATATGGACTTGCTCCAAAAAGCTAGAGAGGTTGCAACAAAGAGTCCCTCCCGACTGTTTACCAAAAACACAGCACTTTGCTAACACGTAAGTGGATGTATAAGGTGTGACGCCTGCCCGGTGCTCGAAGGTTAACTGATGATGTCAGCGCAAGCGAAGCATTTGATTGAAGCCCGAGTAAACGGCGGCCGTAACTATAACGGTCCTAAGGTAGCGAAATTCCTTGTCGGTTAAATACCGACCTGCATGAATGGCGTAACGAGATGGGAGCTGTCTCAACCAGGGATCCAGTGAAATTGTAGTGGAGGTGAAAATTCCTCCTACCCGCGGAAAGACGGAAAGACCCCGTGCACCTTTACTACAGCTTGACACTGTAGCTTGGATATTCATGTGCAGGATAGGTGGGAGGCTATGATGACTAGACGCAAGTAGAGTCGGAGCCATCCTTGAGATACCACCCTTGAATATTTGAGTTACTAACTGCGTACAATTATCTTGTATCAGGACAATGTCTGGTGGGTAGTTTGACTGGGGCGGTCGCCTCCTAAAAAGTAACGGAGGCTTACAAAGGTTAGTTCATGGCGGTTGGAAATCGCCAGTTGAGTATAATGGCATAAACTAGCTTGACTGTGAGACATACAAGTCGAACAGAGACGAAAGTCGGTCATAGTGATCCGGTGGTTCTGTGTGGAAGGGCCATCGCTCAAAGGATAAAAGGTACGCCGGGGATAACAGGCTGATCTCCCCCAAGAGCTCACATCGACGGGGAGGTTTGGCACCTCGATGTCGGCTCATCGCATCCTGGGGCTGGAGTAGGTCCCAAGGGTATGGCTGTTCGCCATTTAAAGCGGTACGCGAGCTGGGTTCAGAACGTCGTGAGACAGTTCGGTCCCTATCTTCCGTGGGCGTAGGAAAGTTGAAGAGATTTGTCCCTAGTACGAGAGGACCGGGATGAACGTACCACTGGTGTACCAATTGTTCTGCCAAGAGCATCGTTGGGTAGCTACGTACGGATGTGATAAGAGCTGAAAGCATCTAAGCTCGAAGCCAACTCTAAGATTAACTTTCCCTGAAGTTCCCAGTAAGACTAACTGGTTGATAGGCTGGATGTGTAAGCGTTGTAAGACGTTTAGCTGACCAGTACTAATAGAACGTTTGGCTTATTTTAACAAATTCTTTGGTTTACTATCTTATTAAATATATTGATTATATGTTTAATATAAATGTGTGATTTTTAGAAAGAACAAAAAGACTTTAACATTATTTTTTTCTTAACTCCTAAACGAGTTGAGTGTAAAGTGTATTTACATATTTATTTATGTTTTTACTTTTTACACTCAACTTTGCTGGTGGCTATAGAGAAGTGGAAATACCCAGTCCCATTCCGAACCTGGAAGTCAAGCACTTCATCGCCGATAATACTGCCGGGTCCCCTGGTGGAAACGTAGGCCGCTGCCAGCTCTTGAGTTTTTTACACAAGCTTTTAACTATTCGAACTTCTTGTTCCTCTAGTTAAAAGCTTTTTTTTTAGCCCGCTTTTTAGCCAAAATATGTTTTACTTATTGCATTTGTATTTAGTTTCTTTTTCTGGCTATAATTGATTTACTTGGCTTTTATCCTTTTATATTAACTATATCTCTTAGTTAGCCAATACATTATTCTTTTTGCTTGCATAGCTCCAACGGTAGAGCAATTCCATGGTAAGGAAGAGGTTACAGGTTCGATTCCTGTTGTGAGCTCCACGTCTTTGTTCTTTTATATCTTTATTCACTTTAATCTTATTTTTCCTCTTTTTTACAGTAATTTTAGTACTTTTCAAATTATTTTTTATTTTGTTTTTGTATAATAAAAACTTAATTTTTAAAAAGGATTTTAGTTGGAAAAACTATATTACAGTTATGATTTATTCAAAAAAGATACTCAAGTATTAGTTGATAAATGCAGGGATTTTGAACCTGAAATTTTACTTGCAGTTGCACGTGGTGGATTAACACTTTCTCATTTAATGGCACAAGCATTAGATATGAGAAATTTATATACATTAAATTCTATTCATTATGAAGGTGAATTAAAACTAGATACTTTTAATATTTTTAATATTCCTGATGTTTCTCATGCAAAAAAAGTTTTGATTGTTGATGATATTGTTGATTCAGGAGAAACTATGAGAGAAATTTTAAAAGTTTTAAAAGAGAAATTTCCAAGTGTAGAGTTTAAACTAGCTACTTTATTTTACAAAAATACAGCTGTAATAAAACCAGATTTTAGTGTTAGAGAAGCAAATGAGTGGATTGATTTCTTTTGGGAAGTTGATGTTAAATAGATAATTATTTATGTATAATGAAAAAAACTAACAATAGGCTTACATTATGACTTTTATTGATTTTAAGAAATTACTTTTAGATGCTGAACTTACGATTCCTAAATTTACAGAACTTATAAAAGTTAGTGAAAAAAATATTCAAGCTTATAAAAAGAAAAAAGAAGTACCAAATACAATTGCTTCAATTGCTGCTTGTTTTGCTACTATGAATCAAAAGGGAATGGATTTCAAGAAACTAATTAGTGACTTGAATTTAGAAAAAAAAGAGAAAAAAGGTGCTGGATTTTCTAAAAAAAAATCTCTTAAAGAAAAATCAAAAAAATAAAGCTTAATTAGATATACTTTCCCAAATTTAAATTGGGGAAATATATGTTATTAAATAATAAAAATAAAACTTTTCTTGCAATAGCTTCTTTTATGATGGCTTTAGGTATTGCTTTTGGTGCTTTTGGTGCCCATGCTTTAAAAACTGTTCTTGATGAATATATGCTAAAAATTTATAATACGGGTGTTCAATACCATTTTTATAATACTTTAGGACTTTTTACTGCTTCTTTTATATATGCTTTAAAAGCAGAATCAAAAAAAATATATATATCTTTATGGCTTATAATTATAGGTATGTGTATATTCTCTTTTTCATTATATTTTTTAGCTATCTTATCAATGCCAATTTTAGGGGCAATTACTCCAATTGGTGGAACTATGCTTATTGTTGCTTGGCTTTTATTAACTTATGGGATATTAAAGGATTAAATTTATGACTGCAATGGAAAAAATTGAATATATTAGAGATTCTCGATGGTTTTCTAATTTAACTACAATTATTATTATTGCCTACGCTTCTATTTTAGGGTTTAAAACTTTAGAAGATGTTGATACAAATTATGATTTGTTTTTAAGATTTGCAGATTATTTTGTAACAATTTATTTTGTTTTTGAATTAGCAATTAAAATGGTTGCTGAAAAAAAGTTTCTGAATTTTTTTAAATCAGGTTGGAATATTTTTGATTTTATAATCGTTTTTATAACACTTTTACCACTTGAATCATCAAGTTATGCAGCAATTGCAAGACTTATGAGGGTATTTAGAGTTTTAAGATTATTTACAGCACGACCTGAATTAAAAGCAATTATTGATATGCTTATAAAAGCAATTCCAGCAATTATTGATATTGTTATATTGATGTTTATAATTTTTTATATCTATGCAATTGTTGGGAATTTCTTTTTTGTTGATTTAGCATCTGGACTTTGGAAAGATTTTTTAATTTCAATGTTAACACTATTTAGAATTTTAACATTTGAAGATTGGACAGATGTAATGTATGAAGCTATGGAGGTTTATCCTTGGGCTTGGATATATTTTGTTTCATTTATTATTATTGCAGCCTTTGTATTTTTTAATCTTTTTGTTGCAGTTATTATTGGTGAAATGCAAAAACTTCAAGAGGCTGATATGAAAGAAGAAATTCATGAAGATAGTAAAAAATTAGATATTTTATTAAGTGAGATGAAAAGCTTAAGGGAAGAAATCTATTTATTAAAAAAAGAATATAAATGAAAAGATTTACAATTTTAGGAACTGGGTGGTTAGGTTTTGAACTTGCAAAAGTTTTGAAAAAGGATTATCTTATAA
Organism: uncultured Aliarcobacter sp.; assembly: GCA_963677435.1. GTDB lineage: Bacteria > Campylobacterota > Campylobacteria > Campylobacterales > Arcobacteraceae > Aliarcobacter. Next base: position 1,362,657 of record OY781945.1, read on the forward strand.
AAGTTTCATCTCGAAATGAAGAAAAAATTAAAATATATGAAAAAGAGGGATTATCTTCATACATTTTAAATGAAAATAATTTAAATTTTTTAGAGGAATTATTAGATACTGATTACCTTTTTATAAATTATCCTCCTTCAAAATTTGATGATTATTTAGGTTTTTTAAATAAAATTTACAAGCATGAAAATATTAAAAATATTGATAAAATTATATTTATTAGTTCAACTTCGATTTATCCAAATATTGAAGGTAATTTTGATGAAAATTATTTAATAAATGATTCAAGTTCAAAAATTGTATTTGAAGCTGAAAAAGAAGCTCGAAATAACAGTGATGTAATTTTTAGAGTTTCAGGACTTGTAGGAGGAAGTAGGTATTTTGGTAAGAGATCTGCAAATAAAGTTGTTGAATTCCCACAAAGTGTCATAAATTTTGTTCACAGAAATGATGTTATTAATGCTACAAAATTTGTTATAGAAAAAAATGTAAATGGGATATTTAATCTTTGTTCAAAAGAACATCCCACAAAAAAAGAGATTTATACTTTTAATTCAAAAAAATATGATTTTGAATTACCAATTTTTCTTGATAATGAATCTTTTTTAAATAGAGTAATTGATGGTTCAAAAATAGAAAAATTAGGATTTGAATATAAGTATAATAATGTATTTGAATTTTAAAAGATTAGTTTTAAACTAATCTTTTTTAGTGAGTATTAAATGCTCTATCTCCAGCATCACCAAGACCTGGTCTAATATAATTATTTTCATCTAATCTTTCATCAATTTGTGCAATATAAATATCTACATCTGGATGTGCCTCTTGAACTTTTTGAACACCAAAAGGTGAACCTAAAACATTTAGGCAAATAATTCTTTTAGGATTTTTAGATTTCAAATAATCAATTCCATCAATTAAAGAACCACCCGTTGCTACCATTGGGTCTAATAATAAAACAGTTTTGTCTTCTAAGTTTGGGATATTTTCATAAAATAATTTACTCTGAGAAGTTTCTTCATCTCTTTTCATAGCTAAAAATCCACTTCTTGCATATGGTAAAGTTTTTAAAATACCTGTTAACATTGGTTCACCAGCTCTTAAAATTGGTACTAATACTAATTTTTGAACTTCAATCATTTGAACATCAAGTGGACCTTGCCAAGTGTTTATATTTTGTGAAACAGTTTCAAAATTATTTAAAGCTTCTAAGGCTATGATTCTTGAAATCTCTTCAATAGTTAATCTAAACTCATTTGATGTTGTTCTTACATCTCTTAATCTATTAACAAGATGTTTTGCAACAACATTTGTACTTTCTCTATACATAAGTAATCCTTTAAAAACTTTATATTACTCAAAAATTGCTTATAAATTATATATAAATTAAATTTAATTAACGGATTATTTTGATAATATTCATCAATAAAAAAATTAGAGGTAATTATGAAACCCACGGATTATAATTTTAGATTAAAAGATTCAATTTTAGGACTACAATTTTTATTTGTAGCCTTTGGTGCACTTGTTTTAGTGCCAATATTAACAGGACTTGATCCAAATGTAGCTTTGTTTACAGCAGGAATTGGTACTTTAGTTTTCCAATTTGTAAATAGATCTTGTGTTCCACCTATTTTTCTTGCATCTTCATTTGCATTTATTGCTCCTATTTCTTATGGAGTTGCTACTTGGGGAATTCCTGCAACTATGTCAGGGCTTGTTGCTGCAGGATTTTTATATGTAGTTCTTAGTTTTTTAATTAGACTAAAAGGTGATAATTTTTTACATAAACTTCTTCCTTCAGTTGTAGTGGGACCTGTAATCATCTCTATTGGACTTATTTTATCTCCAGTTGCAGTTAATATGGCAATAGGAAAAACAGGTGATGGTTCAGTTGTTTTAATACCATTTGATCAAGCAATTATTATTTCTATGGTTGCTTTGTTTATTACTATTTTAGTTTCGCTTCTTGGAAAAGGTATATTTAAATTAATACCAATTTTATTAGGTATTAGTGGTGGATATATTGTATCTTTATATTTTGGATTAGTTGATTTTTCAGGTATTGAAAAAGCTTCATGGTTTGCAATGCCAAATTTTGTTACACCTGAATTTAATTGGCAAGCTATTGTTTATATTTTACCAATTGCTATTGCTCCTGCAATTGAACATATTGGAGATATTTTAGCAATTTCAAATGTAACAAAACAAGATTATTTAAAAAAACCAGGTTTGAAAAATACACTTTTAGGTGATGGTTTAGCAACTTCTGTAGCTTGTCTTTTTGGAGGACCTCCCAATACTACATATTCAGAAGTTACAGGTGCAGTTACTGTTACAAAAGCTTATAATCCAGCTATTATGACTTGGGCTGCAATTTGTGCTATTTTATTAGCATTTGTTGGAAAATTAGGAGCTATTCTTGCAACTATTCCAGTACCAGTTATGGGTGGAATTATGTTGTTACTTTTTGGAATTATTGCGACATTAGGAATTAGTACTTTATCAAGAGCAAATATTGATTTTTCTTGTCCTAGAAATATGGCTATTGTTTCTATGATTTTAGTATTTTCTATTGGTGGTATGACATTTAATTTTGGTGGTGTTCCTTTTGCTGGTATTGGACTTGGTGCAATTGTTGGGATTATTTTAAATCTTGTTTTACCAAAAGCTTTATAAAAAAATGTTAAAATCTAAGAAATCAATAAAATAATTAATTTTAAAAGGATAAAGCAATGGCAGTAAAAGAACATCAATTTGACATCTCTGCAAAATTAGATATGCAAGAGATGAAAAATGCAGTTATTCAATCACAAAAAGAGATTGATACTAGATATGATTTTAAAGGTATTTCAAAAGAGTTAGACTTAAATGTAGGAGCTAAAACTTTAACATTAATCTCTTCAAGTGATAATAAAATTGATGCAATGAGAGATATTTTAATTTCTAAAATGAATAAAAGAGGAATATCAATAAACTCACTTGAAGAGTTAAAAAAAGAGGATTCAAGTGGTGGAAATAGAAAATATTCATACAAAATTATTGATAGTATTGAAAAAGATGAAGCAAAAAGAATTCAAACAGAAATAAAAAATCTAAAATTAAAAGTAAGTGCTGTTAATCAAGGTGATGAGATTAGAGTAACTGGAAAAAATATCGATGATTTACAAACTATCATGAAACATTTAAAATCACTTGATTTTAAAGCTCCTTTAGTATTTGATAATTTTAGATAAATGGAATTTTAACCTTTGAATTAAGAAAATAATTATTTAGAATATAATATTATGTTCAAATAATTATTTTAAAGGTTTATAATGGATACATCAACAATTCTTTGGATTTTAATTCCACTACTTCTATTATACGTAATTTATATCTACAATAATCTTGTTTCTTTAAATGCAAAACAAAAAAACTTCTTTTCACAAATAGATATACAATTAAAAAGAAGATATGACTTAATTCCTAATTTAGTTGAAACTGCAAAAAAATATATGCAACATGAAGAAGAAACTTTAACTAAAGTAATAGAAGCTAGAAATATTGCTAAAAATTCTTTGGCAGAAGTTCAAAAGAATTTCAACTCACAAAATATAAAAAATTTAGTTGAAAAAGAGAATGGTTTTGTAAGTGCTTTAAGTGGTTTATCTTTTGTTATGGAAGATTATCCAGAGTTAAAAGCAGATTCTATTATAAAAAATCTACAAGAAGAGTTATCTTCAACTGAAAATAAAATTGCTTTTGCAAGACAAGCTTATAACGATAGTGTTATGAGATATAACATTTTTAGACAATCTTTTCCTAATAATATATTTTCAAATATCTTTGGACATAGTATAGATGCAAATTTATTACAATTTGAAGATACAAATGAAATAAGAAAATCTGTAAAAGTTTCATTTTAAAAGATGGATTTTTTTGAACAGCAAGTAATTGCACGAAGAAAAAGTTATTTATTAATCTTTTTATTTATTTTTTCAATAATTTTTTTAGTTGCACTTTCAAATATTATTGTTTTTTCTTTTTACTCTTATTTTAATAATGACTCAATAATTAATTTTTACAAATATTGGCATTTAAAAACATTTTTATTTATTACTATACCACTTGTTTTTATTATCTTAATAAGTACTTTTTTTAAATTAAGAGAATTTAGTGATATTTCTAAACTCTCATTACACTATTTTGATGCAAAGTTAGTCAAATTAAATAATTGTACAAGTAATGAAAAAATTTTATTAAATATTGTCTCTGAAATGTCAATAGCTTCTGGTATTCCTATTTTAAAAGTTTATACTATTGAAGATTTTGGTGTTAACTCATTTGTTATTGGAAATGATATTTCTGATGCTTCTATTTTAATTACAAGTACTTCTTTGGAAGTTTTATCAAGGGATGAACTTCAATCTATGATTGCTTTTGAATTTGCTAAAGTATTCACAGGAAATATGCAATTAAATATGAAGTTGGTTGCTTTAACATATTCTTTTTTGCAAATATTTTTAATTGGAAAGTCTTTATTTCATGGAATAGCATATTCTTTAGGTGATGCAAGACAAAATGAAGAAATCTCTTTAATTCATATTATTCTTTGGATATTTATGTTTATTATTGCTATTTTCTTTTTGATTTTTGGCTGTGTTGGATATGTAGTAGGTATGTTTATTAAGTTCTTAATTTTAAAAGAGAGAATTTACTTAAATGATTCAATTACAATTGAATATACTAGGAACCCAATATCTTTTATTAGATTATTAAAAAAATCAAATCATTATCAATCATATAATAATTTTTCTGAGTTATTTGAACACTCATATTTTATTCAAACAAATAATGATTTATTTTCAAAAGCTTTTAATCTTTATCCTGATGTTTTAAATAGAATTGAAAGATTATCTAATGATGGAATTTATGATCCTTTAATAATAAAAGATGAGAATTTTGAATCTTCTAGTGAAGTAAATCACAAAAATAAAGAGAAAAAATCTAAAAAAGATATTTTAATAAATTCTATAACTGGAATTGTTATTCTTGATAATTTTAATGCAATTGAAGATTATGCAAAAAAAATGAGTTTAGGTAGAGAAATTTTACCAAAAGAGTTAAATCTCTTTTTTGAAGATATAAAAAGTACAAAAGCCTTGATTATTACACTTTTATTAAGTAGTGATATTTTACATAGAAATAAACAACTTGAACTAATAGAAATAGATGAAATAAAAGATATTGTAATTAAAAACTATGAAACTATTAACTTATATAAAAATGAATTTAATCTTTTGATAATGCAACAATCTTTATTGATTTTACAAGATATGAGTATTAATGAATATAGAAGTTTTAGAACCTTATTAAATAATATAATTTATTTAGATTCAATTGCAGAAGTGTATGAATTAAATATTGAAATAATTATATTAAGACAGCTAGATTTTCATTTTAATTTGCGTGAAAATGAAAGTGAAAAGTTTTTTTATTATGAAGATATTAAATACTCTTTCGAAATATTTTTATCTGTATTAGCTTACACGCAAGACAGATCAGATATCAAAGCAATTGATAGTTTTAATTCAGCAATCAAATATGAGAATATAAGCTCTTTAGAATTAATTAAAAAAGATGAAATATCTAATAGGTTGCTAAAACAAGCTATCAAAGATTTGAGTTTTTGTTCTTTTGAATTAAGAAAAAAGATATTAAATGCTTCTATTATCTGCTTATCTAATGATAATATTATTGAAAATTGGGAAATAGATCTTATTTATTCTATTTCAATAATTCTAAAAATTCCATTTCCATTTTCAAGTCAAAAAGATTGTAATTTTTAGATAATTTACAAATTATTAATATATAATTCATCTTTTAATTAAAGGATGAATTATAGAACTTATTATAATAAAAGCAATCACAGTTGTATTTCTTGTTTTATCACTTAGCTTTATAGCTGAAAAAGTTAGCCCAAAAATTTCTGGCGTTCTTTCTGGTCTTCCTATTGGAAGTTCAATTACACTTATATTTTTTGCTTTAGAAAATGGAGTTGATTATGTTACAAAGGTAGCTTTGTACAATATTCATGGTCTTTTTGCTGCACTTGCATTTTCAATTGGATATTATATTAGTACTTTTTATAAGGGAAAATTTGAAATATTTTTAAGCCTTTTTATCTCTTTTATCTCTTATTTAATAATTGCATTTATTTTAGCTTATGTTCCTCCTCATGTTATTTTAACGCCTTTAATTGTTATAACATTAATGATTATTGCATCAATTTATTTTGCAAAAAAAGAGAACTTTGCAATTGATAAAAAAATAAAAACTTCACTTTCAGATATATTTTTTAGGTCACTTTTAACAATAACTATTTTTTTAATAATTTCAAGTTTACCAAAATATGTTCCTTCAAATATTGCAGGAATTTTTTCTTCATTTCCAACTATTTTGTTGCCATTACTTTTAATTATTCATTTCAGACATAGTAACTTACAAGCAAGAACAATAATAAAAAATACTCCTTTTGGATTAAGTTCAGTGGTAATTTATTCTTTAGTTGTATATTTAACTTATGGTCAAATTGGAATACTTTATGGAACAATTGTAGCTTTTATTGCTTCTTTAACATATGTAGTTTTGCAAGGAAAAATTCTAAAATTTTTTAAATTAATAAAATAATTAATGTACACAGGAAGTAAACAAAATTTGAATATAATGAAAATTATACATTAGGATTTTATATGAGAGTTTTATTATTAGAAGATGATGTTGCTTTAAGTGATTTATTAAATGAGCATTTAGAAGACAAGGGTTTTGATGTAACTTTATGCACAAATGGACAAGATGCCTTAGAAACCTTAATAGATCAAAAGTTTGATATTGCTTTACTTGATATTAATACACCACAAATTAGTGGAATTGAAGTTTTAAAAACTATTAGGAAAGAGTATAAAAATAATACTCCTGCAATTATTTTAACAGCTTATCAAGATACAAAACATCTAAAAGAATCTTTTGAAAATGGTGTTGATGATTATATTAAAAAACCTTTTGATTTAGAAGAATTAGATCAAAGAATATTAAGACTTTGTCGACAGTTTTTTATTAACCAAGATGATAAAATTAAGATTGATGAAAATATTTTCTTTGAACCAAAAACATGTCAAGTTTTTAAAGATGATAAAATAATTAATATTGCACAAAAAGAAAGAGATATTTTAAAATATTTTTGTACACATAAAAATAGAGTTATTTCAAGTGATGAACTTTTACAAAATATTTGGGCATATGATGAAATGCCAACAGATGCTACTATTAGAGTTTATATAAAAAATCTTAGAGAAATAGTTGGAAAAGAAAAAATTACTACAATAAGAGCTATAGGATACAGATTTGAATAATGATGAAAAAAATGCACTTAGAAAATTTTTATTTATTTATGTAACATCAACACTATTTTTAGTTAGTGTAATTTTATATATTTATTATGGAAATGAGCTAAAAATGGCTCAAGAAACTTGCAATATGGAACTTAAAAATGCTTCTATGCAAATAAAAGCTGAAATTTTAGATAAGTATATGAAAAATAAAGATTTTACTCCTGAAAAATTCCCAAAAGAAAATATAAGATATGCTCTTTTAGATAAAGACAAAAATCTTATTTTTTCATATTTAGATGATAAATTTAAAATAAATTATTCAAAAGATGTTTATGAAAATAGTTCTTATAACTATTTTATAACCACAATTAATGAAGATAATATTCCAATAAAATATATAGTTATGGAGAGTTGCCAGCTTCAAAGAGATAAAAATGATATTAAAATATTACTTCTTATTAAATTAGTAATTAGTTCAATATTTATAGCTTGTATTGGTTATTTATTATCAAAAATTTTATTAAATCCAGCAAGAAAAAGAGTTGAATCTATGGATAAATTTATAAAAGATTCAGCCCATGAATTAAATACTCCAATTGCTGTTTTAATGACTTCTGTTTCTATGTTAAAAAGTGGGAAAAATCCTGAGAAAATGATGAAATATATATTAAGTAGTAGTAAACAAATTTCTCAAATATATAATGATATTCATTTTTCAGCTTTTAATGAAATAAATGAAGATGTTTTTGAAGAGTTTGATTTAAAAGATTTAGTTAGTGAAAGTGTAGATTATTTCAACGATATTTCTATTACAAAAAATATAAAAATTGATTCTAAATTATCTAGTTGTTTTATAAAAATGGATAAAACAAAAACTCAAAAACTTGTAAATAATATTATTTCAAATGCAATTAAATATAGTTACAAAGATTCAAATATAGAGGTTGTTTTAGAAAATTATATTTTATCTGTAAAAGATTTTGGAAGAGGAATTAGTCTCGAAGAACAAAAAGAGATTTTCAAAAGATATAAAAGAGGAAATAATAACGAAGGTGGCTTTGGTATAGGTTTAGATATTGTAAAAAGAATTTGTACTGAATATAATTTGCATCTTAATTTAAAGTCTGAACTAAAAAAAGAGACTATATTTGAAGTGGACTTTTCTTCAATAGTAAATAAAAAGTAAATTGAATAAAATTTTTGTTAGAATACGAAAAAATTAAAAAGACTAAAAATGATAAATGAAATTGAAAATTTAGAGATTAGTGAATTAACAAATACAAAATTTATTCATCCAATTAAATTAACTTATAAGCAAAATGGTAGAAATAAAACTTGGGAAGCTGTAAAAAGTCATAATAGCGTAGCTGTTGTTTTATATCATATTCAAAAAAATGCTTTTTTACTTGTAAAACAATTTCGTGCACCAGTTTTTTTGAATGATGGTTCTAAAACTTTTACTTACGAATTATGTGCTGGATTAGTGGATAAAAATAAATCATTAGAAGAGATAGTAAAAGAAGAAATTGATGAAGAGTGTGGTTACAAAGTAGATTTAAATGATATTATAAAAATCACATCATTTTATACAAGTGTTGGAATAAGTGGAGCTTGTCAATATCTTTTTTTTGCTAAGATTGATGATTCTATGAAAATACATGAAGGTGGTGGTATAAACGATGAAGAGATTGAAGTTATGTATTTGCCAATAGAAAAGAGTGATGAATTTATTTTTGATGAATCAAAGGCAAAAACACCTGGTTTGATGTTCGGTTTTTATTGGTTTTTAAAAAATAAAGAGAAATTAGGAATTAAATGAGATATTTAGTTGTATTTTTATTAGTATTAAATTTTATTTCATATGCAAATGAACCTGCTCAATATCAATTAGAAAATAAACAAGAGCAAATAACAGAACCTGTTAAAAAGCAAGAAGATCTAATGGATATTAATAATTCTTTTATCACAAAATATGAATATGGAAAAATGTTATATAATAATCCTAGGGGAATAGGGTGCAATAGCTGTCATGGAAATGATGCAAGAGGAAAAAAGATGGTTGATTTTAAACATCAAGTTTCTGATAAAAAAATTTATAATTGTACTTTAGTCGTACCAGATATAAAAAATATTGATTATCAAACTTTTTCAACAAAGGTAAATTCTAAAAAGAATCCAAATTTTAAATTTGATAAAGACCAAGTTTGTGAAAAATTAATTTATTATGCAAATGTAATGCCTACATACTTCTTGGTTGAAGAAGAGATAGAGGCAATTTTTTATTATATACAAAATATAAAGACTAAATAATTCTAGTCTTATCTTGAAAAAGCAATTCCTAAACCTACTTTTTGAACTTCTCTATCATAATCAATTAAACTATTTCCATAACCTGAAAATATTTGGAATAATCCATAAGCATTATTTGTAGATAAAAACTCAGGTAAAGGGAAAGTCCAGTTTAATTCAGCTGAGCCTTTATTATTACTATTGAATTTTAAATTATCTCTTAATGCTAATTCAAAAGTATGTTTTTTATAAGCATATAAAAAAGTCAATTCTCCATTTCCATAATAATCTTCAATATTAGGATTATCATCTTCACTTTCATTTTCTGGAATTCTATACCAAATTTTTGGAATTATAAACAAACTTGATAGCTGAAAATAACTCTCAAGATATATTCTATTCCATGATCTTGATTGTTCATCGTTTTTCCCATTTGAAAGATGATTTAATGCAATTTTATAACCTTTTAATGTACTTTCTTCTTCATAAGGGAATTGCACAAATATTTCAGGTTCATAGTTTGTTTCTCTAAATGGAGATGAATCAGCTGTTGTTTGCCAAAATGATCTTTGAGTATATGCAGCACTTATTGTTTCATTTAATCCAAAAAAGTCATATGAAATAGGTTTCTCAATACTTATTTGAAAAGAAGTTTCAAAAGCTTTTCTATCATCTGATTTATTAAAATCATAAGTTGCAGGTAATAGATAATTTTTTTTATAAGGATATAAATCAAAATCACCTGTAATTATTTGTTTTAAATTTTCATCAGTTTCTTTATCATTAACTTTATCAATTTGTTTTTGATAGAAAGCTTTTTTCATATTTGTAAAAGATTCACCTTTTTGATTATCATTTTTTGATAAATCAAATAAATATTTATCTTCTTTCGAAACATTAATATTCGCAGCTTTTTTATATAAAAGCATTGCTTCTTTATAATTTCCTTGATTTTCTAAGTCTTGTGCTTCTTTATAAAGCTTATCTACATCTTCTGCAAAACATAAAGTACATAAAAGTAAGGGTAAAAATCTTTTCATTATTTGCCAATTTATTTTTTGCTACATTCTACATCAAAAAATATTATATGTTTATTTTTATACTTTACATAAAGAGTTTAAATGATATAATCGGGCAAAATTTAGAAAAAAAGGTTAGAAAAAGATGCTCGTAGCACCTTCTATATTATCAGCAGATTTTGGAAATTTGTCTAATGAAATAAAAGCAATTTGTGATGGTGGATGTGATTTAATCCATGTAGATGTAATGGATGGACATTTTGTTCCAAATATGACAATTGGACCTGTTGTTGTAAATCCAGTTGCAAAAGTTGCAACAAAACCTCTTGATATACATTTAATGGTTGAAGATAATACATTTTTCGTAGAACTTTTTGCACCTTGTAAACCTCTTTATATTTCATTTCATATTGAAAGTGAAAAACATCCACATAGACTTATTCAAAAAATTAGAGATTATGGAATAAAACCAGCTATTGTTTTAAATCCTCATACTCCACCAGAAGCTATAGAATATTTACTTGAAGATTTAGATATGGTTTTATTAATGTCAGTAAATCCAGGATTTGGTGGACAAAAATTCATTTCAAGTGTAATTGAAAAAGCTAAAAAGCTAAAAGAGTTAATAAATAAAAAAAATCCCAATTGTCTAATTGAAGTGGACGGTGGAGTTAATGATAAAAATATTCACTTATTAAAAGAAGCTGGTGTTGATGTTGTTGTTGCTGGATCTTATGTATTTGGTAATAGTGATTATTCAAAAGCCATAAAAAGCCTGCAGGTTTAAAAATGAGAGTAAAAATTTGTGGAATAACTAATCTACAAGATGCCCTTGATGCTATAAATGCAGGAGCAAATGCCTTAGGTTTTGTTTTTTATACAAATTCTCCACGATATATAACTCCCGTAAATGCAAAAGAAATTGTTGAAAAAATACCTCCTTTTATCCAAACAGTAGGGCTTTTTGTTAATGAAAATGAAACTTTTATAAATGAAGTTTGCAAAGAAGCAAAAATGCAACTAGCTCAAATAATTGATGATAATGATATATTAAATTATGAATTATTAGAAGCTAAATATATTAAAGTAATAAGAGTAGAATCACAAAAAGATTTAAAAAATTTAAGTAAAGATTACTATTTAATTGATGCTTTTGTTGAAGGTTTTGGTGGTGAGGGTAAAAGAGTTGCGCTTGAATGGTTTGAAAATATTGATTGTTCGAAGTTTATTTTAGCTGGTGGTTTAAGTGCAAATAATTTAAAAGAGTTAAATGGTTTTGATTTTTATGGAGTTGATGTGAGTAGTGGAGTTGAAGAATCAAAGGGTAAAAAATCAAAACAGAAAATGATAGATTTTGTAAAAGAGGCAAATGAAATCAAATAAAAGGATAATTCCTAAACCACAATTTAAATTACAAAATATTTTAAATAGATTATTAAAAGAGCCAATTTTATATACAGAGTTTTTAGAACTATTAAAAATTGCAACTGATTCTTTTTATGAAACTCCTGAGCTTGAATTTGAATTACTTTTATCAAATGGATTACCATTAGAGTTTGATGGAGATTTTGTTTTTCTAAAGACTTCAAGAACAGTAATTAATGAACAAACTTTTTGTATTGTTGATATAGAAACAAATGGTGGAAGTGTAAAAAAAGGTCATCAAATTATTGAACTGGGAGCCGTTAAATATAAAAATGGTGAAATTATTGATAAATTCGAATCTTTGGTTTTTGCAAAAGAGATTCCACCTTATGTTCAAGAAGTTACAAAAATAAATCCTAAAATGTTAGAATCAGCACCAAGACTTGAAAAAGTACTGCAAGAATTTAAGATTTTTTTAGAAGATGATGTTTTTATCGCACATGATATAAAGTTTGATTACACATTTGTTTCTGATTCATTTGAAAAATTTAATTTAGGAAAACTTTTAAATAGAAAGATTTGTTCTATTGATTTAGCAAAAAGAACAATTGAATCAGAAAAATATGGTTTGAGTTTCTTAAAAGAGTTACTAAGTATAGAGATTGATAATCATCATAGAGCATATTATGATGCTCTGACAACAACTGTCGTTTTTGAAAAAAGTTTATCAAATCTTGATAAAAAAGTAAAAACTGTAGAAGAGTTAATCACCTTTTCAAAAAGTGATAATGTAATAAATAATCAAAATAAAAAAGAGAATAAATAAGATGTTTTCACAAGAAAATTATATTGAAGTTCTTAACTTTGCAGCTTTTGCTCATGGTGATCAAAAAACGCCAAAAGGCTTACCTTATCTTGTCCATATAACATGTGTAGCGATGGAAGTAATAAATGCTTGTGAAAAGTCATCTTTAGATGAAATAAAGGCTAATTTAGCAATCTCTTGCGCTTTATTACATGATGTAATTGAAGATACAAATATTACTTATGATGAATTGTATATGAAATTCGGAGAAGATGTTGCAAATGGTGTTGAAGCTTTAACAAAAGATACAACATTAAATTCAAAACAAGCACAAATGAAAGATAGCATTGAGCGATTACTCACTCAACCTTATGAAGTTCAAATGGTTAAACTAGCTGATAGAATTACAAATTTACAAGTTCCACCAGAACATTGGGATAATGAAAAAATAAAAAATTATCAAAAAGAGGCAAGTTTGATTTTATCTTGTTTAGGAAATTCAAATATTTATTTAGCTAGTAGATTAAAAGAAAAAATAGAAGATTATAGAAAGTATGTAAAAGAGTAATAAAGTTATAAAACAAAAGCCCTAAGGCTTTTTGTTTTATGCAGTTGCTTCTGCAGCTTCTTTAGCGTATTTAAGACCTAAATCAAATGCTTTATTATTTATTTCATGTACTTTTTCAGGTACTTTTGAAAGCATTGTTTTTCTTAATACATCATTTGATACAGTTTCACCTGTAAAGTAGTTAGCCATTGCTAATGCTAAAACTGATTGAGTAATAACATTTCCTACTTCTTCTTTTGCAATTGTAATAATTGGAATCTCATAGATTTTCCATTTTTTTCTATCTTCTTCAGTTGGAGTAACAAGATTTGGCTCAACTACAATAACTCCACCTTCTTTTACACCACTTTTAAATTGGTTATAAGAAATTTGAGCAACTGATAACATGAAATCAATTTCACCATCATTTGCATATGGATATAAAATTTCATCATCTTGTAAAGTAATATCAACAACAGTTGGTCCACCTCTTACTTGAGATGTATAAGTAGCTGTTTTTAAACCATATCCACCATCATTAATTTTTGCAGCTGCGAAAATTGATCCTGCAAGAAGTACACCTTGTCCACCAACACCTGTAAATCTCATTAATGTTTTATTTGTTGCCATGTGTATCTCCTTATAATTGAACCATAGTTTTATTTTTATGAGCTTCTTTTACTTTTTCATAAGCTTCACAATATTCCATTGCTTCAGTATCATGTTTTAAGATACCTGTAGGGAAAATACCTTTTTGTTCTTCAGGCTCTAATTTATCAAATTTTGTTTTAGCCATAGAAATAGAATCAATCCATTCTAAATTTGCCATAGCAGTTGCCATTTTATTTTTTCTTCCTAAGTTAACATGACAGTTAGAGAATACTTCAATAAATGAGAATCCTTTATGTTCAAAACCTTTAACTAAAACTCTTTCAAGTTTTTTAGGATCAAGCATAGTTTCTCTTGCAACAAATGATGCACCTGCTGCTTCAACTAATTTACAAGCATCAAAAGTAGGGTCAATATTTCCTCTACTCATTGTAACAGTCCACATACCTTGAGGAGTTGTTGGACTTGTCTGAGAGTTAGTTAATCCATAGATGAAGTTATTGATAATAATATAATTTAAGTCAATGTTTCTTCTTGATGCATGAATTGTATGATTTCCACCAATTGCAAGACCATCACCATCTCCACCAACAACGATAACTTTTTTATCTGGGTTAGCTAATTTAATTCCTGTTGCATATGCTAAAGTTCTTCCATGAGTTGTGTGAACAGTATTACAGTTGATATAAGAAGAAAATCTTCCTGAACATCCAATACCTGAAACAACACAAACATCATCCATATTCCAACCAATTTTTTCAATGGCTCTAATTACAGATTTTAAAATAACTCCATCACCACATCCCCAACACCATAGTGTTGGCATTTTGTCTGTTCTTAAATATTCATCATAATTAAATGCCATGATTACATTCCTTTCACTTTTTCAATAATTTCTAGAGGAGATAATGGTCTACCATTTACTTTGAATAATGTATCAAAATCTGATCTTCCAGATGCTCTTTGTACTTCATCTGCAAATTGTCCCATATTTAACTCAGTTACTAATACTTTGTCAAATTTAGTCATTAATTCTTTAATTCTTTTTGCAGGGCTTGGCCAAATTGTTAATGGTCTAAACATTCCAACTTTGATACCTTCTGCTCTCATTCTATTGATAGCTTCTGTTACACCTAATGAAACAGAACCGTAAGCGATAATCATAATATCAGCATCTTCTAACATATACTCTTCATTTAATTCTAACTCATCTAAGTGAGCATCAACTTTATTGAATAATCTTTTCATTAAAGCATCACACATATCAGCATCTTCAGTTGGGTGACCTGTTGGTCCATGGTGTAGACCTGTAAAGTGGTATCTATAACCTTCAAACATTGGATTTAATACAGCAGGCTCATCAGCACCAACACCATAAGGTTTATAATCTTTTTTATCTCCAGTAAATTTTTTTCTAGAGATTTTTTGTGCTTGAACTTCTTCTAAGTCAGGAATACTTGCTCTTCCACTCATATGACCAATTGTTTCATCTAATAAAACGAATACAGGTTGCATAAATCTATCAGCTAAGTTAAATGCTCTTACAATTTCTGTATAACATTCTCTTAAGTTCCCAGGTACTAAAGTAATAGATTTAACATCTCCATGAGTAGGGTTTTTAGCTTGTAATAAATCACCTTGAGCAACTCTTGTTGGTAGACCAGTTGAAGGACCACCTCTCATTACATTTACAACTACTAAAGGAACTTCAGAAATATATCCAACACCTAAGTTTTCTGCTTTTAAAGAAATACCAGGTCCTGATGTTGCAGTCATTGATCTTTTTCCAGACATTGCAGCACCAATAGCTGTACAAATTCCTGCAATTTCATCTTCCATTTGAATACATGCATGCCCTCTAGCTGGTAATGCAGAAGAAAGTACATGCATTATTTCACTTGAAGGAGTAATAGGGTATCCACCAAAAAACTCAACATCAGCATCAATTGCAGCTTTAGCCGCTAGCTCATTACCTGTTGAAATTATTTCTCTTGCCATTAATTCTCCTTACGCCTCTAGTTCTCTATAATTATTTTTTATAACCGCTTCTCTTCTATCTTTTGCTTCATCTGTAAGTTTCGCAAATTTGAATTCTTTTTTATCAGCAACATAAATTGCAAAATCAGGACATGATAATTCGCAATCAGTACAACCAATACATGATTCTGGGTGAACAACTTTAATCATTGAACCTAAAGTAGAATGAACTTCTTGTCTCATAGCAAGTACGCCAGCTGGACAAACTGAAACACACTTATCACATGCTTTACATCTAGCTTCGTTAACCCAAACCGGAGTATTTGCAGGAGCTTCCATATTAGACATAATTTCTCCTTAAATTATTTTAATATCAATATTTGAAATAAACTCAATATATTATCGTCAAATAATAGCTTATAATAGTTCTAAAGATTGATTAATCCGCGTAATTTCTGTGTTGAATTTTACTCTTGTTACATTTTGCAACAAGAAAATAATATAAAATATAAACAGAATTTTAAACAATAAGTATGCTAGTTATATTTATTTAGTTTAATATGAAAAATTATAATTGATAATTAAATTAAAACTCATATTTATTTAACTTAGATATAATAATATTAAATTTAAAAAGGAAGATTTTTGGTTTTATATCAGCCTAGAAATGGCTATTGTTATAATAGTGATACACATTTTTTATATAGTTTTATCGTTGAAAATTTTAAAAAATACAAAAATATAAAAGGTGAGTTGTTAGATATTGGAAGTGGAAGTGGAATCTTAGGTTTATTAGTTGCAAAAGATTTTGATAAATTAAAACTTAATCAGTGTGAAATACAAAAAATGTTTCAATTTTTCACAACAAAAAATTCTTTCACTAATAAAATAGATTCTAATTTATATGAAGGTTCTTATGAACATATTGAATTTGGTAAGAGGTTTGATATTTGTATCTCAAATCCACCTTTTTACCATTGTGATGTGATAAAAAGTGATAATAAAAGTTTAAAAATTGCAAGATATAATGACTCTTTACCGCTTGAAATATTCATTAAAAAAACAGCAAGTATTTTAAATAGTGAGGGAAAATTCTTTTTTTGTTATGATGTAAAACAGATAAATGAGATATTATTATTGTTAAATAAATATAAATTTAACTTAGAAGCTTTGCAGTTTGTCCATCCAAAAGAGTCAAAAGAAGCAACTTTAGTTTTAGTTTATGCAAAAAGAAATTCTAAATCATTAACAAAAATATTAAAACCATTGATAGTTTTTGATAAAAATAATGAATTTACTTCTGAAGTGCAAGGGATATATAAAAAATCCTCTACACATAGTATAAAGGTTGATATTGAGTAATTTAGTTAAAAAAGATGGCTTTAATTTTGCTTTTGAGCCCAGTGGCTGTGATAGTTGCAAAGGTAATTGTTGTATCGGTGAGAGTGGTTATATTTGGATAAATTCACAAGAAATTGAAGCCTTGGCTTTGCATAAAAAAATTTCTAGTGAAGATTTAAAAAAAAGATATTTAAATAAAATCGCCTACAAATATAGTATAAAAGAGATACAATTAGCTTCAAACAATTATGCGTGTTGTTTCTTTGATTTGGATAAAAGACAATGTTCTATTTATGAAGTAAGACCAAATCAATGTAGAACTTTCCCATTTTGGGACTATTTTAAAGAAAATGAAGAAGAGGTTTACAAAGAGTGCCCAGCTATAAAAAATCTTTAATCCTTTGTTTTTTTTTACTACTTTTTAGTGCTTGTAGTAATAAAACATTAGAATTAGAAAATAAAAAAACAGAAAAAATTAAATTTGTTGAAGTAAAAACTAAAAGTTTTGATTTAGAAAATCAATATATTATATTAGCTTTAGAATCTGAAAACCAAAGATTATATTATGATGCAAGAGAGTTATATTTAAGATTATTTAGTAATACAAATAACTATGAATATTTTGTTAAATATATTGCAATATCTACAAATATTAAAGATTATAAATCAGTAAAAGAAAAAGTTGCAAAATATTATTTAGATAATATACCACAAGAAGAGATGATTTTAAGATTATATACTTTTTCATTATTTAAATTATCAGAAAGTAAAGATGCATTATTAAATGGTCAAAAACTTGTTAATTTATATCCAAATGATGTAAATTTTGAACTTCTTGGAACAATATATTTGCAACAAAAAGATTATCTAAAAGCTTATGAATTTTTTGAAAAAGCATTTAATATAAATAATTCAGCAAATACTTTTCTTAATTTGACAAATATTCAATATTTTAGTTTAAATCAAAAAGATGAAGCAATAAAAAGAATTGAAGAGTATATAAAAGTTAATGGATATGATTTTAATTTATGTATGCAACTTTTATCTTTTTATGACAAAGAGAAAAAGAGTGATAAATTAATTTTACTTTTAAAACAAATGTATTTTGATTACAAAAAAAATAATGAAACTTTGATGTTAAGTAAAACAAAAATTTTATTAATAAAGTATATTGCAAAAGATAATGTAGGTAAAGCTATAGAATTTTTAGAACAAAATAATGAACAAGATGAAATTTTATTAAATCTTTACCGAATCACAAATCAACCACAAAAAGCTTATGATTTATTAGGTGAATTATATAAAAAGTCAGATAATTTAGATTATTTAGCACAACAAGCAATTATTCAATTTGAAATGGCTGAAGATAAAAAAACAGTTTTAAGTGCTGTTACAGCTAAATTTGAAAAAGTTTTAGAAACTGTAGATAATCATGTATATGAAAATTATTTAGCTTATATATTAATTGATTTTGATATAGATGTAAAAAGAGGATTAGTTTTAGTAAAAAAAGCATTAATAAAAGATCCAACTAATGTAGCTTATCTTGATACCTTAGCTTGGGGTGAATATAAAATTAAAAATTGTAAAGATGCTAATAAACAAATGAAAAAAGTTGTTGACGAAATCGGATTAGATGATAGTGAAATAAAATTACATTGGGAAAAAATTAAGGAGTGTAAAAAGTGATTTTAGATGAGATTATAGAAAAAACAAAAGAAGATTTAGAAAAGAGAAAAAAAGAGATAACATTGGATTTATTAGGAAGAACTTTATCTTCAAATCCATATGCTCCAAGGGATGTAAAACCTTTTCTAATTTCTACAAAAGAAGAACCAATTAGAATTATCGCTGAGGTAAAAAAAGCAAGTCCTAGTAAGGGAATAATCAAAGAAGATTTTGATCCAATTTTAATTGCACAAGCTTATAGTAATAGTGGAGCAAATGCGATTTCTGTTTTAACTGAACCTCACTATTTTCAAGGTAATTTAGAGTATTTAACTCAAATTAGAAGATTTGTTCCAACGCCACTTTTAAGAAAAGATTTTATTGTTGATAAATATCAAATTGTTGAAGCTTTAGTTTATGGGGCTGATTTTATTTTACTTATTGCAAAAGCCTTAAGTACAAAAGAGCTAAAAGAACTTTATGAATATGCAATTCATTTAGGACTTGAAGTTTTAGTTGAAATTCATGATAAAGAAGATTTAACAAAAGCTATAAAATCTGGAGCTACAATTATTGGAATAAATCATAGAAATCTTGATACTTTTGAAATGGATATGACTTTATGTGATAAATTAATTCCATTAATTCCAAATGGAAAAATTATTGTTGCTGAATCAGGTGTTTCTGATATTGAAGTAATAAAAAGATTAAATTCAATTGGAGCAGATGCTTTTTTAATTGGTGAGCATTTTATGAGAGTTCCAAGTATTGAAGATGAATTAAAAAAATTCAAAAACGCTTGTAACTAAAAACTTTATTTAAAAGATAAACTCTTTTAAATAAGTTTCTATTTTTGGAATATTATCTTTTCTACAAACCAAACAAGTTGGCATATTTGCCAATTGTTCTGGTAAATTTATTATCTTTAAATCTTTTTCATATTTTAATTTTTTTATTATACTTAAAGGCAATAAACTTTTTCCCATTCCAGCTTTTACACAACCTAAAATAGTTTCATAATTACCAAATTCAAAATTCCTAAAGTTTTCATCAGAGAGTTCTCTTAAGTAGTTTTGTCCAAACTCATTGTAAGCACAACCATTTTTAAAAGATAAAAAAACATTTGGACAGTTTTCATTTTTCGGTTCTACTAAAACAATTTTTTCATCAATTTTATTTAAAATTATCAAATCATCATTTTTAGGTTCACCACTAACAAAAGCAACATCAACTTTATAATCAAGCAGTTCTTTTGTAATTTCTCTTGTAGTATTTGTGATTAACTCTAAACTTGTATTTGGAAAATCATTATGAAGTTGTAGTAAAAAAGGCACAATTCTTGTTGATGCATTTGATTCTGTTGAGCCAACAATTAGATGTTCTTGCTTATTTATATTTTTCATATCATAGGTAGCTTCTTTTACTTTTTTTACAATTTCTATGGCATAAGGATAGAGTTTTTCTCCCTCTTTGCTTAAAATTACACCTTTTGGAACCCTATGAAATAGAGGAAATCCTAAAGACTTTTCAAGTTGTTTTATTCTTGATGTTACATTTGATTGGGCAAATTCCAATTTAGTTGCAGCTTTTGTGATACTTTTTTCTCGAGCTACTTCTACAAAAACTTTTAATAAATTTGAATCCATCATCTTTCCTTATATCATCAATCATGATTTAATATTTGACTTAATATCATTTATAGTGATATTATACATAAATACTAAGGAGAGAGTATGCAAAAGATAAATTTATTAGACAAAAATTCAAATGTAGCTATTTTACTTGCTGGAATTATTGCACTAATTATTGGTGTGGGAGTTGCAAGATTTGTTTTTACATCATTATTGCCACCAATGTTAGAAGATTATTTAACTATTAGTTTTGCAGGGGTTTTAGCATCTATTAATTATGTAGGATATTTAGCAGGTTCAATTTTCGCTGTTTTTATAAAAGATATAAATACAAAAGTAAAATTTTTTAGATTAGGTATGTTTTTAGCGGTTTTAACAACCCTCATACTTGGAGTTACTACTTCTGAGACTCTGTGGATAATATCAAGAGTTCTTGCAGGATTTGGGGCTGCTATGGCTTTGGTTGTGGGTTCTGCAATTGTTATGAATAAACTTAATATCCAAAATAAAACAAAAGCTATGGGAATACATTTTTCAGGAATAGGCTTTTCAATTTTAGTAAGTGACCTAATAGTTAGAATTGTATTTCATTTTAATGGAACATGGCAGTTTGCTTGGGTTGTTTTAGCACTTTTTGCTTTTGTGTTGTCATTTTATTCTATGTACATTTTGTCATATGATAAAGAGGTAAAACAAAATAGTGTAAAACATCATATTGATAAATCTCTATTTTCACCTTTTGTAATTATCTTGATTATGGCGTATTTTTGTGAGGGTGTGGGAATGGTTGTTCAAGGAACTTTTTTACCTGATATTATAAACTCATTAAAAGGACTTGAGGGATTTGGAAGTTTTACTTGGACTTTAGTTGGACTTGCTGGAATTCCCTCTTGTATTATTTGGATGATGTTAGCTCATAAATATGGAAGTGTAAATATAATTATTTTAGCAATGTTTTTGCAAGTTATAGGAATTATGATTTCAGCTTTAACAAATAATGTCTATCTAAATCTATTTTCAGGAGTTTTATATGGTGGAACTTTTGTGGGACTTGTTGCGTTATTTATGAATCTTGGTGGAAAACTTGCAGGAAATAATCCTGTAATGTTAATGGGAGCATTAACTACAGCTTATGGAATAGGGCAGGTTACTGCACCACTTTATAGTGTAGCTTTAATCGAACACTTTAAAACTTATGACTATGCTTTATATTTAACAGCATTTATAGTTTTTGGTGGAATTGTATTATTACTATTAACAAAAATATTTAAATTAAAAGGAGAATAAATGCCATTAATAAATGTAAAAATGACCCATGAAGATGGAGGAGCTACAAAAGAGCAAAAAGAAGAGTTAGCACAAGGTATAACTGAACTTTTTGCTAAAATATTTAATGGTCGTGGTGCTTCTAGTGCTGTTGTGATTATTGAAGAAGTTAGTACTGATAATTATGCAATAGGTGGAAAAACAATAACGCAAATAAGAAGTGAAGCTAAGAAATAAAAAGTATTTGATTTTAAAGAGTAGAAAATCTACTCTTTAAATAAAGAAGAACCAACTCTAATCATATTTGATCCACTTGCAATTGCTAGTTCAAAATCACTACTCATTCCCATAGAACAATATTTTGCTCCAAAAGGAACTAATTCATCATAGATCTTTTTTGTTGTTTTAAAAGAGTCTTTTATAACTTTTTCATCTTCCACATGTGCTCCAATACTCATAACACCTTTTAGGATGATATTTGGGCAAAGTTCTATTATTTGTTTATAAATTTCAACTGCATTTTCAGGAAGAACTCCTGATTTTGTCTCTTCATAGGCTGAATTTATTTGAAGTAGGGCAGATAGTTTTTTATTTTTAGCTTCAAGTTTTTTATTTAATTCAAGTGCTAAATCTAAAGAGTCTAAAGAGTGAACTAAAGTAGGATTTAAATCAATTAGATTATTTATTTTATTTTTTTGTAAACTTCCTATAAAATGCCACTCTATTGGTAAATCATCTAAAACTTCAGATTTTTCTTTTAAATCTTGTACTTTATTTTCTCCAAAAGCTCTTTGACCTGCTTCATATAAAGTTTTTACATCATCTGCTGTTGAGTATTTTGAAACACCAATTATTTTTACAATATGATGCTCCGAAATTCTAAGTCTTGCACCTTCAACTTTTGTGATTATTTCATCTAAATTTTTTGTTGCTGATAATTTATTCATTTGTTTTACCTAATTATTTAAAAAGATTCTGTTAATATCATTATAAATTCCAAGAAGCATTAAACTTCCTAAAATTACCCAACCCATGATTGTTAAAAACATAAATACACGATCACTTGGTTTTCTTCTTGTAATCATTTCATATAGATTAAACATGATATGACCACCATCAAGGGCTGGAATTGGAAGAAGATTTAAAACTCCAAGGTTTACTGAAATTAGTGCAGTTATAGCAAATAAAGCAATAATTGAAGATTCACTTGCATCTGAAATCACTTTTCCAATTGAGATAACTCCACCTACTTCACTGCTTGGAATAGCACCTTGAATTAGTTTTTGAACACCTTGAAAAATCATGCTTGAAGATAGAAGAGTTTTTTCATAAGCATAAACTAAAGATTCCCCAAAAGACAAGTCAAGTTTTATGATTTTTCCAGATGGTGAAATTCCTATCATTCTTTTTTTGATTTTTTCTTTAAACATATTTTCACTATCAGAGATATAAGGATTTATCGTTTTTGCAATAATTACACCATCTCTTTTAATGAAAAATTTTAAAGCTCCATCAGAATTTACAATAGTTTTTCCTATTTCATCCCAAGATTTTATTTCTGTGTCATTTATTTTTATAATTTCATCTTTAGGAAGAATTCCTGCTTGAAATGCTGGTGAATTTTCTTGAACTTGCCCAACTTGTGCTGCCCAAGTAGTTGCACCCATCATTGCAATACTAAAGTATAAAATAGCTGCTAAAATAAAGTTTGCAAAAGGCCCTGCAAATAGTATAATTATTCTTTGCCAAGGTTTTTTAGTATTATATGAATCATTACCATCTTCAATTAAAGAGGGTTTTGAATCATCTTGCCCTTTCATCTTTACATATCCACCAAGTGGAACTAGTGCAAATTGCCAAGTTGTTCCCATCCACTCTTTTGCATATAATTGTTTACCAAAACCAATTGAAAATACATAAACTTTTACCCCAAAATAACGAGCTGCTAAAAAGTGTCCAAGTTCATGGAAAAAAACTAAAAATGATAAAACAAGTAAAAAAGTAATAGTACCCAAAAAAAGCCTTTAATTTTTGAAATAATCTCTTGTATATTCATATCCTGAATATATTGTTAAAATAACAGCTAACCATAAAATCTCTGTTGCAAATGGCCAATTCATTGTTAAAAATCCAATAGCAATCATTTGAATTACAGTTTTTATTTTTCCAGCCATTGTAGAAGCTACATCTTTACCTTCACTTACAGCTACAACTCTAAGTCCTGTGATAAAAAATTCTCTTGAAAGTATTAAAAATACAGCCCACGCTGAAGCTCTATTTATTACTATAAGACCTATAAAACCAGCAAGTACAAGCATTTATCTGCAAGTGGATCTAATATTCCACCTAATTTTGTCATTTGGTTCCAGTTTCTAGCAATAAAACCATCGAAAAAATCAGTAACAGAAGCTATAACAAAAATAAGTCCAGCAAAGAAATCTAGCCACGAAGGATGCCATGAAGCAAAAATAGGATTGTTTCTATCTATAAAAAACCATAGCATTAGCGGAGCTAATGCTATTCTAAAAAGTGCCAAAATATTTGGTAGATTTAGTGCTTTTGATGACATTATCTAAAAGTCGTCCCACCATCAACAATTAAAGTATGACCTGTAATCCATGATGCATCAGATGTACATAAGAAATAACATGATTGAGCTAAATCTTGAGGTTGACCTATTCTGTTTAATGGAGAGTATTCAGCAGTTTTTGCTTTTACTTCTTCATAGTTTGTAAATGCTTTAAGTGCATCTGTGTCAATTGGACCACCAGAAACAGCATTTACTCTAATTCCAAATTCACCTAGTTCATTTGCTGCGTATCTAACCATAGCTTCAACAGCTGCTTTATTTGTTCCATGACCTGCATAGTTTTCAATGTATACTAAGTTTCCAGTTGAAGACAAAGAAACAATAGCTCCTCCACCAATTTTTTGCATTCTTTTTGCAGCTTGTTGTGCACCACAAACAAATGCATTTACTGTTGCAGTATAAATATTATTTAAACCTCTTGGTTTTAATTTCATAAATTTACCATAACCACCAACAACAGCACGACCGTATATCATAGCATTTGAAATAAAGAAATCAACTCTATCAAAATCTTTATCAATTTCTTCAAATAATTCTTTATATTTTTCTGGTTCTAAGATATTAAAAGGGTAAGCTTTACATTTTACACCATATTTTTCTTCTACATCTTTACAGATATCTTCTGCAAATTGTTGATTTGAGTTATAAGTAAAAGCTACATCTATGCCATTACTTGCAAATTTATAAACGCACTCTTTACCAATTCCCTTAGTTCCACCAGAAATTACTAAAGTTTTCCCTTTCATACTATCAGCCATTATTTTATTACCTCATATTTTTCTAAAGTTTTTTCTAATTTTTTCATTGTTTCACTACTTGGAGAAACTAATGGAAGTCTATATTCTAAAGTATCAAGTAAACCAGCTAAATACATAGCAGCTTTAATTGGAATAGGATTACTTTCACAGAATAATACAGAATTTAAAGCATATAAATCTTCATTTATTTGTCTAGCTTTTTCAAAATCACCTTCAAAAACACTATTTACTAATTGTGATTTTAAATTAGGAAGAAGATTTGCTGTTACAGAGATTATACCTTTTGCTCCACTTGCTAACATGGGGAAATCAATAGCATCATCACCTGAAAATACAAGAAGATCTTTTCTTTGTGAAATTAAACTAATAGCTCTCTCTAAAGAACCTGTTGCTTCTTTAATTGCATATACATTTTTTACATCATCAAAAAGTCTAATAGCTGTATTTGCTTCTAAATCAACAGATGTTCTTCCTGGAACATTATAAAGTACAAAAGGAATATCTACTGAATTAGCAATTGCTTTAAAATGTTGATATAAACCCTCTTGAGTTGGTTTATTGTAATATGGAGTTATAGATAATATTCCATCTGCTCCAACATCTTGAGCATGTTTTGCTAATTCACAAGCTTCATTTGTTGCATTTGAACCTGCACCTGCAATTACTTTAGTATTTGAACCTTTACAAGCAGCAACAGCAACTTCTATACACTCTTTATGTTCATTAAAAGAAAGTGTAGCACTCTCACCTGTAGTTCCAACAGGAACAACTGCATTTATACCTTGTGCAATTTGTCTTTTAATTAAAGACTCAAATTTAACTAAATCAACTTTTCCATTTCTAAATGGCGTTACAAGTGCGGTCATTGAACCGGTAATAATTTCCATGTCTTTTCTATCCTTTACTTACTACTAAATCTTCTAATTCTAATCTCTCATTTACATTTACTGTATGCTTTGAAAAAGTTTCAAGAAAGTTCCAAAAACTTTGTTTTGCATCTTCTGAGATATCAACTTTTCTTAAAACTTCTTCCATACAACCAAGCCATTCTCTTCTTGCTTTTTCAGTAATTGAGAATTTTTCATGTGTTTTTAACATATCAAAATGTCCAACAGCTTTTGTGTAATGTTTCTCTCCACCACAAGCTTCAATAAAAAACTTCACATTATGAGCTTTTATTTTTTCTAATTCTTCTTCATTTTGTGGAAAAAAATTTCCAATATCACTATCAACAACTAAATCGTAAAAATCACTAAATAGTTTTTTTAATCTATCTTCACCCATCTCATCTAAAAAAAGTGAAATGGGATATTCAAAATCAGGTTTTTCTCCAAATTTTGTTTTGCTAATAGAGTAATCCATCTATTTATCTTCCTGCTTTAAAATAACTGTTGTAGAGTTATTTTTTGTCAAGTATTTTTTTGCAACATTAATTAAATCGTCTTTAGTTAGTTTATCTACATTTTTCTCATAATCTAAAAGAGGTTTTATATTGTCTCTTACAAAGTAAGAACCATATAAAGAAGCAACTTCCGTTGAACTTTCAAGTGAAAAGATAAAATCAGCTTTTGTATTTATCTTAATTTTGTCAATATCTTTTTGAGAAATATTACCTTTTTGGATTTGCGCAATTGTATCTAAAATTTCTTTTTCAATTTCTTTAGCATCAACACCTTCATTTGCAACAGCCATAAACATGAATATTCCTGGGTCTTTTAATTCCATGTTATAAGCATATACTGAGTTAGCTAATCTTTTTTCATCAATGAGTTTTTTTTGTAAAATAGAACTTTTACCACTACTTAAAAATTCACTAAGAGCTGATAGTGCAACTTGATCTTCGTGCTCGAAATTTGGTATATGATAAGTTATTGCAATCATTTGAACAGCAGATTCTCTATTTATTACTACTCTTTTTTCTCCATCTTGAACTGGTTCAACTGTATGAAGTTTTGATGGAATCTCTTTTGTATTTTTAATATTTTTAAAATGATTTTCAACAGATGCAAAAACATCTTTTTCATCAATATCACCAGCAACAACTACAATTGCATTTTTTGGTTGATAATAAGTACTATGAAAATCTCTAATGTCAGTGATTGTCCAGTTTTGAATATCACTCATAAATCCAATTGGAGTCCAATGATATGGATGGTAAATATAAGCATTGTTAAAAAGTCTAAATTGTAAATATCCCATTGGATTATTATCTGTTCTCCATCTTCTCTCTTCTGCTACAACATCTCGTTCTGGTTGAAACTCTTCATCTTTTAGGGTTAAGTTCTCCATTAAATCTGCAAATAATCCTAATGATCTATCCATGTTTTTTGAAGCTGATTTTATATAATAATGAGTGTAGTCAAATGATGTAGAGGCATTATTCATACCACCAAAACCTTTTACTATTTCATCAAATTCTCCAGCTTTTAAGTTTTTTGTAGATTTGAAATTTAAATGTTCTAACATATGAGCAATTCCACTTTTACCCATTTTTTCATCTCTACTTCCAACTTTATAAAAAATATCAGTTGATATAACACCTGAATTATTTTTCATTGGAATTGCAACTATTTCTAAACCATTTTCTAAAGTTTTTGTATAATATTTTGGTAAACTGCTACTCATTAATTCTCCCGAAATTGTAATTAATAATAAAAATTGAATAATGAATATCTTAATTAAATTACTGTTTGTTGTTGTATTCATTATCTGTTCCTTTTATTTTAAATTAGCTCCAATGGCTTGTGAAATATTTTCATATCCATCTTTTGCCATTAGCTCTAATATCTCTTCATTTATTTTTTTCACCATTGATGGTCCCTCAAAAATCATTCCTGAATATGATTGTACAAGATTTGCACCATCTTTGATTCTTTCATAAGCTTGTGCACCTGTTGCAATTCCACCAACAGAGATTAAAACTGTTTTCCCAAATAATTCTTTTGCTAACTCTTTAAATAAACTAGCAGATTTTTGCGTCAAACAAGCTCCTGAAAGTCCACCAAAATTTTGACAATTTGGTACTAGCGTATAATCAATTGTAGTATTAGTTGCAATTATCCCAGCAGCTCCTGCATTTATTGCACTATTACATAAATCAATTGCCATACTAGCTTCCATATCAGGGGCAATTTTTAGTAATATTGGTTTTGAAGTTAATTCTTTTGCCATTGTAAAAAGTTCTGTTATGAACTTTTCATTTTGTAAATCTCTCAAATTTGGAGTGTTTGGACTTGAAATATTTATTACTAAATAATCACTATTTGCTTCAAATTTTTTAATTAAACTTTTATAATCACTTAGGGCAAACTCTTCAGGTGTTGTTTTGTTTTTTCCTATATTTGCGCCAACTGGTATATTAAATGGATAAACTTTCTTTAAGTTTTTTAAAACTTCATGTGCACCTTTATTATTAAATCCCATTGCATTTTGAACTGATTTTTGTTCTGGATATCTAAACATTCTAGGTTTTGGATTTCCATCTTGAGGTTTTAAAGTCATTGTACCAATTTCGGTAAATCCAAAGCCTAAAGATTTCATAGATTTAATCATTGTTGCATTTTTATCAAAACCAGCAGCAAGTCCAACTGGATTTTCAAATTTTACACCAAAAATTTCTTGAGTTAATTTAGGATTTGATATATAGTTTTTATTTTCCATATAATTTTTCATAATAGAAAAGTTTCCTAAAACTCTTAAACCAATTTCTGCAATATTGTGTGCAGTTTCTGGTTCAAACTTAAATAAGATTTTCTTCAGTGTTTCATAACTAATCAAAGTTTATCCCTTTTTTTAAATTATTGCATTTTATCTAAAATTCATTAAATATTGGTTTTAATGATTTTTTTAATATTTTATTATTACATATTTGCAAGATTATATAATCTTTGATACTCTTTACAAGACTCCAAAAGTTCTTTTTCACTTCCCATTCCAATTATTTCGCCATCTTTGAAAACAGCAATTTTATTTGCATTTTTAATTGTACTTAGTCTATGAGCTATGATAAAAGTTATTTTATTTTTGCTAACTTCTTGAATAACTTCACTAATAATTGATTCACTTTCGTTATCTAAAGCAGATGTTGCTTCATCTAAAATTAGTATTTGTGGATTTTTATATAAAGCTCTTGCAATGGCAATTCTTTGTCTTTGTCCTCCACTTAAGTTTGTTCCAAATTCATCTAAAATTGTATTTACACCCTTTTTCATTTTCATTACAAAATCATAAGCGTGGGCTTGTTTTAAAACTTCGATAACTCTTATTTCATCTATTTCATAACCATAAGCTACATTTGAAGCTATTGTATCGTTAAAAATATAAACCCTTTGAGTTACTATTGAGATATTTTCTCTTAAAGATTTCATCTTAAAATCTTTAATAGAAGTGTTATTTAATAAAATTTCACCACTTGTTGTATCATAAAATCTGATAATCAAATTAATTAAAGAAGATTTTCCACCACCACTATCCCCAACAAGCGCAATTGTTTCACCTATTTTTGCTTCTAAATTGATATTTTTTAAAGCTATAAAATCATCATATTTTAATAAAACATCTTTGAAACTTATAGTTTGAATATTTGAGGGGAAAATTAATTCTCCTGATATTATGGCTGGTTTTTGAGCAAACATATCATTAATTCTTTCATTAGCAGCTAGTGCATCTTGCATACTATTATAAAGAGAAGATAATCTTTTAATTGGTGTATATAACATAAATAGTGCTGCAATAAATGAACTAAAAGTTCCTGTTGAAAGCTCTCCTGAAATTACCTTTGAACCACCAACAACAACAACTGCTGCGAAGGCAAGTGAACCTATAATTTCCATCAATGGTGAAGTTAAACCATTTGTTTTTAAAGCTTTCATATTATATTTGAAAAAAATCATATTATGAATTGAAAATTTAGTTGCTTCTATTTTTTCACTTGAATTTGCTTTAATTATCTCTATATTATTAAATGACTCACTAAGACTTGTAGTGATATTTGAGTTACTTTCTTGTGATTTAAATGATAATCTTTTCATTCTTTTTGCAAGTTTTGATAAAGGTAAAATAGCAAGTGGTAATACAATTAATCCATAAAATGCAAGTTCAGGTGAGTGATAAATTACTAATCCAACTAATCCAACAATTGTCAAAGATTCTCTAATAAATTCAGCAACACTATTTGAAATAGCTCTTTGAATTCTATTTATATCATTTGTAATTCTACTTACAAGTTCACCGCCATGTTTTTTTTGAAAGAAATCCATATCAAGTGTTAAAATATGAGAAAAAAGTTTATCCCTTACAATTCTAGTAATATCTTGACCTATGTAAGAGATGTAATAAGCTTGAATATATCCACCAAAACCTTTTGCAGTATAAAGTGCGATTATTATAAAAGGCATAATATGAAGCATTTTTTCATCTTTGTTAATAAAAATATCATCAAGTAGAGGCTGAATTGCATAGGCAGTTCCAGAAGTTGCTGCTGAAACTAAAATAATTCCTATAAAAGAATAAAAAAAGTATAAAATATAGTTTTTATAATAGGGTGCATATTGTTTAAAAAAATCTCTCATTAATAATCCTAAATATTTAAATAAAGCCTAGATTATAGCTAAATCTTACTAAATATAGCCAAATTGAGAATATATAATAAAAACTATAATTAAGACTTAGAAAACATAATTATAAATTTTTTAAATCCAAAAGCTTTTATTGTTAAAATAAATAACACAAATCCTCCAATAGTTCCTGCAAAGGCAAGACCTGCTGCTCCAAATGGTTTTATTAAAATTAATGAAAATATGATATTGCAAGTCAAACTATACATTGATATTTTTGCAGTTAAAAATTGTTGTTCTTTTGCATACAACCAAAGTGAAAAAATCTTTGCAAGACCAAAAGGTAAAAGTCCTATTAAATACATTACTAGAATAAAAGCAGTGTTTTGAGTATCACTACTTGTAAATTGACCCCTTTCAAAAAGAAGTTTTATGATGAACTCATTAAAAACAATTCCGATAAAAGTAGAAACTGATAAAAGTGCAAATAAAATCAAAGCTGATTTTTTCATTAATCTTAAAGCTTTATCTTCATCTTTATTTTTTATTGCCTTTGCCACCATTGGAAATAGTGCAATTGATGTGGCAATTGCAAATATTGCTAGAGGAAGTTGGAAAATTCTATTTGCATAATATAAATAAGAGATTGAACCACTTATTAAAAAAGAAGCTAACCAAGTGTCTATAAAAGCTGAAATATGTAGTGTTGAAGAACCAAAAGTTGCTGAGAAGAAATTTTTATAAAATTTACTCTCTTCTTTTTTTTCATGTTTTTTGAAGTGAAATATTTTGCATAAACCATGTTTTCTAATAGAGTATAAGTGTGCTAAAATTTGTAAAATTCCACCTACAAGGACTCCATAAGATAGATAAAATGTAATTTCATATTTATCTAAATTTTTTGAAATTAAAAGTGAAATAATCATTGCAATATTTAAAAGTGCTGTTGAATAAGCTGTTGTTGCAAAATGATGTTTGTATTGTAAAAGTGCTGCCATAAAGGTTACTGCAAATATTATTGGTAAATAGTAAAAATTTATCGCAAATAATGGTGCTGCTAAATCAATCGTTTTTTCATCAAATCCAATAGCAATTGCTTTTGCAACCATATGAGAAAAAAATGTAACAAACAAAGATAAAATAATTAAAAATCCAAATAGTTGCAAAAATACAACTGAAGAGAATCTAATTTTATGTTTTGATTTTGCATAAGATGGTATAAATGCTTGAGTAAAAGCTCCATCTGCAAATACACTTCTAAATAGATTTGGTAGTTTAAAAGCTACAAAAAATATATCTGAATAGATATTTGCACCCAAAATTGAGGCTGTTAATAAGTCTCTTATAAAACCTAAAACCCTTGAAACTAAAATTCCAGAGCTATTTGTGAAAATTGATTTGAGTAACATTATAATCCTATTTTTAAATCAGATGGTTGGTAAATAATTACTTGCATATTACCTTTGTAAGAAGCTATTTGACCAGTTAAGATAGTAATTGTTTCACCATTTTTTGGTAATAGATTTCTTTTGTTTGAATATATTTTTATATATTTATCATCTGATAAATATAATTTTGAATTTCTAATAATACCTTTTAGATTTGTTACAATTTCATTTTCATATTTAAAATCAAAAATATCAATATCTTTTGCATCTAAATATAAAGATTTATAATTGTCGACTTTTTCTAACTCATCCAAAATTGCAAAATCTTTTATCTCTTTTAATCCATTAAAATTAAAAATTTGATTAATTTGAAGATTGTATGAATATCCTAATTTCAACTCTTTTGCTTTTGAATAAATGAAAATTGCTTTGTCGTCTTCTCTTTTTATTATTGCTTTATCATCATCTTTGTAAATAACAATAGCATCTTGTAAAAACACATCTTTTACTAATTTTTCTTTTTGATATAAATCAGAAATTGTTGCTTCTTCTTTCTCTTTTTGTTCTTTTTCTAAATTTTTTAAAGAATTAGTATCTTTTTTATCAACAGAGAATTTTGCATAAATTGGAAGATGATCTGAATATCCTTCTCCTAAATGTCTTTTATTAAATTTCCCTGGTGTCATTTGCCATCTATTTACAACATTATTTTCAAATAAATAAGATGGTTTAAATACATTAAATGATTTAGGGATATATGATATTTTTTTTATGTCAAATAGAGCAGGGGGAATTATAATATCATCAGGAGTGCTACTTTCATTTCTAAATTTACTAGAGAATCTTTCATTTGAAGGTAAGTCTAACCATAAATTATAATGAACTCTTTTTTCATTGTTTAAAATATCATCATAGGTTACAAATTGATTATCTATTGTTGTGTTTAAAATTTGATTAATTCCTGTGATTCCTGAAGTATTATTTAGTTTTTGATTTGTTCTAAAAGTTTGCATTTCATTGTAATTAGAGTTAAAATCACCTATTAAAATATAATCATAATCTTTTGGAAGAGTAGAGATTCTTTCTTGCAGGTTTTTTGCATATTTTATTCTATAGCTTTCTCCTACAGCTTTTGACGGCCAGTGATTATTAAAAACTTTAAATTCAACATTATCATATATAAATGTACTTTCAAGAATAGGCCTAAAAAGTTTTGTTCTAAATTTTACATCTAAGTATCTATTATTTTTGATTTTAATTTTTGATAAGAATCCAAGTCCGATTGCAGAATCGGGGTATTTAATAAAAGAGTAATAGTTATAATTTGGGAGTTTTTTTACAAGTAGTTGCATTAATTCTCTATTTTCTATCTCTTGTAAAGCTATAATATCTGCATCTAAATCTTTTAAAACTTTTACTACATTATCTATTTTTATATTGAAATTTCTTTGGTTCCATTGTGAAGCTGTATTTGGTATAAATTCACTATATTCACTATTGTCATCTTTTAAATCAAAGAGATTTTCAACATTGTAAGAGGCAATTTTAAAATTATTAGCATTTAATGTAATTGTAAATATGAATAATAAGAGAAATTTAAACAAAGAGTTATCTCCGATAATTTTTTTGTAATATTATCGAAGATATTATTTTTTAGAGGTTAAACTATTTTTTAGAGTTTAATCTTGATTGGTATTCTTGAGGATGTTTACAAACAGGACAAACTTTTAGAGCTTTTTTACCTCTATGAACATGTCCACATACTTCACAAATCCACTCTTCTTCCTCATCACTTACAAATTCTTTATCAGAATCAAGTCTATCTTTTAACATTTTATACATATTTTCATGTTCGATTTCGATTTTACCAATCATATCAAGCATTCTTGCAATTTCAGAATGACCTTCTTCTTTTGCAATTTTTGAAAAATCAGGATACATTGTTGTGTTTTCATAAGATTCGCCATCAATTGCATATTGAAGATTTTCACTTGTATTTCCAAACTCTTTGTCGTAATTTAAAACATTATAAGCTTTTAATTCGAGTTTAGCATGCATTTTTTCATTATTTGCAGCTCTTTGGAAATGTTCAGCAATATCTCTATATCCCTCTTTTTGAGCAATTTTTGCAAAATATTCATATTTATTTCTAGCCATTGACTCACCAGCAAAAGCTTTCATTAATACAACAGAAGTTAAATCTTTTGTTATACACTCCATCTCTTGACCACAGCAGTGAAGTTTTCCACCACCTACATGTGATATTTCAACTGTATTCCCACAAACATTACATTTATAACTCTCGTGTTGTTTCATTATTTACTCCTACATAAATTTAGATTGCTAAGATTGTAACATATTTTGATTACTAACCAACTGTTACATCTTTAGATTTTTTCTTAAAATACTCTTTTTCAACTGCACATAAAGGACAAGCTTTAGGTGGTTTTTTACCTCTATGAACATGTCCACAAACTTCACAAATCCACTCTTCTTCATCTTCAGATTGTAAAAATCCTTCATCTATTAATGCTTGTTTTAATTCTAAATATTCTTTCTCATGTTCAACTTCAACTTTTCCAATTGCTTTAAACATTCTTGCAATCTCTTTTAATCCTTCTTCTTTTGCTATTGCTTCAAAATTTGGATACATCTCTTCATGTTCATATTTTTCACCATCTGCTGCATATTGGATATTCTTTTCTGTACTGTCTAATTCTACATTATGAACTAATTTGTTATATGCTTTAAATTCTGCAATTGCATGATATTTTTCATTTTCAGCTGCTTCTTTAAAAAATCTTGCAATTTTATGGTAACCTTCATCAAATGCAATTTGTGCAAAAAATTCATATTTATTTCTAGCTTGTGATTCCCCTGCAAAGGCTTTCATTAAGTTAACAGCTGTCAAGTTTTTTGTAACCATTTCCATCTCATGTCCACAGCAAGATAATTTTGCATTTGCACCTGTTACTTGTACTTCAACTTCACATCCACATGTGTTACATTTATAAGTTTCATATTGTTTCATTTTTTCTTTTCCTATTATTAAAAGTTTATCTTATGATAATTTTTATCCTTTGGTGAATTATAAAACATTTAAACTTAAAAGAAAATTATTATCCTTTGCAAAATTTTATGCTATAATTATTCAAGAGTTTGTAAATATATTTATTTATAAACTATATAATTTATGTGGAAATAAATAATAAAGTAGTATTATTCCGCAAAAGGGAGTTTTTGATGACAAATTATACAAATTTATTAAAAGAATATGATTTAAAAGTTACTCCGCAAAGAGTAGCGATTGTTGAAGAACTTTACAAAAATGGTCACATGAACATTGATGATTTATACAAAAAACTATTATCTAAGTTCCCATCTGTATCATTAGCAACTATTTATAAAAATATTAATGCAATGATCGAAAAAGTTTTTCTTTCAGAGGTAAAAATACCAAATTCAAAATCTGTTTATGAGTTAGTTAAAGCAGAACATGCACATTTAGTTTGTTCTTCTTGTGGATATATTGAAGATATTATGGTAGATGCTTCTAGTGTTTTAAGTGAAGCTTCAAGTTTAAGTTCATTTAAAATTGATTCTACAAACATAATTTTGAGTGGTCTTTGCCCACATTGTAAAAAATAGTCTAGTTAGAACTAGACTATTTTTTTAAGAATTTCTAACTATTAAACTATCAGGTAAATTAAACTGTTTTATCAGTTCTTCCTCTTTAGTTCTATGTTCACCATTATCAACTTCATGGTCAAATCCTAAAAGATGCAAAATCCCATGAATAAATAAAAGTGAAAACTCTTCATTAAAGCTATGTCCATACTCTTTTGATTTTTCTTGTACAAAATCAGTTGAAATCACAATAGAGCCCAAAGGCATATTATCAAAATCAAAATCCATAGGAAAACTTAAAACATCAGTTGCTTTATCTATGTTTCTATGTTCTTTGTTTAACACTTGTATTTCATCATTTCTTACTACAAGAAGTTCAATATCTTTTTTTGTAAGTGTGCTTGCAATTTTTTCTAAACTTGAAATATCAATTTCAAAATCTGTATTATTTTCTAAATCAATCATTTTTTTCCTTAAAATAGTTCTATCATCTTAGAGACTTCATCAACAGCAAATGTTTTAATATCAAGTTTCAAATTTGTTTTTTGGGCAATTACAGCTTTTTTCATTCCTTGAGCTTGGGCTTCTTTTAGCCTTATATCAATAGAATAAACATCTTTTATTTCCCCAGTTAGTGAAACTTCTCCAATAAAAGCAGACTCTTTTGAAATTGGTCTATCTCTGTAAGAAGATATTATCGCTGCAATTACAGCTAAATCAGCTGAACTCTCTTTGATTTTTATTCCGCCACTTATATTTATAAATACATCATAATTATTCAATGGTAAATCAATTTTTTTCTCAAGAAGAGCAAGAAGCATTGTAAGTCTATTTGCATCAAAACCTGTGGCACTTCTTTTTGGATTTGGATAAGTACTCTCTGTAACTAGCGCTTGAACTTCCAAAATTATAGCACGGCTTCCCTCCATAACAACTGTAAGAGCTGAACCACTTTGAGCTTTTGATTTATCAAAGAATTTTGAAGCAATATCTTTGGCACTTATTAATCCTTCTGCTGTCATTTCAAAAATTCCAATTTCAGAAGTTGAACCAAATCTGTTTTTAAAACCTCTTAACATTCTCAGTTCCCTGCTGGCTTCTCCTTCAAAATATAAAACTGTATCAACCATATGTTCAAGAACCCTAGGTCCTGCGATACTTCCATCTTTTGTGATGTGTCCAATTATAAACATGGCAATGTCTGACTCTTTTGCTTTACGCATTAGCTCAAAAGTGATTTCTCGCACTTGGCTCACACTTCCTGGTGCTGAACTTAGGTTTGATGAATAAATAGTTTGAATAGAGTCAATGATTACAACTTCATAGTTTTCTCTTAATAATTCATCTTGAATTTCTTCAAGTTTTATTTCACTCAAAAGATATAAACTGTCATGATTTGCATCTAATCTATTTGCTCGCAGTTTTATCTGTCCAGCACTCTCTTCCCCTGAAACATAAAGAACTTTTTTCCCTGATTTTGCAATACTTCCTGCAACTTTTAATAAAAGTGTAGATTTCCCAACTCCTGGACTTCCACCAATTAAAGTTAAACTTCCTGGAACTATTCCACCACCAAGAACTAAATCAAACTCATCATTATAAGATGAAAATCTAGTTACATTATCTTGTTGTATTTGAGTAATTGGTACGGCTTTTGAAGTTGTGTTTACCAGTTTTGATGTATGTTTTAAAACCTCTTGTTGTTCTTGGTTTAACTCAATAAATGAATCCCATGAACCACAATTTGGACATTTTCCAAGCCATTTTGTAGCTTGTTCTCCACAGTGTTGACACTCAAATAGTGATATTTTCTTTTTTGCCATAATAAAGCCTTATTTATTCTATTGGGCAATTATAATCAAATTTTTTATAGCCTTTCTAAAATATGTCACTTTGTAATATAAATAATTAATTTTAAAAGTAATGACTCTCTCTTTTTATTTAGTATATAAATTAATAAAATATTTTTCATGTGAAAATAAAAAACTCAAGAAGATTTTTAAAAGTATTTAATTACATAATAATAAAAAAATATAATCATTAATTTATTTAATATTAATATTAATAATAATACTATATTTATTATTTATAAAACAATAATAAGCATAAATAAGGAGAAAACGGTGTTTAGTAGTATCAGAGGAAAGTTATTAGCTTTAGTTATTTTACCAGTATTAGTAATAGTAATTATTACAACTATTGTCAGTGTAAATTTAACTTATGATAATAGTGAAAAAACATTGGCTGAATTTGAAAAAAGTATAGTCAATGAGAAAAAAGAGCTTTTAAAAAATGAAGTTCTAACTGTATATACAATTATAGAAGCAATTATTGCTAATTCAAAAAGTACAGAAGAGGCAAAAAGAAAAGTTATTAGTGTTATTTCACAATCAAGATTTTTAAATGGAAGTGGTTACTTCTTTGCATATGAGAAAGTTGGGAGCGATTATCA
The DNA here is from genome assembly GCA_963677435.1 of uncultured Aliarcobacter sp. Taxonomy (GTDB): domain Bacteria; phylum Campylobacterota; class Campylobacteria; order Campylobacterales; family Arcobacteraceae; genus Aliarcobacter. The sequence goes on from OY781945.1 coordinate 1,400,917, forward strand.
ATTTGCATTTCATGGAACTACACCTGCCTTGAACGGGACAAAAACAGATATCACAGAACCAGATACAAAAGGCTTTCAATTTAGAAAAGAGTTAATTGAAACTGGAAATGATGATAATAAATTTGTAGAATATTTCTATAAAAAACCAAATACAGATGAAGAGATAAAAAAACTTTCATTTTCTAAATATATCAAAGAGTTAGATTGGACTATTGTAACAGGTATTTATATTGATGATGTTGAAAAAAAGATTATCAAAGAGACTAAAAGAGTTGATAGTGATGTTAATTCTTTGATTTTTACTCTTATATCAATAATTGCTATTTTATTAGTTTTAATTATTGTTGTTGTTTCTTATATTTCAAAAATATCTTTAATAAATCCATTAAAACTTTTTGAAGAAGGTTTATTGTCATTTTTATCATTTTTAAATAAAGAAAAAAAGGATGTTAGTCTAATTGAAGTTACTTCAAAAGATGAAATTGGTTTGATGACAAAAAGAATAAATGAAAATATCATAAAAATAAAAGAGACAATCGAACAAGATGAAAAAGTTATTGAAGATGTTACTCGAGTAGTTAATGATGTTAGTTCTGGAATATTAACTAAAAAAGTTGAAGCAAAAACTACAAATAGTGTAATCAATGAATTAACAGAAGATTTAAATCTTATGATTGGAAATTTATACAATACAATTAATCACACTATAAATGTTTTAAAATCATATGAAAGTAGAGATTTTACAAAACAAACTACTATTTCATGTAAAGGAGAACTTTGTTCATTAACAAGTGGAGTTAATAAACTAGGAACTGAAATATCTATTATGTTAAGAGCTAATCTTGAAAATTCGGAAGTTTTAGATAAAAATGCAAATAATTTAACATCAAATATGAATAGATTAACAGTTAGTGCAAATGAACAAGCTGCATCATTGGAAGAAACAGCAGCAGCTTTAGAAGAGATAACTGAAACTATGAGATTAAATTCTAATAACATAAATGAACTTTCTTCAAACTCTGTATCTTTAAGGGATGAAGTAAATAAAGGTAAAGAATTATCTAAAAAAACAAGCACTTCAATGGAGCAAATAAATGCAAATGTAAATGCAATAACTGAATCTATTTCTATAATTGATCAAATTGCATTTCAAACAAATATTCTTTCTTTAAATGCAGCCGTTGAAGCGGCAACTGCTGGAGAAGCAGGAAAAGGCTTTGCAGTCGTTGCAGCAGAAGTACGAAATTTAGCAAATAGAAGTGCAGAGGCTGCAAAAGAGATAAAAGCCTTAGTTGAAAGTGCAACAAAAAGTTCTAATGAAGGAAAAGATATTGTAAATGTTATGTATGAGGGATATGAAAAATTAAATAATAATATTATAAATACAACATCTATTGTTGATACAGTTACAACAAATGCAAAAGAACAAATGATTGGGGTTGAGCAAATAAACTCTGCAATTGGACAATTGGATAAAACTACACAAGAAAATGCAACTATTGCTTCTGAAATTAATGAAGTAGTAAAAAGTGTACATAGTATGGCCGATAAAGTTGTAGAAGAAGTACAAAAATCTAAATTCTAAATAGTATGACTTTTTAGTCATACTGTTTATCTCAATGTTTACAATAAAATAAAGTATAATCTATAGATCTTTCAACAAGGAATAAAAAATGGATTTAAAACATTACTTATATTATCAACTTCAAATAGAAGTTAAAATTTTATGAATTCAATAAAACTATTTACTGATTCAAGTGTAAATCCACAAGAAAAGATAGGTTTTGGTGCTTATTTGAAAATTCTTGATGAAAATATCTCTTTTCTTGAAATGAAAAATATTATAAAAACTAAAAGATTTGAAGATACCAGCTCTACAAAATTAGAGCTTCAAACACTACTTTGGGCTTTGGATGAAATAGAAATAGCCTCTTTGATTGAAGTTTATACAGATTGCCAAAATATAATAGGCTTAGAAAATAGAAGAAAAAAATTAGAATCAAATGATTATAAATCATCAAAGGGAAAATTGATGAATAATCATGAGTTATATAAACTTTTTTTTGAAAAAATTGATAAATTAAATTTAGTTTTTATAAAAGTAAAAGGGCATAAAAAAAGTAGTTTAAAAGATAATATTGATGATATTTTTAATCTTGTAGATAAAGCTTCAAGAAATGCTTTAAGAGAAGAGTTAGCTTATCTAAAATAGATAAGCTAAATTTATTCCACCCCAATTTTCATATTCACTTTTGTGATCTGCTGAGACGAATTTTGAAGTTTTATAAGTAAAAGATAAAACAAAATCATCAAAATATGTATCAATTGAAAAAAGATGAATAAATGTATCTTTTAATTTATCTAATTCGTAAGATTTGTCATAGTTAGTTACATAAAAATAATCTGTGTAAGAATATCCTAAACCATAAGAAACTGACCAAGCAAAATCTTTACTTCTTTTTTCATCAAGATTTAAAAGTTTATTTTCATTTGCTCCTATAAATCTTCCAACAGTATTAAAATTGTTTGGATAATTATTCCCATATCTAATTGAACCACCTGCCATCAAAGCTCTATTATAATTTCCAACATCAACTCTTATATTGTTTAAAATATCCATTTTTCCATAAGTAAAATCATGTTGAAAGGTTCTATATCCATAGGCGTAAGTAAAGTTATATAAAAAATCATCGGATAATTGATTGTCCCAACCATTTGTTTCATTATTACCAGTAATATGATGATAAGTTCTTTGAGCTTGTTCTGCTAATGTACTAGATCCTGCCATTCCTAATGTTAACATATACTGATGAAAAAAATCTTCTTCCCATTTATATAAAATAAAATCAACTGTGATAACACCTGCATATGGTACATCACCAATTATTTTATTGTAATTTTTAGAATCATCAGGAGTGAAAGTAAGATGAGAAATGGTCATTCCCATAGTTTGATACTTGGTATCATTATTAAAAGTAGGAATTTTTGATATTAAATCAAAAAAACTATTTTTATATTTATTTAAGTCATTTGTATCTTTATTGCTTAAATAAGTAAATGCCGTACCATTTGTATAGTGTTTGTCTTGTCCATCTACAACATCATTTTCAAAAAAAGCAGAAATTACTTGTGCATTTAGATTCAAAGACAAAAGAGAAATTGAAAAAATTTTTAGAAATAATTTCATTATTAATCCTTTTATTGTAATATTTCAAAAATTATATAATAATAAAATTGGAAAAAAATAAAATGATAATATATATTCACGGATTTGCAAGTTCAGGATTTGGTTCTAAACCACAAAAATTTAAAGAGTATTTTGAAGATGAACTAATAACAATCTCACTTCCAACAATCCCAAACTTAGCTATTGATACCCTAGAACAAATCATCGAAGCTTTTTTAAATAAAGAAGAAAATGTCTATTTAGTAGGTTCTTCCCTTGGTGGATTTTATGCTTTGTTTTTAGCAAATAAGTATGATTTAAAGGCAGTTTTAATAAATCCAGCGGTTAATCCTTGGGGAACTTTGGATAGATATGAAGGTGTTGATTTAGTAACAAATTTTTATGATAATTCAAGATTTGAGTTTACAAGTGGTCATATAAAATCTCTTAAAAATTATGAAGTTGACTATATTAAAAACCCACAAAATTTTATAACACTTTTGCAAGAAGATGATGAGGTTTTAGATTTTAGTGAAGCTGCTTTAAAACTTGAAGATACAGAACTTATTATTGAAGAGGGTGGAACTCACTCTTTTGATGGAATAGAGCGATATTTCAGAAAGATAAATAGCTTTTTTTATAACTAAAATATAATCTCAATACCTAATATTTCAGCATTAATTAGATATAATAAATACAATTATGATGTATGGAAAAACTTAAGGAGAGAGCCAAGAATGACATTCAGAGTTGTAGATACTAGATTTCGTATCTTAAAAGGTGGAAAAATAGGTTTATCACTGTCTATTGCTTTGATAGCTGGAATGTCAACGCTTGGTAGTATAAATGCTAATGCTACAGATTATTTTACTGATGTTAATGCTGGATTATCAACAAATAATTATACTTCAGGTTCCATTTCTTTAGATTTACAAACAGCAGGCAATACAGGAATTATTAGTGTAGTTAGAACAGAAAATACATCAGATGATATAGTATTTAAACCAACTTCATGGGCAAATAGTTATTATGATGTTCCATCTTATTCTTCAGATTATTATGGAGATGCTAGTAACCAACAAGCTTTTACTTTAAATAAAACAATAGATAGTTTAGTCTTGAATTTAACCTTGGCATCAGGAGCAAATACAGGAAATATTTCAAGAAATGCTACAACTATTTATAATACTGATGCCACAATTACTGTGTTTGCTAGTGATACAAAAAATTTAATACAAACAACATCAACTGCATATATTACAAATCTAATTCTTCAAGGAAATAATACTGTTTCAGGAACTACAGATATTGGAAATGGAAATATTCAATTAGACGGAAGTGCAACTTTCACTGGATCTGTAACAGCAGGTTCTATAGATGTAAATACAACAAATGCTGTTACTTTTAATTCAGCAGTTGATTTATCTGCTGGAACTAATACTCTTAGTTTTAATACAACAGGAAATGTAATCCTAAATTCTGATTTAAATGGAAATGTAACAACAACTGCTAATAATCAAGGAACTTTAACAACTACAGGCTTAACACAAACAATTACAGGAAATATTGGTAGTTCAGTTTCATCTGATTTAAATACTTTAAACATAGGAAGTAGTACAAATTCAACAAATTATTCAGTTACAACAATAAATGGAAATGTATATTCAAATAGTACAGTTTTAAATAATAATGGAACGACAAATAGTTCAGAGTTAATATTATCAAGTGGAAAAAATATTACTTCTTCTATTTCAACAGCAGATGCAAATATGGGTATTTTAACTCTTGCTGGTGGTACACAAACAGTAACTGGACAAGTTGGGACAAATACAGAAAGATTGGCACAAATAAATTCTGGTGCAAACGGAGCTACATCATCATTTGTAAATGATGTATATGCTGTAAATGTAACAAATACAGGAACAGGAACAACAACTTTTCAAAATGATGTAGTTGCAACTAATGCAAATGTAAATGCTGGAACAACAACTTTTCAAGATAATTTAACAGCAACAACTACAACAATTACAACAGGAACTGGTAATTTTAATACAGTTTCGGGAACTACAATATCGGATATTGTATTTAGTGGTACTGGAACAGCAAATTTGTATGCTGATTTAAGAGGAAATGTAACAACAACTGCTGATAATCAAGGAATTTTAACAATTATTGGAAGTTCAACTGGTAAAAATCAAACTATTGATGGAAATATTGGAAGTTCCAGTTCTTTAGATTTATCTACATTAAATATTGGAGAGACAGGAGCCTCTACAAATTATACTGTTACAACAATAACTGGAAATGTATATGCAAATAATACAGTTTTAAATAATGGAACAACAAATAGTTCAGAGTTAATATTATCAAGTGGGAAAAATATTATATCAAATATTACAACAGCAGATAATGGAAAAGGTATATTAACTTTAGAAGGTGGAATACAAACTGTAACAGGAACAGTTGGAGGAACAGGGGCATTATTAAAAACAGTAAACGCAGGAGCAAATGGTGCAACTACAACATTTAGCTCAGATGTTTATGCGACAAACCTAAATGTAACAGGAACAGGTGAAGTAGATTTAAATGGTAATTATACAGGAACAGCAATAACTTATAATGCAGATGGAACAGTAAAATTAGCAGATAATAAAAATATAACGTCAGCAGTAATAACAAATGCAAATGATACAGGTACTTTAACATTGTTGGGTACATCAACAGTAAGTGGACAAGTAGGAGATTCAACAAATAAATTAAAAGTTGTAAACGCAGGAGCAAATGGTGCAACTACAACATTTAGCTCAGATGTTTATGCGACAAACCTAAATGTAACAGGAACAGGTGAAGTAGATTTAAATGGTAATTATACAGGAACAGCAATAACTTATAATGCAGATGGAACAGTAAAATTAGCAGATAATAAAAATATAACGTCAGCAGTAATAACAAATGCAAATGATACAGGTACTTTAACATTGTTGGGGACATCAACAGTAAGTGGACAAGTAGGAGATTCAACAAATAAATTAAAAGTTGTAAACGCAGGAGCAAATGGTGCAACTACAACATTTAGCTCAGATGTTTATGCGACAAACCTAAATGTAACAGGAACAGGTGAAGTAGATTTAAATGGTAATTATACAGGAACAGCAATAACTTATAATGCAGATGGAACAGTAAAATTAGCAGATAATAAAAATATAACGTCAGCAGTAATAACAAATGCAAATGATACAGGTACTTTAACATTGTTGGGTACATCAACAGTAAGTGGACAAGTAGGAGATTCAACAAATAAATTAAAAGTTGTAAACGCAGGAGCAAATGGAGAAATAGGAACATTTAGCTCAGATGTTTATGCGACAAACCTAAATGTAACAGGAACAGGTGAAGTAGATTTAAATGGTAATTATACAGGAACAGCAATAACTTATAATGCAGATGGAACAGTAAAATTAGCAGATAATAAAAATATAACGTCAGCAGTAATAACAAATGCAAATGATACAGGTACTTTAACATTGTTGGGTACATCAACAGTAAGTGGACAAGTAGGAGATTCAACAAATAAATTAAAAGTTGTAAACGCAGGAGCAAATGGTGCAACTACAACATTTAGCTCAGATGTTTATGCGACAAACCTAAATGTAACAGGAACAGGTGAAGTAGATTTAAATGGTAATTATACAGGAACAGCAATAACTTATAATGCAGATGGAACAGTAAAATTAGCAGATAATAAAAATATAACGTCAGCAGTAATAACAAATGCAAATGATACAGGTACTTTAACATTGTTGGGGACATCAACAGTAAGTGGACAAGTAGGAGATTCAACAAATAAATTAAAAGTTGTAAACGCAGGAGCAAATGGTGCAACTACAACATTTAGCTCAGATGTTTATGCGACAAACCTAAATGTAACAGGAACAGGTGAAGTAGATTTAAATGGTAATTATACAGGAACAGCAATAACTTATAATGCAGATGGAACAGTAAAATTAGCAGATAATAAAAATATAACGTCAGCAGTAATAACAAATGCAAATGATACAGGTACTTTAACATTGTTGGGTACATCAACAGTAAGTGGACAAGTAGGAGATTCAACAAATAAATTAAAAGTTGTAAACGCAGGAGCAAATGGTGCAACTACAACATTTAGCTCAGATGTTTATGCGACAAACCTAAATGTAACAGGAACAGGTGAAGTAGATTTAAATGGTAATTATACAGGAACAGCAATAACTTATAATGCAGATGGAACAGTAAAATTAGCAGATAATAAAAATATAACGTCAGCAGTAATAACAAATGCAAATGATACAGGTACTTTAACATTGTTGGGTACATCAACAGTAAGTGGACAAGTAGGAGATTCAACAAATAAATTAAAAGTTGTAAACGCAGGAGCAAATGGTGCAACTACAACATTTAGCTCAGATGTTTATGCAACAACTACAAATATAGCATCGGGTGAAATAAAATTTGAGTCAGATTTAACAAGTAATATTATTGCTTTAACTTCTGATAATGGTATTGTGACTTTTGTTGGTGATACATTAGGAAAAACTCAAAATGTTACAGGAAATATTGGAAGTTTAGCTAATTCAATAAATACTTTGAATATTGGAGATGGAGGAATTGGTAATTACTCTAAAACAGTAATAAATGGAAACGTATATGCAACAAATACAGTTTTAAATAATGAAACTTCAAATAATTCTACATTAGAACTAGCAGATGGTTCAAATATAACTTCAACTATAAAAACTTCTGCTGATGGTCAAGGTATTTTAACTTTTGTAGGTGATTCAATTGCAACTGGAATAATAGGAACAAACACAGAAAAATTAGCACAAATAAACGCAGGAGCTACTGGAAAAACCGTTACATTTAATTCATCAGTAAATTCAGATAATTTAAATTTTTCAGGTGATGGAACAGTAATTTTAGCTGATAATGCAAATATAAATGCGCCAGTAACAACTTCAACAGATAATCAAGGAACATTAACTTTTAATGGTACTTCAACAGTAAGTGGACAAGTTGGAACAAGTGGTGTAAAATTAAAAGAGATAAATGCAGGTGCAGATGGAAAGGTAGCAACCTTTAGTTCAGATGTGTATGCCACAAACCTAAATGTAACAGGAACAGGAGCTGTAGATTTAAATGGAGATACATCATCAGATATAGTTTTTGCCAATGATGGAACAGTTAATGTAGCAGATGGAAAAGGTATTTTAGGTTCTGTTCAAACTCTTTCTAATAATACTGGAATCTTAAATTATAAGGGTGATGGGACTATTTCAGCTGATATAGGAAGTAGTATTACTAGTGGAATTAAAGAACTTAATATTAATACTAATAATGAACAAAATACTCCAGATGGTGTTTTAGTTACAGTTGTTGGTTTAGCAAGAGAACTTTATGCTGATGTTATTGCACTAAAAAATAATGCTACTTTAACATTAGCTGATAATGCAAATATTACAAATTCTGGTTCTGATAATATTCTTGTAACAACAGATGTTACAAATACAGGAAAATTAACTTTCCAAGGAACTTCTAATATTATTGGTGAAGTTGGACAAAGTAATAAAGTTTTAAATACTATAAATGCAGGTGCAACAGCTGAAACAGTTACTTTTAATGATATGGTTTATGCAACAAATTTAAAATATTCTGGTAATGGTAAAGTTGTATTAAATGGAGATACAGCATCTAATACAGCAGAAGGTATGGTTGGAACTATAGATTTAAATAATACCACTGGTACTTTAGCAATTGGAGATAATGTAAATTTAAGTGTAGATTCAAGTGGAATACAGTTTGCTAATGCTAATGATGCTGTTTTAGAATTTGTAGGAAATACTATAGTTACAGGAGTTCTGGGTGGAAATACTGCTGGAAACTCTACTTTTGAAAGAATTTATGCAGGTGCGGATAGTTCAACAGTTACATTTAAAAATGATGTTCATGTAGAAGAGAGTAATGATACTACACTTCATGTTAGTGGAACAGGAACTGTTAATTTTGAAGGTGATTTAATAGGTGACTTAATTTATGATGCTGATGGTATTGTAAATGTTAGTGATACTAAATCAATTATTGTCTCAACAGTTCCTACTGCTGTTAGAACTCAAACAGATAATACAGGTACTTTAAATTTCTTAGGAACAACAACACTTTATTCTGATATTGGTACAGAAACGCTAAAGCTTAAAAATGTTTCTTTTGCTTCAGAGGGTACAAGTTCTGATACTTATACTCAAACTATAAATAAAAATATATATGCTCAAAATACATATATTGGTAATAGCTCAAATTCTGTAACAGTAAATGTTTCTGATGATATTATTTTTGGTGGAAATTTAGATTTAAGAGATAATACAACTTTAAATGTAAGTGATAATGATATTACAGTAAAAGATACTTTAACAATGGCAAGTAATTCAAAAATTAATTTTAAAGTTTATACAACAGATTTAAGTGCAGGTCAAGCGGTTGAAAATGCAAATTCTGGAAGTATAACTGCAAGTAGCCTTACGATGGCTAGTGATGCAAAAATTAATATTGATTATGTAGGTAGTTGGTATGGAGCAGGAAAATATAATCTGATTACTGCAAGTAGCGTAACAGGTACTTATTATGGTACAGAAGCAAATGGTTTAGTAAGTGATAATAGTATTATTGATTCTATTGTAAAAATAGATGGAACAAATCTTACCTTATTTGCTGATAGAACAGGTGGTGGATCTTATGATGCAGATGATTTATATATTGTTAAATCTGAAATAGGAGATCATTATTCAAATGGAGCTTCTCAAGCATTAGCAGGTTATGCTAATGAAGCAGATAGACAAGGTGCGTTAGCTGATATAATTAGAAATTTAGAAGAGTTACAAGGTGGTACAACTCTTAGTGCTGCTAAAAAAGCGGAAATGATTAAAACTCAAAAATTATTAGCACCAGTTGCAAACAATTCAGGAATCCAATCTACAATAATTGCATCAAATCTTGTTTTATCTACAATAAAAGACAGAATGTCTGATCTTAGAGGTTCAACTAGTATGGATTTCATTCCTTATTCAGGATATTCTTCTGGAGATAGCGGGCTTGATAATTCATTATGGATTAAAGCCTTAGCTTCGAAAGCAACCCAATCTAAAGTAAAAGATTATGATGGTTATGATTCAAAAAGTTCTGGATTTGTAGCTGGTTATGATAGAACTTTAAAAGATGGAACAACACTAGGAGTTGCAGTAGCTCACTCAAATACAAAAGTTGACCAATCAGATTTTAGAAAAGGTGATACATCAGAAACAAAAAGTACGCAACTTACAATTTATGCAGAAAAAGAGTTTGGTGATGCTTATGTTGATGGATTATTATCTTACGCAAAACACTCAACAGATGCAATAAGAACTGCTAATTCAGGTCAATTATCTTCAACAGTATCAGCTGATCAATTATCAGCAAAAATTGAACTAGGATACAGAGTATATTTTGAAGATATTGCTACATTAACTCCATTTGCTTCTGTTGAATATGGTACTTTAAATCAAAAAGCATATACTGAAAAAGGTACTACATATCAAAATGATGCTTTAAAAGTTGATTCTGTTAAAATGAATAAAGGAACAGTAGGAGTTGGTGCAAAACTTACAACAAATGTAAATCTTGGAGACGCTCTAATAATTCCAGAATTAAGACTTGCCGTTTATAATTCTATTGGAGATACTAATGCAGATATTAAAGCTCAATATGTTGGTGGAGGGAATCAATTTATAACCCCAACAGAAGATTTAAATAAAACAATTTATAACGCTGGTGCTGGACTTAATACTACACTTAGTGACTCTTCAAGTTTAATTTTTGGAGTAGATTATGATAGAAGTAAAGATGGTAAGTTTGTAGGCTATTCTGGAAATGTATCATTTAAACTTAGTTTCTAATTATTTTATAAAAAAGGGTAAAAATGAAAAAAATTATAACATTAGCTTTATGTAGTTTTTTATTTAATGTAAATCTATTTTCATCAGATGAAAAAGAGATAGTCTCTTTTACTGCACAAAAACATAAAGTTGACTTTTATAAACAAAACTCAAAAGTAAAAGATGCTTTAGCTAATGAGTATGAAAAAGTAGAAAAATTAGCACAAATTTTAGAAAAAGGTGTGATGAAAGATGATGTTAATTTAAAAACTGCAAAAAATATCATTACAGTTGATATTTGGAGTGAAAAGTTTTTAAGAAGTTATATTCCCACTGAAGTTGAATTAAATGAACTATTCAAAATAGAAAAACCGAGAATCGTTGCAAAATATGAATTGAGAAATATTTTAGTAACTTATGAAGAAAATGCAGATAAAATTATCAGTGCTTTAAATAGAACTAAAACAAAAAAAGATAGACAAGAATCTTTTATAAAATATGTAAAATCAGTTTCAAATGATTTAGCTTCAAAACAAAAAGATGGATTAAGTGATTTAGTTGATATTAATAAATTAAATGCAGAGATTAAATCTGCATTAGAAGGTAAAAATGAGGGTGATATAGTAAAAGTAAATCTAAAAGACATCGGCACTCAGATTATTCTTATAGAAAAGTTTATTCCTGAAAAAGAAGCCACTTTTGAAGAATCAAAAGATGCTTTAATTAATCTAGCAAAAAGAAAAGCATTAGCTAAAGAAATAGATTTATTATTAAAATAGCATGAAATTATATCTCTTAATTTTTTTAATAATAACTTTTTTCACTGGTTGTTTAAGTACTATTCCAACACCACAAGATAGAGAAAAAACTCTAATTTCTTTAAAAAATAAAGAGTTTTCTTTAGTTAATATTCAAACTTCTTATTTTCTTTTATTATCTTTACAAAAAAATATTAAAAACTGTGAAAACAAAGATTTAAAAGTTTATATAGAAGGTGATGGTTTGTCTTGGATTACAAGAACAATTATCTCTTCAAATCCAACACCAATAAATCCAACAGCTTTAAAACTTATGAATCAAGACTCATCAGAATGCAAAGTATATCTTGCAAGACCTTGTCAATATTTAGACTCTAGTGAATGTAGCAAAAAATATTGGACTAGCAATAGATTTGATCCAAAAGTTATAAAAAGTTTTGATGAAGCGTTAAACACACTTAAAAACAGATATAAAAATAAGAGTTTTACATTAGTTGGATATTCAGGTGGTGCAGCAGTTGCAGCATTAGTCTCTTCACAAAGAGATGATATAAGTAAATTTATTAGTGTTGCTGGAAATTTAGATACTTCTAAATGGACTTCAATTCATAATATATCTGCTTTAGATGGATCATTGAATCCAGCAGATTTCACAAAAGGGCTTGAAAATATCGAACAATACCATTTAATAGGTAATCAAGATGATAATATTCCTAAAGAGGTTTTTTTATCATATCGTTCAAAATTTGATAAAAAAGATAAGATAAATTATAGATATTTTGATGCAAGGCATAATTGTTGTTGGGAAGAACCATATAAAAAGTTTTTGCAAGAATTAAAATAAGAGATATTTCTCTTCCTCAAATTGGATAATTTGAGGAAAAAGAGTTATTTATTTTGTACTTTCATTCTAAAGTATCTAGGGAAATTGTTTTGTATTGACTTGTCTATTTCTACAGGAAAAGACTGAATAATTGAAGATTTAATAAGATTAAAATATTTTTTTTCTCCATCTACAAAAGTTAATTGTTCATAATTTCCATCTTTTAAAATTGTCAATCTTATATTTGTAAAATCATCACTTTTAATAAGATTTTTATCAACATTTTTTTCTATATTTGAATATATTTTCTCTTCAATACTTTGATTAAATAATGCAACTTTAGCTTTTTCATCAATTACTTGAACTTCAGGTTTTTCTTCTATCTCAACAACATTTCTCTCAGGTTCTTTAATCTGTTCAATTGTTTCTTCAATTGCTGGATTATCTTTGTTATTAATAACTTCTTCTATTTTTTCCCTTTGTGTTTGAGCTTCTTGAGGTAGATTTTGATTTGAAGTATCTACTTGTTCTGAAATCGTTTCATCTTTTTTAATTTCTTCTTTAGTAACCACATTATTAAGTAATTTTTCATGAATTAATGCTTCAACTTTTTGTTCTATTGTAGTTTTATTATCTTCAACTATCTCTTCTTTTTCATCACTTGAAAAAAAGAAACTATAAGCTAGATATATTAAAACAGTGATTACTACAAGTATAAAAGTATCTTCAAAAAAAGATCTAGTTTTTGCTCTCAAAGTATTTTCCTTTAGATTTTATTTTTATTTTTCAGCAGTATAAATTTCATCAAGTAAACTATCAACAAACTCATCAGGTGAAAACTCAACTAAATCATCTTGTTTTTCTCCAATCCCCACATAAAAGATTGGTAGTTCAAGTTGATTTGAGATTGAAAATAGTGCCCCACCTTTTGCAGTTCCATCTAGTTTTGTAACAATTATTCCATCAATTCCAACCATTTCATTAAATGCACGAGCTTGTGCAATTGCTGTATTTCCTTGTGTTCCATCTAAAATCATAAGTTTTTGGTGAGGAGCATCAGGCATTGCTTTTGTACAAACTTTTACTATTTTTTTAAGCTCGTTGTTTAGATTTGTTTGAGTTTGAAGTCTTCCTGCTGTATCAATAATTACATTATCAATATTTCTTGCCATTGCTGCACTTATTGTATCATATGCAACAGCTGAAGCATCGTGTCCTTGTTTTGTTTTGATTATTGGAACATCAAGTTTTGCAGCCCAAGTTGAAAGTTGCTCAATAGCTGCTGCTCTAAAAGTATCTCCAGCTCCTAAAATAACAGATTTTCCTTGTTTTTTAGAAATATTTGCAAGTTTTGCAATAGTTGTCGTTTTTCCAGCTCCATTAACACCAATAATAAGTCTTACAAATGGTTTTGGCAGATTTGATAAATCTACATCTGGTGCATGTTCAAAAAGCATAACAAGTCTATGTCTTAACTGTTTTCTAGTGATTTCAGATGGAAGTCCATCCATTGCTTTTTCAATGATTTCATATTCCATATCAGCTTCAATTAAAAGTTCTTGAATATCATCAAAAGATATTTTTTCCTTTTTTTGAGGAACAACAGTTTTAATAGTTGCAAATGTTTTTTCTAAAGCTCTTGAAAAAAATCCTTTTTGATCTTCTTCTTTCTCTGCTTCCTCTTTTTGAATAATTTCTTCATTTTTTATTTCAACAGGATTTGCATAAACTTGATTATTTTCAAGCTGCTCTGCAGGAACTTCTTTATGTTCTAAATTACTTTCTTCTTTTTTCTTTTTAAAAAAACTGAACATTAATTAACCTTTATTTTTCTAATACTTTTTTTATATCTACTTCTAACATTTCAGAGGGAACTAACCCCACATATTTTTGAAATACGGTGCTACTTTTATCAATTAAAAACATAGTTGGAATAGATTTTATTCCTCCTAAATTTCGAGCTAAATCAAATCCATCTGGAGAATTTACTACATCATAATTAATATCAAAATCTTTCATAAATGCTTTTAACTCTTCATTTGTTTTCATCTCTTCAAGTAAAACTGAAATAACAACGAAGTCATTTTTATAGTCATTTTGTAATCTAACTAAATTAGGAATTTCAGCCTTACAAGGCGGACACCATGTTGCAAAAAAATCTAATAAAACAATTTTATTTGGATAATCTTTTAATATAATTTTATCATTATCTAATTTTAGATTTATTATACCGTCATTTGTTGTTTTTAGTTGAAATTCACTGATTTTCTTTACTTTTTGTGTTGTTGTCTCTTTTGAATCTTCGTTTTTATCTTTAGAATCACACCCTGTAAATAATAAAATAGATAAAATTGACAAAAATGCTAAAGTTTTAAACTGCATTTTAATTCCTTTGGGTAAAATTATTTGTTGGGTAGAAATTTTACCCAAGTGAGGCTTAAATATGAAAAATGATCACAAAAGTGATTTTAGGAAATCGTCTATCAAGAGATTAGAATTTACAAGCCTTTTTTTAAAGTATTACAAAAATAAAATAATTGTTAAAAAATTAGAAGACTTTATAAAACGAAGTGGTTCAAAAAATATTTTGTTGTATATACCTTTAGGTATAGAAGTTGATGTAAAGCCGTTGATAAAAAATTTAAGAAAAACAAAAAATAAAAATGTATATGTACCATTTATGCAAGGGGAGAGTTTCAAAATTGTTAAATATAGATTACCCTTACATAAAAAGAGATTTGGAATAAAAGAACCAAATAACTCTTTTTTTAAAGCTAGAAAAATAGACTTAGCCATTGTTCCAATTGTAGGAATTGATAAACTAGGAAAAAGAATAGGCTTTGGAAAAGGAATGTATGATAGATTTTTTGATAAATTAGATTATAAACCAACGATAGTTTTTACACAGTTAGTACTTTGCAAAAGTGAAAAAATTCTATCTGATAATTACGATATTCAAGCTAATTATATAATAACAAATTAAGGTTTTGAATATGGAATACATAATAGTAAGTGCAATTATTGCAGTGCTAAGTTCTGCTGCGAGTATATTTATTGTAAAGAAACTAGATAAAGCAAAATTTCAGGTTTTTATTGAGCAAGCAAAAGCGAAAGCAAAAGTGATTGAGCATGAAGCAGAAGTAGCTTTAAAAGATGCACAATTAAAAGCGAAATTTGAGTGTGATAAAGAGTTTAAACACGCAAGAAGAGAGTATGATATTATGCTTTCTAAAATTGAAAAAAAAGAGAGAGAGCTTAATGAGCATCTTGAATCTGAATTAAAAATTATCAAACAAGAAAAAGATGATATTATTGATAAAAACAGAAAAATCACAGCGTTAAAAGAGGGAATTGAACAACAAAAAAAGACTTATGAAGAGAAAACTTTAGAGGCTATAAAAATACTTGAAAATGCGTCTGGTCTAACACTTGTTGAAGCAAAAGAGTTGATGCTTAAAAAAGTTAAAGAAGATTCACGAGCTGAAATTTCTTCTATTTTTAGAAAAAAATATAAATTAGCAGAACAAAATGCTAAAAATGAAATTAATAATATGCTTTCTCATGCAGTTACAAGATATGCTGGTGAATTTGCTGCTGAAAGACTTATTAATAATGTACCAATTAATGATGAAGAGACAAAAGGTAAAATTATAGGAAAAGAAGGGCGAAATATTAAAGCTCTTGAAATGTTATTGGGTGTTGATATTATTATTGATGATACGCCAAATACAATTACTATTTCATCTTTTAATTTATATAGAAGAGCGGTTGCTACTAAAACTATTCAAGAACTTCTTGAAGATGGAAGAATTCAACCTGCACGAATTGAAGAGATTTATAAAAAAGTAAAATCTGAGTTTGATAAAAACATCCAAAAAGAGGGTGAAGATGTTGTTTTAGAGCTTGGAATTAAAACTATGCATCCAGAACTTATTAAACTTGTTGGAAGATTAAGATATAGAGCAAGTTATGGTCAAAATGCACTAGCTCACACACTTGAAGTTGCCCACTTAGCAGGTTTATTAGCAGCTCAAATGGGTGGAGATGCAATCTTAGCAAGACGAGCTGGACTTCTACATGATATTGGAAAAGCTTTAACTCATGAAATGCCAGGGTCTCATGTACATTTAGGTGCAGAAATTTGCAAAAGATATGATGAATGTGATACAGTTATAAATGCAATTTATGCCCACCATGGACATGAAGAACCAATAAATGTAGAGTCAGCTTCTGTATGTGCTGCTGATGCTTTAAGTGCTGCAAGACCGGGTGCTAGAAGAGAAGTATTAGAAAGCTTCTTAAAAAGAGTTGAAGAGGTTGAAAATATTTCAACTAGCAAATTAGGTGTTATTAATGCCTATGCAATTAATGCAGGTAGAGAAGTGCGAGTTATAGTAAAAGCTGAGCTTGTAAATGATGATGAAGCTGTATTGTTAGCAACTGAAATTGCAAAAGAGATTGAACAAAAAGTTCAATATCCAGGTGAGATTAAAGTTAGTGTTATTAGAGAAATACGAGCTGAAAGCTATGCTAGATAAAAAAATCTTAACAAGGTACACAAATTATGAAAACTGAAAAACCAACAACAAAGATAATAGCAGGGAAGTATAAGGGAAAAGTTTTAGAACTTCCCTCATTAGATGTAACAAGAAGTTCTAAAGCTAGGCTAAAAGAGTCTTTGTTTAATGTTTTACAGTTTGATATTATTGATAAAATTTTTATAGAATCCTTTGCAGGAAGTGGTTCTATTGGATTAGAAGCTATTAGTCGAGGAGCAAAAAGTGCTTATTTTGTTGAACTTGACAGAAATTCATATCAAATTTTATTAAAAAATTGTAAAGCTGTTGACATGGAAAAATGTCAAACAGTTCAAGGTAATACTTTTGTACAAACTCCATTATTTGTTGATTTTTTAAGAAATTCAAAAAATGAGATTGTTTTATATGTTGATCCTCCTTTTGATTATAGAGAAGGAATGGATGATATTTATGAAAAATCATTTACTATGATTAAAAATATAGATGTTGATAATATTTATATGATTATAGTTGAGCATGTTTCAACTTTAGAAATGCCAGAAGTTTTGGGTAGATTTTCATTAAATAAAACAAAAAAATTTGGTAAAAGTGCACTCTCTTACTATTTCTACACTCAAAAATAAAGAAAGAAAATATGTTTAAAGTAGCTTTATATTTATTAATTACAGTTATTTTAGCAATTTTTTTATTGCCATTTTTATATACAGTTTCACCCTATGAATTAGACCCATCAAGAATTTTACAAGCGCCATCTTTTGAACACTTATTTGGGACAGATAGATTAGGTCGTGATATGTTAGCTAGGATTTTAGAAGGTGGACAAACTTCGCTAATCATCGGATTTTTAGCCGCTTCTATCTCTTCAATTGTAGGGCTTTTTATTGGAATAAATGCAGGATATTTCAAAGGTAATATTGATAAAACTATTACAATTATGATTGATTTATTTTTGACATTTCCTACTTTTTTCCTACTTTTAGCTTTGGTTTCATATATTCAAGCATCAGCTGTTATTTTGATTATTGTGATTTCGATTACAGGTTGGATGGGAATGGCTCGAATGATTAGAAGTGAGAGTTTTGCCATTGGAAATAAACCTTTTATTAAGATTTTAAAAGTTGCAAATGTTTCTACATTTAAAATCATTTTTAAATATTTTGCTCCACTTTTAGCGCCAATATTTCTTATATCATTTACTTTTGGAGTAGGTGGCTCAATTCTAGCAGAATCAGGACTTTCATTTTTAGGTCTTGGAGTTAATCCTCCTGCTATGTCTTGGGGAAGTTTATTAAGTGATGGAAAAGCTGTTATTGATATTGCATGGTGGGTTAGTTTTTATCCTGGACTTATGATATTTATAATTACTTTTTGTTTGATACAAATTAGCGATTATCTTCAAGGTTTAGCAAATAAAAAAGAGATTATTCAAAATTAATTTTAAAATTAATTTTGAATATATAATTAACATATAATTTTAAAGCAATTTATTTGTATAATCAAAGCTTTTATTTCATATATAAAGGTTTTGTTTGAGTAAACTTATTAAAATATCGATATTGGTACTTTTTTTACCAATACTACTGCTAGCGGATGCAAAAGAAAACTCTGCTATTTATGGTGCATTTACCCTTTTACCTCCACTTGTTGCTATTGTTTTAGCTTTTATTACTAGAAATGTGATTTTCTCTTTATTTATGGGGATTTTTGCAGGTACTTTTATGGTTAATATTAGTGGGGCAAATATTTTTTATGCATTTTTTAGTGCATTTGTAGATTTGTCAGGAAAAATGGTAGGTTCCCTAGCTGATTCTTGGAATGCTGGGATTGTTCTTCAAGTTTTAACAATTGGAGGAATGATTGCTGTTATTACAAAAATGGGAGGCCCAAGAGCTATTGCCCAAAAATTAGCGGCTCGTGCTAAAACTCCTGCAAGTGCTCAACTTTATACATGGATTATGGGATTTTTCATATTTTTTGATGATTATGCAAATTCACTAATAATTGGTCCTATTATGAGACCTGTTACTGATAAGCTAAAGGTTTCTAGAGAAAAACTAGCTTTTATTATTGATTCTACTGCTGCTCCTATTGCTGGACTCGCACTAATTTCTACTTGGGTTGGATATGAGTTGTCTTTAATCAAAGATGCTTATGTTGCTATTGGACAACCAGATATTAATGCTTTTGCTATTTTTGTGGAAACTCTTCCTTATAGATTTTATAATATTCTTATGTTAGCTTTTGTATTTTTCTCAGCTTACACTTTAAGAGAGTTTGGACCTATGCACAAAGCTGCTGTTAGAGCTTATGAAACAGGACATGTATCAGACCCAAAATCAAAAGGTGTAATGAATCAAGAAAATTCATTTATGCTTCCAAAAGAAGGAACAGAGTATTCTATTTATAATGCAATAATTCCTATTTTAGTTTTAATTGTTGTGGCTATTGTTGGATTTTATATAAATGGTAAATCTTCACTTGAAGGAGAGGTTTTAAAAGCTGTTGAAGCTAATCCTTATTCATTTGCATCATTAAGAGATTGTTTTGGAGCAGCTGATGCTTCTATTGTAATATTTGAAGCGGCACTACTTTCTTCTTTAGTTGCTATTGGAATGGGATTAAAACAAAAGATTTTTGATTTACATGAAGCAATTGAAACTTGGGTATTTGGAGTAAAAGCTTTAGTTATCACAGCTGTTATTTTGATTCTTGCTTGGTCATTAAGTGCTGTAATGAAAGAAGTGGGAACTGCTACTTATTTAGTAACTTTATTATCTCATAGTACTCCACAATATATTTTACCTTCAATTATTTTTATTTTAGGTTCGATTATATCATTTGCAACTGGAACTTCTTATGGAACAATGGGGATTTTAATGCCTTTAACTATTCCACTTGCAAGTGCAATTGGTATTAATACTGGTCTTGAAGGAGTTGATTTACATAATTATGTAGTATTAAATATTGGAGCTGTTTTAACTGGTGCAATTTTTGGAGACCATTGTTCTCCTATATCTGATACTTCCATTTTATCATCTATGGCATCATCTTGTGACCATATGGACCATATTTCAACTCAGTTATATTATGCATTATTTGTAGCAGTTATTGCAGTTGTATGCGGATATTTACCAGCAGCCTTTGGAGTTCCTGTTTATTTATTACTTCCACTTGGATTGCTTGTAGTATTTTTAGTTATTCGATTCTATGGAAAACCATTTATGAAAGCTTAATAAAAAGGAAGATTTCTTCCTTTTTAGATTTTATTTAACAATCTATCCATTAGTGAAGTTGATAAAATTCTTTTTAAAAATCCTAAGATATGAGTAGCTTTTGTCACATAATATCTAGGTTTTGGTTTTTTTGTTTGTAATATTTTTAAAACTACATTTGCAACACTTGAAGGTGGAAGATTAAAAGGTGCTTTATCCTCTTTTGTTTCAAGTCTTGTTTTTAACTCTTTTTTATAAATCTCTTCAAAAAAACTTCCCTCTATTTTAATATTTTTATTGAATTTTTTTAGACCATTTTCTCTAAACTTTGAAGTAACTGGACCTGTGTTTATAGTGCTAATAAAAATATTACTTCCCATTACTTCTTGTCTTAAAGTATCATTTAATCCTTCAATTGCATATTTACTTGCATTATATGCACCTCGATATTTTAAAGAGATGATTCCTAAAACTGAGCTATGTTGGATGATTTTTCCAAAACCTTGTGCTCTAAATATTTTCATGGCTTGAATGGTTACCTCATGAAGTCCAAAAAAGTTTGAATCAAACTGTTTTTTTAAAACTTTTACACTCAAATCTTCCACAGCACCTGGCTGTCCAAAACCTGCATTATTAAAAACTGCATCAAGTTTTAAATCATTTTTCAAAATAGTTTCAAGTGCATATTTTATTTCATCTTTGTTTCTTACATCTATTTGAAAAGTCTCAAAACCTAAGTTCTTTAACATCTGCACATCTTTTTCTTTTCTTGCACTTGCATATACTTTAATATCATTCTTTTTTAATATAAGTGCAGTTTCAAGACCAATTCCAGAAGAGCAACCAGTTATTAATATATTTTGCATAATTTTTAATCCATATAAATTTTTGAAATGGTATTATAATCAAAAAAAATATAGATAAGATTTAGGTAATAAAGCAATGGATGAAAAAGTTGTAATATTAAGTGGAGCAGGGCTAAGTGCAAGTAGCGGGATTTCTACTTTTAGGGATGAAAATGGTCTTTGGGAAAGACACAATGTAAAAGAGATTTGTAGCGCTGGGTGTTTGGATTGGAATTATGAAGCAACAGTAAACTTTTATAATCTAAGACGAGAAGATATAAAAGATAAGTTTCCAAATAATGCCCATAAAATGATAGCAAAACTAAAAGATAAATATCCACAAAAAGTGGAAGTTATCACTCAAAATATAGATGATTTACTTGAAAAAGCAAATTGTAAAGATGTTTTGCATTTACATGGATTTTTAAAAGAACTTCGATGTATGAAGTGTGAGGAAATTGTTGATATTTCTTATTCACTTCAAAATGAAACAAACTCTACTTGTAAAAAGTGTAATTCTAAAATGAGACCAAATATAGTCTTTTTTGGTGAACTTGCTCCCAAATATGAAACAATGTATAAGATTTTAAAAGATTGTGGATTATTGGTGGTTATTGGAACTAGTGGGCGAGTGATTGATGTAAGTTTTTTAACCCAATATGCTGATTATTCGATTTTGAATAATCTAGAACCAAGTGATGCTATTTATGATGAATGTTTTACGAAAGTTTATTATGAAAATGCAGATACAGCCTATGAAAAAATAGAGCAAGATATAGAAAATTTTATTAAAAATAGGAAATTATGACAACAGAAGATAAAAAGATAAAAGAGCTTTTAGACAAAGAAGTATCTCAAAGAAATAATAACACAGAACTAAACTACGACAAACCAGATCCCTTAATGGTCGCAAGCAGATATGATGATGAGTTTATCATTCTTTTATGTGCTTTATTTGCCTACGGAAATGCAAAATTAATAGTAAAATTTTTAGATAGTTTGGATTTTTCACTTCTTGAAAAAAGTGATGAAATAATAGATAAAGAGTTAAATAATCACTATTATAGATTTCAAAATGCCCAAGATATACAAACAATATTTAAAACCTTTAAACGACTAAAAAATGAAGATAGTCTAAACAACATATTTGTAGATTCCTACAAAAAAGAGAACAATATTTTAGAGGGAATTGATGCTTTAATTCAAAAAATTCACAACACAGCAAATCACAAATCACAAGGTTTCACATTTTTAATCTCAAGCCCATTTAAAAGAGATAAACAAAGAATCATAAAAGAGTTAGGAAATGCTCCTTATAAAAGATGGAATATGTTTTTGCGTTGGATGGTTCGTGATGACAATCTAGATTTAGGACTTTGGAGTGGCATAAATAAAAAAGATTTGATACTTCCACTTGATACTCACACCTTTAAAGTATCACAAAAACTAGGACTTTTAGATAGACAAAGTTATGATTTAAAATCAGCATTGATGATTACAAATAAACTAAAAGAGTTTGATGAGTTTGACCCTATAAAATATGATTTTTCGCTTTATAGGATTGGGCAGGAAAAAATGGAATTTTGATGGATAAATTGCCACAAAGAAGTGATTTAATTTATAAAGAGATTGAAGAGTTTCAGGATTATGAACTTACTAATTGTATTGCTTATGAGATGGCTATTAGAGATTCTCAACTTAGAATAAATATTTTGAATTGCTTTGAAGAAATAAGCGTCTATGTTTCTTCTCTAATAAATATTAAAGAAAAAAAAACTAGTAAATTATTAATTGAACTTATTGAGAATATTTTTCTAAATTATAATATAGATATTAGGGTTCATGGGAATATAAGATTTTTAGATTCATTATATTATATATCAGCAGAACAAAAAAATATGATTGATGAAATATGTAATTATTTTATTGAAAAAGAGGATGTTAATAATACAATTCTGGAAAAGTATTTAGAAGATGAAGGTTTAGGATTCAAAGAATATTCTAATTTTTCTGGTTACACTATTAAACAAAATACTTTTATTAAAAACTTAAATAAACATTTTATCAATGATATTAATGATGAAGTAATAATTGGAAATATTAATAAAAGTGATATCTTGTTTCTTCCTAATTTTAGTAGACCAATAATTCCTATTGATAATAGAATAAGTCGTATATCAAAAATCGAACTTAATTTGAATATTGATGTAGAAGAATTAGTTAGTTATATTAGATATATAAAAGCGGATTTAGACAATAAAAATTCTTCTATTTTGAAAAGCCCATTAGAAATGATTGAATATGAATTTGAAAGTAATGATAATAAAAAAACTCCCAAAAAGCCAAAAGCTTCAGTTTATGCTGATTGGTTTTATATTTATGATTATTGGAAATATGAAAAAGCTTTAGGAAAAACTGATAAAGATATTTTTGTAGCTTTAGAAGTTGAAAATGAAGTTCCATATAAAGAAGATATGTTACGAAAAATCAGAGATAAAATGAAATATTTTATTGATGATTTTGGCTACAAAGAACTTATAACTGGTGTTAAAAATAGTTAAAGTGGTAAAAACTTAAACTCTTTTTTTACCACATAAAAATCAAACTTTTATTTTATAGTTTCATAAATAAACCAAAAAGGAAATTTATGAAACAAAAATCCCTAGAACTTTACAACAATTCAAAAACACATTATTTAATATGGATAATTATTTTTATCATATTAGTTTATTTCTTTTTTTCATACTTTAGTATGATAAATTACATGGAATTAATAGTTATTCTTAGAATAAATGAGAATAAAATTACAAATTGTAAAAAATATCAATTTTAAAGTCATATAATAGTTTGTCCAAGCCTATACAGAAAAATATTCTTTGTGTTTTTATATACCAGTTTTCTTAAAATTTTGATGAAGATATTAATGCCTAATTAGCTATAATTGCTGTTAGCAAGTTTAATAAATTGATTGAAATTCTTTTAAAATTAAACTAAAAATTAGGCTTTTACTCATGCAGAAAAAGACTATTCCTTTTCGTAATTAACACTCAAGAAAAAACTTTTATAATAGTATTTTAGGAGATTCTAAAAGATAAATGGTAACTATACAATGACAACAAATATAAATCCAAAAGAATTTATCAAAGCGCAAAATGATGCAAAAGATGCGATTATTGAAGCTCATTTTAAAGGTAGTATTGAATATGTAGAGAATATTCCATATTATAATTCTACTAATAATAAAGATTTATCCTTATCTATTGAAAAACTAATTGATTTTAATGTATTTGATTATGATGAGTATTCTTATTCTTTGTTATTAAGCGATGATTACAACGCTCATTTGAGAACTTATACAGATGTAAATATCAAAGATATTGAAGATAAACAAAAAACTATTAAGAAGTTGATTAGAGATATTAAGATTAAAAGAAAAGATAATAATGATTATTCAAGTGAAATAAAAAGAATAAACTCTTCTTTTAGAAATATCAAAAAGATAATATATAGAGCAATAGAATCTTTAAATGAAAAAGAGATGAAATTCAAAGCTGAAGTAAATTTTGAAGTAAAAAAAGCAAATTTATATGATTGCAAAGCTGATTTAACTGCCTTATCAGAAGCAGTTACAAATACTGATAAGTTTTTGATAGAGTACAAATCATATTTTATAGATGAACTTGCAAATGAATCTATATCTTTTCATATTAATCAATTAGCCCATCATATCCATGATGTAAGAGAAAATATAAGTAAAACACTAAATGAGCTTTCAAAATATCTTATTCATATTGAAAAAGAAGCTAAAAAGATTGAAAAATTAAATCACTTGTATAAGTTAAAAGTTAATGGTGAATTATTTGAAAAAAGTAATATAGAATCTGTATTTATTAGATTGAAAAATATAGCTGAACCTATTAATATCAAATCTCAATACATGAATGATAATGAGTTAATTGAAGCTATAGTAAATCTTGCAAAAGAAAAAAATATTTCTTTGCCACAAGAGATAAAAATAGAAGAGACAAGACCTGAAGCTGTAACGCTTGAGCAAAATAAAGTTGCAAAAGAAAAAATGATATTAGGAACTAAAAAAGTTTATAATAATTTCATCAAACAAGATATGGATTTAGCTTCATTTTTAAAACAAAAAGATTTAGATAAAAAACAATTTTTATCTATTTTTATTAGACTGACATTACAATACAATAAGTTTTTATCTATCTCAAAAGATATAAGTATAGAACATAAAGGTATAAAAGTGCCGTATATTACAAAAAGGGGATAGTTTGAATTTATTACAATTAGAAGATTATAAAGAAATCTTTCAAGTGATTGAAGATTGTCGAGTAAATGGTAGATTCATTAATGAAAATAGTACTGATTATAAAATAAAAGAAGCATATAATTTTATTTTACAATATAGACAAGAAGTAAAAACTTATTTTAGTATTATAGGTTATTCACTTATTTCTGAGAAGGGTTATTTTTACTTTATAATTGAAGGCTATGAAACTATTCCTAAACCTTATGTTAATTCTTACATTGATTACATAGATATATACAGATTTTTAAAACTATTAAATACTAATATCAGCTCATCAGATGGTGGTCCATATAGTGCTAGTGATATTGAAAGTAGATTAAATGGTGATATAGAGTTAAAAACAATGGTTGATAAATGAACTTTTTAAAGAAGCGTTCAACTAATCGTGAAGCTATTGATTCAATTATTTTAAGATTAAAAAATGATGGATTTGCCCAAAGTATGGGAAATAAAGAAGAGGAGTTTTTAATACTTCGTTCATTTAAATTCATCGAAGATATGATAGAGGAAATAGAATATGAATTATAATAAGCTTGGATTAAAAGAGATAAGATTTATAAACAGTGGCCATTTCCCTAATGAAAGTATAATAATTGATGATTTTACCCTTTTACTTGGTAGTTCAGGTGTTGGAAAAACAACTGTTATGAGTGCTATTTGTTACTTTTATACTATGGATAAATCTAAAACTAGACCACTTGAAAAAGAACTTAGTTTTTATGATTGGCATTTAAAAGGTATCTATGCTCATTTGATTTATATTTATGAAAATAGTATTGGAAGAAATGCACTTATTTTAAGTAAAGATGATGGAAAAGTAAAACATACATTTATCAATATTCACAATTATGAAGAAGACCTAAGTACTTTATATTTAGATTCTGACAAAAGATGTTTGAGTTTAAAAGAGATTTTAGCGAATTGTGTAAAAAAATCTTTGATTTATTATAAAAGTGAAACGGTAGCAACTTTTAGAAAAATGATGTGTAGAAAAAGTTATAGAATGTTACCAAATAAAGATAAACCTGAATTGGATTTCTCTTTTTATGATAGTGAAGAATCGGCAAATATCTTTGGTAAATATCTTTTTAATATCTATTCAAATTCATCAGTTAGGGATAAAGGTATCAAAGATATGCTTATTTCACTAATTGGAGAAAAAGAGTATTTTTTAGATATTTCAGATTTCAAAAGTAAATTAGCAGATGCCTTAACAAATGTGGCTCATTTTGAACTAATCAAAGATAGAAGAGAAAGGATATTAAGACTTGATGATACTGTTATCTCTTATAAAGCTTTGTGTGATGAAATAGACAATATTACTTTTGAACTTGAGACGATTTCTTACAACAAAGATAGAATAAAAACAGTTATAAGTGATAATCATCTTGATTTATTAACCCATCAAAAAATAAATAGTGATAAAAAAGATGAGCTTTCAAAAGAATGGAAAATTAAATCTAGCACTTACAGTACACAAATTTCAGATTTAAATATAGAAATAAAAACAAATAAAGAGACATATAATAATTTTCATGAAAAATATAGAATAGAAAATTTAATAACACAACAAGATAGACAAAGTGAATTTGAAAAAAAATTAAATGAACTAAATATCAAAGTAAGTGCAATATCAAGTGATATAAAAGAGTTAGAATCAAAAGAAGAGATAGAAAAACAAAAGGCTAATTCTTTAATAAATGAGAAAAAAGATAATGAGAAAAAAGAGTTAGATTCTAAAAAAGATAATTTAACTGCTGATATATTAAAACTATCAAAAGATAAAGAGATTGAAATTGAAGAGGGTATATCTTCATTTGATAAAGAACTTGAAGTTAAAAATAGTGAATATTATCAACTAGATAAAAAAATATCTCAAGATGAAACAGCACTTTCATATTTGCCAAAACAAGTATTAGAAAATAGTAATACAAAAAAGTTCAAAGATGAAATTGAAAGATTATCTAATTTTAAAAACTCTATTGAATCACAAGTTTTAATTTTAGAGAAAGAAAAAGATAATCTTGAAAATGAAAAGAATATAAAATTAAAAGAGACCAATGATAAGATTCAAAGTGAAGTTAGTGAATATATTAAAATCAAAAATGATATTCAATTAAAAATTGATGAACTAAATGTAAAACTAGATCTAGGAAAAAACAATTTATTTGGATTTTTAAATAAAAACAAAGTTCCTAATAAAACAAAAATTTTAGCTCTTTGTAGTGATGAGATTTTATTTAAAGAGACAAAATTAAAATTTTCAATAGAAACAAGTAATGATACTTTTTATGGTCTAAAAATTGATGGTGATGTTGAATCCCTAGCAACTAAATATGAGATTGAAATACTTGAAAATAATAAAGCATCTTTTCAAAAGCAACGAGATGAATTGGTAGCTAAACATAATATTAAGTATAAAAATTTTCAAGATAATTTAAAAGAAATATCAAATAAATACCAAAAGTTAATACAAGAAAAATCAAGAGCTACTTATGAATTAACTCCAAAAGTAAAAGATAATGAGATAAAAATATCTAATGAAAGAAAAAGATTAGAAGAAGAAATTATAAGATTGAAAGATGAACTTGATAAAAATATTATTGATAAAAAAGAGCATTTTAAAAAAGACAAAGAACAATTATCTTCCCTAAAAGAGTATTTAACAAATATAAAAGCTAATAAGTTAAATTTTATTTCTGAAATCAATAAAAAATATAGTAGCGAAGATTTTAGATTAAATACAGAATTAAACAAGTGCCAACAAGATATAAATAGTATTAATAAAAAATATAAAGAACAAATAGAAGATTCGGATAAAAGAATTCATGAAATATACAATGAAATCAAAAAAAATGAAAATATTAATATAGAAGAACTCGAATCCTTTCAAAGAACTATTAGAGAATTAGAAAAATCTATTAAAGATATTAATAATAATAGAGCTTTAGTTGCAAGATATAAGGATGAGGTATTACCAAAGTATAATAAAATTCCTTTTTTAAAGGAGCAATATGCCCAAATAATCAAACAAAGAGACAATGACAGAGATTATTTTGAAAAAGAGATTGCAGTTCTTGATGAAAAATTAAATGAAATAGAAAAAAATATTGATATTTGGAAAAGTTATGCTGAATCATTTAAAACTTTTGAACTTGAAATTTCTGAAGTAAATTCAAATAAAACCTATGAAGCTTACAGTGATGATGAAATAAAACTTTTACTTAATAGTAAAAAGAATATTAATATACTTGAAAGATTTAAAACTCTTATAAATCAACAAAGTGAAAAAGAAAAAACTATCATACTTGAAACTGGAAAAATAATTGATGGAATTCCATCTGATAATATGATGAAATTAAAAACAAAATTTGACATAAATAGTTTTGAAGATAATATAGACCAGTATATTGTAATAGCAAAATCATATGCAGATTTTATTAAAACAAAATTTGATATAGAAGGAACGAGCCTACAATTACACCGATTAATAGAAGCTATAAATGATGCTGTAAGTAAAATATCTCATATAAAAGGAACTTTTAATAGTATTGTAAAAGATGTAAATAAAATAAACCTAACAATGAACAAAGGGATTGAAAATATTGCTGTAATTGATTCTATAAAATTAAATTTCAAAAATACAGGAAAAGATGAAATAGTAACAAGTATTGAAAGTATTGGAGATATGTTAAGTGCTAATATGTTGATTGGATATGAAAACAGCCACAGATCTGAACAAGTAAAAAATGAACTTGTAAAAATAGCCCAAGATTTACAAATAGTTCTTGAAAAAACATTTAAAAAAAATATTACAGTTGCAGATATTAGTACTTTAACCTTTGATGTTAGTGAAAATGCTCAAGTAACAAAAGGAATTGCAACCCTTGATAGTGTAGGAAGTAATGGAACATCTATTATGATAAAAGCCATTATTTATATAACTTTACTTCGTATGGTTGCAAATAAATTTACAAATAGTGAAGATATAAAATATCATTGTATCATCGATGAAATAGGGCAAATATCAGCAGATTATTTTACAGAGTTAATGAAATATGCAAGACATTTAGAGTTTGTATTTATAAATGGAACAGCTGCTAATGATGATGATATTATTGAAGCATATCCAAGAATATACATGGGGACAAGAGAAAGCTCAAATCATGTAGAACTTAATTTAATAGATGCCCGAAATGCAATGGAAGATTGGTAATGCCAATTAATATAACTATTAATAACTTCAAAGCTATAAAAATACTTCTAAGAGATAAATATATAGCCAAAAGCCTTTTTACTTCTAAAAAACTCTTAGAAGAGTTTATAGGATGCAATTGCGTGTATATTAGTGGAAAACCACAACAAATATATTTAAATGATGAAGAAGCACTTTTTGGAGTGATTAAAACAAATGGATATAAGGTAAATTCTATAGAAGATTTAGATTATTTTATAGAGCAAAATGAGAATCCTAAAAGTCGTGATGAAATCGCAGATAATTATTCCCATACAAAAAGAGTTGAATCAAAAAGTTTTAATGGTCTAATGATAAATGTACTTGATAAACTAGAAGTTACATGTAATGATAAAAAACAATATTTCTATGCAATGGAAGGGATGGGTTTATTTATACATTATACTTCAAAACTACAACTAGACGATGAGGTAATTGTTGTTGGCGTAGAAAATCCTCAAGTAGTGTGGTATATAAATAAATATAAACACCTATTTAATAAAGAAAAAAAGTATCTATTTTTATGTATAAGTGAATACAAAACAACTTATCAATATAAATGGCTTGAATCTTTTTTGGGAGAATATCTTCATTTTGGAGATTTTGATTTAGCAGGTATTAATATTTATCTTAACACAATCGTTCCCAAATTAAAAAATTGCAAATCACACTCTTATTTGATACCAGATGATATTTATGAAAAAATCAAAAAAAGAAATTATCAAAAAGATTATTCAAATCAAACGAGATATTTGAATATAGAATCAAAATTTGAACCTAAGTTACAAGAGTTAATATCTTTTATAAAAGATACTAAATCAACTTTTGAGCAGGAAATGTTAAAAAAGGATATTGATTATTAAGTCTAGAAAAAAAGAGAAAGTATATTTTCTTTTTTTTCTTTAAAGTTTGTTCAAAATTGCAAATTTAAAATAAATGAGCCTAATAATATGTAAAATAGATTAATAAATTACAAGGAAATTATTATAAACTAAAAGATATTATAGTTATAATAGAATTATATTAATTATTGGGAAAAACATTGGAAGAAAAAAATATAGTTTGGCATGATACAAATATAACTAAAAATGACAGAAATAGTTTATTAAATCAAAAACCTTGTGTATTGTGGTTTACAGGACTTAGTGGAAGTGGAAAGTCAACAATTGCAAATGCTGTTGAAAAAAAATTATTTAATAAAAGTAGAAAAACATATTTACTTGATGGAGATAATGTTAGGCATGGTTTAAATAAAGATTTAGGTTTCCTTGAATCCGATAGGATTGAAAATATAAGAAGAATAGGTGAAGTAAGTAAACTTTTTGTAGATGCAGGTCTCATTGTATTAACGGCTTTTATTAGCCCTTTTAAAAGTGATAGACAAATAGCAAAGAGTTTAGTCGGATATGATGAATTTATAGAAATATTTATTGATACTCCTCTTGAAATTTGTGAAGAAAGAGATTCAAAAGGGTTTTATAAAAAAGCTAGAAGTGGCGCAATTAAAAATTTTACAGGAATAGATTCTCCTTATGAAAAACCAGAAAATCCGCAAATTCACATACAAACAGTTAAAAATACTATAGAAGAATGTGTAGATATTATAATAAATCATTTAATTAAATTTGGTTATATAGAAGAAAATAATGATTATGCAATTTAGTGGAATTTATAAAGAAAGTATAAAAATTAATTTTACAAGAGGATTTTACATTGAATTTTATAAGAACTACAATTCCTGATGTAATAATTTGTGAACCTGAAATATTTGCAGATGAAAGAGGATATTTTGTTGAGACATTTAGAGAAGATAAATTAGAAAAATTTTTAGGATTTAAAGTAAACTTTTGCCAAGATAGTGAAAGTAAGTCTTCTTATGGAGTATTAAGAGGACTTCATTATCAAATACCACCTTATGCTCAAACCAAATTAGTAAGAGTTATTAAAGGAAAAGTTTTAGATATAGCCATTGATATAAGGGAAGGTAGCCCTACTTTTGGAGAATATACAGCAGTAGAATTAAGTGAAGATAATAAAAGACAACTTTTTATTCCTATAGGATTTGCTCATGGCTTTGTGGTTTTATCTGAAGATGCAATTTTTACATATAAAGTAGATAGTTACTATTACCCTGAGTTTGAAAGAGGAATAGCTTTTGATGACAAGGATATAAATATAAATTGGCAAATCAATCAATCTAAATTACAACTATCTTTAAAAGATACGAAGCAACCTAAATTTAAGGATATAAAAGAGCTATTTAAATTTGAGTTAAATTACTATGTCTAATCTAAAGATATTAGTTACTGGTTCAACTGGACAATTAGGAAGTGAAATAAAAGAATTGTCATCAAAATATCCTTATGATTTTTTTTTTACAAATAGAATAAGTTTAGATATAACAAATAAAGAAAAAATAAAAATTTTTTGTCAAACTAATAAAATAAATGTAATAGTTAATTGTGCAGCATATACAGCAGTTGATAAAGCAGAAAAAGATGAAAAGAATGCCGATATAGTAAATAGAAAAGCTATAAAAAAATTGGCATTAGTTTCTAAAAAACTTAATATAAAATTAATACATATTAGTACAGATTATGTATTTGATGGTAAGAATTTTAAGCCATACTGTGAAGAGTATCAAGTTAATCCTCAAAGTGTGTATGGTAAAACAAAACTTGAAGGTGAAAAAGAACTAATAAATATAAATCCCAGAAATTCTATAATTATAAGAACTTCTTGGTTATATAGCTATTATGGAAATAACTTTGTAAAGACTATGCTAAGACTTGGCAAAGAAAAAGATTTTTTAGAAATAATTTTTGATCAAATAGGTACTCCTACTTATGCAAGAGATTTAGGTAAATTAATTTTAGATATTGTATCAAAAATACAAAATGAAAAAGTTGAGATTTATAATTATTCAAATGAGGGAGTAGTGTCTTGGTATGATTTTGCTAAAGAGATAATGAAAATGTCAAAGTTAGATTGTAAAATAAATCCAATAGAAACTTATCAGTATCCTACTCTAGCCACAAGACCATATCTTTCTTTATTAAATAAATCAAAAATAAAACAAAAGTTCAATATAAATATTCCGTATTGGAAAGATAGTTTAGACGATTGTTTAAGAAGATTAGAAGAGAGAAAATAAATCTTTAATAATAATGCAAAAATACTGATAATGGGATACAACAAATTTTAATTAGGTATAAAATCATATATTAATTTATAAAAGGTAAATATTTACTAAATTTAATATCAAATGGGATTCTTCTTAGAGAATAAAAAGTAATGAAAATGTATAATTTAAAATATTTCCTATATAATAAATATTATATATTTTATAAGAATTAAATGATTTGGAGATGTAATTGACTAACATAATATTATGTGGTGGTAGTGGCACAAGACTTTGGCCGATGAGTAGAACACTATTTCCAAAACAATTTATAAGACTTTTTGATAATAAATCTTTATTCCAATTAACTGTGGAACGTAATAAATTTTTTTGTGATAAAGAACTTATTGTGTCAAATGCAGAACAATATTTTTTGGCAATTGATCAATTAGAAGAGTTAAAAGAAGAAAATAGTTCTTATATTCTTGAACCCATAGGTCGAAATACAGCTCCCGCTATTGCTTTAGCTTGTATGAGTCTTGAGAAAGATGAAATTGTATTTGTAACCCCAAGTGATCATTTAATAAAAAATAAAAAAGAATATGAAAAAGTAGTGCAAGAAGCAAAAGAATTTGTAAATAATGGATTTTTAGTAACTTTTGGTATAACACCAACTTTTGCAGAGACAGGATATGGATATATAGAAGCTATAGGAAATGACGTAAAAGCATTTCATGAAAAACCAGAATATAAAACAGCTCAAAAATATTTTGAAGGAGGTAATTATTACTGGAATTCTGGAATGTTTATGTTTAAAGCAGGAGTATTTTTAGAAGAACTTAAAAAATATTCTTTGAGTATTTATCAATCATCAAAAATAGCATTTGAAAATGCAAAAAAAGAAAATATTATAAGAATAAAATATGAAGATATGATAAATATTAATGAAGATAGTATTGATTATGCAGTAATGGAAAAATCACATAAGGTAAAAGTAATACCTTCAAATATAGAGTGGTCAGATGTTGGTACCTTTGATTCTCTGTCAAATGAATTACCAAATGATGAGAATAATAATTTTATTATCTCAGAAAAACATGTTTCTATAATTGATTTAAAAGATTTGATTATAATAGATACAAATGATGCATTATTAATTTCTAAAAAAGGATCAACTCAAAAAGTTAAAAATGTAGTTGATAATTTAAAAATTTGTAGTGATAAATTGACATCAGAACATTCAATGATTTATCGACCATGGGGTACATATACTGTTCTTGAAGATTCAAATGGATATAAAATTAAAAAAATATGTGTTAAACCAGGATCTAGATTAAGCTTACAAAAGCATTTTCACAGAAATGAACACTGGATAGTATTAAGTGGATGTGCAACTATTACAAAAGGTTCAGAAAAGTTTATTTTAAATCCAAATGAAAGTACTTATATAAAAGCAGGACAACTTCATAGATTGGAAAATGAAGGTAAATTGCCACTTGTAATAATAGAAGCTCAAGTAGGTGAATACACAGGGGAAGATGATATCGTAAGAATTGAAGATGATTTTAGTAGAGAGGATAGTAAATATGTCTGAAAAAAAAATTGCTTTAATAACAGGAATAACTGGACAAGATGGTAGCTATCTTGCCGAATTTCTTTTAAAGAAAGGTTATATAGTACATGGTATAAAACGAAGAACTTCTCTTTTTAATACAGATAGAATAGATCATTTATATCAAGATCCTCATATTGAAAATAGAAATTTTATACTTCATTATGGAGATATGACAGATAGTATGAATCTAACAAAAATTATACAAGAAACAAAACCAGATGAGATATATAATCTTGCAGCAATGAGTCATGTTGCAGTTTCATTTGAAACACCAGAATATGTTGCTAATACTGATGGTATTGGAACACTGAGATTACTTGAATCTGTACGATTACTTGGACTTGAAAAAAAGACAAAGTTATATCAAGCTAGTACTAGTGAACTCTATGGAAAAGTTCAAGAGATACCTCAAACTGAAACTACTCCTTTTTATCCAAGAAGTCCTTATGCTGTAGCAAAAATGTATGCGTACTGGATAACTGTAAATTATAGGGAAGCATATGATATATTTGCTTGTAATGGGATATTATTTAATCATGAATCACCAATAAGAGGTGAAACCTTTGTAACAAGAAAAATTACAAGAGCAACCAGTAAAATAGTACTTAACCTTCAAGATAAACTTTATCTTGGGAATTTAGATGCAAAAAGAGATTGGGGACATGCTAAAGATTATGTAAAAATGATGTGGATGATATTACAAGCTGATGAACCAGAAGATTGGGTAATAGCAACAGGTCAAACCACAGCAGTACGAGATTTTGTAAAATTTGCATTTGAATATGTTGGAATAAATTTGAAATTTGAAAATACTGGCATAGATGAAGTTGGAATTATAGATTCTTTTGATAAAGAAAAATTAGAGAACCTTAAGATAGATTTATCTCATCTTAAAATAGGAGATACTTTAGTATGTGTTGATCCAAAATATTTCAGACCAACTGAAGTTGATATACTTTTAGGAGATCCCTCTAAGGCAGAAAAAAAACTTGGTTGGAATAGGGAATATAATTTACAAGATTTGGTAAATGATATGATGGCAAGTGATTTAAAATTAATGACAAAAGAACAATATCTCAAAGATGGTGGTTACAAAATAATGAATTATTTTGAATAGAGTTTTGAGTGAAAAAAAATAATAAAATATATATTGCTGGACATAGTGGTTTAGTAGGTAGTGCAATATTTAAAAATATACAAGAAAAAGGTTACACTAATCTTATATATAAAACTCATGATGAATTAGATTTAACAAATCAATTTGCTGTAAAAGAGTTTTTTGAATTAGAAAAACCAGAATATGTAATATTAGCTGCTGCTAAAGTAGGTGGAATAGTTGCAAATAGTAAATATAGAGCAGATTTTATATATGAAAATCTTCAAATACAAAATAATGTGATACATCAAAGTTATTTAAATAATGTTAAGAAATTATTGTTTTTAGGAAGCAGTTGTATTTATCCCAAAGAATCTCCACAACCAATTAGTGAAGATTGTTTATTAGAAAGTTCTTTAGAATATACAAATGAGCCATATGCTATAGCAAAAATAGCTGGAATTAAAATGTGTGAAAGTTATAATCTTCAATATGGCACAAATTATATTTCAGTAATGCCTACTAATCTTTATGGCCCAAATGATAACTTTGATTTAGAAACCTCTCATGTCCTTCCTGCTTTAATACGAAAAATACATTTGGCAAAACTTCTAGATGAAAAGAAATATGATGATGTAATAAGAGATTTAGGTGTAAATAACTCTACTGAAGCAGAAGAATATCTTATGAAATTTGGTGTAAGCGCAGAACAAGTAGAAATATGGGGTACAGGAAATCCACGACGCGAGTTTTTATATAGTGAAGATATGGCTGATGCTTGTATATTTTTATTAGAAAATAAAGATTTTAAAGATACTTATAATAAAAATGATAAAGAGATAAAAAATACACACATTAATATAGGTACAGGAAAAGATTTATCCATAAAAGAACTTTCAGAATTAATCAAAGAAATTATTGGATATAAAGGTAAACTTTTTTTTAATACAGATAAACCAGATGGAACAATGTTAAAATTAATTAATACTCAAAAATTAGATAATCTAGGATGGAAGTATAGTATGGAATTGAATAAAGGAATACAACAAGTTTATCAATGGTATTTAAGTAAATAATGAAAATTGTATGATACTTGGTTTACTTTTTATAGGAGAAATTAATTTTGAATGATATGTTGAATTTAATAGGGCGAACGAAAGAACTTTTTACTAATGATATAAAAGATAATGAAGATGAATTAAAATTAATAATATCTTCTTCATCTTTCCTTGTTTTAGGAGGAGCAGGTTCAATCGGACAAGCTGTTACAAAAGAGATTTTTAAGAGAAGTCCAAAAAAACTTGATGTTATAGATATAAGCGAAAATAATATGGTTGAGTTAGTTAGGGATATTAGAAGTAGTTTTGGATATATAGATGGAAAGTTCGCAACTTATATAATAGATGTTGGTTCTTTAGAGTTTGATATATTTATGGAACAAAATAATTCATATGATTATATACTAAATCTTTCTGCTCTTAAACACGTAAGAAGTGAAAGAGACCCTTTTACTTTAATGCGAATGGTTGATACAAATATTTTTAATACAGATAAAACACTTTGTCAAGCTATTGAAAAGAAATGTAAGAAATATTTTTGTATAAGTACAGATAAAGCAGCAAATCCAGTTAATATGATGGGTGCAAGTAAACGTATAATGGAAATGTTTGTAATGAGAAGATCAAAAGAAATCTCTATATCAATGGCAAGATTTGCAAATGTTGCTTTTAGTGATGGGTCATTGTTAGATGGATTTAATAAGAGGATTCAAAAACAACAGCCCATAGTAGCACCAAATGATATAGAAAGGTATTTTGTTACACCTCAAGAAAGTGCAGAATTATGTCTTATGAGTTGCATCTTTGGGAATAATAGAGATATTTTTTTCCCAAAATTTGATAAAAATTTACATCTTATGAAATTTTCAGATATTGCAGTAAAATATTTAAATAAATTGGGTTATGAACCTTATTTATGTAAGGATGAAGAAGAAGCTAGAAATTTATCTAAAATTCTACCATCTGAGAAAAAATGGCCTTGTTTATTTACTCAAAGTGATACTACTGGGGAAAAACACTTTGAAGAATTTTATACAAATAAAGAGAGTTTAGATGTTAATAGATTTGAAAGTATGGGAATAATAAAAAATGAGGCAATTTATGATGATGAAAAATTAAATAATTTTACAGAATCAATAAATAACTTAAAGAACTCTAGAATATGGGATAAAAAAGATATTCTTAATGAATTTCTTAAATTAATTCCAGATTTTGAACATATAGAAAAGGGAAAATTTCTTGATGAAAAAATGTAACTTAAAAATAGTTGCTATTATTCAAGCAAGGTGTGGTTCTACAAGACTAGAAGGTAAAGTTATGAAAAAACTTTACTCATTAAGTTTGTTGGAGCATATTATAGAAAGAGTTCAAAATGTTGATTTGATTGATGAGATAATTGTTGCAACAACAATAAATGCAGAAGATGATAAAATTGAAAAGCTTTTTAGAAATTCAAAAGTGAAAGTTTTTAGAGGAAGTAAGGATAATGTGCTAGAAAGGTTTTATCTTAGTGCGAATAAATATGAAGCTGATGTAATTGTTAGAATAACATCAGATGATCCATTTAAGGATCCTGAGGTAATAAAAAAAGCTTTAGAGTTATTACTAGATAATAATACTCTTGATTATGTAAGTAATACGATAGAACCAACTTATCCTGAAGGTATTGATATAGAAGTTTTTACTATGAATGCTTTACATAAAGCTTATACACAAGCACAACTTTTATCTGAGAAAGAACATGTAACTCCATATATTTGGAAAAATACTGATAAATTTAATGTTTTAAATTTTAAATATAAAACTAATATTTCAGAAATGAGATGGACGATAGATTATGAAGAAGATTTTGTTTTTGCAAAAAAAGTATATGAAGAATTGTATCCATTAAAAAAGATTTTTTTAATGGATGATATTTTAAGCCTTATAAAAAATAAAAATATTAAAAATACTTCAATGATTGAAAGAAATGAAGGCTACAAAAAATCTTTAAAAGAAGAGGGAAAATGGAAAGAATAGGTGAATTAGAAAGAAAATATGTATTAGAAGTTTTAGATACTCAGTTTAGAACATCAAAAGGTGCAGATTTTATGACAAGATTTGAATCTAAATTTGCTGAGGTATTTAATTCAAATTTTGCAATAAGTCATGTTAATGGAACTGCTACAATGCATTCTGCATTAGAAGCAATGAATATAGGTAATGGAGATGAAGTAATAGTTCCTCCTTTAACAATGTCGAGTACAAGCCTTGCTGTTCTTCATGCAAATGCTACTCCTGTATTTGCAGATGTAGATTTAGATACATTTTTAATTGATCCAGATAGTATTGAAAAAAATATAACATCAAAAACAAAAGCAATAATTGTTGTCTCTTTATATGGAAATTCTCCTGATATGACAAAAATAGTTGAGATTGCAAAGAAATATAATTTATATGTAATTGAAGATAACGCTCAATCTTTTTTATCATTTCATAAAAATAAATTAATAGGAACTTTTGGAGATTGTTCAAGTTTTAGTTTTCAAAGTTCTAAGCATTTAGCAGCTGGCGAAGGTGGAATAATAACGACAGATGATGAAAAACTTGCTATTGGAATAAGAAAAGTTTCAGGACTTGGGTATTCAACTATTGGTTCAAAAAAAGCTAAAATTACAAAAGAGGAGATTCAACATCCTTCTTTTTTAAGACATGACTTTTTAGGATGGAATTATAGATTGAGTGAGTTAAACTGTGCAGTAGCTCTTGCTCAAACAGAAAGAATAGTAGAATTAGTAAATATACGAAAAAGAAATGCAAAAATATATCTTGAAGCTATTAATAATTGTACTTGGTTAAGACCTCAAAAAGTTATGGAAGGTGATGAGTCATCATATTGGGCATTCACTATGAAATTAGATATTGAAAAAGTTTCTTGGGAAGATTTTAGAAAAAAATACTTAGATTTTGGTGGTAGTAAATATTATGGAGCTTGGCAATTAACATATTTAGAGCCACTATTTCAAGAGAAACTTTTTGGTAGAAGGAAAGAATTTATTCAAAGAGAATATAACAAAGGTATTTGTCCAAATGCAGAGTATTTGCAACCACGATTGATACAATTAAAAACAAACTTTATAGATGAAAAAGATACTATTAATGAAGCAGAAATTTTAACTAAAACAATAAAGTATTTTGAGGGAAGATAAGATGCAGAATATATTAATAAACAACAAAACTATAGGTATTGGTTCTCCTACTTTAATAATTGCAGAAGTTGGTGTTAATCATAATGGAAGTGTGGATAGAGGAATTGAACTTATTGAAGCAGCTGCAAAAGCTGGTGCAGATGTTATAAAATTTCAAACTTATAAAGCTAATCAAATTGTAACAAAAAGTGCTCCTAGATATTGGGATGATAAGCTTAATGATGATAATGGTGGAACTCAATATGATACTTTTTCTAAATTAGATGGTATGGGAATTGATGGATATAAAGCATTTAAAAAGAGATGTCAAGAGTTAAATGTAATATTTACTTCCACTCCATTTAATTTACCAGATGTTGATTTATTAGAAGAAATAGGAGTTGATCTTTATAAAATATCATCATCAGATATTACTTATATTCAACTTATAAAATATGTTGCATCAAAAGGAAAGCCAATTATATTATCAACAGGATGTGCTTCAATTGGTGAGATTGAAAAAGCAGTTGGCATAATCCAAAAAGAGGGAAATAATAAAATTATGTTACAACATTGTATTTTGCAATACCCTTGTGATGATGAAAATGCAAATTTAGTGAAAATGCAAAAAATACAAGAAATTTTCCCTAATATCCCCGTAGGATATTCTGATCATACTATCGGAATTACAATACCTGCAATGTCAGTTGCAATGGGAGCTTTTAGTGTAGAAAAACATTTTACTATTGATAATAAATTACCAGATAGTCCAGATCATAAACTTTCAGCAAATCCATCTCAATTGGAAGATATGGTTAATATGATAAGAACAATTGAAAAAGCAAAGGGTTACTTTCACAACGGATATTATCCAGCAGAAGAAGCATCATTTCTTAATGCAAGAAAATCTTTAGTATCTAATTGTAATATAAAAAAAGGAACGGTTATTTCAGAAAATATGTTAACAGCAAAAAGACCTGGTATTGGTATTTATCCCGAGTATTTAGATTTTGTTATTGGGAGTACAGCAAAAGTTGATATAAATGAGGATACTACAATTTTAAAAGAAATGATTTAATGAATATCTTAGTTAAATTGGAAGTTTCAAAACAAATAGGTACAGGACATTTTAGACGAATGTTTAATTTGGCACTTTTTTTAAAAGAGTTTAACTTTATTTTTTTAATTTCTACAGATGATAAAAAAAATAAACTATTTCAAAATATAAATGTTATATTTATAGAGGATGAAACTCATTTTAGAAGTACTTTATTGAAACTAGAATTCAATTTATTAATTTTTGATTTATTACATTATGAAAAAGATTATATTAAGTCTATAAAATCATTAAGGGCAATGCCAATTGTATGTTTTCATGAGTATAACGATTATTCAGATTATGCTGATTTAATAATAAATTACAATGTATTAGATAAAACTATTACTGATAAATTATTTGGGTATGAATATATTATTTTTTCTGATAATATTGAAAAATACAAATCAATTAAGAAAGAAAATTATATCTTTGTAAGTTTTGGAGGTTCTGATCCATCTGGACTAACTCAGAAATTTGTTTCTTTGATTGCTTCAAAAATGTCTCATTTAAAATTTAAGATACATATTGGAGATTTTAATGATTTACTTTGTCTCAAAGCTTTTAATAATATTGAATATATTATTAAACCAGAAAATCTATTTGAGTATATGTCAAAAGCAAATTTAGCAATAAGTGCAGCTGGAAATATGATGTATGAATTGATATATATGTCAGTACCATCAATAATAATTGCACATAATGAACATCAAATGTCATTTGCCAAAAATGCTAAATTATTAGGTTATGTTGAGTTCTTGGGCTTATTTAAAGATTTAAATTTTGATTTATTAAAGCAAAAAATTGACAGTTTTTATAATTTAAAAGAAATAAAATTTAAAGATACTATAGATAATAATGGGAAAAAAAGAATT
Source organism: uncultured Aliarcobacter sp. (assembly GCA_963677435.1). Taxonomy (GTDB): domain Bacteria; phylum Campylobacterota; class Campylobacteria; order Campylobacterales; family Arcobacteraceae; genus Aliarcobacter. Next base: position 1,442,788 of record OY781945.1, read on the forward strand.
TGTAAAGTTCTTATGGATCTAATCAATAAATGAAAAAAATATTAATAACAGGTTCTTCTGGTTTTATAGGTAAAAATTTTATTGACAAGTACAAAAATAAATATGAAATTATATCAATAACTAGAGACTCAAACTATAATATTTTAGATATTGATACATTTTTAGATATATCTGATATTGATGTAGTTCTTCACTTTGCTGCTAAAACTTATGTCCCAGAATCTTTTGAAGATCCATACTCTTTTTATAAATTTAATATTAATTCTACTTTAAATATTTGTGAATTCTGTAGAATTAAAAAAGTAAAGAAATTGATCTTTTTAAATAGTTATCCTTATGGAAAACCAAAGTATTTGCCAATCGATGAAGAGCATCCTATATCATTGCACTCACCTTATAATAAGAGTAAATATTTATCAGAAGAGCTTATCTTTAATTATCTAAATAATTCTTTGGATGTTATTTCTTTGAGAATTTTTAATATTTATGGTAAAAATCAAAACAATAAGTTTCTAATTCCTTTTATTTTTGAACAAATAAAAGATGGGATAATAAAAGTTAATGATTTAGAACCTAAACGAGATTATTTATATATTGAAGATCTATTAAGTTTAATGGATAATATTATTAATCAACAAATAAAAGGTATTTTTAATGTGGGTAGTGGAGAAAGTTATAATGTATTAGAAGTAATTAATTGTATATCTGATGTTTTGGGAAAAGAATTTAAAATTATTTCAAATAATAATAGAAGAGAAAATGAAATAATGGATTGTGTTGCAAATATAGAAAAAGTTAAAAGAATATTAAATTGGAGCCCTCTATTCTCTTTAAAAAAAGGTTTAATTGATTATATAAAAAAGGAAAAAATTGATGTTTGATTACACAAATAAAGTTGGAATTATAACTGGTGGGGTAGGCCGTTTAGGAAAAACATTCGCACAAGCATTATCAAAAAAAGGAAATAAAGTATATCTTTTTGATATAGCAGATTCATGTGATTTTCAAAATGAAAATATTATTTATAGAAAAATTGATATATCAAATGAAACAGAAGTTTTTAAAGAGATAGATATAATTAGTAAAGAAAATAAAATCGATTTTTTAGTTAATAATGCTGCTTTACAAATAACAAATAGTTTTGAAAAAATGAAAATAGAAGATTTTAGAAAAAGTATTGATATAAATTTAACTGCAGCATATATTTGTATTAAGGCTGTTTCTAAATATATGATTGAAAATAAAGAGGGTAATATAGTTAATATAGGTTCTATGTATGGTATTGTATCAGCAGATCCAAATATATATGGCAATAGTGGATTAAATAGCCCTGATGCATATGCTGCAAGTAAAGCTGGATTGATACATTTAACAAAATATTTAGCTGTTAATCTTACAAAGTATAATATTCGAGTAAACTCAATTTCTCCAGCTGGAGTTTTTAACAATCAACCAAGTGATTTTATGGAAAAGTATTTACCAAAAGTGCCAATGGGTAGAATGATGGATAAAGAAGAATTAATTGGACCTTTGCTATTTTTACTCTCTTCTGCTTCATCTTATGTAACTGGACATAATTTAGTTGTTGATGGAGGACTAACAATAATATGATATATAATATTTCCAATAATAATATTTCAATTAAAAAAGTTTTAGAGTTATTAGAATTTCATAAAATTATATTTTTTATAGATAATGATGAAATTTTAATTGGTGCAATAACAAATGGTGATGTAAGAAGATCTATTGAAAAAAACATTGATATACATAGTTTGGTTGATAAGATCATAAATAAAGATATAATTTATGCATATACTGATGAATCATTAGAAGAAAAAATTAAAAAAATTGATTTACTTCCCTTTGATTATCAGTTTTTACCAATAATTAATAAAAATAGAAAATTAGAAAAAATTGTTATAAAAAAAGATTTACTTAGAAAAGTTAATAGAATTATTTTAATGGCAGGAGGATTAGGTAGTAGATTAGGAGAGATAACTAAAAATGTACCAAAACCTATGTTACATATTGGGAATAAACCAATTTTACAAATTATTATAGAGGGTTTTCAAAAATATCAATTTAATGATTTTCTTATATCTGTAAACTACAAGTCTGAAATGATAAAAAATTATTTTAGAAATGGAGAAAACTTTGATGCTAATATTAAATATATTAATGAGTCTAAGCGTTTAGGTACAGCTGGCTGTTTAAGCCTAATTGATGATGACTTAAAAGAACCTTTTTTTGTTATGAATGGAGATATTTTAACAGATGAAAATTTTGAACAAATTTTAGATTATCATATAAAAAATAAATTTGAAGCAACTATGTGTGTATATAAATATGAAATGAAAATTCCTTATGGTGTAATATTGTCTGATAAAAATAATAAGATATTATCAATAAAAGAAAAACCAATTCAAAAATTTAACATAAATGCTGGAATATATGTTTTAAATCACTCTGTTTTAGAATATATTCCTAAAAATAGCTTCTTCGATATGCCAACATTATTTAAAAAACTTAATGAATTAAATTTTAATACAGGCATATATAATATAAAGACATCATGGCTAGATATAGGTGAACCAAATGACTATTATTTGGCTAAAAATAAATGAAAGATTTTCTTTTATTGTTAATAATAAAAATATGATATAAATGAAAAAAGAATTTTTCAAAAATAATATGTTTGTTTTCGCTTCTCACATATTGACATATTTAAAAGGCATAATTTTAATGCCAATAATAATTAAGAATTTGGGTATTTCAACATATGGAAGTTTTGTTTTAATTTTAACTACATTGTCAATAATAGGAGGTATCTCTAGTTTAGGTATTGGAGTGAAATCTTTTCGATTTTTACCATCTTGTAGAGATAGTAATGAAAAAGCAAAGAAATTTTTTCCTCCTTTTTTCTTTAAATTCTTAATGTTAACATTAATTTCATTTTTCACATTTATATTACAAGATAAAATAAAAAAAGTTTTTTTAGATTCAGGAATAAATTTTTCGTTCTATATTTTACCTTTTTTTTTAATATCATATTTTATATATGAATATTCTCATAATTATTTGAGATATACATTAAGAATTTTTTATATGAGTATTTTAGATTTAGCTTATTCATATTTATATATTTTGATTATTATTATTTACATAAAGAATTATACTTTAGATTTAAATAGTTTATTTATAATTCAATCAATTGTCGCATTAGTAATTTCAATCCCAATTTTGTACTTGATTTATCAAGAGATAAAATTTAAATTTATCTTTTTCAAACTTTCTGAATTAAGAAATGAAATTAAAATAGGTTTCCCTGTAGTATTAAATCTAATATTTGATTATATTTTATCAGTATCAGATAAATTTGTGTTAGCATATTTTATCAGTACAAATGCTGTTGGAATATATACTCCAGCTTATACTTTAGGTTCTTTAATTCTTCTTGTTCCAAAAGCAATGGGTACAATATTACCTCAATTAATATCGAAAAAAATTGATGAAAAAGATTTTATAAGCGCGAAAGAATTATTTATTAGTTCTATTAAAACATTTATAACTTTAGTAATTCCTTTCATTTTTGGAGTTTATTTAGTAAGTTATGAGATATTGTTTCTTCTAGCAAATGATGAAGTGGCAAGAATGGGAAAATATATTTCTTTGATAATTGCTTTTGGCAGTTTTTTTTATGGTTTAAATATATTATTTTCACAAGTTCTTACTGTTGAATTAAAAACAGCAAGAATCTTTAAAGCAAATTTAATTGCTGGAGTTTTTAATTTGATTTCAAACATTTTATTGTTGTATTTTATACAGGATATTATTATTGCAGCAATAACTACCTGCGTATCCTTTTTTATTGCAACAATATATCTTTATAAATCTATTGATAAGATATGGTTTGATAGAATGCTTATATATTTTACAATAAAAATATTTATAATATCAAGTTTAATGTTTATTTCTAACTATTTTTTATTTGTAATTTTTCAATTTAATTCTATATTATTAAATCTTTTAATGAAAATTTTATTATCAATCATATTGTATATAATTTTATTATTTGTTTTTAAAGTTTATAATATAATAGAGGTAAAACAACTTTTTACAAGAAGGGTAATATGAAGAATATCTTAAATTTAATGTTAGTTGGATCATATGAATTAGCAAAAAAAAGATTAAGAAAAATAAGAGATGAAAGTTCTTATAAGTTATATCCTAATAATCCAAAACATGATGATATCTACTTAGTTGAGTTTCCTAAATCTGGTGTGACATGGTTATCAACATTAATTGCTAATATCAATTTACTCGAATCTGATGAAAAAGTACAAGCTACTTTTTACAATTTACATCAATATATTCCTGATATTCATAAATCAAAAGATTTAAATGATAAACCTTTATGGAATTTTCCTAAATATAGGTTTATAAAAAGTCATGATAATTATAATAAAAATTATAATTTTGTAATATATTTAATTAGAGATCCGTTTAAGGTTATGAATAGTTATTATGTTTTTTGTAAACAGTTAGGATGGTATGATAAAACATTTAAAGAATTTGTAGAAGATCCTGTTTTTGGTATTAAATCTTGGGTTCATCATACTAATAGTTGGCTAGATAGAAAAGTTTCTGCGCAAAGAATCCATTTTTTAAAATATGAGGATTTAATTGATAATCCTTTTTTAACAATAAATAATTTGTATGAAAATTTAGGATTATTAGTTGATAATAAAAATATTAATAAAGCTATTTCTTTAAGTAATATAGAGAATATGAAAAAAACTGAAAAGTTCTATAATGCAAATAATCCAGCAAGTACAGAGTTTGAATTTGTGGATAAAAGTAAAAGCTTTTTTGAAAAAAACATGAATGAAAATATAAAAAGTTATATTTATGATAATGTTAAAAACAGTAAAATATACAATAAATATTATGAAAAATTATAATGATTGAAAATGTAATATGTAATGGTAAATTATTATCATTAATAATTAGATCTAACTATAGTTCAAAAGGAATAGAATTCTTTACACCAGATGATTTTTCGCAACAATTAGCATATATGAATCGTTCAAAAAATTATGTGATACCTCCTCATGTTCATAATGCTGTTCAAAGAAATGTTCACTATACACAAGAAGTACTTATCATAAAAAGTGGAAAAGTTAGAGTCGACTACTATGATGATGATAAAAGTTATTTAGAAAGTAGGATATTAAATAAAGGAGATGTGATACTTTTAGCATATGGTGGACATGGGTTTGAAATGTTAGAAGATAGCGAAATTATTGAAGTTAAACAAGGACCATACTCTGGAGAAATGGATAAGGTAAGATTTGAACCTGTAAATAAAGATATTTTGGAGATAAAAGAATGATTCCTGTAAATGAACCACTATTAAATGGTAATGAAAAAAAATATCTTAATGAATGTATTGATACAGGATGGATAAGTTCAGAGGGACCTTTTATCAAAAGATTTGAAGAAGGTATGGCAAATTATGTTAATCGAAAATATGCAGTTGCTGTTACAAATGGTACGGCAGCTCTTGAAATAGCAGTAAAAGTTTTAAATATTGGGAAAAATGATGAAGTGATTATGCCAAGCTTTACAATAATTTCTTGTGGACAAGCTGTTGTAAAAGCAGGAGCAAAACCAGTTTTAATTGATAGTGAATATGATAGTTTTAATATGAAAGTAGAAGATATTGAATCTAAAATTAATTCAAATACCAAAGCTATAATGGTTGTACATATTTATGGACTTCCTGTCGATATGAATCCTATTTTAAAACTTGCTAAGAAGTATAATCTTAAAATTATTGAAGATGCAGCTGAAATGCATGGTCAAACTTATAATAGTGAAATGTGTGGAAGTTTTGGGGATATAAGTATTTTTAGCTTTTATCCCAACAAGCATATTACAACAGGAGAGGGTGGTATGATTCTTATGGATGATGAGAAAATATATGAAAAATGCAAGTCTCTTAGAAATCTTTGCTTCTCTACAGATGAAAATAAAAGATTTATACATGAAGAACTCGGATGGAACCTTAGAATGACCAATATTCAAGCAGCACTTGGTGTAGCTCAACTTGAAAGGATAAATGAATTTATAATTAAAAAAAGATGGATAGGTAAGATGTATCAAGAGCTTCTAAGTGATATAAAGGCTATAAATCTTCCTATTAAAGCCAAACCATTTGCAGAAAATATTTATTGGGTATTTGGTGTAACTATTCAAGATGAATATCCAAAAAATATAAAAAATATTATGGAAGAATTAAAAGCTAAAGGAATAGGCACAAGACCATTCTTTTATCCAATGCATAAACAACCAGTCTTTAATAAAATGGGATTATTCTTAGAAGAAACATATTCAAATGCAATGAAGCTTTATGAAAGAGGATTTTATATTCCAAGTGGTATGACACTTACTGAAGAACAAATAAAAGAAGTATCAACTATTATGCATGAAGTATTAGTATGAATCAATTTGGGGATTTATATTCGCAGTATTATGATTTATTATATTGTGACAAAGATTATAATAGTGAAGTTAAATATATAGATAGTCTAATAAAAGAAAATGCTAAAAATGCTAAAAAAATATTAGATATGGGTTGTGGTACAGGAAAGCATGCAGAATTACTTTGTAATAAAGATTATACTGTTCATGGGATTGACTTGAGTGAAGATATGCTAAAAATTGCAAAAGATAGAAGGAAAGGAAAAGAAAAACAATTGTCTTTTAGTCATTCCAATATTCAAAATTTATCTTTAGATAAAAAGTTTGATGTTGTAATTTCTCTTTTTCATGTAATGAGTTACCAAAATTCAAATGAAGAATTGATAAAAGCTTTTGAAACAGTAAAAAAACATTTAAAGGATGGAGGTCTTTTCATTTTTGATTTTTGGTATGGGCCAGCAGTATTAAGAGATTTACCTACAACAAGAATAAAAAGATTTGAAAATGAGAATTTAAAAGTTACTAGAATTGCAGAACCTTTATTACACTCGCAAGAGAATATTGTGGATGTAAATTATGATATTTTTATAGAAGACAAGAATACAAATAATGTATTAAGAAAAAAAGAACTTCATAAAATGAGATACTTCTTTGATACAGAGTTAGAGCTGATTTGTAATAAAGTAGGTTTTAAAATAGAAAATAAATATGAGTGGATGAGTAAAAAAACACCAGATTTTAATAGTTGGAATGTTGTGTGGATAATAAAATTTTAAATATAGCCATAGTTATAAATCATGATATATATTCAGGTGGTGGGTTTCAATACTCGTATATGGTTTTAAATCTTTTAAAGAAATATCATAAGGATAAGACAATCAAATTATCTTTTTATAGTATAAATAAAGATATTTCTATTGATTATCAAGATTTAGATTTAGAGATAGAAATAATCAATGAAAATTTATTCCAAAAAATTCATAGAATAGCTCTGAAAAATATTTACTTTTACAATTTTTTTAAGAAATTGGGATTAAGAAAATCAAAAATAGAATCAAAGATTATTAAAGATGGAATTGATTTGATATATTTTTTATCTCCAAGTCAAATTACTCATTCTTTAATTGAACTTCCATACATTATAACTTTATGGGATTTAGGTCATTTAAATTTGATAGAATTTCCCGAATTAAGTCATAATAAAATATTTGAAGGTAGAGAAGAGAATTATTCTAATAGTTTGAAAAAGGCTATAAATGTAATAGTTGATTCTACATATTTAAAAAACTATTGTATATCAAAGTATAATTTGGAAGAAAATAGAATTAAAATTTTACCCTTTATTCCAAATGTATTAATTCTTGATAATAAAAATTTTGTGAATATAAAAGAAAAATATAATATTAAAAATGATTATATTTTTTATCCTGCACAGTTTTGGGCACATAAAAATCATATATATATATTAAAAGCAATTAAGATATTGAGATATGAACAGAATATCGATGTCAGTGTTGTTTTTTCTGGTTCAAATAAAGGAAATCTTAATTATGTTTTGACATCTGCAAAGAGTATGGGGATAGAGAATTTAATTCATTATGTAGGATTTGTAAAAAATGAAGAAATACCTTATTTATATAAGCAATCTCTATCTTTAGTAATGCCTACATATCTAGGACCAACAAATATTCCTCCTTTAGAGGCATTTGCGTATGAAACACCCGTTTGTTATTCAGATACACCATTTTTTAGAGAACAGTTTGAAGAATCAGTATTTTTTATGGATTTAAATAATCCAAATAGTTTATCTGAAAATATATTATTCATAAAAAATAATAAAGATATAGTTGATAATAAAATTTTAAAAGGTAAAAATATTTTAGATAATTGGAAAGAAGAAGACTTTTATAATAAATTATTAAAAGTATTTAAACGATATCAATACATTAGAGAATGTTGGGAATAGAAAACTTAACTAATCATATTATTTATATAAAAATCTTTTCCCAAAATTAATAAATCTTTTTTCTACATATTTTTCTAAAAAGAATCCAAAAATAAATACTAAACAAATAATAAGACAAAATGATAATAATGGCTTATCTGGATTAAGATTGAAATATAATATTATTTGAATAATAGGAAAATGTATAATATAAATGCTGTATGAAAAGTCAAATTTAATTTTAATATATTTAATGAAAAAAACTAAATAAAAGCATATTATTCCCAAAAAAATAGGGTCAAAGAAATTACTAATATGAATATTAGAATAGTTTCTGATATAAATTAAACTTATAAAACTTATAAAACTTATAAAATGGAAATATTTATGATTTTTTCTTTCATATAATAAATAAAAAATTATTCCAACAACGAAAAATCTAAGTTGTCCAGGAAATTGGTGTGATAAACTTTCAAGATGTAGATAATTCATAAAATATTTCCAAAAGAATGAAGTAAGATAAAGAAATATAATAAACTTTATTCTAATTTTTTTATAAAGAAAATATATTAATGGAACTGCAAGATAAAACATTATTTCAATTTTTAATGTCCATAAACTACCATTTATAGCATTTACATGTAGTTCACTTAATGTTTGACCTACTGAAGGTGATAAAAAATTGAGATAAAAAATATTTACAAGAAAGTATTTTATATACAAAAATATATTAGTTTCTTTTGAATAAAAAATAAAAAATAATGTTTGTAATATTATTATTATCAAATATAACGGATAAATTCTAAAAAATCTTTTTACAAAAAAATTTTTTTCTGAATTATCTTTATCAAAACTCCAAAATATTAAAAAGCCACTTACTATAAAGAACATCTGTACTGAATAACCAGAAATAGAAAAAATAAAATTTGTTGATTTATTTCCTGTTAGTGTATTCCAATGTGCAAATACAACTAATAATGCTAATATTAATCTTAATATATCAAAATTATTTTCTTTTCTAATTTTAGTACGATCATTCACCTAATATACTTTTCCTTGTTACTTCTGTAAATTAAAATAATTTATATACTTTTTGGATTTATTATACTCACAGTATAATAAAAATATAATAATAAAGAAATCACAATAATAATCAAAGTTTATTAATTAGATATATTAAAAGATTTAAGGAAAAAATATATGATTAAAGATAGACTATATTACTCAAATATCATTGTAAATAAAATTGAAGAAAATAGAGAAATAATTATAAAAAATATTGAACTACAAGTTAAAAAAGGTTCTACTTTTATATTTTTCACAATTGATAATCTTCTACCTGTTGGAGATGTAATGGAAATTTATTCTAAATTTCCAAAAAAAGAGGAAATGAGAGAGAAAAAAAATCTAAGGGAATATAAACTAATAGAAGCACAATTAAATAATCATGATAGAATTCTTGAAGAAATAACTTACTCTTTTCAAGAAAAAAAGGTTATAAATAGTATTGCATCTATTATTGGCAATAATGACATAATTGCTGATGAATTTTTATATGCAGGTGGATTAAGTAGAATGGAAGAAGGAAACTACTTAAACCCTCATTTGGATAATTCCCATGATAAAGATAGAAGTTTATATAGAGTTTTGAATTTATTATATTATGTAACACCAAATAGAGAGATAGAAGATGGAGGGAATCTTGAATTATGGGATAAAGGACTAAAAAATAATCGAACTATAATACATTCAAAATTTAATAGATTGGCAATTATGGTTACAAATAAAGAATCTTGGCATGGTGTAAGTAAAGTAAAAAAAGGTAATAGATGTTGCATATCAAATTATTATTTTTCAAAAAAAGCAATGACTACTGATGGTTATTTTCATGTAACATCATTTAGAGGTTTCCCAGATCAAAAGATAAAAGATATTGTTCTTCAATCTGATACAGTTTTGAGAACATTAATTAGAAAGTTATTCCCAAAAGGTATTGTGAAAAATACTCATATATATAAAAAATAGAATAAAAAATTTGTTTACTTTTATGCTTAATACTTATTATATAAAGAAGTGAATAGAATTACTAAAAAAAGATTAGATTTATAAAATTAAAGAGTAATAAAATGAACAAAAATCCAATAGTCTCTGTGATTACAGTTGTATATAATGGTGAAAAATTTATTGAAGAAACAATAAAAAGTGTCTTAAATCAGACTTATAATAATATAGAATATATTATTATAGATGGTGGCTCAACAGATGGAACTATTGACATTATAAAGAGATATGAAAATAGAATAGATTATTGGGTTAGTGAGTCAGATAATGGTATTTATGATGCATGGAATAAAGGAATTAAAATAGCGAAAGGTGAATGGATAAGTTTTCTTGGGGCGGATGATTTTTATTTAAATGATGCTATAACAAATTATATAAATTTAATTATAACTTCTCCTAAAGATAATATAATGTATGTATCTTCTAAAAATATATTATGTGATGAAAACAAAAATAAAATAAAAATTATAGGTCAAAAGTGGAATTGGAATAAATTTAAAGTTTATATGAATGTGGCACATGTAGGTTCCTTACATAATAGTAAATTATATAAAATATATGGTTTTTATAATACTGAATTTAAAATTTGTGCTGATTATGAATTTCTTTTAAGAGTTGGAAAAAACTTAATTACAGAATTTCTTGATGAAGAAACATGTTTTATGCGAAATGGAGGTGTAAGTAATATAAATAATAGAGTTTTTTTAGAAACCTTTAACGCCAAAAGAAAATATCATACAAGAAATATTGCATTGTTATACTATGATTTAATTATTGCATTAATGAAATATAAATTAAGGAATATCCTTCATGGCTATTAAACAAGAGACTTATTTTTATTTTTTATTTTTTTCATTTATTTTATTTACATCTTATTTAAGTAATATTTTTAAGACGAGCTCCTTCCAATTTTTTACAACTTTTTTTATTTTTTTAATTTCTATATTTATAATTCTAATGATAAATAAAAATGAAAAATTAAAACAAAAATATTCTTTGAGATTAGAACCATTTTTAATAAGTCTATTCGTTTATATATTTGCTATATCTATAATTAGTTTTATTAATCATTCAAATTTTGACTTTTTAAGATTTATTATTTCTTATATTTTAATAATTATTTATATGATATCATCTTTTTATGTTGCCGTAACAATATATAATATTGATGATACAGAAATATATAATTATGTAAAAGTATTATATTTTATATTATTACTAGATGGAATTATAAGTAGTATAAATTATCACTTTACAACTTCAAAAGTTATGGTATTATTTGCAGAACCATCTCATTTTGCATTAATTCTTTTGCCAATAACTTTATTTATTTATATTAAAAAAGATAATAATTTTTTAATTCTTATTCCTCCATTAATTATATCATTAGCTATACAAAACTTAACATTACTAGTAGGAATTTTTTTATTTTTCATATGTCAAAAAAGAAATAATTTTTTATTAAAAATAGTAATATTAGGCACTATAGTTATTTTATTAATCAATTTTTATGATTTTTCTTATTTCATTAAAAGATTGGATTTCTCAAGTGTAAAAAATATGTCTACATTAGTTTTTTTAAGTGGATGGGAAAATGCAATATTAAATTTTAAAGATACACATGGATTAGGAATAGGTTTTAATCAATTAGGATTAATCGGTGAACAAGGTTATTATAGAAGTATTTTAGTAAATGATAATCATGGCACAGTTAATCTTTATGATGGTGGAACAACAGGTTCTAAACTGATTTCAGAAATAGGAATAGTAGGAGTTTTTTTATTGTTAATATATTTATATAGTTTATTTAAGTTTTATAAAATAATATTAAATAAAATAATATTAAATAATAAAGATATATTAATATTTTCTTTTTTCTTTTCTGCCTTTTTTGAATTTTTTTTAAGAGGGATTGGATATTTTACTCTAGGGATGTTTCTATTTTTAGTCTCTTGTATTTACTTGAAAAAATATAATATATTAAACAAATATAATACTACATTAGAGAAAAATAATACTACAGATAAAAAATTAATTATTATTTCTGCTATAAATTTGCGTACGGGAGGAACACTTACTATTCTAAATGATTGTCTAAATTTTGTAGATGAATATTTATATAAGAATTACCGTATTTTAGTACTTGTTCATAGAAAAGATGTAATAATAAAAACTAAAAATTTAGATTTCATAGAGTTTCCTAATTCTGTAAAATCATATTTTTTTCGCTTTTATTATGAATATATTTATTTTAAATATTTATCAAAAAGAAAAAAACCTTATTTATGGTTTTCTTTACATGACATGACACCTAATGTCGAAGCAAATATAAGAGCTGTGTATTGCCATAATCCAACACCTTTTTATAAAATAAGTTTTAAAGAGTTTCTTTTTGATAAAAAATCATTTCTATTTTATTTGTTTTATAAATACATTTATAGAATTAATATTCATAAAAATGATTATGTTGTAGTTCAACAAAATTGGTTAAAAGAAGAATTTCTAAAAATGTATAAAATTAAGAACTGTATAGTTTCTTATCCTTCTATTCCAATTAAAAATGTCAATGAGATTGATTTAAATTTAGAAAAGAATAGCAAATTAACTTTATTTTATCCTTCTTTTCCTAGAGTTTTTAAAAATATAGAACTTATTTGTGAAGTTATGGAAAAACTTATAAAATATAAAGACATTGAATTGATTTTAACAATTAACGGTAGTGAAAATAAGTATTCAAAATATTTATATAAAAAATATTGTAAGAATAAAAATATAAAATTTATTGGTTTGCAAACTAGAAAACGTATTTTTGAATTATATGAAGTTTCTGACTGTTTAATATTCCCTTCTAAATTAGAAACTTGGGGACTTCCTCTATCAGAGTATAAAATTTTTAATAAACCAATACTAGTTTCTAATTTGGAATATGCAAAAGAAACAATAGGAAATTATAAAAAAGTAAAGTTTTTTAATCCAAATAATGTTGAAGAGTTAGCAAAAATCATTATAGATTTATATCTTAAAAAGTTAAAATATGATGAAGTAAAAAATAAAAAGTTAAAATCTGATATATTTTTAGGATGGGATCAATTGTTTAAAAAATTATTAATCAAAGAGAGAGCAAATGAAAACAATTAGCATTTCAATAGTTTTATTTAACAACAAAAAAGAACAAATAATTAAAGTAATTACAAGTCTTTTATTGTGCGAAAGTTTAGAGATAAAACTTTTTTTAATAGATAACTCGTCAAATGATGTTTTGAAAGAATTGGTAAATTTAGATGAGAGAAGAATAGAATATATTTTTAATAATGAAAATTTAGGTTATGGAAAAGGTCATAATATTGCAATAGAAAAGAGTATAGAAAGAGGAATTTCCTATCACTTAGTTTTAAATCCTGATGTTTATTTTGATAAAGATGTTCTATTAAAACTATATGTCTACATGGAAAAACATACAGATGTAGGGAATATTATTCCTCAAGTAAAATATCCAAATGGTGATATTCAATATTTATGTAAACTTTTACCTTCTCCATTTGATTTAATATTAAGAAGATTTATCCCTTTTAAAACTTGGAAAAATAGAAATAGTGAGAAATATGAATTGAAATTTACAGGATATATTAAAATTATGAATGTGCCGAGTCTAAGTGGATGTTTTATGTTTCTAAGATGTAATATACTGAAAGAAGTTGGACTATTTGATGAAAGTTTTTTTATGTATTTAGAAGATGTAGATTTAAATAGGAGAATTCATGAAAACTATAAGACAATATTCTACCCTGAAGTTCAAATTTATCATGAATATGCAAAAGATTCATATAAAAATAAAAAGTTATTAATTTATCATATTAAATCTGCAATTAATTATTTTAATAAGTGGGGATGGTTTTTTGATAAAAAAAGATTTAAAATTAATAATAGAATAATAAAAGATTACAAAAAATTATTATAATTACATCTATTTTTTATTTAAGAAAATGATATTAATATGTATATGAAGTTATTTACAATCCTCTTTTCCCTATTACTATCATTATAGTTTTAAATATAATTTTTATTTCAAGTAGTATAGTCCAATGTTTAATATAGTATAAATCATACATAAGCTTTTGTATAGTGTCATCAACATTAGTGCCATATGGATAATTTACTTGTCCCCAACCAGTTATTCCTGGTTTAATAAGATGTCTTTCATGATAATAAGGAATTTTCTGTTCATATTCCTTGACTAATATGTCCCATTCAGCTCTTGGTCCTATTAAATGAATTTCTCCTCTTATTACATTAAGTATTTGGGGAAGCTCATCAATTCTACTTTTTCTTAAAAATCTACCATAAGGGTATATTCTATCATCTCCTTCTTTTGTATAGGGATCATGATAGCTATTTTCATGCATTGTACGAAACTTTCTACATTGAAAAACTTTTTTATCTTTTCCAATTCGATTTTGTTTAAAGTAAAGCTTTCCTGGAGATTCTTTTTTCATTTTACTTTTTATAATATAAATAAAAGGCCATCCAAATAAAAATAATAAACTAACTCCTATAAAATCAATAATTCTTTTTTGAATATATTGAAAAGTATTAAAAGGTTTTATATCATCTAAAAAATGTAAATCTTCATTATCTTTAGGAATATAGCATTTATTAAGATAACTTTCAAGAAATTTCTCTATTCCAATTAATTTTATTTTTTTCTCAAATTGTAAGTTTGTTAAATACCTAACAAGTTCATCAGGTACTTTTCCTTGTGTATTTAATACTATTACGTTATACTCTTTATTACTAATTAAAGATTCAATTTGATTTTTAGTTTCATTTGGATTTGTATTTTTATAATCTATTTGCTTGAAAATTTTAAACTTTTTAGATAATTGTTTTTTTTCTACTTCTGTAAAAATATATTTTCGTCCAAGAATTAACACTTATTCATTTTTCCCTTTTAGTTAAATTAAAATAGTTTTACCATAATTTTTTATTCAATAAGTCTTCTAATTTTTTGCTATCTTCTTCAAAGATTTTTTGTAGAAAATCTTTTTCTTTATTAAAATTAGGTTTTTCTTCCATTGTATTAAATAACAAAGTTTTTATTTTGTATTTTAAATTATCGGGAATATATTTATATATAAAATTATAAAGATGTAATTTTCTTAAATAATAAATAATCGGACTCCTAGCTCTTGAATAAAAATTATACTTAGAAGAAAAATTAATTTCAATTCTTTCTATATCAAGAAAATTAAATACATCATTCATAATTAACTCTGGATTATTTTTTAATTCTTTAAAAGAAATTACTAATAAATTATCTTTAAATAATTCTTTATAATATTTAACATTTTCATAATATAGACTATTCCCAACATACTCTTTATAATAAAGTGAATTTTTATCTTTTAAATAATGGAATAGTGATTTATTTACATAACCAATTCTTAAATCCATTAAATAATGAGAGATTGCTCTTTCTATTGGATCTCTAAGAATAACAATAATTTTTGATTTAGGATTAAAGTTTAATATTTTGCTAGCAGATTCTTTATAGTATAGATAAGAAGGTGAGATATCAGCAATAATCTTTTCATTTTTTGAATCATGATAATTTTTCAAATAATCATTTTCATTATTTGCAAAGTAAACATCATAATATGTATTTTTAACCATAGGTAGAGAAAAAAAATGCTGCTCTTTAATTTCAGGGACAAAAACATTATTATGATTTTTTAGATAATGATACATTGATGTTGTTGCACATTTAGGTGCACCAATTATAAAAAGATTTGGTTTATTCATATACATTCAACTTTCTTAAAATTATATTATTAAGATTAGATTATACTTTTTAAACATTTAATATAACTTAATATTGATTAGTTAGGGATTTTTATTATTTTAAGATTAATTTGTTGTTACTTTCAAGTTATATACAAGTGTTATAGTTTTTCTAACTAAATAGTAGGGGGAAAATTATTTATGAAAAAGATTATTGTGATTGCAGGTTTATCTGCATTGTGTGTTAGTTCTTTGTTTTCATTTGATGCAAAAGAGTTAGCTACTCGTTCAAACAACGGATATAAATCAGATGTAAAAGTTGAGTACAAAGTTCCAGATGAAAAAAATATTCCAGATAATAAATTTGGAGAACTTGTAAAATACGGGAAAGAGCTTATTGTTCATACTTCAAAGTACATAGGTCCAGAAGTTGAAGACCCAAAAATGAGATTTGCTGGAAACAACAACCAATGTCAAAACTGTCACTTAGATGCTGGAACAAAAGCATATTCTGCTCCATTTGTTGGAGTATTTGCAGCTTTTCCTCAATATAGACCAAGAGAAGATAAAGTTGGTACTTTAGCTGATAGAATAAATGGTTGCATGGAAAGAAGTATGAATGGTTATAAATTACCAGTTGATAGTAAAGAAATGAGTGCAATTCAAGCCTATATGTTTTGGTTAAGTCAAGGAGTTCCAGTTGGTACTATGAAACTTGAGGGAAGAGGGTTAGCCAAAATTGATAGAAAAATGGTTAAATCACAAGCTGCAGATACAGTAAAAGGTGAAGTGGTTTACGCTAATAACTGTGCAGCATGTCATGGTGCAAATGGTGAGGGAATTAAAAACGAAGGTAAAGCAAATGGATATATGTATCCAGCTCTTTGGGGAACAGAAGACACTTATAACAAAGGTGCAGGAATGTACAGAGTTCTAAAAGCTGCTGATTTTATAAAATACAATATGCCTTTAGGTGCAACAAAAGAAGCTCCTGTTTTAACAGATGAAGAAGCTTACAATGTAGCTGCCTTTATAAATATGGATTCTCATTATAGACCTGAAAAAATCAATAGACCAAATGACTTTCCAGATGCTGTAGTAAAAGCTCCAGATGTTTATAGACCAGGTGTTGAGTCAAAAGAACACCAAGTTGGACCTTTTGGTAAAATTATCAAATAATAACATAGAGAATATGATTTCATATTCTCTTATCTTTTTAGATACAATCAAATTATGAATAAAACTTATCGAAACTTTATATTACTTTTTCTTATTATAGTCTCTATTCTTTTATACTTTTTATACAAATACAATAGTAAAATTGAACAAAACCAAGTTGATATTTTGGTTTCAAATAAAGTTGAAATTGTACAAAATGAATTAACAAATCAGAAAAATCACGCTTTATCTTTAGCAATATTGTTTTCTAAAAATCAAAATATTATTCGTTTTTTAGAAAATGATAAACCAAATGAGTTGAAAAAAGAGCTATTGTCTCTATTACAAAATATAAAAAACTACACGAATATAAATAATATTCAAATTCAAGTTCATACAAAAGATTTAAAAGTTTTTGTAAGAAGTTGGGAAGATAAAGATGCGGGATTGAGTTTAGAAAGTTTTAGAAAAGGAATTGTAAAAGTAAAAGAAACACAAGAACCTTTTGTATCGAATGAACTTGGGAAAAGATTTAATATAAAAGCAATTTCACCTATTTTTAATGAAAAAGATGAATATATTGGAAGTATTGAAGTTATAGTTGATTATAGTGATTTAAAGAATAGACTAAAATATATGGGAATAGATATTATTGCACTTTTAAAAAAAGAGTATTTACCAATTGCTACATATTATAAACAGTACAATATGTTAGATGATTTTGTAGTTATTCAAAATGATTATGATAAAAAGTTTTATGATTATCTAGCTTTTAATAAAGAGTATTTATCAACTAATCAGTTCTATTATAAAAATAAGAATAAAATAGTTACTCAAATCCCTTTAGGCGATATTGATTCAAAAAGTGTGGGAGTTTTGATGATTTCTTTTGATAAAAATGAACAGAACTTTAAGTATTTACCAAAATATGAATATATGGGTGAAATAAAAACAGAAGATACAAATTTTAAAAACCAACTTTTAAAAGAGAAAAAAGAGATTATTATAAAGTGAAAATATGAAAATTCTACTACTTGAAGATGATTATTTATATAAAGTATCCATAAAAGAGTTTTTGCAAGAACTTGATTTTATTGTGGATGATTTTGAAAATGGTGATGATGCTTTAGATGCAGTTTTTACAAATAGTTATGATTTACTTCTTTTAGATGTTCGTGTTTCTGGAATGGATGGTTTCTCTTTGGTTGAAACTATCAGAAAAGAGGGCTTGAATACACCAATTATAATACTTACTTCTTTGACAGATATTACAAATCTTAGTCGTGGATATGATTTAGGTTGTAATGATTATATTAGAAAACCTTTTGATTTGATAGAGCTAAAATTTAGAATTGAGCAACTAATTAAAAATAGTTGTTTTAAAACTTTGGATGATGTTATACAAGTAGTTCCAGATTATGAATTTGATGTGAAAAAAAATATTTTGTATAAAGAAAAAGAACAAATAGATTTGAGTTTTAAAGAGAGTGAACTTGTCTCTTATTTAGTTCAAAATAGAGGTTTCTTTGTCTCTATTGAAACTTTACATGAAAGAATTTGGGAAAATAAAGAGATTTCTTATTCTGATATTAGAATGTGCATAAAAAGGATTAGAGAAAAAACCTGTAAAGATTTTATAAAAACTAAACGATTTGTAGGATATAAAATTGATAAGTAATAAATATGAGCTAAAATTTATATTAATTCAAGTTATATTGACACTTCTAATAGCTTTTATTCCAATATATTTTTATTTGGATTCTTCATTTGAAAATCAAAATATGAAAGATAAAATGGATTTAAAAAACTATGCTTTTTCAGTTATCTCAAAAATAAAATCTTTTGAAAAAGAGAATAGTTCTACTTTTTATTATCCCCGTTCTAATATCTATTTTTCTGGAATTTTTGATAAAAATAATCAATCTATTTTCTCTTTGTTAAAAAGAAATGATTTAGATTTTTTGGATGAGTTTTTGATAAGTAAAAATGAGATTTGTTACAAAAACTATTTAGATGCGAATATTTTAGATGCTAAGTTTTTAGTTGTTTGTAAAGATGTAGATAATTCACAAGTAATTTATAATGCAATTATTTTGATTTTAATTATCAGCTTTTTTATGTTTTTATCCTCTTTTTTTATCATCAAACAAAGTATAGAACCATATAAAAGATTAAATCAATACTTAGATGATTTTCTAAAAGATGCTATGCATGAGTTAAAAACCCCAATTGGAGTTGCCCGAATTAATGTTGATATGCTACAAATGCGACTAAAAAATGATAAATATATTTTGCGAATAAAATCTGCTTTAAAAAATATGACAGTTATTTATGAAGATTTAGAGTATTACATGCAACAAAATATGGTAAAAGATGAAAAAAAAGATATTAATTTTTCACTCTTTTTAGAAAGAAGAATTGAATTTTTTAATGACTTGGTAATTTCAAAAAATATCAAATTTCTAATAAATATTCAAAAAGAGATTCATATAAATTTTAATGAATTAGAGCTTTATAGAATAATTGATAATAACATTTCAAATGCAATAAAATACTCAAAAGATAGCTCAAATATTGAAATATCTTTGCAAAAACAAGAGAATAAAATTAAACTAATGTTTAAAGATGAAGGTATTGGAATAAAAGATAAATCAAAAATCTTTGAGCGATATTATAGAGGTGATAAAATAACTGGTGGCTTTGGAATAGGGCTTAGTATTGTTAAAAATATTTGTGTTAAAAATAGAGTTGATATAGAAGTAGAATCACAAGTAAATAAAGGGAGTTCCTTTATTTACTTTTTTGATTCACTGGGTAATTTTCTTAATAAAACAGAATAACCAGAACAAGTACAAGTATTATCTATAGCTTCTTCTATATCTTCAACTTTTGAAACAAGTTGCCAATTGTTATTAACAGCTTCTTTTAGCGTTGAATATCCAGTAGTTCTTTTGTTTATATCTGTACATCTTTTAGCACAAACAGCTTCTTTTCCAGAATATCTCCATGAATCAAAAAAAGTCATAGTTCTTTGATCTTTTTTATTAAATAGAACTTTAGTTTTTTGCTCTCTTGCTGCTTCTCTTCTTTGAATCTCTTGTCTTTCTTTTATTGATTCTTGAGTATTTATCATAGTTGGAGTTTCTACTTCAAATTGTGGATGTTTTTTAGAATTTGAATAGGCTCTTTTTACTTTTTCATCTATGCTCACTGAGTAGAAACTATTAGCATTTTGACTCGCTTGGTGAGCAATAAAATAAGGTTCATTGTTAACTTCACAAACAGTAGCTCTGTTATTTGAATATGAATTAACATAGATTTTGTTTATATAATAAGTTGAATTAACTAATTTACCTTTATTATCTGAACAAAATTTATCAAGTTTTGAAAATAAGTTTTTTGTATCTTCAGCTTTTAAAGATTTGTTTTTATACAACCTTTGTTTTGTATCATATTCAAAAGACTCATTTAAAACATCATTTATAGTTTTAATTTTTGGTTTTTCAACACTGCTTTTTACAACCGATTTATTTGCACATGATGTGAAAAATAATGTTGTTGCAACAACAAACAATCCTATTTTTAAAAATTTATTAATTTGCATTTTTAGACTAAATCTCCATTCCATTTTCTAGAATAATTTTATTTCTACCATTTTCTTTTGCTTGATATAAAAGCATATCAGCTTTTTGTAGAGTATTTT
This sequence comes from uncultured Aliarcobacter sp., assembly GCA_963677435.1. Lineage (GTDB taxonomy): Bacteria > Campylobacterota > Campylobacteria > Campylobacterales > Arcobacteraceae > Aliarcobacter. The sequence continues at coordinate 1,463,916 of OY781945.1, forward strand.
CATAAGTTGGATAAGAACTTCTTATTGCAACTCCAGCTGAGAAAGTAACTCTTATTTTATTTGTTTTATATAAGAAACTATTTTCAGTAACAATTGTTTTTATTCTTTTTAAGAACTGTAATAACTCTCTATTTAGATTAAAGTGAATAATTGCTACGAACTCTTCTCCTCCATATCTTCCAACAACATCATGGTCTCTTATGCTTTTATTGAGAATCTTTCCAAAAGTTGATAAAACAACATCTCCACATTCATGTCCATAAGTGTCATTTAGTTTTTTGAAGTGGTCTAAATCGAAAAAAACTACCGCATATTGTGTTTTAATTCTTTCATAAGCACTTTCTATTCTTTTTATCTCTTCACCAAATGCTTTTCTTGTAAGTAAACCAGTTAAATGATCTTTCATATTTTCTGTTTTTGTTCTAGTTAATTCTGCTTCAAGAGTTTTTACTTTTTCTTCAAGTTCTTGAACTTTTGATTTACCAGTTTCTAGTTTTGTTGTTACTGTATGCATCTCTTTTTCAATTGATGATGCAGCATTTATAAGCTCATTTTGAAGTTTTGTAAGAGCTTCTAATCCATCTTCTTCTATATTGATTGATTCTATCTTCTCTTTAATATTAATCACATTTTTTGAGCTTGAACCATTACTTGAAATTGCTTCATTTAAGTATTCTTCCATTAATAGAACAAGTTTAGAAATATCAGAAGTTCGCTCAATTACAACTCTTTTATCTCTTTCAAATCTTTTGTTTATAAAATCTTCAATTTTATCTTGAATCTTTTCAACAAATAAAAGATTAGGCTCTTTCTCAATTTTTGAGAATAATTGATCAATTTCATCATCTGTCTCTGCACAAATTGATGGTAAAACTGATTGTTTTATTAATAAAGCTAAATGTTGTACATTTTTTGGATTAACTCTTTTTAACAATATTGGAATTATTCTTTCTGGCGAATCAATTTGATTTGCCTTAACTTCACTTTTTTCCTCTTCTGTTAATAAACTTAAAATATTTTCAAACTCTTTGTTCATGTAATGTTTCCTAAATGTGATTTCTTCAAATTATCCTAAAAGTTTTTTTACCATTTCATTAATTCTTTTTCCATCTGCAATACCTGCAAATTTCTTAGTTGCAAGTCCCATAACTTTTCCTATATCTTTCATAGAAGTAGCAGATACTTGTGAAATAATCTCTTTCATTCCACTTTCAAGTTCTTCATCACTTGCTTGTGTTGGAAGGTAAAGCATAAATACATCAACTTGTTCTTGTTCTTGTGCAACTAAGTCTTCTCTTGAAGCAGCTTTATATTGAGTAATAGACTCTTCTCTTTGTTTAATACCTTTTTGAATTAATTTAATAACATCTTCATCATTTAAATCTTTTCTTTCATCTACTTCAATTTGTTTAATCATAGTATTAATAGCTCTAATTGAGTCCCTCTTTGCTACATCTTTATCTCTCATTGCAGTTTTTAAATCTTCTTTTAATTGTTCTTTTAAAGTCATACAAACCCCTATATTTACTATTTGTTTACCAAATTATATCTTTTTAAGAATTAAAGCTCTCTATTAATTCTTCTAGTTCCAAAAATCTTTCAACTTTTTGCTCATAAATCTCTTTTGTAGCATCAAGCTCTTGAGACATGGCAACAATTCCTTTTTGCTCATAACATTTTGGATCCATCAAACAAGCATTTATTTCTTCAAGTTTTAACTCTAAGTCTTCCAGCTCTTTTGGCAACATCTCATATTCTCTTTGGTCTTTATATGATAGTTTTGTTTGTTTTTTAACAGCTGGTGCAACTTTTTCAATTGTAGCTTCTTTTGCTATTTCATTTTCTAGATTGTCTAACTCTTTTAACTCTTTTTCGATTTCAAGGTACTCACTATAAGGTTGGAAACTTTCCATTATGTGGCTATTTCCTTGAAATACAAAAAGTTTTTTAGCAATTTTATCAACAAAATATCTATCATGTGATACAAAAATCAAAGCACCTTGGAAGTTTTGTAAATACTCTTCTAAAATATTAATTGTTGGAATATCTAAGTCATTTGTTGGCTCATCTAAAATTAAACAATCAACTTTTTTTGTGAAAAGTAGCGCAAGGGCTACTCTATTTTTTTCTCCACCACTTAGAACACCAACTTTTTTATCAAGATATTCCCTTGGAAATAAGAAGTTTTTTAAGTATCCAAAAACATGCATATTTCTTCCATCTTGAAGAACAACTCTATCTCCACCATTTGGACAAAAAGTCTCTAATAGATTTCTTTCATCATCCAATGATTCCCTTTGTTGGTCAAAATATCCTATCTCAAAATCACCTTTTTTAAAAGTTCCCTTATCTATTTTCATTTTTTCCATAAAAATTTTAAGTAGTGTTGATTTTCCGCTTCCATTGGGACCAACTATGGCAATAGTGTCTTTTTGTAAAATTCTAGTTGTAAAATCAGTAATTAATTTTTTATCACCTAAACTTTTGCAAACATCATCAAGTTCATAAAGCATTTTCTTTTTATTTTTTTGATTATCTTCTGTGTTAAAAGATTTTTGTTCCCTTTGAAGTTCAAGTGACATTTTTCTAATGGCTGCTGGATTTGAACGAGCTTTTTGTTTTAAATCAAAATACTCTGATTTTCTTCTTTCATTTCTTTTTCTTCTAGCAGTTACCCCATGTTGCATCCAATGGGCTTCTCTTTTTACAAGTCTAATTAGATTGTCATGTTCTTTTTGCATATTTTCTAAAAGGTGTTCTTTTTGCTCTAAATATGAAGAGTAACCACCATTGAATTTTCGTAAAACTCCTCCATCAACTTCAACAACAGTCGTTGCAATATTATCAATAAAATATCTATCATGTGATATAAAAAGTAGGGTGAAATTATTTTTTAAAAGTAGTTGTTCTAAAAACTCAACCATATATACATCAAGATGATTGGTAGGCTCATCTAAAAGTAAAACATCTGGTTTTTTAAGTAATAATCCAGCAAGACTAACTCTTCTTTGCTCCCCACCACTTAGAAGATTTACATCTTTAAACTCATACTGTTTTAATTGAAATTCAACTAAAACTCTCTCAATCATATTGTCCAAATCCCAAGCATTATGAAAATCAATAAAAGTTGCTAATTCACTTTGTCTTCTAATTAAATCTTCATTCTCATAATCAGTTGCTAGTCTATTTGTAAGTTCTTCATATTCATTTCTTGCTTGTTTTAACTCGGCTAGTTGATCCTCAATTGCATCTCTTACATTTAGATTGTCTTTAAATTTTGGTTGTTGGTCTAACATCTCAATTTTTAGAGATTTATCGATAGCCATTTCACCACTATCAGGTTCTGTTTGTTTCATAATTATTTTAAAAAGTGTAGATTTACCTTGTCCATTTTGACCAATAACTGCAACTCTTTGTCCATGGTTTAAAGTAAAATTTGCATCTTTTAAAATAACTTTTGTATCGTATTGTTTTGAAATATTCTGTAGGTCTATTAAAGCCATATATTTTTCTTCTTCTTTGTATTATTAAGATTTATTTTTGTTAGTTTAAGTATTAATATACCTAAAAATCGGTTAAGATTTACTTTTGATATATTTTGCTGTTATTTAAAGACCTGAGCGTATATAGAATTATTTTTTATCAAATATATATTTTTTGATTTCATCTTTCCAAATTAAATATGCTTTTGCATTTAAATGAAGTCCATCGTGAGTATAGTTTTTTATCAAAAGTTCATCTTTTGAAAGGGATTTGTTTAAATCTATAAATACTATTTTATTATCTTCACAATATTTTTTTAACAAAATATTTAACTCTTTTACTTTGTCATTGTAGCCATTGTCTTTTTTTGCTGTATAAAGGGTTGAGTAGATGTATGGAGTTATATTTTTTTCTTTTAGTATTTGAATTATTTTTTTATGATTTTCAAAAATATCTTTTACTTGGAAACCTTGGAAAATATCATTTATTCCACCCATAACAAAAACTTTTTTTGGATTTAGTTTTATTACTTGCTCTATTCTTTGTAAAAAGCCAGAAGTTGTATCTCCATTTATTCCTCGATTAATAATTGGATAATCAAATAACTCATTCCAATTAACCGCATAAGTAATAGAATCTCCTAACATTACAATATTTGTTTGTTTTGTTGGATAAATTTTATATAGTTCATAAATATTATTATCACCAAAAATAAGAGAGTCATTATTCTCATTTTGTGTTGAAGAGTAGAGTTTATTTGGTAACATAAGTGCAACTAATAAACATAAAATCACTCCTGTAAGCGTTGTATTGAATTTTTGCATAAATTCTCTTTTTTTGTTTTGATTCTATTATAAAAATTATTAAATATAAATAATATTAATTTAATTTTAAGAAATGTATAATAACTTAAAATATATGAAGGAGTTAAGATGGAAGTTCAAAGTAATATAAACAGTTTAAATGTGGCTTTAGATAAATATAAGCAAAATACAAATGTTACAAATAAAAAGGACTCAGAAAAAACAAGTGAAAAATCACTTGAAGAGACAATGAATGAATCAGCTGTAAAAGTATCAGTATCTATGAATGCACAATATATACTTTTTGCTATGAATTCTTCATCTTTAAATAAAGATAATACATTAACTCAAGCTAGTTTATCAGCTAATGAAAAAGATGTGTTAGATTTTTTGAGTGGCAAAGAGACACAAAGTGGAATGAGTCTTAAAAATATAGGTTATGAAGGTAAACCAATAACTGAACTCACTCAAGATGAAGCAAAAGATTTAGTAAGTGAAGATGGTTTTTTTGGAGTAACTCAAACTTCAGATAGGGTTTCTAATTTTGTATTTAGTTTTGCGAAAGACAATGTTGATCTTTTAGAAAAAGGTAGAGAAGGTATTGTTCAAGGTTTCGAAGATGCTAAAAAACTTTTTGGAGGAGAACTTCCAGAAATTTCATATAAAACTCAAGAAAGAACTTTATCTTTGATTGATGAAAAAATTAATAGTTTAAAAAAAGAGTCTTAGTACTCTTTTTTTATTGTTTTTTTGCATTAAATTCTGAATTTATTTCAACAGTATCAGATGATTTAAAATTAATATTTCCATCCATGTAAGTTGCTGTATCTCCATATAATTTTGCAGAACCAGTATCTCCATGGGTTTCTCCTCTTGGATAAAGAGATAAATTTCCAGAATTACCATGCATCTCTCCTTCAAATGTAAGAACTCTACTTGTTCCATTTCCTACATCACTAATATTTACTTTTCCATTTGAGATTTGATTATTTGATTTTGCAAAATCAATGTCCATAGATATTCTTGTATCACTAGGAATTGCAACTGTTTGATTTGAACTATTAACCATATAATTAGATGAAGATAATTCAGTTGGGAACTTTCCTATGTAGCTAGCTGTTGAATTATTGTCATGAAAAAAACTTGCTGGTGTTCTATTTATAAAATTATTACTATCATCTAAACCACTTAAATTGTCAGTCGAAGAATTGTCAGTCGAAGAATTGCTTGTTGTAGGAATATTAATTACAGTTTCTTTATTTTCAATTGATGCTAATGTTTTATTTGTTGGAGTAGGAATATTTTGATCTTTTGTTATATCTGTTGTTTCAGTTGGAAGGGAGATATTATCTATTGCTAGATTCTCTTTAATCGCTATATTTTTATTTATTTCTTGAATATCATTTGGTTTGATTTTTTGTATATTTAATTTTTCTGTACTATTTTCTTTAAAAGAGAGAAATTCCCCTTTATTTACAATAACAGTATCTTTTGTAATATTATTTTTTACCTCAATTTGTCCTTCGGTACAAAATATCTTTTCATTATTATCTTCAACAACTGTTATGATTTGAGTTCCTCTTATTCCGATTGAAGCAGTTTTAGTTTTTAATTTAAAATTTTCTGGAACAATTTTTCCTATTTTTCCAGTTATTGTTCTAAAAATACCTTTTGCCATTGAAAATTCAGCTTTTGTATTTTTTTCTTCAAATAAATATTCATTTATTTTCAAAGTAGAATTTTGTCCAACAGAAATAATAGTATCATCTAAAAAGAGAATTTGTAATTTAGTATTATCTTTTGTATTTAATGTATCATTTTTTTCGAAAACAGAGTCTTTATTCACTTGGATAGTTTTATCTTCTCTTAAAATAGTGGCTTCTCCATTTAAAGCTACAATTTTTCCTATATTATTTGCTAGTAATAAATTACTAATAAATAATAAAATTAAGATAATTTTTTTCATCTCAAATCCTTTACCAATTAAATGTTTTTATATAACTAATTTTGCCATCAACTTCTTTGTAAATATATCCATCTTGATTTGAATAATTTTTTGTATATGATGATGATATTACAATTTGATTCTCTTTGTCTATTTTACTTAAATAAGACAATCCCAGATAATAATTATCATCTATTCTTTTTGAATCAAAAAAAGTATTTTCATATTTATAATAACTTTTTATATATTCCGAATCAAGTTTAATTGAATTTTTCTTATTTATTTCATAGATATATTCTAGTCCTGCTGTAAGACTATTTTTATCTAAATCAACTCTTGAAGAATTAACTCTTATACTTTTTGCTAATTTAGAATAGATATTAAGATTTGACAATAATTTATATTTTAATAAAAGTTCATATTTGTCAAAATCTTTTTCTTTGTCAGATTCATGTAAATATGAAAATCTTTGATAATTAAGTGAAGCATAATATAATGAATTCATAATTGAAGGACCAATATTAAATATATTAAAATCTGTATTATCTTTTTTATCTAATCTTGTAAAACCAAAATTTAAAGAATAAAGATTTTTTTTATCTGAATCCAAATAAGATAATGAAGGTTTATAAACATAAGCTGTTAAATCTTCTTTATCATCATTAAAATAATTTTTATTATAAACTAGAATAGAGTTCTTTAATCCAAAAGATGAGTTCTTGAAATTATTTAAAAAATTAATTCCTATCATTTCATTATGATAATTATCAGCTATAGGTTTTTCACCACTTACTAAAATATCATTTAAACCAGGAAGTCTATATTCTGGCGATATTAAACCAGTATTGATATTTGTACTTCTTCCTACACCTAGTAATATATTTGCATTTACAAAAAAAGTTTTTTCATTTAATAAATCTAAATATTTAGTTATAGATTCTTTTACATCATCTTTTATATTTGATTTGATTAAAATCATAAACTCTTTTTTTGCTTCATCTTTTAAGTTTAATTTATAAAGTAATTTTGCATACTCATATCTTGCTTGATTAAATTCTGGTTTTTGTATTAATATTCTCTCAAAAGCAGCTGTTGCTTCATCATATTTATTAATTTCAATAGCACTTAATGCTAAAAAATAATTTATATTTGTATTATATGGATTTTTTTGAAATAGTTTAAAAAATTTATTATATGCTTTTTCATAATCTTGTATTTTATACATAATTGAAGCTGTAATATACTCATTTGAATCTTCTACAACTTGGGAATATCCACCTTTTTCTATTTGGTTTTTTGAAACTATTTCATTATCAGCTTCTAAAAGAATAACTGACGAAAGTAACATAGCAGTTTTTAAATACATCAATTTCCTATCATTTAAATGTATGTTTAAATAAAATATTAAAGTTATTATTTTTAATGAATAGTTCACATCTTTTTATATAAATATCATATATTTTTCTATTTTTATAATTAGTTTTTAATTCATTAAATATTTTTAAAGCATCTTTTAATTGTTCAGCTTCATATAATTTAATAGCATTCTCATATTTTTCTAATTCAGTTTTATCATCTTGATACTCTTTTTCTAAACCTACAACTTCCCAAAGTTTTATAGGTTCTTCTTTTCCTTTTACTTGTACAAAATCTAGGTATCTAAAAATATATTTTTCTTTTAGTTTATCTTTTGTATTTTGAGAAATAATTAATCTAGATTCATAGAATTTACATAAAGATTCAAGTCTTGAACATAGATTAATGGTATCTCCAATCACAGTATAATCATTTCTTCCTATACTTCCTATCTCCCCAACTGTTGCAATACCTGTTGTAATTCCAATTCCTATATTTATAGTTGGTTGATTATTTTTGGCTAATTTATCATTTAGAATACTTAAATAATTTAATTGCTCCAAAGCACTAATTACAGCTTTATCTGGATGATTTTCTATTTCAAAAGGAGCATTCCAATAGGCCATTATTGAATCGCCGATATATTTATCAATTGTTCCATCATTTTTTATAATAATTTCACTCATTGGCGTCATATATTGATTTAAATATTCAACTAAAATTTCAGGTTTACTGATTTTTTCTGAAATTTCTGTAAATTTTCTAATATCACTAAAAAATATTGTTATCTCTTGATTTTTTGCTTTTAGATGATTTGAATCAATATTTTTAATCAGCTCTTCCATAACATTTTTTGAAACTTTTGAAGCAAATTTTTTCTTTATTTCTTCTTTTTTTCTTATTTCAAAAAAATATCCAATAACTAAACTTATAACACCTGACAAAATAATCGTAATAATAGGGAAAAGAATATTTATAACAATTCCCACATGAAATAATAAATAGTAATTAATATAAAATGCTGCAATTAATAAAGTTGCTATAAAAAAAGGTGTTAATGCAATATGTACTTTTCTAATTGCAAAAAAAGTAAGAAATGTTAATAATAAAATCAAGGTTATATTAAAACCATCAATCCAAGAAGATTTATATAAAAAATCTTGTGTGATAATATTATCAATTGCATTTGCATGAACTTCAACTCCTGGAAATATTGATTCAAAAGGTGTTGCTCTTAAATCCATTAGTGCCGCAGCAGAAGTACCAACAAGTGCAATCTTATTTTCAATATCTTCTTGTTTGAAATTATTATTATAAATATCAACTGCAGATATATATTTGAAAGTTTTCTCTTTCCCTCTAAAATTTATTAATAATCTTCCATATCTATCTGTGGGAATTGTTAAGTTATTTAACTGGATATTATTAACTCCATTTTCATCATAATTAATAAATATTTTATTGATTCCAAGGGCAATTCTTAATGTTTCAAGGGCAAGTGAAGGGAAAATCTGTTCATTATATGAGATAATTAATGGAACACTTCTAATAATTCCTGATTCATCTGGAATATTATTGAAAAATCCACTAGAATAAGAGATATTTTGAATTACTGGTATATTAAGTATTGTTCCTTTTGCTTCTAAAAGGTACTTTTTCCCCATCTGTTTGTTTTTTTCTATAAATGTTGTTTGTATAAATGGCGACTTTTTATTTATATAATCACTAGAAATAAATTCAAATTGATAACCAAGTATTGTTGGAGTACTTGCAACTGTTTGAGCAAAGTTATAATCAAAATCTTCTACATTGTCTCTTTTTATATTATATTTTTTAAATATATTATGAGGAGAACTTCTATCTTCTTCTGCAAATACAATATCTAGTCCAATTATTGCAACTTTTTTATCAGCTAAATTTTCCAAAATTTTTGAAAGAATATCTCTAGGCCAAGGCCATTGACCTAATTGTTGTAAAGATTTTTCATCTATATCTATAATTACTACACTATCACTTTGAGGTTTAATCTCTCCTCTTATTGTAAACATTGAGTCTCTTAATCTATCATCCAATGATTGAAGTAAACTAGGAGCATAAATATATAAAGTTATTGTAATTATTGATATTAAAAAAGCTAAAACTAAATTAATATTTTTCATTATTTTATTAAATCAAATTGTTCTGGTTTTAATGCTTCTTTAGCATATACATTTAAAATATCATTATTAAAGAAGAATTGAACTAAATTTTTATCAATTTCACCTCTATCTATCATATTTTCAAGAATATTTTTTACAGTAGATAATTTCATTGCTTCTTTATATGGTCTTTCTGATGTTGTTAATGCTTCAAAAATATCTGATAAAATCATAATTCTATCTTCTAAACTAATATCTTTTTCACTTAAACCTCTTGGATAACCTGTACCGTTTAGTTTTTCATGATGATTACATGCAATATTAAGAACATCTTTGAATTTTTTTGGAAAAGGTAACTCAGAAATCATATCAAGTGAAAGTTGAGCATGATTTCTAATAATATTTATCTCTTCTTTTGTTAATGTACCTTTTCTTATTGATAAATTGTAATATTCATCTGAATTTATAAGAGGAAAATCAATGTTGTCTTTTTTATAAGTTAATTTTGATATTTCATCTAATTTAGAAATATCCTCATCTTTCATAAATTCTCCACCTAAATTAATTCTTTTTATAAAAGAAGAATAATTATCTAATCGTTTAATCACTTCTTCAAATTCTTCTTTTGAAATTTGGTTTTTTAAATACTCAATTTCTTTATCTTTTTTGATAATTTCAAATCTTTGTTCAATTAATTCAACCCGGTCATAGATTTTTTCTAATTTAGTTGCTTTATCAAGTACATACTCAGGCATTGAAATTTTACCAATATCATGTATCCACGCGGCAAGAGCTAATTGTTTATAATCATTTTCTGTATAAGTTACATCTTTATAAATTGTTTTATCATCATTTATTGCTTTTGCGATTAATAAAGCAATTTTTTCAACTTTTTCAATATGGTCACTTGTATAAGGAGACTTAGCATCAATTGCTTTTGCAATAGTCGAAACAAAAGCATTTATAAACTCTTCTAAACTTGAGATTAATTGCATATTTGTTAGTACCATTGCAGATTGAGAAGCTAGAGAAATTATAACTTTTTCATCTAATTTATCAAAGTTAATTATATCTTTATCTCTTTTTTTATTAATTAACTGTAAAACACCTATAACATCATTTTCATGGTTTATTAATGGAATAACAAGCATTGATTTAGAACGATAATTAGTTGTTTTATCAAAGTTTTTTGTACCATCAAATTTATATGTTGTTGTTTTATAAACATCATGAATATTTATGATTCTTTTTTCATTTGCACAAACAACAGCAACCATTTTATTATTAACTGTTCCATCTTTTAAATATATAGGTAGATTAGGCCAAGAAGAGTTGTTTTTTATATCAGTGATTTTGATATTTAAAGTTTCATTTTGAACAACTTTGAATTCAAGATTTTTTTCATCTTTTGATTTTATATATAAACTTCCAGCATCTGCATTAGTTAATTTTCTAGTTAATGTTAAAATATCTTCAAATAATTTCTCTTTATTATGTTGAGAAGTTAGGGCTAAGTTTATTTTCATTATTTGTTCAAATTTATGCTCACTTAACAGATTATTCTCGATATTTCCTGTATCAATATGAATTATGTCACCTTCATTTAAAACTTTTCCACGATAACTTAAGAGCTTATTTTTTTTAATATCTTGTAATAACTCTTTTTTATAGTTAGGTTTTAAATGATAAAAAAATATTGAAATATCTTTTCTTTTAAGATTTTCAAGTTCTTTTTTAATTAAATTTGGAGTTAAATGTTTTGTTATTCTGGCTAAATCTTCTAATTTATCTGGGAATGAACACTCTATAATTAAAGATCTAATTGATTCATCTTTATTTATTTCATCCCAAAGAAAAGGGTTTGTATATGTATCTCCACTTATAACAAAACTTTTATTATTGTCTTTTTTTATAATATATCCACATGAACCACTTATATGATTTGCAGGAATAGCTTTTATAGAATAGTTATTAATATGAATAATTTCATTTATTGAAATAGGTCTAAAAATTAGTGAAAAAGTTTCACTTTTAGTTAATTTTATTTTTGTAAAATCTGGCCAAATTTTATTATTGAATGAATGTTTTTTAAGAATTTCAATTGTTTCTTCTAATGCATATATTGTAAGAGGTATAGTTCTTTCTTCAAAAAAAGTTTCAATAATAAAAGGTAAATCAGCAATATGATCAGCATGGGAGTGAGTTAAAAAAATATGGTTAATCTCTTTTGCTTCATTTCCTAAAGCATTTAAAATATTCCCAGCATCAACAACTATATCTTTAAATATTTGAAAAGATGTAGTATTGTGATTTTTTGCTTTACTTCCACTTGCTCCTAAAATTTTAATGTAATTCAAGAAAAGCCTTTTAATTTAATTACAAAATTATATCTAATGAGTTATATCGTTTACTTTAAAATCATCATAGGGATCCATATGAATATTTATAATCCAATCTCTTGAAGTGTCTAATTTTTTTATTTTATTTTCAATATAATCACTTGCTTTATGTGCTTCCATTAAAGTAATAAGACAATTAAAAACTAAATGTACTTCTACAAAGGTTTGGTTTGCCGCTTCTCTTGTTTTTAATAGATGATAGGTATTTACTTTTTCATTTTCTTTTATTATATCTTTTATTTTTAATACAAGTTCTTCATCAACTGCTCTATCTAATAAAACTAAAATTCCATCATGAATAAGTTCATAGGCAGAATAAATAATATATAAAGCAATTCCTCCACCTACAAATATATCTATGATTTCATAACCTGTAAAAGTTACAAGTAATAAAGAAATTAAAACAGCAGCATTACTAAAAACATCGGTTTTATAGTGAAGGGCATCGGCTTTTATAACCATAGAATTTGTTTTTTTTGCAATATAATTTAAATAAGTTACTAAACAAATAGTAATTATTAAAGAAATAATCATTACATAAATAGATGTTTCTAAATACTGGGAAATTTCTCCATTAAAGGCTTTTTTAACTGCTTGATAAAGTAAAAATAATCCAGAAATAGTGATAATTGTACCTTCAATTACAGAAGCTAAGGCTTCAATTTTTCCTCTTCCATAATTAAAAATTTTATCAGCAGGTTTTTCAGAATTCGAAATAGCAAAATAGTTGAAAATTGATACAAACATATCTAAAACAGAATCAATTGCAGATGCAAGAACAGCAACGGAACCGCTGGCGATTCCAATTGCTAGTTTTATAAGAGTAAGTACCGCTGCAACACTAGATGAAACAACGGTAGCTTTTTTTTGTTGAGTCATTAGTTGTTTTCTACAAACTCTTTAATTCTTTTGATTCCCTCTTGAATTGTCGGTAAATCAGTTGCAAATGAGAATCTAACATAACCTTCTGCTCCAAAAGCAAGTCCTGGAACTAATGCTACACCTTTTTGCTCTAACAGATCTGAACAAAATTTAACAGAATCATTAGATACTTCTTTTATATTTACAAAAACATAAAATGCACCATCTGGATTTGTAGTTGATAAACCTTTAATATTATTAAACATTTCAACTACTATATTTTTTCTTTTTTCAAATGCAACTCTCATCATCTCAATAGCTTCATCAGCATCACCTTCAAGAGCAGGAATAGCTGCATATTGAGTAATTGAATTTACATTTGAAGTAACTTGACCTTGAAGTTTAGTTAAAGCTTTTGCAAGTTTTAAATCAGGAGTTGCAAGATATCCAAATCTCCAACCAGTCATTGCTACTGCTTTACTTAAACCATTAATAGTTACAGTTCTATTGTACATATCTTCACTAACTTCCGCAGCAGCTGTGAATTTTTTACCGTTGTACATGATTTTTTCATACATTTCATCAGAGAATACAATTATGTCTGTACCTTTTAAAACTTCACCAAGTGCTAGTAATTCTTCTTTAGAATATACAGATCCTGTTGGATTTGAAGGAGTATTTAAAAGTAAAACTTTTGTTTTTGGAGTAATTGCAGCTTTTAATTGCTCTGGTGTGATTTTAAAATTAGTTGTATCATCAGTGTCAATAAATACTGGAACACCATCTGAAAATTTTACTTGTTCAGGATATGTAACCCAATAAGGTGCTGGAATAATAACTTCATCACCATTTTCAATTAATACTTGAAATAAGTTAAATAAAGAGTGTTTTGCTCCATTACTTATTACAATACCTTCTAATTTATAATCTAAACCATGATCTTTTTTTAATTTATTAATAATTGCTTGTTTAGTAGGAATAATTCCTTCTACAGCTGTATATTTCGTTTTACCCATGTTAATAGCATTAATAGCAGCTTGCTTAACAATTTCTGGTGTATCAAAGTCAGGTTCACCTGCACTAAAACTTAGTATATCTTTACCTTGAGCTTTTAGCTCACTGGCTAAGGCAGTTATTGCCAAAGTAACCGATGGAGACAGATTTTCCATTCTGTTTGCAATTTTCATTAGCATTCCCTCAATAAAATTAACATTATATTTTTGATATAATAGTGAGGGATTCTACCAAATAATTACTTAAGGAAAAGTTTGAGTTTTCAAATTGAAATAAATCAAAGAATAGTCACTGTAAAACTAGAAAAAAGAAAGAATATAAAGCACGTTTATCTGAGAGTTTTAAGCCCAAATCTAGTGGAAATAAAAACAAATATTTATTATACATTATATGATGCAAAAAGTTTAATTGAAAAAAAAATAGATTGGATTGAAAATTCAATTGTAAGACTTGAAGAAAAGAGTATTAATGAAGATGAATTTTTATATCTTGGTATTAGAAAAAAAATGGAAGATTTCAATATCAAAAATCTGGATAGTTTTTACAAAAAAGAGATACTTAAATATTTACCCAATTTAGTAGAAGAGTATTCAAAAAAGATGAATTTATTTCCTACTTCAATTTCTTATAGGAAAAACAAAAGAACTTGGGGCTCTTGTAACTATAAAAATGGTTTGAATTTTAATATATTATTGATGAAGTTTCCTCTTGCACTTATGGAATATGTGGTTATTCATGAGTTAGCTCATATAAAACATAAAAATCATTCAAAACATTTTTGGGATTTAGTGGAATATTATTGTCCAGATTATAAACAAAGGGAGAAAATATTTAAGAGTTTCTTATAATTTCTCTTATATTTTCAAATTTTTTGAATATATATTCATCTTTTGCTTTATTATCAAAAATTCCATATGAACGCTCTCTATATAAGGGAATAGGCTCTCTTTCTTTCTCTTTTTTTTCAATAACATTTGTAATAAAAAATCCAATATCTTCAACATTAGCAATCTTGAAATTTTTTAATAATGATTTTATATCTGCTTTGTTATACTCAAATTCCATTTTATAAACAGGATGGGTTAATACAAAAAACAAGGTTTGGTTTTTTACATAAGCGAACTTTACTCCTTTTTTTAATTTTAAAGGAAGAACTTCTATAAACTTTTTTATTAAAAAAGATGTATTAATCTTACTGAATTCAGGATTATTTTTAAGATGACTAAGTATTTCATTAATTTTTTTCATGGGCTAATTATAGCAGGTTTTATATTATCATTCAGTGGCTGTGGTTACAAAGATGATCCAAAATATATTCAACAAGACTCTACAACTGTAAATTCAGACAGTAATGAAACTTCACAACAATGATTTATGATTACATAATAATAGGTACAGGTGTTGCTGGACTTAATGCCGCAAGATTAATTCCAAAAGACAAAAGAGTTTTAATTTTATGCAAAATGTCAACTTGGAATTGCAATACTTTTTGGGCTCAAGGAGGAATTGCAAGTGCAGTTGATGAAGCAGATGTTCCAACACACATAAAAGATACTTTAACAGCTGGTGTTAATTATAATGATAAAGATGCCGTTGAACTTTTAAGTAAAAAATCAATATCAACAATCAAAAACTTAATAGATGCTGGAATGAAATTTGACCTAAATGAAAATGGTGAATTATCATTTACAAAAGAAGCTGCTCACAGTAGAAATAGAATATTACATGCTGATGGTGACGCAACTGGTAGAATGATGCATATTTTTTTACTTGAGCATTGTGAACATGCAATTGTAACTCAAGCAGTAGTTTGTGATTTGCTTATAAAAGATGATATTTGTTATGGAGTTCAGTATTTTACAAATGAAACAACACAAAAAGTAGTTTATGCTCATAATACAATAATTGCAAGTGGTGGAGTTGGTTCAATTTACAGATACCATACAAATTCAACTGCAAATGCAGGTGAAATTCAAGGAATTATTGCAGAAAAAAATCTTCCACTAAAAGATATGGAAATGATGCAATTTCATCCAACGGTTGTAAGAGGAACTACATTTGCCAGAAAACCTTTATTATCAGAAGCGTTAAGAGGTGAGGGTGCTCATATTGTAGATGATAATGGATATAGATTTTTATTTGATTATCACAAAGATGGAGAATTAGCACCAAGAGATGTAGTTAGTCGTTCTATTTTTGACTATAACAAAAAAACTGATTTAGGTGTTTATTTATCTTTTGAAACATTCGAGAAAAAAGCCTTTAAAAAAAGATTCCCAAATATATACTCAAACTTGAAAGAGTTAGGTTATGATTTACCATTTGAAAGAGTTCCAATTAGTCCTGCATTTCACTATTCTATGGGTGGTATTGAAGTTACACTTGATGGAAAAGTAAAAGGAATGAAAAACTTATATGCAATTGGTGAGGCTGCTTGTACAGGTGTGCATGGAGCAAATAGATTAGCTTCAAACTCTTTACTTGAAGGTCTGGTTTTTTCTCAAATTGCAGTTGAAGATTCTTTGAAAAATGAGTTTAAAATTCAAAAAGAAAATTATGATAAACCAATTATTAATTATGTTAGAAATCAAGAAATTGATAAAGATATAAAAGATAACTTAAGAGAGATGATGTGGACTAATGCTTCAATAGTTAGAGATCCAAAAACTCTTAAAAGTACACTAGATACGATAGAGGATTACTTAAAACTAAATGTAGG
The DNA here is from genome assembly GCA_963677435.1 of uncultured Aliarcobacter sp. GTDB lineage: Bacteria > Campylobacterota > Campylobacteria > Campylobacterales > Arcobacteraceae > Aliarcobacter. Next base: position 1,480,634 of record OY781945.1, read on the forward strand.
TAGATTACTTTTTTTAAGGCTACTTACGGCAAAATCCATTCTGAAATCTGCTTTAGAGCGTAAAAAGTCTCTTGGCGCACACTATATTAAGGAGAATTAATGTTTAAAGTTTTAATGACTTTACTCTTAGGAACTTTGTCTTTATTTGCAAGTTCTGAAAGTACAGGAGAACTTCCTAACTTAACTATGACATGGGTAGGGTTTGCAACTTTACTTATTTTTGTTATTGGTTACTATTTCGTTGCTGCAGAGGAAAAGTACGCAATTGATAAGGCAAAACCAGCTTTATTTATTGGAACATTTATGTTTATTTTAGTAGCTATTTATTATTCACTAAATGGCTTAGATATGAATTTAGTTCATACTCAAGCTCAACATTTGATTTTAGAAATTGCTGAAATATTCTTTTTCTTATTTGTAGCAATGACTTATATTGAGTCATTATTACATATGGGAGTTTTTGATAGCTTAAAATATAACTTAGTTTCAAAAGGTTATACATATAGAAAACTGTTTTGGGTAACAGGATTTATTGCTTTCTTTATCTCTCCAATTGCTGATAACTTAACAACTGCTCTTATTTTATCTACAGTTTTAATTACAATTGAAAAAACAAGAAAAGACTTCTTAGTTCCTGGAGCTATTAACATTGTTGTTGCTGCAAATGCAGGTGGTGCTTGGTCTCCATTTGGTGATATTACAACACTTATGGCATGGACAGCTGGAAAAGGTGTATTTACTGACTTCTTATATTTATTCCCAGCGGCAATTTTAGGTTATGTTGTTACGGCATTTTTATTATCAAGATTTGTTCCAAAAGTTGTTCCAGATTTTGATGTAGCAAATGAGAAAAAACCAAAAATGTCTGAAGGTGCGAAAGTTGTTATGGCTCTTGGAGTATTTACAATTTTCTCTGCTGTAATGTCTCACCAAGTATTACATTTACCTGCAATGTGGGGAATGATGTTTGGATTAGCATTACTTAAAGTTTACTCATATGGATTAGGTAAAAAATATGGGAAAAATCACTTTAATATTTTTGAATCAATGTCAAAAATTGAAAATAATACATTAATGTTTTTCTTTGGTATTTTAGCAGCAGTTGGTGCATTATATTTTGTTGGTTGGTTAGGATTAGCAGCTGTTGTTTATGATCCATCAGTTCTTGGACCTACTTGGTCAAATATTGGTGTTGGATTCTTATCTGCAATTGTTGATAATGTTCCTGTTATGAGTGCTATTTTAAAAGCAAATCCTGATATGGGACTTGACCAATGGATGTTAGTTACTATGACAGCGGGAGTTGGTGGTTCATTAATTTCTTTTGGATCAGCAGCAGGTGTTGGAGTTATGGGTAAATTACATGGTATTTACACATTTGGTTCTCACATGAAATATGCATGGACGATTCTTTTAGGATATATAGTTTCTTGTAGTGTTTGGTATTTCCAATACCATATTTTAGAAATTAGTCACTATTAAAATTACTTTTAGTATGAAAAAAAGGCTGCTAGATTATCTAGTAGCCTTTTTTTATGTCTGATTTTTTGTTTAACCAATTTTTTACAACTTTTTAGATAAAATATTAAATTAAAATTTGTAATATTTAAGCACAATAGTGCAAAATGTGAAGGAAAACAATATATGAAACATGTCCCAATCGTAGTATTAGATTTTGGTAGTCAATATACTCAAATCATTGCTAGAAAACTAAGAGAAGCAGGTGTTTACTCTGAAATAGTACCTTATAGTGAGAGTATTGAAGATATTATGGCAAGAACACCAAAAGGTATTATTCTTTCAGGTGGTCCAGCTTCTGTTTATGCAGTAGATGCTTATCATCCAGATACTACAATATTTGAATTAGGTCTTCCTATTTTAGGTATTTGTTATGGAATGCAATTAATTTCTCAACATTTTGGAGGAAGCGTAATTCCTGCTTCTCATCATGAATATGGAAAAGCAAAATTAAAATTTGAAACTGAAAATCCAATTTTTAAAGACACAACTGATGGTCAAATTGTTTGGATGAGTCATGGAGATAGAGTAGAAAATATTCCAGCTGGATTTGAAAGAATTGCAACAAGTGAAAATTCTCCACTTGCAGCTATTGCAAATACAGATAGAAATATTTATGCATTCCAATTTCACCCAGAAGTTTATCACTCAGTTGAGGGATCAAAACTTCTTAAAAATTTTGCAAAACATATTTGTGGATGTGAATCTACATGGAATATGGGTTCATTTGCAAAAGAACAAATAAAAAGAATTCAAGATCAAGTTGGAAACAAAAAAGTTCTTTGCGGAGTTTCAGGTGGAGTTGATAGCTCAGTTGTAGCTACACTTTTAGCAGAAGCTATTGGAGAGCAAGTTATTCCTGTATTTGTTGATAATGGATTATTAAGAGCAAATGAAAGAGAACAAGTTGAAGCAATGTTCAAAGCAAGGGGTGTAAAACTTATCACTGTAGATGCAAGTGAAGAGTTTTTAACAAAATTAGCAGGTGTAACAGACCCTGAAACAAAAAGAAAAATCATCGGTGAAACATTTATCGAAGTATTTGATAAAGAAGCAAAAAAACACGATGGAATTGAATTTTTAGCTCAAGGTACACTTTATACAGACGTTATTGAATCAGTATCTGTAAAAGGTCCTTCAAAAACTATCAAATCTCACCACAATGTTGGTGGACTTCCTGATTGGATGAAATTTGAATTAATTGAACCTCTTAGAGAAATCTTCAAAGATGAAGTAAGAATTTTAGGATTAGAACTTGGACTTCCAGCTTCTATGATTGGAAGACATCCGTTCCCTGGACCAGGCCTTGCTATTAGAATCATGGGAGATGTAAATAAACCTGATTTAGAACTATTAAGAAAAGCAGACACAGTTATGTTAGATGTTTTACATGCAACTGGTTACTACGATAAAACATGGCAAGCATTTACAGTATTATTAAATGTAAAATCTGTAGGTGTTATGGGTGATAATAGAACTTATGACAACACAGTTTGTGTAAGAATAGTAGAAGCAACAGATGGAATGACAGCAACTTTCGCACATATTCCACATGAAATATTAGAAACAATTTCAAGAAGAATAATCAACGAAGTTGATGGGATTAATAGAGTAGTTTATGATATTTCATCAAAACCACCAGCAACTATTGAGTGGGAATAATTTCTAACAATTTTCACGCATCTTTCACCAAAGTTTGACTCGATGTACTTGTAGTACACCTTCGCCAAACTTTGGCAAAATCTACATAAAACTTGTTAGAAATTTTTAAAATTTACTTTTTATAGGAAAAATAAATATGTATTTTGAAGAACTTCTAAATTTAAAAAAAGATGAGTGTGGATTAATGAATTTTAATGAATTATCAAATTTACTTCCAAATACTCCGGAAGAGGTATTATCACAATTTTTTTATGATCATGGACAAAAATATGATTTTCAAGAGCAATATGCACATTTAGAAATAAATAAATTAAAGTGCCGAGAAATAGAACTAAAAGCTGATGAAATAATTAAATGTAGTTTTTATGAACATTATTCTGATTATATATTTGGAGTTAGTGAAAGATTAAATAAATTTAAGGAAGAAGATTTTTCTTGTATAGATATAAGAAAAGAAGTTGTTAATAACTGGGAAAAAGAAAAAACCTGGTTAAAAACACCAATTTTTTTAGATGCTAAATTACTTGTAAAATCTAATAAATTACATTTAGTAGAAGGTCATACTCGATTTGGAATATTAAAAGGTTTATTATCTAAAAAAGTTATTAGTAAAAATAGTATTCATAAAATATGGTTTGGTGAGTATTGATTTCCCTTCGTTCCCAAGTTCCAAACTTGGGAATGCATACTTAAATTTCTTAAATTATAATAATTTAACTAAAAAATTATACTCTTAGTAATCCCCAAAACTTGATTTAGTGTATCTTCATCTACTTTTTCAACAAACTTTACTTTTCTTGCATTAAAATCTATTGATTTAATTTGTTCGGTCATTATAAAACCTTTGAGATTTTCTGCTTCTAGTCTTACATGAAAAGGGAAATTTCTATTTGTATTAGTAATTGGACAAGCTATTGCTAAACCTAGGGCTTTATTGAAAATTTCATTACTTATAATTAGTGCTGGTCTTCGTCCTTTTTGTTCATGTCCTGATGATGGGTCAAAAGTAAGTATTACTAAGTCACCTTTTTGAGGAATGTAGTTTTTTACCATTCTTCTTTACCTAAAGTTGTATGAAACTCTTCACTAGCTTTATAGTCACTTGGTATTTTTGAAATTAGTTCATTTAAATCATAATTTAAAATCTCTTTTTTCATTGGTTCTATGATTACTTTTCCATCTAGCATAGTAATATTAACATTATCTCCTACTTGAAGATGTAAACTATCCATAATATCTTTTGGCATTCTAAGACCTTGAGAATTGCCCCATTTTGAAATTTTAGCAGTCATTTTAACTCCTTTATGTATATCCTAAGTATATCTTTTGTAATTATAAATGTCAATATTTTAATAAAAATTTAAATCTTCTCTACGACGAACAACTAACATGTGATATACCAGCTATTCCAAAAAAATCTGATGGTTTTTTAATATAATATTTCTTTTCTATTTCTTTTGTTTGTTCCTCATATGGATTTGTCATTATTTCTTGTAATTCGTGTACTGGTTTATAGTTTCCATTTTGGGCTTCTTGATATGCCCAAACTAGATGCCATTCTCTTAATGTATATTTTGGATTTATAAGTTTCATTTTAGTTGAAAGTTTTTCTTTAGAATTTTCATCATTTACATTTATTTGTGATTTCCAACTTTCAAGCCAACTGTTCCATCTTAATTTGATATTTTCATTTTCGCTATTTCCATAAAAACTTTTTTCAAGTTGATTACTATCATTTGGAATAGATGATAGTTCTCTAAAAAATATTGTATAGTCAACTTTAGTTTCTATCATAAGATTGATAAGTTCCTCAAATAACTCAACATTAAACTTACTCATTCCTAGTTTTTTAGCCCACATATTTTCCATTTTTTCTTGCATAACTTTTGAAAAATTATTTTCAATTTTTTCAATTTCTTGTAAAGCCAAAGCATTTGAACTAAGTAATGGTTTTAATGCACTACAAAACGATTTAAAGTTTTTTTGCGCTGCAACTGGCTGATTAAAAAATGAAAAGTGCATTCCTCCACCAGTCCAAGATTGATATTTTGGGTCAAACATTTCGATAAATCCAAATGGACCATAATCTAGAGTAAAACCTCCTGCTGCACAGTTATCACTGTTGAAGTTACCTTGACAGTATCCAACTCGTATCCAGTTAGCCACCAAAGAAGTAAGACGATTTTGAAACTCTTTTGCTAGTTGTATTATCTTTTCTTCTAAACTCAAATCTTCTTTGATTACTTCGCTATACTCTCTATCAATCAAATGTAAAACAATCATTTCTAACTCTTTTAAAGCATTTTCATGCTCATTTTTTCTAGCTCGTCTGCCAAAAAGTTCAAGTTGTCCAACTCTTATAAATGAAGGTGCAACCCTTGTAGTGATTGCAACATCTTCTTCTATCATAACTTCTGGGTCTTTTGAGTAAGAATTATCTCTAAACCAAGGTCTATTTACTTGCTCTTTTTTAGAAGTAAATAGAGTTAAAGACCTTGATGTTGGAATTCCAAGTGCGTGCATATGCTCTTGTGCTAAAAACTCTCTAACACTTGATCTTAAAACTGCACGCCCATCTGCACCTCTACAATATGGTGTTCTTCCTGCACCTTTTAGCTGAAATTCCCATCTTTTACCATTTATAAGAGCTTCAAGAATCGAGATTGCTCTACCATCCCCATATCCATTTCCAGTTTGAAAAGGACATTGTGCATAATATTCAGTTCCATAAATAGATAGTGCATAACCAGTCGCCCAACCTATATTTTGAGCAAGATTAGAAATATTAGACATATCCCCTGAAAACATTTTAATAAAATCATCTGATTTTATTAGGCTCTCAGAAAAGCCTAATTCTTTAAAAAAGGTTTCGCTATGAGAAATATATATTGGCTCTTTAATCGCAGTTGGACTTACTGGTACATAGTGTCCACTAAAAACCTCTCTTGGTGATTTATTATCTCCATTAAATTTTGCATCAGAGTCACTGTTGAGTTTTTCTATAAAAGAGTAATCACTTAATTTTTCAAGTTCTTCAAATGTTTCTATATTTTTGTTAGTATTTTTTTTCATAATAATATTTGTCCATTAATTTTTTATTTATTAAGATTCTAACATAACTATCTTTGATTCAAAACAAAGCTACTATTAACTAAAATACAAAAAAATACTAATAAAAGCGATAATTATGGCAATAACAAGACAAATAATATTTTTAGCAAAAAGAGATTGTATTGAAGAACTAAAAGCATTACTTAAATCGACTATTAAAGAGTCAAAAAAAGAAGAGGGATGTTTGATGTATGAAGTTTTTCAAACAAAAACTAATCCAGTTGAATTTATTGTAATTGACTCATGGGAAAGTGAAGATGCTTTAAATAAGCATTATGAAAGTGAACACTACACACATTTTATAAATAATTTCAAACAATATAATGCTCATATTGAACCTTTTGAATTAGAAATTTTATAAAATCATAAGACAAAATAATAATGAAAATCTCTTATCATCGTCGTCGTAAAATCAAAACAAGAAGAATAGCTTTGCGTGATTTAATTTTACGAGGTATAAATGAGCCAAAAGATTTAGCAAAAGAACTCAAAGTTACAATTTCAACTATCAAAAGAGATTTGGAAGCACTCAAAACCATGCGTGAAGAAGATTTCTCTTTTGAGACTAGACAACCTTCCCAAGAGATACTTGATAAAAAAGATGCCATATTAAAAATGTTGGATGATGAAGAATATTACAACGAAAAAGGGGATTTAAATATTCTAAAGATTACAAAAGATTTAAATACAAGTAGAGCAACAGTTATGTCTGTTTTAAATGGCGAATAATATTCCAAAATTAGCATAAAATAAAAGGGATTATACTGGTAAAATTATGAAAAATTTTGCACCTTTATAATTTTTATTATTATATTCTAAGTCTTGATTTTTAACAATTATTTCACCTGAAAAATGTTCATGAATAATTTTTGAACTCATATACAATCCGATTCCTGTACCTTGATTATTATATTTTGTAGTAAAATATGGGTCAAATATTTTATCGATAATATCCTCTTTAACACCACCTGCATTATCTTGGATTGTAACAGTTATTTTGCCATTTTCTTTTAAAAATTTTACTTCTATTACTTTTTCTTTTATATCATTTTCATTTAATATATCTTTTGAATTATTAAGAATATTTATAAAAACTTGAGTTAATTCATTGATTACACCATTTACTAATAATTCATTTTCACTATGTTCAATATTAAGTGTAATATAATTGTTTTTCAAAGAAGCAGATACGATATCTATAGCTTTATTAAAAGAAGTTTCAATATTAAAATACTCTTTTTTACTACTATAATCTTTAATATAATCTCTAAAATCATCAATTGTATTACTTAAATAATTTGCATATTTGATTACACTCTCTGAAGTCTCTTCTATCTCTTTGTCTTCTATAAGATTTAATTCTTTTCTTAGTTTTAATCCACTCATTTGAACAGTAATAGCATTTAGTGGTTGTCGCCATTGATGAGCGATATTATTAAGCATTTCACCAATAATTGCCATTCTTGATTGATGTTTAAGAAAGATATTTTGCTCATGATTTTTCTTTACTTGAGCTTTTAATTCTTCAAATAACTCTTTTTCTTTTTTATTTAAATGTTTTAAATCTATGATATTTTTTTCTATATTTTTAGCCATAAGATTAAAAGATTCTTGCAGTTCATAAGTCTCTTTACTATCGCCTAAATTTATTCTTTGAGAATAGTCTCCATGGGCAATTGCATTTGCACTTTGAGTTAATTTAACTAGATTTTTTATAATCCATTTACTAACTGTTATAAGTAAAATTGCTGATAATATTAATTCTACTAATGCAATAATAATACTTCTTGTAATCATCTCTTTTTTTGCTTGAATATAAAATTTTGTAGAAAGACCTAAATAGACTTTTCCCAATGATTCTGAAAATAAAGTTATTGGAATATTTGTATCAAATCTTTCATCTTCAAGTGATTTTTCACTAAAAGGTTCTAGCTCTTTTTGTGGTAGTACTGAACAATCTTTTAATCCAACAGTTGAAATACAATTATTTTGATTATCAACAACTGCTAGATAATCTATTGTTAGAATCTTTTTAGTTTCATATAAGATTGCGTTAATTGTTGCATAATCCATTTGAACAAGAGGTGCTACTAAGGCACTTTTTAATAATATCTTTTGTTCATCTAGTCTTATGTTTGTTTGTGATGATAGATTTACTTCAAGTTGATTTACATTTTTGACTACCATTAATGCAAGCATTAAACTCTCAATTAATAAACTGGCAATTACCCATTTCCAAGATAAAGATAGTCTCATTTAGTTATTTAACCTTTTCATAGTTTTATTTACAATTGAATCAAGATTATCTAAATCTGCGGGTTCAATTTTTTTAAAGCCTTCAAGTTTTGTAATTTCCAAATGCTTTTTTCCTTCAGGAGATTTTGAAAAAGCATCTAATGCACTTTCCCACTCTACTAAAGTAATACCATCTGCATTTTTTGCAAGATAAATTCTACTTGGTTTGGGTTCACTTTGATATATCACATGAACTAAGTCTTTAGTCTCTTTTGTTACTAGTTTTATATAATTTGGTAAAGACATAATTATCATATCTGCATTATTATTTAAAAGTATAGATATTGAACTATCAGTTGCACTTGTATATGTGTATTTTACTTTTTCCCCTTCTTCAAAGCCATTTTTTTCTAACCAATCTTGTGCATCTAAAGTAGGAAATGAAACAGGATCTAGTCCAATAACATTAAGTGGCAGATTTTTGCTTTCTAAAATATTTTTGTCAGTAGCTAGAAGAATAGTTGATAGACCTTTAGTATAAGTCATTAAAGGTGTATATCCACCTAGTTTTTGGGCAAGAACAGCTAAATTGGGTGAAGTTAAAACTAAATCATAATAATTTCCTTCATCTGAACGCTTAGTAAACTCACTAAAATTTTTGGCTGTTAAAATTTGAACAGGTCTTTTAAAATAATTTTGTAAAAAAAGCCTCAAGTCTTGATGTGATTCTAAAATAACTCTAGTTGAAGAGTGTGGTGCAATGCCTATTTTGATTGGAGTTTCTTGTGCAAAACAAAGATTTGATATTAAAAAAATTGTTAGAAGTAGTAGTTTTTGTTTCATATTATTTTCACTTATAAAAATGTGGCATTATTATAACAGATAATGATAATATTATTTATTAAGTGTTTTTTAATTTCACAGCTTTAAAGAGCTTTTAGATAAAATCTAATATTAATAAATTATATAAATTTTACTTATCAAGGAAAAAAGCAAATGAAAATTCATAGAATCAACCCATGCAAAAGATGGTCAGATGTGACTGTTTTTAATGGAATTGCAACTTTCACAGAAGTTGCAGACACAGATACAAGTGCAGATATTAAAGGTCAAGTTCAACAAATATTTGACCAAGCTCAAGCTAGTTTAGCTTTGATTGATAGTGATAAATCAAGAATTTTAGCAGTTACTATTTACATCACAGATTTTGCAAACTTCGATGGCTTAAATGAGATTTGGGATTCTTGGTTTCCAGATGGCTGTGCGCCAAGTAGAGCTTGTGTAAAAGCTGAATTAGTTGATCCAAATTTGTTAGTTGAAATGACATTCACAGCAGCAGCTGGTGAGAAGTTTCAATAATATGGAGCCATTAGATATTGGTAGTTCTTACAATCAAATTACCCATATATGGAAAAATGAAAAATTTGATAAAACAAATGGAATTATACAGCATAAAAAAGCAATAGATTTTGCAAAAAATCGAGGTAAAGCACTAGATATCGGTTGTGGTTGTAGTGGAAGATTTATAGATTTACTAATAGATGAAGGCTTCACTCCTAGTGGAATAGATATTTCTAGTAAGATGATAGAATTAGCAAAAGAATGTCATCCTTCTATTGCTTTTTATTATGGAGATATTTGCGAATATGAATTGTCTGATAAGTATGATTTTATTACAGCGTGGGATAGTATTTGGCATATTCCTTTATCAAAACAAGAAAAAGTAATCGCAAAAATAATTGATACCTTAAATATTGGCGGTATTTTTATATTCTCTTTTGGTGGTACGGTTGATTCTGGTGAACATATAGATGATTTTATGGGACCAGAAGTTTATTATTCTTCCCTTGGAATAAATGGTTTTCTAAAATGTTTTTTAGATTTATCTTGTATCATAAGACATTTAGAATTTGACCAATATCCAGAATTACATACATACTTAATTGTAGAAAAAATTTGATATTATTTTTTATAAGATTTAGTGAAAATACAATTTTTGGAGTGATAAATAATATATGAAAATTTTAAAATATAAAAAAATAGAAGCGAGTTTTAATCCTTGGTCGGTTAAATATTTTGAAGTAGCTCAAAGTGTTATTGACTTTATTTGCATAGAACAATTTGAAGTTATTCATATAGGTTCTACCTCATTTAAAGTTGGTGGTAAAGGAATAATAGATTTATCTATCTTATATGAAAATGGTGACTTAGAAAAAGCAGTTAAACATTTATTGCAACTTGGTTTTCAAAATCAAATCAGTGAAAAACCTTTTCCTGCTGAGCGACCACGAAAAGATGGTATGGTTATTGTAAATGAAAAAGAATATTTTTTACATGTTCATGTTATTCAAAAAGGAAGTGATGAACATAAAAAGCAAATTGAATACAAAAGTTATATGTTAAACAATCCTCTTGCTAGAGAAGAGTATGAGTTTTCAAAAAAACAGATTTTAGCTAATGGTTTCACTGACCAAGAATCTTATGGTAAACAAAAATCACCTTATGTAAAATCTATTTTAAATAGGATAGATAAATAGAATAATAAAATAGATTTCACTTGAATTCCTCAATTCTTATCATATAATGTAAACGGTTTATCTACACTATTTACAAAAATTATCATCTTTCTTTTAACTACAACTTAAGAAATTGCGGGGATACTTCAGAGGTATCCTGTCCCTGAAACTACGGGCTTATCAAACATACTTAAGGAATGTAGCCCATGAATATAACAACAAACGATTCTCAAATATTATTAGCACTTAACAAACCTAAAGGTTATTTAGTTACAAGATCTGATGACCTTGGGCGAAAAACTGTCTACAATCTTTTACCCGATAGCCTTTTTCAAGATGGATGGATGCCTATTGGACGCCTTGATTTAGAATCAAAAGGGCTTTTATTATTCACAAGAGATGGAAAAATAAATGATGCTTTAACAAAACCTGGAAATTGCATTAAAATATATGAAGTTTGGGTTAGAGGTTACGTAACAGATGAACATATTTTGGAAGCTAAAAAAGGTGTTGAAAGTATACATGGAATACTGAAAGCAAAAGTAGAAAAAATAGGAAATGGTGGAGCAAAAACAAAACTTAGAGTTGAACTAGAAGAGGGCAAAAATCGCCATATTCGCAGACTCTTTGGAGCATTAAAAGACCCAAAATTTGGAACACCATTAAAAGTTTTGGATTTGAACCGAGTTAGTATTGGCAGTTTTAAACCCAATATTGAAATAGGTAAATGGCGTTATCTTTCAATAGATGAAGAGAAAATGCTAATTAAAAGCTAGAAGTAATACAAGTCGTCTAAGCTCTTTATGTTACAATACTTTTTTAAAAATGGTTGTATTAAATAGGAGTTGAAAATTAAAATAATAAATGTGATTTCTAATCAAGATAGATTAAATCTAATTCGAACTTTTTGTGATGATGATTTAGAAAATGAAGTTGAAAATGTTTTAAAAAATATTTTAGAAAATGGCTCTTATGAATTAAAATCAATGATAAAACTTTTTGATTTAATGGACAATTCAAGTAGTGCTGAAAGTGATTTACAAACTCCTTATACAATTGGTAATAGAACAATCGAAGTTATTAACACTTGCGAACAATTGCAAGAGGCAATGAACACAATTTTATTAGCTCCTTTTATAGGCTTTGATAGTGAACAAAAACCAACCTTTAAAAAAGGTCAAGCAGATAATGGTGTTTGCCTTATTCAATTAGCTACTAAAGATAAGTGTTATCTTATTCAAACTAAACAAATCAAAAATCTAAAACCACTTATAAACTTTTTGGAAGATGACAAAATAATAAAAATAGGCACTGGATTAAAAGGCGATAACGTAGCACTTTTTAAGCAATTTAACCTAAGACTAAAATCAACAATTGACCTTGAAGATATATTTAAAAAATTATCATCAAAAAACCAAATAGGAGCTAGAAAAGCAGCTTCAATAATTTTAAATGAAAAATTACAAAAATCAAAAAATATGTCAAGATCAAATTGGGAAAATGAAGAGCTAACTTCAGGACAAATAAAATACGCCTCAGAAGACGCAACTGTTGTATATGATGTAATGAATAAAATCCTAGAACAATATCCATTTGCTATGAAAATGATGCCAATGTTTTTTCAAGCGCAATATTCTCAAGAATAAAATATATTTTAGTTTAAAGCATAATCTCTCCTATGAAAAACTTACCTATTTATGATGTTTTAGCTGATATAAAATCTACACTTACTTATAACTCAACTCTTATCTTAGAAGCACCTCCAGGTGCAGGAAAAAGTACTGTAGTGCCTATTTCTTTGCTCAATGAATCTTGGCTTGGAAATAAAATCATAATTATGCTTGAACCTCGCAGAGTTGCTGCTCGAATGGTTGCCCAACAAATGGCAAAGTTACTAGGTGAAGAAGTAGGGCAAAGTGTAGGTTATCAAGTTAAGATGGATAGTTGTTATTCAAAACAAACAAAACTATTAGTAGTAACAGAATCAATACTTGTGCGTAAACTTCAAAGTGACCAAGCTTTGGAAGATGTGGCAATGGTAATCTTTGATGAATTTCATGAACGAAGTATTCATACTGATTTATCCCTTGCTCTTTGTCTTCAAGTGCAAGAACTTTTAAGAGCTGATTTAAAACTATTGATTATGTCTGCAACTCTTGATTCTCATGAGCTAACAAATCTTTTAGGTGAAGTTCCAGTAATAAACTCAAAAGGTAAAATATATGATGTTGAAAATATATATCTTGAAATAAATATAAAACAACCAGATATAAAAAACATAAATACACTTCTTTTAAATATCACCATAAAATCCATAAAAGAGGATGAGGGTGATATTTTAGTTTTTTTAGCAGGCTCACGTGAGATACAAAAACTTCAAGCTTTGTTAGAAGAGAGTTTAAAAGATAAAGATATTGAAATACTTCCTTTATACTCAACTCTAAGTAAAGAAAAACAAGACAAAGCAATCAGTAAATCAAATAAAAGAAAGATAATACTCTCTACAAATATCGCACAAACATCTTTGACTATTGAGGGTGTAAAAGTTGTGATTGATTCAGGCTTAGAAAAAGTATCGCGTTACAACTACTCAAATGCAATGAACCATTTAGAACTATCATTTATCTCAAATGATTCTGCAATCCAAAGAGCAGGACGAGCAGGTCGTCTAAGCGATGGAAAGTGTTACAAACTTTGGCACAAAAGTAAGATACTGCAAGAGACAAGCAAAGCTGAGATATTAAGAACTGATTTAAGTTCATTCTTTTTAGATTTGGCACTTTGGGGTTATGAAGATATAAAAGAGTTTAAGTTTTTAAATTATCCCCAAGATATGGTACAAAACAGTACAAACTTAGTACTTCAAGAACTTCAAATGCTAAATGAAGATAATCAAATAACCAAATTTGGTAAAAAATCCCTAACTCTTGGTGTTCATCCACGATTTGCTTTTATGATATTAAGAGCAAATGAGTTAGGGTTTGCTTATGAAGCTTGTCTTTTATCTGCTATGTTAAGTGAAAAAGATATATTTAAAAATATGAGTTTTAACTGTGATATATATTCTAGGTTTTTACACTTGTATGAAAAAGATTTTGATAGTGCATATATAAATTCACATCTCACAAAAACTGTTTTAAAACAAGCAGAATTCTTTTATAATAAATTAAAAAATATTGAAACTATAAATAAAAACACAAAAAAAATAGATGAAGAAATTTTAAGTATATTACTCCTTTTAGCATATCCTGATAGATTAGCAAAACAAAGAGGGGAAAATGACACTAAATATAAACTAAGCAACGGAAAAGGCGCTATTTTAAATATAGAAGATAGTTTATTTAATGAAGAGTTTTTAGTAATTGCAAATCTAAACGCACATACAAAAGACTCATATATAAACCAAGCCTTAAAGATTTCTTTGCAAATAATAGAACGAGAGTTTAAATCATATATCCAAAAAAAAGAGTCAATCACTTATAACAAAGAAAATAAAAAGTTTGATATAAAAGAGCACTATTATTTCTATGAATTAGCGTTATATTCAAGGGCAATATCAAATGACGCTAAACATGACTTCTCAAAACTTCTTTTAGAGTTGATAAAAAAAGAGGGTTTAGAACTTTTAACTTGGAGTAAAAAAGCCATAGAACTACAAAATAGGGTCAATTTTATAAATGAAAATATGAATAGTGAATTACCAACATTCACAAACGATGTTTTGCTAGAAACACTAGAACTTTGGCTAGAACCATATTTACAAAATATAACAACAGTAAAAGAGCTTGAAGCTTTAGATATTTACACTATTTTATTAGGAATAATCCCTTGGGAACAACAACAACTTTTAGAAACTCTAGTACCAGATAGTATAAAAGTTCCAAGTGGCTCAAATATAAAAATAGATTATTCAAATCTAAAAAATCCCATCTTAGCAGTAAAAATACAAGAAATGTTTGGACTAAATGAAACACCAAAAATACTAAATAACACCATTGCCTTACAAATACATCTTCTAAGCCCAGCTCTAAGACCAATACAAATAACAAACGATTTAAAAAGCTTCTGGGAAAACTCATACGATGAGGTAAGAAAAGAGCTATTTTCAAAGTATAAAAAACACTATTGGCCTTTGAATCCTTTTGAGGCTGTTGCTACTAATAAGACTAAGAAGCATATGATGAGAGGTGATTTATAGGCTAAATGAAAAATGATTTTGAGGATAGTTTACTTAATTAGATTGTTTTTTATAATCCTATTTTTGGATGTAGTATATAGTTAATAAAAGAACATTTATTATGTTATATATTCTAATAATTTAAGAGTGATTTATATAGAATGTAGTATTGATAAATGTATTATACAAAGGATTAATATGGCAGAAAATATTGATATATCAATTATTGAAGAAAATGAAGTAGATATATTAACAACAAGTTTCAAAGGTTCCGCTGGTATGATTCCTATACTAGGACCATATTTTGCTGAAATAATTGGTAGTTTAGTTCCATATCAGCGAATTGATAGAATAACTACTTTCCTAAAATTATTTTATAAAAAGTTTGAAGAACAAAATTTACAAATAGAAATATTAAAAGAAAAAATGAAGAATGAAGATTTTATAAATTTATTTGATGATATTTCATGGCTAGCTGCAAAATCAACTTCAAATGATAGAAAAGAATATTTAGCATCAATTTTAATTAATGGTTTAACTGATGATAAATTAGATGAAATACAAAAAAATATATTTTTAAATTTAATGTCAGAATTAAATGATATTGAAATATTAATCCTTTATAGTTATACAATAGCTTCAAAAACTGATGAAGAGTTTACTAAAAAACATCAGGAAATATTAACTCCTCCAAGAGCTTATTCTGAAGCTTCTGAAGATGATAGAAATAAAAGGATTCTTTTTGAAACATACAAAGAAAAATTAGTTCGATTAAATTTATTAAATAAAAAATTTGCTAAACCGAAAAGAGGAGAATCTCCAGAATTTGATGAAAAAACAGGAATGATGAAGTCTAATGGTTTTGAAATAACTTCAATTGGAAGATTATTTTTAAAATATATTGGATTATTAAAAAAAAATAAGTTTTAAAAAACATAATAATATAAAGGAAATTAGTACCAAATTGGAATAAAGTGGGACTGGCACCTTTTTTTCACCTTTCTTTGAAAAGCAAATAAGCACCTTTATTCTAATAATTTGAGATTTCAGAAATGATAAAGGGGACAGTCACCTTTCTTTTGCGAAAGATAGATTATCGAAAGAAAAAGCTGTGCGCTAAAATAAGTGAATTTATTATCCCCGGAATTTTCAATCAATCTTTTTGAACTCTAAAGAGTCTTTTATTGCCATCCTGAGACTATTAAGAAGTGAATTTGGATAATATACTTCAATACAAAATCAAAAATATATTAGCAAATATAAATACTAAGGAAATATTAAAATGGAAACAATTTATTCAAAAAAAAATCATGAAGAAATTAACACTAGTGTTATATTTAAATCTTCTGAATTTAAAGAGAGTGTAATGAAGGAATCTGCAGAAAAATTTGCACTTATATCATTGACAACAAGATATATGCCAGAGATAGTTCTCAATGGAAATTCTATTAATATAATTTCCTTTTTTGACAAAATGAAGGAATTATATTTTCACGAGCGTTCTATTAAAAATATAACTGATATGTCATCTCGTTCGTCTTTTTTCAACACAGAAGCTCAAGAATTTAACCTTGAGGTGGCAGAAAAAGAGATTAAAGAATCAGATAAGTTTTCAAGCATAGAAGATATATTTAAAGCGTGGGAAGAGTACCCTGTAAATCTAGTTTCATTTTTAACTCCTCTTTATCATATGGGTTATTTTTTAGTTTTAGCAGAGATTTCAAATAACAAAAATTTAAAAAATAAACTTAAAAACAGAGCTTCAAGTTTTTTAAGATCTTACTTAGAATTAGAAGAATATAAAAATGTTATTGGTTATAAAGTTGATATAAATATAAAATCTTTAACTTTTACAGAGCTAATAGCCCAATGGATCTCTTTTATTAATTCATTTCTAAGTGATTTTTCTGTTTATTTAATTAAATCTAATCAAAAAGCAACTTTCCAAAATAAAGATGAAGTAGTGTTAAATTTTAAAAATTTAATGAAAGATATTAAACCAAAATCACTTAATATTAATGCAGAGATTTTGACTTACTTAAAATAGAATTTATGTCAGGCACCAATTAGGAATTTCTCTTAACTCAGACTTAAAAATAAAGGGGACAGGCAACTTTAAACTACTGCTCTTTTTTATTTTTATTAGTGACAATAAGGGCAAGTATAATCTGTATTTTCAGGTTTTTCTGGGTGGGTTTTATTATCTATTTTATCTTTATCAAAAGTATGATAATTTTTGCACTCTTTCTCAAAAGCACTTTTAGGACTCGAAGCATAGTAGAATTTAAATCTTTTATATTTACCAATCCAGTTTTTAATTTCGTGATTTAAATCTGTATCTGAACGACCATAATATTGAACAACAAATAGTCCAGTTTTACTTTCAAATCCTAAAGCAAAGTTACCAGCTGATACTTTTGTGATTTCAGAATCTACACTCTTAGCTATTAAAGCATAAGAACTTTTCATTCCAATAGATCTCTTCATTTATTTTCCTTAGGTTATTTTTCTTAAATTAATCATACAGTATACTAAACTAATTATAATTTTAAATAAAAGATAAAATGGGGACGGAGAGATTTAAATTAGGATATTCTAAAAGCTATGAATACTAAAGGATATAAGTCAAATTTCATTAGAATACGAAAATATTTAAAGGATTTAAATGAAAAAAGAATTTGACAAGTTTAAACAATGGCTTGAAAACAACTATCGTGATGGTTTATTAGATTTAAATCCACCTGCAACAGATGCCCAAATAGAAGAACTTACAACTACTCTTGGTGTTGATTTACCTGATGATTTTATAAGTGTATTAAAAATACATAATGGTCAAAAAGGTGAGGCTGCTTGGCTTTTTGATTCTCAAGAGTTTTTATCAACGCACCGTATTATTGAAGAGTTTAATACTTGGAAAAACTTATTGAAAACTAAACTTCAAGGCAAAGTTTCAACCCCTGATGATGGAGTTAAAAATGATTGGTGGAATATAAACTGGATACCATTTACAAGTGACGGTTGTGGAGATCATTATTGTCTTGATTTAAGCCCCACATCAAGTGGCACAAAAGGTCAAGTTATTACTTTGTGGTATGAGTTAGCTGAGCGTGAAATCGTATCTCAAAGTTTCTCTTTATGGTTTGAAGAGTATGTAACTCAGTTATATTCTGGTGAGCTGGTTTACTCAAAAGAGTATAACTCTATAGTTTATAAAGATGAATTAGAATAAGGAAAAGTTTTTGAACGACAATATAATTTATATATTTATTGCCCTAGCAATTTTTATAGCCTATAAAAAATATACTCAATATCAAGTATTAAAACTTGTACCAACTTTGTTGAAGCAGGGTGGTCAAATTGTTGATGTTAGAAGTGAAGAAGAATTTGCATATGAGCATAAAGATGGAAGTATTAACATACCATTAGATTTACTTAAAAATAGAATGAATGAATTAGATAATACAAAGCCTATAATTCTATGTTGTGCCAGTGGAAGTAGAAGTGTAATGGCAAAAAGTATCTTAATGGCAAATGGATTTAAAAATGTTCACAATGCAGGAACATGGAATTCTTTAACAAAACAAAATTAAGAAGATGGTCTAACTCTTCTACCGTCTCAAGTTAAAATCTAAAAATTCTGATAGAATGGAACTCTTAACCCATAAAAAATAATCTATAAAGATAAGTTCATAGAGGTTATTTATGGGAAAATAAATCAATATAAAAGAGGATAATAAATGGCTAAAATAAATTACAATTATGAAAAACGAGCTAGAGAGATAGAAAAAGAGAAAAAAAAAGAAGAAAAACGAAAGAAAAAAGAAGCTTTAAATAATAATGAAATAGCAGAAGAAGTTTCAACATCTGTTGACGAAAAAATTAAAGAATAGTTTTCTAAATTCTTTGTCCTTTTAATATGTCAAATAAAAGAATAAAAGGACATTGTCTAGCTAAAATTGAATTCTTAAATACCATATGCGGCCATAAAAGCTTCAACTGCTCTATCTACCATATCATCCATATCTTGTTTTGAATATTCTACATCAATTTGAAAAAGAAATTGATACATTAATTCTGATTCTAAAAGTCCATACAAATGTCTTGCTGCAACAACTGTATCTGTTTGCTTTATTTTTTTTGCTTCCATGGCTTTTGCTAAATATTTTGAAACTAAATCTCGACTTTTTAATATTCTATTGTTATATGTAATTTTACCTAAATCAGTTATTCCTGATTGGCTTATAGTAAGTCTTCTTAATTTGATAAGTTTTGGAGAATATAAAAAAGATAGAAATCTTTTTCCAAATTCGCGCAATTGAGCATCAACATTTTCTATCTCTTCTGAACTATTTAATACTTCAAATGTAAAATCAAACTCCTGAGAATTTGAAATTGATACAACTTCAAAAAATAGTTCTTCTTTTGAAGAAAAATAGTTATAAAGAGTTGTTTTAGACCCACCAACTTTTGAACAGATTTTTGACATTGAAGCTCGTTCAAATCCAAACTCTTCAAAGATTTTTGCTGCTGCTTGAATTATTTCTTGTCTTTTTGCTTCGGTTTTTGTTCTCATTAAAGTTTGTCCCCTTTGTATTGTTAAAGCAATATTAACATTAAAATTGATAATATTCCTTTAAATGTACTGTACTGTACAGTATTATTTAGAAAAGAGGAATAAATGAATAAAAATATTAAAATTAATTTATTATCTAAGTATTTAATTACAACTGTAAGTTTGACTACTCTAAGCCTTGGAATAACAGGCTGTGCAATGTTTCCATCAGATGAAGAATTAGTAAAACCAAATACATTATCTCAATATGAAACAAAAAATTCTTTTGAAAATAAAAGTACTATTTTATGGCCAAAAGAAGATTGGTGGACAATATATGATGATTTGCAACTAAATGAATTGATAAAAGAAGCACTAGCAGATTCACCAAATATTATTTCAGCACAAGCAAGATTAAAACAAGCAGATGCCTTTACTCAAGTTAATAAATCATCAAATCTTCCACAAGTAAGTGCAAATGCACAAGTGACTCAAGAAAAACATAGTTATAACTATATAACTCCTCGTTCAGCTACACCAATAGGTTGGAATGATTATGGACAAGCAACTTTGGATTTTTCTTGGGAATTAGATTTTTGGGGTAAAAATCGTGCTGCAATAGCTTCAAGTATTTCAAATGTTGAAGCTATGAAAGCTGAACTTGCACAAACAAGATTAACTCTTTCATCTGCAATTGCAAGTGATTATGCTGAATTAGCACGATTATTTTCTGATAGAGATGAATTAAAAGAGTACTTATTAGTTCAAAATAAACTGTTTGTTTTATTAAATCTTAGATTTGAAAATGGACTTGAAAATAAAGCAACAGTTGAAGATGCTAAAAGTAGATTAGCAAAAACAGAGGGTGAAATTTTATCTTTAGATGAACAAATTTCTTTGCAAAAAAATAAAATAGCTGCTTTAATGGGAGCTGGACCCAATAGAGGTCTTAAAATAACTCGTCCAAGTATTAACTTCTATCAAAGTGATTTTGGATTGCCAAATGAAATTGCAGTTGATTTATTGGGAAGACGACCAGATATTATTGCTGCTCGTATGCAAGTTGAATCTAAAGAATATCTGATAAAAGAGAAAAAAGCTGAGTTTTATCCAAATGTAAATCTTTCAGCATTTATTGGATTTCAATCTTTGGGATTAAATCTACTTAATGAAAAAGATTCATATATGGGCTCAGTTGGACCTGCTATTTCTTTGCCTATTTTTAGTGCAGGAAGATTGCAAGGTGAGTTGCGTTCAAGTGTAAGTAAATATGAAGAAGCAGTTGCTAATTATAATGGAGTAATAACTCAAGCGTTAAAAGAAGTGGCAGATGCAGGGACAAGTCAAAAATCAATAGAAAATCAACTTTTGAAAACTCAAGAAGAGCTTAAATCTTCACAAGAGGCTTATGATATTAAAACAAAACGGTACGAAGGTGGACTTAGTAATTATTTAGATGTTTTATATTCTCAAGAAACTCTAATAGATGTAAAAAGAAATTTAATAAATCAAAAAAGTAGGGCATTAAGCTTAGATATTGCACTTAAGTATGCACTTGGAGGTGGATATGCCACAAAACTACCTATTATTGAAAAAGGAAATAATGATGGAAAAAAATAATAAAACAAATGAAACAAACAAAAGTAAACGAAAAAAAGTACTTTCAATTTTCTTTGTATTAATAATTATTGTGGGAGCATCTTTTAGTGCATATTGGTATTTATATGCTTCTCATTTTGTATCAACTGATAATGCCTATACAGATGTTGAAATAGCACAAGTAACTCCATCTATTGGTGGAACAATTAGTGAAGTTTTAGTAAAAGATACTCAAGTTGTAAAAAAAGGCGATATTTTAGTAAAAATTGACCAAACAGATACTTCTTTAGCATTAGAAGAAGCAAAAGCAAATTTAAGTTTAGCAATTCGTAGAGTAAAAGGTTATGTGGCTAATAATAATGGTTTAAATGCACTTATTGTTGCACGAGAAGCAGATGAAGTTAAAATGAATGCAAAATTAAGTTCTGCAAAAGCTGATTTTGAAAAAGCTAAAATTGATTTAAAAAGACGAGAAGCTTTAATTTCAGCAGGTGCTATTTCAGCAGAAGAATTAACTCAGGCAAAAAATGCCTATGAAAATGCAAAAGCAAGTTTAGATTCAACAATTGCAGAAGTAAACCAATCAAAAGCAAATATCAATTCAGCAATTGGTTCAAGAAATGAAAATGCCACAAAAATTGATGATGTAAGTGTAGAAGAAAATCCGGAAGTTCTTTTAGCTCAAGCTAAACTAGACAAAGCAATGGTAGATTTTAATCGTACTATTATAAAAGCCCCAATAGATGGAATAATTGCTAAAAGACAAGTTGAATTAGGTCAAAGAGTTCAAGAGGGAACACCATTATTATCAATTGTACCGACACATAATATTTATGTAAATGCAAACTTCAAAGAGGGACAATTAAAAAATGTAAAAATTGGACAAGAAGCTGAGGTTCATGCGGATATTTATGGTAACTCTGTTACTTACCATGGAGTTGTAAAAGGTTTTTCTGGTGGAACAGGTGCAGCATTTTCATTAATTCCTGCACAAAATGCTACAGGAAATTGGATAAAAGTTGTTCAAAGAGTGCCAGTTCGTATCGAACTACTTCCTGAAGAGTTAAAAGCTCACCCTTTAAAAGTAGGTCTTTCAATGGATGTAGAAATAGATACTTTTACTCAAAAATAAAATGAGAATTTATTATGAAAAAAGATGAAACTTCATCTACAAAAGTAGAAGGAGCATTTAACTTATCTCCTACAATGTTTTGGGTTGCAGCTCTTATGCTTACAACTGCAAATTTTATTGCAGTTTTAAATATGACTATTGCAAATGTATCAGTTCCTCATATTGCAGGGAATCTTGGTGCTACGGCATCCCAAGGTACTTGGGTAATCACAGCTTATGCAATTGGTGAAGCTATAACTGTGCCACTTACAGGTTGGTTTGCAGCTAGGTTTGGGGCAGTTAAAGTATTTGTGGTATCCATGATTATGTTTGGAGTTTTCTCAATAATTTGTGGACTTGCAAATTCTTTAGGTTTACTGGTTATTGCTAGAATATTTCAAGGCTTTTCTGGTGGGCCTTTGATGCCACTTTCTCAGACTTTACTTTTGCGACTTTTCCCAAAAGAAAAAGCAGGAGTTGCTATTGGAATGTGGTCTATGACTACACTTGTAGCTCCTGTTCTTGGACCAATTGTTGGAGGATATGTTTGTGATGAGTATTCTTGGCCTTGGGTATTTTTCTTAAATTCTCCAATTGTTATTATTTGTGGATTTTTTGCATGGCAAATATTAAAAGATTTTGTTGAACCTTTAATTAAAAAACCAATTGATGTGACGGGTTTAACTTTATTGATTGTTTGGATTGTATGTTTACAATTAGTATTAGATGAAGGAAAAGACCTTGATTGGTTTAGTTCATCTAAAATCATAATATTATCAATAATCTCATTTGTTTGTTTTGTCTCTTTTATAATTTGGGAATTTTATGAAGAACATCCAATTGTTGATTTAAAAGTTTTTCGTCATAGAGGTTTTACCATAAGTGTTTTAACTGTAAGTTTAGCTTTTGGTGCATATTTTGGTGCAAATGTTTTAACACCTCTTTGGCTTCAAACTTTGATGGGATATACAGGAACTCAAGCTGGACTTGCTGCTTGTTGGACAGGAATTGCAGGTTTAATGGTAGCTCCTTTTGTGGCAAAAGCTGCAACTACTACGGATGCTAGAAAATTGGTTTTTGTGGGTGTTTTATGGCTTGGTCTTATGACTTTTTGGAGAGCTATTGCAAATACCGATATGGCTTTTATAGATGTTATGTTACCTCTATTTTTTATGGGATTTGGTTTGCCTTTCTTTTTTATTCCCTCAATGGGTTTATCCCTTTCAAGTGTTAATAAAAACGAGATGGATTCAGCAGCTGGATTATTGAATTTTGTAAGAACCCTAGCAGGTGCTTTTGCAACATCCTTTGTATCAACAGCATGGAGTAATAAAACAATTGAAAATCATGCAGAATTAGTAGCTATTACAGATAGTGATAATAGTATTAGAATATCCATGGAACAATCAGGAATGAGTACAGATTTGATTAATCAAACCATAAATTCAATGATTGATAAACAAAGTGTAATGCTAGCAACTAATCAAGTGATGATAACACTTTCTGTTGTATTTGTTTTTGCAGCATTTATAATTTGGGCAGCTCCAAAGCCAATAAAAGTTCCTAAAGGAGTATCCGCTCACTAGCAATAAAAAAAGAGTAAATATATTTACTCTTTTTTTAAATTAAAGTTAATTAGTAGTACAATTTCATTTGATTAAAACATCTTAATTTAAAAAGCTTGATAAATAAGCTACTGACTTAACTCTTAATTTATGAATTACAAAAGTTATATTGAATTATTATTAAAAGATAGAAAGAAGATAAATTGGTATTACAAAAAGAAAATATTATTAATATAAATTTTTTAAAAAGAGTCCTTGTTTTTATAATTGGACTTTTTATAATGGCTTTAGGTGTTTCCTTATCTGTAAAAGCAGATATTGGAGTATCTCCTATTTCATGTGTTCCTTACATCTATAGTTTAAAGTTCTCTTTGACAATAGGTGAATTGACAATTATTTTAAATAGTTTATTTATTTTGATACAAATAATAATTTTGCGTAAAAAATACAATATTTTTCAATTAGTACAACTTCCTGCTGTTATATTATTTGGATATTGTATTGATATTGCAATGGCATTAAGTAAAAATTTACAACCTAGTAACTATATTGAACAACTTTTTTTATGTTTATTAGCTTGTGTTATTTTAGCTTTTGGAATATTCCTTGTTGTTAAAACTAGATTAACATACCTTCCTTTGGAAGGTTTAGTTATTGTTATTTCTCAAACTTTCAAAAAAGAGTTTGGTAAAATAAAAATCTCTATGGATAGTTTGATGGTTATTATAGGTTTTATTAGTTCTTATGTTTTTCTATCTAAGGTAGAAGGAATAAGAGAGGGGAGTATTATTGCTGCTTTATTAATTGGAACTCTTATTAAATTTTATAGTATTAAAATGCCTAATATAGAAAAATGGCTTTTAAAAGAAACTATTAAAGATATTTATACAGAAGATATAGTTGATAAATATAATAATACTTTTGTTATAACTATTTCAAGAGAGTTTGGAAGCGGTGGACATGAAATAGGGAAAATCATAGCTAAGAAATTAGGTCTTTCATTTATTGATAAAGAATTAATTCATTTAACTGCCCAACAAACAGGCTACACTTTAGATTATATTCAAGAAAATGAACAAAAACTTAGTAATTCACTAATATATGATTTATATGAACAAAATTATGCTTATGTAAATGATGAATTACCACCAAAAGATGCACTTTTTTTAGTTCAAAGTAAGATAATAAGAGAAATATGTGCAAAAGAATCTTGTGTAATTGTAGGGCGTTGTGCTAATTTTATTTTGAAAGATCACCCAAATTGTATTAATATTTTTATTCATGCTAATGAAGAGTATAGAATGGAAAAAATCAATAAAGATTATGGTGTAAATCCACCTGTTACTCATCATGACTTAGAAAAATCAGATGAAGAAAGAGCTAATTATTGTGTACATTTTACAAATAAAGATTGGAGAGATGCTAGAAATTATCATTTTACAATTGATAGTTCATTGTATGGTTCAAAAGAGAGTGCGAATAAAGTGATTGGATTTATAAAAGCTAGTATTAATAAAAATTTGAAAAATTAGTTTTATATTAAGATTACAAATTTTACATCATAACTCTTATTTTATTCCTCTTTTTTGTTTTAACACTAGTCTAAATAGCTATATGTTATCATTCATCGCATATTATTTTAGGAGAATTATGAGAACTATTATTGCTTTTTTTATGTTGATTGTTGAACTTTTTGCTTCAAATACGCCTTTTGATTTGTATAAGAAAGAAGGAGAGATAAAAGGTCATACTCTTCTAATTATTGGTGGAATTCATGGTGATGAACCAGGTGGATATTTTGCACCTGCATTTTTAGAGAAATATTACAAAATTAAATCAGGGAATTTATGGATAATTCCAAATTTAAATGCTGATAGTATTATGGCAGATAACAGAGGAATTTATGGTGATATGAACCGAAAATTTAGTTCTGTTGATAAAAATGATAATGATTTTGAAAGTGTAACAAAAATAAAAAAATTAATACTTGATAAAAAAGTGGATCTGATATTAAATCTACATGATGGACATGGTTTTTATAGAAATAAATATGAAAATGCTATTTTTAATCCAAATGCTTGGGGACAAGCAACTATCATTGACCAAGAAAAAATAAATGGACTTGAAAAGTTTGGTAATTTAGATGAAATTGCAAATAAAGTAACTTCTATATTAAATAATGATAATTTATTTCAAGAGTACCACTCTTTTGGTGTAAAAAACACACAAACAAAATTCAAAGATGAGCAAATGCAACTATCTTTAACATATTATGCAGTTACAAATAATAAGCCAGCAATGGCCATAGAAACCAGTAAAAATATCACTGAATTAACATATAAAGTTATCTATCAGTTAAAATCAATTGAAGAGTTTATGAAAATTATGGATATTAAATTTGAAAGAGATTTTGATATAAATAACTATGAAGAGGTAAAAAGTAAAATCTATGAT
Organism: uncultured Aliarcobacter sp.; assembly: GCA_963677435.1. Taxonomy (GTDB): domain Bacteria; phylum Campylobacterota; class Campylobacteria; order Campylobacterales; family Arcobacteraceae; genus Aliarcobacter. The sequence continues at coordinate 1,507,134 of OY781945.1, forward strand.
TTTGGGAAAGTTACAATAAATAATAATATTGCTTTTGATTTAACAGATATCAAAAGTAGTATGAGATTTGTTCCTTTGAAAAAAGATGACAATAAATTTGATTTTACTCATAGTTTAGCAAGAGTTAAAAGTATTGATAATAAATATGAAATTTATGTTGGAAATATAAAAGTTTGTGATTTATATCCTCAAATATTTGATTTATCAAGTACAAAAGAAAAAATAAAAATTTTAGTTGATGGAAAAGAGCTTGAAACTTCATTTGCTAATAGAATTGATATAAAAAATGATTTTAAAATTCTTAAATCAGATTTTAGAGTAAATATTATTGGATTTAGTAAAAGTGGAGTTGATAGTGAAGATGATATTTTAATCAAAAAAAGTGATATTCAAGATAATTATTCAATAGATAATAGTAAAAATAAATATAGAGTAGAATTTTATAAAGATGGTAAATTTTATGGAATGATTATTTTAAATTTTTCAGGAGATAAAAATGAGTAAAGATATAAAAAAAGAGTTTGCATTAGTTATAAGAAATGCTAAGATTACAGCATTTATTTTCTTCTTATTATTAACTCCAAACTTAGTAATTCAAATAAAAGGTTTAGATGAAATTTTAGGATTATCAAAAGATATTTGGTTCAATGCTGCAATTGCTGGATTTATAATCTATTTAGCATATACATTCTTTCTATGGAAATGTCCAAGCTGTGGAAGCTATCCAGGTAGAGGATGGTTTAGAAAGAATTGCGAAAGATGTGGAGTTGAATTAAGTTAGAATAAAAAAGGAAAAATTCCTTTTTTATTTAAGATTATTATACTTTTGGTGTACACTTTTTACTAATTATACATACAGGACAAAAACCTACAATTCCAATTACAAGTGGGATTACTCCTAAATAAAACCAAGCATTTCCACTTATAAATCCTATTACAATTAATATTAAACCTATAACTATTCTAAATGGTCTGCAAAAACTTCTTATTTTATCAAATATGTTCATTCTTAATTCCTATGATTTTTTTATATAAAATCATTATCATATAAGTAAACTTAATGTTATATAAATAAGTAAAACTTATTTATATAAAATAAGAATAAGTTATTTTAGGAATTGTTTTCTATAAATTTCTTCTAGAGGTTCTTTATCTTTATAATCAATTATATCCCCAATTTCAATCTCAATTTTTAGATTTTTTGTTCTTTGTTCTATTGCTTCTTTTAGAACTTGATTTGCATTAGTTTTTATAAAAACTGGCAAAATATCAATTCTATTTTTTAATGCCATTAGTTTTGCACCTTCTTTAAAAGTACTAATAGGATTAGAGGTTTTATTTCTTGTACCTTCTGGAAAAACAAAAATTGAATAGCCTTTTTTTACTACTTCTTTAGTGTCTTTGAAAAATGAGCTCATATTTGAAGCTTCTCTATCTAATAAAATAGAATCTGCATTTCTAGTAAAAGTACCAAAGAAAAAAGAGTTAAAAAGTTCTTTTTTAGATACCCAAAAACCATGAATCAAAGACTCTTTTAAAGCAAGTTCAATAATAAGTGGATCAATAATACTTCTGTGATTTGATATTAATAAATAGTTTCCATCTTTTGGAAGTTTTTCTTTGTTTAAAACTTCAACGCTGATATTTAATTTTGATAAAAGTACTTGAGAATATTCAATTCTTAATGCTTTTTTTTCTTCTGAAGATTTGGCTTTTTTTAATTTAAAGCCATATTTGTTTGTTAAGTAAGTTGCATATATTGCAATGCTAATTTGTTTTAAGTTCAAATTTATCCTATTTTTATTTTTGCAATTGTATCAAAATGATTTGATAGTTGATGCTTTTTCTAAATAAATTTGTTCTAAATTTATATATGATTGATAAACTAAAACTTCAACCCCTTGTTTAGTAACTTCTTTAAAGGCTTCACAATATTTTTTATCAACTTCACAAGCTAATCTAAAAGGTAAATTATCACTTCTTTGAATAACATATAACATCACAGCTCGATGACCATCTTTTACCATTTGAGCCAATTCATTTAAGTGTTTTGTTCCCCTTGAAGTTACAGCATCTGGAAAAGCTAAATAATCATCTATTTTTAAACTTACACTTTTTACTTCTACATAACATTTTTCATTTTCATTTTCAAGTAAAATATCAATTCTGCTATTTTCTCCATATTTTTGTTCTGGTTTTAAATTTTCATAAGATTGAAGCTCTTTTATTACACCATTTTGAATAGCTTCAATTGCAATTTTATTAGCAACACCTGTATTTGTGCAAATTAGATTTTCACCCATTTTTGTGAGTTCCAAAGTGTATTTTAGTTTTCTTTTTGGATTATCATGAAAAGTTACCCAAACATCACAATTATCTTCTATACAAGAAGTCATTGCACCACTATTTGGTACATGTGCAGTAATTTCTTCACCATTTTCTAAAATAATATCTGCTAAAAATCTTTTATATCTTTTTACTAATCTACCTTTTATCAATTTTTCAAATTGCATATATAAACCTTTTTATTATGTTTTAACTTTTATCTATTATACTATATCAATTTCGAGTTTGTATAAAGGCAAGATATATGGATGTAATTCATAGAAAAAGAGATAAATCTCTTGGTATATTTGAACTAATCGCCATTGCATTAGGTGGAATGGTTGGTGGTGGTATTTTTACAATACTTGGAATTTCAGTATCAATGATAGGTGTTTATACTCCAATTGCTATTGTTTTTGGGGGAATCATTGCTTCTTTTGCTGCTTATTCTTATATTAAATTAGGGGTTTATTATCAAGATGAGGGTGCAACTTATTCCTTTTTTAAAAAGACATACCCAAGCTCAGATTTTGCAATTTCTTTGATTGGTTGGTGGGTGATTTTTGGATATATAAGTACCTTAGCTTTATATTCTTATACTTTTTCTTCTTATGCTCTTAGTAGTTCCTCTTTTGCAGATGATGATTTTGCTAGAAAAATTTTAGCAGGTATTGTTATTTCTATTTTTGCCATGATTAATATTTGGAGTGTTAAAGGCATGGGTAAAATCGAAGATTTGATGGTTTATACAAAACTTATCATATTAGTAGTTATCTCTTTTGTTTTAATAAATAATAGTAATACAACAATTTCAATACTCTTAGAAAATAATAAAGATGTAGAACTTTCAGCAATTTTGATAGTGGCTTCACTTACTTTTGTAGCTTATGAAGGATTTCAACTTGTAATAAATGCTGTAAATGAAATGGATAATCCAAAAAGAAATATACCTTTTGCCATATATAGTGCAATAGCTTTAGCTATTTTAATTTATGTTGTGATTTCATTAGGAGCAATTTTGGCAATTTCTTTTGATGATATTATTGCAAATAAAGAGTACGCTCTTGCAGCTGGTGCAAATAAAGTCTTAGGTCATTGGGGAAATGATTTAGTGATTATTGGGGCTTTATTAGCAACAAGTAGTGCAATTAGTGGGACTTTATTTGGAGCATCAAGACAGATGTCAGTTATTGCAAAAGATGGTTTTTTTCCATCTTTTTTGCAAAAAAGAAATATGTATAACATTCCAACAAATGCAATAATTATAATGGCATTTCTAGCTTTTTGTTTAGTTTTGAGTGGTTCATTAGAGTTAATACTTGAATTTGGAAGTGTGACTTTTTTAATCGTTTCATTACTGATGGCAATTGCAAATTTTAAAATGAGATATAAAACAAACTCTTCAACATACCTTACTTCAATGGCAATTTTTTTATTAGCAGGAAGTGCCATATTACTTATTTATTATGAATTTAAAGTCAAATTTGAGCAAATGTTATTTATTTTGTTACTTTATGTGCTATTAACTCTACTCTCTTGGGTCTATTCTAGGAAAAAATAATAAATAACTTTTCTTAAGGGAATAGCTATTGCATTGCATATTCCAAAATCATAGGAGTTAATTATGAGCAAGATAAAAGCATTTGACAAAAGTAAACATGTGTTGAACAACAAAGTGATAGATGTACTACATAAAGAATTTTTAGAAATTTACAATAGTGTAGAAGTTTCATCAAATGTAAGTATTAAATCAAAAGCTACCGAACTACTTGCTCATACAAAAAGACACTTCATGGAAGAAGAAAAACTAATGGATAGATATAATTATTCAAGAAGTATGGAACATAAAAATGAACACAATAAAGTTTTAGCTGAGCTACAATTTTTTATTGATAAATCTCATAGTGTATTTGGTATGAATATTTTAAAATCATATTACATAGAGAAAATCCCTTATTGGTTTGATTACCATTTAGCGAGTATGGATAGTGATTTAGTAGCATATTTAAATAACTATAATCTTAGAACAAAAAAATTAAAACAAGAAGTAAACTAAAAATAGATGATATTGAAATAAACTATAAGTATGGTGGAGTTTTTTTTAAATTCTTTTTAAATTATTTATTCTCAAACAAAAGAGTTTGAGAATAAAAAACAATTAAATCTTACGCTTCTTTCAACTTCTTAATCAAAGGAAGTTTATCCAATAAATCTTCACAATATTCCCATTGAGTTAAGGTTTCTTTCCACTGTTTGGGAATTGCATCAACTCCAAAATATGCTCCTAAAACCATACCAATGGCAATTGCTCTTGAGGCATTATCTCCTCCTACCATTGCATTCGCTTGTAGGGCTTTTTTTAGTCCATCTTCTTTGTTTGCATATTTTAGTATGAAATAAATACTTCCAGGAAGTGTGCCCTCAGTTGGACTTGCTTTTCCTACTTTTATTGGTTCACTTCTTCCAATATCCCAAAGTCTCGCCATTGATGTAAGTGCTAAATCATCGCTGAATTGCTCTTTTGAAAGCTGTGTTTCATGATTTGCTTCTTCTTCATATTTTGCTATTGCTTGTTTTGTTTTATCTTCAAAAAATCCACCCATTAAAACTGCAACTTCTTCGATGGCATCTCTTGGACTCACCCCTCTTAAAACTCTGTGTGTAACTCTTGCAAAAAATTCACCACCACCAAGAGCTGAGAAGTCTTTGTGAGTAAACATAGCTTTTCTTGCAACATCAACTAACTCATCTTCATTTTCATAATATCCGTGAGCTGCCACATGACGTATTGCCATGGCATTTGATATTCCACCTAAGTTTTCGATTTTTGTTCCATGTTTTACTTGAGAGTAAGTCTCTTTTGTCATTGTACAAATCCAAGAACCCCAACCATTTTCAAGTCTGTTCATCCAATGGGGAATTAAATTTTGCACGCTAAAAGTTCTAGGTGGATTTGAAGTAGCTGCTAAATGTTCAAGAATTACGATATTGTAATCACCATAATCAGTAGTTCCACCAGCACTTTTCCCTGGATGATAGTTTCTTTCACCCCAACCAATACCGTGAGTTTGTCCACCCATTTTTTCACCTGGACTCATAAACTTTTCTATTGGTTTTTGTCCATAAGCTTCATAGATTTTTTTAGCATCATATTCGTAGTGTGTCCCTAAACATAAAGCATCACCTACTATTGCTGCAAAAAAAGCACCTTTTACATTTTTTTCTTTTAATTTTTCATTTGATAGTGTATTCATAATTTATAACCTAGTATTTATTTAATACTTGATTATAACTAAGGATTTTTTATTTTAGATAAAAAGGATAAATTTTTTTACTAGATATAAATTATTGTTTTAGATATTTATGAGTTTTTGTTTAGATGAAAATTTGTAAATTATCTCTAAAAACTCAAATTCTAAATAGTTTGCCTGAAGCATAAGCCTAGAAGCTTTTGTTATTTCAAGTCTTTTTTCTTCTGAGACTTTATTTTTTAAGAAATCATCAGCAAAAATTTCATCAACTCCATAAAGTGTGTCACCAACAATTTTGTGTCCAATAGAATCTAAATGAACTCTTATTTGATGTTGTCTTCCTGTTAGTGGAATTGCTTCTACTAAAGTTTGATTTTTAACTTTGTCATAAGAGATTGGTTTGATTAAAGTTGTTGATTCTTTGCCATTTATATCAGTTTTCATTTTTAGTTTTATTAAACCTGTGTCATTTGTGATGGGAGTGTTTATTGTTAGTTCTTCTTTTATTTCACCAAGAACCAAAGCTTTGTATTTTTTTGTATAGAGTTTTTCTTCAAACATGTTTTTTAGCATCATGTCACTAAAGGCATTTTTAGACACAAGAACTAATCCAGAAGTTTCAGCATCAATTCGGTGAACTAAAGAGCCCTTCTCTCCAAATTGATATTTTATTTCATCTAAAAGAGTATAAACATTTAGTTGGTGAGAAGAGGGATGAACCATAATTCCACTTGGTTTATCAAAAATAGCAAAATGAAAAGAGTCGAAGATTGGTTTTAAACCTTTTGTTTGGGGCTCAAAAATCACTATATAAATAAAATCTGATTTTATAATTTGATTTTTTTGAAGTCTTTTGTTCTTTTCATCACTTATTTTGCCTTTTTCTAAAAGAGTTAAAAGTAGTTTTGAATCTAGGGGAATATCTTGGATTAAGAAGTCCTCTATTTTTTTCCCTTTTATGGTTTTAAACTCTTTTTTTATGTATGGCAATTTTTATCCTCTTGGTTTTTTTGTCAATTATACAATATTCTTAAAAGTATCAAACCTTAGTAACTGCATCGTAATAATTAAACCCTAGAATATTATTGTAAATAACAAAATATTGTTATAGAATGAATTCCAAACTACATAGGAGATTGAAATGAAAAAAACAAAACTAGAATATATTTGGTTAGATGGATGTAAACCTACTCAAAGTCTTAGAGGTAAAACAAAAGTAGTTAGTGATTTTGGTGGAGAATTAGAAGATTGTGAGATTTGGGGTTTTGATGGTTCATCTACTCAACAAGCAACAGGGAATAATTCTGATTGTATTTTAAAACCAGTTGCTATTTATCCAGATCCTGCAAGAGCAAATGCTTTTATAGTTTTAAATGAGGTGTTAAATTCAGATGATGCAGCTCATGTTTCAAATACAAGAGCAACTATTGATAAAAAAAATGACTTTTGGTTTGGTTTTGAACAAGAGTATACTTTAATTGATTTAGAAACAAACAAACCAATTGGTTTTCCAGAAGATGGATTTCCTGCACCTCAAGGCCCTTATTATTGCTCTGTAGGAGCTTCTAATGCTGTTGGAAGACAAATAGTTGAGGAACATTTAGATATGTGTATAGAAGCTGGCTTAAATATTGAGGGAATTAACTCTGAAGTAATGATGGGACAATGGGAATATCAAATATTCTCAAAAAATGCAACAGAAGCTTGTGACCAAATCTGGGTTGCTAGATATTTCTTAGATAGAATTTGTGAACAATACAATGTAAAAGTAGATTTAAGTCCTAAACCAGTTGCAGGAGATTGGAATGGTGCGGGTATGCATGCAAATTTTTCAACTAAGGTACTAAGAAAATCAGGTGATAAAAAAATATTTGACAAAATTTGTGAAGCATTTAAAGAGACTCACTTGGAGCATATAAAAGTTTATGGTGCAGGTAATGAGTTAAGATTAACAGGAGCTCACGAAACTCAAAACATAAACTCATTTTCTTATGGAGTCTCTGATAGAGGTGCTTCAATTAGAATTCCCCTTGCAACTGTGAAAAATGATTGGAAAGGCCGAATCGAAGATAGAAGACCAGCTGCAAATGCAAATCCCTATGAAGTAGCTGCCATAATTATCAAAACTGTCAAAAGTGTTTTATAAAAAGGTATAGAAATTGCATGTTCCAAGTAAAAAATAGGTTATAAAATGGTAACTCCTTCAATTGGAACAATAGAACTATACAAACAACTAGAAGTATTACTAAAAAGTGATATGCCAGTTTTCGTCCATGGAAGTCCTGGAATTGGGAAATCTTATATTGTAAATGATATTGCAAAAAAGAATAATTTAGAGTTAGTGGATGTAAGACTCTCTCAACTTGATGCGGTTGATTTAAGAGGAATCCCAACTATTACAAACAATCAAACTGTTTGGATGCCACCAGTTTTTTTGCCACTTGACCAAAACTCAGCTGGAATTCTTTTTTTAGATGAGTTAAACTCAGCTTCACTATCAGTTCAAGCAGCGATTTATCAGCTTGTTCTTGATAGAAAAATAGGGGAGTATTCACTTCCAAAAAATTGGAAAATCGTATGTGCTGGAAATAAGATAAATGATAAAGGAATTGTTTTTAAACTTCCAAGTCCTCTTGTAAATAGAATGGTGCATTTACTTTTAGAAGCAAAATATGACGACTTTAAAAATTGGGCTATTTTAAATGGTATTCATTCATATATCTTAGGTTTTTTAGGATTTAGACCTGATTTATTAAGTAGTGAAGTTCCAAATGCAACTGAAACAAATCCAGCTTTTTGTACACCAAGGGCTTGGAATATGATGTCAAATATTTTAAAAACAGAAAATAATGTTAATCTTATCTCTCCAATTATTTATGGAACTGTGGGATACGCAGCTGCTGTTGAATTTATCTCATTTATAAAAGTTTATAAAACTTTACCAAATATTGATGATGTTCTAAATGGAACTTGTGAAATTATTCCTAGTGAGCCTAGTGCTTTATACGCTTTATGTTCTGCTGTAATCGAAAAATATGAAAATACAAATCAAGCTATAAATATCTTTGCTTATAGTAAAAGTTTACCAGTTGAGTTTGCTGTAATGCTTATAAAAGATTTAATAGTAAAAGACGAAAACATAGCACTCTTAGATGAGTTTGATAAATGGATGGAGAAATATGGAGACTACATATTATAAAGATATTTTTGAGAAAATTAGGATAAGTTTTTTATTTAACCATCCTTTTTTATCAGTTTTAGCTTTAAGTATAAATAGTGAGTTTAAAGGAAATATTAATAGTGCTTTTTTAACAGATGGTTTTAAAATCACAATTGATACGGAAAAATTAACACAATATTCAAGGGATGAGATTACATATTTATATGCGCATACTTTGCTTCATATTGTTTTAAAACATCCATATAGACAAAAAACAAGAGATAGACATACTTGGAATCAAGCTTGTGATGTGGTAATAAACAATATTTTAACAACTTTTGAAAATGTGGGAACAAGACCTGCTGATGAGATACTTGATGTAACTTTAAAAGATAAGTGTGTTGAAGAGGTTTATGAGATTTTATATAAAAAGAAAAAAGAGGAGTTAAGTAAAACGACTCCTGATAAAAATGAAAATATAGAATCAAACTCTTACGATAAATCAAAGTTAGATTTAGATGAGGTTTTAACAAAAAGTGAAAAAGTAAACCAAGAAAAACTAGATGGAATAATAATCCAAGCTTTAAGTCTTGCAAAAAAATCTTCAAACTTATATGAGGGAATGAGTATAGAAATAGATACTTTAATAAAACCTGAAATTGATTTACATGATGTTCTAAAAGAGTATTTAATAAGTTCATTTTTTGAAAAACAAATCTCTTATGAAAGACCAAATAAAAGATTTATAGATAGAGGCATTTATATGCCAGGAACTAAAAAACTAAATGATAATCTAAATATCTTTGTGGCACTTGATAGTTCATCTAGTGTTAGCCTTGATGAATATAAAAAGTTTTTGGGAATCATAAGTGAAATAGCTGAGAGTTTTTATGAATATAAAATAGATATTTTGCCCTTTGACTTAAAAGTTAGAAATGAATATATCACTAGTTTTGATAGCTTTAATCCATTAAGTAGTAAAGAGTTACTAATTCCTAAATCAAATGGTGGTACAAATTTTGATGAGTTATTAATTTATTTAAGAAAATCTAGTGAAGTAAGAAATGATAGTTTACTTATTGCTCTAACAGATGGAGAGTTTGATATAAGTGAGTCACTATTATGTAATACGCTTTTTATAATAAGTAATAAAAAAAATCTAAGAAAGTTCGAGCAATATGGAAGAGTTATTCAATTTAACATATAAAGAAGAGGTTGAAGAGTTAAGGGATGAAGATGATTTCGAAGCTTTAGGGGATGAAAAATATCTAAATCATCCAGATATGGAAGCTAGACTTTATTGGGCTTTTTGTAGACCAAATGGCTCTTGCGAAGAGCAAATACAAGATAGTGAACCTCTTGTTTCTATAATGGCTTTTAATCACTCAAAATTAAATGCCTTTAAAAGATTTTCTTTGCTTCACAGAGATGTTGTAGAAAAAGTTGATTTACGAGTAAAAATAAAAAATAGAACAAGAATGCTTTTTAGGTCTTTAATAGATGATGATTTTAGAGAGCTAAATAAAGTATTACAAATAGTTCCAGTTTTTTTAGATGTAGCAGTGGATCAGTTAAAAAATGGAAGAAAATGGAATGACATTTTTGCTGATGAAATAGAAGCTACAATATTTTTGCAAAGAGCACACGAGTATATAGATGAAGACTTTAAAGAGGCTTTGTTTTATAAACTAAAAGATGTAAGTGAATTAAGCCAAGATGAGTTAAAAGAGCATTTAGAGTATTTAATACAAAAGAAAGAGCAAATAGATATTTTAATACTAGAACACTACAAAAAAGAAGTAGAAAAATGGAGTAATAAAAGCTCTCTTCATTTGCTTCAAAAGATGGCTATAACTAAGCTTGTGGATAAGCTATTTTAATAAGGTATAGAATTTGCATATAAGTCTGTAAAAAAGAGAGATTATGAGCAATTTCACATTCTATAATTTTACGTTTTACGAAAAAACTGGTTGTAGCGGTAATGCTAAACAAAAAGAGTTACTAAAAAGTCATAATATTTCTTTTAGTGTAAAAAGTCTACTTGATACTTCATGGTCAAAAGAGAGTTTAGGTGAGTTTTTCCAAGGTTTAGAAGTAATTGATATATTCAATCCTTTTGCACCACAAATAAGAGATAAAGAGATAGATATAAATACATTATCGAAAGATGAAGCCATAGAGCTTATGATTAAAAACCCGATATTAATAAAAAGACCATTGTTAGATATAAATGGAGTTAAACTTTGTGGATTTGATATTGAAAAAATAAACGAGTTATTAAATACAAATATAGATACAAACAAAAAACTAAATACTTGTTCAAGTAGTGACTCATGCACAAATGTTTAATTGAAATTTGCCAAGAGTTTGAAACTGTAAAAGATTTTCTAACAGATACCACAAAAGAGAAAGAAGAGATAATAAATGCTCTCTTTTTAGATTTTATGGAGTGTTTTCCATCTATTAAAGAGGAAAAACTTAAATATCCAAAAGAGTTCATACATGATGTGAGTTTGTTCAACGAGGGAAATTTTATGCTTGTTCAAAAATTCCAAGATGTTCAAATGAGATATTTGATGTTAAGTGATTTTTATGATTATGCAAGATTAACAAAGAAATATATAAAAACTTAATATAATTGCGCCATGCAAAAAGATTTAATTACAAAACATGGTTTCGAAAAAATAGTAAAAGAGTTCAAAGGTTTACTCAAAGAGAAAACCTATTGGGTGAAAGAGAAAGAAATCGCCGCACAACTTGGCGATAGAAGTGAAAATGCTGAATATATAGCTGCAAAAGAACAGATACGAAATACTGATAAAAGACTTCGTTTTTTAGATAGGATTATAAACAATAGTGAAGTTATTGATATATCTTTAATTCCCCATACAAGAGTAAATTTTGGATCAGTTGTTGTGGTTGAAGATTTGAATACTCAACAAGAGAAAACTTTTATAATTCTAGGAACACACGAAACAAATCCAAATGAAAATAAAATATCTAATAAATCTCCAGTTGGTAGAGCTTTGTTAAATAAAACTTTAAATGAAGAGTTTGAATTTTCTATAAATGATAACTTCTTCGAATATAAAATAATTTCAATAAAAGAGTATAAGTTTGAATAGTATAAATATGGAAAAATTAAAAGAGATAATTTTTAAAAATCTTGAAAATAAAAGTGTAGATTTTAAGAGGGTTTTCCATGGTCGTGGGAACTTTTATGATGATTTTAATTACTTAGTGGTTGATAGTATAAATGATATTTTAATGGCAACTTTATTTGAAGTAGTGGATGAAAATATTGAAAAAGAGATAATCAAAATACTTGATGAGGTTTATGCCACAAAAGGTTTTAAAACTCTGATAATTCAAAGAAGATATAAAAAAGATAATCTTAATGAAATTCTAAGGGGAAAAATCCCAGAAAATACCATTACCTATGAAAATGGTTTAAAATATGCACTAAATTTTTCAAATCAAAATATAGGAATTTTTCCAGATATGAAAAATGGAAGAAGTTTTATAAAAGAGATTTCAAAAGATAAAAAAGTGTTAAATCTTTTCTCTTATACTTGCGCTTTTTCAGTAAGTGCTATAAGTGGTGGAGCTTTAAAAGTTGTAAATATTGATATGGCAAAAAATGCACTAACAACAGGAAGAACAAATCATCATCTAAATAATCTTGATACAAAAAAAGTAAAATTTTTTCCTTATGATATTTTGAAATCATGGAGTAGAATCAAAAAAGAAGGGCCTTATGATATTATCGTAATTGATCCACCATCTCTTCAAAAGGGAAGTTTTGAAGCTAGTAAAGATTATGAAAAAATAATCAGAAGATTAAATGAATTGGTAGCTCCAAACTGTACTATCTTGTCGTGTTTAAATGCTCCTGACTTGCCTAGTGATTTTATAAAAGAGAAATTTTCACAATTCGCACCTTCTTTTAAATTTGTAAAAAGATTGAAAAATGTAGAGGAATTTGTGACAAATGATGAGGAAAAAAGCTTGAAAAACTTAGTTTTTTCTAACTAAAACAAGATAAACCTTATCTTCTTTTAGCTAAAATCGCGTATAAAAATTGTTTGTAAAAGAGGAAATCTGATGGTAGAAAAAAACCGTTGGCTAATGGCCTTAAGTGCTGTTGGTGTTCATATATGTATTGGTTCTGTTTATGCTTGGAGTGTTTATGTAAAACCTATCCAAGCTCAAATGAATTGGGATTTAACAGATGTAACTATTGCTTTTAGTGTTGCCATTTTCTTTTTGGGACTCTCAGCTGCGTTAATGGGAAAATTTGTTGAAAAAAATGGTCCAAGAGTTTCTGCAATAATTGCAGCTTCACTTTTTGGAATAGGTACTATGGGTTCAGGATTAGCAATAATGATGGAATCAAAATTATTGTTATACTTTTTCTATGGAGTTCTTGGTGGATGTGGTCTTGGAATTGGTTATATTTCACCAGTATCTACACTTGTAAAATGGTTTCCAGATAAAAGAGGAATGGCAACAGGACTTGCAATCATGGGATTTGGATTTGCTTCTGCTATTTGGGGACCAACAATTAAAATTTTAATTGAAGCTGTTGGAATTGCAGGAACATTTTTTATTTTAGGGGCAGTTTATTTCGCAGTTATGTTCTCTTCTGCTTTATATTTAGAAAAACCACATGATGAGTATTTGCCAAAAAGATTTGAGCAAAAAATCAAAGAGGGCAAAAAGAAAATTAAAGAAGATTTATCAAATCTAGGTCTAAATGAAGCTGTAAAAACTCCAAGATTTTATGGTCTTTGGATTATGTTATTTATAAATGTAACTTGTGGAATTGCTATTATTGGAGTTGCATCTCCTTTATTACAAGAAGTTTTAGGAGTTAGTGCATTAGTTGCTGCAACAGCTGTTGGTCTAATGGGAATCTTTAATGGTGCAGGAAGAATTATGTGGGCTTCTTTGAGTGATTATTTAACAAGACCAGTTGTTTATGTAATATTTTTCGCAACTCAAGCAGTTGCATTTTATATGTTGCCATCAATCAAAGAAATCGTTGTATTCCAAGTTGTTTTATATTTCATTATGACTTGTTACGGTGGAGGATTTGCTTCAATTCCTGCATATATCGGTGATATTTTTGGAACAAAAGAGCTTGGCGCAATTCATGGATATATTTTAACAGCTTGGGCAGCAGCAGGGCTTGTTGGACCACTAATTATCTCTATGGTAAAAGATGCAACTGGTTCATACTCTCAAACACTTTATGTGTTTTCAGGATTTTTTATTATTGCATTTATAGTTTCAATTGCTATGATTATAAACATCAAATCAATTCAAAAGAAAAAATTTAAACATCATCACTAATAAAAGAGCAGGGTAAATCCTGCTTTTTATATTCATTTGACTTTTCTTTTGATTTCTATTATTATTAACTTGTCCAATGATTGGATGAATTGTAAATATTAGGAAAAATTATGGAAATTAATAAACCAATAAAAGTATCACTACCAAAACAAATATCAATTGAAATAGAAAAAGCTATTAAAAAAGGTACTTTTAAAATAGGAGAAAAAATTCCCTCGGAGCCTGATTTAGTAAAAGCCTTTGAAGTTAGCAGAAACACAATTCGTGAAGCAGTTCAATCTTTAATCCAAGCAGGAGTTTTAGAATCACGACAAGGTGATGGAACTTATGTTCTAGCAACTAGCAGATTTGAAGCAAATATTTTAAATCGTTTAAGTAATTCAAAAATTTCAGAAGTAGATGAAGTGAGATTTTATTTGGAGAGAGAAATCGTTAAATTAGCAGCTTTGAGAAGAACTCAAAGTGATTTAGTAGAAATTAAAAAAGCACTAGAAAATAAGAGTTTAACAAAGGGTTCTTTCAAAGAAAATAGTGAAGCTGACATAGAGTTTCACTTAAGTATCGCAAAAGCTTCCCATAACTCTATTTTTTATGATTTATATAAATCTATATCTTCATATATTTGTACTTCAATTGAAGAAAAAATGCAGTTAACTCAAATGGAAGAAGAGTTAATCTTCCAATTACATAAAGACCTTTATGAAGCTATTTCTTCCCAAGATAGTAAAAAAGCAGAAGAAGTTATAAATAAAATTTTTGAAATTTAATAAAGGAATAGTTTATGAAATTTAACTCTCATTTATTTATGATTTTTTTAGGAATAATTTTTGTTTCATTTAATCTAAGAGCACCTATTACTTCAGTTGGCCCTATAATAAATTTGATAAAAGATGAATATCTTTTAAGTAATAGTATGGCGGGATTTATTACAACACTTCCTTTATTGGCTTTTGCTATATTTTCTCCATTTGTTGCAAAAATGAATCATAAATTCGGACATGGTTTAACAATGTTGGGTGGACTTATTTTAATAATCATAGGAGAGATAGTTCGTTCTTATACAGATGTTTATGGATTATTTATAGGTACCATGTTTATTGGACTTGGTATTGCTATTGGTAATGTGTTAATTCCTAGTGTAATTAAACATAAATTTAAGAAAAATGTTGGAAATGTTATAAGTATGTATATAACAGGTATGTGCATATCTGCTGCTTTTGGAGCAGGAATTAGTATTCCAGCAACTAATGTTTTTGGTTGGAATACCTCATTAGCAATGTGGGTAGTTTTAGCTTTTATTGCTTTATTAATATGGCTACCACAACTTAAAAAAAGTGTTGAATATAATAATAGTGATGACTTAGCAATAGAAAAAGTGATGCAAAGTAAAAACATATGGAAAACACCACTAGCTTGGTGGGTTACTTCATATATGGGAACACAATCTTTATTATTTTATACTTTGATTGCTTGGATTCCTTCAATTATAATTTTTAAAGGATTTGATAGTCATTTTGCTGGAATGATGGTATTATTATTTCAATTAGTTGGTTTGCCTGTAACTCTACTTGTACCTATAATTGCAAATAAAATTAAACATCAAAAGTTAATTGCAACGATAATTTCTTTAAATTATTTAGCAGGAATGATAATACTTTTATTTACAACATCTTCATTTGAAATGATTATTTCTATGGTATTTATTGGAATTGGAACGGGTGGAGCTATAAGTCTTGCAATAGGATTTATTACACTACGAACTCCCCATGCAAAAAAAGCAGCAGAACTTTCAGGAATGTCCCAATCAGCTGGATATTTATTTGCAGCTGTTGGACCAATTTTATTAGGATATATGTTTGATATTACAAAGTCATGGACAAGTTCAATAATAGTTTTAATAGTTGCAATTTTCTTATTAATCTTATTTGGATTAAAAGCTGGAAGAGCTGAAATAATCCATCATTAATATTTATATTTTTCTTACATCAACATAAGAGCCTGATTCAAATTCATCTATTCTATTTATTAAATTATCTAGTTTAATTGCTGTTTCTTCAGGCGTTTGAACAAGACCTTCATTTAATTTTTTTGCAGATGGAAAAATATTTTCATCTAATTCAAATCTTATATAATCAGTCATAGGTGTTTTTATGACTCCAGGTGCAACTGCCAGAAGTTTTGTATTTGGCATCTCATTTGAATAAAGATTTATTAGCATATTTACTCCTGCCTTTGATAAAGAGTATGAACCCCAACCTTTATATCCAGTTAGTGAAGCTCCCGAAGAAATAGCTAAAATATTTTTTACTTTTATGCTTTTTAAAATATCAAGGAGTTTTTTGTTTGCATAAACATTTAATTTATATACTTCTTGCATTTCACTTGTTGATAACTCATCTAAAACTCTAATTTTCCCCAACATTCCAGCATTTAGGAAAACTGTTTCAATTTGTGAAATATCTTTAATAATTGGGCTTAAAATCTCTTTTATTTGTGAAAGCTCTGACAAATCAAAAACAATATGAGTGAAGTTTATATTTTCAATATTTGATTTATTTCTACTGATACCATAAACTTTGAAGCCTTTTTGCAAATAGTAGTTAGATAAAGCTAGTCCAAGACCAGAACTGCAACCTGTGATTAAAATATTTTTTTCCATTAGGCTTTCCTTATATTAAATATTGATTTTACAAAAGAGTAGAGTAGGAATAAAAAGATTATAGGTAAAAGTATAGTTTGGAAAATAAAAACTATGATTAAATCAATAATATATTGACTTGAATTATCAACTGCATCTTTGTATTCATTAACCTTTTTTTCATAATAACTGCTGTCAAATTTCTCCATAACTTTATTGAAAAAAGAGCTATCTTCTTTTTGAGTTATTGTATCTTGATTTATTTTACTAACATCATCTTTTACTTTTAAAATATCCTGATTTAACTCTTCTATATTGTATTGAGGTTTTACAAAATAGTTATAAGAAACTTCGTTTACATAACCAATCATTGGAATTGCAAATCTTAAAAACAAAAGTATAAAAGTGATTTTGAAAAACAGATCTCTTAATCTTTCATCATTTGCAAAACGCTTAAAAAGCCAAATATTAAAAACTATAATAAAAGCAAATAAAATGTAGTTATAAATATCATTTGTCACAAAATTTAGCAAGATTTTTTGAATACCAAGGGAAACCATACTTGCTAACATCACAAGGGAAAATTGCTCAACTAAATCATTTATAGGATCAAGTATTTCTCCCACTGCTACTATTACAAAAGGCAGATTTAACTCCGTTCCTTGAGCTAATGAAATCACAGCATTTAAAGCTTTTGCACTTCCAAATACAATAACAGATTGTTTGAATGAATCATCAACAAGTCTTTTTGCATTGTCATCAATAGTAAAAGTCAAAGCAAAACAAAGAGCGAAGAGAGTAAAAGCAACTAATAAAAGTTTATTCCAGTTTTTTATAATAAATGTTTTCATAGATTGATTATAGCAGATTATTTTTATAGGTTTTTTACTTAGATTTGAAATTAAGTTATACTAAACAAAAAGGATTTATTATGGAAATAGTAACTTTTTTAATTTATATAGTGATGTTTGTAATAGCATTTATTTTAAGTTTCGTAAGTGTCAGATATTTTATAACTATGTGGAAATTTAAAAATAGAAAAAAAGACGGAAGTGAAGATGATAATTTTAAGAGGTTTGATTAGATTATTCTAATCTTTTTTATCAATAATCAGAAATCTATCATGACTATTTTTGAACTCTTTTAATTCTATATTTTTATATTGTGTTTGATATTTTTGAAAATCAAGTTTTAGCTGTTTTGTAATAGTGTGAGTATAAATTTTAACTTTAATATTTGCATATTTACTAAAAAGTGTTAATACAGTTTCATCAATATAATTGCCAAGTAGGATTATTTCATCTTTTGCAGTTTTTAGTAAATCATTTATAAAGATGTAAGCCTCGAAAATCTCTCCATTGTAAAATATTCCTTGTTTTGGTTTTATTGTTTTGTCTTCTAAAGCTTCAAAAAGTTTGTCAAAATGTTCATCATGAATAGTTAATCTTTGTTCTATTCTTTCAAATCGTTCAAACATTGATAGATTTGATGATATAAGATTTCTCATATTTGCAAAAGTTTTTATAATATAAACTGTAATTTGAGAAGCAACTTTACTTTTTAAAATAGTTGCCAACATATAAATACCTTGCTCTGTGAAAACTTTTGGATTTATCCTTACTTTAGCAAAATTTGCGGTCAAATCTTTTGACCGCAAATTCTAAAATTCAACATTTGTTAGCTCAAAATAAAAATCTTCCATAAATTTATCTTGATTATTTCTCACTGCTTGATTTATATGTTTTGTCTCAACTCCATAAAGCTCCGCTAAGTCTTTGTCTAACATAACTTGAAGATTTCGTATAGTATAGATTTTATCTTTTATATTGTTTTCATTGATTATTAACTCTTGCATTTTTATCTAAGTAAATTATCTGTTAAATACCATAAATTTAAAGTATCTTTTATTCCCATTTCTACACCTTTTATATTTGGAAAAACTGTTGTTGAATTAATTCCTATTTTTTCACAGAAATAATATGCTTCAACAATTTCACTTATGGGTAATGTGATTTTTAGTAAAGGTGTTTCTGGTAAAGATGAAAATATTTTTTCTAGTCCTTCGACCAAAAAGCTACTATTTCTATAACCATTATGTGTATGAACAGTAAACAAACCCTTTTGAGCAGATAAATGAATAGTAGAACTTTTTGGGACTTCTAACACTTTTAAATCATATAAATTTCTATATTCTAAATTCAATACCCATATTGCAATTTTTTCATTTTTAATATTTTGATTTTCTTCTAAAAGTTTTATATATCTTTCCAATGCGGATGATACAGCAAAATAAAGTCCTATATAAGGTGATTCTGTCCAATCTAATAATCTTGTAGGAACACTATGATGTTGAGCAATTGCCATTAATTCTAAAAGCTCTTCATTTGCCCATAAAGATGGATTTTTTATATATTTGTCAATATTATTTGTATCAAGATTTTTTTCTCTAAAAATGACTGAATCATTAGGTACTTTAATACCTAAATTATCACAATATTCAACAAATTTTTTTAAAATACTCAATTCATTATAGACTTGAAAATCTGCTGTTGCATCACTTTTTAATATTTTCATAAGTTGATTACTACTGCTCTTTCTTAATACAGAAGGAATTAGTCCCCAAGTTGAATCTGCTTGTCCTCGATAAATTAATTTATTGGGTTCTTCAAATAATTCATTAGTAGGACTTAATAAATTCCATAATTCAGTTGCTGTTTCACAATGTTTTTCTTCAAAAGCTTTATGATTCATCAACAATTCTCCATAATTTTAATCTCATACTTCTTCATTTTATTTGCATCTTCTTTTAGTTTAAAAATTAATGCGAAACTTTTGTACTTTTCATTCATAAAGAACTCCTTTTTTATTTTTGTAAATTATACATCATAAAAAAAAGGTCATTTTTCAAAAAATTTGATGACAATTTTATTTAATACGAAACTGAAACTTGTTTCAGGCAAGAGTTGCAGAAAAGAAAAAGGTGTCATTACCTTTTCTCTATCATGAGGATAGTTATTTAAATCCATAATAATTTATTCTACCTAAATGACATAAAAACAACTTAATGCTATCATTGCACATGAAATCAAAAAGAGTATTAAAAAAAGAGTTCTTTATAACTCTATTTATCAAACAAAACAAATGGCACAGATTTGGTGTATTAGTTCACACTTTAGCAGTTGTAGTACAGGTTTTAAAAGCAAAAGAATATAAGATGATTCCTGCTGCATTTTTACATGATATTGGAAAACCTTATGTTGCTTTTCAAGATGAAAAGGACAAAATTACAAAAGAGTATTCATTTCATAATCACGAAGAGATGAGTTATCACATCATTAAAAACTGGAAAGTTTCAGAATATACAAAAAAGTTAGTCCGTTATCACTATCTTTTTAGAGGTATGCAAAAAGCAAAAGAAAAAAATCACTTAGCTAGATATCATCGTATGAAAAGAAGTTTTGATAGTTTAGATGAAGAGTTTATTTCTGATTTAAGACTTTTTATGAAATTGGATGATTTAGGAAAGATAAGTTTTTTCAAAACTAAAGATAATATGTAATCTATTTAAATTTTTTTTGGCTATAATCTAAGCTATTATAGAAATAGAAGAGAAACCTTGCAATTTACAATAAACGAAAAAATAAAACAACTAAATATAGAAGATATAAAAGAGAATCTTTTCCATTACTCATACGATAGCAAAAGCTTAAAAGCTTTAGTAAAAAATAATACATCAAAAGAAGATATTTCATATATATCAGCATATAGCAGCTTCAAAGGTGAAGTTTACGAAAACATAGTTTATGAACTTTTACTTCAATATACTCTTACCCAAGATGAAATCACAAGATTTGTACTAAAAGGGCCTTATCAAGATAAAGAAAACCTTTACATTAAAAGTGGACTTTTAATAGATAGAAGCTCTCAAATAGTTTATAAATCAGCTTACAAAGATATTAGTGAGTTTGATGCTATGTTCTTTACAAAAGATAGTGTTTACTTTGTAGAGATGAGTACTTCAAAAAAAACTTCAAGTTTAAATAAAAGACTTACAAAAAAATACGCTCTATTAAAAATGATTTTTCCAACTTTAATAATCAAAGCATTAATAGTTGTAACTGTTGGTTCAACTGGACTTAAAAACTTCCCTGAATATGCAACTATTTGGATTACAAATGATTTAGAAGATGAAGAGTTAATCGAAAAAATCATTTTTGCTAAAAAAGTAAAAAATGATGTTCAGACTCTAAAAGCTCCAAGAAATTCTAAATATATAGAAGCTTACAAAGTAAAATATAAGAAGTTTCAATATTTTCCTACTTTAGAGTGGATTTTAAATAAATCAAGGGAAAATCCAAAATTTCCTGTGGATTTAAAATTCTTTTCTTCACCAAAACTAGGCCTTTATTTTGATATTTTTACTAAACTTTATATTGGATTTATAAATACAGATGAGTTTTTAGTTTTATATCCTGAATTTGAACTAAAAATTAGATTTGATAGAATAATTGTTACTATTGAAAAAGTAAATCAAACTCAACTTGATATTGTTTATTATGCAAAAGAGACAAATGGAAAACTAAAAAGAGTAAGACTTGAAGAGAATGGTATTTCAATAAAAGATAAAGAACTAGATGGTTTTACAAATGCTGAAGTTAGATTTTTCATGAAAATACTTGAAGATAAACACCATTTAAGTGTAGAAAATATAAACCATATTTTAAATAATATTTCTTTAATTAAGTGAAAACTTTATCTAGACTTATGCTATAATATCGCTCAAAATTTAAAAAGGACAAAAAAAATGAACTCAAATGACTCCTATTATAGGCGTACTTTAAACTTTTCTCTCATGGGGTATTCAAAATGACCCTTCTTCTTACTTATCTCTCAATAGCGTTACTAATTTCTTTCATGTGCTCTGTTTTAGAAGCTGTTTTATTATCTAGTACTTCTACTTATATAGAAACATTGTCAAAAAATGGTGATAGCTTAAAAGCTGTTAGATTATTAAAAGAGTTAAAATCAAATATAGATAAACCAATATCTTCAATTTTAACACTTAATACTTTTGCTCATACAATGGGAGCAGCAGGTGTTGGTGCACAAGCTCAAATATTATTTGGGGATGAATGGCAAACTGCTATTGCTTTTATTTTAACTTTATTGATTCTTTATGTATCTGAAATAATTCCAAAAACAATTGGTGCTATTTATTGGAAAGGTTTATTAATTCCATCAGCTTATATAATTTCATTTATGATTAAAATTACATATCCTTTGGTTTGGTTTTCAAGTCTTATAACAAACTATATTTCAAAAGGTAGAAAAGATGAAATAAACTTTTCAAGAGATGAAATTATGGCAGTTGTTACACTAAGTGAAAAAGAGGGTTCAATTCATTCAAAAGAGAGTGTTTTAATTGAAAACCTTTTCAAATTAAAAAACATTAAAACAAAAGAGATAATGACTCCTCGAAGTGTAGTGTTTGCACTTAATGAAAATGTAACAGTAGAAGAAGCTATTGAAAATGATAAAATGTATATTCACTCAAGAATTCCAATTTATAATGAATCAATAGATGATATAGTAGGAATAGTTTTCAATCAAACTATATTAGAAGAAAGTGTTGAAGAACGAGATAATACAATATTACGAGATATTACAGTTCCAGTTCATAAAATTTCAGAGAATGTACCAGTTTCTTTGTTAATAGATTTATTTGTAAAAAGAAAAACACACCTATTTATTGTTCATGATAATTATGGACAAACAAGTGGAGTTGTAACTTTAGAAGATGCTATTGAGACTCTATTAGGAGTTGAGATAGTTGATGAAATGGATGAAGTTGAAGATATGCAAGCTTTTGCAAAAGACAAAAATAAACAATTCCAAGATAAATTATTAGTAGAAAAAAAGAGACTACAAAAATTAGATTTGTCTAAACAAATCTAATCTATTTTTTAATCAAAAAGAGTTATAACAAAAACTCTTTTTGAATCTTATCAAAGTTATAAATATCTTCCCTAAATTGTAAAACACCATTTTCATCAACCCATGAAGTTAGATAAACTATGTGAATAGGAATCTTTTTATTTAATCCTATAGATTTTTCGCTTGTTTCATTTGCTAAAATTTCATTTGCTTTATTTATATCTAAATTCGGATCTTCATTTGCTATAGTTGTTAGTAAATCTTGTGGTTTAGAAAGTCTAATACATCCATGAGAGAAAGCTCTTCTAGCATTTGCAAATAGATATTTTGCAGGTGTATCATGGATATAAACCGCGTGTTTATTTGGAAACATAAATTTCATTTTTCCAAGTGGATTATCTTTGTTTGAATTTTGAGAAAATCTAAAACTTTTTAAATACTCTTCATTTTGAAGTATTGCACCATCTAAAACATCTTTTGAATCTACTTTTTCAGTATTTGCATTCCAGCCAGCATAAATATCAATTCCTTTATCTGCTAGATAATTAGGGTTTTTTAAAAGCTTAGGAATAAGCTCACTTTTTGCAATACTATCAGGAATATTCCAGTTTGGATTTAAAACAACATAAGACATTTTATCTGAGAAAATAGGTGTTGGAAATTTTGAATCACCTACAATAACTGCCATATTCAACTTCACTTCATCATTTTCGTACAGTTTTAGTCGATAATCAGGAATATTAACAAGAAGATATTTTTCTCCTAAATTTCTAGGAAGCCATCTCATTCTTTCTAGATTTAATCTTATTATTGCTATTTTTTTATCTGCTGAAACATTTAAAAATCTTTGAGTTTGAGCTCCAACTATTCCATCAGCATATAATCCATGTTTTTTCTGAAAAGAGATAACTGCATTTTTTAAATCTTCATCAAAAACATTTTCACAATTTGCACTTAATTTTACATTTTCAGAGTTTTCTTCTTCTGTAGTTGTATTATTGATTAAGCTTTGTTCATTTTGTGTATTTTCACATTGAGTATTTAAATCATTACTTTGTGTTAATCTTTTTCTTAAAATTGACAAAACTTCTGAAACATCACCAATTCTTAAAGGCTTAGTTTCTGGAACTTTTATATATCCACCATTTGCAGAAATTTTTTCAAGTTCATCAATAGCAGAAACCAACTCTTTTACTTGAGGGTAGTTAAAATCAAGTCCATCTAAAACATCTACTAAATCATTTTTTTCAACTACTTGTTTAAGCAGTTGTTTTGGATTTTCTTTTAAATTATATTTATCCCAAGCAGCTTTTATTTCTGTTTGTTTTTCTCGTTCAGCTAATTTTTGTTCAAATTCGTTCCATTTAATTGAACCTTTTGATATATATGTAACATATCTATCAAATAATTCAGTTAACATAAAATCAACTTTTACTATATTTTCAAGATATTTAGGATCAGATTTATCTAATGAATTTAGACTATTTTCAACTTCATCTAATCTGAATATTTTATTTATATGTGGTTTTAATACAGGGTCATTTTTGATTCTATCTAAAAGAGAAAGTCCAATACTTTTTATACCATTTTCATCTATCCAATAAGCAGAATAATCATTTTTAACATAATAGTCATTAAGATTTTTTTTACTTATTAGTAAATCATCATAATTTTTGTTTAAAAGTGATTTTATATCTTTTTTTACTTCTAGTTCAAAAGGCAGGTTTGAATTATTAGCAGATAAAGAGTAGTTAAGTATTATTAAAAAAATAATAGAT
Organism: uncultured Aliarcobacter sp.; assembly: GCA_963677435.1. Classification (GTDB taxonomy): domain Bacteria; phylum Campylobacterota; class Campylobacteria; order Campylobacterales; family Arcobacteraceae; genus Aliarcobacter. Next base: position 1,531,575 of record OY781945.1, read on the forward strand.
CTTAAATTTAGCATATAGACAATCTCCGTAATAGTAATCTTATTAAAGATTTTAAAATACCCAAATTCTCATTAAAAACTTGAACAAATAATATTCTTTGAAATAAAATTTTTAAAACCGTAGAGTTAATACACTAAATAGATTTTTTATAGGGAAGTTTATATCTAACATCATTTTCATCATAAGCACATTTCACTTGATACTCTACCATTTTTTCAAAAGGATTTAAAAAGTTCTCTAAAGATTTTGATGAAATATTTTCTACATTTTGTAAGTTTAATAGTTCAAGTATACATAAAGTTGATTCTATTGTAGAAAGACAATATTGATTTGGTTGAGTTTTTATTTTAAATTGTGATGATTTATCATGTTCAAAACTAACTTTATTTAAACCATGTAAATTTTTACTAAGTCTTAACATTTTTTTTGAACAAGGCCAAGTTGAATCTATTATAAAAATAAGTGCTTTTTTTTCACTTGGAAGTTTTTGAGTATTTAGTTTGATACTATCATTTCCTGGATATAAAATATAAGCTTCATATGTTTTGTCATTTAAAAGTTCATTTACTCTTGCGTGGTTTGTAAAATCAACTCCCACATATAACTCGGAATTTTTTAGGGAATTATTAGTCATATGACCTGTTCCATTTTTCGTTTTTCTATACTCTTTTGGGTGCATCAAAATAACAAACTTTGTATTAGTTTGTATTGGATTTATTATGTATTCGCAAACACATGAACTTTTTGGTCTATAACATTTATAACATACTTCTCGATTTTCAAACTCTTGCAATATCTTCTACTTTTTAATTTTTTTGCAATTATAGTCAAATCATTATTACATTTATGAATAATTTTGATTATATGATTATAATTGCATAAAATTTATATAAGAGAAATTATGATTATTTTAGAAGCAATAGGGGCAATTTTTTCAATATTAGGTGCATATTTGATGTCATTGAGTGGTAATGGAAATACAAAGCCACTATATTTAGGATTTATCTGTTTTTTTGTCTCAAACCTTGCACTTTTGACATTTTTTACATTAACTGGGAAAATTCCTGTAATTATTCAAATGATTCTATTTTTTGTAACAGCAATAATAGGAATTTATAAATTAACTCAAAATAGAAAAAGAGATGTTCAAATTATAAGTTTTGTATTGTCAATTTATATTTTAATCTTTATTTTTACAGTTCTGCCAAATATGGCTCAAACTGATTTTAAGATATTGCTAGTTGATTTTATAGCTTCACTAATTGCTATTATTGGAAGTTTTTTACTTTCAAGTCATAATCATGTAGTAAGGTCATACGCGTTTATCTGTTTTTTTGTGGCAGATGTGATATTTGTATATATTGGTTATACAAATGCCTTTTACTTTTTTATGGTGCAATCAGCTTTTTATTTATATACAAGTTTAAAAGGTTACTCAAATACAATGAAAAATGAAATTGAATTATTTAAAAAAAGGATTAAAGATGGAAAAAAATAGTAATAAAGAAGTCTTTTCAAGTTTAGGAAATACAAATTTTGCAAATGCTTTTTATTTTTTTGCTTTTATGTTTTTATTTGTTTTTTCTTTAAATAGCTTAAGCAATATTTTAACACCAATTGCAATAGCTGTTTTAATATGGTTTTTAATAAATGCCTTTGCAAATCAGATAAAAAGATTACCTTTTTTAAATGCAAAAGTAGGGGATTACATAGCTATTCCTTTATCTTTGATTTTTATTGTTTATTCAATGGTTGAAATAGGAAGTTTTATAACTTCAAGTATGATGGAGTTAAGTTCTACAATATCGCAACTTGATAGTAAAGTATATGAATTAATAGATAAATTATCTTTACTTACTTCTTTTGATTTAGCAACACCTTTACAAAAGTTTTTTGAAGAGTTTAGCCTTTCAAGTGTTATAAATAAAGTTATAAGCGCCTTTAGTGCAATATTTGGAAATATTGTGCAGATTTTTTTATATGTACTTTTTTTATTAATTGATCAACAGTTCTTTTCAGCAAAATTAAATGCACTTTTTCCAAAGAAAGAGAATAAAAACAGAGTTGAACATATTTTAACTTCAATCTCAAAAGGAATTAGAACATATATCTCAATTACTACAATAATTAGTTTATCAACAGGTTTCTTAACTTATTTTTTATGTGAGATGTTTTCTCTACAAGGTGCAGTTTTATGGGGATTTATTGCTTTTGTTTTAAATTTTATTCCAACAATTGGAAGTATAATTGCAGTTTTAATTCCAACAGTTTTTGCTCTTATTCAATTTAATGAGATTTCAGATGTTTTAATTTTATTTGTGGCTTTAGTTCTTATTCAATTTGTGATTGGAAATATAATTTATCCAAAACTTATGGGAAATAAATTAAATATTTCTCAATTTATAGTTATCTTATCTTTAGTTGTTTGGGGTGCGATGTGGGGAACAATTGGAATGTTTTTATCAATTCCTTTGATGATGATTTTATTGATTGTTTTATCTCAGTTTGAAAGTACGAAAAAATTAGCGATTTTAATCTCAGCAGATGGGAATATTTTAGCAGCATCTAACTCTTCCAAATAGTTATATTTGAAAGAGTTTAGACTTTTAATTAAAAGTTACTATCTATAATATTAACTAACTCTTTAATAGATGCAATAGATTTTGCAAATTGAGCTTTTTGTTCTTCATTTAATTCAAGTTCAACAATTTTCTCAAAACCATCTTTTCCTAAAGTAACTGGAACACCAGCGACGATATTTTCATATCCATATTCACCTTGTAACATAACAGCACAAGGATAAGTCTCTTTTGAATCAGTTAAAATAGCTTCAACCATTAAAGCAGTAGAGTGTCCAGGTGCATAATATGCAGACCCAGTTTCAAGTAATTTTACGATTTGTGCTCCACCATTTCTAGTTTTCACAATAATTTCTTCAATCTCATCAGCTGTTAAAAACTCAGTTAAATCTTTTCCATCAACGCTAGAATAATTAGCTAATGGAACCATCTCATCACCATGTCCACCCATAACAGCTGCTTTTATATCTTTTGGAGTAAATGTTAATTTTTCTTTTATGAAGTGAGCCATTCTTGAACTATCAAGAACTCCTGCCATTCCAATAATTTTACTTCTATCTAAAGATGTAGCTTTTAAAGCAGTATAAACCATAGCATCTAATGGATTAGAAACGATGATATAAATTGCATCTTTGTTAAAAGGTGCAATTTCATTTATAACTGATGTCATAATTTTTGCATTTGTAAGTAATAAATCATCTCTACTCATTCCTGGTTTTCTAGGAATTCCAGCTGTGATTACGATTACATCACAATTACTAAATTCTTCTGCATTAGATGCAAAACTAACTTTTGTTGATGATTTTGCAGCTCTTGCAGCTTGTGAAATATCTAAAGCCATAGCTTCAACAACATTCATTCTTAAATCTTTTAATATAATTTCTGAACAAATATTTTTATTTGCTAAACTAAAAGCTAAAGTAGCTCCAACATTTCCTGCACCAATTATTCCAACTTTTTTATTATTTTCCAAAAAATTATCCTTTTATTAAATTGTTATCTTTATTATTAGTTAAATACTCATGTGCTAAATATGAACTTCTAGCATAAGGAGTACTGTGTACAAACTCAAATCCTAAATCTAAAGCTAGAGCTTTGTATCTTTCAAACTGTTCAGGTTTAACAAATTCGATTACTTTTTCATAATCACCAGAAGGTGCAAGATATTGCCCAATACTTAAAAATTTACAACCAACAGCAACTAAATCTTTAAATACTTGAACCATTTCTTCTTCAGTTTCACCAAGTCCAACCATTAAAGCACTTTTTGTTTTAACAGCATCTCCACCTAATTCTTTGATTTTTTTAAGAACCTCTAAAGATCTTTCATATGTTGCATTTCTTCTTACTCTATATAATCTAGGAACCGTCTCGACATTGTGTCCAATGATAACAGCTCCTGAATCTACAACTTTTTGAATAGATTCAATTTTTCCTTTGAAATCTGGAATTAATAACTCAACTTGTGCATCTGTAGTATTTTCTAAAATATTTTTTGTAACTTTATAGAACTGTAAAGCTCCACCATCGTCCAAATCATCCCTTGCAGGACTTGTAATTACTACAAATTTAAGACCAAGTTTTTGTACAGCGATTGTAACTTGCTCTATTTCATCTTCATTTACACCATCTGGTTTCCCAGTTTTTACATTACAATATGTACATCTTCTTGTACAAGTGTCACCTAATATTAAAAATGTTGCATTTTTTTTAGAAAAACATTCACTAATATTTGGACATTTTGCCTCTTGACAAATAGTGTGTAATCCACCATCTTTAAGAAGTTGTTCCATATCTTTTTGGGCAGTATTAGATAGCTTCTTTCTTAACCAAACAGGTTTATTAAAATCTATTTTTTGTGGTACTGTCATTTTCACTTACCTTCTAATATTTTTTTTAAATTTTCATTTTCAATTGGCGATAATTGTGATAATATCAATTTTGCATCAAAAGACTCATTGAAAGATTCAATTAGTTTATTTTGTGCTTCTTCAAAACTTAGATGTATATCTAAATCTTCAAGAGATATTCCCATTTTTTTATCTTTTTTTGTTTTAAATATTGGAATTGAGCCATGTTGAAATATTAGTTTTTTATTTCTTTTTTGAGCATTTCCACCTATTTTATTTCCATCAACGATAATATCATAAGCTTCAAATCCAACTTGACAAAACTCATTTTTTTTCAATTTTATGTATTCTGAATCTTTTACGAAAGTAGGGTTTAATCCTAGTTTTCTATAAAATTCCAATAGAAATTGGCATATTTTTTCATAAGACTGTTTAACACTTAAAGTTCCAAATTCAGTATTTGATGACACTAAACTATAAGATATATCATGACCATGGAATAAAACTCCACCGCCAGTTATTCTTTTTGAACAATTATTATTATAGATTTTTCTTAAGTCATCATAATGTTCTAAATCTTGTCCTAATCCAATAGTAAAAGAATCTTCCCAAGTATAAAATCTTAAGATTGGCATATCATCTTTTTCAAAAGAAATAGTCAATGCTTTATCTATAGCCATATTCATTTTCGCGCTATTATTATTTGTTAAAATTAATCTATACTTTTTTTTGTCAACCATTTAATTTATTCCTATGAGTGTAATTTTACACAAAATAAAATAAAATACTTATAAAAATCTTAAAATTTAAAATTAATATAAGTTTATAATTGTATCATAATAAATGTTAATTTTCTAAACTCTAGAAAATAATAATAATACTAATAATAATAAAAACAATAAGGATATCAATGCAAAATGAATATTTAAAAGACATTAATCCAGAAGAAACAAATGAATGGCTTGAAGCATTAGAAAATATTATAGAAGAAGGTGGACCTAAAAGAGCTCACTATATTTTAGAAAAATTAATTGATAAGGCAAGAAGAAAAGGTACGTATCTACCGTTTAGAGCAACAACAGCATACCTAAATAGTATTGATGTTGAAGATGAACCTAAGATGCCAGGTGATAGAGATATCGAAAGAAGAATCAGATCTGCAATTAGATGGAATGCAACAATGATGGTATTAAGAGCATCTAAAAAGAATTTAGAGCTTGGTGGACATATTGCATCATTTCAATCTTCTGCAACATTATATGATGTAGGATTTAACCATTTCTTTAGAGCTCCGAATGAAAAAGATGGTGGAGATTTAATTTTCTTCCAAGGGCATATTGCACCTGGTATTTATGCTAGATCTTTCTTAGAAGGAAGAATTACAAAAGAGCAAATGGATAACTTTAGACAAGAAGTTGATGGACAAGGTTTATCATCTTATCCTCACCCAAAATTAATGCCAGATTATTGGCAATTCCCAACAGTATCTATGGGACTTGGACCAATTCAAGCAATTTACCAAGCAAGATTCTTAAAATACTTAACAAATAGAGGTATTAAAGATTGTAGCGAGCAAAAAGTATATTGTTTTATGGGTGATGGTGAGTGTGACGAACCTGAATCTTTAGGAGCAATTTCATTAGCAGGAAGAGAAGGTTTAGATAATTTAGTATTTGTTATCAATTGTAACTTACAAAGACTAGATGGACCAGTTAGAGGTAATGGAAAAATCATTCAAGAACTAGAAGGAAACTTTAGAGGAAATGGGTGGAGAGTAGTTAAAGTAATCTGGGGAAGACACTGGGATGCTTTATTACAAAAAGACAAATCTGGTAAGCTTTTACAATTAATGGAAGAGACAGTTGATGGTGAGTACCAAAACTTTAAACAAAAAGGTGGAGCTTACACAAGAGAACACTTCTTTAATAAATACCCTGAAACTGCAAAATTAGTTGAAAATATGTCTGATGAAGATATTTTTGCCTTAAACAGAGGTGGACATGACCCATTAAAAGTTTATGCAGCATATGAAGCAGCAGAAAAAACAAAAGATAGACCAACAGTTATTTTAGCTAAAACTGTAAAAGGTTATGGAATGGGTGAAGCAGCTGAAGGTAAAAATATTGCTCACGGTGTTAAAAAAGTTGATTTAGATTCATTAAGACAATTTAGAGATAGATTTAGAATTCCTTTCTCAGATCAAGAGTTAGAAAAATTACCATATTATACTTTTGATGAAGATTCTGTTGAAATGAAATATATGAAAGCAAGAAGAGCTGAACTTCATGGTTTTGTTCCTCAAAGATTAGAGAAATTTACTAATAAATTAGAAATTCCTTCTTTAGCTGAATTTGAATCTATTACAAAAGGAAGTGGTGATAGAGAAATCTCTACTACTATGGCTTTTGTAAGAATCTTAAATATATTAGTAAAAGATAAAAATATCGGTAAACAAATTGTTCCTATTGTTCCTGATGAAGCTAGAACTTTTGGTATGGAAGGTATGTTTAGACAAATTGGTATTTATTCAAATGAGGGTCAAAAATATGTTCCTCAAGATAGAGATCAAGTTGCATATTATAAAGAAGATAAAGAAGGTCAAGTACTTCAAGAAGGTATTAATGAACTTGGAGCAATGGGTTCATGGGCAGCAGCAGCTACTTCATACTCTGTAAATGATGTTCCTATGATTCCATTTTACATCTATTACTCAATGTTCGGATTCCAAAGAACAGGTGATATGGCATGGGCAGCAGGTGATTTAAGAGCTAGAGGATTCTTAGTTGGTGGAACTGCAGGTAGAACTACATTAAATGGTGAAGGTTTACAACACGAAGATGGACATTCTCATATTTTAGCTAATACAATTCCAAGTTGTATCTCTTATGACCCAACTTATGGTTATGAGTTAGCAGTAATTGTTCAAGATGGTATTAATAGAATGTATGGTGAAAAACAAGAAGATGTATTCTATTATTTAACAACTATGAATGAAAACTACAAACAACCTGCAATGCCTGAAGGTGTTGAAGAAGGAATTTTAAAAGGTATTTATAAATTAGATACTGTTGATGCAGCTAATAATTATAAAGTTAAATTATTAGGTTCAGGTACAATTTTAGAGCAAGTTAGACAAGCTGCTGATATTTTAGCATCAGAATATGGTGTAAAATCAGATGTTTATTCTGTTACTTCATTCAATGAATTAGCAAGAGAAGCACAAGATGTAGAAAGATACAACTTATTACATCCAGATGAAAAGGATAAAACTCCTTATGTAACAACTGTATTAGGTGAAGATGAAGATAATATCATTGTTTCAGCAACTGATTATATGAAAATTTATTCTGAACAAATTAGAGCTTATGTAAAAGGTTCATTTAAAACTTTAGGAACAGATGGTTTTGGTAGATCTGATTCAAGAGCAAATTTAAGAGAACACTTTGAAGTTGATGCTAACTTTATTGTTTACACTACTCTATATTTATTAGTAGAAAATGGTAAATTAGATAAAAAAGTATTAAATGAAGCTATTGCTAAATTTAAAATCAATCCAAATAAAATTAATCCATTATATGCATAAGGTGTGTCTATGAGTATTGAACAAATAAAACTACCAGACGTTGGTGGAGAAGAAGTAGAAATTATTGAAATTAGTGTTAAAGTTGGCGATAGTATTAGTGAAGACGATACTATCATTGTAGTAGAAACAGAAAAAGCTTCTATGGATATTCCTGCACCATTTGCTGGAACTATTGAATCTTTAGTTATTAAAGCTGGAGATAAAATTAAAGAGGGTGATTTAATCGCTACTTTAGCTACATCTGCATCAGCTTCTAGTGAAACTGTAAAAGAAGAAGTTGTAACTGCAGCACCTGCTAAAATAGTTGAAGAAGTTAAAACTGAAGAAAAAACTGTAGAAGTAAGTACAGCTTCACAAGAGACAACTTTAGTAATTGAAGATATTTTCGTTCCTGATGTAGGTGGAGATGAATCAGTTGATGTAATTGAAATTATTGCATCAGTTGGGGATTTTTTAAATGAAGAAGATGGAATAATTACTTTAGAAACTGAAAAAGCTACTATGGATGTTCCAACACCAATTTCTGGTAAATTAGTTGAAATTCTTGTAAATGCTGGAGATAAAGTAAAAACTGGTTCTTTAATTGCAAGAATTGAAAAAACTGTAGTTGCTTCAACACCAAAAGAGGTTGCTAAAGAAGAAGTTATTGTAAAAAATGAGATGCCTGCTAAAGTAGAATCAAAAGTAGAAAATGTAAGTGTTGAATCTCATGTTACAAAAACAACTGGTAAAACTTACGCATCACCAAGTATTAGAAGATTAGCTAGAGAATATGGTGTAGATTTAACATTAGTAAATGGTACAGGTCCTAAAAATAGAATTTTAAAAGATGATATTAGATTATATATAAAATCTGTATTATCAAATCCAAGTTGTTCAAATTTAACTGCTTCTAGTAATACAGCAGGTGGTTTAGGATTTGAGTTAGCACCATTAAAAGAGATAGATTTCTCTAAATTTGGAGAAATTGAAGTTGTAGAATTATCAAAAATTCAAAAAATTTCAGGTCCATCACTTCAAAGAAATGCAATCATTATTCCTCACATAACGCAATTTGATGAGGCAGATATTACTGATCTTGAAGAGTTTAGAAAAGAACAAAATACTATTTATTCAAAAATGAATTCAGATGTTAAAATATCTCCATTAGTATTTGCTGTTAAAGCTGTTGCAAAAGCATTAAGATTACATCCAAACTTTAATGCGTCATTATCTACTGATGGTCAATCAATGATTTTCAAAAAATATGTAAATGTTGCAGTTGCTGTTGACACACCAAATGGTTTAGTAGTTCCTGTAATTAAAGATGCTGATAAAAAAGGTTTTGAAGAAATCGCACTTGAATTAAAAGAGCTTTCTATAAAAGCAAGAGCTGGAAAATTAACAGCAAATGATATGCAAGGTGCTTGTTTCACAATTTCATCACTAGGTGGAATTGGTGGTACTGCATTTACTCCAATTATTAATGCACCTGAAGTTGCAATTTTAGGATTATCAAAATCAGAAATTAAACCTAAATATAATGGAAAAGAGTTTGAACCAAGATTAATGTTACCATTATCATTATCTTATGACCACAGAGCAATTGATGGTGCTGATGGTGCAAGATTTGTAACGACATTATCGTCATTATTAGGCGATATTAGAAAAATACTTCTATAATAAAGGACTTTAGAATGAGTAAAGAAATTAAAGCCCAAGTTTTAGTAATAGGTTCTGGACCAGCTGGTTATTCAGCTGCGTTTAGAAGTGCAGATTTAGGAATGAATGTTGTTTTAGTAGAAAAATTTCCAACTTTAGGTGGAGTTTGTTTAAATGTTGGATGTATTCCATCAAAAGCATTACTTCATGTTGCAAAAGTAAAAGAAGAAGCTGAGCATATTTCAGCTCATGGATTAACATTTTCAGAACCAACTATTGATATAGCAAAAATTGCTGCTTATAAAAACGGTGTTGTAAAAAAACTAACTGATGGTTTAAGTGCCATGAGTAAAATGAGAAATGTAACTGTTGTTCAAGGAACAGCTTTATTTGTTGATAAAAACACAGTTCAAGTAACTGGAAAAGAAGATGTAACAATCACTTTTGAAAATGCAATTATTGCAGCTGGTTCAAGACCTATTAAATTACCCTTTATTCCCCATGAAGATCCAAGAATTTGGGATTCAACAGATGCTTTAGATTTAAAAGAGATTCCTAAAAAACTTCTTATTATGGGTGGAGGAATTATCGGTCTTGAAATGGGAACAGTTTATCAAAAACTAGGTTCTTCTATTGATGTTGTTGAAATGCAAGACCAATTAGTTCCAATTGCTGATAAAGATGTTATCAAAATGTACACAAAAGCAAATAGTAAAAGATTTAATATCATGTTACAAACAAAAGTTGCTAAAGTTGAAGCAAAAGAAGATGGCATTCATGTATCAATGGAAGGTGAGGGTGTTCAAACTGAACCTTTTATTTATGATGCTGTTTTAGTTGCTATTGGAAGAGCTGCAAATGGTAAACTTCTTAACCTTGAAAATGCTGGTGTAAAAGTAAATGATTGGGGAATTATCGAAGTTGATAAACAAATGAGAACAAATGTAGAACATATTTTTGCAGTTGGTGACATTGTTGGTCAACCAATGCTAGCACATAAAGGTGTACATGAAGCTCATGTTGCAGCAGAAGTAATTGCTGGTAAAAAACACTATTTTGAACCAAAAGTAATTCCATCAATTGCCTATACTTTCCCAGAAGTTGCTTGGGTTGGAATGACTGAAAAAGAAGCAATCGCTGCTGGAATTGATTATGAAGTTTCAACTTTCCCATGGACAGCATCAGGAAGAGCATTAGCAAGTGATGTTAGTCAAAATGGTATGACTAAATTAATCTTTGATAAAAAAGACCATACTTTAATTGGTGGAGCTTTAGTTGGAGATAATGCAGGAGAGTTATTAGGTGAAATCACTTTAGCTCTTGAAATGGATTGTGATGCAGAAGATATTGCACTTACAATTCATGCTCATCCAACGCTACATGAATCAGTTGGAATGGCTGCAGAAATTTATGAAGGAAGTATTACTGACCTTCCAAATGCTAAGGCAAAAAAGAATAAATAAAAAATAAGGCTTAAAAAAAGCCTTGTTTTTCTCCCTTGTAAAAACTACCGAACTTACAAATAATTAACCTCAATCAAATCCTATTTAGATAAAATAATTAAATATTAAATTTAGGATTATAGTTTTAATGGCAAAAGAAAAAATATCAGGAAAGCTACTTTTTGAATTTTTTAAAACTCTGAATTTTTCAAATATAAATGTTGGTTATGCTGTAGCTAGTTTATCAACAAAATTACAAAATGACATCTTTTAATATAAATATTTAAGAGGATTAAAATTATGACTAAATATATAATTTATTCAAAAAATCTTAGCAGTGGATTTGAAGAAGAAATTTTAAAAGAAAAATATGATGAATTAAATAAATCAAAAAAGATTCTTAGTGAAGTATTTGCAAAAGAAAAAATATACAATATTATATTAATGAATTATTATGAATTTGAAAAAGAGTTATTTGAAATAAGTTTAACTAATGAAATTTTCCAATCTGATTATTCTGATTTTAGTGGGTATTTATCAAAAATCGAACAAAGAATTTTAAATTTATTATCATCAATTACCCTTTATTTAGACTCTTTTATAGATGATTTAAAAGATAAATATATAGAAGAATTAAAAAAAGAGTATAAACAAATTTCAGAAACTATAAAAGAAAAATTAGAAAATGAACAACAAATTAAACTGATGAAATATCTTAGAAATCAGATTCAACATAATGGCTTATTAGTTACAAATTTTTCTCTTGATCGTAAAAAATATCAGATGAACTCAGAGAAGAAACTTTACAATTTGAGATTGATAAAAACACAATTAAAGCAAGAGGTTTTAAAATTGATGAATTTACAGATTTTGATGAGAAAATAGATTTAAAAAAAACTATTCGAGTTTATATGGATTTTATAAGTGAAGTTCATAAACAATTTAGAGATTTAACAAATGAAAAAACTATAAATGCAAGGGGTGAGTTTGAGAATATTTTAAATCAATATTCTCAATATAACTATTTATGTATAGCTCAGAAAATCAATAAAGAGATAAAAAATGAGTTTCAGATATTACTTTATTGGGATGATATAAGAGTTGACATGATAAAGAAAAATAAAGTGCCAAAAGCATTTAAAAGACATTCTATAAATACAAAATAACAAGTAAAGATTAATTAAAATGGTAAACTTGATTGGAAGTTTAAAAAATAGAATTTAAAAGAGTAAATAACTTACTCTTTTTTACTTCCATGACCATGACCTGAAGAGTTTCCTCTTTCAACAAACTCTTCAAAGTTATCTCCTCCTAAGTTATAGGCTTTTCCAAATCCAAAAACTGCTTCTCCATAAAAAGGTGTAAATTCAAAGATGTAAAAATCTCCCATTTTATGAAGTGTATCTACCATATCACTTTCAAATTTAGTTCTAAATTCATCTAAAATTATTTTTTCATTTTCTGTATTTTGTTCTAATCTTTTAGTTTTACATTGGATTGATACTCTTTTTTTACCAAAGATATTTTTACAATCTTGTTCATCTTCACAAAAGAAAATTGAAGCTATTTCATTATTTGTTAAATTTGATGAGTGTTTTGCCATCAAAGATAGATATACGTAATATTTGTGATTGTGTTTTACAAAAGGTGCATAAGATGAAAATGGATTTTTATTTTCATCAAGTGAACTAATTGTCAGACTCTTAAGAGTTTCTAAAAACTCATTTAAATTTTTTGCCATTTATTCTTCTTTCCATAATAGTTCTAATTTCACATTAAAAATATCTGTTCTTTTTGGTTTTATAAAAATCTCTTCTATTTGAAAATTTGAGATTTTATTCTCTTCATTTATTTTTTCTATTTCATCTTCAAGGATTTTTTGAAGTTCTTCTTTTTCTATTTGTAGTTGTTGAATCTCATTTTCAACATATTTTACATCATTTCTCTCTTTTAATACTCTAGTTGCTCCTCTAGCACTAGAAGCCACTTTACCTAAAGTTGAACTAGTAGTCGATTTTCCAAAGAAAGCTCCTAGAAGAGATGTTCCTATTGCAATAATCGTATCAGTTGTGGTAGAACTTGCTTGCAGTTCCTCTTTTTCTTTTTTATCAAAAAGTTTATCTAGTTTATCGTCAATTGAATCATTTGTTTTTTTGAATTTTATTTGTAAATTTTCAACTTGTTCATCTATTTTTTCATTTAATCTATCTTGAATTCTGATTTTAAAATCAGTTAAACTCTCATTTTGTTTTGAAATGATTTTTAAAGAATCATTTTTAAATAGAGTTAATTTTGAATTTCTATAAACATAATCTGAAAAATCTTTTTGAATCTGTTTTAACTCTTTTTCATTTTGAATAAAAATAGGAGTTTCATAGTAGTTTGAGTTTAATCTCTCTTTTATTTCAAAAGATGAAATATTAAGTTCTACAAACTCTTCATAATTAATATTTGAAGCTTCTTTTTGTAAATAAAATCCATAATTTAACTCAGATGTTAAATCAATATTTTTAGCAGTATCTGCAAAATGAAGTGAACATTTACAAAGTAAATATGCTTGTAAATAGTAACTATCACTTTGTGATGAGTATAAATATTTTTGCTCTAAAATATTTGGAATTAGAGGTTTTGGGCTATTTTGTTTATTTGTTGTTTCAACTTTTTGTTTAGGAGTGAAACTTTCTTCTTTAGTGGTTAGTGTGGTTACCTTTTTATTGCTCATTAAAAACTTGATTTGCTCTTTTGTGATTGGCCCTTTTAAGTATGATAAAGCCCATCTTGTTTGAAAAACTTTTATTCCATCTTCATTTATATTTTTCATTATAAATGTTCTTTTTTCAAGATTTGATAAAAGATTTTCTATTTGATTTTTATCAATTTTTCCCTCAACTGCACTACTTAAACCATCAATTACTTTTTCTTTATCTTGTTTTGTTTGTAATCTTCCTATAAACCAAGTTCCAATATTTGATAAACCTTTGTAATCAATATCAACAGGATTTTGAGTAGAAAGTATGATTCCCACACCAAAAGATCTTGCTTGTTTTAAAAGTGTAAGCATTGGCTGTTTTGATGGTGGATTTGCATTTGGAGGGAAATATCCAAAAATTTCATCCATGTAAAGTAGGGCTTTAAGTGAAGTTGTTCCTTCTTGTCTTCTCATCCATGAAACCATTTGGTTTAATAAAAGTGAAACAAAAAACATTCTTTGAGAATCGTTTAGGTGAGCGATTGAAAATATAGAAACTTTTGCTTTTCCATTTTCATCATACATTAGATTTGAAATATCTAAAGGAACACCTTCAATCCAAGATTTAAAAGAAGGATTTGCAATAATTGTATTTAATTTTAGAGCTAGTTTTAGTCTCTCATTTTGAGGGAAAAATGTCTCTAAATCAAAAATTCCCACTTTTGAAAATGGAGGAGTTACGATAAATGAGATTAACTCTTCAATACTCAAATCTTTTTGCAAAGAGTAAGAGTTCATAAAAATAGATGAAATTAAAATAGACTCTTTAGATGAACTATCATCTTTTTCATCAATCAGTGATAATAGTGAGCTAACAGTTGAACTAATTAATGAAACTAATAACTCACTATCTTCTAAAACTTCAATACTTGGTGCTTTAAATGATGAAAGAATTGATATTTGAACTCCAGCACTACTTCCAGGTGTATAAATAGTAAAATCAGCAGAATCTTTTAATTTTTGGATTCTTTCTTGATTTTGAAAATCTCCTTCTATTCCTTTTTTCCAAGTTTGTGCAGTTTTTGAAGCAAATTCAGGAACACTTAAACCATTATTTATAGCATCTTGTTCTTCAATCCAAGGTTCAAAATCACTTCCTTGTAATTGTGGAAAGGTAAGAAGTAAATTTCCCATATCACCTTTTGGGTCAATTATAATTGAGGGAATATTATCAATTGCTGCTTCTTCTAAAAGAGAAATTCCAAGACCTGTTTTTCCACTTCCTGTCATTCCTATGATTGCAGCATGAGTAGTTAAATCTTTATTTTTATAAACTAAAGGAGCGAAGTTTTGTTCATCAATTTTTTCTTTTCCAATATAGAAAAGTTTTAGTTTTTCATAATCAAAGCTTGTACTCATATTGTTTCCTTTATCTCTTTTCTTTTAGCTTTCATTTTATTTAAAGCTAATTTTCTCATGTCAGCAGTTGTATCTAACTCATCCATGATTTCAAGACCTAAAAGTGTTTCAATACAATCTTCTAAAGTTACAATCCCTTCTGTTTGATTGTATGAATCATGAACTATAAACATATGCTCTTTTTTTTGAATAAATAATTTTAGAGCTTTTGCAACATTTATATTTTCGTGTAATGTAAATACTGGTTTCATTATATTTTCTAAAGTAATCTCTTTTTCTTTTATAGATTGTTTGAAAAGTTTTTTAGTTAGAACAATTCCTACAATATTATCAATATTATCTTCATATACAGGTACTCTTGAAAATTTAAAGGTTCTTTTATCTTCAATTAAATCTTTTATTAAAGAGTTCTTTTCTATTGCAAATACAACTGAACGAGGAGTTAAAATATCTTTTAATTTTTTACTATTTAATTCAAGTGTATTTCCAATAATTTGTGATTCTAAATCACCAATAACACCCTCTGCTTCACTTAATAAAGTAGATTGAAGTAACTCTTCTCTTGAAATTTTATTTGAGCTTTCTTTCCCTATTTTTTTTGTTATAAATTGAGTAATAAGAATTATTGGATAAGTAATAAATATAAAAACTTTTATAATTCTTGGAGTATAAATAGCTAATTGTCTCCAATAAACAGCACCAATTGTTTTAGGAATTATCTCTGAAACAAATAAAATTATAAAAGTAAGAACAATTGAAGTAGCCATTATTAATGTGCCATCTCCTTCAAAAACCTCTTTTGCTTGTATTCCAATAGCAGTTGCACCTAAAGTATTTGCAGTAGTATTCAAAATAAGAATAGAAGCAATTGACTTATCAATATCTAATTTCAGTTTTTTAAAAAGCTTTCCAGCAGTAGGATGCTCTTTTTCTAAAGTTGAGATGTAAGTGATATTTGTGGATAAGAGTATAGATTCTAAAATAGAACATAAAAAAGATGTACCAATAACTGCAATAAATAGTAATATTAAAACTTCCATTTATTCTTTCTTTTATAAAAATTAAGCAATCGGGAATTGTATTCCAATTTTTTTCTCCTGTGAAATGTTAAGAATTTTGTACAAATAATATCAAAATAAACTTAATAAAGAAGTTTTTGATAAAAAAATTAAAAAAAAGTTGTATAATTAATTATTAAAAACTTTTAAAATAAGGAGCTTATTATGGAATATGGGATAATGCCAAAAATTGACCAGTTTAGTGATAATAAAGCTTTAGAAATTCAAAAAGTTCAACCTTCTGCAAAATCATCTGAAATAAGTACTCAAGATGCAATACAACAAGTGCAACAAGAAGCTATTTCAAAAGAAAAAGATGTTGCTGATACAAAAAAAGTTGCAACAGATAAAGCTACTTCTAATAAATATGAAGTAGTCTTATCTAATACAAACTTTGGATTTAATGATTCTTCTAAAGACTTTTATGTAAAAGTAGAAAGAGGTAACATGGAAAATCAATATCCAACGCAAGAGATGATGAGAGTAAAAGCTTATTTATTAAGTCTTGATTCTACTGCTTAATTTCTAAAGCCAAATTATAATTCTTATAATTTGGCTTCTACTTCTTCCCTTAATTTTATTAATAAATCTTTTGCTTTATAATATTTTTCTTTTTCTTCAATTTCAACTTCATCTAACAGTGGAATATATTTTTCAAAAGCCGGCCAAACTTTTTTGTAACTTAGAGGTCTTTTTTTTATATGAAAAAGAGCAAGGGCAGTTGCTCCATTTATTAAACCTTTTAAAACAAGGGCTTTGTTTATTTCACCTTGTTTTTTATAAAAATTCCAATCATCTTCAAGCAGTTCATGAGCTTCCACATAAAAGCCATTTTCAACAGCAAAGATAAATCTATCAATTGCTGTTTCTTGATTGAAAATTGAATAATCTATTTTCATTAACCGTTTATCTCTTTATTTAAATAATATCCAGTATATGAACCAGAGATTTTATGATTTGAAGCTAAAAATTCAGGTGTTCCCTCATCAACAATCATTCCTCCTTTATTTCCACCCTCAGGTCCCATATCTATTACCCAATCAGAGTTTTTGATAACATCAAGGTTATGCTCAATTACAAGAACAGAGTTTCCTAAATCAACTAAGTGATGCAATACTTTTGTTAATCTATCAACATCGGCAAAGTGTAAACCAGTTGTTGGTTCATCTAAAACATAAAGAGTATTTCCCGTATCTTTTTTACTTAACTCTTTTGATAGTTTTATTCTTTGAGCTTCACCACCTGAAAGTGTTACTGCATTTTGCCCAAGTGTAATGTATCCAAGTCCAACATCACTTAAAGTTTGAAGTTTTGCATTTAGTTTAGGCACTTTTGCAAAGAACTCTAAAGCTTCATCTACACTCATATTTAGAACATCAGAGATATTTTTACCTTTGTATAAAATCTCTAAAGTTTGAGAGTTATATCTTCTTCCATGACAATCATCACATTTCACCATAATATCTGGTAAGAAGTGCATTTCGATTTTTATTTCACCTTCACCTTGGCATTTTTCACATCTTCCACCTTTAACATTAAAAGAGAATCTTCCGATTTTATAACCTCTAAGACTAGCTTCTTTAGTTTTTGCGAATAGTTCTCTTATTTCATCCATTAACCCTGTATAAGTTGCAGGATTTGATCGTGGCGTTCTTCCTATTGGTGATTGGTCAAGGTAGATAACTTTATCAAGTTTTTCAAGTCCTTCAATTTCAACACCATCTACTTTTTTTACTTTTCTTGCTCGATTTAAAAGCTCTTTTGCAACTGGAAGTAGGGTTTGTAAAATAAGTGAAGATTTACCACTTCCTGAAACTCCTGTAATTGCACAAAGATTTTTTAGAGGGATTTGTACATTTAAATCTTTTATATTATTTATAGTTACATTTTTTATTTCAATAAACTCTTCTTGTGGTCTATTGTGAACATAATCAATTTTTTTAGCTCCAGTTACATATTTTGCAGTCAAAGTTTTTGCTTTGTTCATCTCTTTTAGAGTTCCTGCAAATACAATCTCTCCACCATATTTTCCTGCATTTGGTCCAATATCAACTATATAATCTGCTGCTTGAATAGTCTCTTTATCATGTTCAACAACAATAACTGTATTTCCTTTTTCTTGTAAGGCTCGTAAAGTTTTGATAAGTTTATTTGTATCTCTTTCATGTAGTCCAATAGATGGCTCATCAAGAACGTACATAACTCCAGTTAGACCTGAACCAATTTGTGAGGCAACTCTAATTCTTTGGGCTTCTCCACCACTTATAGTTCGGGCATCTCTTCCTAAAGTGATATATCCTAACCCAACATCATGTAAAAAGAAAATTCTCTCTTTAATTTCTTTTAAAATTGGTTTTGAAATCATTTTAAATTGCTCATTTAGATAAGCAAAATTTGATTCATCTTGGAAAAATGCGTGTGCATCTTCTATTGGAATATTTAAAATATCGCTTATTGTTTTATTTGCCACATAAACACTTTGAGAAGAGGGTTTTAATCTATTTCCATTACAAGAGTCACATTTCTTTTCAGTCATGTATTCACTCATCTCTTTTTCATCTTTTATCATGTCGTAGGCAAGTTTTACAACACCTTCCCACTTTCTTGTAAGTTTGTGTCTTTTCCAAAAGAATGTAGCTTCATCAACACTTCCATGTAAAATAGCTTTTCTTTGATGTTCTGGTAATTCTCTAAAAGGAATATTTACATTTATATCAGTTCCTTCACAAAAAGCTAAAAGCATTTTGAAATAAAAACCTTTATTAAAGCCATAAATAACTCTAATAGCACCATCTTCAATAGATAAATCTTCATTGATAACTTTTTTCATATCAAGGGCATATCTAATTCCTAAACCATCACAAGAAGAACAAGCACCTTTTGGTGAGTTAAATGAGAATGATAAGGGTTCAAGTGGTTCAAATGAGATTTTACAAGTGAAACAAGCCATATGTTCAGAGTAGTGAATATGTTTTTCGGTTCCAACTTCTTCATGGTTTATAACTTCAATTTCAAGCTCTCCGTAACTCTCTTTTAAACCTTTTTCTATATCTTGAGCGATTCTGTCTCTATTTTCTTCTTTTATCGTAACCCTATCGATTACAACTTTGATTGTATGCATTTGAGTTTTTGCTAATTCTATCTCTTCATCTAGTCTTACCATAACTCCATCAATCATGGCTCTTACATACCCTTTGCTTCGTAAGTTTTCTAATAAATCAGCAAAACTTCCTTTCTTTCTATTGATAAGTGGAGCTAAAATTACAACTTTTGAATCATTTGGTAGCGTTAAAACTTGATTGATTACATCACTTGCGCTCATTTGTGAAATTGGCTCTCCACATTGGTGACAGTGTTGTTTCCCAATTCGGGCGTATAAAAGTCTAAAATAGTCATAAACTTCTGTAATAGTTCCCACAGTTGAACGAGGATTCTTAGATGTTGTTTTTTGATCAATTGCAATTGCAGGAGTAAGTCCTTCAATTCTTTCAACATTTGGTTTTCCAACTTTATCTAAAAATTGTCTAGCATATGCAGATAGGGATTCAATATATCTTCTTTGACCCTCAGCATAAAGTGTGTCAAATGCTAGTGTAGATTTTCCAGAACCCGAAAGTCCTGTGAATACAATAAGTTTATTTTTTGGTATCTCTAAGTTTATATTTTTTAAGTTATTTTCACAAGCGTTAAATATTTTAATTGAATCTGTCATTTTGTGCCTTTAAAATTTGAAGCTAATATTATATGATAGATTTTATAATAAGAGATTAAATTAGATTTTCATTGGTTTCATATTGTTACTTGAGATATAAAAGTATATTTAACTAAGTTAAAAATGTTAGAATTACACCTTAAAATTTAAAATATTAAAATAGGGTATAAAAATGAAATACAAAATCTTTGTAGATGGTCAGTTTGGAACAACAGGATTAAAAATCCATGAAATGCTAAAAGATAGAAATGAACTTGAAATTTTAACAATCAATGAAGAAGATAAAAAAGATTTAGAGATTAAAAAGAAGTTTTTAAATGAAGCTGATTTGGTTTTTTTATGTTTACCTGATGAGGCTTCAAAAGAGTCTGTAAAATTAATAACAAATAATACAACAAAAGTAATAGATGCAAGTACAGCTCATAGAACAAATCCTGATTGGACTTATGGAATTGCAGAATTAAACCCAACTCAAAGAGAAAAAATAAAAAACTCAACTAGAGTTTGTGTTCCTGGTTGTCATGCAAGTGGATTTATAATGGCCATGAAACCATTAATTGAAAATAATATTGTTTCAAAAAAACAAAAAATAGTTTGCCACTCAATCACAGGATATAGCGGTGGTGGAAAAGGCTTAATTGATATTTATGAAGCACCTGAGAATAAAGACAAATATAAAAGTCAAAGACCTTATGCCCTAGCTTTAAGTCATAAACATTTACCAGAAATGAAATATATCTTAGGTTTAGAATCAGCTCCATTTTTTACGCCAAGTGTAGGAAACTTTTCTCAAGGTATGTTAGTAATGTCATATCTAATAAAAGATGAACTAGAAAAAAATATATCAAAAGGAGAAGTATTGTCTTTATACAAAGATTATTATAAAAATGAAGAGTTTGTAAAAATAATCGAAGATGATATAAAGTATTTAGATGAAGGTTTCTTAGATGCAATGAAATGTAATAACACAAATAGAATCGAAATCTCAGTTTATGAATCAGATGATTATATGCTTGTTATTTCAAGACTTGATAATCTTGGAAAAGGAGCTTCGGGTGCTGCTGTTCAAAATATGAATATCATGTTAGGACTTGATGAGAATGCAGGTTTAAAGGCTTAATTTAATAAATTTAATTATTTTTACCATTTAAAAATTATTTTAATTATTTTTTGAAGATAATCTTTATTATCTATGCTAAGATGCCACCTTTATTTATTTGAAAATAAGGGATTGGATGGAACAAGTTATTTTGATGATGTTAGCAACTGGAGTTGTTGCTGTTATTCTCGGTATTATTTTAAAGCGTTTTGATGTTCCACCTCTTGTTGGATATATAATATCAGGAATAATTCTTGTAAATATTATAGGTTCTAATGTAGAAGATTCTTATATTTTAGATCAAATTGCAGAGTTTGGTATTGTATTTTTAATGTTTACAATTGGACTTGAAATGAAGCTGGAAAACCTAATACAAATGCGAAAACAAGTATTTGTTTATGGTGGGCTTCAAATTGGCTTATCTATTCTTTTTTTTACTCTAGTGTCATATTTTTTATTTGCTTTAGATATTAAAACTTCTATAGTTATTGGAGCAGCACTTTCTCTTTCTTCAACAGCAATTGTTTTAAAAATACTAAATGATACAAACAAAATAACAAAATATTATGGTCAGAACTCTTTGGGAATATTGATTTGTCAAGATTTAGCAGTTATTCCTATATTATTAATGATGACTATTTTTTCAACTAATGGAAGTGCTATTGGTGATCTAATTGTAAATATTGTTTTCTCAGGGATTGTGTTATTAATTGTAATGATAATTTTTGGTAAATACTTTTTAAATCATATTTTAAAATTAGTAGATAAGGCTGAAACTCACGAGCTTTTTATTATGATTGTTTTAATTATTGCAATTGGGGCTAGTTTTTTAGCACATTATTTAGGTTTTACATATTCAATGGGAGCTTTTATTGGTGGTATGTTAATTGCAGAAACACACTACAAACATCAAATAGAAGCAGACCTTATTCCATTTAGAGACCTATTTTTAGCACTGTTTTTTGTAACTGTAGGAATGCAAATAGATGTGCATTTTTTTAGTTCACATGTATTTCAGGTTTTTGCTTTAAGTATAGTAATTATGCTTATTAAAGCTTTGATTATTTTTGTAATAATGTATTTTTTTGTTGGTAAAAGAGTTGCTCTTCAAACTTCTCTTAGTATTTCACAAGTTGGTGAATTTTCATTTGTTGTATTCACTTTAGCAACTCAAAATAGACTTTTAGAAGCAAATACTGGACAATTACTTACGCTATCTGTGATAATTTCAATGGTTATAACACCATTTATTTTAAAGAATATTGAATCTATTACTAATAAAATTCTACGAAAAAGACATATTAATAGTGAAATATTAAATACTTCAAAAGAGTCATTAACTGGACATGTTATTGTTTGTGGTTATGGAAGTTTTGGTAAACAAATACTTTTAAACCTAAAAAATGAAAACATTGAACATATTGCTATTATTGATAATTATGAGTTTTTTGAAAATGCCT
The DNA here is from genome assembly GCA_963677435.1 of uncultured Aliarcobacter sp. Taxonomy (GTDB): domain Bacteria; phylum Campylobacterota; class Campylobacteria; order Campylobacterales; family Arcobacteraceae; genus Aliarcobacter. The sequence continues at coordinate 1,554,107 of OY781945.1, forward strand.
TATTTCATGGAGAAAAAGTAATATTTGGAAATCCAGCTCAAAAACATATACTAAAAGAAGCAGGTATTTCAAAAGCAAAAGCTGTAATTATTGCTTTGCATGATGTCCAAAGTATTATTCTTTTATCACACACAATAAAAGACATAAATTCACAAGTAAAAATTTTAGCAAAAGTAACAAAAAAGAGTTTTCTTCCTGATTCTATAGATAGTGAGGATTTTGTAGATATTTATGATTGTACAGCAGAAATGCTTGTTGAAAGAACGATGAAATAAGTAAATAATTTTTTAGTGTAATATATAATCTTGAAGATATTTTATTAAATATAAGTAATTAATTCTTTTAATAGCATCTTAGTAAAAATAGAATATAATTGAATACAATAGATAAACTTGGAAGTGTAATGCAAAGTAATTTTATAATGAGTAGTAATAAGAAATATAATTTTAGTGAATTAGTTGATATTATTGAGTTTGAAGAAATATTAACAAGTTTTTACAAAGCAACAGGAATTCCTAATGCTCTTGTAGGAAAAGATGGAAAAATTATTTTTCAAGCTGGATGGATTGATGCTTGTGCATTATTTCATAGAGTTAATTCAGAAACAAATTCACGATGTTTAGAAAGTAATCATGCTTTAATGAAAAATGTTTCTGATGGTAAAGTTACTAGTGCATTTTGTAAAAATGGTTTGATTGATTATGCAACTCCTGTTGTAATTGAAGGCCAAATATTAGCAACTCTATTTTTAGGACAAGTTCTAAATGAAGAACCAAATATTGATTTCTTTCAAAAACAAGCTAAAGAATTTAATTATGATGAAACTGAATATATAAAAGCTATAAAATCTGTTCCTATTATAAGTAAAGAACAGATGGAATCAACTATGGATTGTGTTGTAAAAATGGCACAAATATTAGCCAAAAGAGGTTTATCAAAGTTAAGAGAATCAGAATTATCATGTGATTTATATAAAAGTACTGAAGAAAAAATTCAATTAAAAGATATTTTAGATTTTTCTCCTGTTGGTATTTCTTGGTCAGATATTAATGGTAATCTTGAGTATGTTAATCATAAATTTACTGAATTATTTGGATATACGCTTGATGATATCCCTACTATTGAAACTTGGTATGAAAAAGCTTATTCAAATTTAAGATATCAAAAAGATGAAATAAAATCTTGGCATGCAGATATTTTGTTATCAGGTAAAATAGATAAACCTATACTTATTTCAGAAAGAGAAGTTAGTATTACTTGTAAAGATGGAACTGAACGCCGAGTGCTTGTTTATATCTCTTGGTTAGGAGAAAAATGTTTAGCAAATTTTAATGATATAACTGAACATTGGAAAAGTGAATTAAGAAATAGAGCACATGATTCTATGTTAGAAATGGTTGCTAAAAACTCTTCCTTGACAGATATTTTACATACAATAGTTGTAAATATCGAATCAGAAGATTCAGCATCATTATGTAGTATATTATTACTTGATAAAGATGAAAAACAACTACTTTTAGGGGCATCACCTAGTTTACCTGATTTTTATAATAAAGCAATTAATGGTACAAAAATTGGTGTTGGTGTTGGTTCTTGTGGAACAGCTGCATTTCTAGCGAGTCGGGTTATTGTTGAAGATATTACTACCCATGAGTATTGGCAACCATATAAAGGTTTAGCTCAAAAAGCTGGATTAGCTTCTTGTTGGTCTGAACCTATAATCTCTTCAGAGGGAAAAGTACTTGGAACTTTTGCAATTTATCATAAAGAGACAAAAAGTCCTACTTCAAGTGATATCGAGCGTATAACTTTTGCTGCAAATTTAGCTGCTATTGCTATAGAAAATAGAAATGCTCGTAAAGAGCTAGAACATAGAGCTTATTCAGATTATTTGACAGATTTATCAAATAGACGATATTTTATTGAACAAGCAGAATTAGAGTTATCAAGACATACTAGGTATTCAGGTGAATTATCTTTGTTGATGTTTGATATTGATTTTTTTAAAAAAATCAATGATACATATGGACATAATGTTGGTGATTTAGTTCTTCAAAAAATTGCAAATATTAGTCGTATGACTTTAAGAGATATTGATATACTTGGTCGAATAGGTGGTGAAGAATTTGCTGTTTTATTACCACAAACAAATCTGGAAGATTCTATTCTTGTTGCACAGCGTATGCGTATAGAAATCTCAAATACACAATTAGTATTGAATAATGGCGAGATAGTTACCTTTACAGCTTCTTTTGGAGTTGTTGCTGCGAATGATAAGTCAACTATTGATGATTTGCTTATAAAAGCTGATAAAGCGCTTTATAAAGCTAAAGATGGTGGACGAAATAGGGTATGTACTTTTTAAATAAAATTGTCATCCCCTTGATTATAAAAATTTAATTTAATTCACTTATATTTGATTTATATTCGTCTGTTCTAATTCTTCTTTCTATTTCTCTTTTTACTGCGCTAAAGGCATATTTTTTATTTCCACCATGTATGCTTGTTACTATTTGTGATTTACAATTTTCACAAATGAAATCAGTTTTTGCAACATCTGTATATCTTGTGTGGCAAGAGCTTTCATCATAGACTAATAAAGAATCACATATAGGACAATAGCACTGTAAATCCACTATTTCATCTTTCTTCCATCTCCATCTCCAGTTTGTTCCATAAATAAAATCTTTTACATAAGCTTTATATTCTACCGTAGAATTATTTGTAATTAATAAAAAGAATTTTATTAATGTAATAAATGCCAAAATAGAAATAATCGATAAAAGCCATACTGGAATAGTAAATGAAGATAATAAAATTTCATCGAACCATTTGGTTCCTGAAGATAATAATGAGATTAATTCTATTATATATTTTTGTGTTTGCGGAATAATACTTAAAATAGCTCCTGTAATTGTGAATATAATTATTCCATTTAAAATCTTTGTACTTTTAATTTGAATACCTTTATAATATAAATTTTTTGGAATTATATAGTATGCACACTAAAAATTAAATTTTAAAAAATGATATATTAAATTATTGTTTTAAATATAGTTTTATCTCGTCCTGTCTCTTTTGCTTGGTAAAGCATATTATCTGCTTCTTTTAGTAAATCATCAATTGTTAATAAACTATTATTATAAGCAGTAACACCAATACTTATAGTAAAATTTATAATGTTATTTTCTATATCTAACGAGAGTTGTTTTATTGAATTCCTTATCTCTTCAAGAAAAGTAAAAAGTTTTTCTTGACTTTCACAATTACAAATTATTGCAAACTCTTCGCCTCCTAATCTAGCAAAAAGATTATCTTTTGCTAGCATGTTTTGTATATTTGATACTATTGTTTTAATTACAATATCTCCTACATGGTGACCATATTTGTCATTGATATTTTTAAATTTATCAATATCAATCATAATTGCAAAAAGATTTTCTTTTTTTGTTTCAAATCTAGTTTGTGCTAATTCAAAAAACTTTCTTCGATTTAAAATACCTGTCATTGTATCATGCGAAGAGATATATTCTAAGTTCTTGATTAAACATTGTAGTTCAAGTTGGGTTTTTACCCTTGCTATTAATTCTTTTGGTTTAAAAGGTTTTAAAACATAATCACTACCACCAATTTCATAAGCTTTTTCAATACTATCTTCATCTGTTTTTGCAGTTAGAAATATAATAGGAATATCTTTAGTTTTAGGATTTTCTTTTAATTGTTTACATACTTCAAATCCATCAATTATAGGCATCATAATATCAAGTAAAATTAAGTCTGGTATTTCTTCTTTTGCAATTTTTAGAGCAGTTTTTCCATCCATTGCTACAACTACATCATATTTATCTCCAAGCAATTCAACTAATATTTTAATATTTATATTTGTATCATCTACTACTAATATTGTTTGCATTTTAACCTTCTATATACTATTTAGATGTAATAAAGCATTTTGAAAATCAAATCTTTCAATGCACTTTTTTATTATAGTTATTTTTTGTTTTTCTTTTATTGAAAACTCATAATATTCTATCTCATCTAAGATTTTTTCAATCTCTTTTGGTCTATTTGATTCTAATGTTTTTCTAAGAGTATCAAATAATTCTTTTTTCTTATAATCACTAAGAGATTTTTTTTCTTTTATAAAATATGGTTTTAAAAATTCTAGTTGTTCTAGTTCATTAATTACTTTTTCCAACTCTTTTACTAATTCTAAATGTAAAATATCATTATCATTTAATTCTATTTCTTGAACTATTTTATTAAGATTTATCGCACCAATATTTGCACTTAATCCTTTCAATGTATGAAAAACTCTTTTCTTCTCTTCTACCTCTAAGTTCTCAAGAGTAAAATCTTTATAACTTTCATAAAAACTATGCATAATTTTTATGTAAAGTTTTTCATTGTTAGCCATATGATTCAATCCAACATTTATATCTATATATTTTAAAGTTGGTAAGTTTATTGATTCTTGAGATGTTTTTTCTATATTCTCATTTTTTGAAATATATTTTGATAAAGTTGAATATAGTGTATCTACTTTTATAGGTTTATTTAAGTGCTCTTTCATTCCAGCAGCTTTTGTATTTTCAATATCTTTTTGCATTGCATTTGCTGTTAGTGCAATAATTGGAATATTATTATTTATTTTTTTAATCTCTTTTGTTGCTTCATATCCATCCATTATTGGCATTTGGATATCCATTAAAATTAATTGATATTTTTGTGGATTTTCTTTTATTTTATTTACTGCTTCTTGCCCATTATTAGCAATATCAAAATTGATTTTTGTATCTTCTAGTAATCCTATAATTATCTCTTGATTTACTTTATTATCTTCTACTAATAAAATATTATTCCCTTCAAAAGATATACTGATAACTTTATTGTTAAGTAAAATATTTTTACTGATATTATTTACTTTGAAATTATTTAAAAATATGTCACTTAGAATATCATTTAATACAGAAGGATTTATAGGCTTTTGTAAAAATATTTCTATACCAACTGCTTTTGCTAATGTAATAATAGATTCTTGTCTAAAACTACTTACCATAATAACAGTAGGAGGTCTTTTGTCTTTATAATGCTCATTTATGATTTTTGTAGTTTCAATACCATCAAGTTCGGGCATATTCCAATCCATAAGTATTAAATCATAATCAATATTTGAGTTTGAAATATTTGTTATAGCTTCATTCCCACTTTTTACACAATATACTTCTATATTAAATATACCTAAAATACTTTCGAGAATTTCATGCCATGTTTTATTATCATCAACAACTAAAACTTTTTTATCTGGGAAAATATTGTAAGTTTTTTCCACTTTTATCTCTTGTAATTCTATTTCAAAAATAAAACTACTTCCCATTTCTGGTTTACTTTCAACCCAAATTTTTCCATTCATTAGTTCAACAAGTTGCTTAGATATTGTAAGCCCAAGTCCTGTTCCACCATATTTTCTAGTGGTACTTCCATCTGCTTGTGAAAAAGATTGGAAAAGTTTAGATATTTGTTTTTCAGAAAGCCCAATTCCTGTATCTTTTATTTCAAATTGATATCTATCTTTAGATACTTTTTTTATAAATATTGCAATTTCCCCAACATCAGTAAATTTTATCGCATTACTCAAAAGGTTTGTTAAGATTTGTGAGAGTCTTAGATTATCTCCATGGAAGTTTTTACCTAAATTCATATCATAACTTACTATTAGTTCAAGGTTTTTTTCATGAAGTTTAAAGTCTATAATATTTACAATATTTTCTATTGTTTTAAATAAATTAAAATCCACTTTTTCAAGATTTAGTTTTCCTGCTTCAATTTTCGAAAAGTCTAAAATATCATTTATAATAGTTAATAGATTTTTTGCACTAATATCTATTTTTTCGATATAGTTTTTTTGTTTTTCATTTAGATTTGTTTGTAAAGCTAAATGTGACATTCCGATTATTCCATTCATTGGAGTTCGTATTTCATGACTCATATTTGCTAGAAATTCTGATTTTGCTTTTGTTGATTCTTCAGCTTTTATTTTGGCAATTTCAAGCTCTTTCGTTCTATTCTCAACTTGTATTTCAAGGTTTTTTCTATTACTTTTTATTTCATCTATCATTTTATTGAAGTTTAAAAGTAAACTATCAATTTCAATAATATTAGAGTTTTCATTTTTTACATAAGTATTTATATCTTCAGTTTTTTTAGAAAGAGTTTCTATTGGATAAGACAACTTTATAGATAATTGTTTTGACCTTCTATATAAAATATATATAATATAAGCTAAACAAAGAAGAATAAATATAAAAATATAAATAGAAACTTTATATGAAAAGTCTTGAGTTTTTAGGGTGTCTTTGATAATAATATCTTCATCAATAAGAAAAAATACTTTCCAGTCTGTTCCTTGAATTTGTCTATTTTCAACTAAAAAATTCTTATCTTTAAATGAAAAGACACCTGTTTGAACTCCTTGTTTAAAATAATCTTCAAACTGTTTAGCAATTTCTTGATTTTTATGATTAATAAGATTATGTTCTTTTGGCTGTAAAACTTCATGTATAACTAATTCATTATTATCATTTTTTTTCAAGCTTACTAAATCAAGAAATAAATTTAGTTTATCACTAATAGCAAATATCATACCTTTGCTATCTGTTAAAAAAACTTCCCCATTAAAAGGTATGTTTTTGGGTAAAACTTCATTTGCAAGTTGTTTTATAGGAACATCAATACCTACAACACCTTTAAACTCATCTTTATTATTATATATTGGAGCAATATAAGAAGTCATCCAGCCATTCATTGCTGGATCTAAATAAACAGAACTCCATAGAGGTCTCTTAAAAGGATTATGTTTTAAATCTGCTTCATAATAAAAACTCCAATCAAAGAAGTTTGATACATCAGAAAGATACTTATGTAAACTAATAAATGGATAATATCTAATAATAGCATTACTATCAATAACCCAAGAAGCAACAACCGCATCATGTGCTTGAACTGCATTTTTAAGTGAAATATCAAACCATTGAGTTTTATTTAAATAACTCGTAATTTCATTTTTAGATAATTTAGTAAATTTAAAAGACATGGTATCAGCCCCACCAATATCTTTTTCTTGATAATATAAACCATATTTATTTTCACCATAGCTTACTTTATCATTTAATATAGTGTATTTTTCTTCATTATTATAAAAATGTTGAACTTGAGTAAAAATATTTCTGTGACTATCTGTTATACTTTTCATTTTATTTCGAATAATATCTGATTCTCTATTTACAGCATAATGTAAATAATCTCTAGAATTCTTAAGTATATTTTTTTTATTTTCATCTGAAACATAAAAAATCATTAAATAATAAGCAACTAATATAATTGAGGAAATAAGAACAATAGGTATAATAGTTGCATAAGTGATATTTTTATTTAATAATTGTAACAGAGTTATTTTTTTACTCAACATTAACTTATCCCTTGAAATAGTTTGATTTTTTTAAATCTTTAATAAAATTATGAATTAGTTTTTTATCTATATGGTGCATAATATAAATATGTGCATACTCTCTTTTTTCACCATTAACATAAAGTTCTTCCGTTGATAAAGAGTATTTAAATACTAACTCATTATTTGGAATTTTCATTCTTATTGTCAAAGAAAATGGTGATCTTTGAATCCATAGTTTATCTTTTTTATCTAATGATTTTAATTTATCAAAAGCATATTGAGCCATATTTTCACATTTTACTACTTCTTTTATATGACTTTTTATCGAGTTGTTTGATAAATATTCCCAAAATATTAAAGGTGAAAAGGCATTTCTTGAACCTGCAAATGTAGTATCTGGAGCACCTATATACATAGGGTCATCTACTGGTTTTAGTTGATATTTAACCCTTGACATATAAATACCAGTTGGCCAAGGAGAACCTATGTATTTATGTCCACTCATAGATATAGAGTGTATCTCTTTTATTCTAAAGTCAAATATTGGAAATTTATAATCTTCACTTGGTTTTTTAATTAGTTTTTGTTCCAAGGCTTTTTCGATATAAGGCATATATGCAGCACCTAATGCTCCATCCACATGGAACCAAAATCCATTTCTAATATCTGTTTTTCCAATTGTATATTCTATTTCCCTTTCGTAAAGTCCATATTTTCTAAGTATTGGAACTATTAAATCTACTGCACCTTTTATATCATCATATGCACCTTTGAAAGTACTACCATAATTAAAAGATGTAAGAATAGGATGTCCTTTTTGGGCAAAAAATTCCACAAGTTTTATAAGTGCTGGTACATGAATAGAACCATCATCATTTGATGGAACTTCTTTTGGCCAACCATTTTCATCTAAATACTCTTCTGAGAAATTTTTTGGATAATCATCTTTTTCTAAAGGACATATATATCCTTTTTCTGTAGCTTCTTTATTGAAAGTATTTATTTTAAGTACTTCCATTGCTTTTACAATAGAATAGTGTGCATCTTGAGAGTAAAAAGCTATTGGAGTGAACTCATTTTTATTTTTTGGTGTTGCATATGTACTTATTAGATTTTGTTCTATTCTACACTCTATGTCTTTTACTGATTGACTAATTTTTTTAGCTTTTTGATTTTTATCTTCATCTATTAATAAATACTTACCTTCTAAATAATCTCTTCCACTAAGAAGTCCAAAAATATTTGCTTCTGTACAACCCATCGAAACGATATATCCCCAATAGTCATCTTTTGTTAAGGGATTTGAACGCTCTTTATTGTTCCATAGATTTGCAAAATAATTTAAAACTTCTGTTTCAACAGCTTTTGTATTTAAAGTAAGATTACCACCAACAAAAGGATCTCCAACATTATTCATTCCAATATTTAGGTATTTTGAATAGTTTTTCTCAAAATCAAATTTTTCATTCATTTGATAACCTAAAAAAGTCTTTTTTTGTGTAAATTCATATGTAGATAATTTTTTTAAAGCTTTTTCTTTTTTCTTTGTAGGCATTTTTTTGTTATCTAGTTTGAAGTATTTACTACTTAACTCATCTGTTGTTTTATTTAGACTATTGTTCATAATTTGTCCTTGTGGTTAGTTCAAAATGGATAATAATTTACTTATTATTTTCTTTGAATTTAAGTATAGTATATTTTTATTACGAAAAGAACATAAAAAGTTTATTTTGTTATAACATTAAAAATATATAACTAATAATATTTTAAAACTGTCCTATATAAAATAGAAAAATCTGTATCTTGTTAAGAGTACAGAATATTGATAATATTCTTTTGCAATTTAATGAAAAGGAATATTATGACAAGTAGAATTAACTTAGGAAAAACTAACCCAAATATGTTTGACAAAGTAATTGAGCTAAAAAATGAAGTAAAATTACTTATGAATAAAGCAAAAATAGAAGAGGGATTTTCTCATCTTTTATTATTAAGAGCATCACAAATAAATGGTTGTGCTTTTTGTCTTAGACTGCATACAAAAGATGCACTTAATTGTGGAGAGAGTATAGAAAGAATAAGTGTGATTCCAGCATGGAGAGAAACACAATATTTTAATGAAAAAGAAAGAGCAAGTTTAGCTTTGATTGAAGCAATATGTAATATTTCTCAAGGACAAGTTCCTGATGAAGTTTATGAAGATGCAACAAAAGTTTTAAATGAAGATGAAATTAAAGCTGTGCAATGGTCAGCTATTGTTATAAACACATTAAATAGAATGGCAATAACAAGTAGATATGAAGTAAAAGCAGAATAGAAAATACTATCTACTCGCCAAAATAGTGCAAATATTGTTTTGCATTATGTGGATGAGTAGTTTATCTCTTTTTATTTTCTAAAAATTAAGCTATTTTATTCAAAATAGCTTTCTCTTCAATAGTAAAACATTGGTGAGGATATTCTTCACTACGATTTTGAAATGCTAAGATAGCTTTATTGATAACTACACCTTTATCAATATTAATAGCTTGTTTTATGGTTTCATTTTTTTGCCAAGCTTCTCTTCCCTCAATTACAGTTGATAAATATACAATCAACGCAGCAGAAATAGAGCGAGTTGCACTCTCCCAAAGGTAACTAGGAGTATGGTCAACAGCATAATAATCAACACGGTTGTATTTAAACATAGGTTTTTTAAAAGTAGTTGGTTTTGCAAAAAAGAAGCCCATTCCTTCATCACAACTTATATCAATAATCAGACTATCAGGTTTCAAACTTGAACTCTCTTCTTGAATGATAAAATTAGTAGGATTTGCAGTATCTTGAAAAACTCCATTTACGATAATATCTGATTGACTAATAAGCTCTGATAGTGAACTAACAGTTCCATCATGTTCTATTACAATCATACGAGGTTCATCGCTATTACCCTCTTGAATTCTCACATAATGACAATCAAGAACTTCTTCTCTTACTTCATGATCAGGGCGTTGTACACAAATAGTAATATCTCTAAAACCATGAGCTTTTAGGGCATAAACAGCACCACGACTAACAGCACCAAATCCAAAGATTATAGTTTTACGCTGATTTCCATAGTGTCCATCTATTCCTTTTAATTGTAAAGCATGAATAACTGCACAATATCCAGCCATTTCATTATTTTTATAAAAAGTGTGTCGGCCAACTTGACCCTCTGGTGACCAAACAAACATATCTTCAAAGGCAATTAGAGTTTGTTTTCGCTTAATGGCAATATCAGTTATCTCTTTTTGCTGTACACAATGCACATAACCCCAAAGTGTTCCACCCTCAGAAAGTTCTTCTAAGTCTGATAATACAGGTTTATTGATAATTACTGTTCCAATATTTGCTAATAAGTTATGTCTGGTATCAATTCCACCAGTTAATGCAGCAATCTCTTCATCAGGTATACCAAATGGTGCTCCATATCCTTCTTCAAAGATAAGTTGTTTTCGTAAAATTTCGGGAATTCGTAAAAGATGATTTGGATGAATTGGAAGCCTTCTTTCATCTGTTTTTTTTGAAGTTCCAATAACGCCTATTTTTAATTTACTCATGTTTAAATTTCCTTTTGATTAAATTTATTTAGTTTTTCTCATGTTCCAAAAGCTACTTTTATTTAAAAAGTCTGGTCCATCGTAAACACTTTTTAAATCAGATATGGTGTATACAGCTTTTTGGTCAAGCTCATTAATAAGGCGTATAAGTTTTGGAATGTTTCGTCTTCTTTCAACGATAAATAATACTTCAACTGCCTTGTCAACTCCCATATCACCATCAACTGAGACTACTTTGTAACCTTCTTCTCTTATTTTAAGTGCTAAAATATCACGATTAAATGAGATACAACGAATTAATTCTTTTCCGATAGCAAAACGACTTTCAATCCACATACCAACATAAATACCAGTCGCAAAACCAGCAGAATAAGCTAAGGCTAAATGCCATTGATCAAGATTTTTTAATACCATTCCTGCAGCAATTAACCAAATACTGATTTCAACAAAACCAATCATAGATGATAATAGTTTGTATCCACGAAATATAACAATAGTACGAAATGTCCCTAAAGATACATCTGCAACTCTTGATAAAAAGATTAGTATTGCCAATAAATAGGGATATTCAACTATGAATTCAGCCATTTTTATCTCTTAATTTGTTTTTCATTTGATTTCCTTTTATAAATTTTTTTAGGCAGAACTTTATTGAGGAAGTATTAGTTCCCAAGATAGCTGTGATTATGTATATTTTTTTTGTTAAGTATTTAAGAGTTTTAAAATTAAAATTCTAAGGACAAAAGTCAAAGGATAGGATGATTTATTATATAAGTAACAGTTTTTTTCTCTAATTAGAGTTCTTTCTTTTTATAATCAATTCCAGATAGTGTTTCCATTCTATCACAATAATTTTGTATTCTTGATGCAAAGGTAGATATTTAGTTCCTTTTGTTATATGTAAATTGATATAATTTCCCATGGAAAATATAGAAGAATTTTATAAAAGAACAACTAATCCTTTACCAAAAGATTTAAATAATAGTATTGGTCATTTTAATGTATTTAAAAGAACAGCTTGTATAGATATACCTTACAGTAGAAAAAATTACTTTAAAATTACACTTTTAAAAGGTGCAAATAAAATACATTATGCTGATAAAACCCTTGAGAGCCAAAAATATGCTTTAATGTTTTCAGATCCAATAGTTCCATATAGTTGGGAATCATTAGATGGTAAAAAAGAGGGATCTTTTTGTATTTTTACAGAAGAGTTTTTTTTAGGTTATGGAGCGATTAGAAATTATCCTTTGTTTAATATAGATGGAAACAAAGTTTTTTTATTGAATGAGCAGAGTTTAGAAGAAGTAGAAAAAATATTTGAAAAAATGTTTGAAGAGAAAAATACCCAATATGCTTTTAAAGATGATATGTTAAGAAATTTAACTTTAGCACTTATTCATTTAGCTATGAAAATGCAACCTGCAAAAAAAATACAAAATAGTTTACCCGATAAAAGAAGTAAAATCTCTTCACTTTTTAGTGAATTGTTAAACAGACAATTTCCAATAAACTTGCCCTATGAAAGATTGGATTTAAAAGCACCAAGCGATTATGCAAAATCTCTTAATATTCATACCAATCATTTAAATAGAACTTTAAAAGAGGTGACTTCTAAAACTACAACAGAATTAATTGCTTCAAGAATTTTAGAAGAGGCAAAAATTTTACTTAAACACAGTAACTGGAATATCAATGAAATCTCTTACTCTTTAGGTTATGAAGATTCAGCTCACTTTATAAACTTTTTTAAAAAAAGAGTTAATCAAACACCATATTCTTATCGAACTTTACAAAATATTTGATTTGAGCAATTTTTAGCTTGATACTCGCATCAATAAAATTTTTATTACTTGATACAATTTAACATATATAATACAAAGGTGGTAATAAACAATGATTACTAAAAAACAAATTTTTGTAATGTCTGCAACAGCAGGTATTAGTGTTGCAAATATCTATTATAATCAACCAATTTTAAATGACATTGCCAAAGACTTAAATGTAAGTCACTTAGCTGTAGGAAATCTACCTACATTTTCTCAAATTGGTTATGGATTAGGACTATTTTTTGTAAGTCCACTTGGTGATAAAATAGATAGAAAAAAACTACTTATAATTTTACATTTATTATTGGGTTTATCATTAGTTGGTTTATCTTTTATAAATAATATGGTTGTACTTTATACTTTGAGTCTTTTAGTTGGATTATTTGCAGTTTCTGCACAAGTGGTTATTCCAATGGCAGCTTCTATGAGTGGAAAAGATAAAGGAAGAGTTGTAGGAACTATATTTAGTGGATTATTAACAGGGATACTATTAGCAAGAACACTAAGTGGTTATGTAACAGATTGGTTTGATAATTGGCATGCAGTATTTGCATTATCTGCGATATTTGTATTTGCTACTATATTCTTTATTTCAAAAACATTACCAAATATGGAAGCTCATTTTGAGAACAGTTATTTTTCACTTTTAAAATCTTCAATTTACCAGCTCAAAAGATTCTCACTTTTAAGAAGAAATACTTTATTAATTGCTGTCTCATTTGGAGTATTTTGTTCTTTTTGGACAACCCTAACTTTTAAATTAAGCGAAGCGCCTTTTAATTACGACAGTGATGTTATTGGACTATTTGGAGTATTAGCAGTTGCAGGGGCAATGTTGGCTCCATATATTGGAAAACTATCTGATAAGATAAATGCGAATGGAATAAAATTAATTTCTGTATTAATGTTAATAGCTAGTATACTTTTAATTAGAGTGTTTGATACAAGCTTATACGCCTTTATTGCAGCAATTTTACTTTTAGATATAGGTTTTCAAGCAATTCAAATCAATAACTTATCACAAATATATGGTTTAGACGAAAAAGCACATAGTAGAATAAATACAGCCTACATGTCTTCTATGTTTGTAGGTGGTTCAATTGGAACTTTTATTGGAGTATTATGTTGGGAAAAAGGTGGTTGGAATTTTGTAACTTTGCAATTACTTGTACTTTCTATTATATCATTAGGGATAATTATTTATAGTTATATAAATAAAAATGTAGTCTCAGTTAATAAAAAGTAATGAATTACAATTCATTACTTTTTATGTTATTTTTATAAATAAAACGGTTATTTTATTTGATTTTTTTAATTTATTAGGATAAGATTATTATAAATACAAATGGAAAATACTATGAAAAAATTGCAAATATTTATGATAGTTCTAAGTATTGTTTTTTTCACATCTTGTGATAATAAAGATGTAAATTCTAATAAAAAAATCATTACAATATTAGTTCCAAATTTTGATAAAGCAATTGCTGGTCCCATAAAAGAAGAGCTAAATACCTTTGAAAAGAAAACAGGAGCAAAAGTAAGAATAGTCGCTCCTAGTTGGGATGATATGATTCCAAAAATAAAAGAGTCCTTTGAGGATGATAAAATAAATTATGATGTATTTGTTATTTTTTCTTCTTGGGCTGGGTCTATTTTAGCAAATGATCATGCACTAGAAATATCTAAAGAAATTCAAAAAAAAATAGATTGGGATGATATTCTCCCTATATATAAAAATCATGTTCTATCTTGGAATAAAAAATATTATTTTTTTCCTTATGATGGAGACAATATTAATATATACTATAGAAAAGACATATTTAAAAATGAGGATTATAAAAAAAGATTTTTACAAGAATATGGATATGAATTAGATGTTCCAAAAACTTGGTCTGAATATGGTGATATTGCTAAATTTTTTAATGGTTGGGATTGGAATAATGATGGAAAAATTGATTATGGCATTGCAGAACCTCGATTAAAAGGTTATGGAACAATGCTTCAGTTTTTTGCAAAAGCCGCAGCTTATGCTAAATACCCAAATGAAAAAACATTCTATTTTGATATGAATATGAATCCACAAATAAATAATCCAGGATTTGTAAAAGCCTTAGAAGAGTATATACAAATCATGCAATATGCACCACCTGCTATAATTAATTTTTCTCCCATAGAAGTTAGACAGAGTTTTATAGCAGGCGATGTTGTTATGGCTATTGATTGGGCAGATTTAGGAGCTATGGCTCAGAACTCTAAAGAATCTAGGGTAAAAAATAAAGTTGGATATATAAAACTTCCAGGATCAAATAGCGTATATAATTCAAAAGAAAAAAAATGGGAAGATATATATAATGAGCCTTCAGCAATTAATGGTAATTGGGTAATCGTAGTTAATAAAGATTCAAAAAATCAAGAGTTAGCTTTGGCGTTTGCTTTATTTATGACATCTAAGGAAATGACTGGAAAATATATAACAAAAGGCTGGAGTGGAATTAATCCTTCTAGGTATTCACATTTGCAAACTAAGGATTTAACGAAGTGGGAAGAAAATGATTTTTCAAAAAAATCAGCAAAAGAGTATTTAAAAACTATTTCAGAATCACTATCAAATGAAAATGTAGTACTTGATATAAGAGTTCCAGGTGCTGATTTGTATTATGATAGTTTTGATAAAAATTTAAATAAAGCAATTCAAAAAGAGTTAACTCCAAAAGAAGCTTTAGATTTAACAGCTAAGCAATGGAATGAAATCACTAAAAAAATAGGATTAGAAAAACAGATTAAATTCTATAAGGAGTCTATTAATGAGTGAATTAAAAATAAAAGATATAAGTATATATAGTTTTTTAGTACTAATTTTCGGAGTAGTTTTAATTGGCACTGTTTTATTTGTCTCTCTTAATAAAATTAAATCTCTAAATGACCAACTAACAGTATTTTCAAATGCAAAAAATAGCTTTTTAGAAGTAAAAATAAACAGTGAAAATATTTTAATAACAAGAGATTTAGATGAAATTATAAAATATTGGAATAATTCTATAGAAAAATTTGATAAAAGTATCAACTCTTTACCTCTTACACAAAAGAAAAAATTTGATGATTTGTGGTATATAAGTAAAAAAGAGATTAATGAAATCAAACTTATCTTAGACAATGTAAATTTAAAACCTCAAAATTTACATCAAAAACCTATTCTTGTTTTAAAAGGTGAATTATTTACTTTAAAAGACAAAAGTGATCAGTTTATAATAATAGAATCATTAATTAGAAAAATAGAATATCTTTTCCAATATGAAAAATTTATCTTAGATGAATTTAGTGAACTTGATAAACATGATAAAGCACATATTGATGAACAAATAACCATCACTACATATTATTCCATGATTTTTATTATATTTATTATTTGTATAACTATTTTTGTGATTTTTATAATGAATAGAAAAATCCTAAAAATTGAAACTCAACTTGTATATTCACAAAAAAGTTTAAGTGAAAGTTTGATGGAAACAAAAAATTCAAGATTGTTATTACAAAATATTATTGATTCTGTTCCTGCTTCTGTATTTTGGAAAGATAGAAATAATAAATATTTAGGTGTAAATAAATACTTCTTAAATGATGCAAAATGTAATAGTCAAGCTGAGGTTATTGGAAAAACTGATTATGAAATGCCATGGAAAGATACAGAAGCTGCAAAATATATTGAAGATGATAATTTAGTAATGCAAAGTGGCAAATCACAAATACAAATCGAAGAGACTCAAACGGATGAATTTGGCAATATTATTTATGTAATAACTTCAAAAGTTCCTCTTTTAAATATCAAAAATGAAATAATCGGAATGCTAGGTATTTATATTGATGTAACTGAAAATAGAAGAATCACAAATGAGTTAATTCAAAAAGATAGGCTTCTATCTCAACAATCAAAAATGGCTGCAATGGGTGAAATGCTTGAGAATATCGCACATCAATGGAGACAACCATTATCTTTTATTCTAACGAGTGCCACAGGAATTAGACTAAAAAGTGATTATGAGTGTTTAGATATTAACTTTTTAAAAGATACACTTATTGGAATTGAAAATACAATAAAACATTTAAACAAAACAATAGATGATTTTAGGGATTATTTCAAAGCAGATAAAGAATGTAAGTTTTTTGAAGTAGAAGCAGTTATTGAAAAATCTCTTTTTATTGTTCAATCAAAACTAAAAAATAGATCGATTGATGTTATAAAAAATATTTCACCAGTAAAAGGTTTTGGATTTGAAAATGAATTTATACAAGTTTTAATGAATATTTTTAATAATTCAATAGATGAATTAGAGAAATCTGAATTAGAAAAGAAACTTATCTTCATTGAGGCAAAAGAGATAGAAATTTGTGGAAGTAGGGTATCTAGTGAAGTTGCACATTGTACTTGTATTGAGTTGAAAATATATGATAATGCAGGGGGTATTTGTGAAAATATTATTGATAAAGTTTTCAATGCATACTTTACAACAAAAGATGAAGATAAAGGAACAGGAATTGGACTTTATATGTCAAGTGAAATGATAAAAAAACATATGAAAGGCTCAATCACAGCTGATAATAAAAACTTTGTATATGAAAACAAAGAATATTTAGGTGCTGAATTTACTATTCTTATTCCATCTGAAGATTATACTATTGTTAGTGAAAAATAGTTTGTATAAGGAAAATATACTTTGACATATGTAGTTCCAAACTATTTTATAGAAAACAATTATTCAAATCTTTTAAAAATAGATAATTTGCTGTGTTTAAACTATATTACAAAAACAAAAAATAACAATGTAAATGCAAGAACAACAATGCATACTATGGGTATTTTACTTGAAGGCTCAAAGATAATTCATCTAAGTGATGAAGATATAAATATAGAAAAAAATGACATATTTTTTCTTACTCAAAATAATTATTATATGAGTGAAAGGGCAGTAAAAGATTCTAAATATAAATCACTTTTAATATATTTTGATGATAAATTTATTTTTGATTTTTTAAATAAATATAATATTCAAATAGATACAAAAGAGCAAGAAAATATTGTAAAAGCTAATTTTAAAAGGGATAAATTATTTGAGAATAGTGTTGAAATATTTCAAGAGTATTTAAAAATAAAATATGATGAAAATCTTTTAAAGCTAAAAATAGAAGAGATATTTTTACAAACAATTAGATTTAATAAAAATCAAATGGACTCTTTTTTTAATGCTGTTTTATCAACAAGCCAAGATAGGATTAAATTCATTTTAGAGTCAAATATTGATTTAATACAAAATCTTGAAGATATGTGTAAAATCACAAGATTATCTGAAAGCAAAATAAGAGCTTATATTAAAAAAGAGTTTAATCAAACTCCAAAAATTTGGCTTGATACTAAAAGATTAGAAAAAGCTGTTTTACTTTTAAAAAATACAAATGATAGTATTACGGATATTTCTACAAGTTGTGGATATTCTACAGTTTCATGGTTTATTTCACAGTTTAAAAAATACCATAATCAAACACCAAAAGAATTCCGACATAAAATCTAATATTTCTTGTACTTAAAGTTTTTGATTTTTAGTAAAATATACATAAATTTACAAAAGGAAAAATATGAAAAAAATATTTTTAGGATTAATTTTTAGTATTGGATTATTTGCCCAAGGATTTACTTTAAGTAGTAATGATATAAGTGGACAACTTTCAAGTGATGAAGTTTTTAATGGTTTTGGTTGTACTGGAAAAAATATCTCTCCTGAACTTTCTTGGAAAGATGCACCAAAAGGAACAAAATCATTTGCTATTACTGTTTATGATCCAGATGCACCAACTGGAAGTGGATGGTGGCATTGGGTAGTTTTTAATATTCCAAAAGATACAACAACTTTAGAAAAAGGTTTTGGAAATAAAGAGAGTACAAATATAGTTCAAAGTGTGACTGATTATGGGATTACTGGTTTTGGTGGTGCTTGTCCACCTTTA
Source organism: uncultured Aliarcobacter sp. (assembly GCA_963677435.1). Classification (GTDB taxonomy): domain Bacteria; phylum Campylobacterota; class Campylobacteria; order Campylobacterales; family Arcobacteraceae; genus Aliarcobacter. The sequence goes on from OY781945.1 coordinate 1,572,967, forward strand.
GGTGACAAAGCTCATAGATATGTTTTTACAGTTTATGCATTAGATGTGGATAAACTTGATTTAGACAAAAAAACAAATGCAGCTGTTGTTGGATTTTATGTAAATTCTCATACTTTAGCAAAATCTTCAATTATTGCATATTACGGAAGATAATTATAAGAAATATCAGTAAGGAAATCCTTACTGATAAAAAGAGTTTATTGTTTATTTAAATCATATTGTAAATATACAACTTTTGTTTGTAAATACTCTTCAAGTCCATGTTTTCCATCTGCTCCACCAATTCCAGATTTTCTCCATCCAGCGTGGAAACCTTGCATCGCTTCAAAGTTTTCTCTATTTATATATGTCTCACCAAATTTTATCTCTTTACAAGCTCTCATTGCCACATCTATATTTTGAGTATAAATAGATGAAGTTAAACCAAATTCACTATCATTTGCTAAAGCAATAGCTTCATCCAATGTTTCAAAAGTCATAATAGGTAAAACTGGCCCAAAAATCTCTTCTTGGATAATATTCATATCTTGTGTTACATCCACAATTACTGTAGGTTCATAATAAAAACCATCATCTCTAGCAGCTCTTTTACCACCTGTTGTAATAGTTGCCCCAGCTTTTATCGCACTATCAACTAAACTTTGCACATGAGCTACCGCAGCTTCATTAATCAGTGGTCCCATGTCAACTTCTTCTGTTAAGGGATTTCCATAAGTTGTAGCTGCCATTGCTTTTGTGATTTTTTCAGTAAATTCTTTTGCAATACTTTTGTGAACATAAACCCTTTCAGCACAATTACAAACTTGACCATTATTAATTACACGAGAGTTTTTAATAGCTTCCACAGCTAAATCAATATTTGCATCAGCCATTACAATAGCAGGGGCTTTTCCACCTAATTCTAATGAAACTTTTGTCACATTTTTAGCAGCAGCTTCCATAATTTTAACGCCAGTTGGAACGCTTCCTGTAAAACTTACAATTCCAACTTTTTCATGACCTGCAAGGGCATTTCCAACTTCTGAACCTGTTCCGCTTACAAGGTTAAATACACCTTTTGGAAGACCAACTTCATCTACAAGTTTTGCAAATTCAAAGGCATTATTTGGTGTATCTCCACTTGGTTTTATAACAATAGTATTTCCAGTTAAAAGTGCAGGGGCTAATTTTCTAGCAATTAAGAAAAATGGAAAATTCCAAGGTAAAATACCAGCAGTAACACCAATTGGTAATTTAAATAAAAAGATATTCTCATTTGGTCTATCACTTTGGATAATCTCACCTTCATATCTTCTAGCCCATTCAGCCATATAGTCCATATAATCAGCTGTAAAATGAACTTCAACAGTTGCAAGTCCTAAAACTTTTCCTTGCTCTTGAGTTATTGTTCTTGCTAACATATCAGCATTTTCTCTGATTTTTTGTGCAATTTTTTTAAGGTAGCCAGCTCTCTCAATTGCTGGTAATTTCTCCCATGAAAGCTGAGCTGTATAAGCTGCTTGAACAGCATCATCAACATCTTCAACAGTTCCTTTTGGAATATAAGAGATAATTTGTTTATCTGACGGATTAATAACAGGTAGGGCGTCAACATGATTGATGAACTCACCATTTATATACATTTGGTAGACTTTTATTTCTGACATAGTATTCTCCTTAGATTATTTTATAAGCAAGTATAATCTAACGCTTTAATAATTAAAAGAAAATTAAATAAGTAAATAATTATTTGAGGATTTGTTTAACTATCAAATCTTGTAAATCATTTTTTGTTTTCAATAATTCTTTAAGCAACCATAAGCTAAACTTTTACCAAACAATCGTTTGGATAAAAATATGGCAATCAAAAAAACATCAAAAGAAGAGATTTTAAAAGAGTCTATTAAACTTTTTAAAATACGAGGATATTCAAATACTTCTATGGCAAATATTGCTGAAGCTTGTGGGCTAATAAAAGGAAGTATTTATCATCATTTTAAAAGCAAAGATGAGATAGGTTTGGAATCTTTGAAGTATATTCACGACTATTTTGAAAAAGAGATTTTTTCTATTGCTTACAGAAGTGATTTGAGTGATAAACAAAAAATCGAGTTAATTGTAAAAAAAACTGATGCTTATTTTTTGCATAGTGAGGGTGGTTGTTTACTTGGAAATCTGGCTTTAGAAGCTAGCACTTTAAACTTGGATTTTAAAGAGGAGATAAAAGCATATTTTACAGCTTGGGAAAATGCTTTGATAAAAATATTTGAAAATAAATACTCAAAAATCGAAGCTGCAAATTTAGCAAAAGAGTATGTAGCTTTAACTCAAGGTGCCATAATGATGATGAATTTATACGATTCATCTGAAAATTATCTAAAAGTAGGTGAAAAAATCATTAGTTTAATCTAATGGTTTTTTTTTATCTTATTTTAACAAACAATCGTTTGGTTGTTTAAATTTATTAAAAAGGAAAAATATGAGTTATTTTAAAAAATTCAAAGGGCAGGGCGAAGCACTTCCATCAAAATCGCCAATTAGTGAAATAGCTTTTGCATGGTTTGGTGGATTTATTTCAATTTTAATTATTGGCTATCTCACAAAATCTTATGATAATCTTTTGGTTATGGGTTCTTTTGGAGCCTCTTGTGTGTTGTTATTTGGATTTCCTAAAAGTCCATTTTCACAACCTAGAAATGTGATTTTAGGGCATTTCTTATCTACATTCATTGGTTTAGCATTTTTACATATTTTAGGAAATGAATATTGGAGTATGGCATTAGCTTTGGCAACTGCAATTGCAGTTATGATAGCCACAAGAACAGTTCATCCACCAGCTGGATCAAATCCGTTGATAGTGTTTTTATTGGGTGCAAATTGGGATTATTTGATTTTTCCAAGTCTGATGGGTTCTATTATTTTAGTTCTTGTGGCAATTTTCTATAATAATTTGCATAAGAATAGAGTTTATCCACAATATTGGATGTAGTTTTTAAAGTATTGACATTTTAAATGTCAATACTCATCTTTGATTTTTGATGTTAATGCAGCATCTGCAATTTTTAAAATCATATGTTCATAATCTATATTTTCATTTATTTGGAAGGCTTTATAAAAATAACCCTCTTCAAAACTTGGCATAAAATCAGCTTCTATAAAATGTAAAATTCCATTGTAACTCATTTTTATATCAATCACTCCCATAGTTTTTCCACCTAAAGCCATAAAAGAGTTAATTGCTAAAGCTGAAACTTCTTTACGGATTTTTTTATCAACTATTGCAATAACTTCTTCTAAATTACTTTGCTTAGCATCGAAATCTAAAATTTTATGTCCATTTTTATTTTTTGCAGCAATGATTTCAATTGGTAATATTGTTAGAATATTTTTTGATTTATTCTCTAAAATAGAAACACTATACTCTTTTCCAGATAGATAATTTTCCACTAAAGTACGAGATTTTTGAGTGTTGTAAATATCCAAAACTTTTGCTTGGTATTTTTTGAAATCAAAAACAACAGATTGGGCATTTATTCCCTCTGGATTATTTTTTGATACTGGTTTTAAAAATAGGGGAAATGTTACAGGAAGTGAACTCTCTGTTTCATGCTCATCTGGTTGAGTTGTGAAAAATTTCGCAGTATTTAAATTTGCTTCTTTTACAATAGTTTTTGCATTGTTTTTATCATGTTCATTGTCTAAAACTTCTTTATTTGAAGTAATATATTCAATGTAGTGTTTTTTTAAATACTCACTTAACCAAACTTTTTCTTTGTTAAAATTAAAATATTTAACCCCTGAAAATACTAAATCAGGTTTTCTTTTTACTAAAGATTTTAAATCATCTTCTGTGCTAATAAGCGTAATAATAACCTTCTCATAGCTTTTTGATAAAATACTTAAAATTAGCTCTGCATCAAAGTTAATACCAATATTTTTTGTATCTTTACTAAGAGGAACAGTTACTATTTCTATTGAGCTATTTATTTTTGTATTTAGTACATTTGGCGTATTTTGTAAGTTTTCGTGAGTTTTAATTTGTTCTATCATTTTAGATTATTAAAAGATATTATTGACATATATTTTGTCCTTTTTGTTTATTGGTAATTAGTTTATAAACTACCTAAAGTTACTCAGGTTAGCGTAAATAGTATTAATTACATATTTTTGAATTATTTACATAAAAATAGAGTTTATTTTCAAACTTGGTTTTAATAAAGGCAAATAATCTTAAAATACCTTAATCAAACAACCAATTAAAGGATTTTAATGCCATTTTCAAATTTGGGTCTTAGTAATAATATAAATAAAGCACTTGATGAAAATGCTTACACAAATCCAACTCCTATTCAAGAAAAAGTAATTCCTCTTGTTCTTAAAAACAAAGACATAATGGCAAAAGCTCAAACAGGTAGTGGAAAAACTGCAAGTTTTGTTTTACCAATTTTGCAATTATTATTAAATAAAGAAGATAAAGAGCATAAAAAAAAGGCAAAAATATCAACTTTGGTTTTAACTCCAACAAGAGAACTAGCCCTTCAAGTATCAAAAGCTTTTATTGATTTTTCTATATATTTTGATAATAAACCCAAAGTTGTAAGTGTCATAGGTGGAGAAAGTCTTACACAACAGCTTTTGGATATACAAAAAGGTTGTGATATTGTTGTTGCAACTACTGGAAGATTACTTGATATACTTGATAAAAAACAAATAAATTTATCTACTCTTGAGTTTTTTGTTTTAGATGAAGCTGATAAAATGCTTGATTTAGGATTTGAAAAAGAGTTAGAACAACTTTTAGAATCACTTCCAAAAAATAGACAAAATCTACTTTTTTCTGCAACATATCCACAAAAAATGTTAAATATTGCTTCAAAAATTACAAGTGATGCCCAAGAGATTTTTTTAGAAGATGAAACTCAAACAGTGCAAACTATAAATCAAAGGGCAATAGAGGTAAATAAAGAGAACAGAAGCGCACTTCTACGAAATTTAATACAAAAGCATTCATGGGAGCAAATACTTGTTTTTATGGCTAATAAACGCTCTTGTGACAATATTGCTTTAAAGTTTAGAAAATATGGACTAAATGCTGTTTCTTTTCATGCTGATTTAACTCAAGATGAAAGAAATGAAACTTTGCAAGATTTTAAAAATAAAAAAATCAAGATTTTATTTGCTACTGATATAGCAGCTCGAGGTTTGCATATAGATGATATTTCTTGTGTTGTAAATTTTGATTTACCAAGAGCTGCAGCTGATTATGTTCATAGAATTGGAAGAACAGGCCGAGCAGGTAAAAATGGGGAAGCTATCTCTTTTATTGGTTTAGAGGATTTTGAACATTTCTCTTTAATTGAAAAAAGATGCGAGATAAAATTAGAAAAAGAGCAAATAGAGAGTTTTGAACTAATTGGAACACCCGTAAAAAAAGAAAAGGGAAAAGATCCTGTAAAAAGTAAAAGAAAAAGTAAAAAAGATAAATTAAGAGAGCAAAATTTATAAGACTAAATAGTCTTATAAATCATGATAGCTAACACTACGATATTTAAAAGTAAAACATAATTTTTGTAAGAAGTTGCTTTTACAATATCTTTAACTTTTATTCCAAAATATACTCCAATAAGTGAACCAATACCTACTGTTGCACCTTCAGCAAATAACATTTGCCCCTGATATGAAGTTGATATAAAACCTGCAATTGAAGAAAAGATTACAAAAAATAATCCCAAAGCGGTTGCTGCTTTTAAATCATATTTTAAATAACCAACTAATATTGGTGTTAATAAAATAGAGCCACCAACTCCAATACTCATGGCAAGAATACCTATTCCTGCACCAATTAAAAGTAAAGTCAATGTACTTTTTGATTCTTTTTTATCAGCATGAATAGCTGGAGAATAAAAAATTTTGATAATTGAAAAGATTAAAATTGCAATAAATAGATATTGTAAAAATTCATTTGATAAATTAGGTACGATAGACCCACTTATTATTCCACCAATTGAACCACCAATTCCTAAGATTACTCCATCTTTTAAAACATCTTTAGCTTTTTTTGCATTTAAAAAAGAGCCATAAATAGAAGAAAAAACCATTTGCATAATTGATATAGCAACGGCTTCTTTCATAACATAACCAAGCATTAAAAGCATAGGAACTAATATAGTTCCTCCCCCAATACCAAAAAAACCAGATGAAAATCCAGTAATTATCCCAAATACTGCAAGTTCTAAATTCAAAATTAATTCTTTTTAATTGAGTTCATTGCTTCAATGAAATTATTATAATCATTTTCTAATTTTTCATCTTTTTGGCTTAAATCTATACCATCTTCTTCTTTTAAGGCAACTTCTACTAAATGAATTCTATCAAGTAGGTATTTGAACATCTCTTTATTGATATCTGGTAAATCACCATGTTCCATTTTGCAGATTTTATTATCTCTTTTAATGATTTTTGCAGGAACCCCAACAGCAGTTGAATTATCAGGAACATCACATACAACAACAGAGTTTGCTCCAATTTTAGAGTTCATTCCAATTGTAATATTTCCTAAAACTTTTGCTCCACTTCCAATTACAGTATTAGATTTTATTGTTGGGTGTCTTTTCCCTTTATTTAAACTAACTCCACCAAGAGTTACTCCTTGATAAATTAAAACATCATCCTCAACAATAGCAGTAGCTCCAATTACAACACCAATAGCGTGGTCAATAAAAACTCTTCTACCTATTGTACAAGCTGGGTGAATATCTGTTTTTGTTAAAAAACTAGATATTCCACTTATTACTCTCGATAATTTTTTCCAACCTTTATAGTAAAGTTTATTTGCAATTCTATAATTTATAATTGCCCAAACACCTGGATAGTTAAAAAATAATTCTAAATTATTATCTAGTGCAGGGTCATTATTTCGAGGAACATAAAAATCCTCTTTTAATTGTGCCCAAAATGATATTTTTTCTTGAATTTCTTTCTCTTCATTACTCACGATAACTCCAACTTGTTTTTAAATAACTATTTTCATTTAGATATTTTTCCATATCTTTATAATTATGGTCACTTAAATTTTTTCTTAAAATAGCTTTTATATTATCAGTATCATAATCGATATCTTCTAATATATCTATAATTTTTTGAGATTCTAAAATCTTTTCTAAAACAACTTTATTATCTTTAAATACAACATTTACTTCTGTTGGATGAGAAAATAAGTTATGTTTCATTCCTAAAGTATCTTGATAAGCTCCAACATTAAAGAAACCTATAAAATAATCTTCTTTATTTAAATTTACATCATGTAAATATAAAGGTTTTTTAATATCAAATGGTAATTCTCCATCACTATCACAAGTAATATCCCATAAAGATGCACTTCTTGTTGGTTTTTTATCAAGATGTGTTATTGGCATAATTGGGAATTCTTGATCAATTCCCCAATAATCAGGAAGTGATTGGAATAAAGAGAAATTTAATAAATATTTTTCTTGAATATTTTCATCAAGTTTTTTTAACTCTTCATAATCATCAATTTCAAGTAAAGAGATAGCTTTTTTAATAACTTGGTGAGTTAAAATTTCAGCATTTGATCTATCTTGTAAATCAATATATCCTAAATCAAATAGAGTTAATAAAGATTCCATATGGTCAATACTATCATGCATATATTCATAGGCAGTTTTTTTTGACATATCTCTATATAAATCATTTAACTCTTGAATTAAAGGTGGATTATTAGGTTTAAGTTTTAAATGGTCAAAATCATATTCAGCAGAAAATAGTTCAAGTACTGGTGCGATTAGTACAGTAGAAGCAGCTGAAATAAATCTTCCTGATTCTGTGAAAATATTTGGTTCATCAACACCTTTTTGTTTTGCAATATCTTTTAGTGTAAATATAACATCATTTGAAAACTCACTTAAAGAGTAAAATCTAGTTCTCTCATATGCATTATATTCAACAGCTAATCCACCACCAATATTAATTGAGTTTAAATTTGCTGCACCTAAGTTTTTAAGTTCAGCATAAATATGTCCAGATTCTCTTAAAGCTTTCTTTAAAGGTTTAATAGAATTCATTGCAGAACCAATATGGAAATGAATCATTGTTAAATGCTTAACTAGGTTATTATCTTCCATTAATTCATAGGCTTCAAGAATCTCAGTAGATGTCAATCCAAATTTAGAATTAATACCTCCACTTTTCGCCCATAGACCACTTCCACCACTATGTAGTCTAACTCTTAACCCTATATTAGGACAGTCCATTTTGGTTTCATTTAAAACCTCTATAATTATTTCCAGTTCATTTAAGCCTTCGATAATTATTGTGATATTATGACCCATGCTTTTTGCAATAAAACCTAAGTGAATCATCTCTTTATCTTTGAATCCATTGACAGTTATTGGAGAACCAACATTGTTGTAAGTCATTGCAATCACAAGCTCTGCTTTACTTCCAGCCTCTAATCCATAATTAAAGTTTTTTCCTTCAGTAATAAGTGGATGAATAAAGTTAGGAAGTTGATTTACTTTTAAAGGAAAAACTGCATTAAATGTTCCCTTATAATCATATTCTTTAATACTTGCATTAAATGTATTGTATAGTGTATTTATTTGCTTTTCTGTTATATGTGGAAACCTTAAAAGTAAAGGACCTTTAAAATCTTGTTTTCTTATATCTTTAACTATAGAAATCAGTGATGGTTTGCAGTTATAGTTTATTTTTGCAAGTCCATCTTCAATTATAAAATTATCATCACTCCAGATGTCAATACCGTAATTACCCACTTTTAAAAATCCTCTAATTTTAAATTTTTTTCTTCTTTTGTTTTTAAATCTTTTATATAGATAGTTCCATTTTTTAGCTCATTTTCACCAATTAATGCAACTAAATTTGCACCTAGTTTTTCAGCAATTCCAAAATGCTTTCCAAAACTTCTTGGCGCGTATTCTACTAAAGTTTTTGTTGTTTTTCTCTTTTGATTTGCAACTTTTATTACTGTATTTAAAGATGCTTCATCTAAAGCACCAATGTATATCACATCTTGATTACATTGTGGCATCTTTATAAGTTCTAATAATCTTTCAATTCCTATTGCAAATCCAATTCCACTTGTAGACTTCCCACCTAAAAACTCAACTAATCTATCATATCTTCCACCACCTGCTATTGCACTTTGAGCACCAATTTCATTACTTACAAATTCAAATGCAGTTTTATTATAATAATCTAAACCTCTAACTAGATTTGAATCTATTTCATATTTGATATTGTTAAAGTCTAATATCTCTTTTAGTTTTTCAAAATCTGTATCGCAAGATTTACATAAACTTGTTGTGATTTTTGGAGCATTGTATAATAGTAATTGACATTTTTCATTTTTACAATCTAAAACTCTAATTGGATTTGTAAGAATCCTTCTATTGCAGTCTTCACAGAGTTCTTCTTTAAAAGTTGTTAAGTGTTTAACTAGGTTTTCTTTATACGGAGGCATGCAGTCATTACAACCAAGAGAATTTAATTTTAATGTAAACCCAATACCAAAGAAATCAAGAATTTCTTTTAACATAATGATAATATTTGCATCTTCAAATACAGAATCAATACCAAAAACTTCACAACCAAATTGGTGAAACTCTCTAAGTCTTCCTTTTTGAGGTCTTTCATATCTAAACATAGGACCATAATAATACCATTTATAGTTTCCACCTGCACGATCAAGTTTCTTTTCAACAAAATGTCTTACAACTCCAGCTGTTCCTTCTGGTCTTAAACATACATCATTTTCACCTTTATCAATAAATTGATACATCTCTTTATTTACAATATCAGAACTCTCGCCAACAGATCTTTTAAATAAAGCTGTTTCTTCTAATAGGGGTGTTTCTATATACGAAAAGCCATAGTTTTTAGCTATATTTGATGCATTTTCAATAAAGTAAGTAAATAAAGAACTCTCTTCATTTACTATGTCTTTCATTCCTCTTAAACTTTGTACTGTTTTATTAGTCATTTATAAAATCCTCAATTTCCTTTTCTATTTCTTCTATTTTTAAACTTGCATCAATAATAATATGATTTAAATTTAATCTTTTGATTGTCTCTTTCATTCTATTTTGAATATTTATTAAATAATCAATTCCTCTTAATTCTATTGAATCATTTTCTTTTTGTGATAACCTAAATTTTAGTTCATCAGGTGCTAATTCAAGTAAAATTACATGAGTTGGTAAAGTATTATTTGTAGCAATTAAATTTAAATTAATTAGTTCATCAATACTTAATGTTGAAGCATAAGCAATTCCCGATAACATCGATCTATCTGATATTATTGTATCATTCTTATACTTCTTTATTACTTCTTCAATATGTTCAGCTCTATCGGCCATAAAAAGAAACATTTCAGCAATTTTTGATTTAGCTTCACCATTAAGTGCCATTGCTCTTAATTTGATACCAAGTGGAGTTCCTCCTGGTTCTTTTGTAAAAATTGCAGTAGGTAGTTTCTTTTTTAGAAGTTCCAATTGTGTAGATTTTCCAGCTGTATCTATTCCCTCAATTACTACATACATTTTAAAACTTTTTCAGGGATTAGATGTTGAAATTTTCCATTAAATCTTATGATTTCTCTTACTATTGTAGAACTTACAAAAGCATTTTCTAATGTTGGCATAAGATATAGAGTTTCAATTTTTTTATTTATTGAAGAGTTTGCATAACCCATTTGTAATTCAAATTCAAAATCAGATACAGCTCTAAGCCCTCTAATAATGGTATTTATTTTCAAATCAATTGCAAGATCAACAAGTAGAGTATCAAATCCTAAAACTGTAACACCTTCTATATCTTCAGTAGCTGCTTTTGCAAATAAAACCCTCTCTTCATGGCTGAACATAGGCTTTTTTAATTCACTTTTTGCAACTGCGATTACAACTTCATCAAAAATATTAGCTGCGCGTTTTATAATATCTAGATGACCATTTGTAATTGGGTCAAAAGTTCCACTATAAATGGCTTTTCTATATGAATTAATATTCGTATTTGGCATATTTATTCCCATCTTTTATATAAATTATTATCAATTTTTAGTAAATCAAACCATTTACCTATTAAAAATTTTTCCATATCTTCTAAATTTTGTTGAGCACTGTAGTAGCCTAAAATTGGAGGTGCAATAATAACTCCTAATTTTGATAATTCCAGCATATTTTTCAATGCGATGCTATTAAGTGGCATCTCTCTTGGTGCAACTATAATATCTCTTTTTTCTTTTAACATAACTGTAAAAGCCCTAGTTATAAGTGAATCTGAAATTCCTACAGCACACTTGGCTAAAGTATTCATTGAACAAGGAAGAATAATCATTTTATCGACCTTAAATGAACCAGATGCAACACTTGCCCCGATATTAGAGTCTTTGAAAATAGTTACATTGGGATAATCATTAAATATCTCTTTTGTAGAGAGTTTATTTTCAAGTTTTAAAGCAGTTTTAGCACTTTTAGAAAATATAACAAAAACTTCAATCTCTTTAGGTAATTTTTTTACAAAATTAACACCAAGATTTGAGCCACTGGCTCCCGAAATAGCAACAGTTATTTTCAAGAAAAACCTTTAGTTTTAGTATATGTAGAATGATAATAGCAAAAAAAAACTTTTAATTCAATTACCTTTTAATTCAAGCTTTTTATCCTAATCTATAAGTTTAATTTAATATACAAAATGTTAACATATTGTATAAATAATATATGTATTAAATTAAACATTATGTTTAAAATTATATTATATAGTATACTTAATGTAAAAGGATTTTATATGTCAAAAGTTTTTATTTATATCAGAAATAATGAGAATAATCAGAAATACACATTAAAACAAAGAGAATCTATAGATAATTATTTACAGAAAAACAACATCACAAATTTTAAGAATATTGAGATAAATATTAACACTCCAAATGAAGAAAAGAATATATTAGAACTTCTACAAAATTGTGAAATGAATTCAACAATTATTGTTTCAAATCTAAATGTTTTTGGACGAACAATTGAGACTATTTTAGAAATAGTAAAATTTCTATTATCAAATAAAATTAGAATTATTGTTATTGAAGAGAGTTTAGATTTAATAGATGATAAAGATATGTTAACTCAAATGATTTTAGGAGTTATCTCAATGACTATTGGTTTAGAAAAAGAGTTAATGAGTTTAAGAACAAAAGAGGCTCTAACTGCAAAAAAACTAAATGGTATGTCTTTAGGAAAACCAAAAGGTACAATTCAAAAATCTAAGTTTGATTTACAAAGAGATAAAATTGAAGAGCTTTTAGGAGTAGGATTATCAGTTAGAAAAATTTCTAAGCTTTTGGGTTATAATAATCATATTGGATTAAACAATTATGTAAAAAAAAGAAAGATAAAATTAAATCTTAATCAATCATAAGTTAATGGATAAAATCTCTTTATAATGGTTTAAAAAAAATATAGTAAAATAAAATTAATTAAAAATTGAATGGAGTTATTGTGAAAGTATTATTAATCAAAGATGTAAAAACTTTAGGAAAAGCAGGTGAACTAAAAGAAGTAGCCGATGGATATGGAAAAAACTTTTTAATTGGAAAAGGTTTAGCTTTACATGCAACAACTGAAGTATTAAATAGATACAAAGCAGAACAAAAAAAATTAGCTGAAAATGAAGCAAAAGAAATTGCAGCTGCAAAAGAATTAGCAGAAAAATTAAATGCAACTAAACTTTCAATAAAACATAAAGTTGGTGCAAATGGACAATTAATTGGTTCAGTTACAAATAAAGAAATTTCGGAATCATTAGAAAATCAATTTTCTATTATGTTAGATAAAAAAAATATATCATTAGATAAAAAAATTAAGTCTGTTGGGATTTACGAATTAGATTGTAAATTAGGACACTCAATTCATGCAACTTTAAAAGTTGACATAATCGGAGAATAATTATATGTTTGATGCTACAACCATACTTGCATATAGAGGAGCTAATAAAGCAGTAATTGGAGGTGACGGTCAAGTTACTTTTGGAAATACTGTTTTAAAAGGAAATGCAACAAAAATAAGAACACTTTATAAAGATCAGATTCTTGCAGGATTTGCAGGAAGTACAGCTGATGCTTTTAATCTTTTTGATATGTTTGAAGAACATTTAAATGCTTGTAAAGGTGATTTACTAAAATCAGTAATCGCTTTTTCTAAAGAGTGGAGAAAAGACAAAGTTTTAAGAAGATTAGAGGCTATGATGATTGTTTTAAATAAAGAGAAGATTTTTATATTAAGTGGAACTGGAGATGTTGTTGAACCAGAAGATGGCGCAATTGCATCTATTGGAAGTGGTGGAAATTTTGCTATTTCTGCAGCACGAGCCCTTGCAAAGCATTCAACTTTAGATGAAGAAGAATTAGTTAGAGAATCTTTAATGATTGCAGGTGAACTTTGCATTTATACAAATCAAAACATTAAAATATTAAAAATAGAGGATTAAACAACTATGGATATGACACCAAAACAAATAGTTGCATACTTAGATGATTATATTATTGGGCAAAATAATGCAAAAAAAACTATTGCCTTAGCTCTTAGAAATAGATACAGAAGAATGAAAGTTGATCCTGCATTCCAAGAAGAGATAATGCCAAAAAATATTTTGATGATTGGAAATACAGGAGTTGGAAAAACTGAAATTGCAAGAAGACTTGCAAAAATGATGGGATTACCTTTTGTAAAAGTTGAAGCTAGTAAATATACTGAAGTTGGATTTGTAGGTCGAGATGTTGAATCTATGATTAGAGATTTAGTTTATGAGGGTATAAATTTAGTAACTCGTGAGTTTGAAGATAAGATAAAAGATAAAATAGATGATGAAGTAAATAAAAAAATTATTGAAAAATTAGTACCACCACTTCCTGAAACAGCTAGTGAAAGTGCAAAAGAATCTTTTATTAAAACTTTTAATACTATGGAAAAAAAACTTCTTGATGGTTCTTTAGATGATAAAAAAATAGAAATAGAAGTTCCCAAAAAAGCGCATATTGAAATTTTAGATTCTTCAATGCCTTTTGATATGAGTTCAATGCAAGAAAGCCTAAATAAAATGTTAGGTGGGCTAAATAAAGAAACTATCAAAAAAGAAGTGACAATTCACGATGCAAAAATCTTACTAAGAGGAATTTGTAGTGAAGGATTACTTGACCAAGAAGCAATAAAAATTGAAGCACTTAAAAGATGTGAAAATGGTGGAATTATATTTTTAGATGAGATTGATAAAATTGCATCAGGTAAAAAGAATCAAGGTCAAGATCCATCAAAAGAGGGTGTTCAAAGAGATTTACTTCCAATTGTTGAGGGAAGTAGCGTTCAAACAAAATTTGGTCAATTAAAAACTGATCATATTTTATTTATTGCAGCTGGTGCTTTTCATGTTTCAAAACCAAGTGATTTAATACCTGAGCTTCAAGGAAGATTTCCTTTAAGAGTTGAATTAGAATCTCTTGATGAAGAAGCTTTATATAAAATATTAACAAATACTAAAAACTCACTTTTACAACAATATAAAGCACTTTTAGCTGTAGAAGAAGTAGAATTAGAGTTTGATGATGAAGCAATAAGAGCATTTGCAAAATATTCAGTTACTGCAAATGAAAAAACTGAAGATATAGGTGCTAGAAGACTTCATACTGTTATTGAAAAGGTTATTGAAGATATATCTTTTGATGCAGATGAAAGAAAAGGTGAAAAAGTAATAGTGACAAAAGAATTAGTTGCTAGTAAATTAGATGATATTGTTGATAATATCGATACAGCAAGATATATTTTATAAGTTATATAAATTAATAATCTTTTAGCTAGAATAATTTTTATTAAAAAACATGGAGTACTATTATGAATATTGTAACATTTTGTCAAGTTGATGAGTCTTTATTTAACCCTGAATTTAACGTTGAATATTTTCATACAACAGGTGAAGCAAAAGATGCTGATATTGTAATTATTGATATTGATTCAATTTTTGAATTTGAGGAAAATAAAGGTAAAGTTTGTAAAGATAAGTTTGTTTCTATTGCTATTATTGATGATGATAGTGATTATGAAGCTTTTAAAAACTTTGGAATAGATGCTTGGATTAAACATGCTGATATTTCACAAATTAATAATATTATTAATTTAGTAAATAAAAGGTTGTTATCATAATTATTGATACACATTGTCATTTAGACAACAAACAATATTACGAAGACATTGATAAAGTTATTCAAAATGCATTAAATCATAATGTAAAAGGTTTTTTAATTCCTGGCGCTGATTTTGATGATTTACCTCAAGCTATAAAATTAGCTGAAAAATATGATGAAGTTTATTTTGCAGTTGGAATTCATCCTTACGATATAGATAAATTTGATGAAGCAACTATGGAAAAATATGTTAATCATCCAAAATGTATTGCCATTGGTGAATGTGGTTTAGATTATTTTAGACTTCCTGAAGACGAAGTTGAAAAACAAGAAAATATAAAAAAACAAAAAGAGGTTTTTATAGCACAAATTGAATTTGCAAAAAAAGTTAAAAAACCTTTGATTGTACATATTCGTGAAGCTTCAAATGATTCAAGACAAATCTTGATTGATTATAACGCTAAAGAGGTTGGTGGAGTTTTACACTGTTTTAATGCAAGTGAACATTTACTTCCTTTAGCGCAACATAATTTTTATTTTGGAATAGGTGGAGTTTTAACTTTTAAAAATGCAAAAAAATTAGTAGAAATACTTCCTAAAATTCCAAAAGAGAAATTATTAATAGAAACGGATGCTCCTTATCTTACTCCTCATCCTCATAGGGGTGAAAGAAACGAACCTTATTATACAGTTTTTGTTTCTAGTAAAATGTCAGAACTACTTGACTTAAGTGATGGCGAGATTCAAAGTTTAACTACAAATAATGCGAAAAAATTATTTAAAGAGTTTTCTAGTCTTTCTTAGATATAATCTTTGCTATATCAAAAGAAGAGGACTTTTTGAATAAATTTTTTTTTACAATACTTATTTTAACAAATACACTTTTTGCAAATGTTTCAAATGAAATAGATCTAAAAATTTTAAAAGACCTAGATATTGAAGCTTCATTTTTATCAAATAAATCTTTGCAAGATACATATGAAGAATATTCATCAAATCAAAATATAACTTATTACAATAATATTCTAAAAAAATCAACTTTAAATGCACAAATAGTAAGAAGCGAAGTTGAAAGTGAAAATCTTCCAGATACAGTATTCTTTATTCCTATGTTAGAATCTAGTTTTTCAAATCAAGAAAGAAGTAAAAATAGTCCAGCTGGTTTATGGCAAATTATGCCTTTAACTGCAAAAAATTTAAAATTAAGAAATGATGAATTTATTGATGAAAGACTTGATTTAATTAAATCTACTGATGCTGCTAGTTCTTACATGAAAAGATATTATAAAAAATTGCATAAGTGGTACTTAGCCATTTTAGCTTATAATTGTGGAGAAGGCAATGTTATAGAAGGAGTTGCAAGATCATCTCTTGATAGATATTTAGAATTGAATCCTAATTTTAGAGATAAGCAAAATATCAAAAATTATCAAAAAATATTTGATGATTATGCGGTAAATAAAAGAGGATTAAGTAATTTATATGATATTTACAATAATTACAAGTCATTTTACAGCTTTGAATATTTAGTAGATAATAATCTAAAGAATAAGTATTTACCTGAATCAAGCATTCTTTATTTGAAAAAGTTGATAGCATTTTCTATGATTGCAAATAGAGATTTATTTAAAAGTATTGATAATAAAAGTAAATATAAATTAGTAAAAGTTAAAGTACATAAAGGCTTACAATTAAAATCTGTTGCAGCTGCAATTAATATGAATTATAATGAATTTAAAAGTTTTAATAAACATATTAAAAAGCAAGTACTTCCTACAGATTCAAAACTTTATAATATTTATATTCCTTTAAGTAAATTAGAAATCTATAATCAAAAAATAATTACTATAAAACCAGTAAAAGATAATATTAAAGAGATAAAAAAAGTTACTAAAAAAGATACTAAAGTAATAGAAAATAAAAATAATAAGAATATTAAAAATAATATTAAGCCAATTATTTATAATGTAAGAAAAGGTGATTCATTAGAATCAATTGCTAAAAAATATAAAGTTAATATTAAAAAATTAAAAACAGATAATAATAAAAAATCTAATTTAATAAATATAGGAGAAAAAATTGAAATTTATAGGTAATAGTTTAAAAAGTAGTTTATTCTTAAGTTTATTATTAAGTGTTTTTCTTTTTACAGGATGTTCACAAAAATCTTCTAGTGTAGATTATAATAAATTTTATAAAGATACAAAAAATTCAAAGATAAACAACTCATTAGAAATGCATAAATATACTATGCGACCTTATAGTGTATTTGGTATAAAATATTATCCTTTTATTGCAAATATTGGAGATGATTTTGAAGGTACAGCTTCTTGGTATGGTCCTGATTTTCACTCAAAAAAGACTTCAAATGGTGAAATTTACGATATGTATGATATGACAGCTGCTCATAAAACTTTACCTATGAATACAGTTGTAAGAGTTGACAATTTAGAAAATGGAAAATCAATAATTGTAAGAATTAACGATAGAGGTCCTTTTGTTAGAGGCCGAATCATTGACTTATCTAATAAAGCAGCAAATGAAATTGATATGGTAAGAAAAGGAACAGCAAAAGTAAAAATCACTGTTTTAGGATATAATGGCGAAATTGAGAATAAAGATGCACCCTATGCACAGTTGCCAAAAAATGACCCAACTCTTATAGGGAAAAAAGAAAATGTTGTTGCCCTTGAACCTTTAGCAATAAAAGAAGATTCAATTATATCAACAAAAACACCAGTTGCTACAGCTGTAAATAATAAAGTAGGTAAACCTATTGTAAATGCAAATAGTAATAAAAATGTAGCTAAATCTACATCAAATACTAATAACAAAGCTTTACCTATTGGCAAATATAGTATTCAAGTTGGTGCTTTTGGTTTAGAAAATGGTGCAGTAAAAACAAAAAATGAATATCAAAGAAAATTTTCTAATAATAAAGTTGATGTAAAAAAAGTTTTCTCAAATGGGAAAGTTTTATATAAAGTTTTAATCGGTGGGTTTAATAATGCCGATGCTGCAAAAAGATTTAAAGATGCAAATGCTTTAGGTAATGTTCTAATAATTAGTAATTAGGAAAAAAGATGGTAGAAATAAATAGAAAAACAAAAGAAACAGATATCAACTGTAAAATAGATATAAATGGGTCTGGAAAATCAAATATAAAAACTGGTGTTGGATTTTTTGATCATATGTTAGAAGCTTTATCAAAACATAGTGGAATTGATATTGATTTAACTTGTGATGGTGATTTACACATTGATGCTCACCATACGGTTGAAGATTGTGGAATTGTTTTAGGACAAGCTTTAAAGAAAGCAATTTTTCCAATACAAGCAGTTGAGAGATATGGAAATGCAACTGTTGTTATGGATGAAGCAGCAACTACATGTGCTTTAGATTTATCAAATAGACCTTATTTGGTTTATGAAGTAAATGTAAGTGGAAAAGTTGGCGATTTTGATGTTGAATTAGTTGAAGAGTTTTTCCATGCAGTTTCAGGAAATGCTGGATTAACTGTGCATATTATACAAGATAGAGGAAGAAATAAACATCATATTTTAGAAGCTTCATTTAAAGCTTTTGCAGTTGCCCTTAGACGAGCCTTAGTTAAAAATGAGAGATTAGGAATTCCTAGTACAAAAGGTATTTTATGATTGAACTAATTGTTTTAGATGTTGATGGTACCTTAACAGACGGAAAAATTACTTATTCAAATAGTGGAGAAGAGACTAAATCTTTTGATGTTGCTGATGGTTTAGCAATTGCCGTTTGGACAAAAAAATTTGGTAAAAAAGCTGCAATTATTACTGGACGAAGTTCTTTAGTTGTAGAAAGAAGAGCAAAAGAGTTAAATGTTACTCATCTTCATCAAGGAATAAAAAATAAACAAGAAGTTTTAGAACAAATATTAAAAGAAGAAAATTTATCATGGAGTCAAGTTGCTGCCATTGGTGATGATTTAAATGATTATAATATGTTAAAAAAAGTAGGACTTTCATTCACACCTGCAAATGGAACACACTATTTAAAAGATTTTGTAAATGTTATTTGTCAAAATAGAGGTGGTGATGGAGCAGTAAGAGAAATGTTAGAATATATTTTTAAAGAAGATGGACTTGAAGAGGAGTTCTTAAACGCATGGCTATAAAACTTTTTATTTTCATACTTTTATTTATATCATTAGGTAGTTATTTTATTCCTGTTGAAAATGCAAAAAAAAATATACTTGATAAAGATATTCCTCAAGTTATTTTTGAGTCACCTAAAATGTATACATTAAATGATAATAGTTTAAATAGAATTGTAATTGCTACACATGCAATAAAATATGAGAATAGAGATGAAATGTATAATGCAGATATTACTCTAAAAAATCAAGATAAAACAAAAGATTTTAAAAATGAGAAATTAAAAGCAGATTTGATAGTAAAAAAAGGCGATAATTATATTTTAACAAATAATGTAAAATATACTAGGGATAATTTTATTAAGTTAAATACTGATGAGCTTTTTTATGATGATATAAAAAAAATTGCTACAAATACAAAACCATTTGATGCTATATACAATAATCATTTTGTAAAAGGTGATACAATCTATTTAGATATAAATAATGATTTTATAAATGCAAAAAATACACATTTCGAAATTGATGTTACTAAAAATTAAAAAAGGAAAAAAATGAAATATTTAATAGGCTCTTTACTTTGTTCTACACTTTTATTAGCTCAAAGTGAAACTTTGATGATAGATGCACAAGATTTTCAAGCCGACGATAAAAAGGGAATCTCTATTTTTACTGGAAATGTAAAGATAAAAATGGGAGATGACAGATTAAATGCAAATAGGGTAGATGTTTTTTTTGCAACAACTAAAGATAATACAAAAATTCCTTTAAAATATGTTGCAACAGGTAATGCAGATTTTGAAATAGTAACAGCTGATAAACACTATATTGGTAATGGAGATAAAGTAATATATTCTCCTCAAAAAGAAGAATATACAATTTTAGGTAATGGTTTTTTACAAGAAAAAAATGATGATAGAAAAGTTTACGGAGATACAATTTATGTAAATCAATTAACAGGTGAAGCTAGAGTTAAAGGTAGTGAAAATAAACCTGTTAAATTTATGATAAATGTAGAGCGTGGACAAGATAAAGGAAAACAATAATGAGAATAACTGAAGCTAAATTTTTACAATCTGCTCAAGGAATTATGGATTCTCCAAGTCCAGATAGAGCTGAAGTTGCATTTTTAGGAAGATCAAATGTAGGAAAGTCATCATTACTTAATACTTTGACGAATAGAAAAGGTTTAGCAAAATCTTCTTCAACTCCTGGTAAAACACAACTTATAAATTATTTTGAAATTAATTTCAAAACTGATAATGAAGAGTTGCCATATTTATATGCAAGATTTGTGGATTTACCTGGATTTGGTTATGCAAAAGTTTCTAAAAGTATAAAAGCTGAATGGAATAGAAATCTAACAGCTTATTTGGAACAAAGACAATGTTTACAAATATTTGTGCATTTGATTGATTCAAGACATCCTTTACTTGATATTGATAAAAATGTGGATGAATTTTTAAGAACTATAAAAAGAGGCGATCAAATTATCATTCAAGCATTTACAAAAATAGATAAATTAAAAATGAATGATTTAGCAAAATTAAAAAGAGAATACCCTGAAGGAATTTTTATTTCAAATTTGAAAAAAAAGGGTATGATAGATTTACAAAATAAAATTACAGGATACTTATTTGGACATTAGATTTTATAAGCCAACCGTGGCTGATATTACAAAAATGCAAGATATTGTTAGAGAAGAAGTTGCAAGTGGAAAAATTCTTTTAAGAACAGAAGATGAAATGGCAACTACAATTCGTTCATATACTGTTGTTGAAGTAGATGGGAAAATGGCTGGATTTACAGCAACACATATTCACTCTCCAAGACTAGCAGAAGTACGAAGTTTAGTTGTGGCAAAAGAGTTTAGAGGTCTAAAATTAGGTCGAAAACTTGTAGATGCTTGTATAAAAGAGGCAAAAGAGTATGGAATACAACAACTTTTATCTTTAACTTATGAACAAGGATTTTTTGAAAGTTGTGGCTTTAGAGTGATTTCAAAAGAAGAAATTCCTGAACATAAAATCTGGGCAGATTGTATTAGATGTAAGCATTTCCCCATTTGTGACGAAATTGCAATGGTTATTGATTTATAATTAATTACTTTTTATAAGCTTCTTTTTACTTAAATATTTTTAATTAGTGTACAATGTATGAATATTATCTCAAAGGATTAATTCATGTGGTTGTACACTAGTTGCACTTTTAAATTCGATATTTCTGAATTTACTCCATTTCTATTTATGTTAAGACCTCAAAACAACTTAAATCAGTTTATATCACTAGAAGAGTTTCAAATAAAACCAAATGTTGAAGTTAATCAATTTCAAGATATTTATGGTAATTTCTATCAAAGATTAGTAGCACCTCCTGGAAAATTCAAAATACAATGTGACACAAAAGTTATGATAAAAGATAATTCAAATAATGCTTTTGGCAAAGAATTTGTTGATATTCATAATTTACCCCACGATGTTCTTTTATATCTGCTTCCTAGTCGTTATTGTGAATCTGATTGGTTCAATCAAATGGCAACACAAATTACCCAAGGTTTACCATTAGGATATGAACAAGTATTAGCAATAACTAATTGGATACGAACAAATATTAGTTTTGAAAATAATAGTAGTGATACTCAAGTAACAGCCATTGAAGTAAATAACAGAAAATATGGTGTATGTAGAGATTTAGCTCATTTAGCAATTGCATTATGTAGAAGTATAAGTATTCCTTCTCGTATTGTTGTTGGATATTTATATGAATTAGAACCTATGGATTTACATGCTTGGTTTGAAGTTTATATTGGTGATGGTTGGTATAGATTTGATGCAACGCAAGATTTAAATAAAGAGGGTTATGTTGTTATTGCACATGGTAGAGATGCAGCTGATGTGGCTGTTTATACTCAGTTTGGCTCAACACTATTTCCAAGCTCTCAAAAAGTAAAAGTTAAAAAATTAAACGAAATATAAACCAAGGATAAATTATGGAACGCTTTAAAATAATTCATAGAACTTACTATAATTATTCAGATAATGTAAATTTAGGAACTCATAATTTGCTTTTAAGACCAAGAGAAAACCATGAACTTCGTATTGAGTCATTTACATTAAATATTACTCCTAAGGCTAAAATTCTATGGCATTTAGATGTTGAAGATAATTCTGTGGCAATTGCTACATTTGATACGCCAACTCAACAACTTTTTATTGAAAGTGAAGTTCTTATTCAACAGTATAATGAATCACCACTTGATTTTATAGTTGCTGATTATGCAATAAATTATCCTTTTAAATATTTACCAAATGATAATTTTATTCTTTCATCTTATATGGTTTTACCAAATGAAGAAAGCAGAATACTTTTAAATAATTGGATAGGTAATGTTTATAAGTATGGTGAAAAGATTCAAACTTATACTCTTTTACAAAAATTAACAACTTATATATTTAAAAACTTTACCTATAAAGTAAGAGAAGAAGCGGGGGTTCAAACAGCAAAACAAACTCTAACTTATGGTTCTGGTTCATGTAGAGATTTTGCTTTTTTATTTATGGAAGTAGTTAAATGTTTAGGTTTAGCAACAAGATTTGTAAGTGGTTATCTTTATGCGCCTTTGATGTCTGATCAAGCTGGTTCAACCCATGCTTGGGCAGAGGTTTATCTTCCTGGTGGTGGTTGGAAAGGTTTTGATCCAACCACTGGCGATATTGTTGGAAAAGATCATATTGCAGTTGCAGTTTCAAGGTTACCGGATAATGTTCCTCCCATTTCAGGTTCATACTCAGGAATTTCTGATTCAACACTTAGTGTTGGGGTTTGGGTTACAAAAGTTTAAATTTTATTTAGAACTTTTGGCCTCTTGCCAAATTTCTCTAAAGATTTTTATTGCATTTTCTATTTCATTTTCTTCAAAAGCACCAAAACCTAAAGCTAAGACTTTTTTTATTTCAAAATATTCTTTAAAATAGATTTTTACATCTTTTTTTTCAGCTATTTCTTCTAATTTATTTAAATCAATATTTATAAGAGGTTTTATTAAAAAATTTAAGCCACTTCCTTCTCTTAATATTTTTATTTCATCTTTTAAATAATAAAGTAAGCTATTTTTCATCATCTCATGTTTTTTCTTATTTGAATTCCGTATTTTTCTTAAATGTTTTTCCCAATATCCATCTTTTAAAAAAAGTTCTAATGTTTTTTGAAGATCAATAGGTACACCAGAAAATGAAAAATCAAAAGCTGATTTATAAATAGGAAGTAGTTTTGTAGGCAAAACAATATAAGCAACTCTTAGAGCTGGTGAGAGAGCTTTTGAAAAAGTTCCAACATAAACTACTCTATCACTATTTTCTAAGCCTTGCATAGCAGGAATGGGTCTATTATAATAACTTAGTTCACTATCATAATCATCTTCAATAATAAATGAGTCATTTTTTTTTGCCCAATGTATTAATTTTATTCTATTTGCAATTGGTATTGTAACACCTGTTGGAAATTGGTGAGATGGAGTTAGATATATAGATTTACAAGCTGTTTTTTCCAATTGATTTATATCTATGCCATTTGAATTTATTGAGATATCTTTTATATCATAATCTAATAATTCAAAAACTTTTCTAGCAACAGAATATCCTGGATATTCAATAGCTAAACTATTTGAAATAGTTTTCAAGATACTTCCCACAATAAACATAGAATCTGAAAAACCACTTGTAATAATTATTTGATCTTTGGTGCAATTTACTGCTCTTGATGAAAATAGATATTTTTGTATTTCTTGTCTTAATCCTTCATCACCTTGTTTATTTTGATATATTCCATAATGAATATCACTTTTTAAAACTTTGCTATAAAGATTAAGCCATATTTTTTTTGGAAAGGAACTTTTACTTAAACTTGCTGGATAAAAATTAATTTTGTAATTTTTGTTTGTAATCTCTTTATCAAATTTTTCATTTGTATCTTTTTCAAACTTTTGATAAATATCTTCACAAACAAAATATCCACTTTTTACCTTACTTTCAATATAACCTTCTGCATATAACTGGTTATACGCTGATTGAATTGTATTTTTACTTAAATTATATTCATCAACCATTTTTCTAATTGAAGGAAGTTTAGTTCCTGCTAATAAATTAGTTTTTATATCTTCTTTCATTTGTTTATATAGTTGAATATAAAGTGGAATAGTGTTTTTTTCAAATTTATACATAAATCTGTCCTCATTAAAATTCTAAAAAAATCCATCTTTTCATAGTTTCAGATTATTGATATTATACAAATGAAAACCTAAAAATTAAGGATAAAAAATGAGAAGAGATGAATTTAATATTAAAGATGAAAATAGTATCAATGAAATTTTAAAAGAGTGTGAATATGGTACTTTAAGTCTTATTAGTGAAAATAAACCTTATTGTGTAGCTTTAAATTTTGTTGTTTATGATGATTCTATATTTTTTCATGGAGCAAAAGAAGGAAGAAAAATTGAAGCTATTAAAAACAATCCATTAGCTTCTTTTTTAGTAATTAAACCATACTCTTTTATTCCATTATATTTTAGTGATACACTTGCTACTTGTCCTGCAACACAATTTTTTGCTTCAGTTTTATTTGAAGGTGTTGTTAGTTTTATAGAAGATGATGACAAAAAAGCTGAAGTTTTAAATACCCTAATGCAAAAGTTTCAAGAAGATGGAACATAGAACCAATAGCATTTGATAAAGCGATGTATACAAAAATGATATCTAAAACTGCAATTATTGAATTAAAAGCTCAAAATATCTCTTGTAAAATAAAAGTTGGTCAAAATTTAAATGAAAAGAAAAAAAATAGATTGATAGAAAAATTAAAAAATAGAGATACAAAAATAGATAAAGAAACTATTAGACTAATAAACTTATATTAAATAAATAATATTTTATTTTATTGAATTCACTATCTTTCTTTTGTAAATATTAAAATATTTTTTATATAAAATTAACATTATTATTATATAATATTAACTAAATATAATTTTGGAGATATAAAATGAGTATAATGCAAAGACCATATCCTACTTTGGGTTCTAGTAGAATTCGTAATTATTATGATTGGGAAAAATCTATGGAACCTAAGACTTTAGAAAGACATAAATGGTTGGGTAAGACATGGACAGATTTGTATTTTCAGAATCAAGGAGATGAGTTTTTGAGGAATTTATCTACAGAAGAAATTATGAAAACAAAGTGGTTTGAAAAATATGGTGTTAAAGAGCCAATATTTTAATTATATAAATCTTATGTATTTATTACATGAAATTAACTTATATAATTAATTAAATTTTAATTTATTGAGACAATATAAGGATTGTGATGTCAAAAAGTCAAGCAGATATTTTTGAAAACAAATTATTAAAAATAATAAAAGATAAAAGTAATATTTATGATTTTATAGTTGAATATATTAATGATAAGTCTTATGGAACATTTAGAATTTTTTCTAAGAGACTAAAAGAATTAAATCAAAAATTGTTTGATGAAAAATTTATTAGCGAAGAAGATTACAAAAAAATAAATTATGCTATAAGTAATAAATCAAAAATGAGAAATCCTGAAGTAATATTTGATATGGAAGGATTTTTAAAAAAATATTTATTATATTTTGAAGTTAACAAAAATGATAATAGAAATCTTTTAAATATTCTTTTTTTAATGTTGCCTTTTTTATATCTTAAAACTTTTAAAGATATACAAAATATTAGAATTAAAGATATTGAAATATTAGAGTTTAATAAATGTATTGTTATTAAACATACAAATTTTTTAACAAATGATATTCAAACAGTTAAGATGGGGAAATTTTATAAAGAGTGGTTATCTCTTTTTAATTTAATCAAAACAAATAAAAAGGAAAAATTTTTATTTGCAAATGCAAGTTCAAACTATACATTGTTTAATCAAAAACTTGATCCATATCTTTGTAATTTTACCAATAAAGAAACAAGTGATACCAAATATATAACTTTAGTTAAAAATGCTTTGAAATACTCTAAAAAATCGATTTTTGAGATTTTATAAAAGAGTTAAAAAAGATTATAAAATCTTTTTTAACTGATTTTTTATGATAACTGGCACAAAAAACATAGAAACAACATAAGAGATTAAAGTTCCACCAATTAGTGCAACTCCAAGACCTCCAAATACTGCGTCATTTGCTATTAATGCACTTGCGAATACCATGGTTAGAACCGTAAGAATAATTGGCTTAGAACGAGTTGCTGTGGCTTTTGCAATTGCTTCATTAATACTCAAATTTTTTTCAACTATAAGTTGTTTTGAAAAATCTATAATTAAAGTGGAATTTCTTGAGTTTATTCCAATAAGTCCTATAAATCCTATAAGTGAAGTGGCTGTTAAATAAAAAGTATCAGCTGTAAACAGATCCATAATTACATGGGCAAAAATAACTCCAATTATTGAAATAAAACTTGATAATACAATTCCACCTGAAAGTGCAAAACTTTTGTAATACATAACCATTAAAAAGAAGATTAAAACTAAAGCTATTATAAATGCTCCACCTAAATCTATAAAAGTATCAATGGTTACTTTTAACTCCCCATCAAATACTAAATCAAACTTCTCTTTTGTTTTTTTATCCACAAATGATAGGTTTAACATATTTGTTTTTGTCACAATATAATCTTTTGACAAAGAGTTTAGCATCTCATCCCTTGCATTTAAAAGGGGATAAATTTGGCTATCTTTATTTGTTTCTGCAATTACATTTATCATTAAATTTAAATTTTTTGATGTAATTGTTGGCTCTTTGATAATCTCTTTTATTTTTACAAATTCAGAGATACTAACCATGTTACCTTGTTTATTCATAATTTTTAAAGTTTGAAGTTTTGCTTTTAAATCATCTGCTGTTGAGTTTTCTAATAATCTTGAATCATTGAGTCTTAAGAAAATTGGAATCTGATTTTGAGCATTACTTTGATTTATAACTGATACTTTCATTCCCTCAAAAGCTAAAAAAAGTATATTTTTTATTTGTTCTAAATCTACATTGCTCATAATTGCTTTTGAATTATCAAGTTCAAGTTCATACATAACAAAATCTTTGTCAGCTAAAATATCAATATCAACCAAAGTTGTTTGATTTTTAAGTATTTGAGCTATCTTTAAAGCAAAATCTCTTCTACTTTGAAAAGTATTTCCCCCATAAATTTCCGTCACGATTGAAGCTAAAACAGGAGGACCAGCTGGAAGTTCAATAAATTTTATATTTGCATCATATAAAGAAGAACAGTTCTTTTGAACTTCGTCTCTTAGTTGACTTACAAGATTGTAACTTGTGATATTTCTATCTTCTTGTTTTAAAATATTTACCATCATTTCAGCTTGTGATTCTTTGTCTTTTAGTGCACTTTGTTTCACAAGTGCTGCAAAATCAAGAGGTTGACCTTCACCAATAAATGCAGATATATTTGTAATATTTTTATCTTTTTGAAGATGTTCTGCAATACATTGGGTAACTTCTTTTGTTTGATTTATACTTGAACCATCTTTTAAATCCACATAAATAGAAAAAGTATCTGAATCCTTACTTGGAAGCATTTTTGCTTTTATGATTTGTGTTGGAAAAGTAGCAAGACTTAAAATAAACAAAACTAAAGTAATAAAATAAACCAGATAAGATTTAAAAGGACTTTGTAAAATACTGTAAATAAATTTTTCTAATCTCATATAAAATCCTATAAAAATTTTCTAACTAAATAAGGTGTAAATGCATAAGCTACAAAAAGTGACATGGCTAAAGAAATAGGAACAAAAACAGGAAGAGGGTGCATAAATTGCCCCATCATCCCACCTACAAAAAACATAGGAATAAAAGTCATTATAATGGCTATTGTTGCTATATTTGTAGCATTTCCTATCTCATTTGTAGCATTTATTGAAACAATAGATATATCCATGCTAGGTGATTCTTTCTTGTGCCTATGAATATTTTCAATTACAATAATTGCTGCATCCACTAACATTCCTAAAGATACAATAAGAGCAAAAAGTGTAATTCTATTTATTGTTTCCCCAAGAATAAATCCTGTAAAAAGTGTCAAAGATAAAATCATAGGAACCATTAAAGACACAATCATTGCTTCTTTTAATCCAAGTGTAAAAATTAATAAAATAGCAATAATAACAATAGAGATAAAAAGATTTGATACAAGATCATTTACCGCGTTATTTGCTGTATATCCATCATCTCTTGTGATAATATATCTAATGTTTTTAGCTAATAATTCATCTTTTATAGAATCCATATAAGCAAAAATCTCTTTATTTATAGTTACAGAATTACTTCCTTTTAGTTTCGAAGCTGTTAGTGTAATTTGTTCGGTTTGTTCAAAATCTTCAATAACATCTCTTGTATAAAGTAAAGCCTCTTTTTTATTTTGGATTTCATAAGATTTTTCTACTTTTGCTATATCTTTTAGATAAACAGGAGTTTGAAAATTATAAGAGATAATTAGATTTTCCAAATCATTTACATTTTCAATTGCTTGTTTTATTCCAAAAACTACAAGAGAAGAGTTTTGAGTATTTGTTGTTATATTTGGAGTTTTATATGAAAGAGCCTGAATTTGTTTCATAACTTGGCCCAAAGAAAGATTGTAAGCTGATAATTTATTTGCATCAACCATTACATTAAATTGTTCTTTTTTTTCACCTTTTAAATCTACTAAAGCTACATCTTTAATCTTATTTATCTCTTTTGTAATCTTACTTACTTCATTGTAAAGTTGAGTTTGAGAAATAGCATCTTTATCATTAAGTTTATTTATTTTATTTGCATAAAATGCAATTGTAGCTATTGGAATATCTGTATCTATATCCATTGTTTTAATTATGGGTTGCATTGCATTTTGGGGCATTAAATCCATATTTCTCATAACTTGATCATAAAGTTTTAGGTTAGATTCTTCTTTGTCTTGTCCTATAAAATATTGAACTTGTACGATTCCCACTGAATCTTTTGCAAATGAGTAGATATTTTCAACACCTTTTATCTCTTTTATTTTCTTTTCAAGTGGTTCAATTATCACCTTTTGTATTTCGCTAGGCTTTGCTCCTGGAAGTGCTACGATTACTACTCCACCACTTACTTTGATTTGAGGATTTTCTTCCCTTGGCATAACAATTAGTGAAATATATCCTAAGGCTAAAATAAAAATACCCAAAATAAAAGTTAAAGGATGATTTATAAAAATAAGAGATAATCTTCCTGCTATATTTAGATCTTTATTTAAATTATTGTTCATTTATTTTCCTATTTTATATTCATTGAAATTTTTGAATACATTCCTGGATAAATATTGTAATTTTCTTTATTAAAAGAGATTTTAATTACAAAAGAGTGGGTCATTTCTGTTGTATTTGGAATAATAGCTTCTATTTTACCTTTTGTTTTAAAATTTTGTGAAGGAATTTCAATATCAACTTCTTGATTTATTTTTACATCATTTAGATTTGTTTCAGAAATATCAGCTTTTATTAAAAGAGATGATAAATCAGTAAGAACCAAAGCTGGGAAACTAGGCATTGCCATTTCACCTGCTTTTATTGATTTTTTTATAATTAATCCATCATTTGGAGCTTTGATTTTTAGATAATCATATTGAGTATTTATCTCTTTTAATTTTGCTTTTGTAATTGCTATCATATTTTTTGTATTAAGTAGGTTTAATTCAATTTGTTCTAAATCATATTTTGAAACTAAATCTTGCTCTTGTAATCTTTTATATCTGCTGTGATTTAGTTCTATATTTTGAAGTTGATTTTGTTGAATTTGAAGACTTAATTCTAACTCTTTTTTATTTGAATCAATAGAAGAAGAGTCAATTTCATATAAAATATCACCTTTTTTAACTTTTGAGCCTTCATTTACATAAACCTCTTTTATAAAACCCATATTTCTACTTGAGATTACTTTTTCATTATCAGAAACTACAGTTCCTGAAAGTTCAAGTTGTGATGCAAATAGATTTACACAAAAAATAGTTGTTAATAGTATTTTTATCATTAGTTATTTTCCTTATTTATATTTTTTCCTAAAGCAAGATTTATTTTAGCTAGTGCTAAAGATTTTTCATATCTAGCTTCAATCAATAAAGCTTCTTGTTTTCTATAATTTGCCTCTTGTGAAAGTAGGGTTGTCATTGAAATCAGATGATTTTGATATAAAAGTTTTGATTGTTCTAATACTTCATTTGCAAGATTTTTAGCTTCCATTTTTTCTTTTAGAATTTTCTCTTTTGTTTCAAGATTTAAAGTGGTCTTTTTTAGTTCTAATTTTATGGCATCTTTTAGTTTTTCTTTATTTAATGAAGCTTTAGCATACTCAATTTTACTTTTTTGTTTTTCAATATCTCTTGTATCATCAAATAAAGTAAGATTTACTCCCACAAGTGCCATATAGTAGTCTTTATCATCATTTAAAGTTAAGGTATCATCATTAAATCCATATTCTAAATGGGAATAAACGCTAGGATAATAAGCTGAGTTTGCAATATCAATATTTTTTTTACTAGCATTGATTTGAATATCTTGTATTTTAATCTCATCTCTATTTTCTAAAGCTTGAGTATAAAGCAGATTTTCTTGTGGTATATCAAAACTTATATTTTCAAGAGTTCCCACATCACTTATTGAATCATCTGATGATAAAAATCTTAAATATGCTAAGGCTAATTCAAAATTATTCTTAGCTTCAATTAATTGAGCATTTATATTTAATTCATAAACTTTTGCTTCGTTTACATCTATTTTAGTAGTTAAGCCCTCTTTATGAAAAGCAAGTGCAGATTTTGAAATTTGCATTATTGCAACTTTGGCTTTTTCCAAAGCTTTTGTAAAATCCTTTGCAACGACTGCACTATTGTAAGCTTTTAAAACTTCTAAACTTAACTCTTTTTTGTCAAGATTGTATTTTATCTCATTTGCTTTTTCTTGAAGTCTCAAAATATCTTTTTGATTTGAGAGCTTAAAACCTGTAAATAAAGGAATTTCATAAATTAGTTTAGTATTAAAGTTGTTTCTAGCATCTGGATAGTTTAAATCTTTGGGTTGAACATCCATTCCCTCATTTTGTTGTGAAAATCCAAAATCTCTAAAAGTAGCTTCCCTTGAAGATAATTTCGAATTAAAAACATATCCTGCATGATTTGTTCTGCTTATTTCTTCTGTTATTGAAAGTTTCCCATAATTTATAGAGTCAATCATTTTTGAATCTAGTTTTGATGAGTCTAAATTTAGTTCTTGTTGTTTTAAATCTTTACTATTTTTTAAAGTTTGTTCTAAAACTTCATCAAAGTTTACACTTTGAGCATAAGTTAAAGAGGCAAGTAATAAAGATAAATAAATCTTATGCATTAAATAATCCTATACGGGTTTAAATTTTTACTATTATACAGCAATAAAAGGTAACTGTAGCAATTAAATTATAAAAATTAATTATATAAGATATATTCTTAAATATTATAATATGTAATTAATTGAAGATTTAAAAGATAAAAAATAGATTGAAAAACTGCTTCATAAATGTTTGAAATAATTGTAAAAGAATAAAAAGTGAGTTAAAAGTCGTAAATGGAAGTTTAGAGTATGAAAATAAGTTGCTATTATGCAAACTTTATTTTCATTTTACTATTAAATAAATTTAATAGGTAGTTATTTAAAGGATTGGGCTAGATTTCCTATAATTAGCTGCCAACCATCAATTATGATAAAAAAGATGATTTTAATAGGTAAGGAGATCATAACTGGTGGAAGCATCATCATCCCTAAACTCATTAATATGGATGCTACAATAATATCAATTACTAGAAAAGGTAAGAAGATTAAGAATCCAATTTCAAAAGCAGTTCTTAGCTCACTTACTATAAACGATGGCATTAAAAGTGTTAAAGGAACATCATCTATATTTTTAGGATTTGGCTCTTTTTTAATTCTATAAAATAGTGCTAAATCAGATTCTCTAGTGTTTTTTATCATAAATTCTTTAAAGGGCTGAATCCCTTTTTGAAAGGCAACTTCATAACCTATTTTTTCGTCCATGTAAGGTTTTATACCTTCTTCCCAAGATTTCTTTCCATAGGGTTCCATTATAAATATTGTTAATATCAATGATAATGAGATTACTATTTGAGTAGGAGGTGTTTGTTGTAAACCCATAGCTTGTCTCAAAAGTGAAAATACTATAATAAGTCTTGTAAAAGATGTAACCATTAGTATTAGTGTCGGTGCTAATACCATTAGCGTTAAAATAAGAGCTATATTAATAGTTTTTACAAACTGCGCAGGTTCATTTATACCTGAAACAGAAAGATTAACTATAGGCGCTGTATCTGCTGCAAAGGCAAAAATAGAAAGTAGTAAAAGGGTGATTATAAATTTCAAAAGAAATCCTATTTTAAAAATAAAAAATATAGTATCTAAAACTTTATTAAAATGATATAATCATTAATTTTACTCTTTAGGTTTTATATAACCTAATTCATCCAATTTATCGTAAATCTTGCTTACAATTTCACCTGCAGCTTCTCCACCATGTCCACCATGTTCTTCTATTATCGTTACAACATACTGAGGATTTTCAAATGGTCCATAAGTTGTAATCCAAGCATGAGATCTTTCATAATATTGTAATTCACTCTCTTTCATTCTTACTTTTTCAGCTTGAGGAATTGATACAACTTGAGCAGTTCCTGTTTTTGCCGCAATTGTAATTTTAGAGTTAATATGTCTACTAGCTGTTCCTTTTGGTGCATAAGAAACATCATACATACCTTTTCTGATAATATCTAAATATTCAGATGGAATATCTACAGTTTTTGGTTCTTCATAATTTGCTT
Source organism: uncultured Aliarcobacter sp. (assembly GCA_963677435.1). Taxonomy (GTDB): domain Bacteria; phylum Campylobacterota; class Campylobacteria; order Campylobacterales; family Arcobacteraceae; genus Aliarcobacter. The sequence goes on from OY781945.1 coordinate 1,606,180, forward strand.
TATAAAAGTGAGGTTTAGGTAATTTTCCTGTTGCAATATAACTTGTATATCTAGCTATTTGTAAAGGAGTTACTAGCATATTTCCTTGACCTATTGATGTAATTACTGTTTCTCCAACATACCAAGGTTGCTTATATTTATTCTCTTTCCACTCTTTATTTGGGTTAACTCCCACAAATTCATTTATTTGATCAACTCCTGTTTGTTGACCAAAACCTAATTTATCTAATGTATGAGAAATTTTATTAATACCAATTTTTAAACTACCTTTATAAAAAAAGTCATCACAACTTTCAGCTATTGCTCTTCTAAAAGTTACAACTCCATGTCCTGTTGATTTCCAACATCTAAAGTTTCTATTTCCAATAGTTAATGATCCTGAACAATTAACTGTAAAATTTTCTTTTACACCATTATCTAAAAATGCTAATGCAACTCCCATTTTAATAACAGAACCAGGAGGATAAAGACCATTTATAATTTTATTTGTAAATGGATGATTAAAATCATTTCTCATCTCATTCCACTCTTTTACTGAAATTCCACGAGCAAAAATATTATTATCAAATTCTGGAAAAGAAGCTGATGCTAATATTTCTCCATTATTAGAATTCATTACAACAACTGCACCACTTTTTCCTGTAAATATCTCTTGAATATATTTTTGTAATCTTATATCTAATGATATTTGGATGTTATTATCAATCGAAGCTGGTTTTTCATTTAAAATTTCTATTTCTTGATTTAAAGCATTTACTTTTACATCTTTATAACCCATTTCACCTTGCAGTTTTGTGTTATAAAATTTTTCTAAACCATTTTTACCAATTATTCCATTATAAGTTGATAATTCATTATTTAATATATCAAGTTTTGAAGCTTTTCCAACATATCCAATAATATGTGAAGCTACCTCTTTTTGAGGGTAATATCTTTTTGTAGAAGATTCGATTTTAATATCTTCTTTTGATGATAAAATTGTATATTTAGGAAAAAACTCTTTATAAGGGATATAATCTACAATACTTATGAAATCATGATTATACGATGAGTCATTTCTTTTATACTCTTTTATTAATTTGTCTTTTTCAAATTGAGGAAACTCTTTTATAATAGAATCTACGATTTGTTCTAGTTTCTCTTTATGTTTATAAGAGCTTAAATGTGGTCTAATAAGAATAGAAAAGCCCATTTCATTAATAGCTAATTTCTCACCATTTCTATCTTCTATCATTCCTCTAATTGGCACTTTGTTGATTCTTTTTATGTAATTATTTTTTGATAATTCTTCATAATAAGTGTTTGATTTAATACTTAAAAAATAGACCCTTGATAATAAAGTTATCATGATTCCAAGTATTATTAAAAAAATTAGTGTTAGTCTTATATTCAAAGAAATACTCCAAAAAATATTAAATCTATAATTATATTAATAGCTAATGTAATTAAAATATGTGTGTTTAGTCCAAAAATAATTGACCAAAGAATTAATAAGCCAATATAAAAAAATATTATATAAATATAACTGCTTGATAAATTATAAGATGTATGTTTTTCATCTTTAGGTAGAATAAAAATATAGATAAAAAGTGACAGAAGTGTCAAAGTAAATGGTTTTAAACCTGTATTTATTTCAATAAATAAAAATGCAATTACTACAAAAGTCAAAGAGTATAAATATCTTTTTCTAAGACATCTATAAAAAGCAGTAAACAAGATACCCGCGAACATAATTAATAAAAAATGTATAGAAGCAATGGCATTAATTGTAATTGCTATAAGTAGTACAATAAATAAGAAAATTGGATTATCTAGATTGTTTCTTGTCATATAAATTTTATGCTTTATTTTTGATTATCAAAGATTATAGTATAAAAAATCTTATAGGAATATCAAATATTATTTGTGCTTCTTTCTTTTATTTTTTCATTTATATTATTTTTATTTTTTGATAGGTCATATATATAAGAAAATATTTCAGCAACGGCTTTATACATAGAATCAGGAATCTCTTTATCAATATCAATTTGGGATAAAAGTTCTATTAAATCTTCATCTTTTTTAATTGGAATATTATTTTCTTTTGCAATTTTGATAATATTTGTAGCAGTTTCTCCTTTTCCTTTTGCAATAACTTTTGGAGCATTATCTTTTTCTATATCATATTTTAGTGCAACTGATTTTTGAATGAAATTTTTATTATCTTGCATTTTATACCCTTATATCTACGCCAGAATTTGGATTTAAATTCTGATTATAACCATTATTTATATAAGCTTGAGTTGGTTTGTCTTTTGACTCATCTCCCTCTTTTAAATCTAATATTTTTATATTTACAGGAATTAAACGAACACTATTTAGTGCAACTTTTAGTTTTTGCATATTTTCTTGTAAAGCAGTTTTAAAGTGTTCTCTTTGTGCATAAATAGTTAAATCAAGCTTATTTTTATCATATAAAGCTAACATCAAATCAACTTTTCCAAAATCTTTTAAGGTCAGATTTATTTGGCAATAAAACTTCTCTTCATCAGTTTTTTTCATAGAGATATTTCCATCTTCAAGCATATCCCAAAGAAAAGGAAGATATACACTATTTGAGTTTGAACTTAGCGATAAAAGTTGTTGATAATCAATTTGAGTTAAAAGCTTATCTATTTGTTTATTTAATTCTTGGGATTTTTGATCAGTTTTTGAAGATAATTCATCTTGCATTTTTAATAGAACGGTTTTCATATCTTCATTTATATTAGAATTATCATTTTTTTGCAAAGTAGGATTTGAAATATCTTTTATTATGTTCTCTATTTTTTCTACTAACTTTGCTACTTGATTTTGCATATTATGTTCAGTTGGATTAAGATTTTCTAAACTTTGTTTTAAATCACTTAATAATGGATTCAAATTTGATGCAAAATTACTTGTAAAAGTGCTTAAATTATTTTGACTAAGTAAAGTAGATAAATTTTCATTTTTTGCAAATAGATTATCCATTTTTAAAAGATTATCAAGTAAAGGCATTATATTTTTATTTTGTAAAATTGGGTTTTGAACTAGCTCATTTTTAAGTTGAGTTAATAACTCTTTTGTTTGAGTATTTATAATCTCTTTTGTTTGCAAGTTTGTTTGAATATTTGATTGAGTTAAAGTATTCTCTTTAATTAAAGGATTAAGTTCTTGTTTTGTTTGCGTCAATGTTGATGTTTGTGTTTCTTTATTTTGAACTATAACATTCTCTTTTGCTTGCAAATTTTGATTATTTAGTGTATTTTCAATTTTTGATTCTACAAGTGTTCCCTCATTTACAATGTTTTGCAATTGATTTGTAAGGTTTGATAAACTTTGCGTTTGGGGTTTAGAAAGTGAATTTGTTAAATTTTGTAAAGCACTTGAAAGTGTTTTTAGATTTGTCAAATTAGCATTTGCATCACTATTATTTGGTGTTTGAAGAATTTTTGTTATAAGTTCATTTACTTGTTTTGCTTGGGGCGTATTTAAATCTTTTATCAAGTTTTGAATTTGATTTAATATATTTTCAACTTTTGCATTTGGATTCTGAGCCATTTTTGACTCCAAAAAAACACCTGAATTTTTTAGTTGTTCTTTTAGTGTATTTGCATCCATATCTTTTATATTTTTTAGGAAATTTTCTAAAATTGGTTTGAATTTTTCTAAAGTTGGATTTCCATCTTCTGAGGTTATTGATTCTAGCATTGAAGAAAGAGAGTTTGAAAAAGTACCCATTTCTTTAAATACAGTAGAGTTTTTTAGCATATTTTCAATGCTAGAGTTCGATTTTGTACCATTTTTTAAATTGTCAAATAAATCTTTTAAAACATCACTTACCGAGGCACTACTATTTTTTACTAATTGTTCTAATGTTTTTGAATCGGCTTCTTTTAATGCTTCTTTTAAAACTTTGTTATCATTTGGTAATAGTATATTTAATAAAGGATTATTTGTTACTAACATGGCAAAGTATAACATAATCTACATGATTGCTACACAAATATTTAGATACAATTTTGCCATGAAAAGAAGAAACTTTATAAAATTTACAACAATAAGCGCAATTTTATTTTCAAATAATATTGCAATTGCTAAAAATATTCCACCTAAAACTTTAATACTCTTAGATGAAGTTTTAAATATTATATTTCCAAAAACTTCTTTAATGCCAAGTGCTAAAGAGTTCAACGCAGTAGAATATTTAGTGAAAAATATTTCCCATAAAACATTTGATGATGAAGATAAAACTTTGATTTTGCAAGGTTCAAAAGATTTTATTAGTGCCTTTCCAGACTTTTTAAATTTGTCACAAGAGAAAAAAAGAACTCTTATTTTTAATGTTGCTAAAAATAATGAATATGCAAAATCTTGGATTTCAAAACTTTCATATTATGGAGTAGAAGCCATGTTTAGTGACCCAATTTACGGTGGAAACTTTAATCAAATAGCTTGGAATAGTGTAAAACATCCAATTGGAATTCCAAGACCTTTAAAAACTTATGGACAAAAAATATGATATATGATGTTTGTGTTATTGGAAGTGGAGCAGGTGCTGGTCCTATTATTTATGAATTAAGCAAAATGGGCTTAAAAGTTTGTGTTTTAGAAAAAGGTGACATTTATAATGAAAAAGATTTTTCAAAGGATGAGTTAGTTGTAAGGCGTTCTATTTATACTCCAAATCTAAAAGATGAGTACCACACAATTGAAGAAAAAAGAGAAAATAACTGGATAAAATTCCCAACATATGAAAGTGGTTGGAGTTTTTGGAATGGTAACCTTCTAGGTGGTTCTTCAAACTTTATGAGTGGATATTTTCACAGACTTAAACCTAAAGATTTTAAATTAGCTTCAACTTATGGAGTTCCTGAAAATTCAAATATAGTTGATTGGCCAATTTCATATGATGAAATGGAAACTTATTATACAAAAGTTGAAGAACTAGTGGGAGTTTCAGGAAAAGTTCAAGAATATGAGTTTTCTGAGCCAAGAAGTACAAAAGATTTTCCTTATGAAGCATTACAAGAGAATAAAATAGTAAATTTAATAGATAAAGCATGTTCTGAATTAAACTATAAAAGTATCAAAACTCCAAGGGCAATAATTTCGAGTGCAAAAGGGCATAGAAACCCTTGTTATTACTCAAATTATTGTGGTTCGTATCCTTGCTCAAGTGCTGCTAAAGGAAGCTCAAGAGCTAGTTTAATAAAAGATGCACTTTTAACAAATAATGTAGAAATTATTGCAAATGCCTTTGTAATTAAACTAAATACTTCAAAAGATAAAAAAATAGATAGTGCCACATATTTAACAAAAGAGGCAAAGAAAAAAGAGATAAAAGCAAAACTTTTTGTAGTGGCTGCTCAAGCTGTTGAGACATCAAGACTTTTATTAAATTCAAAAGATGAAAATTTCCCAAATGGTGTTGCAAATAATAGTCTTAATGTTGGTAAAAACTTTCTTTCAAGTAGTGGAGGAATTGTAAGTGCTACTTTTGATGAAACTAATATGAATTTAAAAGATTTACAAGAAGCCGGATTATTTGTAAATAGAAGTTTATTAGATTGGTATTATACAAAAGAGTTTAAAACAGGAACAATAGATATTCTTTTTGAACATGCAAATCCAATAAGAAGAGCTTCAACTCTACGATGGAATGGAAATGAATTATTAATAGGTGAAGAGTTACAAAATAAAATCTTTGAAACTTTTACAAAAACTAGAACTCTAAATATGGAGATTTTTGTTGATTGGACGCCAAATGATGACTCTTTTGTAAGTGTTGATGAAAAATATAAAGATAAATATGGAATGCCAGTTGCAAATATTAGAATTGGTAGCCATGAACAAGATTTAAGAGCTTCAAAATTTTTAGAAGAGAAAGCAATAAAGTTATTTGAAAAAATGGGTGGGAAAAATATAATATCAGATATTTCACCACTTCCATCATCAAATTTATTAGCAGGTGGCTGTAGATTTGGAGATAATGCAAAAACTTCTGTTTTAAATAAATATTGCCAAGCTCACGAAGTAAAAAATCTCTTTGTAACAGATGCTAGTTTTATGCCAACGGGTGGAAGTGTACCTTTTACATGGACTATTTATGCAAATTCATTTAGAGTTGCTGATTATATTAAAAATAATTGGAAAAATTTAATAACTTGATAATAATTTAATATATTTTTATCAAAACTTAGATAACATAAATTCCTAAAAAATTGGAGTCTTTATGAAAAAAACAGTTATTTTTTGCCTTTTATTATCAAGTTTATATGCATCTGATGATTATACACCTATAAGTAAAATTTCAAATGATAAAAAAGTTGAATACAACTTTATGAATAATACTAATCAAAAGCCTAATAAAGAAGAAAAATTTGAATCTGTTAAATCTATAGCAAACAGCAATAAAAAAGAAGAATTTCAAGCTGTTAAATCGACAGAACCTATTGAATTAAAAAACGACATACTTCAAGAAGTTAAATCAGATGAAATAAAAGAAACTACCCCCACAGTTGATAAAAGTTTTGTAAAAGATTATAAAAAAGAGAATATTTTACAAGATACAAAAAAATATTCACAAGATGGATTTAGTAAAGATTTTTCAATTACTCCAAAAATCACTTATACATATCTTACAACTGATCTTCATAGTACAGAAAGAGTACGCCCAATAGATAGAAAAAATGTTTTAGTACCAGAACTTTCACTTAGATATAAAGAACATACTCTAAAAGCCGAATTATTAGATTCAAAAGCTCATTATACAAATGTTTTAATAGTTGATTCTGATTTAGAAACGAGAATAAAATGGCTTAAATTGTACTATTTATACAATTATCAAAATGTTAATTTAGGTCTTGCTTATAATAATTATAAAGCAGATTTTATAATTGTAGATTATAATAGAAATCTTAAAAAGAGAGAAGAATTTCCATCTTTAGAACTTAATGCAAAAAATGAAGAAAATCAACTTGAAATTAATTATGGATTATCTTATGGTAAAAGTACTGATATTGACTACGCTTATGAATATTATGTCAACTTAGGATATAAAATTTTCCAAAATGATGTTTTAAATATTAATGCAGGATATAGAAATAGAACAATTGATTATGATAATGTTAAGTATCAATATAGAGGTCCAACACTAAGTCTTAGCAGTACATTCTAAAAAAAATAAAACATTACATTTTGTAATGTTTTATCTTCTATAAAAAAGTTTTGGATATAATAAGTCTATAATATATTATTTAAGGTTATTAATGCAAAACATTCAAATCTGGCATAATCCTAAATGTTCAAAATCAAGAGCAGCAATGGAGTTATTAGAAAATAAAAATATAAATGCAAATGTTGTTAAATATTTAGAAGAAACTCCATCAAAAGAGCAAATAAAAGATGTTCTAAAAAAACTTAATATCAAAGCAAAAGAACTTCTTAGATCTGGTGAAGATGTATATAAAGAGTTAAAATTAAAAGATATAGATGATGAAGATAAGCTAATTGATTTTATGTTTGAACATCCAATTTTAATTGAAAGACCAATTATCATAAAAGGAGATATTGCGGTGATTGCAAGACCTATTGAGAACTTAGAAGAACTACTCAAATGATTTATGAAGTAAATGAAAAACAACAACGAATCAAATACATAAGGGTTTTAGAGAAATTCTTTACAAGAACAATATCTTTATTAAAACTTGATAATTTTGACAAAGATTTATTCAAACAAAGAACTAGAAAAAACTATGAAGAGATGATAAAAACAAAAGAGATTGAACTATATTCTGAACATTATGAGGGAATAAAAGTTTTTATAAATAAGACATTATTTTATCTAGAAGAGCATTCTAAATCTTTTGAAGAGGAAAGAGCAACTTTATTAAAAGATGCAAATCTTATTCAAAAAGAGAAAAATAGTACTACTTACAAAAAAGATAAACACAAAAATCAAAAATTCAATGATGGATATTAATGAGTCAAGAAGAGTATAAAAGTTTCAAATTATCAGGAGTTATAAAAAAAGTTTTATACAAAAATGAGGAAACTAAATACATTATTGCCGTCCTAGAAAATAATCAAAAAATTTGTGGTGCATATTTTGATACAGATATTGAAAAAATTGTTGGTGAAGAGGTCATTTTAAAAGGAAATTGGATTACCCATAAAAAATATGGTGTTCAATTTGAATTTGATACTTTACAACTAAAAGAGGCTGAAATCTTCTTTTTTCTTACAAAAATAGTAAAAGGTGTTGGTAAAAAATTTGCCCATGAATTACTAGAAAAATATGATGAAGAAGAGCTAATTGATATTTTAAATAATCGACCTCAAGAACTTCTTGATTTCAAAGGAATCAAAGAAAAAAAACTTCAAATGATAGTTACTTCTTGGCAAAAATTCCAACATTTAAGAGAACTTGGTTCCTTTTTGGCAAAATTTGGTGTAACTTCTAATCTTATTACAAAAATATATTCGAGTTTAGGTGAAGTTGAAAACCTAATAGAAAAAATCAAAGAAAATCCATATATTTTAATTAATATAAAAGGAATTGGTTTTAAACGAGCTGATGAAATAGCTAAATCTTTGGGCATTGACCCAAAATCAGAGTTTAGAATTATGGCTTGTTTGAACTATACTCTAAGAGAATATTGTGATAATAATGGAAACTCTTCAATAGAAAAATTTCATTTATATAAACTTTTAGATGATAGTTTACGATTCTTTAATGAAGAGGCTTTATACGAATCAGCTATTTCAAAAATGTTAGTTGATGAAGATATTTTTGTAACAAGTGAAAATAGATATGCCTTATCAATGCTTTATTATGCAGAAAAGCGAATTTTAGAGTTTTTTACAAGAAGAAAAGATGAAAAAAATAGAAAAATTATTGCAACTTTTGATGAATATTTACTAAAAAAACAAGAGACATTAGGCTTTGAATTAAGTAGTGAGCAAAAAAAAGCAGTTGAACTAATAAATAATGGAGATAAAACTCTATTTTTAATAGGTTACGCTGGAACTGGTAAATCAACTTCAAGTAGGGCGATATTGGAACTTCTTGAAGAAACAATGTCTTATGATGATATTATGACTATTGCTTTAAGTGGGATTGCTTCGCAGAGAATTTCTGATACAACAGGATACAACTCTTCAACAATTCAATCACTTCTTATGAAACATAAAGAAAAGGACTTTTTCCCATATAAAGCTATACTTTTAGATGAAGCTTCGATGGTTAATTCTGTTACTTTTAATCAAATAGTTTCAAAAATAGATGATGATACAATTTTTATAGTTGTTGGTGATGATGGACAATTACCTGCAATTGGTGCTGGAAATGTTCTTGCAGATGCTATTAAATATGAACTTGCCCCAATTTGTAAATTAACAAAAATTTATAGACAAAATGAAAACCAAGCAATAGCTGTAATTGCAAACGATATAAGAAAAGGTGAAGTTCCAGCTTACAAAGAAGAGTATGAAGATTTCAAATTTATTGATGTATCTATTTCAAACTATTATTCACAAAAAAATTCTGTTTCTTCAAATGATTTTGCAGATTTGAGAGGTGAAAATAGTGAGTATATTTTAAATAATATTTTAAATATTTCAGCTGGTTACATAGAACAATATTACAATTTCATAAAGAAAAAAGAGATTTCAAAAGCATTAACACTTTTTCAAGTGATTACTCCTATGAAAGCTGGAACTTTAGGTGTTGATAATCTAAATATTCAATTACAAAAACTTTTTAATCATACAAAGGGAAAAGCCTTTGTTTCAAAAGTGTATGAATATAAATTAACAGATAAAGTAATTCATATAAAAAATGAAAATATGAAAGCTCAAACTATGAGTATGTATAAAAGTGGATCAACTGATTTTCTTGAGAGAAGGGTTTATAATGGTCAATTAGGACTTATCATAAAACTTGATTTTGAAGAAGAAAAATGTATAGTTTTATATCCAAATGATGATATGGTCGTATTTTATGACTTTGAAAATGTATATTCATTATTGTCTTTGGCTTATTGTTTAACTATTCATAAAACCCAAGGAATGGAGTATGAAAATGCTTTAATTCCTATGAGTTTTTCCCACTATATTATGCATAATACAAAACTTCTATACACAGCAATTACAAGAGCAAAAAGAATGTGTTTTATTGTTGGAGAAGAAGAAGCTTTTAAAAGTGCTTGTAAAAAATTAGAAATAACAATTCGAGAATCTGTTATAAATGATTTACTTAGTAAAAGAATAGTTCAAAATAGAGAAATACTAGCCGTTTAACGAACTTAAAAGCAACTCTTTTGTATCATATAGAAAATTTTTAAGAGGATAATATTTTATGATAACATGGATGCAAAGACATAAAAAATGGCTTGTGATTACTATTTGGATTAGTACAATTGCATTTGTCGGAGCTGGCTTTGTTGGTTGGGGTTCTTATGAATATGGAAAACAAGGTGGAGTTGTAGCAGTAGTAGGTGATAGAGAAGTATCAGTTGAGGAATATCAACAAGAGTATTCAAATCTTTATGAACAATATTCTAAAATGTTTGGTTCTATGTTTAACAAAGAATTAGCAGAACAATTAAAATTAAAAGATACAGCTTACAGACAAGTTTTACAAAAAAACTTAATCCTATCATACGCAGATTCTTTAGGACTTGATGTTACAAATGAAGATATTGCAAAAGAATTAGTAAAATATAATGCTTTCTTAAAAGATGGAAAATTTGATAAAGATACTTATGTAAAAATTTTAGCTCAAAATAAAATGACACCAAAAATTTTCGAAGATTCTTTAAAAAGAAATATTTTATTACAAAAAGTTCAAGTACTTTTTGATTTAAAACCAAGTAGTGTAGAAATTGAAAATATAAGTAAATTACTTTTTGTTCAAGATGATATTTCAATCAAAATTTTAAATGCTAGTGATATTTCAGTTGATATAAATCAAGATGAATTAAAGAAATATTGGGAAGAGAATAAAAATTCTTATATGTCTGAAGTTTCATATGATTTAGAAGTTAAAGAACTTCCAATAGTTTCATCAAATCCAAGTGATGAAGATATTCAGGCACATTATGAAAAATTTAAGATAGATTATAAACATGAAGATGGAAAAATTAAATCTTTGGAAGAAGCTAAAGAGCAAATAGTAAAAGATTTAGATGAAAAATTCACAAGAACAGAAGCTTTAAGAATTTATTTAAAAATTAAAAAAGATGAAGAAAAACTTGATACAAAAGTTAGTTATACAGAATCTTCATTACCTTTCTCTAATGAAGATAATTCAAAAATAGTTGAATTAAAAGAGGGTGAGTTAGCAAAACCATTTTTAGAAAATAATAAATATGTGATTGCAAAACTTGTTAAGAAAAATCCAGCACAAGCTTTAGCTTTTGAACAAGCTTCACCTTTAGTTACTAAAGATTATGAAAAAGTTATGAAAGCAAAAAAACTTGATGAATTAGCAAATGCACAATTAAAAGATTTTCAAGGTACTGATATATCAGGAATTACAAGAGAATCTATAGATAAAATCACAGGATTAGAACAAAAAGATGCCGCTAAGTTTTTAAATCAATTATTCTCAGCAACTTCAAAAGAAGGTATTGTAAAACTTGATGATAAAGAAGTTCTATACAAAATAAATAATTCTACATTTGGTGATTATAATAAAGCAAAAGATGAAGTTGTAAAAGGAACAATTACACAACTTCAAGAGGAAGAATTAATGACAAATTTAATGAAAAAATTAGAAAATAGTTTTGAAATACAATCTTCAAATCAAGAGAAGGAGTAATAATTGAATAATACTTTTTTAGCAATTGATATTGGTTCATCTAATATTACAGCAGTTATTGCAAAACATGATTTAGAATATAATATAAATATATTAGGTACTGGTATTCAAAAAAGTGGTGGAATTAATAAAGGTCTTATAATAAATATTGAAGAGGCTTCAAAGGCTATTAAAGATGCAGTTTCAATAGCCAAAAGAACAACTACAGAATTAATAGATACAACAGTTGTATCTATTTCTGGAAGTTATTCTAAAAGTATAAGAAGTAGTGGTTCAGTAAATGTTCCAAATGGACTAATTACAGAAACAGAAATAAATCAAGTTATGCAAATGGCTTTATATAATGCAACAATAGTTCCAGAATATGAAGTTGTGCATGTTGTTCCAATATTCTTTAAAGTGGATGATTCTGTTGAAGTTGACAATCCTTTAAATATGAATGGAAGCCGATTAGAAGTTTCTGTTTATATAGTAACAGCAAAAAGAACAGCTTTAACAAATATAAAATCAGCCCTTAAAACATCTGGAATTGAAATTGTTAAATTTGTTTTAGATTCTTATTCATCAGCTTTAGCTGTTCTTGATGATCAACAAAAGAAGTTTGGTGCTATTGTTATTAATTTAGGTGCTACAACTACAGAGTTTGTATATTTTAAAGGTAATTCAATCATATTTAATGGTTTTATTCCTGTTGGTTCAAACCATATTACAAATGACTTATCTGTTATGTTACACACACCTCCAACAGCTGCTGAGAAAATTAAATTAGAGTATGGTTCGCTATTAAGAAACTACTCTCCAAACAACGAATTAGGTGTTACAAAAGTTAAAATTCCTAGAATTGGTGATGAAGAGAGTATTTCTGAAGTTGCCCTTGATTATATTCAAACAATTATTCACGCAAGAGTTGAAGAAGTTTTAGTTTTAGTAAAAAACAAACTTAAAAAAAGTGGACATTTAGATAATACAGGTTCAGGTATTGTAATTACTGGTGGAATGAGTTATCTTGATGGTATCAAAAAACTTGCTGAAAAAATTTATGAAGGCATTCCAATTAGTGTGTCAAATCCAAAAAATATTAAAAATGGTTTTATGAGTTTCGATGAAGCTAATATGGCTACAATAGTTGGATTATTATTTTACTCTTTAGGTACTAATAGAAGTTATCAATTAGATTCAAGTAAAAAACTTGTTAAGCCATTAAAAAAAGATAGAATGATGGAGCCAAAAATTTCAGTTGTTGAAAATACTTCTGAAAAACCAATGACACAACATGTAAGAGAAGAGATTCAAATAAAAGATAATTCTACAATTTTAACACCTTTAGTAAGAGATAAGAAAAAAGGCGTTTCTAAATTCTGGAATAAAGTATCGGAGTGGTTTTAATGGAAAATTTATTTAGAGTTGATGATATAAAAGTGGATATGCCGAGTAAAGTTCTGTCTGATAATGTTGCAAAAATTGCAGTTATTGGTGTAGGTGGTGGTGGTTGTAATATGATTAACCACATGATAAATGAAGGTTCTCATAAAATTGATTTAATTGCTGCTAATACAGATTTACAAGTTTTGCATATTTCTAAAGCTCCGAAAAAAATACAATTAGGTCTTAAACTTACAAAAGGTTTAGGTGCTGGTATGAAGCCAGAAGTTGGACGAGATTCAGCAGTTGAGAGTTATGAAGAGATTAAAGCTACTTTAAAAGGTGCTGATATTATTTTTATTGCTGCTGGTCTTGGTGGTGGAACTGGAACTGGAGCTGCTGCTATTATTGCAAAAGCTGCAAAAGAGATTGGAGCATTAACTGTTTCTGTTGTTACAAAACCATTTACATGGGAAGGTAAAAAAAGAGCAGGTTTAGCAAATCTTGGACTTGAAGAACTTAAAAAAGTAAGTGATTCAATTATCATCGTACCAAATGATAGATTATTAGAAATTATTGATGAAAATGTAGGGATGAAAGATGCCTTTAAAATTATTGATAATATTTTATACCAAGCTGTAAATGGAATGTCTGAAGTTATTTTAAATCCAGGTAATTCTGATATTAATACAGACTTTGCAGATGTTAAAACAATCATGCAACACAAAGGTATGGCATTAATGGGAATAGGGAGAGCAAAGGGTGAAAATGCTGCTCAAAGAGCCTTAGAAGATGCTATTGATTCTCCTTTACTTGATAAAGTTTCACTAAATGGAGCAAAAGGTATTTTAATTCACTTTAATATTCATCCACAAGTTTCATTATTTGCTATTAATGATGTAATGGGAACTATAAATGATAGAATGGATTCAAACGCTGAGATTATCTTTGGTACAACTTCAGATAGTACACTAGAAAAAGATGAAGTAAAAATCACTATTGTTGCAACTGGATTTGAATCTAAAAATGATGAACATGAAGAAGCAACTGAAGGTACAGAAGAAGCAAATAATCAAAATAATGCTCTTTTAGCTGATAGCAATGAGAATTATTATGATACACCACCTTTAATGAGAGATTATATAGTTCAATATCAATTGAACTAATCTCTTAAAAAAAAAGGCTTTAAACGAAAGTTTAAAGCCTTTTTTTATGCCTATTAGATTTGGAAATCTATAGGTTTATTTTTCTTTTCATCATCCCACTCAAAGATAAAACACATTGGTAATTTGTCATATTTATTTAAAATCTTAGCAGTAATTAAACCTGATATAAATATAGAAATAATCGCAAGAGCAGAAGAAAATGCTAAAGTTGAAAGACCAGATAAACCTTGCCCAACTGTACAACCAATGGCTAAAATCCCACCAGTTCCCATTAATGCTCCACCAATCATATTGTATTTTACTTTATTAAATGTTTGACTTGAAGTACATCCAAAACTATATTTTTTATTCGCAAAAGACATAAGAAAAGTTCCAAGTAATACACCACAAATAATTGTAATACCAAATGATAACTCATTTACTTGATAATATGTAAACAGTTCTAAAGTTTTAGCTGTTGGATAAACAAAAGTAATACTAGAAAGTTCAATCTCTCTTTCCATACTATCTGCTCCAATATAACCACTTACAAACCAAGCAGTACTAACTAACAATCCAATTAAAACTCCATCAACTAAAGAAAAAATTCTTTTTACTTTTTTTACTAAAACCAATAAAATCACTATTAAAATAGCTAAAACTACAAATATATTCATTTGAACATTTTTGATATTTGATGAAAGTTCTATTAAAAAAGCATTATTTGTAAATGGACTTAAAACTCCATATAACAAGCCTTTTGTAGTTGCATAAGCAAAAATAGCAATAAATATTAAAGTAATCAAAGCATTTGAATCACCTTGTGCATATTTAACTAAACTTCTACTACTACAACCATCTGCAATCATCATCCCTGTTCCAAAAAGTAGTCCACCAAAAATTATTGCAAAATAGTTTATATTGCTTTTAAAATAATTTGATTGAGTTAAATCTATATCAAAATGATTAGCCATCAAAGTTGTAGAAATTATGGCAATAATCATAGCCATAATAACAGAAGCACCTCTTTTGGTAGATTTCATAAGAATATAATCTTTAATTGAACCACTAAAACAAAATTGGTTTTTTTGAGCAATTACACCAAAGGCAATTCCTATAAATAAACCTAAAATATTAACTATTTCATAAATTTCTAAATCAAACATTTTTATATATCATCCTCATCATCTGTCATGTCTTCTAAATCTTGAAGAATTTTAACTGCATCTTCTTCACTTAGAATCTTTTTATCAATATGTAATAAAACTTGTTCATAATATTTTTTTACATCTAACATATAATCTAATTCAACTTTTAAGTCTTCACTATCTTTTTGTTTTAATAGAAATTTTTCTATTACTTTTATCTCTTCATTTACTTGAATTAAAACCTCAGTTTTTAATAACTTTTCTAATTGATCTATTACATTCATAATTATTTCCTTTTATTTTATGTGATTGTTTACTGTATTTGGAATTATCATTCCGCTTGCTTGATATTTTAGTGCATCTGGGTAATTTTTGTAATGATTTCTTACAACTTGCGCCAACTTCTCTTTTGTTTGGGTATTTATTACTCCATTATTTTCAATATTATTTATAATATTTTCTAACAATTCATTTTGTGGGATTTGCATTTTTGTAATCCAAGTTTGTAATAAAGCTCTATTTACAAATTTTGGAAGTGAACCCATAATCCCTACATCATTTTGATTATGTATCAAAAGTCCTGAAGTTGTACCTCTATCAAGTGTTAAAACTTGGAAAAGATATAAAGTGTGGTAATCAAGTTGTTTTTTAATATCTTGAACACTAAATGTTTGTCTTGTCTCAAAAGCATTTGCAATTATATTTATATATGTATCAATAACAGCTTTACCAAAATCCAAGGCAAAATCAAAATCTTTTTGATTATCCAAAGTTTTATAGTTTTCTAAATAAAAATGAGAAACACCTCTGTGTCTGTTTAAAGCTGGAATAAAAAAGTATTTTTCCCCTTGTTTTGTTCCTTCTTCATAATTCTCTTTTGAAATTTCCTTTATACATTCATCAAATATCTTTTTATCTTCATCATTTTGTATACTTGGGTTTAAATCAGCCATAATTCGCCAATAAGAGTTCCCATCCTTTAAACATGTCAAACTAATGTGCATATGAATTGAGGGAACATTGGGGTTTTTAGGATGAATAATAGTTGAAATCGCCGTTGCACTTTGTAGATTTTTATTTGGATTATTATCATAGTGAATTTGTGAAACATTTACACTTGCTGTATTAAATAAAACTTCATCCCTTGCTTCAAATCTATCTCCACCACCACAAAGCCCATCTTCTCTTAACCAAATTACATCTTCAAATTTTTTATTTTCTCCAAATTTAGCACTTAAACCATCTAGTTTATCAACAAATCTTTTTTGTAAAGTTTTTACTAAATTATATGCATTTATCGCATTTGTTGATTTTGCCATTATCATATTCATTTTCAAATCCTGCTATATATCTTTTTTATGGACAATTATATATAAATTTACTTATGAATAAGAAAGAAAATCATACAATGACAAAAAATGCACAGGAGCTAGTATGGAAAATATTTTAAATTACATCAAAATAAACGAGCTTATCTCAACATCAGGTCAACCAAAAGCAGAACAATTTGAGTTAATTCAAAATCAAGGTTTTGAAGTGGTTATAAATTTAGCTTTATATAATGCTTCAAACGCAATTGAAAATGAAAACAAAGTTGTAACCGACTTAGGCATGAGTTATTTTCATATTCCTGTAAATTTTGAAAATCCCTCATTAAGTGATTTAAAACTATTTTTAAATACATTACAAGCACTTGGAGGAAATAAAGTTTGGGTTCACTGTGCAAAAAACTACAGAGTAAGTGCTTTTATGTATGTTTATCATAAATATATTTTAAGAACTCCATTTGAGTATATTGATTTATCAATATTTGATATTTGGTCACCAAGTTTACCTTGGCAAGAACTTATGAAAGTAAATCTTGAGGATTTGTATAAGGTGTAATTAAATAATAAATCATAGTCTTATGATAGTTTTGATACCATACGAGCCTTAATTTAACAAAAATAGATTGGAAAAAAGTTTGAAGATAGAGACAAATATTGCAAAATTTAACGAACATTTATATCTTGAGAGTGGACGACTTTTAGAGTCTTTTGAAATCATTTATGAAACTTATGGTGAACTAAATGAAGATAAATCAAATGTAATTGTTATTTGTCATGCCTTATCAGGAAGTCATCATGCAGCTGGTCGTTATGCAGATGAAGCAAAAGCTGGATGGTGGGATAAATTCATAGGTGATGGAAAAGCAATAGATACAAGAAAATATTTTGTAATTTGTTCAAATAATATTGGAAGTTCTTTTGGTTCTACAAATCCTATGAGCATAGACCCTTCAACAAAAAAAGAGTATAGATTAAAATTTCCAGTTCTTGCAATTTCAGATATTGTAAAAGCCCAAATGAAACTATACAAAAGATTAGGTATTTCAAATGCTGTTGCTGTAATTGGTGGAAGCATGGGTGGAATGCAAGCTCTTTGTTATGCAATCGAACATCCAACTTTTGCAAAAGATATTATAGCTCTTGCAACAACTGCATACACAAGACCTTGGGCGATAGCTTTTAATAAAATTGGAATGGAAGCTATAAGACATGACCCAGCGTTTAAAAATGGAAACTATAAAAAAGATGATCCAAAAGCTTTGGGACTTCCAGGACTTGCTGTTGGAAGAATGGCTGGCTTAATCTGTTATTTAAGTCCTAATTTTTTTAATAATAGATTTGGACGAGATTATTCATCAACAGATGGATTATATGAATTATTTGGAAGATTTGAAGTTGAGAAATATTTAGAATATAACTCTTATGCCTTTCCAAATATTTTTGATCCACTTTCATATTTGTATGTTTGTAAAACAATGAATATTTTTGATGCAGGAAGAAATAAAGATAAATTAGCTGATTCTTTTGATAAAGTTCAAGCAAATCTGCATTTAATCGCCTTTAGTGATGACATGTTATTTTTTCCACAAGAGATGGAAGAGATACGAGATATTATGATAAAACTAGGTCGAGAAGATAAAGTAACATATAAATTAGTGCAAAGCCAATCGGGGCATGATTCGTTTTTGGTAGAAGTAGAGAAGTTTGAAGACCATGTAAGAGAAATTTTAAAGGATAAATAAATGCTAGATACAAAAGAGATAGAACAAATAAATTTTGAAGAGAAAATCATAAAAGCAAAAGAGCTTTTAGAAAAACTATCAAACCCACAAATTACATTAAGTGATTCAATAAAAGTATATAAAACTGGTGTAAAAGAGTTAGATGAAGCTCAAAAACTTCTAGATGAAGCAAAACTAATCTTCTCAACTGCAAATAAAGAATAAATATAACAAATTGAGATATTTTTTTAACTACTAAAAAATATTTGATAAACTTCTTCAACTAACAAGGAGAAGTTTATGAAATCTATCAAACAACTAGAAAACATAGATAAACCAAGAGAAAAACTTATCAAAAAAGGTGCAAGTGCACTAAAAGATTATGAACTTTTAGCCGTTCTTTTAGGAAGTGGAGTTCAAGGCAAAGATGTAATAAAACTATCCCAAGAAATCATAAAACTTTTTGAAGAGGATTTTGAAAATCTAAGCTTAGAAAAATTATCTTCAATTCATGGTTTAGGACTAACAAAAGCTTCACAGATTCTTAGTTCCATAGAATTATCACGCAGATACCTAATCAAACAAAACAAAAAAATAAGCTGCTCAAATGATGTATATAATGAACTAAAAGAGTATCACAATAAACAACAAGAGTATTTCCTAGCTTTATATCTCGATGGTGCAAATCATTTAATCCAAACAAAAGTAATAACTATAGGAATCCTAAATCAAAGCCTAGTTCATCCAAGGGAAGTATTTTCTTATGCAATCGAAAAAAGATGCGCTAGTATAATCGTAGCCCACAATCACCCAAGTGGAATATTACAAGCTAGCAGTGAAGATATAAATGTAACAAAAAGATTAAAAGAGAGTGGAAAAATATTAGGAATCGAACTACTTGACCATTTGATAATCACAAGTGATGGATATTTGAGTTTGAAAGAAGAGGGTGTTTTGTGATGTTTTTAGATAATGATGATGAAATATTTAATCAATGGAATGATGTAAAAAAGAGAACACAAGAAAAAACAATTACTGCTTATTTTAGAGAAAGAGAAATTTATTGGGCTAATCTTGGTAAAAATATAGGTTATGAACAAAATGGGAAAGGCGAAGATTTTATGAGACCACTTTTAATTTTTAGGAAATATAATAACAAACTTTTTTGTGGAATACCTTTATCAACAACAATTAGAGAAGGTAGCTTTTTTTATAATTTTGATTTTTTAGATGATAAAACTAGTAGTGCATTATTAGTTCAAGCAAAAACTTTTGATGTAAAAAGACTTGATAGAAAAATTGGTACTATAAATATAGATGATTTTGAAAAACTTGAATTAAAATTTAAGAAGTTGATGAAGTTTTGATTTTCCCCTCTTACTAAAAGTAAGAGAGTAGTCCCGAAGGAAAATTGTAAGCGCATTTTATCAGATAACAGTATTTTTGTCAAATTAAAATCTTCTCTTAGCCCTTTGACTACTTAGTTTTAGTAAAATAATATTACTAATAATCAAGGAAATATATACAAATATGGGTGAAGAAAACAAAAGAAGATTAGAACAACAGCTATGGAATATAGCAAATACCCTAAGAGGTAAGATGGATGCCGATGAGTTTCGGGATTATATCCTTGGATTTATCTTTTACAAGTATTTATCTGAAAAAATGGAAAGCTATGCAAATGACCTTTTAGAAGAAGATAAACTTATCTATACTTTGCTTGATGAAAAAAAAGATGCACAATACCTTGATGCTATCAAAGAAGATTCTATCGAACAACTTGGATATTTTTTAAAACCAAATGAACTTTTTTCAGCAGTGGCTCAAAGAGGAAATGGTGATACAAATAACTTTATACTTGAAGATTTAACTACGATTTTGAGAAATATTGAATCTTCAACTATGGGACATGAGAGTGAAGATGATTTTGAAGATTTATTTTCTGATATTGATTTGACTTCTAAAAAGCTTGGACGAAGTGAAGAGCAAAAAAACACTCTCATAGCAAAAGTTTTAGCTCACCTTGATAATATAAACTTTGAACTTAAAAACCACGACAGAGATGTTTTAGGTGATGCTTATGAGTATTTAATCGCTCAGTTTGCTTCAAATGCTGGTAAAAAAGCAGGGGAGTTTTACACACCTCAAGCAGTTTCAAAAATACTTGCTAAAATCGTAACTTCGGGGAAAACAAAACTAAAATCAGTTTATGACCCAACTTGTGGTTCTGGTTCACTTCTTCTTCGTGTTGCAAAAGAGGTGAAAGATGTATCAAACTTTTATGGACAAGAGTTAAATAGAACTACATTTAACCTTGCTCGTATGAATATGATAATGCACGATGTTCACTATAGAAAGTTTGACTTAAAACAAGAAGATACACTAGAACACCCACAACACTTAGATAAAAAATTTGAAGCGATTGTTGCAAATCCACCATTTTCTGCCCAATGGTCAGCAAATCCGCTTCACCTAAGTGATGATAGATTTTCTCAATATGGACGCCTTGCACCTTCTTCAAAAGCGGATTTTGCTTTTGTACAACACATGATTCATCATCTTGATGATAATGGAACTATGGCAGTAGTCCTTCCCCACGGTGTACTTTTTCGTGGAGGTGCAGAAGGACATATAAGAGAATATTTGATTGAAGATAGAAACTATCTAGATGCTGTTATTGGATTACCTGCAAATATTTTTTATGGAACTTCTATTCCTACTTGTATTTTAGTTTTTAAAAAGTGTCGTGAAGATAGTGCTGATGTTTTATTTATAGATGCTTCAAAACATTTTGAAAAGGTAAAAAATCAAAATGTTTTAAGAGAAGAAGATATTGAAAAAATCATTGATACTTATACAAATAGAAAAGAAGAAGATAAATACTCATATAAAGCCAGTTTAGAAGAGATAAAAGAAAATGACTACAATCTAAATATCCCAAGATATGTAGATACTTTTGAAGAAGAAGATGTTATTGATTTGAATAGAGTTTCAAATGATTTAAAAGCTTTGGAAAATGAGATGAAAGCAACAAATGAAACTATTGAAGCTTTTTGTAGAGAATTAAATATCTCTACTCCTTTTTAGGATGTTGTTATGAGTAATGTACCTAAATTAAGATTCAAAGAGTTTAGTGGGGAGTGGAGTAAAAACAAAATATCTATAAAGATAATATCAGGCAACACTTATCCTTTAGAAGCTTATAGCAGGGAAAAAGGTACTTTATTAGTGCAAGGTTTAAATATTTATCCTAATGAATTAGTATTGGATAAGCCTATTTATATTTCTTCAGAATATCTTACAGGGAAAGATGTATTAGTAAAAAATGAAGATATATTGGTTGGATTAAATAGACCTATTATAGGTAAAAAATTAAAGGCTTGTTTATTTATGGAAGATAGTGCTGTGCTTTATCAAAGAGCAGGTATATTAGATTTTGATAAATCAAAACTACATAATAGATTTTTATTCCAATATTTATTTAGTCAATCATTTATAAAACAACTTTTAGCAGAACTTGTTGGTTCAGATCAACCATATATTAAGTCTGATTTATTTAAAGTTACAAAAAACATCTTTCCCTCAAAACTAGAACAAGAAAAAATAGCTTTTTTTCTAACATCAGTTGATACAAAAATAGAACAATTAACAAAAAAAGAAACATTACTTCAAGAATATAAAAAAGGTGTAATGAATAAAATATTTAATCAAGAGATTAGATTTAAAGATGATGATGGTAGTGAGTTTCCTGAGTGGGAAGAGAAAAGGTTGGAAGATTTAGCTCAAATAATTGGTGGAGGAACACCTGAAACAAGTAAAGAAGAATATTGGAATGGCGATATTCAATGGTTCACACCAACTGAAATAAAATTTGATTATGTTTCTGAAAGTATAAGAACGATTTCCGAATTAGGATTAAAAAAATCTTCTGCTAAAATTTTACCAATAGGAACTATTTTATTAACAACTAGAGCAACAATTGGAGAAGTTTCAATAGCTTTAAGAGAATGTACTACAAATCAAGGATTTCAATCTTTAGTAGTAAAATCTAATCATAGTAATATTTTTATTTTTAATTGGATTAAAAATAATAAGTATAAATTTATTTCAAAAGCAAATGGTTCAACATTTCCAGAAATTAGTAAATCAGAAATTGAGAAAATCAAAATTACTATTCCATCACTAAAAGAACAAACAAAAATAGCAAACTTCTTATCATCAATAGATAAAAAGATAGAATTAACAATAAAAGAGTTAAATTCTACAAAAGAGTTTAAAAAAGCACTTTTACAACAGATGTTTGTGTAAAGGATAATAATGAGCAGACAAAATGAAGCGATACTTGAAAATAACCTTATTAAACAACTTATTAGTTTAAAGTATGAAAAAGTAGATATAAAAGATGATAAAGATTTAGAAACAAATCTTAAATCTCAACTAGAACTTCATAATAAAACAAGCATAAGTGAGAGTGAATTTAAAAAGATACTCAACCACTTAAATGGTGGAAGTGTATTTGAAAAAGCCAAAAAATTACGAGATAAGTATGTTTTAACTCATGATGATGGAACGACTTCGTATATAGAGTTTTTGGATAGTGAACATTGGTGTCAAAACCTTTTTCAAGTAACAAATCAAATCAGTATAAATGGAACTTATAAAAACAGATACGATGTAACTCTTTTGATAAATGGTTTCCCACTTGTTCAAATAGAACTTAAAAGAAGAGGATTAGAACTCAAAGAAGCTTTTAATCAAATCAATCGTTACCAAAGACACTCTTATGGCTCAAACAGCGCATTGTTTCACTATATTCAAATCTTTATTATTAGTAATGGTGTAAATACAAAATATTATGCCAACAACAAAAAACAAAGTTTCAAACAAACATTTTTTTGGGCAAGTAAAGAGAATAAAAATATTACAAATATAGAAAAGTTTACAAGCACATTTTTAGAGCGATGTCATATCTCTAAGATGATATGTAAGTATATTGTTTTAGCTGAAGTTGATAAAATACTTATGGTTCTGCGACCGTATCAATTTTATGCGGTTGAAGCTATTATTGAGCAAGTAAATACTTCAAAAAGAAATGGTTATATTTGGCATACAACTGGAAGTGGTAAAACTCTAACTTCATTTAAAACTGCACAAATACTTATGAAGTTGCCAAAAGTAGATAAAGTAGTTTTTGTAGTAGATAGAAAAGATTTGGATTTTCAAACAACAAAAGAGTTTAATTCATTTAGTGATGGAAGTGTAGATGGTACTGATAATACAAAAGCTTTAGTAAAACAGTTTGGTGATGATACTAAGTTAATCGTAACAACAATACAAAAACTAAATACAGCAATAAATAAAAAACAATACCTAGAAAAGATGGAAAAACAAAAAGATAAACACATTGTATTTATCTTTGATGAATGCCATAGAAGTCAGTTTGGTGAAACCCATCTAAATATCAATAAATTTTTTACAAACAATCAAATGATAGGATTTACAGGAACACCAATATTCCCTGAAAATGCTATGGGAAATAAACTGGGTAAAAGAACCACAGCAGACCTTTTTGATGATAGACTTCATAGATATGTAATAACAGATGCAATCAATGATGACAATGTCTTGAAATTCTCAGTTGAGTATATAGGAAGATATAAAGAAAAAGAGGGAAGTGCTACAAATATTGATATTGAAGTAGAAGATATAGATAGGGAAGAACTACTACAAAGTGAAGATAGAATTGAAAAAATAGTAGATTATATTATCGCTAATCATGGAAGAAAAACTCATAATAAAGACTTTACAGCAATGATGACGGTGAGTAGTGTTGAAATGCTTACAAAATATTATGAAACATTTAGAAGTAAAGAACACAATCTAAAAATAGCAACAATATTCTCATATAGTGCAAATGAAGATGATAAAGATGCAAATGGTTTGTATGAATCAGATGGAGCACATATTGATGAAGAGCATATCAATAAACATAGTCGTGAAAAACTTGATGAGTATATAGCTGATTATAATAAGATATTTGGGACAAAATACAGTACAAAAGATAGTAAGACTTTTTATAACTATTACAATGAATTATCAAAAAGAGTAAAAAAAGGTGAAGTGGATTTACTTCTTGTGGTAAATATGTTTTTAACTGGATTTGATAGTAAAAGACTGAATACTTTGTATGTGGATAAAAGCTTAAAATATCATGGACTTATTCAAGCCTTTTCACGAACAAATAGAATACTTGATGAGAGAAAATCTCAAGGGAATATTGTTTGTTTTAGAAATATCAAAAAAGCCACAGATGATGCTATTGCACTTTTTTCAAAAGAAGAAGCAAAAGATATTATACTTATGCAACCTTATGAAGAATATGTTATAAAGTTTAATGAAGCTTTTATAAATCTTATAAAAATAGCTCCAAGTGTTAGTAGTGTAGATAGATTAATAAGCGAAGATGATAAATTGGAATTTATCAAAGCATTTAGAGAATTGATGAGATTAAAAAATATCTTAGAAGGATTTAGTGATTTTAAATGGTCTGATTTATCTATGAGTGAGCAGATGTTTGAAGATTATAAATCAAAATATCTTGATATGTATGAGAAAATAAAAAGTGAAAGAACTCAAGGAAGTGAAAAAGTATCAATACTTGAAGATGTAGATTTTGAACTTGAACTTATCCATAAAGATGAGATAAATGTAGCATATATTTTAAAACTATTAGCAAAATACAAAGATTCAACAGAAGATGAAAAACAAAGACAACGAGATAATATCTCAAATATTTTGACAAATAATCCACAACTAAGAAGTAAAAAAGAACTTATAGAGAAATTTATCAATGAAAACCTTTATTCAATTAATGAAGATGATATTGAAGATGAATTTGATAAGTTTTGGGAAGAACAAAAAGACCAAGCATATAAAGAGTTGTGTAGTGAAGAAAATCTTGATTGTAAAGAAGTGCGAA
This sequence comes from uncultured Aliarcobacter sp., assembly GCA_963677435.1. Classification (GTDB taxonomy): domain Bacteria; phylum Campylobacterota; class Campylobacteria; order Campylobacterales; family Arcobacteraceae; genus Aliarcobacter. The sequence goes on from OY781945.1 coordinate 1,631,687, forward strand.
AAGTTGTAGATAAATATATCTATGAACAAAGAGTTCCTCTAAAAGATGAAATAGTACATACCCTAAAAGTAAAACCAAAACTTTTGGAAAGACAAAAAATCATACCAAGAGTTTTGAATAAAATTGTAACTTTTGTAGAAAAATTTTATGATGATATGGGGACACAAAGTAATATCGCATCAAATAGTGAGTATAACGCTATTGAAAATGAACTTTTAGTTGCAGAGATAAAACCAGAATATACCTAAGAAACTATCTGATTATTTCAAAGAATAATCAGATAGTTTTACAAATTTGTAGCCTTCTTCTTTTAGTTTTTTAATAACTCTTATAATTCCTTCTCTTGTGTGAGATTCTGGATGATTAAATTGAACTACTGCGATTTCGCCACCTTGTACATTTGCGAATGCTTCTTCGATTTTTTTAGCGCTATAAGTTGCACCAGCATCACCTAATACAGAAAAACCAACAACTTCATGTCTTAAACTATTTGCAATTTTTACAGCAACTTCATCATAATGAGCTGTTCCTGCACGGTAATATCTTGTTTTTTTATGAGTTATTGCTTCGATTTTTTTTGCGTTTAATTCTATTTCATCAACAAGTTCAGAAATATTTGCAGTTCCTTGCATTCCATGTACAGATTTTCCATTTACAGATGCTGGTTTATATTCATAACCATGATTTTCTATTTCAAAAAGTGGATTTAAAGCTAAAGTTTTTACTACTTCCATATTTTTATCAATCCATTTTCCCCCAACAAATAGTGTTGCAGGAATTTTTTCTTTTTCTAAATAAGCAATTAGATGGCTATCATATCCTGTTCCACCTTTTCTCCCTGAAGCATCAAGAGTAAGAGCAATAACTTTATTTTTTGTTTTAAGTTTGGTTTTAATACCTGCTACATTTTCTCCCCATTCTTTAGGTTCTTTATTTTGGTATTTTTTCTCTACGGTTTGTTTTAATTTCTCATAATTATCACTAGAATTAGTAGAAGCCGAATTAGCATTTAAAGCTAAAATACATAGAGTTAAAAAAATATAATATTTTTTCATTTGTTACCTTTTATTTATTTTTTTTGTATTATACAATATATAGGTTATTATACTTGATTTTGCTTATAGTTATTTAAACTAAATTTGATATGATTACAAATAAAATAATAAAATAAACTATATTTCTTTACTAAGGATTAAATATGAATGAAGAATTTAATGAATATTTCAACAGACAAATAAAACTTTGGGGTCAAGATACACAAGACTCTCTTCAAAATAAAAAAGTAGCAATCATTGGAAGTGGTGGTCTTGGTTGTACTTTAGGAATCGCTTTAGGAGCTTCTGGAATAGGGGAGTTTACTTTTGTGGATTTTGATACGGTTGGAGTTCATAATATCCATAGACAAATAGGTTTCAAAGTTGGTGATGATGGGAAATACAAAGCAGAAGTTTTAAAAGAACTTATGGAATCAAGATGTCCTTATGTAAAAGTAAATGCCTATACAGAAAGTTTTGATGAGTTTGCAAAAAGAGATTTGACTTTTGATTTAATAATAGATGCAACTGATAATCTTCCAACACGAGCAGCTATAAATGAATATTGTATAAAACACAATCAACCTTGGATTTATGGTAGCGTTGAAGAGTTTCATGGTCAAGTTTGTTTCTTTGAAAAAGCCTCTTATGAAGCAGTTTTTCAAATAAATGATAGAAAACCAAATGGAATTGCTTGTCCAATAGTTATGCATATAGGTTCACTTCAAGCAAATTTAGCGCTTAGATACTTAGCTGGTCTTAGTGTAAAAAAAGATGTTTTATATTATCTATCGTTTGATAGCGAGGGTGTAATAAACACTAAAAAATTCAATCTTCCAACAGTTTAAAATTAGGAGTAATAAATGCTTTCACTAGAAACGATAATAACTTTTTTCTCGGCTTCACTTTTATTAGCACTTGTGCCTGGACCTGATAATATCTTTGTTTTAACACAATCTATATTTCAAGGGAAAAAATCAGGATTGATGATAGTTTTTGGTTTATGTACAGGGCTTATTTTTCACACATTGGCTGTGAGTTTAGGTGTTGCTGTTATTTTTCAAACTTCTGTAATTGCCTTTACAATTCTAAAAATTGTTGGTGCTGTTTATCTTCTTTATCTTGCATGGCAAATTTTCCATGCTTCAAGTGAAAAGATTGATACAAAAAATAATAAATTTATTGATTATAAGAAACTTTATTATCGAGGAATTATTATGAATATTACAAACCCAAAAGTATCAATTTTTTTCTTGGCTTTTTTACCCCAATTTACAAATGCAAATTTAGGTTTTGTACCATTTCAAATGATACTTTTAGGAGTTCTCTTTATAATAGCTACAGTTTTAGTATTTGGCTCAATAGCACTTCTTTCAGGTACTTTAGCAAATGTTTTTAACAAATCTGAAAATTCTCAAATGATCTTAAATAAGCTGGCTTCATTTGTGTTTGTGGCACTTGCAGTAAAACTAGCAATGACTAAACAATAGGCGTATAACCCAATCTTAAGACCTTTTTAGATACACTATCCGAATTTTATAAAATATATATACGGGGAATTTTTATGCCAAAAAGAGAAGATATAAAGTCTATTTTACTTATCGGTTCTGGGCCAATTGTTATTGGTCAAGCATGCGAGTTTGATTACTCTGGTACACAAGCTACAAAAACGCTGAAAGAATTAGGATATAGAGTTGTTTTAATAAATTCTAATCCAGCAACGATCATGACTGATCCTGAATTTGCTGATAAAACTTACATTGAACCAATTACAGAAGCTGTAGTTGCGAAGATAATTGAAAAAGAAAAAATTGATGCTATATTACCTACTATGGGTGGACAAACAGCACTTAATGTTGCAACTTCAATGTATGATAAGGGAATGTTAGATGGTGTAGCTTTCCTTGGGGCTCATCCAGATGCAATTAAAAAAGGTGAAGATAGACATCTTTTTAATGAAGCAATGATAAAAATTGGTATGGATTTACCAAGAAGTGCAAATGCTTATAGCGTTGAAGAAGCTATGAGAGTAGCAAAAGAAATTGGTTTCCCAGTAATCTCAAGAGCTTCATTTACACTTGCAGGTGGTGGGAGCGGTGTTGCTTATAATATGGAAGAATTCAAAAAACTTGCAGAAGCAGGGATAGAAGCATCTCCAATTAACGAAATTGAAATTATGGAATCTATGCTTGGATGGAAAGAATACGAGATGGAAGTTATCAGAGATAATAAAGATAACTGTATTATCGTATGTTCTATTGAAAACTTAGACCCAATGGGTGTACATACAGGAGATTCTGTAACAATTGCACCAGCTCTTACACTTACAGATAAAGAATATCAAGATATGAGAAATGCCTCTTTTGCAATTCTTAGAGAAATTGGTGTTGATACTGGTGGTTCAAATGTTCAATTCTCAATCTGTCCAAATACAGGAAGAATGATTGTAATTGAAATGAATCCAAGGGTTTCAAGATCATCTGCACTTGCATCAAAAGCAACTGGTTATCCAATCGCAAAAGTAGCAACATTACTAGCTGTTGGATTTACACTTGATGAAATTCAAAATGATATTACAGGAACAACTGCATCGTTTGAGCCAGTAATTGATTATGTTGTTACTAAAATCCCAAGATTTACTTTTGAAAAATTCCCTAAAGCAGACTCAACACTTACAACTTCTATGAAATCAGTTGGTGAAGTAATGGCAATTGGAAGAACATTTAACGAATCTATCCAAAAAGCTCTTTGTTCGCTAGAAACTGGACTTGTAGGATTTGATAGAATCGCTGGTGATTTTGATTTCATTAAAAAAGAGATAAGAAGACCAAATGATAAAAGACTTTTATACCTAATGGAAGGTATGAGACAAGGTTTATCAAATGATGATATTTTTGAATTATCAAAAATTGACCCATGGTTCTTATCTAAATTCAGAGAAATATTTAACTTAGAAACATCAATAAATGAATCAATTTTAAGTGATGCTGATTTTATGAGAAAAATCAAAACAAATGGATTTAGCGATAAAATGATTGCAAATCTAATTGGTAAAACAGAAGAAGATGTATATCTTGCTAGAAAAGCTTTAGATGTTGATTTTGAGTACAACGAAGTTGATACTTGTGCAGCAGAATTTAAAGCTTTAACACCATATTTATATTCAACTACAAATATCACAAAACTGCCAAAAGTTGCAAAAGTTGAATCAGACGAGAAAAAAGTAATGATTATTGGTGGTGGACCAAATAGAATTGGTCAAGGAATTGAGTTTGATTATTGTTGTGTACACGCATCATTTGCATTAAATGAAATGGGTGTAAAAACAATTATGTATAACTGCAACCCTGAAACTGTATCAACAGATTATGATACTTCAGATGTTTTATACTTTGAACCAATTGATTTTGAACATGTAAGAAGCGTAGTTGAAAAAGAGAATCCAGATGGTGTAATCGTACACTTTGGTGGACAAACTCCACTTAAACTTGCAAATGCTTTAACAAAAGCAGGGGCGAAAATCATAGGAACAACTGCTGAAGTTATTGACTTAGCAGAAGACAGAAAAAAATTCTCAGCATTTGTTGAAAATATTGGATTATTACAACCTGAAAATGGAACAGCTGTAGAAGTAACAGAAGCTATACAAATCGCTGAAAAAATTGGTTATCCAGTTTTAGTAAGACCTTCATTTGTACTTGGTGGAAGAGGAATGAAAATTGTTTATTCAACAGATGAATTAAAACAATACATGGACGAAGCAGTTTCAGTTTCAAATGATGCACCTGTTTTAATAGACAAATTCTTAGATAGAGCAATTGAACTTGATGTTGATTGTATTTGTGATGGAAAAGAAGTTTATATTGGTGGAATTATGCAACATATCGAAGAAGCTGGGATTCACTCAGGGGATTCAGCTTGTTCATTACCTCCAATCTCAATTTCAGATGATTTAATTAAACAATTAGAAACAAAAACAAAAGAGATGGCTTTAGGTCTTGGTGTTGTTGGTTTAATGAATACTCAATATGCAATTCACAAAGGTCAAATTTACCTAATTGAAGTAAATCCAAGAGCTTCTAGAACAGTTCCATTTGTATCAAAAGCTACAGGAATGCCACTTGCAAAAGTTGCAACTAGAGTTATGTGGGGTGAAACTTTAAGAGCTGCATTAGCTGTTTATGATAAAGATATTGTAACTGAGGGTAATGGTGTATTAAAACCAAAATTAAAAGGTCATGTAGCTGTTAAAGAAGCTGTATTCCCATTTAATAAATTATCTGGTGCTGATTTATTATTAAGTCCTGAAATGAAATCAACTGGTGAAGTTATGGGTATTTCTGATAGTTTTGGAATGGCATTTGCTAAATCACAAACTGCTGCAAAAAATGACCTTCCAAAAGGTGGAAAAGTATTTATTTCATTATGTGATTTAGATAAAGAGTTTGCACCAAGTATCGCAAAAGGTTTAAGTGAAAATGGCTTTACAATCGTAGCAACGGGTGGAACTTATACTATTATAAATGAAGCTGGTGTTGCTTGTGAAAAAGTATTAAAAGTTAGTGAGGGAAGACCAAATATCACAGATTTACTTACAAATGGTGATATTGCAATGGCAATTAACACAAGTGAAGCAAAAGAGTCATCAAAAGATGATGGTAAAGATATTAGAAGATCAGTTTTAAGAATGAATGTTCCATACTTTACAACAGTAGCAGCTGCAAATGCCGCAGTTGAAGCAATCAAAGTTTTAAAAACAAATGATGTTTCAACACCTAAATCAATCCAAGAATTCTTAAACGATTAAGAGCTCATGGATTCTTCTTTAGTTTATCTAGTACAAACTGATACAACAGTGGGTTTCTCATCTTATAATGATGAGAAACTCTCTTTAATAAAACAAAGACCTACATCAAAAAAAATACTTCATACAGTGGATTCTTTTAAGACTTTAACTCAGCATACACGAGTTCCAAAAAGTTTTAGAAAAAAAGTAAGAAATAGTAAAAGAACAACTTTTGTATATCCAAATACAAAGTCATTTAGAGTTGTGCCTAAAAATTCTGATTTTTATGATTTTATTCATAAATTCAATATTTTGTATTCAACATCAGCAAATAAAACAGCTGAAAGTTTTGATAAAGATTTTGCAACAATTGGAGCTGATATTTTAGTTGAAGATAAAAAAGGTTTTTATGAGACAAAAGCTTCAACAATAATAAAACTCTCGAAAAAAGCCCTAAAGAAACTAAGATAATAATCAGTTTTAAGCAAAAACAAACTCAAACTAAAATATAATCCTACTCCTAAAAAAATTGACCCTGTCGTCTAGTGGCCAAGGACGTCTGGATTTCCTCCAGAACACGCATGTTCGAATCATGCTGGGGTCGCCATTGATTTAAAGGGCTTTGTTGAAATTTACATTCCCTCTAAAGATGAAAAAATCTAATACTTTACTACTAATATATCTTCTTTTAATTATTTTAATAAAAATAATTTGATTTCTTAAGTATCTAAAATAAAATAAGTGGAGTATAAATTAAATTGAAAAATATACTAAAGAATTTAAAGATTCAATAATTGAACTTGTAATTAATAATAAATCAACATATAAAATAGCACAAAATTTAGATATTAATGAAACTTAATATAGCTAGATAAAGGCATATAAAAAAGTAAATAATATTCATTCAGATTACGAAAAAGTATCCAAAAATCTTTTCAAGAGAAACTTATGGTATAAGGATATTCAAAGAAATTCTTATAGATATGGATTTGTTGTTTCTAAAAGAAATATTTGATTGTTTTTATCCTAAAAATGTTGAAAAATCAGAAAATTTGGTATAATGCAAAAAAATATAAATAATTTAGTTAAATAATGTAAAAAAGGGTAATAATTGAAAAACTCATTACAAAATCAATTCATATATTTAATGTGTTTAATATTTTTAATTTTTGCTTTTTTACCTGTGCTAAAAAGTGAAAAAATAAATATAATATTCATTATTTTACCTTTTGTCATATTTTTGATGAATGTGTTTTTCCCAAAGCTATTTACACCTATTTTTTTAGCGTGGATGTTTATAGGTAAAATTTTAGAAAAAATAATTCCACCAATAATAATGAGTATAATTTTTTTTACTTTATTCTTGCCAATTGGTTTTTTTTTAAAGCTAATTGGAAAAGATTTACTTAATAAAAAATTTGAAAAAGAAAAAGAATCTTACTGGATTATTAGAAATGAAGAAATTCAATCAATGAGGTATCAATTTTAATTATGATTAGTTTTATTAAAGAAATGTGGCTTTTTTTAAAAATAAGAAAAAAATTTTGGTTATTACCAATTATTATAATAATGCTTTTAATGTCTTTTATTATTGTTTTTTCTCAAGGAACTGTAATATCACCTTTTGTTTATACACTATTTTAATATGAGTTATATATTAGGTATTTCTGCATATTATCATGATAGTGCAGCAGCATTAATTAAAAATGGTGAAATTATTTCAGCGGTACAAGAAGAACGATTCACAAGAAAAAAGAATGACCCTTCTTTCCCTATAAACTCAATTAAATATATATTAAGAGATTCAAATATAACTATTTCTGAAATTGATTATATTGTATTTTATGATAAGCCATTTCTTAAATTTGAAAGACTTTTAGAAACTTATTTATCATTTGCACCAAGAGGACTTTTATCGTTTATAGTATCTATGCCTTTATGGCTAAAAGAAAAATTATTTTTAAAAAGAGATATAATTTCAGAACTTAAGTTGTTAGATAGTAATTTTAATGAAAAAAAACTTTTATTTAGTGAACATCATTTCAGTCATGCAGCAAGTGCTTTTTATCCATCAAATTTTAAAGAAGCAATTGTTTTGGTTGTTGATGGAGTAGGAGAATGGGTAACTAGTACTATTGCTATTGGCAAAGAATCGAACATAAATGTAGTAAAAGAGATTCATTTTCCACATTCTTTGGGATTATTATACTCCGCATTTACATATTATTGTGGATTTAAAGTTAATAGTGGAGAATATAAACTAATGGGTCTTGCACCATATGGTAAACCTGTATATGAAGATACAATACTAAATAATTTAATTGATTTGAAAGATGATGGCTCGTTTAAATTAAATCAAAAATATTTTAGCTACGCAACAGATTTAAAAATGATAAACAATAGTTTTTGTAAATTATTTTCTATGCCTATTCGGAAACCAGATGAAGAGTTGACTCAATTTTATATGGATATTGCAGCTTCTATTCAATCTGTTACCGAAACTATTATGCTAAAGATAACTCGTCATTTAGCAGATACATACAAGATTGAAAATCTTTGTTTAGCTGGTGGAGTTGCATTAAATTGTGTGGCAAATGGTAAAATTTTTAAAGATAAAAGATTTAAGAATATATGGATACAACCTGCTGCTGGTGATTCAGGTGGCGCAATTGGTGCGGCATTAGCAGCATGGCATATTGAATTAAAGAACCCTCGACTATATGGAAAAGGTGATTTAATGAAAGGTTCTTACTTAGGCCCTTCTTTTTCAGACAAGCAGGTAGAATTTCAAATATCTTCTTTAAATGCAATTTATGAGATATTTGAAGAAAAAGATTTAATACAAAAAGTGGCAAAAGATTTATTAAATGGAAAAGCAGTGGGATGGTTTCAAGGTAAAATGGAATTTGGACCTAGAGCATTGGGTAATAGATCAATATTAGCAAATCCATTAATGCCTGAAATACAATCAAGATTAAATTTACAAATAAAAAATAGAGAAAGTTTTCGTCCCTTTGCTCCCTCAATTTTAAGTGAAAATGTTAAAGAATGGTTTGATTTTGATGATTCTAGTCCTTATATGCTTTTTGTAGCAAATGTTAATGAAAATAAATTAAAAAAAATCTCTCAAGATGAAGAAAAAATAGAAGGTTTAAACAAACTAAAAATTGTTAGGTCTGAAATTCCTGCTGTAACACACATTGATAACAGTGCAAGGCTTCAAACTGTACACAAAGAAACAAATCATAAATATCATTCTTTAATTAGTGCATTTAACGATCTTAGTGGCTGTCCGATATTGGTGAATACTTCTTTTAATGTAAGAGGAGAACCTATAGTTTGTACACCTAGAGATGCTTTTGAATGTTTTATTAGTACAGACATGGATATTTTAGTTATTAATAATTTTTATTTACAAAAAAATAAGCAACAGGTGAAAACAATATTGAATCAAAAAAATTTTGCAAAAGAAGATTAATTTATGAAAGAACCTTTAAAAATACTTTTTATAAATCTAGTTATTTTTTTTACTATTATTGGTTGTATATTTTTTATTCCTATATTAACTTTTCAAACATATCAACTTATAAAAATCATTTTACCTCAATCGAAAGAGAATAAAAATATTTCACAAGAATTTTTAAAAGAATATAGGAATGTTCAATATAGATACCGAGATTTTGTAGTTAAAGAGCCTATCCCTTTTAATGGCAAAATTATTACAATACAACAAGATGGAAATAGATTTACAAGTTTACCTACAAATTATGATAAAAATGTTTCAAAATATCTTTTTTTTGGGTCATCTACAATATGGGGCTATGGTGTAGCCAATGAAAAAACTATTCCATCTATATTCGCAACAAAATATAATATGTACTCTCTAAATTATGCTGATGTTGGATACTCAGTAAGACAATCCTTAGAAAAACTTATAAATTTATATGTCGACTACGATGATTCTAGAAAAAATATTATTTTATTTAATGATGGACCAATGGATGCATTCTTAATGAATACTCAAAAAGAATTAAAATTACATACAAGCTATACAAAAAATATAGAAGAAAGTATAAAATCAAATGCCCCTTTATCATTTAGTTATTTAATAAATCCTTTAAATGAATTTATATCAAAGATTAACCCAAAATTTTCAAAAAAAGAAAATGAAGAAATGAATTTTGAAATGGATAAAGAAAAAATTGACTTTATAGTTAATCAAATAATAAAAACTTGGAATATTGCAAATAGTTTGGCTGTTTCTAGGAATGATCAATTTATTGCAATTTTGCCACCTATTGCGTCTGTTGGAACACCTATCTTAAAAAATTTAACGACAAAAGATTTAAAGAAATTAGAAGAAATTGTATATATGAAAGAGCTGTATTCTTTAATTATTAAAAATATGAACGAATATCCTAATATTAAATTCATAGATTTATCAGATATTTTCAATGATAAGTCAGAATGTTATAGTGATTTTTCTCATTATACATATCAAGGGAATATAATCTATGCTGAAGAACTTAAAAGAAGACTCGATAACATACTTTCTATAGGAGATAAAAAATGAAAGATATTTTAGTTAATACAACTATTTTTATTTTTACTTTTATAATTATGCTTTTTGGAATTGAAGGAATTTTAAGAATTAAAAATTCTGATATGAAAAATTATAATATCGAGATGTGGAAATATGCAAAAGAACTAAAAGTTAATAGTAACAATCCGGAATTAGGGCATGAGCATAAAAATTCTGCTCAGGCAACTTTGCAATCTGTAGTGATAAGAACTAATAATTTCGGTCTTAGAGGTCCTGATATAAATGAAAATAGAGAGAATAAAAGAAGAATACTTTTTCTAGGAAGCTCTGCAACATTAGGATGGGGAGTGAAAGAAGAAGAAACAATGACCTCTCTTTTAGGTGAAAAACTTGGCGAAAATGTAGAAGTTTTAAATGCAGGTATAGGTAACTATAATACTAGCCGATATACTGAATTGTTTTTTACTAAATTAGAAATATTACATCCTACTGATATAGTTATTCATTATTTTTTAAACGATGTTGAAATATTAAAAGCTAACTCAGGGAATTGGTTTTTGCGAAATAGTGAATTAGCTGTTACACTTTGGGATTTATTAAATCGAATAAATTATAAAAGTTTTTCAATCGAAGAGTATTACAATAATTTATATAAAAAAGATAATAAAGGTTTTGATTTAATGTTAAATTCTTTAAATAAACTTAGTAATTATGCAAAAACGAATAATATTAATATTTATTTTGTAATGACGCCTGATATTCATGATATTACTAATTATAAATTTAAAAATATTCACAATATAATGAAAGAAATTGCGATGGAAAGAAACTTTACATATATAGATTTATTAGATTCTTTTGAGAATAATTATGAATCTTCAGCGCTGTGGGTGATGACAACAGACCCTCATCCTAATAAGAAAGCGCATAAAATTATGGCTGATGCTATTTATCCTTATTTAATAAACAATAATCTTAATAATTGAGTATATAGTTGTTATTTAGTTCTTTAAACTTTTTTTATTTTTTTATAGTTTATCTATTAGTTTGGTTTTTAACACCAAAAAAATTCAAGATTACTATTATAGTTTTATTTAGTCTTTTTTTTTATGGATATTGGAATTATTACTATAGTCTTTTCCCTGTAGTACTTACATTATTGGCTTATTTTTTTACTTTTTATATTAATACTTCAACTATATATATCAATAGAATTACACTTTTTTTATCTATATTTCTTGTATCAGTTCCTCTAATATATTTTAAATATTTTAATTTTATTTTTAATACGAATACCGTAAATTTATCTTTACCTTTAGGTATTTCTTTTATAACTTTTACATTAATATCTTATATAATTGATGTTTCAAAGAAAAGATATCCAATAGAAAAAAATTTTAATATATTACTAGGATATATTCTATTTTTCCCACAATTAATAGCTGGACCTATTTTAAGACCAAGTGAACTCATCCCTCAACTAAAAAATCTTCCAATAGTTACAAATAAAATGCGTATATTAGCTATAACAATTTTTACTATTGGCTTAGCTAAGAAATTAATATTTGCAGATCAACTTGCTCCTTATGTTGATTCTGTGTATGCTAGTCCCACAACTGCTTTATATCATGAATGGTTGATAGCTATATATGGATTTAGCGTTCAAATATATTGTGATTTTAGTGGATATAGTGATATGGCTATTGGTCTTGCGCTTTTTTTTGGAATTAAACTACCTATTAATTTTGATCGTCCTTATTTAGCTACATCTGTACCTGATATATGGAGAAAGTGGCATATCACTCTTTCGACTTGGTTTAGAGATTATATATATTTCCCAATTGCAGGTAGAAAGACAAATCTACAGTTACACTTTTTTGCGGCGCTCTTTACTATGACTGTTTGTGGTTTTTGGCATGGTGCTAGTTGGAATTTTATACTTTGGGGATTTTTGAATGGTCTTCTTGTCGCAATTACAAATTTATTACGAATAAAAAGAGTTAAAATTCCTTTTCCTACAGCATTAAAAATTTTTCTAACTTTTCATTGGTGGATTTTTTCAACTATTCTATTTCGATCAACTGACTTATCCAATGCGATGGATGTATGTGCTCAAGGAATAAATTGGACTACTTTTAATATATTTGCCTTAAAAGAGTATATCTTTCCTCTTCTTTTAATAGCTATATTTTTTATAAGTCATTATTTTGATCAATTTAGCCGTGTGGAAAAAATAACAAACCAAATTAACAAAAAATATCTCTTTTTATTTTTATTTATGATTTGGATAATCGCCATTGTCCTTGGTAGTTCCAGTGAAGGATCAGAGAAGTTTATATACTTTGATTTTTAATAATTATTATAAGAAATGGGGAGAAGAAGACTTATTTAGATTTAGTTGCTTGATATAAATTTTCAAATTCTATTAAGTAGAAAAAATTGATATGAAGATGAGTTTTAAAAATAAGTTTAAGTTTGTAAATAAATCTAAGTAATATCTAGTGTATATATTTCTCTATGTTTGATGTATTCAATTTATGAAATTTTAGATTTTTACTAGAGTATTTATAACCTTCATTTTTTATACATAAACTGAATATTATCACCTGACCCTTTCCCTTTAATTTCTATTTTGTAATTTTTGAGTTAAAAAAGCCAAAGCAATTACAACAATTGCAACAATAACAAATCCTACAAGTTCATTTTCTAAATCTGACACTATTAAATTCCTAAAGTAATTTTTTTATTCAACATTAAATTTTCTTAATAAATTAGAAAATCTCTTCCACGTAATATCTATTATTTTTTACATTGATATGCACATTTGTATCAAATATTTCTGATAGGTTTTTGCTTGTTAAAATATCTTCTTTTTTCCCACTTTTATAAATAGAATTATTATAAATCAAAGCTACATTTTCTATCTCTTCAAAAATCTCTTCAAGGTGGTGAGTAACCAAAATAATAGAGCAAGTTTTTGATAACTTCTGAATCATTTTAATAAAATTTATTTGAGCTTTTATATCAAGGCCAACAGTTGGTTCATCAAGTATAAAAGCTTTTGGATCATGGATTAATGCCCTTGCTACTATACATTTTCGCAGCTCTCCTGTAGACATCTCTTGAACATATTTATCAGCTAGATGTTCAATTTCTAAAAATTTCATAGTTTCTTTTGCTTTTTCGTGCTGAGCTTCTGTAAAGTCTTGATGTTTAAAAACTCCAATAGAGCTGTAATGTCCACTTAAAACTGTAATATAACCAGTTAAAAAGTTTCCATGTGTTGCAAAATAGTTATGTAAATCATTGGTAATGATTCCTAATTGTTTTTTTAGTTCAAAAATAGAGTAGGTTGCTTTTCCTAAAATCTCTTTTTTGAATTCATTTGTTCTTCTTGGATGAATCTCTGATTGGATTAGTTTCATTAGTGTTGATTTTCCACTTCCATTTGCTCCAAGTATTGCCCAGTGTTCATTTTCTTTTATTTTTAGAGTTATATCTTTTAATATAATTTTTTCGTCATATCCTACATTTATATTTTCAAAGTCAATAATATTCATAATTCTTCCTAATATATACATTTTCATGATACTACTAGCAAATATTTAATATAATCTTAAAATTAATAAAATCTATAAAAAAAGAGTAAAAATGAAAGTTACAAGAGTAAAAAAATTAATGATTTCAGGAATTAGCACAGTTACAAACAATGAATTTGAAATGAGTGAAGAAAATGGGAAAATAGCACAACTTTGGGAAGAATATTTTGCAAATGATGTTTATAAAAAAACATTTGACAAAGCAAACAGTGATTTTATGTATGGAGTTTATAGCAACTACGAATCAGATACAAACGGAAACTACAAAGTAACAGTTGGAGTTGAAGTTACAAAACCAAAAAATGCTATTGTAATCGAAGATAAAAAATATTTAGTTTTCACAAAACAAGGTGAACTTCCAATGGTTGTCGTTGAGTTATGGGAAGAGATTTGGGATTATTTTGAAAAAAACAGCGAATATGAAAGAGCTTTTGAAGTAGATTTTGAAAAATATGCAAAAGAAAATGAGATAGAGATTTATGTTTCTATAAAATAGATATTGGATAAAAGATGTTAAATAAGTTTATTAGAAAAGCAGACTTTTCTGATGCTTCAAGATTAAGCCAAATAACAAATGAATTAACAAGCTATATCTTTGAAAAAGAAGTACCAAAATGGTTTGAAGAAGAACTTTTAGAAGAGAGTTTCAAAGAAAGAATTTTAAGTGATGAATACGAGCATTTTGTATATGTACAAGAAAATGAAATTGTAGGTTTTATAGCAATCAAAAATAAAAATCGACTTTTTCATCTTTTTGTAGATTCAAAACATCATAAAATAGGAATTGCAAAAGGGCTTTGGAATTATATTAAAGAGCATTATGATATTTCAAATATGAGCGTAAATGCGTCACTTTATGCCATTAAAACCTATGAATCTTTTGGTTTTAAAACTACTGGTGAACAAAGTGAATATTTAGGTTTGAAGTATCAACCAATGAGTTATAAATACTAAATAATTCTGAAAATAAATCTTTTATTATTATTATTGATTATGATAAAAAATATTTAAAACAAATAGTTGAACTTTTTATAAATACAGTTCATAATATAAATAAAAAAGATTACACAAAAGAACAACTAAACGCTTGGGCAAATCCAAAGTATGATTTGAATACTTGGAAAAAAAGATTTGAAAAATCAAAACCACATCTGTGTATGCTAGAAGATGAAGTAGTAGGCTTTTGTGAGTATTATGATGGTTATATTGATTGCTTTTATATTCATTTTAAATATCAAGGTTGTGGAGTAGGAAAACTTCTATTAACTCATGTTTTAGAACTTGGAAAAAACAATAAAATAGATAAAATCAAAGTTGATGCAAGTATCACAGCAAAGCTATTTTTTGAGAAGTTTGGATTTATACAAGTTAGAGAAAATTTGGTTAAAAGAGAAAATGTTGAGTTGAAAAATTTTAGTATGGAAAAGGATTTGAAAAAATAATATAATTTGTAAGATTCTTTTTTAAAGGTAAATTAAAAAGTGTGATAAAACTGATAGTTATACAATGTATAAATATTTCATTTTTCCTTTTTAATTTAATTTTATGGTACAAAGTGTAACATTTCTTTTATTCATAATTATTGAAACAAAATCCAACATATAATCTCTTTTTATTTTATCTTTTAAAATTACTATTTCGTTTCTAAAATAAAGATATTTGATTACTTAATTAGTATTTATATTTTTGTACATCTATCTTATTATTAATTATTTATACTAAGTAAAATAAAACTTGTATGAATATGAATTGAATAATATTATTGCAAATGGATAAATCTAATTTAGATTAAAAAAAATGTGATTAGTTGAATTAAATTTTTTAATTTAACTAAGAACGATAACATTGTAAATGTTATCTTAACTCCTTATATCCCTGATTTAAAAACGAAACTTCATTTACTAAAAAATTCTATTTGTAAATTTCAAAAACTTTTTTTGGAAAAGTTTGTTTAAAAACGAATTGAACAAAATCAAATACTTAAAATCTATTTTTATCTTAAACGAAAAAAGGATTTAAAAATGGATTTACAAAATACAATAAAAGTAGAATTTGCTAAATATAAAAAGTTTCTATATAAAAAACTTACTACCTATGTGATGATAAGTATAAAAAACAAAGTCAAAGAAAATAAAATCATCAAAGATAATTTTGTTTCAAAAATAAATGAGTTGGTTGATATTGAAAATAAAACACCACAACAAAAACAAATTATCAAAAATTATGCCTATATGTTTAAAAATACAAAAGTGAATTGGTTAGGTTTAAAATTAGGCTTATCAAATAAAATGGCATTACAACTAAACAATGAGATATATTTACTATATGTTCAAAGTGTAAAAAAATATCATAGTGATTATGAATTTAGTTTATATGGTGAAAATCTAGTAAGTAATGATTTACTAAAAAAATACATTTCAAAGATTTTGAAATGGTGCAAAAAAAAATTACAATAGAATGAGTCAAATCAAAAAAGTTGAAAAACTTTATAATCAAAAATACTATTTAGAACACAAAGAAGAAAAAGGTATCAAATTAAGAGATGAAGTAAACAAAATAAATGGTGCAATTGGTTTTAAAATATGCTTTAGATTTAGTTGCACTAAGTGAAAAAATTACTATCAAAACTGTAAAAAACATTTTAGAACTAAATAATGAAAATTTAGGAACTATACAAATTTCAATTTACTTAAGAGAGCTAAAAGATGAAGGATTGATTGATGAGTAATTTTGTTCAAGTAAATGTGATTAGTCATTCAAAAAATAGTTTAAGTTCTTGTTATGAACATAATGTTGATAGACAAAAAGATGGGGAAGATTTACCCCATCTTTTAGATGAAAATGAGTTTAGGAAATGAAACTATTACCTTTTCTCATATAGTTGTTTCAAGTGGCACATTTGAAGAAAATCTTAGAAATTTTTATTCAACTATCTCAAAATCAAATAGTTATCAAACTTTAAAAGATAACTTTGATTATTTGGAAAAGTTAAGATTAGAACAACTAAAAAATGAAAATAGAAAAGATTATCAATTAAAACATTTAATTGAATTTGAAGTAGGTATTAGTGGAGAAAAGGCAAAAGAGTACCTAAATAATAGTGGAATTGATATAAATGAAGGTTTTAAACAATATGTAAATGATTTAAAAACTGAATACTTTACAAATATCAATCCATAAAGATGAAGGCTATATTGATAAAGATAATATTCTTCATCATAATATTCATGCATATTTTTTAGTGCATAATCATCATTTTGAAACAAAAAAAGCAATTTTTTCAAACTTTAGAAAAAGAGATAGGCAACTTCAAACATTGGCTCAAAAATCTTTTAATCAAGCAGGTTTAGATTTTAGAAGAGGATTATCAAAGTTTCAAACAAAACTAAATCATCAAAAAAGGAATGATTTTATTTTGCATAAGCAAAATCAAGAATTGAAGATTTTACAAAAGGATCTGCTACAAAAAAATCAAGAGATTAAAGATTTATATACTTTGTTAAATTCACAAAAAAATCAACTAAAAGAACTAAGGCTTTAATTTGAAAAGAATAGTAATATTTATAAAATGTTATCTCTTAATATTAAAAATCTTTCAAATGAAGAACAAAGTAAAAGAGAAGAATTTAGACAATTAGATTCTAAAATCAAAGAATTAAAAAATCAAGTACAAAGTGAAGAACACATCATAAAAGATGATTTAGAATATGTGAATGAAATAAAATCACATTTAGAAAAAGCAAAATTAGATAATGAAGCTTTAAACATTCATTAAACTTAATTTATTAAGTTAGCCATTTTATGGCGAAGTGGGCCCAAGACGACCCACCAATAAGTAAAAAAATGCTAAAATAAAGTAAATTCTATAAAGGTTTTTAATGATTTCTGATAAAAGAATCTTATTTTTAGATTACTTGAGAGTTTTTGCTTTCTTATCTGTACTTATTGGACATAAATTATATATTGAGGTTGAAAATATAATAAATTTGTATCCTTCAACACACATTACACAACAATATTTAGTTAATTTTTTATTGTCGGCATTCTATGGTGGAGGAGCTGGAGTAATAGTTTTTTTTATGATATCGGGTTATATAATACTACATGTAATAAATTATGAAAATCCTATTGAATTCTTAATAAAAAGATTCTTTAGGATATATCCTCTTTTAATATTTGCAATAATTTTGCAAGCCATTCTTTTGATCTATGAAAATAAACAACCGCTCAATTATACTAATTTATTATTGCAAATGAGTTTATTAGGAGATTTTTTTAATACACCTCATTCTTTAGCAGGTGTAGAGTGGACTTTGAGAATTGAAATTATTTTTTATGCCTTTATGGCTTTGGTATCTTTTCTAAGAATACAAAATAAAGGCTATATTTTAGTACTATTATTTATTGTTTTTACTATTTTTTTAAAAAAAATAGCTCCAGTACCAAATGGACTTATGATAGGCTATTTTACAATATTTTTTCCATTCTTGTTTTTAGGATCAGTAATTTATTTATTTGAAAAAAAGAAAATAAATTTCATAACTATGGCTCTATTTGTAATTTTTATTTTTGAGAATTATTTTAGCATGGTAAATGAGTTCCACAAAAATAGATTAGATTCAAATTTTGCAATAGTTGGATTTTTTATTTTTATTCTTGTTTGGTTACTGAGAAATAATCTAAGCAATATAAAAATCAATAGCTATATTATTTTAATTTCAAGTTTAACATATTCAGTTTATCTATTTCATAATTATTTGTGGGATTACATTGGATTATTTTTTAATACTGGAAATAAACTTTTGATATTTCTAATATTATTGATTTTTTGTTTCATTGTTACAAAGTTAATTGAAAATCCTATGAATAAAGTTGGGAAAATACTTGCTAATGAATTTAAAAAATAGATAAAATTAAAAATTTCATTAAATGTAAATAGTTTTAGAAGTCGCTAATAGCTTAAATTTTGAGAACTATTGATTTGAACGCTAAATGATTTGTGAATTTATTTTAAAACTCTAAAATTATTATATAAATTTTTATAAACTAATTTTACATATTTTATATTTTCCCCCTTTAATAAGTTTCTTTAAAATCTTCTCTTGTTTATCATATTTTATGAATAAACATAAGTAATATTTTAATTGTATTACAAAAAAACGAAAGAAAACAAAACTCTATAAATTTACTAATTTATATTTCAAAACCATAAAAAAATGAATTGAAATAATATTTTTCGTAAAATGAATTATATAAAAATAAGGAATATATAAATGGTTTTACTAATAGTAGATTCATTACAAAAGTTTGATTATAGAATTGATGAAACTAATATCAAACAATTTTTAAAAGCTTTGCAAAAAATAGAAAAACATCAACATCAAATATTTTTAGAAGATTACAACAAATGGAAATACTAAACTCATTAAGAGAAAAAGATAGTGATAGATAATATTAGTCCATTTAAAAGTCTTATATCACTTAGTAATGAACTAAGTAATATTAAATTACAAAATGACTAATATAATTCAAACTCAAAAAATAATGCTCTTATTTATGAATTATCAAAAGAAATTAAAGCTCTTCTTATTGTTCAAAAAGAACTTAAAAAAGATAAATCTTTCTTATTGCCTATTGAAAAAATAGATTCTGATCTGGAACTATTGAAAAATCAAAAATCCATGATTGTTGAAAATATAGATTTTATTGATTTAAAATTATGGGTAAAATTTTAATTGAATCAATATTTTAAATATAAAATTGAATTTCTTTAATCAATTAAACAAACTTTTTACCAAACTCTTGTCCTTTTACTTCAATATATTTATAAGTAAAAATAGATATTGTAACTACTATAAAAAGTATAATAAGTGCAACTAAGTTATTTATGAAAATATTTTGGAAATCAATATATCTTGTCTCTCCCATCATAGGTGCAAATTGTATATTTAAGATTTTTCCCAATATCATTGAAAATGAAATAAGACAAAATAAAATTATATAATGAGTCATATAAATTGAGTAAGATAGTTTTCCTAATAGTTGAAAAAATGATACTTTTAAGATTATTGATAAAAATCCTTTTTCAAAAGCAAAGACAAATACAATTAATAAAAAAGTTAAACTTGCATATACCGCCTTATATTCTTCAATATAAGAAATTATATAAATAATTGAAACCATTAATAAAATTTCTAATAAAGAAAAAATATTTGAACTTATTTCTTCAAATTTTATATTAAATTTCTTATAAATTAAATAAGTTAAAGCTCCAGAAAAAAAGCATGAAAGACCTCGAACAGCTTCATTCATAATCCCAAAATTATTAATAATCATAAAAAAAGAGATAAAAGAAAATAAAAAACAAACCACATATTTAAAATTTGATTTTATAAAAAATGTAAAGAAAAATATAATATACATATAATATTCTACACTTAAACTCCACGATGGAGAATTCCAACTTAGTGCGTTAAAAGTAGGAATCCAAGATTGTAAGAATAATAAATTTGGAATTATTTCTAATAAGGCACTTGTGCCTGTAAATGGTAAATTATTGAATAAAAATCCATATTTATATGCAATTAATTTACCTAATTCGAGAAAAATACAAATAATAAACATAAAAAGATGCAAATAATAAACATAAAAAGATGCAAAGGATAAAGTCTAAAAGTTCTACTTATTATAAATTTTTTAAATGATACTTCCTTGAATCCATAAGTGTGAGCTAAAACAAAACCACTTAAGACAAAAAAGAATTCAACAAATAAAGAACTGCCCCAAAAAAATTTAAGCTCTGTAATTGAGCCGATTAAATGCATATGAAAAATTACAACACAAATCGCTGCAATTCCTCTAAAACTATCAAGCACTAAAAATCTTTGATTCATCATTATTCTTTCATTTTAAATTAAACTAATGCTATATCTATTAAATAGATAATAGTGTCTAATCAACTTTTATTATGTTTAATAATGGAACATATATGATTAATATAACTTATATTATGTTAAATTATTAAACATAGAGCATTTTTTTTGTGAATTATATCTACAGAATACTTAAATATTGAGCATTTATATATTTTATTGGCTTCTTTTGTCTAATAATTAAACATTTACAATACATTTAAAATATATTTAGGGAATAATTGAATGTATAGTAAAAAAGAAGTCACTGAAAGATTTTAAGTAACAAGAACGACTCTAGATAATTGGAAAACATCTAAACCAAATCTTTATAATTTATTATTAAATTCTGATAGTTTAAATAATAAGCTTAGAGAAATTACAATTATTTTAGAGAAATATTCAAAAACAATAAAAAGTCAATTTGAAATAGAAGAAGTAGAATATATTTTAAATTTAGATTTAGAAAATTATTTAGAAGAGATAGAAAGGCTTCATACAATTTATATAGAACAAATATCAAAAGATTTAAAATAAAATAGCAAATGGATTTTAACTATTTATCAAAAAATACAAAATCTAAATATTATTGAAAGATATATTTTCATTTCTAGAATAAAAAGTGTAAAAAAACAAAAAACAAAAGAAAAAGAGCTTATAACGGTCTCGAATTTTTAAACACCAATATATAGCTTCTTTGATATCTTATTATTTTTTAAAAAAATATTTATACTATTCAACTTGGAATGGATTTTGAGTTGAAGTTTTAATCTATTATTTTAGATAAGAAATCTTCTCAATAGCCTCTTTTAAAATATGTACTTCGTAGGGATTAGTATAGTCATTAGTGATTTTATTTTCATTTTCTGCACCATGTCCTGCAATTTCGTTAATCATTTGATATTCTACTTTTTTTTGTTTTAATTTATTTTGTAGGGTATTTCTAAAACTATGAAAAACATATTTTTTGCCAAACCCTAATTTTATTTTGAAATATCCATAATCTTGGCTAAATTTTGTTGATTTAATTGTAAATAAGTTATTAGAATTGACATTTTTAACATAATCAAAGAAATCTTCTAATAGTTCACTATGAATTGAAACTTTTCTAAAACTACTCATTGTTTTTATAGCTTTATCATCATCAATATCAATAGTTAAATTAAAATAGTCAATATCATTTTCATCTTTTAGAATATCTTTTTTTGCTAATTGACAAATTTCATTTTCTCCTGCAGCAGTATAAGCTGCAATTTTGATAATAATTTCGTATTCTTTATGATATTTATTTAATACATTTTTCTTTTGAGTGTATTTTATAAAATCAATATTTTCTAATATTTTTTTATACTCTTCATTTTTATAAGGACTTCTTTTACTATTAATTTTTTCTCGTATAGTTGGCTTAAATGTAATATTTTTTGTAATGGCAGGGATATAGTGTGATTTTTTACTACAATGGTTTAGAAATGCAATGACATTTTTTAATGCATTATTTAAAGTTCCAATCTATGTTTTTTAAACTTTTTAGCACTCCACATCTAACCCAAACTCTAACTCTTTTGTATCATCTAAATTAATTAATTCTAATAGGCTATATCTTTTTCTATAATTGGGTCCTATATATATCAACTTCTTTGTTTAAATCAAGAATAAGGCTATTTATTTCATCAATAGATAGGTGGTCTGTATTGCGATTTACAATATCATCAAAATTTCTTTTTTTAAACTCATCAATATAGTGTAACAAGTGTAATATTCTTTATTTTAAAAAAATATCATTTTAATCCTAATTATCGAATTTCTTAGAAAAAAAGAATATTACAATTT
The DNA here is from genome assembly GCA_963677435.1 of uncultured Aliarcobacter sp. GTDB lineage: Bacteria > Campylobacterota > Campylobacteria > Campylobacterales > Arcobacteraceae > Aliarcobacter. Next base: position 1,654,390 of record OY781945.1, read on the forward strand.
GTAATAATTATTTTGTTTTTTATTTTTCTATGATAACATTTTTAAAAAAAGGATACAGTTATGTTTACTCATAAAAATAATACTTATTTACAAATTGATACAGCAAAAATTTACTATGAAGAGTTAGGTGATAAAAGTAAAGATGTTCTTCTATTTTTACATGGTGGATTAGGAAATATTGATGATTTAGGTGAAATAGCAAAAGATTTTATAAATGATTATAGAATTATTGGCATTGACAGTAGAGGTCATGGATCTTCTACATTAGGAAAAAATAAATTATCGTATGAACTTATAGAAAATGATATATATGCTATTTTAGATTATTTAAATATAAAAAAAGTTTCGATTATAGGTTTTAGTGATGGTGGCATTGTTGGTTTAAGAATTGCTTCTTCAAATAAAATAAAAGTTGAGAAACTCGTTTCAATTGCTTCTTCTTGGAATCTTGATGAACAACAAAAAGATATATATAAATCATTAACAGCTGAAGAAATGAAAAATATTTTTTCTAAAGAATATGATTTATATCAAGAACTAAACTCAGAAGCAAATTTTGAATTATTATCAAAAGAATTGATTAAAATGTGGATGGATGAGTCAAGTAGTGGCTATCCCAATGAAAATGTAAAAAATATTAGCGCAAAAACACTTTTAATAAGAGGAGATAATGATTTTTTAACTTCATTAAATAGTTTTGAAGTTCTTCAAAGTAAATTAAGTGAGTGTTCAATTTTAAATATCCCTTTTGCTGAACATGAAGTATATAAAGAAGAAAAAGAGATAGTTATTTCATATATAAAAAGATTTTTGTAAATCTCTATGAAAAAATATTATAGTAATATACATTTCAAAAATTAACTAATAAAGTGAAAAAATGAAAGTAAAATATTTAGAAAAATTTTATGTTGCGGGAATTACAGTAAAAACGAACAACAAAATAGAATTAGATGAAACAACGGCACAAATACCAAAACTTTGGCAAAGATATGTGGATGAAAATATTGAAAGTAAGACATTTAACAAGTCAAGAAATTTGGCTATGTATGGAGTTTACAATAAGTATGAAAAAGATGTAAATTCTGATTATGATTATACAATTTGTGTTGAAGTTACAAAACCAAAAAATGCTATAACTATAGAAAAAGATAGATATTTGGTATTTTCAAAAAAAGGTGAATTTCCAAAAGTTGTAATAGAAGCTTGGCATGAAGTTTGGGACTATTTCGCTTCAAAAGAGTGTGAATATGAAAGAGTATACAATTTTGATTTTGAAAAATATTCAAAAGATGATGAAATAGAAATATATATTTCTATAAAGTAAAATAGATTGTTATGAAATTTTATCTAAATTAAAAGCAAGATATTACTTGAAAATACCCCTAAATTATAAGAAAGTATACTTATTGTATAATGCCAAGATCTAAAGTTTAAAAGGAAAATAATGAGTCAATTACCTAATTGCCCAAAATGTGGAAGCGAATATACTTACGAAGATGGAAACTTATATATCTGTCCTGAGTGTGCCCATGAATGGTCTCAGGATGCATCATCTTCTGAAAGTAGCGATACATTAGTAGTAAAAGATGCAAATGGTACTATTTTACAAGATGGAGATGATGTAACTGTTATCAAAGATTTAAAAGTTAAAGGTAGTTCATCTGGAATTAAAGTTGGTACTAAAATCAAAGGTATTAGACTTGTTGAGGGAAATGATGGTCATAACATCGACTGTAAAGTTACAGGTGTTGGAGCTATTAAATTAAAACAAGAGTTTGTTAAAAAATCTTAATTTAATCAAACAAGAAGTTTTGAATTTCAAAACTTCTTAGAAGTTTTAAGCCTTATAATCTTCTATTTTAAAGGTGTTAAATAATATATCAGTTGCTAACATTCTAGCTCCGTGATTTAAAGCATCTATTATATCTTTGTCTTGCCAATCTAACTTTCTTAATTCATCCATATCATTTTCATTTACTTTGTGAGGATTTTTCATAGAGTTGATTACAAATTTTAAAAGGGCATTCTCTTTCTGAGTTAGTTTTGAACTATCTAAATCTTTTTTCATTGATTGTACTTCTTCTAAACTCCATTTTGCATGGTTTACCAACATTGCTGTATTAAAATCGATACAAAAATTACACTCTTCTTTGCTTGATACACAAATTCTAATACTTGCTAGTAGTGCCATTGATAAAGTAGGGTGAGTTGCGTAATATTTTATAAAATCTAGTTGCTGTTTTAAAAGCTCAGGACTTGAACTAAATAGTTTGGCATTGTTTCCAACGCTTCCTCTTACTTTGATAATTTCATTATAAATTTCTAGTAATTCACCACTTGCTTCGTTTGTTTCGTATGTTTTTATAATTGGCATTTTATTTCCTTTATTTTGTTGACAAATTGGTCAAGTCTAATTTTAATAAAACTTGACCGATTTGTCAAGTATAAAATGTTATAATTCAAAATGGAAAATAATACAAGAAAAAACTTAATAGATTCAGCCTTTAATGAGATTTATTCAAATGGCTATCAAGGTGCATCCTTAACAACAATATTAAAAAATGCAAAAGTACACAAAGGTTCAATGTACCATTTTTTTGAAAATAAAAAAGATATGGCATTGGTTTGTATAAAAGAAAAAATTTATGAACGATTTAATCAAAGATACTCTTTGATTTTAGCTTTAGAATCTGGTTATTTAGAAGCTTTTATAAATGGCTTAAAAGATACAAGCCAAAGGGATTTTAACAAAGGTTGTCCTATTGCAAATATTGTTCAAGAGATGTCAAATATTGATGAAGATTTCAAAGTTTTGATGGAAGAGATTTATCAAAGTTTCAGAAAAAATATAAAAGATATTTTAGATATATCAATTCAAAAGAATGAGATGAAAGAGTGTGATACAGGAAAACTTGCACTTTATATAGCTTCAACTTTAGAAGGAGCGATTTTGTCTGCAAAAGCTACTCAAAATATTCAAGATTACACAGATGTGATAGATATTTTATCTTCTTATATAATGTCATTTAAAAAGAGTTAATATGAATTTAGAAAAACTAAAAGATATGGAAGCGGAGTTTTTAACTTTTTATCCAACAGGTTTTGAAGATGCAAAATTTTTCCCAACTATGAAAAAATTTAACCCCTTAAAACTTGAAGAGTTTACAAAAGAGAGTTTTAAAAAAGAGAATTTTTCTAATCCAAATTTGGTTGTGGATGCTTTTTTTAAAATTATTCAAAAATCTGTTTTGGTTTCATTGTTTGATAAACTAAAGTTTAGAGATATGTTAGAAAGTTTAACATCTTATGAAAAAGACATGTTGAGTATTGAACTATATGAACTTCTACACGGAAATAAAAAAGATGGCTTTGAGGGTTTAGTTGGATATTTAAGTCAATATAATCTTGCAAAATGGACAATAATTTCTGTGATTTTATATTATAACGATAGACAAAAAGAATATTTTATAAAACCTACAACTACAAAAAATGTAATCAAATATTTTGACCTAAAAGATTTAGTTTATAAACCAAAACCTAGTTTTGAGTTTTATGACTCTTACAAAAAAGTTTTGAATGAGATGAAAAAAAATGTAGATAAATCTCTTCATCCTGACAATGCAGCCTTTACTGGATTTTTGAGAATAGGGATGGAAGATTGATTTTATGAATGAGTTGTATTATGAACAGTTTAGAAATGTATGTAAAGAATATTATGATTTTAATGATGAAAATTTTGAAAGACTTAAAAATATTACTTTTTTAAAAGAGATAAAAAAAGGTGAAATTTTACTTGATAATTATTCAAAAGCAAAATATATCTATTTTATTTGTAAAGGAATTTTACGAACTTATTATATAGGTGAAAATGGCGAAATATATACTAAAAATCTTTTTAGTGAGAATTATTTTTCAGCTTCAAAGGTTTCACTTCTTACAAAAGAGGATTCATATTTAAATATCGAAGCTTTGGAAGATTGTACGCTTATTTATATTGACTTTGAGAAGTATAAAGAGTTGATAGACAAATACAATGAATTTAAAACTTTTTATATAAATTATTTAGAAAAAAACTGGGTAATAGTAAAAGAAAAAAATGAAATTTCCCTAATCCTTGATGATGCAACAACTAGATATGAAAACTTTATAAAAAACAATGCAAACATTGAAAATAGAGTAGCTTTACATCATATCGCAAATCATTTAGGAATAACTCCAACTCAGTTGAGCAGGATTAGAAAAAAGTTAAACTCTCAACATATGTAAATGAATTAAAAAATTTATTCTACTATTATTGCAAACATATTTTATTTATATTTTCAAAGGATTTTTTTGACACAAACTTTAAAAGCTCATTTATTAGTATTATTAGCCACTTTTTTGGTTGCTGGTTCGTTTGTTGCATCTGCAAAACTTTCAGGTGTTATTGATTCTATCTCACTAACTTTATTTCGTTTTTTTGTGGCTTCTTTATTTTTAGCACCAATTATATTTTTAAATAAAAACTACAGAGAAAAAATACTTTCTACGATGCCACGAGCCATGGTTATAAGTCTTTTTTATTCTTTATACTTTATTGGGCTTTTCAAAGCTTTAGAGAGTACAACTGCTTTAAATACTGGAACTTTATTTACATTAGTTCCTTTATTAACAGGGATTTTGTGTATCTTTTTCTTAAAAGAAGAGATGAGTTTAAAACAGTTATTTATCTATCTTGTGGGAATTATTGGAACTTGTATTGTTGTATTTAAAGCAGATATAAATCTGTTTTTGAACTTCACTTTAAATCAAGGTGATATTATCTTTTTATTTGCCATCGTTGCTATGGCTTTGTATTCTATTACTTTAAAACTTCTTCATAAGAAAGAAGATGAACTTTTGGTTCTTGTTTTTTGTACTTTAATTGGTGGTTGTATTTGGATGTTTTTGACTTTAGAAATTTTAGATATACCTTTAAATTGGGAAAAAATTCAAGGTGATTACATCTATTATATGCTTTATTTGATTATTGCTGCTACTCTTATGACAGTCTATTTATATCAGCAAGCAGCTATAAATATTGGACCTAAAAAAGTTATGGCTTATGTTTATTTAAACCCTGTTGCTATTGCTATTTTATTGTTCATTTTTGAAAATCAAGTTATTTTAGGAAAAGTCATAGTTGGAATTATAATCTCAACTATAACTACTTTTTTACTTTTAATATGAAAACTTAGGCATTTTGATACTTAGTAAATAAAAGTAATCCACCCATAATTAGGGCAATACCTAAAATAGAATAAAGATTTAAAGTAGCATTTCCCAAAAATATCATTCCACCAATAAGTGAAAAGCCAACTTCACTTGCTTGTGTTGAGTCAACTGCTGCTATTTCATTTGAATCTTTTGCTAAGTTTCTTGCATATAAAAATATCGGAGTTGCTAGAATTCCTGAAAAAAATGCTATTAAAGCAGTTGTGATTATTTGTGAATCACTTGGTGCTGGTGGATTAATAATTGTTAATAAAATAATCCAAAAGGGAATAGAACCAATTGACATTAAAAATACTTTATTAAAGGCATTTGATAGTAGTTTTGAAGTTATTTTTGGTACATTTTTATGATCTCCATTTTTTGCTTCCCAAACCAATTGATTTCCCATTGGATAAAAAAATGAGGCAATTAAAACAGGAAGACCACCTAGTAATAAAGCTTTTAAATCAAAATTTTCCATATGTGAAAGGTTTACTAAACAAACACCAACAAAGATTATAAATGAAAAAATCCAAATTTTTTTAGGAAATTTTTTCCCAAACATCATAAAAACAAAAAGCCCTGAAAACATTGTAAATTGCCAAGTTGCAGCTATTACCCATCCTGGTGAATAATCAGCACTAAAACAAAGTAAAGCATAGAAAAATCCATATCCTATTGTTCCACTTATTGTCCAAAACCAGTAGTTTTCCATAAATAGTTTACATACATCTTTTAGTCGTTTTATTCCACCTTGTAAAAGTAGAATGATTATTAAAAAAACAATTACGAAAAAATATCTAAGGATTGCAGACCATAGCCAATGTCCACCTGAAACACTCATAACATCGTTAAACACAAAGGTTGTACTAAAAAAAGCACCAGAAAGGATACCTAATAAAATCAGTTTAATCATAAAAGTCCATTAATAAATAATTTTTTGCGTACGGTAACATAAACAAACTTATAAAAGTGTTGTTTTTAATAAAGATTTTAGTGTTAATATTTGATACAATAAAATTATATAAAAATTAGGGAGAAAATATGAATACTTTTTTATCAAATGAAAATACGAAAATGCCAAATATGATTTATGGAACAGCTTGGAAAAAAGAAAATACTACAGATTTAGTTTTTGAAGCGTTAAAACAAGGTTTTAAAGGTATTGACACTGCTTGTCAACCAAAACATTATAGGGAAGATTTAGTAGGACTTGGACTTCTTAAAGCTTATGAGACTGGTATAAAAAGAGAAGATATCTTTCTTCAAACAAAATTCACTCCAATTGATGGGCAAGATCAAAATAATATGCCATATTTACAAAGTGACGAGATTGAAATTCAAGTGGAAAAATCTTTCGAAACTTCTAAAAAAAATCTAAAGACTGATTTTATAAATGCGTACATTTTACATTCACCCGTATATCCAGGAAGCAAACTACAAAGAGTTTGGCAAAAAATGGAAGAGTTTTATGACAAAAAAGAAGTAGGGGCTTTGGGAATTAGTAACTGTTATGATTTAGATGTTTTAGTTTATTTGTACAATAATGCAAAAGTAAAACCAAGTATCGTTCAAAATAGGTTTTATGCCCAAAGTGGATATGACAAAGAAATTAGAGTTTTTTGTGAAGAAAAAGGCATTAAATATGAGAGTTTTTGGTCATTAACTGCAAATCCACATATTTTAAGTAGTGAGATTTTAATAGAGTTAGCAAGTAAATATAATAGAGAAGTTACTCAAATATTTTATAGATTTTTAAATCACATAAATATTGTTCCTTTAAATGGAACAACATCAACAAAACATATGATAGATGATTTAAAAATAATGGAATTTGAACTTTTAGATGAAGAAATTAATCAAATTGCCATTTTACTGAACTAATTTGTAATTTATTTAAGCATTTTTTTGAGTATAATAATTTTTGTAAGATAGGGTGATTTTAAGCTAAGGGTTTAATTTATGAGAGTTGCAGAAATATTTTTAAAATCTAAAATTATATTAATAATATTATTTATTACATTTTTACATGCAAATGAAAAAGTAACTCTTCAATTAAAATGGTTTCATCAATTTCAATTTGCAGGATATTATGTTGCAAAAGAAAAAGGTTATTATGATGAAGCTGGTTTAGATGTTGAAATAAAACAAAGAGATTTAAAATATAACAATATTCAACAAGTAATAGATAATGAAGCTCAATATGGAGTAGGTGATTCTGCTTTATTATTAAATAAAATAAAAAATGAACCTATTGTAATTGTTTCTGCAATTTTTCAACACTCTCCAAATGTTTTGGTAACTTTAAAGAGTAGTGAGATTAATTCTCCATATGATTTAAATAATAAAGATATTTTGACTTATGCTAATAATACAGATAGTTTTGCAATATATGCAATGTTCAAAAAACTGGGAATTAAACCAAATTTTATTGAAAAAAAAGAAGCTTATGATTATTTAAAATTAATTAATCATGAAGTTGATGTAACTCCTGCTTATTTAAGTAATGAACCTTTTTATTTAAAAGAAAGAAATATACCTATTACTGTGATTAATCCAAGAAATTATGGTTTTGATTTGTATGGAGATATGCTTTTTACAAATAAAGATGAGGCTTTAAATCATCCTTTGCGTGTTGAAAAGTTTAAAGAAGCTACATTAAAAGGCTGGGAATATGCCTTAAAGCACCAAGAAGAGGTTGTTCAATTAATTCATAATAAATATAATAATAAAAAGTCTATTGAACATTTAAAATTTGAAGCAAATATTATTCAAGATATGATTGATGAAAAAAATATACCTTTAGGAACTATTGATAAAGGACGATTAAAATATATTTCTGATTTATATAAAGATTATGGATTGTCTGATTACAGCTTAGATATAAAAGATTTTGTTTTTGAAGATTTTAAAAATAATTTGAATCTAACAAAAGAAGAGTTAACTTATATTAAAAATAAAAAAGAAATTACATATTGTATTGATCCTAATTGGATGCCATTTGAAAAGATTGTTGATTCAAAGCATATAGGGATTACCTCAGATTATTTTAAAATTTTTGAGAAAAAAATTGGTATTCCTTTAAAACTTATTCCAACTTCTAGTTGGTCAGAATCTTTATCCTATGTCAAAAATAGAAAATGTGATATTATCTCTCTTTTAGCTGAAACTTCTAAAAGAAAAGAGTACTTAGATTTTACAAATACTTATATTCAATCTCCTTTGGTTATTGTTACAAGAAATGATGAGTTATTTATCTCAGATATACCAGATATTTCAAATCTTAAAAATAAACAAATAGGTATTGTAAAAGATTATGCTTATATTGATATTTTGAAAAAGAAATATCCAAATATTAATATTTATGAAGTAAAAAATGTTGAAGATGGTTTAAATAAAGTTAAAAACAAAGAGTTGTATGGATTTATTGATACATTAACAACTGTTTCTTATGTAATACAAAATAAATTTATCTCTCAAGTTAAAATTAGCGGTAAAATTGATGAAAATTGGGATTTGGGAATTGGAGTAAGAAATGATGAACCTTTGTTGGGAAATATTTTTAATAAAGCAATTTCAACATTAACTTTTGAAGATAAACAGTTGATTTTTAATAAATGGATTCCTATTAATATTGGTGATTTGACAGATTATAAAGTAATAGCATTTTGGGTTTTTGGAACAATATTTATATTTGGAATTATTCTTTTTATATTTATCAGTGCAAATATGAAATTAAATAAAGAGATAAAAAAAAGAGAAGAAGTTGAAAAGAGATTAAAAAGTTTTAATAAATTAATTGATGAACATATAATCTCCTCTTCAACTGATTTAAAGGGTTATATAACTGATGTTTCAAATGCTTTTTGTAAAATAAGTAAATACTCAAGGGAAGAACTTATTGGTAAAAATCAAAATATTGTAAGACATCCTGATATGAAAAGTGAAGTATACAAAGATTTATGGAAAACAATAAAAGAAGATAAAATATGGGAAGGTGAGATAAAAGATAGAGCCAAAGATGGAACTACTTATTGGATTTATACAACAATTAGTCCAAAATATGATGAGTTTAACAATAAAATAGGTTATATCTCTGTTAAACAAGATATTACTGATAAAAAGATTATTGAAGAGATATCTATTCGAGATGGTTTGACTAATATCTATAATCAACGATATTTCAGTGATTTTTCTCAAAAATTCTTAAATAGCTCAAAAAGAGATAGACAACATATATCTTTTGTGATATTAGACATAGATTATTTTAAACAATACAATGATACTTATGGTCATCAAGAAGGAGATAATGCTTTAAAGAAAATAGCAAATACCTTAATAGAGTTTACTTTAAGATCAGATGATTATTGTTTTAGATTGGGTGGCGAAGAGTTTGGAATATTGTTTAAATCAAAAAATAAAGAAAAAGCATTACACTTTGTGTCTACTATTTTAGAAAGTATAGAAGGATTAAAAATAGAACATAAAAATAGTAAAGTAAGCGAATATATTACTGTTTCAATGGGATTATATAGTGATTATGCAAATAATATTATTGATGTAGATGATATATACAGAAAAGCTGATAAATTACTTTATTGTGCTAAAGAATCAGGAAGAAATAGGGTTGTTAGTAATTAAACTTTTCTTTTCCTCGTTCCCAACATCCCCGTTGGGAATGCATATAAAAACTAAATAAAACAAGAAAAATAAAAATAGATAGAAGTAGATAATGTAGTATTCATTCCCAAGCTGGAGCTTTGGAACGAAAATTAAGAAATATTATATTAAGAGATATGATACTCTTTAAATCTACTTTTTAAAAATTCTATTAGGGTTTCAAAAAGTAGATTTTTTGATTTTTCTTTATGATAAACTAAATAAAACTCTCTTTTTAATTCCATATTTTTTAGTTTGATTTGAAATAGTTTTTTCTCTTTTATTTCTTTTTGAACAATCACTTTTGAAATAGCTGTCACTGTATTTGGGTTATTTAAAACTATGGTTTTAATCTCTTCAAAATCTTGTAATTGCATAAAAATATCTAAATCTTTTGCTATTTCTCCAAGATGATTTATAAATATTTCCCTTGTTCCTGAACCAGTTTCTCTTAAAATCCATCTTTTTTTGATAGCATCAATAAAGGCAACTTTTGAATAGTTTTCATCACTTGAAACAACAATAAGTTCATCATCACAAAGTTTCTCTTTTATCAAACTTGAATTTTGTGTATCAACTTCAATAAGACCAATATCAAGCTCTGATTTTAAGATTTTATCTATGATTTTACTTGAATTTATGGTCAAAATATCCATTTTTACATCATTGTATTTTGTTAAAAAATCATAATAAATATTTGGCATTATGTAGTTTGAAATAGTTTTACTTGCTGCTATTTTTATATTTCCAGCTAGTTTATTTTCTTGAAAAATATTTTGTGCATCTACAAGTGCTAAATAGTGTGAAAGAGTTTTCTCTTTGAAATATTTTCCTTTTTCATTTAATATAAGTTTTTTACCAATCCTATCAAAAAGTTGCTCATTTAAAGAGTTTTCTAGTGATTTTATAGCCAAAGAAATAGCTGATTGACTTATATTTAATTCTTGCGCCACTTGGGTAACTTGGGGGTTTTCACAAAGTTTATAAAAAAAGTTTAGTTCTTTTAGAGTCATTGGATTCCTTATTGAAAATATTAATCATTATATTAAAAATAATATATTTTACAAATTAAACTAATAGGGTTATACTTTCAAAATCAAAGGATTAATATTATGAAAACAAATAATTTAAATATTAGAAATACTTTTTATGGAGTTTTGTTTGTTGGTTTATTTGCTTTAATTGCAACAATAATAGCTGATGCAGAATTTTTTAAAAATTTAGCAATTAGCCCACTTATTATTGGGATAGTTTTAGGAATTTTTTATGCAAATACTTTAAAGCATAAACTTCCACCTACTTGGCAAAGTGGAATTATTTTTTCTACAAAATATATTTTAAGATTTGGAATTATCTTATATGGATTTAGACTAACTTTCCGAAATTTGCAAGAAGTTGGATTTAGTGGAGTTTTTATAGCTTTTTGTATAGTTACTTTTACTTTTATTTTTGGATATATAATAGGAACAAAGGTTTTAAAATTAGACCGAGAAATTACTATTTTATGTAGTGCAGGAAGTTCTATTTGTGGAGCTGCTGCTGTGTTAGCAACTCAAAGTGTATTAAAAAATGAAGCCTATAAAAGTGCTATTGCTGTATCTTTTGTGGTAATTTTTGGAACTATTGCTATGTTCTTATATCCATTTTTATATAAATTAGGTTTTTTTGATTTAAGTGCTTCTCAAATGGGAGTTTATATAGGGGCAACTTTGCATGAAGTGGCTCATGTTGTTGGAGCTTCTACAGCTTTAGGGGAAGATGTATCTAAAGATGCAATTATAGTAAAAATGATAAGAGTTATATTTTTAGTGCCTTTTTTAATTTTATTATCTTTGTGGTTGATTAAAACTGGATTTCATAGTAAACATGAGAAAACAAAAGTCGTAATTCCTTGGTTTGCAGTGATGTTTATAGTAGTTGTAGGTTTTAACTCTTTTGGATTTTTATCTGGAAATATGATTAAAAGTATAAATTTTGTAGATACTTTTTCTCTAACAATGGCAATGACAGCTTTAGGAATGGAAACAAGTTTCGATAAGTTTAAAAATGTAGGTATGAAACCTTTGTATTTATCTTCAATCTTATTTATTTGGTTGATGCTTGTAGGGTATTTTTTAGTTAAATATATATTTTAGAGTAAGTGAAAAATAGGTGTCTTTATGACACCTATTTTTACCAGTTATTTTTCATTAAATCTTGTTCTGTCATTGCTTGTGTTAAAACATCATAACCTTTTAATTCACTTTGAGTTGTTAAAACCCATTTATTTAAACCCTCCATTTGCATCATTTTTTTGATGATTGGCTCATTTGGATCTTGTGAAAGTAACATATCAATAAATGTTTTTTTTACTTTTTCATCTAAAGTATCAAGGGCTGTGAAGTTACAATGGCAATATCCCTCACTTACATAAAAAGACTCAATTTCTCCCTGCGGAAATAATCCCTCTTCGATTATTCTAACCCAAGTACTAATTCCGATTGCACCAGCATCAATTTTGTCATTTTTTATTGCTTCAAGTATATCAAACTCACTTCTTCCCGTGTCTCCATGTTTTCCTAAATCAGAATTAAATCTGATTATATCTACATCTTTTATATCTGTTTGAAGTTCATTTTCTAAATATTTTAAAGGTAAAATTGCAGCTTGAGCAGAGTCTGCACTTCCTAAACCAAACTTTTTACCTTTTAAATCTGAAATTGATTTTATACCACTAGTTGCTTTTGTAATAAAAACAGATTTAAAATCAATATCAGTATCTCTCATTAATAAAGCTTGAGCTTTTTTATTACTTAATTCATAAGTTCTAACCCAAGCTACATTTGTGTTCCAAGCAATATCTATTTTTCCAGATAACAAATACTCAATTTGAGCTTCATAGTTTGAAAACAAAACATAATCAAGTCTTACTCCATTATCATTAAAATAATCTCTAATAATATCCCAAATTGTTACGATTTTTGGGTCATAGGCAACTGAACCTATTACTATTGGTTTTTGCATTTTTTATCCTTATAATATTGATTGATTTGTTAAAGCTTTTCCAAGCCAAGTTGTAAGTACATCTGTACTTGGAGCCATTACTTGAGCTGCAAGTGAATCTCTTAAAAGTCTTTCTATATTTATTCTTTTAGCATAAGCAGTTCCACCACCAATTTTCATAGCTTTTGTGCAAACTTCAACAGCCATTTGTGAAGCATGAATTCTTGCTGCTAATACATTAGCTTGTGCCATTGGATCTTCTTCCATAACACTTCTTGCCGCACTTAGTGTAAAATATTTTGCACTTGCAGCATTTGTATAAATATCAGAGATGTGATTTTGAACAGTTGGAATATTGCAAAGTGCTGTATCATCACTATATTTTCGATTCATTGAGTATTCATTTATAGTATTACAAGCATTTAAAGCAACTCCACTATAAACACCAGCTAATCCCATAATAAAAAATGGTCCAACAGTATTAAATATTTGATCTAGTCCACTTCCTGAAGCACCAACTCTAAACTTTTCATCAATCTTTACATTTTCTAAAAGCATAGGACAAGAAGCATTTCCTCTCATTCCAAGTCCATTCCAAGAACTCTCTTGGAAAGTTATTCCATCTAAATCTTTTGGAACAAGCCAGTTGTCTAAACCATCACCATCAAAAGAGTTTGCATCAATTAAATAATAATCAGCATATGTAGCAGAAGTAACAAAACTCTTTCTACCATTCATTAGTAAATTATTTCCATCTTTTGTAACTTTTATTTCTGGATTATAAAAGTGAGTTCCCGTACCACTTTCACTATATGCAAGAGCTAACATAATTTCACCATTTGCAATTTTTGGTAAAAACTCTTTTTTAAACTCTTCACTTCCATGTGTTGCTAAGCAGTTTGTAGCAACATTATGCATCATATAACATAAAGCAGTTGTAGCACAATAATTAGCAAATGCTAAAACAGTTTTTGTATGGTCTTCAAAAGTTAATCCCATTCCTCCAAACTCTTTTGGAACTAATAAACCAGTTAATTTTTTCTCTTTTATAGCTTTAAAACTATCAACTGGGAATTTTCCCTCAATATCTACCTTGTCTGTAAAAGGTGCGATATTTTCTCTTGCAAACTCTAACATTTCATTATATAAATTCGACATTTTTTTCCTACTACATAAAATTTGGTGTATGTGCTTTAGAAATATCATTTGCTAAATCTTCATCCATACCTATATCAACTAATCTTTTTATTCTATTCTCATTCATTTTTTGTTTTAACTCTTCAACTAAATCAAATCCTCTTTTATAATCTTCTGGCTCATCACTTCCACCTGCAAGAATTGCCAAAGATTCTAATAAAATAGATGATTCTGTACTTATCTCATCCATAAACTCTTTTCTTTTAAAAGCTGTATTTTTTAGGGCATTTATTCTATTTGGATTTTGTTCTATTGCTGATTTCACATGAGCTACACCATAAGCAACATGACGCATTTCATCTCTTTTTGCAAGTTTTATAATCTTTTTAGTTGCATCATCAGGCATATATTTTTCTAAAAAACTAAGTAAATCAACAAAAGTTCCCTCTCCCATAACATGGAGTAAAAATGAACTTTTTATGTAATCTTCTTCTTTAAATAAAGAGTAAAGTGAGCGTTGTGTTATTTCGCTTGAGTATTGGAATCCACCGCCATTGGCATTTGCTCTTTTTGTAAAAACTTCAATATGTCTTGCTTCATCATTCATAAGTGAAGATAAAAAAAGAGGAACTTCCATATAGTATGGATTTATTCTACTGATAAATTTTCCAGGAATATATAAAGCTGAAAATTCATTTTCAACTAAATAAGTCATAATTTGGCAAACAGCTTTTTCTAAAACAGGATTTAAAGTTGGTATTTCATTCCAAGGAATATCTGTTGTGGCATTCCATTGAAGATTTTTTCCCTCTTCATATAAAATAGAAACAGGATTTGACCAAACTTGTTCTTTAAAAGAGAGCTCAAAATCATAAAAAGGTGTTCCATCTTGAGTTACTATTCCTCTTGTTAAAAGTCCATTGTCAAGTGGTGCTTTTGTTAAAATTTCATCACTTAAATTTAAATCTTTTAGTTTTGGATTAGAAGTATCAATACCTTTCATTTTTTTGCCCCAAGAAGCTTTTGTAGCAAAAGAGTTTTTGCTTACTTTTTGGATTTTATAAGAGTATTGATTTTTTAGTGCAACTCTACCTAAGTAGAAATGTCCTTTGAGTTTTGCCCAACCTTGAAGTTCAATTTCAATATTTGCTTTTAATGAAACAATTTCAATTATTTCATACATATCAGCTAATAAAAAAGCATTTTCAAGTCTTAGGAATAGGGCTTTTGAAGGAGGTAGAATACCTGTAAATATAGATATACAATGATTTTGATTATTCAAACGAATCTCCAAAATTAAATTTAATTTTGGCCATTCAATAAATTATTTTATAAATTAATGATGGAATCTCAACCTGAGATCTTGAAGCATTATTTTAACCAAATCATTTAAAAAGTAAATAAATTTTTACCAAAATAGTAAAATCAAAATGATTTTACTATTTAACTTCTATTCCAAATTTTTCAAGTAGATTAACCCAAATAACACTTTTCCCATCTTTATCAAAAATAGTTGGTGTTCCTTGAACATTTAAAGTCATTCCTAATTCAATTTGTTCATCTAACTCTTTTTGAAGTTTTTCTAATTCTGCTTGAGAATATTTTGTAGCTTTTACTTTTTCTAAGTTATCACTTGCATCAAACATTGCAGCAATTTTTTTCTCAGTAGTTTTTTGACTCATGATATATAAAGATAAATCTTTTGCATTTACATGTGAATCAATTGGGAAATAAAATATTTTAATTTTTACTTTATTTGCAATTTGAGGAAGATACGATTCTAATTTTTTACAATATGGGCATTCTGGATCTGTAAATAAGTAATACTCTTCACTTCCTTGTCCATATGTGAAAGCTTCTTTCCCTTTAAGTATTGATAAATCAACAGGAGCACTTATTTTTGTTCCATTTGATACATCAATTGCATCACCTGCAAGTACAAGTTTTTTATCTTTTGTTAAATAAATTTCATCAGGATTTCCTTGAACATTAACATTTAAGATATAGATACTTCCTGCATCATAAGCTTTTGTAATTTTTATTTGAGCTCTTTTGAATAATTCTAGTTGTTCCATCTTAGCTATTTCATTTTTTGGTACTTCTTTATAATTAGCACTTAAACTAACTGTTAAAAGTAAAGAACTGATTATCACTTTTTTAGTAAAATCAAACATTATAAATCCTAATATAAATTTTTTTGCGTATTGTATCTAGTTTATGGCTATTTTGCGTCAGTTTTAAAGAAAATTTAATCTATTTTTTAACTCTTTAGATGCAAGTGCATAACCACCATTTGAACTATCTACAAAGTGGATGTGTTTGCCATGTCTTTCAAAAATTAAACAGGTCATTAATGCTGAATCTGATTTATGTATTCCATAAACTAAATTCTTATTTTGATACTGTTTTTCTAAATACTCTTCAAGTTCTTTAGTTTGTATTTTTTTTGTTGAAACAACCATTCTAAGCATATCATCGAACTTTTCAGTATCAGTTGTTCTTAAGATTCTACTTTTATAATCACTCCATAATCCAATAGAGTATTTCATTAAAACTAGACCTAAAAAGTTTTCAAACATTAGTTTTAAAATTGTAAAGAAATTAGATTTCTTATTTTTACTAAAAGCTGAAGCTTCCGTATTTAAAACTTTTGGATTAAAAGATAAATTTAATTGATTAGTTTGTTTTAAAGGATTTCTCTCTTTAAATGAACCTACTATTTGTTCGATTCTTTTTAAGCAATTTTGATAAATTTCATTTGAATTACTTTCATCTATACTTTTTACTAAAATAGAAATAGTCTCTTCTTTTGGTGTTTTAATATCTTCCCATCTACACTCTAAACCATCAAAATTAGGTAAATAATTGTTGAGTAAATCTTCTTTTATTTTAAATATTTCATACTCATCTTTTAATAACTTTTCTGCAAGTTCTAAACCATTTCCTCTTATGATTGCTTGATTATGGTCTTTTGTTGTTTGAAATTTTGCTACTTCTATAAAAGAACCTCTTTTTTCTATCTCTTCTACGCTAATTATTCCAACTCTTAGATCTAAATCAAAAATTTCTTTTGCTTTTTTTGATGCTTCTAAAAGTACTTTTTTTGAATTTTCTAGTAACATTGGAGGAATTATTAAACTAGCTCCATCTCCTCCAAAAATATATGGAAAATCAAGTTCTCTATGGATATTTAAAATTCCAATTATTGTAAGCGCAGCGATAAAATTTACCTGTTTATAATTTCCTTTTTCTATGGCTTTTGTGGAATCTTTAATATCTGAAACCAAAATCAACCAATCATTTGGAACTCTTGAATAATTTTTATTATCCATGATTTTTGAAAAATCATTGATTGCTGGTATATTTGCATAAAATTTAGTATTCATTATTAACCAATAATCTTAAATAACAAACCGGTTGTTATAAATGAAATAATTATTCCATATCCTACAATTGCAGTACTTAGTCTTGGAGCTAGTCCTGCCATTGAAGCAATTGCACCTGCTGTTATCATAGGAGCCATTCCAGCTTCCATGATTGAGACAATTGAGGCTTGATTATTCCAATTAAATATTTTACAAATAATAAATGCAATAAGTGGAGCAATTATAAGTTTTACTATTAAAGCTACACTAAAAGGTTTTATCTCTTCTCTTGGAAGTCTTAATTGTAATTGAAGACCAACAGCAACAAGGGCAACAGGAACAATTGTACTTGCAAATGAACTTAACACTTTTGTAATTACTGGATTAAACTCAACACCAATTAAAAATAAAGCCACAATTAAAGATAAAAAAGGTGGAAAAGTAAGAACTTTTAGTGTCATGATTTTAAAGGTAATTTTGTTTTTATTTGAATAATATGAAGCGATAAATGTTCCATAAGTTGCAAGTGCTATAAAAGTTCCTAGTTGGTCATAAACCAAAACATAAGGCATTGCACTTTCACCCATGTATGCATTTATTATTGGAATCCCTAAAAATGAGCTATTTGTTAAAATTGATACAAGCATTAGTGAGCCTGTAATCTCTTTTGAAAAAGAGAAAATCTTTGATAAAACAAGTATCAAAATTGCACTAATAAACATAACAATCCAAGCCACAATAATTGGAATAATCATATCTATTGAAAAACTAAGTTTTGGAATTTGCAATAATATCATCGCAGGAAGCGAGATATAAATTGCAAATTGATTTAAAATTGTTGGAGCATCTTTTGAAAAGATATTTAATCTATTGATAATATAGCCAATTACAATAGCCAATAAAATTAATACAAAATTTTCCATATATTAGTCACAAAAAGTATTTTCACATTGATTATCAGAAGTTACTTTTCCAAACTCTTGAACATAATTAATTCCCCAATTATGCATCTCTTCTAAAACTGGTTTTAAATTTTCACCTGCTTTGGTTAGGCTATATACAACTTTTGGAGGAACTTCTGCATAAACTTCCCTATGAATAATATTTTTTTCTTCTAACTCTTTTAATTTTACTGTTAAAGTTTTTTGTGTAATCTCACAAATAATCTCATGTAAATCTTTGAATCTTTTTTCTCCATCAAGTAAATGCCAAATAATAGCTAATTTCCATCTATCATTAAAAATATCCAAAGTTACAGCTACTGAACATTTATATTCTTTATCATTTATATAATACATAATAGTTTCCTTTTAAATTCAAAGGTAATTATAACATAAAGAAAATTAATTTCCATTACTTACCTAAAGTAAAGTAAGAGTAAATTAAGTTTATTAGCTATATAATTTTCAAATAAATTATAGGAGTAAATATGAAAAAAGTATTAATAATAAATGGTCATCAGCATTATGCTGTAGTAGCAGAAGGTAATTTAACTAATAGTTTTATAAATAAAGCAGATGAATTTTTCCTAAAAAATGGTTTTGAAGTAAAACATACAAATATTGAAAAAGGTTATGACATAGAAGAAGAATGTCAAAAATTTGAATGGGCTGATTATGTTTTATTTCAATATCCTGTTTATTGGATGAGTGTACCTTGGATTGCAAAAAAATATATAGATGAAACATTTACTCAAGGTAGACACTATTCAAGTGATGGAAGAAGTAGAGAAGATGCTTCAAAATTATATGGAAGTGGTGGATTATTAAAAGGTAAAAAATATATGTTATCTTTAACATACAATTGTCCTGAATCTGCATTTAATAATAAAAATAGTTTATTTGATGGATTATCTTTAGATGAAGCTCATGTTGCTGTTCATAAAACATTCCAATTTTGTGGATTAGAACCCCTTGAAACTTATGCTGTACATGACATTTTCAAAGGTGATTTAAACTTAGATTTAGAACTAGAAAAGTTTGAAAAAGTATTAACTAAAAACTTTTTATAAAATATGAAGGAGTAGTTATGAATGAGATAATTAGGCAACTTAGTTCAAGAAAATCAATAAGACAGTTTACAGGTGAAAGTGTAAGTGATGAAGACCTTGAACTTATTATAAAAACAGCACAAAGATGTCCAACTTCTATCAATGGACAACAAATATCTTTGGTCTATACAAGAGATAAAGATAAGATAAAACAAATAGCAGAACTTTGTGGTGGACAACAACAAGTGGCAACAGCTGATGTTTTTATTTTTATATGTGTTGATTTCAATAGAACTATTTTTGCAGTAGAACAAGCAGGAGAAGAACATCAAATAGATAAATCAGCTGAGGGTGTACTTGTAGGTGCAGTTGATGCTGGAATTATGTTAAATGCTATACAAATCTCAGCAGAATCACTTGGGTATGGAACAACTGCAATTGGAGCAGTAAGAAATGAACCAGCTGCTATGATTGAGTTGTTAGGACTTCCTCCAAAAACATTTCCAATTGTTGGAACTACTATTGGAGTACCTACAAAAGAAGCAAAAGATGCCCCACTTAAACCAAGAATGCCAATTGAGAGTTTTGCCTTTGAAGATAAATATGATGACAAAAAAGTAAAAGATGGTGTTTTATTATATGAAAAACAGATGAAAAAATTCAGAGTTGATCATAATATGAACTATTTACAATCTTATTGTGAACAAACAGCAAACTATTATAAAAATATATATTTTAGAAAAATCGAAGAAAACTATACAAAACAAGGTTTTGTTTTTAAAGACTAAAAAGGAAATATCATGAAAAATATAGTAATCGTAGCAACAGTTAAAGTAAAAGATGAATTTAAAGATGAAGTTTATAATGAACTTTTAAAATTACATGAAGCAACTCATAAACATGATGAGGGTTGTATTCAGTACGATTTACATAAAAACTTAGATGATGAAAATAGTTTTACTTTTGTAGAAACTTGGCAAAATTCAAAACTTTTGGATGAGCATATGAAAAAAGAGCATTTTTTACAATTTGCTCAATTTGTAGATGGTAAATTAGAAAGTATGGATATACAAAAATTAGAAAAAGTAGAAGCTTAATATGATTATTGCAATTGTAAAAGCAAAAATAAAAAATAATAAACATGATGAGCTAAGAAAAATAGCAAATATTTTGCAGTATGAATATGCAGTAAAAGAAGAAGGCTGTGAACAATATGAATCATTTATTGATGGTGATACTTTTATTACCATTGAAAGATGGAGTTCTCAAAAATTACTTGATTTGCACCTTGAATCTGAGCATGTAAAAGTTTATGTACCTAAATTAAGAGAGTGTGTAGTTGATGAAACATTTGATGTGCAATTTATAAAAAGTGATGATGTTTCTTTCGTAAAAATATAAAAAGATTTAAAGGAAATTTATGAATTTACTATTTACAGAAGGACAAATAGGGAATTTGAAACTTAAAAATAGAATTGTTATGCCTCCTATGTGCATGTATGCTAGTGATAATAGTGGTGAACTAAAAACTTTTCATAAAGGACATTATTTAGCAAGAGCCATTGGTGGTGTTGGTTTTATTATTGTTGAAGCAACAGCTATTGAGCCAAGAGGAAGAATATCTGCTAATGATTTGGGACTTTGGGATGATTCTTTAATTGATGCTCATAAAAAACTAAATGAACAAATGCATTCTTTTGGAGCAAAAACTGCTATTCAAATTGCCCATGCTGGTAGAAAATGTAATGTTGAAGATGAAACTCCAATTGCACCAAGTGCAATTGCCTTTAGTGATAATAAACCTTTTAAAATGCCAAAAGCTGCAACAATAGAAGATATAAAAAATATAAAAGAATTATTTGTTAAAACTGCACTTAGAGCAAAAGAAGCTGATTATGATGCAATCGAACTTCATGGTGCACATGGGTACTTTTTATGTGAATTTTTATCACCACTTTCTAATCATAGAGATGATATTTATGGTGGAAGTTTAGAAAATAGATGTAGATTACTTTTAGAAACAGCAAAAGAACTTAAAGAAAAAGTTAATTTGCCTTTGATTGTAAGAATTAGTGCTGATGAATGGATGAATGAAGGTTGGAATATAGCTGATTCAATTTATCTATCAAAAGAACTTGAAAAAGTTGGAGTTGATTCTATCCATGTTTCATCTGGTGGAAATCAAGAAAAACCAAACAAACCAATAGAATTAAAACCTATGTATCAAGCTGATTTTGCAAAAGAGATAAAAAAAGAGGTAAATATTCCTGTAATTGCTGTTGGATTAATCACAACTGCAAAGCAAGGTGAGAAACTTTTAGAAGAAAAGTATTGTGATTTTGTAGCATATGGAAGAGAATTATTGCGTTCACCTAATCTTGTATTTATAGCAGCAAATGAATTTAATCAAAAAGAATTGATAATTCCTTCATATTCAAGAGCTTTTTAATGCACAAAGAAGAGAATAAAACTAAATACTTTATTGGTATGTTAATAGCAATGTTACTTTGGGGAGTTGCTTGGACTTCGGGAAAAGCAGCAGTTGAGCACTCAAATATACAAGTAGCTTCATTTTGGAGATATACGATTTCTTTTATAGGAATGATACCTGTTATGATTTATATGAAAAGATCTTTGAAAACAGACCTTATTGGGTATATTTATATGCTTTTAGCTGGATTATTAAGTGCAGCATTTAGTTACTTGTTTTTTGCAGGACTTGCCCATGGACAAGCAGGATATGGAGGAACTATGGTTACATCATTAGTTCCATTAATTACATATTTTTTATCTATGATTATTTTTAGTACAAAAGTATCTACAAAACAGATACTTGCTTTAGGTATTGGTATATTTGGGGCTATAATTTTACTAAAAATACCTATGGAAGGAATGGGATTTCTAAATCTTAACAGTATATATTTTTTAGTATGTGCAGTTGTTTGGTCCTTTGTTACTATACTAACTCAAAAAGTTTCACACAGAGTTGACCTAATGTTTTATACCTTAGTAATTTTTGGTGTAACAGCATTTACAAATATGATATTTGCCTTACCACATCATCCTTTTGAAATAGGATTATATGACTCTATATTTTGGTGGAATATTTTATTTGTAGGATTATTATCAGGAACATTTGCAATGACAATATTTTTTGCAAGTGCTAGTAGAATAGGGGCTCACAATACTGGTGTATTTATGTTTATTGTTCCAATTGGAGCAATAGTATCAAGTTATTTTGCCTATGGCGAAAAAATTGCTCTATCTACAATTATTGGTTGTTTACTCTCTTTAATAGCAGTTATTTTGTTTAATAAAAAGAGTAAAGTAGAAAAACTTAAACTTCAAGAAACAAAATTAGGAATACAATGAAAAATGTTTATATAATACATGGTTATGGAGCATCACCAGTACATCACTGGTTTCCTTGGTTAAAAAAAAAAGAATTAGAAAAAGAAAATGTTAAGGTGGTGATTTTAGACTTACCAACACCTAGCTCTCCAAATTCAATTGAATGGAGTAATGCCTTAGAAGAACAAATAAAATTAATTGATGAAAATTCATATTTTATTGCTCATAGTTTAGGCTGTATTACTCTTCTTAAATTTTTGGAAGCTTTACCCAACACTACAAAAATAGGTGGATATATTCTTGTATCAGGATTTAATGAATCACTTCCCATTTTAAAAGAGTTAGATACTTTTTTAAAACCAGATATAGAATATGTAAAATTAAAAAATATAAGTTCAAATAGAGTTGTCATTAGTGCAAAAGATGATTCAATTGTATCTTTTAATTTAAGTAATAATTTATCAAATTCCCTGGATGCAAGATTTTTATGTCAGGAAAAAGGAGGCCATTTTTTAGAAAGTGATGGATTTAAAGAGTTCCCTTTAGTTCTAGAGGAATTTAATAATTTTTTTATCAATTGTTAAAAAAATTGAAGGTAGACTAACATCTTTTATGATGTAAAAAATTAATTTAAAAGGAAAAAAATATGGAAAAAACATTTGCAGAAGCTATGGATTTTAGACACGCGTGTAAAATTTTTGATGAGACAAAAAAAATAAGTGATGAGGATATGCACTTTATACTTGAAGCAGGAAGAAAATCACCATCTTCTTTTGGTATGGAAGCATGGAAGTTTTTAGTTATTACAAACGAAGAGTTAAAAGCAAAACTTAGACCTGCTTGTTGGGATCAAGTTCAAATTACATCTTGTTCTCATTTAGTAATTGTATTAGCAGGAATTGAAGGTGTAAAACCAGAAAGTGGAATCCCAGAAAAAAGATTTGCAAGAAGAGATATGCCTAAAGAAAAATTAGATTTTTATTTAGGATTATATGCAGGACATTTAAAAGATACTTTAAGTAGTGATGAAAATATTTTAGCATGGACAGCAAAACAAACAGCATTTGCTGCAGGAAATATGATGACAGCAGCAGCTATTAAAGGAATAGATTCTTGTCCAGTTGAAGGATTTGATAAAGAAAAAGTTGAAGAGATTTTAGCTTTAGATACTAAAAAATATCAATTGTCTTTAGTGTTACCTTTTGGTTATAGATTAAATGAACAATCATCTCAATTAAGAGAAAAATTCGAAGATATTGTTGAATTTATCAAATAAAAATAATAAAGAGAAATATCTAAAAAGGTATTTTTCTTTTATATAAAATAAAAAATATTTAATTATTATAAGTAGTATTATTTAATTTAGAATGATTTATCAAAATAACTATTGAATATTTATTTAATAATAAAAATAATTATTATACTGTCCTAAAAATCATACTTATTATAACTTTTAATATAAAATTGAGTTTTTTTACAAAATTTTATAACTTTTTTTAACAATTATCAAAATGATACTATTTACATACCATTTAATTATAAAATTACAATGAAAACATTTTTTAGGAGATTTTATATGAATAGTATTTCAGAAGATACAATAAATAATAATAGTAATTCTATTTTAGTAATTAGTGAAGATATAGACTGTATGGATATATTAAAGAAAGGTTTAATTAATAAATATGAAATTTCTTATTTTAATAATAACAAATTTCATTTATTAAATGAGGAGATTAATAATTATAATTTGATAATTTTTGATAATAGTACAAAAGAATTAAAGAAATTTATTGAAGATTTAAAACTTGCAAAATCATATAACTTTAATATTCCTATGCTTTTATTAGAAGATGGAAACTATGAAGAGACTTCAGTTTATAAATACTGTAATGTCTACACAATTTTTGATAAAAAAATTGATGAAAATTTTTTATTTTTAAATATTGATATTGCATTAGGATTTTTATATTCAAATAAAAAAGTTCAATTTGAAAACGGATTTTACTTTGATACAATAAGTGAAACTTTATATCAAGGTAAAAAGATAATTAAATTAACAAAAATTGAGAAAAAATTAGTTAATTTACTTGCTTCAAATCCAAATACTTTAGTAACTTATGAAGATATATCAGCAACAGTATGGAAAGGTAAAGAATTTTCTATATATTCTTTAAGAAATGTTATTAAACACATTAGAGAAAAAACAGAAGAAGCATTTATTAAAAACTCGTCAAATAGAGGTTATATTATTAATACACTTTGATGATTTTTTAAATCATCAAAGCCTAAATTCAAAAAAACTACAAAACTTACACCTCTATCAAAAATATCAATTCCAAATATTAAAATTTACATAAATAACTAATTATAAGTCAAAATATTATTTTGAAAATTTATTAAAATAATACTATAATAAAATTTATTATTATTTTATGAATTAATAAAGAGAGCGCAATGTCCAAAGAGCTAATAAAAAGAAGTAAAGAGATAATAGAAGAGAATGTAAATAGTGTAGTAAATAAATTAAAAGATTTGCGAACAGAAATAAGACAAGATATTGTATGTCGATTAAAACTTCTTAACTATAAAACAAATGATACTTTAGGTGTAAGTGATGGTAACTATAGTGTTTATGAACTAAATGGAGAAAGTAGGGTAAATTCTCCTTATTCCTTTGAACTTACTTTTGTTAGTGATGAATTTATTGAAATAGAAGATATTGTAGATACTGATGTTCAAATAAGATTGAGTGATTCTGTAAATACTTTAGTTAGAAAAGATATTTATGGAAAAATATATGAAGCAGCTGAAGACTCTGTAGTTGCTAAAAAATACCTTTATAGAATAAAAGTAGTTTCTCCTATGTATTATTTAGGATTAACAAATAAATATGAGATATTTCAAGATAAAACGGTTGTAGATATTATAAGTGAAATAATAAATAGATATAACCAATTGTTAAATATAAAAATAGATGTAAAAATAGATGAAATCTTAGCTCCTAAAAGAGAATATGTAACACAATATGATCAAAGTGATTTGGAATTTATTCAAATGCTTTGTGAAGAAGAGGGTTATAGTTTAATAATAGATTATAGTTCAAATGATCCTTACTCTGTAATAGTTTGTGAATTAAATGAACATGCAATAGTAAAAACATACTCCTCAACTTGTAGCTTTAATCATAGTAAGAAATTTAAAACAAGTAATTATGTAGAAGATTATTATGATAAGAATAATCCAAGCTTGGATTATAAACTCTCTTATGGAGCAAATATAAACTCTAGTGTAAAAGATAATGATAGTACTAAGCAATTAAGAACAGATATAAAAAAAGAGAAATTAAGAGATAAATTAAACCTTTTAGATGAAAGTTACTATAAAGATCTTAATAGATATGCAAAAATAGATTCCCAAAGAGAATACTCAAAAAGTAATATAATAAAAGGTGTAAGCCAAGAACTAAATATAAATGATAGCTTGTGTATAAACCTAGAAGATGAAAAAGCAAATAAAAAAATAGAGGTAATAATCCTAAATGTAATATATAAAGGTAAATTTGAAAATGCTTTGGATGAATATAGACAAAATGTAAAAGATAATGAGAAACATGAACTGCAATATGAAGTAGAATTTGAATCAATTCCAAAAGATATAAACTATAAACCCTCAATAAGTATAAATAAACCAAGAATAAACTCAATCGTAACAGCAATAGTTTCAAATGGAGAATCAAATACAAAAGATTATGAAAATACAATAGATGTAGATGATGAAGGTAAAATAAAAGTACTTTTCCACTTTGAAAGAAATAGAATAACCTCTTGTTACCTAAGAGTATCAAACTTTTATGCAGGAACAAACTTTGGAAGTCAGTTTTTGCCAAGAGTAAATAGTGAAGTAATAGTAAGCTTCGTAAATGGTGATCCAGATCTTCCAATAATAATAGGAAGCTTGCATAATGGTGAGAATAAAAATCCTTATAATCTGCCAGAGAATAAAACAAAGAGTTATATAAAGACTTACTCAATGCCACAATATGAAGATAAAGAGGGTTATAATGAAATGGCTTTCGAAGATAAAAGAGGGCAAGAAGAACTTACTTTTAGAGCCCAAAGAGATATGAATACCCTAGTGTTAAATGATCAATTAACCCATATACAAAATAATTCAAAAATAATAATAGATAATGAGAAAGAAGAGACTGTAGAATCAAATTCAATATTAACAGTAAATAAAGATTATACGCAAAATGTAAAAGAGAATCATATAAATGTAGTAGAGAAAGAGAAGCTAACAACAGTGCAAGAAGATTATGAGATACATGTACTTAAGGATTTGAACACTATTGTTAAGAATGACATTAAAACTATTGTGGAAAAGAATGTAGTAACTTCAATAAAAAATACTCTTGTAAAATATGTGGAAAAAGATGTAAGTGATAAATACTTAGAGAATTTGTTTGTACAAGTAGCAAATGAAATGGGAATAGATATAAAAGATAGTTTCCACCTAAATACAATAAATGTACTGTTTGAAGGAAATAATGAAATAGTACTAGAATCAAGTAGTGGAATAAGTATAAGAAGTGGAAGTAATGTCTTAACAATAGATAACTC
Organism: uncultured Aliarcobacter sp.; assembly: GCA_963677435.1. Lineage (GTDB taxonomy): Bacteria > Campylobacterota > Campylobacteria > Campylobacterales > Arcobacteraceae > Aliarcobacter. The sequence goes on from OY781945.1 coordinate 1,681,728, forward strand.
AGGGATACATTTTAATACACCAAATTATAATGAGAATTCAGGAAATAGTGGGGTTGATGGAATGGAAGTTTCTAAAATCAAAGTGGAAATAAAATCAAATACAAAATTATTTGATTTTTCAATGTAAGGTTAAAAAATATGGCAGATAATACAACAACTCAAGAAAATAAATATTATATTCCCAACTTCGCATATCCTTTTAAAAAAATAAAAGATGAAAAAACTTGCTTTGAAATGTTAAAAGACAAAGCAGAAGGTAATTATCTTTTTTCAGAACAAGGATTGTGGCATGGAGGTATGCATTTTGATAGCTTTTTTGATAAAGAGATAAAATGCATTGCAGATGGTGAAATAGTAGCCTATAGAATAAATGATAAATATTTAGATGATAAAACAGAAGAAAAAGAGATATATTCAAATGGATTTTTCTTAGTAAAACATTACTTTGAATACCCAAAGGAAAATAAACTAACATTCTTTTCTCTTTATATGCATACAGCAAAAAAAGAAGAATATGATTTTTCGACACATAAAGCAGTAGGTACAAATAGATTTTTAAGAAAGGGAATATCTTATAAAGAAGAAGATAAATTAGAAGAGTTAGATGTAAATACAAAAATAACTATAGGAAATTCTTTAGATAAAAATAGGTATGAAGTATTGTATGTAGAAGATATTAAAAGAGAAGATAATGCAACAATACATAAATCAAATATAGAAAAACTAGATAACTCTTCTTCGAAAGTAATCACAAAAGATAGTATTCCCAATAATATAAATATCTTATCAACTCCAATAAAGATAAAAGCAGGAGAAACTATAGGATTAAAAGGAATCTATGGAAAAATAGATAAAAAAGGAAATGAAGTAGCCCATATAGAAATATTTACAAAGGATGATGTACAAACCTTTGCACAAAAAGCAAAAGAGCATTATGAAAATAAAAATATAAAAGAAGAAGATAAACCAAAAGCTATACAAATAAAAATACCTAAAGATATAGAAATATATGAAATAATAGAACAAGAGATAGTAAAAACAAAAGATGCAAATGATACAGCAACTTTAAAAGATGATTGTAATACTCAAAATGAAATAGAACCTTTAAATAATGATGTAGAAATTGATGTAAATGAAGATTCTTTAGTGTGTAATAATAGATATGAAATAGAATCAATAAATGGAGAAGATGTAAGTGATCAAAATCTAAGTATCTATAAAGGTTCAGTAGAAACAATAAAAAAAGTAATAAAAACAAATAATAAACAAATAGAAGAGATAATAGTAAATCTAAATAAAATAAAAACAATAGAGTATGAGAATAAGAAATATGTTTATTTAGAAAATAAACCAAAAGTATACCTGTATGAAGAGTGTAAAGAGATACATCCAATAACATTAGAATGGGCAAAAATAATAGATATGAAATCAAATGATAAAGTATCAATGTTTGAGAATATAGAAGATTTAATAATTACAGATGTGTCAAATGAAGTAAAATTAAATAGTTCCTATAATGAATTGTTTAAATTAATAGATAAAGACAATAATAATATGTTAGATTTTCAAGAATTAAAAGAAGCAGTAAAAAATAAAGATATAAAAGAGATAATAAGTAAATATATCGTAAAACACTCAAGTGAATGGGATAATGAAATTAACTTAGCACAAGTAATAATAGATAGAGTAGGAAATAATAAAAATAAAATAGATAATATAGAAGAATTTGATTTGTATTATGAGAAAGTAGAAGAAAGAATAAAAAACTTGAGTTTTTTTGCTGAATGTAAAACAATTGCTGACTTTTCTCAAAGTGATGAAGTTTATCATTTTAATCCTATTGGCTTGGTTGGGGTGTTTGGAACAGTAAATTGTATTTCATTAAAAGAGGCAAAAGAAATTGCATTAAAAGTTTCAGGAGGATATGAAGGTAAAAATCCTAGTTACTCAAGTCTTGCAGGAAATTTTGATGGAGCAGGTATGTCTTGGGGGATAATACAATTTAATTTTGGACAAGATACTTTAGGTCCACTTTTATTAAAAATGAAAGTTAAAAATCAAATAAGTTTTGAAAATTGTTTTTCGAATGATAATGATTTAAGAAATTTAAATAAAGCTTTAAAAGGAACAATTCAAGATCAAATAAATTGGGCTATAGACATGCAAACAAATCATAATTCAAGATGGAAAAATATATTTAATAATTTATCAGAAGTGAAAGAATTTCAAAGTTTGCAATTAAAAGCTGTAGAAAAATATGATAATTCTGCTCTTGAAATAATAGAATGGATGAGAAAAGAACAACCTAATATTATGAAAAAAATTGAATTAATAACATTTGTTGCATTGCATGATCTAGCAGTACAACAAGGAAGTATAGACAAAGCAAAAATAGAGATTATTAATAAGTGCAATCTTAATGTGCCAAAGAATCAAAATGAATTTATTCGAATAGTAGTTGAAGAAAGAGGAGCTAAAGCTTCAAGTAGATGGAGAGCTGATGCAATAAGTAGAAGACTTGGTATTTTAAATAAGAAAAAAACAAAAATTGTTCATAGTGGAGAAACAGTGGAACGAACAAATAAAAATTTCAATTTAATAAAAGAAGGATATATATGCGATTTATAATTTTAGTAGTTTGTTTAATAAATTTTTCCTTTGCAGAAATTAATTGTGAAGAAGGTTATAAGAAAATAATACATAGGTATCAGAACCTTACTATAACTGAATGTAATTGTAATTGTACTATGCAAAATAATGATTTTTTTATCACAAATAAAAATAATGATTTTATATATAAACTTACAGAAGTTTCAAAAATAATTGATAAAAATAGAACTATTACAAGAAATATAAATCCAACAATAGATTATTTTTTAAAAAATAAAAATTTTTGTACTAAAAATTTAGAATTTAAGGAAAACCTATTATATTTCTTTACATTAATTCCTTTTGATGATAGTTATTGTTATGAGCTAAGTGCATATATGAATCTTGATGGTAAAATTTATACATTAGTTGACTATGTAGAAATAACGAGTAAAATAATAAATATCCAATCCTCAAAACAACCTCTATATAAAACCCCTTCAGAAAAGACAAAGATGTATCTAGTAAAAGGTGATAAAGTAGAAATACTAGAAGAAAAAGATGATTGGTTATATATTTTATATAAAGGTAAAAAAGATATAAAAGCTTGGATTCCTAAAAGTGCAGTTGAGTACAAATAGAAAAAACTTCTCAAACTCCAATTTAGAAGATAAACTGTATGAAGAGTGTAAAGAGATACAACCAATAACATTAGAATGGGCAAAAATAATAGATATGAAATCAAATGATAAAGTATCAATGTTTGAGAATATAGAAGATTTAATAATTACAGCTGTGTCAAATGAAGTAAAAATAAAAAGTTTTATAAAAATAAACTCAATGCCACAATATGAAGATAAAGAGAGTTATAATGAATAAAAGAGAAGATGAATTTTAAAATGAGTAAATATATATGGATTATTTTACAAATTGCAATTAGTGGATTAATATTATATTTGATATATCTTGATATTGTTTTAATTATGGGATATGATGAAATAGTAAAAATGATAGCAATGGATAGAGAAGAATTGATTCATTATCAGCCAGAATTAGGTGTATTTAGTCTAGGATTTTTTATTTTTGCTGGAGTTATTGAATGGATTTTCCTTTTTGGAAATTTATTTTTAATTTTTTTTCCATTTCTCATTATATCTGTGAACATTATCCTGTTAGTTTGTATATTTTTGGCAGTTCTTATTTTCAAACAAAAAGCTAAACTTTTAGTTATCACAAGTTTAATAATTGCTAGTATGTTTTTTATTTGTATATTAAATAGATAAAGGTTCTGAAAATAACGAAGATGAAATACTAGAAGTACATGAACTAAAAGAAGCAACAGTGAATACAAAGATAAAATTATTATAAATAATTATGATTTACATGAAAGTGAATATTACTCAGATAATTATATGAATAGATATTTCTTTAGAAAAAATCATAAAAAAACTCTCCAATTTGCTTAAAATATAAAATATAGTAGAATTCCAACTTATTAAAAAACTAATAATATTAAAATTTTATAACGGATTTAGAAAATGGATTATTTTAGAGAATTATTTTTCGCTTTATCTATATTTTTTATTGGATATTTAATTTTTAAATACGACATATTTAAAAAAATGAAAAATTCGAGAACTTTAGCAAAAGATTATAAAGGTTGTTATATTTTAAAATATCCCAATAGAGTAGAGTTCCATAATAAAGGAGAAATGTTTTTAATAGATTTTGATGAGTTTTTTGAACTTAACCCAAAATTAAAGGGTAAAATCAAAATCATTGAGCGACCTTTGTTAGATCTTACAAATAAAGATGCAATTAGAAATGAAGTTGAGATAAGAAAAGAAATTAGAATGGAAAATGATGATTATTAATAGTAATATAAAATCTTATCTAGTACAATTTATAGAATTAAAAGAAAGGTTTTAAATGATAGATTATATTTCTTTAGAAAAATATGCAAAGGAAATGTCTATTTTATTAGTTGAAGATGAAAAAGAAATTTCTGAAAAGATGAAAAATCTTTTAAGTGAAGTTTTTTCAAGAATTGATGTTGCCTTTGATGGAAAAGAAGCTTTAGAAGAGTATTGTAATTATTTTAAATTACACAATGAATATCCTGATTTAATATTTACAGATATTCAAATGCCTAATATGAATGGAATTGAACTTATAAAAAATATTTATAAAATAAATCCAAAACAAAATATTATTGTATTATCAGCTTATAACGAATCAGAATATCTTATGGAATTGGTAAATCTTGGAATATCTAGATTTATTTTAAAACCTGTTGATTATGATAATTTTTTTGAAGTTGTATTTAAAATATCAAAAGAGATTTATTTAGAAAAAAATAAAACTATAGAAGAAAAAGAGATTTTTATAAAATTAAATAATGATTTGCTTTGGAATAAAGATCTAAAACAGTTATATTTTAATAATGAATTATTTAAACTTACAAAAAAAGAGTTTAGATTATTGGATTTACTTCTTAAAATACCTGAAAAGATATTTGTTAATGAAGAAATTATCACTTATGTATGGGAAGAAGAATTTGATAAAAGCCCAGATATCTCAAATTTGAAAAATCTAATATCTAGGCTAAGAAGTAAAATAAGTAGTTTAAAAATTGAAAATATTTACGGTTTTGGTTACAAAATAGCTATTCTTTAATTTTTTAAAGATTGTACAAATAAAGTACAAATGGAATATAAAACAATGAAACAAGTGTTGAAATTAAAACAGCAACAGACATTTTTTCAGGTTTTACATTCAATAAAGTTGCCACTGTTACTGTGTTTCCAGCTAGTGGAACAATTGCAAATATAAACATTACTAAATATAAATCAGGGTCTAAAAAATGTATAAAATTTTTATCTAAAAAAATAAAAATAAGTACAATCAGTGGCCAGATGATAAATTTAACAAAAAGTGCTAATGATATAAACATTTTATCAAATCCACCACTTGTTTTTATATGTTCCATTCCCATACCTAAAAGCATCATTCCTAATATTGCATAGGCACCTTTTAAATAACCAGTATAAGACATAAACATTTCTGGCATTTGAAAACCTGATAAATTTAAGATAAGTCCTAAAACAAAAGCATGTAATACTGGAAGTTTCATAACTTTTCTGATACTCTCTTTTGCTGTAAAAGTACTTTTAGCAGTGATATAATATCCCACAGAATTTTGATATAAAATTGAAGCTAAGATACTAAAAATAAAAATATCTACAAGTTTTGGTTCTAAAAATAAAATAGCTACGGGAATCCCAAGATTTCCTGTGTTTCCAGTCGCAACTGTAAAAGAAAGAACATTTGCACTATTATCTTTGAATATTTTCTGAAAAATTGGAAGTGTTCCAAAAGCAATAATTAGACTTATAGTAAAAAAGAAAAGTGGTAAAAAAATTACTGAACTATTTATGTGTACGCTCAAAGTTGCATTAAAAACAATTAATGGAGCTAAAATATAAAGCAATATTTTGGCAATAGTGTCTTTACTACAATCAAAATATTTGGTGCTGAAAAAACCTAATAATATACTAAAATATAAGGGAATTATTTTCCCAAGAAGAGTCAAAAAAACTGTCATATAAATCCTTAGATAAATTTATATATATTATAATTAATTTTAATAAAAATAATCTATTTATTTAGTATAAATTATTTATAAATCAATCTTGCAATTGCAAAAATAAACAAACCTAAGGCAATCTCTTTTAACTCTTTGTCATATAAAAGTATAAATATTGAACTAGCAAATAACGCCATTGAAAAAATAATTGGTTTAAGATAATCTTTTATCTCTTTTGAAATCCAAGTTACTTGGTCATTTGAAATCTGAATTTTCAACTCTCCTGAGCTAGCTTGTTTTAGAACTGATTTAAAATCTTTTATAGTAAAAGGAATAGATTTTATTTCATCAACTAATGTTTCTAAAATTGATTCATTTGCTCCCAAAGCTTTTGGGATATTCTTTTGTAAAATTGGCAAAATATCTTTTATCCCATTGAAATTTTCTATATAAGTTGTTCCTAAACCTTCGATTATTGCGCTAACTCTTAATATATAAATAGCATCACTTGGAAGTTTAAAAGGAAAATCTCTTGTATTTTCAAGTACATCAAAAGCCAATTTTTGCATTGATTCACTACTTAAGTTATCATTTGAAAATATATCAAACATTTTATTTGTAAACTCTGCTAATTCGTTTGTAGGAGCTTCATAAGCTATGGTTCCTAATCGTTTACTAGCATTTATATAAAGTTCATAATCTCTTTCATGTGCAGCTTTTATAAGCTCAATTATTGCTATTCTTGTAGCATTTGGAACTGATTTAACCATTCCAAAATCAAGTAAGATTAATTCACCTTCTTTATTTACAAGTAAATTTCCAGGATGAGGATCTGCATGAAAATAACCATTTATTAACATTTGAGTTGTATAAAAATCTATAAGTTTTGAAATAATAATATTAAAATCAATGTTTTGTTCTTTTAAACTTTTTTTATCATCAAATCTAAATCCCTCTTCAAAACTCATAACCAAAGCATCATCACTTGAAATATCAGCATAAGCTTTTGGAAATTTTATTCCACTATCTTTGTACATATGTGAGAATTTTTGCAGATTTGAAAGCTCATTTGTAAGACTTACTTCTTGTAAAATCATTGAAGAAAATTCAGAGATTACAGCTTCTATAGAATTTTTTGTGTGGTGCGAAAATAGGGGTTTAAATATTGTGTTAAAGATTTTGATGATTTTTATATCAGCAACTACACGATTTTTTATTCCTTTTCTTCGCAGTTTTACAGCAACTTTTTCATTTGTTTTTAAAAATGCAATATGAACTTGACCGATAGATGCCGATGCAAGTGGAGTTTCTTCAAACTTTATAAAAGGATTTATTTCAAAGGCTTTTTTGAAAACTTCTTCATATTCATATTTTCTCATAGCTGGAAGTTGATCATGAAGTTCTCTTAATTCATCCAAATAATCAGCTGAAAAAAAGTCTGCTCTTGTTGCTAACACTTGTGCTAATTTTACAAAACTAGCTCCAAGACTTATAGTTATTTCTTTTAATTTTTTAGGTTTTAAAGGTTTAAAAAATAAAAAGCTATCCTTTTTTTTTATCACTAAATAAATAGTTAATAAAAATTGAAATACACTATAAACTCTACTTGGAGAGTAAAGAGTCAGGGTTTTAAAAAAAGTTTTTATTTTAAATCCTCTTTTAATTTTACTAAATCTTCTTTAGTTGCAAGTCCTAGTTCATCAATAATCTCTTTCATAGTTGATTTTAATTCAGCTTTGAACTTCTCATCACTCTCTTTACCTTTTTGCTCCAATGATTCTAAAAAACTTTTTACATCTTTAGTATCAAGTTTACCTTTTTCTTCTAGTTTTTTCAACTCATCTTCAATTTTTTCTTTTAAAACCAAAGCTCCACCAAGTCCTGTAAAAATTAGTTCTTTTAGCATTTTCTATCCTTTTTATTTAGTATATCTCTTTTTTTTATTACTTTGTATGCTATTTTTGTCTTTTAATTACCAAGGACCCTGAAATCTGTTTACTTTGTGTAAAACCTTTTTTTTATGTTTTGTAACGCGTCCTTGAACTCTTTTTCTCCACATTTTAAAACTACTTTTTTTTAGTAAGTTTCTCATCTTTTTTTTCACTTGATTTTCAGTCAAACCATAAAGTTCAAAAATTGTATCAAAGGTAGTTCTATCTTGCCATGCCATCTCGATTAGACGATTTAAATCCTCTTCTTTTAGCTCTTCTAAACTTTTATTCTCTTTTTTAGGTTTTTTTGTAAAATCTAGTTTTACACTATCTTTTTTTTCAAAATACATAGTTATTCCTGAATAGTCCAAATTAGTTTTGAAGTATCAAATCCTAAAGTTGGAAGTTTTTGTAAAATTTCATTTTTTACAGAAGCAGGAATTTTATTTTCCCTTGATAAAATCCACAAATACTCTCTTGATGGAGTTCCCACAACCGCATAATTATAATCTTTATCTAAAATTAAAACCCAATAATCACCATAAAATGGTCTAAAAAAACTAACTTTTAATTTGCTATTTGTTTCATCTGTTGCATGGGCTCGACCTTGTGCTTCACCTTTTTCATTTGTAGTTATTTTTGTACATCTATTTATTACTTTTATAGTTTCTGCATCCATCATAGAGTAGTTTGCTGTAACATTTTTGCAATCTCTCTCAAAGAAGTGTTCAAATCTTGCTATTTCATACCAAGTTCCAAGATATTTTTCTAAATCAACTTTTTCTACAGTTTGAAGAGGTGGATTTTTTGTAGAACAAGCGGTAAAAAGTAAAATCATTGATAAAATGAGAGTACTTTTAAATATATTTTTCATAAGTGTACCTTTTTGTTTTCTATATGATAGTCTAATAAAAAGAATTTTTGTATCTATTTTTTGTAAGTTCAACTTAATATCTTTAAAATTTAGATAAAGGCGCTATTTTCTTTGCATAAGCAATCTCTATATCAAAAAAGATTACAATGTTATATCAAAACAAAAAAAATCACTGTAAAATTAATATAAATTATTGCTTTAATTGTACACTACAATGATTTAGATAAGAGGAATTTAAAATGAATATAAAAATGTTACTATTGGGTGCTTGTAGTGCTTTAGCATTACATGCTAGCAATGGTTTTAATAGTGAAGCAAGTCACTTTGTAGGTGGAGCTGCTATTGCAGGTGGAACAACAGCAATTGTAGATAGTTATTATCCAGAATATAGAGATAATAGGGGAATGATAGGATTTGGAGTGAGTAGTGTTTATATTATAATAGAGCAAAGTTTTGAATATGCAGAAAATGGAAAGGCTAGTGCCCAGTTACTTGATGCAGCAGCACATATAGCAGGTGCAGCACTTGGATCTTTTATTACAGATAAATATATTTTATTACCTATTATTAAAGATTCTCAAAAAGATGGAAAAACTGTAGGATTAGCTATTCAACATAATTTCTAAAAAGAATGTAGGACAATTAATTTAAATATATAAGTAATTTTTTGTCCTTCTTTTATTAGTTTATTTGCTTTTCAAAAAATTCAGTCATATATGTTCTATAAATCAAAGGAACAAGTTGAGTTTGAAGTTTTGGATTTATTCTTTCTTTTATTGTTACTCCTGAAAAAAAACTTTTCCATAGTTTTTGAAATTTATCTTCACTTCCTGATTTATTTGGCTCTTCAAAAAATGCTACTTCTTGTAAACTATAATTATCATTTATTTTTATAAAAGCTAATTTTCTATTTATATCGTGAATTATAAAATTTTGGTTATTAAATCTTTTTAAAAAGTGTTTAGCCAAAAAATATACCACATTAAATTTACACTCAAGTTTTGCGTATAAACTACCATCTTCAAGCTCTTCAAATCTTATAAATGCATACATTTTATGAACATTTTTAAATAACTCTTTTTCAAGACTATTTAGATAAAAAACGCAAGAATTATTGATATTGTTTAGTTGTTTTGCATCTTTGAAACCTAATACAATATACTCTAAAAGTGTCATTTCAAAATCTCTTGAATCACACATAAAGATATTTAGTATTTTTTCTATTATGTTTTTAGGAAATTTCATTTTTATGGCTTCTAAAACTTTTTTATAGTTTTCTTCATTTGTTTTTATAGTTTTTATTTCATCAAATATTATCTCATTTGGAAGAGATTTATATATATTTGTAGGTTTTAGTTTTTTATAATAAACCTCATAAATTAAAGATAAAAATCCTTCAAAAGTACTATCATAAAGTAAAATCATAATTCACCCGTAATTGAACTTGTATCAAATAATGAAGGCTGAATCAGTTTTTTTGGTTCTGGTTTTATTAAAGCTAATCTTAGATTCTCCCTATAAAAAGGTACTTGTCTTTGGAACTCTTTGTTGCAAGTGATAAAATACATGGCTTTTTTTATTGAAATTTTTAGTTTTTTTAAATCATTAAAAGTAAGTCTTTTAAACCTTCTTGCGTTTATTATTTTCATTACACCTCTTGCTCCAATTCCTGGAATTCTTAGCAGTTCTTCTTTTGAAGCTGTATTTATTTCCATTGGGAAGTATTTTAGATTATTTAAAGCCCAAAAAGCTTTTGGGTCTAAATTTTCATCCAAATTTGGAAATTCATCTGTTACTATTTCATCCCAAGAAAAATCATAAAACCTAAGTAACCAATCAGCTTGATAGAGTCTATGTTCCCTCAAAAGTGGCGGTTTTGTGATGATTGAAGGTAAATTTTTATTGTCATTTACAGGAATATAAGCACTATAATAAACCCTTTTTAACAAAGCCTTATCATAAAGTGCAGAGCTTAGTTTTAAAATATCCCTATCACTTTCAGGGGTTGCTCCAATGATTAGTTGCGTACTCATTCCTATTGGTTTTTGCTCTTTTGCTAGGCTTAAATCCCTTGCAAATTTTAGTGGTTGAAGTACTTTTTCTTTTGTTTTATTTGGAGCTAAAAGTTTTAGAGACTTATCACTTGGAAGCTCAATATTTGAGCTTACTCTATTTGCTAATTTTACTATTTGTTCAACTAATTCCATACTACTTCCTGGAATTAGTTTTACATGAATATAACCATTAAATTTATACTCATATCGTAAAATCTTCAAAGCTTTTAACATTAAAGTCATTGTATGGTCTTCTGTTTTTACAATTCCAGAACTTAAAAAAAGTCCTTCTATATAGTTTCTTTTATAAAAATTTATAGTTATATCAGCCAGTTCTCTTGGAGTAAAAACAGCTCTTGGAATGTCATTTGATACACGATTAATACAATATGCACAATCATAAATGCAAATATTTGTAAGTAATACTTTAAGTAAGGATACGCATCTTCCATCAGGTGTAAATGTATGACAAATTCCACTTGTGTGAGTCGCACCTAATTCACCTTTTTTAAAGTTTGTTTCAACTCCACTTGATGAGCAAGATACATCATATTTTGCGCTGTTAGCAAGGATTTCCATTTTTTCATAAATAGCTGTTTTCATATTTGTATTTTAGTAAAAATAAAACCTTTCCTTTAAAAATATATCAATTTGTAATGAAAAGATTTTTTGTAAATTTATCTGCTATTTTTAGATGATTTTCTAGCTTATCTTTTGGCATTTTATTTAAAAGTGCTATTTGCATCGCCATTCTTGGATTTTTCTCAAATTTAGGTGAATATTTATATAAAAATCTCCAATATAAAGCATCTACAATTTCACACCAAGGTTCACTTTTTTTATAATCACTCATTTTTAAAATATAGTTAGAACTTGCAATATATGGTTTTGTTGTAATACTTCCACCATCACTAAATCCACTCATACCATAAACATTTCCAACCATCACCCAATCATAGGCATCAATGTAGTATTTCATAAAAAATTTATAAACATCATTTGGTTTTATTTCAAGTAATAAAAAAATATTTCCTAAAATCATAAGCCTTTCTATGTGGTGATTATAAGCGCTATTATTTAACTTTTTTATACAATCATCAAGGGGAGTTAAGCCACTTTGGGCTTTTAGTATTTTAGATGGTATTTTATTTTTAAATTCAAAAAAATTAGAGTTTCTAAGCTTCACACCATCATCTTGATAAATCTTTAGCATAAACTCCCTCCATCCAATAATCTGTCTTATAAAGCCTTCTTTTGCATTGTATGGAGCATTTGCATTTACAACTCTTTCTATTAAATTATTTAAGTCAATAAGTCCAATATTTAAGCTACTTGAGATATTTGAGTGAAATAAAAAAATCTCTTTTAAATCTTTTGTAATGGCATCTTGATATGAACCAAAGTTCTCAAACTTTTCTCTTATAAAATAGTCTAATTGCAAAGAAGCTTCATCAAAACTACTTGGATAATAAAAGTTATCACAAATACCAACACTTTTGAACTTTTTACAATAACTTCTAGCTTCTTTTACATATTCATTTTCATAAGCTAAAGTAGGGGGAATTTTAATATCTTTTGGAAGTTTTTTTCTATTGTCTTCATCAAAACTATATTTCCCATTAAGTGGTTTACCGTTTTCCATAAAAATATTTAATTCTTTTCTTCTATTAATATAAAACTTATGCATAAACTTATTTGAGTCATTTGGGTTTATGAAGTTTGGATTTTTTATGGTGGTGATATTTGAAAAGTTTTTATAAACCTTTCTTTCTAAATAGTTATCAAAAAGTTCATATATAAATATCTCTTGGTTTTTATAAGTTTCAAGATAACTTTTATCTTCAAAATACTCTACATCAATACCATTTTGAAATAGATAATTTTCATAAAACTTCATACTAGCTCTATGAAGAACTAACTTTTGAATATGAAACTCATATTGAGTGAAAAATAGTGGTTCTTCTATCAAAAGTACTTTTTTGTTTTTGAAATGTGATAAGTCTTTAAATAGTTGGTTTGGGTAAAGTATAAATATTTTCATATCATGAGTTTATGAAAAATTTTGATTGTTTTGTAGTGTATTTTTGTAAATTGAATTATTTGTGAGTCTTTTTATATATTCTCTTTTCTTGATTTATAAAATTAGACTCTTTCATTTTGTTATATCATTTTAAAAACTAAAAAATTTAAAGTATTGTTATAATAAATTGGGATAATTTCTGAAAAATAATTAAGTTAAGTTTAAATAAGTTATGTTATCTTTTATATCAAGTACAAAATATCGCCATTATAATTAATCTTCAAATTTCACTTTAGATATTTAAATAAAGTACTAAGGAAAAAATATGCAAAGAAACTATCAAGAAATAATAGAGAAAAAGTATTTACCAAAACTTTTTTTTAATAATAAAAATGAGCCAAGACATGTGGGTATTGAAATTGAATACTCAAATCTTTCACTAGAAAAAAGTGCCAAACTTGTATCTGATTTATTTGGTGGGAACTTACACAAAATCACAAAATACGAACTTGAATTAAAAGATACTAAATATGGGAACTTCAAATTTGAACTAGATGCCCAATTACTTCAAAAAATGCAAAGTGATAATTTATTTGATAAACTTAGTGACATAATTGGAAGTGTATCACATAGTATAGATGACATTGTAGATAAAACATCTAAGGGATTTGTCCCTTTTGAAATAGCAGCTCCTCCAATACCAATTAAAAATCTAGATGAAGCTGATAAAATGATTGAAAGTCTTAGGTTAAATGGAGCATTAGGAACTACTCATTCTCTTTATTATGCATTTGGAGTTCATTTTAATATAGAACCACCAAGTCAAAATATTGAAGATGTATTAAGACTTTTTAAATCATTTTTAATTATTCAAAAGTGGATAGAAGTTCAAAGTGAAGTTGATATAGCTAGAAAAATTTCACCTTATATAAATGACTTCCCAAAAGAGTATATTAAAAAAATTGTTGATATAGATTATAAGCCAACAAAAGAAGAGTTTTTACAAGATTATATAAAATATAATCCTACTCGAAATCGTATTTTGGATATGTTACCACAACTAGCTTTTTGGGATGAAAAAGAAGTAAGAAAACATCTTCCAAAAGAAAAAATAAATCCAAGACCAACATACCACTATAGACTACCAAATTCAAAAGTAAATCTTTTTAGATGGAACCTTTCTCAAGAGTTTCAATTGTGGGTAATAGTTGAAATCTTAGCAAATAATGAAAAAGTATTTAACAAAATGAGTAAAGAGTTTTTACTTCAACTTGACTCACCTTTATTTAATAAAAATGAATGGATAGAACAATGTCATGGTTACATCACAGACCTACTATAATAGTAACAGGTCCTAAAAAAGGATTTGTTTCTAGGTTTTTTATAATCTTTTCTCTTTTTTTATGCGGAGCTCGTACTAAAATAATCACTCCAAATAAACCCTATGATGATTTAGAAATGGATGGATTACTCATAAGTGGTGGAAATGATTTATATAATGCTTTTATTGAAGATAAAACTTGTAAAATAGAAGATGTGATATCTTATGAAAGAGATGTCTTGGAGTACAAACTTTTAAATAAAGCTGTGGAAAATAACCAACCAGTTTTTGGAATATGTAGAGGATATCAACTAATAAATATATTTTTTGGAGGAGAACTTTACAAAGACATAAGAAGAGATGGTTATGATTATAAGTATACTCCACTGCCTTGGAAAGATATAAGTATAAAAAAAGGTGGTATTTTAAGTTCTTGTTTAAAAACTTCAACTTTAAAAATAAATACTTTACACCACCAAGCTGTAAAAAAGCTCCCAGAATCTTTTAAATTAGAAGCAGTTGATAAATATAATATTATTCAATCAATATCAAAAAAAGATGAAAATAATTTGATATTTGGAGTGCAATGGCATCCTGAATATCTTTTTTACAAAAAACAACATTTGAAAATTTTTAAAATATTTGTTGATGCCACAAAATCTAAGTTAAAAAATTAAGACAAAAAATTCGTAACCTAGTCTCCACTTTAAATAACCCTAACAATCTCCGCACTAGGTTTCGCAAAATAATAGCCTTGTGCGTAATCAACTCCGATTTCTTTTACTTTTTCAAGTTCATATGGAGTTTCTACACCTTCTGCAAGAATTTTAATATTATTATCTACACAAATTGTTCGTAATGCTTTATAGATTGACTGTTTCATAGGGTCTTTATCTATGTTTTCGATTATATTCCTATCTACTTTGATAATATCTGGTCTAATATCTATTATCATATTTAAAGATGAATAGCCTTCTCCTACATCATCAAGAGCGATTAAAAAACCTTTATTTCTATAATAATTTAATATACTTTTTAAGTGTTCTTTATCTTTTACATCTTGAGTCTCAACTACTTCAAAAACTATATTTTTAGGGTCAAATTCAAGTTGTTTTGCCCACTTAACAGTAGAAGCCAAACAAAATTCAGGGTCATAAATTGATGTTGGTATAAAATTAATAAATACTTTTGCATCTATTTTTTTGACAGCAGTTGTTTTTAGTGCTGTTTCTCTACACATTCTGTCAAGGGTAAAGTTCATGTCATTTCTTGCAGATTTTTTGAATAAATCATCTGGATACATGAGTGTTCCATCAGGTAAAACACCACGAGTTAGAGTTTCATATGCAAATATTTTGTTTGTATTCATATCTATTATTGGTTGAAAATGAGCTGTTAAACTACTATTCTCAATAATATCAAAGAAGCTTCTATCTTCAATAAAATATAAATATTTATTTAGTGCTTTTGTAAATAATATACTATTCAGGGTTAATTTATTATCTTCATTTTCTATGAAGATTTTAATCTCTTCTTTTTCTAGATCATTGAAGTTTGTGTTTAAACAATCAAAATTCTCTTCAAAAAAAGCTCTTGGATTTTTTACATGAAAACTTATAATATTTTCATTTTTTTCAAAATCAAACCCAAGCTTTTTTATAATATTAGATGATTTACTAATTAGTTCACTAACTTGAGTAATAAAGTGTATTTTGCTGTCTTTTTCACTTATAAAAAAAATATCTTTACATTTACATGACATCTTTTAATCCTTTATGATTGTAATAACTAACTCACCAACTACAAAACCAAATTTTTTCATTTTAGAGTGATTTATTATAACACCATCTTCTTGTAAATGAAGCCAATCTTTTACACTAATATCAATAGTTGAGTCATTATAAGGTATTCTCATAACATAATCTAACATTACAGTATTTCCATTTGCTATCATTGATGAGGGTCCAACTATATCATTTGCTGTTGCAATGAATTTTTTATTCTCAGTTGGTTTTAAAGTCCAAGTTCTTTCTAATTTTTCTCCATCATTATATACGAAAAATTCCTCTAATTTTCCCACGCCATTTTTATCCCAAGAACCAATCATTGTTCCTTTGAAACTTCTAGTGATTTTCCCGTTTCTATCTTTTACAATTCCATAGGCTCTTAGTTTTCCATTAAAATAATCTTGAGGTATAAACTCTGGTTTTGTGTCGTTAAAGTCTTCTATTTTCATTCCGGTACATCCTGTTAGTAGTATTGTTGTTAAAAAAGCAAGTATTAAATTTTTCATGCAATTAATCCTTTGTTTAAATCAATATTTTGATCTCTTGTAAAAACAAGTTGATGTAAATTGATATTTCTTGTTAAAAAAGCTGCCTCACAGTAGTTTAAATACATTTTCCACATTCTTATAAAATAATTATCAAAACCTAATTTTTTTACTTCTTCTAATTTATTTTCAAAATTCTCATGCCAAATATTAAGAGTTTTTGCATAATCTTCTGTGAACTCTTCAAGATGATTTAGATTTAATCTTGTATGTTTTGTGGTGATTTCTAAAACTTTTGAAACACTAGGAAGATGACCACCTGGGAATACATATTTTTGTATAAAATCAGTTCCTTTTGAGTATGCTTTATATCTTTGGTCTGGCATAGTAATTACTTGTAAAACTAAAACACCGTTTGGTTTTAGAAGTTCTTGGCACTTTTTAAAGAAGATATGAAAGTATTCCTTTCCAACTGCTTCAAACATTTCAACAGCAATTATTGCATCAAATGTACCATTTAAATCCCTATAATCTTTTAATAAAATTTCGATTTTATCTTCAACACTATGTTCTTTGAATCTATGTTCACAAAGTTTTTTTTGCTCAGTACTCAATGTAACTGTTGTAACTTTACATTTTTTATCATTGGCAAGATGCAAAGCCATAGCTCCCCAACCAGAACCGATTTCAAGGACATTTGAGCCTTCTTTCAGATTTAATTTACTTGATAATTTTTCTAATTTATTTTTTTGCGCTGTGTATAAATCTTCATCTTTATTGGAAAATACTGCACTTGAATACATCATCGTTTCATCAAGCATTAGTTTGTAAAAATCATTTGATAAATCATAATGAGCAGAGATGTTTTTTCTTGAATTTGTTTTTGAGTTTTTTCTCATAGTGTGTTTTATTTTATTAAAAATAGGCATGATATTTATAAATTTATTGTTTTTTTCATTTTCACTTGTAGTGCCTAAGTATTTTGAGTTTAAAAGTGCTAATTGTATTAATTTTGTTAAATCAGAAGTTTCAAAATCCTCATCTATATAACTCTCACAAAAACCAATATCTCCATAAAGTGCAACTCTATAAAAGAATTTACTATTTTTTATAATAAGAGTTATTTTTTCATTCTCTTTTTTTTCTCCATAAAGTTTTTTATTTCCATTTGCATATATAACTTCTAATGTACCTATTTTAATTTTTGAAAAAAAGTTATCTCCAAATTTGTTCCATAATTTTTGCATTTTAATATCTCCTTTCTTTGTCTTCAACTCTTGGGGTATAAATTTTCAAGCCTTTTAGAAATAGTTTGATAGCTTGAAAATAAGTTCTTGTTACTACTAAAAAAGTGCTAAACATATATTTTAAAAATATATTTAAACAATTTTTTGAATTAAAATCTTTGGCTTTTGAGTTAAAAATAGCAGTTAATTTATACTCATTGTCTTCAAATAAATCTATTTTCAAAAACAGCTTGTTTTCATCATATTTTAGTTCAAATTCATATACTCCCTTTGGTTTGAAAAAAGGAGAAACATACATATCTTTTTTTACAATTCCTGTATATGAATTAGCTTTTTTTTCTAAAATAACTGGATAAATAACTCTTCCATTATTGTAGTTATGAACTTCAGCTAAAAGATGAGTAGGCTTATTGTTTTCATCAAAAAGCACCAAAGCACTTATGGGATTAAACACAAAGTTTAAAACTCTAGGTAGGGTAATAAATCTCATATTTGCAGTTTTTTTAATATTTAATTTTTTTAATAACTCATCAACATTTTGTAAAAAATCATTAGATTTTCCAAAATGGTCTTTTGTTTTAAAACTTAGAAAGTTTAATCTATTTATTGAAAAAAAACTATTTTTTAGATTTTCAAAATCATTTAAATCAATATCTAATAAATAAAAATCATATTTAAAATCATGAATTTTTGGAAGAAATCTTTTATGGTAGATTGTTCCCTCATAAAATCTATGATTTATTAAGTTTTTCATAAACGGCATCCTAAGAGTTTTCCAACTTCATTTGCACTTAAAAGTCCATCTTCATGGAAGCCATATCTCCAATATGCTCCCGCATAGTAAGTATTGTTTTGTCCACTTATCTCTTTTTTTCTTTTTTGCATTTCTATGGCTCTTAGATTAAATTGTGGATGTTCATAAGAGATTTTTTCAATTACATTATTTAGATTTTGAGTTTCATTTAGTGATACAAAATAGTCTTTTTTTGTTTTTAGATTTTGTAGAGTATTTATCCAATATGTAAGCGTTACAGCATTGTTTTTTGTGTTTGTGTTTGTATAATTCCATGCTGCATACATTTTTTTACTTGGATATAAAATATTGTTATCATTGTGTAAAACAGCACTATTTTCTTTATATTTAAAAGCACTTAATATCTCTATTTCTTTTTGTGTTGCATCTTCTAAAATTTCTAAAGCTTCAGGTGCGTGCATTGCAAGAACTACTTTGTCATAAAAAGTTTTTTCACCATTTTCATGGATTAAATAAACACCTTCTTTTTCTCTTCTTATTTTTATTACATCTGAATCTAAAAAGATTTTCCCAGATATTTTTTCTTTTATTTTATTTACATAATTTACACTTCCATTAGAGACAGTAAGCCATTGATGGTGTGAGTCCACTCCTAAAAGTCCATGATTTTTAAAAAAAGTTAAAAATGTTCTTGCAGGAAACTCATTCATTTCATCACTTGGAGTCGACCAAATAGCAGCGCCCATAGGAAGAATGTATCTTTGTTTAAATGCATTTGAATATTTTTTTATATATTCTCCCAAAGATTTATCCAAATCTTTACTATTGTAATATAAATCATTAGTTGCTTTTTCATTAAAAGATAAAATATCTTTTATCATTTTATAGTGAGATATTGAAAATAGATTTCTTTTTTGGGCAAACATTCCTTTAATTGACGAACCATTGTAAGCAATATTTTTATTTTTATCCCAAAAAGCAAAACTCATATCTGAGTTTTCAATTTTTACATCAAGTTGTTTAAATAGTTTTGTTAAAAGTGGATAGGTTGGTTCATTAAAAACTAAAAAACCAGTATCAACACCAAATAGTTTTCCTTCATCTTGAATTTGGGTAGTTCTTGCATGACCGCCTAATCGAGAATCTTTTTCATAAACATCAACTTCATATTTTGAGCTTAAAATATAGGCACTTCCAAGACCACTAATTCCTGCACCTAAAACTGCTATTTTCATTTGTATCTTCCTTTTGGGTCAAGTTCTGTAAATACTAATTTAGAAGTATCCATCTTGTTTTTTAAATTATTTAATATTTTTTCTAATTCTTCTTTTTGTATATTTGGAGTTCTGCTCATAATCCAAAGATTTGAATAATCATCATTTGTCACAACTGCAACTTTATAATCATTTAGATAGCTAACTTCATATTCACTTGTAAAAATATAAAAATATCTCATTTGAAGTTTTATATTTTGATTTTCTTCAATCTTTTTTGCACTTCCTGAATATTCAATGAGTTTTCCATTCAACGATGAATCAAAACATCTATTAAATACTTGATATGTGTTGTCTTCTTGTAGCTCATATTCAACACTTGATGCAACACATGAAGTTTGAAAAGAGTTTTCAATTCTTGCTATTTCATACCAAAGACCTGAAAATTTTTTCATGTCAAAATCATTTTTAAAAGAGTTATTGGCATAAATAGTTGAAAACAAAAAAAATATCAAATATAAATACTTCATAAACCAATCCTTTATTATTTATGGTAATTTATTATAAAAACATAGATGTTTGTAGTTAAATTATGTTAGTTCATATTTTGATAACAAAATAATAGATATTAATTTTAATAAAATTGGAACAACTGAATATAAAACAATAAGTGCAATTAAAGAAATTTCATTCACATTTTGTGTATCAAAACTTGTAAATTCCAAAGTTATAAATGAAATAGCAACAGCAAGTGCAAGTGAGAATTTTGTAATCATTGCCCAAAAGCCAAATAAAATACCAGAAATATCATTATTAGTTTTTTTACTTTGTTGTGCAACATCAGCTTGAATAGAAGAAGGAAGAGCCATATCTGCACCCAAACTCATGCCAGTTACAATACAGATAATCAAAAAATATAAAAAATCTTTTTCTTGTAAAAATGGCACAAAAACAAAGGCACAACAAGCTGTAATCATAGATAAAATCCATGTGGATTTTTTTGATATTTTTATTGAAAGTTTAATCCAAAGAGGAAAAGTAACAATTGCACTTATAAAATAAACAATCAAAAAGAGACCGGTTTTTTCTTCTAAATCTAAAACATATTTTACATAAAATAAAAAAAGAGTAGCAGGAAGTGCATTTGCAAGATTATTAATTAAAAATGAAAAAAATAATTTTTTATGGTGTGGGAAATTTTTAAAAAATATATTTATAGATTTTAAGAATTTTTTTTCTTGAATTGTACTTTCTTTCTTTTCAAAATGTTTTAATTTTAAATAAAAAATTATTGAAAAAATAGGAAAAATTATTAAACATGTATAAAGTAAAAGTTCTAAACTTTTTTTAGAATCATCTGCAACCATAAAAATATAAGGAAAAAGTAAAGAGATTAAAACTCCAAAAACAATAAATAATTCTCTTGAAAAGGCTAGTTTTGTATTATTAATAGTGTTATGGCTTATTTGTGAGTTTAAAGTAAGATAAGGAATCATTACAAAACTGTAAGAAATATAAGTAATTATTGAAAAGCAAAATAACCATAAAGAGTTAAAATAAATGGGTTTAATAAGAAAAAACAAACCAAATAAAACAAAAAATGTTGATATTATTATGATGTTAAATTTATTATGTTTATCTGTAAAATTACCAATAAATGGATCTAAAATCATATCTAATAGTCGTGCAACTAATAAAATAATTCCAACAGTTCCAACACTTAAGTTTACATATTCTACATAAAAAGTTGGTAAATAAATATATAAAGGAAAACCCAAAAAAGCAATAGGAACTCCTAATATACCATATAGGAAAATCTCATTGCTTTTTAGGATATTATTATTCATATTAATCTAGTTATCATATATTTCACATATTTTTTAACCATAATCATTTTAAAAACTTTTTAGTTATAGAAAAACTCAATTTATAAGGCACAAGTGATATAAATCGTAAAAATTTTGACAAAATAAAAGGAAACGAAATCTCAAACTTATATGGTTTATTTAATTGCTCAAATATTTTTTTAGCTGCAATATTTGGCGACATTAGTTGAGGCATGTCAAAATCATTTTTTGCAGTCAATCTTGTTTTTACAAAACCATGATTTACTATTTGAACATAAATGTTTTTTCTTAATAACTCAGGTTGTATTGACTGTGCAAGATTTACTAAAGCGGCTTTTGATGCACTATAGGCTCCCCCATAAGGTAATCCAAAATAGCTTGATAAACTTGCATTTAATATAATTCTTGATTCTTTTTTTTGTTTTTCTAAATAATTAACAAGTGGTTTTAAAACTCTAACGGCACCTAAGTAATTTGTATTTATCATTGATTCAAAATTTGAAATATTCCATTGATCTATGCTCATTGATTCATAAACACCTGCATTAAAAAAGCAAATATCTAAATCATCAAAAATAAGAAATGCCTCATCCACACTTTTAGAAACATTTTCATTACTTGAAACATCAATATTTAATAACTCTAGCTTGTTTGAATTAGTTGATTTTAGTTGTAATAGCTCTTTAGAGTTTTTAGCATTTCTTGAACTTGCTATTACTTTATAATTATTTTGCAAACAAAGTTTAACTAACTCTAAACCAATTCCACTGCTAGAACCAATAATCCAAATTTTTGTTTCCATGATAAAACCTTTGTATTTGTAAGCTAGTATTTACTAACTCAAAATTATTATATGGCAATAAAAAGATTTTTTGTATGTAATATTTGTAGTTTAATAAAAAATAATTTTTAAAAGATCTACATAAATATATATCAACATAAGAAATAAAATGATAAAATCTATCAAATAAAAATTAAAATAATTGCAATAAAGGTTGAGAATGAATAATCTCGCAGAAATCGAAAAATGGCTTAAAGATCATGCTATAAATAATTATCTGATTTCAGAAGATTTTTCCATAACAGTTCAAGGGAATGTAAATTTAAATCAAAAATTATCTGTAAAAAAACTGCCAGTTAAATTTAAAGTAGTAGATGGTTTTTTTGATATAAGTAATAATGGACTAACTGCACTTGATGGTTGTCCTAAAACAGTAACAGGTGGTTTCTTCTGTTCTAAAAATAATTTAACTTCTTTATTTGAAGGACCATCAGAAGTTGGTGATTTTGATTGCTCATTTAATCAGTTAAAAAATTTATCTTATGCTCCAAAAGAAGTAAAAGGAAATTTTGACTGCTCTAACAATGAAATTAATTCTATCAAAGGAATGCCAAGAACTATAAAAGGATTTTTCAAATGTTCAAACAATAAAATAGTTACACTAAAGGGTGGACCTAAATATATTGATGCTGAATTTGATTGTTCTGATAATCTAATTGAAAGATTAATTGGAGGGCCTGTTTCTGTAGGAACGAACTATATTTGTATTAGAAATAATTTAACAGATTTAGATGGAGTAGCTGATGAAATAGGATATGATTTAATTACAGATATTAGATTAAATCATGTGACAAGTACTTTTAACGAAGAAGAAAAAACATGGAGATATAAAGGTAGTGAAGTTGTTTCTCATATTTATAAGCCAATAGTTGCACTAACAAATATTGATGATATAAGTAGATGGCTTAGAAAACATGAAATAAGAAATTTTACTATTTTAAAAGATAATTCAGTAAATGTGCATGGAGATGTAAAATTAGCTGATAAATTAGCAAACTTACTAAAACTACCATTAAATTTTAATATAGTTGAGGGTGATTTTGATATTGGAGATAATGAATTAACTTCACTTGAGGGAAGTCCTAAAAAAGTTACTGGAAGTTTCATGGCACACAAAAATGAGATATTTTCATTAAAAGGTGGACCCAAAGAGGTTGGAGGAAGTTTTGTAATTTTACATAATAATATTACATCATTAGAGTTTTCACCATCTTTAGTAAAAGAAGATTTTATTTGTTCTCATAATCCATTAAAAGAATTAGATGGAATTAATACTGTACTTGGATATATTTTTACAGGTGTTCCAATTCCTAATATTAAATGTCAAAAATATATTTATAAAGGTGTTACAACATATAAATATCCAGCTGATTTGGTTATGAAATATTTAGAAAAACAATATATTTCATTTACAGATGAAGAAAAAGCTTTTGAAGAGACAAGAAAAAATCTTGAGAATGTAATATCAAAAATGATTGAACAATCAACATTATCAAAAGAGATGATAAATGATAATTTAATTAAAAATTTAACTAAATATAGATTAGATGAGTTAAAAGAAAAAGTATTAATTATTAAATATCCTCCTGAAGATGATACAAGAATGAGACATTTAACAGAAGATGAAATCATGAGACTTGCATTTGAAAAAGAGATTTAAGAGCTTAAATTAAGTCTTAAATAGATTTTTTAGGATATAATCGCGAATTCAATACAATTAAGTAAATAAAATAAATGGAGAGAATTATAATATGGTTCAAACTGTCAATCTTAAAAAAGCTTTCGGTGCTAGAGTTTTATTTCAAGACATAAATTTAAAATTAGATACTGGTAAAAGATATGGACTTATCGGTGCAAACGGTGCTGGTAAAACAACTTTCTTAAAAATTTTATCAGGTCAAGAAGATGCAACTGAGGGTGAAGTACAAGTTCAAAATGGTAAAAAAGTTGGAACATTATCACAAAATCAATTTGCATATGAAAATAATACAATATTTGATGCTGTTCTTTTAGGAAATAAAAGATTACATGATGCTGTAAAAGAAAAAGAAGAGCTTTATATGAGCCCTGAATTTACAGATGAAATAAATGAAAGATTAGCAGAGCTTGAAATCATTTGTTGTGAAGAAGACCCAACTTATGAATATGATGTAAAAATTACAAGAATTTTAGAAGATTTAGGTTTCCCTGCATCTGAGCATCAAGAATTAATGAGTACTTTAACAGGTGGAAATAAATTCAAAGTTTTATTAGCACAAGTTTTATATCCAAAACCAGATGTTCTATTTTTAGATGAGCCTACAAATAATTTAGATATTGCAACTATTGGTTGGTTAGAGAATCAATTACAACACCATGATGGAACAATGGTAGTTATCTCTCATGATAGACACTTTTTAAATGCTGTTTGTACACATATCTTAGATGTTGACTTTAAACAAATTAGAGAGTTCACAGGAACTTATGATGATTGGTATATAGCTTCAACATTAATTGCTAAACAAAATGAAAAAGATGTTAACAAAAAACTAAAAGAAAAAGATGAACTTGAAAAATTCATCGCTAGATTTAGTGCAAATGCTTCAAAAGCAAAACAAGCAACTTCTAGACAAAAACAACTTGATAAACTTGATGTTGGTGCAATTCAAGTATCAAGTAGAAGAGATCCATCTATTATCTTTAAACAAAAAAGAGAAGTTGGTAAAGAGTTATTAACTGTTAAAAATATTTCAAAATCTTATGATGGTGAAGTAGTTTTAAATGATATTTCATTTACAGTTGAAAAAGGTGATAAAATTGCTCTTATTGGAACAAATGGTATTGGTAAAACTACTCTTTGTGAAATTTTAGAAGGAAATATAAAAGCTGATAGTGGAGAAGTTTTATGGGGTGCAACTATTCAAAACTCTTATTTCCCACAAAATGCAACTGATATAATTGAGGGTGATATAACTTTATATGATTGGTTAAGAAACTGCGATAGAGATGCTGATATTTCAGAAATTAGAAATTGTCTTGGTAGAATGCTATTCAACGGACAAGAGCAAGAGAAAAAAGTAAACTCTTGTAGTGGGGGAGAAAAACATAGAATGATGCTTTCTAAAATTATGTTAGAGCAAGGAAATTTCTTAGTTTTAGATGAACCTACAAACCACTTAGACTTAGAAGCAATTATTGCACTTGGTGAAGGTTTAAATGATTATCCTGGTTCTGTAATTTGTGTATCTCATGATAGGGAACTATTAGATGCTTATGCAAATAGAATTATAGAAATCCAACCTGGTGGAACTATAGTTGATTTCAAAGGAACTTATGAAGAGTATATTGAGTCTTTAGAGGCTTAATATATTCATTAAAGTTTTGAAATAAAAAAGGGGAAGGTTTTGAAGTCTTCCCCTTTTTTTATGGCTAAAAATGATTATTTTGAGTGTCTTGAAGACATTCTAATTTCTCTTCTTTGAATAGCATCGTTATATCTTCTTTTGTCATCTTCTGTAACTAAGTCTAGTTTTGGAACAGGAGCTGGTTTACCAGCTTCATCAACTGCAATCATTGTAAAATAACAAACATTAGTATTCTTAATTGTATGATCTTTAATATCTTCAGAAATTACTTTAATACCAATTTCCATAGATGTTCTTCCTGTATAATTTACAGAGGCATGAAATGTAACAAGTGAACCAATTTTAATTGGATCTTTAAATAAAACCATGTCAACTGATAATGTTACTGCATACATACCTGTATATCTAGCTGCACAAGCATATGCAACATGATCTAACATTTTTAAAATTTCACCACCGTGAACATTTTTCCCAGAAAAGTTTGCTTTATCTGGTGTCATTAACATAGTCATTGTAAGAGATTTTTCTCTTTTTATTTCTTCACTCATCTTTTTTACCTTATACTTATTGAAATATCAGACATTATAAAACAAAATAGTAGGAAGCGTGTAGCAATTTATCAAAATAGGGCAAGAGTTTATGAAATTATAGAAAAAAGTAACATCTTTTAGCTATCTAAATCCTCATTTAGTATTTTGAAGTATTCAATTCTACTTATTTCATAAGCTCCCAAACTTGCTAAATGATCATTATAAACTTGACAATCTATAAGTTCTATACCATTATTTTGTGCTTGTTGACAAAGATGATAAAAAGCAACTTTTGACGCATCTGTAACTTTTGCAAACATACTTTCACCACAAAAAACATTACCAATTAAAAGTCCATAAAGTCCACCAACTAACTTTTCATCTAAATAACACTCAATACTAAAAGCAATATCTAAGTGATGTAAATTTACATAAGCTTGTATAAATTCATCACTTATCCATGTGCTGTTTTCATGTTTTCTTTTTATTTCAGAACAAGCACGAATAACAGCTTCAAAATTTTCATTTGATTTTATTACGAAACCTCTATTTTGAATTGATTTTCTAAGACTCTTTGATACTTTCATCTCATTTGGTTTTAGAACCATTCTTTTTTGTGGACTAAACCAATGAATATAATTATAATCATCAATATACCAAGGAAAAATACCATTTTCATAGGCATTTATTAATCTTTGGGGGTGAAAATCTCCACCAACTGCAACTAAATCATCTTTCATCATATCAAGTTTTGGGAAATCAAAGTTATCATCGTCCAATAAATAGACGGCATATTTTTTATCAATTAGTTTCATATTTGTATTTTATATGAAAAGATGTTAATATCCAAACTAATTTAAAAAAAAAGAGATTTTAATATATGCAAAATAGTTATAAAAGAGTTGATGCACATCTATCTAGTTTGGGATATTGCACGAGAAGTGAAGCGAAGAAATTTTTAAGAATTTATGAACTTACTGTAAATGATAAAAGAGTTTTTGATCCTTCAATAAAAGCATATCATAATGATATTAAAGTAAATAATGAGCCCATTGATCCTGAAACAATTACAATCTTATTAAATAAACCCTCAGGTTTTATCTGTTCACACAATGATGCCGGAAGTTTAATTTATGCACTAATTCCTTCAAGATGGAATAGAAGAAATCCTAAAATTTCAACTATCGGAAGACTTGATGTTGATACAACGGGAGCTATTATTTTAACAGATGATGGAGCTTTAAATCATAAATTATCAAGTCCAAAAAGTGATGTTTCAAAAGTTTATGAAGCAACTTTGGCAGTTCCTTTAAAAGGTGATGAAAAAGAGATTTTTGCGAGTGGAGAGTTAATGTTAAATGGTGAGAAAAAGCCCTTACTTCCTGCAACTCTTGAAGTTTTAGGTGAAACACATGTACGATTAGAAATTTGTGAAGGGAAATATCATCAAGTAAAAAGAATGTTTGCAGCAGTTGGGAATAGGGTTCTAACACTTCATAGGGTTAGTTTTGGTGAATACACAATTGAAGATTTAAAAGAGGGTGAGTATAAGTTCATAGAATTTTAACACTCATCTTTTTTTGTAACACTTAGACCTTTATTAGTCATTTCATCTATTTGTTTTTGGGTTAAATCTAAATATTTCATGATTTTCCCATCCCAAACAATACAAGAAAAAGTCTCTTTTTTAAAAAGTTTTTTAATTTTTTCAAACATACATAAATCCAGTAAATTTTATTTGAATTTATCAAATATTCTTTTTTCTAATTCTTCAACAGTTTCAATGGCATCTTTTTCATGGTTTGAAAATCCCCAATTTACTAAAACTGAATCAACACCTGCTTTTGTGGCTGCCATTATGTCTTTGTGAGAATCTCCAATTAATTGGGCATTAAAATTTGAAATATTATGAATATCTAGAATTTTATGTACCATTTCTGGATGTGGTTTTGGATTTTTTACGCTGTCATAACCTAAAATAGTTTTGAAATTATGTCCAATTCCAACATGATTTAGCATTTTATGTGCATATTGTGAATTTGCATTTGTTGCAACTGCTAAAACAAAATCATTTTTCAAATCATCAATTAGCTTTGAAATTCCATCATAAAGGACTAAATCACTTAAACAATGTTTATTATAATACTCTTCAAAAAGTTTTGTTTGTTGTGGTGTAAACTCTTTTGTTCCATAAAAAAACTCAGCTGAATTTATCGATGGATCATTTACTTTTTCTAAAATATAGCTTTTTTCTAATTTCTCAAAACCTAGATTAACTCTCACATAATTTATAGTATTTGTTATAGCAAAACCGCTATCTATGAGTGTTCCATCCATATCAAACATTATTAAACGCATAAATATTAATCCTTATTTTATATATTGATTTGTATTATATTATTTAAATTCTAAACTAAGATTAAAAAGATTAAAAAAAAGTAATTAAAGAGGATAAAATTTATCTTAATTTAATAATTGAATTGCTAGAATTTTATTTATAGGATATTTATATTAAATCCTCCTACTACTAAATACATTTATTTGGTATCCTATACATTGAAATAGATTTGAATCGGGCTTCGTACTTCCCATACGAAGCCTTTTTTTATGTTCAATAAACTGATATTTATATACTTATGATTATAATAACGATTCTAATTTGGAGTTTCAATGAAAAAAATCTTACCTTTTCTTACAATAGTTGTAATAATAGCAATAATAATTATAATATTTTTATCTATGTCAAATGCAAAACAAATGGTTGTTTTAAAAGAGGGCAATACAAGCCAAACACCACTTGAAATAATTCTTGGTAAATACCAAGATAGTGATTGCGGAATGACTATTGATAAAATGGATTATGTCTCACAAGTCATAGCACCTGATGGAAAAACTTGGTTTTTCCATGATCATGGTGGAATGGCACATTGGTTAGAAGATAAACCTTTTAAAGATAGTGCAAAAGTTTGGGTTATGAGCAAAGATACAAAAAAATATATAGATGGAAGAAGTGCTTGGTATTCAAGAACTGAAACTACACCAATGGGTTATGGCTTTGGAGCTTATGAAAATAAACAAGATGGATTTATTACTTTTGATGAAATGACTTTAAAAATGTTAAGAAATGAGAGTCTTAAAAATCCTTATATTAAAAAAGAGTTGTTAGGAAATAATGGAAGCAATTAGTATTATAACAATCATTTCAATAGCATTTCTAGGTTCTTTTGGGCATTGTGTTGGAATGTGTGGTGGAATTGTAATAGCCTACTCAAGTACAAAAATAAAAAGCGATTGGACAAAAAAAGTTCAAGCTCTTGCTCACTTACTTTATTCTTTTGGAAGAATTTCAACTTATATGATACTTGGATCTTTGTTTGGTCTAGTTGGTGGAGTTGTATCTTTTGATAATACAACAAGTGGAATATTTCTATTATTTACTGGTTTTATGATGATTTTAGTTGGACTTTCACTTCTTGGAAAAATCAAATTCTTAACTATTTTAGAACACACTTGTTCAAAATCACCACTTTATCAAAGTACATTTAAAGCTCTTTTAGGTTCTCAATCACTATTTAGTTTTTATCTTTTAGGAATGTTAAATGGTTTACTTCCTTGTGGTTTTGTATATGTTTTTGCAATCACAGCTGCTAGTACAGGAAGTGCCTTTTGGGGAGCTTTTGTAATGCTAATATTTGGTTTAAGTACAGTTCCAGCTCTTTTTTCTTTGGGATTTTTTGTAGGACTTTTCAAACAATCAAATCTTAGGGATTTATTTATAAAACTAGCTTCTATATTAGTAATAGCATTTGGATTTTACATGGGATATTTAGGATATGAATATTTAGTGGATCCCACAAAATCAATTTTAAGTTGTCACATTTAAATAAATCAAAAATTAAATTTTTAAGAAAGGAGAAATAATGATTAATAAAACTAGAAGATACTTTAGTTTTTTTGGAATTTTAGCTGCAACTGTTAACAGAAAACTGCAATCTATTAACTGTACAATTCTTGCAATTTTAGTAAATACAATGCCAAAAATCAATAAATTATTACTATTAAAACAATTAAAACCAATCAATTTATATTCAACAAATAACAAATAAACATAAAAATTAGGAAAAATTAATAATGCAAAAAAAAATAACTACAAGCTTAGTTGCAAGCTTTCTTCTAGCAACAACAAACCTTTTTTCAGCCCAGAGTTTAGACACAATTACAGTTACAAGTGCTACAAAATCAACTCAATCAATCAAAGATGTTACTTCAAATATTGATGTAATTACAAAAGAAGAGATAGAAGAGAAACATTATTCAAGTGTAGTTGAGGCTTTAAATACAATACCAGGTATTTCAATTACAAGTAATGGAAGTTTTGGAGCTTCTTCTTCTGTTTATATTAGAGGAAATGATTCAAAAAGAGTATTAGTATTAATTGATGGAATAAGATATAACGATATTACAGGTACAAGTGGAGCTCCATTTGAACACTTAATGATGGATGATATTGAACAAATTGAAGTTGTTAAAGGTGCTCAAAGTGGTATTTGGGGTGCAGATGCAAGTGCTGGTGTAATTAATATTATCACAAAAACTGCAAAAACTGGTACACATGGTAATGCTAGTGTTGAATATGGTTCTTTTGATACAAAAAAATATGGTATGAATTTATCTCATAAAACAGATAAATATTATTTAAAAGGGTCTGTATATAAAACTGATACGGATGGTTATTCATCTTTTGTTGCAAAAAGATCTTCCCCTAATTATGGTAAACGAGGACATAAATTAGGTTTAGAAGATGATGGATATAAAAATATAACAGCAAATTTAAAAGCTGGTTATAATTTTGATGATTCAAATAAAATTGATATTTCTCATACGATAATTGATGCTGATAATAATTTTGATGGAACAAGTGCTGATTCATTAAATACATCAAATACAAAAGATAAATTTTCTACAATTTCTTATGAAAATAAAAATGATTTTGCAACAACTGATGTTTATGTAAAAAGATCAAATTTTGATAGAGAATATCATTATCCTGCAATAAATTCAACTTCTTATTTTGACGGAACTGTAAATGAATATGGTTTAAAAACTGATATCCCATATTTAAATGATAAATCTTTTGTTTTATTAGGTGCTGATTATAAATCATTTGAACATAAAAATGATATTGAAGAAAAGTATAATAATAAAGCGGTGTTTCTAACAAATAGTAATAAATTTAATGATGATAAAACTATATTAACAGAATCTATAAGGGTAGACCAATATGACAAGTTTGATAACAAAACAACAGGAAAAATTGGTATTAAACATAATATTTTAGAAGACTTAAGTGTGAGTTCAAATTATGGTACTTCATATAATGTACCAACCCTTTATAATTTATATTCAAACTATGGAAATAAAAACTTAACACCAGAAGATACAAAAAGTTATGATTTACAATTAGCTTTTAGAGAGTTTTCAATTACTTATTTTCATACAATTATTAAAGATATGATTGATTTTGATACTTCAACTAGCAAATATGCCAATATTGATGGAAAATCTACTCTAAAAGGTTATGAATTAGCCTATAAAAAAGATGTAACTGAAAATACATTATTAAATCTTAACTTTACACAATTAAGTGCTAAAGATGATGAAGATAAAGATTTAGCAAGACGGGCAAAAAGACAAATTGGCTTTGGTATTGATTACTATGGTATTAGTGACTTTAATTTTAATATTAATGGTCAATATATTGGAGATAGATATAATGGTGCAAATAGAACAGGAGCTGAAACTGGAAACTATACAATTTGGAATTCTGTAATAAATTATGATATAAACAAGACATTTAAAGCATATTTAAAAATTAATAATATTTTTGATAAATACTATCAAGTTGTTGATGGATATGCAACAGAAGAGAGAAGTGCTTATTTAGGATTAAAGGCTAGTTTCTAAAATGAAAATTTTTTTATTTATACTAATTTTTTGTATAAATTTATTAGGGGTTGAGAGAGTAGTAACTCTTTCTCCTTCAATAAATGAGATTGTATTTGCTTTAGGTGTTGGAAAAGATGTAGTTGCAAATACAAATTATTGTGATTTTCCTGAAGAATCAAAAGCTATTCTAAAAATTGGTGGATATAACAACATCTCTTTAGAAAAAATACTTGAAACAAAACCAACTGTTGTTATTGGACAAGATTATGATGAAAAATTAAACTCTAATCTAAAAGCTTTAGGTATAAAAACTTTGATTTATAAAACAAATACAATCTCATCAATAAAAAATACGATTAATGAACTTGGGAACTTTTTTGATAAAAAAGAAAAAGCAAAAGAGTTAATATCAAATATAGATAATGCTTTAACATCTGTAAATTCAATAGTTGAAAATAAGAAGATTTTAATAGTTATAAGTCCTAAAAAATCCCTTTCAAATCAGATTTATATAACTGGTAATTTTTTATATTTTGAAGATATTATAAAACAAAGTGGTAATAAAAATGCCTATTCTTCAACAAATCCAGCCCAACCTGTTGTAAATACTGAAAAAGTTATTGGTATGAACCCTGATATTATAGTTCTTTTAACACCATTTTTAGATGGTAAAAAACAAGAACAACAAGAGATTATAAATGCTTGGAAACAATTACCAATAAATGCAGCAAAAGATGATAATATCTATACAGTAGATAAACTTTATGCAGGAATTCCAAGTCAAAGAGTAGAGTTTTTTATAAAAGATTTTAAAAAGATATTAGAAAATGTTAGAAATAAAAGATTATAACAGTGCAATTTTGCATGAGATTTCTTTTTCATTAAAAGAAAAAGAAAACTTAATAATATTAGGTGAAAATGGAGCGGGAAAATCAACCCTTGCCAAAGTTTTATCAAATCTTATTTCAAATGACAAAGTTAAACTTTTGGGTGAAAATATCTCAAAAATAAGTGATTTGAAAAGAACTCAACTAATAAATTATATACCTCCAAAACTCTCTATTTTTGATGAATATGTAACTTTGAGAGAATTTTTAGAACTCTCTTTTGTTAACAGTGTAAATAATGAAAAAATAGATGAAA
This sequence comes from uncultured Aliarcobacter sp., assembly GCA_963677435.1. GTDB lineage: Bacteria > Campylobacterota > Campylobacteria > Campylobacterales > Arcobacteraceae > Aliarcobacter. Next base: position 1,715,241 of record OY781945.1, read on the forward strand.
TAATCAAACTTCTAAATCTAAAAAAATTAGAACATAAATATTGTAAATCATTTAGTTCAGGTGAAAAACAACTTTTACTTCTTTCAAGCGCAATTATGCATAATGCCCAAATTACTATTTTTGATGAATTAACAGCAAATTTAGATATTAATAGATTAAAAGAGGTTTTTGATATTTTGAATTCGGATTTACTTAAACAAAAAATTGTAATTACCCATAATCTTGATTTAGCTTATGCTCTAAAATACAAAGTATTATTTTTAAGTGATGGAATAATTGAATTTTTTGGGGAACATGATGCGTTCTTTTCAAATGATAATCTAAAAAAAGTTTACAATAATACTATTTTGAAACTAGATAATCATTTGGTGGTAAATTTATGAAAATATTATTGTACATAATTAGTTTTATAATATTAGCAATTTCGCCATTTTTGGGAGAAATATCTATCTCTTTAAAAGATATTTTAGAGCCAACTTCAACAACATATACTATATTTTGGGATTTAAGAGTTTCAAGGGTAATTTTAGCTTTTTTTGTTGGTGGAATTTTAGCCTTAGGAGGTTTGATTTTTCAAATTATTTTCAAAAATCAACTAATAACTCCTTATACTTTAGGAATTGCAAGTGGAACTACACTTTTTACAGCTATTTCAATAGTATTTTTTCCTGCACTTAATATGAGTATTTCTTCTGTTTTTGGCTCAATCATCACTATTTTGATTTTATATTTTATTTCAAAACAGATAAATAAAAGTGCAATATCAGTCTCAACGAACTCTATTTTGCTTATTGGAATTGCTTTATCATATTTTTATAGTTCAGCTTTGATGTTGGTATTTTATATGAGTAATTTGCAAGAAAATTATTCAATAGTTAGATTTACCCTTGGAAGTTTAGATACTGTTGGTTTTACAAATGGTTTTATTGTTATGCTTGTGAGTGTTATTTTTTATTTTGTGGTAAGTTTTAATAAAGATAAAATCAAACTTTTACTTATTTGTAATGACACAGCATTTTTAAAAGGTCTAAATGTAAATAAAATTAGTTTACTTCTTTTAGTTGTTGTCTCTTTAAGTGTTGGAGTTTGTATTAGTTTTGTGGGACCCATAGGATTTATAGGACTTATAATTCCTCATATAATTAAACTAATTTATAAACAAAGTGCTGATAAACTGTTTTTTCCTGTGTTTTTCTTTGGGGGAATATTTTTGGTGTTCTCAGATTTAATTTCAAGAAATTTAAACACAGATTCAAGTTTGCCAATAGGTGTAGTAACTGCGTTTATTGGAGCACCATTTTTTGTTTATTTATTGATCAGAAGAAATAAAAAAGTATAAATTATTTATACTTTTTTGGATACTCAAAAGAGATTAATTTTGAGTTCTCTTTTGAAATATCACTCCAAGAATTAGTATTAAAATCTATTTCCACAATTGCACAAGTTGGAATATTTTCAAATGATTCTTCGCATAAAGAGTTGGCTAAATCATAAAGTCCAGGATTATGTCCAACTAAAAACAAAATATCAAATTGTTCATCTACTTTATTTATAACTTTTTTTAAATTCAAATAGGGCGCTTCATAGATACTTTTATCATAAATAATTTCATTTTTATAATCTAGTTTTTTAAGTAAAAACTCCAAAGTAAGTTTTGTTCGAAGAGCTGGTGAGCTTATTATTAAATCAGGAATAATATTTTTCTCTTTTAAAAGTTTAGCCATAAAAGGTGCATCTTTTAAACCTCTATTGTTTAAACCTCTATCAAAATCATCAAGTAAAGCATTACTCCAATCAGATTTAGCGTGTCTTATTAAAAATAGTTTTTTCATTTTATTTATTCCTTGTATGGTAATTATTTTACTACAGAACTTCTTAATTAAAATATTTACAGAAGTAAAACTAGGATAAAATCACAAAAATAAAATATCATAAAAGGATTCAATATAAAAGCTATATGTATAAGTGCAATCGCATCAAATCAAGGAAAAACAACTTTAACAACGGCACTTTTATATCATTATAAAAAGTCTGTTCGACCATTTAAAATTGGCCCTGATTTCATAGATCCTCTTTTTCATCAAAAAATCTGCCAAACACCTAGTATAAATCTTGATACTTGTATTATGAATGAAGCCCAAGTTAAATGGCTTTTTAAGAAATATAGTGATAAAAATATCTCTATTCTTGAGGGTGTTATGGGATTTTATGATGGCATGGATAAAAATGCTTCTGCTTATGATGTAACAAAACTTTTAAATATTCCCACAATTATCATTTTAGATGGAAAAGGTTCATATATTACTTTGAGTGCTGTGATAAAAGGTCTTAAAACTTATCAAGAGGGAAATACCATAAAAGCGGTAGTTTTTAATCATATTTCATCTCCTAGCCATTTTGAATTAATCAAAAATCAAGTGGAAAAAGATTTTGATGATGTTGTGGTTTTAGGTTGGATTCAAAACAAACTTGATACTTTAGATTCAACTCACCTTGGACTTGATTTAAAAGACAATAAAATAGAAAAACTTGAACTAATGTCAAAAGAGGTTCTAAAACATATAGATTTAGAAAAATTAGAATCAATATCAAACTTTGAAGTCCAAAAAGTAGAAGATTATCCTTTTGAAAAAGTAGAAAAGTATAATAAACATATCGCTTTGGTAAATGATGATAATTTCTCTTTTTTATATCATGATAATTTTGAGTTTCTAAAAGAGAGTTTTTCAAAAGTAACTATTGTAAATGCAATTAATAACGAAGTTATCCCTTTGGATGCTGATATTGTTTTTATTGTTGGTGGATATATAGAAACTAAAGAGGCTTATGAAAAAATAGAGAATTCAAATGATTTTAAAAACTCTTTATTAACTCATGCAAAAGAAAAAAAAGCAATATATGGCGAGTGTGCAGGATTGTTGTTTTTATCAAGTAGAGTCGATGATAGGAAAATGATGGGTTTATTGCCTTTAGATTTTACTCTAGGAAAAAGATTTTATCGAATGGGATATTATGAAAATGATTTTGGAATAACTGGGCATGCTTTTCATTATACAAGATTAATTGATGAAGAAAAAGTAGGGGAGTATAAACTTTACAAAAAAAATAGCAGTGATGGAACTTATGCTGCTTTTAAAAATGATAATGTTTTTGGAACATATTTACATACTATGCTAAGAAATAATTTTAATAAGATAAAAAAGTATTTATTATAATCTAAAATTGCATTTAGAATAAAATGTAAATAGTGATTAGGTAAAATCGTTATTTTTTATTCAAGTAAAAAATTATCTTTAAATAAAACTATGTAATAATACTCACTTTTAAAATGGAGTCTTATATAAAAAAAATATATTTAAAATTATTATTTGTTTTATTATTTATATCAAATAATCTTATTGCAGAAAATCTTGAAAATCTTCTTGATAATGTAAATGATTATGCAAAAAATAATAATATGAATATTGAGTATCAACCTTCATCCCTTACCATACTTTATGGAGATGACTTAGAAGCATTAGGAATTAAAACATTAAGCGAAGCTTTAGATTTTGTTCCTGGAATTCAAACAATGGATGGATCAACTAATTTTTCAAGAATATCTTTTCGAGGTACCATAAAACCTTATGACATTATTAATGAACAAATTAGATTCTATATAAATGGAATAGATGTATATTATAACTATTTTTCACATTTCCCTATTAATTTAATAGAAAGAATAGAAATCACAAGAGGAGGAATCTCTGTTGCTTATGGAGAAGGAGGATTTCTAGGTTCTATAAATATAGTTACAAAAATTGATAATTATGATGAAAATGGAATTAGTTTAGGTACTGGTAGTTTTAATGAGAAAAATGGTTCTGTTTTTTTTAATAAAAATTTTAATAAATGGAAATTAGGCATTGATTCTTATTATTTAAATAATGATAAAAAAGTATTTGCTCCATCTGCTAATTTAATAAATTATAATATATCAAATAGTAATCTTGATAGAAAAAAAGAGTCATTTGAAGGTGTTGAAGAAAAAGCTTTTGGGATAAACCTAAAAAATGATAATTGGATTTTTAACTCAAGATATTTAGAATCAACATCACAAAATCATTATGGTTTTTTAGGCTATTTAGATTTTGATGATAGCGGATATTCAAAATATACAGTTTCAACCTCTCAAATTGTATATGAAAATTATATATCTAATAATAATAAAATTAAATCAAAAATAGGCTATTTGAACTATAATTATAAATTAAATACATATTTATACAAGTTTGAACCCAATTCTATTGGACTATATGATCCTCATTATCAGGTTGATTATACAAAACAAGATATATTTAGTGAAGTTTCCATCACCAATAGTAGTATAAAAAATCATCAAATTGTATATGGAATAAGCTTTTCATATTCACATATACCTAAAAATAATTATTATACAAATGCTGATTATATTGGAAAAGTAGGGCTATATGACCCTTCAAATGATGCATATCTACCTATATCTAGTGATTTAACTACTTTGAGTGGTAATGAAGGTTTTCTTAATAATATAGAAAGTCAAACGAATTATTCATATTATGTTCAAGATACTTTTTCTTTTAATGATAATTTAAATTTTTTATTTAATACAAAAATAAATGATTCCGAATATTCAGATAAGTTAATAAATTATACTCTATCTAGTGTTTATTCAACTGATAATATAAATATTTATAAAGCAACCTTTTCAAAAAATCATAGGACACCTTCTCGTATAGAAAGTTTTCTTAGTGGACACCTTTCTGCTTTTGGTAATGAGAATTTAAAACCAGAAAAATCTAATACTTTGGAATTAATTTATAATTATATTAATGATAATGATAGTTTTAAATTAAATAATTATTATTCAATTTATGAAAATAGTATTGATGTAATGAATAATGGAACAAGTTATCAATATTATAATAATGAAGATGATTTAAATAATTATGGTTTAGAAGTGGAATATTCAAGAAATTTTGAAAATCGATCAAAATTTTTATTTAACAGTAGTTATTCTATTTATAAGTATAAAAATAAAGAGTTTGATTCTGCTGATGTTAATACTCCAATAGCTTCAAAAATAACTGCAAATGTGGGGTATATATATCCTATAAATTCAAAACTAAGTGTAAGTGGAACTTCTAAATATTATGGAGCAAAAGCTCTTCTAAATGATACTAAAATTGATGATGTCGTTCTTTTTAATCTTTCTTCTTCTTATTTTATTAATGATGATATGAAAATTCTTTTTAGTCTTAAAAATGTTTTAGATACTAAATATTACTATTATGGCTTTAATACTTTAGATGAAAAAATGTTAAGAGAAGGTAGAACTTGGAATTTGAGTCTGAGTTATGAATTTTAAACTAATATTTTTTTTTATTTTTACTTATGTAAATATCTATGCAAATAGTGTTTATGATTTAAATCTATTAATCCTTCAATCAAAAGTTTTTCCAAAAGTTATCCTAGCTGATTATAATATAAATGAAAAAGTAATTGATAATAAAATTGTATTTACTATTTTATATGAAGAGATAGATACAAATATAGCTAATAAATTTAAAAAAATGATAGAGCAAAATTATCCAAAATTAAAAGAGTATGAAGTCGAACTTCGACTACTACAATATAAAGATTTTTCACAAAAGACTCAACTAGATACTGCATATATCTTTCTTTTAGGAAAAGAAAAAGAAATTACTGAAATATCAAAGTTTATTACAAATAATAAAAGATTAAGTTTTTCTTATGATAAAAACTATGTAGATTATGGAGTTGTTTTTGGTTTAGAAATTAGTTCAACGGTCTCTTTATTGTTAAATCTTAATAGTTTAAAACAAAGTCAAATAAATCTAGAAAATAGTATTTTCAAAGTGACAAAAATAAAATGAAAAAACTATCAATCATAACTCAAGTTATTTTAATAAATATTTTTGTCATGGCTTTATTTATTTGCATATTTATATCACAAAATTATTCAGTTGTATCAAAACAATTAGATACTCTTGAAGATGAAAAAATCAACTCAATTGTAAAAACTTTAGAACCTTTAGTTTCTATCAATTTAGCCTTAGATTTAAAAGATAACTATATTTCTGCCATAGAAAATATTATTAAAAATAATGAAGAGATAGTATCTATTAAATTATTTGACGATAAAGAACAGGTAATTTATAAAAATAATAGATTATCAAAAGAGATTCTAAATACAAAAGAAATATCTATAGTTTTAACTGATAATCTTTTGAAAACATCAATAGGTACTATGAGAGTTTATTACACTTTTTCAAATATCTATACTGAACTTCTAGCTGATTTTAAAATATTTCTTTTTTATATGTTTATACTTTTTATAATAAGTTTGTTGATTTTAACAATATTAATAAAAAGAAATTTAAATCCTCTTCAAATTTTAAAAAATAAGATTCAAAAGTACAGTTTTGAAGATAAAGTTATTTTCAATAAAATGCAAGGAAATAATGAATTAGTAGTTATAAATAATAGTATTAAACAGATGGTCGAAAGACTAGAAAAAGAAGTAGATATAAGAATCTTATATGAAAAAGAGATTATGCAAAAAAATCGTCTAGCTTCCCAAGGTGAAATGCTTGATAATATTGCCCATCAATGGAGGCAACCTTTGATGAAAATAAATGCAATCTTACTAAATATTGACAGAATGTCTGAATTAAACAGCCTAGAAAAAAGTTATTTATCAGAAAAAATAAGTGAAGCTTCAAATACAACCTATTATATGTCCCAAACAATTGAAGTATTTAGGGAATTTGTAAATCCAAATAAACAAAAAGAAGAGTTTGAAATAATTGATGTAATTAATCAAGCTATAAATTTTATGAATTCTTCATTAGAAGAGGTGAAAATATCTTTTAGATATAAGAAAAATCCTTTAGTTTTTGGTATGAAAAATGAGTTAATTCAAGTCTTTATCTCTTTATTTACGAATTCAGTTGATATTTTTGAACAAAAAAATATAAAAAATAGCAAAATAGATATAAGAATTTTTGAAAAAAATAATAATGTAGTTGTTATATTAAAAGATAATGCAGGTGGAATAAAAGATGAACTTTTAGGAAAAATCTTTGATCCCTATGTAACAACAAAATTTAAATCAGGAGGTACAGGAATGGGACTTTATATTTGTAAACTTATTTTAGCAAATAGTTTTAATGGAACAATAAATGCTAAAAATTCAAGAGATGGTGCAATATTTATATTACAGATAAAAGGTGAAAATAGATGAAAGAAGTTTTAAAAGATATTACTTTACTTTATGCTGAGGATGATTTGGAAGTTCAAAAACAGATGGTAGAGTATTTTGAAACATTTTTTAAAAAGATTTATGTGGTATCTCAAGGGAAAGAAGCTTTAGAATTTTATAAAAAATACAAACCAGAACTTATGATAGTAGATATTTTTATGCCAGAGTTGGATGGTCTAACTTTGGCTGAATTAATTAGAAAAGATGATTACAAAACAAAGATTGTAGTTTTAAGTGCTCATTCTCAATCAGAATTAATTTTAAAAGCTATTAATATTAATATAAATCATTATCTTATCAAACCAGCAACTTTGCAAAAAATGAAAGAGATGATGGATAAAATTTCAGAAGAATTTGTGCGAGATTTTAAATATATTGTATCTTTAGGCTCTTCAATTCATTATGATATAAATCAAAAAAAACTTATTTCAAATGCAGATGAAATAACTCTTTCGAATAAAGAAAATAGAGTTTTAGAAATTTTGATTCAAAATATAGGAAAAGCTGTATCTATACATGATATAGGAAACTTTGTTTGGAGAGATTCTATTGATTTTGTTTCAAATGAATCTATAAAAATGCAAGTTAGTAATCTAAGAAAAAAATTACCAAATAATCTGATTACAAATGTATATGGTGTAGGATATATGTTAAAAATATAAAATTCAAAAAATCCTCAAAATTTTACACTTCATTACACTCTTCTTTTATAATAATGAATAAAAATTATTCTAAGAGGAAAGATAATGAAGTTTAAATCAGATTTTAGCTCAAGATTTAGAATCCTAAAAGGTGGAAAAATATCCTTGATGGTATCAGCCTTATTAGGAGGAGTAACACTTAGTGTTGCAGCTCCAACAGCAGGAGTAGTAACAAGTGGAACAGCAAATATTTCACAAAATGGAAATACTACAAATATAAACCAAAGTTCTAATAAAGCCACAATTAATTGGCAAGATTTTTCAATCAAATCAAATGAAACAGTAAACTTTAATCAGCCAAATAAAAATAGTATAACTTTAAATAGAGTTGTAGGTAATGAAAAATCAGTAATAGATGGAGCACTAAACGCAAATGGACAAGTTTGGATTTTAAACTCAAATGGTGTGTTGTTTAATAAAACAGCAAAAGTAAATACAGCAGGAATAGTAGCTACCACAAAAGAGTTAAGTGATGCAGACTTTAATGCTGGAAATTATAACTTCAAAGGTGACTCAAAAGCTAGTGTTATAAACCTAGGAACTATAGAAGTATCAAATAGTGGTTATGTAGTTCTAGCTTCAAATGAAGTAAAAAACCAAGGGACTATAAAAGCAGTAAAAGGAAAAGTATATCTATCAGGTGCAGATAAATATAGCTTAAATTTAAATGGAAACTCTCTTGTAAGCCTTAGTGTAAAAAAAGGTGTTTTAGATGCTTTAGTAAAAAACTCAGGAACTATTATTGCTAATGGTGGAGAAATTTATCTAAGTACAAATGCTATAAATGAACTACTAAAAGGTGTAGTAAATAATACAGGGATTCTTGAAGCTAATTCTTTGGATGGATTAACTGGGAAAGTAGAATTGTTTGCCCATGGTGGAGAAGTTCAAGTAGGTGGAACAATAAAAGCAAAAGATGGCTTTGTTGAAACTTCAGGGAAAAAATTTTCAATTGATAAAAATACAAATATCAAAGCAAAAACTTGGTTAATAGACCCTACAAATTTAACAGTAAATGATTCAACAGCTTATGAAACAGCACTAGGAAATGGAACAGACACTTTAATCAAAACAGATAATGCAACAGGAAGTGATGAGGGGAATATCTATATCAATGATACGATTAATTGGACAACAAACGCAAAACTTACCCTTGATGCTTATAATAATATTTATATCAATAAAGCAATAAGTGCTACCAATGGAAAACTTGCTTTATATTATGGAGATAGTGGAGATTATTATATAAATGCAAAAGTAAACCTAAGTGCAGGTCAAAATTTCTTTACAAAAAAAGCAAGTGATTTAGCTGAGACCTCTTGGACAGTTGTAACAACAGCAAGTGATGTACAAAGTATGTCTTTATCAGGAAATACAGTTTTAGGTGCAGATGTAGATGCAAGTGGTATTTCAAATTGGACTCCAATAGGAAATCTCTCAACAAGATTCACAGGAAATTTTGATGGACTTGGACATACTATTGATAAACTTTATATAAATAATAGTTCATCTAATTACCTTGGATTATTTGGCGCTACCAATTCCTCAAGCACCATAAAAAATGTTGGACTTATTAATGTGAATATTATTGGAAATGACTTTGTCGGAGGTTTGGTTGGTGCTACTGCTTCAACAATCAAAAACTCATATGTTAGTGGAACAGTGAGTGGAAGAAATTATATTGGAGGTTTAGTTGGATGGAATGATTCAACAATCGAAAACTCATATGCTAGTGCAACAGTGAGTGGATATAGCTTTGTCGGAGGTTTGGTTGGAATTAATACTTCAACAATCAAATATTCATATGCTAGTGGAACAGTGAGTGGATATAGTAATTTTGGAGGTTTGGTTGGAAGTGATAATGATATAATCGAAAACTCATACTATAATAAAGATACAAATACAGCAAGTATGGGTGATAGTTATCTTGGGAAAACAAAAGCAGAGATTTTAGCTGCATTTGCTGGAAATACTGCTTGGGTGACAACTGGGGCAGATATTGTGGGATATGGTATTTTTGATAGTGGTATTAGCTTGCCTCTTTTAAAAACATTTGCAATACCCACATCTACACTTTTTGAAAGTGGATATGGAACAGAAGAAAGTGCTTATACAATCACAAACTGGACACAACTACAAAATATCAATAATAGTAATATTTTAACTAAAAACTACTATTTCCAACTTTTAAATAATCTTGGTGATACAACTTCAGATTATGCAAATCTAGCAAGTTCAACTGCAAATGGTGGAGCTGGATGGAATAGTTTAGGAAATGGCTCAGCACAATTTAAAGGAAACTTTGATGGACTTGGACATACTATTGATAAACTTTATATAAATAATAGTACTGATGAATTTATAGGACTTTTTGGATATACAAATGGTGCAATTATTAGCAATGTTGGTCTTACGAATATTGATATTACCGCGAGTTATGAAGAGGCTAATGTAGGAGCATTAGTAGGAAAGAATGAAAATTCTACAATAAATAATTCATATGCAATAGGAAGTGTAACTGCAAATGGTACATATAGTAATGTAGGAGGATTAGTTGGATGGAATCATTCTGATTCTACAATAAATAATTCATATGCAAGAGGAAGTGTAACTTCAAGTGTTGAAGGTGCTACTGTAGGAGGATTGGTTGGAATAAATAATAATTCTTCAATAGATAATTCATATGCAACAGGAAGCGTTGCTGGAAATGGTGAATATAGTGAGGTTGGAGGATTAATTGGAAGGGGATATTCTTCTACAATAAATAATTCATATGCAAGTGGAAGTGTCACCGTAAAAAATGAGCTGGGTGAATCTTATTCAGGAGGTTTATATGGTAGAAATACAAGTTCTGCTGCACCTACTAATTCATGGTACGATAATGAAGCAAATACAGATAGTTCTATGATTGATACTTCTTACGGAAAAACAAAAGCAGAAATTTTAGCTTTAGTTGGTGGAACTTGGGATAATACTATTTGGAGTAAAATAAGTGGTGGAAGTAGTGTAGAGGGATATGAGATATTAGAACTTCCATATTTAATTGGTGTTACAAGAGATGAAGATAAATCTGTAGTATTATTATTTAATAGTGGATTAGGAACAAGTGTAAATCCATATACTATAAAAAACTGGACACAACTACAAAATATCAATAATAGTAATATTTTAACTCAAAACTACTATTTCCAACTTTTAAATAATCTTGATAGTTCAAGTTCAGGTTATACAAATCTAGCAAGTTCAACTGCAAATGATGGAGCTGGATGGAATCCTTTGGGAAAAAATGATAGTTTAGCTTTTACAGGAAACTTTGATGGACTTGGTCATACTATTGATTCTCTTTATATAAATCGTCCAAATATGGATAATGTTGGACTTTTTGGATTGATAAATGGATCAACTATTAAAAATATAGGTTTAATCAACACTACTGTAACAGGGAAGGACTATGTAGGCGCATTAGTTGGACTCAACAAACAAAGTATTGTTAAAAATGTTTATTCATCAAATGGAAGTATAAGTGGTAAAAACTCTCTAGGAGGTTTAATTGGAAATAACATTAATTTTTCAAATATTACTAACTCTTATGCAAGTGGAAGTGTAACTGGAATCGGAAGTACATTCTTTACAGGTGGTTTAGTTGGATCTAATAGTTCATCATCGACAATAGAAAATTCATATTTTACAGGAAGTATTATAGGGCATTCTTATGTAGGTGGTTTAGTGGGAGTTAGTACACTTGATGCTGGAATAATTAAAGATTCTTTCTATAACAATGAAACTTCAAATTTTAATGGTGTAGGAGGTAATGGTTCTAATGGTAATCCTGTAAGTGGAGTTACTGGTCTAACAACAGCACAAATGGCTTATGGTAAATATTTTAGTGATGCTGGTTGGGATATATTAGTAGATAGTTCAGTTACTTCTTCAACGCCAGTTTTAAAATATGATAGTGTAAATGATAAATATGTATGGGCAATAGCACCCCTATCATTGTCATATAATTTAGGAACTAAAACTTCGCAATATAATGGATTAACACAAAATTTAAGTAGTTTTTATACAACAGCAACTTCAATCTTTGGAAATAGTTATAGCTTTTTAGATGGAACATATAAATTCCAAGTAAATGGAATAGATGTAACAGGATATAAAAATGCAGCTACTTATGAGAATATAAAAGTAGCTTCAACAAATGATTTCTTAAATATTGCAAGTTCTGGGAATACAGATGGAAGTTTAACAATCACTCCAAAAGCAATAAGCGTAAGTGCAGAAAATAAAAGTAAAATCTATGGACAAACAGATTCAACTTTAACATATACAACAACTGGCCTAGTAGGAAATGATACATTAAGTGGAAGTTTAAAAAGAGTATCAGGAGAAAATGTAGGAGAATATGTAATTTCACAAAATGATTTGACAAACTCAAACTATACAATTACATTTGATAATGGAAAATATACAATCACTCCAAAAGCAATAACAGTAAGTGCAGAAAATAAAAGTAAAATCTATGGAAATACAGATGAAATTCTAACTTATACAACAACTGGCCTAGTAGGAAATGATACTTTAAGTGGAAGTTTACAAAGAGTATCAGGAGAAAATGTAGGGGAATATGTAATTTCACAAAATGATTTGACAAACTCAAACTATACAATTACATTTGATAATGGAAAATACACAATCACTCCAAAAGCAATAACAGTAAGTGCAGAAAATAAATCTAAAACCCAAGGAGAGAATAATCCAAGTTTAACATATGTAGCAAATGGATTAATAAGTGGGGATAGCTTAAATGGAAGTTTAAGTACAAATGCAACAGTAAATTCAATAGCTGGAACTTATGATATAACTCAAGGTGATTTAGCTAATGGTAATTATGTAATAACATTTAATAATGGTGAATTAACAGTTCTTGCAAAAAATACAACACCAACAAATCCAACAACATCAAATAATATAAATAAAATCATAGGTAATATAGGTAAAACAATAAGTATAGCTCCTCGAAGTGAATCATTTTTTACTGCTCCTACTAATTCAACTCAATCAAATAATCTAGTATCAACACCAATAGATGGACAAGAATTAAAAAAAGTTGATAGTGTAAATCCAAATACAAATAGAGTAACTCTTAATGATAACTCTATGATACAACTAATAAATGGAGGAGTGAAACTACCAAATGGAGTAAATCAAGAATTTTATGGTTTTAATAATAACCAAAGAGGAGAAACAAACTAATGAGAAATATGAATAAAATACTAACAATTTCACTTCTAACATCAAGTGTACTTTTAGGAGCAACACCAAATATAGGAGATGTAAATAGACAAATCCAAGCTCCAAAAGATTTACCAAAAAAAGTTACTCCTTTGGTAGATATTGATGGTGTAAAAAAGTATAAAGAACCGATGTCTGATGATAAAAGTGGTAAAACAATTTTTGTAAAAGATTTTAAAATAGAAAATGCAATTCATATAAGCGAAACTGAACTAAAAAGTCTAATATCTTCTTTTGTAAATAAAGATTTAACTTTTTCTCAACTTCAAGAAGTAGCTTCTATTATTACAAAAGAATATAGAAAACAAGGATACTTTGTAGCAAGGGCTTATTTGCCTGTACAAAATATTCAAGAGAATGATAATTTAATTGTTATTTCTATCATTGAAGGAAATTATGGAGAGTTTAAACTAAAAAATACTTCTTTAGTAAAAGATAGTGTAGTTCAGAATATGTTAGATGAAGCAAAAAAAGATAATGTAATTGCTACTTCAACTTTAGAAAGAAGTATGCTTCTGATAAATGATACTCCAGGAGTAGCTGTTTCAAAAGCAGAACTTATGCCAGGAGTTGAAGTTGGAACAAGCGACTTTGATATAGAAACTACTCCTCAAAATAGAGTAGATGGTTATGTGGTTGCTGATAATTATGGAAGTAAATATACAGGAAGAAATAGAGTTCAAGCTTTGGTAAATGTAAACTCTCCTTTTAATATAGGTGATAAATTAACAGTTTCTGGTCTTGTAAGTAATGGAGCAGATTTGAAAAATGGTAAAATTGCTTATTCAGCTCCTTTGGCTTCAAATGGTCTAAGAAGTGAAATGTCTTACTCAAAAACTGATTACTCTTTAACAAAAGATTATAAATATCTAAACGCAGATGGTGATTCTGAAATTTTTGATTTAGGAGTTTCTTATCCAGTAATAAGAACTCAAAGTGAAAACCTAAACCTATCTTTGAAGTTTGCTAATAAAGATATGAATGATTATCAAGATAATGATAAAACAGCAGATAAAAATATAAAATCATTTGTAGCTTCTGTGGCTTATTTGAAAGATTATTCTTTATTAGGTCTAGCTTCTAGATTTGATTCTAATTTTAATCTAACTACTGGAAGATTAAATTCAGATAATTCTAATGTAGATACAGGAAGATATAATAAAATAGACTTCTATGTTTCAAATCTTTTATACCTAAATCAAACTTTCTCTTTAAATACAAACCTAATAACTCAAAAAGTATTAGGAAATAAAAACCTAGATGGTAGTGAAGACTTAAGCTTAGGTGGAGCTTATGGGGTAAAACTTTATCCTGATAGTGAACAAAGTGCAGAAAATGGATATATCTTTAATACAGAATTATTTGCTCAACTCCCAAATATAAATCAATATTCTCATAAAGTAGGATTGTTCTATGATGTAGGTAATGTATATATGGAAGATTCAAGCCAAGATGCAAACTTTGATAGAACAACACTTCAAGATGTAGGAGTAGGGTATTATTCAAACTATAAAGATTTCTTTTTAAGAACACAAATGGCATGGAATTTAAATTCACAAGCAATATCAAGTGAAACAACATCACATGGAAATACAAAACTGTTAATTCAAGCGGGAATGGTATTTTAAGATTTTATAAACAGGAAATAAAAAGAGGTATAATACCTCTTCTTATTTAGATTTTCCAATGTTGTATCTTATTTTCATCTAAATTACTTTTTATTTTTTTAGTTAGTTGTGGAAAAAACTCTAAAAAATCTTTTTCAAGCTCATCTATATTTTTTACTACACTATCAAAATAACTAAGAGCTGTTTCTCTTTGTTTAAGTCTTGGAGATAATCTTCTATCCATTCTTTCAAAGGAAGTTTTTAGTTGATCTAAATTGTGATATTTATTTAACAAATCTCGTTCAATCATATTATAAATTGGAATATTTGCATGATTTGGTAAACTTTGCGTTCTTTGATTTGCTTCATGATAAAAAACTTTTGAAAACTCTTTTATTGGAGTATGACAAAATTCATCCCAATTTTTTGTCAAAAAGTAGTCATATGTCAAGTCAATAATAACAGGTTTTAGCAAACCTTTTTCTCTTATTCTTCTTTTGCTACAACTTACGATTTCATGGGAATCTGTATATGAATCTATAATTTTATGGGTAAACATACCTTTTTCCATATCGATACTTGCATCTTCCCATAATCGACCCTTGAGTGGGTCTGCTAGAAAATTTCCTATTTGGAAATCAATTTTTTGCTCAGATAAGAACACATGTGCTAACCAGTTCATTTATTGTCCTATCTTTTTTGCAATTTTTTATTATTTTTTATTTTTTTTCTTTGAAGCTTTTGCTAGTTTTGCATTCTTTTTTCTTTTTTCTTTTTCTGCTTGAATATTTGCAGCTTTTCTTGCATTTATTACTTGTTCTTTTTTATCATTAGCATCTGGAGCGAATCCTGCTTTTAGAACATTTCTTTTTTCATTCATTTTTTTTGCTAGTCTATCGCCTTTTGTTGTGTCAACACTTGAATTATTTGCTCTTCCCATTATTTACCTTATTTTTTTGATTTCGTATTGTATTGAATTTTCAATAAAGAAGGTATTACGTAGGTTTTGTAAGCGAGAATTGAAAGCCAAATTAGGCTTTTAATTCTCCATCAAGTTCATATTTATTTAGATAACCTCTTGGGGTTAAAACTTTTCCATTTGAAGTAAGTTTTGCATTTGAGTTACAAATAATTATAAGCGTTGACATTGTAACTTGTGGATGATTTAAACCTTGATTTATTATATCCTGAGCATTTGTTATTGTAATTTCTTCTTTTTCTGCTCTTCCTACATTTGAAGCAATAATTGCAATTCTATCTTCATATCCTTCTAAAGCTGCCATAAAATTCAGATATGGTTGAACTCTTTTTGCTGATTTTGGATTATAAATTCCAATTACAAAGTCACAATCTAAGGCTGATTTAACTCTTTTATCAATCAAATTTATATCTGTTAATCTATCAGAAAGAGAGATAATTGCAAAATCCTGAGACACAGGCGCTCCAACTTTTGAAGCAGCTGCTAAAAATGAAGTAATTCCAGGAAGTGAAATAACTTCTATTTCATCCCATAACTGTTTTTCTTCCATTAATTCAACAATCAAAGTTGCCATTCCGTAAACATTCACATCACCATTTGATAAAATTGCAGTTGTTTTACCTTGTCTTGCATATTCTATTGCTTGGCTACATCTTGCTATTTCGTGTGTCATTCCAGATGTAAATAACTCTTTACCTTTTATAAGGCTTCCTAATTCTCTTGCATATTTACTATAAGATACTATTACTTCTGCTTCATTTATTGCATTTATTGCTTCTGGTGAGATATATCCTAATCCACCAGCTCCTGTTGATACTATGTATAATCTTTTCATTTTTATATTGCTCCTGCTATTGTAATTTTATTTTCAAATACTTCTTTTGTTATTATTAATTCTTTATATTTTGATACTAAGATAGATGAAGGTTCACTAACACCTTTTAGCCCAAAAAACTTTGTTGCTTGTGAAGCTGAGAAATCTCCTTGAAGGCAATTTATTTGGTTTTCATTAAAAAACTTAATATTAAAGTTGTATTTTTTTGCAAACTCTAAAAGTCCTATTTCATCTGCTTTTGCTTCAAAAGAAGCAATGTTTTCTATTTGTTCTATTTTTAGTTTATGTTTTTGTAAAAACCATAAAAATGCTTTTTCTATATCTTCAAAACTTGTATTTCTATTACATCCAATACCCAAAAAAACTTTTGGTTTAAATGTAAGAAGAGGGCTATCAAAAGGGGTTATATTTACACATAAGTTTGATGATTGCTCTTTTACTAATTTTAGATTTTCTTTAATTGGAATTGTTTGAAAGATTGAGTCATAAGTTAGGACTTCAACCTCTTTTTTATTTAATAATGAGTTTGAAATAAGTGCTAACTCTTTTAAATTGTGAATTTCTAAGTTATTCTTTTTTGCAAACATTTCAAAAGCTAGTGTATTTGTTTGGTCTGTTGCTGTTGATACAAAATTTTGACAAGAAGGTATTCTTGAAGCTATTGTGTCGCTTAATTCATTTGCTCCACCTAAGTGACCACTTAGAAGTGGAACGATTTTATCAAGCTTTAGATTTATAACTATAACGGCTGGATCGCTTGATTTGTCTTTTAAAAATGGTGCTATTTTTCTAACAACTGCACCAATTGCTAAAATACAAATAATTGCATCATAACCTTCCCATGCAGGTGCCATAATATCATCGATTTTGTCATATAAATTTAAATTTTCTAAATTGTGTGTTAAATCTTTTTTTCCAAAAACATCCACATGATAATCATATAAATAGGGAACTAAGTTACAAGCTGCACTTAAACTTGGTTGGTTTATTGTTACTATTGCTATTTTTAATTTATTCATTTTTTACTCTTCTTTAACTCTTTAATTAGGGGTTTAACATATAAGTGTGATTCTTGCGTTTCTTTTTGGTGTAAATAATCTCCAAATAAAATCAAAGCAACACCGTTTATATGGGATACTTGTTTTTCTATATCATCTATTGTTCCTTTATAAATTTTTTCATCTTCCCATGTTGCTTTTTCCACAACCCAACAAGGTGTATCTTTTGAATAACCTAGTTTATAAGCTGTATTTTTTAATTTTTTTAATAGCAATATTGATAAATAAAAAGCCAAAGAAGAGTTTTTACAAGCAAGTATATTTTCAAGTTTTTCAGGATTTGGAGTTTTACCCTCAATTCTTGAAAGAATCAAAGTTTGTGAAACTCCAGGAATTGTGTATTCAATTCCTAAACTTGACGCTGCTCCAAAAGCTGCTGTAATTCCTGGAATTACTTTATATTCAATATTTTGCTCTTTTAAAAACTCTATTTGTTTTGCTATTGTTGAATAAAGTGAAGGATCGCCCGTATGAACACGAGCTACTATTTTATTTTTGTATTTTAATAAAAAATCAAAAATCTCAGGATATTTCATTCCTTGTGAATCTTCAATTATCGCTTCACTTTTACACCAAGATAAAACTTCTTTTGGCACAAGTGAACCTGTAAATAAAATAGCATCTGCAATTTGTAATATTTTTTGAGCTTTAACAGTAACTAAATCAGGATCTCCAGGACCCGCACCAATAAAATAAATCATTTTTTATATACCTTTATTTGAAATAATTGTCGTTCAGGTTCCACTAAATCTAGTTTTCCTTTGTAAGTTGTAAGAGAAATAGAGTGAGTTTCAAATTCAATATTTGCATCATTTAAAATATTTATCATTTGACTTAAATGTTTTAGAGTAATTGCATTTATTAACATAATTCCATTTTCGCAAAGTCTTTCATATAAATATGGAAGTTTTTCTATAACTTTTTCTCCACCTCCACCTAGAAAAATTCTTTCTGGATTCTCTTCTAACTTTTCAAAATAATTTTCCGCATCACCTACTAAAAGTTTGCAATCACACACAAAATGATTTGTTAAATTTTGTTTGATAAATTCAACCCTTGTTTCATCTTTTTCAAAATAGATAGTTCTTACTTTGTATCTTTTAAAAGCTTCTATTCCACAGCTTCCGCTTCCAGCACCAACATCCCAAAGAAGTTGATTTGGTTCTAAATCAAGGTTTTGCAAAGTTAGATGTCTTTTATATTTTTTTGTAATCATTCCCCTTTGTGTTTCAAATTCAATATCATCACAAATAGGCTTTTTATGTTCAAAATTTCTTTTGATTAATAAAACAAAAGCTTGGTTTAAATCAAATTCTTTTTCATCAAAATCAAAAATATCAATCTCTTGTATTTTTTCATCTTTATATCCAAGCTTATAACCAATGAAAGTAGTGATTGAGTTTTTATCAAAAAAACTTAAAGCCTCATTTAATCTTTTAATTGAGTTTTTATCGCAAAGCACAAAAGTATATTTTTTATTTAAAAACTCTTCTAAATCTATAGTAGTTCTTCCATGAATTGAAATAACACTCACTTCATTTTCACTAATAAATAATTTTTCTAAAAGATAAGTTTTTGATGAGATATTGTTTATTAATTTAACTTCTTCTTTTGGTAATTTATTAGCGATTATTGTTCCTGCTGAGAAAAACAGTGGTGAACCAGTAACCACATATAAAAGTTTTTCTTTTTTGTAGTTTTCTAAAATATAATCTCGGGCATCTTTGAATTTTAGTTTTAAAATAGTTCTGCCATTTTCTTTAAAATTTGGGTCACAAATGATTTTGTCAAAATGACAAAAGTTTAATTCTAAATTTGAGAAATCATAATCTCCCATACCATTTCCAGCTATTGTTACCATCCTGTTACCTCCTTTTCTTCTAATATTAAAGCTTCCACATTTGAAGTTGGAAACCAAGTTTTAATTTGTTCATTTGCTTTTCTTTCAATCATTGAATATAAAGCATTTATAAGTCCCACTCTTTCCAGTTCTTCTGAAATACCTTTTACAGTTTTTGTGGATTCAATATCCACTTCATAAGCTAATTCATTTTTTATATCTTCTTTTAATTTAACAAAATCAATAACACCAAATCTATTATGAGTATTTTTAAAGCCTTGATAAACTTTTGTCATTTTTCCTATTCCACATACAAAAATAATCTTTTTTACTTCTAAATTATTGGCTATTTCAATAGAATCATAAACAAAATTTGCAACTTCAACAATTTGTCCCTCATCATACTTTTCACTAAAAACTCTAAAAGCAGAGTTTCCTAAAGTAAAAATCAAAGGTTCTAATTCATTTTGTTTTGCAAATTCTATTTCAGTTTTTACTGAATCAATATATGCTGTACTTGAAACTGGTTTTACAATTCCAGTTGTTCCTAATATTGAAATTCCACCAATTACACCAACTTTTGCATTTGCTGTTTGTTTGGCTATTTCTTCGCCATTTGTTACCGAAACCGTACAAAAGATATTTATATTGTTTAACTCTTTTACTTTTTTTTCAAATATTTTTTGCATATTTTCTAGTGGAACTGGATTTATTGCTGGGAAATCTGGTTTTATTTTTAAACCTTTTTTTGTCACAACTCCTACTCCAATTCCTGCATAAATTTCCAAAGAATTTGTTTCAATTTGAGTCCTTTGGGGAATTAGTGATAATTTATTAAATTCTAAATCATTTTTTTTATCACTAATACTTACAACAATTTCACAACCTTTTGTAACATCCAAGTCATCATTGTCAATTTTATTTATTTTCCCAAATACAAAGTCTTTTGTAGCAATAAATGCTTCAAGTACACTTGAAAATGCAAAACATGTGTGAACTCCTGTTGTAAGTCCCTTTCTTAATACTTTTTTTTCTTGATTCATTATTTATAAGTTGCTGGTTCACTCATTGGAACTTGCTTAAAATCTAAATCATCAATGTTTTTATTTTCTGACAATGCTGTAAATAATTCAATCCATTTTTCTTTTGTATATTTATGTATATTTCTAAGCCAAATATTGTTATTTGCTTCATATCCATTTGTTTTTGTATTTTCATAGATATTTGCAACACTTCTAAATCTACAAGCTCCAAAACAACCAGTTCTTGATATTTTTATTCTTGTTTCACCATTTGCTAGTTCTATTTCTTTTAAAATATCTCTTAAATCAGCAGCTATATTGTCATTTTTATGAGCACCTGCACATCTTTCATCCCCACAAATAAATATATGAGTTTTGAAGTGCATTACTGGTTTATCTGGAACTAATTTCACTGGTTTACAAGAAAATCCTGATACAACTTCCGAACCCATCATATTAAATAATCTATTTTCCATTATATTTATCATTCCCATCATAATCTTTGATTAGTTTAAAAATCGCATGAAGTGTTGCAACTGCCATTGTTGAGCTTCCAAATCTTCCTTGCATTATAATTCCAGCAACATCAAAAAAATCACAAAACTTTTTCCCATAATTTTTTGATTCAACTACATTTACAAATCCAACTGGAAATAAAAGTAGGGCAACTTTCGATAAATCAACCTTTTGTTCAAGTAAGGTATTAATTGCTGCATAAATAAAAGTAGGGGCATTTCCGCAAGCTAAAATAATTGGGGAATTTTTATGTTTTTTTATAGCTTCAACAACTGCTGCATATGATCTTGTTGTTTTGTTTTTTTCTGCCATTTCATAAGTAAATTTTTCATTTATATAACATACAACTTCTGTTTCATACTCTTTTAGATAAAAATCGCTAAGTCCCACTTTTATCATGTTTACATCAACAATAATTTTTGCTTTGTTTTTTAGTAAATTTTGTATTTTTTCTATTGCATTTGGTGAAAAATAGATATTTTCTAAAACTTCTTCAAAACAAGTTGTTGTATGAATCAATCTTGATATAACTTCTTTTTGCTCAATTGTAAACTCATTTGATTTTGGATAATTTTTTAACTCTTCCTCAATCATTTCAAATGATCGTATTGATATATCTGCACCTATATTTATTGGGGGCTCTTCTATTTTAAATTCCAAAGTAATCCTTTAATGTATTAATATTTTTTTAAAACATCAAATATAAGTAAGTTCCATTAAACACTGCACTAAAGACTTTTATTTTCAAGATAAAATCTTATTACGATTTTAAATATAGAGAGATTTTGATTATTAAATGAATTAAAATTCATTTTAATTCATAATAAATTTATTCAATTTCATAAAGAAATAACTTTATGAAATTCTAAATATATAATCAGACTCAAATTAAAAGCTTTTAAGCTTTTCTTGAAATGATGTATAAAGTCCATATTAGAAGTGTTTTTATTTGTTTGGAAGAAATTGCAGATATGCAAATTGCTCTCATGTTACTTCTTTATAAATAATTATGTTATAATTTTTGCATGAAGAATCTACGCGGGTATAATAAACGTTATTTTAAATTGTCAACAATTGCGATGTTCTCGACAATAAATAAATTAACCAAGATTGAAATTAATATGTTATACCATAGAATTGCTTATGAAAATGCAATTCAATCTCTTGATCCACCCTCAAATTAATAAATAATTACTTTTTTTAACAAATAAAATATATATTAAAAATTATATATATACCATCATTTATACTTAAATAAACAAGGATTACTTATGCATATAGAAGCAGGAATTGTGCATGGCGCAAAAATAGTTTTAGGTTATGGAACAGCTATTGTTTCATTTGGAATTGCTACTAAATTAGCAGTAGAAAGTATTAAAAATAGTGGAATATTACCTATGTTAGTAAAAACTATTATTACTACTTTGTTTGTATTTTTATTTTTTGAGGTATTTCCTCATCAAGCAGTTGGCATTTCAGAAGTTCATTTGATTTTGGGATCAACACTCTTTTTAATTTTTGGCATTGCACCAGCTACATTTGGTTTAGCTTTTGGATTATTGATTCAAGGTTTGTTTTTTGCACCACTTGATTTAGCACAATATGGGATGAATGTAACAACACTTTTAATGCCTTTATTTGTTATGGGATATTTAGCAAAAAAAATTATTCCAACAAATATTGCATACAAAGATATTAAATATCTAGATGCTTTAAAATTATCAGTAATTTATCAAGGTGGAATCGTTTCTTGGGTTGCTTTTTGGGCATTTTATGGACAAGGATTTAGTGTTGAAAGTTTAAGTTCAGTTTTCACATTTGGTTTAGCATATATGAGTGTTATTATCTTAGAACCATTAGTTGATTTATCAGTTTTAGTTGTAGTAAAAACTTTAAATTCTTTACAAAATAGCCCTTTTGTTGAGATTAGACTTTTTAATATAGCAAAATAATGAAAAGATTTAGACATTACAACAAGAAAAGAGCTATTGTCCTTGCTTGTTTTGGTTCAGTAATAGAGCAACAAAAATATTTAGATTTAGAAGATATGATTTGTGAAAAGTTTCCCGATTGTGATATTTTCGTCTCTTTTTCTTCAAGAATGGTAATAAAACTTTTAAAAAAGAAAAAAAATGAAGAGTATAAAAACCTTCCTCAAACCTTAGCTGATATTGATATGTTGGGATATAAGCATGTTGTAGTCTCATCTATAAATATATTTCCAACAGATGAACATGAAGTTTTGAAGAAAATTGTTGATGGATTCAAAAATTTTTCTTTAGCAAATATTGCTTTTACAAATGCACTTTTAACAAAAGTTAAAGATACAACAGCCTTTTTAAAAGATTTAAATGAGCAAATTTCAAAAGATGATACGGCTAATCTTTTTGTAATACACGGAACTCCAAAGCTTGATACTGTTGGAATTGATTCAATAAATTATTGTGCATCATTTTTAGAGTTGATTAGTGAAAAAAACTTTTGTTGTTCCCTTGAAGGAGCATTTCCTTATTTTGAAATAAATGATGTAATAAAAACAAAAATTCAAAAAACAGGCTTAAAAAAAGTTCAAGTCGTACCCTTACTTTTAGTTAGTGGAAATCATTATGTTAAAGATATGTTTGAAATAAAAGATGATTTATCTGAAATGTTTGAATCTTCAATAGTTTCAAGTTTAACTGCAAGTGAGCAGTTTAATTTGATTGAATTACCAATGATTCAAAAAATTATTGAAAAAGGTATTCAAGATTCATTTAGAATACTTGGTACAAGTCATAAAGAAATTACTTATTAAGGAAACAAAATGAAATTATATATGGTTTCTTTAGGACCGGGTGATTTTGAACTTATTACCGTAAAAGCATTAAGAGCTTTGAAAAACTCAGATGCTATTTGTGTTCCCACAAAAAGCCCTGACAACAGTTTTACTCGTTCTATGACTTACAAAATAATTCAAAAATTAATGGAAGAATTTGATTTTGTAAAACCAATTATTCCAATGTATACGCCAATGCATTTTAAAACGGAAGATTGGCAACATCAAGTAAATATTATTCATAAATCATTCGAGGAATATAATACTTTATCTTTTGTAACTTTAGGAGATAGTGCTGTTTATAGTACGGTTTATTATTTATTAGATTTAATAAAAGAACAACATAGTATTGTTTATGAAAAATCTGAAGTAATACCTGGAATAACATCTTTCTCAAATGCTTCTGCAAAAGTGAAAAAACCTTTATGTATTGGAGATGGCTCTTTTAGTATTGTTCCTTTACATAAAAAAGATGTGCCAAATACAACTGTTTATATGAGACCAAAAATTGGAATGAAAACAGATGAAATACCTCAAATAGGGCAAATGTTTACTTTTGAAAATTTAAATTTTAAAGGAGAAAATATTTTCGAACAAAGAAAAGATATAGTTGATAAATATATGACTCTATTTATAGATTTTGCTCAATAAATTTATATAAGTTAAACTTATGTAAACTAAGAATATTTTTATTATATTAAGTTATAATTTTATCTATTTAGTTGGATTTAGTTTAGCTTTTAGTTTTTTAGGCAAGTGAGCAAATACCATTGTACTATTTTTGATAAATTTTTCTTTTTCATAAATAGCAATATCAAGGCTCATGGCTTGGATTTTGAAATTCAATAGTTTTATAGTTTGGTTTCTCTCTTCAAAAAAGAGATTTTCTTTACTTAAATCAATTGTTGTATTTTTATTTTTTGCCAAAACTTGCCTTTATAAATTTTTTCTAATTATAATAAATTATTCTTAATAGGATTTAATAATGCAAGAAGAGTCAATTAAATCAATTCCCTCAAACAGATTGCAGTTTTTCCCAATAATGATGTTTGCAACTATTATGGGACTTGCTGGTTTAACTTTGGTTTATAAAAGAGTTAGTGAAGTTTTATATTTTCCATCTTTTGTTTCAACAGTTATGATGGTTATTACAACTATTGTATTTCTTACGGTTTTATATTTTTACATTTTAAAAATTATAAAATATAAAGATGAAGTAAAAAAAGAGTTTTCTCATCCAGTACGAATTAACTTTTTTGCAGCATCATCTATCTCAACCCTTCTTTTATCAATGGTTTATCGACATAATATTGATGAAATATCTCAAGTGTTGTTTGTTTTAGGTGCATTTTTACATATATTTTTTACTTTTTATACTATTAAATTTTGGATAAATAATAATCTTGAAATGCAACACTCAAATCCTGCTTGGTTTATTCCTATTGTTGGAAACTTGATAGTTCCAATAGCTGGAAAAGGTTTTGTTGATGATTCAGTATTGTATTTTTATTTTTCAATTGGAATTTTCTTTTGGATTATTTTATTTGCAATTATTTTAAATAGAATCATTTTTCACGCGCAGTTTATGCCAAAATTTATGCCAACACTTTTTATTCTTATTGCACCTCCTGCTATTGGATTTATTTCATATATAAAACTAACTGGAAATTTAGATTTCTTTGCACAAATTTTGTTTAATTTAGGACTGTTTTTTACAATCTTAGTTTTTGTTATGTATAAAAATTTTATTAAAATAAAATTCTTTATATCTTGGTGGGCTTTTACTTTTCCAATGGCTGCAATTACACTTGCAACTATTTTAATGTATGAATTAACTTCAAAGTTTTTTTATGGGGTTTTAGCTTATTCTTTGATGATTATAACAACTATAATAATAATTTTAGTTGCACGACAAACAATAATTCATATGAATAAAAAAGAAATTTGTATTATGGAGTAATATTTAATTTGTATTTTTCTTAAAATAGTTATAATATTTTCCTATTAAAAATATGAAGGATATATTATGGATTTTAGATATATAGGAAAAAGTGGTTTAAGAGTTAGTTCAATTTGTATGGGAACTATGACTTTTGGTTCAAGTACATCAAAACAAGAAGCTTTTAAAATTTTAGATAAAGCGTATGAGAGTGGAATAAATTTTTATGATACTGCTGAGATTTATCCAGTTCCACCAAAAAAATCTTATGAAGGAACAACTGAGTTAATCGTTGGAGAGTGGTTAAAAACAAAACCAAGAGATTCAATAATCTTAGCTACAAAAGTTAGTGGTGCAGCATCTGGTTGGTTTGTTCCACCAACGCGACATGGTTTAACTGCAATTGATTCTTTTCATATAAAAAGAGCGATAGAAGGAAGTTTAAAAAGACTTGATACTGATTACATTGATCTTTATCAAATGCATTGGCCTGATACTATTGTGCCTATTGAAGAGTCTTTAAAAGCTTTTGATGAGTTAGTTCGTGAAGGAAAAGTACGATACATTGGAAGTTCAAATGACACAGCTTATGGTCTTACAAAAGCAAATGAAACTTCAAAAAATAAGAATCTAACAAGGTTTGAATCAATTCAAAATAATTTCTCACTTTTAAATCCAAGATTTTTAGATGAATTATCAACAGTTTGTAAAAAAGAGAATATTTCATTACTTCCATACTCACCAATTGGTGGAGGAGTTTTAAGTGGAAAATATAATAATGCTTTTTATCCAGATGATGCTAGATTTACAGCTTATATGAAACATGAAAATCCAAGAGTTCAAGCACAAGCGACTAGATTTGTAAATGACAAAACAATTGCTGCAACTGCGAAATATATAGAGCTCGCTAAGCAATACGGAATCTCACCTGTAACATTAGCAGTTGCATATTCAAAACATTTTGATTTTGTTGCTTCTACGATTATTGGAGCTAGAACTCTTAATCAATTAGATGAATCATTAGCTGCATTTAAATTTAATATTGATGATGAATTAATGAAAAAAATTGAGAATATTCAAAAAGAAATTTTATATCCTATGGGATAAATTTGTTATATTTTTATACAAGTTTTAATCTTTAATTTTAGAATAAAATACTAAAATAAGGCTATTTTGGAATAAGGATTAAAATGAAAGACCTTACAATAGGGAAAAAATTTACATTAATAAATCTAATAGTTACTATATTGGTTTTAGTAATAGGATACTTTATATTAAACAAGTATAAAAATGATTTGACTAAAGAGGTTTATAATGAGGTAACTTTAGAGTTAAATACATTATCAAATCTTAAAATAGAAGCAAAATTGGAAGCTGGAATTTCAAATGCCATTTCTATTGCTAATGATTCTTCAATAAGAGAATCATTAGCTTCAAGCAATAGAGACTTAGCAATAAATACTTTAGTAAACTTATCAAAAAGTATGAAAGATTCTACTCCTTTTAAAAATATTCAAGTTCATCTTCATACAAAAGATAATCACTCCTTTCTGCGTTCATGGTCACCAACAAAATTTGGTGATGATTTAAGTTCTTTTAGAGCAAGTGTTGTAAAAGCAAATTCTGAAAAAATTGCTGTAAATGGTTTTGAAATTGGAAATGCAGGACTAAGTATTAGATCGGTAGTTCCTATTTTTGATGTAAATAAAAATCATGTTGGTTCTTTAGAATTTATGCAGGGAATTAATTCTGTTGCTAGTTCATTTGATAAAGAGAATAAAGCATTTTTGTTATTAATGGATAGTTCACTAGCCACAGTTAAAATAAAAGAAGAAGATAAATTAGATAAATATCTAATTTCTCAAAAATTTATAAATAAAGCTTTTTTAGAAGATGCTAAAAAGATTGACTTTAAAGAACTTCTAAATAATAAATATTTAATTTCAGATAAGTATTTTTACACTTATATGGATATCTCAGACTTTGAAGGTAAAAAATTAGGAATTGCATTAATCGCAAAACCAATTGAAATTGTTCAAACAGCTATAAATCACGCTTCATATATTATTTGGGTTGCTTTAATTATTTTATTTATTGCATTAACTATTACAATGATTATTTCATTGATAAATATGAAAAATTATATTTTAGCTCCAATATTAAATCTTAAAAACTCAATCAATTCAATTAGTTCACATAGTTTATCTCAAAGTACAAGAATAGAAGTAAAATCAAATGATGAAATAGGTGATGTTGTAAATAGTTTCAATAATTATTTAGATTCTATTGAAAAAGGATTAATTGTTGATCAGTTGGTAATAGATGAATCAAGGCAAATAATAGCAAAAGTAAATGCGGGATTATTAAATGACAGAATTAAAGGTAAAGCTCACTCTTTAGGTGTTGATTCTTTAGTTAATGAAATTAATAATATGATTGAGAGAATGCAAAAAAACCTTACAATTTTAAGTGGAGCCTTAGTTGCATTATCAACAGCAAAATATGACTATGAAATTCCACATATTCAAGATGTAACAGGAATAATTGCTTCATTAATTAGTGGTACAAAAGTTACTCAATCTTCAATAAACGAGATTATGTGTCTAATTGAAAAATCAAATAATGAACTATCTTCAAGTTCAAGTGAACTTACAAATGCATCTAAAAAACTAAGTGATTCCTCTAATACACAAGCAGCATCACTAGAAGAAACAGCAGCTGCAATTGAAGAGATTTCAGCAACTGTAACAAGAAGTAGTGAAAATGCAGTCCAAATGGCTTCATATGCAAAAAATGTTACAAAATCAAGTACTGCAGGAAAAGAATTAGCTTATCAAACAGCTACATCAATGGATGAAATAAATAATCAAGTATTAGCAATAAATGACGCAATAAGTATTATTGATCAAATTGCCTTTCAAACAAATATTCTTTCTTTAAATGCAGCTGTAGAAGCAGCAACAGCAGGAGAAGCAGGAAAAGGATTTGCAGTAGTTGCAGCAGAAGTGAGAAATCTTGCTTCAAGAAGTGCTGAAGCTGCAAATGAGATTAAAAGAATAGTTTCAAATGCAACAGTAAAAGCTAAAGAAGGAAAAGATATAACTTCAAAAATGATTGAGGGATATACTGAATTAAATGAAAATATTGTAGTTACTATAAAACTTATTGATGATGTGACAACTGCTTCAAAAGAGCAACAAATGGCAATGGCTCAAATAAATGATACAGTTAATTCACTTGATCAAGTAACTCAAGAAAATGCAGCACTTGCTTCAACAATAAACGATATGGCTGTAAAAACATCAAATTTAGTGGATCAATTACAAAGTACAATAAACCAAACAAGTTTTGATAGAAATGCTCATAAACGAGTTTGTGATACAAATTTAATTATTAATATTAATAGATTAAAATCTGATCATATTAGTTTTAAAAATATGAATTTTGCTTTATGTAAAGAAGGTTCTAATTTTACAGTTAAAAATGCCCATGAATGCAACTTGGGAAAATGGATAGATGTAAATGAAAATAAAGCATTTGCAAAAACAAAAGAGTGGAATGATTTAAAAATAGCACATAAAAATGTACACGAACTTGTACAAAAAACAGTAACTCTATATGCAAATAAAGCAAACAATGAAGAAATATTCTCTACAACAAAAATAATGGAAGAGAATATTGATATGGTTTTTGATTTATTAAATAAAATTAGAGAAATAAATTGTGCTGATTAAATTCAGTTATAAATTTTAATCTTCTTAAGTTACAATTCTTTTTAGAAAAAAGGATTGTACTTTTGAATACTTACAAAGAAATATTAAACCAAGCATACAAACTAAGATTTGAATATTATAATTTTTATGAAAATAAAGAATCCCAATGGCATGACAAATATAAAAACCACAAGTTATATGATATTGTTGTAGATAGTTTTAATTACAAATATAGTCAAATAGGCGAAGTTATGCCAAAACTTTTGGAAAAATTAGACTTGAAGGGATAAGTAGAAATAACTACTCTCCAAAATTTGCAAAAGCACCTTCAATACTAGGAATGTTCTTGTAATGGGTAGTTGTTAGTCTTACATTACTTGTTTTAAGATCACATATTGCAATTCTAAAACTAGCACCCATAACTGGTTCTACAACACAAATAATTTTATTTTCAATCTGTCGTGTTGCATAAATAGTACCTTGCAGATTAGTGAAAAAATATTTTGGATAACTAAGAGGCGTTATTTCAACAACATCTATAGACTCTTGATTTTCAAGAGTTTGTACTATATCCATAGCATCATCATAACTCTCAAATTGAATACACCAATCATCAAATCTTTTATTAAAATGTTCTAAATCCTCATCTAGAAATCCACCTGCTAATGATTGTAAAGCAAAAATTGACACAAATACACCTTGTAATATACGAAATTTTGAACACTAATTTTAACATAATTAACTTTTAAATCTAAGAGTGAGGGATAAATCAATATTTTTGTTAGAATAAAATTAACAGCATATTTACACTTAAGAGTGTAAAATAAACCTAATTGTTAAATATATGGAGTTATTAGTGAAAATAAGAGTCTATTATGAAGATACAGATTGCGGTGGTGTTGTTTATTATGCAAACTATCTAAATTTTTGTGAAAGAGCTAGGTCTGAGCTTTTTTTTCAAAAGGGTTTATCCCCTCACAAAAATGATGAGTTTTTTGTGGTAAAAAGTGTGCAAGCTGATTATATTAAATCAGCTGTTTTTGGTGATATTTTGGAAGTTAAAACAAAATTAGTTGAAAGAAAATCAGCTTCAATTGTGATGTATCAAGAAGTTTTTAGAGATGAGAAACTTTTATTTAAAGCTACAATTAAATTAGCATTTCTTAAGAACTTTAAACCTTCAAAAATTCCTTTAGAGTTTTTTGATATATTCGAATAAGGAAATAAAGTGTTAAAAATATTTGTTCTTTCAGTTTTTTTAGTAATTAATTTATTTGCAAATGAGATTTATATTCTTCCAAAACAAAGTGAAGATATTAAAGACAAAATTAGCGAATCAATTACAAGTGCAAAACATGAAATATTAATAGCTATGTATAATTTTTCTTATAAAAAGTTTGCAAAGGATTTAGTAGAAGCTTCAAAAAATGGAGTTAAGATAACTGTTTTTCTTGATGCAAAAAAAGTAAAAGATGATTCAGAAATTTTTGATTTTCTTAAAAAGAATGACATAAAAGTAATTCTTGTAAAAGATAAAATGCACTTAAAATTAGCATTAATTGATTCAAAAACTGCAATTTTTGGCAGTATTAATTGGACAAAAGAGTCTTTTGAAGAAAATTATGAATTGGTTTATATAAGTGAAGATAAAAAAACAATAGCAGAACTTACTACTTTTATAAAAACACTCTAAATTAGGGGTTGATTTTACATATCTTCAAGTATTAAAGTAGTATGATAATAACAAAAAATATCATTAAAAAAGGATTATTACCTTGTTAGAAATATTTGTTATAGCTTTTTGTTTATATTTTGTATTTAACACATATACATCATTTATGCAAATTGGTTACATTAAAAACGCAAAAAATCTAAAACCTATCATTTTAGATTCTTCAAAATATCTTGAAGCTGCAAACTACTCAATAGAAAAAGAAAAACTGGCTATTTGTTCATCATTTTATGACTTTATACTTTTTATTTTATGGATTGGCTTTGGTTTATCATTTTTAGATTCATTGGTTCAAATAGACTCTTTTTGGCTAAAAGCTGTTGTTTTTGTGGATTTGTTTATTATTATAAATTGGATTTTGACTCTTCCTTTTGAACTTTATTCAACATTTAAATTAAATAAAAAATATGGTTTTTCAAATATGACACCAGCTTTATTTATAAAAGATACTTTAAAAACTGGAGTTCTGTTTTTAGTTTTTGGATCAATTGTAATTGCTGGAATTTCATTTATTATAAATAGTTTTTCAGCTTGGTGGATTTGGGGATTTGCTTTTATTTTTGCTGTTATTATTTTGATAAATATGCTTTATCCTGTAATTAGAGATAAAATGTTTGATAAATTCGAAAAATTAAAAGATAAAGATTTAGAAGTAAAAATTGAAAATCTTTTAGATGAAGTAGGTTTTAAAAGTAGTGGAGTTTTTTCTGTAGATGCAAGTAAAAGAGATAATAGATTAAATGCATATTTTGGTGGATTAGGAAGTACAAAAAGAGTAGTTTTATTTGATACATTGATTGAAAAATTAACACATAATGAATTATTAGCAGTTCTAGGACATGAATTAGGACACTTTAAAAATGGAGATATTATAAAAAATATCGGAATTATGGGTGTTGTTATGTTTGTATTTTTTGCAATTTTTGGAAATTTACCAGATAAGCTATTCTTAGGGTTATCTTTGAATAATGAACCTTATGCAATTATTGCAGTGTTTATGATTTTTTCACCAATTTTATCATTTTTTCTAATGCCTTTGATTTCTATGATTTCAAGACATAATGAATATGCTGCTGATGAATTTGGTTCAAATTTATCATCAAAAGAGGATTTAGTAAGTGCTTTGTTAAAATTAGCAAATGAGAATAAATCATTTCCTCTTTCACATCCTATGTATATTTTCTTTTATTACTCTCATCCACCATTGATTGAAAGATTTAAAGAGTTAGGTTATGATGTACATGCTATGGATTTAGAAAGTGCTTTAAAAGGAGAATTTAATGTTGAATAGTGGAGTTATTGAAGTTAATTATTTAACAATAATTATTGCATCAATTGCAATTTTATCAGGTTTATTGATCATATTACAATTTTCAAGACAAAAATATGAAAATCAATTGAAAAATTTACAAGATGAAGCTTTATTAAAACTAAAAGCATTAAATGAAAAAATAGAGTTAAATCATAGTTCTTATGAAGGACAAATCAATACTCTTAATACTTCAAATAGAAAATTAGAAGAAGAGAAAAAGTTAATAAAAGAGAGTTTAGAAGATAAATTAAAAGTTATCGAAAAACACTCTCATCAAATGATTGATAATGTTACAGCTACTTATGAACTAAAATTATCAAATTTATCAAAACTCTCTGAGAATAAAGAGAAACAATTAATACGAGAATTTGAAATTAGAGAGTCAAATTTTAATGAAAAAATCACTCTTTTAGAAGAATCAAAACAACAAATGAAAATAGAGTTTGAAAATCTTGCAAATAAGCTTTTTGATGAAAATCAAAAAAAATCAAATGTAAACCTAACACAAGTTTTAACTTCATTTAAAGACCAACTTGATTTATTTGGAAAAAGAGTAAATGAGATTTACAATGAAGAGACAATTCAAAGAACAACATTATTAACTGAAATTAAAAATTTAAAAGATTTAAATAATCAAATATCTACAGATGCTATAAATTTAACAAAAGCACTTAAAGGTCAAAATAAAACTCAAGGTGATTGGGGAGAAATGATTTTATCTTCTATCTTAGAGCAAACGGGCTTGAGAGAAGGCAAAGAGTATACAGTTCAAGGTTCATTTAATGATGAAGATGGAAGACGACTAAAACCTGATGTGATTGTGCATTTACCATCTAAAAAAGATATTATTATTGATTCAAAAGTATCTTTAAATGCTTATTTAGCTTATTGTAAAACTGAAGATAAAGCACATAAAGAAAATGCTTGTAAAGATTTGATTAAATCTATAAATGGTCATATTAAAGGATTAAGTTCTAAAAAATATGAAGCTTTAGAGGGTGTTAGCACTTTAGATTTTGTTTTACTATTTATTCCAATTGAGGGAGCTTTTATATTAGCAACTTCAAATGATGATAGTTTATTCAAAATGGCTTTTGAACACAATATTATGTTAGTTTCTCCTTCAACTTTATATGTAACTTTACGAACTATTGAAAATATTTGGAGAAATGAACATCAAAATGAAAATGCTCAATTAATCTCTAAAAAAGCAGCTGATTTATATGATAAATTTGCAGGTTTTGTAGCAGATATTGAAGATATTGGTCTAAATCTAAATAGAACTCAAAAATCATATGATAGTGCAATGAATAAATTAAGCACTGGAAATGCAAATTTAATCAAAAGAGCTGAAGAGTTTATCGATCTTGGTGTTAAACCAAAAAAATCAATTACAACAAAAACTTTGATTGAGGAATAAATGGAAAAGTTTGAACTCTTAGTAAATAACTTTTTACTACTTTTAGATGCAATGTCAATTTATTTATTGGTTGGATTGTTATTGGCTGGGATTTTAAAACAATTAGTTCCTGATGATTTTATTTCAAAACATTTAGGAAAAAGCTCTATTGGTTCAGTTATAAAAGCTACACTTTTTGGAATACCACTTCCTGTTTGCTCATGTTCAGTTATTCCACTAGCTCAAAGTTTGAGAAAAGAGGGTGCAAGTAAAGGTGCTGTTCAGAGTTTTTTAATTTCAACTCCAATTACTGGTGTTGATTCTATTTTAGCAACATTTTCATTTTTTGGATTAATTTTTACTATTTTTAGAGTTGTTTCATCTGTAATAATTGCCATTATTGTGGGTTTAATTCAAAATTTTGTAGAAAAAGACGATAATAAGATAGAAGAAATTAAAGAAGAATCATCTTGCTCTTGTCATTGTTCTTGCAGTTCAGAAAAAGTAGAGAAAAAATCTTTTTCAATAAAAGAAGTTTTAACATATGCTTATATAACTTTAGCAAAAGATATGGTAAAACCTCTATTTATGGGACTTATTTTAGGTTCTGTTTTTACTACTTTTGTTCCCAAAGAGTATAGTTCTTTACTATTTGAAAATCAGCTTTTAACATATATTGTAATTATTTTGTTTTCTATGCCTTTATATGTTTGTGCGACAGCTTCATTACCTCTTGCTGCTGCTTTAATGTTAAGTGGAATGAGTGGTGGAGCTGCATTTATTTTCCTTACAGCAGGACCTGCAACAAGTGCTGTTACTATGAGTGTGGTGTATAAACTTCTAGGAAGAACTTCTTTAGTTATATATATTACAACTATTGCCTTATTATCACTATTATTTGGATTTTTATTTGATATGTATTTCTCAAATTTAAATATTTTGAATTTTAATACAGTTAATGAAGAGAGTTCAGTTTTAACTCAAATTGCGACATTAATTTTACTTCTTTTAACTACTTATCATTTAATTAAATCAAAACAAGCAGTAAATATAAAATAAAAGAGAACTCTTTTATTTTATATTGTTTAATAGTAAAATATCTACTAAATCTCCAGCCTTTAGACTTTGATCATCATCTTTTTGTATTAAAAGAGCAGGACTTTCTAACATATTTGTTAAAATTGCACTTGTACCTTCTCTTTTACCCTCAAAATTTATATGATATTTTCCCTCTTTATATTCTACATTACAAGCTGTAAAAATTGTTTTATCCATTTTCTTTGGAAAGTCTTGATTTATAACTGCTTTTACAATTGGAAGAGACTCATTTGAATTTCTAAATTTAAAAATTAATGGTAACACATATAAAATTGCACATACAGTTGAAGAGTAAGCAAATCCAGGAAGAGCAATAATAATTTTTCCATCTTTTATTGCTGCTAATAAGTGCATACCTGGTTTTATATTAACCCCATGAAATAAAACATCAGCTTTTAATTTATCTTTTATTACATCTTGAACAAAATCATAATCCCCAACAGAAACTCCACCTGTTGTTATAATAACATCAGCTTTTAACAAAGCAGTTTCAAGTAGATTTGTAATAGAATCTATATCATCTTTTACTATTCCCATTTGAATAATATTTGCACCATTACTTTTAAATAAAGATTCTAATGTTAGATGATTTGAGCTTCTAATTTGAGAATCATTTGTTTGAATTTCACCTAAATCTAAAATCTCACTTCCAGTGCTTGCAATTGCAATTGTAGGATTACAAACTATTTCAACTTGTGAGATATTTAATGAGGCTAAAACTCCAATTTCTGCAAAGCCAATAACTGTTCCTTTTTTGATTAGAACTTCGTTTTTTTTGTAATTTTCACCAATATTCCTAACGGCAAATCCAAAAGGAACAGTTTTGATTATTTTTATTGTATCTTGAAAAATTTCTACGTTTTCAATAGGAACTAAAGTATCACTTCCTTTTGGCATTAAAGAACCAGTAAAAGTTTTGATGCAAGTGTTAGATGTAACTTCTGCTTCAATAATACTTCCAGCAGGATTTTTTGCAATAATTTTAATGTGTTTATTTTCTATATCTTCAAATTTAATTGCATAACCATCCATTGCTGATGTTGGAAATTCTGGGCTATTATGATTCGCAATTATATCTTTTGATATAACTTTCCCAATTGCATTTGTTATAAAAAGTTTTTCAGTTGTTATTTTTGAAATATTTATATTATTTAATATAATAATAGATTCATCATAACTTATGAAATTTCGCATAAGTATCCTTTGTATATTTTATTGTTAAAAATTTAGGTGTTTTTTAGGATAGATTAAAAGAAACTTCTTCTTATTCTATTATTTTTTTGAACTATAATTTGTTCAAAAAGCATTGCTCCAAAACCAGCTTGAATATTCTCATTCTCTTTTTCAACCGACATAATAATATTTCTAATTTGATCTTCAGTCATATTCATAGCTAATGGCAAAATTGTATCAGTGATTTTTTGTCTAAGTTCTTTTTCTTCTTCTATTGTCATTTCAAATCTTTTTTTAATATTTATGAAATTATATAGTATTTATCTAAAAATAGAGTAAAAACAATATTATGTATAATTGTTAACCAATATATTAAAAAAGCTTAGATATTATTGTGAAATAATTTTAAAGGATTTTTATGGAAATAAAAATTGCTTCAGAAGAAGAAATAAAGTATTGTTACACATTAATGCATCAAATCAGGGAGGATTTATCTGAAAAAGATTTTTTGCTAATGATTGCTGAACAGATAAAAAATGGCTATCAAGTTGTTTATGTTACAGAAAATAACCAAATAATTTGTGTTGTAGGTTTTAATATTTTACATAAATTATCTTGGGGAAAATATCTTTATATTGAAGATTTTGTCACAGATAAAAGTACTCAATATTTTGGTGCAGCAAAAGCACTTTTTGATTTTATAAAAATTTATGCTAAACAGCAAAATTGTAAATCTATACATCTTGACTCTTCTGTTACAAGACAAGAAGCTCATAAGTTTTATTTGAGTCAAAATATGCAAATTGATTCTCATCATTTTAGTATAAAAATATAAATACAAAAAATATCAAAAAGCTTTTGAGAACTTTTTTGATATAATCAGAAAAAAATTATAGGAATAATATATTGGTTGAATTAAGTAAAAAAATTTCTACAATAGTTGGTAAAACTAATGCAGAATATGGATTAATAAAAGAAGGTGATAGAATCTTAGTGGGTTTTTCAGGTGGAAAAGACTCTTTAACATTAATTCATGCCCTAAATAGAATAAAAAAAGTAGCCCCATACAATTTTGAATTTAAAGCAGTAACAGTAACTTATGGAATGGGGGAACAAGTAGAATTTTTAAGTAATCACTGCAAAGAACATGGAATTGACCATGAAATTATTGATACTCAAATTTTTGAACTTGCAGGGGAAAAGATTAGAAAGAATTCATCTTTTTGTTCATTTTTCTCAAGAATGAGAAGAGGATATTTATACTCAACTGCACAAGAACAAGGATTTAATAAAGTAGCTCTCGGACATCATTTAGATGATGCAATGGAATCATTTTTTATGAACTTCTTTTACAATGGAACTATGCGTTCTATGCCTCCAAAATACAAAGCAGAAAATGGTTTAGAAGTGATAAGACCACTTATTTTTTGTAGAGAGAGACAATTAAGAGCATTTGCAACTACAAATGAAATAAATGTTATTGGTGATGAAGCTTGTCCAGGTTTGAGATTTGATGTAAAAATGCCCCATGCAAGAGCAACTACAAAAGAGTTACTTGCAAAATTAGAAGCTGAAAATCCTCAAATATTTGTATCTATGAAAGCAGCTTTTAGTAATATTCAATTATCAACTTTCTTTTATAAAAATGATATAGAAAATGGTGAAAACTTAATAGAGGAAGAAGATATTATATGAAAATATTAATATCTTCTTGTTTATTAGGAGAAGATGTTAGGTACGATGGAGCTAATTCATCTATCGCATTTAATCCAAAATTCCCATTTTCTTCAAAAGAATTATTCATGGATATTCTTTGTGGAAATGAAATTTATTCTTTTTGTCCAGAAGTTGCAGGTGGCTTAGGAATTCCTAGAAATCCAGCTGAAATTATTAATAGTGATAAGCCTTTTATTGTAAAAGATGAAAAGGGAACAGATGTTACAATCAACTTTTTATTAGGTGCAAAAAAAGCTCTTGATATTTGTAAAGAAGAGAATATTAAAGTTGCGTTATTAAAATCAAACTCTCCATCTTGTGGAAATATAAAAATATATGATGGAACTTTTTCTAATAATTTAGTAGATGGTCAAGGTTTAACAGCAAGACTTTTAAAAGATAATGATATAGAAGTTTTTAATGAGGGGCAATTAAAAGAGTTATCAAAATTTATAAAAACCAATAAATAGTTTTTATAAATTTCTTTTATATTTAGGCTTTTATATTTAAAAGCATATCCGAAACAGCATTTTGTGTTTGTATATTTTGTGCATTTGCTTGATATGAAACAACCTCTGGAATTTGTCCAATGATTGAATTTATTAAATCAGCACTTACTTCTTGAAATTCAGGATCACCAATTGCATCTGCAACTTGTGCAATATTTGATGCCATTTGATTTAATTGAAGTTCAGATGAATTCATTGAATTTAAATTATTACTAATTGTCATTATTTACTCCTTAGATTAAATTTTGCAAAAAAAGCTTGTTTAAATTACCATTTCTTGTTAATTCTTCTTTTGCATTGTCTAAATTTGGATTTGAAGAAGTCATATTTTCTATTTTTTTTGATTCTTCATCTCTTTGTTCATTTTTATTATTTGAGCTCTCAACCATATCATTTTTTTCAAATGTAGATTTATTATTTTTATCAATTGAAGTCTGTTGAGATTTTTCATTTGATAATTGTTGATAAATTGTACTTGAACTTTGGTTGTAAGCATTTAATTGCATATTTTTCCTAATGTTTTTATACTTAAATTGTAACAAAAAATTGTAGAAAAGTAAATTAAGTATTTTACTAGATTTAAATATATTTTTTGATAGTATAATAACATGATAAGTAATTTTTTAAAATCAACTACAGTTAAATTAATAATTTTAGTATGTACCGTTCTAACAACATTAATTTTTTCTTCTATCTTATTCAATACACAAATAGATAATTTGAAAAAACAGGTTGATAACATATATTTCGGAAATCTAATACCTATTGTCAAACTTCAAATTATTTCAGATAATTATAAAGAAATAATATCGTGTAGAACACTAAAATATATATGTGATATAAAAAAAGAACAATCAATAATTGAAGAAGAATGGAAGTATTATAATGAGTCCTACAAAAATAATGAAGAACGAATTGTAACAGATACAATTAATAGCGAAATTGTAAATGCTTTTAAAGAAAATAAACTTCACTTTTTTAAAGAAGTATTAAATAAAATTAATTTTTTAATTCAATATGAAACACAAGTAGCTTTTAAAGAGAGAAAAAAATTTGTAGAAGATTATGATAATATGAAAAAATATCTATTTTATAGTATTGTAATAGTTCTTCTTATCTCATTTATTGTTATTGTATATATTATTTATCAAGTAATTAAAAAAGATAAACAATTAACAGTCTTAAATAAAAAATATAAAATCGATTCCATAACTGATTCTATGACAAAACTATATAATAGAAAGTATTTTGATACCATTTTTGATAATATGCCATTTATTGCAAATGCAAATAATTGGAAATGTGCATTTATTATGTTTGATATTGATTATTTTAAACAATATAATGATACTTATGGACATGACCAAGGAGATGTTACATTAAAAAAAGTTGCTTCTACTTTAAAAGAATATTTTGATAAGAAATATGAATTTGTTTTTAGATTAGGTGGAGAAGAGTTTGGAGTAGTTTTATTTGATATTGATGAAAATAGCTTAGAAAATTGCCTAAAAGACATAAATTATAAGATTTTAGAACTAGAAATTGAGCATAAAAATAGTAAAATACTCAACATCGTTTCTATTTCAATGGGAGCTATTATATATGAGCCACATACTTATATATCGGCTAACAAACTTTATAAACAAGCAGATGAGAGCTTATATAAAGCAAAAGAAAATGGACGAAATCAATATCATATATACAAAGGGAAAGAATGACTTTTTTGTTTAATAAAAACAATCATTTCAATTTAGCTAATATCGTAACTTTTTTTAATATTGCATCTGGTATTTTTGCAATTTATTTTTTAACTCACCATGAGTTTTTCGCTGCAGCACTTTTTGCTTGGCTTGCAGGTGGATTTGATATAGTTGATGGGAAAATTGCTAGAAAATATAATTTATCAACACAATTTGGAATTCAACTTGATTCTTTTGCAGATTTTTTATCATTTGTTATAGTTCCAACAATGTTTATATTTTTTGCAGTTATTGATACTAAAGAGCCATTTATGAATATGCCTTTAGTTATATTTGCTTTTGTTTATTATGTAATTTCAGGGCTTAGAAGATTAATTCAATTTAATATAAATGCAGATGAGGGAAAAGTTGAAAAATTCTTTACAGGTATTCCAACTCCTTTAGGAGCAATTTTACTGTGGCTTGTGTATTTGATTTTTTTAACAGGTTTTATTTCAGAGACTTTTGTTTTATTTATGATGATAATAATTGGATATTTATTAAACTCAAAAATTAAAATCCCTCATTTATAAGTTTTTTAATGAATCAAGAAATAGTAACTATTGATTTAGGATCAAACTCTTTTCGTGTTTTAAAATATGATTGTGTAAACCATACAATTATTTCAGAATACAATGAAGTAGTAGGAATGGCAGATGGTTTAGTGGATACAGGATTGATTTCACCAGAAGCTCTTAAAAGAGTAATTGAAGCAATTTCTCATTCTGTAAAAGTTATAAATTATAATCCAGAAGATGCAATTTGTGTGACAACTGCTGCCATGAGAAAAGCTTTAAATAACAAAGAAGTCTTGGAATATTTTAAACAAAAAGCTGGAACTACATTTTCTATAATTGATGGAAAAGAAGAGGCTAGATTAACTTTATTAGCTGTTAAATATGCTTTAAAAAGAGAAAAAATCAATTCTGAAAAATTTATTTTATTAGACATTGGTGGTGGTTCTACTGAAATAATTATAAATACAAATGATACTTATGAATCTCATAGTTTTGATTTTGGAATAGTTACAATGACTCAAAAATCTTTAAATTATAATGATTTACATAATGATTTAGAACTTAGAAAAAAAGAGATAAAAATCTTTTTGGATAGTTTAAATATTGATTTAGAAGAGTATAGTTTTGTTGCAACTGCTGGAACACCAACAACAATAGCTGCTATAAAATTAGGACAAGATTTCTTCTCATATGATAGAAATATTGTAAATGGAACAATTGTAAATCTTGAAGACATTTGTAATAGTTTAGATATTTTTAAAAACTCATCAAAAGAAGACATTACTAAACTAGTAGGCCGAGGACGAGTTGAATTTATTGAAGTGGGGATTTTTATTTATAAAATGATTTTTGAAGTTTTAAATAAAAAAGAATCAATAGTTTTAGATGATGGACTAAGAGAAGGTGTTGCTATAAATTATTGTCAAACAAAGTGTAAAAATTAAGATAAAAGTCTTACACTTTGTTCTTGAACAATATTAGCTTGAGAAACTGCTAAATAACCCATATTTGAGCTAACATTTGTTTTTGTAAAATCACTTGAGTCTTGACCAAAATTTCTATTTTTATTCATTTTATTTTCACTATACAAATTAAGTTGTTCCTGAATAGTATCTTTTGCACTATTTTTAAGATTATCTCCAAATTCACTAAAATCATTATATGAATTTTGTAATTGTTCTGATGAATTTTGAACTTTTGATGAAAGACCTTGTAATGCTTCTGGATTATTTAAGTCACTATTATTTGAAAGTTCAAAAATATCATTTGCATATGTTGGTGTATTTGGTTTCTCAATTGAAAAATTAGAATTTTTAGTATTTATGTCAATAGTTGTTTTTTCATCATAATAATCAATCGCTAGAAGATTTTCTGATTTAAATTTTGTAGCATAAGCTATTTGATTAAAACTTTTTAAATCTTCATTTATACTTTGTTTTAAATCATTTTTATTTTCATATGAATCGCTATTTTCAAGTTTTGTTTGAATATTTGTAAGATAAGTTTGTTGTTTTGAAATAGAATCTTGAGCAATTTTACTAATTGCAATTCCTTCATTTAAAGATTGAACATTTAAAGATAACTCATCTCTTTTTTTATTATAATCACTTATATAAAGATTGGTACCATCTTCATTTTTATTATTTACAGCTTTGTTTGAGCCAGTTCTTTCAAGCCCTAAAGAAGACGAAGTATTAAGCGTAGATATATTACTATTTATACTATTTACATCCATATTTCACCCCTTTTTTTTATTGCTTGTATTATACTTAAATTTTTATTAAATTTACTCTTAAATAAAATTATTTTTTTAAATCATTTTATTCATTTCATCTTCTGTTAAAATTTGAACATTTAATTCAATAGCTTTATCATATTTACTTCCTGCATCTTCTCCATAAATCACAAAATCAGTCTTTTTAGACACTGATGAGCTGATTTTAGCTCCAAGAAGTTCTAGCTTTTTCTTTATGTCTCCACGGCTCACACTCATTGTTCCTGTTAGAACTATTGTTTTGCCTTTAAAGTTATTTTCTTCTACTTCAAGTTTTTCTTCTACAGTTGGATTAATAATTTCAAAAAGTTTTAAAACTAACTCTTTATTTACTCTCATAAATTCACAAAATGAGTTTGCCATTTGTTCACCAATCCCATCTAATGCAATCAAACTATCAAAATCAATATCTACAACTTTTAATCCAAATTCTAAACAAATTTGTTTAGATGCAACTTCTCCAATATGTTCTATTCCTAAAGCATTTATAATTCTATGAAGGGCTGTTCCTTTTGTATTTTCTATTGCATTTAGAAGATTATTTATTTTCTTTTCTTTGAAACCTTCAAGATTTTCTAAATCTTCATATTTTAAAGAGTATAAATCTAAAATATCAAAAATCTTTTTCTCATTTACTAAAGTTTCAACTATCTTATTTCCTAATCCATCAATATTCATACAATTTTTACTTGCAAAATATATTATTGAATTAACCACACGACTTGGACAATCAAGATTTTGACACTTAATTAAAGCTCCCTCATCAAGTAGTTCACTAGCACAATCTGGGCATGAAGTAGGGCGAAGAATATTAAGTTGTGTTCCATCTCTTCTTTCTGTAAAAACCTTTGTGATTTTTGGAATTACATCACCACTTCTTATGATAATTACTTCATCCTTGATTCTTATGTCTTTTCTTGCTATTTCATCAAAGTTATGTAAACTAGCACGCTCAACTACAACTCCTTCAATATCGGTGGGCTCAACCACTGCAACTGGTGTTATAACTCCTGTTCTTCCAACTTGTAAGATAATATCTTTGATTTTTGTAGTTTTTTCTAAGGCAGGAAATTTATAAGCACATGACCATCTAGGAAATTTTACTGTATAACCTAATTCATCTTGTGTTTCAATATCATCAATTTTTACAACCATTCCATCAAGCATCATTTCTATATCATCTCGAACTTTTATTATTTCATGATATAGATTTTCAATTCCCTCAACACTTGAAGTTATTGTTTGCATTGGAGGTTTTACAAAACCTAAAGAGTAGATATAATCCATCATTTGTGAGTATTTTGTAAATCTTAATGAGTTAAGCCCAACTCCCCAAACATTAAAAAATAGTTTTCTTTTTGCAGTGATTGAAGGGTCTAATTGTCTTAAACTTCCTGCTGCTGCATTTCTTGGATTTGCAAAAACTTGGTCATTGTTTTTAATTCTTTCAATATTAATCTTTTCAAAATCAGCTTTTTTAATAACGATCTCACCTCTAATTTCAACTAAAGATTTTTCAGCTATTTGAAGAGGAATAGAGTGGATAGTTTTTACATTGTTTGTAACATCTTCTCCAATACTTCCATCACCCCTTGTGATAGCTTGTCTTAATAATCCATTTTCATAAATAAGATTTAAAGATGCCCCATCAAATTTTGGTTGACAAAAGAACTCTAAATTTGTATTAACTTTATGGGCTCTTTTAATCCAATCTTCTAACTCTTGAGTATTAAATACATCTTCTTGTGACCACATACGACTTAGGTGTGAAGCTTT
Organism: uncultured Aliarcobacter sp.; assembly: GCA_963677435.1. Lineage (GTDB taxonomy): Bacteria > Campylobacterota > Campylobacteria > Campylobacterales > Arcobacteraceae > Aliarcobacter. Next base: position 1,759,607 of record OY781945.1, read on the forward strand.
TTCAAAACCATCAAGAACAAAGCCACCAACTCTTTTATTTGGTGAGTTTGGATGGCTTAAAGTTGGGTTTTCGCTCTCATAAGCTAAACAACTTCTAGCTAATTTATCATACTCTTCATCAGTTGCTAATGGATTATCATTTACATAATATTCATGTGCCCAAGAGATTAATTTTTCAATATTTAATTCGTATTCATTTTTCGTCATTTTTTCTCATTAGTAAAGTTTTTAGTTGCAATTATACTTAATAGATTTAGTATAAAAGATAAATAGGTTATAATCAAAGCTTAATATTAAAAATAAAGAGTAGTGATGAGTTATTTAGATATATGTATTATTGGTTGGAATTTAAATTCTTTTATGTTTGTTGTAAATTTTTTTATTGCAATTAGAACAATTTCCTCACAAGATAGGATGAAATTACAAGAAGAGAGTGTAGTTTTAAAAGAGTTAAAAGATGAGCTTGAAAAGTATTATCCTTACAGAACTTATTCAACTTTATTTAGTTATTTAGTTCCTTTTACTGCATTTTTTAGAATGGGTTATCGACTTATAGAGATGTTTTTTTTCTTTCAAAAGAATCAAGAAGCTAAGATGTTTGATTATATGGTATATAAATATTCATGTGATATTCAAAGAGCGAGAGAAAAATAGAAAATCTATTTTTCTCTTATTTTAATTCCTCAGTAATTTTTTTAACTATTTTATAAACATTTTCTACTGATTTTATAGAAACTTGCTCTTTTCGTGAGTGAGGGAAATTAATTGTAGGTCCAATTGAAGCTACTTTTATTAAAGGATATTTGTCTTTAAAAATTGCACATTCTAGTCCTGCATGGATTGCTTCTAGGGAAGCTTTTTGATTAAACTCTTTATAGATTTCTAAAACTTTTGATGTGAATTCATTAATATCTGGTTTCCATGCTGGATATTTACCATTTGTTGTAACTTCAAAATTATAATCTTTTAGTATTTGAATCGTTTCATCTTTTAGACTTCTCAGGTCATCATTATCCATAGAACGGCCACTTAGTTCTATTTTTATTTCATCAACTCCTGTTTTTATGATTGCTAGATTTATTGAAGTTTGAACAACATTTAACTCTTCATTCATAGCTCTTACACCATTTTGAAAATTATAAATAAAATCGATGATTTTATCATCATAGATATTTAAATGTTCAGATTTTGCTGCTACCTTTTCTATTTTCATATTTTCATGACTTGCTCTTGGTGTAACTGCACTTGCAATTATTGCTTTTACATTAACTGGAATTGAATTAATTCTTTCACCGCCATTTATATCAAGAAGTTTTCCATTACATTCTTTTATTGTTTTTGCAATTAGTTTTATACCATTTGGAATGTTTTTATCAATATCAACACCACTGTGTCCACCTTGAAGTTTTCCTATTGTTATTTCGTATAAATCTAGATTATCAGTATTTGGAACTATTTTTTTATTTGAATTTGTTCCAAAAATATCAACTCCACCAGCACAACCGATACAAATTTCGCCTTCTTCTTCACTATCAAGATTTAACATATATGAAGCATTTAAAGGTAAGGCTAAATTATTTGCTCCAATTAATCCAATCTCTTCATCACTTGTAAATAAAAATTCACCATCATAACCCTCAGACATTAAAGCAATCATATATGAACATCCAATTCCATTATCACTTCCTAAAGTTGAATCCTCAGCACTTAAAATATCGCCATTTTGAACAATTTTAGGAACACAATTATCACTTAAACAAACAATATCATAGTGAGATTGAAAAGCTAGTTTTGCAGTTGAATTCTCTTTTTTACATAAAATATTATTTGTTTCATCAACTAAACATAAATAGCCAAACTGTTTTGATATATCTTTCATATAGTTTATAAATGGTTCATGAGTTCCTGAACATCTAGGTATTGCTGTTATTGTTTTAAAAATTTCTATTATATTTGTATTCATTAAATTCCTTTAAATTTTTGTATTATAGCTAAAATTATTTCTCGTTTTAAATTGGTAAACAAATTTCAAAAGTAGCACCTTTTCTATTATTCTTAATTGTTAAATTTCCTTTACAATGCTCATTAATAATTGTTTTACTCATGTAAAGACCAATACCTGTACCTTCTTTTGCTTTTTTTGTAGAAAAATAAGGGTCAAATATTTTGCTTATAATATCTGATGAAATACCTCCACCATTATCTTTAATTTGTATAATCGCAAAATCTTTTTTTCTAAAAGTATTAATTCTTATTACTTTATTTTCTATGTTGTTTTCTATTAAAATATCTTCTGCATTTTTTAAAATTATTAATACAACTTGTTGAATTTCACTTGTATAAGAGTAAATGGTGTCATTATAACAATAGTTCTTTATTAATTTTATATTTTTTGATTCAAAAGATATATTTATAATAGCAATTGATTTATCAATTATTTCCTCAAGATTAGCGTTTGTTTTGATTTTATCTGGTCTAAAAAAGTTTCTAAAATCATCAATTGTATGGGAAAGATGTTGGGAATAATTTATAATTAATTCTAACTCTTCTTCTAAATGTGAGGGTTCTATTTTTTCATCAATTATATTTTTTAGTAATAAATTATTTGTTGTTGCACTTATCGCTGTCAATGGTTGTCTCCACTGATGGGCAATCATTGAAAGCATTTCACCCATTTGTGCAAGCCTTGATTGTTGGATTAACTGTTTTGTTTTTTCTTGATTCTTTTTAATCTCTTCATTGATTTTTTCTTCTAAGTTTTGAGTTAAAATTTCAAGTTTTTGTTCTAACTCTTTTCTTTTATTTATATCTCGAATTACAGCATGAATTACTGAATTATTATCAATTTCAATTGATGTTAATACAACTTCAATCCATAAATGCTCATTTTGTTTATTACAATGAACCCATTCAAAGCTACTAATCCCTTCAGTTAATGCTTCATCAACTTTATTTATAGATTTGATAGTTGAACTTTCATTATTAGGTTGAAATTCTGGAGAAATATCACAAAAGAATTTTCCAATTAATTCATTCCTTGGATATTGTAATATTTTTATACTAGCTTCATTGCAATCAACAATTTTCTTCTCTTTTATTAATAAAACACCATCAGCTGACTTACTAAAGAGTTTCTCAAAAAGTTCTTTTTGTTTAGCAATTAATTTATTCTTATTTTCAATTTCATTATTTGCATTTTTTAATTTTTTATTGTGTTTATTTAAAATTATTTGTCTATAAGCAACAATACATAAAATGATAAAAACAAAAGACAATATTTTCCAAATAGTACTATAATCAAAGGGCTCTTTTATTGATAAATTAGTCCATTTATTGAAAATAACACTGTGCTCATTTGAATCAATTTCATGGATAGTTTTATTTAATATATCCAATAAAGTTTGATTATTTTTCTCTACAGCAATATTTATTTCAAATAACATATCTGTATATCTTGAAATAAATATATTATTTAAAGCATACCTCGACATATAATAAGCAATAATTGGAAGAGGTTCTATGGCAAAATAGACTTTATTACTATTAACAGCTTCTAATGTCTCATAGTTATTATTTGTTTCATAGATATTTATATTAGGATAGGTATTTTTAATTTTGTCAGTATAAACACAATTTTTTCTTCTAGCCATTCTTTTATCAATAATCTCGTCCATATCTTGAATTACTGGTTTCCCACTTTGGGTAATTATTGCTAATTTATAACTAAGAAGAGGTTTAGTAAAATTTACAAAATCTGTTAAATTATCTTTTTTTGAGATAGTTGGTGTTATATCACAAGTACCATTTTGTAAATAAGTAATAAGATCTTCATTATTTAATACATCAATATATTGTATGTCAACATCTAATTTTTTTGATATTAAAGTAAATAAATCAATGTTTATACCTTGAAGTTTATCATCTTCTTTAAATTGAATAGGTACTAAATCTAGAAAGTTACATATTTTAATAGTTGATTTTGCTTTTAGATAATCTTTCTCTAAACTACTCAAAAACTTCTTTTTGTCGATTATATCTTCTGAACTAAACCATTTTTTTTTCAGATTTAGTAACTCTTCATCAGAAATTGAGGCTTGTGCTTTATCTAAAATAGAATTTAATAAAGGTTTATTTTTAGATGTTGCAATACTTATATGACTTACCAATCTATCATCATTAACATAGTTAGTTGGTACAACTTGGGAAATATTTTTTGTTGAAATTATATAATCAAGAACATTTTTTTTATCTATAGTTGCATCTGCTTTTCCAAGAGATAATAATCTTAATGCTTCAACAGAATCTTTTACAAGTATTTGGTGTATTTTTGGATAATTCTTTTCTATTAGTTGTTGAGCAAAAAAACCTTTTGGCATTACAATAGTTTTGCCTTCTAATTTTTCTAAAGAATCTAAATTTTCATTTCCTTTTTTTACATATATTGCATTTGCAGCTGAATGAAAAACTTTTGTAAAATTAAAAAACTTTGCTCTTTCATCATTTTTAGCAATATTTATTATTGCATCTAGTTCATCTTTTTTTAACATTTCTAAAAATTCATTCCAAGATGGTCCTGAAATATATTTAACTTGAATATTTAGTTTCTCACTAATCAAATTCATATAATCTATTATAAAACCTTTGGGTGTACCATTTTCATTAAAATTATATGGTGGCCAATATTGTTCATTATGTAATCGAAGAGGCTGGTTGTTATGTAAAAAAGTGAGTTCTTCTTTTGTTAGATTAATGCTAGATTCTTCTGCTTTTAAAAAATTTAAAGATAGAAAAATAAAACAAAGAAATAATAATTTCATATTTCTTGCTTATATTTTAAAGAGTATCCATGGGAATAAATAGTTTCAAATAAATCACAATCTAATTTCACTCTAAGTCTTGACATTAAATTTCTAATTTTTTTCATATCATTTTCATAAGAGTTAAAGATAAATGTTTCTATCTCTTTATAATCTTTAACTAAACTATTATTATTTATAAATAATTCAAAAAGACGGGTTTCATTTTTAGAAAGTTTGATTTGTTCATTGTTTTTGAATAATTGATTTATGTTTTTGTTCCAAAGGAAATTATATTCAAGTTCTATATTCTCTTTTAGTAAGTTTTCAAAATCATATTTTTCAATAATTTTAATCAGTGTCTCACTTATTTGTTTTAAAGTATAAGGTTTAAGAATGTAGCCATCAATTCCTGCATTTATTGTTCTTATCAAAAAATCTGTATTGTCATGTGCTGATAAAACTATTATAGGAATTTTTTTATTAGTTTTTCTTACATATTCAATTAAACATAATCCATCAACAACTGGCATTTTTATATCAGTTATGATTAAATGATAAGAATTGTCTTTTGAAAAAAGTTCTAAACCTATTTTGCCATTATTTGCTATACAAATATTTTTGAAAAAAGATTTCAACATTTTCACAGTTTGAGTTTGAACTTCTATATTATCTTCTACATACAAAACATTTAAATTTTTAGTATGTTTAATAAGGTCTCGCAATTTATCAACTTGCATAAATTTCCTAGAATATTTATTAACTATTTGTTAATTATACATTAATAAAAGTTTATAGGAATTTAAATTTGATTAAAAAAAGTAAATTTAGGGGAACTAAATATTTAGTTCCCTTAAATTTTTAGATAGCATCTTTCATATTTCTATTTTTAAATGCAAGAGCTATTGTAACAATAACTAGTGTTATTACATAATAAACCCACATAGGAATTGGAACAGGATCACCTGTTGCATACGAGTGCATTCCTGATAGGTAGAAGTTTACTCCAAAATAAGTCATTAGTATTGAAGAGAAAGCTAATACTGAAGCTGTAGCTAATACAAATGGAGTTGATAATGGTTTTACGAATCTTAAGTGTAAAACAATTGCATAAACTACAATTGATACATAAGCCCAAGTCTCTTTTGGATCCCATCCCCAGTATCTTCCCCATGATTCATTTGCCCAAACTCCACCAAGGAAATTTCCAATAGTAACAGCAGATAATCCAATAATTAATGAAATTTCAGTAATAGCTACAACTGTTTTTATTGTCTCATCAATATGTGGTCTATTTTTTCTAAAGATAAACATAATTAAAGTCATAAATCCTAAAATTGCTGCAAGTCCAAAGAATCCATATGATGCTGTAAGAATTGAAACATGGATTGTTAACCAGTATGATTTTAATACTGGAACTAGATTTGTAATTTGTGGATCAATTCCTGTTAAGTGAGCTGTAAACATAAAAATACTTGCAACAATAACAGCAGCACTTAAAGCAAGAAGTGATTTTCTAAAGAAAATAACACCTGCAAATACAGCTGACCAAGAAATGTATAATAATGATTCATAAGTATCAGACCATGGAGCATGACCTGAAATAAACCATCTATATCCCATCCCAAAAGTATGAATTGCAAATAACAGAGCTAATATTGTAAAAAATATTGTAGTCGTTTTTTTAGGTTTAATTTTTGGATTAAATACTACAACAAATGCAACAATTAACATAACTAAACCAAGGAATAAATAAGCTAATGTAACTTTGAAAAAGATATCTAATTTATTAAATATAATTTCATTATTGATTTTTGTTTTTGAAGGAATAATTTCACTTCCTGCTTTTTCTTGATAAATAGTCATCATAGATAAATATTTATTTGCTTCAGTCCAGTTATAATCAACAATAGAATTTATAAATCCTCTTGTCATACTTTCAACTGCTGCTTGATTTTGTCCTTTGAAAATTTGCATAGCATCAAGTGGGTTATACCATTTGTTGTTATCTTTATTATCTGCAGCATTTTCTTTTACTCTTGGATAGATATTAAATAAACTTCCGTTAAATACAGAATAAATTATATTTAATCTTTCATCTAATTGAATAATATCTTTTTCATATGTTCCTCTATCCATAGGTTTTACTTGTAGAGCAACTTCTGCTTCACCTGCAAGTAAATATTTACCATCTTTAAATACTTCTGAAAATGCAATATATTTTTCATTTTCATCAACACCTAAGAATTTTTTTAATTTAGGAGTTTTAATTTTTATTACTTTTAAATCACTCCAAATATCAGGTCTTGTTAACATTCCTAAAACTACTTGATCAGGATTCATACCAAATAAAGTTGCTTTTCCACTTAGTTTTTGAATGATTTCTAAATCTAAAGAAGATAATGGTTTCATTCTTCCACCACTACTTTGGGTTACTAGTTTTGCAAAATCTTCAGATGTTGCTTTTGATTCGTCTTTAAATTTATTTAAATAATCTAATATTTGAGTAGATTTTTGAGCTACATCATTAATATTAGATGTATTAGCAGCTTCTTCATTTGCATAAAGTGAATTTGCTGAAAACATAAATGTACAGGCAATAACAAGTGAAGCTATATTTCTTGAACTTACAAATTTTGTTAATTTCCAGAATCTTGATTTTTTATCAAAGAAATTTAATAATAAACCAAGTGTTAATAAAAAGTATCCTAAATAAGTTGGCCATTTTCCTGGGTCATTATTTACAGATAATACAGTTCCTGTTTCATCAGGGAAATAAGAACTTTGGAAAAATAAAAAATTACCTTCATGCATAGTTCTATTCATAAAAATTCTATAATTATAGCTTTCTTTATCTTCTTTGATAACAGTAACTTCTGATGCATAAGAAGAAGGAGACATGCTTCCTGGGTATCTATCTAGTTGGAAGTCATTTAATTTAATAGAGAAAGGAATATTTACAATTTTTGAACCATATTCAAGTTTAATTTTTGTATCACCAAAAACAAGTTCTCTTGGAACACCTTCTTGTGCTCTTTTCCCTGGTAATCTAATTGTTTGAGTCTCTCCATTGAATGTAACTTCAACAGTTAAAATACCCATTTCAGCTTTACCTTTTTTACTTACTGTATAGTCAACATATTTAATATTTAAATCTTTTTCATTGTATTTCATACTGTAGTCAAATTTGTTTAATTTTTGTGATATATATTCTATGATACCAGACTTATCATTGGCATCCATACCTTTTCTTAGTGTAGAGGCAGCAAGTTCTACTTGATACTCTTTATGAAAGGAATCATTAATATCAATTTGTAAATATGGCTCTAAAGAAGACATTTGATTTACTGTTTTACCCTCAGGTATTTGCATAATACCTTCATAACCAGCGTATCTAGTTATTCCTGCACCAATTAATATAATAACAAATGATGTATGAAAAATAAATCTTGGTTTGTTTTTCCACATTTTAAACTTGAAAATAATACCTGTTAAATTTATTGTAGTTAAAACAAGTACTGTTTCATACCAAATATTGTTATAAACTAAAACTCTAGCTGTTGATGTACCAAAATCATTTTCTATAAAGGTAGCATATCCAGCTCCCACTGCTAATAAAGCAAGTAAAATTAATGTTGTCTTAAAAGAGAATAAGACATTTGAAAAGTTCAATAAATATCCTTTAATTTTTTTTATTAAGACAATTATATTCATAAGAAGTTAATCCTGAGTTAATGAATGGTTGTTTTTTTGTTAATTTCTGTTAATTTAAGATGGAATTTTGACTTAAATATCTATAATTGCAACATGAATTTAGAAATATTACAAAACAAAAAAAGCGAATGCAGAACTTGGAAAAATGTTGAACCTTGGTATTTACAATTACAAGCAGCTTGTAAAATAGAAAAAGAAAATTTATCTATTGATTATGGCGATTGGTTTAGTGTAGGGATTAAAGAAGATTTAACACAAGAAGAACAAGAGATTATATTACAAACAGCAAAGTCATTAATACCTTGGCGAAAAGGTCCTTTTAAAATCTTTGATTTAGAAATAGATAGTGAATGGCAAAGCAATATCAAATATAATTTAATTAGACCTTATTTTGATTTAAAAGATAAAGTTGTTGCAGATATTGGCTGTAATAATGGATATTATATGTTTAGAATGCTTGAGGATAAACCAAAAAGGTTAGTTGGATTTGATCCATCTCCTTTGACTTTACATCAATTTGAGTTTATAAATCATTTTGTAAAATCAGACATTGTTTATGAAATGTTGGGAGTTGAGCATTTAGAATATTATAATCATAAATTTGATTTTATTTTTATGCTTGGAGTTTTATATCATAGACCTGATCCTGTTGGAACTTTAAAATCATTAGCTCGAGGATTAAATAGTAAAGGTGAAATTTTAATAGATACTTTTATGATAGATGGAGATGAAGAGTTATGTTTAACTCCAAATAAAAGATATTCAAAAATCCCAAACATCTATTTTATTCCAACAATACCAGCACTTAAAAATTGGCTTGAAAGAGCAGGGTTTGAAAATATTGAAGTTCTTGCAACAACAGTTACAACATCAGAAGAACAAAGAAAAACTCCTTGGTCATTTGATCAAAGTTTGGAAGATTTTTTAGATGAAAATGACAAAACAAAAACAGTAGAGGGGTATCCAGCACCCAAAAGAGTTTATGTAAAAGCTAGAAAAGTTTTATAAAATTAAAGATACTAGAGATTAAAATAAATCAATAGTATCTTCAGCACTTAGGTCACTAAACTTAAATAGCTGACTTCTTCCTTTATTTTTTGCTTCATAAAGTGCAATATCCGCATTTTTAATACACTCTGTTATTGTAGTATCTGAATTTAATTTATAAGCTTCAAATCCAATACAGATGGTTTTTTTCAAAATATGATTTTTCTCTTCATTTATTAAAATATTAACCTCTGCAAAATCAGAAATGATTTTTTTAGCAATCTCTTCTGTTTGATATTCACTTGCATTATTTAAAATAGAGACTAAAAATTCATCTCCATTTAATCTTCCAACCATATCAAACTCATTTATATTTGAGTGAATTACTTTTGCAAGTTCAATTAATACTTTATCAGCAATATCATAATCAAATTCATCAATAACAGCTTTAAAATGATCAATTCCAATCATTAAAAAATAGATTTCATCTCTAGTATTATTTGAAAGTCTCAAATGAGTATTTAAATTTTCTATTAAATAATTTCTATTATAAACATTTGTTACAGAATCTAATGATGAAGATTCTATGAAGTTTTTCTTTAAAATTCCACTTTGAACAATTGGTGAAACTTGAAAAAATGCAGCTTCAATTGTTTCATATTTTGCTTCTAAAATTTTAAAATGAACTTTTGATGTAGCTCTAAATGAAACAGTAGCATTTAAACTTGTATGAGTATTTATAATAAAAAAATAAGATAAATCATCGTCTAAATAAAACTCTTCGCCTTTTTTTAAAATTATTTCTTTATAATTTTTATTTACATCAAACAAAGAAAAAGTAAGATTATCAACTTTAAACTCTTTATACAACCAAGTAAATATATCTTCTGCCATTTGCCTAATATTAGTAGCATATTGTAACTGTTCATGAAGATTAAATATACTAACTAAAGAATTATAATCGTCTTGATTTGTCGCTGATGATTTGATTAACTCTAAAATTTTATTTTTCATATATTACACCTAAAAGAAATCTATTTTATTTGTATCTTCTTCACTAAACATAAAAACTTGACTTCTTCCTCTGTTTCTAGCTTCATATAAAGCAATATCAGATTTTTTTATTATTTCATCTAATGTTGTTGCATTATCAGGATAAATTGAAACACCACCACATATAGTTTTCATTAGTATCTGTTTTGTTTGTTCATTTATTAAAACTTCTTTTTTACTGAAGTTTTCAATAAGTTTTTGTGATATCAGTATAGCATTGTTTTCATTAATTATATTCTGCAATATTACTAAAAATTCATCATTAGAAATTTTAATAACTAAATCAGATTCACGAATGCTATCTTTTAAAGTAGTAGCTAGTGCTTTTAAAACTTTGTCTCCAACTTCATAATCAAATTCATCAATAACTGCTTTAAATTGGTCAATTCCAATTTTAATAAAGGCAATTTTCTTTTGTTCTCTATTTGAAATACTTAATAAATTCCCTGCATAATTATCTAAATAACATCGATTATATGAACCTGTTAAATGGTCAATTAAAGACATTTCATTTAGTGTTCTTTCCATGAATTTATTAAATAATGATTGAGAGAAAATCAATAAAGACATTTGAATACTATCAAGATGAGTTTTTATTAATTCAAAATTTTCTTCATTTTGTGATAAAAAATGAAATATAATTGTAGTATCACAATTTTGTTGAAATTCTAAAGTGTTAACTAAATAATCTTCATCTTTTTGCGCACATAAAAATAAATTTTGAATATTATCATTTTTCTTTATGTCAATTTGTAAAAAATTTATATTATGATGTAATTTCAAATAATCAAATATATTTAAACAACTCTTATCTAAATCTGTTAATTTTAACTTTTCATTTTCATTAATTATTGTTTCACAAGAAAAATTCATGAACTAAGGCCTTTATTAAATATGTTTTTCCCACTGTTTTAGTGTTTGTATTTCACTTTTTAAAGTTGTTTTATCTCCATGGCCTGGATAAATATGGAAATCTTCATTCCATTGTAATATTTTATTTAAACTTCGTTTCATTAGTGTAGCATTTGAATTAGGAAAATCAAATCTTCCAATAGTTCCTTTAAAAATGAAATCACCTGTAAAAAGATGTTTATCTATTTGTAATGCACTACATCCAGGAGTGTGTCCTGGAAAATGATGGAATTTTATTTTTATTCCTTGAATTTCTATTTCTTCATCTGGATTTACTAAAATATCTGCATATGATGGAGGCATTCCTAATCCATAAGGATCAAGTGTTAACATAAATTCATCATCTTTTGGAGTATATAATTTTATGTTATAGCTATCTTTTACTTCTTGATTAGACCAAACATGGTCAAAATGTCCATGGGTATTTAAAACTGCAATTGGATTTTTTACATTTCTTTTAATCCAAGCATATGCATTTACACCTGGATCTATAATAATATCTTTATTGTCAAGGGTTACAATATAACAATTTGTTTGATAATCACCCATTGGTTGAACTTTTATATCCATTTTTAACCTTACTTTGCTAAAATTCTATAGATTATATCAAAAAAGAGGTTATTTATGGATTATTTTTTATTTTTAGAGGATATATTACAAACAAGTAAGCCAAAAGAAAAAATAGAAAAGTTTCAAATCTTTTATAATAATTTTTTAAATGGAAACTATTTTATGAGTGATTCTTATATACCCTATGAATTTACAAATCCTTCATATCACTCTTTTTTAGAAATTGTTAAGCCAACAAGCTTACCTGCAATAAAAAATTTCAAATCAATTGAAGGAAAAAAATATTTAGTTCACACAATTTTACATATTGAATATTCAGCAATTGATTTAGCTTTAGATGCAGCTCTTAGGTATAAAGATATGCCAAAAAAATATTATGAAGATTGGTTAGAAGTTGCAAATGATGAAATAAGACATTTTTTAATGCTTGAAGAGTTATTAACTGAGCTTGGCGGAGTTTATGGAGAATTTCCTGTACATAAAAATCTTTTTGAAGCGATGGAACAAACTCCTGAATTTTTACGAAGAATGGCTGCAGTTCCCCGATATCTTGAAGCAAATGGACTTGATCAAAATCCAAAAATAATGGAGAAGTTAAATTCAAATAGAGATGAATTTAATAATAAATTTTTGAAGGTTTTACAAATCATTTTAGATGAAGAAGTTGACCATGTAAAAAAAGGTGATAATTGGTTTAAGTATGAATGCAAAAGATTAAACTTAGAACCAGAATCTACATATTTACAAATTATTGAAGAAGTCTTTCCTGGAAGCACAAAAAGAAAAATGGATTTAAATTTTAATGCCAGAAAAGAAGCAGGTTTTTCTTGTAATGAGTTGAAATTTTTATCAAAAAAAGAAGATTGTAACTAATGATAACTTCAAATATTGACTCTATCCTGTCAAAAATTTCAACTACAAATATTACAAGTACAGGAGTATCTTCCAATGGATTTTTAAATAATTTAATTACTAATTCAACTGCATCTACGCGAACAAATGCTTTAAGCTATGAAAATATAAAAGGTATCTCTTTAGAAGAGATTGATACTTTATTTGTAAATGAAAATGATAAAAGTATGGCAAAAAATCTAAGACTTGCAACACTTTTTTCAAGTGATGAGTATTTATCTAAAGCTTTATTTAATACGGTTTTAGGAAAACCTTTTAATCTTGGTTATTCATATTTAAGTAGCACTTATGAAGATAAAAATATGTTTTTATCTTCATCAAATGATAGTTTAGCTGATTTACTTCATCAAGCAATAAGCCAAAAAATAGATGATCCAAATTCAACAGATGTTATTTCTCAAGATAAATTAGATGAAATTCTGACAAAAGTCAACTCTTTTAATTTTATAAGTGCATTGTCAAATAGCTCAAAAAAAGGTTATGATAAATATAAAGACGAAAAAAATGATTATTCGTTTTTATATAATGACTACAACTTAAAATATCAAGAGTTAGTTTATAAGTATCAAGAATTAGAAAATATAAACAAAAACTTGATAAAACAATTTTAATAAATATTAATTGTTAGCATAGCTTTTAATATACCATCTTCTTCTATCATTTTTAAATTTGAACCAATTCTATGAGTAGATAAATTTCCTTCAATAGTTTGAAGTATATGCCAAAATCTTTCATTAAAAGGAGTATCAAGTTCTTTTATTTTGTATTTTAGGATTATTTCAACAATAGTTTCAATGCAATGAAAATAAAATATTTTATTTTTTGCCCTTTGAGTTTTATATTTTCTCATTAGTTTTAAATTAGCAATAAAAGTATCTTTTTCTATTTTTGATAAAAGTTTTCTATTTTCAACTTCATCTTCTTCAATATCTAAATGTTTTGAATAAGACTCTATCTCTTTATTCATAACTTCTTCTAAATCTGGATGAAATTTTAAAAGTACATTTAAAATTTCATTGGGAGTTAAAGGATTTTCATTTATTTGATGAGAATACTTCTTTTTTTGTTCATAAGTATGATCAATAGCATTTAATATATCAACTGCAAAAGATAAATAAATAAATTTATCTTCTTTCCCATCTTTAAATGAAACACCATGTTCACTAATAACTGGTTTTAATCCTGCATATTCTAGTTTCAATTTTTTCCTTTTTAATTTAAAATTTAGCGTTAGGAATAGGGTAGTTCTCTATTACAAAATCAATATCTTTATCACCACGACCACTAAGACTTATTAGAATTGTTTTATCTTTTGGAAGTGTTTTTGCCAATTTCATAGCAAAACCAACTGCATGAGCTGATTCAAGAGCTGGAATTATTCCCTCAAGTTGAGAAAGCTTATAAAAAGCATCAACTGCTTCATTGTCATTGCAAAGTCCAACTTTACTTCTTCCTATTTCTTTTAAATAAGCATGTTCAGGACCAACGCTAGGATAATCAATTCCACTTCCAATTGAATAAACAGGGGCTGGATTTCCATCTTTGTCTTTTAGCATAATCGAGTTAAATCCGTGCATGATTCCCTCTTCACCATAAGTTAAACTTGCACTATGTTCACCAATCTTATCACCTTTTCCCATTGGTTCTACTCCATAAAGATTTACCTCTTTATCATCTATGAATCCTGAAAATAACCCCATAGCATTACTTCCACCACCAACGCAAGCTATAACATTATCAGGAAGTCTGTTTTCATGTTCAAAAAATTGCTCACGAGATTCAAATCCAATTACACTTTGGAAGTCTCTAACCATCATAGGAAAGGGATGAGGACCAACAACAGAACCAATACAATAAATAGAGTTTTCAGTGTCAGCTAAATATGCTTCAAAAGCAGAATCTACAGCTTCTTTTAAAGTTTTAAGACCATGAGTTGCTGGAACAACTTTTGCTCCTAGAATTTTCATTCTAACTACATTTGGATGCTCTTTTTTAATATCAACTTCACCCATGTGAATTTCACACTCTAAACCAAAATATGCAGCTGCAGTTGCTAAGGCAACACCATGTTGACCAGCACCAGTTTCAGCGATTACTTTTTTCTTTCCAAGATATTTTGCAAGGATTACTTCAGCCATACAGTGATTTAGTTTATGTGCACCTGTATGATTTAAATCTTCTCTTTTTAGGTAGATTTTAGCTCCAGCACAATATTCTGTCAAATTTTTTGCAAAAGAAATAGGAGTAGGTCGTCCTTGAT
The DNA here is from genome assembly GCA_963677435.1 of uncultured Aliarcobacter sp. GTDB lineage: Bacteria > Campylobacterota > Campylobacteria > Campylobacterales > Arcobacteraceae > Aliarcobacter. The sequence goes on from OY781945.1 coordinate 1,774,811, forward strand.
AGTGCTTTCTTACATATTTTAGCTCTTCTATAAATTTAGGAGAGTTTTTTAACTCTAAATAAGCTTTTGTGATTTCAGCAAAAGGTTTTTCTAAAACAGGAGGAATAAATGAACCTCCAAACTTACCAAAAAAACCGTTAGCATCAGGATGAGATTCTAAATAAGATTCACTCATATATTAATTCCTTCTATGAAAAATAACTATAAATTCAAAATAGCAAGTATTATAATCAATTGCTTTTTAATTCATTATGAAAAAGGTAAAATTATTTTAACATTTGTACAATTATCAAAGAACTTATCATTAAATTTATGAGAAACATTCGTGATTTTAATCTCTCCATTCATACTTGAAGTGATAATTTTATGAGTCATATACAATCCTAATCCTGTACCTTGACTTTTATGTTTAGTTGTAAAATAAGGTTCAAATATTTTATCTAAAATAGATTCTTTAATTCCTCCTGCATTATCAATTATTTCAATAATAATTTTTTCAGCTTCTTTGAATGTTTTAATATGAATATATCTATGTGTTTTTTCTACTTCCAATAGAGCATCTTTTGCATTATTTAAAATATTTAGTAAAGCTTGATTTAATTCATTTTCATAACTATTTATAAATAATCCATTATTTAAATCCAAAATAATATTTATATCATGGTTTCTAAAAGAACCTTGTACCATACTAAGTATTTTATGAATACTTGAATTAGTATCAAACTCTTTTTTTGTTTTATCTTCTTTTAGATAATTTTGAAAATCATCAATAGTTTGTGATAAAAACATGGTTGTATTTGTAATATTATCTATAGTTTCATTGAAAGTCTTATCATCTAATTGCTCAAACTCTTTTTGTATTTTCATTCCTGAAGCAGCTGTAGATATTAAACTTAATGGTTGTCTCCATTGATGGGCAATATTTCCCATCATTTCTCCTAAACTAGCCATTTTTGATTGTTGTATTAGTAGGTTTTCTCTATTTTTTATTTCACTCATATCTATAATTGATAAGATAATTGATTCTTGATTCTCAAAAATTACTTTTTTCGATTTAATAAGAATAGGGAATTTCTTTTCAAAATTCTTTAATCCAAAAATTTCATAAGTTTGTGAATCAGAGTTTTTTATAATATCTTCAAAAGAGATTGTATTATTTGTAAGAAATAAATTAGAGAAAGGTCTATTTAAAAGCGTTTTATTATCAAGATTAAATATTTTTAAAACTTCGTCATTATAATAAATAATTTCATTATCACTAACTATTATAATCCCTTCAATAGTTAGATTAACTAAACTTCTAAAAGTTTTAAGTGTATTTTCTAATTCACTTTTGGTATTTTTTAGTTTCTTTTGATAACTTATTAATTGTCTATTTTTGTAAAGAACTGAAAGTATAATTAGAATTAATGGTAAAAAATATTTCCATAATACTGAATAATCAAAAGCTTGAGTATATTCAAGTTTTAACCATTTATTATAAATCTGACTTTTATCATTTGGACTCATTCTTTCTAAAACTTTATTAACTATTGATTGTAAAACTTCGTAATCATCTCTTACCATCATTTGTAAATTAAAATCAATTCCTGTGCTTCCTGAAATTTTAACATTGCTATAAGCATATTTTTGGATATTGTGAGTTAAAACTGGTAAATTATCAATAAGTGCATATATCTCATTATTTGACAAAAGAGATAAACCTTCTTCAATATTACTTACTAAAACAAAATCCATAGTTGGATACTCTTTTTGCAATATTTTATATGCCGTATAATTTTTACCAACACCAACTTTTTTTCCAAGAAGATATGATGGATCAGGAATATAGTTTTTATCTTGTAAAGTTGCTATTCCTATTGGAGCTTTGTAATATATCTCAGAAAATAGAGCATATTTTTCTCTATCTGGTGTTTTTGAAGTTGCTATTATTATATCGCTAGTTTTATCTTTAATACTATCAAGAGCAGTAGAAAAAGATTTTTTTATTATTATTTTAGTTTTTAAATTTGCTTTATCTGCAATATATTGCCAGAAATCATAACCTAAACCATAAGCTCTATTATTTTCAACAAAATTTATTGGTGCCCAATTATCAGTAAAAGCTAAATTTATAGTTGTATTTCTTATAAAATCTAACTCTTTTTGTGAAAAAGATATATTTTGTTTATCATTTAACCATTTATTATTTAGTGCATCAATTTCAGATAAGGAAATCTTCTTTATAGCTTTATTTATAATTTGAACAAGAATAGGGAGCTCTTTGTTTACACCAATATATAATTTATTATCAATACTATTTATATTAACTTTTGTTAGTACTTTTAAAGAATCACTATATTTATCATTTATAAAGTAGCTAGCAACTAAAGTACTTTGAATTGTTGCATCACATTCATTATTTTTAATACTTTCAAAAACTTTATCTAAGCTATCATATTCAACTACATTTATTTTTTTATAGTTTTTTATTAAAAGTTTAGTAGCATTCCAATTCTTTACCATGGCAACTTTTTTACCTGATAAATCATCTATATTTATAAAATCAAATTTGTTCTTTTTTGTGATAATCGAAAATTCTTGAGTAAAATAAGAGTTTGTAAAATTAAAGATTTCTTCTCTTTTTTTACTATAACCTAGAATAGGAAAAACATCAATTTCTCCATTTGAAAACCTTGATATTAAACTATCCCAGTTATCATTTATGAAAACAGGTTCTATCCCAATTTTCGCAAAAATAAGTTTTGTATAATCAATAGCATAACCTTTAGCTTGATTATTCTCATTATAATCTAAAGGTATCCAGTCATTTTCATTTGCTAAATTTAATGTTTTGTGAGTATTAATAAATTCTAATTCTTCTTGTGTAAAATCATTATTTATATTAGTAGTGTTTTGATTGGTTAAAGTATTAGTAGTGTTAGATAAAAGTAAATTATGTAAGAAAAAAAGTAATAGAAGAAATTTATACATTGTTGAGTCCTACCTCAGTATTTTCTTCTTGATTATACTGAGATAAGTATTATAAAGTATTTAGCTAAACCACTTTTTAACTTTATCAAACATATTTTCAAAGTTTTTTTCGTGAGGTTTACTCTCTATTCCAAAACTCTCTTGAAGTTTTTCTAGAAGTTCTTTTTGTTCATCATTTAATGCTTTTGGATATTCGATTTTAATTTGTACAACTAAATTTCCTTTTCCATAACCTTGAACAGATTTAACACCTTCACCTTTAAAAGTAAATTGTTGTTTATCTTTTGCATTTTTTGGAATTTCAAGTTCAACTTCACCTCTTAGTGTAGGAACTGTTATCTTACCACCAAGTGCAATTTGTGTGAAGAAAATTGGAGCTTCGTAATAAATATCATCATCATGTCTTACAAAATGAGAGTCTTCTTTTACTTTTACTTGTAAATATAAATCTCCTCTTGAGCCATCAGGCGCAATATTTCCTTTTTGAGAAACTCTAATTCTCATTCCATCATTTACACCTTCAGGTATATCAACTTTGAAACTATCTTTTACTTCATCATAACCACTTCCACCACATGATTTACATGAAGCTGCGGCTGCTTGTCCTGTTCCACCACATTTTGGACAAGTTTGAGCAAATGTCATAAAACCTTGTCTTGCATGAACTTGACCTTGTCCATTACAAGTAGTACAAGTTGCTAATTTCCCATCTTTTGCACCAGTTCCAGAACACGATTTACAAGCAGTTTTATATTTATAACTTATATCTTTTTTACATCCAAATACAGCTTCATTAAACTCTAATTTTACTTCAACTGTAACATCAAGATTATAGTTGTAAGTTTTTCTTTGTCTTCTTCCTCTAGAACCACCACCAAAGGCACTTCCAAACATCTCTTCAAAAACAGAACTTAAGTCATCAAAACCACCAGAGAATCCACCACCTCTTTGTCCATGACCATCAAGTCCAGCTTTTCCATATCTATCATAAATAGCTCTTTTTTCTTCATCACTTAATACTTGATAAGCTTCATTTATAGCTTTGAATCTCTCTTCTGCTTCATTATCACCTGGATTTTTGTCAGGATGATACTTCATAGCCATCTGTCTATAAGCTTTTTTGATTGTACTTTTATCTGAACTTTTACTAACTTCTAGTAATTCGTAATAATCAATTTCAGTCAATTCTATCCCCTTAAAAAATATTTGAATTAATGTAAGTCGCGATTTTATCTAAAACTTAATAAATATTGATTGAATTAAATAGAATCATAGTTTTATTTAATTTATTAAAAATCTTAGATATAATCCTGCTATGAATAAAGGACTAGAAAAATTTTACGAACTTGTTGAAGCATTTGAATCTTTACCTACTATTGGAAAAAAATCAGCTCTTAGACTTGCTTATCACATTGTTATGAATGACAATTATTGTGGGATTAAAATAGCTCATAGTATAGAGAGTGCACTTAAAAATATTACTAAGTGTGTTCGTTGTGGTTCTATGAGTGAGCATGAAATTTGCGAGGTTTGTTTAGATGAATCAAGGGATAATACAAAACTTTGTATTGTTCAAAGTGCTAAAGATATTTTTGTTATTGAAGACTCACGTCAGTTTGATGGAAAATATTTTGTAATAGAAGAGTTAGACCTTGAAGTATTGGATTCTTTACATAAATTCATAAATGATAATGAAGTTGAGAATATATTGTTTGCGATAACTCCATCTATTGCAAATGATGCGTTTATTTTATTTATTGAAGATAAGTTAAAAAATCACAATATAAAATTTACAAAAATTGCCCAAGGCGTACCAACGGGTGTTAGCTTAGAAAATGTAGATATTCTATCCCTTTCAAAAGCTATACAAAGTAAAGTAGAAATTTAAAATTAGAACAAGAGTATGGAAAAAAGAATAGTTTGTCAAAAGTGTATTTATTATTTTGTAACTTGGGAAGCTGGGCAACCTCATGGATGTAAATCTTATGGATTTAAATCAAGACTTCTTCCTTCAATAGTGGTTAAAAATTCAAGTGGTCATCCTTGCAATTTTTTTGTAGAAAAAAATAGACAGTAGGATAAATGCAAATAAATCATTTTATTGAGAAAATAGAAAAAGACAAAATATCAATTATTAGAGCTTGGATAAGTTCTGCTTCTGTTATTAAATTGATAAATGACTATTCTATCGATAAAGATTTACTTATAAAAAGATACGCTTTTGGCGTTATTGATCATTATATTCAAGCTGTAAAAAATAGGCAAAAAATTGAAGACTGTCCAGTAATAATTGACTTTATTAAATATTTAAAAAAGCAAAACATTAAGTCTAGTGAACTTTTTTTATTATGGGCATCTTTTAAAAATGCTTTAATAAATTTTGCCTTTGAATCAAATATTCAATCAAAAGAGTTAATGGAAAGAATTGTTTATTATTACGAAGAATTTTTTTCTAGTATTTTAGATATTTATTCAAAATCAATAGCTCAAGTTGAGAGTGCTTTAAATAAATCTATTGATATTGTTGATAAATATGTAATTATGTCAAGAGCAGATGTTAATGGAATAATAATTAGTGTTTCTACAGCTTTTTGCAAAATTTCAGGTTATGAATCATTTGAATTAATAGGAAAATCCCATAATGTTTTAAGACATCCAGATATGTCAAAAAAAGTTTTTGCAGATTTATGGAATACTATAAAGTCTGGAAATATGTGGCAAGGTGAGATTATTAATCGTAAAAAAAATGGAGATTCTTATTGGATAAAAACTACAATTCATCCAAATTTTGATAATAGTGGAACCATTGTAAGTTATGATGCAATAAATGTAGATATAAGTTCTCAAGTTGAACTAAAAAATCAACAAAATTTATTAGTTGAACAATCAAAGTCAGCTGCAATGGGTGAAATGATAAGCATGATAGCCCATCAATGGCGACAACCTTTACAAGCAGTTTCTATTTTGATTCAGAAATTACCTTTATTAAAAATGGTAAATGGTGAAATTTCAGATGAAATGCTTGATGATGTTGTAAATCAAGTTAGTTCTCAACTTGATTATATGTCAAAAACTGTTGATGATTTTAGGGATTATTTTAAACCAAATAAGAGTAAAGAAGAAGTTTTTATAAAAGATGTTATTGAAAAATCTATAGATTTCTTAGCATATTTATTTAAAATAAATTCTATTGAAGTAAAATACGAAAATAATTCAAATTCATGTTTGCAAATATATTTAAATGAGATAGTTCAAGTTTTTATAAATCTAGCAAAAAATTCATGTGATGCAATACTTGAAAAGAGTATTGAACATGGGAAAATAGATATTCGCACTTATGAAGATAAAAATAGTTTAATAATAGAATTTGAAGATAATGCAGGTGGAATAAAGAGTAATCTTTTGGATAAAATATTTGATCCGTATTTCTCAACAAAAAATAATAAGAATGGAACAGGATTAGGTTTATACATGAGTAAAACTATTATCGAAGAGCATAGTGGTGGAAAGATAAATGTGTATAATACAGATTCTGGAACAAAATTCATAATAAAATTACCATTAAAATAGGAGTTAGCGTTGTTATATAAAGATTTTAAAGAGAGTATTAAGTCATTAGGTTTTGGAACTATTGAAGATTTTATACAATATTCAGGTGTTACATCAGATGATATTTTGAGTTGGGAAGAGAAAAATGAAGTTCCTTATTTAATTTCACTTATTATTCATCTTTTAAAGGGTGAAAAAGAGTTATTAGTTACAAATTCAGCTCTAGATAATGTAATAGAAGAGTGTTTACCACTTGCTTCACTTCTTGAAGAAGTATCATCTTTCCCACATAAATTAGAAGAGATGTTTTTATTACAAAAGAAATTAAATGATTCTACAAATGGTAATAATTGGGAATTAGGTGTTAACAAATTTGGAAAAGAGATAAATTGGCTTAGATGTATTCATATGGAAGTTGCTGAACTTATTGAGTCAACTCCTTGGAAACATTGGAAAAATATCAATGCTGATCCAGATATGAATAATATTCATGTTGAACTTGTTGATATTTGGCACTTTTTAATGTCTTATATTTTACAAGAAACAAATGTTCCAAAAGCAGTCTCTTTAGTAAATACACATTGTATTTATGAAGCAGCACAAGATATTGATGTAAAATTAATGGTAAATGAAGCTGAAAAATTATCTTATATTTCATTAGCAATTGATACAGGAAATATGCCATCATTTAGTGGAATAGAAAGATTTATTGACCAATTTTTTAGATGTTGTAAAATCTCAGGTTTATCTTTTATGTGGTTACAAAAACTTTATATTGGAAAAAACTGTTTAAATCAATTTAGACAAGACAATGGTTATAAAGAAGGTTCTTATATCAAAGTATGGAATGGACAAGAAGATAATGTTGTTATGGTTGATTTACTTGAAAAAATGGATGATGTAAGTTTTGATGACTTATATGGAAAATTAAAAGAAGCATATATTAAATGTAAATAATAGGTTTAAACCTATTATTTACACCCTTTATAAAAAATCATCTTGATAAAATCTTGATTTTATTTTTATAATTTTGATTTACTCTTTACAAAACTTCAAATATAATTGAAGAAATAACTCTCAGGAGAGTAAATGTCCACTTTAAATATTTTTATGTCAATTGTTCTTGGAATATTGACTTTAATCTTGTTAGTTAAATTGCCAAAAGCCTAAAATGAAAAGTACTTTTATTAAATATAAACCCTTTAGTTACATCTTAAAAGCTTTAGGAATCTTGTTAATTATTACAATAATTAGTCATTTTTTTAGAGGTTCTTTAGATATTATAAATATCACTTTAATACATATTATTCCAGTTATTGTTGTAGCAATTCATGGAAATATGAAAGCTACAGTTTTTATTACTTTTCTTAGTGTTGTATTATTGAATTTTTTATATATTCCTCCTTTGTATAGTTTTAGTGTTCATAATGAGCTTTATCTTTATAGTTTTTCTATATTTGGAATAGTTGGCTGGATTATTACTTATCAAGCAAAAAATCTAAATACTCAAACAAAACAAAATGAATTAAGAGAGAGTCTGCTGCATATAATATCTCATGATTTAAGAACACCTCTTTCTACAATACATGGAAGTATAAATCTGATTTTATCAAATGATAATTTAGATGAAAACAGTAAAGAAAATCTTTATGAAGATATAAATTATGCCTCACTTAGAATGAAAAGATTGATTACAAATATTTTAGATAGTACAAGATTATCAAGTGGAAATATAGATTTAAAATTAGAATGGTGTGATTTTGAAGATATTGTAGGTGTTGCATTAAATGAGTTTTCTCAAAAACAAAATGATGAGATACTTCAAATTAAAATTGACGAACTTAGTCTATTTTGGGGCGATAATACTTTGCTTACACAGTTAATTATTAACTTACTTGATAATGCATTTAAATACTCTAAACCAGATACAAAAATATATTTTGAAATAATAAATTTCAATAATTTTATAAAAATCAAAATTTTTAATGAAACAGAGTTTATAGATAAAAATAAATTAAAAAATATTTTTGATAAATTTTATAGATTAGAAGATACAAATGATATTTTGGGAAGTGGAATTGGTTTATCTATTTGTAAAAGTATTGTAAAACTACATAATGGAGAGATAAAAGCAAGTCATGAGGGAAAAGGTATTTTAATAGAAATTGAATTGCCAATAATAAAGAGAGCAAAATTAATATGAAAGAATATTTAATACACATTATAGAAGATGATGTATCAGTAAAAAAACTTTTAGAGATTACTTTTAAAGAGTACGATTTTAATTATATATCAAGTGAAAGTAAAAAAAATGCCTTAATGATGTTTTTAAGCCATAATCCTGATTTACTTATTGTTGATTTAGGTTTAAGTGATGGAGATGGAAAAGATTTAATTAAACAAATCAGAGAAATCTCAAAAATTCCTATTATAGTTTTAACAGCAAGACATGATGAAAAAGAGATAGTTGCAGCTTTGGATGTTGGAGCTGATGATTATATTACTAAACCATTTTCTGTAAATGAACTATTAGCAAGAATTAGAGCGAATCTAAGAAGAAATATAAATAATGAAAAAGATATAACTAATAAATTAGTTTGTAATGAATTAGAACTTGATATTACTTCAAGAAGTATTCTCTTAAGAGGAGAGAGTTTAAAACTAACTCCAATTGAGTATGAATTGCTTAAATATTTTATGTTACATATGAATAAAACTTTAACTCACAAACAAATTTTACAAGAAGTTTGGGGAACAGCTTACCAAAATGAGATGCAGTATTTAAGAACTTATGTAAATACTCTTAGAAAAAAAATTGAAGAGAATTCAACAAGACCAGACTATATAAAAACCCAGTCAGGTATTGGATATAGATTTTCTTGTAATCAATAGTAGGATTTTATGGAACATAAGTATGTAAGGTCAATTTTTTTAGGTTATTTGATTATCATTTTTTTAGGAGCAATAATATTATATTTACCCATATCTCATATTGGTGAATTAAAATTTATTGATGCTGTTTTTACATCTACAAGTGCCGTTTGTGTAACTGGTCTTATCGTGACAAGTACTTCTGAAAATTTTACTTTTTTAGGAGAATTAATTATTTTAATTCTTATACAAATGGGTGGAATTGGATATATGTCATTGGTAATTATATTTTTCTTATTTATTAGAAATAATTTAAATATTGATGAAAAAAGAGCGATGAAACAATCTTTGGATTTGCCAAATCTACATGTTGGATTTTTTATAAAAAAGATTTTACTAGTTGTATTGTTTATAGAATTACTTGGAACAATTATTTTAACTATTCAATTTCTTCATAAATTTAAATTTACAGATGCACTTTGGCATGGAGTATTTCATAGTATTAGTGCTTTTAATAATGCTGGTTTCTCCTTATTCACAGATAGTATGATGGGATATCAAAGTGATACGATTTCTTTAGTAACTATTAGTTTTTTATCAGTTTTTGGAGGTTTGGGTTATTTTGTATTAATTGAAATTTATGAAAATAGAAGATTTTCTAAGCAGTTTACTATTCATACAAGAATTATGATTTATGGAACAATTATTTTAATAATAGCAGGTATGGTTCTATTTTTATCTATTGAATGGGATAATCCAAAAACCTTTGGACCAATGTCTGTATATGGCAAAATATTAAACGCATTTTTCCTATCAATAAATTTTAGAACATGTGGATTTAATAGTATTGATATAGGTTCACTAAAAGATTCCTCGATTTTCTTTTCAACACTATTTATGTTAACAGGTGCTGGACAAGGAAGTACAGCAGGTGGTATGAAAATTACTACTGTTGCTATTTTAGTTATTACAGTTATTTATATTTTAAAAGAGAGTAATCAACAACCAAGTATTTTCAAAAGAACTATTGATCAAAAGATTATAAATAAGGCACTAGCTATTATTCTTTCATCATCTTTCTTTGTTCTTTTTACTGTTTTAATTTTGGTTGAAACACAAAATCTACCTTTTTTGAGAATACTATTTGAAGTTTGTTCTGCCTTTGGAACAGTTGGAGTATCTACAGGTAATGGAGATATTCTTAGTTTTTCACAACAGTTTGATTCTTTTGGGAAAAGTACCATTATTATAATGATGGTAGCAGGAAGATTAGGCGTTTTTGCTTTTGGAGTAGTTTTAATAGGAAAAGCAAAATCAAAACATTTTAAATACCCACAAGGAAAAATTATAATATGAAAACAGTCGCAGTTATTGGTTTAGGAAAATTCGGATTTTATATTGTAAAAAGTTTATCAAGATTAAATGTAAAAGTTATTGCCGTTGATAATGATGAAAAAAAGATACAAGAAGTTAGTGAATATATTGATGATGCTTTTATTTTAGATAGTACAAATAAAACAGCTTTGGAAGAGGTTGGAATTTATAATTTAAATACAGTTATTGTAAGTATTGGTGAAAATATCGAAGCTAGTATTTTAACCGTTATGGCTTTAAAAGATTTAAATAATAAATATGTAATTGCAAAAGCAATAACATCTACGCATGGAGAGATTTTATCAAAAATAGGGGCTTTTAAAGTAATTTATCCAGAAAAAATTGCTGGAAGGTTATTGGTTAAAAAATTAATTGATAATATTACAGTTGAAGAAATAGATATTAGTAATACATTAAAAATGATTAAATTAGTAGTAAATGAAAATTTTATATATAAAAAGATTTCTGAAATTGAATCAGAGTATAAATATCTAAAAATCGTCTCTTATAAAACAAATGAAACTTGGTGTTTGGATGTTAATCCCTCATATCAAGTAAAAAAAGATGATATGTTAGTTCTTTTAGGGGAATCAAAATATATAAAAGATTTTTATGCATATGTAAAATAATAGGTTTAAAACCTATTATTTAATTTTATCTATAATCGTTTTTATAATCTACATAGTGTTTTGCATGGGCAATTAATTTGTCCACATCTTCTTGTGTTAACTCTTTTACAACTTTTGCAGGGCTTCCCATAATCATACTTCTTGGTGGAAATACTTTTCCTGCAGTTACAAGTGAATTTGCTCCAACTATACTTCCTTCACCAATTACAGCATTATCTAAAATTGTAGCACTCATTCCAATTAGACAATTATCTTCAATAGTACAACCATGAAGCATAACTTTATGACCAACAGTTACATTATCACCGATAATCGTTTTTGTATTAGTATCTGTATGAATACATGATAAGTCTTGTATATTAGTATTTTTACCAATTCTAACTTCATTAACATCTGATCTAATTACACAACCAAACCAAACTGATGAATCTTCACCAATTTCAATATTACCTATCAAATCAGCACTTGGTGCAATCCAAGCACTTGCATGAATATCAGGGTAAAAATTCTTAAATTTTAAAATCATAGCTTTTCTCCTTAGCTTATTTTGTTTATTATAGCAAAGGATTTTCTATTTTGGAACATATTCTAAAATTACAGCTTGGGAATAATTTGGCACATCATCATAGGTAAATATTGCATAATATTTATCTATATCAGTTGCTCCAAAATCATCTAAAGTATACTCATCAACTCCCGCATAAAGTTTTTGTCCATCTTGTGCAGATAGAGGTTTTCTAAAGGGATTTTTTATAACTTTTGCTCCTACAAAATCTGGATTTTTAGGATTTGTCCAAGAGATTTTTATTTTTCCATTTTCTAGTGATAATTTTGCATTTGTAACTTTTTCAACAGGGAATCTTCTTTTTGGAATATGTTCAAGGATAAGTTTTGGAGATAAAGATTTATTTGATACTTCCCACGAAACTGTTTTGTTTTTTATGATTTTTACAGCTGATGTGGGTTTTAAAACAAATGAAATATCAGATTTACTTTTTAGTTTTTCATTTAAAATTATTTCAGAAAATGAATCAAACATAAAATATTGAGTTTGATTGTTTTTTAACTCTGTGGCACTTACATCATAACCGATATTTTGGATTACTTCTCTATTTGTTATATCTTCAAAATTTTTATTAATATTTTCATCAACAAATTCTAAATGAAATCTAATATCATCTTTTATATAAATTTTTGTAGAGTTTAGCTCAAAATAGGCTTTAGTAATCATGGTGTCATTGTATGGAGGAAGAGACGATAAATTAAACTGAAAAGTTGAATATATTTTATTTCCATCTTCATCAAAACCAGCTGTAATTACATCATCTATAACCTCAGCTTTGCTAACTGTTTTAATTGATTTAGCATAAAGAGTTGTAGTTGTTGGCTCAATTGTATAAGTTAATTCTAATCTTGGTCTATAAGCCAATCCAAAACCAAATTGCCCATACCCAATATCCCATTGCATCATCTGTTTTGTTCTTCCAATTCTTAGCTCTTTAGGACCTTCAACCCTTAAAACTATAGTGTCATTCTTGATTGATTTTTTTAAATCATTACACTCCAAACCTGATAAATCCCATGTTCTCCAAATTCCTTGTGTTAATTGGTGAGATTCTGTTGGGCGTCCTATATATCTTATGATTTGCATATTATCTACATCATCAAAGTTTGTAATATCTCCCATGGTTTCTTGATTTACAAGTCCTATGTTCCATTCCCCATATTTTTCAATAGTTGTTGAAACTCTATTTATTGGATATAAATTAATTGAAGCTAGTTTTATTAAAGCATTCGCTGGAAGTGATTTTACATTTATTGAAATAACTGCATATGAAATTCCCTTATTATCATCAACTCCCACAAATAGTGAGTTTACTCCAAAATGACTAGGATTATTATTTAGATTTTCAGCCACATATCCAGTCCCTTTTGCATTAGCATAGTAGGTTCTACTATATTCATCATATTCTATTAAAGTACGGATTTTAATTTGTGGATAAAATGGTGATTTTTGGTTTGTTTTTTTATTTACAGCTCGGATATTGTAGTAATAATCTTTATTTGAACTTAGATTTATATCATTAAATTCTAAGCTTTGAGTTTTAGAAATGAGATTTGAACTATTGCAAAATTGCTTATCTTTTGTACTTCTGAAAATCTCAAAATATATATTTTTGTTTAATTCATAATCCCATTTTAGATTTACATGATTTGAGCCAATTTCTGTAGCATTAAAAGAGTTAACCCTTTTCATAACATTGTCTTTATCGTAATTATCAGCTTCTTTTAAGGCATAAATAAGTGCTGGAATATGTTCTCTAATATTTTCATTCATATCTTCCATATAATCACTTATATTTCTAGTTCCAACTTCTACAACAGATGAGATAATTTTGTTTGAATAATAAAACTCTCTACCACTTCCTGAGATTAATTTTGCTGGTGGTTTACCTTGATGTATTCCATACTCTCGACCTGATATTTTTCTAATCTCTTCAGCCATATTTGCACATAAAGTATTCATATCAGTTGTATCAATAGTATCTTCATGTCTAAAATCGTGGGCAGGAAAAAATACATTTCCTTGGCTATGATAATCTAAAGCTATTGTAATATTTGAATGAGATAAAACAAAATCTCTAAGAGCTTGGGTTTCAGGCTCAGAGAATGGTTCAGGCCCTCCATAAACATTTGAAGTTGTAGCAGTTGATTTTACAAAACCTATAGGAAAGTTTCTATTTAAATCAACTCCATAAGTTCCATCGGCATTTTGTCTTCTGTTTTTTCTCCAAAAAGAGAAGTGTTTTCTTGAATATTCATATCCATCAGGATTAACACAAGGAACCATATAAACTGTACTTTCATTTAAATAAGTTTGTAAAGTAGGGTCAGTTTCAAGATTTTTTAGTACATATATTGCAAACTCAATAGCTAATTCATGACCAATCCACTCTCTTGCATGAATAGTTCCTGTATAAAATAGTGCTGGTTTTGAATCAGCTGTTTTAATATTTTTTGAAATGGTAATTAGATTTATCTCTCTATTTTCCCAAGTATTACCTATTGATTCAATTTTGAAATAATTAGGATATTTAGCTTCCAATTCTTTAAAAATATTTGTTGATTCACTATATGATCTATATAATCTTTTCAAGAACTTATTCTCCTATTTTTAATCGGGATTTTAATTGGGCAAATTTGTTTTTACCAATTCCCTCAATATCTTTTAATTCATCTATACTTTTAAAATATCCATTAGTATCTCTGTATTCAGAAATAATTTTTGATAACTTTTTACCAATGCCTTTTATTTTTCTCAAATTTTCTTTATCAATTCTATTTATATCTACTCTCATATCATCAATGTTTCTATCCCAAGATTTAAGCATTTGCTCATCTATGGCTTCAAGTTCTAATAAATCAGAACTATCTGTAATAATATTGTCTTGAAGATACTCTTGTATTTGTAAAGCTAAATCCTCTTCCATTCCATAAAGTGTCATTAAATCAGTTAGTGTTGCTGTATTTAGATTTATTTTGTTTATTTCAAATATTTTCTCTTTTGAATAAACCTTGTTATCCTCTAATTGCATACAATCTTCTGCTTTTTGGGGAACATCAGATTCATCTGATAAAAGTGCCAACTCCATTTCATAGGTATCTTTTTTATCATTGATAAAATATTCTCCATCATAACTAGCTGTATATTTACTAAATCCAATATGTCTTAATGTTCTTAATAAATTTGAATCAATTTTTCCTAACTCTTCCCAAGAGAATAGGGGAATATGAGGCTTAGAAAATCTTCCTTTTGAAAAATCCCACATTAAATATTGACAAATCCAATCTCTAATATATGGAAATGCAGCAAAGGCAGTTGCGCACTCTAATATGTAAGCTTTTCCAGTTTTTGCACAAATAGCAATATCACAAGCCCAATATTCAGCTTTTGCAGCTTTTGAGGCTTTTACGGCTAGTTCTAGCGCATTCATAGGAACATTTTCATAAGACATTGAACCACCTTGAGAAGTGTTTGTAATCCATTGATTTTTACCTGAATATCTCCAAAAGGCACAAATTGGTTTATGACCAATAAGCATTACTCTAATATCACCAGAATCTTTTAAATCAATGGCATTTTGAGTATAAATTGGATTATATTTTTTTTCATCAAGAAGTTTTTTTGCTTCTTTGAAATTATTAGCTTTATGTACAAAATATCCACCATAATTTGATGGTCCATAAGATCTTTTGATGATTTGAGGATAAGAGGCTTTCTCTTTTAAATATTTGTAACCTTTTTCATTGTTGTAAAATATTTTAGTTTTTGGAATTGCTAAATCAAATTTTTTACAAAATAGGGTAACATTTTCCTTTGATTTATTTGAAAATTGAGTTTCAATTGATGGAACAAATCTTACATTTGGCAACTCTTTAGCAATTTCAACAAAAGTTTCATAGGCAGTTGCAGGAATATTTCCAACTAAAACTTCAATTTTTTTTCTTTTTACCTCTTCAATAAATCTTTTTTTATCATTTTTCCAATGATATGTAACAGATTCAATTTTGTCAGGCCAACCTTTGAAGTTTGATTTGTTAAAGAATTGTAATACAAAATCTAAGTATAAAAATCCTATTTTTGGTAACTTTTTCATTTTTCATTTTCCTTTTTAATAGTTTTTCTATCTATTAAATCAACGATTAAATCTATTTTTTTATCGTTAAAATTTAAGCCCATTTTTTCTTGTTCAGGCGTTGCAAAAGCAGGAATACCATTTACTTCTAAAACTATATATTCCTCTTTTTTTCTATCAAAAATAATATCAACACCAGCAATATCTAATCCTAAAGTTTTACTAGCTTTAATTGCAAGATTTACTATCTCATCATTTGCTTCTCTTAAAAATACACTTCCACCACTTGTAACATTTGTTTTCCAATGTCCAGTTGCTGCCTTTCTTCCATAACAAGCAACATATTGTCCATCCACAATATCTACTCTATAATCTGTGTTATCATAATCAACATATTTTTCCACATAAAAATGTTTAAGATTTATTTGGCTTAAAAAAGGAATTAACATATTTAATGCTTCTTCATTTTCAATCTTTGTAACTCCAATTCCTCCCCAACCATCAACAGGTTTATATACCATTTTCTCCCATTTTTTCATGATAGTATTTAATCTATGAGTATCATTGCTGTGGCAAAGTTTATAATCGGCTGTTCTTATTCCATGTTTTCGTAAATAAAATGAAGTTTGAAATTTGTCTTCACTTAATTCAAAGGCTTCATAAGAGTTAATCATTGGAATGATTCTATTTAATGCTTTGTATAAATAGACTTGATAAGGAGTTTGTTCTCCTGCGTTGTAAGAAAAAAACAGGTCTAATTTATCAAGTTTTACATTTTTATCTTTCATTTCATAAATAATATGACCATTTTTTGCAATAGCATTTTTTAAATTTACATTTGCAAGAACATCTATATCTCTTTCTTTTAATAACTTAATCATCTTTTTTTGGATTTGTTCTCCACCACTATTTTGATATAACCACATACCAATATTTCTTTTTGCCACTTTGTCCCCTTTTTATGAATTTTTTTGAAAATGATTTAAGATTTTTGTCATCAGCTCTATTCTTGACTCAAAACTACTTTTTAAAGCTCTCTCTTTTATAGTGTGATCACCATCACCAAAAGGCCCAAAACCATCAAGCGTAGTTACTCCACAACTTGCAACTATATTTGCATCACTAACACCACCTCTTTTTTCAGTTAAGATTTTAGAGTTTGTGATAGTTTCTAACTCTTTTATTAGTTCTAGTTGTTTTTCATTTTCTTGCATTACATCTCTTTGGATTGAGCCAGTAAGAGTTGAGATAGTTCCACTAACATAAGAAGTATTTGTGATTTTATTTAAGGCGTTTAAAACTCTTATTTTTTCATCATTTGTTGTGTATCTGATTTCTAAAAGTAGTTCACATTTTGGAGAGATTGTATTTGCGCCAATTCCTCCATTTATTTTTCCAACATTTACAGTTGTTTGAAGTTCTAAATTTGTAAGTTTTACTAATTCTTGAAGTTTATAACTTGCTTCCAAGTTTGCATCAATTCCTTTGTCATAATGATTTCCAGCATGGGCTGCCAAGCCATCAATTGTAATTGTAAAAGTTCCAACACCTTTTCTTTGGGTTACAACTTCCATGTTTCTTCCTGCTGCTTCAAATACAAAACAGTAGTCATAATTTGGTGCAAGTAAAGCTGTTATCTCTTTTGAATCATCACTTCCTGTTTCTTCATCGGAAACTAATAAAAAATCTATATTACATATTTCATTATTTTTTTTGTGTATATTTCTTAAAGCTTGAAGGGTAACAATATTTCCTCCTTTCATATCACAAACACCTGGTCCATAAACCCATTTTTCATCTTGAAAAAATCCCTCAAAACTGTTTGGTGGAAAAACAGTATCATTGTGACCTAGGAGTAAGATTTTTTTTCCAGATTTTTTAGAGGAGGAGAATAGCAGATGATTACCTATTTGCTCTTTTTCATAGCTTGTTAATTTAAAGCCTAATTCTTCTAGCCATTTAGACATTATAGAGCCAACTTCATCTACACCTTGTTTATTTTTTGTATATGAGTTGATGTTAATTATTTTTTCTAAATCGTTTAAATAATCCATGATTCATCCATTAGTAAGGTGAACAATTCTATTTATTAAAGATTACATTTAAGAGACAATTACAGTTGAGTTACAATTAAATAAGAGTGAAAAATAAGGGAAGTAAAGAGGTTTTTTAATATAAGGTGGAAAATCCACCTTAATATTAGTTTCTGTTTTGGTTTTTACCCGCGATGATAAATCTTAAAGCATTTAATCTAATAAATCCTTCAGCATCTTTTTGGTTATAAACTTCATCTTTTTCAAAAGTTGAATAAGCATCATTGTACAGTGATTTTATAGAATCTCTACCAATTACTGTAACATTCCCTTTATAAAGTTTAATTTTAACAGTTCCTTCAACATGTTTTTGAGTTGCATCAATAGCAGCTTGAAGCATTTCTCTCTCAGGAGAGAACCAATATCCTTGGTAAATTAACTTAGCATATCTTGGCATTAACTCATCTTTTAAGTGAGCAGCTTCTCTATCTAAACAAATAGATTCAATTGCTCTGTGAGCTTTTAACATGATAGTTCCACCTGGAGTTTCATAACAACCACGAGCCTTCATACCAACATATCTATTTTCAACAATATCAGCTCTTCCGATACCATTTCTATTTCCATACTCATTTAATTTAGTAAGTAATGTAGCTGGTGACATTTCAACACCATCAATAGCAACTGGATCACCATTTTTGTATGTTATAGTTAAATATTCAGGAACATCAGGAGCTTTTTCAGGTGCAGTTGTCCATAACCACATAGACTCTTCTGGTTCATTATTTGGATTTTCTAAATGTAAACCTTCATAAGAGATATGTAACAGGTTAGCATCCATTGAATATGGGCTAATTTTTGGATTACCATTTTCATCAACATGTTTTTGAGCAATTTCAATACCATTTTTTTTAGCATATGCAAGTAAGCTTTCTCTTGAATTTAATTCCCATTCTCTCCAAGGAGCAATAACTTTAATATCAGGTCTTAATGCTAAGGCACCTAACTCAAATCTTACTTGGTCATTTCCTTTTCCAGTTGCTCCATGACTTACAGCTTCTGCTCCTGTTTGGTTTGCAATATCAATTAATTTTTTTGCAATTAAAGGACGTGCAATTGAAGTTCCAAGTAAATACTCACCTTCATAAATTGCATTTGCTCTAAACATAGGGAAAACATAATCTTTTACAAACTCTTCTTTAATATCTAAAATGAAAACATTTTCAGGTTTAATACCACAAGCTATTGCTTTAGTACGTGCTGGTTCAACTTCTTCACCTTGACCTAAATCAGCTGTGAAAGTGATAACTTCAGCGTTATATTCATCTTGAAGCCATTTTAAAATAATAGAAGTATCAAGACCTCCACTATACGCTAAAACTACTTTTTTAATATCTTTTTTACTCATAAATCTATCCTATGGTTACATTATTTTTAAGGGTATTATTCTAACGAAAATAAGTTGTAATTCAACTAAAGTTCTCAAAACTATAAGTTGTTTGTAGTCTAAATGTAATTAATCAAAAGATAAAAATAAAAAATATTTATATAGTTTATACTAAAACACTCATTTAGTTAATTTTAGTTATAATCTATGTCATGAGAATAGATAAATTTTTAAATGCCGTTAATATTACAAAACGAAGAGCAGTAGCTGAGGATATGCTTGAACACAAAGTTGTTTTTATAAATGACCAAGCTGTTAAAAAAGCAAAAGAGGTAAAGGTTGGAGACACAATAGAGATTAGGTATTTAGAAAAAACTGAAAAATTCAAAGTATTACAAATACCGACTAATAAGTCAACTCCAAAATCAAAAATTGATGAATATGTACAAAGGATCGACTAAATGTTTAATGCAGCTAAATTAAAATTTGATGATATTTTTGAAAACAGATTATCTCAAGAAGAAATAAGAGAATATTTACTTGAACTTTACGAAAGAGGCGAAACAGCAGCTGAGATTGCAGGCGCAGCAAGTGCTATGAGAGATCATTATATTCCTCTTCCAATTCATGAAGACTTAAGAGAAAAAGCTATTGATGTTGTGGGAACGGGTGGAGATAAAAGTTATAGTTTTAATATTTCAAGTACAGTTTCTATCTTATTAGCAGCTTGTGGATGTTATGTTGCAAAACATGGAAATAGAAGTGTTACAAGTAAATCTGGAAGTGCTGATATGCTTGAAGTTTTGGGAATTAATCTTAATTTAGATTTACAAAGCACTGCTAAAATGTTAGAAGATACAGGTTTCGCTTTTATGTTTGCCAATAATCATCATCCTGCAATGAAATATATTACACCAGTTAGAAAAACAATTCCACATAGAACTATTATGAATATTTTAGGCCCTTTATGTAATCCAGCAGGTGTTACAAAACAAGTAATTGGAGTATTTGATAAAGATTATATAAATAGAATTGCAGCTGCTCTTGATATGCTTGATACAAAAAGAGCGATGATTTTGTCATCAAATGATGGAATGGATGAGATTTCAGTTTCAGATATAACTTATGCAACACTTTTAATAAATGGGAAAATTACAGATATTGAAATAAATCCAGAAAACTATGGTATTCCAATTGCTTCTAAAGACGATATTATTGGTGAAGGTCCTGAGTATAATGCAAAACTTACAAGAGATATTTTATCAAAAAAAATAGTTGGTGCAAAACTTGATATTGTTTTATTAAATACAGCAGCAGCCTTAATTATTGATGAAAAAGCAAGAGATTTTAAAGATGGTATTGATATGGCAAGAGAAGCCATAATCAGTGGTGCAGCAAAAGAAAAATTAGAACAAATTATAAAAGTTTCTAATCAATTAAGTTAGGATTTTTTTTTGCAAAAAGAGTTTGAATTAGAATTAAATCAACTTGATATTTTAGTAAAAGAGTTGATTAATAGTATAAATAATGAAGATAGTATAATCATTTTAAGAGGTGATTTAGCAAGTGGTAAAACAACTCTTGTTAAAAATTATGTAAAAGCTTTGGGTTTAAATGACTTAGTTACATCTCCTACTTTTTCATTACAAGCTATTTATTCAAATGATATTTTTCATTATGATGTTTATAATAAAACTTTAGGTGAATTTATATCATTAGGAATGCTTGAAGAGTTTGAAAAAAAAGGTGTTCACTTTGTAGAGTGGGGTGATGAAAAACTTGAAGAAATTCTTAATGATTATGGATATAAAGTGATTTTACTTGAAATAGAAAAAAAAGATAATAGAAGGCTATATAAAATAAATGCATAAACTACATATAAAAGATATAACAAAAACTATCAAAAAAACTCAAATACTTCATGGTATTTCACTTGAAGTGAAATCAGGGGAAATAGTTGGATTATTAGGTCCAAATGGTGCTGGAAAAACAACTACATTTTATACTGTTTGTGGTTTAGTAAAACCAACAGCAGGAAATGTTTTTTTTGATGAAGAAGATATTACAGCCTTACCTTTACATAAAAGAGCTTTAAAAGGAATTGGTTATTTACCACAAGAATCATCTATTTTTAAAGATTTATCTGTTGAAGATAATCTAATGCTTGCAGCTCAAATTATTACAGATGATAAAGAAGAACAAATTAGAAGAGTAGAAGAGTTACTTGAACTTTTTAATATTGAACCAATTCGTCAAAGACAAGGGGTTTCCCTATCGGGTGGAGAGAGAAGAAGAACTGAAATTGCACGGGCTTTAATTTCTCAACCAAAATTTTTACTTCTTGATGAGCCATTTGCAGGAGTTGATCCAATTGCTGTAAAAGATATTCAAGAAATAATTCATCAATTAACTAAAATAAATATTGGAGTTTTAATAACAGATCATAATGTAAGAGAAACTTTACAAATTTGTGATAGAGCATATGTTATGAAATCTGGAACTTTATTAGCTAGTGGAACAAGTGAAGAGATTAGAAACGATGTTAAAGTACGAGAGCACTATTTAGGTGAAGATTTTAACTTTTAGTCAAATAAAGTAGTTTTATGAAACTACTTTATTTTTCCCTGTTTTTTTTGCTTCATATAGAAGTTTATCACATTTTGAAATAAATTTAGTTTCATCATCATCTTCTAAAAATTGAGAAACTCCAAAACTAGATGTTATATTTAAATTGTGACTTGTAAAGATATGTTCACTTATAGCTATTCTGATTTTTGAAGCAACAGCACTTGCTCCTTCTAAATTTGTTTGAGGTAAAAGTATTAAAAATTCTTCTCCTCCCCATCTTACATTTATATCTTGTTCTCTAACGTTGTTTAAAGTGATTTTTGAAATTTCTTTTAAAACTTCATCTCCTGTTTGATGACCATAGTTATCATTAACTAATTTAAAATCATCAATATCAAACATAATTATTGATAAATCATTATTATATCTTCGTGCTCTTTTTATCTCTTTTGTATAAATTTCATCAAATCTATTTCTATTAAATAATCCTGTTAATTTATCATGGCTTGCTTGGTATTCTAATAAATTAGCTTTTTCTTTTAATTTTGTTATATCAGTTAATGAAAACACATAATAATCTTCTTTATTTTCATAATAATCAACATTAATTGCAAAAATTTTCTCTTCATCTAAAGAACTTTTTATTTTAACAATTCTATCTATTTCATGTAAATTTCTTATATAACTTATCCAAGAATCTTGTTCAATTATTTTCTCTTTAGTAATAAATCCAAACTCTTCTTCAAAGAAATCAAAAATATTTTTTTCACCATTTACAAACTTATCAAAGTCTGATATTCCGAAGAAATCAAGAAATTTTTTGTTTACATTTGTGATTTTTTCTTTGTTTGTAACAATTATAATATTATCTTGCGCATCTAAAATAGATTTTATTTTAGAAATTTCTTGTTCTATCTTACTTTCTAATGACAGATTTAATTCAATTAGTTTCTTTTTTAAAACGATTGGTTCCATAGCTTTTATAATACTTTCTATTAATTGATATAAATCAATAGGTTTCATAGCATATGTACTAACTCCAATTTCAATTGATTTTTTGAAAAAATTAGTATCATTATGTGCACTTGTAATTACAAGAGGTATGTCATTATTTATTTTTTTTATAGCTTCACACATAGATAAACCATCCATTTTAGGCATATTTATATCTGAAACTATTAAATCAATATCATCTTTATTTTCTTTAAAAATTTCTAAACCCTCAAGTCCATCACTTGCTACATATACTTTTCTTAATAAAGAACTTAATAACTTTGAAGTAAATTCTCTAACATCATTTTCATCTTCTACATATAAAACAGAGATAGTTTTTAAAATCTCTTTATTCATCATTTTTATCTCCAGTTTCATTATATTCCATCACATTAGGTACTGACATTGGAGCAGAGAAAAAATATCCTTGAGAATAATCTGCACCTAGTTTTCTTACTATATTAAATATCTCTTCATTTTCAACAAACTCAGCAATAGTTTTCAAATTTAAATTTTTTGCAAATTCTATTATTGTTTTAGTAATCTTATAAGAATTTTCATTAATTGCAATATTTTTAATAAGTGAAGCATCAATTTTCAGATAATCAATATTCATTTTTAAAAGATGCTCAAAATTAGAATATCCACTTCCAAAGTCATCTATTGCAACTTTGCAGCCTAAAGATTTTACCTCATCTACAAAAGAGATTAAAAGATTATAATTTTTTATACTCTCATCTTCTAAAATCTCAAATACTGCTCTATTTTGTACATTATATTTTTTTAATAACTCTTTTACAAAGTCCAAAAATTCTGGATTTTCAATATCTTCATAAGAGATATTTACAGAAAATTCAAAGGGTAAATGTTCAAATTTTTGAAATGATTTTTCTAAAACAATTTTTGTAAGTTTTGTATATTGATTAGATTTTTTTGAAATATCTAAAAAGAAATAGGGTGCTATAACTTTCCCGTCTTCATCTATTAATCTCACTAAACACTCATATTTATCAACTTTTAAAGTTCTATTATTTACAAGTGGCTGAAAATATACTTCAATATTGTCATTTATAAATGCAGATTTTAATTTTTTTGTCCAAAGCATGTTATTTTCATATTCTTGAAATTTATCTAATTCATCATAAAAAACAAGATAATCTTTATGGTCCTTTTTTGCTGATTGTAACGCAATATCTGCGGTAATTAATTTATTGTTTTTATTGGAAAATGATACACCAGCTGTTATTCTAATATCAATTTCATATAACTCAAATACAAATACTTTTTTATAAACTGATTCTACTATATTTTTTATTAACTCAATAAAACTCTCTTGGCAATCTTTTGTATTAGTTATACAATAATTATCAGAAGGGAATTTATAGAGTTTTATATGATTTCCTTCTTCTTTAATTTTATCGTGAATTAATTTTGAAACATCAATCAATATTGAATCACCAACTTTATGACCAAAAAAATCATTTACTTCTTTAAATGAGTTGATATTTAAAAGACAGACTGCTTCTAATCGTAAATTATTTGATTGTAATTCTTCAATTAATTTAGCTCTATTAGGAAATTTTGTTAAATTATCTGTGTATAAAAGCTTATATAACTCATGTTTATGTTCAATTTCATGACTAATGTCATGTAAGATAATAATAGAAGTATTATTATGTGTAAGAAGTATTTTTTGTAAAGAAAAATATTTTTTAGTATTAGTATTGTTTTTAATACAAACTTTTATATTTTTATTTTCACATTCTTCAAATATTTTATTATCAATATTAGTAATACAACCATCTTCAATTTCAAATATATCAGTAATATTTTTATATTTAGTATTGATTTCTTCTAAAGAAGAACAATTTAAAAGTTTAAAGAAGTGATCATTGGAAAAAATTACTTTTTCATTAGCTAATGAAAAAATAGGGTAGTCAATATTATTTATTATTGAATTTGAAAACTCTTCTTCTTTTTTTAATACACTACTTGTATCAACTAAATTTGTATAATATTTTATTTTTAATATTAATTTATCAAAATCTAAAGGTTTATATAAAATATTTTCTTCTTTAATTATTGAATATTTTTCAAGATGAATGTCATTATCAACTAAAAAAATTGTATGAATATTTTTTTCTAAATACATTTCTAGTGGATTAAAATAATTATGAACATTTATATCAATTACAAGTAAATCACTGTATTCAAGAGCATCATTAACATCATCACACTCAAAAGAGAGAGTGATATTTATATTTTTTATTATTTTTGAAGCATATTGTTTGAAATTCTTAAAGTGTTCTTGTTCATCACTTATTATCATTACATCAAAACGCATTAACTACCTTAATTTATTATTTTAAATTTTAGTTTTCCATAAAATTACTTTTAAATCACTTTACTGAATATATTTTGATATATTTTATAAAGTTAAAAAAATTATTTTCCAAAAATTCTTATTGCATTATCTAAATCTGCTTGAGTATCAATACCAAAAGATTTAGAAGTAACTTTTACCATTGCAATTTTATGTCCATTATCTATTGCTCTTAATTGCTCAAGTTTTTCTATATTTTCTAATTTTGATGGATTTAATTTACAAAAAGCATTTAATGATTTTTTAGTAAATCCATAAATTCCTAAATGGCCGCTGTAGTTTGACACCTCGTGATGATCTCTATGATATGGTACTTTTGCTCTTGAAAAATAAATAGCATTAGAATCTTCATCTAAAACAACTTTTACATGATTTGGATCATCTGCTAATTCTGAACTAATCTCTTTGTAACATGAAGTAATCATAATATCTTCATTATTTTCTTTTATTTGTTTTACTCTATTTATTACAGCCTCTACAACTTCAACTTCAATAAATGGCTCATCACCTTGAACATTTACAATTATCTCATCTTCACTTAAATTTAATATATTTACAGCTTCATTTATTCTATCAGTTCCACTATTGTGTGAACTTGAAGTTAGGACTGCATCAAAACCATATTTTGAAGCTAAATCTATAACTTCTTGTGAATCTGTAGCAATTACTACTTTATCCAAGCTACTTACTTGTTTAGCAGTTCTAATTACCATTGGTAATCCTAAAATATCAACTAAAATTTTATTTGCAAATCTACTAGAATTTAATCTTGCAGGTATAATTATCATTTATCTTCCTTCTGTTGTAAAACCTTATTTTTAGTGACATTATTATAATATAAAATCTTTAAACAAGTATATGAAAGAGAAATTTATGAAAAAAACAATTACAGTAATTGATACATTTGGATTTTTATTTAGAAGTTATTTTGCCCTTCCACCATTAAAATCAAAAGAGGGTTTCCCAACAGGTTTATTAACAGGTTTTATAAATTTTATAGCAAATATTGGAAAAGATTTCCAAACAGATTATATAGTTTTTGCACTTGATGCAAAGGGAAATACTTTTAGAAATGACCTTTATGACAATTATAAAGCTCAAAGACCTGATGTTCCAGAAGATTTATTAAAACAACTTCCAATAGCTATTTCATGGATTGAATTAATGGGATTTAAAACAGCAATTAGAACAGGTTTTGAAGCAGATGATATTGTTGCATCAATTGCACATGATGCAAAATTAAAAGGTTTAGAAGTTCGAATTGTATCCCATGATAAAGATTTATACCAATTAATCGAAGATGATACAATCTATTTATTTGACCCAACTAAAAGAGTTGTAATAAATGAAGCAAAATGTTTAGAAAAATACGGAGTTCACCCTTCTCAATTCACAGATTATCAATCACTTTTAGGGGATAGTGCTGATAATATTCCTGGAGTAAAAGGAATTGGAGCAAAAACAGCAGAAGCTTTAATTCAACAGTTTGGAACTTTAGAAAATATATATGCAAATTTAGAAAATATTGAGAAAAAAAGATGGAAAACATTACTTGAAGATAGTCGTGAAATGGCTTTTCTTTCAAAACAGCTTGTTACTTTATCAAGAGATTGTCATGTAATTGATGATTTGAATAATTTTTTATTACCTTCTGAAAATCCAATATTGAAAATAAGCGATATTTTACATCAATACGATATGGCAAAAGTTCTTGATAGAATAAACAAAAATGGGATGTCTTATAAAACAGAAATTCCAAAAGAGATTGAAAAAAACGATAATATTGAGTATGTTCTATTAAATGATGAAAATAAATTATCCCTAGCTATAAATACGATTCCAAGGGATGCAATAGTTGCTTTTGACACAGAAACCACAGATATTGATACACAAAAAGCTCAAATTGTTGGTTTTTCATTTGCCTATGAAAAAAATAAAGCTTATTATGTTCCTATTGCTCACTCATATTTAGGAGCTCCTGAGCAAATTTCAAAAGATGCTGCACGACAAGCAATTACACAATTAAATAGACATAAATTAGTATTACAAAATTTTAAATACGATTATGCAGTTATTAGACACAATTTTGATATAGAGTTAAAACTATACGCAGATACAATGATTTTATCATGGCTTTTAAATACAAATGAAAAAGTTGGACTCGATTATCAAGTTGATAAATATTTTAATCATAAAATGATTTCATTTAAAGATGTTGTAAAAAAAGGTGAAAATTTCTCAAATGTTGATGTATATAAAGCTTGTGAATATGCAGCAGAAGATGCCTTGATGACACTTAAACTATTTAATAAACAATTAGAAATTTTCAAAGAAAAAGAAGATGCAGATTTACTAAAACTTGCCTTTGATTTAGAGTTTGAATTTATTTATGTTTTAGCTGACATGGAAAATAATGGAATAAAAGTTGATGTTAATTTACTGCAAGAGTTAAAAGGTACAAACAATAAATATATTCAAGAACTAACTTCAAATATCTATCAAGTTGCAGGTGTTGAGTTTAATATTAACTCTCCAAAGCAACTAGGAGTTGTTCTATTTGAAACATTAGGGCTTGCAACATCTAAAAAAACAAAAACAGGTTATAGTACAGATGAAGCTGTTTTAAGTGGTTTAGTAGATGAACATGATGTAATTCCTCTTTTATTAAAATACAGAGAAGCTTATAAGCTTCAATCAACTTATATTGAGCCATTATTAGATCTTGGATTAAAAAATACAGATAATAGAATTCATACTTCATTTTTACATACAGGAACAGCAACAGGAAGATTAAGTTCAAAAAATCCAAATTTACAAAATATTCCAGTTCGAGCTGGAAGTGGTTCAAAAATTAGAGAAGCCTTTATTCCAAAAGATGGATATAAACTTGTGGGAATTGATTACTCTCAAATAGAACTAAGATTGTTAGCTCACTTTAGCGGTGATGAGGCTTTAGTTGATGCTTTTAGAAATGATTTAGATATTCACTACCAAACAGCAGTTAAAATTTTCGGGCAAGAACAAGCAAAAGAGAGAAGATCAATTGCAAAATCTATAAACTTTGGATTATTGTATGGAATGGGAAGTAAAAAGCTAGGTGATACTTTAGGAATTCCATCAAAAGAAGCAAAACTTTATATAGATTCATATTTTGAAGCATTTAAAAGTGTAAAAGATTATCTAAAATCAATAGAAGATTTTGCCCATGTAAATGGCTACATAAAAACATTATTAAATAGAAAAAGGTTGTTTGATTTTGACTCTGCAAATGCAATGATTAAAGCTGCATATTTAAGAGAAGCAGTTAATACATTGTTTCAAGGAAGTGCAGCTGATTTAATTAAATTATCAATGGTTAAAATATATGAAAAATATAAAAATAATAATAACATGAGAATGCTATTACAAATCCATGATGAACTTATATTTGAAGTTAAAGAAGAATTTGTACAAGAAATAACTAAAGATTTAAAAGAAATAATGGAAAATGTGTATAAATTAAATATACCATTAAAAGTATCAGTATCTATTGGAAATTCATGGCAAGAATTGAAGTAAATTTAAATTTATAAAAAAAATTAATATTTTTATAATTTGCTTTGACAAATTTTAAAATTTTAGTTATTATTATATTTTAAACCAAAATATTATTAAAGAGAACTATTATGTTAAAAACAGTGAAAAATATTAGAAAACTTTACAACGCAAAACTACTTTTTATAAGTAGTGATGAAAAGATAAATGAATCAATTGGAAATGAATTTGATGATTACTTTAAAGAATTAAAAGTTACATCAAATTTAAAAGATGCCTTAACACTTGCGTGTTCAAATAATTATGATATGGCTATTATTGATGCAGATACAGTTGGTATCTCTTTTTCAGAACTTTGTTCTGAGTTATCAGCATTAGCTCCTTCATTACCAAAAATTGTTGTTTCGGATTCAGATAATAATGAAAACATAGTTACAGCAATTAATTCTGGTGCATATACATTTTTATCAAAACCATTGAGAGCAAAAGATTTAAAATTAGCAGTTATTATGTGTTTAAATCAAACAAAAAGAGGTGATAAAATAGAATTTGAAAATGGAATCTATTTTGATGAGTATAGAGATCAGTTCTTTAAATCAGGTGGAATTCTAATTGATTTTACAAGATTAGAAAAATCTTTTTTAAAATTATTAATTACTAAGCGAAATGATATCACTGATTATGATATAATAAAAGATGTTGTTTGGAAAGGTAAAGATATGTCTATTTATACTATGAGAAATATAGTTAATAAAATTAGACAAAAAACATATTATGAAATTATCAAAAACCACTCTAACAAGGGCTATACAATAGATATTCTTAAGTCAAATTAATTATATTGATTTGCAAAATCTAAATAAAAAAGTTATAATATGGAAGAACTGATTGTTTCCAAAGAAGAATTAATCCAATTATTTGAGAGTCAAGTTATAGAAGATACGGGACGAGCTTGGTTAATGGATGGTAAAGTTATTGAAATAGTAGCTTTGCATGATATTGAACCAAAATTTCTTCAGGATATTACTAATGCTAAGTTCTATAAACTAATAATCAAAGGTAATAAATAATGTCGCATTGTCCTTTCTGCAAAAAAAAGATTGCTATGAGTAAGGCTTTTTGCTCTAGAAGCTGTAAAGAGAATTATTTTCAATTAATAGCTATACAGGTACCAAAACCTTTTTTAAAAAGAATTTTTGTATTTTGTACACCAGAACAAAGAGATGCTGAAATAGAGAATTTTGCAAGTAGGCATGGTTGGAGACTAGATTTATTAAGAAACAAAATTGCCGAACTTGCAATTGATGCTGGATATACTAAAGAGATAAAAATAAGTAGTTAAATTTAACTACTTATTTTTTTATTTTCATATAAACTACTATACAAATTCCAAAAACTATTAATGATTGTAAAATACCCATTGTAAGCCAATTACTATAAATAAATCCTAATTGAATATCTGGTTGTCTAAAGAACTCTGCTATTATTCTGGCTGTTGAATACAACATTCCATACATTAAAGCTAATTGTCCATCAAAAGTTTTTCTTTTTCTTAGATAAACTAAAATTACAAAAACCATTAACCCCTCAAGAATGGCTTCATATATTTGAGAAGGATGTCTTAAAACTTGTCCTACATAAATTCCCCAAGAAACATCTGTTGCTCGTCCAACTAATTCTTGATTAAAGAAGTTTCCGAATCTTCCAAAAACATAAGCTGCTGAAATACCCAGTACGGCAATATCTGTTATAAACCAAAAAGAGATTTTATTTTTTCTGCAAAACAGATATGAAGCAATAATAAAACCAAAAAATGCTCCATGATAACTCATTCCTGAAATTCCTGCATAAACTCCATCTATGTATGGATTAAATATTTGCCAAGGGTGAGTCAAATAATAACTAGTATGAGTATCATAAAAGAGAACATATCCTAATCTTGCACCTAAAATTACTCCAATCTCTGCCCACCAAATATATGAATCAAATAGTTCATTTGAAATTGGTAATTTATCATGTTTTATAAACCATTTTGCTACAAATATTGCACTAATTAAAGCAAGGGCATACATTATCCCATACCAATGAACAGCAACTGGACCTAAATTAAAAGCGATAGGATTAAAGTGTGAATATATATTTTGCCAATATTCCATTAGTTCTCCAATGCTTCAGCAATTAGCTCAATTGGGTTTTTAAATTGAACATCAACATCTGCTAAGAATAATGAGTTTGTTATTTGCATTCTACAGGCACTACATTCTGCACTTACAATTTGAGCTTTTGTCTCTTTTATCATTGCAGCTTTTGGTGCACCTGCTGCTTTTGCAAAACTATATTTTTCTGTTTGCATAGTAACTCCACCAAATCCACAGCATCTATTTGAATCACTCATTTCAGTTAATACATAATTTTGAGATAATAAACTTCTAGGTTCTTTCCAAACACCTTGCATTTTTTTTGCATGACATGGATCATGGTAAGTTACTAATTGATCGAACTTTTTACCACTGTTAGCAAGTAAGTTTTTTAAATCTGTACTATTTTCTAGCCATTTTGTAGCCATAAATATTTTTTCAGATAATTTAGCAGCTCTTTCTTTCCATTGGGGCTGATTATGGAAGTAATGTTCCCAATCTTGTTTTATCATAGCACTACATGTTGCTTCTGGAATAATTACAGCATCTACTTCATCAATCCAAGTTTCAAAATATTCGATATTTTTTTTAGCAAGATAATCAACTGTATCAAAATCACCTGTAAAATATGCAGGTGCTCCACAACAAAGTTGTTTTTTGGGAATCATAATATCAAGTTCAAGTTTTTTTAGAATTTTAACTAAAGAATCACCTGTGTTTGTGTAAGTATAATTACTCATACATCCTATGAAAATTGCAACTTTATTTTTTTTAGTTTCTTCTATTTTTTTATTCGCTGCTAAAATATTTTCTGGATATTTATTTAAAAAACTTCTTGAATCTGCAAAGGGTAAAACTCTTCCTTTTTTTACTATTGGAAGTGAAAATCTAGGAAGTGCAGATTGTTTCTTTTCATCTAGCTTTAAAGCACATGTTTGGAACATCCATCCTAATTTTGATAGGAAATCCATAGTTTTTCTATGTCTTAATAAAAAGAAAAATAGTCTTTTATACCAAGCAATTCCGAATTTTTTTGCAATATCGCTTCTTACTTGTTCAATTATCATGTCTGTTGGCAAATCATTTGGACATACTTCAACACAATTTGTGCATAAAAAACATGATTCAAATATATCTTTTGCTGTTTTGTCAAGTTCTAGCTCATTTCTTTCATAAGCTCCTAATAAATCAATAAATCCTCTAGGACTCGTAGCTTCATCTTGATTTATATTAAAAATAGTACAAACGGGTTTACATTTTCCACATTTAACACAGTCATCTGAAATAGCTGTGTAATTAAATTTATTCATTGACACTTATCTAACCTTTTAACTTTAAAAATTTTAATATTTATAATAAAAATTTAATATACAAAAATAATGGTTAAAAGTTGTTAAATAGCTATTTTGTAAGCTATGGCAATTGGGATTTTGCTTTTATTTTTTCTTCTAAGTTTTTACTTGTTCTGCTTATTCCAAAATTAATTAATTCTAAATATTTCACATTCAAAGTTAGAAGTTTTGCTTTATTATAAAGCTCATTTGCAAGTTGAAGCTGATTGTATGCTTCATAAATTAATGCTAAATCATATGTTACTTCAAAACTCTTTCCATTAAATTCATTATCTAGTTTTTCAAGTTCTATTTTTGCTAAATCAAGGTTTTTAGTTAAAATCAACTCAACAACTTTTTCAAATCTTTTTTCTTGTTCTTTTGAAAAAACAAAAGTTTCTTCATTTAATTCATCAATTATTTCAATATCATAATAGACATAATGTGGTGAAATATCATCTAAAATATCACTTGCAATGTCATTTGCTATTTGAGTGTTTACTCTAAACTTATCACTAGTATTTGAATAAAAAGGATAAGGATGATAGTCATAACACATACTGTCAAAACTTGATTTGTCGTATGTTTTTGCAAAAATTAAATTATTTGTTATTGGTTTTATTAGTTTTATATTTGTTGTGACATTATATTCTCGTTTTTCACAAGGAATTAGTCTTGTTCTATACTCAATACATTGTTTTGATTTACTTTTTTCATCATATCTGTAGTATCTACATCTTGAATAATCAACTTCTGTTCTATAATAAACTTGAATATCTAAAGATGAATTTAAAACTTCACCTGTTAGGATAGCATCTGTTCCAAAGTCATTATTTCTTAATTCAAAAACTCTTTTATTATCAATAGTTTTATTTGCAATTTTATCTACTAAGCTAGCAGTTTGATTAACATCATCCCTATAAAATCTATCAACTCTTATGGTATATATCTTATCTTTTTCAATTTTTGAAGGATATAAAGATTTTATGGTTAATCTTTTTGTACTACAAGCACTAAAAAATAGAGCTAAAACTACAGCTAAAAATATATTAAAAACAATTTTCATATTAATCCTTTAAAAGTGTATTATATCTTATTTGTATAAATTAACCCGATTGAGCTTTTTCAAATAAGAATAAATTAATACTAAAATGAGATAATAATGTATTTTATAAAAGGAATTTGATAATGGGATTTTTCACAGCAGATTTATGTGATGTATTTAGTAAAAAAACAGAAGTTTTAGGACCTGATTTTAACTCTTATGGGGGAAGTAAGAAGTTTAAAGGAGTTGCAATAACAGTAAAACTTGATAAAAATAATAGAGATTTAGCAACACTTTTAAAAGATAATAATGGTCTTGGAAAAGTTGTAATTGTTGATGTGGATATGCAATATTATGCTGTTGTTGGTGATAATTTAATGAAATTTGCGTATGAAAATAAATATGAGGGAATTATTGTAAATGGTTATGTACGAGATACAGTAACTACAAAAGAGTTTGATATAGGATTACTTGCAAAAGGTACTTGTCCTAGAAAATATATTCCTATGCAAGATGCTCAAATTAATATTCCCGTAATTATTGATGGTGTTGAAATTAACCCTGGAGATTATGTTTATGTTGATCCTGATGGAATAGTAATTAGTAAAGAAAAATTGGTTTAATATGTATCTTTTTGGATTTGGCTCTTTAATAAACTTATCAAGTGCTCAAAAATCTTTTAAAAGAGTTTTAACTCAAGATGATTTAATACCTGTAAAAATAAAAGGTTATGAGAGAGTTTGGAATGCAATAGAATCCATACAATTTGAAGATGAATTGGTACATGGAGTTTTCTTAAATATTCAAAAAAATGAAACTTCTATTTTAGATGGAGTTGTAATTGAACTTTCACCTCAAGAGTTAGAAATTTTAAAATTAAGAGAAAAAAATTATAGTTGTATAACTATACAATCAAAAGATATTCTAAACAAAGATTTTAAAAGTGATTTAATCGCTTTTATGACTACAAATGAGGAAAAATTAGCAAAAGTAGGGGATTTAAATACTTTTATTCCCGCTAAATATGTCCATATTATAAAAGAGGCTTTAAATAATTATGATGATGATTTTGTAAAAGGATTTAAAAAATCTTTAGAAAACTATCCATTTAGTTTAAAAGAAGGCTCATATATATTCACAGATCCTATACAAAATAATGTTGCAAGAGAAGGAATAAAAAAACAAGATGAATCAAAATAATTGCTTTATACATATTTCAAAATTATGTAATACAAAAAGAAAAACTGTTGATGATAGTTGTATTGTAAAGAAAAATAATGAGTTACATATAACATATTGTGAAAATGATTCATTTGAAAAATTTGAAAATGATTTGAATTCTTTAGCAGGAAGTTCTTCTTTATTTTATTTTTTTAAGAAGAGATTTTCAACAGTTTTTATTTCAATAATTTCTGTTTTTGTTATTTTATTAGGATTTCTATCCGTATCTATTTATGAAGATTTTCTTAAAAAAATGATTTTTCAATCACCATTCTCTTGGGTTTTTAATGATTATGTAGCTTTTGGTTTTGTATTTATTTTTTTTCTTGGATTATTAATTATGCCTTCTCTTTTGGATGGAGAAGGAAGTGAATTTAAAAATCTCATTTCAAGTTGGTTTAATAAAGATGTTAGAAAACTAAAAAAATTAAAATTGAGTTTTTCAAATTTTGATAAAAAAGTAGTTGTTCATCTTTATAATTTTGACTTAGAAGATTCAAATCATTGGCTTTGGAAAATATATATAAACACAGTTTTAAATAGATTTAATGATGTTCATTTTTATATTAGAAATGATAAGGTTCAAAATATAACTAAAAGATTGAAAAAATTTAATGTATTAGATTTAGAAGTAATAAAAGATGAAATTATTTCTAAAAAGTGTGATGTTGAAATTCTGCTTTCTTCAAAAGAGCAGAAATTATACTCATTATTACAACTTTGTTCAACTACCATATTAAAACAAAGGGACAAAAAAAGTTTTATATCATTAGAACTTTTTGAATATTGTGGAAAAAATTTCATAAAAGAGGAACAAGATTCTAAAAATCAACTAATTTTTGGTTTCCAAAATTTTATAAATAGAAGTTTTGATGACTTTAAATTTTTAGCTCAAGAAAAATCTTTACAGCTATATTTCACTTCAAATGTAACTTTTAAAGATTTAAGTGAAGAAGAGAAAAGGTTGGCATATTATCTTAGAAATCATATTGAAGAGTGTGTCTCTACTTTTGAAAATCCAATATCATTTTTGATTTTATATTATTATGTAAAAGATATTGTTTTAAATCAAAGAAGAACTATAAAAATTTTAGAAAAATTCATAAGTTCTATGAAACAAAAAGAACAATATGAATTAGTAAACTTTTATTGGTTTGAAATTGCAGGTTTTATGTTTGATTTTAATGATGTAAATACTTTTGAAAGTTCAAATAACTCTTATTATAGAAAATTATCTATCGAAACCTTGAATGATTTAATCTTTTTATTTGAAAGAAATGGTCATTTTGAACAAGCAATTTTATTAACAAACTATTTATATGAAATAAATCCAAATAAATATGCTTTAAATATCTGTTCATTATATGAAAGAATGGGACAATTTGAGCTTGCATATAACAGTTTACCAAAAACATTAGAAATAGGAAAAAATTCAAAACCAACTGATATTGAAGTTAGATATTTTCAAAGAAAAGCCGCTTGGATTATTATTTCTCAAAGAAATGAAGAGTTAAAACATGAGGGAATTAAATCTTTAAATAAATTAGAAGAGTTACTCTTCTCACACAATGAAGATAATAATCCATTATGGTTATGGCACTTTTATAATATAAAGGCTAATTTAGAAGAGTGGAATGAAAACTATGATGAAGCAATAAAATATTATAAAAAATCTCTTTCAATTCCAACTTTGGGTGCTTTTGAATATGGTGGGACTTTTATAAATATGTCTATTTCTTACAGATTTAAATATATTCAAGAAGTTGAGAAAAATATAAAAACTATTGATAAATCTATAAAATTAGGAAGATTAGGGCTTGTTTTAAAACAATCAGTTGGTGATAGGGATGAAATGCCAATTGTTTTACACAATTTGGCTTTAAATATTTTATATAAAATTTTATACACCTCAATGGATACAAGTTTATGTAATGAAGTTTTAGAACTTACAAAAGAGGCTTTAGAAATATTAGATAAAACAAAATCAATAAAAAGATTAGGAATGGTATTAATAGAAAATTATATTGCAAAATCTTTATTTAAATTAAAAACTAATGATATTGTTGAAAAACTTGAAAAACATATCTCACTTTTAGGGCAAAGTGAGTTAACTCAATTGTTAAATATATACCAAGAGTTTGAAAAAATAAACAAAATTAAAAAAATAGAATTTTTAGATAAATTAATTTAAAAATTATATTTTCAAATAAGCTCTTTTATGACTTGATTCTTATAGTGGTTAGTAGTATAATTAAAATAAATTACTAATTAGTATTATTAAAAGGAATAATCATGGATATTAAAGACAGGGCACAAGGTGCAATAGTTGGTGCATTTATTGGTGATGCAATAGCTTTAGGCCCACATTGGTATTATGACTTAGATGAACAGTATAAAGATTATGGGCAGTGGATTACAACATATACAAATCCTAAAAAAGGAAGATACCACGAACATGAAAAAGCTGGGAATCAATCTCAAGCTGGATATATTTTAAAACTTATGATTAAATCTCTCATAGAAAAAAAAGCTTACAATGAAGAAGATTTCTGCAAAAAGCTTGATGAAGATTTATTTACAAAAATTGACGGAATTCCAACCCATGGACCAGGTGGTTATACTTCACAATCTATTAGAGAAGTATATAGACAAAGAGTTGAGCAAAACTTACCATGGGAGAAAGTTGGAAGTAGAGCAGATACAACAGAAGCTATTGAGCGAACACTTGCAATTGCTGTAGCCTATGCATTAAAGCCAAAAGAGTTAGCAAAAAATATTTCCCATAATACATTTTTAACGCAAGTGGATGATATCGTGGGTTCAATGACTGTAGCTTATGGTGCAGTATTAGCTCAACTAATTCAAGGTGAAAAACTAGATGAAAACATATCAAATAAATTAATGAAATTAGTTAAAAGTGGTGAACTTCCTTTTCATGCAGTTACCACTAATGGTTTAAAACCGCCAAAAGATGGAGCAAAAGATCCTTCAAATATTGGATTATTTGCATCTCCTGATGCACTATTATCACCTTCATTTATTGCCCAAGCTGCAAATGATAAAGATATCAAAATAGAACCTGCTTGGAAAGTATCACTTGTGTATGGAATGCCATGTGCAATTTATCATATATTACCAGCGAGTTATTATTTAGCTGCACGATTCCATAATGATTTTGAAAGTGCTATTTTACATGCTTTAAATGGCGGAGGACAAAATCAAGCAAGGTCAATATTAACAGGTGCACTAGTTGGTGCTCAAGTGGGATTAAAAAATATTCCACAAAGATTTATAGATGGATTGAATGAAAAAGATGAAATTTTAGATTTGGCTAAAAAACTTTCAGATATTATAGACGGGTAATTTTATAAAAGTATGAAATGACTTTAAATGTGTACAAGTATATATTAAATATGAATAAAATAACAAGAGAAAGAATTTGAGGTAAATATGAATTATAATTGGAAAACTATAGATTTAAATAACGGAACAGTAGAAGAAAAAAGAGCAGAGATAAAACAATACTTTTTACAAACTTATGAACTAGATGAAAAACTTTTTGATTTATTAAAAGATAAAAAATACATACTAGAACAACCAAATAGGTTAAGACATCCACTGATATTTTATTTTGGACATACAGCTACATTTTTTATGAATAAACTAAATGTCTCAAATATCACAACTAAAAGAGTAAATAATACTTTTGAAGCTTTATTTGCTATTGGTGTTGATGAAATGAGTTGGGATGATTTAAATGATGAAAATTATCAATGGCCAAGTTTCGAAGAGACAAAAGCCTACAGAGATGAAGTAAAAGCTTTAGTATTGGATCTTATTGATACAATTGAGTTTACTATTCCAATTAATTGGAATTCTCCTATGTGGATTATACTTATGGGAATTGAGCATGAAAATATTCATATAGAAACATCATCTGTATTATTAAGAGAACTAGATATTAAATACTTAAATGATAAAGAACTATTTAAGTACAACAATGAAAGAAGCCAAACTTATCCTCAAAATGAATTAGTTTTTGTTGAAGGTGGAGAAGTTATCCTTGAAAAAGATCATAAAAAACCAGAGTTTTATGGTTGGGATAATGAGTTTGCTTTTCATAAAGCATATATAAAAGAGTTTGAAGCTAGTAAGTATCTTGTATCAAATGGTGAGTACTTAGAGTTTGTAAAAGATGGCGGTTATAATAAGCTACATTACTTTAGCAAAGATGGATTAAAGTGGTTAGACTTTACTCAAACAAAAATGCCAACATTCTGGATAAAAGATGGTGAGAAGTATTATTTAAGAGAGATAAATAGAATAGTTGAATTACCTTTAAATTATCCAGTTGATATAAATGTATATGAAGCAGAAGCTTTCTGTAAATATAAGAGTGAAAAACTTGGTTTTGAAGTAAGACTTCCAAGTGAAGATGAATTTTATAGATTAAATGATTATGTAAAAGCACAAGAGTGTGATGCAAATATTGGATTAAAGTATTTTAATCAAACACCAGTAGATAAATATCCTATGGGAGATTTTTATGATGTAATTGGAAATGTATGGCAATGGAGTATAACTCCAATGTATCCGCTTGATGGCTTTGAAACACATCCTGTATATGATGACTTCACAACGCCTACTTTTGATGATAGACATTCACTTATAAAAGGTGGTTCGTTTATTAGTTTAGGGAATGAAACCTTAAGAAGTGCAAGATATGCCTTTAGAAAACACTTTTTTCAACATGCTGGATTTAGATATGTTAAAAGTGACAATGAATATAGAACTAAATTAAATGATAATGTATATGAAACAGATGAGCAAGTTTCTCAGTATTGTGAATTCCATTATGGTGAAGAGGTTTATGGAGTTAAAAATTTTCCTAAAAATTCTGTTGAAGTATTAGCACCATATTTAAAAAACATAAAAAAAGAAAAAGCCTTAGAT
This sequence comes from uncultured Aliarcobacter sp., assembly GCA_963677435.1. Taxonomy (GTDB): domain Bacteria; phylum Campylobacterota; class Campylobacteria; order Campylobacterales; family Arcobacteraceae; genus Aliarcobacter. The sequence continues at coordinate 1,814,430 of OY781945.1, forward strand.
TTGGGTTGTAGTGTTGGACGAAGTTCATTTGAATTAGGAAAAATATTCAATGAAGTATTAGGAATTGATTTTAGTGCTAATTTTATTAGTGTAGGAATAAAACTTAAAAAATATGATAGTTTAACTTATAAAGTAGCAACTGAGGGTGATTTATATGAAGAAAAAACTGTTGCATTAAAAGATTTTGACCTTGAAGAAATCAAAGAAAGAGTTACTTTTATGCAAGGTGATGCTTGTAATTTAAAAGAGATGTATACAGCTTATGATTTGATTTTTTGCTCAAATTTAATTGATAGATTATATTATCCTCAAAAATTCTTAGATGATATTCCAAATAGAGTAAATAAAGATGGTCTTTTAGTGATATTAAGTCCATACACTTGGCTTGAAGCATATACTCCTAAAAAGAACTGGTTAGGTGGATTTGTAAGAGATAATAAAGAGGTGAAAACTTTAGATACTTTAAAAGAGAATTTAAAAGATAGATTTGAATTACTTGATACTATTGATGTTCCTTTTGTGATAAAAGAGACTTCAAGAAAACACCAACATACAATTTCACAAATGAGTATTTGGAAGAAAAAATAGAGAAGTTATTCTCTATTTTTTAGATTGATTTAAGGAAGCTAATAGTTTTAATTGTTCGCTAACACTTGCAAATAATAATTGATTTTCTTTTAAAACTGAACCATCTTTTGCACTGTTTAAATTCTTTATAGAATTATTATTTAGCTTTGATTCTTGATTTGAAGTTAAAGAATTATTTGTATCATCCAAATTTATATCTTGAACTGTTCTTCCTGTAGCTTCTTGTTGAGCTAATTTTAAATCTTGTCGAAGTTGTTTAATTTGGTCTTCTATATTTGAAAGAGAATTATTTCCAGAAGAATTATTCTTTCTTAAAGTTGCTAATTTTCTCAATATTTCTTCAATATTTTTTAACTCTCCCTCTGTATATCCAGTTTTTAGAAGTGACATTAAGTCTTTAAATAAACTTTCCGTTGATTGCTTTTCAACTTCTACCGTATTCTCTTCTTTTTTTATTAAAGAGTCAAATGAGTCTTCTTCTTTGTTTTTAGTGTTTTTTGATGAAAGTTTTTCATTTGTATTATTTAATAATGATGATGTTGTTTCTAATATTTGCATAACTCTTCCTTTTATAAAAAAGAAAATTGTATCATATTTATGTATAATAATTAGTATGATTATTAAGATAAAATATTATAACAAACAAATTCTTGCAATACTTTTTTTACTTTTCATTTTCTTGATAAATCTTTCCATTGAATATAATAAATATTTAGATTTGATTGATGAAGAGATTTATGAAACAAAAGTAGAAGTTTGGCTATATTTACATAAAGGTACAAAATACGCCACGGTTCTTAAATATAGCTTAACTTAATAAAAAACTAATTTTATCAACAAACTTAAAGAAATATTCAAATTCCAAATAAAAAATTAAATATCTCATTTTCATCATAAAAATCTTTTCTCATAAATGGTGGTTTTTAAGAATGAAAAAAAGCAAATTACTAAATTCCATAAAATCATACTTTTAAATTCTCAAAAACTATTCTCAAAACTAATTCTTAATTTGTTATAATTTATATGAGTTTTAAGAAAGTTTATTTATTATTCTTTATATTTTAGTTAGTTTATAACTATCTATAAGATATAATCTATATATTTTAATTATATATAAAGGATTATTACATGTTAATTTATGGTATTACAGATATTCAAAATAAACCTTCATTAATAAAAAGTATGGATATTGCTCAAATTGTTGATAAAAGAAAAAATATTACATTAGGATATTTCATTTCTTCTAAATATGAAAAACAAATTAAACCTTTGATTGATAAAATTGATCGTGATGAAAAATTAGCTAAACTTAAAAAATTAAAACAACATGAAGATTTTGAAAAAGAGAGTGAAAACAACTCATGAAAAATATTGATAAATTAAGTATTGAAAAAGCATATCTACTTTTTGATAGTAAAGAGATAGATAATTTTGAAGTTGGAACTTTAAAAGGATTACAACAAATTCATAAATTCCTTTTTGATGAATTATATGATTTTGCTGGAGAAATTAGAATTCTTAATATTTCAAAAGGTAATTTTAGATTTGCTAACTCTTTATATTTAAAAGAGATTTTAAACAAAATAGAAACTATGAATGAAAATACTTTTGAAGAGATAATAGCAAAATATGTTGAAATGAATATAGCTCATCCATTTATGGAAGGTAATGGAAGAACCATGCGTATTTGGCTTGATATGATGCTAAAGAAAAATCTAAAACAAGTTGTTAATTGGCAATTTGTAGATAAAGAATTATATTTACAATCAATGGAGAGAAGTCCTATTAATGATTTGGAACTAAGATTTTTATTAAGTGCCAATCTAACAGATAAAGTAGATGATAGAGAAGTAATATTCAAAGGAATAGAACAATCTTACTATTATGAAGGATATGTAGTTGAAAAATGAATTTAATTGTAAAGATATAGTTATTACAGAACAAAATGCAAAAGCTTTAATTATTTCAAAAGATGATGAAAATTCTATTTTAGATACAGTTATCATTTTACCAATATCTTCTAATATACTTGATGATATGTTTCCTTATAGATTAAGAATTCAAAATAGAGATAATCTAATAGATGATTCAGATGTTTTAATCAATCAAATTACAACATTAAATAAATTTAAGATCAAAGAAAAAATAGCTAAATTAACCCAAGAAGAATATGATTTAGTTATACAAGCTCTTTGTAAAAATTTTCAATAGGATAATCTAATGCTTATAGGATATGCAAGAGTTTCAACAACTGATCAAAATCTTTCTTTACAAAAAGATGCTTTAGAAAAAGCTGGATGTGAAAGAATTTATGAAGATGAACTAAGTGGCACAAAAGATAATCGTCCAGGTCTTTTAAAAGCTCTTGAAATGCTAAGAGAAAATGATACTTTAGTTGTATGGAAACTTGATAGATTAGGAAGAAGTGTAAAAAGTTTAATTGAACTTGTAAGTGAACTTAATTCTAAAAATATTCATTTTAAAAGTTTAACTGATTCAATAGATACATCAACACCAAGTGGAAGATTCTTTTTTCATGTAATGGCTAGTTTAGCCCAAATGGAGCGAGAATTAATAGTAGAGCGGACAAAAGCTGGACTTGAATCTGCAAAAAAGTTAGGACGTGTTGGTGGAAGAAAAAGAACTATGACTGATAGTAAACTAGCAAGTGCAAAGAAACTTTTAGAATCAGGGATTCCACCAAAAGATGTGGCAAAAGATTTAGGTGTATCTTTAGCTACACTTTATAGGTGGATTCCTGCAACTTAAAAATTCTAATGAAGAAATAATTTTAATAAAAAGACTACAATAATTTTATTTTAAACTATCTTTTATATGATTAACAAGGTTTTTCTCATCTACTATTCCCGTATATTTTTCAATAAACAATCCATTTTTTCCATATAAAAAAGATTCTGGAACTTTTTTTACATCCCCAAGTTCTTTAGCTAGTCTAAAGTTTTCATCCTCACTAATAGTAATTGGAAATTTTATATTATTTTCTTTTATAAAACTAGATAAAGTATTCATATCTAAGTCTTTTTCATATAAAACACCTATAACAATAAAATTATCTTTATATTTTTCATAAATTTCATTAAATACAGGAATTTCTTTTTTACAAGGAGGACACCAAGTTGCCCAGAAATTTATAAGAACTAGCTTATCTTCTAATTTATCTGATATTAATATATTATTATCAACTGTTAATTTTATTGTTTCTCCATCAAATGTTTTTAAATTATAAGTTTTATCAACTTCTTTTTTTAATTCAATGGTATTTTTTATATCTTTTTGTTCAATAACTTGGGCTTTTTTCCCCTCTTCACAACCTATAAATAGAAATGAAAAAGAGATTAAAAGAAGCAAATATTTGTTTTTCATATTTTTCCTTATTAGATTAACTTTTTGTTTCTTGCTTTTTTAACATTTAGAATTTGTTTTTTTCTATAAAATAATCAATCTTAACTAATATTAAATCTATATCCAATTCCTTTGAGGGTTGTTATAGTTTCATCATTAAGTTTTTTTCTTAAATTTTTAATGTATGTTCTTATTGTTGTAGATTCAGGCATTTCATCATAAACCCAATTATTTACTGATATTTCATCTATAGAAATAGTTTTATTTTTATTTTTTAAGAAATATTCTAAAATCTTTGTTTCTATTTTTGATAAATTAAACTCTTCATTATTTCTTATGATAACTTTTTTTTCATAATTATAAAAAGTGTCATTATCTATTTTTATTTGTCCATGATTATCAATTTGTCTTAATCTTTTTATATTTTCAATTCTGAGTTCTAATTCACTTAATTCAAATGGTTTTTTAATATAATCATCACAACCAGAGTTAAATCCTATCTTTACATCATCAGCTGTATGTCTTGATGTTATAAATATTGTAGGGATATTAATATTATTTTGACGAATATTTTTTAACAGTTCAAATCCTGTAATATTAGGAATATTAACATCGAATAATAAAAGGTCAAAACTCTCTTCATAGATTAACTCTTCAGCAATATTCCCATCAAAAGCAGTAATTACTTCATAATTTAAAGATAACAAAAATTCTTCAATTATCTCATTTAGAATAACATCATCTTCAAGTAAAAGTATTTTCATTTTATTAATATCCTATTTATTTTCTAATGAGATTCATACACACCTGTAGAACCATCTTTATTTACATACAATATATTATAAGCTTGTTTAGTATTTCCTTGCTCCATTCCAGGACTTCCTATTGGCATACCAGGAACAGTAATTCCTAAAATATTTGGTTTTTCAACAAGCATTTTTTTTATTGCACTATAGTCTACATGACCTTCAATTACATATCCATCAACAAATGCTGTATGACATGATGTTTGTCCAGCTTGTAAACCAGCCTTTTGTTTTATAGTATTAACTTCATTTGTTTCAATAGTTTTTACTTCAAAACCTTTACTTTTCATAATATCAATCCATTCACTACAACAACCACAAGAAGGTGATTTATAAACTGTCATAGTTTTACCTTCCATTGCAAAAATTGAACTAGTAATTAACATTAATGATAAAATAGTTTTCTTCATATTTATATTTCCTCTTTTAATTTTAATGTAGCTTTTATTGATTCAAACTGTTCTTGAGTTATTTCACCTTTTGCTAATCGTTTTTTCAGAATATCTAATAAAGATGGTTTTTCTTTTATATCAATTGAAACAAATAAATAAAAAAATATTGCCCAAAAAATAAACATTGAAAAACCATGAAATAATGTCATGTTCATATTCATAAACTCAAACATAATAAATCCTTTTTTTATTTTGATTGTATCAAGAGTGTGTGGAGTGTATGAGTAAAAACAAATTAGTTTAAAACTTTTATGATAAAATCTTTTAAAGGATTTTTATGAAAATACTCTTTCTTGAAGATGATATATTACTCAATGAAATTATACAAGAACACTTAGAAAACGAAGGATACCGTGTTAAATCAACATTTACTGGATATGAAGCAGAAGAGTTGATATACTCTGAGAAATTTGATTTATTTCTTTTTGATGTTAATGTACCTGGAATTACAGGTTTTGAATTATTGAAAAGTGCAAGACAAAATGATATAAAAACACCTACTATTTTTTTAACATCTTTAAATATGGTTGATGATATTGAAAAAGGGTTTGTATCAGGTTGTGATGATTATGTAAAAAAGCCTATAGAACTAAAAGAATTAGATATAAGAATAAATAATATAAAAAGGTTATTTAATATTTTACCTAATGAAATTATGGAAATTTCACGAAATATATATTTAGATAGATTAAATTTATTTATTAAAATAAATGATAAAGAGATACATATTGCAAGAAAAGAGTGTGAAATGCTATTATATTTAATAAATAATCATAAAAAAGTAATAAGTATTGAAGAATTAAGTACAAATGTTTGGAGTTATGAAGATTCTCCAAATCCATCAACAGTTAGAACATATATAAAGAATTTGAGAAAAATTCTTGGAGAAAAATTTATTACAAATATAAGAGGAGTAGGTTATAAATTTAACAAATAGTGAAAAAACAACATTTATAAGATTTTTATCTTTATATTTAGGTTCATCGTTTATTTTAATAGTACTAGTAGCATTTTTATATTATCAAAATCAAAAAAATTTATATTTTGATTTGACAAAATCAGATATGCAAAATATTATTTCAAAATTATCGTCAAAAATAATATCTTCACATATGACAAATACAAGTTTAGATACTAGTAAATTATTAGAAACTAAGGAGTATAAGATTTCTTTTTACAATGAGAATAAAGAGAAAATTTTTGGTAATTTTGATGATAATATAGATTTTTCAAAAGATTTTCTTCAACATGAAGAACATTTTGTATTAGTTGATAAATCAACATTGGGTCATCTTGGAATATTTTATATTGTAATTGAAGAAAACTTATTATCTGAAAAGATAAAAGAATTAACAATTAATATTATTTTTATTTTTATATTCATTTATTCTATTATTTCTTTAGTTGGATTTTATCTTGCAAAATTATTTCTAAAACCAATAAAAGATGAAAGAGAAAGATTAAATATTTTTATTAAAGATACAACTCATGAACTAAATACACCAATAAGTGCTATTTTAATGTCAACTGAATCTACTAATTTAACTCATAAACAAATTGAAAGAGTTAGATTAAGTGCTAAAAGAGTATCTGAAATTTATAAAGATTTAACATATGTATTTTTGGAAAATCATCTACATGAAAAAATTATAAATAAACTTTCATTGAATACTATAATAAATGAGCAGTTAAAATATTTTGAACCACTTGCATCTAAAAAAAGAATTACAATTACCACAAATTTAGAAGAATTTGAATATAAAATCAATGAAGATGATTTTATAAGAGTTTTTAATAATTTAGTATCTAATTCAATTAAATATAACAAAATAAGTGGAGAAATAGATATATCTTTAAAAAATAAAACTTTAACTATTAAAGATACAGGAATAGGAATTCGAGAAGAAAAAATCAAAAATATTTTCGATAGATATTACAGAGCAACTTCAGAACAAGGTGGTTTTGGAATAGGATTAAATATTGTAAGTAAAATATGTAAAGATTATAATATAAGAATAGTAGTTGATTCAGAGCTAAATGAAAGTACAACTTTTAAATTAATTTTTTAAAAACTTCTATAAAATAAGAAACCTTCAAGAGTTAGTACTTGAAGGTTTTTAAGAAAGATACTAATGAAGGTTTATTAATAATCAACCTCCATATCCTGTATTATCAGAATTAAGAAATTCTTGATGTTTTTCTTGTATAGAGAACTCTTTTTTTACTGAATTGTCTTTATTCATTTCATGCATTGATTTATGCATAGCCATACATTTTTCTTTATCCATACCCATCATCATGTTATTTTCAGCTGCAAATAAGCTTCCTGCAAATAAACCTGCTACTAAAACTGTAATTGTTAATCTTTTCATTTTCTATCCTTTGATTTTTTATATGTGTAATTATAATTATTAAATAAGGAAAGAATGTGGAAGACTATGTATTTGATTAATTTTTTTATAAAAAGTTTTAATTTAGAAGCTATTATTTGGAATTGCCATTAAAAAAAGATATATAAGTTTAATAGTAATTTTTTTTATAATAGTTATTTTTATAATATTTTCAAATAGAAATAATGATACGGGAAGATGGTATAGTGAAAAACAAGTTAAGCTTGGAGAACAAGTATTTCTGAAAAATTGTGCCTCATGTCATGGAGAAAAAGCAGAAAAAACTATTAATTGGAAAAAAACTTTATCAGATGGCTCATATCCTCCACCTGGAATGACCCCAAGTTAGTAGATACTTTTTTATTCAGTTAACACCTTGGGTTGAGTAACACTATCAAGAATCTAACAACAAATATTCAATATCTTAATGCTATTGATAATTTTGAATCTGAATATTTCGATGCAACATATACTTTTGGTCCTATTTTTGTGTCAGGACAATATATAGGAACACAATATGATACAAATGAAAGTGATGGAAACTTTATAGCACTAAAGGTAGGTGCAGAGTATAAAGATTTTAATTTTGCAATAGCTACTAGTGAGACAACTTCTGGTGATGTTGAATCTGGATTAGGTTATGGAGCAGATACATCATTTACTGGTAATGAAATTTATGGAAGTATCTTCTCTTATAGAAAAGATGCAAAAGCATATAAAGTAAGTTTAGAAAAAGAAATTGATAAACTTAAAATAGGTGCAGCATACGTATTTACGGATATGAAAGATAATAAATCAAATGATCAAGAAATAGACTTAACAGGTTCTTATCAATTTACAAAAAATCTCAAATTAGACTTACTTCATGCAATAATTGATGGCTCTGAAGATTACAGTAGAGCAAAAGCAGATAGTGAAACTAGAATTAAAGTATCATACTCTTTTTAAATAACTAGCTGTAAAGCTAGTTATTCATATATTTTATAGTATTGTAATTAGAATTAATATTTAATTCCAATTACAAATCAAGAATGATAACGTTAATTATCTTTAGATAAAAAATTAATCCCATTAGCTAGATATTGATTCAAAATAATCTCATTTTCACTTATTTTATGATCTGTAATACTATTTTCTGAATATATCAAATCATTTTCAGATTTTTCTAACATTAAACCAAATTCAGGATTTTTTTCTTCTTGCTTATTAGTACTATTTTTGTTAATACAATCTGAATTATTAATATTACTTGTAATACTTGAAACTTTCATATGAAAGTCCTTTCTATTTTAATTTAATATTTTTTAGTCTTAATGCATTTAATATAACAGAAACTGAACTAAAACTCATTGCAGCAGCTGCAATAATAGGTGATAATAAAATGCCAAAATAAGGATATAAAATACCCGCAGCAATTGGAACACCTGCTGTATTATAAATAAAAGCGAAAAATAAATTTTGTCTTATATTTTTCATAGTACCTTTACTTAATTTATATGCTTTTATAATGCCATTTAGATCACCTTTAATTAGGGTTATTTCAGCACTTTCTATTGCAATATCAGTACCTGTTCCCATTGCAATTCCTACATTTGCTGCTGTAAGAGCTGGTGCATCATTTATTCCATCGCCTGCCATTGCTACAATTTTACCTTGAGATTGTAAATCTTTTATTACTGATAATTTATCTTCAGGTAAAACATCTGAATAAACTTGTTTAATAGATAACTTTTTTGCCACAGCTTTGGCTGTAATTTCATTATCACCTGTTAACATTACTACATTAATTCCTAAAGAATGCAAGTTATCAATAGCTTCTTTTGTTGAAGACTTAATTGGATCAGCAATAGATATAAGTCCTGCTAAAATATTATCAATTGCTATAAAAATAACTGTTTGACCATTTTCTCTTAAATCATTTGCTTTTTGCACTGAATCATCTAAATTAATATTTAAATCTTGCATTAATTTTAAATTTCCTAATGCGATGATTTTAGTATCAACTTCTCCAATTACACCTTTTCCTGTGATATATTTGAAATTCTCAACCTCTAATATATCAATTGCATTTTCTTTTGCTTTTTTAATTATAGCTTCAGATAAAGGATGTTCACTATTTTGTTCTATTGCAGCAGCAAACTTTAAAATTTCATTTTCATTAAAATTATTTAAATTTGTAATTGCAGTTACTTGTGGTTTTCCAACTGTTAATGTGCCCGTTTTATCAACAACAACTGTATCAATTTTCTCCATAATTTCTAAGGCTTCAGCATTCTTAATAAGTACTCCTTCTAATGCACCACGACCAGTACCAACCATAATAGAAATTGGTGTTGCTAACCCTAAAGCACAAGGACAAGCGATAATTAAAACTGCTACTGCATTTACAATTGCAAAGGCAAGGGTTGGTTCAGGGCCAAAAAAATACCAAATAATATAAGTTATAAAAGATATTAATACGACAGCAGGAACAAAATATCCTGAAACACTATCTGCAAGTTTTTGAATAGGAGCACGACTTCTTTGTGCTTGAGCTACCATTTCTATTATTTGAGAAATTAATGTGTCTTTACCTATTTTTGTTGCTTTCATTATAAATACACCTGTACCATTTACAGTTGCACCTATAACTTTATCATCAAGGTTTTTTTCTACAGGAATTGATTCTCCTGTAACCATTGACTCATCAATAATACTTTTTCCGTTAATGATAATTCCATCAACTGGTATTTTTTCTCCTGGTTTAATTTTAAGATTATCATTTAATTGTATATCTTCTACATCAATTAATTCTTCTGTTTTATCATTATTAATTCTTATAGCAGTAGAAGGAACAAGATTTAATAACATTTTAATTGCAACATTTGTTCTAGATCTTGCTCTAAGTTCTAATACTTGACCTAATAAAACTAAAGTAATAATTACACCTGCTGCTTCAAAATATACAGGAACCGTTCCACCTTCCCCTTGTAAATTTATAGGGAAAAGAGTTGGAAGAAACAAGGCAATAACGCTAAATATCCAGGCAACACTCACTCCTAATCCAATAAGCGTGAACATATTTAAACTTTTGTTTATTACTGAATAATATGCTTTAACATAAAAGTTCCATCCTCCCCAAAGGACAATAGGAGTAGCAAGAAAAAATTCAATATATTGAATTGTCGACATTGATAAACTAGATGGTAAAATATTTTCACTCAAATCAGCTAACATCGCTAAGATAAATAAAGGAATAGCTAAAACGGTACTTATCCAAAATCTTTTTGTCATATAATCTAATTCATCAGTATTTTCTTCTTCTTTCTTGTCTATTACACCCATAGGTTCTAATGCCATACCACATTTAGGACAATCACCTGGCTTATCACGAATAATCTCTGGATGCATAGGACATGTGTATTTTATATTTTGTTTTATTATTTCGTGAGTATGAGGTTCATCTAGGTGATTATGTTCTAAATGTTCATGATTTTTTTCTTCATTAAGATATTGAGAAGGGTTTCTTTCAAACTTATTTAAACAATTCTGACTACAAAAATAGTATTCTTTTTTATCATTAGTTGTACTAAATTTTGATGTTTCACTAACATTCATTCCACATACGGGATCTTTTATATTTAAATTATTCATTATTATTACCTTTGTTATGTTTGTGTCCACCATGCATAAATATATGCATTACTGGACATAAAAGTAATAATAATGGCCAAAATTCAATTATTGAAGCGATTGGTTTATTTGATAGATAAAAAACAATGCCAATAACTACAGTTATTACTATAAGAATTTTTTTCATAATATATTTCCTTTATTTAATTTTTAAAACTACTATTTAACTATTAGATATATTTTATAACTCATCTATTAAAGTTCTAAACTCTTCAACGGAAAGTTCTCCCTTAGCTAATCTTTTTTTTAGAATATCTTTATTAGATACTTTATTTTTTTTATCTATAAAATAAATAATAATAAATATTACAGATAATAATATTAACCATACCAACATCATTTCAAAGTGATTTAACCTATCTAAATAATCTAACATTTTTAATCCTTAAGTTTTTATATTTATATTATAGGCATTCAACATGCAAGCAACGTGGAAAATATAATAAAAAATCAGATTAAAAAAAAGCTTCCAAGTTAACTTGAAAGCTTTTATAAAAGAGTATAACTATTACTCTTTATTTAGATTTAGTTCGCATTCTTTTTGTGCTTTATTTATGTCATTTCTTTTCCAAATAAAATAAATTGCTGGAACTACTAATAATGTCAAAATCACAGCACTAATCATTCCCCCAACCATTGGAGCTGCAATTCTTCCCATTACCTCAGATCCAGTTCCTGTTCCATAAAGAATAGGAAGTAAACCTGCGATAATAGCAGTTGCTGTCATCATAACAGGTCGTACTCTCATTCCTGCACCATGAAGAACCGCATGTCTTAGAGTTTCTTCTCTAGGAAGAATGCTTTGTGCTGCACATTTTTCAATCATTTCATTATATGCTTGATTCAAATATACCAACATAATAACACCAATTTCAACAGCAACACCAGCAAGGGCAATAAATCCAACTGCTACTGCTACAGAGAAGTTATACCCTTGTATATACATTAACCAAATACTTCCAACCATAGCTAAAGGAAGTGTTCCCATAATTATTGCAACTTCTACAAAGTTACGGAAATTAATATACAATAAAATGATTATAATCATTAGTGTCAATGGAACAACGTACATTAATTTTGCCTTTGCTCTTTCCATATATTCATATTGACCTGACCAACCAATAGAATAACCAGCCGGAAGTTTTAACTTTTCATTTACTGCAGCTTGTGCATTTTTAACATAACTTCCTATATCAACATCATCTATATCAATAAATGCCCATCCATTTAATCTTGCATTTTCACTCTTAATACCAGGAGGTCCATCTTCAACATAAACTTTAGCAACATCACCTAATGTAACTCTTTGTCCACTTGGTGTAATTATAGGTAGTAAAGATAATTGCTCAGGTGAACTTCTATAATCTTGTGGATATCTTAAATTAATTGGATATCTCTCTAGTCCTTCAACTGTTTGTGATACATTCATCCCACCAACTGCTGTTGAAACAATTTGCTGTAAATATGAAATATCTAATCCATATCTTGCTGCTTTTTCTCTTTGAATATCAACTTTTATATATCTTCCACCAGCAACTCTTTCTGAATAAACAGAAGTAGTTCCAGGAACTTCTTTTATGATTTTTTCTAAATCTTTACCAATATTTTCTATAACTTTTAAATCTGGGCCTGCTATTTTAATACCAATTGGAGTTTTAATTCCAGTTGCAAGCATATCAATTCTTGTTTTAATTGGCATAACCCAAGCATTAGTAACTCCAGGTAATTTTACAAGCGCATCAAATTCTTTTTTTAAACTTTCGGTTGTAAGCCCTTCTCTCCATTGACTTTTAGGCTTAAGTTGAATAAATGTTTCAATCATTGTAAGTGGAGCTGGATCTGTTGCTGTTTCGGCACGTCCAACTTTTCCAAATACTGTTTCAACTTCTGGTACAGTTTTTATAAGTTTATCTGTCTGTTGTAAAAGTTCTCTTGCTTTTCCTATAGAAATACCAGGATATGTTGTGGGCATATACATTAAATCACCTTCATCTAAAGGTGGTATAAATTCGCTCCCTATTTTATCTAAAGGCCAAAATCCGATACCCAAAATAATAAGTGATGATAAAAGAACCATTTTAGGGTATTTTAAAACACCTGTCAAAATTGGCATATATCCAGCCGTTAACATTCTATTAATTGGATTTTTATGTTCAGGTAAAACTTTTCCTCTAATAAAATATCCCATTAGCACTGGTATTAAAGTAATTGCAAGTGCTGCTGATGCTGCCATTGCATAAGTTTTAGTAAATGCTAAAGGAGCAAACATTCTTCCTTCTTGAGCTTCAAGAGTAAATACAGGCACAAAACTAATAGTAATGATTAATAAACTAAAAAATAGTGCTGGGCCAACTTCACTAGCTGATTCAGCCACAATTCTCCATCTATTTTCTTTTGTTAAGGGAGTTCTCTCCATATGTTTATGCATATTTTCTATCATAACAATAGCCCCATCAATCATTGCTCCAATTGCAATAGCAATACCTCCAAGAGACATAATATTTGCATTTAATCCTTGCATATACATAACAATAAATGCTGCTAAAATTCCTACAGGTAAACTAACAATTGCAACTAAGGATGACCTAACATGGAAAAGAAATATAATACAAACTAAAGCTACAACACCAAACTCTTCAAGTAGTTTAAATGTTAGATTATCAACTGCACTTTCAATCAGTTTACTTCTATCATATACAGGTACAATTTCAACACCTTCAGGTAAACCTTTTTTTAAAGTCTCTAATTTTGCTTTTACAAGTTCAATTGTTTTTTGTGCATTTTCACCATAACGCATAACAACAATTCCACCAACTGTTTCTCCTTCACCATTAAGTTCAGCAATTCCTCTTCTCATTTGAGGACCAACATCAATTTCAGCAATATCTTTTAAAAGAAGAGGTGTACCATTTACGTTCATCCCAAGAGGAATATTTCCTATATCTTCTTTATTTTCTAAATATCCAGTAACTCTTACCATATACTCAGCTTCAGCCATTTCTACAACTGATGCTCCTACTTCTTGATTACCTTTTTTAATTGCGGTATGAATAAGAGAAAGAGGAATATTAAATGCTCTTAACTTATCAGGATCAATTTTTACTTGATATTGTTTAACCATACCACCCAGTGCTGTAACTTCAGACACACCTGGAACTGTTTGTAGTTCGTATTTTAAAAACCAATCTTGCAAACTTCTTAACTGAGAAATATCACGTTTCCCAGATTTATCAGTTAAGGCATAAAGATATACCCATCCAACACCTGTTGCATCAGGACCTAACTGAGTTTTTGCATTTGAAGGAAGTGATGATGCAACTTGACTTAAATACTCTAAAACTCTACTTCTTGCCCAGTAAAGATCAGTTTTTTCATTAAAAATTACATAAACATACGAATCTCCAAAAAATGAGTACCCTCGAACTGTAACTGCACCAGGAACAGAAAGCATTGCAGTTGTAAGTGGATAAGTTACTTGATCTTCCACAACTTGAGGTGCTTGTCCAGGGTAAGATGTTTTAATAATAACTTGAACATCAGATAAATCAGGAAGGGCATCAACTGCTGTATTTTTAACGGAGAAGAGCCCACCTCCCACAAGCATAATTGTTGCCAATAAAACAAAAAAACGGTTCTTTACGGACCAATAAATTATAGATTTAATCATAATAATTCCTTCATTCTCTAATGTTTCATTCGAACATCAGTAATAATATATTTATTATCTTTTGTCTTAGTTATTTCTATATCCATAGGCATATCTACTTTAAACATTGAGAAATCAATTTCTTTTGATACTTCAAAATTCATTGTCATTGAGGGCCATTTCCAGTTTGGAATTGCACTATGAGTTACTTTTATTGTATTATCTTCAACAATTAATTTTACTACTTTTGCTTCAACCCATTGTTTTAAATTGGGATCTTTATTTGTACTTTGCTCATCAGATGTTTGATTATCTTGTTTACTTTCAAAGCTTGACATACGTTTAAAATCTGAAGTTTTACTTGATTCTGAATCAAGTAAAAATTGAGCAGAAGTAACAATTTTTTCACCTTCAGTTAAACCTGATAGAATTTCTGCATACTCATCATTAAGTTTACCGATTTTTACATTTACAGATTTAAAACTACCATCACCTAATGCAAGAACTACTCTATTTGAATTACCTGTTCTTATAACAGCCTCTTTTGGTACAGTAAGTCTTTCTTTATCATTTTGTCCATGAATAGTGACTTGTGCAAACATACCTGGTTTTAAAAGTTCATCTTCATTTGCAAATTTTAATCTAATTTTTAATGTTCTTGTTTTAGTATCAAGTGTAGGATAAATATAATCAACAATACCTTTGTATTCATGTCCTGGTAAATAATCAAGTTTCATATCCACAGGACTTCCAATTTTTACTTCTGCTGATTGACGTTCAAATACTTCTGCATTTACCCAAATTTGTTTTAATGTCCCAATAGACATAATCGTAACTCCAGGTTTTACAAAGAAACCTTCTCTAATTTGAAGATTATCTACTACACCTGTTTTACTAGAATAAAAAGTAATAGTTTGTTTAATTTTTCTTGTTCTTTCAATCTCTTCTATTGCAGAAATAGGTACTTGTAAAGATTTTAATCTATTTCTTGCTGCTTTTATTAATCTATCATTCTTTTGTTCTATTGCTTGGAGAAACTCTCCTTGTGCATTTACCATTTCAGGAGAATAAATATCATATAAAGGTTCTCCTTTTTTTACAGGATTACCAGAAGCTTTTATATAAAGTTTTTCTATCCATCCACTAATTCTTGGATGGATATGTACTAAATAATCTTCATCATAATTTACATAACCTACAGTATTAATTTGAGAATGGAGGGCTTGTCTTTTTACTATATCAGTTCTTACACCTAAATTATTTACAACTGTTGGTGAAATTTTTACAGTTCCTTTGCCTTCATCTGGGCCACCCCCTTCATTACCATAAAATGGAATTAAATCCATTCCCATAGGAGATTTTCCAGGTTTATCTCTTTTATAATTTGCATCCATTGGTGCTACCCAATAAAGAGGTTTTTTTTCAATATTTTTATTTTCACTTGGAGAATTTTGATTTATAGGTTTTTCCAAGGAATTTAATCCAATATAAGTGATTCCTCCACCTAAAAGAATACCCGCTACGAATAAACTAAATTTCATTGTTTTTTCCTTTATCTATTTACTATATTTTCTGCATTATCTGTAAAAAGATAATTATATTTAACAATATTTTTTTGAATGTCAACATTTATATTCAATATATCAATTTGTGCATTTAATTGTGATATTCTTGACCTTACAACTTCTGGAAAATCTCCATCATCATTTGTATATGCAGTTAATGAAGCCTCAGATTGTTCATTCATTTGTGGTAACAATTTTGTTAAATATAAAGATTGTCTTTCTTTTAATCTTATTAAATCTGCTTTTGTAGTTTCATATAAACTAAAAAGTTTTTTATATTGCAAAATCTTTTCAGTTTCAACTGACTTTGTTTTAAGCATTGCTACTTTAAGCTCTTTATCCTGCTTATTTTTAACAAATATGGGAAGATCCAAAGTAAGTCCAACAGAAAATAAATCAGCTCTATTTCTTCCCATTAAATCATCTTCTCTTTTTGCATAACTTGTATTTACTGAAAATTGTGGTTTATAATTTTCTCTTGCTAATTTAATACTTTTAGAAGTTGCTTTAATTTTCTGTTCAATATTTTTTATAGAAGGATGATTCTCAAACATAGTTAATATTTTTTCCGAATCTTCTTTAAGATTGAAGTAGTTTGGATTAATCATTTCAATATTAGGGAAACTTCTAGGTAATAGTAAATTTGAACTTTCCAAAATATTTCCACTATTAATCTTATCCTCTGTAAAATCAGATAACCACTCTGATAAACTTAATAGTGCTGTATCTTTTTTTTGTTTTAATAAGGTAAGTCTGTCTTCTAATTTTGTTAATTCTAGTTGTGCTCTTATAATATCTTGTTGTCTTGTTTTTCCAAATGCTGAAGAATAACTTGACTCAGCTATATCTGCTAATTGTTCAAATAAAGAACGGTTTTTTTCAATTAAAGCAATACTTTCTTGAGCTTTATATGCTTCTAACCAAAGTTGAGCAATCTGTACAGTTAGTTTGCCCTTTCTATCTTCTCTTTGATATGGATATTGGCTAGCTTGTAATTTAAGTTGTTCTTGTCTTATTTCTAAGCTATCTCCTCTTGGAAACATTTGAGAAATACCTACTTTTAATTGAGTCATAGCTTCTTGATTTAAATCAAATGTATCAGTTGGTATATTAGCTGCACCAATTGTTACTTTAGGATCAGCATAAGTACCAGCAGCAATACTACTTTCTTCTATAGCTTCTTGTGAATATTCATTACCTTTTAACCATGAATCATTGAGTACTGCTATTTTAATAACATTTTGAAGTGCTAATTCATTTACATCTTTTTTTACTATATCATCAAGTTCGAGTGAAAAACTTGATGATATTATTAGAGAAGATAGGAATAATGATTTATAAATCATTTTATATTTACACTGCCATTTACTTTATTTATTACCCCATCACTCGTTTTAAAAATTAGTTCATATGCCCATTCTCCAGCCATACTAAAGTTAATATCTATATTCCCATTTTCTTTTACTTGCTCCGTAAATTCCATTCCTGGCATTGAAGGCATTGAAAGGTTCATACTGATATCAGCATTTTTTATTTCCTTCTTATTTTGCATTAATTTAATAAACATATGGTTTTTACCATCAGTTAAAGGTTTTTCAGAACTTAGAGTTATTGAATATCCATTTATCATCATATTGTGATGATATAAATTCATTTCAGTATCTTGCATCTGCTTTGTAGTCATACCATCCATATTCATATGGTTTGTCATTTTACCTTCATGCATATGGTCTCCCGTATGATCTTCACTTGCATATAATCCACTACTTACAAATAAACTTAATCCTAATCCCAATAATACTTTTTGTACGGCTTTCATTCTTTATCCTTTGATTTTTTATACAAAATTATATTAATCTAATAAGGAATGAATGTGGAAGGTTAGGAAAAATTAATTAATGAGAAGGAAGTTTATTAAAGGAGAAAAGCAAGAGATGAATAAATCATCTTTCACTAAATTTTTTTAAATTTTAATCTTAGAGAATTTAGTACAACAGTTACAGATGAAAAGCTCATCGCAATTCCTGCATACATAGGAGTTAGCATTACTCCGAAAATAGGATAGAAGATTCCAGCTGCTAAGGGAATGCCTCCTATATTATAAATAAAAGCCCAAAATAAATTTTGTTTTATTACTTTCATTGATTCAATAGATAAATTTATACTTTTGGATACTGCTTTTAAATCATTATTTATTAAGATAATATCTCCAGCATCTTTTGTAATATCAGAACCAGAATTTAAAGTAATACCAATATCTGCTTGTTTAATAGATGGTGAATCATTTATTCCATCGCCAACAAACATCACTTTTGCTTCTTTTTGAAGCTCTATAATCACTTTATATTTTTCATCAGGTAAAACTTGAGCATAAACTTTATCAATATTTAGCTCTTTTGCAACACTATTTGCAGTAATTTGATTGTCCCCTGTTAATAATATAGGAGTGATATTTTTTGCTTTTAAATCAGCTATTAATTCTTTTGCTCCATCTTTAATACTATCTTCTAAAGCAAAAACAGCAACACACTCTTTGTCAATTGAAGCTAAAATAACACCTGCTCCATTATTTAATGAAGTATTATAGAAATCTAAATACTTACTATCTAAGTTAATGCTATTTTTTTCTAAAAAAGATAAAGAACCTATCAATATTTCTTTATTTTCATATATTGCCTTAATTCCAAGGCCTGGAATGATTTGTATATCTTCAAACTCTTTATTTAAAGATATATTCTTTGTTTGTGCAAAAACTACAACTGCTTTTGAGATGGGATGTTCACTTTTTGTTTCAAGTGATGCTAAAATATCTAAATATTTTTCTTCATATACTGCATCTTTAACTGAAATGATTCCTTTTGTAAGAGTTCCTGTTTTATCAAATACAGCATATTTTATATCTTTTATAATTTCAAGGATTTCAGGATTTTTTATTAATATTCCCTCTTGTGCACCTTTACCAACTGAGCTTACAATTGCAATAGGAGTTGCAAGACCTAAAGCACAAGGACATGAAATAACTAAAACAGAGATAGATGCTAAAATAGCATTTAAAGCATTTCCTACTATAAAATACCAAGCAAAAAATGTAAGAATTGAAATGATAATAACCGTTGGAACAAAAATATTTGCGACATTATCAGCAAATCTACTTATTGGAAGTTTTTTACTTTGTGCAGTACTTAAAAGTGCAATTATCTTTGATAAAGTAGTATCATTTGATTGCTTTAATACTACAACTTCTATAACTCCAGTTGTATTTAAAGTTCCTGCTATTACTTCATCACCGATAGTTTTATATACAGGCATTGATTCTCCTGTAATCATAGAAGTATCAATATCAGCACTTCCTTTACTTATAACGGCATCAGTAGATATTTTCTCACCCGTTTTTATTAAAACTTTATCACCAACTTTTAATTCACTAGCCAGAACAGTTTTAAAACTACCATCTTCACAAATTAATGTTGCATTTAATGGAGCTAAGTCCATAAGTTTTTTCAAAAAGTCAGTAGCTTTTGCTTTTGAACGCTCTTCAAGTAATCGTCCTAAAAGAATAAAACTAATTATAACAGCAGCACCATCAAAATATAAGAATCTTAAATTTTCAGGAAATAATGAAGGGAAAAATACTACAAAAACTGAGTAGAAATATGCAGCACTAGTTCCTAATGCAACTAAAACATTCATATCATAATTTTTATTACTTACAGCCTTATAAGCCAAAATATAAAATCTTCTTCCTGAATAAAATTGAATAACGGTTGCAAGTGAAAACATAATATATTGATTGTTTAGCAAATTTTGAAGAGGGAATAAAACAAAATAAAGCATTATAATTGTGAGTGAAATACTTATAAAAAAATTATACTTTAGTTTATTGTAAGCAATTAATTTAGACTTTTCTAAAGCTTTTAAATCTTCTTCAACTCCATAGCCTAGCTTTCTGATTTTATTGAACAATGCTTCTTTATCTAAAAGTTTATTTTCAATTTCAAATTCACCTTCATTTGAAGCAAAACTTACTTTTGAAGAGAGTAAGCCATCAAGTTTATTGACAGCTTTCTCAATTCCATTTGAACAATTTACACAAGTCATCCCCGAAATATTTATTTTTATGATTTCTTTTGACATTTTTAATCCTTGAATAACTTATATATTTTAATTGTCTATTATTTCAAATCCTAGTTCTTGCATCTCTTTTTTAAATGTAACTTCTTGTTCTTCAGTTGAAATTTCGAGAGTAACTTCTTTTGGTGAAGTATTCAAGTTTACTTCAATCTCTCCAAAACTATCTTCTAAAGAACCTTTAATAAGATTTGCACAACTCATACAAGAGATGTTATTTGCTTTAAATGTTTTTTTCATATTTCTTATTTATGACCCATTTTTTTCATTTCTTCATCACTCATGCCATTTTTAGTTTTTTCATTAGCCATATCTTCATGCATCTTTTTCATTTCTTCATTAGACATACTATCTAATTTCTCATGGTTTTTTTTCATCTCTTCATCGTTCATGCCATTCATTTTATCATGCATTTTTTTCATTTCTTCATCAGTCATACCATTCATATTCATATGGTTCATCATTTTTCCTTCATGCATGTGGTCACCCATATGAGTAGCTTGTTGAGTTGTAGATTTATTAGCTTCAGCTGCATATAACGCACTACTTACTAATAATCCTAAACCTAATAATACTGTTGATAACTTTTTCATTTTAAATCCTTTTTTATTTTATTCGTAATTATATTTTTATTATGAGGAATCTATGTGGAGTAATTATTCTTAAAACCAGAATCTCACACCAACTACTGCATATACTTCATCTAATGATGAAATATCATTTGTATTGCCTAAATTTTTATTCCATTCAACTCCTATATAAGGTGCGAATTCTCTTGTAATTTCATATCTTAATCTTGTACCTATTGTAATATTTGAGAATCCGCTTCCAATACCCATTTCTTCATTATCTTTTGTATAAGCAGATAATTGAATACTTGGGGTTAATATAAGCTTTTGTGTTAATAATGCATCGTATTCAGCTTGAGTTTTTAATCCCATATTTCCATCTTCACCTAATAAAAGAGTAGTTCTTGTTTCAAAGAAATATTGAGATAATCCTTGTAATCCTATAATACCCCAAGTTTGATGAGCTTCATTATTCTTATCATAACCAATACCTATCTGAGCATCCCAAAAAGGAGAAATTGCTCTTGAATAAACTAATTGGTTTTCACTATTTGCAGATTCATTTTTAACTTTCTCACCTTCTGAATAAATATAAATCTTATTTATATCATAACCTGCATATCCATATACATCCCAATTAGTAGCTTTCTCATCACTAAATTGATATTCAAGTTTATCTACAACTAAAGAACTTCTAAAAATATCTCCTTCACCTTCCATTGCAAAACTATTTGTTGTAATAAATCCCAATAGAGATGTTGCTAATAATAATTTTTTCATAATAAAACTCCTTTTAAGATACTATTACTTTTCTGAACATATCAGTCATATGATAAAGTAAATGACAATGATAAGCCCAAGAACCTTTTGCATCTACATTTACTCTAAAACTTATTTTTGAACCTGGTTGTACAACAATTGTATGTTTTCTTGGTAAATAATTGTCATCACCTGTTTCTAAATCACTCCACATACCATGTAAATGCATAGGATGATTCATCATCGTGTCATTAATATATGTTATTCTTAATCTTTCTCCATATTTAAACTCTAAAGGTTTTGCATTTTTATAAGTTATACCATTAATAGACCACATATATCTTTCCATATTTCCTGTAAGTCTTAAAATTATCTCTCTATCAGGATATTTATCATTAGTTGTAGGAGTTAATGATTTTAAATCTGCGTATGTTAAAACTCTTCTTCCATTATTTCTAAGTCCTACTCCTGGGTCACTAAGTCTATATTGTGGATTCATTGCTACTGCATCTACTTGAACACCTGTTGATTCTTCAAGTTTAGTAATTGGTATTTCTTTTTTCTGATTACTATTCATAGTTGACATATCATGTCCCATCATAGAATGATTCATTATAGGTTTTGGTTTTTCCACACTAGACATATCCATTCCTGCTCCACATTTCATAGCACTTTCTTGTTTAGCAGGTTTTTGAGTTTCCATAGTCGACATATCATGTTCTGAATTATTATCACTAGTCCCTCCCATACCCATATCTGCATGTGTTAATATTGGGAATGCATCCATTTGTGGAGTTTGAGCAATTACTTTTTCATCAAAAGTTAAAGCTCCAAGAGCATATCCACTTCTATCAATACTTTGAGCAAAAATCGAATAAGCTTTATTTACTTCAGGTTCTACTATTACATCATAAGTTTCAGCAACTCCTATTCTAAATTCATCAACAGTTACTGGTTGAATATTATTCCCATCCGCTGCAACTACTGTCATTTTAAGACCAGGAATTCTTACATCAAAAAATGTCATAGCTGCACTATTTATAAATCTTAATCTAATTTTCTCACCATTTTTAAATAATGCTTTAAACCCTGTAGCTGGGTTCTCACCATTCATTAAATATGTATATGTATATCCTGATACATCTGAAATATCTCTATCTGTCATTTTCATTTCGTTCCACATTTTTCTTTCACTAAATGCTTCGAAGAAACCTTTTTCTTTTACTTCATCAATAAAATCACCAACTGTTCGTTGTTTGAAGTTATAATAAGAAGAAGAAAGTTTAATTTTTCTGTAAACTGAAGATGGTTTTTCATCTGACCAATCTGATAATGAGATTACATATTCTCTATCATATTCATATGGGTCTTTTATTTTTGGTTCAATTATAATTGCTCCAAAAACACCTTCTTGTTCTTGAAATCCAGAGTGTGAATGATACCAATAAGTCCCACTTTGAAGTATTGGAAATTTATAAGTAAAAGTTTCTCCTGGTTTAATACCATTAAAGTTGCTAAATCCAGGAACACCATCCATAGAAGCAGGTAAAATAATTCCATGCCAATGAATAGAAGTATCTTCATTAAGATTATTAGTGACATTTATTGTAACTGTATCACCTTCTTTCCATCTAAGAGTAGGACCACTTAGCATTCCATTTACTGTTTTTGCAATACTTGGATTACCAGTAACATTTACAGCTATTTTTTCAATGCTTAAATTAAATGTATTTCCACTTAATTCAATCGTTTTTTTTCGAGTCGATATTTTAGAATTTGCACTCAGGTTTATAGGTATAGAGGCTATGATACTTGTTGCCAAAACGCCTTTTACAAATGTTCTTCTGTTCATATTATTCATAAGAAATTCCTTTTTTATTCATATTGAAGATATTACTATTTATATAAGGAATGAATGTGTAGAAAAATTTTATAAATAGTTAAAAATCTAATTATTTAGTTTATTTAAAAAACATTCCACCCATCATAAAACACCCCGTAAACAAAGTACTTATTAAAAATAGACTAATACCTATTTTTAATATATTTATTTTTTTCATTATTTTTCCTTTTATGTATTTTAATTAAAATAATCTATATGTATGATACTACTATTTGTGAGGAATGAATGTGTAAAGAATTTTATATCTAGGCAGGGTTAATAAAAATACCTTCAAAATATTTCTTGAAGGTATTTTATAAAAATTAAGAATTTAATTTAAATTAAAACTTCCTCTTTTTGTTTGTGTTACACCAACATTATGACTAAAAGTTAAAATATAATTATATGAACCTTTTTGTGGAAGATTTACATTAAATACATATTCTCCATTATTTTTCGTATTTACACCTTTATAATCAATAGAAGTTTTATCTGGTGCCAAAACAGTTAGTTTTGTATTTAAATCATTATGAGAATGACCTTTATGTGTAAAATTTACATTTATATCATTATTGCCTTGTTTTAATTCTGTTGCAGGTTTTATAATTACTCTATAGTCCTTAATATATCCTGGACTGTGAATAGTATTTGATACATCTTGTGCATATACACTTCCAATAACTAAACCTAATCCCAAAATTACTTTTTGTAAAACTTTCATTTTCTATCCTTTAATTTTTTATATGTGTAATGGTAATAATCTAATAAGGAGAGAATGTGGAACTTATAAATTTATATTTCAACGAGAAATGATTTTTAGAGTTAACATTGTATCAAAGTGAGAGAAGATGATTTATAGGTCTATTCTATAAGCTTTGGCATATCAAATTAAGCTATATTTAAGATGCGTGTCGCTTTTAGTACCTTTATGTAAATGTAGCCAAGCTTTTAAAATTCTATATGAAGAAGTTTAAATATAAATTAAATATTTTTATTCCCAATAAATATTATAAAAGCTCCAAATAGAGATATACTAGCACCTATAACATCCCATCTATTAAAACTTTCTTTTTCAACCAACACAAGCCATATTAATGCTGCAACAATATAAATACCACCGTAAATTGCATAAATTCTTCCAGCTTGTTCAAGATCAATTTTTGTTAAAACGTAAGCAAAAATACTTAGTGAAATAACTCCTAAAGCTATCCACCATGGAGTTCTTTCAAGTCTAAAATATAACCAAAAAGCAAAACAGCCAAATATTTCAAAAAAAGCTGCTAAAAAAAATATTCCTAAATTACTTATCATCGTTGTCCTATTAAATTATCTTTTTTAAGTTAAACAAATTAGAAAATTTGTTAATTACTTAATACCTAAATATATCTATAAAAACTTTATAATTTATATATTAAACCTATCATTCATTTACAATTTTGTTTATTCTCAATTGATTTAATAGAACAACCACCTTCTTCTTGAGAAGCAAATGTAGAATCTATTTGATTATTAAATAAATAATTAGTTGATTCAGGAATGATATCTATTTCTTTTACTAAGTTAAGATTATTTTTTTGATTAATTCTTTCAAGAATTTTTTTCTTACTTTTGATAATTTCTATTTCTCCATCATCATATTTTATTAATACTGGTATTTTTGTAATATTAAATGTACTTATTAGTTCTTTTGTTTGATTTATTTCTAATAAGGTAAATTGGAAATCGTGATTCTTTGCTTCTAATTTAATTTCTTTACAAGAACTACATGTTTCATCTTGAATCAAATAATATCCATTAGAGGGGAATAAATTTATATCTTTCGCTGAATAGTTATATTTAAATAGAGATGAAACAACAATTATAGAAATTAATAAAGTAATAAAATATATATCTAACTTAGTACTATTTTGATATTTGTATAAGATATAACCAATAACAAATAATACATATAATATAAAACAAGTAATACATAATTCTTTTGTCATAAAATATTGGTTAGATAGCATAAGGGTATGAGAAGTGATAACTATTTTATAAATAATTTCATAGTAATCTAAATATTTTCTTTGCCCATCTTTATTATATACATAAATAAGAATCAAAAGAGAGATAGGAATTATTATTGATATAATATATAATTCTAAAGCACTTATTTTTAATATCTCATTGGCAATATTACAGCCTTCTAATTTGCAAATTTCTAAATCAAAATATTTACCTATTATATTAAATAGTATGTAAGATAAAGTGATTAATGGAAATATTAATAATTTCTTTTCATTTTTCATTTTTTTAACTGTTCTTTTCATTTTCTTTAAGATGGTCTTTTATAGTTCCTAAAATTCTCATAGAATTGAAAATAGCAAGTAAAGCCACACCAACATCTGCAAAAATTGCTTCTTTCATACCAATGATTGCCCCTGCACCAAGAGCTAAAAAACCAACTTTAACAAGCATAATAAATACAATATTTTGATAAACAATTGTTTTAGTTTTTTTAGCGATTTTTATAGCATCAACAATAGATTGTATATTATCATTCAAAAGAATAATATCAGCAGATTTTACTGCTAAATCACTTCCCATTCCACCCATTGCAAAACTAACATCAGCATTTGCCAAAGTAGGAGCATCATTGATTCCATCACCTACAAATGCAGTTACTTGATTAGTCTCTTTTTTTATTTGTTCAAAATAAGTTAATTTCTCTTGTGGTAAAAGTTCATATTTTATTACATCAATTCCTAATGTATTACCCACCTCTAAAGCAACCTCTTTTTTATCTCCTGTTAACATATAAGTTTTAGAAATATCTAGTTTTTTAAGTTCAGAAATAACATCTTTTGCTTCAATTTTAATAATATCATTTACCACAATATATCCAGCAAATTTACTATCAACAGCTATAAAAATAGCACTTAATTTTTCTTCTATATCATCAATTTGTACATTAAACTTGGCAAGAAGTTTTTTATTTCCTATTAAAATTTCTTTATTATCAATAATTGCACTAATACCTAAGCCACTTAACTCTTCATGTTTTGTAATAAGTTTTGAATCAATTGGTTTACCAAATGCTTTTAGAATTGACTTTCCAATAGGATGAGTTGAAAAGCTTTCTGCATATGCAGCATATTTCAAAAGTTCATCTTTACTTAGGTCTTTACTTTGAATATCAGTAACTTCAAAAACTCCATAAGTTAAAGTTCCTGTTTTATCAAATACCATATTTTTAATTTCAGTTAATTTTTCAATATAATTTGCACCTTTTACTAATACACCTCTTTTTGAAATTGCTCCAATTGCACTAAAAAATGATAAAGGAACAGAAACTACAAGTGCGCAAGGACATGAAATAACTAAAAATATAAGTGCTCTTTCAAACCAATCTTTAAATATTGCTCCATCAATCAATAATGGAGGTATTACTGCTAAAAAAACTGCAAGAATAACTACAATAGGAGTATAAATTGCTGCAAATTTAGTTATAAATTTTTCAGCTTTTGCTTTTGTTGAAGATGCATTATTTATAAGTTCTATAATTTTTGCAACAGTTGAGTCTTTATACAAAGAAGTTGCTTTTACATATGAAGCATTTGAAGTATTGATAAATCCACTTAAAATTTGTTCATTTTCATTTATTGTTTTAGGTTTAAATTCTCCAGTAATTGCACTTGTATCAAATGAACAACTTTTTGAGATAAGAACACCATCAACTGGAACTTTTTCTCCAACTTTAATTAGAATAATATCATCTAGTTTTACATCTTCAGGTGCTTTTTGAACAATACTTTCACCCTCTTTAACATTTGCAAATTCAGGTTTAATATCAAGTAATGCATTAATATTATCTCTTGAATTATTAACAGCAACTGCTTGAAACATTTCACCTATTTGGTAAAATATCATAACAGATATACCTTCAACAAAATCATTTAAAGAAAATGCCCCAATGGTTGCGATACTCATTAAAAAGTGTTCATCAAAAACTTTCCCATGAATTAAGTTTTTGATAGCTTTATATACAACATCCCAACCAACTAAAAGATAAGCTACTAAATATAAAGCAATTTGGAATTCTTTATTAGTTACATAGTTGTAAGAGATGTAAGTTAAAGTAATAGAAACAATAGTGATTAATAAAAGTTTTTTATTTAAAAGTTGCCAAAAAGTTTTTTGTATTCTTTCTTCATCTTTTACAATAATTACATCTTTCTCAATTTTTTGAATCTCTTTTTCGATTTTTTCTAATACATCATGTTTTACATTTTTCTCAAAACTCAAAGTAGCAGTTGAGAAATTTAGACTTACATTATTTAATTCTTCTAATTCATTTAATTTTTTTTCAATCTTTAAAGCACAATTTGCACAGTCAAGATTCTTAAGTTTTACACTTTTCATAATTATCCTTTAATGATATGCTCTAATCCCATATCATATATCTTTTTAATATGTTCATCATCTAATGAATAAAATATTTGTTTACCAACTCTTTTTGGTTTTACAATTTTTGAATTCTTTAAAACTCTTAGTTGATGCGATACCGCTGATTGACTTACATTTATGAGTTCACTAATTGCTCCAACACATAATTCTTCTTCTTTTAATACAGCAATTATTTTTATTCTTGTTGTATCTGCAAAAGCTTTAAAAAGCTCTGCAACATCATATAAAGTTTCATCACAAACTAAAATACTTTTTATTTTTTCTACTTCTTTGGAGTGGTCACAACATTCTATAGACATAATTACCCTTAATTACTTATATATGAACATATAATCATATAATAAGATTTATTAAAATAAAATTGAAATAATTAATAGAATAATTTTCGATAAATATTTTATATTTAGTTATCATTTTCTTTTATATTTTAAATAATTAAAGGAAGATAATTTTATGGCGAGAATTGAATATCTATCTGAGTTGGAAATAAAAAAGTTTGAAAAAGCCCCAGAGTTTGAGAATAATATAGAAAGAAACTATTATTTTACACTACCTAGTTCAATTCATAAACAAGCTCTTACTTTTGGAAACGATCAATCATTTATATTTTTCACATTAATCTTTGGCTATTTCAAAGCAACTAATATGTTTTTTGAATTAAATTCATTTTCATCAATTGATACAAAATTTATTAGTGATAAATATCAATTATCTACTTTTGATCCAAAAACAATCTTTGCTTCACGAACTGTACAAAGATATAAACAACTTATAAAAGCTCATTTAGGAGTTAATGAATATAGTAATGATATTGAATTAAAACTTCAAAATCATGCTATAGAATTAGCAAATAATTTCACCCATAGAAAGAAAATATTCTTTTCATTAGTAGATTATTCAAAAAAATTAAATATTGAAATTCCAAGTCAGTTTACTTTATCAAAGATTATAGGAACTGCTCTTACTTTTCAAACTAAGCATATTTTATTATTGTTAAGAACTTATCAAAAGGATAAAAGATTAAAAATTCTTGATGAGTTTGTAAATAAAGATGAGAATTTTAAAAATAGATATTATCTTTCAAATTATAGAAAACTTGGACATTCAACAAATAAAAGAGAGATGAATATTTCTCTTTTTTATCTTAAAAACATGAAATCAAAGTTTCATATTTTAAAACCTATTATTGATGAAATTGGTATAACTTCAAAAATTTCCCAATACTATGCAAGATGGCTTGAACAAAGTAAAATCACACAATTAACACAAAAAGATTTATTGAATAACCATTTCTTACTTTTATCATTTGTTAAATATCAATATTTCATTCGTAATGACAATATAATAGATAGATTTATCTCTATTATTCAAAGCGCTAAAAGTTCAATATTAAGACATCAAAAAGATTTATATTTTGAAAATGAACCAAATAAAAAAGCTCTAATCAAATCATTAGAAAATTCAAATCTTTCAATTATAAATAATATGAGCAGCATCTTAAATGATGAAACTTTTAATGATACTAATAAGGTAAAAGCAATGCATTCATTAGTTGAAATTGAAAAAATGAATTTAAAAAATATATTAGAACAAAAGTCAATTATTGAAGCAGAAAATTTAAATAGATTTGATTTTATAGAGACTATTTCTTTATCTTTGCAAGGTAAGCTTTCAGAAATTGCTAAACATATAGAATTTGATGAAAAATCATCAAATAAGAATCTTATTCAAGCCATAAATTATTTTAAAAATAATACTAATATTAATAAAAATGCACCTATAGATTTTTTAGATGAAGATGAACAAGAGGCTATTGTAGATGGTGATAAAATTAAAATATCTCTTTATAAAGCATTACTGTTTATTCATATAAGCGATGGAATAAAATCAGGAATATTAAATTTGAAATATTCTTATAAATATAAAAGTTTTGAAAGTTATTTGATTCCTAAAGAGGAATATAAAGAGCAAAAAGACGACCTATTAAAACGGTATGAAATAGAGCATTTAAAAGAATTTTCAGATTTTCTTTTACCAATTAGTGAAAAACTTGAACTAAACTTTTCAATGACAAATAGAAAAATTGAGAATGAACTTAATATTCATTTTAAAATAACAAATAATTCCTTTTCTCTTACTACCCCAAAATTAGAAAAAAGTGAAGAACAAATAGAGCATACTATTTCTAAATATTTTCCACAAAGTGAATTTATTTCAGTAATTGACTTGCTTCATTCAGTTCAAATAAAAACTGATTTTTTAGAATCATTTAAACATTATTCAATACAAAATGTAAGAACTCAAAAATTAGACTCTAATCTTTTATTTGCTTCAATAGTTGGTTATGGTTGTAATATATCTTTATCTAAAATGGCAAAGATTTCAAAGGGAATTAGTGAAAATCAATTAGACAATGCAACAACTTGGTATTTAAGTGAAGAAAATACAATAGAATCAAATGATAAGATAGTTGCATTTATTGATTCTCTTGAACTTCCTAAGATTCTTAAAAATGATTCTAATATTAATCATACTTCAAGTGATGGACAAAAATTTAATATTAAATCTTCAATAGATTCAACTAATGCAGGTTTTTCATTTAAATATTTTGGAACAGCAAAAGGGGTAAGTGTTTATACATTCATTGATGAAAGTCATAAGCTCTTTTATTCTACAGTCATCAATGTTAGTGAAAGAGAAAGTGGTTATGTTATAGATGGATTAATGCACAATGATGTTGTAAAAAGTGATATACATAGTACTGATACACATGGATTTAGTGAAGTAATATTTGGACTAACACATTTATTAGGTTTTTCATTTGCTCCAAGAATAAAAAACTTTAAAGACCAACAACTTTATGGAATAAATTCTCCAAAATATTATCAGGAATTAGGTTATCAAGTCTTACCAAAAAGAAAGATCAATATAGAAATTATAGAAGAAAATTGGGATGATATTTTAAGATTTATACTTACAATTAAATCAAGAAGAACAACTGCTTCACAACTTTTAAAAAGACTTACTTCTTATTCAAAACACCATAAACTTTTTACAGCAATTAAAGAGTTTGGTAAAATTATAAAGACCGATTTTTTACTTACATATATTGATGATGTTGGTCTTCGTCAACGAATTGAAAAACAACTAAATAAAGTTGAATCTGCTAATAGATTTTCAAAAGCAGTATTTTTTGGAAATAATGCAGAATTTATATTTGCTACACAAGAAGAACAAAATATAGCGAATAACTGTAAAAGACTTATACAAAATGCTGTAATACTTTGGAATTATCTTTACATTGACAAAAAACTTCAAGAAGCAAAATCACAATCACAGAAAGATGAAATAATAGAAGCTATAAAAAATAGTTCTATAGTTCACTGGAGTCATATTAATTTTTATGGAACATATGATTTTACAAAAATTGATAAAAAAGTAAATGACATGATAAGTTGGGTACTTCTGCATAAAGGTACTAAATGGTGCCAAGTCCTTTAAACAAAGCTTAAAGTTTTTAGGATTTTATATTTTAATATATTTAATTTTATAAAGAAAGTAGGGAATATCTGTTAAATATAGTTTAAATTTGAATAGAAATAAAAATCTTTATATGTGCACGAATATCCTTTTATTTATTTTTGAATAATTTAATTATAGTATTAATAAATACATCAAGACATCTTGATATATTTATTTAGTTATGCTATTATTTCTTAACAAAAGAGTTAGAGGTAATCATGGATATTTTTTTAAAAACAGTTTCAGCATTAAACGATGAAACAAGAGTTAGGATAATCAAATTCTTAAATACTCATAGTGAATGTTGCGTTTGTGATTTAGAAACTTCTTTTGATATGATTCAATCAAGATTATCAAGACATTTAAAAATTCTGAAAGAAGCAGGATTTTTAAAAGTAGAAAGAACTGGAAGATGGGCTTATTATTCAATAAGAACTCCACTTGATGAATTTAGACAAGGTGCTATAAAAGAAATTATGACACTTGACATAGATTTACCAGAATTAAAAAAGTCTTGTCAGAGTTGATTTTTTTAAACTAAATTATATCAATAAATCTTGATATATGTATATAATAAAGGATAAGAATGTTAATTGCTAGTGCAATATTTTTAATTACACTTATATTTGTAATATGGCAGCCAAAAGGCTTACAAATAGGAACTACAGCAGTTATTGGAGCAATAGTTGCTTTAGTTTTAGGTGTAGTAAGTTTAGATGATGTATTGGTAGTAACTAATATAGTATGGGATGCTACTTTAGCTTTTATCGGAATAATCATTTTATCAATGGTGCTTGATGAAATTGGATTTTTTGAATGGTGTGCTATAAAAATGGCAAAACTTTCAAAGGGTAATGGACATTTGATGTTTGTTTATGCATTAATTCTTGGAAGTTTTGTATCAGCTTTATTTGCAAATGATGGAGCAGCTTTAATTTTAACGCCAATTTTATTAGCAAAAATGAGAATATTAAAACTTGATGCAAAAACAATTTTGGCTTTTTTACTTGCAGGTGGATTTATAAGTGATAGTGCATCTTTACCTTTTGTATTCTCAAATTTAACAAATATAGTAACTGCTAACTATTTTAATATTGGATTCTTGGAATATTTATCAAATATGATTATTCCTTATGTTGTAAGTACAATTGTTTCTATTATTGTTTTATGGTTAATTTTAAGAAATGATATTCCAAAATATGTTGATATATCTCTATTAAAGAATCCAGATGATGTCTTAAAAAGTAAAGCTTTATTCAAATTTTCTTGGATATTTTTAGCTCTTCTATTAGCTGGATATTTTATAGGCGATAATTATCATTTACCAGTTTCAGTATTTGCTTTAGGTGGAGGATTAATATTCTTAATTATTGCAAGTGTTTCAAAAAATGCAAATGCAAAAGAGATTATTAAAACAGCTCCTTGGCAAGTTGTTTGGTTTAGTATAGGTCTTTATATAGTTGTATATGGTTTAAAAAATGCTGGACTTACAGACTACTTAACAATAATTTTAAAAGATTTAGCTTCAAGAGGTGATGCAATTGCAATTATTGGTACAGGATTTATTGCAGCTTTCTTAAGTGCAATAATGAATAATATGCCAACAATTATGGTGATGGATATAGCTTTACAAGATATACCAAATCAAGCTTTAGCTTATGCAAATATTATTGGATGTAATCTTGGACCAAAAATGACACCATTTGGTAGTTTAGCTACTTTATTATGGCTTCATGTTTTATCACAAAAAGGTGTAAAAATAGGTTTCTGGCAATACAGTAAATTTGGTTTAATTGTAACACCTCCTGTATTATTTATAGTATTACTTACACTAATATAAAAAGGATATTTATGTCTAAAAAAGTTTTATTTGTTTGTATTCATAATAGTGCTAGAAGTCAAATAGAAGAAGCATTATTAAAAAAATATGGTGAAGATTTATTTGAAGTTGAAAGTGCAGGTTTTGAACCATCATCTATTAATCCATTAGTAATAGAAATATTACTAAGAGAAGAGAATATTGATATTTCAAATAATACTTCTGATGCAGTATTTGATTTATTTAAACAGGGTAAAAATTTTAATTTTGTTATTGCTGTGTGTGATGAAGGAAATGCTCAAAGATGTCCAATATTTCCAGGACTTAATTATAGATTACATTAGAGTTTTCCAGATCCTAGTTTAGTTCGAGGAGATAAAATAGAAAAGTATCATAAAGTAAAAGATATATATCACTTAATAAAAGAAGAGGTTCTTAAATTTATAGAACTTGTAAAAGAAGAAAAGCTAAAAGATAATTTTCCAAATAATTGGAGAGTTGGTTGAAAAATTTAATTTAATAAAAAGGATAAAAAATGAGTAAAAAAGTTTTAATTTTATGTACAGGAAATTCTTGTAGAAGTATTATTGCAGAAGCTTTAATAAACGCTAAATTAGAAGGAATTAGTGCAGATTCAAGTGGTGTGAAAGCAAGTGGAAGAGTAAATCCAAATGCTAAAAAGCTTTTGGAAGACAAAGGAATTTGGAAAGAAGAGTACCATTCAAAAACAATTGATACAGTAATTGATAATGCTTATGATTTAATAGTAACTGTTTGTGACCATGCAAATGAAACTTGTCCAATGTTTCCAAAAGCTGTTAAAGTTATTCATGTAGGATTTGAAGATCCAGATGGAAAAGGTTTTGAAGCTTTTGAAGCTACATATAAAGAAATAGAAGAAGTTTTACTTCCAAAAGTTGTTGAAGCTTTAAAATAATTTTATAAGAGGGGTTACCTCTTATAAATTTTTATTATATATGTTTTAAAATGTAAGATATTTATAATAAAAATTAAAAGGAAAGAGTATGAAAACTTTAAAAATATATGACCCTGCAATGTGCTGTCCAACAGGAGTTTGTGGAACAAGTGTAGATACAAAATTAGTACAATTATCAAATTTCTTAAACTCTTTAGATAAAACTATATTTGAAGTAAAAAGATTTGGATTAAGTACAAATCCACAAGAGTATGTATTAAATAGTGAAGTAACAAGACTTTTAAATGAAGAAGGTGTTGAGTGTTTACCTTTGATTTTTTTAGATGATGAATTGTTATTTAAAAAAGATTATCCAAGTGTTCCACAACTTAGTTCTAAAATGGGCTTAGGCTCTTTTGTAGCAAAGTTTTAATATGAAAAATTTAATAAAAAAAATTCCACAATTTCTTTTTTTCACAGGAAAAGGAGGAGTTGGAAAAACTTCTATGTCATGTGCGATTAGCATGGCTTTAGCAAAAGAGGGTAAAAAAGTACTTCTTATTTCAACAGATCCAGCTTCAAATTTAGATGAAGTATTAGATACAAAACTAAATTCAACTCCAACAATAGTAAATGGTGTAAAAAATCTTGAAGCGATGAATATAAATCCAGTTGTTGCAGCTTATGAATATAAAGAAAAGATGGTAGCTCCTTTTAGAGGAATTTTGCCACAAACTGCAATTGAGCAAATGGAAGAACAATTAAGTGGTGCTTGTACAGTTGAAATTGCGGGATTTAATGAGTTTTCAAAATATGTGGGTGATATTGATATTTCAAAGAATTATGACCATATTATACTTGATACTGCTCCAACAGGACATACTTTAAGACTTTTAAAACTTCCAAGTGCTTGGAATAGTTTTATAGAAGAAAATAGCACTGGAAGTTCATGTTTAGGTGCAGTTTCAGGACTTAGTGAAAATAAAAAACTTTATGAAAATGTAGTAGAGAATCTTAAAAATAAAGATAAAACACTTTTAATTTTAGTTTCACGAGCTGAAGAATTATCTTTAATTGAAGCTTCAAAGGCGTCAATAGAATTAGCAAATCAAGGAATAAAAAATCAACACTTAATTATAAATGGAGTATTTAAAGCAAATGATGAAGATAGTATCGCTAAAAGTTTTGAAGAAAAATCAAATAAAGCTTTAGAGAATGTTGATGAAATCATATCAAAACTTCCAAAAACAATTATTGGTTTTTATCCAAATGGTGCAGTTGGACTTGAAGCATTAGAAAACATCATAAACAATACAATTCCTAAAGAGTTTGAAAATGCAACAGAAATATTACAAGACTCTTTAAAAGATATATTAGAAGATACTTATTCTTGGGATAGTTTGATTAATGATTTTGAAAATGATAAAAATGGTCTTATCATGACTATGGGAAAAGGTGGTGTTGGAAAAACTACAATAGCTTCAAATATTGCTTTAGAATTAGCAAAAAGAGGTCATAAAGTTGTACTTTCAACTACAGACCCAGCTTCACATTTAGAGTATGTTTCAAAAACAAATAAAAATTTAACTATTGAGAGAATTGACCCAAAAATAGAAACACAAAAGCATATAGATGAAGTAGTGGCTTTAAATGAAGGAAAAATATCTCCTGAAGATATGGCTCTTTTAAAAGAGGAATTAAGTACACCATGTATTGAAGAAATAGCTGTATTTAAAGCCTTTGCTAAAACTGTATCGAAAGCAAAAGATAGTTTTGTAGTACTTGATACTGCTCCAACGGGACATACTTTACTTTTACTTGATGCTTCACAAGCCTATTATAAAGAAGTATTAAAAAATAAAAATGATGCTTTAGAAGAGGAGTTAATTGAACTTTTACCAAGAATAAAAGATGCGAAATATACTAAAATTTTACTTGTAACTCTTCCTGAAGCTACACCAACACACGAAGCAAAAGATTTACAAGAGGATTTAAAAAGAGCAGGAATAAAACCTTATGCTTGGATAATTAATAGAAGTTTTGCATTAACAAATAGTTCAAATAATCTACTTTGTCAAAAAGCGTTGAATGAAATAAAATATATTAAAGAGATAAAAGAGAATTTAAGTTCAAAAACTTTACTTGAGCCTTGGGTGAAAGATTAAATATATTAATAAAAGTCCTAAATCTAGGACTTTTATCTTACTTTATTAGAAAGCTCTTTTAAAAAATTTATTTGAAAATCTTTTTTGATTGCATTTGGCTGATTAACTTCGATTTGATTCATAGCATCTTCGTAAGATGTACCTTTTGCTATTAAATAACTAGCTATTAAAGTCCCCGTTCTCCCTTTTCCACCTTGACAATGAATAGCAACTGGATTATTCTTTTGATTTTGTTCATCAATAAACCCTACTAATTTTTCTACTTGTTCAAATGTAGGTGCTTCATTATCAGCAACTGGAAGCCATAAGCTTTCAAAACCATTTGTATTATAAGTTTCTATATTACTATCATCTTCAAGTAAACAAACAATTGATTTAACTCCTTTATCAGAAAGATTTTTTAGATCTTTTTCTTCAGGAGCAGGCATACCATATAATTTATTAGGTAATACATTCCAAAGTTTTGAGATATGTGAATTATTATCCATTTTTTTCCTTTGTTAAAATTTATAGAATAATAGCAAAATTAAATTAATATATCAATATATCTTGATATTTTGTTTTTCTTGTGCTATACTTTTAAATAATTTGATTTAGGAGGTTAATATGTTTGACTGGTGGGAAAAAATTGTTGATAAATTAGTTTATGAAACTTGGGGAATGAATAGTGATAGTGCTGTTGGAAGTGCATTACATTTTTTTATATATGACACTATTAAAATTTTTATTCTTTTAATTGCTATTATTTTTTTAGTTAGTTTTTTAAGAACATATTTTAATACAGAAAAAGTAAGAGTTTATCTTCAGGGAAAAAGTGAATTTACTGGAAATATATTAGCTGCTTTATTTGGTATTATTACTCCATTTTGTTCATGTTCTGCAATTCCGCTTTTTTTAGGATTTATGCAAGCAAGAATTCCAGTTGGAATTACTTTTAGTTTCCTTATTTCTGCACCTCTTAATAATGAAATAGCAATTGCTATGTTATTTGGACTTTTTGGATGGGAAATTGCTGCTATTTACATTGGATTTGGTTTAGTTGTTGCTATTTTAGGAGGATATTTTATAGGAAAAATTCCAAATATTGAGAAATATATTCTAATTCCAGTTACTCCAATTGAGGGTGAATTACAAAATGTACAAATTAAATCATTCTTAAAACAAAGAGCTAAAGATGCTTGGGAATATACAATTGATATATTTAAAAAGATTTATTTGTATGTAATTATTGGTGTTGGAATAGGGGCATTTATTCATGGATATGTTCCTACTGAGTTTATAACTAAATATGCGGGTGGTGATGTTTGGTATGCTGTACCAATGGCAGTTTTAATGGGAATTCCAATGTATTCAAATGCAGCTGGAGTTATGCCATTAATTGAAGTGCTTACAGCAAAAGGAATTTTATTAGGAACAGCATTAAGTTTTATGATGGCAGTAACAGCTCTTAGTCTTCCTGAAGCTATGATTTTAAAAAGAATTCTACATATTAAATTAATTGGAATCTTTTTTGGAATAGTAGGATTTGGTATACTTTTAGTTGGATATGTATTTAATGCAATTTTATAAAAAGGAGAGAGTATGAAAAAAAGTTTATTATTACTTATTGCAAGTATAACTTTATGGGCAAATAATTATGATTTAAGACCCATAAAAATAACTAAAGATGTAAATTGTTTAATAGGCGATTTAAACTCTCCTACAAAACAAAATAATGGATTTATCTCAAATGTTTGTTATGTAAATATTGGAGATAGTATAGTTTTATTAGATTCAGGAGCTACTTATTTATTTGCAAAAGAGTTAAATGATTTGATAAAAAAAGAGTATCCAAACAAAAAAGTTTCCCATGTGGTTTTGACAAATTTCCATGATGATAGAATTCAAGGTGCATCATTTTTTAAAGATTTAGGTGCAAAAATTGTTGGATATAAAACTCTAAATGAAGATATAGAAGCAAATATCTCAAAGTTTGATAGAATGAAAGATTCTTTACCAAAAGAGATAGTAGAGGGAACAAAAGTTATCGAAGCTGATTTATTAGTTGATGATGGTTTTGAAATAAAAGGAAGCTCAAAAACTCTTAAAATTATAAAACCAAGTATTGTTAGTGAAGAAAAAAGCGATATAGCTGTTTTTAGTCAAGATGATAGTTTTATATTTGCTGGAAATATAGTTTTTAATGGAAGATTATTAAACTATACAAAAAATTCAAATATTGATGGCTGGATAGAAGCTTTAGAAAAACTTGCAAGTTTAAATGCAAAATATCTTTTAGGTGGACATGGAAAGCAGTATGATAAAGACTCATATAAAACTTCACTTGAATACCTACAAATCTTAAGGGATGATGTAAAAAAAGCTTATGAAGATGGTATTGAAAGTGATGTTGTTTCAAAACATGTAAATACTCAAAAATTTAATTATTTAGAAAATTTCACTGCTTTGAATCATTCAAATATTCAAAACTTTTTTGCCCAACTAGAGTGGCAATAAAAATTTAATTTAAAAAAAAGGAAAAATTATGAAAATAGAAATATTAGGAACAGGTTGCTCTAAATGCAAAGCTTTAGAAGAAGCAACAAAACAAGCAGTTGCAAAAGTTGGTGGATTTCACGAAGTTATAAAAGTAGAAGATGTAGTTAAAATTATGAACTATGGTGTTATGAGTACACCTGCTTTGGTAGTTGATGGAGTTGTTAAATCAACAGGTAAAATATTAGGTGTTGAAGAAATAGTTGCTTTTTTAAAAGGTGATGAATCTTGTTGTAGTACAAGTGAAAATACACCTAGTGGATGTTGTGGAAATAAATAAAGAATCATTTATACTATAAAAGATTTAATCTTAAATTACATAGATAGGGAAAAATGATTCTGACACAAACAGTTTTAAATACCAAAGGTGAAAAAGTGTACAGACATATTGGCGTTCTAAGTTGAGAAGGGATATAAAAATTAATTTAATAGGACAATATATTGATAGGTAATTTAGGAATATTTTTTTTAGCAGCTTTTTTTGAAATATTTGGCTGTTTTGCTTTTTGGTTATATTTTAGACTTGAAAGAACTCCTTGGTGGATAGCATTAGGAGTTGTTTCTTTGATTCTTTTTGCTTATGTTTTAACAAAAATTGATGTAGAAAATGCAGGAAGAGTTTATGCTATTTATGGTGGAATTTATATAATAGCCTCTTTAATATGGCTTGTATTAGTTGAAAAAGAGAGTTTTAATAGATGGGATGTCATAGGTGCAAGTTTAGCAATGCTTGGAGCTTTTATTATATTTATAGGAAATAAAAATGTTTAATAATTTAAGTCAACATAGAGCTATTTTAATAGTAGCACTTTTAAATTTTGGCTATTTTTTTGTGGAGTTTTTTGTCGCTTTAAATATTACATCAGTTTCATTATTTGCTGATAGTATTGATTTCTTAGAGGATGCTTTTACAAATTTCATAATTCTTTTTGGGCTTTATTTATCACTACAGAATAGAATAAAATTAGGATATTTGCTTATAGGAATGATTTTTATTCCTTCCCTATTTACTTTGATATTTGCTATCAATCAATTTCTAAATCCAGTATTAACCGATGGTGTTTTACTTTCTAGTTATGCATTTGGTGCATTAGTTATAAATATCTTTTGTGCCTTTTTAATAGCAAGATTTAAAAAAGCAAATAATTCTCTTTTACTTACAGCTTTTTATAGTGCAAGAAATGATGCACTAGCAAATATAGCAATGATAATAGCAGGAGTTATTACAATTTATACTACTTCTCACTATCCAGATTTAATAGTTGGAATTTTGATATTTTTACTTAATCTTGATGCTAGTAAGGCTATTTATGAACAAATAAAAAAGGAAAAAACTAAATGATAACAGATAAAAAACAGATTTTACAAAAGGTCATATTTTTAAATATTTCTCTTGTAATTGCTGAGATAATAGCAGGAATTTATAGTAGTTCAATGGCATTAATAGCTGATGCTTTTCATAATCTTGGTGATATTATAGCTCTTTTTGTATCTTTAATTGCTATTATTTATGGAGCAAAAAAAGCAAGTGAATCCATGACTTTTGGATATATTAAAGCCGAAATAATGGCAGCATTTATTAACTCACTTTTTCTAATTATCACAATGATTTTTATTTTAGTTGAATCAATTAATCGATTTTTAAATCCAACAGATATTAATGCTCCAATAGTTATTTTTGCTTCATTAATTGCTTTATTTATCAATGCATATAGTACTATTTTACTAAAACAAAATAATATAGAACATCATCATGACCATGAAGATGTTGAAGATGAATCTCATCATGAATATGAAGATATGAATATCAAATCAGCTTACTTACACATGCTAGGTGATGCAATTATATCTTTAAGTGTTGCTGTGGGTGGAGTAGTTATTTACTTTTTTGGTGTAGTGGCAATTGATAGTATATTATCTATTTTATTTTCTATCTATATTATTAAAGAGACTTTTCCTTTACTAAAAAAATCATTTTACTCTTTGATGGATTCAAATATTGATGATTTAAAGCAAATAGAAGCTCTAATTATAAATAGTGATTCTCATATTTTATCAATTCATGATTTACATCTTTATAGACCAAATTCAATTGAATGTTATGGTTCTGCTCATATTGTTTTAAATGAAAATTTAAGTTTAATTGAAATTGAGTCAATTTCAGAAAATATAAGGCTTGAACTCAAAGAAAAAGGGATTAATCATTTTATAATTCAACCCGAAAGTATCAAATATCATCATGATAATATTGATTGTTTAATTCATTTATGAAGTAGTTAATATCTAAACTACTTCATATTAAGTTAACCCTTTGATTTAAAAACTTTCCAAGCAGAAATAAGTAATATACATCCTAGTAATAAAGTAAGATATTGAGAATTTACATATGAAAGTAATATTGAACCAATAAAAGCTCCTACAAATGAACCTATAACCATATAGATTATAAATTTCTTTTCACTCATAATTTGTTTGAATTGTTCGCTTCTTGAATATCTTGAGAATGCCATTATCATAGTAGGTAAACTAATACATAAAGATACACTACCTGCTAATTTTGGAT
Source organism: uncultured Aliarcobacter sp. (assembly GCA_963677435.1). Lineage (GTDB taxonomy): Bacteria > Campylobacterota > Campylobacteria > Campylobacterales > Arcobacteraceae > Aliarcobacter. The sequence continues at coordinate 1,856,216 of OY781945.1, forward strand.
CCATTCCAAATAATAGTATTAAAGTAGGAATTATAAATTCTCCACCTGCTACTCCTAATACTGCTGCAATAATTCCAATTAGTACACCAGCAATTACACCTGAAACAAATAAAAGAATTTGATTTTCAAATAAAGGATTTCCTGCTACTAAATAATTGTGTCCAAAAAGCATTGAAAATGCTAATACTACTAATAAAACTAAGATAATTTTATTTAAAAATTCTTGTTTTATCTTCATTGCATAATTAGCACCAATGTAAGCACCAAATAAACTACCAATTAAGATATTAATTATTGTAAAAGAATGAGGTATTATCTCTTCAAAACCTATGGTATGACTTCTAAATATTAATGAAAATAGTACAACTGCTAAAGAAACAACTTTGTTTATAATAACTGCATTTAATGTTGCGAAACTAAAAAAACCAACTAAAATAGGAAGTCTAAATTCTGCTCCTCCAAGTCCAATTAATCCTCCAAGTGTAGCAACTAAGAAACCACTTATAAAACTATACATATTTTTCATTTTAAACCTTTGTTAGTATAACTATAAGTAAAATATGCATAAATTGTACCAAAACTGTATATACATATTTACTACTATTAAATTGCTGGAATCCACAAAAAAACATCTAAATCTTTATTCTCATTTTAAATTAAAATATATCTGTTGTTTGACTAAGTCTTTGTTTATCAAAGTGTGTATATATTCTAGAAGTATTTATGTCTGCGTGTCCTAAAGATTCTTGTACAAGTATTAAATCTCTATTTTTTTGATACAAAAGCGTTGCAAATGTATGCCTTAACATATGTGCTCCATTTTTCTCTTTTCTTAATCCAACACTTAAAAGTATTTGTTCTACCAATCTACCTATATAGGCTTGAGTTAATCTTGTACCTTTTTGATTACAAAATAGTAAATTTTCATTACAAGATTTATTTTCGTGCCAGTTAGCTAAATCATTTTTAATGATTTTTTCTTTAATCATTACAACTCTAGGCTTATTTCCTTTTCCTCTTACTTGAATAATATAAGCATCACTATCTTTTGTAAAATCTTTAATTTTAATATTTATAGCTTCACTAACTCTAATACCAGTATAAAGTATTATTTTAATAATAAGTCTATTTCTTGCTGCTAAAGTAGGCTTTTTAAAGGGATATTCATCTATTGCTTGAATAAACTTTTGTACTTCATCTTTATTCATAAAAGAGGGCAGTTTGCTACCACTTTTTCCTCCTAAACCTCCCCAGTTTTTGAGTTCAATATTAAATCTATAAGCAGTCCCATTTTCCTCTTCATTTTGTTTATCTAAATATCCAAAAAAACCAAGTAGGGCAATACGATAGTTCTTTTTTGTAGCATCTGATAAATTTGCTGTTTCACTAGCTAAAAAATCACTAAGTAACTCTTCATCAATTTCCTTCATAGAAGCGGCTCCAAATCTCATCAAAAAGACATAAAGCTTTTCTAAAGGAAGATAATATACATGAGCACCATTTAAACCAATGTTTCTGACTTCTTTAATCAAAGTTTTTAAATCTTCAACATTATCAAAACCACGTACTAATTCTTGTATAATTTTTGCAAGTCTATCTTTATCTGTAACTTGTCTATTAGATAATGATGTTATTTTACTTCGTATAAATCGACTAAGCCAAAATAGATAAGTTTTACTAAAGTTGTTTTCACAGTCAATTGGGTATCGCATATAAGTTTCCTATGTAGATGATATATAAGTTAGAGTATATCAAAATAAATATTAATTTTATATTGGAAATCTAAATTTCCAAACTATTAAATAAATATACTCTTTTATCAATAATTATAAGTTTTAAAAGAATAAAATAAATTTATCTCATTAAAAAGAATTTATATTATGGCAAGAATACAAATATTAACAGAACTAGAAGAGAAAAAATTTAATGAACCTCCACTTTTTTCATTACAAGATAGAAAATATTACTTTCATATTAATGAAAATTTATTAAATAAATTGTATGAAAAAATACAAACAAAAAACCTTTGCTATATGATACTTCAATATGGATATTTAAGAGCTAGAAATAGTTTTTTCACAGATTTTTATGATGAAGATATTGAATATGTTAAAAAAACTTATTCCTTAAATGCTTTTGATAATAAAATATCTAAACGTTCAAAAGCACGTTATCACCCTTTCTTAAGGGATATTGTTGGAATTAAAGAGACAACTCAAATTGAAATATCACTTCTAAAACAAAAAGCCATCCAAATGGCAAATATATTTCAAGATAGAAGAAAAATATTTTGGGAACTTGTTAATGAATCCAGAAATCTTAAAATTGAAGTTCCAAGCTATACAATGCTTGTTGAAATTATATCTGAAGCTATTAATATACAAAAGTCATCTATTATAGAAAAATTGATAAATTTTGAAAGTAATGAAAGTCTAAAAAAATTAGACATATTTCTAGATAAAGATGAAAAATTTAAAAATAAATATCAAATAGGAAGCTTTAGACGATTAGAACATAGCACAGCTCAAAAAAAGATTAGGAAAAGTTTATCTCATTTTCAAACGATAAAGACAATATTTGTATTAAACAAGAATATAATAGACTCTGTTGGAATAACTTCTAAAATAGCTCAATACTATGCTATATGGATAAATAAAAGTCGTTCATCTCAATTACTACAACAAGAAGAGCTTGATAATAAATTTTATTTATTGTGTTTTGTGTATTACCAATATTTAATTAGGAATGATAATTTAATAGACCGATTTATTAGTGTTGTTCAAAGTTTTAAAACTTCCCTACTTCGTGAACATAAAGAATTTGTATATGAAAATGTAGAAGAAAAAAATAAAACTATTCAATCTTATAAAGAGTTGATTCTACAAATTTTAGATGATATAGATAACTGTGCAGATAATTCTACATTAGATGCAATAAATCGAATTCATCAAATAAAACAATACATTAATGAACAAAGAGAATTATTAAATAAAAAAGACAATGACTCATCTATTTTTAATGAAAATAAGAGTAAATTTGATTTAGTTGAATCAAAATCTCGCTCACTTCAAGGACAATTATCTGGCATTATAAAAGCTATAGAGTTTGATGAAAAGACATCTGATAAATCAATAATAAAAGCGATTAATTATTTTAAAGAATCAAATAATTTCCAAAATGCACCACAAGATTTTTTAGAAGATGAAGAGAAAATTATTTTAATAAATGAAGATGGATTTAGAACTTCTTTATACAAAGCTTTACTTTTTTATCATGTTTCAAATCATATAAAAAACGGTACTTTAAATTTAAAATATTCATATAGATATAAAAGTTTTGAGAAGTATTTGATTGATAAAGAAACTTGGGATATAAATAAAAATGAATTATTAAAAGAACATAATTTATTAGATTTAATAAATTTTGATAATTTTATCACCCCTATTTCTAAAAAATTAGATAATAGTTATTATCAGACTAATATGAATATAATCAAAGATATTAATACAAATTTTAAAAAGACTAGTAGTGCTTTTACTTTAAAAACACCTAGTTTAGAGAAATTTGAAGAAGATGATAGTATTAATAAATATTTACCTATAAATAATTTTATATCCGTTATAGAAATATTAAATACTATTAATAAGCATATAAATTTTTTAAACGCATTTTCGCACTATAATATTAAAAGTACAACAAAAGCATCAGAACATTCACTCTTAGCATCAATTTTAGGATATGGCTGTAATATTAGTCTTTTACAAATGGGGAAAATTTCAAAAGGTATTCAAGCAAATCATCTTGATACTGTAAAAACTTGGTACTTTACAGAAGATAATACTTTAGAAGCAAATGATAAAATAGTCAATTTTATGAATAATCTCGAAATTGTTAAATTACTAAGAGCAAATAAAGATTTAAATCATACTTCTAGTGATGGCCAAAAATATAATATGAAACCATCTGTTGAATCAACAAATGCAGGATATTCTTTTAAATATTTTGGAACGCAAAAAGGTGTAAGTGTTTATACTTTTATTGATGAATCTCATAGATTATTTTATTCTACAGTTATTCATGTTAATGAAAGAGAAAGTGGATATGTTATTGATGGACTATTACATAATGATGAACTTCAAAGCGATATACACTCTACTGATACTCATGGATTTTCAGAAGTAATTTTTGGATTAACACATTTATTAGGCTTTTCTTTTGCTCCTAGAATTAAGAATTTTAGAGATCAATATCTATATAGTATTAAACCTAGAAAAGATTATATAGAAAAGAAATACTTTTTAACTCCACGACAAAAAATAAATATTGAAAATATAGAAAATAATTGGGACTCAATTTTAATGTTTTTAGTTACTATAAAATCAAAAAAAACTTCTACTTCTCAACTTTTGAAAAGATTAACATCTTATTCAAAAGAACATCAGTTATATACTGCAATAAAAGAATTTGGAAAAATCATTAAAACAGATTTTTTACTAAATTATATTGATGATGTTGAATTAAGACAAAGAATTGAAAAACAGTTAAATAAAGTAGAAAGCTCAAATAAATTCTCTAAAGCTGTTTTTTTTGGTAGGAATGCAGAGTTTACTGTTGCAACTATTGAAGAGCAAAATATTGCTAATAATTGTAAAAGGTTAATTCAAAATTCTATTATTTTATGGAACTATCTTTATTTGACTCAAAAAATTGATGAAACAAAAAATCAAGAGGAAAAAAATGAAATAATTAAAACTATACAGCAAAGTTCTATAATACATTGGAGTCACATTAATTTTTATGGTGAATATGATTTTACTAAATTAGATAGAAAAGATACAAAATATATAAAAGATAAAGATTATACACAATTGAAGATTTAAGTTTTATTTAAGTAATTTGGCACCATTTAGTACCTTTATGCAAAAGTACCCTAAGTTAAAATATAACTCTATATTTCAACGAGGAATGATTTTTTGGTTGAAAGTTGTATCAATATAAGGAAAAACTATTTCTAGGCTATTCTAAGAATTAGAATATATTAAATTAAGCTATATTTAAGAACCGTGGCGCATTTTGTACCTTTATGTAAATATAGCCAAGTTTTAAATATTTATGAAAAACCAACAAAAAAAGTTTTAAGATTAAAATCTGCTAATTTTGATTTTTTTACAGATGTAAAAAAAGATGAAAATATCGTTAAATCAGACCTTTTAAACATAGCAATAATTTCTCTTAACATCACATTTTTAGACTATTTAAAAGGTTTTTATACAAAAACTATTTATTTTGATTATCTAGAAAAACCTGCAAAATTTAGAGATAAAATCATAGAAAAAATAGATTCAAACCATGAAGACAAGATAATAAAAGAGTTATTTCAAGCTTTGTTTTTAGCAACTCCAATTTCAAAAGAGTTAAGAGATATTTGTACAAATTACAGTATTAGTCATTTAATAGCACTTTCTGGCTTTCATTTAGTAGTTTTATCTTTTGTAATATATTGGATTTTTTATTTTCCTTATAATTTTTTTCATCAAAAATATTTCCCGTTTCGAAACAAAAAATATGATTTACTTTTGATTTCAATATTTTTTCTTTTTTGTTATTTGCTTTTGACAAATATAATTCCCTCTCTTCTTAGAGCTTTTGTGATGTTTGTATTAATGATATTTTTACTTCGCTCAAATATAAAGATAGTTTCCTTTATGACTTTGTTATTTACTTTTTTGATAGTTATTGCATTATTTCCAAAATTTTTATTTTCATTGGGATTTTGGTTTTCAATTATGGCAGTTTTTTATATATTTTTATTTGTAAAATATTTTGTAGATTTAAATAAATATCTACAAATTATATTTTTTAATATTTGGATGTTTTTGATTTTTAATCCAATTGTACATTTTTATTTTCCACAAACTTCTTATGAACAGTTTTTATCAATAATAATTACAATATTTTTTACACTATTTTATCCCCTTGAAATTTTTGCTCATATCTTTGATTTTGCTAGTTGTTTTGATGGATTTATAAAATATTTTTTATATCATGAAATGTATGTTTATGAAGTTTTTACACCTTTTTATTTTTTTATTGTTTACCTAGGGGCTTCCCTAGGTTCAATATTTTATAAAAAGGCTTTTTATTTATTAAATATTTTAATGATTATATTTAATATTTATTTGCATGTTATATGACACCTATTTGATTTAAAAATAGTACTATTATTGCTAAAGGAACAAAATATTTAATTAATGAATACCAAATATTAAATACTAATAAGTTTGTGTGTTTAGTAAATATTTCTTCTAATAATTTTTTATCAACAAAATATCCCAAGAAAATAGATATTATAAATGCAGCTAATGGCATCATAATTGAAGATGTTACATAATCCATCCAATCAAAGGCATTTTTATTAAAGAATGTTAACTGCGCACCATATGAACTAGACATAGAAAGTAGGGCAATTATTCCTAAAACATAGAAAATTGAACCACACATAATTGTAGCTTTTTTTCTTGACATATTAAATCTTTCAATAAAGAACATTAATACAGGTTCTATCATTGAAACAGCTGATGTAATACCAGCAAAAATAAGTGCTACAAAAAATGAAACGGCAATTACATTTCCTAATGTTCCCCAGTGTTCAAAAATTACTGGTAAAGATATGAATACAAGTCCAGGACCAGCAGCACTTTTTGCACCTGCTTCAAATAAAAATGCAAAAATTATAACCCCAGCAATTAATGCAATTATTGTATCAACAAATGCAACTAAAATTGATGATTTAATAATATTAACATCTTTCGATAATGATGCAGAATAAGTAATAATTGTTCCAATACCCAAAGATAATGTAAAAAATGCTTGTCCAAGTGCAGCTAAAAGAGCATCGGAATTTATCTTACTCCAATCAGCATAAAACATAAACTCAAGTGATTTAGAAAAACTATCTAATGTTAGGGCATAAACAAATAAACCAAATAATATGATAGCTAGCAAAGGCATTAAAATAAGGTTTAATTTTTCGATTCCATCTTTTATACCTTTTAATACAATCCAAATAACAGTTAATGAAACAATTGTATGGAAAAATATTTGAGAAAGAATATCTTTTGAAACAAGATTATTAAAAGTATTAGCAGCAATTTCTGAACTTGCAGGAAGATCTGAAATTGAAATGAATACATATTTTAAAATCCAACCTAATACAACAGAATAGAATGATAGGATAATTAATCCAGCAAAAACCATAAAACTAGCATATTTCCAGTTAGGATTTTTTGATTTTGAAGTAGTTACAAAAGATGTTGCAACATTTGCTTGAGAATTTTGTCCAATTAAAGACTCAGCAATAAATACAGTTAATCCAATAAATAATATAGCAAGTAAATAGATTATTACAAATGCTCCACCACCATACTCTCCTGCAATATATGGAAATTTCCATATATTTCCTAAGCCAACTGCAGAACCAGCAGCAGCTAAAATAAAACCAATTCTTGAAAATCTATTCAATGTTGCCCTTTGTATAAGAAATAAGTGCAAAGTATACAAAAAATAAAATTAATAAGTAATTGAGATTAAATTAATAAGTAATTTAATCTCTAGTTATTTTTTAAAGTCTTGATAGTAGTTCAGATTTTTTAGTATTAAACTCATTATCTGTTAAAATACCCGCTTTATGTAAAGAGGCAACTTGTTCAATTAATTCAATAATTGTTTTTGCTGATTCATTTGATACAGAATTTGAAGAATTATTTATTATTGGCTGTGTAATTGGTTCATTTATAGGTTCTATAAAGTTATTTTTAGCAGGTTCAACAAAATTGTTTTGAGGAGCATTATTCATTTGACTTGCACCTGAAACAACTGGAAGAGTTGAAACTAAAATTGTTCCATATTGACTAGAAAAAGTTAAAGAATTATTTCCACCTTGTTGTTGTGAAATACCAGATATATTATTGTCTAAAGTGTCATAAACAGTTACTCGCCCATTTACATCAACTGCTAATCTATTTTGAAATATTGCATATCTTGTACTATTTTGAGCTCCACTACTAAATGGATTTCCTAATTCTCCTGGCCACCATTGATTACTCTCTCGTGTTCCTTTTGGAGCAATTGGAAAGATAATTGTAGTTGCTAAGGCATTTGAAATGTCATTACAAAGATTGTCAACAGTGTTTTTTAAACCATAATTGAACATGTCTCCAACCATAGTCATTCCACCTCTCATCCATTGTCCACCACCACCAAGCTCTGGACAGTTAAATTGAGCCATTGAACCACCACCATTGTTTACTGCACCAATCATATAAATAACTGCATCTTGGCTTAAATTGTATCTATTAGAGAGGTCATTAACTATATTTTGACCCTCTTGTGTTAGTTTTTGCATATTGATTTCCTTTTACAAATCTTGTAATTTATACAGTTTTTTAAAAGGTATATTTTAGAATTTTGTAGTTATTTTTTGAGTTATTTTAAAACTTTATCAAGAGTATATCTTAAATCTTCATCAAGTTCCATACTTGTTCTCATCCAGTTAAGATAACTTGCGTCTTCTTGTGCTACAACTTCAATTTCTTTACCTTTATATTTTCCAAATTTGAAAGTTCTTATAAATACAGGAGTTTTTGTTAAATCTACAAGTTTCTCTATTGGATTATAGTCAGGATAAATTTCTCTACATTTTCCAACAAGTTTTGTTAAAAATAGTTTCATAACAAGTACATCACCAATAGCATCGTGAGCTTTTATAGTGATATTATGTTTAGCGGCTTCAGCTTCTTCAATTTTATAAAGTTCAAGGGCATATCTTATATACTGAAGTCTGTGGTATGGAAGTTCAGGGAATAGATGTTTTGCACATCTTAAAGTATCAATTAATTGATATTGGTTTACAAATCCCTCTTTTTTTATCATTCCCATATCAAAAGAGATATTGTGAGCTATTAGATAATTTTCATTTGAGTTTAACTCTTCAAGTTTTTTATAAAAGTTTGTTTCAACTGCTTTTGGTTTTCCTACTAATAAATCAGGAGTAATATTGTGAACTTCCATAGCTTCAAGTTTTATATCAACATCACTTGAACATAATTCATCAAAAGCTTCAACTTTTCCTTTCTGATCAACAATCATTGCTCCAAATTGGATAACTTTATCTTCTTCTTGATTTCCAGTAGTTTCTGTATCAAATAGTACATAATATGCCATTTTTTTCCTTTTTTATATAATCAACATACCATCACCATAAGAGTAAAATCTGTAATTCTCTTTTATGGCTTCATGGTAAATATCAAGTGTTTTTTCTAATCCTACAAATGATGCAACAAGCATAATAAGTGTAGATTTTGGTAAGTGAAAGTTTGTTAGTAAATAATCAACTTTTATTGGTTGATTTGCTGGATTTAAAAATAAATCACATTCACCTTGGATTTTATTTGTTCTTGCATAGTATTCAACAGTTCTAGTAACCGTAGTTCCAACAGCTAAAACTTTGCTAGCATTATCTAAAGCTTTTTTAGCTTCGATGCCAATTTCAAAATATTCACTATGCATTGGATGATTTAAAATATCATCAACATCAACTGGTTTAAAAGTTCCAGCTCCAACATGAAGGGTCAGATAATTTACGCTATATTTTTCATTTATTTTTTCTAAAAGTTCAGGTGTAAAATGAAGTGATGCCGTGGGAGCTGCAACTGCACCATAATTTTTAGCAAACAAAGTTTGATAATCTTGTTCATCTTTTTTATCATCACTTCTATTCATATATGGAGGAAGTGGTAAATGACCAATTTTATTTAAAATATCAACAAGCTCTAAAAAATCCAGTTTTTTATCATTTTGGAAAAATTGTACAACACGACTTCCATCTTCATTTACTTCTAAAACTTCAGCATTTAGGTTTTCATCGAAGAATAGTTTTGTTCCAATTCTTACTTTTCCACCTATCATTACTAAGTATCTATCCATAAATAGAGGTTTATTTAGAAGTAATTCTATTTTTCCACCTGTTTCTTTTGTTCCAAAAATTCTAGCTTTTATAACTTTTGTATCATTTAGAAAAACAGATAATTCATTTGGTAAAAAATCCATTAGATTTTTAAAAGTTGTGTGAGTTATTGAGTTTGTGGCTCTATTGTAAACTAAAAGCCTAGCAGAGTCTGCTGGGCTTACTGGATGAGTTGCTATTAACTCTTTTGGTAAATTATAATCATAACTTAAAGTTTTTAGTGGGTCTAACAATTCTACTCTTCCTCGTCTTCTTCTTTTGCAGCTGGATTAAACACTTTTGCCACATAAATAGAAATTCCATAAAGTAAAATTAATGGTCCAGCCATTAAAAATTGTGTTAAAACATCAGGTGGAGTTAATAATGCAGCCACAATAAAAATAATTACAACAGCATATCTAAAGAAATCTTTTAGCATTTTATCGTCAACAAGACCTATTTTTGCAAGGAAAAAAGTAATAACAGGTAATTCAAATGCAATTCCAAAACCAACTAATAATTTTGTAAAAAAGCCTACATATTTACCAATACTTGGTAATACTGTTACAACTGCTGAACCGAAATTTACAAGAAATTCAAAACCAAATGGAACAACAACATAATAAGCAAATGAAGCTCCAATTAAAAACATTAATGTAGCAAAAAATACAAAAGGAACTACAAGTTTTTTTTCATGGTCATAAAGTCCCGGAGCTAAAAATAGCCATAATTGCCAAAATATCACAGGTAAGGATACAACAAAACCTGCAAAAAATGCAACTTTTAATGCTGTAAAAAATGTCTCTTGAATTTCAACTGCAACCATTTGAGAGTTTTTAGGTAAAACAGCTTCAATTGGAACCATCATCCAATTTAAAATAGGTTCATAAAAAGTAAAACAAACAAAAAACATAGCAACAACAGTAAGTGTTGATATTACTAATCTTTTTCTAAGATCCGCAATATGGGGTTTTAAATCTTCAAACATTAAACATTATCCTCTTTTTTTTCATCTAATTTAACTTTAAATTTATCCTCTTTTTTAAAAGAAACTTTCTCTTTTGGTGCTTCTTCTTCAACTTTTTCAATTTTCTTTTCTTTAGAAGAAGTTGTATTTAAATCATCATTTATAATATCTTTTAAACCTAAATCTATTTTTGTATCCATTGATAAAGAACTTTTTGTCTCTTCAATTTGAGATTTAAATTTACTAGCTTCTGCTTTCATTTCAGAAATATTAAGTTCATTGTCTAAAGTTGATTTTGCATCTGCAAGACCATTTTTAAATTTGTTAATAAATTTAGCGATTTGTACCATTGTACCGGGTAGTTTTTCAGGCCCCAAAGCGATAACTGCTATAATTGCAATCAATAAAATTTCCGTAAAACCCATTCCAAACATTTATAACTCCAGTATGTAATTAAAGATGCAAATTTTAGCTAATTAGATTAGAAATACTACTTAAAAGGAATTTCATTGGAATTTTAAATATTTTAATAAATAATGAAACTCTTAATTTTAAATTTGATAGAATCCCATAAAATTGAAACTAGTATCAAAAGGTTAAATATGGAATTAATAGTTTTAGCAGTAATTGTTATAATTTTGTTCATAATTGGGAAAAATTATAAAACAGAAGAGTTTGTAAATATAAATTTAAAAAGAAAAGATAGATTTGATGGGAATTTATTAAACCATGAAGCAGGGCTTTTAGTAGCACTTATGGCAAAAGTTTCTAAAGCAGATGGGAAAGTTAGTGAACTTGAAGCAGAAGTTTTAAAACATACTTTTACTGATATTTCAAGTCATTTTGAAAATCATGAGGAAATTAGAGAAAAACTTAAAACTATTTATGAAAATGAAAAAGAGAATTTTAACAATTTAATAGATATTTCAAATAAATTATATGGTTTAACAAGTAATGATTATGCTAAACGTCTTAAAGTTATGGAATATTTACTAAATTTAGCCTTTATTGATAAAGAGTTTTCAAATTCTGAGAGAATGATTACAGAAGATATTTCAAATGCCTTAAAAATTAAAATAGAAGATTTTAATAATTTAATCAAAACATTTGAGTCTTTTTATGCTCAACAAGCTTCAAACAAAGCAATAACTTTAGAAAAAGCTTATGAAATTTTAGAATCAAATCCATCAGACGATGCTACAACTTTAAAGAAAAATTATAGAACTTTAGTAAAAAAACATCATCCAGATATTATCTCAGGGCAGGGCGCAACTCAAAATATTATTGATGAAGCAACAAAAAAACTTCAAGAAATAAATGAAGCGTATGAGTTAATAAAAAAGGAAAAAGGTTTATAAAATTGCTAAATTTCGAGGAAAATTATGAAGTATGTAATTGTAAAAAAGTTACAATACGAGATATTACAAATGCGATAATAAATCAAAAAGCTTCAACACTTAGGGAAATTCAAGACTTAACAACAGCTGGGACTGAATGTAGGCATTGTATTTTTCCAGAATGTGATTTTGGTAAAATAAAGAAAAAGATTTATTGTAAAGATATTTTAAATGAAGTAAAGAAGGATTAAAATGGCTAGAAATTTTCCACACTCTTTTGAAGTTTGTACATGTAAACATGTAACTTTGGGTGAAATAATTTATGCTATAAAAGAAAAAGGTGCAAAAACTCTTGAGAACTTAGCTCATTTAACAGATGCTGGAACTTGTTGTAAATCTTGTAAAAATCCTCAAAGTGATATTGGAGTTGAAAAAATGGAACTATATTTAGAAGAGATATTAGAAAAATTTAATAAAGAACAAAAATGAAACAAGAAATAATAGAAAACATAAAAGAACTTATAAAAATAAATCCCGAAGAGACAATAGAAATAAATCCAAATTATCTAGAATATTTTGATGAAGAAGAATTACTTGAAATTCAAAAACAATTAGAATTTAAAAAACAAAATATTACAAAAATTACTAGTACTTATTTGGACGAGATTTATGAAAAAACAAAAAAAGATGAGATATAATTACTTAATAAAGGATTAAAAGTGACAGAATGGAAAAAAATTAAGGAAGATTTAATTTCGTTTTTAAAAACTGAAGTTGAAAAAACTGGTCTAAATAAAGTTACAGTTGGATTATCAGGTGGATTAGATTCAGCTGTTGTTGCGATATTATGTAAAGAAGCTTTTGGAGACAATTTAAATTGTGTGTTAATGCCTTCTCAATTCTCTTCAAAAAGTTCAACTGAACATGCAATTGAAGTTTGTGAAAAGTTTAATATTAAATATGAAATCATCTCAATTGAGCCAATGGTTAGTGGTTTTATAAAAAATATGGATGATGATAAACTTAGAATTGGAAATTTTTCTGCAAGAATGAGAATGTCTGTTTTATATGATGTATCTTCAAGAGAAAAATCATTAGTTGTTGGAACTTCAAATAGAAGTGAGTTACTTTTAGGTTATGGAACAATTTTTGGTGATATTGCATGTGCAATTAATCCAATAGGTGAAATCTACAAAAGTGATGAATTCGAATTTGCAAGACTTTTAGGTGTTCCAGAATCTATTTTAAATAAAGCTCCAAGTGCTGATTTATGGGAAGGTCAAAGTGATGAAGAAGAACTTGGATACTCTTATAAACATATGGATGAAGTTTTAAAAGTAATGGTTGATCAAAATAAATCAAAAGAAGAATTAATAAAATTAGGTTTTGAAGAAGATTTAATTAATAGATTAGAATATAGAATAAAAGCAAATGCTTTTAAAGGTAAATTACCAACAATAGCAAAAATAAGGTGGAACTAGCTTATGGCTAAAAATATTGCAATATACAAAGCATCTATAGATAATGAAGAATTAAATCAAATTAGATCAGTTTTAGAATCAAAGAATGATTTATCAAAAGTGATAGAGTTTGAAGAGAGTATGAAAAAATTTATTGGTGCAAAATATGCAATAGCAACAGCAACTTCGACAGCTGCTATTCATTTAGCATTGAGCGCTATAAAATTAAAAAGAGGTGATAAGATTTTAATGTCTGTTAACTCTTTTGTAAATTTACCTGAAGTTGTAAGACATTTTGATGCTGAGCCAATTTTTATTGATATTAATATGGAAGATATGAACATTGATGTTGATAAATTTGAAGAAGCACTAGCTGCTAATGATTCTAAAAAGTTAAGAGGTGCAATAATTACATTTATAGGTGGTCAAGCTCCTGATTTAGATAGAATTTATGACATTGTAGAAAAATACGGAATTATCTTAATTGAAGATTGTAGAGCCTCTTTAGGTGCAACTTATAAAGGCAAAAAGATTGGAAATTTAAGAGCAGATATGACTGTATTTTCAACAAATCATTCACCATCAAAATATGCTATTAGCCGTTCAGGAGTAATTGTTACAAATAACGAAGAAATAGCAAATCGTGCAAAACTTTTAAGAACACATGCCCTTACAACAGCATATGATAGTTATGGAAACTTAGATTATGTATATGATGTTGTTGATATTGGACACAAATATGATTTATCTGAACTTGATGCTGCTTATTCTCTAGCTCAATTAAATAAAATAGATAAATTTATCAAAAGAAGAAAAGAAATTGCAAAATATTATGAAACAAAATTATCAAATGTAAAACATATAACAATTTTACAACACAAAGATGAGCACATTTTCACACAATTTATTATAAAAGTTTCAAGAAATAGGGATGCATTTGCAAGAGCTTTAAAAGAAAGAGGAGTATCAACTGGACTTAACTATATTCCTTTACATCTTCTATCTTATTACAAAACAAAATATTCGATAAAAATTACTGCATTTCCAAATGCTTTAAATAATTATCAACAAATTTTATCACTTCCTATATATGCAGGACTTAGTGATGAGGATGTAAATTATGTTTGTGATCAAGTTATTGATGTCGCATCACAATGGGTTTGATTTAATTTGAAACAAAAATTACATTTATGGATAGAAGATTACCTCTTCTTTCCAAATACGCTTCAAAAAATAATCTCTTTTTTACTTCTCCCTTTAACTTTTATTTATATGTTAATTATCTTAACTAAAAGAGCAATGGCAAAACCAATTGAATTTGGAATTCCAGTTATTTCAGTTGGAAACATTATTGTTGGAGGAAGTGGAAAAACTCCAATCACTATAAAACTAGCTTCAAAATATGAAAATGCTTGTGTGATTCTAAGAGGTTATGGAAGAACTTCAAAAGGTTTATATGTAGTTTCTTTAAATGGCAAAATTTTAGAAGATGTAAAAACAAGTGGAGATGAAGCTATGCTTTTAGCAAATTCTTTGCCAAAAGCTACAGTTATTGTAAGTGAAAATAGAATAAAAGCTATATTAAAAGCAAAAGAACTTAGATGTAAAGTTATATTTTTAGATGATGGTTTTTCAAAATATCAAATTGATAAATTTAATATTCTTTTACGACCAAAAGATGAACCTACAAATATTTTTTGCCTGCCAAGTGGTGGATATAGAGAACCAAAAGGTTTTTATGCTCAAGCTGATATTGAACTACTTGAGGGAAGTGATTTTAAAAGAGTTATTACTATCAAAAAAGATGGAATTATTAGCGAACTTCCTGCTAAAACTTTACTAATTACAGCTATTTCTAAACCAAAAAGATTATTAGAGTTTTTACCAAAAAATATAAAAATGATTAGTTTTCCTGATCATTATGATTTTACACTAGTAGATATTAGTAAAATTCAAGAAGAGTATAAAGATTATTCTTTTCTAACAACTGGAAAAGATTTTGTAAAATTAGAAAAGTTTAATCTAAAGAATCTGTATTTAATGGATTTAGAGATAAAAATTGATGAAAAAGTAAATTTTTCTTTAATGGATGAATACATAGAAAGTTTTAAAAAAGGAGTCGAAAAATGATGGGTATTATGATGTCATCTTTTGTAATGGTATTTGTAGTTTTTACTTTTGTTTTGTATATCTATATTTTAATAGATATTTTAAAACATGAATTTACAGGTTATAATAAAATTATTTGGATTCTTGTTCTTATATTTTTTCCAGTTCTAGGTGCACTTTTGTATTTAGTTTTTGGAAGGTCTCAAAGGATAAAGTAGCATTTATAGCTACTTTATATTTAGATAGTTTTAGAAAATCTTCTTTTATCTTCAGGGATTTTATTTAAATATGCATCAAAAGGCATACAAATATTTCTAATAAGCATACTTCCCGTTTGTGAGACTTTTATCTTTTCATCACTAGCTTCTATTAGTTCTGCTTCTTGGAACTCTTTAAGAGCTTCTAAGGCATCTGCAAAGTACTCTTTGAAGTTTATTTTAAACTCTTTTTCAACTCTTGTGATATTTAAAGAGAAATTACTCATTAATTCCATTATTACAAATTGTCTTAATTGGTCATCATCAGATAGTCTATAACCTTTAAATACTGGTAAATTTCCATTATCTAAAGCATTTTCCCAAGGTTCTAACTCTTTGAAGTTTTGTGCATAATAATCAACACCATTTCCAATTGAAGTAAGACCAATTCCAATTAAATCAGCTCCACCTTTTGTTGTATAACCTTGGAAATTTCTATGTAATTCACCTTTCTCAATCGCTTTGAATAATTCATCTTCTGGTTTTGCAAAGTGATCCATTCCAACCATTTTATAACCATTTGCTGTAAAGAAATCAATTGTATCTTTTAACATTTCAAGTTTTTCTTGGGGTGCTGGAAAAGTTGATTCATCAAATTTTCTCATAGTTTTCATAAGCCAAGGAACATGAGCATAATTAAATACAGCAAATCTATCTGTATCTAATGTAAGCATTTTTTCTAAAGTTTTTTTAAAACTCTCTCTTGTTTGATGTGGCAAACCATAAATTAAATCTGTATTAACTGAGTGAATTCCTGCATCTCTTGCAATATTTATTACATTTTGAGTTAATTCAAATGGCTGAATTCTATGAATTGTTTTTTGAACAGTTTCATCTAAATCTTGAACTCCAAAACTTAAACGATTACAACCACCTTTTTTAAGAACATTCATATGTTCAACTGTAAAATATCTAGGATCCACTTCACATGAAACTTCTGCATCACTAGCAAAATTTGGAAAAATCTCTTTTACAGCATCAATAACAACTTCAAGTTGCTCAGGAGAAAAATATGTTGGAGTTCCTCCACCAAAATGCATTTGAGTTACAACTCTATTAGTATTCAAATGATTTTTTAGAATATTTAACTCTTTTTTTAAATATTCAATATATCTAACTTTTTTATCTTCTTTTGAAGTAAAGATTGTGTTACATCCACAAAAATAACAAGCACTTCTACAAAATGGCATATGAATATAAAGTGATAATGCTCTATCATCACTTTGACTTTTGTAATACTCTTTTAAATCTTCTTGGGTAAATGTTTCACTAAATTCAGGAGCAGTTGGATAAGAAGTATATCTCGGACCTGGTCGTGAATACTTCTCGAATTTTTTAAAATCTATCATTTATGCTTCATCTCTTTTTCTATCAAGCCAAACCATAACACCTTTTTGAGCGTGAAGTCTATTTTCAGCTTCTTCAAAAATTAAACTTTGTTTGCTTTCCATAACTTCTTCACTTACTTCATAACCTCTATATGCAGGTAAACAATGTAAGAAAATTGCTTTATCTTGAGCTAATTTCATCATATCACCATCAACCATATATCCTGCAAAATCTTTTACTCTTTTCTCTTTTTCAGACTCTTGTCCCATAGAAACCCAAGTATCAGTTGTTACTACAGTTGCACCTTTTACAGCCTCTTTAGGGTCATTTGTTATTATGATTTTTGCACCACTTAATTTTGCCATTTCAAGGGCATTTGCTAAAATAGTTGCATCAACTTCATAACCTTTTGGAGTTGCAATTCTAAGTTCAAAACCTAATTTTGCAGCTAAATTAAGCCATGAATGAGCCATATTATTTCCATCACCAACATAAGCAGCAACTAAATCTTCAGTTAGTCCTGCTTCTTGAATAGTCATATAATCAGCCATAAGTTGTACTGGATGATATTCTGTTGTTAAACCATTTATTACAGGAACTTTTGAATATTTTGCAAATTCTTCAATTTTACTATGTTCAAAAGTTCTAATCATCACCATATCTACCATTCTAGAAATTACTCTTGAAGTATCACTCATTGGCTCACCTCGACCTAGTTGAATATCATTTGATGAAAGAAATAAACCAATACCACCTAACTGATAAATACCTGTTTCAAAAGATACTCTTGTTCGTGTAGAGCTTTTTTCAAAAATCATTCCTAATGTTTTTTTAGGCATGTAATCTTTAAAGACTCTAGCTTTAGTTTCATCTTTGATTTGTTTAGCAAGTGTTAATATTTCTAAAATCTCATCTTTAGAATAATCAGCTAATGTTAAGAAATGTCTCATTTTATTTCCTCTGTAATTAATAAAAACGAACATTCTATTTAATTTAACTTTAGAACTACTTAAAAGTAATAGTTTTATAATAAAAAAACTTCTCTTTTTTCTAATAAATTTATCTATTATATTTATAACAAGTCCCATTTTATGACACTTTTGTGACAAAAATACTCATTACTTATTAAGAAAATCTCCCATACAATTACAAAATGTTTAAAAAGGAAATATCAATGATAGAAAATATATTAAAAAGAAATGGCACAAAACAAGAATTTGAATCTTATAAAATAGAAGACGCAGTAAAAAAAGCATTTAAAAGTGTAAATATTCAATATGATATTTCTATATTTTTTAATGTTTTGTTTGAAATAAAACAAAAAAGATTAGTTGCAGTTGAAGATATACAAGATATTATTGAAAAAGAGTTATTTAAAGCTAGATACTTTGATGTAATGAAATCATTTATTTTATATAGACATTTGCATAAAATCCAAAGGGAACAAATCTTACAAATTGAAAATGATACTACTTATATAAACTCAACACAAACCATTCAAGAGTACATAAATGGAAGTGATTGGAGAATAAAAGCAAATTCAAATACAGGATATTCCCATGCAGGACTTATTAATAATAGTGCCGGAAAAGTAATTGCTAATTATTGGCTGGATAAGGTTTATTCAAAAGAAGAAGGATACGCCCATAGAAACGCTGATTATCATATACATGATTTAGATTGTTTAAGTGGATATTGTGCTGGTTGGTCTTTGAGGGTTTTACTTGATGAGGGATTTAATAAAGTAAGAGGAAGAGTTGAAAGCGCTGCTCCTAATCATTTTAGAGAAGCTTTAGGGCAAATGGCAAATTTTTTGGGAATTTTGCAAAGTGAATGGGCAGGTGCTCAAGCTTTTAGTAGTTTTGATACTTATTTAGCTCCTTATGTTTTTAAAGATAATTTATCTTATAAAGAGATCAAAAAAGCTGTTAGGTCTTTTATTTACAATTTAAATGTTCCTGCGCGTTGGGGACAAAGTCCTTTTACAAATATTACAATTGATTGGACAGTTCCTGCTGATTTAAAAGATCAAATTCCAACACGAAACCAAAAACATCTTTTTAAAGATTTCCACAATGATGAATTATTAGAAAAAATCAAAGAAAAAGGCTATAAATCATTTGAAGAACTAACATATAAAGATTTCCAAAAACAGATGAATCAAATAAACAAAGCTTATTATGAAATAATGACACAAGGTGATAAAACAGGGCAACCTTTTACTTTTCCAATTCCAACTGTTAATATCACTGAAGATTTTGATTGGTATGGTGAAAATACAGATGTTTTATTCGAAAATACAGCAAAAATAGGAAGTTCATATTTTCAAAATTTTATAGGAAGCCAATATTTAAAAGATGAAAATGGTAATTTAATAGAAAATGAAAAAGCTTATAAACCAGGTCATGTGCGTTCTATGTGTTGCAGATTACAACTTGATTTAAGAGAACTTCTAAAACGTGGAGGTGGTCTTTTTGGTTCAGCTGAAATGACTGGAAGTATTGGAGTTGTAACTATTAATATGGCAAGACTTGGATATTTATAT
Source organism: uncultured Aliarcobacter sp. (assembly GCA_963677435.1). Taxonomy (GTDB): domain Bacteria; phylum Campylobacterota; class Campylobacteria; order Campylobacterales; family Arcobacteraceae; genus Aliarcobacter. The sequence continues at coordinate 1,876,223 of OY781945.1, forward strand.
AAAAGTGATATAAATGCTTTACTTCTTAGGATTGAAGAGTTAATGGAATTAGCAAAATCAACCCTTGAAAAGAAAAGAGTATTTGTAAAAGATATGTATGATAGAGGGCTTTATCCTTATACAAAAAGGTATTTACCTAATTTTAATAACCATTTTTCTACTATTGGTGTAAATGGAATGAATGAAATGATTAAAAACTATTTTGGAGAAAATATAGATATCTCTTCTAGTATTGGCAATCAATTTTGTTTAGAAATTTTAGATTTTATGAGAGATAAAATGATTAAATTCCAAGAAGAAACTGGGAATTTATATAATCTTGAAGCAACACCAGCAGAGGGTACAACTTATAGATTTGCTAAAGAAGATAAAAAAAGATACAAAGATATTATTCAAGCAGGAATTGCTAAAAATGTCTATTACACCAACTCTTCACAACTTCCCGTTGATTACACAGACGATCCTTTTGAGGCATTAACACTGCAAGATGAATTACAATGTAAATATACAGGAGGAACAGTCTTGCATTTATATATGAATGAGAGAATATCATCAATAGATGCTTGTAGAAAATTTGTAAAAAATACTATCACAAACTTTAGATTGCCATATATTACTATAACACCGCTTTTTTCAGTTTGTGAAATTCATGGCTATTTAACTGGTGAGCATGAGTATTGCCCAAAATGCGATGAAGAAATCTTAAAAAAGGAGTTAGAAAATGATAAAAAAACAAGAATTGCTTGAGAAAAATAGCGAAAAAAGAACAAAGTGTATGGTTTATACTAGGGTTATGGGTTACCATAGACCAGTTGAAAGTTTTAATATAGGAAAAAAAGGTGAACACAATCAAAGAATTAAATTCATTGAATCAAAAGATTGTATATGATTTAACTAAATTTACAACAACAGATTATGTGGGACAACTCTCTTGCATAATTTGGTTTGTTTCTTGTAATTTTAGATGTTTGTATTGTTATAATGATAATATTATTTATACAAAAGAGGGAAAATACTCTCAAAATGATATTTTAGATTTTTTAAAAACAAGAGTTGGATTATTAGATTCTGTAGTTTTATCAGGTGGAGAAGCGACAGTTCATAATGTTATACCAATTTGCAAAGAGATAAAAAAACTTGGTTTTAAAATAAAACTTGATACAAATGCTACTAATCTAAAACAAATAAAAGAGCTTATAAATTTGAATTTATTAGATTATATTGCTATTGATTTTAAAGCACCAAAATACAAATTTAAAGAACTTACAGGTGTAAGTATCTATAATAATAGTATTAAGACTATACAATATTTAATAAACATAGATTTTAACTTTGAACTTAGATCCACTATAAATTCATCACTTTTGGATGAAAATGATATAAATGAGATGATAAAAATTATAAAAGAGTTAAACTATAAAAATATTTACTATCTTCAAAATTTTCTCGAAACCACTTCTAATATAGGGAATATTCCCAAAGCCCAAGATATAGATAAAAGTAAAATAAATCCTTTAGGTTTAATCATTCAATACAGAAATTAAATACCCTTGAGAAGATATATTTTCTATTAAATCTTTTGAGGTTTTTAGTCTTAATCTTTTAATAAAAGTTCGTAATCTTTCATCATTTACCTCTTCACTCCATAAAGATTCTTTGATTACAGTGCTTGAAACTATGCTGTTTTTATTTTTTATGAGAAGATGAAAAAACTCTTTTTCTCTTTTTGTAAGAGTTATTAAAACCATTTTTTTATACAAAGACATAGAGTTATTATCAAAAATATACTCATCTTTTAAATTAACTCTTTTTTGTTTGTTTAATTTTGGTGCAATTTTGTTTATGTGTTCTATTACTTCTTCTGGATCAAAAGGTTTTATAAAATATTTACTTATTCCTAAATCAATAGCTTTTAAAAGTTTTTCCTTTTCAGAGTGGGCACTTAATACTATAATTGGTATAAACTCATCCAATTCTTTTATTTTTTGAGTCATTTGTAAACCATCACAAATGGGCATCATAATATCTGTAATTATAATATCAGGTTTAAAAATTTGAAATTTTTTTAATCCCTCTTCACCATCTTTTGCAATTACAACAGAAAAAAATGAGTCAGATATCGCATCTTTTAGTAGTTGTGCTAATCTTTTTTCATCTTCTACAATTAGAATTTTTAATGTTTTTAATAACTCTTTATTCATCTCTTAACCTAATAATAATTTTATGCTAAAAATAGAACCATCATCACAATTTTCATGACTTAATTCACCTTCTAAACTTTTTTCAATAATCATTTTAGACATAAAAAGTCCAAGACCTGTGCCTTGACTTTTATATTTTGTTGTAAAATAGGGGTCAAATATCTTATCAATATTCTCTTTACTTATTCCACCTGCATTATCTTTTATTTCAAGTAAGGCATATTTTTTATCTAAAATTTGCTTTTGTTTTAGTGTAATTATAATAGTTCTATTTGTTATACCATTTTGAACAAAGGCATCTTTTGAATTTTGAATTAGGTTTATAATCACTTGAGAAAGCTCGTTTAATACGCCAATTACTTTATATTTAATTGGAACATCTATTTGAATATGAATATTTTCTAATTCTATTACTTTTCTTAAAATTACTAAAGCTTCATTTATAGCATCTTTTATTTCAAAACTCTTTTTCTCTTTTTGTGGTTTAAAGAAGTTCGTAAAATCATCTATTGTTGAAGACATACTTAGGATTAAAGTTTTACTCTCTTTATATAATTCATCAACTTTTTTTTCATTATTATTCATAGAAGCTTTTTTCATATTAAAAAGTGTGAGATTAAGTTCAGTTAATGGCTGTCTCCATTGATGTGCAATATTTGCTAACATTTGCCCTAGACTTGCCATTCTTGATTGCCAAAATAGAAGTTTTTGTTTCTCTTCATTTTTTTTAATCTCTTCAATTACTCTTTTTTCTAGAGTTTTATTCAACTCTTTTAATTGTTTTGTTTGTTCTTTTACTTTTATTTCTAGATTTAAATTTAACTGCTCAAGCTCTTTCTCTTTTAATTCTAGTCTTTTTTTGAGTTCAACTTCAGAAGTTACATCATATCTAATTGCTATAAACTCAATAATATTTCCATTTAGGTCTAAAATAGGGGTTATTGTTGTATTTAAATAGACAGTTTCTTTATTTTTTGTTAGATTTTTTACAGTTGCTTTATAAGATTTTTTCTCAAGGATTGTTTCCCAAAGAGTTTCAAAGTTTGAAGTTGGCACTTCTGGATGTCTTACGATATTGTGGTTTTGACCAATCAATTCATCATAAGAGTATCCAGAAATTTTACAAAACTCATCATTTACAAAAGTTATAATTCCATTTATATCAGTTTTTGATACGATATTTGAATTTTCAATTGCTTCTTGATAAGGATTGCTCATTTTTTATTGTTTTCTTAAAAGTTCACAAACTTCTTTTGCATGATAAGAGATGATAATATTTGCACCAGCTCTTTTAAAAGCAATCATAGTTTCCATCATAACTCTTTCATAATCAATTAATCCAGCAATTCCTGCGTGTTTAAGCATTGCATATTCACCACTTACATTATACACACATAAAGGAAGATTTGTTTGATTTCTTATGTCTCTTACAATATCTAAAAATGCAAGAGCTGGTTTTACCATTAAAATATCTGCACCTTCTTTTTCATCTTCAAGTGATTCTTCAATAGCTTCTAGTCTATTTGCTGGATTCATTTGATAAGTTCTTCTATCTCCAAAAGATGGAGTTGATTCAGCAACATCTCTAAATGGTCCATAATATCCACTTGCAAATTTTGTAGAATAAGCCATGATAGGAAGATTTCTAAATCCATTTTCATCTAAAGCATTTCTAAGTGTTGTAATAATTCCATCCATCATTCCAGATGGTGCAATCATATCAGCACCGGCTCTTGCGTGAACTAATGCTTGTTGTGCTGAAATTTCTAATGTTTTATCATTATCAACACTTCCAGTTTTTGGATCTAAAATTCCACAATGTCCATGGTCTGTGTATTCACAAAAACATAAATCAGTTACGATGAACATTTGAGGAAATTTCTCTTTAATAGCTTTTATTGTTCGTGCAATTATGCTTTCATTACATAAACATTCACTTCCAACAGAATCTTTTACATCTGGAATTGCAAATAATATAATTGATTTTAAATTAATACTTACTAGGTATTCACACTCTTTTAAAATTTCATCAATACTCATTTGATAAACACCTGGCATTGAAGCAACTTCTGTTTTTATACCACTTCCTTCTCTTACAAATAATGGATAGATGAAATCATCAGCACTTACTGTCGTTTCTTGAACCAAATTTCTTAAAGTTTCATTTATTCTTAGTCTTCTAAATCGTTTAAACATTCTATTTACCTCTTTTGGTTATAATCTTCGGATTTTAACAGTTTAAGGTTTAAATACAAATGAATATAATACAATCAAATATAGCCAATTTACCAACAAAATATGGAAAATTTAAAATAAAAGCTTACAAAGACGGAACTCAAGAACATTTAGCAATAATGAGTCAAGATTTTGAAAATATTGATGCTCCATATGTGAGAATTCACTCAGAGTGCCTAACAGGCGACACACTTGGCAGTTTAAAGTGTGATTGTCAAAATCAATTAGATTTATCATTAAAATTTATTGCTCGTGAGGGTGGTTTAGTAATTTACCATAGACAAGAGGGTAGAAATATCGGTTTAGTAAATAAAGTAAATGCTTACGCACTGCAAGACCAAGGTCGAAATACAATTCAAGCAAATTTAGAATTAGGTTTTAAAGAAGATGAACGAGATTACTCTATTGTTGGACATATCTTTAAAGATTTAGGAGTGGAAAAGTTGAAATTAATAACTAATAATCCTAAAAAAATAGACTATGTTGAATCTTTAGGAATTGAAATTGTTGAAAGAATTCCAGCAATTACACAATCAAATAAATATAACGAAGGCTATTTGCAAACGAAAAAAGAGCAAATGGGACATATGCTTTAATGATTTTAAAACAATTATTAGAAGAAAACAATCTTCATTTAGATGATAAATTTTATGAAGATTGTGAAGTTTTTGTAAAACTATTACAACAGTGGGGGAAGGTTCATAATCTTAGTGGAAGACTTACAAAAAGTGATATTGAAGAGAATATTTTAGACTCTGTATATCCTTTAAAATTTATTAAGAATTATACAAGTTTTGCAGATATTGGAACAGGTGCTGGTTATCCTGGATTGATATTAGCAATGGCTTTAAGGGATGTAAAATCTTACCTAATTGAGCCTAGAATCAAGAGAGTTTCATTTTTAAATTTTGTAAAAGCAACTTTAAAATTGGATAACTTGACAGTACTTTGTAGTAGGGTAGAGCAGGTTAAAGATTTACAAGTTGAGTTAATAACTTCACGAGCTGTTACTAATACTTCATTACTTTTAGATATTACAAAAAATATCAAAAAAGAGAATAGTTCATACCTTTTTTATAAAGGTTCTGTACTTGAAAATGAAATAGAAATAGCAAACTTAAATACTTACAAAATAGTAAATAGAAAAGATAGAAACTATCTTTATATAGAAGGTAAATAATGGTTTTAAAAATTATAATAGTTGCAATATTGGCTTTTTTAGCTTATATTTTACTATTTAAAAAAAGTAGAGAAAAAGAGATTTTTTCTAAAAAAAATGAAAAAATCACAGATGAAATGGTTGAATGTCCCACTTGTAAAACATATGTTTCTCAAAAAGAGGCAATTATTAGTAATGGGAAATTTTATTGCTCTAAAGAGTGTTTAGAAAACAAATAAGGATAATAAAGTGATAATTATCGGTGATAATTTAATTCCTTTTGAAGATTTAAAATATATTCAAAATATTGAAAATATTAAGAATAGTAAAGCAAATTCAACTGTAATATTTAATTATAATGAAGAAGTTTTGAAATATTGTTATGAAAATGAAATATCTTCAGCTGTTGTTGTAGCTTCAATAAAAGAGGCTATTTATTGTAATAGTTTAAATGTTAAATATATAATTTCAGAAAAAAATGTGGCTATTCAAGTACAGAAAATTGCTGATAATTATATGTATGATTCAAAAAATCTAGCAATAATTGATTCAAATGAAGAGTTTGAGAAAATAGCAAATGATGAAATTGATGGTGTTATTTATAGAAAGTTGACTAAATAAATATGATAAAAAAGATTATATTAATATTTTCTTTTTGTATTTACTCTTTTGCTTGTAGTGGAGATTGTATGGCTTGCCATCCTGTTCTAAAAGAGTCAATAAAAGAAAAACATCATCAAGTATTAACTACTTGTATTGCATGTCATACTAAAACTCCTGCAACTATGGTTGAGTGTGGTGGAGATTGTTTTGCTTGTCACTCTCAAAACAAATTAATAGAATCAAATAGAATAGAACATCAAAACCTTGCATCTTGCAAAGAATGTCATATAAATAAAGAGGATTTGTTTAAAAACTCTTCATTAAACGGTGGTTCAACTTTGATGGATTTACTAAAAAATAAGTGATTTTTGGCTAAAATAATCACCTTTTAATAGATAAAACTTAGGATAAATGTGAAAGATATATTAGACACAATAATACTTGTTATGTTCGTTATTATGGTTGCAATGTTTATAATCAACTTTAATAGACAACAAATAAAAAAACATACAGACAAAATTGAAGAAAATGAAAAAAAGAACTCAAACAAGGATAAAATAGATGAATAAACCATTATTAATTGAGATTGGTGTAGAAGAATTACCAGCGATTCCATTTTTAAATGAATTACCAAATATTGAAAAAAAATGGAGTGATATATTAGAAAAAAATAGATTGCTTTGTGAATTTGATTTCTTTTATACACCAAGAAGATTAGTATTATGGCACAGAGAGTTTCAAGTGGCTCAAGAAAATTCAACTGTTGAGCAATATGGAGCACCAGTTAAAATAGCTTATAAAGATGGTGTTCCAACAGGTGCTGCTATTAGTTTTGCTAATAAATGTGGTGTTGATGTAACTGCTTTGGATAAAATTGATTTAGGAAAAGGTGAAGTTCTTTATTTCAAACAAGATGTAATTGGAAGTGAGTCTAAAACTTTATTAAATGATATGGTTAATGAATTTATTCATTCATTAAACTTTGGAAAATCAATGAGATGGGCAAGCCGAACTGATAGTTTTATCAGACCAATTAGAAGTTTATCTATTCTTTTAGGTGAAGAAATAGTTGATGCTGAACTTTTTGGAGTTAAATCATCTAATTTTTCATTTGCTCATAGAATGGTTTCTTATGAACCATTTACTTACTCTTTTGCAGGGGATTATTTCTGTAAACTTGATAAATATGGTGTGATTTTATATCCAGATGAAAGAAGAGAAAGAATTCTTTCTCAAATGAAAGATATAGAGCAAAGACATAATATCAAAATAGAGATTGATACTGAGCTTTTAGAAGAAGTTGTGGCAATTACAGAGTATCCAACAGCTTTAATTGGTAAATTTGATGTTGAATTCTTAGAATTACCAGAAGAAGTAATTGTAACTTCTATGAAAGAGAATCAAAGATATTTTGCAGTTTACAAAGATGGAAAATTAACAAATAACTTTATTGTTGTTTCAAACTCTAAAACTGAAGATTTTGGTTATATTATTGCTGGAAATGAAAAAGTATTAAGACCAAGACTTGCAGATGCGATGTTCTTTTATAAAAATGACATTAAAAATGGTTTATCAAATGAGGGACTTAAAAAACTTGTTTTTGTTGAGGGTTTAGGTTCAACTTATGAAAAATGTGAAAGAGAAGCAAAAATAGCTTCTTATTTAGCTGATATTTTTGATGTTAAAGAAAAAGAACTTTTACAAAAAGCTGTAATGCTTTCAAAAGCAGATTTAATGTCAGAAATGGTTTATGAGTTTACAGAACTTCAGGGACTTATGGGATATTACTATGCAAAAATTGCAGGAGAAGATGAATTAGTTTATACAGCTTTAAAAGAACAATATTTACCAGAGGGAGAAGACTCAGAACTTCCATCAAATGTTTTTTCATCAATTGTTGCTTTATCAAATAAATTAGATAATTTAATGGGATTATTCAGTGTTGGCAAAATTCCAACAGGTTCAAAAGATCCTTTTGCACTAAGACGAGCAGCAGCTGGAATTGTGAAAATTGCAATGGAGCATAAATTATCACTAGACTTATCTAAAATTATCGATGAGTTATTAATAAACTACAAAAATTTAGATAAAAAAGTATTAGTAGAATTTTTTAATGAAAGACTATTTAAAATTTTTGAAGTAAATCCAACAGTATTAAAAGCAGTTCTAGCAAGTGGTGAGACAGATATTTATAAACTTTCTCAAAAAATTTGTGCATTAAATCCAATAGTTCAAAGTGATAACTTTAAAGAGTATGTAGCTACTTTTAAAAGGGTTGCAAATATTATAAAAGATGTTGATGTAAATACAAAACTTGCAATTGATGAAGATTTATTTGAAAACAATGAAGAAAAAGAGTTATATACAAAATATAATGAAGTAAGATTTAAATCATATGAAACTTATGATGAAGAATTAGAAGCATTATTTGCACTAAAGCCACAATTAGATAGTTTTTTCGATAATGTATTTGTAAATCATGAAAATGAAAAAATTAAAACAAATAGAAAAAATCTTATTGGATTAGTATATCAAGGTTTTAGAAAAATTGCTGATATTAAAGAAATTACAATCTAATTGATTTTATTTTTCGGAAAAATTCCGAAAAATAAAAAACAAAGCCAATGTTCGCACGCATTAATTTTATTGTAAAATTAGTATTTTTTTTGTGTTGAGAAAAAAGATTGAATTTTAGTGGAGCTGGTGAAGGGAGTCGAACCCCCGACCTGCTGATTACAAATCAGCTGCTCTAGCCAACTGAGCTACACCAGCGCTTAAAAAAGCATTTACATTTGCTTTAAAATGGTGTCAAGAGAGGGACTCGAACCCTCGACCTCCGGCTTATGAGACCAGCGCTCTAACCAGCTGAGCTACCTTGACCTGAACATAAGACATCATTTTAAAACAAATGTTTTTAAATTGGTTGCGGAAACAGGATTTGAACCTGTGACCTTCGGGTTATGAGCCCGACGAGCTACCTAGCTGCTCTATTCCGCGATTTTACACCAAAAAAATAGTAGAATCATAATTCTTTTACCATTTGGTGATTAAGTGCCGGAATTATAGTCAAATAAATACCTAATGTCAAGACTTTTTATAGGATATTTTTTGATTTTTTGATATAATAATTACATAACAAATAATTAATTATAAAGAAGAACTATGAATGCAATACAAAGAGTACAAGAAGCTATAAAAGAGATTCAAAAAGGTAATATGGTAATAATGTTGGATGATGAGGATAGAGAGAACGAGGGTGATTTAGTTTATGCTGCACCTTTAAGTAGCGCTGATAAAGTAAATTTCATGGCTACTCATGCGAAAGGTTTAATTTGTGTATCTGTAACAAAAGAGACTGCAAATAGATTACAACTAAATCCTATGGTTAGCTCAAATACATCATCTTATGAAACTGCATTTACTGTTTCAGTTGATGCAGCAGATGCAAGTACAGGAATTAGTGCAAAAGAAAGAGATGATACTATTAAAATACTTTCAAATCCTATTTCGAATGCACTTGAACTTGTTCGGCCAGGACATATATTTCCATTAATTGCAAAAGATGGAGGAGTATTAGTAAGAACAGGGCATACAGAAGGAAGTGTTGATTTATGTAAATTAGCAGGACTTAATGGTGAAGCTGTTATTTGTGAAATCATGAAAGAAGATGGAACAATGGCAAGAAGAGATGATTTAGATATATTTGCTGCTAAACATGATTTAAAACAAGTTTATATATCTGATTTAGTTGAATATAGATTATCTCATGAAAAATTGGTTGAGGAAATTTCAAGTACAAATAAGAATTTCTTCTCTTCAAATGTAATTCAAAAAGAGTTTAAAGATCATCTAGGAAATATACATACAGCTATTATTTGTGGTGGTATAAATGAAGTTACTCATGTTAAATTTCATACAATAGCTCCTGATCTTAATCTTTTTCTAAATGATGAAAAACTTCATTCTATGCTTAAAACAATTAATTTTTTACAAGCTAAGGGTGGAATATTAATATTTTTAAGTGATGAAATGAGAAAAAAAGATTCACAAAAAGATTATGGAATAGGGGCACAAATTTTAAACTCTTTAAACATAAAACAAATAAAACTTATGACTAGTGGAGGGAAACACTCTTTTGTTGGTTTACAAGGTTTTGGTCTTGAAATTGTTGAGGAGATTCAAATAGAGTGTTAAAACACTCTATTTGAATTAATAAATTCCAGCAGCTGATTTTATTAATTCTAAAGTCTTTTGTGGAATTATTAAATCATTAGATAATTTATCTTGATTTTCTTTAAAGTATTTTGATTCTAATACAGTATTGATTTTATCTTCAAATTTTTGTATTACAGTTTCTTGAGTATCTTTATCTTCAATATCTAAAAATTGTCTAGGTTCTTGATTTATGATTCTGGCTAATCTATAACTGAATAAATACTCATTATCATAGTCTTCGTTAAATAAATTACATATTGTTTTATAAACATCATTTAATTCTGCTTCATATTTTTTATAAATAATTCCTGCACTATCATTTAATGATTTTGTAAAATTATTATAATTTATGAATTGTTCTTTTAGAATATCTTCATCAACTGAGTCAGTATTAACATCATATTTTTTTGATAATAAATGTTTACAACAATAGTAAACAACATCCTCTTGAGTACTTTTAATGTTTGCTAAAAAATCTGATAATTTCATATATATTCTCCGTAGATTTTGTAATAAGAGTATATAAATACTCCTATTACAATTAATTTATAGAAAATTATATCTTATAAAACTGGTCCTGCAGCTGTGAAATCAAATTCACTTTCTAAAGTTAAGTATTTTTTAAAGTTTTTGATATACATTGAAGCTAATTTTCTTTTTGTTTCATCATAAGCTTCTTTATCTTTCCATGTATTTCTTGGATTTAAAATCTCAGTATCAACACCTTTTAGTGTTTTTGGTATTTTTAAATTAAATACCGGTAAAAGTTCAAATTCTGATTCATTTATTGAACCATCTAAAATACCATTTATACAAGCTCTAGTATTTTTGATACTCATTCTAGAACCAAATCCATAAGCTCCACCTGTCCAACCTGTATTAACAAGGAATACATTTACTTTATGTTGGTCAATTTTTCTCCCTAATAATTCAGCATAAACTGTAGGATTTAAAGGTAAAAATGCTTCTCCAAAACATGAAGAGAAAGTAGCAACAGGTTCTGTTATTCCTCTTTCAGTTCCTGCAACTTTTGCAGTATATCCACTTAAAAAATAGTACATTGCTTGTTGTTTATCAAGTTTTGCAACAGGAGGTAATACCCCAAATGCATCTGCACATAGGAATATAATATTAGTTGGATGCCCACCTCTCATATCAGGAGTATGGTTTGAAATATGAGATAAAGGATAAGAAACTCTAGTATTTTCAGTTTTTGAACCATCTGTATAATCAACTACACCATTTTCATCTGCAACTACATTTTCTAAAATTGCACCTTTTCTTATTGCATTAAAAATTTCAGGTTCTGAATTTTTATCAAGATTAATAACTTTTGCATAACATCCACCTTCAAAGTTAAAAATTCCTTCATCATCCCAACCATGTTCATCATCACCAATCAAAGCTCTGTTTGGATCTGTTGAAAGTGTAGTTTTTCCTGTTCCTGAAAGACCAAAGAATAATGCAGTATCACCATCTTTACCAATATTTGCAGAACAATGCATTGCTAGTTTACCTTCTAATGGAAGCCAGTAATTCATCATAGAGAATACACCCTTTTTCATTTCACCTGCATACCAAGTTCCACCAATAATAGCAATATTATCTTCTACATTAAAAATAACATAAACTTCTGAATGTAAACCATGACTAGCATATGCCATATCAACTGTTTTACAAGAGTTATATATAGTAAAATCGGGTTTGAAATTATCTAATTCTTCTTGTGTTTGTGGAAGTATAAACATATTTTGAATAAAATGTGCTTGCCATGCAACCTCTGTAATAAATCTAACAGATTTTCTTGAATCAAGTGAAGCTCCACAATATACATCTGTTACATAAAGATCTTTGTTACTTAATTGTTTTTTAGAAGTTTTAAATAAATCTTCATAAACATCTTTAGATACTTTTTTATTAATATCTCCCCATGCAATATACTTATTAGATGGATCTTGATTTACAAAAAACTTATCTTTAGGACTTCTTCCTGTAAAAATACCTGTATCGATCATTAATGCACCTGATGAAGATACTTTTGCACCTTCATTTTCAACAGCATCTCTTATTAATGTGTCAACATCCAAATTTCTTCTAATAATTCCAACGTTTTCTAAACCTAATGAGTCTTTAATTTCAGACATAATTTAACTTTCCTACTTGTTAATTTTAATTATTTAAATATCGATAAAAGGACACCAGCAGCAACTGCTGAACCAATTACCCCAGCCACATTAGGACCCATCGCATGCATTAATAAAATGTTCGATTTGTCATAAAGCTGACCTTCTTTACTTACAACCCTTGCTGCCATTGGCACAGCTGATACTCCTGCTGCTCCAATCAAAGGATTGATCTGATTATCTTTTGAACTTACTAAATTCATTAATTTAGCCATTATAACACCCATTGCTGTTCCTGCACTAAATGCCAAAAGACCTATTATCATAATTCCCATTGTCTCTGCTACTAAGAATTGCTCTGATGCTAGTTTTGAACCAACACCTAATCCTAAAAATATAGTTACAATATTGATTAATGCGTTTTGCATTGTATCAGAAAGTCTATCAACAACTCCTGATTCTTTCGCAAAATTTCCAAAGCATAATGCTCCAATTAATGGTGCTGCATCTGGCAATATTAAAATTGTTAGTGTTAATACTACTAAAGGAAAGATGATTTTCTCTAGTTTTGAAACCTTTCTTGTAGATTTCATTTTTATTCTTCTCTCACTATCTGTTGTTAACATCTTCATAATTGGAGGTTGAATAACTGGTACTAATGCCATATATGAATATGCTGCTACTGCTATTGCTCCTAATAACTCAGGTGCTAAAGCAGAGGCTATAAATATAGATGTTGGTCCATCAGCTCCTCCAATAATAGAAATAGCTGCTGCTTGTTGAAGTGTAAAATCGATCCCTGGAACATATTGAGAAAGAACAACAGCACCAACAAGTGATCCAAAAATACCAAACTGTGCAGCACCACCAAGAAGGGCAGTTTTTGGATTAGCTAATAATGGACCAAAGTCTGTCATAGCTCCCACACCCATAAATATTAATAATGGGAAAAACTCATTTGCAATTCCCATATTATAAATAATACCTAACATCCCATGGTCACTTGCCATATTAGCAATTGGAATATTTGCTAATAATCCACCAAATCCAATTGGAAGTAGTAATAATGGTTCAAATCCTTTTTTAATTGCTAAATAAAACAATAAAAAACAAATAAGAATCATAATAACTCTACCACCACTTTGGGCAAATAGACTCATTTCTAATCCTCTTGAATCTTTTACACCTTCATGGGGTTGTAGCAGTGCTTTTATTCCAGTTGTTGCATAAAATGATGCTACTAATTCACCCATTGTTTTTGAGTGATAAGTCTCTTTATCTTGTGTATTTACAACTGACTCTGAATTTGTTGACGCAAAGCTAGTAGATGTAAAAAGTGTAAACACAAGAAAAAAAGCTACTAATATATTTTTTTTCATCAATTCCCTTTTATAACATTAACCAATAATGGCTAATGTTTCTCCCTCATCTACAGCTTGAGTATTATTAACTAAAATTTTAGTAATAGTTCCAGCAACTGGTGCATTAATCTCTATTTCCATTTTCATAGCTTCTAAAATCATAATTTGTTGATCAGCTTCAACATAATCACCTTCTTTTACAAGAATCTTCCAAACTGCACCATTAACAGCAGCAGGAACAGCAGTTCCTCCACTTGTAACAGGTGCAGCAGCTGGAGAGGCTACTGTATTATTTACTACATTAGTATTAGCAACAGGTGTTACTTGAATATCAGCATTACCTTCAGCAATAGTTACATTAAACTTTTGACCATCAACAACAACTGTATAATTTCCACTTGAGTTATTCATTTTCTTCTCTCCTAATTTACAATCTTTATCATCTTCACAAACAGCATCATTTTTTCTTACATTAAAAGGTGATTCACCTTTTAAGAAAGCAATACCTTTTTCATCACAAGCAGCTGCAATAAAGATATTTTCTTCAGTTGTAGCAATACCTTCTAATTCTAATCTTTGTTTCCAAACAGAGATTTTTTTCTTTTCATCTCTATCTGCAATATCTAAAGGATTTTCACTAGTTGGTTCTAGTTTTAATTTTTGTGCAGCTAAGGCTATAATTTCTGGGTCAGCAGGAACAGGAGTTTTACCAAAGTATCCTAATACCATTTTCCCATAACCAGGAGCAATTTGTTTCCAAGGTCCAAACATTACATTTGCGTATGCTTGTTGCCAATAAAATTGAGAAACAGGAGTTACAGATGTACCATATCCACCTCTTTCAACTACTTCTCTCATAGCTTTAATAACTTCAGGGAATTTATCTAAAGTTCCATTATCTCTCATCATTTGAGTATTAGCAGTTAATGCGCCACCTGGCATTGGAGAAAAAGGAATTAAAGGAGAAACTTGTGTAGCTTCAGGGGGAATAAAGTAATCTTTTAAACAGTGATTTAATGTTTCTTGGTATTTTAGAATCTTTTCAATTTCTAAACCACCCAGATCATAATTTTTACCTTTTACAGCATGAAGCATAGTAAGAATATCAGGTTGACTAGTTCCACCACTTACAGGAGAAGCAGCTAAATCAATACCATCAGCACCAGCATCTAAAGCAGCTAAATAACATGCAACTGAAACACCAGCAGTTTCATGGGTATGAAGTCTAATATGAGTATTATCTCCAACTAATCTTCTTGCCATTTGAATTGTTTCATATACTTTTTGAGGCGAGCTTGTTCCAGAAGCATCTTTAAAACAGATTGAATCATAAGGAAGTCCACTATCAAGAATTTGTCTTAATGTTTTTTCATAAAAAGCAACATCATGAGCACCAAAACAACCAGGAGGTAAATCCATCAATGTGATTACTACTTCATGGTTTAAACCATATTTTTTAATACATTCAGCAGAATATTCAAGATTTTGAACATCATTTAAAGCATCAAAGTTACGAATAGTTGTTGTTCCATGTTTTTCGAACATTTTTGCATGTAAGTCGATTAGTTCTCTTGATCCCGTATCTAGCATAACTGTGTTTATACCACGAGCCAAAGTTTGTAAGTTTGCATCTGGGCCAACGATTTGCCTAAATTTATCCATCATATCAAATGCATTTTCTTGAAGATAGAAGAATAAAGATTGGAACCTAGCTCCTCCACCGAACTCAAAGTGAGTTATCCCAGCTTCTTTTGCAGCAGCAACTGCTGGAAAGAAATCATTCATTAGAACTCTTCCTCCAAAGACAGATTGGAATCCATCCCTAAAAGTTGTGTCCATGATATCTATATATTTTTTAGACATATATTTTAACCCTTTAGATTTTTATGATGTTGCACTGCTGCAACTATTGCGGCTATTTTTGCAGTTTCTACATTTGTATTATTCGCTTTTACTGGTGTTGTTACTACACTTACAATTTTTTCTTTTTGTGGAAAAAATCTTGTTAGTATTGCTCCTTGTGCTTTTAATACAAATATCATTATTATTAGGAATGCAAATACTACGCCCATCCCTAAAAACATGAATTTTATTGACTCTGCTACTAAGTTTATTTCCATAATACTCTCCATGGTTACCATCTGTAATTGTCAATGTAATAATATATAAAAGTTGCTTTAGTAATATTTATATTTTGATTTGATTATTGTTAAATTTATAAATTTTACTGAGTTTTAGTTATTATAATATTTTTTCTCCAAATTCATAAATTAAATTATCTAATTTAATTAATATTTTTATTATATCTGCTTTTGTTTTTATCAATTTCACTGACATTTTGAATCCTTTTTAATAAAATATTTCAAATATTATAATATTTATTTAAAATACTTGAAAAATATTTCATTTTGTAATATAATTGTTCTAATATTAAAAAAAGGAAAACTTATGTTAATAGTTGATGAAATTATTGAAAAGTTAAAAGATATTTTAAGTGCAGATGGTAGAAATGGCAAAATATTTGATAAAGATGTTGCAAATTCTTTAGAATTGAGCCAAGCAAATTTTGCAACTATGAAAAATAGAGGTAAAATTCCTTTCTCAAATATCTTAAATTTCTGTGCAAAAAAGAAAATCTCAATTAATTGGCTTTTATATGATCAAAATCCAGGTTCACTAGTTGATACAACAGATAAATATTGGATTAAATATTATCCATCCGTTTCAGTTAGTGCAGGAGGAGGAGCATATGAAGCAGAAGATGCTTATGAATCACTACAATTACCAACTTATTTTGTAAGTATGTTAGGTGGAAAAGAAAATTTAAAAAACATTGATGCTATTAATGTTGTAGGAGATTCAATGGAACCCACATTAAATAGTGATAACATTATATTTATTGATAAAACAAAAAAAGATTTAAGCAGAGATGGAATTTATGCCTTTACCACAACACATGGATTATTTGTAAAAAGAATTCAAAGAAGAGTTGATGGAAAGTTAGATATTATTTCTGATAATAAGGATTATCCATCTCAAATTTTAAATAAAATGGAATTAGAGATATTAGGAAAAGTTATAAGTTCTTTTGGAATGGTTTACTAAATTTTAAAAAAGTGTTAAACTTTTTTCACTTTTTAATAAGTACTCTTGAACTTGATTATAATTAAAACCCATTAGATATATAGCATTAAATTTTATCTTTTTTAAAATAGGTTTTAATTCATCAAGTTCTTTTATAATAATTTGTTCATCTTCTTTTAAATATTCAGTATAATTAGTAGTTATAAAAATAGTTCTTGCATATTTATACTTTTTTCGCATATATAAAATTTCATTTGCATATAAACTTTGTGTGTCTTGTGCAACAATAAATCTATCACTTCTACCAAATTCAATTAAATTAAAATTTCTATCTATAAAAAGTGGTTTTAGATTATTAAACATTTTTAATTTTGAGAAATCCATATTTCCACCTAAAAAAATATGGATTCTTAAAAATTGAGCTAAGTATAAACTAGGAATTTTTATTTTTGAAAAGTATTGATTATTAAATGAAAAAGAGGTTTCAAATAGTGAATGTTCTATTAAATTTTCTATTTCTAATTTATTAGCAATTTTAGTAAAATCTTTATTATCAGGATAGATTTTATTTAATATATCTTCATTTAAAGAGATGATAATATCATCTTGTTCAATTTCATCAATATTTTTGAATAAATTTTCTAGTTTTGTTGGTATTAATTTAATAGACTTTGTAAAAGTCGAAGAATAAATCTTTAATAATTGATAAGTTATCTTATCGCAAAAGTAAGCTTCTAAATTTACAATTGATAATTTATATCTAATTAGTTTTATTATGCAAGCATTAATATCTTTTACTTTTATCCAAGCTATCTCATTATCAATAATTGCTGAATTTGTATCTAATATAAGTGCAAAAGCACCATTTTTTATAGCTACTTCTATATCATTCAAATCTTTAACAATGAATAAATCACCTTCTTTTACTTTGTTAGGATTAGTTTTAATAGAATAGATGAAAGAGATTGATGGAGAGTTTAATAAACTTCCATCAACAATATCTAAAATAGATGATATTTGCACTAGCTTATTTTTGTTCCAGATTTTTTAGGCGCTTCTGGTCTTATTAATGATAAACCATTTTCATCTTTAGCTGCCATCAACATACCTTCACTTAACATTCCCATTAATTTTGCAGGTTTTAAATTA
The DNA here is from genome assembly GCA_963677435.1 of uncultured Aliarcobacter sp. GTDB lineage: Bacteria > Campylobacterota > Campylobacteria > Campylobacterales > Arcobacteraceae > Aliarcobacter. The sequence goes on from OY781945.1 coordinate 1,894,353, forward strand.
GCTACAACACAAGCTTGTGTTCCTACTAACTCTTCAGCAGAATAATACTCTTTAATTCCAGCTAAAATTTGTCTATTTCTTCCTTCACCTAAATCTACTTGTAATTTTAGAAGTTTTGCAGACTTTGGAACTTCTACTGCTTCAACAATAGTTCCAATCTTTAATGTTGTTTGAAAAAATTGATCAATTGTAATTAAATTATCATCTTCTACAATAGCAATTTCTTCTTTTTTTGTTTCACATTCAGTTTTTGAAATATCAGAAGATGCTGGTTGTTCTAATAAAATCTCCTCAATTCGGGGGAATAGTTGGTCAACTTTTGTAATAACTGTATCATCTAATAAAGCCTTATTTAGAATCAAAGAGTTATAAGTTGTAGTATCTATTTTCATTCCTAATGACTCTGCTATTTTTGCAATTTTTTCAGGCATAACAGCATCTAAAAGTAGGGCAACTTTCGCCATAATATTTGTAATTAATGCAACTAAAGCCATAGCTTCATCAGCTTTTCCATCTTTCATTAAATTCCATGGTTCATAATCATTAATTGCTTTATTTGCAATTGTTAATACTTTCCATAAATCTTCTAAATATCTATTAAGTTGCATATTAAAAATATAAGCTTCTACATTTTCTAAAATTGCATTTACTTCTGCTAGTTCTTTTGCATGAAATTTTTCAACATTAACTGAGCTTACTTTATAATCAAAATATTTGCCACTCATTCCAGAAATTCTATTTAATAAATTTCCTAAATCATTTCCTAAATCTGAGTTAATTCTATCAATTAAAGCTTTTTGAGAAAAATCTCCATCTTGCCCAAATGGAACTTCTCTTAACATAAAATATCTAAATGCATCAAGACCATAAGCATCAGCTACAACTTTAGGATCAACAACATTTCCTTTAGATTTTGACATTTTTTCGCCATCTCTTGTCCACCAACCATGAGCAGCAATGTGTTTTGGAAGAGGCAATTCTAGTGACATTAAAAATGCAGGCCAATAAATAGCATGAAATCTTAAAATATCTTTTCCAACAAGTTGCACATTTGCAGGCCAGAACTTCATATTAGCCTCATCTGTTCCATATCCAAGTGCAGTAATATAGTTCATTAAAGCATCAAGCCACACATACATAACATGTTTTGGTTCATTCATTGATTCTGGTAATTTAACACCCCAATCAAAAGAAGTTCTAGAAATTGATAAGTCTCTTAATCCACTTTTTACAAAGTTTGAAATCTCATTTTTCTTTGCTCGAGGTAAAATACAATCTTCATTTTCTTCATACCATTTAATTAGTTTATCTTCATATTTTGATAATTTAAAGAAATAACTCTCTTCTTTTACAATTGAAGTAGCTCTTCCACAGTCTGGACAAAATTGTTCGTCTACTAATTGTTTTTCAGTAAAAAATGTTTCACAAGATACACAATAAAAACCTTCATATTCACCTTTGTAAATATCACCTTTATTGTACATTGTTTCAAAAGCTTTTTGAACACCTAATTTATGTTCCTCATCTGTTGTTCTAATAAATTTATTATAAGAAATATCAAAATCATCCCATAATGTTCTAAATTTACCAGATATTTCATCTGCATACTCTTTTGGTGTTTTTCCCCTAGCTTCTGCACTTTGAGCAATTTTTTGCCCATGTTCATCAGTACCAGTTAAAAGGAAAGTATTTAAGCCTGTTAATCTTGAATATCTAGCTAACATATCAGCTATAATCGTAGTATATGCATGACCAATATGAGCTACATCATTTACATAATAAATTGGTGTTGTTATATAAACATTTTTACAAGATTCTTCCATTGTTACCTCTTTTTCTTTTTTATAATTATATTAAAATTCAAATCCACCGCCAGCACCTTTATTCATAGATTCATAAACGGCTATAACATACTTTTTTCTTAATTCACATTCAAAAAATTTACTACAATCTGAACATGATTTTAAACTATTTGATTCTTGACAAGCTTTTAATTCAACTAGCATTTTATCTAGTTTTATATCCCATTCATCAATAACTATATTTTCATGATTAGACATTTTTACTATAAACTTCTAAAACTCTTTTTATTTCACTGTTTGAACCAAAAAAACATGGAGTTGTATCATGAATATGAGTAGTCTCTACATCTAAAACTCTTTTAAATCCATCAACAGCACCACCACCAGCTTTTTCATAAGTTAAAGCAAAAGGAAATACTTCAAATAATTGTCTTAACTTTCCTTTTGGTCTATCAGTAGTTCCTGGATATGAAAATAATCCTCCACCTTTTAATAAAATTTGATGAAGATCTGGTACCATTCCGCCACTATATCTTAATCTATAACCATCATTAAAAATATCATCAATTAATTGTTTATGAAAAGGTGTCCAACAATTTTGTGTTGAACCTGGTGCATTTAATTTACCTTTTTCATTTAGTTTAATATCTTGAATAAATTTAAATTCATTATTTAAAAGTCTGTACATTTTTACATCATTTGTTGTTACAACCATTTCAACTCTTGGTCCAAATACAACATAAACAGAAGCAACAATATTAGCAGCATTAAATTCATTTTCATAAATACCAAAAATTGAACCAACAGATAAATTTACATCAACTAAAGATGAACCATCTAATGGGTCATAAGCAATTAAATATTTTCCATTTTCATTTAAATTTACAATAGCTTCTTGTTCTTCACTAACTATTGCTTTAATTGATGAAATTTTTTTAAAAATGTCTTCAATAATTTCATCACTTGCAATATCAAGTTTTAATTGAGTGTCACCTGTTGAATTTTCGTGTTCACTTTTACCTGTATCGCCAGTTTGAATTAAATCTCTTATTTTAATTGCTGATTCTTCAATTGCTTTAATAATTTCTTGCATTTTATACTCTCTTTGCATTTTTATTAATCCATAAGATTATCTCTTCTGGATTATTTAAATCTAATATGTCTAAATCGTTAGGAATATCATTGTTATTTATAGTTTCATCACAAGCAATTGCATTTGAAACACTAAAATAACTCTCATCCAATCTATTTCTAAAAATAGAAATTCTTGGTAAGTCAAGACTTTTTAAACCTTCAACTAATAAATAATCAAAATCTTGAAATAGTTCAATCATTTCACCTATAGTTGATGTACTTTTTTTAAATAAAGTTGTTTTATTTGGACTTATAACAGCAACATCAGCACCTGTTTGAGAGAATTTAAAAGAATCTTTTCCTTCTCTATCAAAAACTGCTTTGTCTTTTGGATCATGTTTGATAATACAAACTTTAAACCCACTGTCATTGAGAATACTTGCTACTTTTATAATAGCAGTTGTTTTACCACTATTTGACGGACCTGAAAAGGCTACTACTAATCTTTTTTTATTCATAAAGTGGATTTTATCTAAATGATTGTTAAAATTGTTTTAGTTCATTGAATTGTAATTAAAATAAATTATGATTAGTCATGTACAACTTGTATTTTTTTGAAATCAGGGTATATAAATGCACTAAACGGAACAATTAAAATCAATATTAACCATAATAATTTATTACTTCTTTCTTTAAAACTATTTTTAGTTATCGATATTAAAGAATAAACCCAAATAATGATATAGTTTATTAAAAAAATCATAATAAATAAAAATAATCCAAAATATAATCCAATAGAAAGTAATATAAAATTTAAAATTAATTGAGTAATTAAAATAGTTGGTTTATATTTCGGTTTAATTTCTAAATATGGAGATCTCATAATGTTTTTGACTGTAATTTCTGGTGAATTTCGTCTTAAAGTACTTTTTAAATTTCCATGAATTTTTATTCTTATATTCTTATTCTTTTTCATTCTTTGCCTTAGATATAACTTATTATTTAAATCATTGAATTCTGATGATAACATTTTTACTTGAAAATATAATAAAAAATTCTAAAAATTCGTTAGGTTGTCCTAAAGTTGAATTAATGTACAATATATATTATTAAAGTCATGGAGAATTTATGTACAAAATGTTATTTCTTTTAATTATTTCACTTTTTTTTACATCATGTAGCAGTAAAAATAATGCATTTAAATATTTTGAAAAAGATGAAATAGAAACAAAAGGTGTTCAATATACAAAAAAAACTGATATATTAAAAAATAAAGAAGTAGAAGTTATATTTTGGGCTACTTATTTAAATAAAATTGATAAGAATATTACTAATTTAAATAAAGAGTTATTCTTAGTATCTGTTTATTTTACAAATAAAGAGTCACAAGATCTTATAAAAAATAATTACACTTTTTCATTAAATGGGAAAGATGCAATTAGTATTGAAGAAGTTGAAAAAGACAATGAAAACTTCAAAAGTATAATGTTAAAAAATAGTTGGGGGAATTATTATTTAGTTAAATTTGATGCCCAAGACAGCTATAAATTAACATTAAAACTAAAAAGTAAGAGTTCTAATTCGGCGCAACTAAGCTTTGAAAAATAGTTGAAAGAGATATTTTATTTTTACTATCTAAATAATTATTATAAATATAATAATTAGCTAATACTTTTTTCCCATAATCTCTTGTTTCAGAAAATGAGATTAATTCCATACTTAAAAAAGGTTCATATTTATTTTTATTTTTAAATAAACCTTTATTGAGTTGGCTTCTTGCATATCCAGCACCACCATTATAAGCATAAGCTATAAATAGTGGATTATTGTTAAATTGCTTCATCAATGAATCTAAATGAAAACTCCCATATTTTATATTTTTATTTGGTATAAATTGTTCATAAATATTATAATCTTCACTTAATTTTTTTGATATATCTTCTGATAAAAATGGCATTATTTGCATAACACCTTGAGCAGATGAAGATGAAATAGATGAAGGAATAAAATGACTCTCTTGTCTTGCAATTGAGTAAATTAATACTTGTTTATTAATATCTAAATTTTGTATTATATTTCTATATGGAGTAATAAAATATTGTTTTTTATATTTATAATATCTTTCTAAAATAAAAGCATGATGCGCTAAAGTATTTTCATCTGAAAATAAATTTTCATATTTTAGTAATTTTTGATCATCAAAATTCTTTTTTGTATCATCTAAAACTTTCATCCATTCAAATTGATCAAATATATTAAATGAAGATTTTTCATTTTTTAAAGGAATTTTATATTCAATATTATCAACTTTAAGATCCAACAACTCTTTTGCATATAAAGAGTATATGTTATTATCCCAACTTTGTGCTAATTCTTGTAAGTAAGATTGATTTTTAGTTAATAAATAGAGCCAAAATAGAGATTTGTCTTTATGAAATCTTAAATATGCTTTGTTATTAGCACCATTGAAAAAATTTAATGCAATAGATATATTATTGTTATTTACAGCATTTATTCCTAATGAGAATAAGTTATCAGAAGTCATGTCTTTATGATTTTTTGCCATTAATAATGATTTCTGCAAATTATTTAAGCCATTTTCATAAATTACATATCGAAGAAATCTCTCAAAGCTTTTATCTTTTGAGATTTTATCAACTAAATCTTGGCTTAGTGGTTTGTTAAAGAATTTTATTCTATAACTTTTATTCAAACCAAAAAAAAGTCTAAAAAATCTATCTAAATCTGAATTTACTAAAGAATTAAAAGGATCATCAGAAGCAATTACTTGTAAATCATTTTTTAAAGTAGGGTAGGCATCAAGCTTAGTAATAAAAAAGTTTAAATCTTTTTTTGAAAGTTGAGTTGCTTCATTTAAGGATAATCCCAAAGCAATACATCTTGAATCTTCATTTTTTAATTGCTCAATATTAGCTCTATAGCATTTTAGGTCTTCTTCAGGAATAGTTTTATACTTTTTATTATAAATTTTTTTTATATTTGAATTTGTTGGATTTGCCATGTTATAAGCAATTTTTGCATCTTCAATTGAAATATTATCTTCATTTAAATATTGAAGAATAAAAAAATCTCTTGCATAAGATTTTGGTTTTTGTTCAAGCCATTCTAAAGTAACTTTAAAATCTTTTTGAAATATATCTGTAGTAGATGCACTAACAGATATATTCAATAAAAAAGCAGTACTAACTGAAAATAAAAGTTTTTTCATATTTTAGAAAAATAAGTTTTTTAAAAATGTCTCTAAAAAGATTAAAGCAAATATCAAAATTAAAGGAGCTAAATCCATTCCACCAATTACTGTAGGGATATATTTTCTTATAAATGCATAAGCTGGTTCTGTTAATCTATAAAGCATTTGAACAATTGGATTATATGGATCTGGTCTTACCCAACTTAAAAGGGCAGAAATAATAATTACCCATTTATATAAAGAAATAATAGTTAAAACTATTGTAAATATCGAAGTTAAAAGTGCATCTGTCATTTTACAATTTCTCCTAAATAATTTTTAATTAAAGGATAAATATCTGAAATATCTGGGCCATTATTACTACCTGTTAAAAGGTATTTTAAAGGTTCAGAAAGATTTTTTCCATTTAAATTTGTTTGTTCTGCAATATGCTTTTTTAATTCTTCAAAATCATTAAAAAAAGGTGCTTTTTGCATACATTCTTTTACTTTTATAAACTCTTCCACAAAACTTTTACAATTGGTTTTAAGAGCAAAAATAGAAGAGATTTTTTCTTTTATCTCTTTTATTGTACTTGTTTCTTGCAGAAAAACTTTTCCAAGTTTCCCAATATCTGTATCTGCAAAACCAAGGATTTTAGATAATCTCATATCATCAAGAGCTTCTATATGTTTTTTGTTTATTGATTTTAGTTCATCAATATCAAATGTTGCTGGAATTTTTGAGATATTTTCAATATTAAACCATTCAATTGCTTCTTCTAAAGTAAAAATTTCACTTGGTGTTTCATTACCCATTAAAACTAAATAGTTAGCTATTGCACTTGGTAAAAAACCTTCTTCGATTAGCCATTTTACTGAATTTGAATTATCTTTTCCTGATATTTCTTTCCCAGTTTGAGAATCTAAAATAATTGGTAAATGTATATATTTTATCTCTTTTTTATAACCTAATAAATCTCTTACATGGATTTGTTTAGGCGTATCAAAGATATGACTTTCTTCACAAATAACGACAGAGATATCCATTAGCATATCATCTATTGCACATGCATAATTATATCTAGGTGTTTTATCCTGTTTTAAAATAATAAAAGAGTCAATATCAAGAGGTGTGTAATCAAAATCACCCTTTAATAAATCTGTAAATTTTATATTATTAACAGGTATTTTAATTCTTACTGTAAAGGGTGCATTTATATTTAAAACTGTTTCATCTGATAAGTTTTCACAAAAACCATCATAAGAAAATTGTTTTCCGTCTTTATTTGCTACTTCTTTCAATTCATCAAGTTTATCTTCACTACAAAAACATGCAAATGCTTTTTTTTGAGTCATTAGTTGTAAAGCCATTTTTTGATGATACTTCAAGTTTGCACTTTGATAAAATAAAGATTTATATTCAATAGAAAAAAGACCTAGAATTTCTAAAATTTCTTTATCTTTTCCCTCAATATTTGACTCTGTATCAATATCTTCAATTCTTATTATTAACTCTTGTTTTAATTGTTTTGAGACAATATAATTAAAAATAGCAACTCTTAAACTACTAATATTCATATTTTTCGTTGGGCTTGGATTAAATCTTAGCAAAACTTATTTCCTTACTATTGAAAAAGTTAAGTTATTTATTTCATTATGAGACTTAATGTATGTATTTAAATCATCTAATTGTAAATTTTGGATTTTTTCTAACTCTTTTACTGAATAATCTGGTGCTAATCCTCTATAATATAGAGTAAATGCTCTATTTAATCGTTGAGATAATGTTTCATTTCTAAGAGGTTCACTACCAGTTAAGAAATTTTTAGCAGCATCTAGTTCATCTTTTGTCACACCTTCTTCTACAAATTGAGCAACGATTTGTGAAACTAACTTTTCTGCTTCACTAGCAGTTTCATTTTTAGTTTGTAAGTAACCATTAAAATATGAATGTGATTTATTTATTGAAATAGAACCATAAGCACTATATGCTAGACCTCTTTTTACTCTTATTTCTTCCATTAATCTTGAACCAAAACCTGAACCACCTAAAATAAATGAAGCTACTTTTGCTTTATAATTTTCTTCATCTTTTGAATCTACATTAAAAGAACTTCCAAAATAGATATAAGCTTGTTCAGTTTGCTTTATTAAGGTTTTTTCTTCTTTTTTAGAAGTAAAATTAATTTTTTCTAATTCAATCTTTTTACCAACATTTATTGTTTCTAAAAGAGGTTTAACTAAATTTTCAAACTCTTTTAAATCAAAATCTCCACCTGCAACAATAATCAAATTTTCTAAACATACTGTTTGAGATATAAAGCTTTCTATATCTTTTAGCTCTATTTTTGAAATACTCTCAATTGTTCCAGATGCAGCATTTTCAAGTGCGGTTCCTTTAAATAATAGAGATTTTAATTGATTTTGTGAAACATAATCAAAATCATTCTCTTTTCTTTTCAAAGAACCTGTTTGAATTGTTTTTAATTTATCTAATGTATTTTGTGTAAAATTTGGTGATTTTAAAAGTGAATTCAAAAGTTCTATACCTTTTTGAGATTCTTCTTTTAAACTTGATAATTCAATAACAAATGTTTCAAAACCAGTAGAAGCTGATAATGAAATTGCATTTTCATCTAATTTTTCAGCAAATTTAGTAGCACCTAATTCTTTAGTACCTTCATTTAACAATTTTGAAGATAAAGATGCTAATCCACTCTTATTTTTGTCTTGAATATAGCCTGAGTTCTGAAAAACTAATTGTAAATTTAATATTGGTAAACTTTTTTGTTCTTCAAAAACTACAGGTATTTGTACACCTTTTATATCAATATGCTTTATCATTGCACCCATTAAACTTCCTTGTAATATTGCTATTATGAATAAAAAATAAAATCCTATTTTTCTCAAAACTAGAACCTTTCTAAAATCTCATAAGCTGTATTTCTTTTTGCTGGATTTTCACCTATATCTTTAATAAGTCTAATCATCTCTTCTTGATTCATTCTGTTTACTGCACCTGCTGCTTTTACAACATTTTCTTCCATCATTGTACTACCAAGATCATTTGCTCCAAATTTAAGAGCTAATTGACCAATATATGACCCTTGCGTTACCCAAGAACTTTGCATATTTTTGAAATTATCTAAATAAAGTCTTGAAACAGCTAATAATCTTAAATATCTATTTGAAGATTGAGGTTTAATATCTGGAATTTCTGCTTTTAGTTGAGTATTTGCTCCTTGAAAAGACCACATAATAAAGGCTCTAAATCCACCTGTTTTATCTTGTAATTTTCTCAATAATTCCCAATGTTCAATAATTTCTTCATCAGTTTCAACTGTTCCAAACATCATAGTAGCAGTTGTTTTCATACCAATTGAGTGAGCTAATTCATGAACTTCAATCCATTCAAGACTATCCATTTTATTTGGAGCAATTATATCTCTTACTCTATCACTTAAAATTTCTGCTCCAGCTCCTGGAATTGAACTTAAACCTTTTATTTGAAGTCTTTTTAAAACTTCTAAAATTGAAATTTTTGATACTTTTGCAATATATTTAATTTCAATTGCAGAGAATCCATGAATAGTAATTTGAGGATATTTAGTATGAATATGATCAACTAATTCTTCGTAATAATCAATTTTTAACTTTGGATGAACTCCACCTTGAAAAAGTATTTGTGTTCCACCAATAGCCAATAATTCATCAATTTTTTGATCAATTTCATCAAATTTTAATACATATGAATCTTCATCTCGTCCATGTCTATAAAAAGCACAAAATTTACAATCAACCCAACATACATTTGTATAGTTAATATTTCTATCAACTATAAAAGATGTAGTTTTATCAGGATGTAATTTATTTTTTACAGCCGTAGCCATTTCACCTAATTCAAGCAAAGATGCATTTTGTATTAAATATAAAGCATCTTCATTTGTTAATCTTTTTTTTAAATCTATATCAATTTTTTTAATCATTTTTTCTCACTAATTTAGAAACTTGAACCTAATGAGAATTCAAATGATGAAGTATCATCACCATCTTCTGCATCAAGAGCATGAGCAAAAATTAATTGTAATGGACCCATTGGAGAAATCCATTCAAGTAATGCTCCTGTTCCAGATCTTTTTACATCTGTAAAGGTATCTTGCCCAATCATACCATAATCGTAAAATAATCCCCATCTCATTTTTGCACTTGGAATTAATGGGAAACTCATTTCAGCAGAGTTTGCCCACAAATTTTTGTAAGGATCTGTTTGATAACCTGATTGATTTGAAGGAAATGCATAAGATTTATATCCTCTTAAAGTTTTTGCACCACCAAGATATAAAGAATCTCCTTGATTAATTTGACCATTATCTACTAAAATTTTCATTTGAGTTTTAAGTCTTAAAACCCAATCAAGTTCTGTTAAATCTTCTAAAGAGTAAAAATATTTAGCATAAGTACTTGATTTAAGATATTTAGAATCACCACCAACTCCTGCATATTCAAGGGAAGTTCCAGCTTTTATTCCTTCTCTTGGCATATAAAAGTCATCAGTATTATCAAAATTCAAATAAGGAGTAATTGAACTTGATGTATAGTCTTGAGATTCATAAATTTTTCTACTTGTGTCTCTTGATGCTAAGAAATCTGAATTATAATCATAAGTTTCACTAACAAAATCAAGTTTGTATCTAGCTCCCGCATATAAATCTCTAACTATTTGTTTTCCAACTGCAACAGAGAAACCTTGTGTTTTAATATCTGAATCATATTTATCTCTATTAATTTCTGATTTCGAATTATGAACTTCTACTTCTCCATTATAATCACTATCATTAATAGCAGGATTTTTTAAACTAACTTCAAATCTAGTTGTTCTTGCTGATAAATCTGCACTTAATCCTAATCCTAATCCTGAACCAAACATATTTGCTTCATTAATTGAACCATTTACCATTACTTTATCATAAGAACCATATCCACCACCAAGCATAAGTGAACCAGTAGCAGCTTCTGTAACTTTAACAACAATGTCAAGTTTTTCATCACTAATTCTTTTTTCTTCAATAACTACATTTTCAAAAAATCTTGATCTTTTTAATTTATTAGTTGAATCTTTAAAATCAGTTAAGTTATATAAATCTCCAGGAGCTAAGTAAACATCTCTTCTAATTACTCTATCAAGTGTTTTTGTATTTCCAGATATTTTTACATCATTAATATAAACTTTTTTACCTGGTACTACATTAAATACAACATCAACTTTTGAATTCTTTTCATCTTTTATTAAATCAAATTTAACATCAGTAAATGCATAACCTTTATCAGCTACTTGTGTTCTTATATATTCTTGGTCAGCTCTTAATTTTTTAATATTAAAAGTATTACCAACAATTAATTTTAGTTCAGGATAAATTGTTTCAGGATCAACAATTGAAGAGTCTAAATATATTTTTATATTACTAGTTGTATATTTTGTTCCTTCTGTAACAAAAAAGTCTAATTTAGCTTGATCTGAAGCAAAATCGATATCTAAAAAAGGCTCTTTTACTTGCGCATCTAAATAACCTTTTTCAAAATACAATTCATTAATTCTTTTTGAATCGTATTTTAATTGATCAATTTTTACTTCACCATCATTTTGTCCAAACCACCAAGAAGCAAACTCTTTTTCTTTATTTGCTGTAACATTATCAAAATCATCTTGTTCTAAGGCATTAGCTCCATGATAATTTGCTTTTTTGATGATAATTTCATCACCTTTATTTACATTAAATGTAACTTTTAAAGCTTTATCATTTATATTTTCAATTTCAGTTTCTACAACTGAATTTATATATCCTTCACTCTCTAGCATACTTAAGAGTTTCTCTTTTGCTTCTTTAACTCTTTTTTCTGTATACATCGCACCTTTTTTTAGATTTATAGCAGTTCTAACTGCATCAAGATCCTCAGCTCTTGATTTATAACCTTTTATATCAACATTTGAAATTGATGGTTTTTCTTTGAAGACAAATTTCAAAATTCCATTTTCATTAGAAACTGTTATATCATCAAAATAACCAAATTTATAGAACTTAAGCAGTGCTGCATTAAGCTTTTCATTATTAACATCATCACCAACTTTCATTGCTAATGTTTCATTTAAAATTTCTGGAGATAACTTATTTACATCTTTGTATTCTATAGATTTTATTGTATCTGCGCTTAGTGCCGCTGCACAAGCTAAAGAAAATAGTACGACTTTATTTTTCACAACTATCCTTAATTTCATTATAGGTCAATAATATACCTAAATATAGTTTATATAAATATTAAGATATAATCTTATTTCAAATTATTAGAAGGGTTATATTTTGAATATAGGAATTATTGGTTTAGGACTGATGGGTGGTTCTTTAGCAAAAGCTGTAAAAAGATATGGTATTGCAAAAAAAGTCTATGGTTTTACAAACAGTGAAAAAAATAAAAAAGATATTTTGGATTTAAATTTAGTTGATGAATTAGTTGATTTAGAAACATTAAAAAAAGTTTCAGATGTAATTATTTTAGCAATTCCAGTTGATGCAATAATTGGAATGTTTCCTAATTTTTTAGATATTGATGATAATACAACAATTATTGATATGGGTTCTACAAAAGAGTATATTGTAAAAAATATTCCGAATAAAATAAGAAAAAACTTTATTGCTGCTCATCCAATGACAGGAACTGAAAAATCAGGACCAAAAGCTGCTATAGATGATTTATATGAAGGTAAAACAGTTGTTTTTTGTGATTTAGAAGATAATGGTAATTTACATGTAAATAAAGCTTTTAAAATTTTTCAAGCTATTGGAATGAGAATTGTAGTAATGGATAGCAATCAACATGATATCCATGCTTGTTATATGTCTCATTTACCGCATATTCTATCTTTTTCTCTTGCAAATACAGTAATGAGTCATGAAGACCCAAAATCAATTATTGCACTTGCTGCTGGTGGATTTAAAGATATGAGTAGAATTGCAAAATCAAGTCCACGAATGTGGGGAGATATTTTTAAACAAAATAGAAAAAATCTTTTAGCTTCTATTGATTTATTTGAAAGTCAACTACAAAATGCTAGAAAAATGGTTGAAGAAGAAAATTATGAAGATTTAGAAAAGTGGATGAAAAAAGCCAATACTCTACATGAGATACTATAAATATAGTATCTCTTTTTAACTTATATTATTTATTGCTTCATAAACTTTAATTGCTTGAAAGTGCTCTTTTACATCATGGCATCTAATAATTGAAGCACCATTTTTTATAGATTCAAGATGAATCGCTAAAGTTCCCGGAAGTCTATCTACAACTTCAGCTGGAGTTATCATATTAATCATAGATTTTCTACTAGCGCCTATTAATAACTCATATCCAAAATGCTTAAAATGTTCTAGATTTTTTAGTAATAATAAGTTATGTTCTAGTGTTTTTCCAAATCCAATTCCAACATCTAAAACAATATCTTTTATTCCAAAACTTTGAGCTTTTTCAATTTGATTTTTTAAATAACTATCTATTTCTAAAATCACATTTTCATAAAAAGGTTCTTGTTGCATTGAAGTAGGGTCATTTTGCATATGCATAATAACAACTTGAGCATCATATTTTGAAGCAATTTTGCAAACTTCATCATTTTCTAAACCTGTAATATCATTTACTATTTTAAAACCATGATTTAAAACATAATCAATTACTTTTGGAGCATAAGAATCAATTGAAAAATCAACTTTTTCATAATATTTATTTTTATAAATCGTATCAACTATATCTTTTATTCTGATCAATTCAACATCTTCTTCAACTGCAATACTTCCAGGTCTACTTGAAACAGCACCAATATCAATAATATTAGCACCATCTTCAATCATTTTCTCAATTAAAAAAGAGGCTTGTGAGTTATCAAATCTACTATTTTTAAAAAATGAATCTTCATTTGCATTTAAAACACCCATGATTTTAGTTTTATAATTTATTTCTTTTACATAATCTTTTAATGATTTAGCTAACTCTTTTAAACCAAAAGGTTGAGCTAGCTCTTTTCTAGATAGAGTTTCAAAATGTTTTGTAGTTCCTATTAAAACAGCATCCACATATTTGTCTTTGGCAATTATTACACCACTTGGAACTGCTAAATCAGCTCCAATAGATAAGGCATCTTGTTTTAAAATATTTGCAGCACCAACATGTAAATCTTTTATATATAAAGTGTGAAGCTTTGATTTTTTTGAAAGAATTGAAATTCCACCACTATCACAACCTAAATTTTCATAAAATTTTTTAGTGTCATTGATTGATATTTTATATGTTTGCATATAAAACCTTTTTAATGTTTATTTTTTTGATTAGCTAAAGATAAAAGTAGGGTAGTTAACACATTTATTGGTCTTGAATTTAGTTCTAATAATTTTATAGATTTAGAAAAAAATTCTAATTGTTTTCTTGAAAGTCTAATTTTTTGATTATTAACTTTTATTAAAATTGCTTCAACAATATCTTTTGCTTCATTTTTTGAAATCTTTTGATTATCTTTTAAAAAATTGTAAATATCTTTTAAATCTAATTTATTTATATCTAGTAAAGATTCAGCTTTTAAAATAGATTTTTTTAGATATTTATATGGTAATCTTGAATAAATAGTTGGTAATAGTGATGATTTTGAATTTGTGATGATTATAAAAACAACATTTTTTGGTGGTTCTTCTAAAATCTTTAATAAAGAGTTTTGAGCCTCTTTTCTAAATGTACTTCCACATAAAAAAATATATTTCTTTTCACTTGTTGCAATATAAGCCTCTTTTATAGCCAAGTTTGCTTGAACTAGTAAAAACTCTTCTTTTTCTTCGTTTTTTATAATTCTTGTAGAATGTATTGGATAAGTTGGTAGTAATTCACTTAAAGTTGCATCTATATCATTAACAATTAAAATAGATGAATTATCAATAAAATTCATCTATTAGTTTTCAATATTTATTTCAGCAAATAGTGTAGCACTTACTGATTTATTATATAGTCTAAACATTTGTAAAAGTTTCATATCCAATGCTTCATCATTTGATTTTAAATTAAAAGCATCTTGTTTTTCTTCATCAAATAACCATAAAAAAGAGTGTTTTAAAACTTTTGGAATAGTTGCTCTTACATCTTGACTTCTTCCTATATACCAAAAACAGTATCCATTAGGAAAAGAGATGCTTAACATATCTTTTATATATGAAATATCTTCATCAGATTTTACACTATCCATATATCTATAGAATGATTTAAAATCATAATATGGTAAAAAAGGTCTATTTAGTTTTGGAGAATTAATATTTGCTAAAATATACTCTAAAAACCATTCTCTCTCTTTATCCGTAATTACAATTATAGAAAAACCTCTCTCTAATAAATTATAGATATTTTTTGAAACTAGTGGAGTCCATTCATATTTTTTTTCTTCTAACCAAGGAGAGATAAGTCTATCTTCCCTGATTGTATCAACGGTCCAATTTAAAAATTCTTGCACTACTATTTATCCAAGTTATAAACATCGTGTAAAGCTCGAACTGCTAGTTCTGCATATTTTAAATCAACAATCATAGAAATTTTAATTTCACTTGTTGAAATAATTCTTATATTAATATTTTCATTTGCCATTGCTGTAAATGCTTTTGATGCAACACCAGTATGAGATTTCATACCAACACCAACAACTGAAACTTTACAAATAGCTTCATTGTAATCAATATTTTTAGCTTGTTCTTTAAATTTTTCCATAACTTTTTTGCAAAGTTCAAAATCTGTAGTTGGAATTGTAAAATCTAAATCAGTTGTTCCATCTAGTCCTCTTGTTTGAACTATCATATCAACATTTATATCTGCATCTGCAAGTGAAGTAAAAATTGAAGCTGCAATTCCTGGTTTATCAGTAACTCCATACATTCCTACTCTAATTTGATTTTTATCTAAAGCAATTCCACTTACAATTGGTTTTTCCATTATATTTTCTTCCTTTGTTATTAATGTACCTTCTACTTCTGGCGTGAAGCTACTTCTTGATACTAAATTTACATCTAATTTTTTTGCCATTTCTACTGATCTGTTTTGTAAAACTTTTGCACCTAATGATGCTAATTCTAACATTTCATCATATGAAATTTTTTCTAATTTTTTTGCTTTTGGCTCAATTCGGGGGTCTGTTGTATAAATACCATCAACATCAGTATAAATTTCACATACATCTGCTTCAATAGCACCAGCAATTGCAACTGCTGTTAAATCTGAACCACCTCGACCTAGAGTTGAAACTCTTAATGTATCTTGAGCAACACCTTGAAAACCAGCTACGATGATAATATTTCCATCTTTTATAGCTTCTTTCATTTGTGTTGTATCAATAGACTCAATTCTGGCTTTTGTATGAGCATTATCAGTTACGATTCCTGCTTGTCTACCACTCATTGACATAGCTTTATATCCCATTTCATTTAATGCTATTGATAGTAGGGCAGAAGTAACTCTTTCCCCTGAACTTAAAAGCATATCAATTTCATCAACTTTGGGAGTTTTTGAATAATATTCAGCATATTCTATTAATTTATTTGTTTCTCCACTCATAGCAGAAACTACAGCAATAATATCATGACCTTGATCTTTTATTTTTTTAATGATATTTGCAACATTTTGTATTCTATCAAGTGTACCAACACTTGTTCCACCAAACTTAAGTACTTTTAACATCTAATTTCTTATCCTTTTTAAATATAACCCTCAGTTTTAAAATATTTTAGAACTTGTTTGTAAACAGTTCTTTTAAAAAAAGTTATATAATCATAAATATTTTTAGTAGGCACAAATTTATATTCGCTAAATTCAGGAATTTCTGTGTTAATATTTATTTTAGCGCCTTTTTTCAATTTTACTAAATAATATTTTTGTCTTTGGCCATCATAAGGGTACATTCTTTTTGCAATTGCAGGAGGGAATTCATATGAGACCCAAGTTGGATATTCAGCTATTATCTCAATATCTCTTGTTCCTATTTCCTCTTCTAATTCTCTAAATAATGCTTCTTTTGATGTCTCACCCTCATCAATACCACCTTGTGGAAATTGCCAAGCATTTTCAACATCAGTTCTTGAGGCTATAAATATTTCACATTTATGAGGATATTTTGCTGATAGTACAATTGCTGCTACATTAGGTCGAAATTTTTTTTTCTCGTTGTTAATTGTGTTTTCATTTTTATCAGTCATAAATATATTTTCCCTTATAATTAGCCAGATATTTTACAAAAACTAGGATTAAAAATTGCTTTTATATATACACATTCCCTTTTGCGACAGTAAATGTTTTTACTGCGCTTTTAATTCATACACAGATAGATTTCACTTAAAACATGAATATATGAATGCATTAAAATTACAACTAAGAAATAATTTGGATAATTATGTAATTAAACATAATAAAAAGATTGAAACAGTTTTCATAGGAGGAGGAACTCCATCAACAATTAAGCCAGTTGAATATGAAGAAATTTTTGAAATGATTAAACCATATTTAGAAGAATTTGCAGAAATTACAACTGAAGCAAATCCTAATTCTGCATCATTAGAATGGCTTCAAAGTATGAAGAATTTAGGTGTTAATCGAGTAAGCTTTGGAGTACAAAGTTTTGATAATGATAAGCTAAAATTCCTAGGTCGAGCACATAATAGTAATAGTGCTATAAAAGCTATACAAAATGCCAATAGTATAGGTTTTAAAGGTATTAATTGCGATATAATATACGGAGTACAGAATGACACTTTAGAGAGTATGAAAAAGGATTTTGACACTGCTTTTTCTTTACCAATTACGCATCTTAGTGCTTACTCATTAACTATAGAAGAAGGAACAAAATTCTTTGATAGATCAAGTGTAAAAATTGATGATGAAGAGTTGTCATATAAAATTTTTGATTACATAAATACAAAAGGTTTTCACCAATATGAGATTTCAAATTTTGCAAAAAATAAAGAATCTGAGTCAAAACACAACTATGGTTATTGGCAACATAAAGAGTATTTAGGAGTTGGTGCTGGAGCTGTTGGATATGTGAATCAACACAGATATTATCCATCTAAAAGTTTAGAAGAATATATCAAAAATCCATTGGCTTGTGAGTTAGAAAAAATAGATGAAAATGATGTAAAAACAGAAAAAATCTTACTTGGATTTAGGTCTTTAAATGGTGTTGAAATATCACTTTTTAGTGAAGAAGAATTGAAAAAAGTTGATGATTTAGTGAACTATGACAAAGTTTATATAGAAAATGATAAGGTTTTTAATAAAAATTTTTTACTTTCAGATGAATTAGCCTTATATATTTTGGATTAATCTATTAATCAAACTTATATTATAATTCAAGCTTTTAAAAGGTAAAAACTAAATGACGATAAAAGACACAATAAGAAAATATACAAATGAACTAAAACTTGTAACTCATATTCCAGCAAAAGAAGTTGAAATATTAATGTTACATCTTTTAGAAAAAAACACTATCTGGCTACATTTGAACTACAATATTGAGTTTGAAAAAGAGAAAGAGTTAGCTGTTTTAGTAAAAAAAAGAGCCACAAACTATCCACTAGAATACATTATAAATAAGGCTTCATTTTATGGGGAAATGTTTATAGTAAAAGAAGGTGTGTTAATACCACGACCTGAAACAGAAATTTTGGTTGAAAATACTGTTGAAATTCTAAAAGATAAAAAAGAGACTATAAAAGTTTTAGAAATAGGAACTGGCAGTGGAATAATATCTGTAATGCTTGCAATGTTGATTGAAAATATAAAAATTATAGCTGTTGATATAAATGAAAAAGCAATAGAGCTAGCAAAACAAAATGCTATAAAACATGGAGTTGAAAATAAAATAGAGTTTAGATTGAGTAATTTATATGAGAATGTAAGTGAAAATGATATTTTTATGACCATTTCAAACCCTCCATACATTGCAAATAATTATAAACTTCCAACAAATGTAAAATATGAACCGTCAAATGCTTTGTTTGGTGGAGATATTGGGGATGAACTTTTAAAAGATATTATAAAACAAACAAGTGAGAAAAAAATACCATATTTACTTTGTGAAATGGGATTTGATCAAAAAGCTCCTTTGGAAAATTATTTCAAAGAGTTTAAAATTGATTTATTTAGTTTTTATAAAGATTACGAAAGTTTTGATAGAGGATTTACTCTAAAATTTAAAATATAGAAAAAGGAATAAAAATGTTTAAAGAATTTAATTTAGAAAATTTAGAAAATTCAAAAGAGTTGTTAGAAAACATATTAGATGAAAATAGAAAAAAAATTGCTGATTTATTAAAAATAGAAAATAAAACTTACAAAAACTTTGTTTTACCATTTCAAGAAATAGGGGAGAGTATTAATGATTTTTTAACTCCAATCTTTCATATTGATTCAGTTAAAAATTCTGAAATCACAACAAAAGTTTATGAAGAGTGTATCCCTGTAATCTCAAAATATGAAACTGAGATTTCTCAAAATGATAATATTTATCTAGCTTTAAAAGATATACAGTCTAAAGAAAAAAGTACATTAAATAATATACAAAATAAAGTTCTTGAAAATGAAATTAGAGATTTCAAATTATCAGGTTGTCATTTGGAAACCGATAAAAAGAAAAGATTAGAGGAGATAAGTTTAAGACTTAGCGAGATATCTCATAAGTTTTCTCAAAACATTTTAAATGCTACAAATGCATTTGAAATGGTTATTGATAATTTTGAAGATGTAAAAGAAATCCCAAGTTCAGATTTAGAGTTAGCAAAATTTGAAGAAGATGGAATTACTAAATATAAATTTACACTTCAAATGCCATCATATTTAGCTTATATTACATATGGTACAAATAGAGAAAGAAGAGAAGAAATATATAAAGCTTATTGTACAAAAGCCCCTCAAAATGGAAAAATTATTGAAGAAATTCTAGCTTTAAAAGATGAAAAAGTAAAAATTTTAGGATTTGATTCTTATTCACAATATTCACTTGCGACAAAGATGGCTTCAAAAGAAGAGGATGTTATCTCATTTTTAGAAGAATTAGGACACAAAGCAAAGAAAAAAGCAAAAGAAGAGCTTGAAGAGATAAAAGCAATCGCTTTAAAAGATGGTATTACAGATTTTAGATCAAGTGATATGTCATATTATTCTGAAAAACTGAAAAAAGCTCAATATGATTTAGATGAAGAGTACTACAGACCATATTTTGAACAACAATCAGTATTAAATGGCTTCTTTGACTTCTTACATCAAATGTTTAATATTAAATTTACAAAAGCAGATACTCCTGCTTGGGATGAAAAAGTAAAAGTTTATGATTTAAGTGAAAATGATAAAACTATAGCTAGAATTTATATTGATTTAGAATCAAGAAAAGATAAAAGAGGTGGTGCATGGATGAATAATTGGCATTCTCACTATAGAACTTCTGAGGGTGAAATAAAACTTCCAACAGCTTATATTGTAGGAAATTTTCCTCAATCTACAAAAGAAACGCCATCTTTATTAAGACATAATGATGTTGTTACACTATTCCATGAAATGGGTCATGCATTACATCATTTATTAAGTAAAATTGAAGAACCATTTGTAAGTGGGATTTCAGGAGTTGCTTGGGATACAGTAGAATTTCCATCACAATTTTTAGAATATTTCTCTTATGATAAAGATGTTTTAAAACTTTTTGCTAAGCATTATAAAACAAAAAAAGTATTAGATGATGAGGCAATTGATAAAATTATAAAAGCTAAAAACTTTCAGTCGTCATTAGCGACAGTTAGGCAAGTTGAGTTTGCTTTGTTTGATTTTAAACTATATCAAAAGTTATACAAAACTGAAGATGAAATACAAGATTTATTAGATACAATCAGAGACGAGTTTGCGGCTATGATACCTCCTAGATATAATAAATTCCAAAATGGATTTTCACATATTTTCTCAGGTGGATATGCGGCTGGATATTACTCATATAAATGGGCTGAAGTTTTAAGTGCAGATGCTTTTTATATGTTCATAGATTCAGGAAATATTTTTAATAAAGAGTTAGGAATAAAGTATAAAGATACCATTTTAAGTCAAGGTGGATCTTATGATATGGATAAATTATTTTTTAATTTTGCACAAAGAGAGCCAAGTGTAGATTCTTTATTAAAAATTGATGGAATTATTAGCTAAATTTTGTAATAATACCACTCTTAATAACAATACCAACAAGGATTTAATAACCATGACAAATGCAGAAACAATTTTAAAACTAAATGAAGCTTTAAGTACTCTAATTAAGGCATATGAAGAACTTCAAGAAGAAAATACTGGTTTAAAAGCTAGAATCAATGAATTAGAAGATGAAGTACTTGATCTTGAATCAGCAAAAGAAGATTTAGAAAAAAATGTTGATGAATTTAAAAATCATACTGAAAAAGACAAATCAAATATTAGCTCAATGTTAGGTAAAATAGAAAGCATTTTAAATAAAAAATCTTCAAGTACTTCTAATTCATCAAATCATACATCAACTACACCAGTTGAAATGTCAAAAGAAAAAGTAGAAGAGAAGAAAGATGATATTTTCAGTAATCCATCAAATCCAGCTTCAAATACTTTGTTAGATAATGTAAAGAAAGAAGAAGAAAGTAATAGTAACAAAATTGATTTAAACAGAATGGCTTCATTGTTAAACGGATTTAATCACTAAAAAAGTTAATTAAAATGATTACTCAAGTAAATAAAAACTCTTTATTTAATATGTTCGGAGTTAAAGATTTCAACCTATTAGAAGGTGTCATAGATAGTATGGCACCTTCTTTAGTTGAATATTATTTATCTAGTCTTACAGATGATGATGATACATATTTTAATAAAAGAGATATTGAAGAGTCAATTTCAATAGGGGATTATAACTTATACATAGATTATAGTAAAAACATCTATTTAGAGTTAACTTCCACCTTTGAAGACACTACTCAATCATTTTGGTAATAAAATTAGTTTTTATAAATTAGATAATATCATATTCTCTATACCTGTACATTTTCCAATATGTGGTAAAAGTGTAAATTCTATTTGAGGGTATAACTTTTTAAATTTTTTAATCTCACAAGGAATATCTTCTTGTACATGTTTTCCAGCAGCTAAAAAATAAGGAAATATTTTTATTTTAGTACATTCATTTGCTATAGCTTTATTTATCGCCATAAAAATAGAAGGTTCTGTTAGTTCTAAAAAAGCATGAAAAACCAATAAGTTTTCATCTTTTACACTATTTTTTATTTTTAATACAATATCCACTATTTCATCATTTGAACTTTTAAGTTTACTTCCATGGGCAACTATAATCAAAGCTTCCATTTTAATCCTTTATTATATTTATTTAAATCCTAAAAAATATCAGTAGTTTTATATAATCTATCTTTATCAAAGTGAGTATAAATTCTAGAAGTATTAATATCTGCATGTCCAAGAGCTTCTTGAACAAGTATCAAATCATGATGTTTAGCATAAAGCAAAGTAGCAAAACTATGTCTTAGCATATGAGCACCATTTTTTTCTTTTCTAATTCCTGCACTTATTAAGATATTTTCAACTATTCTACTAACATAAGCCTGTGTTAATCTATCAGCTTTTTGATTACAAACTAATAAATCACTATTACAAACTCTCATATCAAGCCAATTATTTAAATCATTTTCAATAATTGAACTCTTTATCATTACAACTCTTGGTTTATTTCCTTTACCTTTTATTTGTAATAAATAAACATTATCTTCTTTAAAAATATCTTTTAATTTTAAATTTAATATCTCACTAACCCTAATACCAGTATAAATGATGATTTTTAGGATAAGTCTATTTCTATATGCTGTATTATCTGTAAATTCAAAAGTATCAATAGCTTCTAAAAATTTATCTATCTCATTTTTATTCATATAAGAGGGTAGTTTTGTTCCACCTTTTCCACTTAATCCACCCCAATTCTTTAACTCTATTTTATATAAAAATGAAGTTCCATCATCATTTTGGTTTTGTTTATCTATGTAAGAAAAGAAAGAAAGCAGGGCAATTCTATGATTCTTTTTTGAAGCATCAGATAATGCACTTGTTTGACTTGCTAAAAAATCACTCAACATCTCTTCATCTATTTCTTTCATTGATGCTAAACCTAAATTCATGGTGAATTTGTATAATTTAAATAAGGGATTAAAATATGTATTTACACCACTTAAACCTATATTTCTAGCCTCTTTTACGATAATACTCAATTCATCAATAGATTTTGTACCTTTAACTAATGATTGAATTATATTTGCTAATTTATCTTTGTCATTAACTTGTCTATTTGAAAGAGTTGTTAATTTATTTCTTATGAATCTTTCAATCCAAAATAAAAGAGTCTTTTCAAAACTATTTATAAAATCTAACTCATAACGCATATCTATTCCTAATATTTTGTATTATCTTATTATAACAGTTTTAAAATAAAGGATTATTTTGAGATTAATTGAGTTAATCTAAAGTTCAAATTACTTATATACTTTATTTACTTATTTCCAACATAAAAAGAAGAATTAGGATCTTGTGCATTCATAACTCCTTGTTGCATTCTTTGTTCATTATCCACTTCATTTGTTTTTTGAACATAATATCTACTTGTAAAAAATAGAATCATAATAAATATTATTAACCAAGAACTTCTTTTCATTTTATAATTCACCTTTATACTTTATAGGAAAGTCAGGTGAGTTAAATTCTCAATTATCTGACCTTCAAAGTTTATTAAATATTGGGTTAGATATATCATCTTTTGATAATATCTATTTAGATACGAAATTAAATGAAAGTGATAAAAAAAATATTTTAGCTTCAATACCTAGTGCATCACCATTAGAGAAAGTATTTATAACTTCAAAATTTGGATATCGATTACATCCCATTTTTAATACAAATAAACTACATACAGGTGTAGATTTAAGAGCTACAATAGGAACCAAGATATATTCAACAGCAGATGGAATTGTTCTTACATCAAAAAAAGAGGATTTAGGAGGCTATGGAAAAATGGTAGAAATTGTTCATAATTATGGTTTTCAAACTTTATTTGGACATATGAGCGAAGTCTATGTAGAAGAGGGTGATATAATTAAAAAAGGGACTTTGCTTGGTTTATCTGGAAATACAGGTAACAGTAATGGACCTCACTTACATTATGAAATAAAATATTTAAAAAAATATTTAGATTCACAAGATTTCTTATATTGGAATACAAAAACATTTGATACGATTTTTAAAAAAAATCAAGATTTAATAAATTGGAAAAATATGATTTTTTATATTAAGAACAATAGAAATAATACAATAGATAAGGACATTAATGTTGTCAGAGCAAGATAAGTATCAAAATATTCTATCACAAATTCATGAATTAAATAGACAAAATTTATTAACGGAAAATGAAAGAAATGAGCATATTATAAATAAATTATCAGAATTAGAATTTCAAATACAAAACAAACAAAATGATATAAATTCAAATAGTATATTTAATAAAATACAATATACTATTATATTTTTAATAGTTATGAATTTAATTCTAACATTCTTTTTACTTTTTTCATATTTAAACAAAAATACTGTATCTATTTCAAATGAAAATAATAATCAAACAATTACTGCGAAAGAGATTATAAAAGCTGAGCCAATTGAAATAAAGCCAATTACTAATGAAAAAGAGATTGATGAAAATATAGTTCTTTTTAATAATCAAGAAATAGCCGAAGAAAGTTTTCAAGAAATGAAACCAATAATTAAAAAAGATACACAATATACATGTGAAGATGATAATTTTCAAATTAAATATAAAATACCATACACAGTTGAAATAAAAGGCAAATTATATTCTGATAAGTTTATGTTTATTTTACAAAATGGATTAGATAGAAAGAATTGTAAAATAGATAAAAATGATATTTAATGTGTTTAGAAATATAAATGTTTATTTTGTATTGAAAACTATAATTTTCAAACAAAAAGCACTAAAAGAAAAAAGAACTTATTTTCTTCTTCCTCTTGAAAACTCAATTATATAATCTGCAATTTCATCTAGATGTACTATATCTTTAACTGCGCCTGCCTGAATTGCTTTCATTGGCATTCCAAATACTACGCAACTCTCTTCATTTTGTGCAATAGTATATGCACCATTATCAAAAAGTTCTTTCATTGCAATTGTACCATCATCACCCATTCCTGTCATCATTACAGCCATAGCCGCACTTCCAACAGTATTGTTTACAGATCTGAATAAAACATCCACACTTGGTTTATGTTGACTTACTTTTTTTGTATCCAACAATTTAGTCCTATACTCATTTCCAAATTTCTCAATAGTTAAATGCATATTTCCAGGAGCTAAATATCCATGCCCTTTTTCTAAAATCATTCCATCTTTTGCTTCACAAACTTCAACTTCTGAATGATCATTTAACCTTTGGGCAAAAGAGTTTGAAAATCCATAAGGAATATGCTGAGTAATTAAAATAGGTGGTAAATCTCCTGGTAATCTTTTAAAAATTCTAAGTAATGATTCAACACCACCTGTAGAAGATCCAATTGATATTAACTTCATACCAGGAAAAGTTGCAGCTCTTAATGGTATTACTTCATCAGGATGAACCTTGTATTCAATATGAGTTGTCGGTTTAGAAGTTTTTCGCAAAGCCTCTGGTTTCTTTAAAGTATATCTTTTCAATAAAAATGTTAGATTCAATAAAGTATCTTTAATTCTATCTTGAAATGATTGCATTGATTCACCATTTTCAGGTTTAGGAATAAATCCAACAGCACCATCATCGAAAATATCATTTCCTCTTACACCCTCACCTGATACAACAACTGCTGGCATAGGATGAAGTCTCATTAAATTTCTTAAGAAAGTTACTCCATCCATTTTAGGCATATTTATATCAATTGTAACTAAATCTGGTTCATACTCTTTGATTTTTTCTCTTGCATCATATGCATCAGTTGCTACACATACAACTTCAAACTCATCAATAGAATTTATCATATCTTTGATGATTCTTCTCATTGAGGGTGAATCATCTATTACTAAAACAGTATACACTTATTTTACCACCCTACTTTATTTTTAGAAAAGTTCTATTTCCATTTGAGGTTCTGCCTCTTTATTATCAATACCAAATAATTCAACAGCACCAGAATATTCTTTGATAACAGGAGCTTTTGTAATCTCTTGTTGTAAAGATTTTTCTTCAGATAAGATTTTATTATCTGTTTCAGATTTTTGAGTAACTTTAATAAAAGTTTCAAAATCATTAGCTAATAAAATTAATCTTCCATGTTCTCCACGAGTATGTTCACTAATTAATTTAAAGCCTTCTGATTTACAAAAATCTTTTGCAAATTCTACATTTCTAAATCCAATAGATTGTGCAGATAAATTTATTTGCATAATATCAGCCCCACCTGATATTTTAGCTATCATGTTATTTTTACTACAACCTAATTTGTACATTTCATTAAGCATAGCTTCAACAGAATATAAACCATATTTCATATCATCATTAGTATTATTAGTCTTTGGTAGTAAAAAGTGATTCATTCCTTTTATTTTGGTAACTTTATCATAAAACATAATTGCTACACAAGATCCTAATAAAGTTTTAAAAGCTATTTCTTCTATATCACTTCCAACAGCAAATTCTCCACCAATCACAGTATGAGTAGGGTATCCTTTCGTTTTTTGTGTAAATCTAACAGCTGAAGTTTTTTCAATACTTCCATCTTTATGACCTATTACAATCATATGATTTCCTTTTCTTTTACAAAAATATTTTGACCTACTCTTCTTACATAATGTACTAAATCCTGAGGATTTTCAGAGTGACCAATATATAATGTTCCACCTATTTTAAGATGTTTAAATAACTTTTTTAAAATTTCATTTTGATCTTCAACAGAAAAATATATTAAAACATTTCTACAAAAAATAACATCAAATTGATTTTTTGAGAATGGATATGCATTATCATTTAAATTCATTACTTGAAAAGTAATCATTTTTTTCAAATCATCATTAACTTTTATTAAAACTTCTTCACCTGCAAGATTTTTTTGTACTCTTCTTTTGAAGAAATTTTGTGGTTTAATCCAACTTGGAAATTCTTTTGAAGATTTTGAGTATCTGTAAATACCATTTGCTGCATATTGTAAAACATTTGTATCAATATCAGTAGCAATTATTGAAGCTGTCAAATTTTTATTTAATTCTTCTTTAGCTTTTAATACAGTCATTGCCATGGAATATGGTTCTTCTCCTGTTGAAGAAGCAGAACAATACATATTTATTTTTTCTCCACTCTTTGCAAACATTGGCAAAACTCTATCTTTTAAATCAACAAAATGGAAATCTTCCCTAAAAAAATGTGTTTTATTAGTTGTAAATGAATTAATAAATTCAGTTACACTATTTCCTTGTTCTATAGAATCCAAAAGCTCCATAATATCACCAGAGAAGCCACAATTTCTTTTTAATTTATCAATTCTATTTGAAATCATAATATCTTTATTCTCTGAAAGTGTTATACCTGTCAAAGAATAAAGAAGCTTTTTTACTTTATTATGTACATCTTGTGTCGTATATTTCATGTATTAAGATGCTTTTTTAGCTATGCTCATATCTCGCTCAACTTTTATTTGAGCATTAATAATTCCAACTACATCTAAAATTAGACCTATACTTCCATCACCTCTTACTGTTGCTGCTCCAATTCCTTGAACACTTCTAAAGTTTTTATCTAAAGGTTTTACAACAACTTGATGTTGATTTAAGAACTCATCAATAGATAATGCAACTTTTGTATTACCAGATTTTACAACAATTAACATACCCTCTTCTAGTTTACTAAAACTTTTTTCGAGCCCAAATAATTGATGTAACTTAACAACTGGAATAAATTCTTCTCTTAACATTAATAAATCTTGAGTTCCATCACCAATTTTTTTAATCATATCAGCTGTTGGCTGTAATGATTCTACAATAGAACTTAATGGTAAAATATATTTTTGACTTCCAACTTTTATATCTAATCCATCTAAAATAGCAAGAGTTAGAGGTAACATAATTGTAATTGTTGTACCAATATTTAAATGAGTATCTAATTTAATTGCACCACCTAGTTTATGAATATTTGTTTTAACAACATCCATTCCAACGCCTCTTCCTGAGATATCAGTAATTTGATCAGCTGTTGAAACACCTGCACCGAAAATTAACATAGCTTTTTCATTATCATTCATAGTATTAAATTGATTTTCATCAATTTGTCCTTGTTCTAATGCTTTTTGAGCTACTTTTTCAAAATTAATACCTTTTCCATCATCTTCAATAGTAATAATCATTTGTCCATTTGCTTGTTCAGCAGTAATACTAATTGAACCAACTTCTGGTTTACTTGTAAGCTCTCTTTCTGCAGCTGTTTCAATACCATGATCAAGAGAATTTCTAATGATGTGCATTAAAGGATCTGTTAATCCTTCAATCATTGCTTTGTCAATTTCAACATTATCACCGTAATGTTTAAACTCAACTTTTTTACCAAGTTTTTTAGAAATATCTCTAACAACTTTTGGAAATTTAGAATAAATTGATTCCATAGGAACCATTCTAATACTCATAATAGAATCTTGCATATCTCTAATATGCCTTTCAAGTAATTCTAATCTTTCTAAAACAGAATTTCTTGTTTTTGTCTCTTCAATTGTAGAAGAAAATTGAGTAAGCATTGCATTTGTAATAACCAAATCACCAACATTGTTCATTAATAAATCAATTTTATCAAGATTTACTCTAATACTATTGTTATTATTTGAAACTGATTTTTTAGCTCCACCTGTCTCTTCATCTTCTTCTTTTTGTCTAGGTTTTCTAGCTACTACTTCTTTCTCCTCTTGAACTTTTATTACTTCAACAGGTTTTACAGTTTCTTCTTTAATTTCATTTGTTTCCATAACTGAATTTGAGCTAATTTCTGGCATTTCATCAAAGAAACCAAAATTTTCTTTATCTTCAGTCGAAATTTTAAAATCACTATCTTTAGTATTATCAGAAATTGTCTCTAAATCTTGATCATAAAAACCAAAATTTTTATGAACTTCATCTATTTCATCATCAGCAAATATTCCATAAGCTTTATTTTTACTATCCCTTTGATCATTTAAATCATCATCAAAGAAACCAAAATTATCACTATCTAAAACTTCTGGTGTTTCTTTTTTTGTTTCTACTACTTTTGGTGCTTCAACAACTTTAACAACTGCTGGTTCAGCTTTTTTAGCAACTGCTCCATTTGAATATGCTCTAATCTCTTCTAATAAAGAAGTAGTCATATTTGTAAAAGTTTCTCTAGTTAATGTATCTGATACTTCCAGATCCAAAATTTCTTTCATAACATCAAGTCCATCAATAAGCGTTTCTGCCATTTCAGGAATGAATTCAATTTTATGATTTCTTAACTTATCCATTAGATTTTCAACATCATGTGTAAATTCAGCAAAAAAAGCTAATTCAACAGAAGCTCCACTTCCTTTTAGAGTATGTACATCTCTAAAAAGTTGACCCATTTCTTCATCTGTTAACGAGCCATTATTTTCAGCTGCTAATAAAACATTATCTGCTGATTCAAAAAGCTCTTCAGCTTCTTCAAGAAACATTTCTCTATATTTGGAAATATCAAACGACATGAGAACTCCTTTATCTACTTAAAACTATATTAACTGCTTTTAACAATTGGTCTGGTACAAATGGTTTAACAATCCAACCTGTTGCTCCTGCAGCTTTACCCCTTGCTTTCATTTCATCACTTCTTTCAGTAGTAAGTACTAAAATTGGTTTTTTAGAATATTGTGGTATTTTTCTTAATTCACCTATTAGTGTTAATCCATCCATATTAGGCATATTAACATCTGTAATTATTAAATCGAAATCAGCAGCCTTAGCTTTTGCTAAACCATCAACACCATCAACTGCTTCAGTTACATCTGTGTAACCACCCTCGTTTAGTGCATAGTTCAGCATATCTCTTAGCATTGTAGAATCATCTACTATCAAAAGCTTAGCCATATTAAAACCCCTTAAGTTTTCTTAAAAAAATTATTTTTACTATACTAACTAAAGAAATATTAATTTAGGGTTAGAGTAGCTCTAAAAATTAGAACTTTGTAACTTATTATAGAAATATATGAGAGATTTTTTATAAATGAGAGAGGAAGTAAGGTTTTAGAATCTTACTTCCTTAAAGATATTTTATTAATTAGAAGATAATTCTATTCTATCTTTTTTAACTTTTAATACTTTTACTTCTATTTCTTGTCCTACAGATAAAATATCTGAAACATTATTTACTCTTTCTTTTGAGATTTTAGAAATATGTAAAAGTCCTTCACCACCTTTTGGTAATAATATAAATGCACCAAAATCAACAACTCTTTCAACTTTTCCTAAAACCACTTCATCAATTGCATATAATTTTTCAAAATCTACATTTTTTTGAGAATCTTTTCTCGCAGGAGCATTATTAGAAATAGTTTTAATATGCTCACAAGCATCTAAAACATTCTGTTTATTTCCACCACTTACTTTTACTGTTCCACTATCTCTATCTAAATCAATTGATACTGTAAATTTCTCAATAATTTCTTTAATTGTTGCTCCTGCTTTTCCAATAATAACCATTATTTTACTTGGATCTATAGCAAATTGCTCAACTAATGGCAGTGCTTGACTTGGAACAATTTCAGTTGATGCTTCTTCCATTAGAGATAAAATATGAATTCTTCCTTCTTTAGCTTGAAGTAATGCTTCTTTTAATACAGATAATTCAATTCCACCTAATTTAATATCCATTTGTAAAGCAGTAATTCCTTTTGTTGTGCCAGCAACTTTAAAGTCCATATCTCCATCATGGTCTTCTAATCCCATAATATCAGTTAGAACAGAATATTTATCACCTTCAACAACCATACCCATAGCAACACCAGCTACAAGATTTGAAATAGGAACACCAGCTGCTTTTAAAGCTAATGAACCACCACAAACAGTTGCCATTGATGAAGAACCATTTGATTCTAATATTTCAGAAACTAATCTTACTGTTTCATTATAATCCGTATCTATTGTAGATTCAAGTGCTTTTTTACCTAAATTTCCATGACCTAATTCTCTTCTACCTACACCAAACATAGGTTTTGCTTCACCAACAGAAAAACCAGGGAAGTTATAATGAACCATAAATCTATCAACTAAAGTCGATTTATCTGTTAAAACTTCATACATTTGACCATCTTTAGGTCCAGCAAGTGTAGCAATTACTAAAGCTTGTGTCTCTCCCCTTGTAAATAAACAAGAAGAATGAGTTGATGGTAAAAGATTAATTTCTATATCAATTGGTCTTACATCTTTAAGACCTCTTCCATCAGCTCTTATTTTATCATTTACAATCATATTTCTAACGATTTCTCTTTTTACAATAGAAACTGCTTCATAAATTGTTGTAAATTCTAACTCATTTGTAGAACAATATTCATTTTTAGAAATCATTTTTGCAACATCTTTTAATTGAGTTGCTCTTTCACTTTTTGCTAATTTTTTTATAGCTTCTCTAATTTCATTTGAAAAATTATCTCTTACATAATTTATAACAGATTCTTCAATTGTAAATTGAACCAGTTCAACTTCAACTTTTTCTTTACAAGAAGTTTCAAAACCTTTTTCATAAGTTAAGTTAGCCTCTTTTAATGAATCTTGAGCAAAAGCAATAGCTTCCACTAAAGTATCTTCATTCATCTCATTTGCATTATGAATTTTTGTAAATGCTTCAATATCAACTTCAACCATTTCACTTGAAGAAATAGTCTTCATTTCAATCATTAATAATTCATCTTTTGAACCAGCTACATATAAATCTAAAGTAGAATTTCCCATTTCTTCTGGTGTTGGATTAATAATATAATTATCTTCAATCTTTCCAACTCTTACACCACAAACAGATTTTTTAATAGGAAGATTAGAAGTATACAATGCTGCATTTGCTGCGTTTAATGCTAAAGCTTGTAAATCAACATTTTTATCTGCACTTAAAACCATTACAGTAATTGTTGTAGGATAAACATAACCTTTTGGGAAAAGTGGTCTTAAACTTCTATCAATAACTCTTGATGTTAATGTTTCAAAATCACTTGGTTTCCCTTCTCTTTTTATAAATCCACCTGGTAATTTTGCTGCAGCATAAGTTTTTTCTATATATTGAACTGTTAATGGAGTGAAATCTTCACTTACTGGATTATCAAATTCACTTACAACCGTAGCTAATACAACTGCATTTCCTATTTTAGCTAATACTGAACCATTAGCTTGTTTAGCTACTTTTCCAAATTCGAAAACCTCTTGTTTTCCATTTAATTCAAATTCACAAACTGTTGACATACTTTTTATCCTTTATTTATTTTCTCTATATCTTCAAAACTAACATCATCTAAACTATCATAATAAAAATCAATTTCCACAAAATGATCTAATTTTTTAATAAAATATAAATCATCTGCAATAGATTCTATTGTAGAAATACTAGCTGTTGGTAAAATTGGAGTTGCTACTGAAATAGACTTTGCTTTTAAATTAATAGCTGTTTTAATACAAGCCATCATTGTTAAACCTGTATTAATTCCCTCATCAACTATCAATACATTCTTATTTTCAAATTTTTGAATCTTTTCCCCATGTCTAAACTTACTTACTGTTTTAATAATAGATTCTTCATATACTTGTTTTGATTTTGAGTATACATAATCTAAACTAATATCAAATGATTTAACTAGTTCTTCATGTATAAGAACTTCTTCATGCTCTGTAACAACAGCTATTTCACAATCCTCATTGTTAGGAGCATAAATTTTCTCTGAAAACATAATATCATATTTACTATTAAGAGCATTTGCAACTATTCTTGCGATTTCAAATCCACCATAAGAACTTGCAATTACAGTCCAATCTTCTAATTTCATACTATCAATTGGTAAAACATCTAACAATCTATAAGCTGCGACTTCTCTATTTTTAAAATATATTCTGTCAGGATTCATTGTTTTTTATCTTCAAGGTTATATTTTTGTTTAATTCCACCTAATGGTTTCAATAAAATAGTTGCATAAATAATTCGTTGATCGATTGAAGAATAATTAGTCCCAGAAGAAGGAACAACATTGTTTTCATATCTTAAATCTAAATTCCAACAACTATCATCCATATTAAAACTAATACCTTGTTTACTTCTTTTATGTTCTATCAAATCATAGTTTTCATAATATGAGACTTTATAATCTTTAGCTATTTTATAAGAAGTTTTTAATCTATATGACTCTAAATCTTCTCTACTATTAAAAATATTATCTGTTTGTTTTGATTTATAATAACCAAGGCCTAAAGATAAATCTTTATAAGTAAATACAGTATCTGCACTATTTTCAACAAATTGTTGATCTTCTACATTGTAAACTACTTTACCACCAATACTTCCATATTCATGGTAAACTTTTACAGAATTTTCTAAATCTTCTAATTTTGGGTCATTTAAAGTATCGTATAAAATTGATTGAGAAATTTTATGATTAACTAATTGCTTTAAACTATATTTATCATATAAAGATTGATTAGCAGATAGTTTTATATTCTTTTCTTCTTGAGTAAGTGGAAAAGCTTTCAACTCTTGCTCTTTTGCTGAACCAGATTCTGTAGTTATTTTGTATAAATCTCCATCTTCTTCAAGATTTTTTGGAACTATATATTCTGCTTTTAAATTAACCGTATGTAAATAGTCTTCATAGGGTTTTATAAGGTCACTTCCAATTCCAACAGAAGTTCTATTTTGAATTAGTGTTCCATCGTTATATCTAGTATTACCATAATTATCATAATCATATTTACTAATTGTAGTCTTATTTTCTACAAAACCATACATAAAATCATCTAAGAAATGTTTACTATAACTTAAAGGCAAACTCACTTCATATATATTAGCAGTAATTCCTTCAGGTCTTGTGTAATTCATTGCTTTTGTATCTATAGAGTAAATTAGATTATCAAAAAACAATTCTTTATTATATGAATGAAATTGTACTTGAGGTAATTCTTGTAATGTAGTTTTATTTGAATCTTTTGAACCATCAATATAATATCTACCATAAATACCTCCATAATAAGAAGAAGTATCATAAAAGTAATTAACTTTAGATTCAACTTTCTTATCTGTTGAATTCAAACTTTCTTTATCTTCTAGTGTAATATATTCAATATCATTAAAATATGTAAGTGATGTAAATAAACCATCTTGAGAATCATTTGAAGATAAAATATCTCTTCTTTTATAGTCCAAATCAAAACCATAGTGAGTCTGATTTTGCAAACCATTTTCTAAATAATAATCATCTTTTTCTTTAAAAGCACCAGTTTTTATTTCTAATAATGAATCAGGGGAATCTGCATATCTATAATATGCATAGCCACCAGAACCTCTTTTAGTTCTTGTTTGGGGGATTAATTCAATATCATAATTATATGCAGGTGCAAAATATATGGGTTGAGAATAAGAGAGGCCTTCAGTTTTAGAATATCCAACGGTTGGAAGTAATAGACCTGTTCTCCTTCTTGTGTCAGTTGGAAAACCAATGTAAGGAGTATAAAAGACAGGAACATCTTTAACATATAATCTTGAATTATAAGCATTTATCCATTTTTTTTCTATATCATAATCAGCTGATGATGCTCGAATACTCCAAACTGGATCTAAACAATCACAAGAAGAAATAATCGTGCTATCAAGTTCTACATCATTTTTTTGTCTATCTGAAGTTTTCGAATTTATCCAAATTTTATTACTTTGTTCTTGTAAAAACATTGGACTTTGATTAAAAGAATCTTTTTTCAAATCAATGAAAGCATAATTACTTTGTGTTTGAATATTATTATCTTTAATTACTAAAACATTATCAAAAAGTTCAAAAGTTTCTTCTTCTTTATTATAAATAACTTTATCTGCACTTAAATAATAAGTTGGAGAATAAATAACAACATTACCACTTGCAGTAACTATATTTTCAACTGAATTAACATTCTTTGCAACTAACTGAAACTTTTCATCTTTTAACTCTTGTGCTTGAATCAAACATGAAGCAACAATTAATGACGCTATTATTTTTTTATGCATTTACTACCAACGTTCTACCTACAATATCATGAAAAGTTTTTTTACCATCATTAAAGAAACCAATCAAGAATCCAACATAAAAAAACATTTCTGAAAATACTCTTCCTATAGATCTTAAAAGTGATGATAAAAAAGAAACCCTTCCCCAATGATTTGCATCAATTACTCTAATTTTAGCCACAATTTTACCCACTGATGCCCCATAATACCAAACAAAAAATGTTTGATATACAATTTTCAATGCAATTAATGGTAAAGCCAATTGTGTTTCTATTAAAACCATCATTGCATCCATATCTTGACTAACTGCAAAAATATTTTCCCAAAATATTATCATAACAATTACAGTAACTAATATATCATCAATTACAAATGCTAATGCTCGTGAACGCAAAGAAGCTAATTGAAGATCTGTACTATTGTTTTGCATTAATATTTACTTTAAAGCTTGATATGCAATATCAGATCTACATTTTTTACCAGCAAAATGTACTTGTCCACATAAAGCATATGCTCTATCTCTTGCTTCTTTAATACTTTTTCCAAATCCAACACAAACTAATACTCTTCCACCGGTTGCCATTAATTTATCATCAATTTTTTCAACACCAGCATAAGAAATATGAGAATTATTTAATAAATCTTCATCAACAATATTATCAACTATAATTTCAGCAGGTGTACTTGAACCATAAGGATAATTTCCACTTGCCATTACAACACCAACACCAAACTCTTTTTTGATTTTAATATCTAATTTATCAAGTTGTTTTGTAGCACCCTTATAAAATAGCTCAGATACTGGAGTTTCCAATAAAGGCATTAAAATTTCACACTCAGGATCACCAAATCTAACATTGTATTCTAAAATAATTGGCTCACCTTTAACTACCATTACACCAATAAAAAGGACCCCCTCAAATGGAGCTCCCTCTTGTTTCATACCAGCAAGTGTTGGAATAATTACTCTTTCTTCTATCTTTTTATAAATATCATCATTTACTAAAGGAGTTGGAGCATATGCACCCATTCCTCCTGTATTTGGTCCAGTATCACCGTCACCTATTCTTTTGTGGTCTTGAGCAGCTGGTAATACTTTATAATTTTCACCATCACAAATAGCAAAAACTGATAATTCATATCCATCTAAATACTCTTCTACAACTATAGAAGTTCCAGCATCTCCAAAAGAAGCACCTGAAAGCATATCTGAAGTTGCTGTTTTTGCTTCTTCTTTTGATTGAGCAATAATTACACCTTTACCTGCACATAAACCATCTGCTTTTACAACTATTGGTAAATTCATTGTATCAATAAAATCAAAAGCTTCTTTTTCATTTGAAGTCTCTATAAACGCTGCTGTTGGTATGTTATATTTTTTTAATATATTTTTCATATAAACTTTTGAACCTTCAAGTTGAGCTGCTGCTGCACTTGGTCCAAAAATTGTTAAACCATTTTGTTTAAATATATCAACAACACCATCTACTAATGGAGCTTCTGGTCCCACAATTGTCAAATCAATAGAATTATCTTTTGCCCAAAGAGCTAATTGATTATAATCTTTAATATTTATATTTGTTCCCAATCTGTCAGTTGCACCATTTCCTGGCATAAAAAATAGATTATGAGCATTTTCTTTGTATATTGCTAATCCAATAGAGTACTCTCTACCACCATTACCAAGTATCAATATGTTCACGATAATTCCTTGTATTATAAATTAAAAAATCCGAGTAGCCGTTAACCATTAAAATGGCCCTAAAAGCCAAGAATCGCACATGAGCGTATATTTTAGGAGCAAAAACGCATTGAATTGCTGCACACCATACAACTGCTGCCATGTACAAAAATAATTTATCGGACCCACAACAATGGAAATCCCGAACTACTTAGATTGTCTTATTTTATCTAAAGATGTTTAAATTTGAGTTTAAAAAAAAGATTGCTTAGCAAGATTTACGCATTCATCTATTGATGTTGTAAAACTTATAGTATATTCAATTCCTTTTGGTAAATAAAACGCTGTTGTTTTTCCTATTACGATTGCTTTATAAGAATCTTTCCAAGAGTATTGATTAAAGAAGCATTCAATACTAGAAGGAGAGGTAAAAATGAATACAGAATTCTCTTCTAAATCTACATTTGTTTTTTTACAAGAAGTTTTATATGCCACTAATTCATCGACATAAATTTCATTATCTTTTAATATTTCAACCAAATTAGATACAGTTTTTAAAGCTTTTACATAAAGTACTTTTTTATTTTTTAGCAAAGAAATTAATTCTTGTGCAAATTCATTTCCATGGGAAGTTACTCCTGTGAAATTAACTTTTCCACCTAATTTTTCTATTATTTGTGATGTTTTAACAGCAATAGCATAAGAGTTTATTTTTTTCCAATCTTTATTAAAAGAATCCAAAGAATAAACTGCATTTTTTGAAGTAAAAATTAATGCATCATAATTCGATAAATCGATATCTGATTTGATATATTCAATATGAAAAACTTCTAAATTCTCTACATTTGAATATTTTTGATTACTTAAAAGATAAATTTTAGCCATTATTTATTAACTCATATTTTTGTGTGTAATTTATCGCATCATCTAAATTATGATAAATTTTTATATTCTTAAACAAGTTAGCCGTATCTACTGCTAATACTTTTTTCTTATGTCGATATTTTAAAACTAATATTATTTCTAAATCTTTACTTTTAAAATTTTCAATTATTTCTTCTAATGTAAAAATTGCAGATATATCTAAAAAAGAGACATTTAAACAATCTATAATTATTTTTTTACTTCTTTTTACTTTTTCTAATCTAACATCTAAAGCAGATGCTGTTCCAAAAAACAAAGAACCATTTACCTTTATAATTTCAATATCATGATTTTCAATATCTATATCAAAAGCAACTTTAGATCTTTTTGTTTTTATTTGAGTATTTTTAGAAACTTGATAAACAGCTATTATTGAAGAAATTGTAATACCAACACCAACAGCCATGATTAAATCAACAAATATTGTAAGTAAAAATACAGTTATCATAATAATTAAATCTTGTCTTGATACTTTATTTAAGACTTTTAGAAATTTATAATCTAAAATATCAAAACCAACTTTTATTAAAATTCCAGATAATACAGCTAGTGGAATTTTAGAAGCAAGTGGCGCTAAAAAAAGTACTATCACTAAAAGCGTAATAGAATGAACCATCCCTGATAATTTGGTTGTTGCTCCACTATTTATGTTTATTACTGTTCTCATGGTTGCCCCAGCTCCTGGAATTGCTCCAAAAAATGAACAAACCATATTTCCAAGACCTTGACCAATTAACTCTTTTTTAGAATCATGTTTTGTTTTTGTTTTAGAATCTGCAACAACAGAAGTTAATAATGAATCGATAGTTCCCAAAAGTGCCAGTGTAATAGCAAGGGTTAAAATAGTACTTAATTTTAAGAAATCAAATGAAATTGGTAGAACAAATTCAGGTAATCCCATAGGAATTTTACCAATTGTTGTAATATTAAAATCCATAAAAATAGAAAAATAAGTTACAAAAACTAAAGCAATTAATGCAGGAGGTACAATTCTTGATATTTTTTTTGGAGTTAAAAACATTATTGATAAAGTAATTGTTGCAATAATAATTGCTTCATAATTTAATTTTTTTATAGTATCCAAAAGATGGGTTAAAGTATAAACTATTGAACTATAACCCTCAACACCTAAAAAAGGATTTATTTGTAAAATTATAATAATTACACCAATTCCACACATAAAACCTGAAATCACGGGATATGGAATATATTTTATCCATTTTCCAATTCCTATAATTCCAAAAGATATTTGCATTATTCCTGCTAAAAAAATAACTGTCATAACTGTAGAAAAATCGTTTGGGAAAGTGGCTATTGTAGTTGCTACAATAACTGTCATAGGACCTGTTGGTCCTGAGATTTGAGTAGGAGTCCCTCCAAAAGCAGCTGCAAAAAAACCTAATATAATTGCACCATATAAACCTGCAATTGCTCCAGCTCCACTTGCAACTCCAAAAGCTAAAGCTAAAGGAAGAGCAACAACAGCAGCTGTTACCCCTGCAAATATATCATTTTTTACTCTAGTCAAGGAAAACTCCTAAAAAGTTAAGGTTATTTAGTATCTCTTTCTAAATATTCTTCATCACCCATTTTATCATGTTTTCCACGAGCAATTACGTGAATAGGTGTTCCCTCAAAATTAAAATTATCTCTTAAATAATTTATTAAATATCTTTTATATGTAAAGTGTAAAAGATTTGGTTTATTCATTACTAATGCAATTCTTGGTGGATTCGTATCGAATTGAGTTGTATAATAAATTCTCAGATATGCACCATTTGGACTTGGAAGTGAGTGTCTCATAACTGCTTCTTCAATAACTCTAT
The DNA here is from genome assembly GCA_963677435.1 of uncultured Aliarcobacter sp. Lineage (GTDB taxonomy): Bacteria > Campylobacterota > Campylobacteria > Campylobacterales > Arcobacteraceae > Aliarcobacter. Next base: position 1,934,200 of record OY781945.1, read on the forward strand.
GTAATTTAGAAGTTGGAATTCTTTGTGTATAGTTATTGAAAATTTCTATAATTTTATCTTTTAATCTTTCAATACTTCTTCCAGTTTTTGCTGAAACTGCAATGATTGGAGCATAAGATAAAAATCTAAATCTTCTTCTTATTTCTTCTTCCATTTTTTGGAATGTTTCCATGTTTTCATCCCATTTATTTAGAACAATAATAGTTGCTAGTCCATATTCATCAACAAGTCCAGCAATTTTTTCATCTAAATCAGAAAGTTCTTTTGAAGCATCTAAGATTACTAAAGCCATATTTGCTTTTTCTAACATCTCTTTTGTTCTCATTAAAGCAAATTTCTCAATTCCCTCAATACTTCCTCTTCTTCTTAAACCTGCTGTATCAACAAATGTTACATTTTTATCTTGATATTCAAAAGATTCATCAACTGGGTCAATTGTAGTACCTGCTATTGGAGAAACTACTGATCTTTCAGCACCAACAATTGCATTAAGAATAGAAGATTTTCCAACATTTACTTTTCCTATGATTGCAACTTTGATATTATTATCTATAACTTTATCATCAAGTGTATCTTCTAAAACTGGTTCAAAATTATCATCTTCTTCACTTGAAAAATCTTCATCATCATCAAAATCTAATTCTCTTTGTTTTTTTAAAGCTTCAGCTTCTTCTAAAGCTACAGTTTCAAGATTAACTGGAAGGTGTTGATAAATCCAATCAAATAAGTTTTTTGTTCCTCTATTGTGTGAAACTGAAACTCCAAAAAGATTCTCTTCCCCTATTCCAAACTCAAAAAATTCCCATAATCTTTCTAATTCTTTATCATTATCGATCTTATTTACAACTAAGGCTAACTCTTTTCCTAATCTTTGAAGCTCATAAAATAATTCTTTATCCTTATCATCAGGTATATTTTTACCATCAACCATAAAAAGTATTATATCAGCCTCTTTTGCCGTCTCAATAGCTTTTCTTTTTACATTTGAAAATATAGCATCATTTGTTTCATCAATACCACCTGTATCTAACATTAATGCTTTTCTATCTAATATTTCAATTTCATGTTTTCTAATATCTCTTGTAGTTCCTGCCATATCAGATACAATTGCAATTCTTTTATTTGCAATTCTATTAAATAATGAAGATTTTCCTACATTTGGTTGCCCAATTAGAGCAATTTTTTTTAATGTTTTATCCATAAATTTTTTTAATCCTAATTTTTTATCATAAACTAAAAAAGGTATTAGCTTATATGCTAATACCTTTTCACTAACAAAAACTTTTCTTAATACAATCCAAATTTACCTTGAATTGAGCTTTTGTAAAGAACTCTCATAACATCATCTTTGTCATAGAATACCTTGAATTGTGCATCAGATGCTTTTAATTCTTCTAATGCTTCTTCGATATCCATTGGTTTATAAGATGTTAATCTTACAGGAGTGATTTCATCTTCAAATTTTTCTAATTCAAGAGCAATTCCATCTTGAATTTCTGAAGATTCAACTTCAGTTAATTTTGTAGCTTTGTGAGCTGCAATTTTATCATGATGTCTTCTTAATACTTTAGATACTCTATCAACAGCAATATCAATTGCAGCATATAAGTCTTTATCTTTTTGTTTTACAACAATTGTATCTAAATGTGCAATATTTAAAGTAAACTCAAAAGAAAAAGCTTTTTTACCATGTTTTTCTTCTTGAGAAATAATTGCATTCACAGAAATAATGTCTAAGTTATATTTTTTAAATACTTCTACTGAGCTATTAATGTAATCTTTTATTGAATCTGTTAAATCTATGTGTCTTCCTACAATTCCTGTATTCATAACATACTCCTTATATATAATTTATTTATTCTATCATAATATTGTTGAATAGTATATATACTAAAAAAAAATAATACTTGTAAAGTATAGCAATATTGAAATATCCAAGATTATTATTTGATTTTAGATTGAAATGTTTAATATTTTATAGATAATTTTATTTTTATTGGAATTCAGTTATGCATTAAGCATAACTGAATTTAGAAGAGTTTGATGAAGATAAGTTAGAAACATAAGTATTTAAATCACTATTATTACTTTGATTATTCATCATTTTCATAATATTTTTAAAATTACTTAAATCTAAATCTTCAGAGCTACTTTGACTATTAAGTTTTATAGTATCTAATAATAATTTTATACTATCTTTTGTATCTTGATTTGTAGCTTCTAAAGCTGATGAAGTTGTTTCATCTGTTGAAATTCCAAGTGCAGCATTTTTTTCCTCTTGAGAAACAATACCATCTTTATTTGTGTCTAGTTCATCATATTCTTCATCTTGAACTATTGAACTTCCACCACCTCCACCTGCTGGAGCTGATTGAGATTGTTGAGCGTTGCTAGAACTTGAAACTTGATCAAAAGCAGTAGATAGCTCATCGCTTGAAACTGAACCATCACTATTTGTATCTAGTGCTGAGAATTCATCATCACTTAATAAAGAAACTTCATCTGAACTTAAAAGTGAATCTCCATTTGAGTCATATTGAGACATAATTAATGAACTAAAATCACTCCCTGCTGTACTACTGCTATTAGTATTTGGAATTGGTGGTTCAGGCATTTCAAGACCTAAATCGGAGAGTAAACTTGCAAACTCATCTTTTGATGGCATTTCACCATCAAAAGATGATAACTTGTTATCAATTGCACTTGCTATTTCATCTTGTGTAACTAAACTATCACCATTTGAGTCTAATGTTGAAAATTGATCTTCACTAATTCCTAATTCATCTATACTTAAAGAAGAATCAGAATTTATATCACTTTTGCTTATGATGTCTTTTGAAATATTACTTACAGGTGACATCATACCCATAGAACTATACGAAGAAATTGTCATAATAACTCCTTTTTTTCTTTTATCTTATTCTTTTATGGTAAACAATGGGTAACATTTTATTAAGAACTTGAATCATCAATTATTGCTTGTAAAGATGCAAAATCATTTTCCATTTGTGTAATAAGTACAGTATAAGAGGCAAATTGTGTAGCCATTTGGTCATATTTTTCATCTAATTTATCTGATGCTGTTTGATAATCTGTATCTAATGTATCAAGCCTTGAACTTAATCTATCTGAATAAGTAGATAATAAACCTCCATCTAAACTATCAAGAGAAGTTAAATAAGTTTTTAGTTTTGTTCCAATTCCTTCTTTTTCAGCATAACCAACAAATAACTCTTTTAAATCATCATAATTATCTGATATTGCTGTAGATAATTCTGTATCATCAATTTGCATATAACCGCTACTATCAAATGATATACCATATTTAAATAAATTTTCTTCATTATCTAAACCATAATTTCCAAATAAAATATTTTTAATATCACTCATCATTGTTTTTAATGTACTTGAGTCTGATATTACAGCTGCATTATCTTCATCACCTAAAATATATGAATTTACTAAATCAACTAAATCATTATATTTATCTGCCATGTTATTTATTCCATCAATTAAAGATGAATCATCTCTTTCCATGGTGATAGTTGAAGTTCCCTCAGAAATTGCTTTAATTATTAAGCCATTTTGCATAGTTACTTTATTTGAAGATAAATCATAATCAACTCCATCAATTGTGGCATTCATATTCTGTGCAGTTAAAACATGATTATCTTCATCATTTAATCCTAAATCAATATCTGTTTGAGTAATAGTTAAAGCATTAGAAAGTCCACTCTCATTACTTTTTATAACCATTCGATAACTACTATCACCAACTTGTTCCAATGCTGCATCTAAATCAGGATAGTTATTCATTTCAGAGATAAGTGTCTCATAAGTTTTACCATCTGCTGAAAAATCATATGTATTATCTCCAATTGAAATACTTATTGTTCCACTATCCATTGTTGAAGTTTTATCTGTAATTAAATTGGATTGATAAACATCTTTCTGAGCTAATTGTGTAACATTTACACTTATTGTTCCAGGTTCAAGATCACTTGTATCTGTTGCATCAAAAGATGCAGAAGTACCTGATGTTGATGCTGTAATTTCATCAAAAATATTTGTTCCACTAGTAAATAAGTCGAAATCTTTTACAATATCTAAAAAATCTGTAACCATTGTTTCTATTTCAGTTACTGCATCAATCTCAGCTTGTGTATCTTCTTCTTCTGCCGTAATTGGGTCTAATATACTTGTGCTTTCTGCTGCTTTTAGTTTTGCTATTAATTCTGAATTTAAATCAAGACTTCCAGAGCTTCCTAGTCCTAATATTCCATCTGCCATTTTATCTCCTTTTACATTGCTAATAAAGTTTGTAGCATTTCATCTACTGCTGTAATTATTTTTGCATTTGCTTCATATACTGATTGAAATTTAAGAAGATTTACCATTTCTTCATCTGAATCAACTTTTGTTAGGTTGTTATATGTTGTTTCTAATGAATTTACTATTGCATCTTGAGCTTCAAGTTTAAAGCTATTATTTTCAACATTAGAAGAAACATTTACTAATAGATTTTGATAAAATTCACTAAAAGAAGTTTTTGAAGTTGTTCCAATAGTTAAATTCGTATCCCATTGTATTGATGACAAGTTTTCTAAATCATTATTTGTTAATGAACTTACATTATCAGAAATAAAATCTAAAGAATCTACACTTGAACCTTTAAATAATGGTGTTTCACTATTTGAATTTACTGTTTCAACTAATGCTTTTGCAAATTGATCTAAACTATTTTTATATGCATATATATTTGAAGTTGATGTAGTAAGTTCTTGTGTTATTGCCTTTAATGAACCACTTGTTAGAGATAAATCATTGTTATAAATTGCTAATGAAACATTATTTTCAGCTTCGACTGACTTATCATTTTTTGATATTTCAGTTCCATTTGCTGAAATAGAAATGTCAAATTTCCCCTCTTCCCCTTCAGTATTTGATTTTATAATCAAGTTATTACTTGAATCTAAATATGCCGTATAATTTGAAAAGTTTGAATCTGTATTTACAGTATCAACTATTTGTTGTTTTAACTCATTTTCATCTGTTCCACTAACATTAGCACTTAAAGTAAGTGTAGTTGTATTATTTAGTGTTATTGATATTTCATCTCCATCACTGAAGTTATTATCATTTAAATCACTTGAATTATAAATATCTTTTTGCGCAATATTTTCTTTTTTAATACTTACTTCAGATAAATTTGTATCATTAAAAATAACACTTACTCCAGCAATTTTTAAATTGTAAGTATCACTATTTCTATTTACTTCTATATCAACATAATTTGATAACTCTTTCTCAAGTGCATCTCTTTTATCTAATAAATCACTTGAAGCATCACTACTATTTTGCATTTGTTTATTTAAAGAAACTATTTGTTCTAAAATATTATTTACACTATCTACTTGATCATTTAATAACTTATTTGTACTATCAAGAGTGTCATTTAAATCATTATTTAAAGTTTGTAAACTATTTACCATTAACTCAGATTGGGTAGAAAACTCATTTTGATATATTAAATTTGCTGGTTCATCTCTTAATGATTCGATTGAATCAAAAAAATTACTAATAGTTTTAGAAAATCCACTAGTATCTGTTTCACTAAACATTGTTTCTACATTACTTAATATAGAATCTTTTTGTTCGTAATATGATGACAAACTACTCTGTGCAACTAATTTATCGTATAAATAAACATTTGTACTTCGTGTAACTCCATCTAAAGATACACCATTTCCTATATCACTTTCAAGACCTGATAATTCAGATGTATTAACTACTCTTTTTACATAGCCTGTAGTATTCTCATTTGCAATATTATTTGATGTAACTTCAACTGAATATCGTGAAGTATCAAGTCCACTTTTGGCTATATATAGTGCATTAATCATAATTTACACCTAGTAAATTTTTTTGACATCAACAAAATCAATATAAGTCATATTATCATCCAATATAAATCTATTTTCTATTGGATCTATTCCTAGGATTTCATAACACACCAGATATATTTTATTATCGCTTGTTGTTTGAATAGAATTAACACTAAATTGGCTAAAGTGTCTACCATCTTTTAATCTACCATCTTCAACTACTCGATCTATAATATTTACAATATTTGTCATTGTTAATAAATTCATTGATTTTTGTAATTTTAAAACCATAGATTCAAGAGCATCAAAATTTGTATTTTGATGGTTATTCATAAAATAACTATAACACTCAATTACTTGAGACTCTAAGTTCTTCATTTCTATATTTGTTTTCATTTTAATCCTTTATTAACTTAAATATTTAACTAAAGATAAGTTATTAACTTTGTTTATAGTTGAATATAATGCTGTATATGTATTTTCTAATGCTTGTGATTCAACAGCAAGTGCAGTTAAATCAGCTGCACCAATAGTCTGCTGTAAAAGTTTAAAATTTGTTACTTTTGATTGAACTATTGATTCATAATTTTCTATTGATGAAGTTCTTACTCCTAATTGAGAATGGGCTAAATTTGCAGTATCGTAAGCATTACCAATTTTATCTACTGAGTCTGATAAAATAGTATTTGCTTCATCTTCACTTATTGAATTACCATTTGAATCTTGTTGTTTTAGTGCATTAATTATTTCATCTAAATCATCAAATACTGAGTGTTTTGACTCTAAAGAAGATGTTCCTATATTTGTTGTTCTAAAAGTTCCATCACCATTATTTGTAACTGACAATGGTGTATTTGAACTATCTCCATTTAAATATAATCCATCAAAATTACCATCTTTATCTATATCAAGTAATTTATATTGATTACCATCTTTATCCAAAATAACTTCATTTTCATCAAAAGTTAAATCTTCTCCTGATTGTGCAATTTCATTTGTATAATATAAAAGTTCTAAACCATTTATTCCTTGTGCATTATAAGTATTTGTTTCAACATTAACTGTTTTATTATCATTTGAAGATGCATAAGAAATCTTTCCCGTTGTTTCATCTTTTATAAATGGTTGTGTGGTTGTACTTTTTCCTGAGAAAAGGTACTGATTATTAACTGTACTATTTGCTAAAGAGTAAATGGTATCTTTTAATGCTTCTAACTCATTTGCTATTGATTCTTTTCCATCACTATTTGTTGTTGCCGTTGTTGCTTTTAATACTAAAGCTTTTGCAGATTCTAAAGAATCTTTAATACTTGAAGCTGCTGTATCACTTGTGGTATTATAAGAGTCTGTTAATTGAATTCTTTCAAGTATTGAACTATAAGAATTTACACTATTATTTACAGATAATAATTGATTATATTTTGTTGAATCATCACTTCCATTTTGTAAGGCTTCATTGCTACTTAAACCATAAGTTACTTTTTCATTTCTATTATTTAGTAAACTTAAGTTATACATAATTGTACTTATTGAATTAACCATAATAAATTCCTAATTATCTTTTTAGACCAATTAAAGTTGTTAAAATCTCATCTGCTGTTGTGATTGATTTTGCATTTGCTTCGAAGGCTCTTTGGAAAACCATTAAATTAACTAAACTTTCACTTAAATCAGCAGTACTTAATTCTAAAGTTTCACTCTCAACTGATACTCCATTATTATTATTCACTGAATATATTGGATTTCCACTATCTTTTGTTGCAGATAGAAGATTATTTCCAATAGCTTCTAATCCAATATCATTTGTAAATTGAGCAATTGCAACTTGTCCAACTACATAATCAATTCCATCTTGAGTCATTGTTATAATTCCACTATCATCAACAGAAAACTCTCCAAAAGATGAATCTGTTAAACCTAAAGAGTTCAATTTTAGTTGTAATGAAGATAAAGATGTAGTTTGATCAACTGTTGAAATAATTTGCATAAATTCTGCATTTGCTCCTGTATTTCCACTAATATCTTGATTTTTTTCTTTTGTATATGTTGTAGCACTTGCTAAGTCATTAAATGTAACTACACCTGAAAATTCTTCACCTGCATTTTTTGCATCAATAACTAATTTGCCATTTATTGTTTTTGCTTCAACTTGTGTTTGTAAAGTAGGATCTGAATTTATTTTTGAGATTAAATCTTGTACAGCACTATCATAATCTGTTAATGTATTATCAGTAGTTACTGAAACTCCATTTAATGTAAATGATATAGTATCTCCAACATCAAAACTCAGAGCATTACCATTGTCATCGCTTATAATATCACTTGAGGTATACACATCTTGTTGAGTTCCTGCAACTGCATCTCTTAATGCTTGCATTGCACTTTTTACAGCAGCTTCACCTGTTCCTTCAACAGCATTAGTTAATGTAGTTTTTGTTCCAATTTGTTCAGTTGATCCAGTAGCTTCTGCAACATCACCTATTGTAAATGATGTTCCTGGAATTATTGAATCAATTTTTATTGTTCCATTTAAAACATCAACATTAGAGGTACTCGCTTCATTTGATGAGTTTACTGTATAAGCTTTTAATCCCGTAATTTTAGAAATTTCGTCTGATAAAGATTTATAAGTAGCAACTCTACTTGCAAGTACATTATATTCATCATCAGTTGTTGTTCCTGATGTTGTAATACCAGCAGCATCCATTTCTGCTTTAAAAGCACTTGTTGCTGTTGTACTTACATAATTTTGTGTGATTTTATCACCATTTATGTATGCATATATTTGATCACTTTCACCATCTAATAAACTAACTCCTGTATTTGGATAATCTATTAAAGTAGTTTGAGCAATTGAAGCACTACTTGATTCTTCAGGATTTTCAGAGTAACTTGTAAGTGCTTCTGTATAATTAGTGATTAATGCTTCAATATCAGAAATTTTTGCTGATTGAGTTTTTATTCCTGAACCAGAAAGTTCAGTTGAATCACTTTTTGCACTACTTGTATAATCAGACATTTTAGAAGCATAGGTTTGTATTTTATTTGAGAATTGAATTACTTGATTTCCAGCAATTTGACTAAATGCATCTGTGAAATAACTAAGATTAGAGTTTGTTGATGTTACATCAGCAGAAGTATCAATAGCACTTACTGCCCAACCTTGAACTTCATTTCCTGAAGCGTCTTGTAAAGTACCATTTGTACCCATTCTAAAATTCCCAGCTCTTGTATAATAATTTTCTGAAGTCCCACTAAAGTTCTTATTTGCAACAACAAAAAAACCATCTCCATCTAATGCCATATCATAAGAAGAACCTGTGATATTTAAACTACCTTGTGTATATTGCTTTTCAGCATTTGCAACTGATGCACCTTTTCCTATACTATCTTGATACATTAAATCTGCAAATGAAACTCTTGAAGCTTTATATCCAACTGTATTAACATTTGCAATATTATTTGATTCATTATCTAAAGCAGTTTGTTGAGCAGCAAGTCCTGCAATTCCTGTCCATAATGCACTAATCATTTTAAATCCTTTATGATTAAATAGTGTTTCTCACTAATTTAATCATAAGGTTTTAATGTAAATATGTGGTATCTCTTAGATAAATACATTTAATAATAAACAAACCATTTGTAACAGTTAGTAAATTTTAGTAATATTATTATAAGCAATAGTTTTTGAATCACTTGAGTATGCAGTTGCCGAATCTTGCGAATAACCTAAATCCAAATCATTTTGAGATAATGTAGAACTTCCATTACTAACAGATACAACTAATTGATAATTTCCACTTGTATTTTGTGCCATAGAAGCTGTAATTCCTGTAATATTAGAAATTTCTGTTGCTAAATCAGCATAAGTTTTATTATATGTAGAAAAACTATAAGTATTTCCATCACTATTTGTGAGAGAAAGTGAACTATCTTCATTTGACGAATCTACTATTTGTGATGTATCTGAAACTTCATCAAAATAATAAACATCATAATAACCTGATAATTCATAAGCTGTTAGAGATATTGTTCCATCATTCATAGCAACTGATGAAACCTTATATTGTTTTGCATTACCATCATCATCAGTATCTCCATTTTCTATAATGTTACCGATAAGTGCTGATGAACTTGATAGAGCTGATTGTTCGAAAGTTGACTGTAAAGATTCCATAGCATCAACAGTAGCTGTATTTGCTTCTAATGTTGATAGTTGTAATTGTGTACTAAGCATAGAATCAGAATCAACGGCATTAGTTGGATCTTGATATTTTAATTCTGTTAACATTAAAGTAATAAAATCATCACTTCCTAATGAATCATTACTAACTGCTGTAGTATATGAATTCCCATAAGCATCTGTTGAAGAGCTAGTTGTTACTGAACTTGTTGTTGACATAAGATACTCCTTTTTAATTAGAATTATAAATTCTAACTATTTGGAGTAAATATAGGGTATTAAAGAGTAAATAAAATGTAAATGCTAATTTAACTTAATTACAAAATTATGATAGTTATTTATATATTCATATTCTAATTTGTAGTTATGAATTTTTATAATATTATTTGAGATGTATAATCCAAGACCTAATCCATTAGTCGAGTCTTCATATTCATGATTAAAAGGTTTATAATATTCTTCTATATCTTTTTCTAATTTTTCCCCTTTATTAACTATTTTTATATAATCTTTTTCAATAAAAATTTGTGGGTGTCCATTTGTATTATAAGTAATAGCATTATCAATTAAATTTTTTAATGCAATTGAGAATAATTCAAAATCAACATTTAAAATCAAATCATAATTATCTTCTATATCAATTTTATTATTATCAAGCAATAAAATATCAAAAGCTTGTCCTAATAAATCTATTACATGATATTGACTTTTTTCTAGCGAGATTTTTCCTGAAGTTAATTCTTCTATTTTTGCAAATTCACTTAATAAATACTCTAATCTTTGAAAAACTCTTATTAATATATGTTTTCTTTCACAATCATCATACATATCAGTAATTAATTTACCTTTAGTAATAGGAGTTTTTAACTCATGCATAATATTTCGTAAAAATAAATTTCTTGATTCTCTTAATTGTCTTAATTGTTTTACCGCATTTTCAAACTCATTTGAAACTTGAGAAATTTCATCTTTTCCATTTGCTTTCATAGAAATTGATAAATCACCAGTTGATAACCTAATCATATTTTCTTTTAAAATTAAAAGAGGTTTTAATTTTTTCCTCAAAAAGATTAAAAACCAAATTAATAAAATATCAATAATAACTAAGATAACTAACCAAAAACTTTTAAACTTATTTTCATCAAAATTATCAATTATAATAATATCTTCAGGACTAAAGCCAAAAAAATTTGGAGGTGGTGGTCTATTTTCAAATCTAAATATATCCATGGGAGATTTTTTATTTCCAAAAGGACCATCTTGATGGGATTTAAAGTGTATGTATTTTTTATTATTGTAATAAAAAAATTCTACGGGTTCATCCTCTTCGCTAACTCTTTTAGTACTTGATTCAATTAGTGTTTTTAATTCAACATTAGATATTTGAAGATTAATTGAAGACAATTTATCATTAATTTTTTCAATTGATAATCCTTCCATTTTTGAATCTTCAATAATTTTTATTGAAGAGAAATATCTTTTTATTTGCAATACATTATTTGAATTATATTCAACAATAAACTGAATACCTATTATTAGATTTATAACAATTAAAATAAGTAAAAAGAATAAGTTTATTTGAAAAAGTATGGAATGTTTTTTATTGATTAACCAATTTATAACCAACTCCTCGAATAGATAAAATATGTTTTGGTTTTTTTGTATTTTCTTCAATTTTACTTCGAACTCGACCTATTAAAACATCTATACTTTTATATGAGCTTTCATATTTTATAGACTCAACATTTGTAAGTAACTCTTGTCTTGAAACAACTAAACCATTTTTTTGTATTAAATATTGTAATATATAATATTCAGCATTGGTTAATTCTAATAATTCATCATCTTTATATATTTCCATTCTAGATTCATCAAATCTAAAAATATCTTTTTTATTTAATTCGACATTATTTTCAATTATTTGATGATTACATCTTTTTAAAATTGATTTAATTCTTAAGATTAATTCTTGAGTATCGTATGGTTTTGCCATAAAATCATCAGCACCAAAAGAAAAACAGGCTATTTTATCACCTAAGTAAGATCTTGCAGATGAGATAATAATGGGAGTATCATGTCTTTGTCTAATCATTTTACAAACCTCAATACCATCAATATTTGGTAATGATAAATCTAAGATTATCAAATCATATCTTTTTATATTTAAAGCAGAGATACCAAGTTCTGGTGTTTCGTAATTAGTTATTTTTATATTATATTGGTTCAGATAGTTTGTTAGAATAGATGCTAGTTCAATATCATCTTCAATCATTAAAATATTAATCAAAGTTACTCCTTATTTACATATAAAATTATATTATACTAGTGTAAATAAAAAGTAACATTTCATTTAAAGAAGTATTTCTCTATTTCCTTTTGCATTAACTTCAGATAAGACACCTGTTTGTTCAAGCTGTTCTACTATTGTTGCAGCTCTGTTATATCCGATTCTAAGTCTTCTTTGAATATATGATATAGAAGTTTTTTTCTCAGTTAATACAACTTCTTTTGCATCTTGGTATAATTCATCAAGTTCAATATTATCAGAATTATTAGAACTTCCACCACTTGAAGAAACCCCTGAATTTCTATCTTTTATAAAATTCATATCATAAGAAACTTCTCTTTGATCTTTTAAGAATTCTACTACTTTTTCAATTTCAGTTTCTGTTGACCAAGGTGCATGAATTCTTACAAGTCCAGACATTCCAGGAGGAGTAAATAGCATATCTCCACGACCAAGAAGTGACTCAGCCCCCATAGAATCTAAGATAATTTTAGAATCTATTTTTTGCCCTACTTTGTAAGATAATCTACTTGGTAGATTGGCTTTAATAAGTCCAGTTACAACATCAACAGATGGTCGTTGCGTTGCCACAATTAAGTGAATTCCACTTGCTCTTGCCATTTGTGCAAGTCTGGCAATTGAATATTCAACATCTTTCCCACTTGTCATCATTAAATCCGCTAACTCATCAATTACAACCACAATATAAGGCATAGTATCATAACCCTCTACTTTTGCTTTATCATTGTAGTTTTCAATGTTTTTTGTTTTTGTTTTTGACATTAATGTATATCTTCGTTCCATCTCTGAAACCATATTTGCTAAAGCATTTATAGCATCTGCTGCTTTTGTAATAACTGGGGTTAAAAGATGTGGAATATCATTATACATTGAAAACTCAAGCATTTTTGGGTCAATCATCACAAGTCTTAAATTATCTGGTGAGTTTTTATAAAGCAATGATAAAATCATTGAATTAATTCCCACTGATTTTCCACTTCCTGTAGTTCCTGCTATTAACAAGTGAGGAAGTTTCTTTAAATCTGTAATAAATGGTTTACCAACTATATCTTTTCCTAAAATCATTGTTAAAGGAGATTTTGAGTTTTGGAAAATTTCACTATCAAGCATCTCTTTTAAATAAATTGTTTGTGTATCTTCATTTGGAACTTCAATTCCCACAACATCTTTTCCAGGAATTGGAGCTTGAATCCTAATAGTTTGAGCTTTAAGCGCCATTGCTAAATCATCTTGAAGACCTAAAATCTTTGATACTTTTACATTTGGTGCAGGTTTAAATTCAAAAGTTGTTACAACTGGACCTGTATAAGTTCGTACAACATCACCATCAATTTTGAACATTGCTAATTTATCAAGTAAATCTGCAATTTTTTGATCAATAAAAGCTTCTGATACCTTTGATTTATTATCTTTTGGTGGATCTTGGAAAAACGATGTTGGAGGTAATTTAAAATTTTTCGGTTTTTCAGTTTTACCTAGTTCTATTTGATCTAATAATTTTTTATTCTCTTCTAGTTCTTCAACTATAATATTGTGTGTTTCAAAATTTGCTTCTTCAACTTTTTCAATTGGTTTTTCAACTATTTCCTCTTCAAATAATGAATGTTGGAATAACTCTTCTTCTTTAATCTCTTCCATTTTTTCTAAAATATCAGGAATATTTTTCTTTGAATTATTTTCAATAGTTTTCATTTCTGAAATATTTTTATCTAATTTTTTTTCTATATTGTTATAAACTGTTTGATTAATATCTTCAGCTCTTTTTTCTCTTCTTTTATTTTCTATTTTTTTGATATCTAAACTATTCTTTAGTTTTATCTTATTTCTAAGTTTATGTAAATCTTCCATCTCAAATTCAGAATTTTCAAATAAAACTATAACAGAAATTATAAATCCAACTAAAACAAAGAAATATAGTCCAGCAAGTCCAATAACTGGACTTAAACTATCAACTAATATATTTCCTATTTCTCCTCTATTATAAGGATTTTCTACTATTAGTGCTTGAAAAATCAAAGATACAAAAAGTAATAAAAATATAACTAAAATATTTAGAACTAAATCTCTTCTATCTATATTTTTAAAATTCACAATATATAAAATATATATAAATAAAAATAGACTCACATAAGATAAATACCCAAAATACCTATGTGAATAATCTGAAAAAACATATCCAACATTTCCAACAACATCTTGACCACTTTCAAAAGTGGAAAATTGGAAATAAATAATGATAAATAAAAAAATTAGTGATATGATTTTCTTTGCTATGATAAAGCCTTTACTTTAATAAATTTGATATTTTTCCTTGTAATTTAAGCCATTGTCTATGCTCAAATAAAGGAAAACCTGCCCATGATTTCTTAGGTTCTGTAATACTTTTTGTAACTCCACCACGAGCTGCAATTGTTGTAAATGCTGCGATTTCTAAATGTCCAGCTGTTGCACTTTGTCCACCCATTACTACATAAGGGTTTAAAACTGTTGAACCAGAAAGCCCAACTTGAGCAACTAAAATTGAACCTCTTCCTATTTTACAATTGTGTCCAATATGAACTAAATTATCAATTCTAACTCCATCTTCAATAATTGTAGAATTAAATACTGCCCTATCAATTGCAGTGTTTGCACCTATTTCAACATCATTTCCAATTGTTACATTTCCATTTTGATAGATTTTTATATATTTTCCATCTTTAGTATTAGCAAATCCAAAACCATCACTTCCAATTACAGTTCCTGCATGAATAATACAATCATTTCCTATTGTACAATCTCTATAAACTGTTACATTTGGATAGATAATAGTGTTATTACCTATTTTTACATTATCGCCAATATAAGCCCCAGCCATTATAGTACAATCACTTCCTATAACTGAATCTTTTCCGATATAAACATTTGGCATAACTTTTGTTCCACCACCAATTAATGGTTTTTCACCATCCATTTCTACAACATTTGGAGCAAAAAGTTTAGAAATTTTTGCTAAATTCAAATATGGTTCATCACAAACTAAAGCAATAGCTCCACTAGGAACTTCACTTGAATTTTCCTTTGTAACTAAAACTGCTGCTGCTTTTGTATTTTTTAAATCGCTGATATATTTTTTATTTTCTAAAAAAGTAAGTTGATTTTCATTTGAATCTAGTAAAGTGTTTAAACCTGTTATCTCTTTTTCTTCTTGGCAATCTATACCAATAAAATCTGCAATCTCTTGAAGAGTCATTTCTTATCCTTATATTTAAGAATAAGATAAGAGTTTATACTCTTATCTTTCCATCGCTACTATTCCACTTCTTACAACTTCAAGTGGGTTAAATTTTTGCATAACTTTTATAAAATTCATAATTCTAGCACTTGAATCTGTTGCTGAAACGATGATTGAATCATCCGTTACATTTTGAATACTTCCATGATATGCTCGTGCAATTACATCAATATCTGATAGATTATTGTCAATTGAGAATTTCATTAAAACTGTATCTTTTTCAATTACATTTTTATGTTCATTTACTCTTAATACTGGAATCAATTTATTTAATTGTTTAACAATTTGGTCTATCACTCTTTTATCACCAGTTGTAACTATTGTCATTCTTGAGTATTGACTATCTGTAATTGGTGCAACTGTTAAAGAGTCAATATTATAACCTCGTGCTGAAAATAATCCAACAATTCTTGATAAAACATTATGTTCATTTAAGACAATAACTGAAATTACTTGTCGTGTTGTTTCTGAATCGTAATAATGGTTAAAATTGTTCATTATTTTCCTCCTTCGATTAATGTCATTTCATTTAATGCATGGCCATTTGGAACCATTGGTAATACCTCTTCATTTCTAGCAACTACAACTTCAATCATAGCAGGTCTCTTTTTCTCAATTGCATCTTTTAAAGCTATATCAAACTCTTCTTTTGTTGTAACTCTATAACCTAATCCTCCAAAAGCTTCAACAAGCATTTTAAAATTTGGTTGAGCTGATAAATCTGTTTCTGAAAGTCTATTTCCATAAAACATAGTTTGCCATTGTCTTACCATTCCTAAATAGTTGTTATTTAGAATAATATTAATAACTGGTAATTCATATTCAACACAAGTCATAAGCTCTTGAATATTCATCAAAATTGATCCATCACCAGTGAAATTAATTGCAACTTTATCAGTTCCTTTTAAAGCTCGTGCAACTCCCATAGCAGCTGGTAATCCAAATCCCATAGTTCCTAATCCACCAGATGTAATCCATTGTCTTGGATATGAAAATGGATAAAATTGTGCTGTCCACATTTGATGTTGTCCAACATCTGTAGAAACAACAGCTCTTGCTCCTAAAAGATGCCCTACTCTTTGAATTGGCCATTGTGGTTTAATAACTTCATTTGAATCAATAAATCTTAGAGGTTCTTTTTCTCTATAATCTTTTAATAATTCAACCCAGTTTGTATAATCATTAAATTCATTTTCACCATTCTCAACAGCTTCAATCATAGCTTTAACTGTAATTTTTAAATCTCCAACAATTGGAAAATCTGGAACAACTAATTTTGCAATTGATGTTGGGTCAATATCAACATGAATTACTTTTGCTTTTGATGCAAATTCATCAAGTCTTCCTGTTACCCTATCATCAAATCTAGCACCTAAAGAGATTAATAAATCTGTTTCATGGGCTGCCATATTTGCTGCAAACTCCCCATGCATTCCTAACATTCCAAAGAATAATGGATTTTCATCACCCATTACACCTCTTGCCATTAATGTCTCAACAGCAGGAATATTTAATTTTTTTGCTAATTCTCTAATTTCATATGCACAATTTGATAAAACTGCTCCACCACCAATATATAAAAGTGGTTTTTTAGCATTTGAAATTGCTTCCATCGCTCTTTTTAACTGTTTTTTATTGTAATTAACAGTTGGTTTGTATGTTGGTAAATTTATTTCACTAGGATAAACAAAATCTCCCATTTCTGCTGTAATATCTTTTGGGATATCAACATGCACAGGTCCTGGTCTTCCAGTACTTGCTATATGAAACGCCTCTTTGATAATTCTTGGTAAATCTTCAAGTCTATTTACTAAATAATTGTGTTTTGTACAAGGTCTTGAAATTCCTACAGCATCAATCTCTTGAAATCCATCTGAACCAATAATTGTAGTTGGAACTTGTCCTGAAATAACAACTAAAGGAATTGAATCCATATAAGCATCTGCTAATCCTGTTACTGCATTTGTAAATCCAGGACCTGAAGTTACTATTGAAACTCCAACTCTTCCTGTTGCTCTTGCATAACCTTCTGCTGCAATTATTGAAGCTTGTTCGTGTCTATTTAGAATGTGTTGAAAATAGTTTTGTTTATATATTTCATCATAGACGTTCATAATAGCGCCTCCAGGGTATCCAAATACTACTTCAACCCCTTCTTGATGTAATGATTCTACAACCATTTTTGCGCCAGTCATTCTCATGATAATTCTCCGTTTTTCTAAAAATAAGTATTTATTTTACAAAAACTATAATTAAAATACGGTTTGATGGTTCAATTAATTTTGCAATATAATTATATATTATCTATTTATCCATATTTTCAGGAATGCTAAAGTAATATCCTTGGGAATAATCAACTCCAAGTAATCTAATCATTTCATAAATTTCTTTACTACTTACATGCTCTGCAATCACTTTAATTCCTGCTTCTTTTGCAAATTCAACAATATTTTTTACTAATAAAAACGATATTTTATCTTCTAAAATTTTGCCTATTAAAGAGCCATCGACTTTTATGTAATCAATTTTTATTTGTGATAAATATACAAAATTTGAATAGCCACTTCCAAAATTATCAATAAATAGTTTATATCCTAATTTTTTCAGCATAATTAAATTATCTTTTGCCTCTTCTGAAGTTAATAAATCTTTACTTTCAACAATTTCTAAACCCAATCTATTTGAAATATTCTCTTCTAATGCAAAGTTTTTTAAGATTTGAAGAACTGAATTATCAGTAATATCTTTTGAAGTTATATTTAAATTTATTTTTATATCTTTATTTTCTTGCAACTTTTTATAACAAATTTTTAAAACTGCCTTTGTAATATTTCTTAAAATAAAAGTTCCCTTTATTACCGGTAAAATCTTTTCTGGAAGAATTATATTTCCATTTTTATCTATAATTCTAAGTAATGCTTCATAATGTGAAACTTCTTGAGTTTTTGTATCTACAATTTTTTGATAATAACAAACAACTTGTTTTTTATCTATTGCATCTTTGATTTCATTTATTGAAATACTTAAATCATTATTTTTATTTTCTCTTTCATCATAAATCTCAATATTATTTCTACCTTTACTTTTAGCATTGTACAAGGCTAAATCGGCTAGTTTAAAAGCTTCTGTAAAATTTCTTGATTTATTTGGTACTAAATTTACTCCAATTGATACGGTTATATTCATAAACTCTTGATTGTTAATTTGAAATTTCTTTTCTTGAATATTTTTAAAAATCCTCTCAATTACATTTAATGCACTTAAATTATCATTTCGATTAATTTTCGCTAATATTACAAACTCTTCTCCTCCATATCTAATAACAATATCCTCTTTTAAACGAATAGTTGAAGTTATAGATTGAGCGATTTGAGTTAATATTTTATCTCCAACATCATGACCATAAGTATCATTTACTACTTTAAAATAATCAATATCTAAAGTTGCCAAGATATATTCATCTAAATTTATAAAACTCTCTGATTCTTGCAAATAATTTCTATTATAAACACCAGTTAATTTATCTGTATAAGCTGTTTTTTTGATGGCTGTATATTTAAATGTTTGAACAATTAAAAGAATTAAAAAAACAAGAATTATTAGAATAATCACAATTATTGCATATTTCATTAAAGTAAGAATTTTATTTATATCTTCAATTTTTTTAATTGAGAAATCAACAGCTAAAATTAGTTCTACTTTATCATTTTTTATAATTGGAACTAAATAAGTAATTAATAATTGATGTGAAAATCCGTGATCAAGAATAAGAGGTTTTTTTGTTTCAAAAATTTCAAGCCATTTTGGATTATCTATATCAAATTTTTGATTCAAAAAAGCCTTTTCACTATCTTTAGCTCCATCTGCTAAAAATCTAAATATTCCTCTATAATCCTTATAAATCAAATATGCATATTTAATATTTGGTGTTAATAAAAGACTTAAATTTTTTTCAATTTGTGCTCGTAAATTTATATTTGTTTCTAACTCTTTTGCATAATTATCTGAGCTAGAAGCTAAAGATTTACTAATAAATGAAGCATTATTATTCGCAATAGACATTACATCAAAAGTAGATATATCAATCATTTTTTGAGTTATATTTTTCTCTAATTTCACTGTTCCATAAAGTAGTAATAAAAAAATACAAGATATAAAAGAAGCCAAAAATATTAAATAAATTGGATTTTTAATAAATAAAATTTTCTTCATCAAAAATCTTCCACAAATTTATCATAATCTTCTGATAATTTTATTTTTTCTTTTTCCAATCTTGCTTTTATAAAAGTTATATTTGGTCTACTTTTACTCCAAAAAAATGCTCCTAGATATCTATCATCATTTAATAATTTTTCATAATTATTTGTAAAAAATATTTTTTCTTTTAAATCTTTACAATAGGAGTTTAAATCAATATCTCTTTTTACAAAAATAAAATTTGCATCTGTACAACTATTAGTTAAAGTAAAATTCTTAGAATATACACTTTTTTCCATATCTGAAATTTCTGGAATAAAAAGTTTTATATCACTTTTTATTGAAGCATGGGCAATATTTAATATAATTTGAGATTCAAGTTCTAACTCTTTATCATATTTATTAAGTAAAAAAGTATATTGTTCAGCATTTAGAACTACTACAAATGTGATTAAAAATATTATATATTTCATTAAAACATCCACTTCATTGAAAGTGTAAATACTCTTTCATAATCATCAAGTAAAAAATTGTTCCCTGAATCTGAAAATACAGATTGTGTTGAACTGTCTAAAAGATTTTCGCCTTTTAAACTAACTTTTAAATTTTTATTTATGTTATATGATGTTCCCAATGAAATATTATAAGAAGCATCTACATTTAAATTTGCGTAACTATAAGCATTTCTATATATTAAAGAAGTGAAATATTCGAATTTATCATACTCTCCCATATACTTTATAGTTGCACCTTTATTTGAGTTATTTACAGTTTCAGTTATTTTTGTTGCAAAATAATTTAAAGATAGTTTGTCACTATCTGAAAGCTGATAATCATAACTATAAATAAAACCCTCTGTTTTGATAGTATGATCACTAATATTCATAAATCCATATTTAGGATGATAATAAAGAAAATCATCTATTTGTACATTGTGGTGAGTTACTCTGAACTTTTGATTTTCTGTTGTATAAACGCCTTCTACTGTAAAAAACTTATATTTTTGTACATCTAAATTTCTATTTGAAAAAGCATAATCTACATTATAAAAAGATGGTGGTAAATAGGTTTTTGTATAAAAAGTTTTTAATCCAAAGTTTTCAAAAGGAGTATAAATAGCACCTACTCTATAAAGTTCTTCTGAAATATCATCTATTAATCCTGATCTTTTATATTTATCAAATTTAGCATTTCCTATTAAAATTAGATTATCAAAGAGCTTATAATCATCTTCCAGCATTAAAGAAAAAACATTTTCTTCATCAAAATCAGTGTATCTACTAAGATTAGTTTCTTTATTAGAAAAATTAACTGTTTTTAGGGTTTTTGTTTCATATGTTTTTTTTGAAACATTAATTCCTGTAACAAAACTATTGTTTCCATATTCATAAGATTTCGTTAGATTAGCTTTTAATTTTGTTAATTTTAAATCAATATCAATTTTCTTGAGATTACGAAAAGGTGTTAAAAACATTCCTTCTTGATTTTCTTCTTCATTTTTCATATCATTAACATCTATTGAAACATTTGCTTTTAAAGAGCTATCATCAAGAAAATATTTTGTAACATCTATAAAAAAATCTTTTGTTACTATTTCTCCATCATCAGGAACTGAATCATAAGCCAATCCTGCATAATTGTCTTTTTTCAAATCATTATAAGCCATATTTATATCTGTTGTTTCATTATTTAGATTTAAAAATAGATATCTTCTTGTTGCGTCATTATTTAATACATTATCTTTATATTTTGCACTTTCATTACTTTTTTCATTACTTACATATGCTAAATAAGACCAGCCATTTTCATAAGCTTTTGAATCTGTCATGCTTTGAGCAAAAGAGTTTTTTGAAGTCCCTTTTAAATTTAACTCTGTACCATTTTCTTTTATACCTTTTTTTGTATAAAGCCTAACAAAATAAATTCCTGTTTCATTACCATAAGAGAATGAACTTTCACCATAATATATCTCTATATGATCAATAAAATCTAAAGGTAAATCTCCCCAAGAAGAAGATGCACTTTGATTATAAATTGAACTAACTTCATGGTCATTAATAAAAATTCTTAAAAATCCACTAACTGCTGCTTTTGTAGCAGAAGGAGATACAGTTAAAACTCCAAATCTATTTTTGTTAAAATTTATAAGCGGTAACTCTTTTAAAATATCATTTAACTTATTGTATTGCATAAGTTGTATATCTTTTTGAGAATAGATAAAAACATGTCCAAGTTTTTCATCTATTGTTTGTAATGATTTTTCGCTTGTAGTGTTATATTGTTGTAATAAATTATCCAAGTCATTAGAAAATAGTAAGCTATGAAATATAAAAAATAATAAAATATAAATTTTCATAATGCCCTAGTTTTGAGTTTTTTGCGTATTGTAATTAAATTTTGGTTAATTTATAATTACAATAATGATTATCTTAGTCTAAATCAGTTTATATTCTATTGGAATTTGAATTTCTATACTTTTATTTGTTTTAGGGAAGTTTTTTGAAGCTTCTTGTATTGCTTCAATAGTTGCCTTTTGTAAAAATTTATGACCTTCAATGATTTCAATACTTTCTACTATTCCATTTTGCGAAATTTTAAATCTTGCAATTACAACACCCTCGATTGAAAGTTTTCTTGCTTTCAAGGGATATTTAACATTTTCATTAATTAATTTTCTAATTAAAGCTAGATGTTTATCTAAATACTCTTTTTTTTCATCAACAGGTTTTGATAAAATTTCTTTATCAGGAGAGATAGGTTTTTCTACTATTTTATCTGAGATTTCTTTTTCTGATTTTTCAGCAACTTCAATCTTTTTTTCAACAATTTCTTTCTTTATATTTTTTTTCTCAACAACTTTTTTTTCTATCTTTTTTTTGATAATAGGAGTTGGTGTTTCAAGTACTTTTTCTTTTAGTTTTTTTACAACTTCTTTTTCTTCTTTTAGTTTTGGTTCTTCTTTTATTTGCTCTTTTTGTTCACTCTTTATCTCCTGTTTTAGTTCTACATGATTTAAAGATATTGTTTTTATTTCATCTTTTTTTTCTATGATAATTTTATCATTTGCAAAGGTGTAAAAAATTCCTATGCCAAAAAAGCTATAAAAAAACAAAGCTATAAAAAAAGAATTAAAATATCTTTTCATTTTTTTGTAACAATCGAGATATTTGAGTATTCGTATGTTTTTAACATATCTAAGACTAATACAAAAGTCTCAAATTTTGCATTTTTATCACTATTTATATGAATTGGTGTATCTTTTGGAAATTGTAAAATATGCTCTTTGATATTATCTAAACCCTCTATAAAGTTATTACAATAAAAAGTTCCATCTTCTTTGATTACGATGATTATTTCTTTGTTTACTTCTATATTATTCGCATTTTTTGCAGTTGGTAGGGATATTGGAATTATCCCTTTTGATATAAAAGTTGAAGTCATTAAAACAATAGTTAAAAGTACAAGTAATACATCAATAAAAGGTATTACATTTATAGAATCATACTTCTTCAGTTTCATATTTGCTCTCTAAAACTTCTGCATATCGACCTAAAATATTGTAAAAAATCTGAGAAGCAATAGCAACCACAAGTCCAGCAGCAGTTGCTTTTAAAGCAAGTGCTAACGAACTCATAATTTTTGCAGCTTCAATATCACCATTTCCCATTGTCATAAAAGTTAGCATAATAGCTAATACAGTTCCCAATAATCCAATATATGGAGAATTTGAAGCAATAGTTCCAATAATTGTAAGATGTTTTGTCAAAGCAATATCTAGGGCTTTTTTATTTTTATAACTTGATACATCAATATTTTTATAAAATATCACTCTTTCTATAAAAAACCAAAAAGAGATAAAACTCATAAATATAAGTAAGGCAACAACACCATAATCAACTAAATTTTTTAGAACTTCTATATTCATTGTAAAATCCTTTTTCTTAAATTACTTCTTAAATACCATCTAACAACACCTGTAATTAAAAGTACAAGTAGAAGTATTGAAGCCAAATCATTTATCCAAATCCACCAAGAAGCAAAAAAACTTCCATCGTGTAAAGAGTATAGAAGATTATGTAGAGTTATATTGTCAAAAACTGGCAATTTTATATCATGATTATGAGATGAGAAATATTGAATTTTTCCATCTTTAAAAAATATATCTTTAAACATATGTGGAGTATCTTCCAAAACTTTAAAACTATTATTGTCTAAAACTCTATTTGATGAACCCATTCCACTAACATATAAAACATCGCCTTTTCTAATAAGTTTATAGGCAAAACCTTCTGAGACAAATTCAAAATTTATTAAATCACTACTTTTGAAAATTCCAAATCTATTTCCAATATAAAAATCTTTTCCATCAAAATCAGCTCCAAAAATATCACTTTTTAGAGTTTTATAAACAGGTGGTAAAAACTTATTTGGAATTGTAATTTCATTCATAAATTTATTTAAATCTTTTCCATGATCAAGGAAAATACCACTTATTACTAAAAGCATTATAGGAATAATTGCTATTATAGAAAAAATATTCGAATGAAGTTTTACAAATACTTTATACTATTTTTGTAGGTTTTACTACTTTTTATATTTTTAATAAGCCACCATAAAATAAAACCACTAAAACCTAAAATTATCAAAACAATTGCAGCATAATCATTTATTAATAATGAAAGATGTCCATCAAAAAGCCCTCTTCCATAGTGTATATCTCTTATTAGTCTAGAAAGAGTAATATCATTTGTTAACAACTTTTCTGGAATAGAAACTTCTTTATCAAATAGTATTAGATTAGTATTTAAATCCACAAAAATTACATTTGTTTTATCTTCAACGGCTAATAATCTATCTTTGTATATATTTAAAGATTTTATAATCTTTCCATCTAATAGATATTTATTCCAATTTAAACTTTTAAATCCTTTTCTATAAATACCATTTGCAGTTGCCACATATAAAAAATCATCACTATTTTTTATAGAATAAACAACTTCATCAAGGGTTTGAATAAAATTTTCACCTGCATCAAAACTTTCGTAAATTCCCCTAGCTCCACCTGCAATTATATGTTTTTCATCATTTGGATTTATCAAATATGAATAAAAACTTCCATTATTTAGTTTATATACACTCGAGGGAACATCTTTTAATGTAGTAGTATGTAAAAACTTCCAATTATAATGATCTAGAAAAAATCCTGTGATTGAAAGTATTAAAATAACCACTCCAGCTATTAAGCCAGAGATTTTATGTATTTTTCTATTTGTCATAATTTTCCTAAAACTTATAATTTAAACCAGCATAATATGCTCTTGGATTACCAGGAGTATAACTATCTGACCAACTACTTGATGCACTTGTAGCATATTTTTTATCTGTAATATTTGTAACTTTTCCAAAGATAGAAAGATTTTTTGAAAGATTATAAGTTCCTTTTACATTTCCTATTTCATAACCTGAATATTTTTTTGTATTTTCATTATTCATATAATAATCGCCAACATATTGGATTTCACCCATTAATGTTAGTTTTTTCATAAAAAATGGATTGTAAAATAGTCTAAAATTTCCAGTATGATTTGGAGCTTCAGCCATTTCATTATCATTGTAATTAATATCATCTACAAAATTATGTCTGCTATAACTATATGCGATTTTTGAAGAAATATCTTCTGTTAGATTTGAGAATAATGTTAATTCAATCCCTTTGTGTTCTGATTTTCCACCATTTAAATAATAGGTATTTCCATCAGAGTCTTTATTTGTAGTAATCGTATCTTCTATATTCATAAAATATGCACTTGATTCAAAATATGCTTTTTCAAACTCTTTTTTAAATCCTACTTCATAAGTATTTGTTGTTTCTGGGTCTAATTTTGCTTCTGAATATCCAGCTTTCATAGAGTATAATTTTGTAGCAGAGGGAATTGTAAAACCATTTGCATATCTTGTATATAAAGTTGTTGTTTCATCTAATTTGTAAGTAAATGAAGCTTTTGGACTAAAGTGAGTAAAACTATCTTCTTTATCATTTGGTCGATAGTAAACTCCTGAAGCATCCGTTCCAGTTGAGAGATTGTTTTTATAATCAAATTTATTATAATCAAACCTTGCGCCTAAATCAAAATCTAGTTTTTCTGTTATTTCCCATTTGTTATTTACATAAGGAGCAATTGCTGTATATGTTACATCATAATCATAAATTGAGCCTTTTGGATATGTTTTTCCACTAGCTGTTGTTGCAAAATCTTGATTATAAACTAAAGAAGAATCAGTATATTCTGTATCAAAACCAAAAATAACTTCTCCATAATTTGTATCTAAAGTATTTCTTTGAAGTAAACCAAGAGTATATATTTTAGTATCGTTTGATGGAAGATTTTTTTCCCATGTTGCTACATATTTATTTTCATTAAATCTAATATATGGAGTTAAAACTATTTCTAAATTATCATTAGAATAATTTGCCCAATCAACACTAAGTCTTGCAAAATCGAACTCTCTTCTTATATCTGTATTTTTTAATGCTGTATAAAAAGAAGCTTTGTCACTAGCTTTTTTTGAGGCATCAGTAATATATGAATAATCACTAAAACTATCAGCTTGTTCGGCATCTGTTTTTGTATAGTTAAATATAGTTTTTAAGATATTTTCATCATTGTATTTATAGTCATATCTTAGATTTGCTTCAATTCTATCATAAGAAGTGTGTTCTCTGTATCCATCCTCTGTGGAATAACTAACATTTGCTCTATATGCTGATTTTTCATCTAAAGTATCACTCATTTCTGCTTTTGCAGAATAAAAACCAAAACTTCCTGCTGTTGTTTTCACTTCTCTTTCAAGGGTTTTTGATGGTTTTTCCAAAGAATTTACATTAATAGTTGCAGCAACTGCATCAGAACCATATAAGGCACTTCCTGCACCTTTTAGAACTTCAACATTATCTGCATTTTCAAAACTTGTGTATGCTAAACCATTGTGATTAAAAAATCCTGAAGATTGAACAGCAAGTCCATCTTGCATAAATAAATAATACCCATTTGTACCATTTGGCATACGAATAGCAGTTGTGTGTCCGATTCCTGAACTTGTTTGTTCAATTCGAACACCTGAAAGTGAGTTTAATAACTCTTTTTGAGTAGTAGCTTGGTCTAAATCAATTTCATTCTTATCTTTTTTTGAAATACTATTTGCGATGACAAGATTTTGTTCTTCTTGTTTAGTTGGGGTTACACTTATTTGATTTAATTCTATTATTGAATCATTTGCTAAAAGATAAGTGCAAACACTTAATGATAAGATAAGTTTTTTGCTCATTGTTTATAATTTCCTAAAATAATTTTTAGAATAGTAAAACAGTTGTGTTAATTATCTATTAATTATTAGTTAATTAATATCTAAATGTAGGATTTCTTTTTATATTTTAGTTCTAAGTTGGTGTAAACAACATCATTAACTTACTTCTGGATTTTTTGATTTTAGATAATATCAAATCTTGCTATTTTTGCCTAAAATAAAAAGTATAATTTTTCGCAAAATGAAAAGAAGTTTATAAAGTAGATTTGAAATGAAATTATCATACTTAAACAAAAAATGAAGTTTTCCCAAAAGAGTAGTTTTATCAACCGCACTATTTAAAAACTCTAAAGCTTTTGCACCTTGAAAACAGTCGTTTTTATAGAGAACAATAAAACCATTATTTATATCAAGATTTTTACACAAAATAGATATTTCATCAAGATTTTCTCTTGCGTTTTTTAGGATAATTTCAAAGTTTTTTTTTAATTTTACAAGATTTGCGTATTTTGAACAAAAAGGACACTGTTTATCATAATATAAAATTATTTTATTTTTCAAGTTACTTCACTCTTTTCTTATTTAATAAGCTGTTATTATAATATTGGTTCAGAAATATTGACAAACAGGTCTATTAGAATATTGTATAAATTATTATTAATATTAGTAATTCAAATATTCTTTACTACTTTTAAGATTACTACAGATATTATTCTACTGAAAAATATATTAATACAGGAGAAAATATGTTCCAGAATATGACTATTTCTAAAAAACTATATTCAGGTTTTTTAATTATGATAGCAATAATCATCATTATCACATCAATTGGAATTATGAAAGTTAATTATATAGATGCAACTTTACAAGATATTGTAGAAGTTAACTCTGTAAAACAAAGATATGCAATTAATTTTAGAGGAAGCGTTCACGACAGAGCCATTGCAATTAGAGATTTAGTATTGTCAACAAATAAAGATGATGATTTATTTAAAAAATCATATGAAAATATAAAAAAATTAGAAGATTATTACGCTAAATCAGCAGAACCTTTAAAAAAGATTTTCCAAGAGGGTTTGAATGTAGATGATAAAGAGAAAGAAATTTTATCAAGAATCAATAACACAGAAGCAAAAACGCTTCCAATGATAACAAAAATTATTGAATTAAAAAGTAATAACCAAGAGGAAGAAGCTAAAACTTTATTAATTACTCAAGCTAAAGAAAGTTTGCGAACTTGGTTAAATGAAATAAATGAATTTATAGATTATGAAGAAAATAAAAATCAAATTGCAACTCCAAAAGCTAGAGAAGTTGCAAGTACTTTTTCATATTTTATGATTTCAGTTTTAATCGTATCTTTAATTATTGGAATTTTAATAGCCTTCTTAATATCGAATCAAATTGTATCATCTGTTACAAAAGTTCAAATTGGATTACAAAATTTCTTTGATTTTTTAAATAAAAAAACTAAAAACTCAGCAATGATTGATTTAAATAACAAAGATGAATTTGGAGAAATGGCACAAACAATTAATTCAAATATCCATACAATCGAACTTTCTATAAAACAAGATGAAGAGTTTGTAAATGATATTTCGAGATTTGCAAAGCAGATAGGTTCAGGTAATCTTATTGCAAAAATAAATAAAGATACGCAAACAAAATCTTTACTTGAATTAAAAGAGATTTTAACAAATATGCAAAATGAGTTGGAACAATCTATTGCTAAAAATATTCCTACACTTTTAAGTGTTTTAGAAAGTTTTAAAAATCATGATTTTACAGCAAAATTTCCAGATGCACACTCAAAAGTTGCAATAGAAATAAATGAGTTAGGAAATGTAATTTCTTCATTATTAAGCCAATCATTAAGTGTAGGAAAAACCCTAGAAAGCTCATCTGCATCTTTGATAGAAAATGTAAATGAATTAAATCTTAGTGCAAATGAAGCAGCAGCTTCACTAGAAGAAACAGCAGCAGCACTTGAACAAATAACAGGAACAGTAAAAAGCAACTCTAATAATGTAGCTAAAATGTCTGGTTTTGCAAATGAAGTTAATAGCTCGGCAAAAGAAGGTCAAGAATTAGCAAAAAGTACAAGTATTGCAATGACTGAAATTTCACAACAAGTAAATACAATAAATGATGCCATAAGTATTATTGATCAAATTGCATTCCAAACAAATATTCTATCTTTAAATGCAGCCGTTGAAGCAGCAACAGCAGGAGAAGCAGGAAAAGGATTTGCTGTAGTTGCAGCAGAAGTAAGAAACTTAGCAAATAGAAGTGCAGAAGCAGCAAGAGAGATAAAAAATATAGTAGAACAAGCAACTTCAAAAGCAACATACGGAAAAACAATAAGTGATAAAATGAGTAAAGGTTATGAAGAGTTAATAATAAATATTGACAAAACAACTGATATTATTCAAGATATTGCAAAAGCTTCAAAAGAGCAAGAAATAGGTATTTATCAAATAAATGATGCAATTAATTTATTGGATAAACAAACACAAAAAAATGCAAATATAGCATCACAAACAAGAGATATTGCAGTTAAAAATGACTCTATTGCAAAAGAGATGGTTTCTGATTTAAGTAATAAGAAATTTTAAGAAATTTAGATTTGCCTTATTTACCACCCAAGATTAAACTTAAGAGTTTAATCTTGGGTTTTTTTATTATTTATTTTTTCAGGCACAAATAATATAAGTTTTTTCAACTCTTTTTTCAGTTCTGCTTCACTAAAAGGATAAAGAAATATATGCTCACTTTTTGTTATAACTGCAATAACTAAAGAGTCTTTTGGATTTTTTGTTATGGCATCTTCATAGGTGAACTCTTTGGATAACAATGTTGTTTGGAATTTCCAACCACTATTAAAATAAGTCATAAAATCATTATAAAATAGTTCTGAGTCAAAAAGAGGATTTCCCCTTACTTCTTCACTTGGTAATTTATTTTTCTTTTCATCTACTTGTTCCCACCCTATTTCATAAACATTAGAATGTCCAAGTTCTGGGGCAAAGTGTGAGCATACTAAAGTGTTGTAGGATTTATTGTCTGTTAAGGCAAGTAGTTTGGTAATGTGCGAGAGTTCTAGAACTTCTTCAGTTCTTTTGGCTAAAATTTCTCCGTAATAAGTAGGAATATTTTGCATTCTTGCAGGTTTTAGGTTTTCCCATTTTTTATCAATTAACAATACAGGGATTTTATTTTTTTGTAATTCACTAGCTAGTGCAATACTCCAAACCGATGCACCAATTAACATCAATCCATCAGGATGACTCGATGCTAAATCTAGTTTTTTTGCCAGCCAGCCAATACTTAAGCCATGTAAAACTACAGTTAGAATAATAAGTGCAAAAACTAAAGGCAATAATAACTCAGCACCAACATATCCCTTTTCTATAAGTTGAGGACTAAACAAACCAGCAATGGCGGCTGCTACTATGCCTCTTGGAGCAATCCAAGCAATCAAAAGTCGCTCACGAGGGTTAATATCTGTTTTGATTGTTGATAAATAGATACTTATTGGTCTAAATACGAAGATAATTAAAAATAAAAGTAACCAACTTTGCCAACCTAATCGTTGTAATATTTCAGGTTCAATTTCAGCTGTTAAAATTATAAATATAAAAGAAACAAGAAGAATTGTCACATACTCTTTGAATCGTCTTAATTCACCCAATGAATCTAATCGTTGATTAGCAAGAGTAATTCCCAAAATAGTTACTGCCATAAGTCCGGCTTCACTTTGCGCAAGATTTGCCAAAGTGTATACAAGAAAAACAGTGATTAAAATCAAAGGTGATTTTAAATGTTCAGGAACTTTTCCTTTTTTAAAAGCTTGTGCAATAAAAAACCCAAAACCCACACCAAGTATCAAAGATACAACAAGACTTAATCCCAATCCTATAGCTATGTTAATTAGCAAAGTTTCACTTTGAGATAACATATAATAACCATAAATTAGCACTACAAGTAAAGCACCTATTGGGTCATTTATAATTCCTTCCCATTTTAATAGTGCTGATGGGCCTTTGTTTAAATTTGCTTGCTTTAAAAGTGGCGTTATTACTGTAGGTCCTGTTACTATTATAATAGCTGCAAAGATTAATGCAACAGGCATAGATAAGCCTACTAAATAATATGCTCCCATTGCTCCAAAGAAAAAGGTGATTAAAACATTCCAAGTTATTAATCTATTTATGACTTGTGAATTTTGTTTAAATTCATGCCATTTTAGATTTAAACCACCTTCAAATAAAATTATTGCAACACCTAGGGAAACTATTGGATTTAGCAACTCTGCAAAATCTTCTTTTGGGTTAATCCAGCCAGTTATTGGTCCCATAATAAACCCTGCAATTATCAAAAGTATTAATGCAGGTATTTTGAAACGCCACCCTATCCATTGCAAAGCAATACCAACGATAAGTATTGAAGCCATGATTTGCGTGAGGTGTTGATGTAACATTAATCTTCCTTACTCGTTTAAGTTTACTATAGCAAAAATTATCAATATTATAAAGCTATATAAAAGTTAAAGTATTGTTTTATTTGTTATAAAATCATGCTTTTTTAATCATACTGAGTAAATACAAGAAAAGAACAGCACCTATAGTTGCCATAATAATTGCCCCTAATAATCCGCCTGTTGTTATACCTAATAATCCAAATACAAAACCACCAACAACAGCTCCAAAAATTCCCACGATAATATCACCAATAAGACCAAATCCTCGTCCTTTCATTATATTACCCGCAAGCCAACCAGCCAACGCACCAACTGCTAAAAATATTATCAACATAATGTCTCCAATTTTTTTATTTTTTATGTTAAAGATAGATGCTAACAGTAAAACTGCCCGCACAAAAATATAATAAGTCACAACTTTGTTTGTCTGCGCACATTTGAAAGAGCTGAAATGCAGAAGCATTACAGTAAGTTCACTATACAGTAATATTTATTTTTTAAGATAGGTAAATCAAGTTTTTAAGATTAAATTATATTTTATTAAAACCTTTGATTATTTGAGAAATTCATTGAAAAATTTAGCTGAATTGTTATTTTAATAATATAATACTAGCTATGAATAATAAGGAGAATATGTGGATTATCAAAAATTTAGTGAAATTTCACCTTGTGATTATGCAGGGACTTTAAAAAGAGAAAGTTTTATGGATGAGGGAATGAAAGAGCTATGGCCTAATATTCCTAGAATCTCAGGCCCTGCATTTACAGTAAATATGATTGCAGGTGAAAATCTAGCACTTCATAGAGCTATTTATGAAGCACCAGCAGGCTCAATAATCGTAGCACAATCAAACACGATGGATTATGCAGTAATTGGTGGAAATGTAGCAATGATAGCTTATAAAAGAGGCATTATTGGTTTTGTAATCGATGGAGTCGTGCGTGATATTGCAGAAATTAGAGAAAATAAAATTCCAGTGTTTGGACGTGGTGTTTTAGCAATGCCAGGAACTAAAAAACAAGCCGTTCCTATAAACACACCAATCACAGCAGGTGGAATAAGTGTAAATCCTGGTGATATAATAGTAGCAGATGAAGAAGGAATCGCTGTTATTCCAAAAGATAGAGCCGAAGAAATATATCAAGAGTGTAAAGAAAAAGTGAAAAAAGAAGCTAGTATTAGTTTTGAAGAGTGGGCAGATAGACACAAGAAAAATATAGACTCTTTTTATGAGTGATTTTTTATTAAGTTAGAAAGTTGAGATTGGAAGTTTTATTGTGAATGAAACTTCTTTTTCTCTAGGATTTTGAACAGTTAAAAATTTAATTTTTTAGCTTTTTCGATATTTTTAAGAGCTTCTAATAATTCATCTTTATCTCCATCTTTTAATACTTGGGATAAATATTCATTTCTTATTTCTTTATTGTCTAAGTATTCAGAAATATTGAAATCTTTTAACTCATTTATTTTGAGATTTTTTTCTAATGATTTTATCTTTTGTATTTGTTTTTGTAAATCATCCATTTTTCACTTCTAATTTTTATATGTAAAAATATTTTGTTTATTGACTAAATAAATATACTTGATATAATTATAATCTTAATTCCTTCGGGACGACTCATCTTTTTAGATGAGGTTTAAATAATTGACAAGAATATAAAGTTTTTATATAATTCTATTAGGACACCCAGTAAGCCTTAAACCTTTGAGTTTAAGCTTGGGTTTTTTTATGCCTAATTTTTTATAAAATTTACTTTCAATCAAATCGTTTTCTCGATGTCAGCAAAACGATTTATATTTTCATATATTTAAATTTCTTCTTTTTTATTTTTTTTTGAAAAAAAACCATTAATAAAACTTAAAAAAATATCATTGTCTTGTGCTAAAATATTTTTAAAAAAAGGTCTTTTCTCTCCATCACTAATATGAATATCTACTATTTTAGCAATTTGTCTCTTTTCCCATAAGTCTGCGCGTACATAATAATCTCTTATTTCTAAAACTTCTCCTCGACTAATTAGTTTTTCTAATTCTTCAAGAACAGCTCTCCCTATATAATTTCCTGCATTTCTTTTTAATTGACGAAAATAATCAAAAAGTATTTTTTTATTTTTACATTTACCAACACTAAAAAATCTTACTAAAAATACTAAAATATATTCTGAATACATACTTGTTTCAAGCCATTTTTGTAACTCATTTTCAATTTCTTCAATTTGTTCCTCTGTCAGTAAATATTCATACTTAATAATAACATCTAGAGTATATGGTAAAAATTGTGGGAAATTTTTAAGTATAGTAATTATTTTCACAAGATATACTGATTTTTCCTGCGCTATTGCAGTCTTAATTAGTTCAACAAAAGCTTTTGGTTCCATCAATGTAGAAATCTCAATTTCATTATATAATTCTTCAATCTTATTTTCAAGTAATTTTTTAGTTTCTTTTTCCGTCAATTTCCGGAATTTTGTTGGAATTAATCCAGAATAACCACGTATTATTTTTGGAATATTAAATTTATTTCTTAACAATCCTTCATCAATATTCAAAGTATTTAGAATTTCTTCATTTATTTCTATTTTTTGGACTAAATTTTCCTCCCGATTTCCTTTATCTTTTGATACATCTTTTATTTCAGTTTTACTAGTATTTAAAAAAAGACCTTCTTTATTAAGTTTATCAACTAATATAGACAAAGAATAGTGTGCAGTTGCTGCATCTTTTGCAAAGATTCTATAATCATCTACAAATCTACAAAAGTCAATTTTTTTAGAAATTAAATAATTATCAACTTCAATTAAACTTGCTTCAGCAAGTATTCTACTAGCATTTGAACCTACAGGTAGCCCATATGAATCTCTATTAGACCAAAACAATAGAAGCTCATTAATTTGTTGAATTATTTTTTTATCGATTTTATCATTAGAAGATAATATACATTCAAGTCTATGAAGATTTAACCGATCATAAAAATTTCCAATATCACAAGAAACAACAACATTTATATTTTTTTGTTTTGATTTTTTAGAAACGTGTTCTCGAAAGGAAGTAAAGTTATAATCAGGATCAAATAAATATCCTTTTTGAGGTTTTAGACGATATGAAAATATATGATTCTTACTTTTTGAAATTCTCATAACTTCAATTTTATCTGATATTTGAAGAACTAAAGAAAGATATTTCAACTCATCTAAGGGTTGAATCAAAGCACACTTTCTAAAATCGAACAATTCTTTTTTAGGAACTAATATATAACTAATAGGTGTTATTCCCATTAATTTAATATTATTTTCTTTAAGTGAAGTTTTTATTACTTCAATCACTTTATTTTTGACCTTGTCATTTTTTAGCATATCTATTTCAAATGGTTTTGAAAAAACGTCAACATCAGTAAGGCCTTCTTTTAGCACATTATCTATAGAAAGTAAAATTGCATCATGTATTTTCATAAAAATTCCTAATGATTTATAATTTCAGTAATATATTTGATAATTGGAACTTTTTGAATATCCATATCATCTAAATTAGGTTGTAATACATCTCTCCAATACTTATTTGCATTCAATGGTTTTCCATCAGAACTTAAATACTCAGATATTTTATAATGAAACTTTTCTGGAATAGAACTATCAATATGTGCAGGTTCAAAAGTTGTCTTATGTACTCGTAACAGACCTGTAGAATAATCAGAAATTGTGTAATCATTTTTTAACTGTTCATATATCCCTTTTTGAATGTGTGTTATAAAAATTGGATTGCCATTTGAATCAATACTTTGTTGATTACTTTTATCAGTATCACAAATTACATGATATTTAATATGAAACTTAGAAAACATTTTTTGATAAAAGGGAATATTATTAACTGTACCACAGTTTACAACAAATAAATCTTTTGATGGATTTTTTTCAGAAAGATATCCTCTTAAAATAATTTCCTCTGTTGAACCTTCAATTAAAATAACTTCATCAGCATAAAATGATTCACATATAAAAGGATTAAATCTAAGTACTTCATACATTTCTTGTTTTAGTTCTTCTTTTGTTACAATCCCTTTAGCATTTTTTAAATATTCTTCATTCACTTGAAATAATTGAGTTGAATCATCATTATTTTTAATTATTCTAATTAGTGATGATTTAGGTTTAGAAATATCAATCATTTGTGGTGAATGAGAAGCACACAATACCTGATATGGTAAATCATCCTCACTCACTTTATAAATTAATGTACGGAGTTCACGCATAAGTTTGGGATGCAAAAACAACTCTGGTTCTTCAAATAATACAAGATAATCTTTTCGATTTTTTTCTCTTTTAAACTCTTCTGCAACGTCTTGCATAAGTAGCAATGTAAACATTGCAGTCCTAACCGCACCATGTCCAATTTTTTCATAGCCAGTAGGTATGTTTTCATCTATTTCACCTCCATCTCTAATTTTCTCAAAATGTATATTAAATTTTTTTCCAAGTTTATCTTCTGTCCATTTTACTTTGTCTTGCTCACTAAGTTCAATTTTAAAATTAGGAAAAACCTTTTGAAAATGTTCGTTAACATCTTTTTTATAAGAAGAAATAGAGCTAGGGTTATACATTTTGTTTTGTAATTCTTTTATCTTTCCCTTTGCATCTTCAAGCTCAGCAATTTCTTTTGAGGTCAAAAACCTTTTTGCTTTTTCTGAAAGAATATTATTAATAATTTCTTCAATCTCTTTCTCAGATGGCATTGCTTTGATAAAAATTGGTGTAGGCAAACATGATTGAAATATGCTATCAAGTCCAATACTTCCATAGTTTGTCTCATCCCAATCATCTTCTTCTGGTTGTTCCCAATTTAGTGATGATGGCTTTAAAGTAAAATTTTTCACTTCCTTTTTTAAATAAACTTTTTTAACTTTTAATATTTTTTCATTTTTTAGCCAAACTTTGAGAGAATCTTTTTTTTTGGGAGCAACTTCTGCTATTTTTTTAAAATCAAATTCATCAAGTTCTACTTCTAATTCAAATTCCATTTTTTTATTAATATCTTTTTTAAAAAAATCATCTTCCTTAGCAGTATCACTTTTATAAAAAAACTCATATGCTTTTAAAAAAGTAGATTTCCCAACATTATTTTGTCCAAATAAAAATATTGTGTTTGATTCTTTAAAATCAACTCTATTATTTTCTAAACCACCAGATAATGCTCTAAAATTATTTACTGCAAATGATAATATTTTCATTTATTTCCTTTTATTTAATTTTAATTCTCTAAACTTCCACAACCCGCTCAAACATCTCTTTTATTTCCATTTCATGGCTTATCAGAAATATTTGTCTATATTGTTCTTTGATAGTATGGAAGGCTTCTAGGATTTCCATTCGTCTTGCTTCATCTTGGCTTCCGAACACTTCATCAAAGGCTAGAAATTCTACGCTACTTGCGCCACTTAATTCACTGAGTGTTTTTGATATGGCGATTCTTAAAACTAAGTTTGCTAGGTCTATTTCACCACCACTAAATCTTTCGATTGGGTATTTTTTTCCTTCATCATAAATGTAAAAGTCAAAGTCATTTGATACTTCTATGTGTTGGTATTTACCTTTTGTGATTTGGGCGTACATAGTTGAGGCAATCTCAGAGATTCTTGGTGCTACTTTTGAGTTTAGTTTTGTTTTAAACTCGGCTAGGCTTATTTTGATTTTTTCGTAGTCGTTTAGGTCATCTTTTTTTGTTTGTACTTTTGATAGCTGTATTTCGTTGTTATTTAGGCTCTCTTGGATAGTTTTGATTTGTCCTTGGATAGTGGCTATTTTTACTTTTAGTTCATTTATAACAGCTGTTAGGCTATCTTTTTTGGCTTGTACCTCATCGTATTGTTTTATTTTTTCTTGGTGTTTTACCTCATCGTAGTTTATAGCTTGGAATTCTAGGTCTTTTTGTAAAAGTTCTAGGTTGTATTTGTCTTGGTTTTGAATTGAGGTTTGTAGTTCTTCTTTTATACTATCTACTCTTTT
This sequence comes from uncultured Aliarcobacter sp., assembly GCA_963677435.1. Taxonomy (GTDB): domain Bacteria; phylum Campylobacterota; class Campylobacteria; order Campylobacterales; family Arcobacteraceae; genus Aliarcobacter. The sequence continues at coordinate 1,971,829 of OY781945.1, forward strand.
TAGCATAGTTTCAAGACTTAGTACATATTCGTATTTTGTTTTTAGCTCTTTTTGTTTTAAAAGTAGTTGTTCGTGTATAGTATTATCGTAAGAGTAGATTTCTAGTTTTGCTAGTTCGGCTTTGTTTTTAACACCTTTTTGTGTCACTTTTTCAAAATGCTCTTTTTGGATTGTTAAGTCTCTGTTTTTACTCTCTATTAGATTTATTGCTTTTGATAGTTCAAAGTGTTCTTTTATATATGCTTTTTGAGACTCTTCTATTTGCTCTTTGTTTTTTTGTATCTCTTCTAGGTTTATAGAGGCTTTGTCAATTTTTTCTTTTTGTGTTGTTTTTACTATATGCTCTAATGAGAGTATTACATTATCATACTCATCAAGAAGTGGTCTTGTACATGTTGGACAATTTGACTCACGGCCTAAGTTTGTGATATTTTCTATCTTTTTTGAAATATCACTTATTAGCTTTTGCTCTCCTGCTATTTCTTGAAGTAGTGTTTTTTCTTGAGTTTGTATTTGTAGAAGTGTTTGTTTTATACTCTCTAGTTTTAGCTCAAGGGCTTTTTCTTTTTCTACTAGCTCTTTATGCTCTTTTGTTTCAAACTCTAAAAGGCTTATTGTCTCTTTTGATTTTTTGTACTGATCTCTCAGTTCATTTTGCTCTAGGATTAAACCCTCTTTTCTTATGTGAAACTCTTTTAGTTTCTCTTGCTCTTTTATACTCTCATGTAAGCTTATATACTCTTCTTTTACACTTTGTAATCCTCTAAGCTCTTCTTGTTTAGTTTTTAGGTTATTTAGCTCAAGGGATAGCTTATCTTGATTTACTTGATGAGATTTTATACTATTTTTTAGAAGTTCACATCTTGCGTGTAGGTTTTGTTTTTGCTCTTTTGTTTTTGTATATAGTTCTAACTCTTGTTTTATAGTTTGTTCTTCTATTTTTGTATTATCTAAAAGTGTTGTTCTAGTGCTTATATCTTTTTGTATCTCTTGGCTTTGTTTTGTATACTCTACTATATACTCTTTTTTAATACTTATATCTTCAGCACTTAATAATACTTCTGTAAATGCCCCTATTTCTCGCTTTAGTTCTCGGCTTTTTTCTATTAGCTCTTTTTCTACAAAATCTATCTTTTCAAGACCTAGAAGTTTTCTTATCATCTTCTTTCGCTCTTCTGGTTTACTATTACTTAAACTTGTAAGTTCCTTTTGACTAGCAAATAAAGTATGAACAAAAGCATCTTTACTCATCTTTGTAAGATTCATTATGCTTGTAGTTACTTCTTTTGCTCCTGTTGTTATAAGTTCAGTGTTTTTATATAGTTTTGCATTGGCAGTTAGTGTTTTTCCTCTAAACTCTCTTATTACTTTATACTCTATAGTGTCAAACTCAAAATCTAGCTCTACTATAACTGCATCTTTTGAAGAGGCATTTGAATTTCTTACTACTTCTTTATCACCTTTGCTTTTTAGTTCTCCATATAGGGCAAAGAGTATAGCTTCAAAGATAGTAGATTTTCCAGCGCCATTTTTTCCTATGATTCCTATAAGTCCTGATTCAAAGGCTATTTCAAAATTTGTGTACTTTTTGAAGTTTTCTAGTTTTAGATTAGTTAGTATCATAACTTAACTCCTCGTATTTAGAAAATAGTTCTTGTACCTTTGATTTTAGTCTTTCATACTCTTTATCTTCACTCTCTTCTTTTATATGCTCTAAGAAATACTCTTCTAGTGATATGGCTTCTAGGTTTTGTATATCTGAGTTTGAATCACTTTTTTTAAACTCTCTTTTTATACTCACACTCATGGCACTTGGAAATATATCTTTGATTTGTTTGTTTTGTATATCTATAGAACTTAGTGGCGTAAGATTTTTTAGTTTTACTTCTACTATAGCATCAAGGCAATCACTAACATCAAGATTTTGTATAGAAGTTTCATAATCCTCACAATCAATCTCTTTTTGTCGTATAGCTCTTATGTTTATCTCTTTATACTCTATAGTTAAACTCTCTTCTAAAGTTGCAAGTATAAAACCTTTTGAGTTTCGTTTGTCATTTAGACTTGTTCTCTCACTACTTCCACTATAATAAACATTTTCATATTTACCAACAGCACCAAAGCCATGCCAATGTCCAAGTGCTACATAATCCATTTTAGAAAAGATATACTCTTTATCAGATGGATAAACCCACTCTCCAAACTCTTGCATCAAATACCAAGCTCCAACACTACAATGCATCATCATAATATTTTTTTTAGATTCACTTATATTTGCTTCACATGATTCTATTTGCATCAGGGCTTTTGTATCATCATTTAGATGAGGTAAAGTATGAAATACCACGTCATCAAACTCTATTTTTTTATACTCTTGATTATATGAGACATAGATATTTTTAAAGTTCTCAAAAATCTTTAGAATTGGTGAGCTGAGGTTAGTTCGTGGAGTTGAGTGATTTCCAGCTATTAAGATAAATGGAATATCCAAAGACTCTATTTCTTTGAACTTTTCAAGAGCAAAGGTAATTGCTCTATTACTTGGACTACTTCGATGAAATAAATCGCCAGTATGGATTATATAATCTGGTTTGATCGTTTTGATTTGTTCAACTATTTGGGAAAAAGCATCGTAAAAATCTGCTTCTCTTTGGTTTATATTTTCATTGTTTATTATATCAAGGTCATTAAAACCTAGATGAGTATCGCTAAAATGTAGAATTTTCAAAGTTTAATCTTTTTGTTTTATTTTGTTAATAAATATTATAACAGACAAATGACTCTCAAATGACTCAATTTCTCTTTTACTTGTTTTATTGCATATAAAATCTTATAATTCCAACCATGGAAGATTTACTTGAAATCAAATTTTTATCAAGCCTAGAAAATGATGGCTTTGAAATTCTCACTTTAGATAAACTATTAGGAAAATATGATTTAACAAATCACTATATGACTAAACCCCATCGAATCAAGTTTTACAATATTTTATATTTTACAAATGCAGATGATTATCACTATGTTGATTTCAAAGAATATCCAGTAAAAAAAGGCTCATTGATTTTTTTGAATAAAAATCAAATACATAACTTTAGTAAAACTGCAAACTATCAAGGATATATCATCCTTTTTACTGATAAGTTTTTAAGTAGAAACCTTATCAATATCCAAAAAGTTTTTTATAATATCTTATCAAAGCCATATATTTTAGATAATTGTTTTGAAGAGTTTGAAACAATTTTCAAACAACTACTAAGTGAATATCAAGATAAAAACAATCTTTTTAAAGAGAAGATATTTACCTTACTTTTTAATTATCTGATTTTAAAATCTGAAAAGCTTTTATCACTCAATCTTGATAATAATCAAAATGAAAAATATCTTACAATATTTGAAGAGTTCACAAAATTACTACAAGAAAACTATCAATTATCAAGAAATGTAAACTTTTATGCACAAAAACTCAATATCTCTTCTAAACACTTAAATATCTTATGTAAAAAGTTTTTAAATCTAAGTGCCAAAAATACCATTGATAATTACATCATTTTAGAAGCAAAAAGAGAACTAATCTCAAACTTACCTATCAAAGAGATAGCTTACAAATTGGGCTTTATTGAAACAACAAACTTTGTTAAATATTTCAAAAAACAGACAAATATCTCACCTTCAAAATTTAAAGAACAATTAGGCTTTTAGTTTCATATTTACCATTTTTAATACTATTTTAACCTTTAAAAGATTTTTCATAAAGTGTAAACTTTCCTCATATAAATCAAAGGATACAAAATGAAAAAAAGAAATATATTATTAACAACAATTACTCTAATCTCTTTAGCATACTCATCATTAAATGCACAAGAGTTAAGTCAAAAGGAGAAAAGTATCTCACTTTTAGAGAAAGCTTTTTCAACAAATCAAGATAGAAGTGGTTTATCTTATATAAATGATAAAAAATATATTCAGCACAATCTTTTTGCACAAGATGGAATTGGTGGATTAAAAGGATATTTGGATTATCTAAAAGGTCAAGAGTTAGAATATAAAGTTTTAATTGCATTTGAAGATAACAACTATGCTGTAACTTTTTCTTTGTCTAAACAAGGAAAAGAAACAAATAAAGTTATTGATATTTTCAGATTTGAAAAAGGATTAATAGTTGAGCATTGGGATAATGCTGAAGCACTAAAAAAAGATGACAACTTAAAAGTTGAAAAAACTGTTGATTTAGATAAAACCCAAGCAAATAAAAAATTAGTTAAAGAATTAATAGATAAAAAAGTATTAGATGGCACTTATCTGAAAAACCATTTGATTTTAGCTCAAGGTAATTTTGTTTTGGCACTAAATGAAATAGAAAAAGATAATCAAAAGATTTCACTATATGAACTTTTTGATGTAAAAGATTCAAAAATAGTTAAAAAATGGGATATTGAAGAAAAAATTCCACCTCTTTCACAATGGCAAAACTCAAACGGGAAATTTTAAAGATGGCTTTTGCCATCTTTATTTGATATTGAATATCTATTAAATCAACTTATAATGCTTATACTTCAATTATTTATAAAATTCATAGTAAAAAACCTCTTAAAAGCTTGTATTATAGAATAAGATAATGCTACAATTTTATTACGAGAGTATAACTATCTTCAAATTTTTATCGTTTTTATCGTAATGTCAATTTTTTTATATTGAATTCAATAACAACTCTTCTTATTACTTGAAAAAGTAGTTTGACCATTATAATATTTCTGGAAGTCATTGTGCTCTTAAACCATGAAGTCATCACTAATTGGTTCATATTGTAATTAGCTGTAAAATTACAAAAGAGATTTAATTTTCTGATTATCATAATTATTAGATAAGGAAGTTTTATGGAATATGTTAGTGAATTAATATGGTTAAGTCTTTAGCCCATTGTTATATCAATAGATATAAACTTTATACAAAAAATGCAACAAAAGGAATAAAATGATTGCAATACCAATAAAAATCAAAAAAGAAACTTGTTCTGTATCCACACTATTTGGAAAAGCTAAATATTTTGCGTTAATAAACAACAACATCATTGAAATTGTTAAAAATGAACAAACAAGCGGAAAAGCAGTAGCTGCTTGGTTAAAAAGCAAAAATGTAAATATACTTATCACTTCTCACATGAGAGAAAAACCTTTTTCAAGCCTTTTAAATGACAATATTCAAGTATATTTAGCAAAAGACAAAGAAGCAGAAATAAATAAAATTTTATTACAATATGCAGATGGTGAGTTACCAATTTTAGATAAAGAAAGTTTCAATTTATATTTTAAAAAGTATTCTTTCAAAAGAAACTTAAATTCTAAAATCGCTCATAAAGCCCATTACTAAAAAAATTACAGAATAGAAATTTTAAAAATTTCTATTCTATTTTTTTTCTATTGTGGCATGATTTTTATGGGTTTTTAAAACTATTACCTTTTCACCCTCAACAAACTCTTTTTCATCAAGTTCTGAATCAATATCCCAATAAGTAGCTTTATAAAAAACCTTTGAATTTTTAATTTCTCCTATTCCTTTTTCATCTAAAAAATTATCTGAAATGTTTTTTCTTGATTTTAAAAAAGTTTCTAATACTTTTTTTCTAAATAGTATTAATAAAATCAATGAAAGAATAGAAGCTATTGCAATTTGCCAAACACCATCTGAAAAGATATAAACATAACTAATTAAAGCAGTTAAAACAAATCCAAATCCAAACCAAATAAGAACAAAAGATGCAATAACAGCTTCAAAAGCTATTAATGCAACTCCTATTGCAAGTAGGATATATGGGTCAATTACATTAAGAATTATTTGAGTTGGCATTACTTACACCTTTAAAAAATGCGTCACCTAAAACAGAAGTTGCTCCAACCATTTGTGCCACATCATAAGGTAAAATCATTTTATCTGTTGATCCACTTTCAGCCAATGCTCTAAATGCTGCAATTCTATCTTTTGCAAGTAAGAATTCTGCTGCTTTTTCATTTTCCATCATAGAAATATTTATAAGTCTCATAGCTTCTTGTTGCCCAGCCGCCATTTGTTCTTGTTCATATCTTTTTGCATCTGCCATTCTTTCAATTGCTTCTGCTTTTAAAATCTCTTCTTGTTTGAAACCCTCAGCTTTTCTAATAACTGCTTCTTTATCAGCTCGTGCTTTTGTTTCGATTGCTCTTTTTTCTCTTTCTGCTTCCATTTGCATATTCATAGCTCGCTCAATTTCTGCTGGAACTGATATATCAGAGATTTCAACTCTTGTTACTTTGATTCCCCAGTTAGCAGCTGCACTTCCTAGCTCATTTTGTAGTTTTGCATTTAAAGTCTCTCTATTTGATAAAGTATCATCTAAATCCATTCCACCAATTTCAGCTCTTAGAGTTGTCATTGCAAGATTTGCAATTGCATTTTTAAAATCAACTACATTATAAGTAGCTTCCATAGCATCATCAACTTTACAAAAAACAATACCATCAATAGAGATATTTACATTATCTCTAGTAATTACTGATTGTTTTGAAATATCAACTAACTGTTCTCTTGAAGTTAAGATAGCTCTTACTTGGTCAATTACTGGAATAATAAGATGAAAACCACCATGAAGTTCTTTATTAAACTTTCCTAATCTCTCGATAACATATAAATCAGATTGAGGAACAATCTTAACACCCTTTACAATAATTATAAACACAAAAAATATTATTGCAACAGCAAATACGATACTTGTTTCCATTGGATTCCTTTATTTTAAGTTAAGTCATTCTATCAGAAACCTGTCACATTTTATGTCACAGGTTTTAATAATCAAATATTTACCTACTTTTGAACCATTCTTTTTGCTCTTGTTTATCAAAAAAAGTCCAAGCGATAACTCTTGTGATTTTTTGTCCTTGTGACATATCTATAGTTTTTATTTCAACGGCTTTTATATCTTCTAATGCTTTATAAATAAAAGGTAAATTCTCTTTTTTTGAAACTAATGTTGTAAACCAAAGGGAATTGTTTTGAAACTCTAAACTCTCTTTTATCATGTTTTTTATGAAAGTTACTTCTCCACCTTTGCACCAAAGTTCATTGTTTTTTCCACCAAAATTTAGAGCACTTTTTGCAGTTTTTTGTTTTGTTAGGTTTTGAACTTTTCTTTTATTTCCTTCTGTTGCATCTTTTAAAGATTTATGAAAAGGTGGATTGCAAAGTGTAAAATCGTAGATATCTTCTTTATTTATGATTCCTCTAAAGATATTCTCAGGTTTTGATTGTAGTTTACATTTAATTTTTTCTTTTAAAGAGTCATTTGAATTTACGACATTTTCAACAGATTTTATAGCCTCTACTTCAATATCACTTCCCACAAAATCCCAATCATAAACACTAGCGCCAATAATTGCGTAAATACCATTTGCTCCAATTCCAACATCTAAACCAATTATCGCTTTTCCTTTTGGAATAACTCCATTGTTACAACTTGCAAGTAAATCAGCTATATGATGAATATAATCAGCACGGCCTGGAATTGGTGGACATAAATATCCATTTGGAATAGAATAATTTTCTATTGCATAAAAATGAGCCAATAAGGCTTGATTTAAAGCAATAACAGCTTGAGGATTTGCAAAATCTATTGATAAATCCCCATATTTATTTTCTTTTACAAACTCTTGTAATTGGGGTTTTGTTTTTATAAGACTTGGAAAGTCATATCTATTATTGTGAAGATTTCTTGGGTGTAATGTTTTTGTCATAATTTGTCTTTTTATAGATTTGTAAAAGTTAGTAATGCTTTTGCAATAACTCTTGTTTCTTCTTTTTTATAAATCAAGTGTGAGAAATCTGGATTTATTGAGATGAAGTACTCTTTTTCATCTATGATTTTTGCTTTTTTAATCCACATTCTTCCGTCTTTATAAACTAAAAATATAGCTTCATCTTCAAACTCTTTTTGAGATAAATCAGCAACAACCAAAGCTTTATCATTGATAAGTGTTTGCATTGATTTTCCATCTACTTGTATTACAAAAAGTGAATTAATCTTGTATGGAGTTTTTAATAAATCTTTTGAGAATTCTAACTCTTTTTTTTCAATTTTTCCAGCTATTTCTTGATGATATTCTAATTTTATTGTATTCATTTAATTATATTTTTTAGATTTAAATTAAATCTATTTCCTTCTTCTAAAGTATCTATATTTATTGCAATTTTGTTTTTATCACAAAACTCTTTTACCATGGCAAGACCTAAACCAAAACCATCTTTTTTTGAGTCTTCTTGAAAATATTTATCAAAAACTATAAAAAGATTTTTTGTATCTATTTGCTCACCACTATTATAAATAGAAAAAATATTCTCTTTGAAAAATATTTCTACTATTGGGTTTTCTTTTACATTGTATTTAATTGCATTTGAGATTAGATTATCAATAGTTTTTTCAAAACCATTCAAATCTGTAAAAAGTCTAATATTTGGAATATTTACTAAAATCTTCACATCTTTTTTTATATCATCAAATTTTTCGACACAATTTGTTACTAATTCATCTAAATAAAATTCTTGCTTTTCAATTTTATCTATCTCTTTTTTTATGTTGTATTCCATGTTTTCATATAGTTTTAAAAGATTATTAGATGCTTGTTTGATTCTATCTAATCTTTTTAAGCTCTTTTCATCGGTGATTGTTTTTTCCAAAAGTTGAGTATTCATCTTAATCGTAGAAACTGGAATATTTAACTCATGAATTGTCTCTTTAATACTAAGTTCTAATTTTTCATCACTTTTAAATAGAGGTTTTAAGATAGAGATTGAGAAACTCAAAAATATTCCTAAACCTAAAATTATCAAAGGAATAATAATAAATACAAAATTATCAGGATTTAATCCAAATCTTGAAATAAAAAAATAGTTTAAGTACAAAATAATTATCAATGAAAATACAAAAACTATAGAAATTGAAATTAAAAAATCTCTTTTTTTAGAATTCAATTTTATATCCTACACCTTTGATATTTAAAATAGTATCTTTATCAAAAAGTTTTTTTATTTGATTTATATAAACTCTAATTGACCCCTCACTATACTCTTGGCTTGTTGCCCAAAGTTTGGCAATAATCATCTCTTTTGTTACAATCTCACCTCTATTTTCAACAAAAAGTTCAAGTAATTCAAGAACCTTTACAGGAAGATTCAAATCAACCTCATTTTCATAAACCCTTTTACTTGTTGGGTTAAAAATAAGAGAATCGGAAAGTCTTATTACATCAAATTGTTTTTTATTTCTTTTAAGAAGTGCTTTAATTCGTAAAAGTAACTCATCCAAATCAGCTGGTTTTTTTAAATAATCATCACAGCCATTTAAAAATGCAGTTTGTAAAGTATCTTTATCTTTGTAAGAAGTTAAAAAAATTGAAGGAGTATTATCCCCAGAGTTTCGCAACTGCACAAGTAAATCCAAACCATTAATTTTAGGTACATTAATATCTAAAAGATACAAGTCATAATTTTTTTTAAAATTTAATTCTAAACACTCTTCACCATCACTTGCAATATCAACTTCAAAACCCTCATCGCTCAAAAAATCTTCAACCGTAGAGGCGAAAAGTTCATCATCTTCTAAAACTAAAATTTTGTACAAATTTAATCCTTACACAACAACTATATTCATTATATTTACTTTTTGTTAAATAATTGATAATTTGAAATAAAATATCTACCAAAGATATTCTAATTACGATAAAATAATTTAAGAATTTATGAAAAAGAGTTAACATGTTAAATAATATTTCAATAAAAACGAAATTAATTGGTTTATCAGTGATTGTGTCATTATCATTTTTATTGATATTATTAATTGAACTTATATCTATAAATAAAATAGATAATATTTCAATTATAAGTAGTAATATTAAAAATATGGAAATTCAATTATTAGAATTGAGGAAAAATGAAAAAGATTTTCTTGCAAGAAAAGATTTAAAATACTTAGATAATTTCAATAAAAATGTACAAAATATTGAAAGAATGAAAAATATCTTAGATAATGAGTTTATTAAATCAGACATTGATCAAACAGAATTAAATAACTATAAAAAAGTTATTGATGAATATTCAGATATTTTTTCAAATATTGTAAAATTACAAGAAAAAATTGGTTTAAATCCAGAAGATGGTTTATATGGCGCATTAAGAGATAGTGTTCATTTAGTTCAAGAATTTGCAAAAAAATCAAATGACAACAATTTATTAGCAATAGTTTATGATTTAAGAAAACAAGAAAAAGATTTTATGCTTAGACTTGATTTACAGTATGTTGAGAAATTTAATAAAATCATTACAAAACTAGAAAATGATGAAAAATATAAAGATTTAAATAAAATCATTGTTGATTATAGAACAAATTTTTTAAACCTTGTTCAATCTGAAAAAGAAAAAGGTTTAAATGAAGATTCTGGATTAATGAAAAGTATGAGAGATGTAGTTCATAAATCAAATAAATCTTTAGAAAATTTAACAACTGTGATAAATGATAAAACTGAAAAATTACATCAAAAAATTGAGATTTTTTCATATATTTTTATCACTTTTATTGCTATTTTTATAATTATTGCACTTTTATATATAAGTAGAATAGTAAATAAATCTTTATCTTCTTTCCAAAAAGAGTTGAGTCAATTTTTTGCTTTTTTAAATAATGAAACTACAAATATAAATCTTTTAGATGATAAAAACAATGATGAGTTTGGAAATATGTCTAAAATCATAAATGCAAATATTATCAAAGTTCAAGGAAATATTAAAAAAGACAAAGCCCTAATTGATGATGCAACAAAAGTTGCAAACGATATAAAAGATGGTCATTTAAGTAGTAGAATACTCAAAGATTCCAACTCAAATGAACTAAATGAACTTAAAAATGTAATTAATCAAATGCTTGAAAACTTAAATGTTAATATAAATAATATTTTGAATGTTCTTAAAAATTTTGCATTACATGACTATACAAAAAGAGTTGATACAAAATTAGTGCAAGGAGATATTCTTTCACTTTGTGAAAATATAAATATTGTTGGTAATACTATTACTAAAATGCTAGTTGATAGTAAAGGAATAGGTTTAAAATTACAAGATAATGCCCATATCTTAGTTGATAATGTAAAAGTTCTAACACAAAATGCAAATACAACTGCTGCTTCACTTGAAGAGACAGCAGCAGCAGTTGAAGAGATAACAGCAACTATTGCAAAAAATAGTCAAAATATTAATGAAATGACTCAATATGCACAAAATGTAATTGTTGCTGCAAAAACTGGTGAAGATTTAGCAACTAAAACTACAATAGCAATGGATGAAATAAATGCTCAGGTTATCTCAATAAATGAATCAATTACATTAATTGATCAAATTGCCTTTCAAACAAATATTCTTTCTTTAAATGCAGCAGTAGAAGCGGCAACTGCTGGAGAAGCAGGCAAAGGATTTGCAGTAGTTGCAGCAGAAGTGCGAAATCTAGCTTCAAGAAGTGCTGAAGTTGCAAGGGAGATTAAAACTCTTGTGGGGAATGCTACAAGTAAGGCAAATGATGGTAAAGGTATTGCTACAGATATGATAAATGGTTATACTTCACTAAATAAAAATATTCAAAGTACAGTGACTTTAATAAATAGTGTTTCAGGTGCTTCACAAGAACAACGAATTGGTATTGAACAAATAAATGATTCAATTACACAACTAGATCAACAAACTCAACAAATTGCTATGATTTCTGCTACTACGCAAGAAATTGCAGAACAAACAAATACTATTGCAATACAAATTGTAGAAAATAGTGATAAAAAAGAGTTTGAGGGCAAACATAGTATTAAGGCTAATCTTTCATAAAAAAGATTATAGATATTAATATTAATTTGCTACAATAAAATTATAAAATGATTTTTAGGATGTATTGTGGCAAAAAAAATAGTTCTACCTATTGGCTTTCTTATTCTTGCATATATTGTAATTTCACAAGAGAACTTCACAGTAATTTTAAGTGGAATTGCAATTTTCTTAATTGGTATGTTTTTTATGCAAGATGGTTTCAAACTACTATCTGGTGGGATTTTAGAAAAACTACTTCAAAAATTCACAAGTAATACTTTTTATGCAATCTTAACTGGATTTTTTTCAACTTCAATTGTTCAAAGTTCATCAATTATCTCGTTGGTTGTTATCTCTTTTTTATCTGTTGAATTATTAACTTTAGTTCAAGGAATTGGAATAATATTTGGTTCAAACCTTGGAAGTACAACAACAGCTTGGATTGTTTCAAGTTTGGGTGTGGATGTTAAAATCTCTATTTATGCGATGCCAATGATTCTTTTTGGTGTGATTTTTAGATTCTTAAAAAGTAATAGTTATAAAGGTGTAGGAAATGTACTTTTAGGATTAGGATTTATTTTCCTTGGTATTTCTTATATGAAAGATGGTTTTGATACTTTAAAAAATTCTATAGATTTAGCCTCATATTCTATGGAAGGTGTTTTAGGAATCATTATTTATATAATAATTGGAGCCGTTGCAACTGTTGTTATTCAATCAAGTGCAGCAACTTTAGCTATTATAATTACAGCTTTAAGTGCGGGAAGTATTATATATATAAATGCAATTGCCCTTGCAATTGGTGCAAATGTAGGAACAACATTTACAGCAATTTTAGCTTCATTAGCTTCAAATGAAAATGGAAAAAGAGTAGCTTTTGCACACTTTACTTTCAATATTATAACGGGAACTATAATAACTGTATTTATCTATTCATTTAAAGATTTAGTTGATTTTTTAGCTCCTTATTTAGGAATTAGTGAAGACAATTATGCAATGAAATTATCATTATTTCACACTATATTTAGTTTAGTTGGAATTCTTTTACTTTCTCCATTTATAAATCAAATAGTAAAACTTTCAGAGAAGTTAATCAAGAAAAAAGTATCAGCTTTTTCAAAACCAAAATATCTTTTGGATTCAAATTTAAGCCTTCCTGATACTGCTATTGTATCAATTAGAAAAGAGACTATTAATCTTTATGAAAGTTGTCAAAAGGCTATGCTTCACGCTTTAAATCTACATACAAGTAATCTAAAAACAAAAGATGATTTGAAAATTCAAATTTCTAAAGAAGCTACAAAAATAGATACAAATATTGATGAGATATATAATTCAAATCTAAAAATCATATATAGTGAAATCATAAAATACTCTTCATTTGCCCAAGAAAATATGACAAGTTTTCAACAAAGAGAAGTTGCTGATATAAAAAGAAGTGCTAAACTTATAGTTGAAGTATTAAAAGATACAAGAGATATTCAAAAAAATGTAAATTTTTATCTAAAAAGTAAAAATGATTACATCAAACAAGAGTATAATTTATTAAGAGAAGAGTTAGCTACAATTTTAATTGATTTAAATCTGTTAAATGATAGTGAAAATGAGTTAGAAAAAATGACTCAATTAGAAGTTATCAAATCAACTCTTTTGGCAAATGATTTATCAAATTCTGAAAAAATAGATGCTTTAATTAGAGAAGATAAAATCAAGGCTACCATGGCCACTTCGCTTATAAATGATAGTGCAACTGTTTATTCTATTCAGAAAAAGTTAGTTGAAATGGCAAGTATGTTATTTTTAAATAATACTCTACTAAAAGAGATAGGAGACACTTAAGATGGATCTAAATAAAATCGTTACTAAAATCAAAAAATATCTAAAAAAAGAGAGTTTAGATGAGTCTAAACAAGAAAAAGTAAAAGAGATAATTGAAAAATTATCTCTTAAAAAAGCAAAATTGAAAAAAGAGCTAAAAGAGGCTCAGAAAGATCACGAAAAAGAAAAACTTCAAAAAGAACTTGAAGCTGTAATAAAACTTATTGAAAAAAGTAATACTCTTATTTAAAATCTTTAAAGTTTTGTCTTAAAGCTTCATAAGCTACTATTGAAACTGAGTTTGCAATATTTAAACTTCTAGCTTCATTTGTCATAGGAATAGTGATACAAGTTTTTGGACTTTTATCTAAAATAACTTGAGGAAGTCCGGCATCTTCTCTTCCAAAATAGAAATAATCCCCTACTTCATAACTTGCTTCAAAATAGACTTGTTTTGTTTTTGTTGTTGCTAAAAAGTGTCTATCGTTAAATGGATTTTTTGCCCAAAAATCTTCAATATTTTCATACTCACGAACATCTAATTCAAACCAATAATCAAGCCCCGCTCTTCGCACTTCTTTTTCTGTAATTTCACCAAAACCATAAGGTTTGATTAAATGTAAAGTACAATTTAAAGCAAAGGCAAGTCTACCAATAGTTCCCACATTTCCAGGGATTCGTGGTTCTAATAAAACTATATTAAACATTATAAAATTACCGTTTTATTTCCATGAACAAAAACTCTATCATGTAATAACATTTCAAAAGCATTTGAAAGTACAATTTTTTCTACATTTCTTCCTGCATTTCTCATATCTTCCCAAGAATAACTGTGATCAACTCTTACCACATCTTGGAATATGATTGGACCTTCATCCAAATCACTTGTAACATAATGTGCAGTTGCTCCAATAATCTTAACACCTCTTTCGTGTGCTTGTTTATATGGATTTGCACCAATAAATGCTGGTAAAAATGAGTGGTGAATATTTAAAACTTTTTTAGGGAAAGCATCTACAAATTTTGGAGTTAAGATTCTCATGTATTTTGCAAGAACGATTAATTCAGGTTCATATTCATTAATTTTTGCAATCATTTTATCTTCATGTTCTTCTCTACTAATTCCCTCAGCACTAATGCAAGTAAAAGGAATATTAAACTTTTCAACCAACTCTTTTAAGTGGTCATGATTTGCAATAACTGCTTTAATATTTGCATTTAATTCACCTGCTATATATCTAATCAATAAATCACCTAAAACATGAAACTCTTTTGTTGCTAAAATAACAACATCCTTTTTCTCTTTTTTATTTAGTTTGATTGAAGCCCCATCAGGTAAAACTTCTTTTAACTCTTTTAGTAAGATATTTTTAGAAACTTTTCCAGAAATAATACTTCTCATAAAAAACTTTTTAGTATCTGGGTCAACATACTCAGCATTTTGCTCGATGTTTAAGTTGTTTGCAAAAAGAACTTTTGAAATATTATAAACAAGCCCTTTAGCATCTTCCGTGTCAATTAAAAGTATATACTCTTCCATTTTTATCCTATTTATTATTCAAGCTTAAATTTTTTAAAGCCCGAATAATATCATTTTATTGATTAATAGATAATTTTAGCTTATAACATAGAAGCTAATTTTTCTCTATATTTTTCTAAGTCAAACTCTTTAACTCTTGCAACTCCTGATTCAACAGCACCATTTGCAACAGCTGCTGATACTTCAACCATCAATCTTTTATCAAATGGAATTGGAATAATGTACTCTCTTCCATAAGTTAACTCTCCAAAAGAAGCTCTTAATTCATCACTTATTGGCAATTTTGCTAAGTTTGCAATAGCTTGAGCTGCTGCTTTTTTCATATGCATATTTATTGTTCTAGCTTGAACATCAAGAGCACCTCTGAAGATGTAAGGGAAACCTAATACATTATTTACTTGATTAGCATAATCTGATCGTCCAGTTCCAACTATAGCCTTTGGTCGCACTGCTTTTACTTCTTCTGGGAAAAGTTCTGGTGTTGGATTTGCTAAAGCAAATACAATTGGCTCTTCACTCATAAGTTTTATATGTTCAACTGTAAAAGTTCCTGGTTTTGATAAACCTAAAACCATATCTGCATCTGTAAATGCCTCTTCCATAGTTGTACAAGAACCTGTAACAAAATTTAATTTATATTTATTTAAATCAGTTCTTCCACTATGAACTACACCTTTAGAATCGCACATAATTAGATTTTTAACACCTAATTCTTTGTACATAATAGAACAAGCAATTGCAGCAGCACCAGCACCTACAACTACTACTTTTAAATCTTCTATTTTTTTATCCATCATTTCAAGTGCATTTAATAAAGCTGCACTTGTAATAATTGCAGTTCCATGTTGGTCATCATGCATAACTGGGATTTCAAGCTCTTCTACTAATCTTCTTTCAATTTCAAAACATTCAGGTGCTTTTATATCTTCAAGATTTATTCCACCAAATGTTGGAGAAATAGCTTTTACAATGTCACAAAATTTATTAATATCTGTTTCATCTACTTCAATATCAAATGAATCAACAGCAGCAAATTTCTTGAATAATACAGCTTTACCTTCCATTACAGGTTTTGAAGCAAGTGCTCCAATATTTCCAAGTCCTAAAACTGCTGTTCCATTTGAAATAACAGCTACTAAGTTTCTTTTTGATGTATATTCAAAGGCAAGTGCAGGATCTTTTGCTATCTCTTCACAAGGAAAGGCAACACCTGGAGAATATGCTAAAGATAAATCTTTTTGAGTTTCCAATCTTGTTGTAGTTGCAATTGCAACTTTTCCAGGATTTGGAACTCTGTGATAGTTTAATGCTTCTTCTTTAGTAACTTTTGTACTCATCGTAATCCTTTTAAATTATTGTTTTGAAATGAATTTGGGAAATAGTAACAAAAAGAAACTTAAATAAAATAAATTTATAATATTTTTTATTTCCAAGATTATTTTAAGTATATTATGTAAAAATTATGTAAGTCTTAAAATTTTATAAATATTTTATATTAATTTTATATTTTTATATTAGAAAAATTTATACTTAATTCAACTCTTAAAATTATCATTTCTTATCATCATCTTTTAACTTATTTAATTATTTAATAAAAAAATAAAAAAAACCACTTTTAGGACATTTTTATATATTAGTATTTCGCGAAAAAATGTAAAATACAAGGAATAAAAAATGCTAACAAGAATAGAACATGATTTAATTGGTGATAAAGAGATTCCAATAGATGCATATTATGGAATTCAAACAGCAAGAGCAAAAGAAAACTTTGATGCTACAGGAGTAACATTATCAAGTTTTACTACATTTATTACTTCACTTGCTAAAGTAAAAAAAGCTACTGCTTTAGCAAATTTTGAATTAAATCAATTGGATGAAAAGAAAAAAAATGCAATATGTCAAGCTTGCGATGAGATTGTTGATGGTAAATTCCATGAAGAATTTATAGTTGATATGATTCAAGGTGGAGCTGGAACTTCTACGAATATGAATACAAATGAAGTTATTGCAAATAGAGCCTTAGAAATTTTAGGACATAAAAAAGGTGAATATAAACATCTTCATCCAAATAATGATGTAAATTTATCTCAATCTACAAATGATGTTTATCCAACTGCAATTAAAATCACACTATATGAAAAAATATTTGAGCTTGTAGATTCTATGAAAATATTAGAAAACTCAATGGCTAAAAAAGCAATTGAATTCCAAAATGTAATAAAAATGGGAAGAACACAACTTCAAGATGCTGTTCCTATGACTTTAGGACAAGAGTTTAATACTTATGCAATCACAATTGATGATGACATTCAAAGATTAATAGAATGCCAACAATTAATAAGACAGATGAATCTTGGAGCAACTGCTATTGGAACGGGAATTAATTCTCATCCCCAATATGTAAAAATTGTAGAGCGAAAACTACAAGAAGTTACAAATAGACCTTTTATTACTGCAAAAGATTTAGTTGAATCAACACAAGATACAGGAGCATTTGTTCAAATTTCAGGTGTTTTAAAAAGAGTATCAGCAAAATTATCAAAAATATGTAATGACTTAAGACTTTTAAGTTCAGGTCCTAGAACGGGATTTAATGAGATAAACCTTCCAGCAATGCAACCAGGAAGTTCAATAATGCCTGGAAAAGTAAACCCAGTAATTCCTGAAATGGTAAATCAAATAGCTTATCAAGTTATTGGAACAGATGTTACTATTACAATGGCTAGTGAAGGTGGACAATTACAATTAAATGTTTTTGAACCAATTATTGCATATAACTTATTTAATTCAATAAATATGCTGAAAAAAGGTTTTGAGAGTCTAGCTTATAAATGTATAGATGGAATTACTGCAAATGAGTTAAGATGTGAAGAGTTAGTATTAAATAGTATTGGACTTGTTACTGCACTTAATCCATATATTGGATATGAAAATTCAACAATGGTTGCAAAAATAGCTTTAAATAGTAATAAATCTGTTTATGATGTTGTTTTAGAAAAAAACTTATTATCAAAAGAAGAATTAGATAGAATTATACAACCACAAAATATGATAAGACCAATCGCATATTAAATCAAGTTAAACAAGAAGTTAATCTTCTTGTTTTATTTTTTTAAACTTAGGACAATTTAATGCCAATAAAAGCTTTTTTATTAATAGTATTGTTCTTTTTTAACTATTCATTTGCAAATAATTCAGATAATAAATCTCATATATTAATTATTAATTCCTATCACAAAGGTTTTCAATGGAGTGATGAACTTATTTCTGGCCTTGAGAAAGTAATCAATAATGATAAAAATGTTGAAACAACTATTCTTTATATGGATTCAAAAAGAATATCTTCAAGTGAGTACTATGAGGAATTAAAAAACCTTTATAAACTTCAATTAAACAATAGAAAATATGATTTAGTCTTGCTTGTAGATAAATTTGCTTATGAATTTGCACTTAAAAATTATAGTGAACTTTTTAAAAACAATGAAAAATTAATATTTACAGGTATTGAACAATATGACCCTTTATTAGTTGAAAAGTCTGGTTTAACTGGTAAAATCTCTGGAATAATAGAAAAAAGAGCTATTTCTGATATTGTAAATATTATAAATAAAATGATGCCAAAATTAAAAAAACTATATATTATAAATGATTTTAGTAAAAATGGTGATGATTCAGATATTGCTATACGAAATGCTATTAATCTAAATAATAACTTAGAAGTTGAATATATTAGATATTCAACAATAGATGAACTTAAAAAGAAATTCTCAACATACAAAAAAGATGAAGCAATATTTTTTGTGCGTTTTTATAATAACAAAAATCAAGAATTACATACAAATCAAGAGATTGCATCAATGATTAACTCTTTTGAATTACCTACATTTTCTACAGATTCATTATTTATTGCAAAAGGCTCAGTTGGAGGGAAACTTGTATTAGTTGAGAACTTAGGAAAAAGTACTGGAAATTTACTCTTAGAACTTTTAAATGATAAAGATGCAAAACCTATTATAAAAACATACAATAATTATTCATATATTTTTGATTATGAAAAATTAAAGAAATTTGATTTAAATACAGATTTTCTAAAGAAAAAAGTTACCTTTGTAAATGTGCCTTTATCTTTTTTGGATAAAAATAGAAGTTTAGTAAATGCTGTATTTATTATCTCCCCTATTCTACTTTTTTTTATTATTCTTTTATTTTATAATCTACAACTACAAATAAAAAATACAAAACATCAAGAATTTATAATCCAACAATCAAAACTTGCAGAAATTGGAGAAATAATCTCATCAATTGCCCACCAATGGAAAGAACCATTAATTGAAATATCTACTTTAGTTCAAGAACATGTAGCTTCAAGTAAAAAAACAGAAGAAGAAGAGGAGAAATATCTAAAAGATATTATGTTTCAGATTTATTATATGACAGATACGATAAATGATTTTCAAGATTTTATAAAACCCTCAACTAAAAAAACTCACTTTGATATAAAAGATGCCATTATAAAAATGATGCATATTGTTGAACATAATATAAAATATAGTTATATTGATATAAATATCAATTTTCAAGAAGAGACACAACTTATTGTTTTGGGTTATAACAATGAATTAATGCAAAGTCTTTTAAATATTGTAAATAATGCTAAAGATTCAATAATCAAACAAAGAGTATCAAACAAAAAATTTAAAGGTCTAATAAATATAGATATTTTCAAAAAAACACAATATGTTCAAATAGAAATAAGTGATAATGGTGGAGGAATAGATAAAAAAGATATGAAAAAGATTTTTGATCCATACTACTCAACAAAGGAAAAAGGACATGGAATTGGACTTTATATGACCAAGGTAATTATTGAGGATAAAATGGAAGGTTCGATTTATGCTGTAAATAAAAATGATGGTGCAACTTTTATAATAAAACTGAGGTTAGAAAATGAAAATTTTAGTTCTTGAAGATAATGAAAATTTATGTAATTTTATAAAAACATCTTTAGAAAAAGAGGGTTATGGAATTGATACATTTTATGATGGTGAAGATGCTTTAGAAGTTTTGAACAACGGTTATAGTTGTTTTATATTGGATATAAATGTGGCTTCTATTGATGGCATATCTATATTAAAAACTATTCGTATGTATAGTAAAGATATTCCAGTAATCATTATAAGTTCAAATCATGAACTAGAAAAGATACAAGCTTCTTATGAATTAGGCTGTGATGATTATTTAAAAAAACCATTTTTGATGTATGAATTAATCCAAAAAGTAAAAAAACTTTGTCAAATAAAACAACAACTATTTGATTTTACAAATGATTTTATATATGACTATGATAATAGAAATCTAAAAGGTCCAAATGGTGAAATAAAACTTGCAAAAAAAGAGATACTTTTTCTAGAGCTACTTTGTAAAAACCCAACAAGAATATTCTCTTTTGAAGAGATTGAAAACTATGTATGGGAAGGAGAAGAAACAACTTTAATTAATATAAGAGGTTTAGTAAAGCGTCTTCGAAAAAAAATTCCTGAAAATGCAATAAGTATTGTTAAAGGCATAGGATATAAATTAAATCTTTAAAATAGTAAATCTTCTTTAAAAAAGCTCTAAACATCACTTTTAGGTCATTTTAACTTCTTAAAATATTTTTAATATAAATTAAGGAGAGAAAATGTCAAGTGTATGGAAAAATATCCCATTATGGCAAAAGATTCTAGGAGCATTAGTTCTAGGACTTATTACAGGAATCGTTTTTGGTGAAAGTGCTCAAATATTAAAACCACTTGGAACACTATTTATTAATCTTATTAAGATGCTAATTGTGCCATTAGTTTTTGTTACATTAGTAACTGGTATTATTGCAATGGAAGATTTAAAAAAAATGAGAAGAGTTGGAATTAAAACATTTCTAATCTATATTGTAACTACTGCTATTGCTATTACTATTGGATTAATAGTTGGTATTGTTTTAGAACCAGGTGCAGGTGTGACATTAGATGCTGCAAAAAATATAGCTGTAACAAAAGCGCCAGCTTTAATAGATACACTATTAAATATCATCACTAAAAATCCTTTTTCAAGTTTTGCAAATGGTGATATATTACAAATTATCTTTTTTGCAATTATTCTGGGTGTTTCTATCAATCTATCTGGTGATAAAGGCGAACCTGCAAAAAAATTCTTTAATTCTATTGCAGAAGCTATGTATAAAATGACTGAAATTGTAATGGGATTTGCACCATTTGGAGTTTTTGCTTTAATGGCTTGGGTTTCTGCTTCTTATGGAATGGATGTATTATTAAGTTTAGGAAAAGTTATATTTGCTGTGTATTTAGCTTCTGTTATTCATCTATTATTTACAATTGGTGGAGCAATATCTATTTTTGCAAAACTAAATCCTATTAGATTCTTTAAAGGTATTGTAGCTGCTCAAACTGTTGCCTTTACAACAACAAGTAGTTCAGGAACATTACCAATCACTACGCAAAACTGTGTTAAAAACCTAGGTGTTTCAAAACCAGTAGCTAGTTTTGTTTTACCTCTTGGTGCAACTATAAATATGGATGGAACTGCACTTTATCAAGGTGTTTGTGCAATGTTTGTCGCTCAAGCATTTGGAATTCAATTAGGAATGCAAGAATATATGATGATTATTCTAACTTCAACTTTAGCATCTATTGGAACAGCAGGAGTTCCAGGAGCTGGACTTATAATGCTTACATTAGTTTTAACATCTGTTGGATTACCAATTGAAGGTGTTGCAATAATTGCA
Organism: uncultured Aliarcobacter sp.; assembly: GCA_963677435.1. GTDB lineage: Bacteria > Campylobacterota > Campylobacteria > Campylobacterales > Arcobacteraceae > Aliarcobacter. The sequence continues at coordinate 1,993,833 of OY781945.1, forward strand.
GGAATCGATAGAATCTTAGATATGGCAAGAACAACTGTTAATGTAACAGGTGACGCTATGACTTCTGTATTAATAGCAAAAAGTGAAAATGAGCTTGATGAAGAGATTTATAATGGTCATAAAGAACATGAAGAAGAGTTTATAGAAGTACAAACTGTAAAAGCTTAAATATAAAGAGGAAAAACCTCTTTATATTATTTTACGATAATTCCTGCAAATCTTCCTGTTTTATTATCTTTTCTATAAGAGAAAAATGGTTCATCTGAACACTTCGTACAAACTTCTGATATTCGAATATTTCTAATTCCCACTTCTTCTAAAAGTTTTACATTGATTCCATGTAAATCTATATTTCTGCCTTTACAAAATTTTTCTCCAAATGATGTTTTAACGATTCGAGCTAACTCCTCACTTACTTCATAACAACACTCATGAATACTTGGTCCCATAATTACTTTTATATTATTTGCATAACATCCTAACTCGTTCATCATTTTATTTGCTGTGATTTGTGCAATCTTTAAAAAAGTAGAATTTCTTCCAGCATGAACCGCTGCAATTACACCTTGTATCTCATCAAAAAACAAAATTGGAATACAATCAGCCACCATAACCATAAGTGGTAAATCTTTTTCTTTTGTAATTAATCCATCACAATTATCTATAAGTTTTGATGAGTTTTTATCTACTATTACTACATTATTTCCATGAATTTGATTCATATAAACCAAATCTTCATTTTTATAATCCATTTTTAAAGCTACAGCTTCTCTATTTTTGTCAACATTTTCTTTTATATCATTTACATGATAAGCTAAATTTCCATCTTCAGTTGTTGTAAAATAGTATTTAATTTGATTCATAATTGCTCTTTTATTTGCTTTTGATATAATTTAGCGAAATATTAATGATTAATTGTTTAAGGATAGATATGAACAGATTTGATGAAGCAGCTAAAACTTGGGATAATAAACAAACAAGTATCGATAGCTCAAACGCTTGTGTTGAAAATTTACAAAAACATGTAGTTATAAAAGAGAATGGGAACATTTTAGATTATGGTTGTGGAACTGGATTTATAGCCTTTGCATTAAGCACAGATAAAAACAATGTTTTAGGAATGGATTATTCAGATGGCATGGTAGATAGATTTAATGAAAAAGCAAAAGAGCTAAATTTTGACAATATCAAAGCTGTAAAACACAATATGAATGAAGATGAAATTTCAAAGAACTCTTATGATTTATTTATCTCATCAATGACTATGCACCATATCAAAGATACAAATATGTTTGCACAAAAAGCTTATGACTCCTTAGTAAATGGTGGATATGTTTGTATTAATGACCTAGAAAAAGAGGATGGGACTTTCCATGAAAAACATAAAAATGACGGAGTTGAACACTTCGGATATGAAATAAATGATGTAAAAAAAATCTTTGAAGATGTAGGTTTCAAAATCATTTCTTGTGATACAGTTTATATACATGAAAGAAATGAAAAAGAGTATCCACTTTTTAATCTAATAGCACAAAAATAAAAGGAAATAAATGTCAGAAAAATTTGCAATATTTGGAAATCCAGTTGCTCACTCAAAATCACCACAAATGCAAAATGCAGGATTAAATCATATAAATTTTGATGGAAATTATGAAAAGCATCATCTAGAAAATGGAAATGAAATCAAAAAAGCTTTTTTAGACTCAAACTACAAAGGCGCAAATATAACAGTTCCACACAAAGAGTTTGCCTACGAAAATGCTGATGAGGTAAGAGGATTAGCAAAAGAGATAAAAGCTGTAAATACTTACATTCTAGAAGATGGAAAAGTAATAGCATATAATACTGATGCACCAGGATTTTTAAAAGCAATAGAGAGTTTTGGAACTATAAAAAATGTACTTCTTTTAGGAGCAGGAGGAACTGCAAAAGCAATCGCCCTAGCCTTAAAATCAAAAGATATAAATGTAACTGTATTAAATAGAAGTGAAGGGAAACTAGAATTTTTCAAACAACATCAAATTCCATGTTTTTCATGGGAAAATTTTGAACCACAAAATTATGACTTAGTTGTAAACTCAACAAGTGCTGGATTAAAAGATGAATATTTACCTTGTGATAAAAAAATCCTAGAAACAGTTTTTAAAAAAGCCTCTTTTTCCTTTGATTGTGTGTATGGAAAAATCACACCATTTTTAGCACTTGCAAGTGAAAATGGACTTGAAATAAAAGACGGGGAAGATATGCTACTTTTTCAAGGTGTTTTAGCTTTTGAATACTTTACAAATACAAAAGCCGATAAAAGCTTAGTTGAAGCCATGAGAAAAGGTTTAAAAGGAGAATGAATTTTCTTCTTTTAATTTTTAAACCTATATTTATCAAAAATTAAACTATAATTTCAATATAAATTACAAAAATATTAGAAGTTCAAAATGAAAAAAGTAACAAAACTTTGTGGAACTAAAAAAAGTTATATTATCTTACCCTTGGATGATAAAATAACATTTACACAAATCTATGTTTGTAACAAGTGTAAAAGAATTTCAAAAGAAAAAATTCTTTTATGTTATCCTGAACTAAAAAATGAAAAAGATTTAATTTAATAATTATAAAATGAGCCCCATAATTCATTCATTTTAAAACTATATTTGTAAAGTGCAAAAAACCAAGGAAATAGTAAAATAGTAAATGCGAAATAACTTAAATTTTTAAGAAAAATATAGTTATATTCAAATAAAAGATAATTTGTTAAATCTACTAAAATAAGAAAAAAGAAAAATATCCATAATTCTCTAAAAAAATATCTTTTTTTATTGATATATCCTCTAATTCCAAATAAAGAAACAAGAATAATCATCAAAAATGAAATGTCATACATTTTTGAATACTTATTTCCAATTAAAATAGAATCTTCGTTCAAAACTGTAAATCCAAATATAAATATAAAACAAAGTAACATAACCCAAAAATAAATTTCCCAAAAAATATTTGTCTTATTCATTTAGTTTCCCATATATGTTTAATCTTTATAAAGTGAATATGTTAACAAAATTGTGTCACAAATTGTGTCACAAAATATTTAATATAATAATTTTTGATTATTTTCCATCTATTTGCTATAATGAGACAATTTCTAAAATAGATATTATTAAATTTAAACTAAAAAAGAAAGGCAATAAAATTGAAAAGAAAATTTCAGATTAAAAAAATTTCAGATTACGCAATGGTAGGTGGATTGGGTGCTTTACTTGTAGTTGGATTAGTTGGATGTGATGACAAATCAAAAGACAATCAACAAAATCAAGGTCAAAATGATGCTTTTACAAATGCTAGTCAAAAACAAAATGCTTTTGTTATTATAGAAGAATCAGTAGATGGTAAATACAAAATAGCAGATGAATTTCCAGCTTCAAAAACTACAATAGTCTTAAGAAAACCAGATGGAACAGAAAGAATTTTAACTCAAGAAGAAATCGATAAATTAGTAAAAGAAGAAGAAGCAAAAATTGATGCAGGAACTTCACCTCTTACAAATCCAAATGCACAAGTATCAGATGGGGGAATGGGACTTGGTGGAGTTTTATTATCTTCAATTGCAGGTGCAATGGTTGGTTCTTGGCTTGGAAATAAATTATTTAATAATCAAAACTTTCAAAATCAAAGACAAACTCAATATAAATCACCTCAAACATATAGTAAATCACAAAGTTCATTTACAAAATCTCCTGCAACTACAGGTACAAATTCATCAACTAAAAAAAGTGGTTTTTTTGGTGGAAGCAATAGTTCAACTACATCAAAATCAACTTCATCTTCTAGTTTTGGGAGCTAATAAATGCAATTAGAAAAATTAAAACCTTTAAGTGATGAATACTTAGAATCAATAGGGTTTGTCTGGCATACAGATAGTGATAATTCATCTTATGTTAGTGATGAAATTGTACTAATAAGTGAAGATCAAGCAAATGCTTTTTATGAGGCAACAAATGAACTTTATGATATGTTTGCCCAAGCTGGTGAATATGTAATAGAGAATGACTTATTCCATGAAATAAATATACCTTTTAATCTAATTGAAGTTATAAAAGAATCTTGGGAAAATGAAGTTCATTGGCATTTATATTCAAGATTTGATTTAGCAGGTGGAATAGATGGAAAACCTATAAAATTAATTGAATTTAATGCAGATACTCCTACTTCTTTATTTGAAACTGCAATTATTCAATGGGCAATGTTAAAAGCAAATGGCTTAAATGAAGCTAGTCAATTTAATAACCTTTATGATGCTTTAAAAGACAATTTCAAAAGAATTATTACTTTAAATGATGACTTAGAAAAATTCGAAGAGTATTACTCAGGTCTTGGTTGGAAAATACTATTTAGCTCAATTTCAAGCTCAAGTGAAGATATAAATACAACAAAACTTTTACAACATATCGCAAGTGAAGCTGGATTTAACACTGATTTTGAATTTATTGAAAATGTTCAATTTAGTGATGATGGTATTTTCAAAGATGATGAACTTTTTGAATTTTGGTTTAAACTAATTCCATGGGAAAATATCGCTATTGAAGAGAGTGAATTAGCATTAATTTTAACAGAAATCATAAAAGAGAAAAAAGCAATTATTTTTAATCCAGCGTATACATTGATGTTCCAATCAAAAGGATTTATGAAGATTTTATGGGATTTATACCCAAATCATCCTTTATTACTTGAAACTTCATTTGAACCTTTAGTTGGAAAAAAACAAGTTGAAAAAAGATGTTTTGGAAGAGAAGGTGCAAATACAAAAATTATAAATAGTGATGGTTCAATTGATCAAGAAACATTAGGTGATTATGAAGGTCATAAAGCTATTTATCAAGAGTTTGTAGAATTTCCTAAAGATTTAAATGGAAACTATTATCAAGCGGGAGTATTTTTTGCTTATGAAGCTTGTGCCTTAGGATTTAGAAGAGGTGGAAAAATATTAAATAACATGTCTAAATTTGTAGGACATATTATAAAATAAAACAACTCGTACGAAAAAAGATTTATCTAATAAATCTTTTTTCTATCTCTTCAGCACTTAATTCAATATTATCTTCATTTAAAAAACCATAAAAATAACTATCAACATCAGTAAGAACTTCAATCACTAAAATATTTTTACCATCATAATTTTTAACAAATTTTTCAATAGCTTCAAGGGCAGAATCATCCCAGTATTTTTCAATCTCATCATTGTTTCCAACATCACAAAACAAACAATCTTCACACATTGAAAATAAGTACTTCCCAGCACCTTCATAAATTTCAAATGAATTATTTTCATTATCTAATTTCTCATTTGTAAAAGGACAATGTAAACTAAATTTACTTATATTCTTAGGTTTTATAACAACTTTATTCAAAATCAATCCTTATTTATTGGCATTATATTTGCCACTCTATTTTTAATTGCGCAATTATACAATTTTAAAATTTGTTTTGGAATAATGTGAGGAATTTTAGGAAATTAGTATATAGGAAATTTGGATTATTTATAGTTAGTTAGGTAAACCAATAAGCTGTATTTGAAAATCTTAATAAGCCCTATTTTTTAGTATTAATTAAAGTTTATAATTTTAAATCACACGGTTTTAAACACGATATTTTTTTTATTAGATACTTTTATACTTAACAATTTTAAGTTTTTCTTTCCTTTATTTTATCTCTATTTTATTAATCTAATTCTAAAATAACTATATATTCTTTTTATTTTACATTTTTCAAGAGATATGATACAATACTACATAAAAAAACAAAGGAAAAAGTTATCATGGCATTATCAATTAAAAACGATAAAGTTATTACTATTGTTCCACCGAAAAAGCTTTCAAATACTGAAAGAGATAAATTAGTTAATACACCAGTAAATACTAAATTAATTAAAAAAGCAACTTCTAGAAAATATAATATCGTATAGTATCAACTTGATAGAAATTAAAAAATATAATAGTATTACTACTGAATACCAACTATTTAAAAAACTCTTAGAATCTTTAGAACTTTCAGACTCACTAGAACAAAAACACAGAGAAACACTTTTTATAAAAGATATTTGTAAAAGAGTAGAAAAATCAAAAACAGTTCTTTATGTATTAAAAAAAAATAATGAAAAATTAGGTCTTATTTCTATCTCTTCAACTTCAATAGAAGATTTCCCAGCTTTACAAATTGATTTCTTATTTGTAAGTAAAAAATATAGAGGTTTAGTTTTAGAAGAATTAGACAATGTAAAAACATCAGAATATTTAATCGAATTAGTTATTTCAATCGCAAAAGATATTCAAGAGAATATAGGTTTAAAATATATAGTTCTTTTACCTGACAACAAAGATTTAGAAAAAATATATAAAGAACTTAATTTTAATAAATTAAATAAAACTGGTTGGATGTTTATTTCTATTTAATAATTTGTGTTAAAAAAATTCAGTAATTTTTGCCTTTTGTCTTTTCTATTTTGTTTTTTCAAATTATCTCTTTTGTTGTTAACTATCTCCTGTTTTTCTTGCTTCTTTTAAGTTTTATCCATATCAAAATAATCTTTTTTCAATCAAGTTTTAGATATAATACCTTCAATTAAATACTATAAAAAAGATATAACAAATTATGAAAATAGCAGAACAAACAATTGAAAAATTAAAAGAACAATATTTCTTAGATAACCGCCCATGGGTAGTTACATACTCAGGTGGTAAAGACTCGACAACAGTATTACATTTAGTAATAACCATGTTACAACAATTACATAAAGAAGGAAAAGATAATAAACATGTTTATGTTGTTTCTTCTGATACAACAGTTGAAATGCCAGTTATTGAGAACTATACAAATACAAGATTAAACCAAATTACAAAATTTGCAAATGAATCAGATTTAAAAATTTCTTGTCATAAACTTGAACCAAAATTAGATGAATCATTTTGGACTTTATTATTAGGTAAAGGTTATCCTGCTCCTACAAGTTCATTTAGATGGTGTACAGAAAGAATGAAAATTGATCCTGCAACAGAATTCTTAAAAGGATTAGTTAATAAACATCAATCTATTCTTATGCTTCTAGGAGTAAGAACAGATGAATCTCAAGCTAGAGCTATTTCAATTGAAGGAAGAGTTCTTAATCATAGAGGTTTATCTGTACATGATAGTATTCCAAATGCTTATGTTTTATCACCTATAAAATATTGGACAAATGCAGAAGTTTGGAGTTATTTAGCTAAGAATCCTTTCCCTTGGGGTGATCACTCATATATGATGAGCCTATATGATAAAGGTTCAGGAGAAGGTGATTGTAATATTGCCTTGAATCCAGAATCTCCTTCATGCGGTAAAACTAGATTTGGTTGCTGGGTTTGTACAGTTGTTGAAACTGACCGTTCAATGGAAGGTATGCTTAGAAATGGTGAAGAATGGATGCTTCCATTATGGGAATATAGAGAAAAACTTTATAAATATAGAAATGATTTAGAAAAAAGAGACACAAGAAGAAGAAATGGTCAAGTAGGTGCTGGTCCTTTTCTAATGGAAACAAGAAAAGAACTTCTAAAAGAACTTTTAAGAGCAGAAGTTAATGTTAATCTAAATTATCATAAATTAAAAAAAGATGCATCAGATTATAAACCTAATGAAAAAATTGGTCTTATAAAAGATGATGAAATTGAATTAATTCAACGTAATTGGAATTACGATGGAGATATTTCAAATACAGCATATAGAATATCTCAAGAATTTAATAGAATGATGTCTAAAACTTTGACTACTGAGCTAAGAGAGGATTTAGAAAGTATAGAAGAAGATAATTTCAATATTGATTTATTCGAAAGAATTATTGAAACTCAAGCTTATAGAAAAAATATTTCTAATAGATATGGAATATTGAATGATATTGAAAAAAGAGTTGTAGATTTTTATAAAGGTGAATTTCGTGAAGTTAACTAGTATTACTTTAAATAATATGTTTTCATATCAAGGTATTAGTAGTATCTTATTTGATAATATATCTTGTATTATTGGTACAAATGGATTTGGGAAAACATCTATTTTGAACTCTATAAAATTATGTTTAGGACAGTCAGATATTGATGTATTTTCAATATTAAATAATAATGCTCAGGAAAAGATATGTTGGGTTAATCTTGATTTTGATGAATTTAATATAAAAAGAACTTGGAATTTTACATCTAAATATGAAGAATCTTTAAGTGTTATTTTAAAAGATGGTGAGAAATATGAAGATGATGAAGCAGAACATTTTATTCAAAATAAAATACCTGATTTCTTAATTGATTTTCTTTTTTATGATGGTGAGATAGGTAATAATTTACTTCTATTATCTAATATAAAATTAAAATCAATCTTTGATTATATCTTTGATTTAGATTTACTTGTTAATACGCAAAAAGACTCTCAAGCTGTAGCAAAAAGATTGCTTGAAAAAAATAGCGATGATTCTACAAAAGAACTTTTGATTCTTGAAAATGAAAGATTAGATATTTTAGATTTAATTTCTAATCAAAAAGAAGACTTAAAAGAAAAAGAAAAAGAATTTGCAATTCAAAAAATGAATTTACAAAAGATAAATACTCAAATTAGAAATAGAAATAAAAAGGTTAATAAACTATTTGAAGAGCTAGATCATGTAAAAAATAGATTAGATGAAAAATCAATTGTATTTAAACAATTAATACTTTGGCAAATGCCTTTACTTTTAAATAGTAATCTATTAGAAGGTATGCAAAAAAGAACATCTAGTGCTTTAAAAATTGAAAATGAATCTCTTTTTACAAATAAATTCCATAAATTTATTCAAGAAATAAATTCGCCACTTGAAGAAAATAAAATATTTGAACTATTTAAATCTATGATGATTAACGATTCAAATAAAATAGAATTAAGCATGACTAAACAACAATTCAAAATAGTTCTTGAAGAGATGAAAGATTTAAAATTAAATATTAACCAATTAGAAGAAAGTATAAAAGAAGTTCAAGATTCAATTATGGAACAAGAAATGATGCGTTCATTGATAGAATCAAGAGATGAGCAAGAAGAAAAATTAAATATATTTGATAAATCTATTCAAGAGCTTACAGAAAATATTGAATTTAATATAATTAAGTCAAAAGAGATAAATAGAACATTAACACAAGCTTTTAAAAATAATCAACAAAAATATGCATTTTTTAAAGGTTATGAAGAATTACAAATTATTTCAAAAATGAGTGCTAAAGTTTATACTAAAAGATTAGATAAACAATTATCAATTTTCAATGAGAAATTAAAAGAAAATACTTCAAGATTTTTAAAACAATATGAGCATATAGATAAAATATTTATTGATAAATATCATAATATTATAATACAAGATTTAAAGAATGAAAAATTAAGTACTGAGCTACTATCAGCTGGTCAGAAACAAGTTCTAAACTTTTTGATAGTTAAAACTATTTTAGATTTTAAAAACTTTGCTTCTTTTGTAATGGTAGATACTCCTTTTGGAAGACTTTCAAATAAAAATAAAGAATTACTATTGAATTCTTGTTATCTGTCTTTTGATAATCTAATATTACTTTTAACAGATAGTGAATATGAATTTGTACAAACACAAAATTTAAATTATAAAACATACCAAATCAAAAGAGATAGTCTTGGTTCAAGAATAGAGGAAATAGCATGATTAAAACAACCCAAGAAATAGAAAATTATATCTTTCCTTTATCTAAAATGTTAAACTTAGAAAATGAGCCTAAATGGGTTATATTAAGATTTATGATAAATATATCACTTTCTTTAGAAAAAGAATTTAAAGATATAAAAATAGAATCTTATGATGGAAAAGAATACAGATTAGAACAAATCACAGGTGAAGGTAAAGGGACTGATGATTATACAAAACTGTTTTGGGACATGATAGAAACTTTTGATAATATAACTATTACCTCTAAAAAAACATTAGAAGAAAACCTCCAACGTCATATAGTTAGAGGTTATTTGATTTTAAAAACATCACTAAAGCATGATAGTAATATATTTGAGTTTATGGGGCAAGATTTTTAACTCATAAAAAATCGTTTAAAAAAGAATTGAAGATTTTTTCTGCATTTTCTTTAATTCTTTTTTCTCCAAGTGTATTAGTATCTAAATTTTCAGTTTCTTTTGATATTACATTGTATTCATGATATATTTGTGTACCAGAATATAATTGATGAATAAAATTTTCTATAATTTTAGTTTCTCTTTCTAATAAATTTGGGTCTTTAATAAATTTTGCTGGTTCTTCACATATATATGAAAAAAATTTCATTTCATCATTATTTAATGCTGTTTCCATATCTTTCTCATGTATTGCACTATTAAAGTTATTTAGTAATTTTGAATCTACAAAATAAAAAGAATTCTTATCAAAAAATGATTTTTGAGTATTTCCTATATAAATATAATTACGTTTTATAATAAATACTATTGAAGGATAAAACATTAATCTTTTTTCCTATCCCTCGTAGTATTAACAATTTTCCCAAGATTATGAGAGAGAAGTCTTTTAAATTTAATAAATATTTCTTCTATAATTATATCATCTATACTTAAATCTTGAAATGTTAAATTTTCTGAAGCAGCACAACAATATAATAATGATTCTATTGAAATTTTTTCAAAGCTATTTTCCTTTAAATTACATAGAACATCATGATAAAAAGTATGATTTTGATTAATTATAATATAATCACCATAATTTGGATCCCATCCTGATTCCCAAAATAAATCATGTTTAACTTTATATGAATATCTTACTCTTTTGAAAATATTATTTTCTGTGAATTTTGATTTATCATCAATATCATTTTTTTCATCAAGTTCTTTTGATTTCTTTTCTAATTTTTTTTGTCGCTCTTTTTTATTTTCACTAATTTTTAATCGAGGGTCAGTATCTGGATCAACTGGAGCAAAATCTTCTAAAACTTCATTAAATGCTTCTCCTTCTTCACCATTATTAATTAGCTCTGTACACATACTCATGATTGTACCATGGAGTTGCAAAGCTGGTCTAATTTTACTTTTTATTTGTTCTAAGATTTCATCTGGAATTAATAATCGTTGCTTAGATACATCAACATGTAATGTGTCATCTAAAGATGAATCAATATTTAATTTAGCTCTAAAGCCATATGTTTTATAGGGAATTACTGTATCTAATTTGTCACCCCATCTAATTAATCTATTATTTCTGTAAATAAAAAATCCACTATTTTTTTCTGAAACATTATATTCTTTAATTCTATTTTTTGTACTTGAATCAAATCCAGGATATGAAGACATTCTACTTTGAGGGAAAATTACAATCTCTAATTTTGCATTACATATTTTTTTTTCTCCTTCAACTATTATAGGTAAAGGTAATTCTTCATTAAAAACTTTACATGGTTTAGAACAATCATAAGTCTCTTTATCAAATATAATAGCATCTTTCAAAAACATTATATCTAATGATTTAATATCAATTTTTTGACTACCTTCAATAATAGAGATTGTAAAATTTTCTTTATTTTTTAGGAATTCATAATAAACTACACCTAACTTACTTTCAAGGTGTCTCATTGTTGTCTGTATTGAACGGTTATTTACTTCTTCACAACCAGTAATTTCTATAATCGTTCCTTTATTTGAAGTTAAATATTCATTATATTTTTTTATTTCAGCTTCATCTAACTCTTTTTCTATAACTTCTAATTCAAATTCAACTTGATTTTTATCTAATATATAACTGATTGAATAGGTATTATTTTTTTTAGATATTACTTGAATAGAAGTTCCTAAAGATAATCCAGCTGATTTCAATCCCATTCCATATTTAGATAAACTATTTGCATCATATTCCTGTATAGAACCAAGTTCTAAAGCTTTTAAAATTTCTTCAGAAGACATTCCTTTTCCATCATCTACTATTTTATAGCTTTTTGCATTGTTCTTGTCTGCTAAAGTAGTTCCATCAATTCTTTCAATATAGATTGAAATATTATTTGCATCTGCTGTTACTGCGTTGTCTATTAAATCCATTATGGCAGTGCTTGCACTATACCCAATTTTAGAGATAGCATCTAAAACTCGAGATGCATTTATATTAATTGGTATTTTTTTCATTTTAATTTTTTCCTTTATTAAATAGCTCAAATAAATCTTTAAATAGATTTAAATCAACTGTCTTTGGTGTTTCTTTTTTAGTATCTAAACTTGGAGTTTCTAGTAGTCTTTCTAAAGCTAAATGAATTGATTTAATATGAGCATCATTTGTATCTGCTTTAGTTTGTTCAACAATTATATTGAAATTATTAATAAATGTTTTGGATAACATCGTTTTATAATCATATTCTTCTAATAATCTATTAGTACGATTATACCTATTCCAATAAAAAGTTGCACTAATAATTATTGGAAAAATAAGGATAAATTTACTACCAATTTTAACCCAACTATTTTCACTATTTAATATTTTTATAATATCTGTGGGGGTATTGAAAATTGAATAAGAATATCCTATAAATAAATAGAAACCTGTTAAAAATGATATTAAAAGTAAAAATATAAAACCAAAATGGTATCTAGCTGCTTTTTTTGATAATTGATCTACTTTATTACTATATAAATTTGATAATTCATAACTTGTAACTTTCTCAAGTATTTCTCTTATATCTTTTTTATATTCATTTATTTGATTAATGTAAGATTCTTTATTAGTATCAAATTGAACAAGTTTTTCTTTAGATTCTTTATCAAATAAATCTAATTTACTTTTTGAATTTAATTCTTGTATTTTCACATCTTCAATTATTTTTTCAATATTTCCTAATTTATCTAAAGAATCTTTTAAATTATTATGTTCTTTAGTTAAAATTCTAATCTCATCTTTTAAATCTTTTAAATTAAATTCTTCTTCTTCAAAAAGTTCTTTTAATCCTTCTTCTGTATACCATTCAATTAATGAATATGCATTATTTTGTCCTCTAACAAATACCTTTTTCTCTGTAGTGTAAGAAAAATTTGAGTTAATACACTTTCTTTCAATTTGAGTTCTTAGTATATGAATTTCATTAACATTTTCTTTGAAAGTATATAAATTTTTAAATTTAATAGAGCTATATATATCTTCTAAAGTTAAAGCAACTTTCTTTTCCTTTAATACCTCTTCTGCTACCTCTGCAATTGTTGTCAAATTTAATTTCTCCTATTATTTGTATTGATTAATTCATTTACTTCATCTATAAGCAAATGAGGATATAACCCTATATGCATACTATCATGAATTAATTCTTTATCATATAGTTTAATAATTTTGAAATATTCTATATATTCATCTTTTTTTGTGGCTATACTTATAATTAAAGTACCATCTTCAATACATCCAACAACAGCTTGCATTGCATCTGCTAATTCTTCATAACTTTTGTTTCTAAAATAATTTTCTAATTCTATTAATTTATTACATTTTAAAGTTTTTTTCATTTTTTCCCATTTTATTATGTATTAATATTTTAGTTATATATATTTATTCATTAATACTTCAAAATTTCATACTGCAAAGTTTTACTCTCTTGCAAAAACTTTTTACCTGATTCATCAAGAATATAGTTTGACGTGATAAATTTTAATTTAATATTTTTATCAAACAATTTATTTTCATTTACATACTCTGTACAACAGCCAACAAAAGCTTTTAATTTTTCATGATTGATTTTATATTTACTATCTTCTTTCCAGTTCTTACATTGGATTAAAATTAATTCTTCATCTTTAGTACAGATAATATCTATGCCTTTATCTTTTTTACCTTTCTTAATTCCATGTAAATTTACATCGTATCCATCTAGTTTATAATATCCTGCAACAAATTTTTCATACTCGCTACCTTTTTGCTTTAATTCTTTCATTCTATCTGCATAAGCTCTTTTTTCATCATCTGTGTAAGGAGTAAATTTTCTTTTATTTGAATTAATATTATTTTGATTATTCTCAAATGGCTCTTGATTTATTTCTTCTTTTTTATATGTATTTTCTCTATATTTAAATGCTGTTTTTTCTTTAACTTCTTCTGTGTGTTTAGATTCATTTTTTTTATTTGAATTTTTTTCAGTATTATAATTTTCTATTGCATCTTCAATATTTTTTCTTAGATGGTTATATTCTTTTTCATCAAAAGTAGTTAAAGTATTATTTTTATTTCCATTTATAGTTATTACATATTTTTTTACTTTTAAAAAACTTATTACTATAGCGATTATTCCAATTATGAAAGCCAAAATACCACTTATAAAAAAATATATCATTATTGAAAATATTAATACTGGAAATCCGATACTAGATAAACTTAACACTTCTTCATCATAAGATATATTATGAATATTTTTTATTGTGAATGTTTTGTTTTTAGTTCTTATTGTTTCTTTAGTTATTTCAATTGTATTATTCAAACTTAAATTTCCGTACTCATTTAGATTATTTTATAAAAATATTATATCGACGAAATGACTCATAAATGACTCATTTTTATTTTTTTTTATAAATTTTTTTTGATTTTCTCTGCTTCGGTTATATGATAAATGTATTTAATTTGATTTTCATCTAATAGTTCTAAATTATTGATTATTTCATTCTTATAATCAATATGTTCAATACTTTCTGTCTCATTAATAAATATTTCACCTTTTCCATTTATTAACCAATTAGTATTTATACTAAACATATTTGTTAATTTTTCAATAAACTCTATTGATGGTTTTACCTTATTTTTCTCATATCTGGATAAAGACTGAGGTGCTAATTCTATTTTTTCAGCAAACTCATTTTGATTAAAACCTAGTTTTTCTCGCATTAGAATTAACTTTTCACCAAAATTCATAAATTTCCTTAACATATTTGTTTATTATTATTGACATTCTAAACATATTTGTATATAATTAGAGTACATTTATTATTTAGGGGTAACAAAATGCAATCAAACAAACAGTCTAACTCATCATTTTATCAAAATCAAACAAAAATAAACTTTATCAAAGTTCTTATTGAAAAATATGAAAATAAATTTACTTATGAAAATAACTTAATGATTGCAAGTAATCAAAGGCTAATTTCTTTAATTATTAAACATATTCAATCTTTAAAAGCAAAATTAAATGAATTAGAAAACACAAAAGTTACTCCACAAATTGAAAATGAAATACAAACATTAGATAATCAAATTGAAGCTACTCAAACACAAATTAATAGATTAACAAAATTAAACTCTTTCGCAACACTTTTACAAAAAAAATCAAATAAAAAATCTTTTTATAAATATAGACAAATACTACTTTCAATCAGAAATAAAATTGACTTAAAACAAAGAGTTTTAAATCTTTTAGTATGGGAAAAAGAAAGATTAATTAAATTAGCTTAATAACTATCTTAAAGCCTATTTTATTCAATAGGTTTTATAGAGAGTTATCAAATTTAAATTTATAAGAAGGCGTAAAAATGAATAAACATGAAGTTTTTTTAGTTTCATATGATTTGAAACATTCGACAAGATTTAGAGCAATTTTAGTTCCAGCAATGAGAGATACTGAAAATAAAAATATTAATTACGTAATGAATGAATTGGCAAATTCTTTTAAATCAAAAGAAATTAAATTTAATGAAATTATTTCAACAGCAGTTTCATATGAACTCTTGTTAACTGATGATTTTATAAAAATGATAAAAGAAAAGTATTAATTTACTTAGAGCCTATTTTATTAAATAGGTTTTATAGTGGATTTATTCACTCGGTAACAGCACTGTACCCCGCTGTTATCGTTAGTTTAAAAAGGGTAAGTGAAAAAATGAAATTAAGTATAAAGTGAACCTCTATTAAAAGATAGAAGCTGACCTAATCTTGGATGGTTAGAATTGTATCGTTTAGCTAAACAGCGTCCCGACAATTCTAAATCAAATTAATATTTTTTGGCTTTCTGTCAATAAAGCTTCGCTTACTCAATGTTAGCGAGTGAATGGATGTTTGAGTAAGTGGAAATAAAATCCTCTCACCTAAACAGATAAAAAATTGAGAGACAACACTTTTAGTCGTAGCCTTTAAAAGGTATAAACCGATTAATTAAACATAAAAGGATAAAAAATGTCAACAGTTAAACCCGTACAAGTTAAAGAACATGGAAATTTCTTATATGGTCAATTAGATGGATTAGACTTTGTGCCATCTGGAATTATGCAAGATACTAAAAAACCTTATAGTGCTTCAATTAAATTGAAATTTATATTGAAATCTACATTCTTAAAAGAACTCAACAGTATTAAAATACCAACACAACGTGCAACTTCTCAAATAGTGAGAATCCCAACAACAGATGATAAGTTACCTCAATTAGTAGCTAAATATAATGAGTTAGTAGGTAAAGATTTATTTATTAACTATATTGCAAAAGATGGAGAAGTAATCAATATTCAAAATGAAAATGAGATTATCGAAATAAAGTAATTATATAGGGCATAGAGTCCGTACCTCTTGTAAGTCCCTGTATTTAAATTTTTAGAGTACATTTTTTGTTTATGTATTCTACAAATTTAATCTTGGGATTGTATCTCAAAAAAAAGGAGTTCATCATGTTAAAAAGATTATTTGCATTATTTGCTTTTTTCTTTCTTCTAATGGTTGGTGCTAATGCTGCTGGAATTGCTGCACCTGATATGTCTGATGCAGTGGATTCAGTTACAAATGTTTTTGGTGCTGTTCTTGGTGTTTCTGTTTTAATCTTTGGATTTAAAAAAACAAAATCATTACTTTAAGAGTTTGAGGGATTTTCCCTCTCTCTTTAGAAAGGTTTTATAAATGAAAAAATCTATCCTAATCTTATTATTTATAAGCTCTTTATTAAATGCTGAATATTTATTGACTATTACTAAAAATGATACTTTAAAAGTTGAATGTATAACTTATTATGATTTCTCGGATAATAGCTTATATTACACCCTTGCAAGAAATAATAATACTAAAAGTATCTCTATGAATTCAATACAATCATATTCTATTCAATCAGGTTATTATCTTGATAAAAGTGATTCTAATAGTTGCAAAATTATGACTAATAAATTATCTACTATTGAAATAACAAATGACTCTTTAACAATTCACAATTTAACTTATTTGGGTTTATCAAATGAAGATTTAAATCTTATGTTTGCACTATCAGGATTATTTATTTCATTTTTATTTTTATTTGGTTTGTTTAGGTGGATATGATGATTATATATGATGTTACGGGAAATTTAGCCTTTGATTACTTCTTTTCATTAAACATGAATATAGGTTTAATTGTTTGGGGTTTTACGGTTGTTTTACGATTATTAAGGTCTTAATATGAAAAAGTTTTTATTTTGTTTATTACCTCTTTTTTTAAATGCAATTAATTATGAGATTATTTGTCAGAATCAATCAAATTCTACTGATACAAAAGGTTTACCTTTTATATTTCATTCTTTCCCATATTATAATATTTATGATGGTGGATTTGTTGAGGGTGCTTTAGATACGGTTAATTCATCGGTTTCTTATTGGGATGATACAAGTGCAATTTGTGGTGGTGAAGTTGATGAAAATATTTTAATTACAGCACATTGTGATGATTCAAAAAATTCAGCTTGTTGGGATGTAATGGTAGGAAAAGGTAGTGGTATTGAAATTATTACTCAAAATGCAGAAGATGGATTATTTTATAATAATGTAAATTTTGTAAATGGTTATCCTTGTTTACCAAGAGAAACAAAAAATTTTACTGTTGGTTTATATAGTCAATCAACTGGTAATGATTATTCAACACCTTTCCAAAATGCAAATTTAAACACTTATGTAATAACAAATAGAACTTCGTTAACTCCTGAAGAAGCAAATACATATCGAAATGTATGTTCTCCTATTACTGCTCCTAATACAGATTATACAGAACAATTAAACCAACTTATTGAGAATACATCAGAAAATAAAAATATAAAAGAACTTAATGAAAGAGATAAAAAACTTGATACTGATTTAGAAAGCTTTGTTAGTAACATAAAAGATAAAGATACAACTGAAAATGATTTGTTGGAATTTGAAACAGCTTTTCAAACAACTTTAAATGATACTTTTTTAAATTATAGTGATGTCTTTGGCTTTGGTGGATATGGCTCTGCTCCCTCTCCTATTAGTTTTTCTATGTTAGGTAGAACTTATGAGGTTTTTAATATTTCAATTATAGATGATTATGTTGGGTTAATAAGAAATATTTTTACAATATTTGCCTATTTATGGGGAATTATTGTTGTTTTTAGGAGTGTATAAAGATGTTAGCTGCTATTACTTTAATTTTAGAATTATTAGGGCTTATCGCTAAAAATCCTTTAGTTCAAAAAACTGCAATTTTTACTTTTTTCTTTGGTTTAGTCTCTTTTACTGTTGATTTCTTTATCTCAAAATTATTAACAGATTTAGGAGATATATCTCAAATCCTAACATTAGCTTCATATCTAGGGTTTTTAAATGCCTTACAGATAGTGTTTAATTTCTTAATTACTGGATTTATTGCTAAACAGATTTTGGCTTTCATTAGGTCTTAATATGATTTCTTTAATTTTTGGATTCCCAGGCTCAGGTAAATCTTATTATGCAGTGGAAAAAATCTTTAATATCTTATCTTCTACAAAAGAGAGTAATTTTGAAATAATTTATACAAATATAGGTGGTGTAAAATTTGATAATTTCCCTGATTCAAAGATTCAATTTAAAAAGTTAAAAGAAGATGAATTAATAGTGTATTTAACTCAATGTTTTAAACTCTATGAACAATATAAGAATTTTGAAAATGTTGATGATTATTTGATTGAGTTTTCAAAAAAGATGAACTTTTATAATGCTTTAATTGTATTTGATGAATGTCATGATTTTTTTTCAAATCAAGATAGAATAAAAATATTTTGGCTTACATATCATAGACATTTAAATCATGAAATTATATTACTTACTCAAAATAAATCTTTGATTAATTCTAAATATAGAGCAATTCCTGAACAATTTATTGAAGCACAACCTAGAAGTAAAAAGATTTTTTCAAATACTTTAAACTATAAACATTATGCCTCATTTGCCATGAGAAATACAGATTTATTTAATAAAAGTTCTATAAAGGTATCTCAAGAGATTTTTAATCTTTATCAATCAGGAAACAAATCAAATCAAAAATCCATTATTTTAAAATTCATCTTTATTTTTTTAGGTGGTATTTTAATAGCTGTAACTTTATTTCTATATTTATTTAATAGCTTTAATACTCCAATAGAAGATGAAATTAAAAAAGAGATAGAAGTAGCTCCACAAATACAAAGAGAGATAAAACCTAATCATTTAAAACCAACAATTAATGAAGATATGAATGATTCATTTCAAGAAGAATATTTTAATATCTACATTGAATATGAGAGTGATAAGGGTTATCTTATAAAGGATAAATATTATAGAGATTCTTACTTTGATAAATTTTTAAATAGAACAAAATCGAAAATATTAATAAAAAATCTAATCTTTGAAACAACAGATTATAAATTTGAAAAATTATTGTTAAGAACATCAAACAAAGATTTAAAAGAGTTTTTTTATATTGAAGAAACAATAAATATTAATAAAAAAGAATTTGAAAATAATTATATAGATAGGACAAAAAAGGGATTATAAAAACAGACGGAGGTCTGTTTTTATAATCGCCTTGATTACTTTTAAAAAAGTTACTACACCCAAAAAAGGAAAAAGAAATGTACGGAATTTCAACTTATGACATACAAACAATAGACACAAAACTAGAACTACAAAGAAAATATATTCAAAGTAGATTCTTTGATTTTGGAGAAGAAACTAAATCAGCGATTGAATTTACATATTCTGCAAATCTTAATCCTAAAAAGTATTTTGCTGAAATGAATAACAGAATTAATTCAATTTTTGAATATGCAAAACAGTTAAATTTAAAACCTGTATTTGTAACTTTAACAGCTCCCTCAAAATATCATAAATATAATGTTAATGGTGATCTAAAAATAAATCCAAATGAAACAGCAAAAGAACTTACACAAATATTTAATAAATTTACTAATCTTAGAATCTTTCAAAAAATGAAAAAAGAGTTAGGTCATGGACTTATCTATTTTAGAGTATATGAACCTCATAAAAGTGGAGTTCCACATTTACACGCAATGCTTTTTCTACCTACAGATTACATCTTAGATATTAAGAAAAAATTCTTTTCATACTTTACAGACAAAGTAAAATGGGGAAATAACAGAAAATCTATTGATTTTAAATACACATGGTACAACTCAGCAGGTGGTGCAATAGCATATATTATGAAATATGTAACTAAGACTTTTAAAAATGAAAATTCAAAAGATATTCAATATGCTTCATATTGGTATATTAAACATAATATTAGAAGATTCCTTTGCTCTCGAACTTTAGCACCTCTTTTAATTTACAGAAAAGTAAGACATTTTTTTAAGAAACATGATAATGATTATTTGAAAGTTACTGAATTAATTAGAAACAATCAAATTTATAAATTATTTGATAATACAACTTACTCATATATGAGATATAACCACGAATTAGGCGAAATTGAGGACATTACAATTTGGCAAAAATCAACGGATTTAATACTTCAATCAAGAATAAGAACAAATGAAACTTTTAAATTAGAATACAAGAAAAAAGAATATAAAAAGGCTCTTTCTGTATTTGTTAATGATTTTGAAAAATATGTACATAGTGAAATATTAAATAAATTCGTATTACTTCCAGTAGTTCCAAGTATCTTAAAAGATTACCAGTTAAACAACTATTATCATATTTTAGAAAATACGGATATTGACAGCCTTGATTTAGTTCATTATGGAATTGTAAAAAATGAAATGATTAAAAGAGGTTTTTTGAAAGAAAATATTACAAATTTAAATGATTATAAGGATTCTTTCCTTTTTGACAACTGCAAGGCGTCAGCACACGTTCCTATGACATTTATTGTATTAGATGAGCCATGCTATGACGTGCCATTTATAAAGCAACAAAATTTATTTTAAAGGATTAAAAATTGATTACTAATATTTTAACAGTTGAAGATTTAAAAAAATTTGAAGCAAAACTATTTAATTATATAAAACAATCTATTGAGACTAAAAAAGAATATTTATCAAAAGAGGAAACATTAGTTTTTTTAGATTGTAGTTCTAGAACTTTAGATGAATTAAGAGCAAATAGAAAAATTACTTACACTAAAGTCGGTAAATCTTTTAAATATAAATATAGCAGCTTACTTAAATACTTAGAAGATAATTCAATTGAGGCAATACCTAATCTTTAGGCTTAAAGGCCTCAAATAAACTATCTATTACATTTTTTACACTCTCTCTTTGAACTTTTGCATATCTTTGTGTAATATTGGCTGTGGTATGCCCTAAAGTTTTTCCAACTACTTCTAAAGAGAATCCATTATTTATACCAAATCCCCCTACTACATGCCTTAAATCGTGCATATTTAAATTTTTTAATCCCGTTTCAATTCTGATATTTTTCCAATGATAATCCATTCCAGTTTTACCAATAGTTTGATTTTCATTTATATTACTTTCAAAAACTAAACCCTCATTTTTAATTCCATATTCTGTTAATGATTTTATCAATGTATCAGTTAATGCAAAAACTAAAGATTTACTAATTTTTGAATTTTCACTTTTAATAGTATAGATATTATTTGAAAAGTCTATATCTTCCCATTTAATAGTCAATACTTCCCCTTTTCTTCTTCCGTGCAATAACCAAATAAATATCGTTCTAATTTTTATATCAGGATAATTAAATATTGCATTAAATAGTTTATTCATTTCATCATCTGTTAATTCAATTTTTCTACTATTATCAAATTTAGGTATTTTTATTAATTTTCCAATATTATCAATATTGTGTATTCCTAGTTCAGGTAAAAATTTATATAGAGCTGTAACTATTTCTTTTATTTGTTTTGCAGTTTGTGGAGCTTTACCACTATCTAAAATATTGTTTATAACTTTTTGAACTCTTGAAGTAGTAATATCATTAGGATGAAAATTTCCTATAACTTCTTTTAAATATTTATTATAGTTTTTTTCACAAGCATATAAATAAGTCTTTGATAGGCTATTTCTTCTTAAATCTAAATATTCAACAAATAGATCATCTATTTTTTTGTTAATGCTTTTAAGAGAATACCCTCTTCCCAAATTATCTAATAAATCTAATCTCATTTTATTTGCAATTTTAAGAGTTATATCAGGTTCTCTACCTAATGTCTTAGTAGTGTCTTTGCCATCTTTATAAATTCTAGCAACATATACTTTTCTATTATACTTATCAACTCTATAGTATAATCCCTCATATCGTGTTTTATTTAATGCCATTTTTACCACCGTGTTAAAAATCACTTATTAATTAAAAATAACACAGTTTTAATACTGTTTAATATGTGATTGTATGTGTTTTAATGCGTAATTATACAATGTTTTTAGTTAACAAATGCTTTGTTTGCGGGGGTTTGTAAGTGTTTGCGTAGTTAGTAGGTAAACCAATAAGCCGCGTTTTGTTTTTAAGACAATAATTTATCTAGCTACTAAATTACTTTAGTAGTCTTGCGAAGACCAAAATGTGAAGTAAATACCTAGTCTTCTTGCTGCAGGTTGGGTTTACAAAGCACTTAAGATTACTCAAAAGTCTGGTAGGCTCTTACCCCACCGTTTCACCATCACCGAAAAATCGGCTGTCTATTCTCTGTTGCACTATCCCTTAGGTTACCCTAGCCATTATTTAAATGGAACCACACTTCACAGCAGCCCGGACTTTCCTCTTGATTTTATTCAAGCTATTGTCTGGTTTACCTGGTGCGTATTATATCTTTATATTCTTAAAATCTATTTTCTTATAACATCGTAGTTACTTGGTACTGTGAAATTAAAAATATTATCTGGAATTTCACCATTTTGAACTACATTTGAAAATTTGATTTCAACATCGTTTTCAAGTTTATCTTTATATTTTATATAATTGATTTTGTCATCATCTTTTGAAGTTTTGATTAAATAATCAACATCTTCAATTTTTGTTACATAACTATTATCATTAACTTTTTTTGAACTATTTAAAAGTTTAATAATATTTATTTCACTTTCTAGTTGAGTGAAAATTGCTTGTTCTAATTCTGGTTCATCAACAATTGCAAAATTATCATTTATATATACATTTTTTTCTACAGGAGTTTTATATTTCCATAGAATTTTGCCACTTTTTTTAATAAATACTTCACCCTTATATTCAATTTTATTTTCAGAATTTGAAGTAATAACTTGGGTAAAGCTTGCCTTAAAACTATCTAAATCTCTAATGTCATTTGATGCAATACATGAAATACAAAATAGTGTTGAAGCAATTATTAATTTATAAAACATATTTTAACCTTTTTTTTTATATAATCTTAGCGATTATAACGAAAAGGAACTAATTTTATGTTAAATGTTTTTTCAAAAATTTTTGGTACGAGAAACGATAGAGAAGTAAAACAATATAGAAAAAAAGTTCAAGAGATAACGGCTCTTGAAAGTAAATACGAAAATTTGAGTGACGAAGAGTTAAAAAATGAATTTAACAAGTTAAAAGAACTTGTACAAAAAGAAGAAAAATCATTAAATGATGTATTAATGGAGTCTTTTGCAATTACTAGAGAGGCTAGTAAAAGAGTTTTAAATATGAGACCTTATGATGTGCAACTAATTGGTGCAATGGTTTTACATGAGGGAAGAATTGCAGAAATGAAAACCGGTGAGGGAAAAACACTAGTTGGTTCATTGGCAGTTGCTTTAAATGCTTTAAGTGGAAAAGGCGTTCATGTTGTAACGGTAAATGATTACCTTGCAAGTAGAGATGCTAGTGAATTAGAACCTTTATACAACTTCTTAGGATTTAGTGTTGGAGCTGTAGTTGGTGGATTAAGAAATGATGAAGAAAGACGAGCTCATTACGCTTGTGATATTACTTATGGAACAAATAACGAATTTGGATTTGATTTCCTAAGAGATAATATGAATTATGATATTAATGAAAAAGTTCAAAGAGAACACAATTTCGTAATAGTAGATGAAGTTGACTCTATTTTAATTGATGAAGCAAGAACTCCTTTAATTATTTCAGGACCTACAAATCACAAAAATTCTAATTATGTAAGAGCAAATGAAATTGCTTTAAAATTAGAAAGAGGTCAATTAATTGAACCAAAAAACTCTAGTGAAAAACCTACAACTACAGGTGATTTTATTGTTGATGAAAAAAACAAAGCTGTAGTTTTAACAGAACAAGGTCATGTAAATGCTGAAAATTTATTTGGTGTAGATAATCTTTATTCTATTGAAAATGCAATGCTTTCACATAGTTTAGACCAAGCATTAAAAGCAAACTTCATTTTTGAAAAAGATGTAGATTATGTTGTAAAAGATAATACAGTAGTTATTGTTGATGAATTTACAGGAAGACTCAGTGAAGGAAGAAGATTTAGTGAGGGTTTACATCAAGCTTTAGAAGCTAAAGAAGGTGTTTCTATTCAAGATGAATCACAAACTTTAGCAGATATTACTTTCCAAAATTATTTTAGAATGTACAAAAAACTAGCTGGTATGACAGGAACTGCACAAACAGAAGCAACAGAGTTTGCTGAAATTTATAACTTAGATGTTGTATCAATTCCTACAAATGTTCCTGTTCAAAGAATAGATAAAAATGACTTAATTTATAAAAGTGAAAAAGAGAAGTTCGAAGCTGTTTGTAATAAAATCAAACAATTCCATGAAAAAGGTCAACCAGTTCTTGTTGGAACTGCTTCTATTGAAAAATCAGAAAAATTACATGAAATTTTAGTTCATAAAAAAATTCCTCATACAGTTTTAAATGCTAAACAACATGAAAAAGAGGGAAAAATCATCGCTGATGCTGGTCAAAAAGGTGCAGTTACAATTGCCACAAATATGGCAGGAAGGGGAGTTGATATTAAACTTACTCAAGAAATTCTTGATCTTGGTGGATTGGCAATTATTGGAACAGAAAGACATGAATCTAGAAGAATTGATAACCAATTAAGAGGAAGAGCTGGTCGTCAAGGTGA
The DNA here is from genome assembly GCA_963677435.1 of uncultured Aliarcobacter sp. Taxonomy (GTDB): domain Bacteria; phylum Campylobacterota; class Campylobacteria; order Campylobacterales; family Arcobacteraceae; genus Aliarcobacter. The sequence continues at coordinate 2,019,080 of OY781945.1, forward strand.
TGTGGGTGAATCACAATTTTATTTATCACTTGAAGATAATCTTTTAAGAATTTTTGGAAGTGATAAAATCAAAGGGATTATGGAAAGACTTGGTATTGAAGAAGGTGAGCATATCGAATCTAGAATGGTTACAAGAGCTGTTGAGAATGCTCAGAAAAAAGTTGAATCAATGCACTTTGAATCAAGAAAACATCTATTAGAATATGATGATGTTGCAAACCAACAAAGAAAAGTAATCTACTCATTTAGAAATGATTTATTAAAACCTGATTTTGATATAGATTCTAAACTTGATGAAAATAGACTTGAATATGTACAAAATTTATTATCAAATGCAAATATCATAAATGGAATGCCAAGCGAAGATTTCGATTATGAGTTTGTAAGAGTTAAATTAGAAGAAGAGCTAAGACTTGTTATAAATATTGAAGATATTAAAAGTGAATCATACGAAGATATTGAAAATAAATTAGCCTTTATTTTAAAAGATGTTTATACAAATAAAATGGCAATGGCTGCAACTGAACAAAAAAATGAAATTGAAAGAATCCTTTATTTACAAATTTTAGATAATGCATGGAGAGAACATTTATACTCAATGGATACATTAAAAGCAGGTATTGGACTTAGAGGATATAACCAAAAAGATCCTTTAGTTGAGTACAAAAAAGAGTCTTATAATATGTTTATTGAACTAATTGCAAATATTAAAAATGAAATCATTAAAATTTTATTTACAATTCAATTACAAAGTAATGAAGATAAACAAAAAGAACAAGAAGCAATTGCTAGAATGAAAGAGCAAATGGAAGAATCAACAGAACATATCACAACAAATGTTGCCCAAGAAGCCGTAAGAAATAGCGATAGAAAAATTGCTAGAAATGAAGATTGTCCTTGTGGTAGTGGTTTAAAATACAAACATTGTTGTGGAAAAAGTGGTCCAAAAATTGGTCTAGCTGCAGGAAACTAATTTGAATAAAAAATTAGTAAATTTTATTGTAAAAAAATATTTAAGATTTGATAAAAAAAATCCTTTTATATCTATAAGTGCTATTTTGGCATTTATAGGTGTTTCTATTGGTGTTATGGTTTTAATACTATCTATGTCTATTATGAATGGAACAGCAAAAGAGTTTGAAAAAAAACTTTTTACTATGAATTACCCATTAACAATTTTTCCAAAATTTAGTAGTGTTCCTTTAGATGAAAATATGTTAGAGGAACTTCAAAAAAAATTTACTCATCTGAAATTTTCTCCATTTATTTCATCACAAGCAATTATTCAAAATGGTGAAACAATGAGTGGAGGTATGATTTTTGGAATTATCCCTGAAAAAGAAGCTCAGATAAACCCTATTTATAAAGAAGCATTAGGAAATCTAAAACTTGATAAGTATGATGTTATTACAGGTTCTGGAATATCTGATAAATTATTTTTAAATCCAGGAACTAAGGCAACTTTGTATTTTACAGAGCTTAATCCAACTGGTTTTTCAATGATGCCAAAAATGAAAAGATTTACTTATGCAAATTCTTTTACATCAGGATTAAATGCTTATGACAAAGCTTATATGTATACTTCACTGGAAGCCTTACAAACTTTACTAAAAAAAGAAGATAACTCTTATGATGGTATTCATGTTTATTCTGAAGATGCTTTTGTAGATATAGAAAAATTAAAATCTTATCTTGGAAATAAATTTTCTATAATTGGATGGTGGCAACAAAATGGTAACTTCTTTGCTGCAATGAAAATGGAAAAAACTGCTTTATTTATTGTATTGATGCTTATTATTTTAGTTGCTTCATTAAATATTATTTCATCATTATTAATGACAGTAATGAGTAGAAGAAAAGAGATTGCCCTACTTTTATCAATGGGTGCTACAAGTAAAGAGATAAAATCAATATTCCTAAGAGTTGGTACAATTATTGGTTTTTCTGGAATTCTAACAGGAATTGTTTTAGGATTTTTTGGCTTTTGGTTATTAAATAATTTTGATATTGTAACTCTTCCTGCTGATGTTTATGGAAGTTCAAAATTACCACTTGATTTAGCAATGAGCGATTTTATTTCTATTGTTGTTGGTGCAATTATAATTGTACTTATTTCATCGTATTACCCAGCTTCTAAAGCTACTAAGATTGATGTTATTGATGTTTTAAGAAATGAATAAGCTTTTATTTTAAAGGCTTATTTATTTCATTCTCTTTTGTTTTTTCTTCTTCTTTTGAATCACCAGTTATATAATCCAAAAGTTTAGCAGGTGAAGTTAATATTCTTTTTCCTATATTCATAGGTACGCTAATTGTATCTTTTGTTAGGTTTGTTGATATCTCTGGATTATCTAAAGTTCCTTTTATATTAACTTCTGTTTCAACTCTGTTGTTATCACCTAATAAAACATAATTTAAAACAGGAATCATTCCAACAATTTTTGAATAATCTTTTAAAAATATAAGTTTGATATTTGAATTTATTTCTAAAGTATTTAAATTAACTTGCCCACTTCCATCAAAATCTATACCATTTCCAACTGTAATAAATTTTTTAATATCTAACAAAGCTTTCTCTTTACTATAATTAAATTCAATATTTCCATTAACAATTTTATAAGCTAATAGATTAAATCCTGAATTTGTAGCCATTCCTACAACTGAAGGAATAGCTAGAAATGGATTTATTAATGCTGGTGATGTTTGAATAAACAATAAAAGATTATTCAAAATAGCTAAATCACTTATATTTGCATCTGTGATAATTATTTTACCATTTAAATTATTCATATCTCCACTTGCATGTAAAAGTACATTTCCACCTTTAAATACCTGTTTATCGAAAATACTATTTATAAATTCATCATTCATATTATTTGAAAAAATATCTATTTTTTTATCTTTTGATTCTTTAAAAGTAAAATTTGTTTCTTTATGATTTAAACTTATAAACTTACTATCAGGTCTAACTTTTATTTCAAAATTATCAGCTAAAAATTTATATTTATCATTCAAAATAATATTTGAATTTTTACCTTTAAGATCTATTTCTTTATATTTAATTTCATCATTACTATTATCAGTTTTAGAATAATAAAGATTATATCCATCAACATGCAATGATAAAGAGTCTTTTTTTAACTCTAAGTTTAAATCTTTTTCTTTTGTTTGAATTAATGTGATATTATTTTTTATATTTCCAATTAAACTTAAGTTTTCAACTTTTTCATTGTTTTTTCTAATTGGTAAATCAAGATTTTTCACATCTGCTTCAAAATCTATAGCTTTATTTTCAATTTGTATTTTTGCATTTTTTAAATGATAAATATCATTATCAATTTTTAATCTACTATTAGTAAGATTAATATTCATATCTCTTTCTAATCCACTCTCTTTTAGTTTTGGATCTAAAATAACATCAATATTTTTTAGAAATATATTTAATTTATCAGCTATTTGTATTTTTATATTTTCATCTTTTGAAATAATAGTTACCTTGTCTTTTTCAATTTTTCCAGTTATATCAAGGGAATTAATATTTTTATCATCTTTTTGAATAGGAAAATTAAAACCTTTTATAAACGCATCAAAACTTATATTATTTTCATCTTTAATTTGTAAATTAATATTTCCTTCATTAATTGAAATATCTTTTAAAAGTTTTGAATAAGGATATATTTTTGATAAATCATCAATATTTACATATACTAAATCAGAAACTTTTACTTTAGTACCTAAATCTTTTAATGAAATATTTACCTCTTTATTAAAATCTAAGGTAATAGGAGTTTTTTTGTTTTTTATATCTAAAATATCTGTATCTTTACCCTCTTTTATTAAAAAAGATTTAATATTGGCTTCACCTTGAGATTTTAATGTTTTTGTATTTAACTCTAAATTTACAACTGAATCTATCATACTTTTGTATTTAAAATCACTATCTTTTATTTTAATTAATGAATCATCTAATACAACTTCAGCTTTTTTACTATAAAAAGTGAAATCATTTATAGAAATTTGAGCATCATCTACAAAAAAATCACCATGAATTGACATATCTTTGGAATCTTCATATGGAAACTTCATTAATAAAGAGGCTTGTGTAGTTCCTGTTTTTTGAACTAAAGGAAGATTTATTTTATATGCTTTTAAAATATCTAAAATATCTTTATCTAATTTACTATTTGCATTTATAAATACATCTACTTCTCCATTTGCAGCACTTGTTAAATTATGAATACTTACATAACTACCATCAAGTTTTTTATCTTTATAAGTAGGTTCAATTAAATTTAAATCTAATTTATTATTTTTAAAAGAGATATCTAAACTTTTTGTATTAATTACATCTACATCTTTATGAAATCTAATTTTTGCACCTTTGATTTGTGCTTTACCTTGAATTGAATCTTCAATAATATGATTATTTTCCAAATCATATTCAGCATATAATTCTTTAATTTGAAAATCACCTTCGACATTATCATACATCCAAGACTCAGCAATCGCAGGTAAATCTATAATATTTTTTAAAAATTTTATATTTTTAAAATGCTCACTTTCTAAATAAACTTTCGCTAATTTTTTTGTCATTTCAACATTAATATTACTTTGTAAGTCTTGATAATATACTTTTCCATAGTAATTTAATTTTTCATTAAAATAATCAACTTTTATTTTTCCATCAAACATTACATCAGCATCTTTTAAATATAAAGAATAAAGCTCAAACACCACTTGATTCGATATTGTATCAATCTTTGAAGCAATATTAATATATTTATTATCTAAATAAAAAATTTCATCATTTAAAACTATTTCAAACTCATTATCCCCAATTTTTAACTTATCAATTTTTATTTTTTCAAAGAATTTCAAAACCTTAGGAAGTAGTTCTATATTCTTTTTTAACTCTACAAAAGAATTACTTTTTTCAACTTTATTTGATTTATATTCGATATTTCCAACATTCAAAATAAGTTTTTTATCCATTTTAATATAGAATTGCGAAACCAAAATATTTGAAAAAGAAAAAGAGTTGATTTTTATGCCCCAATACAGAAACGAAAAGAATGATATTATTAATAAAAAAAAGAAGAGGAAAGCGAATTTAATCGTTTTTAACATTATAAATTTTGTCCTTGTTTGTTTGATTGTTGTGTTGTATTATGTAACTATGCCAATAAATTCTACGAAGGTATTATATATTCCAAAAGGCAGTACTAGTTATATTATATCATACTTAAATAAAAATGGTTTTGATTTGAATGTTGTTGATGAATTTGTTATAAAAGCGTCTGGTTATGTTCAAAGTGGTTGGATTGATATAAATCAAAACAGATTAACAAGAATGGATTTTATTTATAAATTAATAACATCAAAAGCTGCTCTTAAAAATATAACTTTGATTCCAGGAGAAACTTCATATGTCTTTTTAAAAAAATTAGCTAATGAATTTAATCTTTCTGAAGAGAAGTTAACTCAATTATATAATCAATACGCATATAAGTTGGATGGAAATATTTTAGCAGATACTTATTCATTACCACTTGGAATGAAAGAAGACTATATGATTTTTTATCTTTTTTCACAAACAAACAAAAAATATGAAGAGTTCTCTAAAAAGATATTCGGTTATTATGATAAAAGAAAGTGGTTCAATTATTTAAGTTTAGCTTCTGTTATACAAAAAGAAGCAGCAACAACAAATGAAATGCCAATTGTTGCAAGTGTAGTTCATAATAGACTAAAAAAAGGTATGAAACTTCAAATGGATGGAACTTTAAATTATGGTATATATTCAAATACTGTAGTTACAGCTGACAGAATCAGAGATGACAATACTACATATAATACTTACAAGGTAACTGGACTTCCAACAAATCCTATTTGTGCTGTTAGTTTAGATGCAATAAAAGCAGCAATTTTCCCCGTAAAAAGTGATTATATCTATTTTGTAAGAGATAATAAAACAGGTCTTCATAAATTTGCATCAACTTTTGAAGCACATCAAGCTAATATAAGAGCAAATATTGGTGTTGAAAAAACATATACAAAAGTTAAAGATGATGAAACATTGATTGACGCAGAAGCTGAAACTATTATGAAAACAGATGTTACAAAACAAAAACCTTCATCAATCAAAGATTTATTTAATAATGTAAATTAACCCAATTGTGAAAATTTGAAACAATCAAATTTTCACATTTCAAATATATTCAACTTTCAATTCCCTTAAATTCAAATCTGGCTATCATATTGCTAACATTAAATTCAAATTTAGGAAACAATATGTCAAAAATCATTTACACGAAAGTTGATGAAGCACCAGCTTTAGCAACATACTCTTTTTTACCAATTATCAAAGCTTTCACAAAAAGTTCTGGTATAGAAATGGTTACAAAAGATATTTCACTAGCTGGAAGAATTTTAGCTAACTTCCCTGAAAACTTAAAAGATGACCAAAAAATCAGTGATGATTTAGCTGAACTTGGAGCTTTAACTCAAGATCCAGAAGCTAACATTGTTAAATTACCTAATGTATCTGCTTCTGTTCCTCAATTAAAAGCAGCAATTGCAGAATTACAAGCAAAAGGTTACAACATACCAAATTATGACGCTAGCGAAGAAATTACTGCTAGATATTCAAAAATCACTGGTTCTGCTGTTAATCCTGTATTAAGAGAAGGGAATTCAGATAGAAGAGCTCCAAGTGCAGTTAAAAACTACGCAAAAGCTAATCCTCACAGAATGGGTAAATGGTCAAAAGATTCTAAAACTGATGTAGCTTGTATGACTTCAGGAGATTTCTATGGTTCTGAAGTATCAAAAACTTTTGATGAAGCAAATGATTTAAAAATCTCTTTCTTTGATAAAAAAGGTGCTGAAACTGTATTAAAAGCATCTACAAAAGTACTTGCTGGTGAAATTATTGATGCAACAGTTATGAATGCAAAAGCATTACAAGAGTTTTATGCGCAAGTTATTGAAAGAGCTAAAAAAGAAGATGTATTATTATCTTTACATTTAAAAGCAACAATGATGAAAGTTTCTGATCCAATTATGTTTGGATTTGCTGTAAAAGTATATTTCAAAGATTTAATTGCAAAACACTCTGCATTATTTGACGAATTAGGTGTTAACTTTAACAATGGTTTAGGTGATTTATACGCGAAATTAGAAACTTTAGATGCAGCTAAAAAAGCTGAAATTGAAGCTGATATTGCTGCAGTTTATGCAAAACAACCAAGACTTGCAATGGTTAATTCTGCTAAAGGAATCACTAACTTACATGTTCCTTCAGATGTTATTATTGATGCTTCTATGCCTGCTATGATTAAAGGTGGTGGGAAAATGTGGAATGCTGAAGATAAAGAAGAAGATACAATTGCAATTATCCCAGATAGAGCATATGCAGCTAGTTTCAAAGCTGTAATTGATGATTGTAAAGCAAATGGAGCATTAGATGTTAAAACAATGGGAACTGTTCCAAATGTTGGTTTAATGGCTCAAAAAGCTGAAGAGTATGGTTCACATGACAAAACTTTCCAAGCTAAAGCTGATGGTCAAATCAAAGTTATTGATAAAGATGGAAATGCAGTATTTACTTTTGATGTTGAAAATGGTGATATTTTCAGAATGTGTCAAACTAAAGATGCTCCAATCCAAGACTGGATTAAATTAGCAGTTTCAAGAGCTAGATTATCTAATACTCCTGCTATTTTCTGGTTAGATAAAAATAGAGCTCACGATGCTCAAATGATTGCAAAAGTAAATAAATACTTACCAACTCATGATACAAATGGTTTAGACATTACAATTATGTCTCCTGTTGATGCAACTTTAAAATCTTTAGAAAGAATGAGAAAAGGTGAAGATACTATTTCTGTAACTGGAAATATTTTAAGAGATTATAACACTGACTTATTCCCAATTTTAGAACTTGGAACAAGTGCTAAAATGTTATCAATTGTTCCATTAATGCAAGGTGGAGGATTATTTGAAACAGGTGCTGGTGGATCTGCTCCTAAACATGTTCAACAATTTGCTGAAGAAGACTATTTAAGATGGGATTCTTTAGGTGAATTCATGGCACTTGCTGCTTCATTTGAACACTTAGGAAATACTCAAAACAATGCAAAAGCAAAAGTTTTAGCTGATACTTTAGATAAAGCAACTGGAACTTTCTTAATCAATGACAAATCACCATCAAGAAAATTAGGTGGTATTGATAATAGAGGTTCTCACTTCTACTTAGCTATGTATTGGGCACAAGAATTAGCAGCACAAACAACTGATGCAGAACTTGCAGCTGAATTTGCTCCAATTGCAAAAGCAATGACTGAAAATGAAGAAAAAATTGTTTCTGAATTAGTAGCTGGTCATGGAAAAACTGTAGATATGGGTGGATATTACTTACCAGATGATGCTAAAACATCAGCTGCAATGAGACCATCTGCTACATTAAATGCTATTATTGGATAATTTAATCTATATTTAAAAGAGAAGATTTTTCTTCTCTTTTACTCTTTTTTCTTCTAAATTCAAAAATCTATTTTAAATACAACATAAATAAAAAATCACACTCATTTTCCTAAACAATTTATAACACTTCTTTAGATAAAATATTGCCCTTTATGAAAGCAAATAAAAACTAGTAATTAGGTTGAAAATATGAAAGTAGTTACAGGAGTAGTTGGTAACGATATACATGTAGTTGCAAATAGACTTATTGATATATCACTACAAGCAAGAGGCTTTGAAGTGTTTAATCTTGGTGTTAATACATATCTTGAAGAGTTTATTGATGCAGTTATTGAAACAAATGCAGATGTATTACTTATTTCATCATTAAATGGTGAAGCAGAAGGATGGTGTAGGGAACTTGGCATTTTAAAATCAAAATATAAAAATTTAAAAGATGTAGTTTTTATGATAGGTGGAAACTTAGCAGTTGGAGAAGGTGATGCAAGTGTTCTTGTTCCAAAATTCAAAAACTATGGTTTTGATTTAGTATTTCATCAAGTTGACTTAAACAGTGGTCTTGATGAATTAGAAAAATACTTGAGGGAGAAAAAATGAGTTTACTTCAAGAAGAAAGAAACATAATTGTTCAAAATAAATATGCAGATAATTTTGATTTTGCAGAGATTGAAGAGTTTATAAAAAACGCTTCAAAAAATCTATTTATTTCACATCATTTTAAAAACAAAAAAAAGATGTTAGTTCAACCAAGAGGTGGATTTCCAACTTATAAAAAAATGTTTTCACTTTATGAATTTTTCGTAGATGCAAATGTTGATGTATTACCTTGTACAATTGATTCAAATACAAGATTAAATGACTATGCAACAAGTGCTAAAATGTTAAAACTTTCAGAAGAGAATGAAGTTGATATGTTAAATGGTTACCCACTTGTAAATCATGGATATAGAACATCTAGAAAAATGATGACTCACTTTGATAAACCAATTTCATTAAGACACGGAACTCCTGATGCTAGACTTTTAATTGAAACAGCATTGGCTTCTGGTATTTTTGAAATAGAGGGTGGTCCAATTACTTACCTTTTACCCTACTCTAAAAACTTTCCATTAGATAAAGCATTTATGTATTGGAAATATGTAGAAAGAATCTGTGCAAACTATTCAAAACTAAATGAACCAATCAATAGAGAATCATTTGGACCATTAACAGCAACTCTAGTTCCTCCTTGTATTACAATAGTAATTCAACTTTGCGAAATGCTTTTATCACTTGAAGAGGGTGTAAAATCTTTTTCTGTTTCATTCTCACAAACAGGTTCAATGATTCAAGATATAGTTACAGCAAATGTTTTAAGAAAAATGGCAAAACATTATGCTGAACAAATTGGATGTGGTGATGCTATGATAAATCTAGTATATCATCAATGGATGGGAGCGTTTCCATCAAATAAAGATTATTCTGAGTCATTAATTAATACTTCAACTGTAATTGCGTCAATGGTGCGAGCTGATAAAATCATCACAAAAACAAGAGATGAAGCTTTTGGTATTCCTACACGTGAATCAAATGCAAAAACAGTTGCAAATACACAATATACTCTAAGAATGTTACAAGGTATTCCAAACATTACAGATGAACAAGAAGAAGAGATAGTAACAAGTGAAGTAATGGCTATTATGGAAGCTGTATTTAACGATAAAGCTGACACTTTATGGAGAAAAGTATTTAACTGTATAAAATCAGGAATCATTGATGTTCCATATTCTCCACATATTATCAATCACAATGAAGTAGTAACTGTAAGAGATAAAAATAAAAACATCAGAATTATCAAAAAAGGAAATCTTCCAATTAGTGATAGATGTTTTGAATATGAAAAGGCACAATGTGACTTAAACAAAGATGCTTCATCAATAGTAAACGATATAATCCATGATATAGGAATTATGCAATGAGCCAAAATAAATTATTAATAGATGTAGGAAGTACATATTTTAAAGTTTGTGCAAACAACCAAGTTGAGCAACATTTTAGAGATTTCAATAAAGATATTTATGATGATTTATTATCAAAATGTTCAGAGACTATCTCAAAATTTAAAAAAGATGAAGTATTTATCTGTTCATCTGCAAATGGTGGATTAACAACATTAATTATTGGAATTACAAACTCTTTTTCATTAAAATTTGCAACAAATATTGCTTATAATTCTGGAATTAATATTATTAATACTGTTTTATACCAAGATATTGAGACATCTTCAATTCCAAGTGATTTAATTGATGTAGTAATTGTTGTTGGTGGAATTAATAGTGTTGATAATGTATTTGACCATAAATTATTTAACTATTTAGAAAATCTTAGATTTTCAAATATTGTATTTGCAGGAACAACAAAAGATGCTGAGTTTTTAAGTGATAATATTCAAAATTTAGTAGTTGTAGAAAATATTATAAACAACAAATTACATGTTGTTGAAGAGCCTTTAAAAAACTATCTAACAAACCTTTATCAAGCTGATATTGAAGGTAAAGAAGATATAAAACATCTATATGATTTAACTTCAAATCAAATATTTTCAACTCCATATATTGTAAATAAAACATTACCTTATATAGATAGTAAATTTGCAGCTGTTAATCCATTTATTCTAATAGATATTGGAGGAGCTACAACTGATATTCACTACTCTAAAGATTTATCTATGGATAATATGGTTACAGAGAATGAATATGATAGATTAGTTTTTAAAAAACTAGGAGTTTTTAAATCAAAAGAATCTTTAATATTTGCAGCTAAAAACAATGAGTTTGTTTATGAATTATTAGAATATTTAAAAGTTACAGAAAATATTTTTAATGAAGATTCACCAAAAAGTTTACGAATTTTAATGCAACTAGCAATTTTTTTAGTTTTATACAAAGTTAGTGAAGCTCATCCTTTATATATAAAATTAAAGTTAAATCTACTAAAATCTATTGTATTAACAGGTGGTATAACAAAAGTATTAAGTTTTGAAGAGGCTGAGGATATTATTTCATTTTTTTATAAAAAAATTTTAAATTCAGATATTCATCCATCTATCATCTTAGATTCAAATTACGATATTTGGACACTAGGTATTACACAACAATAAAGGGAAAAAATGTCAATAAATTGTATTAGAACATTAATAGAAGATGCAAATGTATCAAACCCAGATAAAACTGCATTGATTTGTGGAAGTGAGAAATTAACTTATAGTGAACTTTTTACTAAAGTAAATCAAATCGCTTACTATTTAGCTGAACTTGATTTGCCAAAAGGTAGTAGAATTGGTCTTTATTCAAATAAAAGTATTGACCAAGTTATAGCAATACTTGCAATTTTATCAACTAATTATGTATTAGTTCCTCTAACAAAACTTTTAAAACCTGAACAAGTTGAATATATTATTGGTGATTGTGATATTAAATGTATTATTACTGATAGAATTAAAATTGAATCAATTGAAGAGATAAAATTTGATGGACATATAATCTCTTATGAAACTACTCATAAAGATTTACCTTCATTTGAAGAAATTTATAAATATTATAACAAACCATATATTTGTGATGTAAATGGACATGATAATGCTGTTATTACTTACTCTTTTGGGCTTTCTGGAAAACCAAATGGTATTGTTATTTCACATAGAAATCTAATTGATTCTGCGCGTGTTGTATCTCAATATTTACACTTAGAAGAAGATGATATTATTTCAGGACTTTTAGTATTTAATCTTGATTATGGATTAAATCAAATCTTTTGTTCACTTTATAAAAGAGCAACTTTAGCTCTACATAGATTTGTTTTACCAAATGATTTTTTCAATCATATTATTAATGATAAAGTTACAGTTCTTCCCTTGATGCCTATAAATATAACTGAAATGTTTGATGAAGATATGTATAAACTTCCAAGTGCTGAGTTATTAAAAAATGTAAGAATTATTACCTCTTCAGGTGGTAATTTAACAGCTAAAATGATGACTGATATAGAAAAATGCTTTTCAAATGCAAAACTTTTTTCAATGCATGGATTAACAGAGGCATTTAGATCAACTTATTTAAACCCTACTCAATTAAAAATAAGACCCGAGTCAATTGGAAAAGCAATTCCTGATGTAGAATTATATGTAATTGATGAAAATGGAAATGAATGTCCACCAAGAGTTGTAGGTGAATTAATCCATAGAGGTGGATATATTTACAAAGGTTTCTGGAATGCTCCACTTGTAACTGCGCAAAGATTTAAATCTATTGATATTTTAAAAAATGTAATTAATCTTGAAGGTCAACTAAGCGATGAAATTGTTGTAAAAACAGGTGATTATGTTTATAAAGATGAAGAAGGATATTTTTATTTTGTTTCAAGACATGATGATATGATTAAAACTAGAGGATTTAGGGTAAATCCTTTTGAAATAGAATCAGTAGTTGAACAAAAAATCAAAGAAATTGAAAGATGCGCAGTTTTTTCTATAGAAAATAAAGAGATTGAAGAAGAGATTGTTTTAGTATATTCAGGAAGAAATGAATTAAGTTCTAGTGAAATTTTATTTGAATTAAAAAATCATTTAGCTTCATATATGATTCCTGCAAAAATTATTTATAAAAAATCTTTACCTTTAATTCCATCTGATAAAAATAGAATCAATAAAGAAGAACTAAAAAAAGAGCTTATCTCAAAATAAAAGAATATAGCCAAAAGGTTATTTTCTTTTATTTTTTTTAAATTTATTGACATGAGTCAATAGAATCTAATCTAATTTTGATTATAATAACATTATAAAATAAAAAGGATTGTCTATGAAAAAAATTGTTATTGCTGCTTCGTTATTAACTGCATGTGTTGCTTTTGCTGGTTCTTATGATAAATGTGTTGTTTGTCATGGTGCAAATGGAGAAAAAGCTGCGATGGGAAAATCAAAAATCATCAAAGATTTAACTAAAGCTGACTTTGTTGCTGCATTAAAAGGTTATCAAGATGGAACTTATGGTGGGGCTACTAAAGGTTTAATGGCGGCACAAGTAAAAGGAATGGATGAAGCTACAATGAATGAGATTGCAGATTTAATCATTAAATAATCCAAATAATAACTAGAGTTATCTCTAGTTATTAAAAATATCACTATTTTTTATCTCTATTAATATATTTTCCAACTCTTCTTTCTCTTTTAAAAGCTGTTCAATCATTTTATCTTTTTGGTTTTCATTAACATCTGTATTTTTTTGTTCTAATATTTTTCCTAAATAAAATTCAAAAACATTTTTTTCAATAGAATAATCAACTTTTAGACACTCGACTATTATTTGAGGTTTGTCACTTCCTAAACCATTTGTAATTAGAAGTTTTGTTATTTGTTTTATCGTATATGTTAATTTATCAGCAATTATTTTTGGCTCAAGAAGCTCTTTTTTCCAATAATTATTATTCTCTTTTTCTAGAATATTAATTTTTTTTAATAAAATTTTTTCAAATAAATCTTTATTAATTGAAAGTTTATACATAATTTTCCTCTAAATAATTTGTTTACTATAACTATAAATTACTAAAAAAAAGGTTCTATAATCTTTAGAATAAAATCTTTACCCATAAAATGGTACAATCACAAAAAAATTTATTAATAGGATAAAAATGATTATTAAATATAAACAATTACTACTTCTTTTGGCTTCAATGATGTTATTTACTGCTTGTTCAATAAAAGAGCCAATTATTCAAGCAAATAATAGTGATATCAATAATTTAGCTAAACAAGCTAATGATGACTTTATGGATCAAAACAAAGCTGCTGCTGATTATTTTAATAAATATTTCAAACCTTGGAGTGCATCAAAAGTTTCATACTCTAAACTTGAAGCTATGTGGGGACAATCTTATAAAAACAAAACTGTTTATTTAGAAAATCACCGAATTGCCACATCTGAATGGTTTGATAAACAAATAGCTAACTCAAATTTTGATGAATATAATGTTGAGCCTAAAAAAGCAATTATGTTAAAAAATGCAAATGTAAGAGTTCTTCCTACAAACTCTCCAATGTTTTATGACCCAACAAAACCAGGAGAAGGTTTTCCTTTTGATTATAATCAAAACTCTTTAATTAAAATCAATACACCAATAATAGTTTCTCACCTTTCAAAAGATAGAGCTTGGGCTTATATGGAATCAAGTGCAGTTGGTGGTTGGGTTGAGATAAATAGTATTGCTTTTGTTGATGATAAATTCATAAAAGAGTTTAAAAATTCAAATTATTTTATATCAGTAAAAGAAAAATTTCCAATTTATGACCCGATTTTTAGAGAATATGTAAAAGTTGCTACTATTTTCCCAAAAGAAAATGATAAATATATTATTGCAAAAAAAGATGATAATCAAAATGCTCGTATTTCATATATCAATTTAAATGCAGATGAAGTTGAAGCAATGCCACTTGTATTTAATACTCAAAATAGAATCAAAATTGCAGAACAATTAATAAATGAACCTTATGGATGGGGTGGATTATTAAATAATAGAGATTGTTCAAGTTTTACACAAGATTATTTCGCAACTTTTGGAAAATACTTACATAGAAATTCAAAATCACAAATATCAAATGGAAAATATCTTGATATGTCAAAATTAACAAATGATGAGAAAAAAGAGTTTATTAGAAAAAATGGTGTTCCTTTCTCAACTTTAGTATATTTAAAAGGTCATATTATGCTTTATATTGGACTTAAAGATAATGAACCTTTAGTTTTACACGATATGTGGAGTGTGAGATTAAAAGATAGTGATGGAAATAAATATAGACATATTATTGGAAGAACATCTGTTACAACTTTAGAACCAGGTAAAGGTATGAAAGATTATACAAATGAGAGTAATATTTTAAATAGAGTTTTAGGAATAGTTGTTTTATAAGCTTTAGAGTTTTAAAAACTCTAAAGCTTATAACTAATCAATAGCTTTTCTTAAATATATAATTCTATAAACCATTGGTACAAAGTATAGATTTAAAACCGTAGCCCATAAAATTCCGAAACCTAAAGAAACAGCCATTGGCTGAAGAATTAAAGCCTGTCCTGAAGCAAAAAATATCAAGGTAAAAAGTCCTAAAATTGTAGTTATCGAAGTTAACAAGATAGGTCTTAGTCTCATTTTTGCATATTCTAGTAACTCTTTTATATTTTTTGCTTTTTTAATAAAATCCATCATAATAATTCCATCATTTACAATAACACCTGCAAGACCAATCATTCCAATTAAACTTGGCATGGAAATATTGATTCCCATAATGATATGGCCTATTAAAACGCCCAGAATTGACAAAGGAATAGTACTTAGAATAATCAAAGGCATTACAATAGAATCAAACATCCAAATAAGTGCCATAAATATTAAAACTATTGCAATTAATGCTGCTTGTCCCATTTCCCTTTGAACTTTTTCATTCTCTTTTTGTTCACCTTTTATATCAAGAGTTACTTTTTTTCTTAATTGTATAATCTCATCATCTATTTTTTCAAATAATTCTGTTGAAGTTATTTTATTTAAAGAGGCTGTTACACTTACAATTTGTTCATTATTTTCTTTAAAAATCTGAGAATATGATGGGCTTTGTATAAACTCTACAACATCTTTTAGCAATACCTTTTGATTAGATGGTGTTGTTATAGAAAAAGTATCTAAACTATCTATCACATCTTTGTGAGCACTTTCAAAAATAACATCAACAATTCCCTTATCATCAAACATTTTTGAATAAGTTCCTTTTAGATAAAAAGGTCTTAATTGATTTAAAATTGTCTCTTCAGAAACTCCCAAACTATTTCCATAAGAGTTAACTTTAAACTTTAATTCATAATTTCCAATTATTAAATCATCTGCTATATTTGATACACCTTGCACTTTTGAAAGAGTATTTTTTAACTCTTTTACTGCATTTATAATCTCTTCTTTTTTACCTGAAATTGCAATTTCCACATCATTTTTTACAATTCCAGCTTGGGGAACAAATACTTTTAAATCTTCAAATTTATTGGATTTTATATCTGCATCTAAAAGTTTTTTTAACTCTTCTTCTATTTGCTGTGCGCTTGCAGTTCTAATCATATTTGAATCGTCATATTTGGGAGATAAATATGGATTTATATATTTATCAAATATATTATCAGCTGCTCTTTCATTTAAATTTACAAAAATATGGAAATAAAATTCCTCATAATGAGGTTGATTTTGTCCATCAAGTTTCATTCCAGTTACAGAACTAATTGAACTTATACTATTTTTAAAATCCAAAGAATTTAACATCTTCTTTTCAAGATTTAAAACTAAGGCTTCTGTTTGTTCTATTTTTTTACCAACACCAACTGATCCTGTTATATAGATTTGTGTTGAATCAAAAGATGGCATAAATTTAAATTTTTGCGTTTTAAATATCATCACAGAAAAAACAGCAATAAGTCCTATCATTAAAAATATTGTAAAATATTTTCCTTTTAATAAAAAAGCTAAAATATTTCCATAAAGATTATAATTAAACTCCCAAACTTTATGGGATTTTCTCTCAGCTTTATTTACTCGTAAAATCTCTTTTGCATGTAAAGGTAAAAAGAAAAAGGCTTCAAATAGGGAACTAAGAAGTAAAATACTTATCATTATTGGAAGTATTTGCATAAATTTTCCAACTTCACCAGTCATTAACAGTATTGGTAAAAAAGCAAATATTGTCGTTGCAGTTGCAGTTAAAACAGCAGGATACATCTCAATAGCACCGTCCCTTGCTGCTGTAAATCTATCTTTCCCCATTTCTAGGTGTCTGTAGATATTTTCACCCACAACAATAGCTTCATCAACTAACATTCCTAAAGCAATCAAAGCCCCTAAAAGTGAGAGCATATTTAAACTATATCCTAAATATTCAGCACTAATAAGTCCAATCATAAAAGATGTAGGAATTCCAATAGCAACAACAATCGCAATTCTTAAATTTATGAAAAAATATAAAGCAATAAAAAGTAAAGTAAGCCCAAATAATATATTTGAAACAACTGTATTTAGTCTATTTTTAATCCAAATAGAAGTATCAATATAAGTATCAAATTTTAGATTTGTATATTTTGCTTCAAACTCTTTTGTGACTTGTTTTATTTGTTTAACAAGCTCAATAGCATCACCTTGTAAACCTTTATTTATTCCAACTGCAATATTTGTATTCCCATTAAAGTGAGAGATATTTGATACATCTCCTAAAGTATATTTTACATTTGCTACATCTTTTAGATATATGGTTTTACCATCTATTTTTATCATAGTATTTCTGATTTTTTCTATATCTTTTTCACCATTAAAAGTAGAAAGATAATAGTGTCTTGAAGTATCTTTTATCATTCCAATTGGAAAAATAGAACTTAAATTTGAAATAGCATTAATAACAGAGATTTTAGTTAAACCATAAGCATTTATTTTTTCATCATCAAAACTCATTAATAACTCTTTATCACTTTCACCCAAAACTGAAACTTGTGATAAATCTTTTAATTGCATTACTTTTGATTTTACTTCTTTAGCAATATCAATTAAATACTCTTTTGAATCATTATTTTTAGAATAAACAGCAACTGTAATCAAAGGAAAAGCATGTTCAACAGCTTTTACAGTTGGTTCATCCATATCAGAGGGAAGATTTGTTTTGATTTTTGTAATAATATCTTTTACATCATCTAAAATATCTTTTGCTTTATAACCATCTTTTAAATCCACATTTATTGAAAAACTACCATTTTTTATTGTTGAAGAAATTTTATCTGCACTACTTAAACCAAGAAGTTCATCTTCAATATCTGAAACAGCGATTTTATCAAGTAACTCAGAACTAGCTCCACTATAATGGCCATTTATTACAACAGCATCTAAAGCAGAAGGAGGGAAAATTTCTTTTGGTATTTTAAAATAAGAGAAAAAAGCGAGTAAACAAATAAAAAATAGAATGAAATGATTTAAAAGAGGTTTTCTTAATGAAAATTCAATAAGATTTTTTATCATTTCTTCTGATCCAATGGATTAAATAACAAAGAGTCAATAATCTGATTTTTGAACTTCATATCTTCTAGTTGTTGAGATAAAAAAGTATTTTCTTCTTGTAAAGATATATAGTGCGCATATAATTTATTTATATCTTTACTTGTGTAATAAATATTATTTCTTAAATATATCTTTGGAAAATATAAAAATAACGCAATAAATAATAGTGTAAAAACCATTATTAATGAATTACGAGAATTTAACTTAGTCAAATTTGAAAATCCTTAGTTTAGAACTTCTACTTCTTGGATTTTGTTTAATCTCAAGTGCAGTTGGAATTATAGGTTTTTTTGTGATAATTTTACCTAAAGCGTGATTATTTCCACATTCACACCTAAAAATACCCTCTGGACAGATACATGATTTTGTCCATTTTTTAAAGTAATTCTTAACGATTCTATCTTCTAAAGAGTGAAAAGAGATGATAGCTACTATACAATTTTTAAATTTTGCTTTTTCTAATGAATCAAAAAGTCGCTCTAAAACTCCTAATTCATCATTTACTTCAATTCTAATTCCTTGAAAAGGTAAAGTTGCTGGATGAATTTTCCCTTTTGACATTTTTTTGCTTAAAAGTTCTGAAATCTCTTTTGCACTTGTAAATGGTCTATTATTTACAATTAATGAAGCAACTTTTTTATATTCTCTCACTTCTCCACATTCCTTGAAAACTCTTTCAAGTTCACTTGTAGAATAAGTATTTACAACCGTTGCTGCATCTAAAGCTTGATTTTGATTCATTCTCATATCTAAGGTAAGACTATCAAATCCAAAACCACGCTCTAATTTATCAAGTTGTAAAGAAGATACTCCAATATCAGCTAAAACACCTCTTATTTCATAATCTTTAAAAGTATCAATAACATGTTCAAAATTACCTTTATTGAAAATCACCCTATTTTCAAAAGGAGCTAATCTATTTTTACTAAATTCTAAAGCTTCATCATCTTGATCATTACAAATTAATTTTACGTTTTGGTTTGAAGCTAATAATCCACTACTATGACCTGCAAATCCAGTTGTACAATCTATTATATACCCATTATCTATATTTACGAAAGCTTCTAATGTTTCATTATATAAAACAGGTATGTGTGGAATATTCATTAAAACGGTCCTTATTTAAATTGCAGTATAATATCTAAAAATATATTCAAGGCTTTTAAAATGATTGATAAAGATGTCGTAAAGTTACTTTCAGATTTATCCCTAACAATGTTTAGTAAAAACTTTTTTGGTATTTATCATGGTGCAATCTCTGCAAAGTTAGATCAATACAATTTTACAATAAATACAAGTGATGCAATTTTTGATAAAATGGATGAAAAATCACTTTGTACTTTAAATATAAATAAGCAAGATTATAGATGGAATATTGCAAGTATAGAGTCTCACATTCACGCCACAATATATGCAAATATCCATGAAGCCAAATATATAGCTTTTGGAATGCCAATTTATACAACAGCATACACTTTTGAACATGATAAAGTAATTTTTGAAGATTTTTTTGGAAAAACAACTTTTGGAGAAATTTTAATATACGATCCAGGTGATTTTTCAACTTGGTATAAAAGAAATGCTTTAGAAATTACAAAATACTTAAAAGAATCTAAAAATAATCTAATGATTATAAAAGGAATTGGAACTTATGTTTACGATAGAGATGTAAATTCCCTTGTAAAAAAAATGGCCATTTTAGAAAATTCTTGTCGACTTTTGAGTATAAAAACCTCTTTTGAATGAAAAAATATCAATTTTGATTATTTTTTTACTAAAATATTAAAGAAGTCCCCAAGTTTTAGCTATTTCAAAGCTTAAATACTATAAAGTTTTCCCAATTTAATTTTATACAAGGAGTTCATCCATGAACAAAGCAGAATTTATTGACGCAGTAGCTGCAAAAGCTGGTTTATCTAAAAAAGATGCAAAAGGTGCAGTTGATGCTGTATTAGATACGATTACAGAATCATTAGTAAAAAATGAATCTGTAAGCTTTATTGGATTCGGAACATTCGCAACTGCTGCAAGAGCTGCGAGAACAGCTAAAGTTCCAGGAACTGACAAAACTGTTGATGTTGCAGCTACTACTGTTGCTAAATTTAAAGTTGGTAAAGCTTTAAAAGAAGCTGTAGCAGGTAAATAATCTCCTCTCTTCTAAAAAGGAATTCATTAATAATGAATTCCTTTTTTTGTTTTATATAATGCCGCTATGGTGAAATGGTAGACACAAGGGATTCAAAATCTATCGTGCAAATGGTTTAAAAGCCCTAAAATAAGGCTTTTTTAGATGTTGGGTACATAAAAAAGGTACACAACTTATATAAAATTTACTGTTAAAACAACAAAAATGGCTCCGTGGCGGAATTGGTAGACGCGTGTGATTCAAAATCATATTCCAATGGAGTGCCGGTTCGATTCCGGCCGGGGCTACCACTTTTTTATTCATTATAAAATCCCTATTTTACGAACTTCTAAACAATCAAAGCGACACACAACTATTTTCATCAATATATCTAAGAACCTCTTCTCTTAAAATAAAATGCTTCACTCCAACTTTAAAAGATTTTAGTTTATTTTCTTTAATAAGCTTTTTTGCAGTTGAAACTTTCATAAATCCTAAACTTTCTAACTCTTTAAGTGAAAATGATATTCTTTTTGGTATTAGTTCTTCCATTTTTTTATCTCCATAATTTTCTTTTTTTGAAATCATAGTTAAAAAAATTCATTTTGTGATTATTTGACACAGATAATCACAAAACCGTTTTTTCGTTATAAAATTCCACATCCATGGAAATAAATTTATAAGCTTATAAAGAAAAAAAGGAGCAAGGAATGAGATTATGAAAGTTAATCTTCAACAAAAAAAGAAAAATTTCACAATGGTAAGCAATATTATTGCCAAAGATAACACCATAAGTTTAAAAGCTAAAGGTATGTGCTTGATATTGGTTCATTTTCCACAAGATTGGCATTTTTATGAAGAAAAACTTCAAGATTATGCAAGTGATGGAAAAACAGCCATATCAAATGCACTCAAAGAGCTTGAAGTAAGCGGTTATCTTTTTAGAAAACAGCTAAGAGAAAAAGGAAGATTTTCAAATAAGCTTTGGATATTTAGTGATGAGAAATTAAGTAGTGAGGATTTAAAAGATTTTACCGAGATGAGAAAAACTGATGTCGGTAAAAACGATAACGGAAAACCGCTAGCTACTAATACTCACTCTAACCAAACTAAAGAGAGTAATAAAAAAAATACTCAAAAAAAGGGAAGAAAAAAAGCCTATTATGAGTTTGTCAATGTTTTAAAATCAAACGCAATGGAATATCCAAATCTAAAAGTTGTATTTGAAGATACCACATACTCATTTGTCAATAAAAATGGACAAATGCTTTTAAAAGATGAAGCAAGTGATATTGTACTTTCAAAAGTACATGCAAGTAAGTTGTATCAAAAGATGGCAAATTCACTTAATGTGCAAATCATAAGGGGACAGAGATGAGTTTAGATGATGAAAAAAGCATAGAAATCATCACAAAATTTTCCCTTGAGATACAAAATCAAAACTTACGACTCTTTGCAAGGGTTGATTTACAAACGAAGTTACAAATATTGCAGCTTCAAAAACAACTGTTTCACAAACTAAAAAGTGCTCATAGTGATGTAGATAATGCAATTTTGACTCTATCATCACTTGTTTTAGCCATAGATTCAGTTGCAAAAGAGTTTGATAATGTAAATCTCAATGCAATAAAACTTCGAGGCAAAAATAATAAAGCCAAAATAAAACGACAAAAGGTGCTTGGATATTGGGCGATAGTAAGAACTCTAAAGTTAGAACAAAACATGAGCTTTAGAGATATTGCAACTTACTTTGCCAAATATCATAAGCTTGAGGTGGCTCATACAACAATACATGGGCTATGGAAAGAACTAGAAAATAATGCAAATGTTTAGGAGAAAATAGATGTTAAATGAAGCTATAGAAACAAGAGGAAATAATGAGTTGGAGATAATGGTGATACCATTGTCAAATAATGATATGATAAAGTTGGAGCTAAGATTTACAAATACCATTAAGAAAAAATATCTTCTTAGAGAGGCTCTACTTATTGATAATGAAGTAATCAGTGAACAAGTTGATTTAGCTCAAATAAAGTCGTTTATGAAGAAATTTATCTATAACAAATTAAATAGTTCACATGAGAATAAATTATTTGAGTATGCTACGAAACAAAATCCAAATGGAGATATTCTTAGATCATTAAAGCTAAAAAAACTACTTGGAGATAAGATTTATTTTAGTGAAGTGGAGATTGAAGCGATACTTAATATTTGGCTTGATGCACTTGTAGGCTACAGTAAGATTAGAGTGTTTGATAAAAATATTGTTTTTTCAACAAATGATTATTATACATCACTTGATGATGGGATGATTTTTACAGATGTAGATAGAAATATCAATAGTAAAATACTTCAAAACTTAGCATATAACGAATTTGACAAATCAACTATTATCGATATTCTTGAAAATGCAAAAGGTCGAAAATTAGAGTTACGATAAGCGAATTTTATGTTTTTTATGATGTTCAAACATTGTAAAAAATAGTGTTTTTTACAACTCAAAAATTCTTAATAGGAAGTTCCTTTTTTAAGGGGCTTCCAAATACTTCCCTCAACAAAATAGAAACTGGAAAAAACAATCACTTTTACAAATTTTTTTCATAATAAATATTGAACAATTTTTCATGCTATATTTTCGTATATCAATTTAAAAAAACTGATTAGGTGGAGCTCAAGAATCACTTACGAGTATTCTGTACCATCTCAACCAAAAGAGCGTCAAAAGATTTTGATTTCCTTTGATTTAGAAATTTTTTGCACTACCAAAAATCAAAGAAGAGTGGCAAGCTTTGACCTGCTAGTACAAGTTTTAAAATATATTATAAGTTTTTACCTCTAACTGGTATTGTACAAAATGTTAGCGATTTAGATGCAAAAATCGAAAAATAAATGCAGATTGACTAAACAATTTTTTGCCTATGATAGAGGCTGAAACTATCAAAACTAAAATTAATAAAGGATAGTTTTTTTGAGAGGAAGTGTTTACTATCAAAGCTCACAACTAGCCAAACAAATCTTTGAATCTGGTGCTAAAAAAGAGGATAGAATCAATCCAAACCATGAGCATTTTCAAAAGATTGCAAGCTATAAAACTATGGAGAGTTATAGAAGTATTTGGAACAACTTTTTTAACTATTTAAAAGAGCATTGGGGTATAAAAGATTTTGAAAAAATAGAATCACAACATATCCATGCATATATGGATTATAAAATAGAATACTACCCCTCAAAACAATATCTTGAGAAAATAAGTGCAGCACTAGGTAAACTTGAAATTGCTCTAAAACTCTTCGCAAAAAATATTCATAATGAGATTAGAAAGTATGATTTTTCAATCCGCCAAACTCTTTTAGATGAAGCACGAAATTTAAAATATGTGGCTAACAATTATCATAACCGTGCCTATAAAAATCCACTACTTTTAATTGAAAGTCTCAACAATCCGCTGCATAAATTAGCAGCAAAAATTCAATATGAGGGTGGTGCAAGAATTGAAGGTGTGGCACTTATTAAGCCTGAACAACTTCTTGGAACTAAAATAGATACTATCACAAATACTCAAAAAGGGATTATCTTTACAAAAGAAAAAGGTGGCAAAGAGGGAGAAGTTTTAATATCACTTGAAACTTATAACGAACTAGAAAATTATCTATCTTTGCATCCAAAATTTAAAATCAACCGTCAAGCTTATTATGAAGATATCAAACAATCTGCACTTTTATCGGATGAAGCCCCAGAAGCAAGTCATGGTTTACGATGGAATTTTGCAAAAAGAAGAATGCTTGAATATGCCAAAGCTGGATACTCTTATGCCCAGTCACTTCAAGAAGTCAGCTATGAAATGAAGCATAATCGAGCAGGTATTACAGAGCATTATTTAGGTGGCTAAATCTTGACAAAAACTCATATTTTTGTAAAATATCTTCAAAAAAAAGGAAACAAAAATGCTTATAATTAAAGAATATTTAACAGCTGTAAAACTAGATGAAGAAAACAACCTCCTATTCGCCTATGACATCAAAGACAACATCATGGATGAACAAAGCGAAGGAATTTTAAGTGAAGTAAATGAGCTAATGTATCAAAAAATTGCATCACATTTTAATATTAAGCCTGAAAATTATGGAGTGCAAATTGGTTGAAATTTGAGCTAAAATTTGGTAAAATTTGCTTTGAATATCAAGCCCTAAGACAGGAGCGACTCTGCTAGTTCTTGAGGGCTGAGAAATAAAATTAGCAACTAACTTTTGTATATTCTTTGCTGTAACTTATGAACTTGGTCCTTACTTAGTCCCAACATAGTCCCTCATCACTGTAATCTTCTTTTTATTTTATTATTTTTTTGTCTAAAATACAATATTAATATTTTTTTGGTTCCGACAGTGGTATAAAAAAATGGCTAAGTTTTTTTCTGTTTAGCTATTTCTATTTATTCCATTTTATGCTCAAATATCCTAAAAATGCTACTTTTTAGTCCTTGTCAGCCAGTAGTTTAGGGATAAAAACGGCTAAAAAACGGCTAAAATATTTTTTTATCCTAATTTTTAGCCATTTCCCAATATTTTCCACTATTTACTATCAAGCCATCTTTCCTGAGTTCTTGTAGGTAGTTTTTAATTTTGTTTTGTTTTTGTTCTGTTGTAAGTACATCTGGTAGTTTTTCCAACAGAGCTTTTATAAAATCTGACTTCTTGGCTTTTTTCGTGATTTTCAAATATTCTATCATCATTTTTTTTGCATATTCATCATTAATACCTTTTAGCCTAAGATACTCATCCTCTTGATTTGTATATTTCGCCACATTTGATGATATATGTAAATTTGGCCGTTTCCCTTCGATGAGATTTTTTGCTTTTAAAACTTTGACTTCATCAGCATTTAGGCTATGCTCTTTTTGCACTTTATCAAGTAAAATAATCTCTTCCAAAGAAAGTTCAGGAATTGTGGCTAGTTTTAAAGCATAGTTCATATCAAGCACTTTTCCCTCTATAGTTACTTTTACAGAGTCATTTGAAAGCTCATACTCAGGAAGTGGAAAGTATTTCTTACTTTGAATTGTAAACATCTTTACAATCCCACTACCTATAGTATCTATAAGATTTAGATTTATCATCGCTTGAGCTAAGAATTTGTTTCTATATTTTATTTCTGGGGCATCGGTTTTTAGAACATTTTCAATAGTTTGAGGGATAAATGCCCCTTTGTTTGCAAAAACTAATTTTCTATCTTCAAACTCCACTACATTGATTTTTCCACCCATTGTATAGTCTTGATGAGCGATACAGTTATTGAGTGCTTCTCTTATTATAAATGGATGATAGCTTTCAACTTCTTGTGGAAACAAAGAATTTCCATCCATATATCTGTACTTTAAATTTCTGATTTTGTTATAAACTGCTTCAAGACTTAAAATAAATGGGCAAGTGAAGTGCTCATAATCTTTTGCAATATTATCTTTGTCTTTCAATATCCAGCTAATCTGAGCAACCGCAGGAGATAGCAAATATTCTGATTCACTTTTACCAAGAAGCAATATTGCAGTATTTGTGATTTTACCTTTGATAGTTATCTTTGCTTTATTTAAAAAAGTAGTATCATCCCAAGCTTTTATCTCATCAGCTAGTTTTGGATTTTTTATCGTATAAAGCTCCCTTGCTTTTTGTATCGCTTCACTTGATAAATCCGCGATTGTTGCATCTTCACATATTTGGATACTCCAGTCAAAATCACTATTTTGGCTTCTGATTCTCTCTAACTCTTCAAGATTGAGCGGTTGAAGTTCTGAGCTATCTCTTCCGTAGTAATGACCCTTCCAAGCTATAGGAAGACCAAGCGGAGCTGATGGTATTTGAAATAAAACGACTCTTTTACCATCTAGCTCAGTTTCGTATATCTCTTTAAAAGTGATTCTATTTGTGGTATGGTTGGCAACTTCTGCTTTTAGGTTGTGAAGTGATTTTGTATCAGCTCTAAAGTTGGTACCCACTACACTTTTATCATCTTTGATACCAAACACGAGCCATGCTTCACTTTTGCCTATGAGATTTGCTTCGTTTGAAAGTGCACTAAAATACTTGCCAATTTTGTCAAAATCATACTGATTTTTCGCTTCTTTGTACTCTAAAATCTCATTTTCATCATTTGTACTTAAAAATTGTTCGAGTTTTTTATCAATATCTATCATAATTAATTTACCTCTATATGTACTAAATTATTGGTTTTTTTCTTATAATTATAGCTACCATTCTTTGTTATATAGTCTTTATTTTGGACTGTTGTATATCTATAAAATTCTTCATCTTTACTATCTTTTTTGCATATGCCTTTTATTCGTTTACTTTTCAAAAGTTTTAAATTACGATTTTTTTCACATTGTTTTAATTCTATTTTCAAACTATTTTCCGTATGAGTATTTAATATTTCAAGTAAACAATTTTTAGGTCCATTCATAGGCTTATCACTTTCCTTTTTTAGTAAAGATCGAATCAATACTCCTCCGTACATAACTTCGTTGCTATCAAAACATATATCAAAACCATAACTATGAAAAAATATTTCACCAGCTTTTTGAATTCTTTTTATTACACTACAATCTCTGTGTTCAATTGAATTAAAATATAATTCAACTTCTTCAAAAAAATATTCTTTCTCATTAACTTTGAGATAATGCCCATTTAGAAGTGTATTTATAAATGTATCTAATTTTTCAACTTCAAAGTTATCAAACAAATTGCTCATTCTCAACTCTTTGTCAAATCAGCTATAACAGCTTGTAAAACTTTCCAACTGATTTCTGCGGTATGTTTATTTGGATTAAAATTTTGCATTGCTTGCTGTCTTGGATGAATATAATTTCTAAACTCTTTCAGGCTATGACTATAATTTTTAATGTGGAGTTGAATATAACCTGTTTCATAAGCTACATTGATAAGATTATCAAGTGTCCACTCTGTAAGCTTTCTGATTTTTCCATCTTTTTCTTTTGGTGCAGATTTTGATGTATTAAATTTTTGTGGATTTTGAGTTGCTATATGAAGCAATAATCCCTCTAAAGTGCTACCACATAAAAAAATTACAGCAAGAGAAGCTTCACTATGAAGAGATTTTTTTATCTCATCAAGTCTTTGATTAATTACTTCTTCAAATTGGAAATCTAATCCCAATGATGATAAATCAACTTTAGAAAACTCTTGTTTTAAAAATTCATTTTCCGTAAGTTCTTTATTGAGAATAGGTTCTTTATTTGTAATACCAAGTAAAGTGTTTATATAACCAAGAGCTAAAATTTTATCTTTATCCTCTATTGTTTCAGTTTGACTGGCTAGTTCTAAAAGTCCTTTTAATACACTTCCCACCATCTTATCATTTTCAAGTTCCCAAAACGCTCTTAGTCGTTTCATCTTTGAAGTACCATGGATATAATATTTTTTAGAATCTATATTGACATGAAAATCTTTGAAAAATTCACTAAAAGTTCTATCTGTAAAATTTAATACATATCCACCTCTGTCAAAAAGTTTTTCAAACAGTTGTTTTTGATTAAAGTTGAGATTTGCCATTATAAAAACTCACTTCTAATGAAAGTAATTTTAGCTTTTTTCATTACTTGCCAATTGTCACATAATCCAGCATTCAAAACTTCATATACAAAAATCCAGTACTCATCAATATCATCTTTAAGTGTATTTGCCAAATCTCTATACTTTTTACCAATAGTTGTGCGATTAAAATTACTAGAAGAATTTAAATATTTTTTATCGTGTAAATATGCCAATAATAACAAAATAGCATCATTAGAATTTTCTACTTTTTCAAACAAATTGTCAATAAGTAAAAAATCATATTTCAAACTAAAAAATAGAGCATAACTCATCGCTTCATAAAGTTTTTTAGAGTTTCCAAGTTGAAATAAATCTTGTGAAATTTTTTCTATTTTGGACTTATCAATTGAAAAAGCAGTAAATATCTTATCATCAAGTAAAGGTAATAAATATGGATACAATAACACCAAATGATGAACCGTTTTTATAA
This sequence comes from uncultured Aliarcobacter sp., assembly GCA_963677435.1. Lineage (GTDB taxonomy): Bacteria > Campylobacterota > Campylobacteria > Campylobacterales > Arcobacteraceae > Aliarcobacter. The sequence goes on from OY781945.1 coordinate 2,047,821, forward strand.
AATAATCTTTTGCATTTACTGTCATCTCTTTTTTTGCTAAAACTTTGATTGCATAATTTAAAATAGCACTATTTTCTTTATTATGAAACATCAAATCAAGTGCAATATCAAGATAAGCTCTTACTTCACTTAGTTTCAATTTATCATCATTGGAAAAAATGAAAGAGTTTAATTTTCTAACCCAATTCTCTGTTGAAGCCAAAGGTAATTTTAAAATCTCAGTTTTTTTATGATTGAGCATTAAGCCGTATTTTTTTAACTCTGCAGATAAATCCACTAAAAACTCTTCTGCTTTTTCTTTTGTTTCAACATAACAAGTATAATCATCAATATTACGAATATATCTATATTCATTTTTATGCTCATACAATGCTTTATCAACAGTGGTTAAAATTATTTCTGATATAAGATTAGAAGCATGGCTCCCTATTAAAATACCATGTGTTTCACCATCTTTCAAGTTTCTAGTAGTTTTATCAATTTGATCAAACCACTCATGACTATCCATAGGCTTTGATTTCTTTTTAGCTTCTTCTTTACCTACCAATGCCCAAGATAAAGAATGTGTATAAATACTTGGAAAGCAATTTGATATATCTGCCTTTACCACATACCGTTTTCCAATTAACAAGTTAGGCTCAGGATAATCATCTGTGCAAAAATTTTTATGATTCATTTCAAAAAGATGATTTTGTATTAATACTGGATAATCGTCCAAATCAATATCATCTAGGTCTTGATAGCATGTATTAAATACTTTAAAACTATCATCTATTTTTCTTATATGAATCCTACTTACTCTATGTTCTTGGTTCAATGTTTGTTTTTGAAAATATTCAAGCAATTTATCCCAATTATCAGACAAAACTTTACATTGATTATGATAAGCAATTGGATTAGGAATAGCTAAAATTCTAGGTACATTTATATTTCTGATACTTTCATAATAAATATACTTTTTTTCAGAGTTATCAAAAGTAAATCTAGCTGGAGGTGTTTTACAAAAATCCAAAAAATTCTCAGCAGTTAAAAAAGGTGGTATTTTTTCTGCAAATAAACCATATCCAAGTAAACCATCAAATAGTTCATCTTTTGAGATTTCACTAAGTAATTCATAGTATGATTTTTTAGCCATTTATTATTTCTCCAAGCTTATTTATCAAAACTATTTCTCTTGTATCAAATTTTTCCAACCATTTTTTAATTGTTTTTGGTTTGTCATTTTTATATTTAATATCAGATGTAAAATAATAAACTTTTCCATCATCATGTAAAAAAGCACCGTAAATTTCGTTTGTATTTGTATATATTAAAATTGCTTCATAAATTGTGTACATGCCAGCTACACCAGTTGTTATTACATTTGCATCAAAAGGGTCTAAATTATCTTCAATATGAATATCACAAATACATTTCAAAAACTCTTCAAAATATTTTTTTGTAAGCTCATCATGTATTTTAGAAAGTAAAACATCATTCAATTCAACCCTATCGTAAAATACATCTTTTTTTAATTTGTAATCTCCATCATACATAACTCGCATGCCGTGGAAACTTCTACATCCTAAATTCTCATGTACTTGAATAACATCATTAAATTTAGTAAATGTTATTACACATTTGCCATCTTTATTATAAGCATCATTAGAAATATATTGAGCTTCGTTACCAGAAAGTATAGTCGCTTTACCATCTAAATCACCCACATGAGAACCATGAATCACTGTCAAGTTAAAATCGAAAGAATTATCATAAACATTTGTGATTTTAAGAATTCCTCCATAACATAAAGCACTACTTTCAATTTCCCAGTTTCCGAACCATCTATTTTTAGTTTGCCAATCAATCTTTTGTAAGATCACTTTTGTAAATTCATAAGGTGTTTTAAAATTCAAATCAATATAAGAAACTGTCGAGTAAAGTCCTGGTATTTCAGTATTATCAAACCTTGCTGGTAAAATATACTCTTCTGACTCTCGATATGCTCTTTCTTGCATAGATTTTCTTTCATGAGTAGTCCAAGCTTTTTTTGCATAATGTTCTGATATAAACATAACAGTATATTTTGCTTTATTTTTATAGATTTCCTGTAAATAGTCTATTAAATTTTTACCCCAAAGTGTATGTTCTTCAAATTTATCATAAAAAACTCGAACGCCATAAATTTTTAAAGTTTGAGCAACTTCTTCAACATAATCTCTATTTTCACCTGCGAAAGACAAAGCAATATCATAGTCATAATTTTTTAATTGAATATCACCCATTTTTATACCTGATTTTTGTTAGTTTTCTTTGATTAATATTTACCATTAATTAATTTTCATTTCTTTATACATTTATGTAATCAATTGGATTTTCTATGACATTTTCTATGCTATTAGCAAACAAAACTAAAGCAGTTTTTTTTGTAATTTTATTATGTTTGCCTACTTCAATATCAACTGTATTTAGCTTTTGATACTCAGTCTCTTTAATGAAATTTTCACCCATCCATAAAGAAGTATTATGTTTTTTAAATGCAAGATTTTTATTTACTTTTGCACCACTATCCAATCTAAATAAGCCTGTTAAAGCTTTTGAATTAAAATCTATTGAACCGTTTAGAGTAACAACTATAATATTTTTAGGAGATAAAAAACCTGAACTTGTGCTAGGTAAAGGTAATGTATCTACAATCCCACTAAATTTAGGAAAATGCTCTAATTGTTTTAAATATGTTTGGATAATTTTACTTTTTGAAATTTTGTTATCTAGTTCTTTTGAGAAATTTTTAAAAAAAGTTATCACATCATCTTTTTGTGTAAAAGCTATTTTTGTGCAATCTCCTATCTCCCCTAAAATTAAATATTCTCCAGACAATCGACTTAAAGCATGATATTTAATAATATTTCTAATTTCCTCTAAAAAAATAGCATAATCTTGATCATGCAAAATTTCTTGAACTTTTTCAGAATCGACTAAATCAATAAGTACATAAGATAAATATTTTTTTTCATCCCATTCTCTAGCAATAATTTCAGCTTTTTTTGATTCAAAATATTTAGATTGAATGAGCTTTGTACTGTTTTGATCTACTAAACCATCAATATTTACATAAAAATTGCTATTATCTATTTCTATATTGCATTCACTGCAATTATTACTTATTGATATAATCTTTACTCCACATTCATGACACTCAAATATTTCTAAATCTAATACAGATGTTTCAATTAATAATCTAAATATTTTTTCTGCATAATTTTCTGGAATATTTAGTTTTATTTTCAGTTTGTCTATATCCAATTTATGACTCATTGGAGTTGTGAATAATAACTGATGTAATTTATCTATATTTTCCTGACTTAAATTAATTTTATTCAGAAAATTCAAGAATTTTAGAAATGAGGGCTTCATAAATTTCCTTCGTATAATTATTATTTGTAATTTCTATTTTTTTATCATTGACATCAAAATCAAAAGTAATGCTATCAATCATTTTACCTTTCATTTTATCTTCATTTAAATCTTTTTCAAATTCTGAAATATTTCTAATCAAAATAGCATACGCATGAAATTTAGTAGTTTCAGCATTCTTTTTTAGTCGTTCTGTAATTTCTGGCTTTGATGTGTTATGCTCTTGATACTCCTCAAAAAAACCTATTAAAGTACCATTTTTTGAATAATATTCTTTTACTTTCTTTTCTATATCAGAAAGTTTTTGTTTATCTTGACTAATTATTGCTTTTTCACTATATTCATCTACAGTCGTATCTTCTCTATAAAAATGATGTTTTGTAGGAACAATAATCAAATCATCCTTTTTTAAGTCTAATAGTTTATTAAATACATTTTTTGTAAATATTGAATTCTCTTGAGTTTCAAAGTTGTTTTGAATAAGTTCTATTCTCTCATCACTTAAACATAAAATTTTCCCTATCTCTTTTGTAATTATTTCTTTGTCTTCTTCATGTTGAATTTTTGAAGCTTTTTTCCCATCATTTTGAATATAAGAATAATCCATTCCTAATTCTAAAGTATTAGCTTGTAAATCGAATTTTACTTTTGAAATCACTCTTGTTTCTTCCATAAGTTCAGTCTTAATTGACCGTAAAGTACTATATTTATTATCTGTTAAATTTAGTACATTATTGGTTAGTTGCTTCCACATATCAGCATCAAATTTATTTTCATCAAATGTGACATTAGCTGCATGAAAAGCACCTTTTGCTAATGTTATAATTACTTCTTCTCCAGATTTAAAGAACTCAATAGGTGTCCATCCATCAGGAATTTTATAGTCATAAGGGATGTTATCTAAAGAACTAACTAAAGCTTTTTCGTCATGGGTCATTTCAAATTTATGAATTTCTATAGATTTTCTAGCATATATTTCATGAGATTTTAAAAATTGTTTAAAAAGTTTTAAATCGCTATCGTATTTTATTATCTCTTCAAATATTTTTGAAGTATCTTCATTTACAATATTTTCTGCTAATTTTTTATTTGAAATATCTACACTTTGTTGTACAAAATAAACATATTGCTTTTTATATGCAATAGTCCAACTATTTTTTCCTTTTGAAGAAAAAACTTCATAAAATAATTTTTTATCATTTTCACTATAATTCATTTACTTCTCCAAATTCTAAATATAACTTTCATATCAAAATCTCTTTTTTGCACTATTACTCCCCAACCACACCAACAATTTCTCTAAAACTCTCTAATCCAGCTTCTAAATCATCAATAATCTCATTTGCCAAAATATCAGGATCAGGAAGATTGTCTAAATCTGCTAAACTTTTATCTTTTAGCCAGAAGATATCCAAGCTTGTTTTATCTCTTGTGATGATATCTTCGTATTTGAACTTTCTCCATCTTCCCTCTGGGTTTTCTTCGCTGTATGTTTCTTCTCTGTTGTGTCTATTTGTTGGGTTATAACATTTGATGAAGTCTTGCAAATCTTCAAGCTTCATAGGGTTTTTCTTTAGTGTGAAGTGGATATTTGTTCTAAAGTCGTATATCCACACCTCTTTTGTCCAAGGCTCTTTACTAGCAGGTTTATTGTCAAAGAACAGTACATTTGCTTTTACACCTTGTTTATAAAATATTCCAGTAGGTAGTCTTAATATTGTGTGAAGCTCTGTAGTCTTCATAAGTTCTTTTCTTACAGTCTCTCCAGCTCCACCCTCAAAGAGAACATTATCAGGTAATACTACTGCGGCTTGTCCTGTAGTTTTGAGTAGTGTTTTGATATGTTGCATAAAATTGAGCTGTTTATTTGAGCTTGTAGCCCAAAAGTCTTGACGATTGTAAACTAAGTCTTCTTTTTCTTGGTCTCCCTCTTCATTTGTAAAGGTCATTGAGCTTTTTTTACCAAATGGTGGATTTGCTAGGACATAATCAAATCTTTTCCCCTCATCGGCTATAAGAGCATCATTTGGAGATATAAAGCTCTCTCCATCTATCTCCCCGATATTATGCAAAAAGAGGTTCATCAAAGCCATTCTTCTTGTGTTTGCTACTATCTCATTTCCGTAGAAAGTTTTATTTTTCAAAAACTCTTTTTGTTCTCTATCTAAGTCATGATTTTTTACTATGTAGTCATAAGCTGCCAAGAAGAACCCGCCCGTTCCACATGCCGGGTCTGTGATGCTTTTATTTGGCTGGGGTCTTACACACTCCACCATCGCTTGAATAAGGCTTCTTGGGGTGAAGTATTGACCAGCTCCACTTTTAGTATCTTCTGCATTTTTTTCAAGTAATCCCTCGTAGATTTTCCCTTTTAGGTCACTTCCAAACATCGACCAGTTTTCGCGATTGACCATATCTATGATTTTATAAAGTTTTGCAGGGTCTTGGATTTTGTTTTGACTTTTGGTAAAGATTTGACCAAGAATGCCTTTAGCCGTTGATAGTTCACGAAGTAGCTCGCTATAATGAACTTCTAGTTCTGCTCCTCTTTTTTCTGTCAAACTCTCCCATCCATACCCTTTCGGGATATTGAGTTTTCTATTATAAGGTGGTTTGCTATACTCATCTGCCATCTTTAAAAAGAGTAAATAGGTAAGCTGTTCTAAATAATCTCCATACCCCACACCATCATCTTTTAGGATAGTGGCAAATCCCCAAACTTTACTTACTACACTTGATGCATTATTTGATTCATTCATTATTTATCTCTCTCTTTTTTAATTCTTTCTAGTAATTCTTCCGCAGTTTCATATTCAGGATGATTTTTGATATTTTCTAGCTCTTGCTCATTTAGGAGTTTCCCCTCAAAAGCTTTTTTAAGGATACTTTGTCGCAAGGCTTCTGATTTGGCTAGTGATGTTTTGATGGTCTCTTCTATTTTATCGCAGACACTAAGTTTTGACTCAATTTCTTGAACTATTACTTTTTGTTCTTCAAACGACATCAAAGGCATAAGCATATTTGAAATTCTATTTTTATTGAGTGCTTTTTGATTATTACCAGAGCCAATTCTTCTAGTTTCTTGATATGTATAATGGAAAAAGTTATAAAGTAGTTTTGAAGAAAGGCAATTTTGGTTTACTCTTAAAGCTGCTGTGTTTTGATTATGACAAGCTTCAATTTGTAATATGGCTGCTTGTCCTCTTGTTTTACCTTCTCCAATCATTGCTAACATAACCGTGCCAATTGGATGTACATTAGTTGAAGTGTTATTAAGTCCATCTTCGGTAATAGTTTCTTCTGTTCTAATAATATTTTTAAATGCGACTTCACCACTACTTACCCAATTTATATCGCCATTCCAATATAATGGCATTTTTCGGCTAGGAGTTGAACCGATATACACTTCGTATATTTCACCAAGTTTATGATAAGCCCAATTTTCAGGCAATACTGTATTTAATGCATTAGTTTCATTATCTTCATCTATCATAGGCTTATAAGGTTGTGGTTTTTTAGGCTTCACTCCTTGTTCCACATTATCTTCCCACTCTTTTACAGCTTCTTTCCACTCTTCAAGTTGTTGTTTGTAGTGAACTCCACGCTCTTTTTTTATCTGTTCTAGTAGTTCATCTGCTGTTGGAAGATTGGTTTGTTTTTCTCTCCACTCACATGTGAGCTCTCCCTCAAAAGCTTTTTTAAGTACCGCTTGGCGGTAGATTTTGAGTTTTGCTTGAGCGGTTTTGAGATTTGCTATGCCATTATCAAGCTCTGAAAAGAGTTGCTCTATTTTTGCAACGATTGCTTTTTGTTCAAGGAGTGGAGGTACTAATAACTCATGTTCTGCATAAACAGAAATCCAATATCTTTTATGTGTATCTGTATTAATTTGATTCATCTGCATTGAATAAAAGATAAACTTTAGATTTACAAGTTCAGAAGTTGGTTTTAAAATTTTCATAGCCGATGATTTTGCTTTAAAGTGAAAATTAACATATTTTGATGCTGTAGTAAAATCATCAAATATAATTACAGGTGTATCTTCAAATATACCTTCATTTTCATTTGTATAACCAAGTATGAAAGTTTTACCAGCAGTTAGAACAGGTGTCTTGTAACTGTCATCATAATCTGTGCTACTTACAAGATAATTAGTCGGCTGTATATAATCTAAAAAATCTTTATATTTTACTGTTGTCCATTTTTTTCTCATCTAAGCCGCCAACGCTTCATTAAGTTCATCTATAATTTTATTCATCTCTTCTCCAAAAAGTTGCCACATTTTTCCTCTTCCACCTTGAGCATCAAATGGTGTATAGTCTAAGTCATCAATCTCTACATGTAAGCTAGTTGATATATGCTCTTTTATCATCCGTAACCACTCCATTTGTTCTGTACTATATTTTAAGCTTCCAGCTTGTTTTCCAAAGACCCATTTTTGAAAATTTTTATCTATTGTTAGGTCGAAGCCAGTGAGCTTAGTATCTAGTCCTGTGAGTCGTCGCAGGATTGATACTAGAGCTATTATCTCACTTTTTGGGCTTTGTGGGTTTGTCTCTTCTAGTTGTCTGTATGCTTCCCAGACTATGCTTGGAGCAAGGCGAGGTTTATTTGTTTTGATGTTTGTAAGTAGCTCTTTTACCATCTTTGATGTGAGTTCTCTTCTTCTATGTGGTTCGTTATAGAAGATTTTAAGGGCTGTTATCTCATCTTTATGCTCTTCTATGTAGTCTTTAAACTCTGTGATGATTTCATTTGCTTTATCGCTAGAGTCTTTGTCCCAATCAGCCACGAGTACAGTATCAAGATTAACCACATCGATGATTTGTTCATGCACTTTTCGTACATTTTCAAGGTAGTCGTTTAACTCTCCATTAAAAGTTGTTTGCACCTCTTTTATAAGTTCATCTTGTGGTACACTCTCTAGTACATCAGGGTCATAGACATTGAGCAGGTCTTTGATGATATGATTGATACTTTTGCCATCACTTAGTTCTATGATTTTCTCTTTTTCATCTTCGGTTATTTGCTTATCTAGCCTTATAAGTCTGTTTGCAAGTGAGGTGAAGAGGTCTTCATCTGTTGCACCCATAAGCACGGCTCCAAGTAAATCTTTCATTGGCACTGATGGTTTTCTCTCTAGTGGTCGGCTATCTGTTTTTTTAGACTTTGTAGCACCTATGGCATCTACTACCACAAAGTGAGTTTTTACTTTTGCCATGCGTGATACTTGTTGTAAGTCATCACTGTTGATAGTTCTGCTTCCTCTTCCTATCATCTGTTGGAAATAGTTGGTACTTTTTACATCTCTCATAAACAGCAACACTTCAAGAGGTTTGATATCTGTTCCTGTGGCTATCATATCTACTGTGACTGCTATTCGAGGGTTGTAGTTGTTTCTAAATTTGTTGATAACTGATTTTGGGTCTTCATCTATTTTATAGGTTACTTTTTTACAGAAGTCATTTCCCTCTCCAAACTCTTCACGAACTATTTTGATGATGTCATCTGCATGGGAGTCTGTTTTGGCGAATATTAGTGTTTTTGGTACTTCCATTTCACCATTTTCATCTATACGGTTTGGGAATATTTTTGGTAAGTTCTCTTTGTAGGCTTTGATGATGTTTCTTATTTGACTTGGATTTACCACATCTTTATCAAGTTTGTTAGCTGTATAAACTTCTTCCTCTTCTGTTCGCTCCCATCTTTTTCTTCGGCTTAGTTTTTCTCTTTTTTCTATGAGCTCTTTTGCCTCTATCTTTGCACCGTTTTTTGTTATCTCTGTTTCGATTACAAAGACATCATAAGGTACATTTACTCCATCTGCTACTGATTCTTCATAGGTGTATTCACTCACTACATTTTCATTGAAAAATCCAAATGTTCTTTTATCAGGTGTAGCTGTAAGCCCTACGAGGTATGAGTCAAAGTAGTCTAATACTTGTTGCCAAAGGTTATAGATAGATCGGTGGCACTCATCTATAACGATAAAATCAAAAGTTTCTATACCGTATTTTTCATTGTACACCACTGGCAGTGGCTCTTTAGGTTTCCAGCTTGATTCGTTTGGGTTTTCTTCTTCGGCTTTGTCGTCTAGCTCTTCACCTTTTAGGATAGAGTAAAGTCTTTGAATAGTTGAGATACACACTTGTGCATCACTTGCTATATAGCTTGAACTAAGTCTTTGAACATTATAAAGCTCTGTAAATTTTCTATTGTCATCTTGTGGGACAAACTTCATAAACTCTTGTTCTGCTTGTTCTCCTAAGTTTTTTGTATCTACAAGAAAAAGTATCCTATTGGCTTTTGCAAACTTTAGAAGTCTATAGATAAATGAAGCTGCTGTAAATGTTTTACCTGCTCCTGTAGCCATTTGTATAAGTGCTCTTGGTTTGTTTTGTTTAAATGAGCTTTCAAGATTTCTAATGGCTTTGATTTGAGCTGGTCTGAAACCATCAGTTTCTAGCTCAGGAATATCAAAAAATCTTCCCCTTAGAGTTTTGTCTTGTTTTGACCATGAAAGTAAAGTTTTGGGAGTATGAAAGCTAAATATTTCTCTAGCTCTTGGTTTTGGGTCTTGATAGTCTGTAAATCTTGTAAGTGCTCCCGTACTTTCATAGACAAATCGTAAAGGGTCGTTGTTTAAATATTTTAGTTTGGCATTAGCATAGCCAGATGATTGTTCTTCTACAGTTGAGAGATTTTGTCCAACATCTTCTTTTTTTGCTTCAACAATTCCAACAGGCTTTCTATCTACAAAAAGAACATAATCAGCTGGTCCTACATCTGTTTGGTACTCTTTTATAGCAATTCCAAGTGATTCGTTCCAGTTGATTTTTTTGGCACTTTGTATTGTCCAACCTGCATTTCGTAGTAACTTATCTATGTTGTCTCTTGCAAATTGTTCTGGGTTTTGGTTTATATCATTTGTACTCATAGTTTACTTCTCATCCGCAGCTTTACCGCTTTTTACCCATGCATCAACTTCATCTTTTCTAAAAAGCCATTTTCTACCCACTTTATTTGCAGGCATTTGTTTTTGCTCAATCCATTTATAAACTGTATCTCTTGTAGTGTGCAGGTATTCGCATATTTCGTTGACAGTAAGCCATTTGTCTTCCATGATTAGCACCTTGAATAAAATATCATTTATTTTACTCAAATTTGGCTAAGTATAAGTTGTATTGATGAATAGTAATGAATAATTTTGCTAGGCTATTGCCAAAAATAAACATTTACTGCAAAAACAATCAGCATTAGCACTACATCAACTTTCCAACTCCAGTAGTTAGCAATGTTGTTAAAATCACCGCCACTTGATTCATAATCTTCATTATCATTGCTACTTGAACCGTACGGTGTACCACCTGCATCAATTCCTCCACCTGACATCGATAAGCCTGTAGTTGGATTATAATCATACATAATCAATTTCTCCTGTTATTTTAAGAATTTGTTTTTTCTATCGAATCTAAAACAAACCTCGCAAATGGCTCTATATTTTCTTCAACACTTGCACTCTCAAGTGCATTCATATACTCATCTCTTCTCTCAACTTTTATAACAGTCCAGTTTATTCCACCAAGAATCAAAAAAGCATTCATGATAAATCTTGCCATTCTTCCATTTCCATCCATATATGGGTGGATATATCCAAAAAGATGATGACCTAAAACTGCTTTTACAAATGGATCTTTCTCGTTTGCCAATAACTCAAAATAAGTCTCCATAGCATCTAGCAGTTCACACGCTTCAAGTGGTACATGTTGTGAATTTCTAATAAACACTTGATGTCTTCTATATCCTACTAGATCACTAGCTTTTAAAAGACCAGATTGAACACTTGGAGTAAATAGTTTAATAAACCATTTTGAGTGAAGTTTTTCTACAAATTTATTACCATATTTGTTTGTTGTTACTTCCTCTTTTAAGTCATTTTTTATTTCATTAAAAACTTCAAAATAACCTTTAGCAGCAAGTGCATCTTTTGTTTTTTTATCATTATCATCAAGCTCTGGATTCCAGTTTCCTTTTGTCACTTTTTCTATTAAATCATCTGTGATTTTATACCCTTCAATAGATAGTGAGTGATACATATCTTGCTCTTTTACAATTTCTAGCATAGACTCTATTTTTTGGGCTGAAAAAGTAGTTTTTGGTATCTTTTGTCCAATCTTTTCTACAACATCTCTATAATTATTCCACATCGCTTCAAGTTTAAGTGAGGTTACTGATTTTGGTTTATTTGATGATAAAAATCTTACGGCATCTTTGTTAAATGGATTTGTTGAATTTAATGAGCCACCAAAAGTGGCATCATAGAGTGATTTTAAAATACCAGCTTCTTCATTTCTCTCAAAAAATAGAAGTGCTCCATGGATTCTACTTGCTGCTGTTGTCATTTTGGATTTTGAGTCGGTTAAGATTTCAATAGTTTTTTGAAAATCCCATTTTGAGGTCATAAGTATCTCTACCTCTTTTTGTTTATCTCTATAGTATGTTGGTCCTGCTTTACAAAGAGCGTATTCAACACTCATCACATTTATACCTCGCAAGCTTGTAATATGCTCTTTTTTAGGGAAGTTATTAATATCAGGATAAGTTAAAAGTGATGTATTAAAAGGCAGTTTGATATTTGATACGGCTCCTGTTTTTGTGATGATTGAGATTTGTTTTGGGATATATCTTTCATTGTTGTGAAGTAAAAGTGAAGCTTCAGGGTTTAGACAATAAGCGGATTTGAATCTTTTTTTGAGGTATTTATTTATAAATTCCCAATAATTTATATACCAAGATGTTGTTTCATATTCTAGTTCAGCGGGACTTGATAAATAAACCCATCCGTTTATAATCTCTTTTAAAAATCCAGCTTTTTTAAGCTCAGTAACTTCTAGTGGTTCAAACTCTTTTGTTTCAAAAACTTGTGATTTATTTTGTAGTTTTTTTATTTTTTTAAGTCCAGAACTTAGTGCTTGATTTTTCATAATTTTCCCTCTTTTGTCTTAAAACCATTATATCACATTACTTTTGTATTTGATATAAAATTACTTTGTTTTTTAAAATAAATTTACTTTTGTTTTTACTTCTATATTACTTTGAAAATCATTTTAAAATATTTAAAACTTCGATAAGTTGCTTTTCTGTTTTATCTGGAAATAAAAGTTTTAATTGATTTAATTTTTCACTATCAATAGGAGCTACTGTTTTCTCCCCAAAAATTTCATCCAACATATCATCAATTACTTTACCAAAGGAGTAATAATTGATTTTTCCATATCTACTTGTGATAGTTTTATTTTGTTTATGTCCTAAAATTGCACCTGCAACATCATCTCCAATACCCATTCCATTTTTCAAATATGTAGCGATGCAATTTCTTATTTGGTGGATTACTATTGGTTTGTTTTTCCAATGATTTCTAATAGCACCTTTACTATAAGGTTCATTTTTATTATTAATTTTTGTAAAAATATATCCACTTTTTTTAATACCAATAGATTCTAAAGTCTCTTTTAATCTATGAGATAGATGATAAATCATATCAACCCTTGCTTTGTTATTTAAAGCTCTTACCGTATAAATATTCTCTTCAAAATTTATATCGCTCCACTCTAAAGTTACCACTTCACCAAATCTTCTTCCGTGCATCAAAAACATAAAAATTTCTCTCACGGGAGTTATTGGATAATTTTTTAGCTCATTAAAAAGCTCTTTTATCTCCTCTAAAGTTAGCTCCAAACCCCTTTCATTATTTAGTGGTGGCAAATCTCTTTGAAGTGCGGGAGATGGGATATTTATACCAAATTTTGCTGCTTTCATATTAAAGTATTTAAAAATTGGATTTACAGACTGATAAACACCCCTTGATGTTCTCTCTGCCATTCCTGCTTTTTTCATAGTTGATACAACTTTATGAATATCTTCTTCATCAATCATACCGATTGGTTTGTTCATGATTGATTTTAACCATTTATTATGAAATTGCTCAAACTTTTTTCGTGGAAACTCTTTTTTATCATCCCTTGCTTCATACTGAGCAACTTTATACTCTAAATATAGCTCATAAACCTTACTGTAAGACATATCAGTTGTAAACTCTTGTTTTGTATATGCTTCCACACTTATTTCATCCATCAGGTTTTCATAAACTTTTGAAGCTTTTTTGATTGCATCAAGGAGTGTTGTATTTTGATCAAATACCATTGTTTTTTTCTTTTGATTTATTTTACCTTGTATCATTTTTGAAGCTCTTATGAGCAATTTATAAGGCTTTGTAAATGTTATGTTTGAGTTTATGATTTTTTTATCTTTGATTTTGCTAGATGGAATTTGCCCATCATCTTTGTAACTCAAACCGCTAGTATTTACTTTTTTTATATCAAATGTCAGTAGCATTTGTTTTTTCCTTTATAAAACTAACTGCTTTTTTAATTGTTTCTTCAAGTGTAGTGATTACAAAAGTTTTTTTATAAGCTTTTCTTTTTCCATTTTCAATAGTTATCGCTTTTCTTACTTTTACTCTTGCTTCATCTGGTAATTCTAATCCATCAAATTTACAAATTTTTCCATCATAGTTTAAAAACTCATCATCGATAATCACAGGAGTCGTTACAGAAATATTTTTATAACCTTCAATTAAATATTGATCTGGTAATTTTTTTATATGAACTTTCTTTTCAGATTTGTATTTATCAAGTAGTTTTTCAACTTTTGGAGCATAAACCAAAGAGTTAAACATAATTATTTGTTTCGTTGTATTTTCATTGAATATATTTGCTTTTTGTTTTTTAGCTCTACTGCAACAAGGAACTAAATTATTAAGCTCATCATTTCCACCCTTTGATAAAGGCTGAATATAATCAATATGCATATCAAACATAGTGATTGGTATTCCTGTGTAAAAACACAAACCATCATGAGCTTCCCATAGTGATCTTTTTAATTCTTGATTCATAACTAAATCCTTTTTGCGTGTACCTTTTTGGGACAAAAAAGGTACATAAATTACTATATATATTTGGATTTAATTATATTTATTTATAGTTTAAAAGAATTTTAAAAGCCCTTAAATAAAGCTTTCTTGTGTGTCATCTGTATGTATGTGTGTCTTTATTTAAAGGCGATTCAAAATCCCTCGCCCTTTGGGTATGTCGGTTCAAGTCCGACTAGCGGTACCATTTATTATCTCAATATATTAAAAAAACTATATAGAGCTTTTCAATAAAAATCTCATATAATATTTTAACAACTACCCACAAAATATGTGGATAATTTCTAACTATTTTGTTTAATTATAATCCTCTATAAATATTAATCAATTGATTTTTATCAATTTTATGATTTGTGTTATATGGAAATTTATCTAAAACAACTATATCTGAAGGAATCATATAATATGGTAATACTTCTGAAATCTCTTTTTTAAGCTCTTCTATTTCAATTTGAGTATTTATAATAATAAATGTGATTAGTTTTACCACTTCTGTTCCTCTTTTTAAAGGAATTGTGATTGATTCATTTATGTTTTTATTATTTGTAAACTCTTTATCAATCTCCCCTATTTCTATTCTGAAACCATGAAGTTTGATTAACTCATCTTTTCTATTTGCAAAGAAAAGCATATTATCTTCAAAATATCCAAAATCTCCTGTTCTAAAACTTCTTTTTTCATATTTTGCTTCAAATTTTTGGGCATTTAACTCTTCATTTTTAAAATATCCAATAGAAACATTATCACCAACTATCTCTATTTCTCCAACATTTTCACTATCAATATCTAATAGATTTATTACTGTATTTGCTTTTACATATCCAACTGGTAAACTTTTTGAATACTTCTCAATTATTGCAGGTGTAATATCCACTAAAGTAGTAGCAACAGTAGCCTCTGTTGGCCCATAAGTGTTAAGAACTTTTGAGCTAGGAAAACTATTCAGAATTCTTTTTGCAGTCATAGCAGGCAATACTTCTCCGCAAAATAGGAAAGTTTGTAAACTTTTTATTTCATTGGTTGTAAATTCAGATGAAAGTAAATATTTACTAATAAATGATGGAGTTGATACCCAAGTATTACACTTATATTTTTTTAATCGTTCAAAATACTCAATATGATTTTCAAGTAATTCTCTACTATTTAAAATAATAGTTCCACCAAATGATAAGAATCCAACAAGTTCATATACTGATAAATCAAAACTAAAAGGTGCTTGATTCATGAATACACTATCTTTTGAAAATTTAAAATCAGATTCTAGCCACTTATTAAAATCTAATATTGAGTTTTGTGTTATTTGAACACCTTTTGGCTCACCTGTACTTCCAGATGTAAATATAATATATATAATTGGATCAGCTAAATCATATGAAGTATTTACATTATCTTTGTTAAAATCTAAAGCATCATCAATAGTATTGATTATAAGTGCAGAACTTACAATATTTACAATTTTTTGAAGTCTCTCTTTTGGATAAATTGTATCAACTGGAATATATGGTAATCCTAAACTCATACATGCTGTCATTGTTACTATAAACTTAGCTTCTTTATGTCCATAAATAACTACTGGATGACCTTTTGGTAAATTATAGTTTGAAATTTCAGTTTTAAGTTTTTCAACTTCATTTTTAAATTCAAGCCAAGTTAAATCTTTATCACTAGCACATATTGCCAATTTTTCAGAATCTTTGTCACAATCAACAAAGTCTAATACTTTTAAATCAAATCTCATAAAGGAACTCTCCCACTAAAAAAGTATAGTGCTAAAACTGCACCGTTTATCATTAAAAATCGTTTTAAATTCAAAGCTATAATATCTGGAAAAAATGAGAAATAATCATATCCACCTTTTTTAACATAAACAACATATATGTTATGAATAGCAGAGTAAAGTCCAAATAAAAAACCACTAAAAATAAAATACCAAGTAAAACCATTCCACATTCCCATAAGTAAAAATGTGGCAATGATTGCTAAATTTTGAATTAATAATCTTCTCCCTTTTAAAATATTAAAATTATGTAAATATTTATATAAAGGTTTGAAGAAATAATCAGTTAACCAAGAACCTAAAGTAATATGAAATCTTCTCCAAAAATCTTGTGGGTTTGGGGCTAAATATGGATGATTAAAGTTCATAGGAACATTAATTCCAATCATAATACTTAAACCAACAGCCATGGCACTATAACCTGCAAAATCAAAAAATAGATATACCGTATAAGAATAGGCACAATTTATCATGTCAAGTAGCATTGTGCTTTTTTCATCAATATTTGAAAGCCAAAAGTTATCAACTAAACCGGCAAAGATAAATTTAAATAAAATCCCAACGATTAAAATATCCCAACCTTTTCCAATATTACTTAAAGTTAAATTCTCATAACCTTTTTGTAAATCTTGTTGAAATCTATATGATCTATCAATTGGACCTGCTAAGAGTGTTGTTGGGAATAATAAAAATGATGCAAACTCAACAAATGAAAGTTTTCCATAATTTTGACTATCAACAATAGCTTGAATTGTTCTAAATGTTATGTATGAAATACCCAAAATCTTAAACAAAGGATCTACATCAATCTTATGTATTATCATAGGTATGGCAACTAACATCATTGGAAAGATAGTTTCTTGATACTTATTTGATACAAATATCCAATAAATAACATAAACATATAAAAGAAAAAATAAAATTTTATCTGCATGGGGTATACAAAAGAATATATATAATACAACTGCAATAAATAAAACCATACTATAAGAAATAAATTTATTTAGAATATTTTTAAATAGATATAAAAATAGCACAAAGCCAAAAAATATAATAAAAAAGTTAATTCCAGAAAAAGGTAAAATGTTTTCCATTAAAAGGCCTCATAAACAAATTCAACAGTTGATTCAGGGTCTTTCCCACTTAAATCTTCAATATTTTTATCAATAATAAAAAAAGAAAAACCAACAATTAATAACAAATATATCAAGAAATTTCTAAAAAAATATTTCATTTAATTTCCCTTTTTTGTCATAAAATAATCAATAATTTTTTTATCAACAGTTACCCAACCTAACTCACCCATATGGACAATATCCGTCATACTACCCATTTGATAGTCTTCATTTTTATACGACCACATATCTAAATATTCAAACCCATGTTCTAAAACTTTTGATTTTATATTTGACATAAGTTCATTTGCTTCATCTCTATTTTTTGCAAAAACATAAGGATTTAAATTTTGCATTACAAAAAGAGGTTTTATCTTATAGCTTTTTAAAAAATCAAGTAGTACTAAAAGGTCTTGATACTCTTGATTTTTGTCTAATTCTGGCGGTACAACAATTGAAAAAGGGAAATTTCCTTTTTCAATTTCAGGTTCAATATATGTCGTATAATATTCATTATGAATTCCATAAATATTATTTGAAGTTGAAAGTGCAACTTTATTAGCTTCAATCTTTAAACTATCATAATCAAGTTTTGGTTTGACATAAGTCACAACTTGTGGATTGATATCTTTACTATCAAAAGATTCAATAATATTTTTTTTGATGATATTATCTAAATAATTATCTTCTAAAGTATCTAATGGGAATTTATATATGAAATTTGGGTCTTTTATTAAAGATATATTTTTTTGAATATAATCACTAACTAAATTTTTATATTTGTCATCTGCCTCACTTTGGAAATAAAGTTTATTCATCATTCCTGAATACATATATTCCAAAAATTTTGGCATAGTAAGTCCATTATCATTAGCACCTGTAAACCAACTTGGTGATAAAAGAATTACAACTCTTGCATTTTGTCTTGTAATATCATTATCACATGCTGCAAGTTGTGACATAATTACAAAATCTTGTTGTCCTTCATTTCCTTGAACTCTTAAAGGTAAATTTAATTCATTGTTAAAATAATTCTGAGGTAAAAATTTTTGATTTGGATAAAGTACTAATTCAGATGAACCAAATACAACTATTTTTCCAGTTTCTAAATCACTTTGTAAACTAACCGTTTTTTGTAATGAATCCTGCAAAGGGATTGCATAATAATTTAAGATTTTATCTTTACCAAAATAAATCACTAATATAACTACAATAGAAGCAGAGATAAAAGATAAAATATTTGTAAAAAGTTTGTTCACTAAATTCTACTTTTTATATAATTTGCTAATTTTTCAACACTATCAAAATTACTTTCTATAATATCTCTTGTATCAATTTTTATATTGAATTCTTCCTCTAACATCATTGCTAAATCAACCGTTCCCATACTATCAATTAAATTTGAAGTATATAATGCTTCTTCATTAGTTACTGGTTTAAATGCAATTTCTTCTACTAGAGGTTTTATTCTTTCTATTAAATCCATTTTTTTCTCCTAAGTTCTTTTTTTGCTTGCTATTTTACTATATTTTTCAAAACTTATATCCCAGTTATTTATGAGTTCTAAGTAAAAAAATACCTATTTAACTATGTTAAAATATTTTTTACTTTATATACAAAATTTTCTATATATTTAAGTGAAAATCCAAGTTAAATAAAGTTGTGAATAGTGACATAGCAAAGACCATAGTGTCAATATTTAGTTAATTTGTTACTTTTTATTTTCAAAAAGAGTTACATAAGGTATCATTAATGATTTTTATAAAATTTATATTTTTTTTTAAGTATTATATAAGTAAAAATAAGAGTTGATTTTTTTGAAAGAATTTAAGGATAAAAAGCTTTTTCAAGCATGGAAAATTCCATACTTGAAATTCATAATAGTTTTACTATTTTGCTAAACGATTATCTATCCATGTACCAATTGGTGTAGTGATTTTTTGTAATAACCAACTAACAACCATAAATGTAATAATCCAAGCAGTGACAGCTGCCCACGCAGGTAAAATATCAAAATAAATATCATATCGAGATATTAATGGCCAGTGAATTAAATATACTTCAAATGAATAAATTCCATAAATAGCTAAAAATTTATTATCAAATTTTTTAAGAATAAATATAACAATAAATGCAAACATAATAACTATAGAAGTAAGCTGATCAACAAAATATCCTTGCCCCAAGATTGAAGTTAATAAAGGCCAATGATTAGCTGTTGTATTTAAAGACATATAAACAACAAGTACAAGCATTAAAAGTATTACAACATAAGACATAAATGTAGATTCATCTCTAAATTTTTTAAATGCTGTAACAAACTTATTCTCTTTATCTTTTGTTTCAAATAAAAGCCAAGCAAATACCATACCTAAAGAAAATGCAACTGTATGTAATCTATGAAGCCAATTATCTCCTAAATCTAAAGGATTATATACACCAATTAAAGTTGCAACTACAGCTAAAATTAAAGCACTTAACCAAGGTCTTTTTACGCTAAATACAATTGGGAAAAGTATATAAAACATCATCATCCAAGTGATATACCAAAAAGGTGAGTTAACATCATCAAAACCTCTAGCAGTGGGAAACCAACCTATTAAAGACTGTAACATATAAGGTACAGGATAATGAATATTTAAAAATATTGCATTTGAAGCAAAAATAAGAATTGTTACAACCCAAAATGGAATAAAGATTTTAATTGCTCTTCTTTTATAAAAATCCATTAAAGGAAGAGGTCTTTTTAACATTCCAACAGTCAAACCAAATCCTGACATAAATAGAAATAAATCTACACCAACTCCTGCAATTATAGAAAGAGGAAAAAGGAAATCAGCATTTGTCACTAACATATAAGCAAAGTGTGCAAAAACAACCGTTAAAATCCCTAAACCTTTTAACTCTTGAGTAACAGGAATTGGGAACAAATCAGTTCGTTTTGTTCTAGAGAAAGTAAAAAGAACTACTGCTATTAAAATAGCAATTACAATAAAGTTTGTCCTGAAAATATCATCAGTAAGTGTTATAGGCATATATGCTCCCAGATTTTAAGTAGTTTTTTTGAAAAATAAAGCTATTTTCCAAAAAATTCTTGCGCATATTATAACTCTTTTTAAATAAAATGAATAATTATTTCAAATATACCTTTATATTATCAATTTTTTTTGCATCTCTAAACTTATCCAATAACGATGCCAATTGAATTACTTCACTATTTTTCATTCTAATACAACCACTAGATTCATTTGTTCCTATTGTACTTTCACTCAAAGTTCCATGTATTCTAAAGGTATTTTTTCCATCAACAATATGGCTAAGATTTATTTTTGCAGAGCCCATATAATTAAATCTATCTCCAGGAGGAACTACAGAAGGTAAGTCTATTCCTCTTTTTTTAAAAGCTTCAATTGTATCTTGTGTTGGATACCAAAAAGGATTTAAAGTTATAGAAGTTACACTTCCTTCTCCTGTTGGTTTTTTTATATCTTTTTTTCCAGTTGAAACAATATAAGTTTGAATATTTCTGATTTTATTATTTAGTTTTCCCTTTAAAAGCATAGAATTTTTTGAAGAATCAACTTCTATTATCAACTGATCATACATTGTAATATTTCGAGTCGGATCTGTTTTTAAAATATTATCGGTAATTCTTTTATTTTTATTTTCACCATTTTTAAGAAAATCAAAAATCTTTAATTCATCTAAATATTTCATTCCAAGAGTTGTTTCATCTTCAATTTTCGAGCTTTTATTTATTGAATTCAAATCTATAAAAAGAGGATTTTTACTATTAATTTTTTTCAAATCGTAAGAGAGTTCTTTTATAAAAGGCTTTTGGCTTTTGATAAAAGTTGATACTTTATTTAAAACATTTTTTGCTTCATTATTACTTTTAAAAGAACCGTAATATGTTTTAAATTTTTTATCTTTATCTTTTAGAATAAAAACTTCTAACTTACTATCTTTTACTATTTTTCTTTTACACTCCATTGCACCTTTAAAATCAGAAGTTGTGCAAACAGCAATAGTGTATGTTTTTAAATCTGCACCAATGAGAAACAATTGAAAAAATAGTATATAAAAAAGAGTTCTAATCATCTAAAAACTAAAAAGATTTAACTATTTGTTCTAAACTATTTTTAGAATCTTCTGCTGAAATACCTTCTTCTAAAATATTTAATTTTACTAAACCTTCATCTATTTTACTAATGATTCCATCACTATTTAGTTTATAGATAAAATATTTGTTTTGGGTATTGTCTTTTAGAGCTAAACTATTAATAAAAGAACCTTTAGAATCATTGATTAAGGGAATTGTTGAATCTTTGTACATCTCTTGAAGTTTTTCATTTACAGCTAGTTCTTTTATAATCCATGGAGTATTTGAAATATTTGCAATTAAAACTATATTTTTATTTGTATATTTATATAAATCTTTAAATAAAGCTAAACTATCGTGATTTAAAACTATTATATATTTTTCAACACCTTTTTGAAAAAGTGTTTCAAATTTTGCATAAGGAGTATTTCCTACAAGTTCAAAATATCTTGGAATATAATCTATATTTAAAACATTTTTGTTTTCATTTACAACTATATTATTTGGATTTTTAGGTGCTGTTAAATATACTAAAAGCGCAAAAGCTATAATTCCTAATATCACTATTTTAAAACTATTTTTTATCATTTGTTTCCTAAATTTTTATTATTTATTTTTGTTTTTTAGCCCATCTTTTAAATAGTCTAAAAGTAGTTATTTCTTCTTCTAATTCATTATTATTGAAGATATTTTCAACTAAATTATAAGCTAAATAAGGAGATAAAACAAAACCTCTTCCACCTACTCCATTTAATAGATAAAGATTATCTATCATTTCTAAATTTTCATTTTTAATTTTAAATCCATTTTTTAAATGAGGATATTTTTCAAAACTTTTTTTAGAATCAACTAATTTCCCAAGCATTGGAAAATAATCAACACTAGAAGCTCTTGCTCCTATTTTTACATCCAAAACTCTTACATCATTTAAAAGCTTTATGTCATTTGCTTTTTCCAAAAGCTCTTTTATATCATTTTGTATAATATTTTTCGTATAATCATTGTGTTTAATTTCATTGATATTTTTTAACTTTAAGTTGTAACTACTTTCTATTTTTTCATCATCAAATCTATTATGAGTAGCTCCAATAGATACAATATTATCTTTTGAAGATTTAGATAATGAACACTCTTTATGGTAATTTATATCTATAGTGGTTGTAGTATAAACATCTATTTTTTGACCCCAAACTGCTCTAATATCCAAATATTTTTCTTCTATTAAAGAAACATCAGCTCCTGTTGTTAAAAAAAGATTTTTAGCTTTTAAATCATCATTTATAATCCAATTATCCTCTTTCTTTTTTATTACTTTTACTTCATAATCAAAAAGTTTTTCAGTTTCATTTGATAATTTTATACAAAGTTCATAGGGTTTTACAGTTGTTCCTATTGGAAAAAAATATCCATCTTCGTATTTTTTATACTCAAAATCCATATATGGAATATATGTTTGAAATTTATCTTCATCTTCTTGATTTTTTGGAATTCTACATGTTCCACAATTTATTATTTCTTTTTGAAAATTATCTTTATAAAAAGCCATTGAAAAGTTTAAAGATTTAGTTATTAAATCTTTAAATTTATTTGCTTTCCCCAAAAGTGGAGACAAAAAAGCTCCAGCTGCTCCACTTGCGCCAAAAGCTACATCTTTATTTTTATCAATCAATAAAACTGATTGTGAATATTTTGATAAAAAATGTGCCAAAGAACATCCAGCAATTCCCGCACCAACAATTACATAATCAAACTCTTTTTTATTCATTATTATCCGATTTTTCAAAAAATTGAAGATTTGGTCTAAAATAACCTCTTCCTCCTTTTAAACTAACACATTTATGTTTTGGGAACTTCTTTTTATAATATTCTAGTCTTTCTTTTGTAGTTTTTCCAGTATCACAATAAAATACAAAAACAGTATTTTCTGGTAATTTTTGCATTAAAGGCGGATTATATAGCATTGTTTCAATATTTTCAATAGGTTTTAAAATTGTATCTATTAAAATAACTTTGATGCCTTCTTTTTCTAACTCATGTTTATTTTTTAATAACTCTTGTTGTGTCCATTCATCTTTAGAAAACATAAATAATAATTTCCTTTCACTAAAGTATTATATTAGTATATTCCCTATTAAAAAAAAGTAATTTTTATTAGATTTTAGATAAAATCTTTGCTCAATTGAATAATAGGGAAAATTTATGAAGATTTTAGTTACAGATGATTCAAAAATGGCAAGAAAAATGGTTATTAAAACATTAAAAGATGTGATAGGTGAAAATGCAGAAATAATCGAAGCTCAAAATGGACTTGAATCTTTTGATTTATATAAAGAACATTTACCAAAAATAGTTTTTATGGATTTAACTATGCCCATTATGGATGGCTTTGAAGCTCTTGAAAAGATAAAAGAGTTTGATGAAAATGCAAAAGTTATAATTGTTTCAGCAGATATTCAAAAACTGTCTATGGAAAAAGCTTCAAAATTAGGAGCATTTAACTTTATAAAAAAACCTATTGATTTAGAAAAAATGCAGCAAATACTTAAAAGAATCAGCGAATTGGATAATTAATGAAAATAGATATTACATTAAATGAAGATGAAAAAGATTGTTTACAAGAGTTAATGAATGTAGCGTATGGAAGTGCAACAGCAGCAATTACTGAAATTTTAAATGCTTTTGCAAAACTATCTATTCCCAAAATACAAATAATAAATGCAAATGAACTTCAAAATTATTTATCTAAAGAGCTAAATTTAGATATTGAACATCTAGTATCTTTACAACAAATAAATGGTGTTCTTTGTGGTGAAAATATGTTTGTAATAGATAAGCAATCTGCTATAAATATTGCTTATAAATTTGGTCTGGAAGAAGATGAAGTGAATGATGAGGAATTAGCGGATGTTGTATTAGAAATAACAAATATATTATCTTCATCAACTATTAGTAAATTAGCTGAAGATATTGATACAAATGTCTCTTTTTCTGCACCAACTATAAAAACTCTAACATCAATAGATCAATTAAAAAATTTATTCATTTCAAAATATGAAAAGGTTATTATCATTTCTACTCAATTAGAATTTGAAGATTTAGATATAAAAGCAGAACTATTTATATTTACAACTGATAACTCTATTTTATATATAAAAGAAAAATTAAATAAAATATTGGATGAATTTTGATTGAAAATGTAGATAAATTTGATGTAATCTGTAATACCGTTGATAATGGAATAATTCTTATTAACAAAGATTTAGAAGTAAAGTTCTGGAATAAATGGCTTGAAATTAGAACAGGTATTAATTCAAAAGATATAATAAATAAAAATTTAAAAGATTTTTATCCTCAAATTGAAGATAAAAAGTTAATTAGAAAGATTACAACTGCTTTAAAGTTAAACTCTTCTACTTTTTATACACCTCAAATTAGTAAATTTTTAATTAATATTGAACTATCAAAAGTTGCAGATAAAGTTTTCAATGAAATGCAACAAAGTATCACAATTACACCTTATGACATTGAAAAAGACTTAGCAATAATTTATATTTATGATACAACTATTTTGTCTGAAATAAATTATAAATTGCAAGAGATAAAAGAACAAGTTGAAGAAAAAAATGAAGAACTAAAACTTTTATTTGATACAACAATGGAAGCAATTATTCTTTTTAAAGATGACAAAATTATAGACTGTAACCAAGTGGCTCTTGAGTTATGTAATCATAAATCAAAAGAATCTATGATAAATAAAGATATTCATGATTTAAATATCAATAGAAATATTCTTGAAAAAGTTCATACAAAACCCGTAGAAGTTACAATTACAAGAGAAGATAAATCAACATTTAAAGCCCTTGTTAATATAAAAAACACAACTATAAAATCTCAAAACATTAGAATATTAACTATTATTGATATAAGTGAAATAAAAAGAAAAGAGAACCTTTTAGCAGAACAAACAAAAATGGCAGCAATGGGTGAAATGATAGGAAATATTGCACACCAATGGAGACAACCATTAAATATAATTTCAATTACATCATCAAGTACTAAACTAAAAAAAGAGATAGGTTTATTAACTGATTCTATGTTAGCAGATGCTTTAAAATTAATCTCTGAAACAACTGAACATCTATCTAATACTATTGATGTATTCAAAGATTTTTTAAAAGAAGATAAAGAAAGATCATTATTTAACTTAACTCAAAATATCAATAATAATATTTCATTGATCGAAACTATACTTAATGAAAATCATATTAGAGTGGATTTAAATCTGGATGATGATATCTATCTTTATAACTTTGCAAATGAATTTAGTCAAGCATTAATCAATATTTTACATAATGCAAGTGATGCAATTGCTGCAAAAAAAGCACATGATGAATTACGACTTATAAAAATTGTAACGAAACAACTAGAAGATAGTATTCTTATTGAAATATCTGATAATGCAGGTGGAATTGAAAAAGAGATTATAAATAAAATTTTCGAACCATATTTTACAACAAAACATAAATTCCAAGGTACAGGTTTAGGATTATATATGACTCACAAAATAATTCAAACAAGTATGAAAGGTAAAATATTTGTTAGTAATCATAAATTTATTTTTGAAAATCAAGAGTGTGAAGGTGCACTTTTCCAAATATCACTAAAAAACAATACTTGATTGACATTGACTCAACCTTTTTGATATAATGTGTTTTTAAATACAAAAATATATTATACGAATAATAGGATTGAAAATGGCAAAAAGTTTATATGAAACACTTGAAATAAATGAAAACGCATCAGCAGATGATATAAAAAAAGCCTACAGAAAATTAGCTAGAAAATATCATCCTGATGTTAATAAAGACCCAAAAGCTGAAGATAAATTCAAAGAAATTAATGCAGCATACGAAGTTCTAAGTAATCCAGAAAAAAAACAACAATATGACCAACATGGTGACTCAATGTTTGGTGGACAAAATTTCCATGACTTCGCAAGAGGTCAGGGATCAAATGTTGATTTAGATGAAATTTTAAGACAAATGTTTGGTGGTGGAGGTGGATTTGGAAGATCTGGCTTCTCTCAAGGTGGATTTGGAGGGTTTAGTGAACCTGACTTAGATACAAATGCTCAAATTACTATTCCTTTTGATGTTGCAGTTCTTGGAGGAAAACAATTTATTAACATAAATAATGACTCTTTTGATGTAAAAATTCCAGAAGGAATTGAAGATGGACAAAAAATAAGAGCAAAAGGAAAAGGAAAAGCATATCAAGGACAAAGAGGCGATTTAATTTTAAAAATTAATGTTGCAACAAGTCCTGATTATGAAAGAACTGGTGATACTTTAGTTAAATCTTTTGATTTACCTTTAAAAACTGCTCTATTTGGTGGAAAAGTTGAAATTAAAACAATCCACAAAGACATAACATTAAAAGTTCCACAAAATACAAAACAAAATCAAAGATTTAGAGTAAAAGAACTGGGAGTTTTAAATAGAAAAGCAGGAGTAAAAGGAGATTTATATTTAAAAGCAAATATTGTCTTACCTAAACTTGAAGATTTAGATGAAGATTTGGTAAAAATCTTAGAAGAAAAACTTCCTTCTAACTAAAGGTTCACTTATGGAAACAAATAGCTATATTGAACCTGTATATCTTATTTCTGCTGTTGCAGAGATTTTGAATATTCATCCACAAACATTAAGACAATATGAGAGAGAGGGCTTAATTAAGCCCTCAAGAACAAATGGAAAAATAAGACTCTATTCTCAAAAAGACATAGACCATATAAAGTATGTATTAACACTCACTAGAGAACTTGGTGTTAATTTAGCAGGTGTTGATATTATTTTACAATTAAATACAAAAATACAAAATTTGGAAAATGATATTCATATCTATAAAACAAAAATAAAAAGTATTAATAATCTCTCAGTTGTTCCTGATACAAAGGCATTAGTGGTTCAAAATAGCTCTTTTGATATGGTAATTATAGAGAAAACTAAAAAATAAAAGATTCAATATTCGACTCGAAAAAAATAATTAGGAAAGAGATACATATTTTCTTAAAAATTAGATACAATTTCGCAATACTTTTATAAGGATACCCAATATGTTTTCTGTACCAAGTGGAATGGAATTAGGCATTATCGTTTTAGTTATTTTATTGATGTTTGGTGGTAAAAAAATACCTGAATTAGCAAAAGGCTTAGGAAGTGGAATTAAAAACTTCAAACAAGCATTAAAAGAAGATGAAGAGACTTTATCTCCAGTTGCAAAAGAGACAAGTACAGATAGTAAAAGTAACAATGTATAGAAGTCTTAAATGAAAAATAAACTATTGAAAATCATCCCTGTAGTATCAATTATCATTTTTTGTTCTTTATCTACATTGGGAAAAAATGACTTAAAAGCAAGCGATATTACTTTAGAGCAAATAGAAGTAAAACATCTAGCATCTCAAGAAGTTTTAAAGAAAGTCGCTCAACATGAAATAGAAACAAGCTGGATTAATGCTTCGATTGTTTCAGTTGAAAAAAATAATTTAGAGTCAAAATGGCTTATTATTTTTAAAAATGAAGAGATTACTCAAAAAGATAAAAAACTCAATATTTCTATTAATTCAAATGGTGATATTATCGAAAGTAAACTTATCTAAAACCTTTAAAAGAGTCTAGTTTTTATAGACTAGATTACCTTTTAAAGCTTATTCACTACAAATTTCAATACCCATTCTTAGAAACCCTGTAAATGCAGCATTATCAAATCCTAGTGATTTATCAACTTTTGACTTTATAGAACTTAATTCTTTTGAATACTCTTTATAAAACTCATAAGATGGTTTTGGTTTATATATTAAGTTTGGTATTTCCAGATATTTAATGATATTTTTTGTTGTAGTTGGTTTAATAAAAAACTCTTTTTGTCTATTTATACAATAAGGCACTAAAGTAACCAAAGTCCACTTTGCCATGCCAAACTGAGCTAAAAATTCCACAAGTCCTTCAAAACCATTTTTCTTATTTCCATACAACAACTCATAAAGTTCAATACTTAACATATCTTTTTCATAAGAACTCAAAGCTTTGATAACATCACGAAGTTTTGCCTTGTCAAACAAAGATACCATAACTGATTTCTGAATAGTTTTAAAATATGCTTCTGTTATAAAATGTGGATTTGAAAAGTTCTGTTTTAAAAAAGCCTCTTTTGCATAAACTTCCAGCTTTTCAGGATTAAACTTTTTTATTATTGGTAGTAATTTTTCATCGTCAAAACCCTTTGGATATAATTCAAAAAATTCAGCTTCAATGTCTTTTAGTTTTTCAATATTCATAGTATTTTTTTCTCTTAATTTTAAAAATCTCCCATTAATTTATCATTATCGCTAAAATAATCAGTCATATATTCATTTTTAATTTCTAATAAGATTTCAGAAATACGAATAGCATTTTCACTTGATGTGATGATAGTTTGAATTCCAATTTTGTTTAACTGATGAATTGCAGAATAAATACCCTCTTCATAACTGTTATTATCTCCATCAAAAGGGCTATCAAAAGCAACAAATTTGATAAGTCTTTTTTGTGCATATGTTTCAGCTAATGCAGAGGCAAAGATTAAACATAAAAGTTTTTTTATAGTAGGCTCATCTTTTGAATCTTCATTATTTTCAACTTTAAAACTAAACTCTATATCATTTGAACTGTTTAAATCAATTAAAAAAGTCACCTCTTTATTTAATATTATTCTTCCATATTTTGCAACACTATATTTCAATCTATCTATAAAACGGCTGCTAATTAATGTTTTATTTTCTTCAATTACTTTTTCTAAATCACTTTGTGCATTTTTTAAAGTTGTTGTATCAATACCTTCTTTTCTGATTATTTCATCAAGTTCATATTTTTTTCGAATTTTTCGCCCATCAATACCTAGAAGATTTGAAATAACAGTTTTGTATTCTATTTCATGAAGAGTTGTGTGTTTATTAATATAAAGGCATCATTTTGGTTAGATTCATCTCTTAAAAAGTATGTTATATATGTTCTAAATTTATTTATAGAATAATTAACTTTATTTTCAAAAAAAGATTTAGCAATACCTAAACTGCCTTTTATATTAAAATCTTTTTCATCTAAAAGCAGGGATTTTTCTTTTGTGATTTTTAATTCAATATTTTTACCGCTAGTTGTAGGTCTTTTAATGGTTATATATCTATTTGCAGCAATTTGAAGTTCTATATAAAAAATATAATCTTTAAAATGCTCGTTCCCAAGAAAATATTTATCACCTAACAAACAAAAATCTATTAGTTTAAATAGACTACTTTTCCCAACACCGTTTGTATCTGATAGAATAAAGTTTATACCGTTATCAAATTCTATGGTTTTAAAATTATCATTGTTTGAATACAATTTTGATATTTTCATTTAAAATTCCTTATTTATTTTCTTGTTTAGATTTGTAAATAAAAGTTACTTGTCCCCTTTTATCAATTATATAGCTATTCAGGAAATTCTTTTATATCTATTTTAAGAAATCAGGGATTGAACCAATTTTAGATTTTTTAATCATTGGTTTTTCAAATATTGCATGGAGGATTTCTTTTAATTGTTCTTCATATTGAGAATCTTCTAACATATAAACTGCTATATATTGTCTCATAAAAAGAGGTATACTTTCTTTTGTTGAACCACTTCTTAATATAGGTATATATTTTGTATTTCCAACTATATTTTCACAAACTTCACTATTAAGAATTGAATATTCAATTCCAGCTCCACCAGTTCTTCCTGATGCTTTGTTTTTATATAGTTCAGTAAAAATAATAAGAACTTTATCTGCAGTTTCAATTGACTCTTCCATAAAGTGAGAAAGATTTTTTCCTGCTATTAATTCATATCTATCTAAAATAGTCTCAACTCCATTTTTTCTTAAATCATCAGAAAGATTTAAAACCCATTTTTTGTGAAGTTCATTATCCCAAGAATAAGAGATAAAAACTTTTGGTGGAATATGAGAAATTTGTTTTTCTTCAAAAATATTTTTTTCTACTTTATTATCAAAAAAAATTTCTTTAATTTCTTCTTTTAATTTTGCTTGATGTTCTTGTTTAAAAATATCACTAATACTTTTTCTATCGGGTACTGTTTGAACAGAAATAGAAGACTCATTTACTATTTCATTTATTCTTTGAATTATTTCTTCCCTTATCACTTCATCAAATTCATTTAATATTTCATAGAAAAAAACTTTCCTACTTGTGCTTTTTCCTTGTGAATTTCTTATATCTATATATTGTCTATAATCTGGATAATTATTATCAAATTCTCGAATTACATCTAAAAATCTTGGTCCAGAAAAATAAGCATCACCTTGTTGGTTTATTTTATTAAATACATCATTAAATTGTCTAACCCAATTCACTTTATTCATTAAATATCTCTTTATATTAATTTTCTTGATTGAATAATAATCAAAACTTCCGAATCAAATTCTCAAAAACAGCCGTCAACCCCTCAACCTCGTTAACAGTAGTTCTTTCCCCAATACTATGAATAGTATCATTTATAACACCAAACTCGATAGCTTCGATTCCAAATGCTCCAAAATATCTGGCGTCACTTGTTCCACCTGCTGTTGAGTGTTTTGTTGTTACTCCTAGAACTTCTTTTATTGAAGTCTCCATTGCACGAACCACTTTTGATTCTTTGTTTGTTACAAAGGGATATGAGCCTTGTGTTGTTCTTAAACTATAGTTTAGATGTCCGAAGATTTTTTCTATGTAAGCTTCTACATCTTCTTTTTTTGTATTTGTTGAATTTCGTACATTAAACATCAAATCAAGTTTATTTGGTGTTACATTTGTTACTTGCATTCCTGCTCTTATATCTGTAATTACCAGTTTACTTGGGGCAAAATATTCATCTCCATTGTCTAGGTCAAAGCCAGCTATTTTTTCTAAGATTGGAGCTATTTGATGAACTGGATTTATTCCTTTTTCTGGATATGCTGCATGTCCTTGTTTTCCTTGGATTGTTAAATATCCATTTATGCTTCCTCGTCTCCCTACTTTGATTGCATCACCAAATACAACTTCACAAGTTGGTTCTGCTACAACTGCGTAGTTTGGAATCATATCTATGCTTTTTAGGTGTTCAAGCATTTTAATAGTTCCGTAAGTTCCCTCACCCTCTTCATCACTTGTCATTAAAATACTTAACATTCCATCAAAATTAACTGCGTGTTTACAAGCATATAAAAAAGCAGCATCTCCACTTTTCATATCTTGAGCACCTCTAGCACTTATTACTCCATCAACTACATCAGCAGCAAAAGGGTCGATTGGCCAACCATCACCAACTGGAACTACATCAATGTGTCCGGCAAAACAAAGATGTTGTGGGCTTTCATTGAATTTTTTATAATAAAATCTATTTTTTACACCTTCCATATCTACTTTTATACAAGTCCAAGTATCACCTAAATACTCTTCTATAAAATCAAATGCTCCATCATCATGTGGAGTTAGTGATTTGAATCTTAATAATTTTTGAAATAATTCTATAATAGTCATTTATATATCCTTTTAGTTGGGGCAGATTTTAGCTAACTTAACTTTATTTTGTTATAATAAAACAGATTTAAAAAGAATTTATTTTTATTATTTACTCACAAAAGGTCTCATATGGGAAAACTAGAAAAATCATTTTATTGGCTTTGTTTCGCACTTACTATTTATATTACAATAGGATTCAAACTTGTTCCAGTTATTTTAAAAGATGAATTAATCAAAAATTTAGATGAAAATCTAACATTAAAAACAAGTATTAAAAAGGTTGAATTTAATCCTTTTACTTTTGCTGCAAAAATTCATGATTTCAAATTATCAGATTCAAATAATATCCCAACTATATCATTCAGTGAATTTTCAATAAACTTTGCATTTCTAAAATCAATCGACAAAGTAGCTATCTGTTTCAAAGATATTCTTTTAAAAGATGCTTTTGTAAATATTATTGAAGAAAAAGATGGAAGTATAAATTTAGCAAAACTTGTAAAACCCTCACCTGTTGAAGATAAGAAAGAAGAACCAAGTAGTTCTTCAAATATTGAATTTTTAATTTCAAAACTTGTACTTGAAAATGCAAATATTAAATATTCAAATCAAGATGAAAAACCTTATTCTTTAAACTTAGAAAACATAAATTACACTTTGTATGACTTAGGAACTTATAAGAACATCCTTTCATCAAATGATTTAGAACTCAAATTAAATGAACATACCCATATTTCAGTAGTTGGAGCTTTTAATTTAGTGCCATTTAAAGCCTATGGAAAAATCACTATTGATGATTTAAGGCTAAAAGAGTTATTAGCCTATAAAGAAAATTTCTTTAATTTTGACCTAAATGAAGAAGCAAATTTAAATTTAATATTAAATTACAATGTAGATACTACAGGAAATTTAGAGTTACAACTAAGAAGTGAGAAACTTGAACTTAATAAAATAAATCTAAACCAAAATAAAACTTCAATAGCAAATCTTGAAAAACTTGACATTAAAAATTTTACTTTTGACTTACAAAAACAAGATATAAATCTTGATGATATTGATTTTAATACACTAAAAACAACTATGATTTCAGATAAAAATGGAATAAATTTCGCAAATCTTATCAAAGAGACAAAAAATACAGATGAAGTAAAAAAACAAGAAGAACCAACAACTAAAACTCAAGAGCTATCAAAACCTTGGAATGTAAATCTATCAAATATAAAAGTAAATAATAGTGATTTTAGCTTTTTAGATAAAGTAAATAATAGTACAGCTAAAACTAAAGCTTTTAATATAAGCCTAGATAAATTAAAAATAGTTAATTCAGATGTAAGCTTGAATAATCTACTTTTAAAAACTCCTACTCTTTCATATAATGACAATAAAAATAGTTTATTTATATCTTCAAAAAATACAAATATAAATCTTGACAACTTAGCTTTAAAAGATTCTATTTTAGATATAAATAAAATTGAAATAACAAAAGATAAACTTACATTAAATGATAAAAAATCAAATTTTGATTTAGACTCAAACAAGCTAAATCTTTTAGTAAATAAACTGAAGATTGTAAATAATAAAACTTCTATTGATAATGTAAATCTAAAAAGTTCAACTTTAGGTTTTGATGATAACACATCAAAAATGAAAATTGATGGTACAAATATAAATGTTAATGTTAATGCTTTTTTACTTGATAATCAAGCTATTTCTATAAAAGCAATTAAACTTGATAAACCATCAATAAAAATGAGTGATAAAACAAATAATATAGAACTAAATGCAAAAGATATTCAGCTTCAAGTTAATAACCTACTTAATAACAAAGATGATTTATCAATAAACTCAATTAGACTAATAGAGCCTAATCTTGATTTTTTAAATACAAGTGACAAAACAAAAATTCAGGCAAAAAACTTAGATTTAGAGATAAAAAAACTATCTAATTCTACAAAAAAAGGTTTCAAGATTGAAAATACAAATCTAAATAAACCAAATATCTCTGTAATTTTGGCAAAAAAAGATTCAACTAAAGAAACAGTAAAAAGTGTAGAAAAACCACAAAATACAACAAAAACTAAGTTTATTAGTAAAAAAGATAGTTCAAATAAATCTTCTAAAACAAAGATTGAAATTGGCCCTATGAATATTACAAATGCAATATTTACTTTTGAAGATAAAAATTTACCACTTCCTTTTAAAACAACTGTAACAAAACTAAATGGGAAAATTTCTGAGTTTAAAAATAGAAGATCAAGTACTTCAAATCTTGAAGTAAAAGGTGTAGTTGACGAATATGGAGTTGCTAAAATCACAGGATTGGTTCATCCAAATAATATAAAAATATTAACAGATATAAATCTGATTTTTAATAACATTGCTATAAAAAACTTCACTCCTTATTCTGGTAAGTTTGTAGGAAGAGAAATAAAAGATGGGAAACTAGATTTAGATTTAAAATACAATATTGAAAAATCAAATCTTGAAGCAAAAAATAATATAGTTATCACAAAATTAGAACTTGGAAACAAAGTAGAAAGTCCAGATGCTATCTCTTTGCCTTTAGATATTGCTATTACTTTACTAAAAGATTCAAACGGTGTAATTGATATAAATCTTCCAGTTTCTGGAAATGTAGATGACCCACAATTTGCAATTGGTTCTATTCTTTGGAGAGCCTTTGTAAATCTAATGACAAAGGCTGTAACTGCACCATTTTCACTTCTTGGGGCATTATTTAACTTTAGTCCTGATGAGATAAAAACTGTACGATTTGCTCCATTAGAAAAAGAAATTGGACCTATTCAAAAAGAGACTTTAGATAAAATTGCTCAGATTCTAAAATCAAAAAGTGAAATAGCTATAAAATTAATACCCTCATACAATAATAATGATGAAATTTATGCTTTAAAAAAACAGAAATATCTTGCTAAAAAACAAGATGATACAAATCTAAAAAAAGAAGAAATTGAATCATTAATTTCAAAAGAAAATGTAAAAACATCTCAATTAGAAAAAATTGCAAAAACAAGAGTATCAAATATAAATAAATATTTAATAAAAGAAAAAGCAATAAGTTCTAAACAAATTATTATAGAAAATAAAATTGAAAATAATAGCTCTTCTATAATTTTAGATATTTCAAAAATTAAATAAATATTATATTTACTTATAATTAAAGAATAATATTGACTTATTATTCTTTATGTGTTAATATCCTAAAAATCAAATTTTAGGATATTAATGAATAAGATATTACCTCTTTTAATAATAGGATTACTTAGTGTAATTATCTACTCAACATTTAAAGAAATCACAAAAAGTTCAAAAATAAAAAGATTAGAATGTCAGTCACATACAACTACTTACGAAAAGATATTTGTTGATAATCCTATAGAAGATGCCATAAAATCTTTAGAATCAAATAACTATGAAATAATCTCCGAAATAAAATATTCAAAATTTATGAAAAGTCATTTAATAGAAATTTTAACTAAAAAGCAAAGTGATGAAATTTTAGTAAAAACTATAGATAAATATACAAATAAAAATCTATCTGCTAATGAAAAAATTTTGATTGATTATTATATTTATGAAAATGACAAAGAAGATAGTGGTAAAAAAAATGATAAAGCAAAACTATATGCTGGATATATAGTATTTGAATTTAAGTATGAAGATAAACTTGTGTATAAAATACAAACTGATTATATGAATATTGATGCAAATGATTTAGAAGAGAGAATGGATTGTGTAATTAATTCATTTATATCAATTAATAAAAAAGGGAAATAATGAAAGAAAAAATATTTAAAGAAAAATATCCAATATTCGAAATAGAATTTAAAAAAAATGAATTAAAATATAAAAATGTAGATGAAATAATTGTAGCACTAAAAGAAAAAATTGATGCCAATCCAGTTATTGCATTTATAGCTATTTTTGACCACTATAAACATACTTTGAGTTTACAAGATGGAATAATTAATCCAAATATTAAAGATGCAAAAAATATAATCTTTTGTTTTGGAAAAGAGATACCAACACCTGAAATAATGGCAGTTCGTCCTAGAAGTATTGGTGTTTGTGAAATGCAAGATTCATTTGTAATAAATTTTTTAGAAGCTCCAAGTGAAACTGTAAATAAAACCATTAAAGAGTTTATAAAATCTCTAAAAACTTATATTTATTAAGCTAAAAGCTAAAGTTTTATAACTTTAGCTCCAAAACCACCACTACTTGGATGCGCATCTTCAAAACCTCTAACTTTTGGATGTTTTTTTAAGTACTCTTTAACTGCAAATGCTAATTTTCCAGTTCCAATTCCATGATAAACTAAAACCTCTTCAAAGCCTGCAAGTAAGGCATCAGATAAAAACTTATCGAGATTTTCTAGGGCTTCTTCAGCTCTTTGTCCGTGTAAATCTAATTTTATACTTCCAGTTTCTGGTTTTTCTATAGTTATAGTTGCTTTTTTAGTAGGAATTTTTGGAGGTGGATTTCCACTTCTACTTAAATCTGCAAGTAACACTTGAACTTTCATTCCCATGTCATTTTCAATAAAAGCTTTTGCACCTTTGATTGAAACAATTGTTCCTTTTGTATTTCTATATTTTACTCTATCCCCTGCTTTGAACTCAACAACTTCTTGAACTTTTTCAGTTTTGATTTCTGTTGCAATTTTGTGGGCGATGTTTAGATGTTGGTGTGATTCCCCAACAAGTTTTGCTTTAATAGCTTTTTTTGCTTCATCTCGAGCATTACTATACTCTTTGTGAAGTTTTGATTTTTCTGAGTAGATATGTTCATCTAGTTTCTCTTTTTGGTCTTTTAGATTTCCAGAGATTCTTTTCATTTCTACAATCTCTTCATCTAGTTTTGCAATTTTTTGTCTATATTCTCTCTCTAGGGAACTACTTCTCTCAATCAACTCATTTAATTTATCTTTATCATCTCCATAAACCTCTTTTGCTCTTTTTACAACACTATGAGGAATTCCATATCTTGAAGCTGTTTCAAAGGCATAAGAGCGACCTATTGTTCCTTGTAAAAACTCATAAGTTGGTCTTTGGTTCTCTTCATCATAAATTGCAGCTATTAACTCAACATCATCATTTGAAGCCATAAGTGCTGCTAATCTTTTATGGTGAGTTGTGATAATTACTTTTATATCTCTTTGAATTAAATCTTCAATTATTACTTTAAACAGACTTGCTGCTTCATCTGAATCAGTTCCAAGTTCTATCTCATCAACTCCAACAATCGCATTTTTAGAAGCAAAAAGTTTTGAGAATTCTACCATACGACCTGCAAATGTAGAAATATCATTTTTTACACTTTGAGGGTCATCTAAAACTGCATTTATTGATTTAAAATTACTCACAACCGTATCGTGGTGAGCTTTATATGGAAGTAGATATTTTGAAAGAAAAACAGCTGATAAAATTGATTTTAACATCATTGTTTTTCCCCCTGCATTTACTCCGGTAATCATAACAACTGATTTTGTAAAATCAATACTAATCGGTTTTGCATTATGTAAGGCTGGGTGACAAAAATCTACAAGTTTATTAACATTGTTTTTTGAAGGAAGAATAAAATTTTTATCCCCTGCTTTTGCAAAAAATAGTCTTGCTTGATAATGATCAAATTTATCAAACTCTTTATTTATAAACTTTAAAAATAGAAGATTTTTTTCAAAAAGTGAAGAAATCTCTTTACAAATCTTATATAAAATTTCTTCTTGTTTATTTTTTAAATCACTTTGTTTTTGTTTTAATTCTGAAATACTATGAGGAACAACATAAAAAAATCCAGAGTTAGAACGGTCAATTACAGAACCATTTAATACATGATTAAATCCACCACGAACAAGTAAAGATTCTTCACCATTTATATAATGAACTTGAGAATCCACTAAATATGATCTGATTTTTGAAGAGTTTATAGTTTTATAAAGACTTTGTTTTATTGCTTCTTTGTTTTTTGAAATAGCATGTTTTATGTTATCAAAGTCTTCGTTTATTCCATCTTTTAGATTTGCTCTATCATCAAAGTAATCTGAGATTTTTAAAATATCATTAGGAATAGTTATCTTATCAATCCACTCAGCAAGCTTTCCATCAAAGTTAAATCTTTTTAAATATCTAAAATAATTAATTATTTTAATAAATTCAAAAATATCATCAATTTTTAAAACACCCTGCTTTTGAATATGCATCAAAGGTGTATCCAAATTTTCAATTTTATTTGGCGCTTTAATATCAAATTTTGATAATTCGTTTATAAGTTTAAAATGAAGGTTTATATCACCTTCTAAAATAATAGATTTTTCTCTAGCCATAAGTTTTGAGAAAGTATCTATGTAGTCAATTAAGTCTAGTTTTTTTAATATATTTTGCATGGCGGGATTATATCTAAAAGGGTATAAAATATTCTTTCGAAAATTTAATTTTTTATCTATTAAATTAAATCTTATATACCACTAAATGGACACCAAAATTTTATAAACTCAAACACATAGGGGATTCTGTTTATGTAATTATATTTGATTACAGCTTTGCAGATTATACTTATATATAATTATGAGGAGAAAATTGATGCAGAATAATGCACAGATTGAGTACGATTACTCAGTTGCAAAAGCTTTTACTGTTGTTGCAATTTTGTTTGGTATCATAGGTATGACACTTGGTGTTGTACTTGCGTTTCAATTGGCGTTTCCACAGTTAAGTAATTTAGCTGGGGAGTATGGTACATTTAGTAGATTAAGACCAATTCATACAAATGGAGTTACTTTTGGTTTTACATTAAGTGGTGCATTTGCTGGATGGTATTATATCTCACAAAGGGTATTAAAAGTTTCATTAAAAGAGTCACCTTTTTTAATGGTTATCGCAAAAATGCACTTTGTTCTTTACTTTATAACTATTCTTTTAGCTGTAATTACTTTATTCATGGGTTTTACAACTTCGAAAGAATATGCTGAGTTAGAATGGCCTTTAGATATCTTAGTTGTTGTTTGGTGGGTTTTATGGGGTATTTCAATTTTTGGATTAATTGGAATTAGAAGAGAAAGAACTCTTTATATCTCTATTTGGTACTTTATTGCAACATTCATTTCTATTGCAATGTTATATTTATTTAATAATATGGAAGTTCCAACTGCACTAGTATCAGGTTATGGTTCATGGATTCACTCTGTTTCAATGTATTCAGGTACAAATGATGCTTTAGTTCAATGGTGGTATGGACACAATGCTGTTGCATTCGTATTTACTGTACCAATTATTGCCCTAAGTTATTATTTCTTACCAAAAGAGTCTGGTCAGAATGTTTATTCTTATAAACTTTCAATCTTATCTTTCTGGGGATTATTATTTGTTTATTTATGGGCTGGTGGACACCATCTTATTTATGCAACTGTTCCAGACTGGATGCAAACAATGGGTTCTGTTATGTCAGTTGTTTTAATTTTACCATCATGGGGATCAGCTATTAATATGCTTTTAACAATGAAGGGTGAGTGGCAACAATTACAAACAAATACACTAATTAAATTTATGGTATTAGCTTCAACTTTCTATATGTTATCAACTATTGAAGGACCAATTCAAGCTATTAAATCTGTAAATGCTATTGCACACTTTACTGACTGGATTCCAGGACATGTACATGATGGTGTTTTAGGATGGGTTGTATTTATGATTATGGCAGCACTATTCCATATGGTTCCAAGAATGTATAAAAGAGAGATTTACTCAAAATCATTAATGGATACACAATTCTGGTTACAAACTACAGGTATCGTTTTATACTTTACTTCAATGTGGATTGCAGGAATTACACAAGGTATGATGTGGAGAGCTTACGATGAATATGGATCATTAGTTTACTCATTTATTGATACAGTTACTGTATTACATCCATATTATACAATTAGAGCAGTTGGTGGGTTGTTATACCTAATTGGATTCTTTATGTTTGCATTTAATATTTATAAAACTATTAGATGTGGAAGAGTACTTGATAAAGAACCAGTAAATGCTACACCAGTAGCTGCGTAAGAAAAGGAGAAATTATGTTTCATTGGTTTGAACAAAGACCGTTTTTCTTTGCGGTACTAGTATTTTTATTCGTTGCATTTGCAGGTATCGTAGAAGTTATTCCAGATTTTGCAAAACAAAGTAGACCAACTGTTGGTACAAAACCATACAGTGTATTAGAATTAGCAGGAAGACAAGTATATATAAAAGATTCTTGTAATGCTTGTCACTCACAATTAATTAGACCTTTCAAAGCAGAAACAGATAGATATGGAATGTATTCTTTATCTGGTGAGTATGCATATGATAGACCATTTTTATGGGGATCAAAAAGAACTGGTCCAGATTTAATGAGAGTTGGAAATTATAGAACTACAGATTGGCATGAAAACCATATGTATGAACCATCAGCTGTTGTTCCTGGAAGTATTATGCCATCGTATAAACACCAATTTACAAATAAAGCTGATTTAGATACAGCATATGCAGAAGCATATACAGTAAAAACAGTATTTGCAACACCATATGATCAAGATTTAAATGGTGATGGAAAAATTGATGTTGAATTAGGTGATTACGCTACAGCAATTGCAAAAGCGAAAGAAGACGCAAAAGCGATTGCAGATGGAATGAAAAATGAAGC
This sequence comes from uncultured Aliarcobacter sp., assembly GCA_963677435.1. Lineage (GTDB taxonomy): Bacteria > Campylobacterota > Campylobacteria > Campylobacterales > Arcobacteraceae > Aliarcobacter. The sequence continues at coordinate 2,088,453 of OY781945.1, forward strand.
TATAAAAGATGCTGTTGCAAACGGTCAAATTCCTGAAATAGTTGCATTAATTGCATATTTAAATTCTTTAAAATAGAGGTTGTTATGGACTACGATTCACTTTTAACATTACAAGGTTATTCTAGATTCTTTATGATTCTAGTAATATTTATCATATTTTATTCTTACGCTTATTCTATTTATAAGAGGGATAAGACAGGAGAGCGAGATTATGAGAAATATTCAAAACTTGTGCATGATGATTCAAGTGTTTCAGTTCCTCTTGAAGAAAGAAAAAAAGATAAAGATATAGATAATAAGGAGAAATAAGATGAAGTCTATGGTTATAGGTGGAATAATTCTTATCATCGCTTTATTAGCAGGAACTTACTTTGCAGCAGGTGATGCTTTTAATGGTGATGATTATATTAACAGCTTAGCAATGCTGGGTGCGGTTGCTATTATTACAATTTCAGTATTTGTTGTATTAAAATATGTTAATCAAATGAAAAATGATACTGCAAGTGGTGAATTAGCTGAAGAGAAATGGGATGGAATTGGTGAATATAGAAATGCTGTTCCAACTGGTTGGGCTTTAGCATTTATAGGAACAATTATTTGGATGTTCTGGTATTTTACTGTGGGTTATCCAATAAATGGGTTTTCACAAGTTGGTCAATGGAATGAAGAGACATTAGAATATAATGCGAAATTTGAGAAAAAATGGGAGAATCCATCGCAGGAGACTCTAAAAGCAATGGGTCAATCAACTTTCCTAGTTCAATGTGCACCTTGTCATGGTGTAGATGCTGAAGGGATTGATGGGAAAGCTCATAACTTAACAAAAAGAATTTCTAAAGAGCAAGTTGTTTATACAATTAAAAATGGTGCGAATAACTTAAAAACAGTATATCCAGGTGGAATGCCTCCAATGATGTTAACAGAAGATGCAGATATAAATGCAGTTGCTGATTATGTTGCTGGTGGATTTAAAGGTGAACAACCTGCTTCATTTGCTACTTGTGCTGGATGTCATGGTGATGATGGAAAAGGTATGGAGTTTGTAGCTCCAAACATCAGAGCTTATGATGATGCTTTAGTAACTGCTGTTCTAAAAAATGGTAAAAAAGGTGCTATAGGATCAATGCCAAGTTTTGATGGTAGATTAAATGAGACACAAGAGAAAGCATTAGCTACATACTTAAGAAGTATAGGAGAGTAAGATGGCTGGAAATACACAAATGAATGAGAACGAAAGAGGGACTTTTAAACTACATGGAATTACAGGTATGTTAGTAGCAGTTGTATTGCTATTAACAATATTAGGTGTATTAACATTTAATGGGATAAAAGTACAACAAAATGAGGCTAGTAATTTTTATAAAATCAATCAAGATTTAAATGCTATAAAAATGAATAGTTCAGATAATTATAAACAGTACCAACTTGTTGGTTCTGGTAAATAAGGAGAAAATTATGTATCAAACTATTTGGTTTTTGCTTATATTGTCTGCTGTTATGACAGCATATTATGCATTTTTTGAATCTACAAGAGTATTTCTTGGTTAATAGGAAAAAATATGATTGAAAAAGAGTTATCACCTTTAGAAATATTAAAAGCATCTCGAAATCCATTAAGAGTGATTGAAGATATTTATAAAGAAGCAGTTGAGGGAATTCCCCTGACTGATGATTATATAGGATTATTAAAATGGTATGGAATGTATCCACATATTAATTCTCAAGGTTTAGAAGATAAAAAATATTTTATGAAAAGAATTAAAATAATTGATGCAAAAATGAATTTAGCACAATTAGAAGTTTTGGCCAAAATAGGTTTAAAATATGCTCAAGGTTTAGTTGATATTACAAATAGACAAAATATTCAATTTCATTATATTGAGATAAAAGATCTTCCTGCAATTTTTGAATTATTACAATCAGTTGGATTAACTTCACGAATGGCATCAGGCGATGGTCCAAGACCGATTATGATATCTCCAGTAGCTGGTATTGATCCCCAAGAGATACTTGATACTTCATATCTGGTGAAAGATTTAAATGAATATTTTGATAAAAATGATGATAGATTTTGTAATTTTCCAAGAAAATATAAAGTTGGAATTTCTGGTTGTGGAAGACATTCAGCGTCACATGAGATACAAGATGTGGCTTTTACGGCTTTTAAATATGAAAACGGTGAAATATTATTTGATTTAACTCTTGGTGGAGGTTTGTCAAAATCTAAACAAATTGCTTATAGAGCAAATAGATATGTAAAACCTGAGCAAGTAGTTGAAGTAGCAGTAGTTTGTGCTGAAATTTTTAGAGATTATGGAAATAGAGGAAATAGGAATAAAGCAAGAGTAAGACACTTAATAAATGAATGGGGATTAGAAAAATTTGTGGATGAAATGGAGTCAAGATTAGGATATAAACTTTTAATTGGAACTATTGAACCTAAAATTACTCCCTTTGAAAATAGAAATCATTTTGGAATTAATAAAGCAAAACAAGAAGGAAAATCTTTTATTGGATTTGCAACAAATTCAGGAAGAGTTGCTGGTGAAGATTTTCAAAAAATCAGCGATATTTGTAAAAAATATAATGTTGAGGGAATCTCACTTACTCCAACTCAAAATTTTATAGTATACGGTGTAAATGATAAAGATGCACAAGCCATAGCAGACGAATTTGAAGCATTAGGTTATCCATATAAACCAACTCCTTTTAGAGCAAGACTTCAATCATGTACTGGTAAAGAATTCTGTAAATTTGGAATTACTGAAACTAAAGAGTTTGCAAAAGTTGTGGTAACACAACTAGAAGAAAAATTTCCTGATTTTAAAGAAAATATTACAATGGCAATTTCAGGATGTGGTAATGCTTGTTCTCACCCTCAAATTTCTGATATTGGTTTTGTTGGAACAAAAGTTAGAGATGAAAATGGAAATAGAGTTGATGGATATGATGTTATTTTAGGAGGACAACTTCATGGTGTAGAAGGAAGTCGATTTGCACATAAAACAGATGTAAAAATCACAGCAGATAACTTAGTGAATTTTGTTGGCAAACTAATTGCATCTTATGAAATAGATAATCTAGGACAAAATACATTTAAAGAATATTTAAATGTTGTAGAATTAAGTAAATAAGAAGAGTTTTCTCTTCTTATTTACTTTTTATATCTCTTTATTCCATTGATGATATAATTTTTCAATGTTTTCAATTTCTTTACGAGAAGGTTTTCTTCTACAAGATAAGTATCCTTTTGAACCATCACAACTTTCAAATGGATAAACAGTTGCAAATACCCAATAATATCCACCATCTTTTGCAGCATTTTTTACAAAACCTGTCCAAGTATCTCCTTTTTGAACAGTATCCCATAAACTTTTGAATGCTTTTTTTGGCATATCAGGATGTCTAACTATATTATGTGGTTTTCCTATCATTTCATCCAATGAATATCCTGCAACTTTACAAAAATAATCGTTTGCAAATCTTATTAGACCTTTTGAATCGGTTTCACTAACTAAAAATGAGTCTTTTTCTAATATTATCTCTTTATCATTTATCATTTTTTATCTCCTCTAGTTAAACTTTTTAGTTCTAGCATCAGCTAATAATTCACTTGCTAATAAAGAAACTTCTTGAGCAATTGATTTTACTTGATTAGATTCAGCTGCATTTTCTTGTGTACCTCTATCTAAGATGTTTACAGCATCATTAATTTGTTCAATACCAGCCATTTGTTCTTTAGATGCTTTTGATACATTTTCAATAATATGAATTGTTTCAGAAATATTTTTATTTAATTCTTTATATCCTTCAATCATATCTGCTGAAACAATTTTCCCCTCATTTGCTTTTGCTGTTGCTTCTTGAACTAGATTTTTTATCTCTCTCGCTGCATCAGCACTTCTATTTGCAAGATTTCTTACTTCTGCTGCAACAACTGCAAACCCTTTGCCTGCTTCCCCTGCTGTTGCTGCTTCAACAGCAGCATTTAAAGAAAGGATATTTGTTTGAAAAGCAATTTGATCAATTACAGTAATTGATTCATTTATTGCATGTACTTTTTCATTTATTTCATCCATTGAACTAGCTGTTTTTGCTGCTAGGTTTTCTCCTGAAAAGGCAGATTTTTTAACTATTTGTCCAAGATTTGCCATTTTTACTGCATTCTCTGCATTATTTCTTGTAATACTTGTAATCTCAACAACTGCAGCAGCTGTTTCTTCTAGTGAGGCTGCTTGATCATTTGCTTTTGATGCTAAATTATTCATTGATGATGTCATCATTGTAGAATTATGCTGTAGAGTTTCTCCATTTTCAAAATTAGCTCTTGCATTTTTTTCTAAAGCTTTACCTAATATGTTGATACTTTCCATTAATAGTTTCATATCATCTTTATATTTATCAATAACTTTGATGCTATCAGTAAAATCATTATTAGTGTAACTATTTACTACTCTTAGGATTCTAGTTGTTGCATCATTTAAACTGTGTAACATTTTATTTAATGTTTGAGTTAGTGTATGAATAGTTGGAGTTGTACTTTTAGCATTTATTCTACAATTGTAAATACCTCGTTCAACTTTGTCAGCTGTTAATACAATTTCACCTAAAACTTTTAAATCTTCTTTATTTCTATTATCTATTTTTCTGATTTCTTCATTCCATTTTTTTATCACATTATTTACTTTTGAATTACTATTTGATTCTATATAATCAAATGTATTTCTTTCATAAGAAATAAATTCAATGAATTGCATAAAATAATTATTTAAGACTTCTAGCTCTTTGTCAGAAATTGTACCGAACATTTTAAATATCCTTTTTTTATTTTAAATATTGTAGTGTTTACTAGCTTGTATTGAAATTAAATAATTATTTAATTGGTAATAAAATTACCATGAATTCTTTATTTTATTTAATTTAATAATTTTTTTAGTAGATTTATAATTAAGATATGTGATTTGTGAGAATAAAGTTTTCTTTTCCTAATACAAGACAAAAATTGTATTAATAATATAATATAATCATAATAATGATTACTAAATTGTATGCAAGAAAAGAAATCTTCATTTGTGACATATAAAATTAGTATGAACAATTATAAACTCATTTAGTGTTCTTTTGGTGGTATAAATAAATTTTATTTTAAAAGTTTATCAAGCACTTCAAGAACTTTTGTATTTTGTTTATTCGTACCAATTGTAATTCTTATTGCATTCATTTTATAAGAAGATAAATCTCTTAATATGATACCTTTTTTGAGTAATTTCTCTGATAGAACTTTTGAATCAAACTTATTTCCGAATTTATATATAATAAAATTTGTATATGAATCAATATATTCAAGCTCTCTTTTTTTAGCAAACTCTTCGTATCTTAACATTTCATCAAAATTACTTTTAATTGTTTTATTTACAAAATCTTCATCTTTCAAAGCTTCATTAGCAGCAATCAAAGCTAAGGTTGACACATTAAATGGATTTCTTATTTTATTTAATGTATTGATAATATTTTTATCTGCAATTCCATATCCAATTCTCATTCCACCTAAACCATATGCTTTAGAAAAACTTCCTAAATATATGCAGTTAGGAAACTTAGTGATTAAATCACTTGCATTTATTAATTTATTTTTGTCTTTAAAACTTGCATATTCTTGATAAACTCCATCTACAACTACTAAAGTTTTTTTGGAAATCTTTTTTAAAAAAGCATAAACATCTTTTTTATCTAAACACTCACCCAAAGGATTATTAGGTAAACATAAAAAAATGATATCTGCACCATGTTTTTTATATAAATCATAAAGTTGTTCTAAATTATGTTCGTCATCTTTTGTTTTGATTATTTTTACACCTACTTTTTTTGCAGAAATTTCATACATTGCAAAGGTCGTATTTGCCATAAGAACAGTAGATTTTTTATTACATCTTGCCTGAGTACAAATTTCAATAATTTGGTCAGAACCAGCACCAATGATTATATTTGATTTATTAACATCAAATTTTTTACTCAATGTATTTTTTAATTCATACATTGAATCATCTGGGTATCTAAACATTTCATTCATAGAACTTTTGATTTTAGCAATAACTTTTATAGAAGTACCAAATGGATTTTCATTTGATGCTAGTTTTATTATATTTTTTTTATTTATGCCATATTTTCTTGCAATTAAATCAATAGGTTTTCCAGCTTCATATGTTGGAATGGTGTCTAATAATTTATTAAATTTCATTTTTTCCCTTTAAATTTATAATTTTTATTACTTATTTAGTTTATTAATTTTTAGTGTTCATTTAGTGTTATTAATCAATATTTCCAAATTAGTTCAAATTGTTATAACAAATTGAGATAATTTTAAGCTTATTTTTGTATAATTCCAACCCAAAAAAATACACAGGAAACATATGAGAATAACAATATCTAACGAAGAATTTAACGAAATACAAAAAATTTTACTTCAAAATGACATGTCGTTATATAATAGATTTAATGAGGAATTTAAAAAGTCGATTTTATCATGCACACCAAAGAAAATTAAAGCAACAAATAAAGCAAATATTGCAAAAAGAAGAAAGAGTAGAAATGCTATAACAAATGCAGTTAATATGTTAAGATTTGAAGATAGAGATATTACAGTTTATAGTGTTGCTAAAACAGCAGCAATTAGTTATAACACTGCTAAACAATATAAAGATTTTATACTCGCTCAATAAGCTACAATATATACAAAAAAACTTCTATGATTATATGAAGTTTATTTTGTATTTTCAAAATGATACAATAAAATGAAACATCAACTTTTATAATTATAAATAAGCTCAAAGCAAACTATTTACAATATACAAACTGTAATATTTCAAAATGATATGACAAAAATTTTAGGATTTTTTACTCTAATATTATCGATTATATAGTATTTAATTCAATATTTTTATGATTAATATAAAATGATATGACAAAATGAAAGGGGTAAGTTTTTTATAAATAAAATTTAAAAAAGCAGTTTTAGAAGCTATACAAAGTGTAATATTTCAAAATGATATGACTTTTATTATAATTACAGGTGTCCAGCATTAAGTAGCTTAACAATAATATCTTCTTCATGAATATCATTTTCATTTATAGCACTAAGATTAAAAAAATCATACTTTTCCACATGCCAGAAAAGGTACTTATTTCTAAAATTATCTTTTTGGTAAGGGAAAGTTGCACTTATAGTTTCAATAAGAACTTTTTTGTTTTGTCTATCAATTAGTTGATATCTTATTTCATTAAATAAACCAAATAGCTTCTCTTGAGATTGAATATTAATCATATATCTTGCTTTTGGATTTTTTATAATTTCACTTTTAATTGTTTTTCTATCAAATTTGATTCTTAAAAAATTATTGTTACTCTCACTTTGAGGTATTTTTATCTCTAAAAAACCCTTGATTCTTTTATTAAAAAAGGTATCTTTTTTATCAACAAATTGTAAAAAATAATTGGTAGGACTTTGAGTTAAATCTAAACTTTCTATTTTACCATCATCATCTTTTTTTGGTAAACTATAAATTATTGGTTCTATTTTAAAAGTTTTATAATAATTTTTAATTACTTTTTGAATTAAAATATCACTAAAAGGTAAGATTATAATAAGAAAAAAAATCATTAATTGAACTAATCTACTTTTTATTATTTTATAGATTGTTCGTGAATATATAAATGCAAATATAATATAAAAGATGTTTACAAAAAAAGGTATTACCATAATTATTTTCCATGTAAATTAATTATTTATATCATATCAAAATAATGTCACAGATTGTGTCACTCTTTTAATTTTTATTATTGAATTTTTTGATTATTAAAAAATGAGTAGAAAAATCTCAACTTATAAGCTGAGATTTTATATTTTATATGAAGTATTGCCAATAAACTAAAGCGATAATTGTTACCATCAAAATCGCAATAATATTTATAAAAAATCCAAATTTTGCCATCTCTCTTACTTTTACAGCTCCACTACTCATAGCTATTGCATTTGGAGGAGTGGCAATTGGAAGCATAAAAGCGTACGAAGCACAAATTGTCGCAACCATTAAAATCAAAGTCATATCTATTTTTGCAACTTGTCCCAAAGAGTATATAATTGGAAGAGCAATTGAAATAAGAGCTGTATTTGAAGTAACTTCTGTTGTAAATGTAATGAGGGCTGCAATCATTAATATTAAAGCAATTACAGGAAAATCTGTTAAAGCTAACATATAATTTGCCACAACTGCTGCTAAACCTGTTTTTGAAAAAGCTGCTGCTATTGTAAAACCTGCACCAAATAAGAAAATGATTTCATAAGGGATATTTCTAGAGTCTTCCCAATCAAGAAATCCAATTTTTGGAACAAACATTAAAAGACCAAAACTTAATAATATTGCTGTTTCATTTAATCCTAAACCTGAATAATAAGGTTCAATTTTAGAGTTTACTAATAGTGTAATAACTAATCCTAGTAAAATTAGAAGTAATCTTTTTTGATCAGATTGTAGTTTTTCAGTTACTTTTACTTTATTATCAAGTTTAATATCTGATAAACCAATAGATAAAAGAAATGGAATTATAATTAACATAATTAATGCTAATGGTCCAGTTAAAAATATCCATTGAATAAAGGCAATTGGCTCAATAGAGTGTTGTTGCATAAATCCTAATAAAATAAGATTTGGTGGTGTTCCAATAGGAGTTATAATTCCTCCAATACTACATCCATAAGCAATGCTTAAAGCCAATCTTGCTTTGAATTTCATATTTTCAGTTAAAAATATAGCTATTGGAATTAAAAGTAATGCTGTTGTTGAATTTGATAAAACAGAACTTAAAAGTGCTGATGTAAATGCTAATGAAAATATCATTCCCCTTGGAGTACTTGGGAAAATAGTCAATAACTTATTTGATATATATTTATGTAAGTTTGTTTTTTGAGTAGCTATTGCTATCATAAATCCACCCATAAATAAAAATATAGTTGTATTTGAATAATTTATTGTAGTATCTTTTATGTCTAAAACACCAAAAGCTGGAAATAAAACAATAGGCAATAAAGAAACAACTCCAATAGGCAAAGCTTCATTTGTCCATAAAATTACAAGCAGTGCTATTAGAGCTATTAAAATTGAATGTTGCGTATTAAAAAGAGTTGTAGCAACAAAAAAGAAAAGTGCTGAAGCAATAATTGAAATAATTATATTCTTCATAGTCTTTTACTCCTTATTTTTTGGGACGAAAAGCTTTAATAACCTCTTCATTACAAACTAAAAATGGTCCTTGCATTAAATCAATACAATATGGAATCGCTGGAAAAACTGCATCTAAACACTCTTTTATTGATTTTGGTTTTCCAGGAAGATTTACAATAAGTGAAGATCCTCTTAAACCTGCTGTTTGTCTTGAAAGAATTGCAGTTGGAACAAATTTTAAAGACTCTGCTCTCATAAGTTCTCCAAATCCTGGCATCATTCTATCACATACAGCTTCTGTAGCTTCTGGTGTTACATCTCTTAAAGCAGGTCCTGTTCCTCCTGTTGTTACAACTAAACAACATTTTTCATTATCAACTAAATCTTTTAATGTATCTTCAATTGTTTTTTGATTATCTTCAATACATCTATAAACTGGTTCCCATGGAGTACTCAAATAACTATTAATTGTATCAATTATAGCTTTTCCTGATAAATCTTCATATATTCCTGCACTCGCTCTATCACTTGCAGTTACTATTCCAATTTTTGCGATTTTTTCACTCATAATAAATGTCCTTTCTCTTTAATATAATATACATTTGCAAATCTTTTAAATAATTCATTTGCCTTTGAGGCATCTATTATTTTATCTACTCCACCTAAGTAAACTTCAATTTTTGTGCCTTTTTCTAGTAACTTTTGAAGTTTTTCTTCACTCCATTCATAATAAAGTAACTCCTGTAACTCTTCTATTGTACCTAATTTAAAATACTTTGAAATATCTGTGTTTGTAGGATATTTTACATTAGTTAAAAAATTATGTACATAAGCATTTGCATCTTTTTTAAAATACATAAGTTGAGTTCTTTTAAATTTATCATCTTGAGTTTGGAAAAAAGCAGGAGAGAAAAGTTGAAGTTTATCAACTCTTTGATTTGTAGTTAAAGCTTCTTCAAAGGCTTTTATAGCACCATAAGAAAATCCGCAAATTGTAAAATCATTTTTAATTAAATATTCATCAAAAAGTTCTGATTCTTCAAAAAAACAAAAACCAGAAAAAAAATTTTTAGATATCTTCAAAAGTGATTACCTCATTTTTAAGCATAATTTGTTTTAATCTATTTATCTCATTTACATTTTGAGATAATTCACTTCTTAACTCATTTTTAATATTTGTAAGTAGTTCATCAACAGAATTTACCATTTTATATCTATTTACTATATCATTTGCTAATTTTGAAGCTCTTTCTAAATCTTCTGGATTTATTGCATACTTCTCTTTTTCTATAACTTCAAGACCAATAAATCCTGCTAAATCTCTTTTTATATTTTCACATAATTCATTATAAGATGGATATGTAGAATCAAGTTTTTGAACACTCTCATCAAACAAAGCAACTTTAGTTTTAGAAATAAAAGCTTTACTAGCTTGGTAAATTGCTAAAATCTCTTTTTGTCTATCATCAAGTATTTTAATCTGTTTTTTACCAAATTCTAGTTTATTTTTTGCAATTAAAATATCACTATCATCTAATATCTTTTTATTATTTTTTATCATATTTAATAAAGCTTCATTTATTAAAGTAGCAAGTGCCGCTGAACTAAATCCAGCTGTTTCATTTACTAATTTATCAATATTTATCTCATAGTTTTTATTATTTAAATATAACTCTAATATTTTTTTTCTATCATTTATATTTGGCAATCCTACATGAACGCGTCTGTCAAATCTTCCAGCTCGTAAAAGGGCATCATCTAAAACTTCTATTTTGTTAGTTGCAGCAATTACAATTACTCCACTCTCACCATCAAATCCATCCATTTGAGTTAAAAGTTCATTTAATGTTGATTCTCGCTCATCATTTGATTTTCCGCTTCTAGCTTTTCCAACTGCATCAATTTCATCAATAAAAATAATAGCAGGAGCACTTTGTTTTGCTTTTGCAAAAAGTTCTCGCACTTTTTTTGCACCCATTCCCACATAAATTTGAACAAAACTTGCACCACTTTGATAAAAAAATGGAACATCAGCTTCACCAGCAACTGCCCTTGCAATTAAAGTTTTTCCAACACCTGGAGGGCCTACTAATAAAACACCTTTTGGAAGTTTAATTCCATATTCAAGATATTTTTGAGGATGATTTAAAAAATCTACAACCTCTTCTAATTCTTCTTTTATTTCATTTATTCCAGCAACATCTTTAAATGTAATATTTGAACTAACTGCTTGAATATTTGAATTTAAATCTTCATTTAAAACTTTTGTTGCTGCTTTTGTTTTATTAAGTTCCTCATCAAAAGCTGATGAATCTTTTTTATATTTACTAAAAAAAGTTCTTACTTGGTCTTGTTTTAATTTTAAAAACAAAGCTAAAAAAAGTAAAATAAATAAAAAGATAATTCCTATATAATAAGAACTTCCTGTGATATGAGAACTACTTTTATAAATAGTATAAATAAATAAAACCAGCAAAACAACTGCTGATAAAGCCATTAATTTAAAATTTTTGTCAATATTTTTGTTATTTGAATCTTGCAACATTTTTATTAGCCTTTACTTCATAATCATCGATAAAAACCCAATCCCCAACTAAATCAACCGGTGAATCTATCTCAATTTGATTGAAAAATTGATCTAAACCTAGATATTTTCCATTTTTTACTGATTCTACTAAAACTTCTAATTTTTGAGTATTATTTTTTCTAAAATCATAATTTTTTTGTTCAATGATTTTTGTTAACTCATTGTATCTTATTTTTGCAATGTCACCTTTTATTTGAGGTTTCATAGTAGCACTTGGCGTTCCATCTCTTTTTGAGTAAGTAAACGCATGAACATGAGTTAATGGAAATCTATGAAGATTTTCCATAGCTTCACGCCATAACTGCTCAGTTTCACCTGGATGTCCAACAATAAAATCAGTTCCTAAAGCATATCCATTTGAACTTAAAAACTCAAAAAGTTCTAAATCTGATAATACTTTATTTCTTCTATTCATTATTTTCAACATCTCTTTTGAAGTGTGTTGAAGTGCAATATGAAGATGTTTTGCCATAAATGGCTCATTTATTAGCTCTTTAAATTCATCATCAATTTGAATAGGTTCAATGCTTCCCATTCTTATTCTTCTCACACCTTTGATTAAAGACATTTTTTTAAGAAGTTTTGCAAGACTCGTATGTTGTTTTTTTCCATAAGAACCAACATTTGTTCCAGTTAAAATAAACTCTCCAAAACCATTTGCAGCTAGTGTTGTAACTTGCTCTAGGATTTTATCTTCACTATAAGATCTTGCATCACCTCTTACATAAGGGATAATACAATATGAACATCTAAAATCACAACCTTCTTGAATTTTGATAAACGCCCTACTTTTTCCAACAAACTCTTCAACTATTGTTTCATCAATATGAGTTAAATCTCCTGCTTGAAAAAATCTGCTTTCATTTAATAAAAGCTCATTTATTTTCTCTTTTTCAGAGTGACCAAATAAAGAATCAACTTTATCTTCTTTGAAAAGTGCTTCACCTTTTGTCCAAACTCCACAACCTGTAAATACAACTCTTGGATCTTTTGGAAGTTTTTTCAAACCACTAATATAACCCCTTGCTGTACTATCAGCACTATTTGTAACTGTACATGAGTTTATTACAACTACATCAGCATCATTTTCGTTTTGTGTTACTTCAAAATCTTTTAGATTACTCATCATAACTTGAGTATCAAATACATTTGTTCTACAACCAAAAGTTTTAAAATATACTTTTGGTTTATTTTGTGAAAAATTCATAAATATTTATTTCCTAATTTATCTTTGTATAATTTCATCTTCCAAATCTTTTGGAACTATTTTACTTTTTGAAGCAGGTCCGTAAGGATTATCTGTTCTGTTTATATTAATTTGTTGTGTTGGATATGCAATATGAATATCATCTTCTTTCATAAAAGCATCAAGAATTTCTGGACTTATTGTACTTCTTAATACAAGTGCTGCATAAGAGTTTGTTAAATACCAAGAAGAGATAACAATACCATGAGGTTCAACAAAAGTATAAACTCTAGGTTCAACTCCTGTAGCACGTAACTGATATTTATTTCTCATTTTTGACAACTGTTTTCTTGTCATATCTGTGTAACCTTTTGAATAGTGTTTCAAAATTTCTCTAGATATTTTTTGTGCTTTTTTATAATTTGAATCGTAGGTAATTGTAATATCAATTCCATCCCAAACTGTTCTTAAACCTGAGTGTGTATAGTTAGCAATTAACTCAGAGAAGATGTAGTTATTTGGAATAAAAAATATTCTTCCTGTCCTTCTATTTGTTGTATATGAAGTTAAAGTAATATCTTCTCTAATTGTAATTTTAAATAAAGAAATATCTAAAACATCTCCAACAGTTTCAACATTTCCTTTACTAACTTTGATTCTATCTCCCACTTGAATAGAGCCAGATGTTACAATTACCATCCAACCAAAAATTGACATAAACCAATCTTTTAAGGCAATTGCAATCCCCGCTGATGCAAATCCAAGGATTGTTACAAGATATGAAACATTATCAATATATGAGAATAGAATAACCATTAAAATCAAAAATACTAAAGTAAAATTGATTATTTTATTTACCATATAGTAGTTTTCATTTTGAGAAAAATATCTTTTTAAAGTTAATTTAACTAAAAAAGCAATCAATGATAGAATAACAATAATTATAAAAATAACAATCATTTTTTGAATTTGTTGAGATATTTGATTTTTTATTTCTAAAATAACTTGTTCAATTTTTCTTGTATATACTTCTTCAGTTGTAGATACAATTTCAAGAACCATTATAAAATCTTTTTTTTGTTTATCTAAAAAAGTAATTCTTTCTTTATATTCAGGTTTTTGATCTAAATTGAATAACTCTAAATATAAAAGTAACTCTTCATCAAGTTTAATAGTTAAATAATCAATATCCATATCTAATGTTTTAAATACTTTTTTATTATTCTCTAATTTTTTTATATGAGATAAAGCATTTATTATTCCAAAAGGATTTGTAATATTTTCATATTTATCAATTTCAGGAGGATTAATAAGCCCACCAATTGGAGAACCTTTATACTCATCAATTAATTCAAGTTCATTTTCTTTTACTCTTATTTTATTGTGTAGTTGATAAGTTTGCTCATCAGAAATATTTGTTTTTCTTTTTAAACTATCTTTTAAAATGGCTAACTCTGTAGAAATTTTACTATATGAACTATAATTTGAATATCTTTTTAATAAAATATTATCTTTTAACTCAGCATCAATTTTTGCAATACTTTGAAGTAAAGTATTGATTTCTGCCACATTTTGCATATTTTGCTCTTTAGTTTTTAGATCTTCAAGTTCTTGCTTTTTCTTGAGTTCTAACTCTTTTTGAGCCTCTTCGTATTTTTCTGTAATAAGATTTTGTTCAATTTGTTTAACTTCTGCTTTATCTTTTTTATCTACTGTTGGTGTAATATTATCAGTAGTTTTTACTGTGTTTTCAGCCCATAAAAAACAAGTAAGACATAATATAAATGCTAATTTTTTAATCAATTTAAAAACCTTTTAATATTTCTATAACATCATTTTTAGTAACTTCATTTGTGATTTTACAATCACCCAAACCAACTGGAAGAATAAATTTAATTTTATTATCCAAAGACTTTTTATCTAAGAAAAAATGTTCATAAAAATCTTCCACATCTTTGATTTTATAAGTTGTTGGAATCTCATATTTTTCTAATAAATTTTTTACTCTTAACTCTTCATCTTTACTCATTAGTCCAATTTTTACAGCTAAAGCATTTGCCATACACATACCAATTCCCACTGCTTCACCATGTAAATATGTATCATAGTTTGTTTCGTTTTCAATAACATGACCAAAAGTGTGACCATAATTAAGTGCTGCTCTTATTCCTAACTCTTTTTCATCTTGTGAAACTACATCTGCTTTTGTTTGAACAGATTTAGCAATTGCAATTCTAATATTTTTATCATCATTTAAATCATTTTGTTCTAACCACTCAAAAAAATCTTTGTTAAAAGTAACTGCCATTTTGACAATTTCAGCAACTCCTGCACCAAACTCTCTTTTTGGTAGAGTTTTTAAGAAATTAGGGTCAATATAAACAGCGATTGGTTGATGAAATGCACCAACTAAGTTTTTACCAAATTTATTGTTTATTCCAGTTTTCCCACCAACACTTGCATCAACTTGTGATAAAAGAGTTGTAGGAATTTGAACAAAATCAATACCTCGTTGGTAAATTGAAGATGCAAATCCAGTCATATCTCCAATAACACCACCACCAAAAGCAATAAGAAGTGATTTTCTATCAAGTCTGTGTGTAAAACAGTGAGCTAACATATCTTCAATTGTTTGCATATGTTTATACTCTTCTCCATCAGGAATGGTACAAACACTAAGCTCACGAGCATTTATTTTAGTTTTTAAATACTCCAAATGAAATCCACTAACAGTTGGATTTGTAATAATCACAACTTTTCTATCAAAATATAGTTCGTTTAATTCATCTATAAAAATTTCATAAGAGTTATCATGGGGTAAAGTAATTTTAACAGTCATTGTTATCTATCCAAATATTTATTTAATAAGGTCTTTATATTAGCTAAAAAAAGATAAAAGGAGGTTAAATGCTTTTATCTTTATTATAAAACTAATCCTTTTCAATTACGATTACTTTAAGTAAACCTTAAACTAATCTACTTTTAGATATAATAAATAAAAATAAGATTAGAAGGAAACATTATTAAAACTTTTACATCAATGAACTTAGATGAAAAAATCATAAGTGCACTAAAAGATTTAGATTATAAAGAAGCTACGGAAATACAAAAAAAAGCTATTCCAATTGCTTTAAAAAAAAGAGATATACTTGCAGCTGCCCAAAGTGGTACAGGTAAAACTGCTGCATTTTTATTACCAATATTAACGAATATTTTAGAAAATAAACAAGCAAACAAACCAATTCTTAGAGCTTTGATTTTAGTTCCAACAAGAGAACTAGCAACTCAAATATCAAAAGCAGTTGATGACTTCTCAAAATATATGGAAATAGAATCACTAGCAATTGTTGGTGGAGTTTCAACAAAAGACCAAGAGAAAAAGATAGCAAAAGGTCTTGATATTTTAGTGGCAACTTCAGGAAGATTAATGGAACATCTAAAAAATGGAACTGTTGATTTATCAAGTGTTACAACTGTTGTAATCGATGAAGTTGATACTATGCTTGACATGGGATTTTTAGAAGATATTGAAAAAATTCTTCCAAGTGTTGGACCAAAAAGACAAATCATGATGTTTTCTGCAACAATGAATCAAAATGTAAAAAAACTTGCAAAAGAGTTTTTACAAGATCCAGTTGTAATTGAAGTTGCTCAACAAAGATCAGCTGTAAAAATCATCGACCAACAAATTGTTTTAGTTGATCAAGTAAATAAAGCAGCTGCATTATCATATATCATTGGTTCAAGAAATTATTCACAAGTTTTAGTATTTGTAAATATGAAAATTGAAGCTGATACTTTAGTAGAACATTTAGAACTTGATGGACTTCCAGCTGGTTGTATTCACGGAGATGTTAGACAAACAGCTCGAGCTAAAGTTATGAGAAAATTCAAATCTGGAGAGATTAGAGTTTTAGTTGCAACTGATATTGCAGCAAGGGGAATTGATATAGAACTTCTTCCAGTAGTTGTAAACTATGCCCTTCCTGAGACTGTTGATGATTATACACATAGAATCGGAAGAACTGGACGAGCTGGAAATCCTGGAATTGCATTGACACTTTTAAGTGTTAAAGATTATAAAATGATGATTGACATTGAAAAAGAGTTAATTATCAATATTCCAAGAACAGAAGTTGAAGGTTTTGAAGCAACAGAGAAAAAACCAAGACTGTTTAAAGCAAGACCAAAACAATTAAGTGTAAAAAAAGCTGAAGCTGGAAAAATAGCTAAAAAAACAGGTTTTGCAAAAAATACGGCTCCAAAAGTTGTTAAAAAGAAAAAAACTACTAAAAGAGATACGAATAGAAGTTTTGGTAAAAAATAAGAGAAGTTAAAACTTCTCTTATTTCTACTTCATCCCCTCATAAATCTCTTTAATTGCATCCATAAAATATCTGTGATGATTTGGTGTTTTTGCAACTCTATAATCTTTAATTCCTAAATGCTCTGCAACTTCTGCATATTCCATATCAAGTTCATATTCAGTTTCAGAATTATCAACTGTAAATGATATTGGATAAATAATTACCTTTGATTTTATCTCTTTTAACTTATCTTCCATATAAGGTCGTAACCACTCCATTGGTCCTAATCTTGATTGATATGCCACATGTATTTTTTTGAAAGTTATATTTTGTTCTTCAAGCTCTTTTTTCGCACACTCAACATTTGCTAAGATATGTTTTTGATATAAATCACCTTTATTTATTATTTTTTGAGTTAGTCCATGGGCTGAAAATATAAGTTCGAAATCTTCTGAATTATCTCCTTTTAAAGCCTCTTTTATTCGTTCAACTATTGCTTTATTATAAAATTTATTGTCATAATAACTATCAATTGTTTTAATTTTTTTATCAATATTATATTTCTTTGCAACTTTTACAAACTCTTCAATTGATGATTTTGTTGTAGTGCTTGAATAGTGTGGATACATTGGAATTGCATAAATTTCATCGTAATTTATTAAATCTTTCATAATATCTTTTGCAAATGGTGGTGTATATCTCATTTCATAAAAAACATCAGCATCTATCTCTTTATTTAACCTTCTCACCAATCTTTTTGTATGCCCAACAATCGGAGACATTCCACCTAATTTTCGGTAATTTTCTTGTGATTCCTTTAATCTTTTTGAAATAATTATTTGACCAATCATTGCTCTTATTGGTTGAGGAGCTCCAATAATATATTTGTCATTAAACATATTTCTTAAAAATACTTTTACTTCACTAATATTATTTGGACCACCCATATTCATTAAAACAACTGCTCTTTTCAAAACTTATCCTTTTCTAACATCTTTTTTGTAATTTTATGTCTAAAATCAAACATCTTTTGTAAATCTTTTATTACTAATCTTTCAAATAATTTTCCTATAAATCCAAATGGCATTTTAAAGGTAACAATATCTTTTAACTCACTCATATTTCCATGTTTAATAAAGATATGTTTATGTTCCCAAAAAGAAAATGGAGATTTCATTGCAATATCTACCAATAAATTTGGTTCATCAATTTTTTCTATTTTAACTTCCCAATTCATTGGTATAAAATATTTAGTGCTTTTAATTTTCAATATTTGTGATACTACGGGTTTAAAATCTTTTGTTAATAATTCCACCTTAGTATCAGGAGGAGTAATATATGTTAGATTATTAGTATCTAAGTGGAAATCAAAAAGAGATTTTGTATCACAGTTGATATATGAACTTTTTATAAATGTTTGCATTTTTTTATCCTTGCACAAATATTTTATACAAGGATAATTTACAAAAAATAAGATATTTTTAGTAGGTAGTTTTTGTAGGTTTATAAACTTCTTCGCTCAATGTACTCTCTAAAATCTTTTGCACCCTCTTTTGAACTTGTTATTATTTCAGCGATTCCATCAAAAGATATTTCAAGTTTTGATTGTTCTACACTTCTCATGGATTTGATTTTATCTACATTTACAATATAAGATCGGTGAATTCTAAAGAAATTTTTTCCACTTAAAAGTGTTTCTAAATCCCCTATTTTTCTTCTTACATAAGCATCTGCTTCTTTTATTTTGATGATAACTTCATCTAAATCAGCTTTTATGTAATAAATGTCATTTATATCTATTAAATAAAGTTTATCTCCTCTTTTACCAAGGATTTTTTTTGATTCATCTTTTGACGAAACAGTAAAACTTCTAATCTTATCTAAGACATTTTTTATATCATTTGATTCAATTGGTTTTACTAAATATCCCATTCCACCGTTTTTAAAAGCTTCAAGAGCAAACTCTTCATAAGCTGTTTGAAATATGATAAAAGTTTTTGGCTCAATTTGCATGATAGAATCAGCAAGTTCAAGTCCAGAAATATTTGGCATTGAAATATCTAAAAAAACTGCGTCAAATTTTGTTTTTGTAATCTCTTTTAACGCATCAATTGGATTATCAAAAGCTGTTATATCTTCAATTCCATTTTCATTTAACAATCTTTTTAATCTGCTTAAAGCTAGACTCTCATCATCAACAATCATTATTTTCAAATTTTATCCTTTAAAATGTCCCATTTAAAAGGGACCATCTAATTTAATGACTACTTTTTAACAATGAAGTAAATTCATCTAAAAGTAGCAAAATCCTAAAGAAGGCAACGAGTTGCCTTTTATTTATTTCAATTCTATTATAAATTGCATTTTATCATCAAAAACCAAAGATGACAAGTTTCCCACTTTTTGCAATTCCAATCTTTTTTGAAGATTTGATAAACCAGTTCCGAATTTTACAATCTTTGCTATTTTGCCATCATTTTGAACAATTATTTTATCTTTTAAAAATTTAATATTTATATTTAAGACTGTACACAAATATCCATGTTTTATTGCATTCTCTACTAAAAGTTGAATTGAAAATTTTGGTATTCTTATATTTTTATATTCATTAAAATCTTCAATATTTAAAACAATTTTTCCATCAAATCTTACATTTTCAATATTTACATAGGTTTTTACCATTGAAAGCTCTGTTTCAAGGCTTATTAAACTCTCTTTATTTATGGCATTTCGCAAGAATTTTGATATTTCAATAACTGCACTTTCTGCTTTTTTTTGATCTTGATATATTAGTTCTGAAACAGAATTTAAAGCATTAAATAAAAAATGAGGATTTAATTCATTTTCTAAAGCTTTTAATTTTGTCTCTAAAATCTGATTTTTAATAAACTCATTTTTATATTTCATAGAGATAAACTGATGTAGAATCAAGCCAACTAAAAAAGTCAAAAATCCAATAGTAACAGAGATATAGTGCCAAAATGGTGAGATAATATATAAAATTTTAAAATCACTAAAAGAAAAAAGCATAAAAGAAAAGCTAAATCCTAAAAAACCAGCTAAAAAAGAGAAAATAAAACTAATCAAATACCAGAACTTTTTATTTACCTTTGGAAGTATAAATTTATTAGAAATAGTGATTAAAAAAAATGCAAACAATGAAATAGAAACAGCACTGCTTGTACTAAAAATAATAGTTGAAATATTTTGTAAATCATCACTTAAAAAATAAAAACATAAAGAGATAAAAAAGCCAAAGAATGCCCCAATAATTATAATATAAAGCCAATCTTTTGGTGCTATTTTTAGTTCAACTGTTTGCATTTAATTCCTTGTTTAGCATTAAAATAACTTATATTTTACAATTGCTTTTTCATAACAATTTTCTAAATTATTTTTTAACATCTCTATAATTTGTAAATCTACTTTTCCTTCTTTACTCATTTCATCTAAAAGATTAAAAGAATCATCCATTGAAATTCCCATTCGGTAAGGTCTATTTTGAATAAAGGCTTGAAAAATATCAGAAACAGTTAAAATTCTAGCTTCAAATGGTATTTCAGACTCTTTTAAATTATATGGATAACCTTTTGCATCTAAGGTTTCATGGTGTAGAGAGGCTAAATAAGCTATTTTTTTGAATCCTTTTATTCTTCTTAATATTACATAAGAATCAAAACCATGTCGATTCATTTTTATTCTCTCTTCTTCATTTAAAGTACTAGTTTTATTTAAAATAGAATCATCAACTCTTAACTTTCCAAGATCATGTAATAATCCAGCAAGTTCAATTATTTCACATGATTCTTCATTTAAATTAAATAATTCAGCTAAATATCTAGCTAAGGAACTAACCCCAACTGAATGTTCAGAAGTAAACTCACTTTTTGCATCAACAACTGCTGCAAACATTAAAGATATATTTTTCAAATCATTAAATTCAAAACTTTCATCTTCTACTTTGTCTATCCAATCTAAAAAATATCCTTCTAAAGCTTCACTTTCCAAATAAAACCAAAATGAATTCCTTGAAGATAAGGAAAAAAATGCTTTAACTAATTTATCTGAAAACATATCATTTGAATATTTTTCTAAAACTTCTAAAATTTTGGGAACAACTTTAATTCCTTCATTTTTCATTTGAGCATTAAGTGCATCTACTCTATCTACTAAATAAATAATATTTGAGAGTTCTTTTTCTAATAAAGTTAAAGTTTCAGGTAAATCTTTCCAATGTGTATGATGATATTTAACATATACTGCATATTTTTCATAAATATTTGTAGATTTTAAAAGGTTATAACCTCGTAGAGAGTGTACTTCTGAATTATTCCAGTCCAACTCTGAGACTAAATGAGTATGTACATCTGTTGAAGATACACCGCAATCATGAAGCATTCCTAGAAATATCAAATCATCAATAATACTTTTATCAAAATTTAACTCTTTTGCAAGTTCAGCAGCCATGAAAGCAACTCTTTTGCCATGTAAAGTATCATCAATTCCAACTAAATCAAGTGCTCCTGATAATGCATATGTAACTTCTCGAATATTCAAATTATACTTCATTCAACTCTCCTTAACAACTAAGTTATCATTCTACAATAGCTACTGTTCTTTAAAACTTAATGAAATTATTTTTGTTTAATTCTTTGTTTAAAACATCAACTCCTACTGCAATTCCTGGCCATCCTTGTCCTGCAAAAACCGTATCTCCAACATTGTATAATCCCTCAAAAGGAGTATTACAGCTAGGCAGACTTAAAGCTGATTTTATATTTATTGGTTTTCCACCACAATTTGTTCTATTTATAAATGAATAAAAAGTTTTTGAAGTTGCAGCGAAATTTGATGTTATATTCTCTTTTTTTATAGTATCAAAATATTTCAAAAACTCTTGAATAATAAACTCTTTTGTTTGCTCTTTTTTTAGCTCATATTCATCTTTTGTCAAACCTTCCCAAAAAATTGCTTTTGAGTGAGTTGAGATTGTGAGACTTAGTCCATTTTTTGACATTTTTTCATCATTTATATCACTAAAAGAGACAAAAAATGAGTTTGAGATGCAGTTTGGAATATTTTCTTTTAAAACTATTTGATAGTGGTGTAAAAACTCTTTTTTTATATCTAGTTTCATATACACAACAAAAGCACTTTGGTCACCAAATTTAAAACCTTGGAAATATGATTTTATATCTTCATCTTCAAAAAGTTTTGAACTATCAAAAATAGTTGAATTTAAAACTACTTTATTACATAAATATTCATCTTTTGTAGTTTTTAGAAGATATTGTTTTTCATTTTTTACTATAGAAATCACTTGTTCATTTTTATTTACTTTTACATCTTTTAATAAATCTTCAATTAGTTTTCCCATTCCACCATTTACATAAAAAACCTTATGAAATGGATATGCTAAACCTAAACTCATTGATAATAGTGTTGCATTTTTTGATGTTGTTTGAAGTGTGATTAAAAGTTGTGAATCTATAAAAGCTTTATATTCATCACTAATATTTGGCAAAGTATCATTTATAAATTTTTGAGCACTTATTAGTAAATCTATTTTAAACTCTTTTAAAAGTTCAGCTATAAAACAAGATGTTTTAAATAGTGCTTTTAGAGAATATTTTGCAAAATAAATATGTTTTAGTTTCCAAAACTTTTCATCAATCTCTTTTATTTTCGTCCAAAAATCTCTATTGTTTTTGTGATAATAAACACTATTTAATTGGCTCAAAAACTCTTCAAAATTTTGAACTCTATCTACTTTTTTATTTCCTTGAATATTTCTAATGGCAATTTTACTTTGTAAAATATCAGGAACTAAGCCAACTTTATCAAAAATATTTTTAATAATATGACCATCTTCATATCCTACAAAAGTTGTTGCTCCCGTATTAAAATGATGACCAAATCTTTTAAAAGTTGAGGCGCAACCTCCAAGATTGTGGTCTTTTTCAAAAACCACTATGTCTTTATCTTTATTTAGTGCAGCAATCATTGTTCCACCAATTCCAGAACCTACAATTGCAATATCAATTTTTTTCATTATTTGCTCTTTTAAACTCTTCTATTGCTCTTTTTCTTGAAAATTCAATACTTACAATCTGAGTTGGATAATCTAAAAATATATTTGATTGGACACCATTTTCACTATGAATTTGTTTTGCTGGCACATCTGTTAACTCTTTTAAAACAGATTTAATAAAAATAGCCTCTTTATCAAATTTTGCTGATTGTAAATATGGATTAAAAATCCTAAAATATGGAACACTATCAGCTCCAGTACTTGCTGCCCATTGCCAAGAACCTACATTTGAACTTGCCTCATAATCAAGAAGTTTTGAAGCGAAATATCGTTCCCCTTTTTTCCAATCAACAAGTAAATTTTTTGTTAGATATGAAGAAACAATCATTCTTAAACGATTGTGCATAGTTCCTGTTTGATTAAAATATCTCATAGCAGCATCAATTATTGGAACTCCTGTTTTTCCTTCACACCATTTTTGAAAAATGTTTTCATCTTCCTTCCAATTTACTTTTATTTTATTTAGATTTTCAAACTCACTTTTTGGAAAATGAAATAAAATATAGTTATAAAATTCTCTCCAAAAAAGCTCTCTTATAAAAAACTCTTTATTTTCAGTTCTGGCTTTTAGCTCTTTTATTTTATTAAAAGCTTGTCTTGGAGAAATTAGACCAAATCTTAAATGAACAGCTAGATTTGAAGTTGCATTTTTATCAAAAAAATCCCTATCAATTTTGTAGTTATCTATTTTTTGTCCAAATTCTTCTAATAATTCTTCAGCACTTTTTTCTAAAAATTCTGGCAACTTTTGAACAATAAAACCCATGTTTTCTAAAGTTGGAATAGACTCGTAATCAAAAGAGATTAATTTTAAATTTTCATTTGTTTTAAACTCTTCCAGTCTATATGAATTCCAAATAAAATTTAAGTTATTATAATATGGCGTAAATACTTTGTAAGGTGTTTTATCAGCCTTTAGACAATCATTTGGATGGGTAATAAATGAATCCGTAAAGGTTTGCATTGGCATGATTTCACAGATTTCCTCATCTCTTTTTTTTGCATAATCATCAAAATCAACTGAACATAAAATATTTTCAAAACCTTCAGTTTTTAGCTTTGAAAATACCTCTTTGGGAGTTGAATAAAATATGGCTAAATCTAGCCCTATTTCTTTCAACTCATGTTTTAGTTTTAAAACGCTTTTATAAATAAATGTTACTCTTTTATCATCATTTGAAAGTAGATTTAAGATATTTTTATCAAAGATAAAAATAGGCAATACTTCATCTTTTGCAAATTGTAAAATTGCACTATCAGTGATTCTTAAATCTCTTCTAAACCATAAAATTTGTTTCATTATTTATAAGCCTTAATATCACTTCTTAGAGCCAATTCACTTGGATATGGATTTAAAAATTTTTGAACTTTTAGATATTGCACATCAAATCTATTTACATAAAGATTTATTATTTTCATTACTGCAATTAAAGGAATAATTTTTTGTTTATACTCTTCAAGAGTTGATAAAATAATCTCTTTTTCTTCTTTTGTGATTAGCTTTTTAAAGTATCCAAACATATGAAGTAAAACATTATAAGTTTTACTTACGCTTCCTTTTAAACTTATAGCTTTTAAAAACTCCTCTTTATACTCTTCTAAAATTTCAGGAAGTTGTTTTTTATCATGATTTGCAACTATTTTTCCAAGAGCATTGTAAGATTTTTGTGCCTTTGAGTAAATTAGATATTTATATGAAGTGTGAAATATTACAATGTCATTAAAACTTGGGTTTGATTTAATAAATTCATGAAAATGTTGATAAGCAAAAATTTGCATCAAAAAGTTTTCCCTAAGCCAAGGGTCAATTAATCTACCCTCTTCTTCAACTGGCAAATATGGATATTTCTCTTTTATTTGTTTTGCAAAAACTCCAACA
Organism: uncultured Aliarcobacter sp.; assembly: GCA_963677435.1. Taxonomy (GTDB): domain Bacteria; phylum Campylobacterota; class Campylobacteria; order Campylobacterales; family Arcobacteraceae; genus Aliarcobacter. Next base: position 2,113,721 of record OY781945.1, read on the forward strand.
CCATTTTTCACGCTAGGTGCATTAAAAGGTTTATAAACTTTTACTCGCTCCATCCCACATGTAGGTGATGATGATTTTAAGATAAATCCACATAAATCATCATTTTCAATTCTATTTGCGCACTCAATTGAAACATTTTCAAGTTCTTCTGTCACATCTTTTGGAGTTTTTGTAGAAGTTACAATTTTTAATTTACCATCTTCACTTAAAGTTTGTCTGATTGCTTCTCGTGGACTTCCCCAAATTATAGTTTCTGGACAATATGCAGATGTTTCAAAATATTTTTGTAAAACATCTACTATAAATTTATCACTTGCACCTACGCCATCATATCTACATTGAGTACCGATTAAACAAGCTGAAACTCCTAATTTCATAAGAAATCCTTTTTTTATTTTATTTTATAATAAAAAAAGGTCTTCTTGTAGGCAAAAATCTTCTATTTATAATTTTATATTCATTCTTTTGAGTATTTCATAAGTTTTTGTCACATCATATGTTGCACTATGATATTTATCACCATCAAACTCTATTCCATAATATAAGCAAGTTTCATCTAGTTTTGGATTTTTTAATCTTCCACTTTTTCCATAAACTTTTACAATATCTTTATTTTCTTTCATTGTGCAAATATGCTTTTGAAATTTCACTTTATTATCAATATGTCTTAATTCAAAAGTTATATTGTGAGCAACCAAAGTATCTGAATTTGAGCAAAACTCTAAAAAATCTTCATCTTCAGTAAAATATGAACAATAAGATTTATCTTTTCTATAATCAAGTATTAATTCAGGTGTTAATCTATGAACTGCAAATGAAAAATAATTAACGGGATATCTAGATAAATAATATCTATGAAATTTATCTAAAACATTAAAATCTTTATCTATGCGCACAGCTGCCACTTCAATTACATCACCAACATTACTGCTATTTGTCTCAAAATCTATTATTATCATTTATATATTTTTCTCTTTTTTTATATATTATATCTTTAATTTTTTTATAACTCTTTGTATTTTGGTAATTAATTTCATCTATTAAATGCTCATATTTCTTATATGTATTCCAAACATTTAAAGAGTGTTCAAATCTTTTCATTTTATAAAGTTCAATACTTACACTTGCATTTACAAAAGCTTTTAAGATAAAAGATTCTTGTCTTGTATGTTCATTATCTTTATATTTTCGCCAAAGTTCTTCTAAAATATCATGAACTCTTATGAATTCATCATTTTCAAGAAGTAAAATAATTTTTTCATATTCTAAGTCTATATCCATAACTAACCTATTTAAATTTACACACAAATATTATATTTATACTTAATATTACTTTAATCTTTAAAATAATAAAATTTATCAAGTGATAAAAATAAAAGGAGTCTATTATGCAAATAAATTCAAACTCTGCCTTAGATCAAAATATTTATCTAAATCTTAATCAAAGCTTAAATAGGATTGCTACTGGTGTTGAATTAAATCAGTCAAGTGATAATGCCTCTAGTTTATCAATTGCAAATAGTTTATTAACTCAGTCAAATGGTTATTCTCAAGCTATCGAAAATACAAATTCAGCAATAGCTTCAAGTCAAATAGCCTCAAGTGCAACAAATGAACAATCAAATATCTTAGATGATATAAAAGGAAAACTTCTTCAAGCTTCAACTGATACAACAAGTCAAGAAGGAAGAGCTGCAATACTAAAAGATATTCAATCACAATTGGAACAATTTAATAAAATTGCAAGCGATACAAACTACAATGGTCAAACTCTACTTCAAAAAGGTAAAGATGATACAGCAGCAACTGATACACAACAATATCAAACTGGTCTAAATGGAAACAATCTTATTGAGTCTACAAGTATTCAATCTAACACTCAAGGTCTTGGATTAAATAATCTTTTAAATCAAGACTCTGCAACTTTTACTGCAACTGATGCAAGAGGCTTTTTAGAAAATGTTGACAAAGCAATAAATGGATTAAATGATATAAGAACAGATATCGGAGCTACACAAAATCAACTTCAAAGTTCAAATAGAAATCTTCTTACACAAGAGACAAGTACATTAAATGCAGCTTCATTATTTGATACAGATTATGCAAAAGAGTCATCAAATTTCTCAAAACAAAATATTTTAGCTCAAATTGGTGCATACGGACAATCACAAGCTAATAATATAAACCAACAAACAGTATTAAGATTACTTAGCTAAAAATCTTCAAAATAGGCTCAAACTTGAGTCTATTTTATCTTCCGTATCTATAATCTCTGTGATGATGTCTTTCATAGTAATGTCTTGGAGGAAATCTATCATAATTTTGATATATTACTGTAACTTGTGCAGGTTGTCTTCTATAGTAGTAATCGTCATCATAATATCTATCTGTTCTTACATAAGTAGTTGTTCTTTCATAATTATTGTCATAATAACTATCTCTATATGAATTATTATAATTTGGAGTAGAATAAGATGGCGTTCTAGAATTATTTGCAATGCTTGCTCCCAATAATCCACCGGCAACTTTTGCCACATCTCGTCCATTGCCTTTTCCAATTTGATTACCAATTGCAACTCCAATTGTCGCACCTACTAAAGTATCAAGACCTATTGAATTGTTATCTGCAAAAACTAAAGAGCTTGTAATAAGAAACATTGATAATATTTTTTTCATTTTATAACTCCCATTATATTTATTTTAAAAGTATAAAGCTTCATTGTGAAAGTATTGTGAATATAAAACTATTTTAATTTGCCAAAAATTTTATATTTCTCCCAATATCCATCTATTGCATTTCTCAATTTTGAATCACTCAAATTTGTTTTCTTTTTTACCCCAAATCTTGTAATAAATGACTCAGTCATTACCGTTTTTTCTGAAGATGGATTTTTTAGATAATCAAACATTGCTTTTTTAACATCTCTTTCACTACTATATTTCAATAAATATTTATAAAAATATTTATCAATACTAACGGGTAATTGTGAATGACATTGAACACAATTTAAATTATATATTGAATAATCATTATTATCAGCATTTAAAGACAAAACCATCAAGATGATTAAAAAAAGTTTTTTTACCATTTTATTTCCACTTTAGTCCCTACATTTATTTCAGATTTAACATCTATTTTCAAATCATACTCTTTTGCGATTAAAGAGACAATATTTAAACCGATTCCAAAGCCACCAACACTTTTATCAAATCTTGAATATCTTTCAAAAAGATTTTTTAGATTCTCTTTTTCAATTCCTTTTCCACTATCTTCAATACTTAAAGTATTATCATCTAAATTTACTTTAATAAAACCAGCAATTTTATTATATTTAATAGCATTAGATAAAATATTATCAATTAATTTAGTTATCTTTTTCATATCACAAAAAATAAAAATATCATCTTCTATATTTAGATTAAAAGTAATCTTTTTTAAAGTTGCTAAACTATTAAAATAATCTATTCGTTGTCTTAAAACATTTGAAAGATTTATATCTTCGTTTTTTGAAATAAGTTGATTATTTAAAGTAACAAAAGTTAAATCTTCATAGATGTTTGAAATGGTTTTTGCACCTATTTCTATTCGATTTATTTTCTTAAATAATCTCTCATCTAAACTATTCTTATCAATCATTTCAATATTTGTAATAATAGCGGTAACTGGTGTATTTAGTTCATGGGTTGTATCTTTTATAAATCTATCAAGTAGATGTAAGGCATCACGCATGGGCTTTAAAAATAGCCTTAAAATGAAATATCCTATAAACATCATAAATATAAAAGCTAATGAAAAATATATTATGATGTTATATCTGATTTGTTCAAACCAAACTCCATCATCTGGAATTTCAACTATAATATATTTACTACCTAAATAGTATGATTCTGGTTCTTTTATAAAATGAATCTCTCCATCATTTAAATAAATAATATCATCTAAACTTACATCTTGAGATTTTAATGTAGAGAAAATCTCTTTTTTATCACTATCAAAGATAGCAGATTCAAATCTTTCATCTCGTGGATAAACATTATTTTTATCAATATTTACATGTAGATCTCTTAATCTTCCGATTAAGTCATTTGAATAATTTTGCAAAATTTGTCTTTTTTCTTGAAGCATCAAATCTTTTTGAAATTTATAATATAAATAAGATACAACACTTAAAATTACTAAAACCAGAAAAGAGTATAAAAAACTAAAACCTAAAAGTGTTCTAGTCTCACTTTTGGTTAAATCTATACCCGAGTTTTTTAAGACTAACAATTTTATCTTTTCCTAAAATCTTTCTAAGATTTTTTATATAAGTTCTTAAAGAGTTATCACTATACTCTTCATCATAATCCCAAACATAATCGTAAATTCTATCGTGAACTAAAAGTTCATTTGGATGTTGTAAAAATAGTTTTAAAAGTTTTAACTCTTTTAAATTAAGTTTTATCTCTTCATCTGCATCTTTTAATTCACTAGATATTGAATTAAAAGTTATTGTTTCTGTTATATAAACAATATCACTTTTATGGGAAAATTCTCTTTTTAATATGGTTTGAACTCTAATTAAAAGTTCTTTTAATTCAAATGGCTTTCTAATATAATCATCACAACCACTTGAATATCCTTGCTCCAAAGAGTCCATAGAATTTAAAGATGTAATAAAAATAGCAGGTGTATGATTATTTTCATGTCTTACTTCTTTTAATACTTCAAAACCATTTTTATTTGGTACATTTACATCAAGTAATAACAAATCAAAAGAATTTTCATATATTGAGGATAAAGCTTCTTCTCCATCATAAACACATATTACTTCAAAACCTTTTTCTTCTAAATAATCACAAACAGTATCACTTAAATTTAAGTCATCTTCTAATAATAATATTTTAGTTTTCATTTTTTTGGCATCTCTTGAATACTTTGTTCAAATTGAATTTTTTCATCTTGTGTCATAGTTGGAATTCTAGAATACAACTCTTTAATAAATTTAGCTTTGTTTTCTTCTTTTACATAACCAATAATTGATATTAACTCTTGAGTGCTCATATCTGAATAATTTTCTTGTTTTGCAAAAATAATAGTAAACAACAAAAGAAATATAATGGTGATTTTTTTCATTTTTATAACTCTATTTTTTATTTTGATTGTATCATATTAAATGTATAATAATTGTATATAAATCTCTTTTAAGCTTTTATAAATAATTTTTGACTAGAATTCATATAAAAAAGAGATTTAATGTTTAAAAATATATTACTAATTGTTGGTTTTGCATTTATTATTAATGGCTGCTTTGGCTCAACTGAAGAAGAGAAATGGACTGCATTTATCTATCCAAACAAAGAAGATACGACACAAAATATAAAAAGTCCCATGACATTTTCATCATTAGAAGAGTGTAAAAAGGTTTCGATTTTAGAAATCAAAAAACAAAATTTAGAGAATATTGCCATGTTTAAATGTGGTTTAAATTGTAGATACAATGATGGTATGAAAAAAGAAATATGTCAAAAAATGTTATCTTCAACTGATAAATAACAATTTGATTCCCAGAGGTTTTGATGAAAAAATTAAAGTTTTTAAATGTTTGCTATGATACAAAAAATATTGATAAAAAATTTAGTGAATATTTTTCTTCACATATAAATAATTTTTTTACATATGAACACAAAGATGAATTAATCGAACTTATAAATACTAAAGATATTCATTTTATAATTACAAGATATGATTTTGAGTTATTAAAAACTATTAGAAGCTTAAATAAACAAATACAAATTATTGCTATTTTAGATGAATATAATCATACACATTTATTAGAAAGTTTAGAACTTAAATATGTAAAATTTATACAAAATTTAGAGTGTATAAATATATTTATAGATGCCCTTAAAGATTGTGTAAAAAATCTAGATTCAAATAAATCTAATATTATGGATATAGGAAATGGCTTTATTTATGATAACTATAATAAATCTTTATTTAAAGATAACAAACTTATTTCATTAACAAATAAAGAACTTCTATTTTTAGATTTTTTATTAAAAAATCATAACTGCTCATTAAGTTATGAAGATATAAATACAAATGTTTGGAATGGTGTAATGACTCAAGATTCTTTAAGATCTTTAGTAAAAGAATTAAGAAAAAAAACATATAAAGAGCTTATAAAAAATGTCTCTGGTATAGGGTATAGAATAGATATTCAAATATGAATAATAAAATATCATTAAAATATATATTAAACCTACTTTTAGATAATAAAAAATCACTTATACTAGGTCAAATACTAACAATTATTGCCATACTTGTGAGTGTTCCAATTCCTTTACTTTTACCTTTATTAGTTGATGAAGTTTTACTAAAAAAACCTGATTTTTTTGTAAATAATATAGATAAATTTCTAGGAAGTGGAAGTGCATTTTATTATATTGCACTTGTTACTTTTATTGTTTTATTTCTTAGAATAATCTATTTTCTTTTTAGTGTACTAATCACAAAGATATTTACAAAAATATCAAAATATGTAACATTTAAAATAAGAGAAAAACTTTTAAATCATCTTGAACTTGTAAATATGAATGAATATGAGAGTTTAGGTTCTGGCTCAATTGGAGCAAATTTAGTTACAGATGTTAATACTTTAGATAATTTCATTGTTACCATTGCGAGTAAGTTTATAGCTTCTATTTTAACTTTAATCGCAGTTGCAATTGTAATAATAACAATAGATCCAATTTTAGGGCTTATGATTTTATTTATTCAGCCGATAATTATGATTCTTTCTAAAAAAATTTCTAAAAAAACAGGTGTTTTAAAAAAAGAAGAAAATAAAGCAATAGAAGAGTTTCAAAATAATATAAATGAAACCTTAGATTTATTTGGTCAAATAAAAGCAAGTAATAAAGAAGAATTCTTTTTTAAAGACTCTATAAGCAAAGCCAAAAATATCCAAAAAACCTCAAATGAATTCAACTATAAAAGTGTTGCTTATGAAAGATTTTCTTTTACAATTTTTTTAATAGCTTTTGAGATTTTTAGAGCAGCTGGACTTTTACTTGTGGCGTATAGTGATTTATCTATTGGTTTAATGTTTGCTATGTTTGGATATATTTGGTTTATCATGACTCCTGTTCAAGATATTTTAACTATTCAATATGCATATTCAAGTGCTAGTGCTGCAATAACTAGAATAAATAAGATTTTAGATTTAAAACAAGAAAAAAATGGAACTTTAAAATTAGATTCAAACTCTAAAAAAGTTGATATTTCTTTGAAAAATCTAAGTTTTTATTATAATGAAGATAAAGAAGTATTAAAAAATATATCTTTTGATATTAAATCAGGTGAAAAAGTAGCAATTATTGGTGCAAGTGGAAGTGGAAAAACTACAATTGCAAATATAATTTCTGGCTTTTATGCGAAAAATTCTGGAGATATTTTTTATAATAATATTAGTATTGAAGATTTAAATAAGCAAAGTCTTAGAGAAAATATCTTTTTAGTTTTGCAAATGCCTATTTTGTTTAATAATAGTTTACGATTTAACATCACAATGGGAAATGAAAATGTTAGTGATGAAGAAATTTACAAAGCTTTACAAATTGCACAACTTTTTAAAACGGTAGAAGATATGCCTAATAAACTTGATACTATTGTGGGAAAACATGGTATTAGACTAAGTGGTGGTCAAAGACAAAGATTATCAATAGCAAGAATGATTATAGCAAATCCTGCTATTGTAATATTTGATGAGTCAACATCAGCTTTAGATGTTCATACAGAAGTTAAACTATTTACTGAATTAGAAGAGTTCTTAAAAGAAAAAACTGTTATAACAATAGCCCACAGATTAAGTACAGTAAAAAATGCTGATATGATTTATGTAATAGATGATGGTAAAGTAGTACAAAGAGGGAATCATAAAGATTTAGAAGAACAAGAGGGACACTACTTAGAGTTTGTAAAGAAACAGTTAATTTAACTTTTTTTAACTATAATTAAAATAAAAATTTTAAAGGATTTTTTTGATAGATTCATTCAATTTAAAAAATTATTTCTTCTATTTTGCAAGTTTTATTGTAATAATAGCGGGAATAAAAATGGCAAGTGAAGTAGTAGTAATACTTTTTTTAGCAATCTTTATATCTTCGATATTCTCAACACTTCTTAATGTTTTAGCAAAAAAAAATATACCAAGAATTATTTCTTATTTTCTAATATTATTGATTGTAGTTTTTATTAGTTTTATGTTTGCCTATGTAATAAATATATCTTTAAATGATTTTGTAGAAAATTTACCTGCATATGAAGAAAAATTTAAAAATCTTATTATAAATTCAATACATTTTGCCCAAGTATCAGGTTTTGAAATAGATAAACAAAAGATATTAAATACTCTAAGTTTTAGCTCATTCTTTGGTTATACGACAAATATTATAGGAAGTATTGGTACATTTTTATCTAAGTTTTTACTTGTAATTATTGGAGTTGCTTTTATCTTAGCTGAATCAAAATCTTTTCAAACAAAGTTAAAAGTAATCTTTAGAAATAATGCTAGAAAACTAGAGCACTTTAATCTATTTTCATACAATATTCAAAGATATTTTGTAGTTAAATCATTTACAAGTTTTTTAACTGGATTTATAATAGCAATTGTTTTATCATTTTTTGGAGTTGATTATCCAATATTATGGGGAGTAATTGCAATGTTATTTAACTTTGTTCCTGTTGTTGGATCAATTATTGCTTCAATTCCAGCTATTTTATTAGCTTTAATGAATTTGCCTTTAAGTATTACTATTTGGGTTATAGTTTTATATGTTGTAATAAATATTTCAATAAGTAATATTTTAGAGCCAAAACTTATGGGAAAAGAGTTAGGACTTTCACCTTTAGTTATCTTTTTTTCACTGATTTTCTGGGGTTATATTTTGGGGATTGTTGGAATGTTTTTAGCAGTTCCAATTACTATGACTTTAAAAATTGCCTTTGATTCAAATACAAGTAGTCATTGGATTGGGATTTTAATGTCTGATTTATCAAGAAAAAGAGATAAAAGTAAAGAGGTTTTAAACTAAAACCTCTTTTTCAATTTAGAATTTGATTAATATTTACTCATCATTTTATCAATTCTCTCATTTGCTTTTACTATTTGATCTAAAGAAATCTCTTCACTTAAAACCAATGAATAAGCTGTATCAACTATTTGTTTTAATGTTATTGGTTTTGCTAATTGATTTGCGTATAAAAGCATACTTACACCTGAATTTATAGCTAAAGTTAAAGTCTGTTTTAAATCATAATGTTTTGAAATAGCATACATTTGTAAATCATCACTTACTAAAACTCCATTAAAAGCTAACTTATCTCTTAATAATTTTGTATTAATTTCATAAGACAGAGTTGCTGGATACTCTTCATCTAAATTTTTATTGTAAACATGAGCTGTCATGATCATATCAACTTTATTGTTTTTAATAAAATATTTATATGGTTCTAACTCTTTTTCACTCCAAGTATTTGTAATATCAACAAAACCTAAGTGAGAATCACCTAAAGATGAGCCATGTCCTGGGAAGTGTTTTAAAACAGAAATAACATGTTGTTTTTTTAGTTCATCTACAAATATAGAAGAGTATTTTATAACCTCTTTTGATGATTCACCAAATGATCTTCCTCGTGTTACAATTACTTTATTTTGTTTATTTATTGCTAAATCTACAACTGGTGCAAAATCTGCATTTATTCCTGATTCATTTAAATCTTTTGCTAACAATTTATATGTTTGTTTAGCAAAATCTTCACCTTTTGAAGCCACATCAATAGCTTTTGGCGTATTTACAAAACCATCACTACTTTTTAATCGTTGAACAATTCCACCCTCTTGATCAATTCCAATAAATAGTTTTTGTTTTGAAATAGCTTGTAATGAAGATGTTAATTTTTTTAACTGCTCTTTATTTCTTACATTTTTTACTTTTTTCTTGTCATTTGGATCTTTATCAAATAAGATAACTCCACCTAAACCTGCTTTTATGTTTTTATAAATTTCATCATTTTGATTTACATTTTCACCCTTAAAACCTAAAATCACCATTTTTGAAATCATTCTTTCAATCTCTTGTTTTGTATAACCTTCATTTGCTAATAAACTATTAGCTAGTGAAAATAGTAAAAAGGCTACAACTAAAATTTTCTGCATATACACTCTTTTTTTTAATTTAATCTTCATCTGTTTTTTTTAGTACATTTCTTTGCGATGTAATAATTGATAAATATCTTACAAGTAATAAAAATATAATAACTCCTGATAAAATCAAAAGATTAAAATTTATTGGACTTGAAAATATTGCACTTAAGCTAGCTAAATCTTCTTTATTTACCTTTACAACATTTACAATAAACTCTCTTAAAGCTAAAATAATAAAAGCATCAACAAGTAGTGTCATAGTAACACGCTGTTCTCTGACATAATTTACTACGGCTCGTACAATTTCCAAAAAAATCACAAAATAAAGCATATAAATAATAAAATCCATAAGTTTATCCATAGCAAGTGCAATCAAAAATAGTGCAGAGGTAATTGATAACTCTATATATAACTTATCTGAAAAGAAATTTACCAAAGTTTTTTTCATAAATACTCCTTCTAAATTTTTGCGTTTATATTCATCCATTCTTTTGGTAATTGCCCTATTTCATTATTTGCCATAAATATTATAGTTGCTATCATTGCTCTGGCACTTGTATCTCCACCAGCTTTTGAGTTTGCAATTAACATCTCTTTTAAATTGTCATATTTTGTTAGAAGATAAATAACTCCACTAAAACCATCATTTATACCACAAGCTGGACCAAAGTCTCTAATTGCTGTAAAAGTATCTTTTTCTTTTGAATTTAAAGCATTTTCAATCATATTCTTTAAATGCTCATTACACTCATTTTTTAATTTTAAAATCGATTCTTTTATATCATTTTTTTCTAAAACTAAAATTAATAATTTTGCAAAAAAATCAGCACACTCTTTTGCAAGGGTACTATTATGAGTGATACTTACAAACTTTTCTACATTTTTTAAAAACTCTTCTTTTGTTTTTGAAACTTTTAAAAGTGGAGCAATTCTGCCAACTATTGATAAATCTGTAGAAGTTGAACCGCTTGGTGATATTTTCTCTTCAATATTTGAAACTGTATTTCTTGAAGCACCATCAATATAACCTGTATAATCTTTCATTTTTTTATACCAAAAATCTCTAAAAGCTTCTTCATCAAAACTATCTTTATCTTTTAAAAACTCATATAACCATAAAGTTTGGTCACCATAATGGGTAAAATCACCTGATACTTTTCCTTTATGCCACATAGCTAAGGGTGTATTTAAACCATTCCAATCAATTGAATTATTAACTAATTGTTGTTCATCATAAACCCAATGAGTTCCTAAACAATATGAATCAACAACTAAGGCACTTGTAACTAAATCTTTTATTTTTTCTTCGAACATTTTAATCTCCTATTTATTCCAGTTTTTATAATTTGTAAATGAGGGAAATTGATGTTTAAATTCATCTTTATCAAATGAAAAATAGTATGAATCCATGTATGCACATAATAAATCATAATTCTTTTTCAATTCCAAAAACTTTTCTTCACTTCCCGTTTCCATATCTGGATGGTATTTTTTTGATAACTTTAGATATTTCTTTTTTAAATCTTTTCTTGAAACTCTTGTTAATATTCCAAACATATCAACAGCTTTTTCAAACTCTTCATATTCCATAAAAATCCTTTTTAACTCTTTTGTATTGTACACAAAAAAATTTAATATCAATTTAGATATATTTTATTGCAATAATGATAGTCTAAATAAAAATATCAATAAACTAAAAAAGGAAATCCATGATTTATACTTTATATTATGTACATGACCCTATGTGTTCATGGTGTTATGCTTTTAAACCTACATTTAATGAATTAAAAAAACACTTATCTTCAAATATAGAAATTGTAAATGTGGTGGGAGGTTTAGCAAAACATAGCGATGAAGTTATGCCAAAAGATATGCAAGAAAAAATAGAAAACATTTGGCATGAGATACAAAATGTCACTGGAGTAAAATTCAACTACGATTTTTGGAAAAATTGCCAACCAAGACGATCAACTTATCTTGCTTGTCAGGCAACAATGCTTGCTCGAGCTCAGAATAAAGAAGATGAAATGATAGAAGCAATTCAAGAAGCTTATTATCTAAAAGCTAAAAATCCAAGTGATGCTTCAACACTTATAGAACTTGCAGAAAATATTGCAATGGATGAAAAAAAATTTGAAGAAGATTTAAAATCACAAAAAATTGAAGATGATTTACAAAATGAATTAAATTTTAGGCGTTTACTAAATGTAAGAAGTTTTCCCTCTTTACTTTTAAAATATAAAGAAAATTTATATCCTATAAATATAAAATACAATGATTATGAATCTATGTTAAATCAGATAAATAATATTGTTAAAATAGCAGTTTTTAGTGAAAAGTGAGAAGATTTAAAATCTTCTCACTTTATTTATTTCATTAAAGGATCAGTTAATCCTAAGAAATACATTCCAATAAGACCAATAAATCCAGCAACCAAACAATAATAAATTGTTGGGATAATAGTTTTTCTTAAAGTTTCACCCTCTTGATCTAATAATCCAACAGTAGCAGAAGCTGCAACAACATTATGAATGGCAATCATATTACCAGCAGCAGCTCCCACTGCTTGAAGAGCAATCATAAATGCTGTAGATACACCTAATGCATCTGCAACACCAAACTGAAATTGTGATAACATCATATTTGAAACTGTATTACTTCCTGCAATAAATGCTCCTAAAGCTCCAACAATTGGAGCAAATAATGGATAAATATCTCCCACAGAATGAGCAACAAAGTTTGCCATTGCAATTGGCATTGAATCAAATCCTGAAGCATTAATACCTGAATTAATTAAAATTCTAACAAGAGGAATTGTAAATATAAGTACAAATCCTGCTCCAAGCATAACTTTTGAAGACTCACTAAAAGCCTCTTTTAACTCTTTACCTTCCATTTTATGTAAGAAATAAGTGATTAATGCTACAAAAACTAAAATTCCACCTGGTAAATATAAAGGTGCCATAGTAAAGTTTAATCCCTCACCTAAAATATTTTTGTATGAAAATGCCAATGAAGTTGTAAATGCTTTTGCTTCTGAGCTTACTCTTGTTAATACTAAAATAAGTGCAACTAATACATAAGGAATCCAAGCTTTTGTTAAAGACATAGGAACTTTTGCAGTCATTGCATCAAATTTCATTTCAAATTTAGAAACCCAAGCTACTGGCCATTTTTCTCTTGGAGCAAAATCCCAAGTTTTTTTAGGAATTAAAAATCCTTTTTTTGCAGCAAAAACAACTATTGGAAGACCAACTAATGCACCAACTAAAGATGGGAACTCTGCACCTAAAAATATACCTGTTAATGCATAAGGAATAGTAAAAGCAATTCCACCAAAAATAGCAAATGGTAATATTGATAAACCTTCGCTCCAAGATTTATTTTCACCAAAGAATCTTGTAAGCATTACAATCATAAATAAAGGAATAAATGTTCCTGTAATTGCATGAGTAATTGCAACTTCTGATGTAATTACTTGTAAATATACATCCCACGATGAACCTAAATTTTCAAGAGTTGCACCAATTCCTGCTGAATCTAAACCTTTATTAACTCCGATTAAAATTGGAGTTCCAACAGCACCAAAAGAAACAGGTGTACTTTGAATCATCATTCCAACCATAACAGCGGCCATTGCTGGAAAACCAATAGCAACAAGTAAAGGAGCAGCAATTGCAGCTGGTGTTCCAAATCCTGAAGCACCCTCAATGAATGAGCCAAATAACCAAGCAACTATAATAACTTGAACTCTTCTGTCTGAGCTAATATTATTAAAACCTTCTCTAATTACAATAATTGCACCTGAATGTTTTAGAGTATTTAAAAGTAAAATTGCTCCAAAAATAATCCATAAAACAGAAACTGTAATTAATACTCCCTCAATTGTAGAAGCTAAAACTCTACTAAATGATACTTCCCAAATCACAAGTGCTACTGCAACTGTTGATATATAAACTAATGGCATTGCTTTTTTTGCAGAAATCCTAAGACCTACTAATAAAATACCCGCGAATATAATTGGTATAACCGCAAAAAATGCTTGAAGACCTAACCCCATTTAATTTCCTCCTATAAAAAATTATAAAAAGAATAGTTATCCCATATGATATTTTTATGATAAAAAAATCATAGCAATGAAATAGCAATAAATTATAGAAGAAATGATAATATTTGTAACATAATTGTTATGATTTTTTAATAATAATTTTAAATTCTGCCCCTTTACACTCTTTATATTTGTATGTAAAATGCTTATTTGAAACAAAAATTTGACCTTTTAATTGTTTTGTAATAATTTCTTCACTCATATATAAACCAATTCCAGTACCTAAAGATTTATGTTTAGTTGTAAAATATGGTTCAAAGATATGTTCTATAACATCTTCATCTATTCCACCAGCATTATCATATATTTCAATAATATTATTTTGACTATCTTGATAAAAATCTATAAATATGGCTTTATTTATAATATCTTTTTCTAAAAATGCATCTTTTGCATTTATTAAAATATTTATCATTACTTGCAAAAATTGATTTCGAGTACCACATATATTAAAACTTTCTTCATTTACAAAAACTACATTTATATTTTGTTTTACAAGTTCAGTTTTAATTAAATTTAAACTATTATTAATAGCTAATTTAACATCAAAATCAATTTTTTCAGAATCTTCTTTATAAAAATTTCTAAAATCATCAATAGTATTTGATAAATATTTTGTTGAATTCAAAATCACATCTATAAACTCAATAATTTCTTCTTTTGAATATATTCCCTCTTGCTCATATAGTTTTATTGCACTAGTTGAAGAACTAATTACACTTAAAGGTTGTCTCCATTGATGGGCAATATTTCCTATCATCTCACCCATAGATGAAAGTTTTGATTGTTGAAAGAGAAGTTTTTCTTTTTCATGTAAGAGTTTTTCTTGCTCTTTTTGTAAAGTAATATCAGAAAAAACTGCAATATAATTTGTTAATTTATGTTCTTCATTATAAACAGCATTTATTTTTATTCTTTCTATATAAAAGCCTTCATTTTTATTTTTATTTGTTATTTCACCTTCCCAATAACCTATTTCATTTAGTTGAGTCCACATATTTTTATAAAAAACTTCATCTTGAATCCCTGATTTTAAGATTTTTGGATTTTTACCTAAAACTTCTTCTAAAGAGTAACCAGTATTTTCTTCAAAGGCTTTATTTACATTTACAATGTTTATATTTTCATCTGTAACAACTATCCCATCATGGGCATTTGAAAAAACAATATGAGCATTTTTTAGCTCTTTTTCTCTTTGTTTTTTTAATGTAATATCCAATGCAATCATTACATATTCTATTTCTCCATCTATTTCAAAGGATGAAATAACCATCTCTAATACTTTTTGTTTTCCATCTAATCCAAAGATATTCAATTCTCGTTGTACTTTTATGTTTTCTGAATAATCTTTTATTATATTTTTTAACCATAATTTTTCATTTTGAGGCCAACATGGATATTCCCAAATATTTTTATTAAAGAGCTTTTTATCAAAAAAAGTTGATTCAAAACTACTATTTATTTCTACAATTTTTCCATCTGAATTTATAATCAAAGCAAAAAAGCTACTTTGTTCAAATAAAATTTTAAATTTTTTATTTAATGAAAATTCTTTATTTACTTTTTTATTATAAGTGTATAACCAAAATACAACAAGAATAATTGACAAAATCAACAAAGCAAAAATTGTTAATAACAAAGGTTGACTTTTCTCTTCCCATGTTAGTAATGTTTTATCAAAATTTAATCTAACTATTACAACAAAAGGATAATTTGTAGTTGAATTAAAAGAAAGAATAGTTTTTTCATTATTCAAGTTAAAAATACCAGAATAAGAGTTCTTCTGTTTTATAAGATTTAATAAATTATCGCTTATATAATTATTCTTTCGTTCTGTAAAATCATTTGAAACTAATAAAGTTCCATCAATTTTTAGAATATCGATATAACAATGCTCAATATTTAAAAAATTATTGTATCTATTTAGTAAAAAATCTCCATTTACTGCAATTAAAACTTTTACTTTTTTATTTGCTAAACTTAATTCTTTTAAAATAGGAAAGAAATTAATATCCAAATCATTTTTTGAATATTCAATATCTTTTTCATCATAAAAATCTCTTCCTTCTTTTGTATTTCCAACTCTTAAAATATTACTAGAATAAATTGGGACAGGATAAAAAGAATCTAAATTTATTAAGATATTATTGTTTAATTTATTCGAACTATATATAATTTCATTGTTTTCATCTAAAATATTTATTGATCTGATTTCTAAATTATCTTTTAATAATTCAGATAATTTTGAGTTAATAATCTCTTTATTTTGTTCATTTTCTAAAAATACAACTAGATTATCCGTTAATAAATTTATCGTATTTATACTTTTTGTTAAATTATCAACAAAAATACTAGAATATAATTGAACTAATTTTTGATTTGTTTTAATTGTTTCATCTTTTAAAACAGAAATTGATAAAAAAACTCCTGTTATTATAAGAGTAGTAATAAATAAACTAAAAAATAGTATTTTTACAACCGTAAATTTCATAAAAATTTATACCTACTTTAACTTAACAATTGGTTCTAAAGCATTTTTTTTAGCGAAAGAGAGAAGTCTTCCATCTTCTTTAATGTCTTTTATAAATTTTTCAACTCTATTATAAAACTCATCATCACCATATTTAATAGCCCAAGAATAATCAGTTTTAAAATAAGTTGATTTTGGTTCAATTAACTTTGCCCAGTCAGTTTTTGCTAACATTCTTTTAGCAAAAGGGTAATCTGTCATAAAGGCATCTGCACGACCTGCTTGAACTTCTTCTTCTCTTTGATGCATCTTATCAAGAATTAAAAGATCTGCATTTTTCAATTTTTCTTTCATAATTGCTTCATGGTAAGTACCTTTAGCAACAGCAATGATATTTCCTTTTTTATCTAAATCATCCCAATTTTGAATTCTTTTATTGTTTTTTGTAGTTATTGCATAAACATCACTTGATAAATGTGCAGTTGTAAATCTAATTTTTTCTCTTCTTTGAGCCGTATTTCCTATTGCAAACATTGCTATATTACATACATTATTATTTATATCATCAATTAATGTTACAAAAGAACTAGGAATAAATTCTAAATTTACATTTAAATCTTTTGCCAATTCTCTAGCTAAATCACTATCAATTCCTGAGAATTGTTGAGTTCTTTGATCCAAAAATGAAATTCCATAATATTCAGGCCAAACACATACTTTTATTTTATTTTTAGCTTTTATTTCATTAAGAATACTCTCACTTGAAAACATATTTATAGTAAAAAATACTATAAAAAATAATTTTTTTTGAATTTTCATTAGACTCCAGTTAAGATAAACTTACATAATTTTTGGCTGATTATACAAAATATAGCTATAAATCATATTAAAAGAAAATATTTATTAATAAAATAATTTTTATTTAATATTGATTAATTTGTTTATAGTATAAAGCATTATATAATACACACTTTATTTAAAAAGGATTATTTTTTATGCCAAATAACACTATTATCTATATTTTTAATAGATTAATCAGATTATCAATTTTATTTTTTATTTTATATCTTATATTTACCAATTTTGGGACTTTTTTAATGATTATAGGAATTATATTTGTAATTATTAGTTTTGTGATTTATAATTTTAGAAAAAAGATGAGAAGCAACAGTTATAGCTTTAGATTTGATAGTTCACAATTTAAAAATGGTCAAAATTTTAATTTTAAAGATTTTAATAATTTTAATCAATCGGATTTTCAAGGTTTTGCAAATGCACCAAGAGTTGATGAAGTTGCAAAAGCAAAAGATTTTTTTGGATTTACTCACTCTCCAACAAAAGAAGAGATAAAAAAAAGATACAAAGAATTGGCACATAAATATCATCCAGATATTAACAATGGTGAAGATACAAAAATGAAAGAGTTAAATCATTATAGGGATGTTTTGATGAAAATTGTAGGCTAATTTTTTTAAGATAGCCCATTAGTTATTGTATAATTCTAAGACAAAAATAAAGGAAAATATTTGAACATTGACATGACGAAGGTAGCAAATGTAATTTTATATATGTTACACAAACAAGTAAAAAATTTAAATGATAAAAAAGTAGCTATTATGCTTTTTTTAATGGATTTTAATCATCAAAAATATTGTGGAAAAAAGATTTTCAACGATTCGTATATAAAAGGTGCAAGACATCCTGAGCCTGTAATTATTAGTGAACTTTTTGATATTGTTGCAAATGAGGAAGATTTAGAAGAAGATGATGAAAGAATCTTTTTAATGCAAGAATTATTGGATTATTTAGATATTGAAGTTGTTAAAAAAGAGAAATTTATCGAATTGAATTTCATAAAAATGGAAGAAGAGTTTGATGAATCAATATTTGATAAAGATGAAATAAAAACAATAAATAAAATTGTTTTAGAACATAAAGAATCATCTCCTAGAAATATTGCAAATGAATGTTTTAAGATAGATGAAGTAAGAAAAACTGTAAAAGGTGAAGTTATTTTATAATAACTCCCCTTTTAGGCTTGATTTTTTAATCTTAATAAACCTATTCCTAAAAATATAAATAACCCACCTGTAAACTTATTAAACCAATACATTCTTTTTTCATCTTGTAACAAAGCTTTTGATTTTTTAGATAAAAAAGCATAAGTACAAAGTCCAAAAAATGAGAAAAATATAAACTCACCAGTCATAATAAAAAATTGAGGTGCGATAGCTTTATGTAAATCTAAAAATTGTGGAAATATAGCAGTAAAAAATATAATTGGTTTTGGATTTGTTACTGCTACAAAAAAAGATTCAAAAAAGTATGCTTTTTTACTTTTTTGTTTTACATTTTTTTCAATATCTTCTATATTTAAAATTCCTTTATTTCTTAGGAATTTTATCCCTAAATATATAAGATAAAAAGCACCTGCAACTTTTACTATAAGAAAAAGTGTAGCCGAAGTTAAAATCAATACTCCAAGGCCTAAAATTGAAGCAGTTGATAAAATAGTTAAACCAAGAATATTAGCAAAAGAAGATATTGCAACTGTTTTCATATCAGTTCTCATACCATTTACAATAGCTAATAAAACTGCTGGTCCAGGACTTAAAACATAAAAAAATGCAATTACTGAATATATTAAAAAAGTGTCAATATTCATACTTTAACCTTTATTCTAAAATTATCATTACTTAAAAATTTATTCCTATTTTCTAACCCATGAAGCGATTTGTTCTATATCATTTGGCGTTGTTTGACAACATCCTCCAATTACCCTTGCACCTTTTTCATACCACATAAAAGCCATTTTCCCATAATCTTTTGTATTTGCTTGTGTACTCCAAGTTTTTGTAGCTCCATCGTAAGCTGCTCCACCATTTGGATAAACAATAATTGGTTTTGTTGAAACCTCTTTAATTTGCTCAATTAAAGACTCAATATATTGGGGTGCTGTACAATTTATACCAATTGCAACAATTTGTTCTTTGTCATCTAAAAATTTTGCACACTCTTTTATACTTTCACCACTATTAATATGATTTCCATCTTTTGCACTAAAACTAATCCACGCTTGAGTTGATGGTAACTCTTCAAGTAACTTTACATAAGCTTTTGCTTCAATTAAACAAGGAACAGTTTCACAAGCTAATAAATCAGGTTTTGCTTCAATTAAAGCCTGCATTCTTTTTCTATGAAAATTTACAAGTTCTTCTTGAGTTAAACCATAATTTCCTCTAAACTCTGAACCATCTGCTAAATATGCACCATAAGGACCAACAGAAGCAGCTACAAGAGGTTTTATTCTATTTGATGACTCATTGTTTTCCCAAAATTCATCTCTTGCTTGAATTGCTAGTTTTACAGAAGATTGAATAAGCTCTTTTGCTTGAGATTCAGATAATCCTTTTTTTTCAAAACCCTCAAAAGTCGCTTGATAACTCAAAGTTGTAATACAATCACTTCCAGCTTCTAAATAGTCTTTATGAACTTCATAAATAGCCTTTGGATTTTCCATCAAAAATTTTGCTGACCAAAGTGAGTCATTTATATCATAACCTTTTCTTTCTAACTCAGTTCCTGTTGCTCCATCTATTATTAGAATTTTTTGATTTTTTAATATTTCTTTGATTTTACTCATTAATTTTGTCCTATATTGTTTAATTTATTTATGTACTCATTTTTAAGTTCTTGCGAAATAAAAGAAGAGTTAAAAGAATTTTTTATAAGCTTTATAATATCTTCTTTAGTTAAGTCTATATTTTCACATAAATTTATAAAATTATCATTTAAATAACCTTTGAAATATGCAGGATCATCTGAATTTACTGTTACATTTAATCCATAATCTAAAAGTTTTTTAATATTGTGTTGTTTATAGTTATCAAAAACCTTTAACTCTATATTTGAGTTTGGACAAACAGTTAAAGGAATTTGCTCATTTTTTAGTCTTTGCATTAATTCAGCTGAATTAATAGCTTGTACTCCATGGTCAATTCTTTGAATATCTAATAAATCCAAAGCTTCATAAATATAAGAGTAATCAGCCTCTTCTCCTGCATGTGCCACAAGTTTAAAGCCCTCTTCTTTTGCTTTTTGAAATACCTCTTTAAATTTTGAAGGTGGATGACCAAGTTCTGATGAATCAAGTCCAATTCCTATAATTTTATCTTTATGTGCCAAACACTCTTCAAAAGTTTTAAAAGCATCTTCTTGACTTAAATGTCTTAAAAAACACATGATAATATTTGAAGAAATTGCATACTTTTCTTTTGCATCTTTTAAAGCTTCACTAATACCCAAAATAACTGTATCAAAAGCAATTCCCCTTGAAGTATGAGTTTGTGGATCAAAAAATATTTCGGTGTGGATGATATTATTTTCCACACATTTTAAAATATATGCCCAAGTCATATCATAAAAATCATCTTTAGTAATAAGTACATTTGCACCTGCATAATAGATGTCTAAAAAAGATTGTAGATTTGTGAAGTTATATGCGGCTTTTACTTCTTCTATAGTTTGATAGGGTATTTTTATATTGTTTTTTGTAGCAAGTTTAAACATCAACTCAGGTTCAAGTGAACCTTCAATATGAATATGAAGTTCTGCCTTTGGTAATTTTTTTATAAATTCTTTCATATTTTTTATAGTCCTTTAATTATTTTAAAAAATGATTATACAATTTAATCACAAAGGCTTTTATTAGTACTCATTTTAGTTTTATATAATTTTCTTTTGATATAGTAAAGTTAACAAAAGAAGGATTAAAATGGCAATAAAAAATAATCAAATGGTAGAAATGTTTTATGAATTAAAAGTTCAAAATGAAATAGTTGATAGTAATTTAAATAAAGAACCTATAATTTTTAGTTACGGTTCAGGACAAATAATTTCAGGTTTAGAAAGCAGAATTATTGATATGAATGAAGGTGAAACTTTAGACATAAATGTTCCAGCAATTGAAGCATATGGAGAATACGATGAAACATTAACACAAATTGTTCCAATCGAAGATTTTGAGGGAATGGATTTAGAAATTGGAATGACAATAGAAGCAGAAGATGAGAATAATGAAACAGTAAGAGCCACAGTAATTGATGTTACAAAAGAAGATGTAACAATTGATTATAATCACCCTTTAGCTGGATGTGATTTAGATTTTAAGGTTACTATTAAAAGTATAAATTAAATAGATAAAAGAAAAATCTTTTATCTATTAGATTTTAAATTTAAAGAGTATTTTCACCTTATTTCTGAGAACTTCTTAATTGCTCTAATCCTGAAGGGGAAATCATAGTAAGTTCCCATTTAGGAGAAAAAACGAACTTTACAGAACACTCATCTACTTCATCAATACTTTTTACAACACTAACAATTTCATCAGTAAAAGACTTGGTACTATTACAGCGTAAATTAATCAAAGTCATTTCAATATTAATGTGTACAGCATCATCAATATTTTCTACATCAGTTTTATAAATAAGCCCCAAATCATAAATATTTATAGGAAGTTCAAGGTCTTGTATTGTTTTTAATTTTTGAATTACTTTTTGAGTAATATCCTCTTTCTTAATTGTTTTCATAATAAATATCTATTCTTCTTTTTTGGGTGGTGGCAATAAATTATTAAAATCATAAGGAATAATACTTTTCTCAATTTTTTCAGTAAAATCATATAACTTTATACAAATACCAAATAAAATTGGCCATACAAATATTTGATTTATAATTAATACATTAAAGAACCAACCAATAATAACACCCAGTATCCCTATTTGTATTAATAATATATCAATCTTTTTTACTTTTAATAATTTATAATATTCTATTATTTTGTTTTTAAACATATTATTTTCCTTTCATGTAATATCACTATTATAATATCAAATTAGTCATTTGATGTTTATATAGGTCGTTAACTTGTTAGTTTAATAAGTTTAAAAAATACAAAATTTATTTTTAAGACTTTTATTTTTTCAATTTTAAAAAATCACCATCGATAATCATAAGCTTTACACCATGTTCAGTGATTGAACGATGAGAGCTTAGTTCATCTGAAACAACATATGACATTCCAGAAGTTAAGATAGATTTTGTACCATCTTTTAATTCATTTATAACTTCACCCTCTAAACAATAAACTATATGACCTTTTTCACACCAATGGTCAGCAAAATAATTTTTTGAATACTCAACGATTCTAATTCTCAATCCATCAAACTGAACAGTCTGCCAATAAGCAAAACCTGTCTCACCTTTGTGTTCTGTTTTTGGGATATTACTCCAATCAATAGTTTGAAATGGTATGTTTTTATTGTTCATGTTATTCCTTTTATATATATTAAAATTTTTTCTATTAATTGAAGTTTTTTAATTTCATATTCACGATTCGTAGAAGAACACCTATCACATGAAAATTCAACATATAATAATTTTACTGAACGCCTAGCTTTTGTATATTTTAGCATCAGTAGTTTTTGTATTATGTTCGTCCAAACGTTTTGTTATAACAGTAGTAATTCTAGTATATAAACTTCCATCATTATATTTTAGGATGTATACTAAATATGATATTAATACTCTTTTTGTATATAATTATTAATTTTTCTCACTCAAAATACCATTTTTTCTTAATTCTCTTAATAATATATTCATTTCATCTTTTAATTTAAAATGCCCTTGTTTTAAATTTTCTGTATATTCTTTTATAGAATTTAAATGTACGATTGAATGTTGATTATGAATATCTAAATTAGTTTCTTGATATAATTTTGTTGAAAACTCATACTTATTTACTAAATCATTATTTAATCTAAAAGAATCAACCATTCCTTTTGCTAAAGTATATGTTTGTATAATCTTTTTTCTTAAATCATTATCATTAATACGCCCTAAAAAAATTCCATTAGTATTATATACTGTAAAGAAATCACTTACTAAGGGATAGTAACATAATAATGGCTCACCATGTTTAAGAGACTCCAATCTTGAACCCATTGTTTCTTGATAACGTTCATATATGGTTTCAATTTCATCATTTATTGAGTGTAATATAGATTTAATAAGTCTTTTTTCATTTTCTATCAATTCTTCTTTTTGATTTTTAAATGAATCTTTTGTTGCTTTTAAAGTAAAATATCCACCTATTATTGCTCCAATTATTGCACTACTAAAACCAAAAATACCAGCTAATAAAGTATTATCCATATAATTATTCCCCCAACAAATTTAGATTAGTATTATTATACTTTTAATTATTATATTCTATAGTTAAAAGTTATGTTAGAAATATTAGATTTTTGTATTAATCAAGGCGAAGCTTGATTTTAAGCGGAGCGTACAATTAGTACGTGAGCATTAAAATTCAAGATTCAACGCAGAGTAAGGCAAAAAGATGATGTTTATCACATCACCTTTTTAGATGTGGTAGTTTGGTGCTTCGTTTGTTATCGTAACATCATGCACGTGAGACTCTCTAAGTCCTGCACTTGTGATCTCTACAAACTCTGCTCTTTCTTGGAATGTTGGAATATCTTTACTTCCAAGGTAACCCATTGAAGATCTTAATCCTCCAACCATTTGGTGAATAATATCTGCAATACTTCCTCTAAATGCAACTCTTCCTTCTATTCCTTCTGGTACAAGTTTATCAGCAGCTGTTCCTTCTTGGAAATATCTATCTGTACTTCCTTTAGTCATAGCTCCAAGTGAACCCATTCCTCTATATGTTTTAAATTTTCTTCCTTGGAATAATACAACTTCACCAGGAGACTCTTCAGTTCCAGCTAATGCACTTCCCATCATTACAGAACTTGCTCCAACAGCTAATGCTTTTGCAACATCACCTGAATATTTAATCCCACCATCAGCGATAATTGGAGTTCCAGTTTTTGCACCTTCAGCTGCACATTCATCAATTGCAGAAATTTGAGGAACTCCAACACCTGCCACGATTCTAGTTGTACAAATACTTCCAGGTCCAATTCCAACTTTAACAGCATCAGCCCCAGCAGTAATTAAATCAGCAGTAGCTTCAGCCGTTGCCACATTTCCTGCAATAATTTGAACATCCATTTCAGCTTTAATTGCTTTTACTGTATCTAAAATACCTTTTGAGTGACCATGTGCTGAATCTAAAACTAAAACATCAACACCAACAGCAACTAAAGCTCTTGCTCTGTCTAATTGACCAACACCAATTGCAGCTCCAACTCTTAATCTTCCAAATTCATCTTTATTTGCATTTGGATATTCTCTTTTTTTATTAATATCTTTAATTGTAATTAAACCAATTAATTTATTATTAGAATCAACAATTGGCAATTTTTCAATTTTATTTGCATGCATAACATCAGCAGCTTCATCTAATGTAGTTCCTTCTTTAGCAGTTACTAAAGGCATAACAGTCATTTTATCAACAGCTTTTTGAGTAAAATCTTTTGTAAATCTCATATCTCTATTTGTTAAAATTCCAACTAAAATACCATTATCATCAACAACTGGAACACCAGAAATTTTATAAGAAGCCATAATATCTTCAGCATCTTGAAGTGTTTGAGATGGTTTGATTGTAATTGGATCAATAATCATTCCTGATTCTGATTTTTTAACTTTTTTACATTGTAAAGCTTGAGTTTCAATATCCATATTTTTATGAATAATTCCAATTCCACCAAGTCTTGCCATTGCAATTGCTGCTTCATATTCAGTTACAGTATCCATAGCTGCTGAAACAAAAGGAATATTTAATTCAATTTTTTTTGTAAGTTTTGTTTTAATACAAACATCTCTTGGTAAAACTTCTGATTTAGCTGGTACTAGTAAAACATCATCGAATGTTAAAGCTCTTTTTTTAATTCTCATTTTTTAATCCTAATTAATATTTATTATTTATTATAATTTATTGCTTTTTCTAAAGATAAAGCCCCGTCAAATAGTGTTTGTTCATCATAAGCCTTTGCAATGAATTGAAGACCAACTGGCATTCCATCTTCATCTTTATCAACTGGTAATGAAATAGCAGGAAGTCCTGCAAGATTTATTGAAATTGTATAAATATCACTTAAATACATCTCTAAAGAAGTTTTAAATGAACCAAATTTTGGAGCAGTTGTTGGAGCAACTGGAGATAAAATCAGATCAGCTTCAGCAAAAATAGCAGAATATTCATCTTTAATTAAATGCCTAACTTTTTGAGCTTTTATATAATATGCATCATAATATCCAGAACTTAATACAAAAGAACCTAACATAATTCTTTTTTGTACTTCAGCACCAAAACCTTGTGATTTTGTTTGAATATACATATCTTTAAGTCCAGTATCACCTTTTCTATTTCCAAATCTTACACCATCAAATCTAGCAAGATTTGCAGATGCTTCAGCAGTTGCAACAATATAGTAAGTTGATACAATTTTATCAGTGTCTAACATATTTTTATGAATTATTTTATGCCCAGCTTTTTCTAAAGCAATTACTGCCTTCTCAAAAGCTTTTTGAATTGCTGGACTAGCTTGCGATACAAAGTTATCAATTACTGCTATAGTTAATTTTTTATCTGCATTAAGTTTTGGACTTACTGCTTCATAAGCAACATTTGCAGAAGTTGAATCCATTGGATCATATCCTGAAATAATGTCATATAAAATAGCTGCATCTTCAACATTTTGTGTAATTGGTCCACATTGGTCTAAGGATGAAGAATAAGCTGTAATTCCATATCTCGAAACTCTTCCATAAGTTGGTTTCATTCCTACTACACCACAATAAGCAGCAGGTTGTCTAATACTTCCACCTGTATCTGTTCCAAGTGCAGCAATAGCAATTCCAGCAGCAACAGCAGCAGCTGAACCACCTGAACTTCCTCCTGGAACTTTTTCGTTATCAAGGGGATTTAGTGTTTTACCATAACAAGAAGATTCAGTTGAACTTCCCATTGCAAATTCATCCATATTTGTTCTACCAAATGGTGATAAACCTGCTTTTTCTAAATTATTAATTACAGTTGCATTATATGGTGAAATATAACCTTTTAAAATATTACTAGAACAAGTAATTTCCCAATTTTTAACATTTATATTATCTTTTATTGCTATTGGGATACCCATTCCAGATTGTGAAATATCTTTTGAAGTTAGTTGCTCAACATAAGCACCTATATTGTTTTGTTTTATTTTTGAAGTTAAATCATCTCTTAGTTTTTTTATATCATCACTAGCTAAAGTTAGTGCTTCTTTTAGTGTTATCAATCGGTTCTCCTATGATTCTACAGTTGTAGTATTACGCTGGATTATATCTAATAAATGATTAAAATTAGGTTATAAAAGAGATTTTTAAAAAGTTATTTTTTATTATTTTATTAATAAAAAAAGGGATAGAAGAAAATCTTCTATCCCTTAGAAATATAATAGAATTTCTACTATACGAATGAAATGAATGCCATTGGTGTAGCATCACCTCTTCTAATTCTTGTTTTAACTATTGAAGTATATCCACCATTTCTACCTTCGTATTTTGGTGCAATTTCGTTAATTAATTTTTTTGTAGCTTCTTTACTTTGTAAAGCAGCAAATACATATCTATGTGTATTTAAATCAGCAACTCTTGCAACAGTTACTAATTTTTCAATATATCTTTTTAATTCTTTTGCTTTAGGTACAGTTGTTTCGATTTTTTCTCTTTCGATGATAGCAATTGCCATATTTTTTAACAATGCTTTTCTATGAGAAGAAGTTCTACTTAACTTTCTATATCCATGCTTATGTCTCATATTAAACCCTTAATTATGCTTTTAGTTGCTCTAATTTTCTTCTTAATGCAGAAGCAACATTTTCTGGAAGTGTATTTTCAACTGGGTAACCTAGAGATTCTAACTTCTCTGCGATTTCATCATAAGATTTTTTCCCAAGATTTTTAATATTTTTAACTTCAACTTCACTCATAAGTACTAATTCACCTAAGAATCTTAGTCCAGCTCTATCTAAAGAGTTGAAACTTCTAGCACTTAAATTTAAATCATCAATTTTGATAACTAATTCTTTAAGTTCTAATGGCTCTTCACCACTTTCACTTACTGTTACTTCTGATAAATCAAAAACTTTATTGAAAACTGACATTTGTGCATACATAACAGATACTGCTTCTTTAAAAGCAGTAATTGGAGAAATTTGTCCATTTGTTTGTATAGTAAATACAGCTTTTTCAAAGTTAGGATTATCTTCAACTAACATTTTTTCAATATCATAAACCACTTTTTTAACTGGTGTAAAGAAAGCATCAATAGGAATATAATCTGAACCAACGATGTCTCTAATATCTTCTGAAGGCATATATCCTATACCTCTTTGAATAATTACAGAAAAAGTTAAATTACAATCGCTATTAATTGTTGCTAAGTGAGCGTCTTTAGATACAATTTCAACATCAGAGTTAATAAGATCTTCACCTTTAATTTCTCTTGGTCCATTGAAAGAATACTCAACTACAACTTGTTCTTTATCACCATTTATTTTAAACTTAATATTCTTTAAATTTATAACAAAAATAGCTATATCTTCTAGCATACCTCTTAATGAGTCAAACTCATGTGAAGCGCCTTCTATTTTTACTGCAATTGGTGCATAACCAACTGAAGAACTTAATAAAAGTCTTCTTAAAGGGTGTGCCAAAGTAATTGCAAAACCATCTTCAAATGGGTATGCTGATATTTTAGCTTCATTATCACTGATAGCCTCTATTTCAACTTCAGTTGGTAAAAACGGTGTTTCTGCAAATTTTTTCATTAACTACCTTTTACTTATTATTTAGAATATAACTCTACGATTAATCTCTCTTCAACAGGGATAACAACTTCTTCTCTAGCTGGGATTCTTGTGAAAATTCCAAATACTTTGTCTTTATCAACATTAACCCAATCAACCATTCCAGTTTGATTTGTTAACTCTAATGCTCTTACAACTTGAGGATTAGTTTTTGATTTTTCTTTAATTTCAATTTTTTGTCCAGGTTTTACTAAAAATGAAGGGATATCAACTTTTTTCCCATCAACTAAAACATGTCCATGAGTTGTGAATTGTCTAGCATTTGCTCTAGTTGTAGCAAATCCCATTCTAAATACAACATTGTCTAATCTTTGTTCAATTAATGTAATAAGGTTAGCTCCTGTATTACCTTCTCTTCTAGCTGCTTCGTGGAAGTATTTTCTGAATTGTTTTTCAGAAACACCATACATAAATTTAGCTTTTTGCTTTTCTCTTAATTGTAAACCATACTCAGAAATTTTAGCTCTTCTTTGTCCATGTTGTCCTGGAGCAAATGGTCTTTTTTCTAAAGCACTTTTACCTGATAATCTTCTCTCACCTTTAAGTCCAAGATCCGCATCAAGTCTTCTTTCGATTTTTTCTACTGGTCCTCTATATCTTGCCATTATTTACTCCTTACACTCTTCTTCTTTTAGGAGGTCTACAACCATTGTGTGGTAATGGTGTAACATCTTTTAACCAAGTAACTCTAACTCCATCCATAGCTCCAACTGCTTTAACAGCTGTATCTCTACCTGAACCTGGTCCTTGAATTTTAATTCCAACATTTTTGATTCCATGTTCCATTGCTTTTGCCATTGCATCTTCAACAGCTGCTTGAGCAGCAAATGGAGTTGATTTTTTAGAACCTTTGAATCCTAAGTTTCCAGCACTTGACCATGCGATTGCGTTTCCTGCATTATCCGTAACTGTAACCATTGTATTATTAAAACTTGCAGCAATATGTACGATACCGTCAGCAATATTTTTTCTTACAATTTTTTTTCTAGTAACTTTTCTTTTTGCCATCTACAATCCCTTATTTAGTTGCTGCACCAACAGTTTTCTTTTTACCTTTTCTTGTTCTAGCATTAGTTTTAGTCTTTTGCCCTCTACAAGGTAAACCTTTTCTATGTCTTAACCCTCTATATGAACCTAAGTCCATTAAAGCTTTAATATCCATAGCAACTTTTTTTCTTAAATCACCCTCAACTAAGTAGTTGTCTTGGATTTCTTTTCTGATAATTGCCGCTTCGTCTTCTGTTAATTCGAAAGCTCTTTTATTGTAATCAATTCCAACAGCATCTAAAATTAATCTAGAGTTATGTAATCCGATTCCGAAGATATACGTTAACGCATATTCCATTCTCTTTTTATTTGGTAAATCAACACCTGCGATTCTTGCCATGTGCCTTATCCTTGTCTCTGTTTATGTTTTTTGTTTTCGCAGATTACTCTTACGACACCTCTTCTTTTGATAACCTTACATTTATCACACATTTTCTTTACTGAAGCTCTTACTTTCATAAGTCTGTCTCCTCTTTTTTTGTGTTGTTTCCACTTTCAACAGGAAAAAGCCTTAAAAAATAAATATATTTTATTTTTCAGCTTTTACCAACCCTTTATAAAATAGAAAATATTTTATAAAAACTTCCTCGATGGTTGAAAAAATGGAGTTGGATTATAATTAATTTTTACTTAAAGCTAGTTGAATATAGTATAGATATCTAAATTAATTGTAATTATTGTAGTATTTCAAAAATAATGATTATCAAAAGGATTAGCTTTGTCTATAATTTATAAAAATGATTTAATAAAAATAGAAATTGAAAACTCAGAAATACCCTGGCTTAAAATATTTACAATAGAAGATATAAAAGAATTTTCTCAATGTAATAGCCAAACTAAACAAGAGATATTTAAATATCTTGATATTATTGAAAAAGAGATGTTAGATTATTTCAATCCTAAAAAAATAAATATTGCTTCTTTTGGAAATTATCTTCCCCATGTACATTTTCACATTATGGCTAGATTTGAAGAAGATTCATATTTTCCAGAACCAATGTGGGGGGAAAAACAAAGAGTTGCAAATTTAAATCTACCCTCTTTTGAAGAATTTTATGAAATTTTAAAAAAGAAGCTCTAAAAGCTTCTTTTTATCCATCTTGATTAATTTGTTTAATTAACTCTTCTAAAACAACTAACGAATCTTTTTCATCAATTTGACATCCACCTGCTGCTTCATGGCCACCACCACCATATTTAAGCATAAGTTCTCCAACATTTGTTTTTGAAGATTTATTAATTATTGATTTTCCAACACTAAAGGCAACTTTTTCTTTATCTTTTGCCCACATTATATGTATTGAAATATTTTGTTCTGGATTCATTGCATAAATCATAAATCTATTTCCAGGATAAATGATTTCTTCATATCTATAATCAATTATTAGTAAATTATCTTTTATTGTTGTTACTTTTTTTAGTTGTTCTTTAAATTCATTTTCATATTTAAAATATAAATCTGTTCTTTCTTTTACATCTGGTAATTCAAGTATTTGATCAATATTGTGTTTTGCACAATATCTAATTAAATCCATCATAAGCTGATAATTTGAAATTTTAAAATCTTTAAATCTTCCCAAACCTGTTCTTGAATCCATTATGAAACTAAGTAATGCCCAAGCTCTTGGGTTTAAGATATCATCTTCAACAAAATCTGCACTATCTGCTTTATTTGCTCCATTCATCATTCCTGTGAAATATCCAGGGAAAGCATTATCTCCATCATAATAATCATAAACAACTTGTGCAGCACTTGGAGCATTTGCATTTATAATATGATTATCTTTTTTTTCATTTCTTAATGTTTCTGAATAGTGGTGATCAAAAGCTAAATATACTCCTTCAACATAAGGAAGATTTGTAGTAATATCATTTGGAGTAACTGTAATTTTTCCATCTTGCATATCTTTTGGATGAACAAATATAATTTCATCAATAATATCTAAGTATATAAGTAGTGTTCCACATACTAGACCATCCATATCACTTCTTGTAATTAATCTGTATTTTTTATTCATATTTATCACCGAATTTTTGATTTTATCTTATCATAGTAAATGTTAATTATATTTAAAATAGTTATTATTTAATTTAAAAATAGAGAAAGAGAGCGTATTGCTCTCTTTATTATTTGTTTATATATTTAACGATTAAATCGCCCATAGCAGTAGTATTTAAAACTTCAATAGCGTCAAATCCAGCTAAATCTTTTGTTCTATATCCATCTTTTAATGCAGCTTTTATTGCGTCTTCTATCATATCAGCAGCTTTAATTTCATTTAATGAATATCTTAACATCATTGAAGCACTTAAAATTGTTGCAATTGGATTTGCAATTCCCATTCCTGCAATATCAGGAGCTGAACCATGAATTGGTTCATAAATTGCAGTTTTATCTCCTGTTGAAGCTGATGGTAATAATCCAATTGATCCCACAACCATTGAAGCTGTATCAGATAGAATATCTCCAAAAATATTTCCAGTTACAATAACATCAAATTGTTTTGGATTTCTTACAAGTTGCATAGCTGCATTATCTACATACATATGTGAAAGAGTTACTTCTGGATAATCTTTTGATAATTCATTCATAGTGTCTCTCCAAAGTTGAGAAACTTCTAGAACATTTGCTTTATCAACAGAACAAACTCTTTTATCTCTTTTCATAGCTAATTCAAATGCTTGTTTACCAATTCTTACAATTTCTGGTTTTGTATAAACCATTGTGTTATAAGCTTTAAATCCATCATTTGCTCTTGGTTGACCAAAATAAATTCCACCAATTAACTCTCGTACCACCATAATATCACAACCCTTAATTACTTCAGGTTTTAGTGTTGAAGCATTTACAAGTTCGTCATAAACAATAGCAGGTCTAAGATTTGCATAAACACCCATCTCTTCTCTAAACTTTAAAAGTCCAGTTTCAGGTCTTAATTCTCTTGGTAATGAATCCCATTTTTCTCCACCAATAGAACCAAATAAACAAGCATCAGAATCTAAAACACCAGTTACAGTTTCAGCAGGAAGTGGAACACCAGTAGTATCAATAGCAATTCCACCCATTAAGTATTCTTTATATGATAATTCAAAATCACATTTTTTAGAAACTGCATTTAATACTTTTATTGCTTCATCAACGATTTCTGGTCCTATCCCATCACCTTTGATTATTGAAATATTATATTTAGTCATTATTTATTTCCTCTTCCCATTTCAGCTTTTGCGTAATTAATTAATCCACCAGCGGCAATTAATTCTTGCATAAAAGGAGGAATAGCAGTAAAATCATAAGTTTTATTTGTTGTATTATTTATAATTTTACCATTATCTAAATCTATTGAAATTTCGTCACCCTCTTTAATCTCTAAAGATTCTGGTAATTCAAATATTGGTAAACCCATATTAAAAGCATTTCTATAAAAAATTCTTGCAAATGATGGTGCAACAACAGCAGCAACTCCAGCAGCTTTAAGTGCA
Organism: uncultured Aliarcobacter sp.; assembly: GCA_963677435.1. Lineage (GTDB taxonomy): Bacteria > Campylobacterota > Campylobacteria > Campylobacterales > Arcobacteraceae > Aliarcobacter. Next base: position 2,146,841 of record OY781945.1, read on the forward strand.
ATTGGAGCATGTTCTCTACTTGAACCACATCCAAAATTTTCACCTGCAACTATAATATCGCCTCTTTGTAACTTTTTAGGAAAATCAGGATCAGCATCTTCCATAACATATTTTGCTAAATGTTCAGGATCTGAACTATTTAAATATCTAGCTGCAATAATAACATCTGTGTCAATATTTGCCCCAAAATTCCATACTTTTCCAGTTATTTTATTCATATTATATGTCCTTGAATTTAACAAATTTAAAATTTATTAAATATTATTTTCAAAAAAAAGGCATTTTAGCCAATTTTTCAGTAATATTTGTTTAAATACCTTTTTTTTAATTAAATGTTTAACTATTTTGGGTATAATATCCGACCATCTTAGAAAAGAGGATTCCCTAATACAATGAGCGTAAAAGATATAAATAAAACTATCGAGCAATTAGTAAAAGAGTACAAAGATTCAGTACTTACTTACGAAAAAATTATTAAAATCTTTCCTAAAGCACCTTCTGGTCCAAACATCAAAAAACTTCTAGCTTTAATACAGTTATGTAATGTTACTGTAATTAGTTCTCAAGAACAAGCAAAAAGAATGAATGCCGAAGAAGCTAAAAAAAGAAAAGAATTAAGAGAAAAGTTAATAGAAAATGAAGATGATGTTTACGATTTATTGAAAAATAAAGAGTTACTTGAGTGGTCAAGATCAGATTCACCTGTTAGAATGTATTTAAGAGAAATGGGGCAAATTCCATTACTTACTAAAGAAGAAGAGATTGAAATCTCTAAAAAAATTGAAATGGGTGAAGATATTATTCTTGATGCTATTTGTTATGTTCCATACTTAATAGATTTCATATTAGAATATAAAGAACCTTTAGTAAATAGAGAAAGAAAAGTAAAAGAGTTATTTAGAAATTTTGATGATGATGATTCTGAAAGTGAAGAAGAAGATGACATCGAAGATGAAGTTGTAGATGATGATGACGATTCTGAGTCTTCAGATGAAGATGATAGTGAAAAAACTAGTGCTAAAAAATTAAAAAAACTTGATAAAAGAGCACAAACTATTATTGAAGCATTTAAAATTTTAGAAAAAGCTAAAAAAGATTGGCTTAAATTTTCACTTAAAGAAACAGCAAAATCAGATGATGAAGTAGATCAAATGACTTTTAATCTTGCAGTTGCATTTAAAAAGAAAATTTTAAAAGAAGCTTTACTTGATTTAGGACCTACTTCTAAATTAATTACAGAAATTGTAAAAGCAATGGAAACAGCTTTAAAATCTGATACAGGTTTTGATGGTGAATTAAAAAGATTAGAGTATAAATTACCTTTATTTAATGAAACACTATTAAAAAACCATAAAAAGATTTTAGATAACATTGTAAATTTAACAAAAGCACAAATTACATCAATGGTTCCAGAAGCTACAATGGTTTCTTCTTATATGGAAATTAAAAAACTTTTCCAAACTAAAGAGGCTTCAAAAGGTGGATTTGATTTAGCACCTGAAGAGTTAAAAGATGTTCTTGAACAAATTAAAAGAGGTAAACAAATTACTGATACTTCTAAAACAAGAATGGCAAAATCTAACCTTAGACTAGTTGTATCAATTGCAAAAAGATATACAAACAGAGGTTTACCATTCCTTGACTTAATTCAAGAAGGAAATATCGGTCTTATGAAGGCTGTTGATAAGTTTGAATATAAAAAAGGTTATAAATTCTCTACTTATGCAACATGGTGGATTAGACAGGCAATTTCTAGAGCAATCGCAGATCAAGCTAGAACTATTAGAATTCCTATACATATGATTGAGACTATTAATAGAATTAATAAGATTATCAGAAAAGGTATTCAAGAAAATGGTAAAGAGCCAGATGTAGATGAAATCGCAAAAGAAGTTGGACTTCCTGTTGATAAAGTAAAACAAGTAATCAAAATCACAAAAGAGCCTGTATCTTTAGAAGCTCCAATTGGAAGTGATGACGATGGTAAATTTGGAGATTTCGTTCCTGATGAAAAAGCTCCAACACCAGTTGATAATATTATGAAAGAAGATTTACAAGGTCAAATTGATCAAATTCTTGGTCAATTAAATGAAAGAGAACAAGCTGTTATTAGAATGAGATTTGGTCTTATGGAAGATGCAAGTGATAGAACATTAGAAGAAATTGGAAAAGAACTTTCTGTAACAAGAGAGAGAGTTAGACAAATTGAATCAAGTGCTATTAAGAAATTGAAGCATCCAAAAGTAGGAAAAAATCTTAAAAACTATGTAGAAAGTTAATATTATGAGTTTTTTTGAAGAGTGGGTTGAATTAGATTTAAATCCAATTTTATCTTTTTCATCAAGTGCAAAAATTATTTATTCTAATTCAGAAGCTCAATTTTTATTAAATAGAATAAAACAAAAAGAGCTTTTTGATTTAGCTTTAACATACGCCCCAAAAACATTTGGGGCGCAGACTTCTTATATTGATTTAAATATCAAAAATTACACATTTTATGCAGTAACTGTAATGTATGAAAATGAAGATGAAATCCATATGAAACTTTATAAAAGTGCGATGGTAAAAAAAGAATCAAAACTTAATATAAAAAATATAAATACAACAAATATCTTTACTTTAGTTGATTTAGCAATTTCAACAAGTAAAATAAAAAACGATATTAATTTTACGAAAAATTATGATCCTTCTATTCCTGAATTTAAATTAGATGCTAGTTCATTTATAAAAACACTAAATGGTGTTTTTGAAGTTTTTAAAGACAAAAATAGTGTAACTTGTTCTATTTTATTAAAAATTGGAGAGTATATTAAAATTGATAATAAAAAGTACTCTTTAATAAGTGTGGAAATATTCTCAAATGAGAAAAATGATTTTTCATCATTAAATATAAAAGATAATAACTCTTTCATTTTAACTTCCGATGAGAACAAGGTAACTATTGATTTACCTTTAATTCTCTAAATTTTCAAAGCTTTTTTTCAATAAGCTTTGAAAATAAAACTCCAATAGGAACAATTCCTAATCCAATTAAAAAAGCAATTGGTAAAAATATCTTATTATTATTTAAAGCAAAAAAACCAAATATTAAAATTCCATAACCTAAAACTCTATAAATAGAAATAAATCCACTTGCAGAAAAAAGAGTATTTTTAAAAGAGTTTCTTTTTACTTTTGCTTTTTCATCGTTTATTATTTCTTTTATTTTTTCACTTGTTAATTCATCTTCTGGTATCTCTTTATATTCAGTATATAAATCATAAGGATCATCTATCTCATCTATTTTATCCCTATCAACACCTTCATTTATTTGAGTTAAATCGAGATTTGATAATCTATTTTGAATATTTCTTTTATAAGATAAAAAAGTAGCAATAGTAATTAATATAGAAGAACAAAATGCAACTTGAGTATTTAAAAACCATAAATTACTTTGAAAGACTAAAGAGTAAATTATCATACAAAGGTCTAAAAAAATAAAGACCTTTGCAAATTTTAATATTTCTGGATTAATCTTCATCATCATCTTTGTCAAAAGATTTATCTCCATGTTTTGCTCTATAAGCATATCTTGGGTCATTTTCCATACCCTCAAACTCTTTTTGGGCTCTTTTATATGCTCTATATACATTCATGATAGCAGCAGCAATTCCCCAAGCAATTCCAAGCCATAAAGTCCATGTATATCCAGTTAATTGCTTTAAACCATATCCAACACCAAAACCTATAATAATTGCAGCAACAATTGATATTCCTAAAGATAAATTATCTAAAGCAATAACCTTATCTTGATGTTTTGGTTTATTGTTATTTTGATTATCCATTTAATTAACCAAAATTATGCAATATATGTACAACAATAATCTGTTATTTCTAAAACTTTTATTTCAAAACTACAATTTGCAGGTACTTCAAAATATTCTCCACCACTTATTGTTTCCCAGTTGCTATCACCACAAGCTATTAAAATCTCAACTTTTCCTGAGATTATTTCCATGTGTTCTGCTTCATTTGTTCCAAAAGTATACTCACCTGGCATCATAATACCTAAAGATTTTCTAACTCCATTTTCATCAACAAAACCTCTACTTGTTACTTTTCCATCAAAATAGATATTTGCTTTTTTTGTTAATTCTACATTTTTAATTGTTGGCATTTAAATTTCCTTTTTATAAATTTTTCATAATTTCATCAGCTGCATTTAGGCAAGCGTCAATATCTTCATTTGTAATAACTGTAGAGATGAATCCTAACTCATATTGACTACAAGCAAAATAGAATCCTCTTTTTATCATTTCTCTATGAAATGTTGCGAATCTTTTAAAATCACAATTATTAACATCTTTAAAGTTTTTAGGCTCTTTTTCACAAAAGAAAAACCCAAACATACTTCCTCTTACTGTTGTTTGAAAAGGAATATTATATTTTGAAGCAACTTCTTTTAAACCATTCATCAATCTTGTAGATTTTGCAGTAAGTTCCTCATAAATAGCTGGATTTGCTTTTAATTTTCTCAAACTTGTAAGTCCTGCAGCCATTGCAACTGGATTTCCACTTAATGTTCCAGCTTGATAGATTTTTCCCTCAGGACTTAATTGTGACATTATTTTACTATTTGATGCAAATGCGCCAACTGGCATACCAGCACCAATTACTTTTCCAAAAGTAATAATATCTGCTTGAGGTTTAACAACTCCACTAGCTCCAGTTAAACTTGCTCTAAATCCTGACATTACTTCATCATAAATTAATAAAGTACCATTTTCATCACATAATTTTCTACAAGCTTCTAAAAACTCAATATCAGCAGGAATTAATCCCATATTTCCAGCAATTGGCTCAATAATAATACAAGCAATATCAGAACTTTCTTCAAAACATTTTTTTAAGTTTTCAATGTTGTTATATTCGCATAAAAGTGTATGTTTAGTTAAATCAGCAGGAACACCTGGACTGCTTGGAGCTCCACAAGTTGCCATTCCAGAACCAGCTTGTACTAATAATGAATCAGAGTGTCCATGATAACAACCCTCAAACTTAATAATATCACTTTTTCCAGTAACACCTCTTGCTAATCTAATAGCGCTCATAGTAGCTTCAGTTCCGCTACTTACAAATCTAACTTTATCAATATTGTCGTACATTTCAACAATTTCACTTGCAAGTTCAGTTTCTAAAACTGTTGGTGCACCAAAAGATAAACCATTTTTTGCTGTTTTAATTACTGCTTCTTCAATATCTTTATCACAATGTCCAAAAATAAGAGGGCCCCAACTTTGTACAAAATCTAAATATTTATTTCCATCAATATCAATTAAATAAGCACCCTCACCTTTTGCAATAAAAGGAGGAGTTCCTCCAACACTATTAAAAGCACGAACAGGTGAGTCAACCCCGCCTGGTATTACTTTTTTTGCTTCTTCATAAGCATTTATAGATTTTTCAAACATATACATTCCTATTAATCATTTATTATTGTAATTGTACTATAATCGCGCTATGAAAATTATTATCTTAGCCTTTATTATTTCAATAACTCTACATTTTCTTCTATTTAAGAAGTACAAGAATGATGAATTCACAAAGAATAATCAAAAAGAAGAAAAAGTATTAAAAAAATCAGATGTTAAATTTGTAAAATTAAAAAAATTAGATCCAATAGCAAATGAAACTATTCAAGAAAAAGTTGAACCAAAAGTAGAAAATAAAATAGAAAAAAAAGTTGAATTACCACAAGTTCAAAAAGAGATTGTAAAAAAACAAAATTTTTCAAAACAAATTGAGAAAAAAACTAATAATAATAGGAAAATTGATGTAGAAAAATCTAAAGAATTGCAGAAAAAAGTTTTAAATGACCAAATAGTAAATGAAAAAGAGTCTCTTCAAGATAAAACCCTAGAAGATTTTTTATCTCAAAAACAGCCTATTAATAAGGAGATTTTAAATGAACTTCAAAAATTATATGGGGAAGAATATGATAAATTTACAAATGTTCAAAAAGCTTATTTAGAAAAAAATCTAAATAACTTTCAGACAATTACTCAAAGAGTTTTAAATAGATTAGGTTATCCACCACTTGCAGCAAAACTTAAAATTGGTGGAGTAAATATTATAGAATTTATGTTTCATCCTGATGGAAGTATTACAGGTTTGAGAGTAATTGACTCTTCTGGATATGCTGTTTTAGATGATTATTCTCTAGAATTAATTGAGATTGCGTATAAAGATTATCCAAAGCCACAAACATCAACGAAACTAAGATTCAATGTACAATACAGATTATACTAAGGAAAAGAATGACAACTACTGACACTAAAAACTATTTTTATAAATTATTAAATGGAAAGACATCCCTCTGGGTTGTATTTTGGTTTTGGTTTGTATTTTTAACATTTTTAATTGAAGTGTTTTTTGAAGTAATATTTATGGATAGTGTTTATGCACAAAATAGAGATAGTTATGTTGAACTAATTATTTATATTGTAATTACCATTTATGCTATTGCCATATTTTTAACTGTATTTAGAACTGCAAATAAATATAAGGGTTTTAAATTATGGTCATTTTTATCAAAAGTTCTCGTAACAATAAACCTATTTTTTTCAATCAATTTTTTTATTGAAGTAAGTAAATTTTATTTCTATGATGATTATAGTTTAGTAAAAGAAATTGAGGGTTATAAAGAACAATTACCAATTCAAGTAGATATGAATACAACATTAGTTGATATTTACAAAGTTGAGCACACTATTCATTACAAATACCAACTTAATGAAGTCCATTTAGAAGATGAAAATTTAAAAAATAAATTTAAAAAACAAATTCAAGATTCATTATGTGAAGATGATAGTAGTTTAGATTTATTAAAACGAGATTATACTTTAGATTATATTTATATGGATGGAAAAGATAACGAGATTATGACTATAAAAACAGATAAAAAAGTATGTGGTAATTCAATTTATGATTTAGATATTTTAAATGATGTGTTAAAAAAACAAGGGATAATTTAGTCTCCCTTGTTTTATTATTATAAATTATGGTGAAATAGCAAAAAAATTTCTACGAGTAATCTAACTAACTTATATTTATAATTTTCTTTCATAATTATATAAATTCATATACCTAAATGCTAATAAATTTTCTAAAATTGCAAATGTCACAATAAAATTAATAAATGAACTTCCACCATAAGAAAATAAAGGTAAAGGAAGCCCCACAACTGGTGCAAAACCAATAACCATTAAAATATTTACACTCATATTAAAAAAAATCAAAAGTCCTAATCCCGAGGAGAAAACCCTTAAGACATAATCATCTTTAAAATAGTAATTCATACTAAGTAAATGCATAATAATTAATGCATACAAAAATATCAATCCAATAGCACCTAAAAATCCATATCTTTCAACAAAATATGCAAAAATAAAATCACTTGTTGCAATCGGTAAAAATTTCAATTGAGTTTGAGTTGCTTCTTCACTTTGTTTTCCAGTAAGTCCACCTGAACCAATTGCTATAATCGATTGTTGAACATGGTAACTTGGTTCTTCAGAAACAAAATCTGTAATTCTTTTTTTCTGATAATCTTTTATTAAATAAGTATAAATAAAAGGAGAAGAAATACCAACTACTATAAAAATAGTAGCCCAAATTTTCCAATTCACTCCAACAATAAATAAAATTCCATATCCTACTAAAAGTAAAACCATTGCTGTTCCTAAATCAGGTTCTTTTGCAATTAATAAAAATGGTAATAATATATAAAAAGAAAAATATGTAAAATCTAAAAAACTATAACCATTTTTAGGTGGTGGTCTATGTTGTATTAAATATCCTAGCATTAAAATAAATGTAGGTTTAATTAACTCAGAGGGCTGTATTGTTGTATGTAAAAAAGGAATAGGCAGCCATCTTGTAGCTCCTAATTTTGTAACACCAACAAATTCAACGGCAAGCAATAATATAACACTAAGCCAGTATAAAAATGGAATTATTCTGATTTTTTTTCTAATAGGTAAAATGAAAACACCAATAAATACAAAAATAGAAATTACATAATATACTAATTGCTTATTAGCTAACCTTTCGTTTGTTTCACCAATTAAATGGTATGATAACAAGATCAAAGGTAAAACATATATTATTAACAAATAATCAAAATGGGAAATAATTCTTTTATCAAATAAACGCATAGTGAAAGAGTATCTAAATATGGATAAAAATTTTATTGTTTTTGAAACAAATAGACTGGATAAATTTCTTGCATTAAATATTGATGCTTCAAGGAATCAAATAGAACAATTAATCAAAAAAGAGTATGTTAAAGTAGATGGCAAGATAGTAAGTAAAACTGGCCTTAAATTAAAAGAAAATCAAAGTGTTGATGTTCACTTCCCTGAAGCTGAATTAAATCCTAAAAAAGATGAAACTTTTGTAAAAGAGTCTTTAAAAGAGAAAAATGTTGAAATCATCTATGAAGATAATGATATTTTAGTTATTAACAAACCTTATAATTTGACAGTTCATGATGCACCAAGTGTTAAAGATGCAACACTTGTTGACTGGTTAAAGCTAAATAATATTTCATTATCTACAATTAGTGGAGAAGAAAGACATGGCATTGTTCACAGACTTGATAAAGGTACAAGTGGTGTAATGGTTGTTGCAAAAACAAATGAAGCCCATTTGGGATTATCTAAACAACTTGAAGATAAATCTATGGGAAGATATTATCTAGCAATTATTGATACACCCTTAAAAGATAATGTTGTAATTGATAAACCAATTGCTCGAAATCAAAACAATAGACTGAAAATGTCTATTGAAGAAAATGGAAGAAATGCAAAATCAGCTTTTTATAAAATGGCATTGAGTAATAAAGAAAATTTTGAATTAATTGCTGCAAAATTATTCACAGGAAGAACTCATCAAATAAGAGTTCACTTAAGTTCGATAAATAGGCATATATTAGGGGATAATTTATATGGTTTTAAGGGCGAATTAAATAAAATTAACAGGTTTTATTTGCATGCTTATTATCTTTATTTAACCCACCCAATTTCTAATAAGCAAATGAGTTTCAAAGCAAATTTACCAAATGATATGAATGAATTCTTAGATAAAAATTTTCAACTGGAGAATATAAATGCCAAACTTAATGAAAATAACATCATTAGCAACTTTAATACTTTTGCTTAATGGGTGTACAAATATAATTGATACTTTAAATCCTGCTACAAATCCAAAAGTAGATAATAGTATAGAAGTTGTAAATTATAGCTCAATTAAATCTATTCCTGATATGGCAAATATTGGATTTGAATGGGAAAAAGTTGATGATCCAAGAGTAATTGGTTATAATTTTTATAGAACAGAAATTGATAAAGGTTCAAAAGAATTAAAACTTATTAAATCAATTGATAATAAATATGCAACACACTATGTTGATAAAGGTTTAGAGCCAAAAACAAGATACGCTTATCAAATTTCTTCAAGAATAGATGGTGGAATTGAATCAAAAACAACTGATGCTTATATTGTTCAAACTCTTCCAAGAATAGTACCTATTGATTTTGTTCAAGCAATATCTAATTTACCTCATAGTGTAAAATTATTATGGCGACCACATCCTGACAAAAGAGTTGGATATTATAGAATTGAAAAATACAATACTTTTTTAAATGAATGGATTCTTTTAAAAACAATAAGTCAAAGATTACAAGCTGAATATCTTGATACTGGTTTAGATAATAATACAAGTTATAAGTATAGAATTAAAGCTTTTAGTTTTGATGATGTTGAATCAGCACCAAGTAAAGTTGTTATTGCAAAAACAAAACCTCTTCCTCAAGTGCCTTTAAATATAAAAGCATCAAATAATCAAAATAAAGAGATTATATTAAATTGGGATGCTTCACCAACGCCAGATGTTGTTAAATATGCAATATACAGAAGTGATTTCAGTTTACTTGGTTATTCAAAAATAAAAGAAGTAGATGCAAATACTCATCAATTTATTGATAAAACTGAAAATAGTGGAAAAAGTTATTATTATAAAATAATAGCTATTGATAAAGATGGTTTAGAAAGTGATACAAACTGGGTTCAAGGTATAAGTTTGAATACCCTTTCTAATCCAAGTTCAAACTTAGCTTTGTTTGAACAAAATAATGCTAATACAAAATCATAAAAAATTAAATCATAAGAAGATAAATGCCACATATAGTATTTGAAAAAAAAGAGTTGATTATTACTCCATCACAAAAAGATGGAGTAAATTTTAAGTTTATTGCAAAATCATATAATTTCACAGAAAAAGTAAGAAGAACTGAATATAAAATTGCATTAGAAAATGAAAATAAAGAGTTTTTATTATCACTAAAACCAAAAGATGACAATTTTATGGTTAAAGCGGATAAAGTAACTAGGATTTCACCTGTAACTTTAGTTAAAAATGCTTTAAATGCCTATGTAAATTTAAATGAAGCAAAAGTACTATTTTCAAACACAAATAATCTTAAATTTAAAGAAGAAACAAAAAACAGATATTTAAAAGATATTAACTATTTTGTTGATGAATTTAACACTGACAAAGAGATTCAAATAGAGATTGGGTTTGGAAGTGGTAGACATCTTTTACACCAAGCAAAAGCAAATCCTAATATTCAATTTATTGGTCTTGAAATTCATTATCCCTCAATTGAACAACTTCTAAAACAACTAGAGATTCAAAATATTACAAATGTATTAGTTGTAAATTATGATGCAAGACTTTTTATGGAGTTTATTGAATCAAATAAAGTTGGAAAGATATTTGTACATTTCCCTGTTCCTTGGGATAAAAAACCACATAGAAGAATATATTCAAATGAGTTTGTAAATGAAGCGCTAAGAGTTCTTAAAATTTCAGGAACACTGGAGCTTAGAACTGACAGTAGAAAATATTTTGATTACTGTACAGAACTTCTTACAAATCTGCCAAAAGGAAGAATTACTATTGATATTAATAAAGATTTAGCAGTATCTAGTAAATATGAAGACAGATGGAAAAAACAGGGTAAAAACATTTATGATGTAGTTTTAGAAGCACAAAACAATGATGAAAATATTAATTTAAATTTTAACTTTTCTTTTGATTTTAAAATTGATTTTAATAAAATATTAGTAACAATTCCTACAAAATCAATAATTGAGAGTAATTACTTTATCCATGTTGAAGAGCTTTATACTATTGAAGGCTCTTATAATTCTGGACTTATAAAAATAACAATGGGAAATTTTGATAGACCTGTAACTAAATATTTATATGTAAATGAAGGTGCGATTTCATATTATCAAGGAAACCCTCTTCCTACAAGTTCAAATATAAATGCTCATGAAAAATTAAAAGAGATTTTAACTAAATGATAGAAGCAAAAAATATTTATCTTTCATATGATGATAATAAATATATTATAAAAAAAGGGAACTTTTCTATAAAACCTAAAGAGTTTATATTTATAGGTGGAAACTCAGGAAGTGGAAAATCAACACTTTTAAAATCATTTTATGGGGATATTCCTTTAAAACATGGAAGCTTAAAGATAGAGAATCAAGAAGTTTTTGGAATTAGAGGCAAAAAGTTAAGAGTTTTAAGAAAAGATATTGGTATTATTTTTCAAGATTATAAATTAATAAATGAATATACAATTGAAGAAAATATTATGATTCCTCTTAAAATCAATGGTTATTCAGATGAAATATCAAAAGATCAGGCAAATAAACTTTTAGCTCATGTTAGACTTTCACACCGATCTGGTTATTACCCAAATGAACTAAGTGGTGGAGAACAACAAAGAGTTGCAGTTGCAAGGGCACTTGCTCATAATCCAAAAATAATTATTGCGGATGAACCAACTGGAAATCTTGATGATTATTCAGCGGAAGTTGTATGGAATTTATTAAAAGGTGCAAATGAGCAATTAGGAATTACTATTGTTGTTGTAACTCACAGAGTTCCTAAAAATCTTGGTATTAAATTCAGACAATTATCTATTGAGGATGGAATTATTTATGAAGTTTCTTAAAAATGTATTTGCTTTTTTAATTCCATTACTTTCTATGTTGATAGCTTTTTCTATATTTTTATTAATAAATAATGTAGTTGATAATTATAAAACAAAAATATCTAGGGATTATTCTATAGTTATTGTTACTACTTTACCATTAGAAAAAGATGCTATTAAAGAATTAGCAGGTATAAAAGTTGAAAGAATACAGAATTTGCCAAATGATAAAATTATTTCTAGTATAAAGTCTAATTTATCTGATACTTCTATTGAATTATTGAAACAAAAATTACCAAATTTTTATCAAATTTATTTAGAAATATTTCCAACAAGTAGTGAACTTGATGACATAAAAGAAACATTATTACAAAATAAAAATATTAGAAAAGTTGAAGTTTTTTATAAAAATCACAACCAAATATATTTACTTTTGCTTTTATTAAATACGGTCTCTTTTATTTTATTTTTCATAATTGCACTTTTTGCAATAATAATTATTGCAAAGCAAATAAAATTATGGTTCCATGAACAAAATGTAAAAATATCAATTTTAAGACTACATGGAGCATCTATTTTATATAGTGCATCATCTATTTTAAATTATGCAATGCTAAGTTCTTTATTATCTTTTTTAATATCAGCTGCATTTTTATATTATGTTTCAAATAATATGACTGTATTATTTCCTATTGAACTTCATGAAATAGTAGATATTAATATAAATATATTTGTTGAATTAATGAAGATATTTTTATTATCATTTTCTATTTCAATATTTACAATATTTGGTGTATTATTAAAATATAAGATAAATAATGATTAAACAATTTTTCGTATTAAGTATATGTTTAAGCACTATTTTTGGTGCATCAAGCTCTAGTATTGACAAAAAAATACAAAAAAATAAAGAAATATTAGATTCAACAGATGATAAAAAACAAAATACTGCACTAAAACTAAAAGATTTAGCTGATAAAATTGAATCTCAAAATGAAAATATTACTAATCTTGAAAAAGATATAAAACAGATAAATTCAGATATAGAAGAACATCAAAAAATGCTTGAAGAATCAAAAAGTAAGTTAGATGAACTACAATCTAAATCTTCTCAATTAATAAAAGAAAAAACTACTAGTGAAGAACAAATTGTTGATACTATAATTGAAGAGTTTTCTGTTTCAATAGCATTAAAATTAGTTTCAGAAGACAGTTTACAAGAGTTAATTGATAATGAAATTTATACTCTATTATCACAACATTCAAAGGAAAAAGTTTCAAAATTAAATACAAACTATAGTACTTTATATGCAAATACAAAGAATAATCAAAAAGATATAGAAAAAATTGCTTCATACATAGAAGATAGACAAAAAACTAAAAATAAACTTACTAGTTTAAGAGAAAAACATACAAATTCTTTAGCTAATTTAGAACAACAACATAAATCTTACCAAGAAGAATTAAATAAAGTTGCAAAAGAGCAAGAATCTTTAAAAAATCTTCTTTCAGAATTAAATATTTTAAAAGAAGAAGAGATAAAAAAAGCTGAAAGAGAAGCTGAAGATAAAAGAAGAAAATTACAAGAACTTTTAGCTCAGAAAAAATCTTCATCGCAAAAAACAGCTGAAGATGATGTTCCCGAAGATGAAATTCAAACATCAGATGTTAGAAATCAAAGATATGCAAAAACTTTAAATTTAGATGTAAGAAAAATTGGTTCTTCAACAGAAGGAATTACAATTATAAAATATAAGGGACCAAAAACTATTGCTCCTTTAAAATCGTTCAAAGTCGTAAAAAACTTTGGAACATATTACGATCCAGTTTATAAAATCAAATTATTTAATGAATCAATAGTTTTAAAAAGTGATGAACCAAAAGCAAAAGTTGTTTCTGTTTTAAATGGAAAAGTAGTTTATGCTAAAAAAAATGCAGGAATGCTTGATAATGTTGTTATTATTCAACATGAAGGAGGACTTCATACTATTTATTCACATTTAGATGAGATTTCTCCTACTTTAGTTGTTGGAAAATGGATACAACAAGGTTATGTTGTAGGACGAGTAAATGATACTTTAATGTTCCAAGCAACAAAAGATTCATCACATATTGACCCAAAAGATTTATTTAGAATATGATAGTTTTTATTGATGGTGATGCCTTTCCTAATCTGTTAAAACCAATAATTTTAAGAGCTATTGAAAAACAAAAATTAGATACAATTGTAATTGCAAATAAAAAAATCAATATAGGTGATTCTAATTATATTAAATATATAATAGTAAACCAAGGTGCAGATGAAGCTGATGATAAAATTGTTGAGATGTTAAATGAAAATGATTTAGTAATTACAGCAGATATTCCATTAGCAAATAGAACTATAGAAAAAAATGCCCATGCAATTGATCATAGAGGTGCTATGTACACAGAAGATAACATCAAACAATATCTTGCAATTAGAAATCTAATGCAAGATATAAGAGATAGTGGAGAGATGACAAAAGGCCCTGCTGCTTTTTCTCAAAAAGATGCTCAACAGTTTGCAAACTCTTTAAATAGCTTTTTGCAAAAATATAATAAAAATTAAGGATTTACCATTATTTTAATAGACCAATCAACAAAAAATCAATTCAGAATTTTTTGTACTGAAAACAAAATCACAGATATGGAAATAGCCGTTCAATACTTTATAGTATTTGGTGGATTGAATATAAAAATAGATACAACAAAACCTCTACTTGAGTTAATAGAAAAACATATTTTAAATGAATATACAAATTTAAGATATGAAATTAACTCTATTAGTGGTGGATATAAAGTTGACCATGCAATTTTAACAGGAATTGCTCAAGGTGACAGAAGAACAAACTCATCTTTTAAAAGAGCCTTTGTAAGCTTTGAAGAGGGAATGAAATGTGTTGAAAAACTTGTAGATAGAGGATTAATAGAAATTGAATCTTCTCAACATCACTTAGCTAAAAAAAGAGGTGATGATAAAATTTCTAAAAAACTTCTTTTTACTACACCATTTTTAAGATTTTGGTTTGCTTTTGTATCTCCTATTTATAAAGGAATCAAAGAGAAAAACTATAAAGAGTTTTATGAACTTTATGAAAATAAACAAGCTGAATTTGGAAACTTTATTTTTGAAGAGTTATCTATGGAATATTTAAGAGATACTTTTGTCGAAGATCCAGTTAAACAATTTGGTAAATATTGGGATGAAAAAGTTGAAATAGATTTAGTAGCAAAAACTACCTCTGGAAAGATCATCGCAGGAAGTTGCAAATATATAAATTCTAAACTAAAGAAAAATGAACTAAATAAATTAATAGAAGATTGTAAATCGATTGATTTAAATGTAGATACTTTTGTAATATTTAGTAAAAATGGCTTTTCAAATGAGTTAAAATCACAAAAAAGTGAAACTCTTAGACTATTTACACCTAAAAGTTTTAAGCTCTTATTGGCTTAAAACTCTTTTTGAGTAAAAAAAGTATAAGCTAAAATAGCTTAAACTTCATTCATTCTTTTTTCAAACTCTTTATTCATCTCATCAAGCTTTGTTTGAGATATTTCAAGTGCTGAGAATTTTGTCTCTATATCTTTTTCATATTTAGTAATATTTTTTATAAGCTCAATTGATTTATTGTTGTCACCTTTATTTGTAGCTATTGTAAGCTCATTTTGATCATGATCAAGTAATTCTTCAAGTTTTGAGATTTCATTTTCAAGCTTTTCAACCTCTTTTTTAAGTGGAGATGTTGCTTTAGATTTTTCAGCAACAATTGCAGCTCTTAATTTTTTACTCTCTTTTTTATTTACTTTTACATTTTTCTCTTTTTTTACTTCAACAACATCATCATCCCAACCAATTTTTTCTAAGAACTCATCATATGTTCCATCAAAACAAGTAGCTTCATCATTTGCAAATACAATCAATCTATCACAAACAGCTCTTAATAACTCTTCACTATGCGTTACAATAATACTAGAACCCTCAAAGGCTTTAATAGCTTTTGTTAAAGCTGCAATTGAATCCATGTCAAGGTGATTCGTAGGCTCATCTAGGAAAAGTAAGTTTACATCTTTTGCAATGATTTTTCCAAGCATTACCCTAGATTTTTCTCCCCCTGAAAGAAGTGTAATTTTCTTTTTAGCATTATCTCCACTAAACATCATTAACCCACAAATACTTCTTACAACTGATTCTGGTAATTTTGTATTTGTTGAATGGATTTCATCCATAATTGTGCTATTTAAATTTAAATGAGAAATATTTGTTTGACCAAAGTGTCCAAAAACTGTACTTCCATGATAATCAATAGTTCCACTTAAAGCTTTTAATTCATTTGCAATTACATTTAATAAAGTTGATTTACCTTTACCATTTTTCCCAATAATTCCTAATGTTTCACCTCTTTGTAATGCAAAAGAGATATCTTTAAATAAAATATTATCTTTTGTATATCCAAAACTTACATCTTTTACTTCAAGTAAGAATTTTGCAGGTGTTTCTTTGTAATTAAAATCAAATTTCAAAGTTGAGTCATAACCAATATCTTCTAAAACATCCATTTTCTCTAAGATTTTAACTTTTGATTGTGCAAGTGCAGCAGTTGAAGCTCTTGCTTTATTTTTTGCAATAAAATCTTCAAGCTCTTTAATTTTTTTATCTTGAGCTATTTTTTGTTTTTCATGGTGTTCTTCATTACTTGCTAATTGTTCATAAAACTTTTCTGTTCCACCCGCAATCATATAAGCATTTCTTCTGATAATTCCCATTGTATGTGTACAAACACTATCCATAAAATCTCTATCATGGGTAATAAGTATTACTTCACCATCAAAGTTTTTAAGAAAGGCTTTTAACCATCTAATAGATAAAATATCCAAGTAGTTTGTTGGCTCATCTAGAAGTAACATATTTGGTTCAGTTAATAATAATTTTGCAAGATTTATTCTAATTTGATAACCACCTGAAAATGATTTTGGCTCTTTTTCTAAATCTTCTTGAGAAAATCCAAGACCAAATAATATTTTTTCAACTTTGTAAAGACTGAATTTATCATCTTCTGCAAGTGCTAATGCTGTTTCATCTATTAAAGTTTTTTCAGTAAAATCAAAATATTGTTTTAATGCTCCAATTTTATAATTTCTAGGAATCATAACCTCGCCACTATCAGCTTGTTCTTCATTAAGAATTAATTTGAAAAGAGTAGATTTACCACTACCATTTCGCCCTACTAAACCTATTTTATTACCAGAATTTAGTCTTAAATTTAGTTCACTAAAAAGCTCATTTGGTCCATAGCTTTTTGATACATTTGAAAGTTCTATCATGTTTCTCTTTTATTATTGTGTTTTGTATTTGTTTAAGGTTGGGATTATACGATATATGTGGTTACATGTTGATTAGAGAGAAAATAAAAAAAGGGCAAGAAGAAAACTTCTTGCCCTTTTTAAGCTATTCAAAAATCAAGATTAATGTAAATCAGCGTTTAATTTAACTTCTCTAGTACTTCTCATAGCAATTGTTTGACCAGTTGAAGAATTAACTCTAAAGTGAACTCCATTTACTCCTTGGAAATCACTTCCTTTCATAACTGTTGTAATCTCTTTAGTTGGATTAATCTCTTTAAGTGCAGCAACTGCTTTTTCTGATAATGCAATTTTAGTTCCTGGTAAAATTGTAACACCAGCATCTAAAATACAACCATCTCCAATTGCCGTTCCTGTACAAGAATTTGCACCTAATAGTGTGTTTTCTCCGATACTTACAGGAACTCCATCTGTTCCTGAAAGAACTCCAAGAATTGAAGCTCCACCACCAACATCAGATCCTGCTCCAACAACAGCAGAAGAAGAGATTCTTCCCTCAACCATAACTGAACCTAAAGTTCCTGCATTAAAGTTAACATAAGCAGCTCCAGGCATTACTGTTGTTCCAGCTGCTAATTGTGCTCCCATTCTAACTTTTGAAGTCTCTAGGATTCTTGTGTTATCAGCAGGGATAATATGTTGTAAGAATCTTGGGAATTTATCAACCATATCAATATTTGGGTATTTTCCAGAAAGTTTTAATACGATTTCATTTGCTCTTAACCAGTCAAGTTCAATTGGTTGATTTCCAACCCAAGCGCAGTTGTGTAATTTACCAAATGCACCAGTTAAATTTAAACTTCTAAGTGCTGCTTTTCCAGTTGAAAGTGCATATAATTTTAAATATACAGATTCTGTACTTTCAGGTGCAACATCTTCAAAAATAAATACAACTCTATAATCTTCAGCGCTTAATCCAGAATCTATTGGAAGTGAAGCAAGTGTTGAGATAACTTGAACATTTTTATGTGCATCGCCTTTTGCTTCAGGGATAAATGGTCTAAAAGCTTCAATACAAGAAGTTAAAAACTCATCAGAAATTTTGCATACTAATTCAGATTTTGAAGTATCAACATTCTCTCCAGCTACTTTTAAAGCGTTTAAAAATACTGCTGCACTTCCAAAATTTTCATTCCAATTTATTAAAGGGAAAGTTGCTTGTAATATTTTATCTTTATTGATTTGTCCTCTATCTACTTTTGCAATACCAAATCCGATTGGGTTTTTGTACCATGATTGTGATTGTATATCATCTACTAATTGTTTGAATTCTTCTTTTGTATAAGCCATTAGTTCTCCTATTAATTTTTTGATTTATTTTACTACAAAGAAGACTAATTTTAGGTTAATTTAGTAAATTGTATCCATATCAATTGAAGCATTTGGACTTTGAATACTATGAAGTGCATTTAGAAGTGCTTTAATATTACTTGAACGAAGAAGAATTTCATATCTATATTTATTTGCCATTTTAAAAATAGGACTTTGACCAAAACCTACAACTTCTATGTTTGGATTTTCTTTTAAAAGTTTTACGAAATAATCCATTTCATCTTTTATTTTAATTCCATTAGCATGGGAAAATGTAACTTTTGCCATTTTTAAAAATGGAGGATAAAGCTCTTGTCTAAATTCAAGTTCACTTTCTAAGAACTCTTTATAGTTTGATTCATTTAAATAATGATTAAAAAATTCTTCATTTTTTGTTTGAATTATAACTTCACCCTCACCTTTTCGTCCACTTCGTCCTGATATTTGAATAAGTAAAGATAGAGCTTTTTCTCTTGCCTTATAAGAATTCATATTTAAAATAGAATCTATTCCTAAAACAACAGCTAATCGAACATTGTGATAATCATGCCCTTTTGAAAGCATTTGAGTTCCAACTAAAATATCGATTTCACCTTTGTTAAACTCATTTAATATGGTTTTTAATTGATTATTTGTTTTTATTTGGTCACGGTCAAATCTTTTTATGACTTTTTGAGGAAATAACTCTTTTAATTCCTCTTCAATTTGAGCAGTTCCCACTCGAAGATTGTGAATAATTCCATTATGACATGAAGGACAAGTTTCAGGAATTTGTTGAGTATATCCACAATAATGGCACTTTAATGCTAAATCATTTTTATGTAAACTCATAGAAACTGAACAATAAGGACACTCAACTGATTTTCCACAAGTTGTGCAAATTTGGTATTTAAAGTTTGCCCGTGTTGGTAAAAATACTATTACTTGATTTCCACTGTCTATTGTTCTTGTGATTTTATCTATAACTTTTAGGGATAAATTTGCTTCACTATCTTCAAAACTATAATATTTTTTTGTTTGGTGATAAGTCTCATCAAGTCTAAAAAAAGGTATTTTATGAAAAGAGCTAGAAGAAACTGTTGCACTTCCTAAAACTAACTGTAAATCAAATTTCTTTGCCATATAAATAGATAAATCTTTTGTATGAAATCTAGGTTTTGAATCACTTTTATAAGAGTCATCATGCTCTTCGTCAACTACAATCACACCCAAATTTGAATATGGCAAGAAAAGTGCTGATCTAGCCCCTGCAATTAATCTAATAGTACCTTCTTGTAGTCCTTTTAAAATCTCTTCTTTTTTCTTTTTAGTAATCTTTGAGTGCCAAATAGCAATACTTTTTCCAAATACTTTTTCTAATCTTTTTTGCATTTGAGGAGTTAGGGAAATTTCAGGCATTAATAAAATTGCTTGTTTATTTGCATTTAAATGCTCTTCAATTATTTTGATATAAACCTCAGTTTTACCAGCTCCTGTATCTGCAAATAAAAGGGCTTGTTTTTTATCTTTTAAAAACTCTTTTGCTTTTTCTTGTTGTGTAGATAAAATTATTTTACTATCAAATTTTTCTTCATTAAAAATTGGATTTATATTTTCATCAAAGGGACTGTAAACACTCAACGCTTCACCAAGAGAACAAACATAATATTGAGATACAAAACTAGCAATTTGTTGCATTTTTTCATCAAAATACTCGTTTGTAATTTCAACTATATCACTGCATTTAAAAGTTGGTTTTTCAACCTCTTTTATAACAACTGCTTCATCTAAGTTTTTTCTTTGTTTTAGTTTTATTAAAACTTTTTTTCCAAGTGAGATTTTTTCTTCACTTTGAAATGTTAGATTATTTAGTGGTGATTTTAAAAGTGCTAGTTCATAATAATACATTATTCAATCTCACTACAAAGTTCAGGGCTACTTGTACATAAAAATTTATTTTCTTCAAAAGAGAATAAAATACCTTTATCTCTTGAAAGATAAAAAGTATAAGATTTATTTGATAATTTTGCCCACATTCCAGACTCTTTTTTTGTTGTATTTGTTGAAACTATTGAAAAATCTATCACTTTAGTAAAAAGTCTTTCATTGCTTGAATTTTGTTTTGCTTCATCTAAACTATCTAATTCTTGAGTATTTGAGAGTAAAATATTTTTATTTATCTGCTTTGTTATTCCATTTTGAATTAAAGCAACTTGAGATTGAAGTTTCGTAATATTTGTTTTATAGTTTAGATTTGTAAATTTAGGAATTGCAAAAGATGTAATGATAGCTATTAAAACTATCACAATTATAATCTCTAATAATGAAAAACCTTTGATTGCTAAAACCTTGAAAGTTTATTTGTAATATCTTCAATATCTTTTTTAAATGTATTATATTCTTGTGATAATCTTATATAAGCGGCTAATAAATCTCTAGTATCATTATTTTTTTCTAAATTCAAATATTTTGTAAGTTCTTTATAAATACTCTCATCAACATTTATAGTATATGCCATATTATTAATATGAAAAGTTACCTCTTTATTCACTATTTCGTGCCTTTATTAATGTTAATGTACTATCGATTCTCAGAAACATGTCTTGATTATTTCTTATTAGTTCATCATTTTCATTTTTCATAGAATCTATTTCTTGTTGAAGTGCTAGATTTTCTAATCTTAATTTATCATAATCGTGAATTAATTTATCAATTTTATTGTTTAATGTTTCTATTATTTCCATGGTAAGTATTTTACCTAAAAAATTCTACTATTAGAATTGAAATTATATTTATTGTTGTATTTTTTTCTCATTTATAAATATTTTAGCAACTTCGTATAACATTGACACTGATTTACCCCATTGAGAGTAATCATTTACATCAGATATGTCTATACCGAAGCTATCTGAAATTTTTTGAATTAAGATTTTTTCATTGATATTAAAACTATGATCAATATGAATTAAAATCATTAACTCTAAAATTACTATTCGTTTACTTGATTCTGATTTGAAGTCTTTTAATATTTTATCTAAACTAAAATTATCAAAATCAAAAGAGTCTAAGTTTTCAATTCCCATTTCAGTACAATATTCTAAAATAATCTCTTCTTCTTTTTCTCCGTATTTATTGTCTATACGAGCAAGATAATGAGCTAACTGTAAGAAAGAAAACTTCTCTTTTGCTTCTAATTTCATTAATAACATCTTATAATTCCTATTTGTTTATATTATTATTTTAGTAAAAATTCATTAACAATAAATGAACAAGTATTGTTTTTTTGTTTTGCATAAAATCCATCTGCGATATTATATTAAAATTATCTACAGATGTATCTTATATCAAGAAGAGCAGTTTTAATAAGAATTATATTTTAAGCACCTAAATATTTAGCTCTAATGTCATCAGAGTGAACTAAGTCACTTCCTTTACCTTCTAAAGCAACCTCACCATTTTCTAATACATACGCCCAATCAGATATTTCTAAAGCTGCAAAGGCATTTTGTTCTATTAATAAAATAGTAATGCCTTCATCTCTTAATCTTAAAATTGTTTCAAATAACTCACCAATAATCTTAGGAGCAAGTCCTAGTGATGGTTCATCAAGCATTAATAACTTTGGAGAACTCATTAATGCTCTTGCAATTGCTAACATTTGTTGTTCTCCTCCACTCATAGTTCCTGCTAATTGATGTCTTTTTTGTACAAGTCTTGGAAAAAGTTTTAACATATCTTCTTGAAGTTGCTCATATTTAGCATCATTGTTAAATGCACCCATTCTAAGATTTTCTTCAATTGTAAGGTTTTGAAAACATCTTCTACCTTCTGGAACTAAGGCAATTCCACTTTGAATAATTTTATGGGTTTTCATAGTTGAAATATCTTTATCCATAAAAGTAATTTGACCAGTTTTTTTAACATCATTTACAATTGATTGTAAAGTTGATGTTTTACCCGCACCATTTGAGCCAACTAAAGATACTATTTGCCCCTCTTTAACTTCAAAATCAATTCCTCTTACAGCTTTAATAAGTCCATAATATACTTCTAAATTTTTTACTTTAAGCATGTTTAAAATCTCCAAGGTAGGCTTTTATAACCTCTTCATCTTTAATTGCATCTTTGATGTCACCCTCAAAGATTGTTTTTCCATAATCTAAAACCATAACTCTATCACACAATTTATTTACAAATTTCATATCATGTTCAATCAATAAAATCGTAATATCAAACTCATCTCTAATTTTGAAAAATAGTTCAGCTAAATCATGTGTTTCATTTGGATTCATTCCCGCTGCTGGTTCATCTAGTAATAGAAGTTGAGGATTAGCAGCAAGTGCCCTTGCTATTTCAACCTTTCTTTGTTGTCCATAAGAAAGAGAAGTTGCAAGTTCATCTGCATATTTTGATATTCCTAATACTTCCATGATTTCAAAAGCTCTTTGTCTTACTCTTTTTTCTTCTTTGAAAAATCTTGGTAATCTAAATATTGCTTCAAAATATGAATATGTTGCTTGGTAATCAAAACCTATTAGAACATTTTCTAAAACTGTCATAGATTTAAATAATCTAATATTTTGAAATGTTCTAGCTATTCCTCTATGAACTATTTTATGAGGTTTTATACCATCAATTTTTTGACCATGAAATTTAATTGAACCCTCTGTTGGTTCATAATTTCCAGTAATGATATTAAACATTGTTGTTTTACCAGCACCATTTGGACCAATTAATCCATAAATCTCTTTTGCTTTTACATGAAATGAAGTATCTTTAATAGCAGTTACTCCACCAAATTTTTTTGTTACATTGCAAACTTCTAAAATCATTTGTTTGCCTTTTTCTTTTTAAATAAATCTTTTAATTCTTTTTTACCCATTAAACCTTCTCTTGCAAAAAGCATTACAACAATTAAGATTAAAGAGAAAACCACCATTCTCATTCCTGGCATTGCATCTGTATGAATACCCATAAAATCCATAGGTTCATCTAAGAATCTCATCCACTCAAGCCCAGCCATTACAAATATAGTTCCTAAAATAGCTCCTGTTGTACTTCCAAGACCACCTAAAACGATGATAATTAATAATTGGAATGTTAGGAAAAATGTAAATAAATCAGGAGAAATTGATGTTAATAGTGCTGCTAATAAACCACCACCAACACCTTCAAAAAATGCTGAAGTTGTAAATGCTAAAGTTTTTGTTTTAAATGTATTAATACCCATAGCAGTTGCTGCATCTTCATCATCACGAACAGCTTTCATAGCTCTTCCAAATTTTGAATATATAATATTTAAAATAACCATTACTGCAAGAATAGCTGCTCCACCTGTCCAGTAAAGATTTGAGTATTCTGGAATGTCATTTATACCTAATGAACCATTTGTAATCTCAGGAGAGTTTATTGCTAAAATTCTGATGATAAATCCAAAACCTAAAGTAACAATTGCTAAATAATCTCCTCTTACTCTAAATACTGGAAAAGATAATGATAAAGCTAATAAAGCTGAAATAATTCCTGAAAAAAGTAAAGCCCAAAAGAAATTTGATTGTAAAGCTAAAACCCAAGGAGATGGATCTGCGATATAATATTGATATTCCATTCCCTCAGCATCAACTAATAAAATAGCTGTAACATAAGCACCAATGGCAACAAATCCATTTGGTTCAAGGGAAAACTGTCCAGTAATACCATTTATCAAGTTATATGAAACTGCTAAAATAATAAAAATTGCAACATTGTTAATAATTCTAACTGTATATTCATCAAAAAAGTTTTGCGCAAACCAAGTAAACCAAATAGCTGTTATTATTATTGCTAGGTTTATCATTCTTTGTTTTGTAAAAATTGTATCTTGAACCATAATTAAAACCTACTCTTTTCTAAATCTTGACCCATAATTCCTGTTGGTTTAAACAACAATACTAAAATCAAGAAAACAAAGGCAAAAGCATCTTTATATCCACCAAGTTCTGGGAAAAATGCGATAACAACAACTTCAGTAAATCCAATAATAAATCCACCTACAACAGCTCCAGAAACTGAACCAATACCACCAACAACAGCTGCTGCAAAGGCTTTTAGACCAACTAAAACACCCATCATAGGCTCAACTGAGGGATAATTAATAGCCCAAAAAATTCCACCAACTGCTGCTAGTGCTGAACCTAATCCAAATACTAAAGAAATAATGCTATTTGCATCAATTCCCATTAAATTTACAGTTTTAATATCAAATGATAAAGCTCTAATTGCCATTCCATATTTTGTTTTATATAAAACATATAAAATTCCAATTAATAAAAATAGAGTAACTATTGGAACCATTATTGAAGCAACTGAAAAAGTAACACCTGCAACATTAAAAATATTTTCCATATATTCAGGAACAGGGAAAGCTCTTGGAACTCCACCTGCAAATACTGTAAATGCATTTTCTAAAAAAAATGAAATACCAATTGCAGTAATTAATAAAGAGATTTTTGGAGCTTCTCTTAGGGGTTTATAAGCAATTTTGTCCATAAACATACCAAAACCAGCTGATAAAGTAACTGCTAATAATACAGTAATAGAAAACGGCAAATCAAAAACTGCCATAAAAGTATAAGCTAAAAAAGCACCTACCATCATTATATCGCCATGGGCAAAGTTAATTAATCTTAACACACCATAAACCATTGTATAACCAATTGCAATAAGAGCATACATACTACCCAAACTAAAACCGTTTATCATTTGTTGCATAAAGGTTAATATATCCATTAAATCTCCTGAATTTAAATATTTATAAAATTGCAATTATAAAAATAATAATAGTTAGTTTTATAATTGCAAAAAAGCCTAACAATAAATTGTTAGGCTTTTACAATTTTTTTGATAAAAATTATGGGTTAACTGTCGCTTTAAATACAGCTTTTCCATCTTTAATCTCTTTAATAACAGCAGATCTAGTTGCGTTACCTTCACTATTAATAGAAATTTTTCCTGAAACACCATCAAAATCTTTTGTTTTTTTAATTTCTTTATTAATACAAACAGAATCAGTTGGGTCTTCACATCTATTCATAGCATCAATTAGTACATTATAAGTATCAGCACCTAAAGCTGTAAATGAGTTAACTTCTTTATTTCCAGTCTCTTTTTCGTGGTAAGCTACGAAATCAGCAGATTTTTGAGAAGGAGGATTTGTATAGTCAAAGAAATCTGTAAACATATATCCATTTACTGCATCTCCACCTAAATCAATAAATGTTTGGTTTGCAACACCATCTCCACTAAACATTGGTTTTTCTAAACCTAATTGTTTAGATTGTCTTGCAATCATAGAAGCTTCTGGGTGATATAAAGGTAAGAACATAAAGTCAGGGTTAATTTCTTTGATTTGAGAAACTACAGCTTTGAAATCTTTATCACCAGATGTAACTTTGATAACTTTAACAATATTACCACCATTCTTTTTAAATGCACTTTCAAAAGCTTTTGCTAAACCTAAAGAATAAACTTGCGCTTGATCAACTACAACAACGGCTGTTTTATATCCCTCTTTACTTGCGTAATTTGCAACAACTTCACCTTGGAAAGAGTCAGTAAAACAAACTCTATTTGCAAAAGTTCTTTTTGCTGTTAATTGATCATTTGTAGCAACTGAAGCAATAACAGGAATTCCTTTTTTATCAGCAATTGCAATAGTTTGAGCTGTATTTGTAGAAGTTAATGCTCCTAAAATTGCAACAACATTATCAGAAGAGATAAGTCTAGTTGTAGCATTTGCAGTTTCAACTTTATCACCTTTATTATCTAATAATACAAGTTTAATTGTATCTCCATTTTTTAATGTAGGTTGTTGTTTATGTGCTAATTCAACACCTAAGTTTGTAACTTGTCCATAAGCTGCAAGTGCACCAGACATTGGCATAACTGCACCAACATTAATCTCTTTTGCTGAAACAACACTACATGCTAATGCAGAAGCTAAAGCTATACTCAAAAATTTATTCATTTGTACTCCTTAATTAATTCCATATGATTCTAGCATAACAATATAAAATAATTATGAAAGGAAAAGACAATAAATTATACAAAAATTGTACATTTTATATCTTTTTATACAAAATATAGACTTTTTTGATTATATTATTACTATTTTACGAATAAATGTTAATAATTAAAATTTCAATGATATCTCTTATTCTAATTCTAAACTCATTAAATACATATCTTCACCATCAGTTACTTTTATATTTACACTTTGGCATTTTGGACAGCAAAATTCATTTTTTTCTAATGTTGAAATAGTGTTACAATCTAAGCAATCAATAACCACTTTTTGATGATTTATCAAAAAAACTGCATCATGGCAGACTGTTTGTTCTTTAAAAGTATCAAAAGCTGTTTGAAGTAAATCAGGCTCAACTCCACTTAAAACTCCAATTTTTATTACTACTTTTGTAACTTTTTTTGCGTCATTTGTTCTGGCGTGTTCTTCACAACTTTCTAATAAAGATTGAACGATACTATATTCGTGCATTAACAAATCCTTGGAAGAAGTTCACCAGTTGGTGTATCTAAAAATCTTTTTGTTCCCCAAGAACTATTTAGTATTACTTTTTGAGAATATTGTTGAGTTACCTTTCCAATAACACAAGCTTTTGAAGCTTCTGGAAATGTTTGTAAAACTTCAATAGCTTTAACTGCAAATTCTTGTGGAATTGCTAAAACAAAAGTTCCTTCATTTGCAAGATTTGTTGCTTCAAAACCTAACATCTCACAAATTCCTTTTACCTCATCGCATACTGGTATTTTTTCTTCTTCTACTTCTATACAAATATTTGATTGTTTTGCCCACTCGTTTAACACAGCACTCACTCCACCTCTTGTGGCATCTCTTAAAGCAGTTATTTTAATACCTGCATCAATCAAAGCTTTTACTTGAGGGTACAAAGAGTTACAATCGCTTTTAAGCTCTGAATTCATGTCCATTCCCTCTCGTGCAGCAAAAATAGTAGCACCATGAGCGCCAATATCTCTATTTACTAGGATTACATCTTCTGTAGTTATATTGTTTGAGCTAATATCTTTGTATAAAATCTCTCCAATTCCTGTAGTGTTTATGAAGATTTTATCAACTGCACCTTTGGGAACTACCTTTGTATCTCCACTTACAACAATAGCTTCATTTACTTCAAGCTCTTTTTTCATAGAAGCCACTATTCTTTCAAGTTGCTCTACTTCAAAACCCTCTTCAATGATAACTGAGCAAGTAAGATACTTCGGCTTTGCTCCCATCATGGCTAAGTCATTACAAGTTCCACAAATGGCTAATTTTCCAATATCTGCTCCACTAAAAAACAAAGGACTAACTGTAAATGAATCTGTACTAAAAGCTAATGTACCATTTTGAATAACAGCTGCATCTTCACTTTTTTCTAATATCTCATTTTTAAAAGCATTATAAAATACTTTGTTTATAAGCTCATTGTTTTCAGCTCCACCATTTCCATGTGCTAGTGTTATTGTTTTAGTCATTTATTTATCTTCCCTACTCTTAGAATATTTTTTACTTCCACCTTGAGAAGTTTCAACTGGATATTTTTTTTCGTTCTTAGTCATTTTATTCATAATTGCATCTTCAAGATTTATATCTAGCTTCATACAAAGTCTAAGAAGATAAATAGCCACATCTGCAACTTCTTCTTTTGTATGCTCTAATACATCATCAGGTAGATTTAAAGACTCTTCAAAATTTAGCCATTGAAATATTTCATTTAGTTCTCCAACTTCTCCATTTAATGCCATAACTAGATTTTTTGGATTGTGAAAACTCTCCCAGTTTCTATCATCTGAGAATTTTTGTATTCTTTGTTTTATTTTTTCTATGTTCATTGCTTATCTTCTTTTATATTTAAGATTTCTATTGCTTTATTATAGTTTTTTTCATCTCCATAAAAATACTCTTCAAGTAATGGTTGGATTTTGTATTTTTTCACAAACTCTAAATCATCTTCATTTTCTACCTTCATAAAGTAACTGTGCCCTAGTTTATAATCTTCATTTATTGTTTCTGAAATATGTTCATTTATTTTTTCAAATAATTCTTTTGCAATTTCTGGAACTAAATCTAAATTTGGCTTCATCTTTAAAAATGTAAATCTTCTTCTTAAAGCTATATCAATAGTTGCAATAGATTTATCAGTTGAGTTCATAGTAGCAATGATATATAAATTTGATGGAATTTGAAACTTCTCTTTTGAGTATGGAAGTGTTACTTCATATGTATCTCTTTTATCTTCTTCTATAAGGGTGATAAGTTCTCCAAAGATTTTAGAGATATTTCCTCTGTTTATTTCGTCTATTACTATATAGAAGTTTTTTTCTTTTTCTTCTATGCCTTTTTTGTTTTCATTAATTATTTCAACAATCTTTTTACCGATTGGATAATATAACCCACCTAAAGAGATAGTATCTTTTTTAACATCTAAGTTTTTTATATCACTTGGTTTTTGAACTTCATTATTCAATATAGCTTGAACAACTGTTTCTAAATCTGATTTCTTAACATATTGAGTATCTTTTGCATTTGATGATTGAACTTTTATAGTTTTATCTTTAAATTCATGAATAAGTATTTCAACATTAGAAACACTAAATATTTTATCTAATTCATTTTCTATATATTTAGTTCTTAATATATCAAAAGCTTCATCAAAAGAAATATGTTGATATATTGTTTCTTTGATTTGATTTTTTGCTTTATTACATAATAGTTTAAATATACCATCTTCTAATTCTATATGACTATTCTCACTAGGTCTAAAACCTTCAATAAAATCTTCATAAGAGTAGCTTTGATGAAAAGTTACAAACTCTATTCTTTTTTCTTTTTTTATATCTTCAAAAATTGAATTATTAAAATCATTTGTAGTTTCATTTTTAGAGATAAAATCAAAAATAGTTTTTTCATCATTACCCTCTTCTATCATAGTAATTAATCGTTTATAGTTATGAGTTTTACCAACACCTGGTGCACCATAAAGCATTATATTTTTTGTTTTCATATTATTCTCTTTCATTGTAGAAATATTTTTAACTTCTTCTTTATGAAGTATTTTCTCAAAATTATCTATATTCTCATTTAATTTATCAATTAATGAATCAATTTGTTTGCTTTCAAATAGAGTAGATTTATATTTTTCTATTTGATTTGTTATATCTTGACTAATTTCGGGTTGATTCTCTCTTGAAATTCCTAAACCCGTTTCCAATTTATTTTTATCATAAATATAGCTGATAAATGGATATACACCTTTATTTGTCATTTGTCCATCTTTTAAAAATGTTATATAAGGATATTTAGGAAGTATTAATCTTTTTCCTTTCCCAAATGCAATATTTAGTTCATAACCTCTATAATTTAATTCTAAATCTTGAATAAAATTGTTATTCCAAACATTATCAGAATTATCCCATCTTTCTAAAAATATATTAATTATTTTTTTTAAATTATCTTTTTCATTCATAATATTCCCTTTACTCTTTTTCTAATTTCATCAATATACTCTTTATAATCATTTCCCATAAAATTCAAATCAATACTTCTTATTTTTAATTCTACTTTTTTATCATCTTTACCTAAAACTAAATCATATTTTATTTCATCTAAATGTCTAGGATACAAAAGTATCACATTATCAACTCCATAATTTACACGATAAGCAAAGGCTTGGAGTTTATCACTTTGTTTTATATCTTCTATTGATTTGATTTTTTTATATTTTGTATCTATTATTTGGTTTTGTAGTATTATATCTGGCTTTAATATCAAATCATTGAAATTATCTTGATTTTGTATTTTTGCATTTTCATCTAACTCTTTTACAATTCTAGCTATAAACTTCTCAAACAATATATTCATATCAAACAAAAAAGCGAATGATTTTTTATCTTGACTAAACAATGGAATTGATTGCTTCAAAAGTAAAATTGCGATTTCAAAGCTGGTTTTGAATCTTTGATTTAATCTATTAAAATAAATCCTATCTAATTTATTTATATCTAATGACTTATCTTCAACCTCATCAAATATTAGTTCGCACTGTTTTAAAAGCTTTTTATCTTTTACAAACTTTTGAAGATATTTTATTGCATATAGAAAAAATTGATTTAGACTATTATTTGGACTGAATTCATCATATTCACAATAGATTTTATTTTTTGTGAAGTTATATTTTAGATTTTCATTTATTAGATATTTTCCTTTTAGAACTGGAAGATTATCTTGTTGGGTGATATACTCTTTGTATATACCTTTTTTTAATTCATTTAAAAGATTTGATGCAAACATTTGAACAAATACTTCTAAGATAGAGTGCTCTTGATTTTGACAAGAGGCTATTTGTTCATTTGATAGATTTATATTATAAGCATACATCAACATGTAGATAAATATATTTAGATTTTGTTCATCATTATGATTCGCAATTTTGGGCAAGATATAAAAATCTTGTTTATTAAAATTTAAAATTCCACAATATTGTCTAGCTTTTAGTGTTTTCCAATCAAGTTTAAAATATTTATGAAGAGATGAATTTTCTATAATGTGTATTTTTAACTCTTTATAGTTTTCTTCTTTTATCTCTTCATATTCATATATTATATTTGGCATTATTAATTATATACTTATTCTTTCTTTTATTTTTTACTCGTAATATTTACAAATAGCTTGTGTTCCTAAATCGCCATCGCCATTTTTTTCTAATGTCTCATACATTTCCAATACATCTTTTAATACTTTTAGAGTTGGAACTTCTTCATTTGCTATTTTCAAATCTTTAACCATATGCTTGATATAAAAACCTGCTTTAAAATCTCTTTGATTCATTTTTGGAGCTGTATTTGTCATATGAAAACTTGAAGCAGAACCATTACTAATACTTCTTAACATAGTTTCTATATCTAATCCAACTTTTTTTCCATAAGTTATAGCTTCACTAATTCCTGCCATGATTCCAGCAATCGCTATTTGGTTTGCCATTTTTGTATGTTGTCCACTTCCTGATTTTCCTTCATAGATAATAGTTGTACCTAAGGCTTCAAAAATATCTTTACAAGCATTAAAATCTTCTTCATCTCCACCAACCATAATAGATAGAGTTGCATTTTTAGCACCTCCTTCTCCACCAGAAACAGGAGCATCTAAAAACTTCAATTCTTTCTCTTTTGCAATATTATAAATATCAATTATTAGATTTGGACTCGTTGTTGTCATATCTATTAAATAAGTATCTTTTTTTACGCTATTTAAAATACCTTTTTGTGATAAGTATATCTCTTCCACATCTTTTGGGTAACCAACTATTGTTATTACTACATCTTTATCTTCTACACAAGATTGAATACTTTCACGAAAAACTGCACCAGCTTCTAGTATATCTTCAATCTTTTGTTTATCTCTTGCATAAACATCTACTTCAAATCCTTTTTTCATTAGATTTAAAATCATTGATTTACCCATTACACCTGCGCCTATAAAACCTATTTTTTTACCTACAAGTAGGATTTCACTTTGCTTCATCATTTTATAACCTTATGTGTGTTTTATAAAAGTAATCAGTTTACTCTTTTCTATAAAAGATTACCATATTTATAATAAGCACTACAAGCACCTTCGCTACTTACCATACAAGAACCAATTGGATTTGTTGGTGTACAAAGTGTTCCAAAAATTTTACAGTCGTGTGGTTTTGCTATTCCTTTTAGAATATCTGGACATCTACAAGCTTTGTTGTCTTTTACTTCTTTTGTGGGAAGAATTTCTTTATATACTATTTTTGCATTGAATTTATCGTATTCTTCTTTTAGTTCATATCCACTATTTTCAACTGTTCCTATTCCTCTGAATTTAAAAGGAACTTTTTTGAAGTATTTATTCATTAACTCTTGGGCTTTTATATTTCCATCATATGAAACAAGTCTTTTATACTCTACTTCTAGGTCACTTCTTTTTTCTTTGAACTGTTTTACTATCATAAAGATTGATTGCATCACATCAACTGGTTCAAAACCTGCCACAACTACTGGTTTATTATAAGTCAAAGGAAACTCTTCATATATCTTACTTCCACTAATAACACTCACATGTGATGGGCCTAAAAAAGCATCTATTTTACAATCACTACTTTGCACTAATACTTGCATAACTTCTGGAACTGTTATATGGTTTATATGAAAAAGTATATTTGTAATATTGTGTTTTATTACTTGTTCAAGTAATGCACAAGTCATTGGAGTTGTTGTTTCAAATCCTATTGCAAAAAAGACTACTGTTTTATTTAGATTTTCATTTGCTATTTTTATACATTCCATTGGAGAATAGACAAATCTTACATCTGCACCTTGGCTTCTTGCATTTTGTAAACTTCCCTTACTTCCTGGAACTTTTATCATATCGCCTAGAGTTACAAGTATTACATCTTCTTGTAAACTTAACTCATAAGCACTATCGATTCTCTCTTTTGGCATTACACAAACAGGACAACCAGGTCCATGTATGAAGTTTATTTTTTTATTTATTAGTTGTGGAATTCCATACTTCATAATAGTGTGGGTATGTCCTCCACAAACTTCCATGATGTTTATAATTCCATCATAATCTTTTAGATCTTCATCAATTAGCTGTTTATATGCTTTTATGGTTTTAGCATCTCTAAAACCATCATATAAATCTTTTAGTTGTAGTTCTTTTTCCATGATATTATCTATTTGGGCAATTATCAGATTGAGCAATTGCTTCTAATCTATCTAGTTCTTCCATCTTTTCTATAATCTCTTGGTAAACTTTGAGGGATTCCAAAGCATCCTCTTCATTTATTTTATTCATTGCAAATCCAATATGAATTAAAACATAATCTCCAACCACTACATCTTGGTCTATTAAATCTAAACTTGCACTTCTTTCAACTCCCATTGTGTCAACAACACAAGTGTTCATTTCAGTGTCTATACTTTTTATTTTTGAAGGAATTGATAAACACATTATCTCATTCTCCTTTTAAAATTAATCCAATCAATTACATTTTGAAGTGATTGTTTATCTTTTACATTTACTTCTAATATATCTACATTTGGTTTTAGTTTTCTAGCTTCCAGCTTCTCTTTTTCAATATCATATTCAAAGTATGGAAGTAAATCTGTTTTAGTAATAAGTATCAAATCAGCACATCTAAACATAACTGGATATTTAGCAATCTTATCCTCACCCTCAGGAACTGAAACAAGAACAATATTTAAATGAGTTCCCACATCATAAGAAGCAGGACATACAAGATTTCCAACATTTTCCACAAAACAAACATCAATATTGTCTAACTTAATATCATGCAAACCTTTGTGAACCATAAAAGCATCTAAGTGACAAGCACTTCCTGTTTGGATTTGAACAGCTTCAATTCCTTTTGCTTTTAATCTATCCGCATCCCTTGAAGTTTCTAAGTCACCCTCAACAACTGCAAATTTAAAATCTACCATATCAGCGATATTTTCTAAAAGTGATGTTTTTCCACTGCCAGGGCTACTCATGAGATTTATTCCTAAAACTTTGTGTGAATCAAAATGAGCTCTATTGTGTGAAGCTTCATGGTCATTTTTATCAAGTATTTTTTTGATTATAGAGATTGTTTTTGCATCGTTTAATTGTGGATTATGATTAAGTGTTTCGTGAGCTGCTTGGTGTGTCGCACTCCATGTCGTAGTATCATGTGGATGGTCGTGGTCATGAACCATTCCATGTTCATGGTCATCGTGATGATGGTGATGTTCTTGTCCTGCTATTGTACAACCGCAATCTTTACACATATTATTTCCTTTTTATTTTAAACTATTTTGGTGAATATATATTCATTTTAAATAGTTTAACTCAAAAAGTCTAAATGTCCTATAATTTTAATTTGCAGTTAGGTGTTTTTGGAACAAATAAATTTACATAACACTAAATTAACACTTGTTAGTAATAATAGTAAATTAATTTTAGGAGAAAAAATGAAAAAAATCGTATTATCTACAATATTTGTAGCAGTATCTGCTACTTATCTATCTGCTGCTTCTTTTGCAGCATGTGCTACTTGTCATGGAGCAAATGCTGAAAAAGCCGCATTAGGGAAATCTGCAATAATAAAAGGTTGGGACGAAGCTAAAACTATTGCATCTTTAAATGGTTATAAAGCTGGAACTTTAAATGTTTATGGAATGGGAGCAGTTATGAAAGGTCAAACTGCAAAATTAAATGATGCTGATATAGCTGATTTAGCAAAACAAATAGCAGCAATGGAATAATCTTTTAACTAGTCAATTTTTATTGACTAGTTTTTAAGTAAATCAAAAATAATTTACTTAAAAATAATATAGTTATTTAAATGAAGCTGATGTCTCTTTTAATATTGCATTTACATCTAATGCTTCACCATTATATTTAACAAGTTTTATACCTTGTGAAGTAAATGAGTTCGCTGTGTTTTTACAAGCTTTTTTAACTACTATATAACTACACTCGCTTAAAGCTTCACCCATTTTATTATGTTGGGCAATATGTGCTTCATCATCGTGTCCATGACTGCATTCGTGGTCTTCTTCTGCGTGATCGTGGTCTATGTCTGTTCTTGGATTTTTTATTACTGAGTCTAATTTAAATGATCTAAACATTCCTGAACCTGTTAAATCATAAATTGCGAAATTTGGAGTATGGCCTGCATTACTAAAGAATGTTAAATTCTCATCTTTTACTGGAATTGCTATTTTCATTATATGCCTTTTTTTAGTTTATTGTAGAGTATACTCTCTTAATTAGCTTTATATGCAATTATTACTCCGTATGAATTTTATATTTTTGTTTTGCATTTTCTATTGCTTTATTGAGTCGCTTTTTAAACTCCTCTTTTGGTGGTAAAATAGTGAGATATTTAGCCACATGAATATCACTTTTTTCAAGTTCAAGTAATTCTATTTGTTCTTCATTTTTATCACTACAAAGAATGATTCCTAAAGGTGTGTTTTCATCTTCTTCTTTTTCATACTTTTCCAAATATTTTAAGTATAACTCCATTTGACCTTTATACTCTGATTTGAACTTGCCTAGTTTTAAATCAAAAACAACCAATCTTTTTAGTTTACGATTATAAAAAAGTAAATCAATATAAAAATCATCTTCGCCAATTTGAACTCTTTTTTGTCGTGCTATAAAAGAAAGTCCCGTACCAAGCTCTAAGATGAAGTTTTCAATATCTCTTAAAATGGCATCTTCTAAATCTTTTTCTAGATATCTGTCATTGAGTTCTAAAAAATCCAAGATGTATGGGTCTTTTAAAACCATATTTGGACTCACAATGCCCTCTTTTAGTTTTTCTATTTCGTGTGTGATAAGCTCATCAGGCTTTTTTGATAGGGCTGTTCGCTCAAATAACATAGAGTCGATTCTATCTCTTAAAGTTCGTACACTCCATTTATCTAAACTACTCATTTGAGCATAAAATTCTATTTTAAGATTATCTTCCATGGGTAATAACTCTTTAAAATGAGACCAACTTAATTGTTGCGACAGTGTAGCAATATTTTCAAAGGTAAAATATTGGGCAAATTTCATCATTCTTGTAAAAGAAGAATAGATATACCCTTGTCCAAACTCTGCTGTCAATTTTGCAGACACTGTCTGCAGAATCTCTTTTCCATACTCTGCACGACTATTTTTCAATATATCTTCATTGATTTTAAAACCAATTTGCCAATACATCAAAGTCAAAGATGAGTTTACACTAATAGCTACTTGCTCTTTTGTAGATACTATGAGGTTTTTCAAATCCTCAAGCAAGGATTTGTTTTCAATAAACTTTTCCATTTTGATTTCCTTTTTTGAAAATCATAACAAAAAAATTATTTATTATAAAAAATATTACAATTTGTTATTTAAATTATCAAAAATCTCCTTGTTTTAATTTTTTCAATTGATAATTATCAATTATTGTAGGTAAATTATTTTTTAAAATAGCTTTTATATTAGTGTAATATGCACCTTTTGGATATGGTATATACTGTCTTTGAGCCATATCAAAAGGTAATTGTTTTTCTTTATCATCTTCTTCTGTTCTAAGTAATAATGATGGCTTATCTAAACCTTCAGCATAAGCAACTTCATATAAAACATTTTGATTTATTCCTGTTAAATCAGCAACAAAAATATCGCACTCTTTAATCTGATTTAGTAATCTTTGATCTATTCTTTGACTAGCACCTCTATGTCTCATAATAGGAAATAGCTCATAAAAGATATCTTTTTCTTGCTCTATTTCTTTTAAAGCTTCTTTAAAAAGCTTATTGTATTCATTTACAACTGCATGAGACCAATATGGCATAGCTACAAATATTTTTAATTTCCGATGTTCTATTAAGTTTTCAAATATACTTATTATTGTTTCTGATTCAATTTCCCTAATTTCATGAAAATAATTTTTTAATATCCAATTTTCTAATTGTATAAGTTTATCAGGATTATGTACGGAATAAAAGATAAATACTATACAAACAGAAGAATTAATTTGTAAATTAAGTGCTTTATTTTTTCTATAAATAAATTCAACTTTTCTAAGTATTTCTACAAATGCCTCTAAATTTGTTTGAGGTTTATATTTTTCTAATAATTCAAATATTTTTACAAAAGCACTTATTTGCATATTTTCTAACTGTTCAGTAATTATTGGAGCTATTGATTTAATATTAAATTCATTTACTCTTCTTGAAAAAAGATAACTGTTACCAAATTCATTCTTTAAATTCTCATCAGAAAAATTTTGCTTATCAAGTATAATAGACCTTAAAACCTCTTCAGTTTTTAGAGGTACAACTTTTGAATTGATATTATGGAAAAGTGTTTTTTCTTGTTTTTGTATTTTATCTGATTCAAATAATATAATACAAAAAGGTATCTCTTCATCATAATCTTTCTGTGTATTATTAGCATTTAATCTATGGTTTCCATCTATTCTACCAAATATCTTTTCATCAGAATTTAAAGAAACATTTACAATTGTAAGTAAAATATTTTGTCTTTTTGATAATGTCTTAACAACAACATCATTAACATTTGACTTAAATCCTTTTTTATTATTAAAAATATCTTGAATAGGATTTACACCACTTTTAGCATTAGAACTAGTAAAATCATATTTTAAATCTAGTGATAAAATAACTTCAGGAAAAAACAAGTCTTCTCCTCGACTATAATAATCACTTATTTCCTGAAGATGTTGAGGAATTATTTCTCTTTGATAATTTTTTGATTCAGAATACTTAACTATTTCAGAAAATTTTGCAGTTCCTCTTATTGTAATATAACCACCAAAAGTTTTTCCTAATTGTCCTTGAAGTTTAAACACTTTTATCTCCCAATATCATCTTTTCCACCTCTTTTTTTGCATCTTCAAAAATTTGTATTGCTTCATTTTTTAGAGCCTGTGCTTCATCTCGTAAGTTTTGAATATGGTTTGCGATTTTATTTTGTTTTTCAAAGTCTATATCATCATTTATTATTGGAATAGGAACCAATAACTTTTTAGCACTATTTGAACCTAAAAATGGAACTCCACCTCCACCTGAAAGTTGTTCTATTAATATTTTTCCAATTGATGACATAAAAAATGCAGAGATATAAATAGAATTGTAATTTTCTTTTAATCTTATTACTCCTGTATTGTTATCAACGGTATAACTAAAATTGTTTTTAGTCTGATTAAAAACTGAAAATTTGTATTTTTTTATTGCTTCACCTATAAAAGGAGCAATAATATCTCCGTTTATTAACTTCTTAGTCTCTGGTATATATCCTATAAATTCTACATTCTCAAAGTCTATTTTATTATCATTCATAATATTTTTGACTTTTAATAAAATATTTTCTTCTTTAGTAGTTAAATTTTGCCCCACCCCTTGAAAAATATTTAGAGAGATTTTGCCAAGAGTTATAAGCTGAAAGTTTTTGTTTTGATTTAAATAATATATATTTTCATAGTAACGATTTCTATAATAATCTGCATCAAACCTATCCCCACTTAACTCACTAACTTTTCTAAAAAATACTCTATCTTCCAAACTCTCTTTTTCATTACTATATGATTTTATTCCAAGTTCATTTAAAAGGTACGCATCAATACTATCAAGCTTACTTTGAGCCTCTTTTTCTTTTTGTTCTTTTTGTTTGTAAGCATTATTTAATTTTAAAACTATATTTTCATCATAAACTATAGGAATAGATAATAATGCAGGATAATCAAGAGCTGGTCTTGTTCCTCCTGTGGCTCTTCTTGAAGCTAATTTTTCAGCTATATCAAGATTGAGATAAGTTGCTAATGTTTCACTTGTTTTTCTATCTTTTGTTTTTATTACAACCATGTGCTGATTTGTATTACCTACAAATCCTTTTTCAGGAACTGAAGCGATAGCCATTCTTCCAACACCTGTAATTTTAACAAGCAAATCATCTTCTTCAACTTGACTTCGTCTAAGCATTTTTTGGTGTGTATCTTTGGTAATAAATTTTAAACCATCAAAATCAAGCTTCCCATATTTAGTTAAATTTTGAACTCGTAAAAATGGAATACCATCTTTTTCATTCTCTGAATAATATTCGTTTTCTATAGATTTTTTTGGTGTTGCTCCACTGCTTACAGTTATTACAAAATCTTTTAATTTTTTCATAGATACTTTTTTAACTTGATTTTCTAATTCCACTATTTCAGGTATGTAAAAAAATGGATCTAATCTACTACTTGAGATTTCACTAAATTTTGTATAAAAAATATTTTTTGTCATTTTAAAGACTTTCGATGAATTTTTTTAGCTCAGTTGCTATATATTTAAGTTCATTAGTATTTGTTTCTTTTCCTGTTGCATCATAACCTATATCCTCAGCTATTGCCATAAAAATATCATAATCATATTTTTTCAAGGCTTCTTCTTTTGAAGTTTTGTACAATTCTTTCATCTCATCTTTTAGGTTTGATAATTTATCTGTATATTCTTTACTTAGTTCTGCTTTTGCATCTTTTAATTCTTGACTATCTTTTTGAAAAAGACTATTTAGTTCTTTTACTTTTTGCTTTTTTTCATCTTCAAAAACTTTTACTTTTTGCCAAAAGTTTTGTTGTGTTACTAAATCATTTTGAAGTTTTAATTTTAGATTTTTGATATTATTACTCTCATTTTCAGAGTATTTTTTCAGAAATAAAACACTACTTTTTACACCTGCACCTGTTGCACTAAATGCTGTTTGAGGCATAGAAACAACTGCTATTATTCTAAACATCTCTTCAATACTATCTCTTACATATTGAAGTGAAGAGTTTGTAAGTATCCCATCAGGTATTACGATAGCTAGTATTCCAC
The DNA here is from genome assembly GCA_963677435.1 of uncultured Aliarcobacter sp. Taxonomy (GTDB): domain Bacteria; phylum Campylobacterota; class Campylobacteria; order Campylobacterales; family Arcobacteraceae; genus Aliarcobacter. Next base: position 2,186,989 of record OY781945.1, read on the forward strand.
TACCTACTTTTAAAAAGTTATATGCTTGTTCTATAAAAAGTACTTCTGTGCTTTGATTTTCTCTACCTTTTCTAACTCCATTAGAAGTGTCCAGCCAATTTGTTTCTTTGATACCAAACCCATATTGATGTAAATATGCTTTTTCTGTTTGTTTTACAGATGATCCAAATGGTGGATTTGTAAGAATAAAATCAAAATGATTTTCTTTAAACTTATCATTTCTACCTTTTTTTTGTATAGTATTTTCATTTCTTGTTTTTCTAGCTTCTCTCTCATCATCTGTTTCGTATAAAGGTTCAGGTTCAGGAGTAATTTGAAGCAAGCCATCACAAGAAATAACATTAGTATGTCCATCATCATGAATTATCATATTCATTTTTGCTGTTCTTGCTATTTGCTCATTTATTTCTATTCCATAAAGATTATGTTCTGCAAAATCATGCCAATACTTTTTCCAATCTACTTTTTCATCTGGATCTATCTCATAATCTGGATATTCAATATTTGCTTGTTGTCGTACCTTATCAAGTGCATGAAGTAAAAAACCACCACTTCCACATGAAGTATCAAGTACATAGCTATCTTTTTTTATAGGTAAAACATCTACAATAAATTTTACGATTGGTCTTGGAGTAAAATATTGCCCAAAATCACCTCTAAAAAATGACCCCATAAAAGTCTCAAATGCCCGACCTTTACTATCTAAATCTGTTTTATTTAGATTTATTCCCTCTAAATATCCAACAACTGTACGAACTTTATCAGCATTAAGTCTTACTCCATCTTTAAAAACCTCAGGATCTTTAAGTGCTCCTTGTGCATATAGTTCATTTATTCTATCAAGAAGATTTTTATTTGTAATTTTTTTATTTTCTTCTTCTTCTCCATCTTTGTCTAATTGAATATATGGAATAATCTGAAATTTATAAGGTTCTTTTCTATTACAATTTCTTTCATCCCAAATTTTACAAAATATAAGTTTATCGAGTTCATCAAATGCCTCACTAGGATTTAATTCTCCACCTGCCCAAAGCGCATTGTGTGCTTGTTTAAATCTTTTTGTAAGATTATCTTCTGTAACAATTTCCAATTCGTGATATTTAGGGTCACCTTTTACATACTTGAATTTTGGAACAAACTTTTCACCAAATGCAGGAACATCTACTATTGTAATTCTATCTTTTGGTTTTTTCTTTGGAACTTGATAATATTCATTTTTAATACCTGATGTTGTCCAAACAAATTTTGCGCCCTCAGATACTGCATAGCTAAATGCCTGATTAACAGCTGTTTTAAATTCAAGTTCAGAAATCTCTTCTTTTTTACACTCAACAACAATATAAGGAGATAAATGATCTTTATCATTGTAAACAATTATATCAGCTTCTTTTTTCGCAATACCCATTTGAACAGTAACAAACATTCTAATATTTTCAACCGGATATTTATATTCTAAAATCAATTTTAAAAAGGTTTGTGCTTGTATTTTTTCTTCTGGATTTTGATAATTTCTAGGTCTATGATGATTTATATAAGTTATGTAATTTGTTTCATTATCAATTTTTATATAACCTAAAGATTCACCTTGTTTTATTAAATCGTTCATTATTTATATCTCCAATTTTAAGGACTTGATTGTATCTAATTATTCATTACATAAAAATAATTTTTAGATTATGTTTATAATAGTTTTTATTGGAAAATAAGTACAATGAATATTAAAATAAGATATCAATTTTATTATCCTAATAAAAAATTATCACAAAAATATAACTACAATAATTTCTTAAAGCTCTTAGGTATTTTTAGAACAAAAAAATATAAATGATGCTAAAATATGCCTATGATTTGTCAAAACTGCAATAACACTACTTTTTATACTTTAGCAAATGATTACATCAAGTGTAAGACTTGTGCAAAAAAGTATTCTTTAAAAAAACTTCAAAAAGATGATTTAATTATGATTAAATTTTGTGAAAATAAAAATGCCCTTGAACTAGCCAAAGAGTTAGAGGTAAATTATAAAACCATAAAAGATAGATTTGATATTTTTAGAAAAAAAATTGCTTTGTTTTTAGAGCATGAATACAATAACTCAATCAAAGATTACAATGAATATGAAGAGTTTTATTATATAAAAGAGCGAGAAAAAAAGAAAAAGAAAAAATCTCTAAGTGAAGCTATAAACATAATGGGATTTTATTCAAATGAAAAAGTTTACACACTTTTGATGCCAAAAATTGGGAAACGAGCCTTTGATATTGAAGATGGTTTTATTCAGTATTTAAACTGGAATAAAATTCATTCAAAAAATTCTCACCAAACAAAACTAAATGAATTTTGGAAATTTTTAGAAGATAATCTGAAAAAATATAAAGGTTTTGATGAAGATAACTTCTTTTACTATTTAAAAGAGTCGGAGTTTAGATTTAATTATACACACGAAGAACAAATAGAGATTTTAAAAAAACTCTAATTTTAGGCTTGACTTTAATTTATTTTAAATAAGCTTAACTACAATACGCAAATGAATAATATCCCAAAACTAACCCTTTTAACTCTACTTTTATTAGCAATGACAACAAGTATGTCAAATGTTGCTATTGTTACTATGTTGCCTCACTTAAAAGATTATTTTAAAGATGTAGCTAATATTGAATTTTACTCACGATTGATGTTGACACTTCCTTCTTTGGTAATTGCACTTCTTGCGCCTATTTTGGGACATTTTATATTTAAATTTGGAAAGAAAAAATCAGTAGTTATTGCACTGTTTTTCTTCTCTTTATTTGGTAGTGCTGGATTATATCTTGATAGTATTGAGAGTTTATTAATCTCTAGGGCATTTTTTGGAGTTTGTGTTGCTACACTTATGATTGTTTCAACTTCTTTGATTGGAGATTATTTCAAAGAAAAAGAAAGACATAAATTTATGGGTTATCAAAGTGCCTTTATGGCTTTTGGTGGTGTATTTTTTGTGATGGGCGGAGGTTTTTTATCTGATATTAGCTGGAGATTTCCCTTTGCAATTTATCTAATGGGATTGGTTTTACTGCCACTTGCTTTTTATAATTTAAAAGAAGTAAAATTTGACGATGACAAGATAGAACAAACTGTACATATCAGTTCAAATATCTTGTTTGTATATTTTCTTGCTTTCTTTTTTATGTTGATATTTTATATTTTACCTACTCAAATTCCATTTTTGATAATTGAAAAATTCAAGGCAAGTGGTTCATTAGCAGGAACTATAATTGCTGTGGCATTTTTTTGTAATGCTTTGGGGGCAATAACTTTTTCAAAATTAAAAACTAGATTTAATTATTCAACTATTTATCTTATTGGTATATTTTTAATGGCAATAGGTTTTTCTTTAGTTGGAGTGATAAATAATGTTCACTTATTTTTCATTAGCAGTCCAATTTTAGGATTTGCAGGTGGAATTATGATGACAAATGTTACATCTTGGATGTTGAGTAAAACAAGTGTAGAAAAAAGAGTTAAAAGCTCAGGATATTACACATCAGCCATATTTTTTGGACAATTTCTATCTCCTGTTGTATTTCATCCAATTATCGAAAAACTTAGTGATATTCAAGACTTTTTTTCATTAATTGGTAGTTTTTTATTTATAATTATATTTATATTTGTTCTAAAATATTTTTATCAAGCTTATAAATCTTAGTTGCCAAACTATCTATAAAACTTCTATGATGAGAGACTATTATCATAGATTTTTTTATTGAGTTTAAAATATCAATTATCTTTTTTTGTGATTCTTCATCAAGGGCATTTGTTGGTTCATCAAGAAGTAAAATTTTTGGTTTTAAAATCAAAAGTCCAGCAAGGGCAACAATTTTTTGTTCACCTCCACTTAAATCAAAAATCACCCTATTTTCTAAGTGAGAAATTCCAAGTTCTTTTAATATCTGTTTTCCTTGGATTATTGATTCATCTTTTAATATACCTTTTGCTCTTAGGGAAAAAATCACATCTTCTATAACTGTTGGACATAAAAAGTGGTTCGTAACATCTTGGGGTAAATATCCTATATCGCTTCTATATTTTGAGAAATCTTTTAAATCTTTCATTTTGTCGTGGAAGATTTCAACTTCTCCACAAAGAGGTTTTATTAATCCTGCGATTATTTTTAGAAGTGTACTTTTACCTGAACCATTTGAGCCAACTATTGCTATTTTTTCTTCATGGCCTAGATTTAAAGTTACATCTGAAAAAATTCGTTTATCTTCATTTTCATAAGAAACACTTCTTAAATTTACTGAACAACTCATATGTATAAAACCTTTATTAAATAAATAATTACAAGAGAAGATATTACTAAAATATCTTTTTTACTAATTTTGTTTGTTTCAAGCAGAAATATCTGCGATTTAAAACCACGAGCATTCATACTAAGTTTCATATCTTCTGATTTTTTTATGGCTTTTATAAACATCATAGCAAAAATATTACCAAAGGTTTGATAAACAAACATAGAAGTTTGGGCTTTAAAACCTCTTAATTTCAAAGTTGTTTTTATATTTTTAAACTCTTTTAGCAAATACTCAATCAAACAAATAGTGAAATAAAATATTGAGATAAATTTAGCAGAAAATTTCAAACTATTAAAACCTCTTACAATATCATAACCCTTTGATTTATAAAAAATCGTAATATTAAACAATAAAATCAAGTTTGTTCTAAAAAATAACTCAATAGCCATTTGATGATTTTTAAAAGCTACAAATAAAACTAAAAATATTATAAAGAAGTTTAATAAAAATAGTTTTTTAAATATCTTTATAATACTTTTTTTCTCAAAAAATAGTACTAATAAAATTGGCAATATATAAAAATACTCCAAAGAAGTAAAAGCAACTAACAAAGAAAAAAGTAGTGAAACAATAAGTTTTATGGCTTCGTTATTCATCTATTGTTCTTTTTTCCTTTTAACTCTTTTTATTGCATAAAAAATTAAAGCTATTAAAACCAATGAAATTAACATTTTAATATGTTCATCTGATTTTTGCTCTTTTATGTGATTTTGTAAGGTTTCATTTTTTATATTTTCAACAATCACATCTTGTTTTGCAATATGTCCAGATGTTGCATCAACTGTTATTTCTATCTCTTTATATTTTGAAGTAAAATGATATTTTCCTTTTTCATCTAGTTTATCTTCTAAAATTAAATTTTCATTATTTTTAATAAGTAACCTACAATTCATACAAGGTGTACCATCTGCAAAATAAGAGTAAATTTCAACACCATTTTGTTCATTTGTTACAAATAGATTTAGTTTGTGAGCAAACAATGAGCTTGCCAAGATTATAAATATTAGAAAACTTTTCAAATCAAACCTTTTAAAATCTTTGGATATGTTTTTTTGATAAATAATAGTAAAAACATAGAAACTAAACCTTCAATTACCATCATTATTATATTAACTGAAAATATACTATAAGCAGCCCATTCATACTCATCTTTTGAAAAATACAAAATAAGTACTAAAAACAAAGTTGCAAAAAATGCCCCTAAAAATCCTATTAAAAAAAATCTTATTTTTTCATTTATTTTCAAGAAAAGCTCTGCTTTATTTATATAAAAAACAATCACAGCAGGTGCTGCCATAATAAATAGATTAACTCCAATGGAAACTACACCACCATAACCTAAAAGTAAAGCTTGTAGAACTAAAGCTATAAAAATAGAGATAAAACTTGTAAATCCTAAAAATATTCCTATTTCTCCCAAAAGAATTAGATGGATTTGAGTGACTCCAAAGGGAATATGAATAAAAGAGGCTATAAAAAACATAGCACTAGCAACTGCGGCAAGTGGTATTTCATCCTCTTTTATAGTTTTTATAGCTTTATATAAAGCAAACAAACTAACAGCTGAGACTACAGCTGTTGATTCAAGAGTTAAAACACCATCTGCTATGTGCATTTTAGTAAGCCTTTACCCAAATTAAAGCACCATTTTCAACTGGATAACTTTTTCCATCTTTGTATTTTAATTCACCCTCTTCTATTAAAGCTGCAAATCCCCACCAACCTTGATGATTCATTACAAATGAGAAAATTCCATTATCATCAGTTTTTACAACTTGTGTTATATGGGCATCATTTGGTGCTTTTAAACCAAATTCATTATATGCTTCAACTTCAACTTCTACATTAGCTGCTGGTTTTCCATCATGTAAAACTCTACCTTGAAATAAGTTCCCAGAGTATAAACCAAAAGGTTTTACCATCGGAACAATCTCATATTTTAAGCCAATTGGCTCATCCCAACCATCTTCTAAACCAAAAGCACTAACTATCAACTTTGGAACATGAGAAATAAACTTTTCTTCTGCTGGTTCAAAATATGGCTGTGGTTGCACAAAAAATTTGTAAACACCAGGTGTTTTAACATCATAAGAGCTTGTCCAAGCTTTGTGATCAAATTTTGTTGTTTGTGTTAAGGCAAGTGAATTCTCTTTTGAATTTACAAAAACCTCAGGTTTTTCCATAACCATACCTGTTTGCTCAAAGGGATGAATAAATGATATATCCAAATTTACTTTTGACTCTTTTTGATTATTTATGTTGTCTGTATTTGCCATAAATGTAAGGAAATGTGCATTTGCATAAATTGCCATAAGAGTAAGGAATATAACTTTTTTCATTTTGTCTCCTAAATTTTTATTGATTATATTGACTTAGTAGTTATGACTATATAAATTTACATATTTCTTATATATATTTAGAACAAAAAAACTTCTATTTTAACTTAAATCTATATTAATTCTATCAAAATTAAAGTTATTTTCTTAAGCTAAAGTTTTGCTTAAAGTTAGTAATATCTAATAATAATTTTTATAAAAAGGAGTAATTTTGCTAAGAAACATAACTACACGGGTAAAACTAATGCTTTTACCTTTTGCTTTTATTTTCATTGTAATTATATCAGCTTTGATATTCAATTATTTTGATAGTGTTACGAAACAACAAACAAATGCTGCTAATCAAACTGATTTGTTTATTCAACAAGTTCTAAAAGGAAGAATTTCTGTTTATCAGTTCTTACGAAATCCTGATGAATCAAAAGCACAAATAGTTAGAAAAGATTTTGAAGAGCTAAATAATAATGTTTTAGACTTACAATCAAAATTAAATTCTCAAGAGAATATTGAGTTATGTAATTTGATTATTAAAGAGTCAAAAAGCTATATTCAAAATTTTGATTTATTCGCTCAAAAAAGAATATCTGACTATAAAAATGGAATAGATAAAGAGACTCCTGAAATATTAGCTCTTATAAAAGAGATGGTTAATAGTGGATTAGAACTTGAAAAACAATTAAGTCATATAAATGAAAATGCAGTTGCCATGAAAAATGATGCAGTAAGTGCAATGAGTAGTGCTTTAATTTTAATAGCAATACTTGCAATTATCTTCTTTGTTGCATTTTCGCTTGTCTTATCTAATCAATTAATAACTTCAATTAATAACTTCCAACAAGGATTATTAAATTTCTTTGGATATTTAAATAAAGAAACAAGTACTGTTGAAATGTTAGATGATAGAAATCATGATGAATTTGGAAGTATGGCAAGTGTTGTAAATCAAAACATTGCAAAAACAAAAAGAACAATTGATTCTGACAATGTATTTTTAGAAGAGATTAATCAAATAGTTTTAACAATCAAAGAAGGTTTTTTAAGTAAAAGGCTTGATAATAAAACAGAATCTCAAAGTTTAGAAAGTCTAAGACATCATATTAATGATATGTTATTAAGTCTTCAACTAAGAGTTTGTACAAATATTAATGATATTAGTTTTGCCCTTGAAAGATTTGCAAAACTTGATTTCACTCACAGAATAAAAGGCTGTAATAGTGGTGTTACAGTTGGATTAAACAATCTTGCTGATATTATAAATGATATGCTGGTAGAAAATAAATCAAATGGTTTAACACTAGGTGATAGCAGTCATATTCTTCTTAAAAATGTTGATACTTTAAATGTAAATTCAAATGAAGCCGCTGCTGCATTAGAAGAAACTGCTGCTGCTGTTGAAGAGATTTCAAGTAATATTTCAAATAATACAAATAATATTGTAAAAATGTCTCAATTAGCTTCAAGTGTAACAGATTCAGCTTCAAAAGGTGAGAGTTTGGCTAATCAAACAACAGAAGCTATGAATGAAATAGATAAAGAAGTAAATGCAATAAATGAAGCAATAACAGTAATTGACCAAATTGCTTTCCAAACAAATATTCTTTCATTAAATGCAGCTGTTGAAGCTGCAACTGCTGGTGAAGCTGGAAAAGGATTTGCTGTTGTTGCAGCAGAAGTGCGAAATCTTGCATCTCGTTCAGCAGAAGCTGCTAAAGAGATTAAACTTCTTGTTGAAACAGCTACAAAAAAAGCTGACCAAGGTAAAAAAATATCAGAAGATATGATAAGTGGTTATAAAATGTTAAATGAAAATATTTCACTAACAATTGAGCTTATAAAAAATATCGAAGGTTCTAGTAAAGAACAACTTGCTGGAATTGAGCAAATAAATGATGCTATTAACTCTCTTGATCAACAAACACAACAAAATGCTATGATTGCTACACAAACATATGAAGTTGCTGTTCAAACAGATACTATAGCTAAATTGGTTGTTTCAAATGCAAATGCAAAAGAGTTTATAGGGAAAAATGATGTAAAAGCGAAAGTTGTAGAAAACAAATCTCTTCCTTCTAAAAAACAAATATCAAATAAAAGTAAAACTCCTTCTAAAAAAGTAGAAGCTTTTGCAAAAAATGATTCAAAAAAAGTAATATCATCAAATAGTAAAGATGAAGATGAATGGACAAGTTTTTAACTTGTCTATTTAGAAGATAAAGGAAAATAATGGAATTTAATATTTGGCTAACTATGTTTTTAGCTTCTATTGCAATTTCTGTTTCGCCAGGAGCTGGTGCAGTCGTTTCAATGAATTATGGTTTAAAATATGGTCTTAAAAAATCTTACCCTGCAATTTTTGGATTACAAGTTGGATATATTACTCAAGCTTTTATTGTTGTAATTGGATTGGGTGCTATTATTGCAAAATCTGTTCTAATTTTTACAATTATAAAATGGATTGGCGTTGCTTATTTAGTATATTTTGGTCTAAGTAAAATATTTGAAAAAGTTGAATTAGTTGAGGAAGAAGAACATTTAAATTCGTATAATGCAAAAAAAGCCTTTTTAAATTCAAGTCTAATAAATCTAACAAATATCAAAGCAACAATTTTTTTAGTGGCATTTATTCCACAATTTATAAATCCTAATGAATCAATATTTTTACAATTTATTATTATTTCTGCAACATTATGTGCTGTTGATGTATTTGTAATGACTGGATACTCTTCTCTTGCTTCAAGATTAAGATTTTTATTAAAAAATGTAAAAGCAATAAAAATTCAAAATAGAATAACTGGAACTCTACTTATACTAGCTGCTATTTTTATGTCAAATGCAAAAAGAGCTTAAATACAATATTATTCATAAAACTTAATAGTATTTCTTCCCGATTCTTTAGCCTCATACATGGCTGAATCGGCACATTTGAAGATATTTATAGAACTCTCTTCTTCCCCTTTAAACATACATATTCCAATACTAGCTGTACAATTATGCTCAATATCTATATTTTCTTTATCTTCATTTATTATACAAAATTCATAAGGTTGAGCTAAATAAATTCTTATTTTTTCAACTACATTAAAAATGTTTTCTTTTGATATTTCTTTATCTTCATCAAATTCATCAAGTACTATTACAAACTCATCGCCACCAATTCTAGCAATTGCATCAAGTTTTCTAATATTACTTTTTAATCTATTGGCAACTTCAATTAATAATAAATCACCAACATTATGACCATAAGTATCATTTAATGGTTTGAAATTATCTAAGTCAATAAAAACTAAGGCACAATACTTTTGACTTCGTTCACTCTTAGACATTATAAAACTCATTTTATCATCTAAAGAACGGCGATTTGGCAGTTTTGTTAAGGTATCACAATATGCTAATTGCTCTATTTTTTCTTGAAGTTCTTTTCGTTTTGTAATTTCTCTAGTAATTCCATGATAACCAATAATATTTCCGTTGGCATCTACTTCTTGTTTTGATAAGATTTCTCCCCAAATTATAGAGCCATCTTTACATTTATGTTGAAGTTCGATACTCAAAGCTGGTAATTCAACACCTTTTTTTAATAATTCAAATCTTTCTTGTAACTTTTCTTTTAGAAGAAGAACACTTTCATCTGTAAATAATTCAAAAATATTACTACCAATTACTTCACTTGCTTTATAACCTCTAAACCGTTCATCAGCTGGACTTATATATGTAATTATAAAATTAGTATTTACTTTCCAAATCACATCATTTACATCTTCTGTTAATTGTCTATAATGGGATTCACTCTCTTTTAGTTTATTTTCTATAATTTTACGCTGTGTTATTTCACTTCTTAATCTATAAACCCAATAAATTATAATCAATAAAATAAACAATACAGCAAGGGCATAAATGAATATTGTTTTTACATTTATTCCACGATCAGCACTTAACCAATAATTAAATGTATTTTGTATTTCATCTTCAGGCAAAGATTTTGCAGCTTTATTTAAAATACTCAAAAGCTCAGTATTATTTTTTGTAACTGCAAAACTTTGATTACTTACATATTCAGTTTGTCCTGAAAAACGCAAATTTAGAAAATAATATTTTTTGATTATATAATCAGAAAGACCAACATCACCAACATAAGCATCTACTTGGGATGAATTTACTAATTCTAAAGCTTGTTTTGTACTATCCACAACTTGTAGTTTTATATTTGGGTAATTTTCTCTTAAAATCTCTTCCATAAAATAATTTTTTTCAACAGAGACTTTTTTATTATTTAGATATTTTAATCCTCCAATAAAACCATTATTTCCTCTGTCAATAATAATTACAGGACACTTTCTATAAAATTCTGTAAAATCAAGATATTTTGATCTCTCAGGTGTTTGTACAATACTTGTAATCATATCAATTTCGCCATTTTTAGCCATATTTATGATTTCATTCCACGATTTATTTTTAACTATTTGAAATTCTATACCTACAATCTTTTCAATTCTTTTCATGTAATCAACGGCAACACCTTTGTATTCACCATTTTCAAGCCATTCATAAGGAGCATAATCTCTATCTACACCCACTTTTATTATTGGATGTTTCGAAATCCAATCTTTTTCATTTTGAGTTAAAACAAAAGGAGTTGAGTCTAACTTTTCTAAAGCGAATAAAGTTACACTAAAAAAGAAGAGAAAGAAAAAGATTTGATAATTTTTAATTTTCATATTATTCAAAAGAAACCCCTTTTATTAGCCTTTTTCTAATTATATCCATAGCATGAATACTTTTTATAAACTTCTAGTTTTACCTGCTAGATTTCCGCTTGAAAAAGACCATTGAAGATTATATCCACCGCAAGGTCCATCAATATTTACAACTTCTCCACAAAAATATAAACCAGAAATAAGCTTACTTTGCATAGTTTTCGAGTCAATTTCTTTGAGTTCAATACCACCTCTTGTAATCATGGCATTTTTAAAACCTTCATGACCAGTAACTGTTAAAGGTGTCCAAGCTAAGGTTTTTATTAGCTTTTCTCTTTTTATTCCATCTATGTTTTTAAACTTCTCAGAACTATTTATTTCGCAAATATTACATATTTCAGTTGCCACACTTAAAGCTAAAAGTGTTGTTAGATTTTCTAAAACTGTGGCTGTTGGATTTTTTTCTATCTCTTTTTTAATATGTGTATAAATTTGCTCTTCATTCATACCTTTTAAAAAACTAATCAGTAAAGGCACTTCATTGTGTTTAGCTATTATTGGAGTTAATTCTCGAGCAAAATCTAAAACAACTGGCCCTCTTATTCCATTGTTTGTGAAAATCAAATCTCCAGTTAATTTTAGTTTTTTGTATTTTGGTAAATCAACTTTTAAAATAGCTTTAGCAATAGTATCAGCTTTACAAGCAGCAAAGTTTTTCTCTTTTGTAAATAGTGGCATCATTGCTGGATGTAAAGAGGTAACTTCATGTCCAAACTCTTTAGCATAAATATATCCATCTCCAGTTGCTCCAAGGGTTGGATAACCTAAACCTCCAGTTGCTAGGATAATATTTTTAGTTTTGTAAATATTAGATTGGCTATTTATGATAAAAATATCATCTTTCTTTTGAATAGTTTGAATTTCAACAGAACAATCAACTTTTACTTTTAATCTTTCTAGTTCATCATCCAAAGCTTTTAAAATAATAGAAGAACTATGATCTAAGGGAAATACTCTAAATCCATCTCGGGCAATTGTTTCAACTCCAATGCTAGCAAAAAAATCTCTTAAATCATTTGCATTAAAAGCTTCTAAGGCATGGCTCATAAATCGGCCATTTTTACCAAATTTTCCCATAAACTCTTCAGTTGATAAAGTATTTGTGAGATTACATTTTCCACCACCAGTAGCTTTTAGTTTTGCTGCAATTTTTGAAAGTTTTTCTAGTAATAAAACGCTTTTTTTTTCTTTTGCTGCACTAATACTTGCCATTATTCCAGCAGGGCCACCACCTATTACAATTACATCAAAAACTCTATCTTTTTCTTCCATTAAACAACTTCTTTATTAAATTTTCATATAGTATTATTTATTATATCTATTTTGTCATAAGGAAAATCTATGAAAAAACCAATTATCTTTTCTTTGCTTCTGTGTTTAGGCTTTACAGCTTGCGCAAATACAGCTGTTGATGACTATTTTAATACAAATAAAAATAGTTCAGAAAAACAGTATGAAGCATTTAGAAAAAATATTGCAAAACCCTTTGAAAATCAAACTCCAAAACAATGGGGAGAAAATGTTACAGGTGTAAAAACACATCTAAATATAAACGAAAAAGTAATCGCAATAACTATGGATGCTTGTGGAAGTCCACTTGGAATGGCTTATGATGAAAAGTTAGTTAATTTTTTAAAAAAAGAGAAAATTCCAGCGACTTTGTTTATTAATGCTAGATGGATAGATAAAAATCTTAAAACCTTCAAAGAGTTAGCAGCAAATCCACTATTTGAAATAGGAAATCATGGATTAGAACATAAACCAGCTTCTGTAAATGGAAAATCAATTTATAATATAAAAGGAACAAATTCGCCTGAAGAGTTAGTTGATGAAATAGAAATAAATGCTAGAAAAATAGAATCAATAACTCACAAAAGACCAAAATACTTCCGTTCTGGAACTGCATATTATGATGAAGTTGCTGTAAAAATTGCAAATAAATTAAATCATCAAGTTGTAGGATTTTCTATTCTAGGAGATGCGGGTGCAACTTTTTCAACTAAAAAAGTTGAAGAAGCATTTTTAAAGGCAAAAAAAGGTGAAATAGTAATTATTCATATGAATCATCCTACCTCAGATACGGCACAAGGAACGATAAATGCCATAACAAAACTAAAACAAAAAGGATTTAGATTTGTTTTATTATCTGATTATAAACTAAAATAAAATTTTATAATTTTTATTTATGATAAAATAACAAAAAAAATTTACTGAGGAATATATAAATGGCAGGATTTTTAGGATATCTATCTTTATTAACAGATGATATAAGCTCACTTGCAGGAAAAACAGTAGCATCTGCAACAAAATCATTAGCAACTTCCCTTGATGATGTAGGATTACTTTTTGATGATATTGCAACTTACACAAAACTTGCAAGTATTAAATCAACTGGTTTAGTGGTTGATGATTTAGCAGCAATTGCAAATTTTACAAATGACACAACATCTGATATTTTAAAAGCTGAATTGAAAAAAGCTAAAACGGTAAATGAATTTAGACAAAATATCGAAAAACTTGATGAACAAGCTCAAAAAAAGATTTTAAAAGAACTTGAAGGAATCAGACAACAAGCAATTCTTGAAGCAAAAAGAAAAGCAGCAGCAAGAGAACTTCCAATTGTTTATAAAATTGCAAAGGGAAGTTTAAAAAATAAAGTTATCATCATTCCTATTGTTTTACTTATGAGTTTTTTAGCACCTTGGCTAATCTCTCCTGTTCTAATTTTAGGAGGAATATATCTAGCATATGAAGGTGTTGAAAGTGTTTTAGAAAAAATTGGACATCACAAAGAAATAAGTGAAGATAAAGAAACAATAAAAGAGTTATCAACTGAAAAACTTGAAGATGAAAAGGTAAAAGGCGCTATTAAAACAGATTTTATTTTATCATTTGAGATTATTGTAATCACACTTAGTTTAGTTGAAGACACAAGCTTTTTAGCTAAGTTATCAGTTCTTGCATTAATTGGAATAATAACAACTGTTTTTGTATATGGAATAGTTGCTTTAATCATAAAACTTGATGACATTGGTTTTTATTTACAAGAAAAACAAAGTTTAGTTCTAAAAAAAATAGGTGATGGTTTCGTAAACTCAATGCCACATATTATAAAAACTATTGGAATAGTAGGAACAGTTGCTATGTTAGCAGTTGGTGGTGGAATTATTGTACATGAAACTCATATATTTCACTCTTTTGATGAAGTATTAAAAGCTATTCCATTTGCAGAATTATTTGTTCAAATAGTATTTGGGGGAATTGTTGGATATATTGCAGTTAAAATAGTACCAATTATAGAGCCTATTTTTGCAAAATTCAAAAAAAGTAAGTCTTAATCATATCTGCTAAAATATATAACATTAGCAAAGTAAAGATAATCTTATTAAAATTCATAAGATTATCTTAGCTAAATTCTTAAAAATCAACAATTAAAGAAGTTAAAAACTTTTTATCTGTATTTTCTTTATCAGTTTTGTTTGTATAATCTATACTATAACTAACTCCTAAAGATAAATTTTGTGTCATTTTAACTCCGATTGAAGAATCACTTGTAGCAAAGTATTTATCGCCATCTTCAAAAGATCCTAAATAACTAATCATTTGTTTAAAATCTACAGTTGGGCTAAATCTATATTTGTAATTCAATTCAGTTTTTCCAGCTAAATAATTATCAGTTAAACCCGTAGTATATTTATCATAAGCATAATCTAAACCGCCTTGAATATCTATAGTTTGTATCTCATCTTCAAGTAATTTATATCCAAGTCCAGGCCCAATATTTAATCTATAATCATAATCTGACAACTCATCTTTTATATAACTAATTCCCATATAAGAGTATAGTTTTTCACTTATCATGTGATTATAATCTAACTCTAAATTATATTTATTTGCAGAAGTGCTATTATCATTTTTATTGTATAAAACACTTCCTTTCGCTTTTATACTCTCTGTTTGGCTAAGGGCTGCTGTTCCTTGAAGTTTTGAAGAGAAAGTTGTTGTATTTGAATTCCCACTTGTTTGAACATAAGATAACTCTAAATGTTTATCTATATCCAAAGCATACGACATTGTTGAGAAAATTATTAAGATACAAATTTTACTCACTATTTTTTTATTCATTCATTTTCCTGTCTTACAATTTGTCTTTTATTTGCTTTTGAGACCTCTTTTTGTGCAAAATCATAATTTAAAGGAATTATTTTTTTTAAAAATGGTGGAATTTTTCTTCCTCCAACTTTCATAACATCCTGTAAAATCGTGTTTGCTAATAGTTCTTTATTATGTTTTGGTAACATATATTCAAATAAAAATTCCGCCATTCTATCAAGAGAAATCTTATAAGTCGATTCACTTCTTTTATAAAGCCAAATACTTAAATCGTAGAAGTTTTCAAAAACTTTTCCATCTTCAAAAAGTAGTGTTGTTGTTTTTTGGAAATTTCCACTATTATAAACAATATCCCAAAATCTAGCGAATCTTTTCATTTTTTGCATCATAGAAAAATCAATCAAATCATTTTTCAAAATATCATATGGAGGTGAATCATTATAAACCATTCCATAAACTTTATCATGTCTATCAAGGGTTGTTCCTGATAATTTTTTTAATATTCCAACTTGAATTTCACCTGTTGAGAGAGTATAAAGTTGATTTAGATTTTTTCCAAAACTCTCTATTGTTTCACTTGGAAGCCCAATAATTAAATCTATATGCATATGAGCATGTGTCTCTTGAGATAAAAATTTTAGATTATCTTTGATTTTGTCAATTTTTAAATTTCTATGAATTTCTCTTGCAACATCAAGATTTAAAGTTTGAATACCGACTTCAAGCTGTAAACATCCTGGTTTAAACTGTTTTATTAAATCTCTTAACTCTTCAGGGAAATTATCAGGAATTACCTCAAAATGTAAAAAATAATCTTCTTGTTTTGCTAGGAAATAATTTAAAATTGCTTTTGCATAAGAGATTTTGATATTAAAAGTTCTATCAATAAATTTGAAGTTTCTAGCACCTCTAATCCACAGTTTTTCAATCTCATCTAAAAAAACATTGATATCTAAATATCTCATTCTTGTCTCAATTGAAGAGAGACAAAACTCACATTCAAAGGGGCAACCACGAGCATTTTCAACATAAATATGTCTATTTTTTATATCAAAATCTGTGTAATCATCATAAGGTAAAACTATTGATTCTAAATCAACTTTTGGCGAACTTATAGTTCGTGGTTGAGTACAGTTTCCATCAAGTAATTCTCTACAAAGATTGTAAAAAGTCACTTCCCCTTCTCCACAAACTATATAATCTGCCATATCGAAATTTACTCTAAGTGGTTGAAAACTAACCTCCGGACCACCTAAAACTACTATAGTTTGGGGTGATACTCTTTTTATTATTCGAACAAGTTCACCAATATCAAATGCATTCCAAATATATACAGCAATTCCTATAATTTTTGGTTTTTTTTCAAGTATTTGTTCTGCTATTGTTTGAACTGAAGAGTTTATAACAAACTCTAAAATCTCAGCCTCGTTTTTTAGTTCTTTTAAATTTGCTAATAAATATCTCAAACCCAATGAACTGTGAGAATATCTAGCGTTTAATGTTGTAAGTATTATGTTTTTCATTCGCGATTGTAACACAAAGTTATTGATATTAACTTTTCATAAACCAATCTTTAATATACTAATCTTTTTATTTAAAAGGAAGATTTATGTTAAACGACACTTTTTCAAGATTTAGACTTATATCATTTATAGAAGGAATTTCTTTTTTAGTTTTACTTTTTATTGCAATGCCACTTAAATATTTAGCTGGGATTCCACTTGCTGTTAAAATTGTGGGAATGACCCATGGAGTTCTGTTTATACTTTTTGTTATTGCTTTATATATGGCTATGAAAAGATACCAATGGAAGTTTCTAACTTTCCAACTTTTTGTTTATTCTTTAATACCTTTTGGTTTTATTTTGATAGAAAAAACAATAATGAAATCACCTCCAAAAAAGCTAGACTAAATGGTTTTTGAAAAAGGTTTTTTAGGAACAACTGCTCCTTTATATTTGGATATAACAACTGTATATTTTGCAGTTTTACCTTTTTTGTTAGCTTTTAGTATCTATTTTGCCATTAAAAAAGAGTATAAAAAACACTTTTTTTCTCAGGTTATTATTTTAGGATTAACACTTATAATTGTAGTGATTTTTGAAATATGTATTAGAGTTTCAGGTGGATTTTTAGAGTATTCAAAATACAGCAATGTCTCTTTTGACTTTATGCTTGTTTTCTTAACTATTCATATTTTAATTGCAATCGCAGCTATTGGTGGATGGTTATTCTTATTTATCTCATCTTATAAAGATTATAAAAACCACTTACTTGATGGGAAAAAACATAAGAAAATAGGAAAAGCAATATTTTTTGCTTTAACTATTAGCTCTATTATGGGAATTTTTATCTATTTGTTTTTATTTGTTTTTTAAATAGTAATATATCCCTCAAGATATAAAACTGCTTGTCCTGAGATAATCACTTTATCCTCTAAAACTTTACATTTTAGTAAGCCACCTCTTTTTGAGGCTTGGTGAGCTATTAATTCATTTTTATTTAATTTATCTGCCCAATAAGGAGCAAGTCCTGTGTGAATTGAACCAGTTACTGGATCTTCATCACCTCCATTTGCTGGCCAAAAATATCTTGAAATAAAATCATACTCTTTTGATTTTGAAGTAATAACAACATCATAAGGTGCTAATTTTTTTAATTCTTCAAGATTTACATCTATTGAATAAATATCTTCTTCATTTGAAAAAACTGCAAAATATGCTTGTTGGTTATGTAAAACTTCATTTGGAGTTATTGATAAACCAGATAATAGCTCTTTTGGAATAGAATCTAAAACTTTTGGTTTTCTATTTGGAAAAGTCATTTGAATATAACCAGAATCTAATTTTTCAACACTTAAATCTCCTACAGCTTTTGCAGAAAAAATCACTTTTTCTAAGGCTTCATTTTCTTTAAATATTACAAAAGCAGTTGCTAGTGTTGCATGACCGCAAAAGTCAATTTCAGTTATTGGAGAAAACCATCTTATTTCATAAATATTTTGAGCATTTTTAAAAGTAAAAGCCGTTTCAGAAAGATTATTCTCAGTTGCAATTTGTTGCATTAACTCTGTTGATAACCACTCTTCAAGAATTATAACTCCTGCATAATTTCCTTTGAATACTTTGTTTGTAAATGCATCTATTTGATATATTTTTAGTTTCATTTTATCATTTCCTTTAAAATCTTTTTTATTTGTTTTTTATGAACCATTTGATGAATTGCTGACATAAGCAACCATTGATGTGGATTTAAACAACCAAACCATGGATGAGAAAGGCAGTTGTTTATATATTTATTCTCAACTTTTGTTTCTATAGATTTTTTATAATTATTTAAAAAATTATCATATTTTTCTACTATATCTTCATTTATTTCTACAAATGGTTTGAAATTTTCTATTTTTACTGTAAAGTCTATTTTCTCATTTTTACTTAAATTTACAATTCCCTCTTGTAAAGTCTCTCCAACATAAAGTAAATGCCAAAGAACCATTGCAGGTGAGTAATATCTTGAATTATCTTCAATACCAAATATTTTAGGAATTAGTACTTTTTTAAATAGTTTATCTTTGGGTAAATCTTTTACTAAATTTATAATCTCTTTACCTTCATATTCAAAAAACTTCATAGCATTATCCCATGAAATAAAAGTTTTTAAAATAGGAAATCCAATATATTTTAAAAATATTGCATCAATTTTTGGTAAACCATGTCCTGGTTTTTCTAAATTATTTTGGATTTTTATATCTTCTTTTGTTTGCATTTTAACTCTTTGTTTTAAGCTTTCATCCAAGCTCTAATATTCATACTTAAAAGTTCTGGTTCTTCTAGGGGAATATTGTGACTTGTTCCTTTTCTTGAAATGATATTTATATTGTGATTTGTATTTTGGAATTTTTTAATTGATTCTTGATTTAAAAGCCTGTCTTTATCACTATAAAAAGACCAAACTTTAATATCTAAATTTATTAAGTCCTCAAACAAATCTCTTCTTTTAAAAGTACTTGTTAATTGTGCGATAAAAGTCTCTTTTCCTGAATCAAAAAACATATCTTGGATTATTTTTATCAATTCTTCATCATTTTGATTTTTTTCTTCAAGTAATGATTTTGCTTTTTCATAAGGTAAACCCTCAAAGCCCTCTTTTTCAATAACTACAAACTTTTGTTTTCTTCTTTGTATTTCTGTTTCTGTAGAGTTTCCAGGAGTTGAGGCAACTGTAAAAAGTCTATTTATTCTATTTGGGTAAGTTATTGCAAAATAAGAAGCTATATAACCTCCTAGGGAAAATCCTAGAAGGTTTATTTTGTCTTCTTTGAAAAAGTTAAATAAAATATCAATTATCTCATCAAAATCTTCGCTGTGAGGAATTGGAACATTTATTAACTCATATTCCTCTTGTAAAAAAGGAAGCAACCTACTCCAAAGCCTTTGATCAGTCATAAGGCCTGGAATTAAATATATTTTTTCTTTCATTTACTAAGTCTAAATAGTGGAATATCTACCATTTCAACAGGATAATTTTGTTGATCTAATTCTCCATCTTGAGGAACTATTTCAGATTGGGCATCTTTATTTGAATTTTCATTTAAAGAACCAGCTCTTAAATATACAACTAAATTTTTTAAATCTTTAGTATCTATTATTAAACTCATCTCTTTATCTCCACCTTTATTCCAATTGTCATCCCAACCTTCAACTAAAAGATATGAAGAGTCCACATTTTGTTCTAATCCACCGTTCCAAATCTTTGTTCCTGCTTCATAAAAATTTATTTCATCAAAGCTATTTGTCATTTTTTTAGTAATTCTTTTTGCATCTTTAAATTCTGGAAAAGAAACAGAAATTCCACCACTTGAAACAACTTTTAGATTTGGAGTATATTTTATATCAAGTTGTAAAAGATTTTCATCTATCATTTTATATTTATATGTTAAATCTTTTTGCGATATTTTTTTAATTGTTGAATCTTGCGTATCAGCTGTATCATCAAATACTTCATCATTATTTTGAGGAAGAGCTAATTGGTTTTTTTCTAAAACTTTTTTGTCATTTATATATAAACCATCATCTTTCAAAATAGCTTCAAATCTTTTTAAATTATCACTTGCATCTGTAAAATCAATATCTGAATTCTCTCTTAGATTTAATAGAGTTTTTAAATTTTGAGCTGTTGGAAGGTCTAAATCAACAGTTAATTTTGCATTTTCAAAAATCTCTGTAAAATTCTCTATTTTATCTTGTGGAATATTTTTATTTAATTTTAGGTTCAAATTAAATTTTAAAGTATCAAAAATCTTTTGAGTTTTTATAGTATAACTTGAAGCCATTCCATTTGAATTAACTGATAATCCACTTTGAATCAAAGTTTTAAGATAGTCTTCATATTTACCAACACTTAAATCCATTGCGTACTGTTCAAGATTTTTATATGGAAAATTATTAATATTAAAAGTAAATGATGTATTTTTTAAAGTTGAAGTTCTTCCATCATAACTTTTTACATTAACCTCATCAAAACCAAATTCACTTCTTGTGTTCATATTTACACTGTCTTTTTCATAACTTGAATTAACAATAAAATTTTTCACTTCAAACATACTATCTGCTTCGTGGAACTCTATATTTTTGATTAAAGTTTTTGAATTTTGTTTATTTACATCTATTTCATAATCCATATTTATATCATTTATCGCAAAAGAACCATTTACATCAGAAACTTTTATTGTTGAAATAGAAAGATTTTTTTCATTTCCATGAATATCTTTTGTAAGAATATTTACATTACCTTCAGGTAAAGTAGCATCTATATCAGCAATTTTATACTCTTTATTTTCATTTAAAGTCATTTGTAATTTTTTATCTTTTAGAAAACCTAAAAGCCATTTAGAATTTAAGTCATTTTTTTGACTTAAGTTGTCCATAGCAATTTTAGATAAACTTGTTAAATATAAATTTATATTTGCTTTTCCTGTAAAGTTTTCTACAACAAAATCATAATCAAACTTTACACCTTTTAAAAAAAGCTCTTTTTGCTCTAAACTTAAAGCATTATAATTATCCATGAAATTTTTTCTTAAATCTTCATCTTTTGAATAAGTAGAAAATAAAGCAGCAACTTTGTCAGGTTCAACTATCTCAATTTCACCTTTTGCACTTGTCTTTATATAGTTTGTTGTTTGTTCTTGTTTAACACTAAATCCATTATTGTTAAGTTCTGCTTTTTTACTACTAATTTCATCATTTATTTTTGATTGATAAACAAATAATGCAGCTGCTATCATTCCTAAAATAATAATTCCTAACCAAATAACTTTTTTCATTCTGCCTCTTTTCTTTAATATTTATATTTATTGGTAAATTATACCTTGGTATTTTAACCAACCATCTTCATGTTTTTTTCTTGGATCATGGTGAGTCCAATGAACAACTCCACCTTTATTATTCCACTCATATTCTCCATAAAACTCTATTGTATTACCTACTTGGATATTTTCAATTTTATTTGATAAATCAATATTATGAGCTATTAAAATAGTAAGATTTGAAGGTAATTTTACAAGAAACCTTTGATGACGGCTTCCTTTTGTATCATCTTTTAAAACTTTTATTATTTTTCCTACTCCTTGAACTTGGATATCACTTTGTTTTGTCTGATAAGCTTTGTTTATTTCAGTATTACTAGCATTAGCAACATTTAAAAATAAGCAAAAAGTAGTAAACATTATAAATAGCAATTTCTTCATTTTTTCCCTTATATATTTGAGTTTTAAATTTTTGTTGCTTATTATATTATGTGAAGATTAAAGTAAGTTATAATTGATTGGTTTATAAAATTATTATTAGAATTTAGAATAAGCAAAAATGCTTATTCTTAGTAAAATGTTTATATATTAAAATACATAAACAGCAGCAAACCAACCAAATAAAATTAGAGGAATGTTGTAGTGTAAAAAAGTGGGAACTACTGAATCCCAAATATGGTCATGTTGTCCATCTACATTTAGTCCAGATGTGGGTCCAAGTGTTGAATCAGAAGCAGGACTTCCAGCATCTCCAAGAGCAGCAGCAGTTCCAATGATTGTAATAGTTGCCATAACTGAAAAATCTAATTGTAAACATAAAGGTGCATAAATAGTAGCAATAATTGGAATAGTTGAAAAAGATGAACCAATTCCCATAGTAATAAATAAACCTACTAATAACATCAATATAACAGCTAATGATTTATTATCTGCAATTAGTGAACTAACAGATGTTACTAAAGTTTCAACTCCTCCTGTTGTATTTATAACACTTGCAAAACCATTTGCTGCAATCATAATAAATCCAATCATTCCCATCATTTTGAGACCTTTTGTAAAAAAGTCTTGTGTTTCATTTGCTTTTATAACACCAGCAACAATGAAGATGATAAATCCTGCAAGAGAACCTATAATAATAGAATCAGTATATAATTGTAATCCTAAAGCTGTAGCTATAGAAATAAGTGCAATAAAAATATAAAAAAGATTTATCTCTTTTTTTTCTGACTCTACTTCTAATATTTTACTTACATCATAAACTCTTTTTTTTCTATATGTAAATAAAACAGCAATAAGTAATCCAATAAACATACCAAATACAGGAATACTCATAGCAATTGGAAGTTGTGAAGAAATAGCTTCAATACCATTTGAAGTAAGATTTTTTAATAAAATCTCATTTAAAAATATTCCACCAAAACCAAGTGGTAAAATCATATAAGTAGCAACTAAACCAAAAGTCATAACACAAGCCACAACTCTTCTATCAAGTTGTAATTGAGCCATTGAGTGAAGTAATGGAGGAATTAAAATAGGGATAAATGCAATATGAACAGGAACTAAGTTTTGTGATGAAATAGCTGCAAATAGAATAAGTGCCAACATTATATATTTAATATAAATAAACTGCATCACAGAAGTTCCATTATTTACTTTTTTTATAATCATATTTGATAATAAATCAGTAATTCCAGATTTTGAAATCGCAACAGCAAATGTTCCAAGCATTGCATAACTTAATGCAATTGTTGCACCATTTCCAAGACCTTTATTAAAAGCCTCTATTGTTTCATTCAATCCAAGTCCACCACTAAGACCACCAACTATTGCTCCAATAATTAAGGCAATTACAATATTTACTCTCATAAGAGAAAGTATAACCATTAGCGTTACAGCTACGATTACAGAATTCATCTGTTTTGTCCTTTGTCACATAAAAATTACATATTTTATGTACATTAATTTTAAAATAAGGTGGAAGAATAGTTTAATGGAAGTAAAAAGAAGATAAAACGAAACATCATCTTTTAAATAAAAGATGATGTTTATGAGATTTGAAGTCTAACCTCTAGCTATTAAAACACCTAATAAAGGCATAATAAATATCAATGCAAGTTGCATTCTAAATAACATAACTATTACTTTTGGTATTTTAATAGTTTCATCTGAAGTTTTTTTATTTTTAAGAAAAAACCTTGTTGGATAAATAGAAAGTAAAATCACTAAAACAAACATTGCTAGTTTTAAATGAAAAACCCAATTTGTTGAATAAAAACTTGCATCTTTACCAACAAAAAGCCAAAGACTTAAACCACCGATTAAAGTAAGAACTATACTAATTATATAAATTAAATCTAAAAATGCAATTTTCTTAAATTGTTCCCTAGTCACTTGAGAAGATATAATCAAATGTTGAGCAACTAAAGTTGCACTTAAACTCATAATTCCAATAAAATGTAAATATCTAAAAAATATTTCTGTCATTTGTTTTCCTGTAATATATTTTGAAAAAAGCATTTTAGTTAAATAGCTCTTATTTCTTCTTTTATTTACTTAATTTTTTTAATTCTTTTTTACTTTTAGGTGTTCCTGATTTTGTGTACCAATATTTTGCTTTATTAAAATCCTTTTTAATACCACCTTTTCCATAATGATAAATTAAGCCTAAATTATAAGCTGAAAATTCATTACCGTTTTGAGCTGATTTAAGATAAAACTCTATTGCTTTATTTATATCTTTTTTAGTTCCTTTACCTAACTCATAATAGATTGCTAATTGATTTGCAGCATCCTTATGATTTAGACTTTCAGCATTTTCATAATAAAAAAATGCTTTTTTATAATCTTTTATAGAATCATAATAATCCCCTAAGTTCATTGAAGCATATTCATTATTTTGTGCGATTTCTTTATAATATTTAGTTGCTTCAGAAATATCTTTTTCTACAAAATAACCTTTTTCATAAAATAATCCAACCATGTTAATAGCATCAGGATAAGGCATAGCTTTTTTAAAATATTCAAAAGCTTTTGCATAATCTTTTTCAATAATTATGTCATCATAATATAACCAACCAAGATTATAATATGCTCTTAAATATCCAGCTTTTGCAGCAATTTCGTAATACTCTTTAGCTTTTAATAAATCTTGTTTTACACCTTTTCCAAAGTTATACATCCAACCCAATGAAAAAGTATGCTCTATTGAACCTAGATTATGAAGTTTTAAAACATACTCTTTTGCCTTAGCATAATCAACATTTTTGTTTTGTCCACAAGAACCACATAAATACTCCCTTGCTAAAGTTTTAGTTGCATATAAATCACCTAAAGCTGAAGCTTTTTCATAATACTCTAAACCTTTTTTTCTATCTTCTCTTTTAGGAGCAAAATATGGAGGATTTATATAAAAACGAGCAAGAGTGTTAATAGTATCTATATCACCTTTATCTACTAAAATTTGATATGTTTTTAGCGCTTTATCTATATTTTCATCATCTTTTTCTTCTAAATAATAATCAGCTAAATCCATAATACTCTGTTTATCTTCAGTAGAAGCAGCAGATACTAGAAAATCTAGTTTCTCTTTTTTATCTCTATAAGAAAAAGTCTTCTTTATTTCTCTTATAAATAATATATCATCAAAAAGTTCTCCTTTTTTAACATATTTTGCTATTTCTTCTTGAAAATCTCTTTTTTTGTTGTATGAAGTTATTTCTTTTAAGAATATTTTTTGAAGCTCTTTATTTTGACTTTTATTAATATAATCTAACCATTTTTTAGAAGCAGCATAGTTTTCTGGATTATAAGAGTATGAACTTCTTTTTTGTGTAGCTAATAAAACGATAGCTTTTTTATTTCCATCTTTTGCTAATTCTTCTAATATTTCATTACTTTTATCATACATAGATTTTGATTCATAATAATTTGCTAATGAATTTGACCATCTTTTGTTTGTGATAATTTATTTACAAAATCAAAATATTCATTTAAAGTCTCTTTTGATTTACTATACTCTCGTAAAAGTCTCATAGAGGCTTCTTCATTTCCTAATAATGCAGCTTTTTCATAATAAGAATAGGCTTTTTCTTCATCTATTTTCATATTTTTTCGTACATCACCTCTTAAATAAACATACCCTAATTCTAAAAGTGCTTTTTCATTTTTTGCATCATATTTTAAACCCTCTTCATATAAAGATATTGCTCTTTTATAATCAAAATTTTGGTTAAATACTTTAGCAATTTCAAAAATATTTTCACTATCTTTTGAGTTAATTATTTTATTGAGTGCAAAATCTAATTTTTGTTTTGATTCTTCATCTTGTTTTCTCAGAAGAACTTTGATTTGCTTTTTATAATAAGCAATTGGAAAATCAAGATTTTTATTTTTCATATAAGTTATTAACTTCTCTGCATCTTCTGATCTATAAAAATTATCATAAATTTTATATAGTTCATTAAAATCCTCAACTGAAAGTTTATCTATAATTTTATCTTGTTCATTTTTTACAAAATCAAAATTATAAGCAGATAACTCAATTCTAATAATTGCAATATTAGCTTTTGGATAATTTTTGCTTGCTGATAATTTATATAATTTAAATGCTTTTTCTTTTCCATTAACAAACATATCTTGATATTTTTCATAAACACTTGCCATATCATAAATATCTTTTGCATCTTTACTTTCATTGATTAAATCAAACCATTTAGAATAGTTTTTTAATCCCTCAACTGTATGAGGATAATCATAATGTTCTGATAAACTCAACATAGCTTTTATATCACTAATATTAGCTTTTTGAATTAGTTCTTCTTTTGGTGGAACTTGTGGAGTGTTTAAATTTAATGTACTACATCCAGTTAAATAGAGCAATACAAAAATAAATAAAATGATTTTTTTCATTGTTTACCTTTGATTGTTTTTTAAAATAAGGCATAATAATATATTTTATTTACTTATTATTAGCTAATTTGTAACCAATTAATATATATAATTATTAAACAAATAGTGATTTTAGAAGATTTTAAAGTGCTTGTTACTTTTGAAAGTGTTGATAATCTTTTATATTTTTCCAATCACCACCCCATTTCCATCCATACTTTTTAAATATTTGAACAGCTTTACTTGAAGATGTTAATACAGCTTTATTTTCAATGGAATCATCATTTAATTTTCTAATTAAATATTTTTGTGAAGCTTCATGGGAAGTTGTACCATTTGAATAAACATAAGGGTTTTCTAAAGGATTTAAATCAATAGCTTTACCATAAGAGTGTTTTGAATACTTTTGGCTTCCTTCTGCTTTTCTACAATTAAAAGCTGATGTATTATCAGCTTCAATTGAAGCAAAATCATCACCATTATATTTTTCTATGGGAATGATTTGCTTAATTGCATAGGATATTTCGAATAATTCTTTAAATATTTCAGTGACTTCAAAAGCAAGGTCTTTATGAACAATAATATCTCCCCAATAAATATTGTTATCAAAACCTAAATATTTAACATTTACTATTCGTAAGTCATCTAAAGAGACTGGACACTCTTTATGATAAGTAAGTCCTATCATTTTATTGGCATATTTTTCATCTATTAGTTTTATATTAGAAGCATTTAAATAAGTTGAAATAAAAATAACTACTAAAAAATAAATTTTCATATTTGTTTATAAGCCTTGTATAATTAATTTTTTATTTTACCTAAAACTTCATTTTGATAAATCAATATTCCAGCTAATATGAAAACAACATTTTTTACAATATATTGTCCAACTAAAGTAAAGGCATAAGGTGTTTGAGTAAATGATAACTCAGGCAAAATAAACAATGGTGCAAAAGTGCAAATCATATGTCCTAAAAATGCAAAAACTACATATCTTGTGTAAATACCAAAAATAAATCCTAAACCAATTCCCACTTCTAAAATAGCTAAAAGTTTAATTGATACGATTGGACTAATCAATCCAAAAAACAAAATATCAATAGTTTGCGTAGCTAATGCTTCTGCTGGACTTAAACTTGGAAAAAACTTCAACATACCATACCATAAAAAAATTATCCCTAATGATAATCTAATTAACTTAATCGTCCTACTCATAAATACTCCTTTTTTAAAGGCAGAATTATATGTATTTTAAACTTCAATATAAATTAATAGTTATTATCATTATTGATTTAATAATTATTTACGGTCTATAAACTTTTATATTTGTATAATTTTCTGCATCTCTTAAAAACTGTGCATGAAGCTGACTTAAAATTCCTTTATCACAATAGAATAAATATTGTTTATCTTGTGGAAGTTTTTTGAATTCACTTTTTAATTTGTAAAATGGAATTTTTAGTGTTTCACAAGATGTTTCAATACAATCAGCACTTTGTCTAATATCAATAACTGTGTATTCACCACTACTTAAATCACTCACTACTTCCATTTGTCCAATTTCACTAACATCTTGAGCAATTTCATCTACATTCACAAAAACTGAGTTTTTAACAGCTTCATCTAAAACCGTATAATCAAATCTTCTAGCTTCACTGGCAATTCTTTCATAATTTCCATGGGTTACTGGATTTTTTGAAATAACTCCACAATACTCAGGCATTGATTCAGCAAATCTGCTTGTTCCAATATTATTTGCTATTTCTATAATATCAGGTTTACTCATCATAGCAAGTGGTCTTAATACAAGTTTATTTGTAGCTTGGTCAATTAAGGCTAGATTTCTTAAAGTTTGACTTGAAACTTGAGCAACACTTTCACCTGTTACAAGTGCATCAATCTTCATAGTATCAGCTATTTTTTCAGAAGCAATTAACATAAGTCTTTTTAACATAACTCCCATATATGGTTCACTTACACTTTTGAATATTTCAGTTACAACATCATCAAAAGGAACAGAAATAAACTGAACTCTATGAGAAGCTCCAAATTTATTCCATAAATAATAAGCTACTTGTTTTACTCCTATTTCATGTGCAATTCCACCCAGATTAAAGAAAATAAAGTGAGTTTTAATTCCTCTTTTCATAGTTAAATATGAAGCTACAGTTGAGTCAAATCCACCTGACATAAGAGATAAAATACTTCCTTGACTTCCTATTGGAAATCCACCCATTCCCATGTGTTTGTGAGTAATTATATTTAATTGAGCAAATACAAGTTCAATATTTATTGTAACTTCTGCATTTTTTAAAGCAACACCTTTTGTGTCATTCATTGCTAACATATATCCACCAACAGTTTGTTCAACTTGTGTTGATTTAAACTCTTGAGTTCCTGTTCTTTTGCATCTGATTACAAAAGATTTACCTTGTATTTCGTGTGCCATCATTTCATTTACTTTTACTTTGATGTCATCTAAAGTATGCATATTGTCAAATTGCATTGCTTCTAGTATTTGTTGAATCCCTGGTGTGTCAAGAAGTTTCATTCTTACTTCATCAACCACTTCAATTGGACATACAACTTCTATCTTATCAAAAAACTTTTTTACAGTTATATCTTTTGAAGTTTTTGATAAAAGATTCACTAAGTTGTTATAAACTTGAGAAATCATCTGTCTTTTTGCAGTTGAACCTTTTATCATTATTTCAGTGAAATACTTAATTATAAATTTTTGAGTTTTGATCCCGTGGTTATTCATTATTGCAAAGCCTTGTGTATTTTAATTGGGCGCGATTATAACATAAGAGTGCTTTTGATACTTATTTTTGCTTAAGAGTTAGCCCTTTTTATTTTTCTCTATAATATTTTTTGACATAATACGCACTCATTTTTACCAAAGGCTTAATTTATGCAAGAGAACCAATACGAAAAAATAAAAGTACTATTTTTAAAACTAATAGAAGAGACAAAAGAACTAAGTGAAGTAGAATTTGAAAAAGTTTTAATTCAAGTTTTTAAAGAGAATTCATTTTCACCTGAAGTAAAAGATAGATTAGTTATTGATATTTCAAATATGAGAGAAAAAATAGTAAAAAATTTAAATATATAAAAGGACAAAAATATGGATATTGATAATTTAGAAGATTTATCAAAAGAGTTAAAAAACGATGAAAATGCACATGTAATTGCACTTTTTGAAGAGTATGCTAAAACTCATAATATTACAGAAGAAAAACTAGAACAAATATTATCAAAAGAACATGACTGTTTTAAATGTGAAAGTTGCCACAAATTTTATTGTTATGATGAATACTCATTTTTTGATGAAAAGTGTATTTACTGTTGTGATACAGATGACGAAGATGGAGAAGAGTTTTAATTTTTAATGATTTTTTATATGTATTTCCAAGCAAAAGCTTGGGGATAAGGAAATATCTCATTTTTCTTGTTTTAATTCTCCCAATATAATATATTTACGTTTTTCATTTTCAAATAAATATAAAAATCCATTCTTAAAATCAACACATTTATTTGCTAAAAAATTATCTGGAAGTTTTATCTTTTTATTTGATTCTGAAGAAAAGATATCTATTTCCCCACGATTAAATTTAAACATTTCTATATTATTATCAAGAGATGTTACAAAAGCCCAATTTCCTTCCTCTCCAACGTAAGATATTTTTTTCAAATAATTATTCATTTGAATTATTTCATTTGAATTTTTATTATTATCAATATTAGACTCATAAGGATTTATTACACATATACTATTATAATGTTTGTCAGTTAAGTTTGTAATTTTAATTAAACTATTATTTTGCCATTTATTAAGTAATTCTATTTGTAATTGATTTTCTGTTTTAAAAACTAATTTTTTTGCAAAGATAATTAAAATTAAGATAATCAAAGTAATCTTTAAAATCTTTACTACTTTATTATTTTTAAACATCTGTTAATACTTTTATTTTTTGATTTTATTATACTTAATAAAAGTTTTTCATTTTATAAAAACATTTTTTATTACAAATTGAAATAAAATTGGGTGCAAAAAAAATTCTTTACTATAATTCATTTATATTTAAAAAGATTAAAAATCAAGGAATAAAATGAATATTTGTGGAATTGAATTAAAAGCTAATAATGCTGTTTTAGTTGTATTAAAAGACAATGAATATATAGATACTAAAATCAAAAAAATAATACTTGAAGATGATGAAAAACAAGAAGATATTAGAAAATTTTGCAATGAGTTTTTAGACTTCTTACAAAAAAATGAGATTGAAAAAATCTTCATAAAAAAACGAGCAAAAAAAGGCAATTTTTCAGGTGGTGCAGTTACTTTCAAAATGGAAGGCTTAATCCAACTAAATCCACTTTGTTCGGTGGAATTAATATCAACTCAAACTATTAGTAGCTTTGAAAAGAAAAATCAGATTCAATTTCCAAAAGAGTTAAACAAATATCAAGAACAAGCTTATTTAACAGCACTTTGTAATCTATAAAATAGAATGATATAATAAAACAAAATTTAAAGAGGTGATTATATGAGAGTAATTTGTCCTAGTTGTTTGAGTATAAACAATGTACCTAAAAAAGATTCTTATTTAAAAGCAAATTGTGGAAAATGTAAAGAGTCACTATTAGATAACAAACCTATAAATCTAACAAATGCAAACTTTGATGAGATTATTGTAAATAGTGAGATTCCTGTGATTGTAGATTTTTGGGCTTCTTGGTGTGGTCCTTGTAAAATGTTTGCACCAATATTTGATGAAAGTGCAAAAAAATATCCACTAAAAGCAGTTTTTGCAAAAGTAAATACAGAAGTTGAACAAGATATAAGTGGAAAATATCATATCATGTCAATTCCAACTTTGATTGTATATAAAGATGGGGTTGAAGTAAAAAGAGTAAGTGGAGCTTTAGATCCATTAAGATTATCAAATTTAGTAAATGAATTTATCTAATACTTTATATAAAATAAACTCGTATAAAACGAGTTTATTTGGATTTATAACATAGTTAATTTATCTTCTTTTGTAGTTATCATACATAAAAATTCATAACCACTACCATAACATGCATCATATTTATGAGCAACACCTGCTGGAATATAGATAAAATCTCCTGCTTTTGCATGGTATTCTTCATCACCAACTATTACTTTTGCTTCACCTTTTAAAACATATTGTTGATGTTGAATTTCATTTATATGATTTGGCATAGAACCATCAACTGCTAAAGTCACTTTTCTAACAATAAAATCTTTATCCTCTTTTGGAGTTAAAACCGCAATTGATGCATCTACTGTTTTTGGAATACAGTTTGATTCATAAACATCTGAATTATTACAATATTTGTTCATATTTTTTCTCTTTTAATAAAATTAGTTGTGAAATAATGCCATAAAATAAATCAATTTGATTTCATTTTAAAAACTATAGTTTATTTTAGATATCAAATGAGAAAATTTAGTGAATAATTTTTCTACATTTTTAATACATTAATGTGTCAATACTATCTTGACACATTTCATATATAATTCTTTATATAAAATTTTAGGAGATAAAATGATAGGAAAAGTAGTTATCGGCGCTGTTGTCGTAGCCGTAGCAATACAATTTATTCCTTATGGGAAAACATATACAAATCCACCAATTGTTGCAGAACCAACTTGGGATTCACCTCGAACTAAAGAGCTTTTTAACAATGCCTGTGCAAATTGTCACTCAAATCAAACAACTTATCCTTGGTATAGTAAAGTTGCACCTGTTTCATGGTTAGTTGCTAGTGATGTTGAAGAAGGTAGAGAACATTTTAATGTTTCTATGTGGGGTGTTCAGAAAAAAAATAAAGGCGATGAAGCAGCTAAAGAGTTAAAAGGTGGAGATATGCCACCATGGTTCTATTTACCAACTCATCCAGAAGCTAAACTTACAGAAGCTCAAACTCAAGAGTTAATTACAGGTTTAGAAAAAACTTTTGGAAAAGAAGAAGGTAAAGAGAATGAAGGTAAAGAAGAGAAATAAAATATTTCTCTCTTTACTATCTTAAAATCATAAGAGAGTTTTTATTTAAAATTCTCTTATATTACTTTAAAAAACAAAAGAAATATCTACAATTCCAATATTATAAATCTCAACTTTTACACCATCACTATCAACTACACCATAAGAGATAGTTAATTCATTTGGGTTTTCTATAGTTTGATTCTCTTCTACAAATTTTACATATTTATCGTAATCAATAATACTATAAATAAATTTCGCTTTCTCTTTAAATTTTTCATTATTTATATATCTAACATATACTTCTTTGTATGTTGTTTCATCATATTTATCATAGAAATTCTTTTTATACATCAACTCACAATAAGCAGCTTTTTTAAAATTACTTGTTGAATATTCTAAATAATCATCAGCTATTATATTTTGTAAATCTTCGTGGATTTCAAAAAGATTATATTTTTTATAGCCGTTTTCATCTGATATTAGAGCAGTTGTTTTTATCATATCTTTTCCTATTTTTTATTTGAATTCTATCATATATATATTTACAGTAATTCTCTTAATTTTATCTGTATAATAATTAAGAATATTAAATATATTTATATTTGTATAATTTTATGATAAATTTTATAACTTTTTTATTGCTATATTTTTATTGTATTTTTTCAAAAAATTATTTTTTTACAAATAACCTTAAAGAAGGACTATATGAATATTTTTATTACATTTTGTATAATATATAGTTAAGTTTAAGATATAAATTTTGTATAATATTAATATTTTAAAAAAATGGATTTTTATATGGATTATTGGAAAAATTAGATTTGGTGGTAAATTTGCCCTACACTGATTCCACCATCGTTTAATGGAATATCTTTGTTGTAATAAAATTCCCTACCCTGCTCTTGGAATTTACTAATTAAAATTTCAAGAAGTGTTCTATTTTGAAAAACTCCACCACCTAAAATAATAGGTAAATCTTTGTGAGAATTTGAGATATCTAAAATAATTTGCACTAAAGTATTTATAAATTTTGAGCAAATTTGTTTTTTATCTTTTTCTAAAATCATCTGTTTTATCATAGAAGATAGTTGTATTTTATTATCAATTATTTCGTAAGGATAAACTTGAGTTATTGATTCATCATAATTTTGCTCTATTTGTAGACCAGTTTCACCCTCATAGCTTTGAATATGTAAAATATCAGCTAATGATGCAACTGCATCAAACAAACGCCCTACAGAGCTTGTAAGAGGTGAATTTAAAGCTTTTTGCCACATAGTGTGAAGCATTTTTATTTCACTGTGTGTAAAAGCTTTTACACATGCTATTTCAAGAGTTAATATCTCATCTAGGCAAAAAGTATCAAAAAGTAGACTCAAAGCCACTCTTTTGGGCTCAAGTACTGCCTTTTCACCGCCTAAAAGCCTAAAATACTCAAAATGATTTACTCTTTTATATTCACTTTTTGAAGCTATAAAAACCTCTCCACCCCAAATATTTCCATCATCTCCATAACCTGTTCCATCAAAAATAAAAGCTAATACTTCTTTGTTTAATTTATACTCAGCCATTACTGATAAAACATGAGCATAATGGTGTTGAATTTGAACTAATTCTATGTTTAGATTTGATTGTTTTAGCTTTAGTGCAAACTTTGTAGATTCATAATTTGGATGTTTATCACAAACTATTATTTCAGGCTCAAAGTCATAAAATCTTTTAAAAGTATTTATAGTTCTCTCAAAATATTCTAAAGAGTTTAATGAGTTTAAATCTCCAATATATGGAGATAAAATTAAATTATTTTTAAAATAAATACTTATGGTAGATTTTTGATTAGCACCAAGTGAAAGTATCTTTTTTTCGCTCTTATTTTCAAAGTTTAAAGCAGTTGGAGCATAACCTCTTGCATTTCTAAGCTTTACAATATCATTGTTTATAACTTGTATAACTGAATCATCACTTGCATTTAAAATATCTCTATTAAAATCTAAAACAAAATCAACTACATTTGATAGTTTTTCTATAATTTCATCTTTTGAAACAATAATAGGTTCACCCTTTAAATTTGCACTGGTTGCAATTATTGGATTGTTTAAATATCTAAAAAGTAAATGATGCAATGGTGTATAAGCAATAAAGCATCCTAAATGTTTAATATTTGGAGCTATTTTATCTGATAGATTAAAATCTTTTCTCTTTTTAACTAAAACTATTGGTTTGTTTATTGAACTTAAAATTTCTTCTTCTTTTGAAGTTAAATTTGTATAATTTTTAATATCCTTTATATCTTTAAACATTACAGCAAAAGGCTTATTTAATCGACTTTTTCTAACTCTTAGTTCTTTTACTGTTTTATCGTTTTTTGCATCACAAACAAGATGAAAACCACCCATCCCTTTTAGGGCAATTATGAACCCTTTATTGATTAAATCTGCTACTTGTTTTATGGCTGTAATATTTGTAGATATTTTCTCATTATTTTTATTATACAAAGTTACATTTGGACCACATTTTTCACAAGCAACTGGTTGAGCGTGGTATCTTCTATTTGTTGGATTCTCATACTCTTTTTTGCAATCTTCACATAATTCAAAAAAGGCCATTGAAGTATTTATTCTATCATAAGGAACTGTTTTTATTATTGAATATCTTGGTCCACAATTTGTACAATTTGTTAAAGCATAATTATATCTAAAATTATACACATCATTAATATCATTGATGCAATCATCACAAATACCAATATCAGCAGAGATAATAGTTGATTTATTATTTGAGTTTGTACTTTGTATTATTTCAAAAGTTTTATACTCTTTTATTTTAGTTATTTTTTCTATATTTATAGAGTTAATTTTTGATAAAACAGGTGGATTTGATTTTAGTTCATTTATGAATTTTTGTATATTCTCTTCTTTTGCATATAAAAGAATATTTACACCTTTTTCATCATTGTTAACCCACCCTTTTATCTCATATTTTATTGCTAAATTATATATAAAAGGACGAAAACCAACCCCTTGAACGATACCTTTTACTTGAATAAAAAATGATTTCATTAAAACTTCCAGAATAATTAATATATTTGATTTTGATTATAAAAGATTATTCCTTTAGTAAAGATATTTTATTAAAATCTACTCGCTTTATATCTCTATTCCAAAATAATATTTTACAAAATAACCAATCCCAAATGAGATAATTGCAACTCCAAAAGTTATTGCTGACATTTGTAAAACTCTTGTAGTGAAGTTTAAATCTTTTGCAACACTAATATAAAAGTTATATGAAATAATGGCTAAAAAAGCACATATAAACATCATAATCAAAGAGTAAGCCATGGTTTCAAAGATGAAAAATGGCACAACTAAAATTGTAGTTGTTAAGATATATGAAACTCCTGTATAAAGTGAATAAGTAATGGGTTTAATTATCTCACTTGGATTCTCTTTTGCTTCAAAATATGCAGATCCTGCCATCGATAAAGATGCAGCTATTCCCATGATAAGACCAGTAAGTCCTACAACTAAACTTTTATCAAAAGCTAAAGCAATACCACTTAATGTTCCTGTTAATTCAACTAAAGCATCATTCATTCCTAAAACTATTGCACCTGCGTATAAAAGTTTTTTGTCATTTAACATCTCAATTAGTTCGAACTCATGTTCTGTTTCTTGTTTATAAATTTTTCTTGATTCTGGATATATTTCAAAAAGTTCTTTATAATATTCTTCAGCTCCCGCTTCTCTTTTTTCCAATGTTCTTAAAGCAAAAGAAGTTCCAAAAACTTTCACAAGAAAGATAAACCACAAAACTACAAACCTTTGTGCTTTTATCTCTTTTTTTGTAATTTTAACCCAAAAATCATAATGAGATTTTTCCTCTTTTGCAATCTTTTCAAAGATTTTTTTATTATTTTCATCACTTTGATAAGATACTAAAATTTTGTAAATAGTATGATCATTTATTTCATTTTGTTGCTGTCTTAGGGCTTTTTTCAGATGTTCTTCTTCAGAAATTTTATTCATTTTGTCTCCTTTTTATAATCATTATATTTTTAAATACTACTACAAACTATTTAAAAATGAATATCAAATTAATCTATTTCGATTACTGGTGTTATTTTTAAAACTATTTGTTTATCAACTGTTTCTTGTAACTTATTTTTGATGATTAGATAATCATCAAATAATAGATATTTATCTGAAATAAGCTCAATGTTTACAAGTATTTTATCTTTTTTATTTTGTATTGATTGTATTTTTAGTTCTACTTTTTTATCTTCTAAAGCTATAGATTTTACACTATTTAATTTATTAAAATATTCATATTTATCAACTACTTTCATAAATGACAAAAATAAAGGTATGCTAATTAGCACCATTAAAACAAAAGTATAAAGTAAACCTTTTTTTGCTTTTTTTACAGGAGCAAAACCTAAAACTATAAAAGTTAAGGCTGCACTTAGAGTTATTCCAACTAAATTTGTTGCAAAAAGTAAAAAAGAGCCATAAATCACATCGATATTTCTAATTCCGATTCCAATTCCAATTACACTTAAAGGTGGAATTAAAGCAACTGCAATTGCAACACCTGCAAGAGATTTTGCAACCTCTTCTTTTGAGTAGGCATAAGCACCAGCCATTCCAGAAAAAATAGCAACCATCAAATCCAATAAATTAGGATTTAGTCGTGATTGCATCTCCCCTGTTATTTGCTCTAAAGGTATAAATAAAGTATATATACTAGAAAACAATAAAGCTAATAAAATACCAAAAAGCATCGTTCTTGCACTTTGAAACAATAAAAATTTATCTGCTCTGATTACACCCATTGATAAAGATATAATAGGAGCCATTAAAGGTGCTAATATCATAGCTCCAATAATTACAGGTGTTGAGTTTGCAAAAAGTCCTGTAGTTGATAAGAGTGCACTTAGAATCATCAAGGTAGCAAAGATATAAGAAAACTTTGCATTATCTTTTAAATTGCTTAATAAATCTTTAAAATCCTCATCTGTTGCTTTTTTAAATAGTGGTAATTTCCCCTCAATTAAAATACTACTTATCTCAGCTTTTGGCAAAGAGTTTAATTTTATTACATCTTTTTCTTCAATATGTTTTTCATCATTTTTTACAATTTCTAATAAATCTCTTCCTAAATGCAAATTCATACAATCTTGTAATACTTCAAGTTCAATAGTTTTAGATTGATGTAAATCACTGTTATCAATTTGATAATCCAACATCTCAGTTGAAGAGATAGTTAATTTTGAAGCTTTGATAAATCCTAAACTTTTGGGTAGTGACATTAAAGAAACCTTTTGATAAAAAAAGATTGCTAATAAATACCATACATAAGAAATCAAAGAAGTCGGAGCTAGAATATAAGCATTTAATTTTCCATCATGAATAGATAATTCATCTCTTATTGCTGATTCTTGAGTAGCTAAGCTTAAGTGTTCAAGTACAGTAATTCCTGAAGCTGCTGTTTGTACCGTTTGATCTTCTGAGGTGGTTAAAGTATAACTTTTAAATTTTATATTTTTAAGATGATTAAAAAAAATCTTAATTTTTTTTAATCTGCTATTGTGATTATAATCATAATTATTCATTCCATGCATATCACCAATTGAAATACGATTAAATGCAAGAAAATTATTACATTTTAATAAATCAATTTTACTTAAAAGTTCTGGATTATAAGCATCATCAATAGCATCTTTTATATCTTTTGAAATACTATAATTTTTTATTGTGTCTAAAGAGTTTTTATGGGGAAGAATAGCAATTAATATATTTATATTTAGATGATTTTGGAAAAATGTTTTAACTCCATCATCATCTAAATATAAAAGAAATAATTTCTTTTTATTTTTTTTATCATCAAATATTTTATCTATTGCAAAAATAGATATTTCACTTTTATAGTTTTCTTTTATATAATCGAATATCTCATCAAGAACTTCTTTATCTTTTTCTTGGCTAATAAAATAGACTTGTTTGTACACTATACTAATCCTTTTTTAGATTATATAGTTTACTTGGTTCTTTTAATAATCTAGTGGATACTCTTTTGGCAAAATTATATTATAAGTTTTACTAAGAGTTTTATTTGTTTTTGATAACAAAATTGAATTTGCAAACATATTTCCACATAAAACTACATCTTTTGCTTTTATATCACTTGCAATTTCATTTACATAATTACAAATAAATTCACTCAAGCTTTCATAAAAAGAGTAAATCAAAGTTATATTATCAACATCTGCCATTTTATATGCCATTATTGATTGAACCGTTCTTCTATAGTCTAAATAGTTTACACCATCTAAACTTACAAGTTTCATATCAATTTGAATACCACTTGATAAATTTGTATTTAAAGCTATATCTTCAAACTCTTTTGCACTATTTATTCCTAAAACTTTTGCACACATATTTATGATTGATTCAAAACCATTTGTATTTTGTGCTACTTCACCTTCTAAAACAGTTGGGAATTTTTTTGAATAATTTGCTATTAATCTTGTGCAATGTTCATCAATATCGGCAATCTCTTCAAAACAGTTTTTTATGCTATTGTGAATATTTGGAATAGAAATAATCTCTTTTATTCCTTTAGTTGGAATATTCACTGCAATTGAACTTTTCTCAGAATTTTGTGAGAAATAAACCCCAATAGAAGAGATTAATCTTTTTGAACTTTGGGCTAAAACTGCTTTAAAAACTCCACCATTATCATCAAAATAATCTTTTGAAGAGTTATATTTTTTATTTGCTACAAAATCATATTTTGGAAATAAACCTTTATCTCCATGAATTATTAGATTTTGCTCTTTAAAATATGTGATTTTTAATCCATCTTGATAAACTTCATCATTTACATATAAAACTTGATTTATTCCATACTCTTTTAAAGCTTTTGCAAATAAAACAACTTCTTTATCATCAGGAATTTTTGCATAAATAAAGTTTGTAGATGAAAACTCATTATTTGAGTTTTTTAATATCTTAAATTTTAGTTTCACTAAAGGTCGCTCAATTGAGCAAAGAAGTTGATAATCTTTCATATTTATATCAAAAGTTTCTTCCACTTTTGTAATGTCTGTAATTAAAAGTTTAACTTCAAAACCTTTGTTTTCTAAATCTTCTCTAATATTTTTATTTGGTAAAAAGTAGTCTTTTAAACCATTATGTGTTTCAAATCTTGAAATTCCACCTTTTACAATTTTTAAAATATCATTCGAAAAATCTATATTATTTTCTAAGATTATTTTTTTTATTGCATCATTTGTTAAAAGTGTTAGATTTTGTTTTATCTCAAAATCTTCTATTTCTTTTAAACTCTCATCATAAGTTTCTACAACATATGAGTTTCCTATAAAAATACTAAGTGGTAGTTTATTTTCTAATAAAGCGAAAAAATCTTCTATTTCTTGTGCAAGTGCATCTACAATAATAATTATAAAACCATTGTATTGTTTGCAAGAAGCATTTATATTAGCCTCACTTATCAAACTCTCAATAATATGTTTAAAATATAGATTTGTTGTATTAAATTCAATTTTATAAATTAATTGCATGGGTAAAATCTTCTTCATTTGGGATTCTTGTTAAATGCTCACCATTGTAACTTCCTATCATACTTTTAACAACATCACTAAGTGCAATATTATTAACTTTTGTAGCTTTTATTCCTAAAGATTCTACCTCTTTTAAACCATTTAAAATAAACTCTTCAAATTTATCTTCCATCTCAATTGTTAGTCCAATTTGAACAGTTTCAATATCTTTTGGAATTATTCCAATTATTGTTACATTTGCATGGGAATCTAAAACAGATACAATTTCTAACATCTCTACAATTTCAACTTCATGTGCTGTTTTTCTATAAGTTCCTAGTCCTAAAAGCACATCAGATGGAAGTCTATAAATTCCTCCAATTTCATCTTCAATAGACACAGTATCTAAAATAATAACATTGTCATACTCTTGAAAATATGCCATTAGTTTAAACCCTAATGTCCCACCGTCAATTATCTCTAAATCTTTATCATCAAACTCATAATTTTGTTTAATATATTCACTTGCATAAATACCTATACCTTCATCTTTGAAAAGCATATTTCCAACACCAATTACAATATTTCTTTTTTTCATAAATTACACCTTTAAATGAAAAGGGGCTTTCGCCCCTGCTTTACTCTATTTTTTTTCTTCTTCTCTTACAAATTTACTACCACCAATTACAATGGCAATATCACCCTCTTTCCAGAAGATTGTTCTCCAGATTTGATAATAAATATGGCACATTACCCAAACTAAAATCAAATACATAGAAGTATGATGAGCAATTCTAACACCCATATTTCCACCAAATGCACTTAATGTCCAATCAGTAGTAAGATGTAGCATTAAAGGCCACCATGTTCCAATTGAACTAATACCTGAAGCTAGTCCTTGAACATAAAGTTGAAGTCCAGTAAATAACATAAATATTAGTAATAAGTGGAAAATTGTAAAAAATACAATATTATAACTATCACTGTGTGATGAATCAAAGTTTTTTCTTCTGTTAAAAGTAATTAGATTTAAAAATACTTCAAAGAATTCTTTTATATTTTTTCCCGTAGGAATTAGTTTTTTATATGGTTTTTCAAATCTTGAAAAGAAATATAAATAACCTATTAATACAGCAGTTACATCAAAGATAATTGCAACTATAAAATGCCCCCATCTATTCCAAGCCATTACATACTTATCCACTGCTGGATCTGCTATTAATGTTTGGTAATAAGGGTGACCTATATATAAACCGGTTATAACAGCAACTACCATACAAATGGCATTTAGCCAATGTATGATTCTCATAGTTCCTGTCATTCTTTTAACCTCTTTAATGTTAGGCACGGCTTGTTCCTCCAATTGGATCTACTTTATAAACACCTAATTCTTTTCCTTTTGTATCAACAATATGTACAGCACAAGCAATACAAGGGTCAAAACTATGGATTGTTCTTAAAATCTCAAGTGGTTGATCCACATTTGCTACTTTTGTACCAATTAATGCTGATTCATAAGCACCCATTCTTCCTTTGTAATCTCTTGGAGCTGCATTCCAAGTTGATGGAACAACTGCTTGATAATTTGCTACTTTTCCATCTTTGATTTTAATCCAATGTCCTAAACCTCCTCTTGGAGCTTCAGCCATTCCATAACCTTGAGTATCTTTTGCAACAGTATCAAAGTTAAATTCAGTCCATGTTGATAAATCTCCATGAGCTACATTTGAAGCTAATTCATCAATCCATTCCATCATAACATCAGCCATAAGTTCTGTCTCAATTGCTCTAGCTGCAGTTCTTCCAACTGTTGAAAATAATACAGTTGTTGGTAAATTTCCATTTTTTAAGAATGTTGTTACATATTTAGAAATTCTTTCATCACCTCTTGCAACTCCTACTATCATTCTAGCTAGTGGACCAACTTCCATTCTTTCATCATCATATAGTGGTGATTTAATCCAAGAATATTTGTTGTTTGTATCAAGATATGCAATATTGTCTTCTTTTTTACCAAAACCAGTATAAGCAGGTTTTGTAACACCTTCAAATGGATGTAAATTTGTATTACCTTCATACCAAGCATGAGTAACATCTTCTGTAATTTTTGTTTGGTCAATATCAAATACTTTTGATAAATCTTTATTTTTTACAATTCCTGAAGGGAATAATTTTGCTGCTTCATAAAATGGTGTATCATCAAGTCTAAAATCCCCATAACACATATAGTTTCCTAAACCTCCACCAATTCCCTCAAGTGCTTCACCAGCATACATAGTTCCAGCCATGTAAACATCTGGTAAGTATGCCTCTTTTGCAAATTTTTGACCTCTTTTTAGAATTTGTTTAAATTCTGCAATTCTTGCTGGATTTTTAATATCTTGTACACAAGTTACTCCACCAACAACAAAAGATTGTGGATGTGGATTTTTACCACCAAAAATAGCCATCATTTTTGCTAATTCTCTTTGTAATTCTAAAGCATCTAAATAGTGAGATAAACCTATTAAGTTTTGCTCAGGAGTTAGTTTAAACCCTTTTGATCCCCAATATGCATTTCCAAAGATTCCTAGTCTTCCTTGTTTTACATATTTTGTAACTCTTTCTTGAACAGCTGCATAAACATCCTCAGAAGCATTCCATGGTCTGTGTCCTGAAACACCTGCCCATTTTTGAGCTTCTGCTACTGTTGCTTTTGGATCTGCTTTTAAAGCTTCAGTAATATCAAC
Source organism: uncultured Aliarcobacter sp. (assembly GCA_963677435.1). Classification (GTDB taxonomy): domain Bacteria; phylum Campylobacterota; class Campylobacteria; order Campylobacterales; family Arcobacteraceae; genus Aliarcobacter. Next base: position 2,230,029 of record OY781945.1, read on the forward strand.
CCAGTCAAGTGCATGTAAGTGGTAGAAATGAACAATATGGTCATGTAAATATAAAGCACCTTGAATAAGATTTCTTACTAATCTTGCATTTTTTGGAATAGTAATTTTAAATGCATGCTCAACTGCTTCAATACTTCTTTGATAGTGAGTTCCTGTACAAACTCCACAAATTCTCATCGCTAATAAACCACAATCTCTTGGGTCTCTTCCTTTTAAAATCTCTTCAATTCCTCTAAACATTGTAGAAGATGAAAAAGCATCAACTACAACATTATTTTCGTCGATGATTGCTTCTATTCTAAGGTGTCCTTCAATTCTTGTAATTGGATCTATTACTAAGTGTTTGTTTGCCATTATTTTTCTTCCCCTTCATTTGATTTTTTTCCTGCAACTGCTGATGCCACTGCATGAACTCCAATACCAATAGCTGTTGCTGTTAATAATCCTAAACCAAACTCATCTACAGTTTTTTCAACTCCACCAGTTGGTGCTTTGATTTTTGCATCTGCCATTGGTCTTTCATAAGCATATTTATCCCAGAATTGTGGCTCAGAACATCCAATACATCCTCGTCCTACACCAATAGGCCAGTTTGTACCCTCGTTATATCTAATAATTGAACAGTTATTAAATGTCATTGGACCTTTACAACCCATTTTATATAAACAGAAATTGTTTTTAGCACCATCATCTCCCCACTCTTCTACGAATTCACCCGCATCAAAGTGAGCTCTTCTTTCGCAGTTATCATGAATTCTATATCCAAATGCAAATTTAGGTCTTAAAAGTGAATCAAGTTCTGGAATTTGGCCAGTTAATACATAATGTAAAACTACACCAACCATATTTGCAGGATTTGCAGGACATGCTGGAATATTGATAATTGGTTTACCTTTTACTATATCCATAACTCCAACTGCACCTGTTGGATTTGGGGCAGCTGCTGGAATTCCTCCAAAAGTAGCACATGTACCAACAGCAACAATTGCAGCTGCATCTTTTGACATTCTAATTAAGTGATCATGGAAAGTTTCACCCATAGCACCAATTGTTCCATATTGACCATTCATAGCCATAGGAATTGCACCCTCAACAAATAGTAAATATTTACCTTTGTATAATTCTGCAGCTTCTTCAAGTTGTTTGTCAGCATCATGTCCAGCACAGGCTTGTAAAGTTTCGTGATATTCTAAACTTAATACATCAAATAATAAATCATCAACAGTTGGAGCTGAACTTCTTAAAAGTGCCTCTGAGTTTCCAGCACAATCTTGTAACTCAATCCAAATAACTGGAACTCTATTCATAAGTTCAGTAGCTTCTGCAACAAGTGGAGCAAACATAGGAGGTAACATAAGTGTGGCAGTTGTTGCACTAACCCACTTCATAAAATCTCTTCTATTTACACCTTCAGATTCTATTACATCCATTAAATCAATATCTTTAAGTGCAGGTTGCGCTTTTAATATTGATAAACGACTTTTTACTTTTTCAAATAAAGAGTTGTAATATTCTTCACCTTTATTTGTTTCAACTTTTCCTGATTTTTGGGTAAAAACCTTTTTTACCATTTCTTGCGAATCAATCATACCTCTTACTCCTTAAAAAATGAATGTTCATTTACTTAATGTAAAATATCTGTATCAGACTTATTCTTTTCTTAATTAAAACCCACAAAAAGTAGCATTAAACTAGCATTTTTGCTATTTGTTTTATTTTATTTTTCTTATTATATGATTTTATGGTGTCTTGATTATTTTTGTTCTAAAAGTATATAAGAAGTTTCTAAATTTAATTTTTTTTAAATTTGTTACTAATATACACTTTTTATGAATGTTTATTCATTAATGAGTGGTACAAACAGAGCATACATCAAAGCTTCGTAAGACTATTTTTGCTATTTCGATACTTGAAGAACCAATAATTGCTTTTTGAGCAATTCCTTTTTGATTTTTACTTTCAGGGCCTAAATTCCAAACTGTTGGAGTTATTACATCATATGATTTTATTAAGCCTTTTTCAATAGTTATATTATGAAAAAGAGAACCTCGACAAGCTTCAACAACTGCTATTGCTGAAGCTTTTTCAATATCTTTTAGTGAAATTTTTGGTTTTATATATGAAAGTTCTGAAATATCAACTTGGGAAATTAGATTATTTGTTTCATATAAAAGATGTGCAATTTCATCAATTCTTGCCATTACTCTTGTAAAAACTGAATCATCAAAAGATTTGTGTACTTCTTTTATAAATTTTCTATTTGAGATAATTGCCCTTGATAGTGGTCCTGTTTCAAAAAAGTTTTCATCATAAGATACTGATTTTGACCAAGTATGTTTTTCTTGAGTATTCTCATTTTTATTTAAAGAAAAAGTATTAGTTTCATCTTCAACTATTTTTGAAAAATCTAATTTGTTAACTAATCTTCGTTTTATTCTTCCACTTTTAAATAAACTAGATTCTCCTAAAGTTATAAATCTGTTATATGATTTTCCATATTTATCTAAAGAGTATTTAAAGGATAAGTCTTTAAAATATTTTAAATCTTCACCTAAATTTTCTAAATTATCCACACTCTCATAAGCTAAATAATTTTCTAAACTAACTCCACTAATTGAATTCTCAAAAAAACTAATTGCGGTTTGAAGATAGTTTTGCATCATAATTAAATCAAGTTTAGTAGGATCACTCATAACTCCACCAGGAATCATATATGAAGTGTGTGGCCATTGTCCACCAATAACAGCTAATGCTTTTATAGTTTCACTAGCAGCTTTTTGAGCTTGCATCCATCGGATACCTTTTAATGGTGCATAAATTCCCAAATCATTTGAATCTAGTTTTATAATATCTGGAAGTATAAACATATAAAACCATTTTATGTGAGAATCTATTATCTCAATATTTAGGCCTATTTCTCTTAAAAGTTTTGCTTTTTGTGTGATTTGCAATTTTTCATTTATATTTTCATATACATTTTCCAAAGCCTCAACTGTTGCTTTTAGATGCGCTTGTCCACATATCCCACAAATTCTTGGAGTATAAACTAAAGCATCAAGGGGAGATTTTCCTTCTAAAATATATTCAAACCCTCTAAAATTTAAAAAATCAATTCTTGCATCAGTAACTTTATTGTTTTTCCATGTACAATGAAGTTTTGCTTCACCCTCGATTCTTTCTACTAAGTCTATTGTTTTCACTTTTATTCCATTAATTTTTTATGAAGTCTATCTATTCTAAAAGTTTTTGCAACTCCACTAATACTTAAATATGCCCTTTTTGAAATTCCTAAAGGAACTTCATAGGGAATTCCTATATTTTTTTTAGTTTCTAACATATCATTTCTTGGAAAATCCATTTCTGTACATCCAATACAAGGCATTCCTGCTCTTGTTTTTGAACTAATATCATTCCACAAAATTTTATTACAAGAGCTATGAGTCATTGGACCTCGACAACCTTGATCGTAAAATAAACACCCCTCTTTTTGTCCAAAATCACCTTCAATTTTCCACTCAAAATACTCATTTCTTGTACATCCATGATGGGCTAGAGTGCTATAAAGTTCCTTTGGTCGCCCTACTTCATCTAAGGCAATTTCTCCATAAGCTTTTAATGTAAAAAGAGTTTGTAAAATCCATTCTGGATGAACAGGACATCCTGTAAGATTTACTACTTTGTGTTTTAAATTTTCTAAAATATCTTTATTTATAGCCTCATTAATACTACAAATATCTTCATTTTGTATAAATTTTGCATGAACTCCACCATAAGAGGCACATGATCCCACAGCTATAATATAATTTGATTTTGAAACTAATTTATTTAAGTGATTAAAAGTTGAATCTTCATGAATTGAAAATATATCTTTATTTGAAGATATAGAACCCTCGATTAATAAAAAGTCTATTCTTTCTTTTTGATTTAAAATATCTTCAAGGGTTTTATCAATTGTTAAACTTGGATGATATATAAAATCAAAACTGTTTAGGAAAAGCTCAAACCTACTTGAGTTTGCACTCAATAAAGAATGAGTATTTCCATTACATGTAATTGCAGTAAACCAGACAACTGTTGGTTTTTTTTTAGTTATCATACTTCAAAGCACGATATATATTTTCAGCCACTGAATCAGAATAAAAAAGTAATTCTTTATCTAAAACTTTCTCTCCACTTAAAAAAGCAAAGCCACCTAAACATCCCATTATCATTGCAAATGCTGGGAAAAACTCTTGTTCTCTAAACTCTTTTTTACTTGCACCCTCTTCAAGTAAAATCATAACTTCTGTTACAAATTCTCCTACACATAAGAAACCTTCACAACCTTGTTTGAATACCTCTCTATTTGATAAATATACTCTTAAAAAATACTCTATAACTTCAGGAGATTTTTGTACATTTTCTAAATACTTTTCTACAAAGTGATATATTTTTTCTTTTGAACTTATATCTAAATTATTAATCTGTTTTAACTCTTCAGCTAAAATATTTGTTGAGTATTTTATTGCAAATTTTGCAAGTTCTTCTTTTGAAGAGAAATAGTTATACATATTTCCAACGCTCATACTCATAGCTTTTGCAATATCTGGAATAGTTGTGTTATAAAAACCTTTTTGAGAGAAAAGTTTCAAGGCATTTTGTATAATATTATTTTTTTTATTTTCTTTTGTAGTAGAAATCTTTTATCCTTTAAAAATATTTATTTATAATAATACATTTAATATTAATTAATTATGAATTAATTACAAATTAATAGAAATAGCAGTTTATTTAATCAATAATAGATATTCTATTTTTACCATTATTTTTAGATTCATACATTGCCATATCTGCTCTATTTACTAAATCATCAATTGTATCTTCTTTTTTTAACATACTTAATCCAAAACTTGCAGTTATAAATGATTCATTTAAATTTTTTAAAATATAATCATTTTCAATTAAACTTTTTAATTTTTCTGTTACAGCTATTGAATCTTCCATTGAACTATTTACATAAGCAATTACAAATTCTTCTCCACCCCATCTTGCTAATAAATCGCTTTTTCTTATATTTGTTTTTAATATATCTGCAATTCTTGTAAGAACTTTATCTCCTGTAATATGTCCAAATTTATCATTTACATCTTTAAAATTATCAATATCAAGGAAAAGTAAAGACATTGGTTGTTCATGTCGTTGATGAAATAACATGGCGTGTTCTAGTTTTAATGTAAATACTCTTCTATTGTTTATATTTGTTAGTAAATCAATATCAGCTAAATATTCTAACTTTTTATTATATTTTTTTATCATATAAGTTATGATAATTGTGATAATTAGAGAAATAAATAAAGAGAAAAATAAATTTATAAAAAATATATCTTTTACATCAGTAATAAAATCATCAAGATTTGCTTCAACTAATAAATATAGATTTAGTTCAGGTATATATTTTGTATTTAAAAGACATTTTTTATTATTATTTTCGTACTCTAAAGTTAATGGCTCTTTTGAAATAATTTCATTTTTATACTTTTTTAAATTAGGTAATTCATCAATATTTTTTTCAGGCATAATATCTTTTTCTGATAAGACAATATCTCCATTTTCATTTAAAAAAGATACTTTAAAATGATATTTTTGTCTAAACATTTTTAACATATCATCGATATATGAGATTTTAATAGCGACCCCTGTTGCTCCAATATATGAATAATTGCTATCAAATATTTTATAATTTATAAACATAATCAAAGAGTTTGATAGACTTTTATTAAAATCTAGATTTATTTCATGGCTTTCTTCAATATGTTTAAATTTAAAATACCAAGCATTATTTGGATTTTCTTTTTCAATCTTTTCAAGTAAGCCATCTTGAGTATAATAATTACCAGTTTTTTCAGATACTAAAAATGTTGCAAACATTGAATATTTATTTTTTACAGCTTCTAAATATTTCTGAATTTTATGATTATTAATTTCATCATTTAATATCCAATCTTGTACAAAAGTATCATTGGCCATCATTGAAGAAACTAAATAAGGTTCAATTATATGTTTTTGAATTTCTGTGTAAATATTGTCTAAAGAAAGAGGTAAAGATTGTGTTTTTAAATGTCTTTCTGTACTGTTCAATGAAACATAATAGTTAATAAATGTAATTGATACAGAAAGTATTAAAAGTAATGTACTAATTATAACAACCATTTTATATTTTGAATTCATTAAATACCTTTTATATTAAATAATAAAAATTTTCCGAATTATAACTTTAAAGAGCTAAAAAAGGTTACATTTCTTTTTTATCCATTAAATTTTTCAATCTCTTTTACACTCTCAACTGCGGCTGGAAGTATTGCTTCACTCATAGCTGGATGAATATATAACATCTCTTTTAAATGTCTTATGTCATTATTTATGTGCATAACAGCTAATACTTGATGCATCATTGTTGAACTTTCTGGTCCAATCATATGGCAACCTAAAATTTCATAGTTTTTTGGATTAACTATAAACTTTGTAACTGGATATTTCAGTCTTGTGGACATTGCTTTTGCACTTGCTAACCAATTTGTTGTTGTAGCTACATATTGGATATTTAATTTTTTTGCTTCTTGTTCAGTAAGTCCTACACTTGCAATTTCTGGATCTGTAAAAACTGCATGGGGCATATATTTGAAATTTAAAGGTTCTTTACACTCTTCAAGTAAAATCTTACTTAAGTGATTTACTTCATATGCAGCTGCATGTTGAAGCATATAAACTCCTGCTGCATCGCCAACTACATAAACACCTTTTGCTGTTGTTTCAAAGAAAATATCTCTTTTTATATAGCCTCTTTCGTTTATCTCAATAGAAGTATTTTCTAGTTTTAAACTTGAAGTATTTGATTCTCTTCCAATTGCATAAAGTAAAGCTTCACTTTTATGTTGTTTTTTTTGACCATTTGTATTTTCTAAAATCATAGAAAATTGCTCATCTTGGTACTCAACATCAATTGCGCTTGTATCAAACTCAATATCTACTTTTTGGCTAAATTCTTTTTTAAAGATTGAAGCTATTTCTTCATCTTCATTTCCTAAGATATTTTGACTTCGTACAAGTAATTTTGTTTCTATTCCAATAGCTGAGAAAAAGCCTGCTAATTCACAAGCTATAAATCCAGACCCCACAATTGTAATTGATTTTGGAATTTTACCTTCTAAAGGAAAAATATCATCACTTGTCCAAGCCTTTTCATGTTCAGGCATTTTAGGTTTTGTTCCTGTGGCTATTACAATCTTAGGCGCTGTTAATTTTTGTCCATCTACTTCTACTTCATTATCTGAAATAAAAAAACCTGTACCTTTGAAAACTTCTACATTTTCATTAAATCTACTATTATATCTTCCATCTATTTTTGAAATATAATTATTTGTTTTAGAGAAGATTTTTTCTATATCAATATTATTTATTGTTGAGTTTATAAAGTGTCTATTTGATTCTTTAATAGCATTTGCCACATGTGCATAACCAATTAGAAGTTTTGAAGGAACACAACCTCTATTTGGGCAAGTTCCACCTAAAGTAGATTTTTCAATTACTGCAACTTTTTTTCCAGCTTTTCCAGCACTAACAGCTAAATTACTAGCTCTTCCTGCTCCTATTATTATTAAATCAAACTTTTTCATTTTATAGCCTTTTTTATTAATACATAATTTTTAAGATAGTTTATAATTTCTATCAAAAACAAAGCAATCAAACCCATAACCCAATAAAAAAACCATTGGGAAATCATCCCAATAAATCCATCTTCTTGAATATAATCAATAACTTCAAAAACAAGAAAAATCACAATAGAAGTACGAAAAGACAAATTGGCATTTTTATTAAAATCTATCAACTCATAATCTTTTAATTTAAATCGAAAATATAAATAAATCAATCCCATGGGAATTAAACTCAAAAGATAAAGATAATCATCTTTTATTATTTCAATAGTTTTATTTTCTCCCAATAAAAAAATATAAATAACTATGATAGATATTAAAGATAGTGTAAAAAGACCAAGTTGTTTTATCAAGATATTTCCTTTTGTTTTATTGATTTTAGCAAACAATACATTAAGAATTTAACAAAGATTTTTTTTAAGCTATCACTAAAATAAATAAAGTAGAATTTACACCATGTAATCACGCTTAACTCATATTAAGTATTTGCATTATTAGTTTAAACTTTTCAAATCAATTATAAAAAGGAAAATATCATGATAAATGTAAGTGTAATGTATCCAAACTCAGCAGATGTGACATTTGATAAAGAGTACTATTGTAATAAACACATCCCATTAATTTCGCAATTATTAGGCGATGCACTAAAAGATATTCAAGTAAGTTTTGGTTTAGTTGGAGCCTCTATTGAAGAAGCTCCTGCTTTTGTTGCCATGGTTTTTATGACTTTTGATTCAATTGAAGCTTTTCAAACAGCCTTTGGACCACATGCTCAAAGATTAGTTGATGATATTCCAAACTATACAAATGCTCAAGCTCAAATTCAAATTAGTGAAATAGTAAGTAAATAGCCCTAAAAATATTATCCCAAGATGCTAAATTTATTAGTAATTGGGATAATGCAACTCAATAAATCACTCTACTTTAATCAATCTGTTTTAAAATATATTTTATTTTTGCAACTAAGTCGCATTTAAGATTATCCGATGTATTATTCCCAAAATAAATGCAACTCAGTTGCAAAAAGGAATAAAATGTTAAAAAAAATTTTAGGCTTGAGTATCTTAGCATCAACAATGTTATTTGCAAAAATCACAGTTACTACAACAATATATCCATTATATAGTGTAGTAAAAGAAGTTGGAGGACAAAATATTACTCTTAATAATCTAATTCCATTTGGAACAGAACCACATGAGTTTGAACCAAATCCAAAAGATATGGCTATTTTATCAAAAAGTGATATTTTTATTACAAGTGGTGAAGTTATGGAGCCTTGGAGTGTAAAAATAATCAAATCAATGGATATTGAAAATAAAACATATGACATGAGTAAACATGTAAAACTAGCAACCCACAAAGAGTTCGATGATGGTAAAACTTATGACCCACACTATTGGCTTAGTTTTGATAACTATATTAAAATGATAAAAAATGTTGAAACACTTTTGATTAAAAAAGACCTTGCAAATAAAGAAGTTTATGAAAAAAATGCCTCAATTTATCTTGAAAAAATCACAACTTTACAAAAAGAATATCAAGTATTAAAAACTTGTAAAAACAAAAAAGTTGTTGTAAATCACGATGCTTTTGGATATTTAGCAGATGATTATGGAATAACTCAATATTCAATTTCTGGAATGTCACCTGATGAAAAACCATCTGCAAAACAAATTGCTGACCTTATAAAAATAGTTAAAACTGAAAATATAAACACAGTATTTTTTGAAGAATTTGCAAGTGATAAAACAGCTAAAACAATTGCCCAAGAAGCAAATGTAAAAACTGATGCATTAAGACCAGTTGAAAATATAACACAAGAAGAAAATACAAAAAACATAGGTTTCATTGATATTATGACAACAAATTTAATCAAATTAAAAAGTGCAATGAATTGTCAATAAAATTCTCTGATATTATAATTGATGTTAAAAATCTAACATATAAAGATATTTTACAAAATATATCATTTGAAATATCAAGAGGTGAATATGCTGCCATCATTGGTCCAAATGGTGGTGGCAAAAGCACTTTAATGAAGATATTATTAGGATTGATTCAACCCTCAAATGCACATATAAAACTATTTAATTATGAACAATCACTATTTAAACAATATCATAAGATTGCCTATGTACCTCAGCGAGCTACTTTAATAGATAATAACTTCCCGATAACTGTTCAAGAAGTGATTAATTTAGGATTAGCCCATAAAAGTTCTTTATTTTCAAAGATTTCAAAAGAAGAGAGTTTACATATTCAAAATATTATGGAAAAAATTGAAATTACAGATTTAAAAAATAGAAGAATTTCACAGCTTTCAGGAGGTCAAAGACAAAGAGTAATGATAGCTCGAGCACTTATTAGCAAACCTGAGATTCTCATTCTTGATGAACCAAATACAGGTGTTGATACACATTCACAAGCTAAATTTTATGAATTATTGAACAAATTAAATAAACAAGAGAATATTACAATACTTTTTGTAACCCATGATTTGGGTGTAATTGTAAATGATATTAAAAGAGTTTTATGTATTAACCAAACACTTTTATCATGTCATTCTGCACATGAAATACTTAACGATGAACAAATGAGTAAAATCTATGGCATCAATAGTAATATTATTTGTCATCATCACTAAGGAATTATATGGAAATTTTTGAATATTCATTTATGATACGAGCTTTTATTGCAGGAATCTTTATAGCTATTTTAGCACCAACTTTAGGTACTTTTGTTGTGGTTAGAAGATATTCTATGCTTTCTGATTCTTTAGCTCATATATCCTTACTTGGTGTTGCTCTTGGTTTTTTATTCTCAATTTCAACAACATTTAGTGCAATTATAATAGCTCTTTTTGCATCACTAATAATAGAATATTTAAGAAAAAATCATAATATTTATTCGGATTCAATTTTATCAATATTTCTATCTGGTTCACTTGCCATTGCAATTATTATTGTCTCATTATCACACTCTTTTAATGTGGCACTTTTTGATTACCTTTTTGGCTCAATTGTTGCCGTTTCACAAGAAGATATTTATACGATTTTAATATTTGGAACTGCTACTGCACTTTTTATTGCAAACTATTATCAAAAACTACTTTTTGTGGCATTTGATGAAGAAGTTGCAAAAGCATCTGGAATAAATGTAGGTTTTTTAAACTATATGTTGGTATCACTTGTGGCAATAACTATTGGTTTATCCATAAAAATAATTGGTGTATTATTAATAGGTGCATTAATGATAATGCCAGTAATTTCAGCAATGCAATTTGAAAAGAGTTTTTTTATAACTTGTTTTTTAGCAGTATTTTTTGCAGTTTTAGCTGTAATTGTTGGTCTTTTTGCCTCTTTTTATATTTCATTACCAAGTGGAGCGACTATTGTGGTTGTTTCCTTAATTATTTTTATATTTAGTATTACACTAAAAATAAATAGAAAAGCTTTAAAATGTGACAATTAACAAATGTGATATTGATTATATTTTATTATGTTATTATGTATTTGTACATTAAGATTCTCATTTTACTCTTTTTTAAATAGTATTATTATAATTTTCATTTACAAAAATAAGCATGGTTGCATAAGGAAATTTTAGATGAATGGAAATAAGACTTTTACTATTGTTGCAATTGGGGCAAGTGCTGGTGGATTGGAACCTATAAAATCGTTAATAAGTAAAATAACATCATCTGATGCTTTTACATATGTAATTACTCAACATTTAGATCCACAAAAACCTACTGAAATTCTAGAAATTTTATCAAGAGTATCACCAATACCCATATCTATGATAGAAAACAATGAAACTATCAAGTCAGATAAAATATATATTTGTCCACCTAAATATGATTTAATTATAGAAAAAAACTGTTTTAAATTAATTCAACCTTCTTTAAAAGCTTATTTTACTCCTTCTATAGACAAATTTTTTATCTCTCTTGCTAAAAATAAAGAAGATAAAGCAATTGGTATTATACTCTCAGGAGCAGGAAATGATGGCTCAAAAGGAATTGAAGCTATAAAAAATTCAGGTGGTATTACAATTGCCCAAGAAGAATCAACAGCTATTCATCCTGAAATGCCAAAATCAGCAATAAATACAAATCATATAGATTTAGTTTTGCCACCTGATAATATTGCTTTAGAGTTACAAACTATTCTAAAAGATTCATTTATTTTAGATAAAGAAGAAGATTATGCCAATCAACTAAATAAAATTTATAGTATTTTATTTGATAAAACAAATACAGATTTTAGCGATTATAAAACTAGTACTATTCAAAGAAGAATAAAAAGAAGAATGATTTTAAATAAAAGAAATAACCTAAGTGATTATATTGATTTTTTAAAACATTCTGAAAAAGAAGTCTTTTTATTACATAAAGAGTTATTAGTAATCGTAACATCTTTTTTTAGAGATAAAGATGCTTTTATAGAGTTAGAAAAAACAGTAGAAGATCTTTTATTAAAAAAAGAAAAAAATGAACCTATTAGAGTTTGGGTTTCAGGTTGTGCTACAGGTGAAGAAGCATATACTATAGCTATTGTTTTACATGAGATATTAGAAAAAAACGACTTAAATAACAAAATCCAAATCTTTGCAACTGATATATCAACAGAAGCCATATCAATTGCCCGAAAAGGAAGCTATTTAGAAGATGATTTAAAAGATCTTAGTCAAATTATTTTAGATAAATATTTTGAAAAAAAAGATGGAGAGTTTAAACTATCTAAGGATATTAGAGATTTAATTATCTTTTCAAAACATGATATTATAAAAGATCCTGCGTTTTTAAACATGGATTTAATTACCTGTAGAAATTTACTTATCTATTTTAATCCTACTCTTCAAAAAAGAATTTTTTCTATATTTTTCAATGTCTTAAGAAAAGACGGTTTTCTTTTTTTAGGAAAAAGCGAAAGTACTATTAATCTTACAAATCTTTTTTCTAGTGTAAATAGTAAAAGTAAAATTTTTAAAAAAGATTTATCAGCATCTTCTCCTAGTTATGATAATTTAGCTTATAATCACAAAAAATTTACATCAAATACAATTCCTATAAAAAAAGATGAAAATAGAAATCATTTGCAAGATTCTCTATGTCAAACTATATTAAATCAATATATTCAAAATTATATTATTATAAATAAAGAAAATAATATTGTCTACACACAAGGTGAATTAGATAATTATATGAAACTACCTAAAGGTGGATTTACTCAAGAATTATTCTCTTTTTTAAAAGATAATATAAGAGTAGATGTAAGAACTGCCATTATAAAAGCTAGAAGAGAAAATGAGATAGTTAAACTAAATATCAAATTAAATAAAGAAAAAAATCTACAAATTGATGTTCTTCCTATAACAGAAAATCACTCTAAGACAGAGAGTTTATGCATTATTTTTAAAGAAAACGAAGATAATATAACTATAGATTTAACAAGTGAAAATAGAGATTTATTTGATACTTATAATAGAGTAAATATCCAAGAATTAGAACTTGAATTAATAGAAACAAAAGAGAGACTTCAATCAGCGGTTGAAGATTTACAATCTTCAAATGAGGAACTTCAAAGTACTAATGAAGAATTCCAGTCAAGTAATGAAGAGTTACAATCTTCAAATGAAGAGCTTCAAAGTACAAATGAAGAGCTCACTGTTGTAAATGAAGAGCTAGAAACAAAATCTAATGAGTTAATAAAAGCAAAATTAGAACTAGAACATATAAATAATAATTTAGAAAATCTAGTTAATGAAAAAACTATTGAAATAAAAAAAATAAATGAAAATCTTGAAGAAAAAAATAGTGCATTAACTGAAACATTAGAATTATTTGAAAATACATTTGAACAAGCAGCTGTTGGAATTGCCCATCTTTCACTAAATGGTAGATGGCTAAAAGTAAATAATAAGTTTTGTGAAATTGTTGGTTATTCAAAAGAAGAATTAATTGAGTCAGAATTTAAAGATATAACACATCCTGATGATTTAGATGAAGATTTAGTTTATATTGCTCGGTTATTAAAAGGTGAAATCAATAACTATTCACTAAATAAGCGTTATTATAAAAAAGATAAATCAATAATTTGGATAAATTTAACATCCTCTCTTGTAAGAAACAGTTCAACTAGTGAACCAGACTATTTTATAAATGTAATAAAAGATATATCTTTGCAAAAAGAGTATGAATTACAATTACAATTACAAAAAGATGAGCTTGAGATTATTTTTGATTTTAGTCATGACAGTATTGTTATTATAGATTTAGATATGAATTTTTTGAAATTTAATAAGGCATTTTTAGATTTGACAGGATATTCACAAGAGTATTTATTATCAATAAATTACAATGATTTAACTGCTTCTGAAGATAAAAAAATAAATGAATTAGCAATAAAAAAAGCTATTGAGATTGGACATGTGGAAAATATTGAAAAATGTTATATTCTTAATGACAAAAAAGTTGTTACTGTTAATATGAGTGCAACTTTACTTCCTAATAAAAAAAATATTCTTTTATCATTAAAAGATATTTCAAATTTAAAAATTATGGAAGAACAATCAAAGCTAGCTTCAATGGGAGAAATGATAGGAAATATTGCCCACCAATGGAGACAACCTTTAAGTGTAATTACAACAAGTATAAGTGGCCTAAAAATGAAGTCTGAAATATTAGGGGTAGAAAAAAATGATATAAATACTTGTGAAGAGAATATTCTTAAACAAGCAAATTATCTTTCAGATACGATTGATAATTTTAGAAATTTCCTAAAACCTGAAATATTTATTCGTAAAATTAGTATTATAAATCTTGTTGAAAATACTTTAAGTATTACAGGTGCTTCCCTAAGTAATAACTATATAACAACAATTTTAGATTTAAAAGATGATTTAAGTATTGATGGCAATATCAATGAATTAACTGAAGCACTTATAAACATAATAAATAATAGTAAAGATATATTAAAAAGTGATGTAGTAGTAGAAGCAGATAGATTGTTATTTATATCTACAGAAAAAATAGATGATAAAAATTTAGAATTAAAAATATTAGATAGTGGTGGAGGGATTAAAGATTCTCTTATGAATAAAATTTTTGAGCCGTATTTTACAACAAAACATCAATCTCAAGGAACAGGATTGGGTTTATCAATAAGCTATAAAATAATCACTCAAAGATATTTTGGAAATATTAGTGTTTGCAATGAAAATTTCGAATATAACAATAACCCTTATAAGGGAGCATGTTTTAAAATTTTATTTAAAAATTTAAGTGAGTAAAACTGATAAAGATTATTTTGTCTTTTTAATTTCTAATTGGATAAAATCCATTCAAAAAAAGAAGAGTGATATGTTTAATACAAATGATTATTGGGAAGAAGAATTTTTAGAGTATGATGATAAAAACTTAGATTCTATCTATTTTGATAACTGTACTTTTCTAAAATGCGACTTTTCTAAAGCTATTTTTTATGGCTGTAAGTTCACTGAATGCACTTTTACAAACTGTGATTTATCCCTAGCATCATTGAAATCTTGCACTTTTAATGATGTTACATTTGAAAACTGCAAACTCATAGGTATCTCTTGGAGTAGTTGTCAAGAACCTTTTGATGTAACTTATAACTCTTGTAATCTTTCTCAAAACTCTTTTCATTTACTTGATTTAAGACAAATGAAATTTGTGAATTCACTAATAAGAGATACTGGCTTTGAAGAGTGTAATCTTGAACGAGCACTTTTTGAAACTTGCGATTTAGAACTAACAAGTTTTATAAATAATAATCTAAAAAAAGCAAACTTTGAAACAGCGAAAAATTATCTTATTGATCCAAAACAAAATGATATAAAAGATGCTTTATTTTCCCTTCCAGAAGCTTTGAGTTTTTTAAATTTGCTTCCTATAAAATTAAAATGAATATCTTAAAAATAACTATACTAATAAATTTAGTATTTAATTGTGCCTTTGCAAATGATAAAGATATAAAAACTATTTTTGATAAAACGCAAATCAATGGAACACTTGTTATTTCATCTTTAGATGGGAAAAAAGAGTATATATATAATAAACAAAGAGCAATAACAAAATATATTCCTGCCTCAACTTTTAAAATACCAAATACACTAATCGCATTACAAGAACAAGTGATAAAAGATGAAAATGAAATCATAAAATGGGATGGAATAATAAGGTCTTATGATTTTTGGAATAAAGATCAAACTTTACAAAGTGCAATTAAGTACTCATGTGTGTGGTGTTATCAAATATTTGCAAAAAAAATTGGTAATGACAAATATCTAACTTATTTAAAAAAACTTCACTATGGTAATGAAAAAACAGGTGAAAATGTAACAACTTTTTGGTTGGATGGTGATTTAAAAATATCTGCGATTGAGCAAATAGAGTTTCTAAAAAAGTTATATAACAATGATTTACCTTTTAATCAAAAATATATAGACATCACCAAAAAAATATTGACAGATGAAGAGACAAAAGACTATATACTCAAAGCTAAATCTGGTTGGTCAGGGAAAATTGGCTGGTATGTTGGTTATATACAAAGTAAAGATAAAGTGTGGTTTTTCGCATTAAATGCTGATATTTCAAAAGAACAATTAAAATATAGAAAAGAAATAGTAATCGAAGCTTTAAAGATAAGAAAAATAATATGAATTTACCACTTGAACACGCACTTACAGTATTTATGGCTTTTTTTGCCATAATGAATCCTATTGCAAACACTACAGTTTTTGTAGCCCTTGCAGGAGATAGAAAAGCTTCTGTACAAAAACAGATTGCTAGAAAATCATTATTCATAACTTTTATAATAATAGTTTTATTTGCAGTTTTAGGAAAATCTATCTTTAATTTGTTTGGAATAACTCTTCCTGCTTTAAAAATAACTGGTGGTATTTTGATATTTTTAGTTGGTTATCATATGTTACAAGGTTCGAATTCTAAACTACATACAGCCCAAGAAAGTGAAGATACAGAAGTTTCAATATCTCCTTTAGCTGTGCCTTTATTAGCAGGACCTGGAACCATTGCAACTGCTATGAATTATTCAGCAAGTGGAGGTTGGCTTGAAATTGTAATTACTGTTTTTGTATTTGCACTTTTATGTATTATTACTTATATTTGTTTCATATTTAGTACTAAAATTATATCTATTGTGGGAGAACAAGGTCTTAGTTTAGTTACAAGATTAATGGGATTAATTCTAGCTGTTATTGGAGTGCAAATGTTAATTATAGGAATAAATAATGCCTTTAACTTTTGAAGAACAATTTGATATTTTATATCCAATACTTAATAATATTTCTCCTATTTCAAAAGTTAACTGGGAAATTGCAAAACCATATTTCAAAACAAAAACATTAAAACAAGGTGAACATCTTTTTTATATGGATGATAAGGTTGAAGATTTTTATTTTTTAATTGATGGATTAGCTAGATATTATTATCTTACTGAAAAAGGAAAAGAGTTTAACAAATCTTTTGCAGAAAAAAAAGGACATCTGTTAAGTAGTATATCTGCTGTATCACATGGAACTGGTTCTCCTTTTAGTGTGGAGGTACTTAGTTCATTTACAACACTTTATATTCCCTATAAAAAACTTTTAGAACTGGGCGAAAAATATAAAGAGTGGAATGATTTGTTATTGCGTATTTACGAAAATTTAATCATCAAAAAAGAGAGAAGAGAAGCTGATTTTTTACTTTTAAGTGCAAGAGAGCGTTATGAAAAATTCTTAAGTGATTATTCAATGATAGAAGATGCTGTTCCTAACTATCATATTGCTTCATATTTAGGTATTACAGATGTTGCTTTATCAAGAATTAGAAAAGAGATGAAAAATTAACATAGGTTAATGACAATAAAAAAATTTGATTGTATACTTTGCTTATCAATTTTATGGAGACAAAGATGCAATTAAAAATAGCCCAAATAAAAGATATAGATAATATTTTAAAACTACACGCAAAATACCAACTAGCAACTATTGCAGAAGATGATAAAAAAGATGGATTTGTAACTACTGGATTTACTCCTGAAGAACTTAAAGCGATCATTGAGCAAGAACAAGGAATTTTTATAGCTGTTGAAGATGATACAGTTCTTGGATATGTAATGTCAGCTTCTTGGCAGTTTTGGTCAAAATGGCCAATGTTTGTTCATATGATAAAAGACTTACCAAAACTTAACTATTTAGGACAACCTTTAAGCGTAGATAATTCTTACCAATATGGACCTGTTTGTATAGATAAAAGTGTAAGAGGAAGCGGACTTTTAGAAAAGCTTTTTGATTTTGCTTTAGAGTCTATGTCTAAGCGATACCCTATTTTAGTAACTTTTGTAAATGTAATCAATGAGCGTTCTTATGCTGCTCACAAAAGAAAATTAGGACTTGATGTTATTCAAGAGTTTGAATTTAACAGTAATAGATACTACGAGATGGTTTTTGATACTTCAAAAAGAGTTTTAAAAAAATAATGAACGACAATTTAAAAAACAAAGATTTATGTAAAATCAGAACCATAACTTCTTTTTTAACTTTTTCAAAAGATAAATCAACTTGGGAAGAGAAAATAAAAGAGGCTTCATTATTTGGAGGAGACTTATCAAAAGAGTTTAACCAAAAGGGATATACAGTTCAAAGTATAAGAATAGTTACCAATGCTTTTGGAGAGTATCTTGATACATCAACTTTGCAAAGTGCTATAAAAGATATGCAGTTTTTATCTGATTTATTAAAAAGCGATTCTATGCCAGATATTAGAATACGATTTGCAATAGGTGAAGCAAAAACTTCAAATGAAATAGAAATGTTGCCAATACTAGTACAAAGATTTGGAGATTTGTGTAATGTTTGTGTTAATGTTGGAGTTGATGAGTTGGGAGTTCCAGATGCAATTAAAACCTTAGAGTGTGCAAAAGTAGTTAAAGAAATAGCCAAAATAACACCAAATGGTGAGGGTAATTTTAACTTTACTATAAATTATAACTGTAAACCATTAATCCCCTACTTTCCAGCTTCTTATCATAATAGTAACGATGAAGATTGTTTCGCATTAGGACTTGAAACCCCTGATTTACTAGTAGTGGCTTTAAAAAGTCTGCCTGAAGAAAAAGACCATAATAAAAACTGGCAAAGTTCATATGAAATCATGAGTAATTCTTTACAATATCATATAAATGATATTTTAAAAATAGTACATAATTTTAAACATAACTTTAAAAGAAAATTTGCAGGAATTGATACTTCAGCAGCTCCTTCTAAAAACTGTTCATCTATGGTAGATGTATATAAACTTTTGGGTGTTCCATATTTTGGAGCTTCTGGTACTATTGAAGCTTCAGCACTTTTAACAAAAGTGTTCAAAGCTCAAAAAGGCTGTGAGCTTATTGGTTTTTCTGGACTAATGTTAGCAGTTGTTGAAGATGAAGGCTTGGCACTTGCTACAAAAAATAATGAATTTGAAATACGCTCACTTCTTACATACTCATCGGTTTGTGGAATTGGACTTGATACTGTTCCTATTGAGGGAAATACCAGTGTTGAAAAGATTGCTGATATTTGTAGAGATACTGGAACTATGGCATTTAGATTAAATAAGCCATTAACTGTAAGATTATTTCCAGTTCCTGGATTAAAAGCTGGTGATATTACAAAATTTGAAAGTGATGACTTGTGTAATAGTGCAGTTTTATTAGTGCCATAAAACATTTAATTTTAATTTCTATAATTTAAAGGAAAAATATCACTTCTGCACTGTTAAGCATAAGATCTTTTTTCTTTGTATACTTTAAAATATTATCTAATTCTAATAAATGAAATAGTAATCTATCTTCAATATTAATTGAAGGAAAGAAATTGAATAGAGTATTTATAACAGATAAAATAACTGACCCTTATATAGAAAAAGAGGTTTTAGGTGAGGAATTATCATCTGAACTACATGAGAAAATAGAAGTACTTTTAGTTTGGCATAAAAAAATAACAAATGAATTTATTGATAAATTACCAAATCTAAAAGCTCTGGTTAGATATGGAGTTGGTTATGATGTATTTGAAGATTTGGAATATATCAAACAAAAAGGCATTTATGCTTCAAATACTCCTGATTATGGAACTGACGAAGTAAGTGATACTGCAATTGCAATGATTATGAATATTGCTCGTGGAATTACAAGATATGACTATTTATGTAGAGATTATAAAGATGGTTCTTGGCAATCAAATACTCTTAGTAATATCAAAAGAAATAGTGATTATAAACTTGGAGTAATTGGAGCTGGAAGAATTGGTGGAAGCGTTATTTTAAAAGCAAATGCTTTGAGATTTGAAACATATTTTTATGACCCTTATTTATCAAGTGGAACAGAAAAGATGTTAGGAGCTAAAAGAGTTGATGACTTAGATGAACTACTTGCAACTTGTGATATCATCTCTATAAACTGCCCTTTAAACGCTGAAACAAATGCCCTAGTTGATGAAAAGTTTATAGCAAAAATGAAAAAAGGTGCATCAATAGTAAACACAGCACGAGGTCCTATTGTAAAAGATTTAGATGTATTTTATGAGCCTTTAAAATCTGGACATCTAAATTGTGTAAATCTTGATGTTCTTCCAAGTGAACCACCAAAAAATGGTTTGATGATAGATGCATGGAGAGCAAAAGAGAGTTGGCTTGATGGAAGATTTCTTATAAATCCACACTCTGCTTTTTATAGTGATAAAGCTTATTTTGAAATGAGACAAAAAGCTGCATTAAATGCAAAAAGAGTATTGGATGGGAAAAAACCAATAAATATAGTTAATGGATTAAAATAGCAATTTTTTACTATATTTAATTTAATTCATTCTCTATAATACTCATTTTAAGGAGAGAGGATGAATTTAAAAAGTACATTATTAGCATTAATTGTTGTTTTAATTTGGGGAGTTAATTTCTCAGTTATAAAATTCGGATTAGAAGAGTTACCTCCTATACTTTTTTCATCTTTGAGATTTTTCATAGTGGCTATTCCTGCTGTATTTTTTATACCTTTTCCTAAAACATCTGTTTGGAATGTTTTAGGAGTAGGACTGTTTTTAGGTGTTTTAAAATTCTCATTTTTATTTATTGCCATGAAAGCAGATGCAAGTGCTGGAATTTCATCTTTACTTTTACAAGCACAAGTTATATTTACAATAATCCTTAGTATGATTATTTTTAAAGAAAAAGTTTCAAATGCACAACTAATAGGTATGATGATTGCTCTTTATGGTTTTGGATTTTTCTTTTTTACAGTTGATACAAATATCACTCTTTTAGGTATAGTTTTAATACTAAGTGCTGCTGTTTTTTGGTCAATATCAAATGTAATTATGAAACAGATAAAAGATGTAAATCTTTTACATTTTATGGTTTGGGTAAGTTTAATTCCACCACTTCCATTATTTATACTTTCATATATTTATGAATCACATGAGCCTTTAACTTTATTATTAAACTCTAGTGTTAAAACTTGGGCTTCAGTCGCATATACTGGGTATATTTCTACCTTGGTAGCTTTTACTATTTGGGGTTGGTTACTTAAAAACTATAACTCTGCTGTTGTTACACCTTTTGCATTAGTTATACCTGTTATTGGGATTATTAGTTCGAATATTTTACTTAATGAGCAACTAAATCAAATAGAGGAAATAGGAGCTATTTTAATATTATTTGGATTGTTTATTTCCGTGTTGGGAAATAAGATTTATAAGTTAGTTTTTAAAATAGATAAAAGAAGAGTCTAAACTCTTCTTTTTTATACTGCTTCTAATTTATCTTTTTTATTATTAAAATTATCAACTATAACAGCACAAACGGCATCACCTGTGATATTTAAAGTTGTTCTTGTCATATCAAACATTCTGTCTAGTGCAAAAAGTAAAGGTAAACCTTCTATTGGAATACCAGCAGCAATTAATACAGCAACCACTAAAAATGAAGGACCTGGAACTCCAGCTTGCCCAATTGCACCAATAGTTGCAGTAAAGATAATAGCTACATAAGCACCAAAACCTAAATCTATATTATAAACTTGAGCAAAGAAAATTGCCACTAAACCATAATAAATAGCATTTCCACTCATATTAATAGTAGCACCCAAAGGAAGAACAAATGAACATGTTGATTTAGAGATTTTTAAATCATCTTCACAAGTTTTCATATTAACAGGAAGTGTTGCCATTGATGAAGCTGTTGAAAGTGCCACAATTTGAGGTTTTTTCATAGCAGAAAGAAATTCAAGTACTGGCATTTTTGAAAATAATTTTATTAATAAAGGATAAAATCCATATCCATAAAATAATAAAGCTCCAATATATACAATAAATAATTTTCCAACAAGTTCCAACATATCAAAACCATAAGTACCAACAGAATCAGCCATAAGACCAAATACCCCAATTGGAGCTAGGAACATCACAACTGTTACCATCCAAATTAATGCTTGAGTTATTGCCTCTAAGCCATTTAAAATTCCAACACTTTTTTCTTTTGGTACTTTTGAAAGAGCAATACCAAAAAATAGACAAAATACTAAAATTTGAAGAATATTTGCATCAATAAGAGATTGGAATATATTTGTAGGAATCATTCCAATTACTGTTTCAATTGCACTTGGTAATTGACCTTTATCCGCATATTGATTTGAGAACATATGATTAACACTACTTAAATCAAGTCCAACACCTGGCTTAAATATTTCACCAGCAAAAATTGCAACTGCAACGGCAAAAGCAGAAGAAACTAGGAAAAAAGTAATTGTTCCGATTCCTACTTTTCCAGCACTTGGACTATCACTTAAATTTGCAGCACCAGAAATAATTGAAATAACAATTAATGGTATAACTAACATTTTAATTAAATGAATAAATATTGTACCTAAAGGAGCAAACACAGATGCACCCTCACCCATCATAACACCTACAATAGTACCCAAAATCATCGCAATCAAAATTTGAAATCCGATATTTCTAAATAACGATTTCTTTTTCATGTAGCCCCTTTTTATATATTTTAGTAATAAACTATAACTTTTTGAAGTGTATAAAAAGTAGTGTTCATTTTATATTAATCAATGTCCTCTTCCAAGCATTTCAGTAGCTTCTGTGATTATTAAAAATCCATCTGGATCATTTTTCTTCACAATCTCTCTTAATTTCTGTAGTTTATCTACCTTTACTACAATTAAAATCATTTTTTTATCTTGATTATCAAACAGACCATCACCTCTTATTATTGTTCCTTCAGGACCTAATTCTTCTCTTATAATTTCTTTAAGAATTTGAGTCTTTTGAGTTACTAAATAAACTACTTTTTTATTTAAATTACCAGTTAAAATAACATCGATTATTTTTGCAGTAATATAAATACTAACTATACTCCATAATACTTTTTTTGTATCTTCAAGTATAAATAAAGATGAAAAAATAATCAAAAAATCAATTACCAAAATAACTTGACCTGGTTTAATCTCTGTTTTTGATGAAATAATTCTTGCCAATATTGTTGAACCACCAGCTGTAGAATTTCCTTTAATAGTAAAGGCTAAGCCAATACCTACAAAAATACCACCAAATATTGCGCCCAAAGCATCATCCATAACAAAAGGTTTTACATGAACTATTTGAGTTAAAAAATCAATAAATACAGATATTAAAATAATAGTCAAAATAGTTCGAACAGCGAACATTTTCCCAAGATATTTAATCCCTATTAATATCAAAGGTAAATTAATCAAAACAATAATAGTTCCAATTGTTAGATTTGTCATATAGTGAACTAATAATGCCAGACCAGCAGAACCACCAGTAATTAGTTCGTTAGGTGCAAAAAAGCCAACTACTGATAGAGATAAAAAAATTGAACCTATTACTATAAAAGCATAGTTTTTAAGTTCTTCCATTGAAAAAAAAGTATTCATCACAATCCTATTAATAATTTTATAAAATTTTAGCCGTTTCTCTTTGATAGAATGATTATTTCGGTATTTAGCAATTTATTTTTAACAAAAAAAAGGGAAGAGGCAAAGCCTCTCCCCTTTTGTACAGCTTAAAAATAACTATTAAGAGTGTACTAAGTTTTTTAATTGTGCAGGAGTAACTTGGTGGAAGTTTAAGTATTTATAAACACCCTCTCTGTTTTTCTCTGTAATTTTTTTAGGTACGATTTCCATATATTCTTCAACAGATGGTAATCTTCCTAAAAGTGCAGTAACCGCAGCAACTTCAGCAGAACCTAAATAAACTTGAGAACCTTTTCCTAGTCTATTATCAAAGTTTCTTGTAGATGTTGAGAATACAGCAGCACCTTCAGATACTTGTGCTTGGTTACCCATACATAAAGAACATCCAGGTATTTCAAGTCTTGCACCAGCTGCTGCAAAGATTGAGTAGTAACCCTCTTCTGTTAATTGCTCTTTATCCATTTTTGTTGGTGGTGCAACCCATAATTTAGCTGGAACTTCACCCTCACCTTTAAGTACTTCTCCTAAAGCTCTAAATAATCCGATATTAGTCATACAAGAACCTACGAATACTTCGTCGATTTTTTTAAGTCTTTTTGGATCATTATTGATGTTTGTTAATGTATCAACATCATCTGGATCATTTGGACAAGCTAAGATTGGCTCAGTAATTGTATTTAAATCAATCTCGATGATTGCTTTATATTCAGCATCAGCATCAGGAGTTAATAATACTGGATTTTTGATCCATTCTTTCATTTTATCAGCTCTTCTTTGAAGAGTTTTAGCGTCTTCATAACCCTCTTCAATCATTTTTTCAATTAAAGCAATATTTGAAGATAGATACTCAATAATTGGTTCTTTATCTAATTGAACAGAACAAGCTGCTGCTGATCTTTCTGCTGCTGAATCTGATAATTCGAATGCTTGCTCAACTTTTAAGTCTGGTAAACCTTGAATTTCAATAATTGTTCCAGCAAATACATTTTTCTTACCTTTTTTCTCAACAGTTAATAAACCATCTTGAATAGCTTGGTAAGGAATAGCATTAACTAAATCTCTTAAAGTAATACCTGGTTGCATTTCACCTTTGAATCTTACTAATACAGATTCTGGCATAGTTAAAGGCATCATACCTGTAACTCCAGCAAATGCTATAAGACCAGATCCAGCTGGGAATGAAATACCAATTGGGAATCTTGTATGTGAATCTCCACCAGTACCTACTGTATCTGGTAAACATAATCTATTTAACCATGAGTGAATAACACCATCACCTGGTCTTAATGTAACTCCACCTCTTGAAGAGATGAACTCTGGTAAAGTATGTCTTAATTTAATGTCAGCTGGTTTTGGATAAGCAGCTGTATGACAGAATGATTGCATAACCATATCAGCACCAAAAGAAAGTGCAGCAAGTTCTTTAATCTCATCTCTAGTCATTGGTCCAGTTGTATCTTGAGATCCTACAGTTGTAGCGATTGGCTCTACATACATACCAGGTTTAACACCTTCAACACCACAAGCTTTTCCTACCATTTTTTGAGCTTGAGTAAATCCTTTACCATTATCAGCTGGTTGAGAAGCTGCGATAAATGCAGTTGAAGCACCTAATCCTAAAGCTTCTCTAGCTTTTGCAGTTAAACCTTTACCAATAATTAATGGAATTCTTCCCCCTGCTCTCATTTCGTCTGTTAATGTATTTGGAGCTAAAGTAAATTTAGAAACAACAGCACCATCTTTTTCAATTACACCAGCGTATGGTTTAATTGTAATAACATCACCAGTTTCTAAAGCATCTACTGAAGCTTCGATTGGTAAACATCCTGAATCTTCTGCAGTATTGAAGAAAATTGGAGCGATGATTGAACCTAATACAACCCCACCAGTTCTTTTATTTGGAACACCTGGGATGTCTCTTCCCATATGCCATTGAACTGAGTTGATACCTGATTTTCTTGAAGATCCAGTTCCAACAACATCACCAACATATGCTAAAGGGTGACCTTTTGTTTTTAATTCAGCCATTTTTTCTAATGGTTTTTCCATTCTTGATTGTAACATTGCAGTTGCATGTAATGGAATATCAGATCTTGTAAATGCAACAGTTGCAGGAGATAAATCATCTGTATTTGTTTCACCAGGAATTTTATATACAGTTAGAGTCATTTCTTCTTCTAAAGCAGGTTTATTAGTAAACCATTCAGCATTTGCCCATGATTCGATAACTTCTTTAGCTTTTGCATTTCCAGCGTCCATTAATTCTTTTACATCGTTGAATGCATTATAAACTAGGATAGTATTTTTTAATTCATTTGCTGCTGCATCTGCAACTTCAGCAATTTTTAATGCTTCAACAAGTGGAGTAACATTAAATCCACCCATCATTGTTCCTAAAATTTCAATTGCTTGAACTTTAGAAATTACAGAACAAGTTACATTTCCTTGAACAATGTCATTTAAAAATGCAGCTTTTACATAAGCAGCATCATCAACACCTGGGTTGATTTTGTTTGTAAATAAATCTAAACAGTATTCAGCTTCAACAACAGGATTAGCTTTTAATAATTCTACTAATTCAGCAGTTTGTTCAGCAGTTAAAGGTAATGCAGGTAATCCACCCTCATTAAGTCTTTCTTGCGAATGTGCTTTATAATTTGCTAATAAACTCATATATTATCTCCTCTTTATTTTAGAAAGTTTGGTTTATTATATCACAAAGAAAAAAATTAGTATGTACAATTTTTGTAAAGAATTGTACAAGTCTTTATTTATGTAAACAAAAGTTACACTATGGGTAAAAAGAGAGATTAAATAATTTTCTTATACTATATAATTGTACTATAATCATCCTATTGATGTACAATTATTGTACATAATATTTATTCTTTGCTCAATATGTTTTTTGTACTATAATAATTAAGTTACAATAAAAAATTAATCAAATTCTATTAAAAAATAAAGAGTAAAAAATGATACAAGAACTTCAAAATAAACTTTACAATGAGATTCCACTAACAAAAATGATGGAATTACAAATCAAAGATTATAATATAAATGAGTTAATAACCACAGCTCCACTTGAGCCAAATATAAATGACAAAGGTACAGCTTTTGGTGGAAGTTTATCAACTTTAAGCATCATAAGTGCATGGAGCGTATGTTGGTTAGTTTCAAGAGAGTTAGGCTTTGATTCAAATAATATTGTAATCATAAAAAATGAAACTAGCTTTAGAAAACCAGTAATAAAAAAGATAATTTGCCATACAAAAAAACCATCTATTCAAGAAATAGAAATATTAAAACAAAAATTAGAAAATAAAAAAAGTGCTTCTATAAAAATAGAATCACAAATAATTGAAGATGGAAAGATATGTGTTGATTTTGTGGGATATTATGTTATTAAAGTATAAATAAACAGAAGCTTCTTAGCTTCTATTTACTTAAGAAAGTAGATTTTTTCTCTTTTTTATCATTTCTTTTTTCTTTTAAAGATTTTTCAGATTTTTTCTTAACTTCTTTTTGAGAGTCTTTACCTTTTGCCATTTTATTTCCTTTATTTAAATTTATTAGTACTATTACAAAAACATTGTATCTGAATAAATAGATTATAACTTCATAATTAATTTTTATGTACAATCTAAAACAATTAATATTTGTATATATTTATTAAAAGGTTTTAAAATGATTGATTCAACAAATATGAAAATAGCTAAACTTGGTGAAAAAGTTTTGAGAAAAAAAGCTAAAAAAGTAAAAGATGTAAAAAGTGAAGAGACAAAAGAGATAATTTCAATTATGAGTGATACTTTAAAAAAATCAAATGGAGTTGGCCTTGCTGCTCCTCAAATCTCTATTTCAAAGCAGATAATGATTATTTCATCAAAACCAAATGATAGATACCCAAATGCTCCATTGATGCAAGAGTTAGTTTTAATAAATCCCCAAATAATAAAAACTTCAAGGGCCAAAAACAGAGATTGGGAAGGATGTCTTAGTATTCCAGGAATTAGAGCCAGAGTTCCTAGATTTAATAAAATAAAAGTAAAATACAAAACTTCAGATGATGAAGAAAAAACTATTGTCTTTAAAGATTTTGTAGCTAGAATTTTTCAACATGAGTATGACCATTTAATTGGACTTGCCTATATTGATAGAGTTGAATCAAATAAAGATATCATAAGTGAAGAAGTTTATTTAAAAAAAATCAAGGAAAAAAAATGACAAATATAGAAAAACTTGCAAAAATACTAAAAGAAGAGTTAATCCCAGAACTTGACGAAAATCTAGAAGAGATGATGGATATTATTGATAGTGGCGATTGTTCAAAAGATGATAGGGATGAGCTTAAATATCTTGAAGAGATGAAAGTATATTTTGATGAAGTTGAACTAGATATTGCAAACAATAACCTTACAGAAGAAGATGCTTTAGATATTTTAGAAGTTCTTGAAGAGATGAGATTGGATAAAGAGTAGGAAATTACTCTTTATTTGAAGTTAAAATACTACGAGTAGGCAAACTATTTTCAATTTTTCTATCTATAAAACTGCAAACAAAAAATAAAATCACCAACCAAATCATATAAATAATATTTAAAACCTCCTTATTTGTGACAAAATTGATTATAAATAAAGAACTAAATAGCACAAAAACAATTGATAAAAATATCCATAAAAAATATGTTTTCGTGTGTTTTAAACTAAATGTAGTAGAACAATTTGGGCAAATATGTTTTCCTAAAAGACTTTTAAAATATCTTTTTGTTGTTAGTTCAATTTTTTCGTTGCAGTTTGGACAATTCATGAATTTACCTCATATTTTTATTTGCTCTTTTAATTTTATCCCAACTAGCATAAAAACAACTCAAAATAATTTTATATTTTTTTACAAAATTATTTTTTAACCTTTCATTAACTTAAACATTATAAAATTATCTTAATAAAGTATCATAGGAGCTAAAATGGAAAATTACAACTTCAAAACCTATAGTGAACTTTTTTTACATATATCAATCAACTACGATAATGAATATTTTTTAAACTATTTATCAAATGGAAAATATACAAATATCTCAACAAATGATTTTAAAAATAAAGTTATTTGTCTAAGCCTTGCTTTGAAAGATTTTGGTATTCAAAAAGGTGATAAGGTTGGGATTTTTGCTAAATCTTCACCTTTTTGGCTTATTTTTGATTTTGCTATTTTACAAGTGGGCGCTATTAGTGTTCCTATTTTTGCCAATATTTCTAGTGAAAATTTAAACTTTGAGATAAAAGACTCTTCTATGAAGTTCATGTTTATAGATTCTCAAGAAAGACTAAATGATATAGAAAAAGAGAATTCCCATTTAGTTTTCATTACACACAATTTTTGTATAAAAGAGCCAAATTTCTATAATTTTGATGAGATTTTAGTTATTGGAAAACAGATTTGTGATTCTACTGGATTTACTTCTTTTGAAGCATTGGAAGATGATATTTTTTCCATCATTTATACAAGCGGAAACACTGGAACTCCAAAGGGTGTGATGCTTACCCATAAAAATATAGTTTCGCAACTTTTTGATATAAATAGTTTGATAAATCTTGAACAACATGAAGTTTCTCTTTCTGTTCTTCCTTTGGCTCATATATTTGAGCGAACTGTTATGAGTTATTATTTAAGTCGTGGAATTAGTATCTATTTTGTGGATGATGTTCAAAATGTTGCAAATCTTATGAAAGTTGTGCGACCTACAATTATGACGGTAGTTCCAAGACTTTTAGAGAAAATATTTAATAAAATCAAACTAAATATTTCAACAAAACCATTTATTAGTCGAGCAATCGCCTCTTTTGCATTTGCTTATGCACTAAAAGAAAATCTAAATAGAAACTCCCTTTTATTTAAGATTTATGACAAACTTGTTTATTCAAAATTTAGAGAAATTTTTGGTTCTAAACTTGAAAAACTAATAAGTGGAGGAGCACCTCTTTCAAAAGAAATTGCACAATTCTTTGTAAATATAAATGTCCCAGTTTATCAAGGATATGGTTTGACTGAGTTTTCACCTGTGATTTCTACAAATTATCCAAAGGCAAACAAAGTTGGCTCTTGTGGAAAAGTAATTCCAAGTGCACAAATTAAAATAAATGAAAACAGTGAACTATTTGTAAAAGGTCCAGCTTTGATGAAAGGTTATTTAAATCAAGAGCAATTAACAGCTAAAACAATTGATAAAGATGGTTGGCTTCACACAGGTGATGTGGCTTATTTAGATGAAGATGGATATTTATTTATAAAAAGCCGAACAAAAGAGATATTCAAAACTTCAACGGGAGAATATGTAAATGCTGTTGAAATTGAGCAAAAGTTGTCTAAAAACAGATATATTGAATTTGCTGTAGTTATTTCAGAAAATAGAAAATATACCACTGCCCTACTTTTTGTGGATAGAGAAAAATATGAAAATGCAAAAAAACTAAATAAAAATTTAA
Organism: uncultured Aliarcobacter sp.; assembly: GCA_963677435.1. Taxonomy (GTDB): domain Bacteria; phylum Campylobacterota; class Campylobacteria; order Campylobacterales; family Arcobacteraceae; genus Aliarcobacter. The sequence continues at coordinate 2,260,215 of OY781945.1, forward strand.
CTATAGAAGAATATTATAACAAAGATGATATTCTAAAGAGTATTTCAAACCATATAAATAGAGTGAATTCCAATCTAAATAAATGGGAAAAAATAGTAAAATTCGAAATCTTAACCAATAACATTTCCATAGAAACAGGAGAATTAACTCCCTCTATGAAAATATGTAGAGCTAAAATTGAAGAGAAATATTCAAGTGTTATAAATAGTATGTATTAGGAGTTTAAAATGAAAGAAAGAATAGCCATAATAGATGGACTTAGAAGTCCCATCGCAAAAGCAAATGGAAAACTAAATGAGGTAAGTGCTGACACTTTAGGTGCAATTATTACAAAAGAGTTAGTTTTACGAAATGATTTGGATTACAAACAATTTGATGAAGTAATCATGGGAAATGTTGCCCAACCTGCAAATGCTGCAAATATTGCAAGGGTTATGGCTATTCGAGCTGGCTTTCCCCAATCAACTATTGCATACACGGTTCATAGAAATTGCGCTTCTGGAATGCAATCAATTTCAAGTGCTATTGAAAAAATAAACTCAAATCAAGGTGAGTTGTATTTAGTTGGTGGAATGGAATCTATGAGTAATATTCCTTTACTTTATAGTGATGAATTTAGAAATTTAATCACAAAATTCAGCTATTCAAAATCAATCATTGAAAAATTTGAACTTCTAACAACTTTTAGATTAAGATTTTTAAAACCTACTATTGGATTAATTTCTGGTTTAACTGACCCAATTTCTGGAAAAATCATGGGAATTACTGCTGAAAACTTAGCAAATGAGTTTAAAATAAGCCGAGCAGCCCAAGATGAATATGCTTTAAATTCCCACAAAAAAGCTCAAAAAGCAATTGAGTCTGGAATATTCAAAGATGAAATTCATCCAATAATGACAAAAAATGCTTCTATCTCAAATGATGATGGAGTAAGATTTAATCAAACAATTGAAGCTTTAAATAAATTAAACCCAATTTTTGAAAAAGTTGGTGGAACTGTAACTGCTGGAAATTCATCACAAGTTTCAGATGGAGCTTGTAGTTTGATTATTTGTACTGAATCAAAAGCAAAGGAATTAAACATTGAACCAATTGGATTTATAACAGATTATGCTTACGCTGGACTTGATGCAAATAGAATGGGTTTAGGACCTATTTATGCTACAAAAAAACTTTTTGATAAAACAGGAACTACTCTTAAAGATATTGATTTAATTGAGATAAATGAAGCCTTTGCTGCACAAGTTATAGCAAATCTTGAAGCTTTTAAATCAGAAGAGTTTTGTCAAAAAACTTTCAATTCTAGTGCCCTTGGCGAGATTGATGAATCTATTTTAAATGTAAATGGAGGAGCAATTGCCCTTGGACACCCAGTTGGAATGAGTGGAGCTCGAATTGTTTTAACAGCATTAAAAGAGTTAAAAAGAAGAAACAAAAACAAAGCATTAGCCTCACTATGTATTGGTGGCGGGCAAGGTGCTTCTTTTTTATTGGAGATATAATATGAGTAACATAAAATTTGAAATTAACCAAGAAATCGCAACTATAACTTTTGATTTAGAAAATGAAAAGATAAATAAACTATCTTTTGAAGTATTAAAAGAGTTCGATGAAAAATTAAATCTAGTTCAACAAGACCACACTATAAAAGCTCTTTTGATTGATAGTGCAAAAAAAGATATTTTTATTGCTGGGGCTGATATAAAAGAGATTGAACAACTAAAAGATGAAAAAGATATTTATGATGCGTTAATGGAAGTTCATAAAATATTTAATAAACTTGAAAATTTCACAATCCCAACAATTGCCTATATAAATGGTGCTTGTATGGGTGGAGGACTTGAACTTGCCCTTGCTTGTAAATATAGAGTAATGAGTACAAATCCAAAAACAAAAGTTGCATTTCCAGAGATAAAACTAGGAATATTCCCAGGTTTCGCAGGAACTTATAGAGCTCCAAAATTAATAGGACTTGTGAATGCTTTAGATTTAATATTAACAGGAAAAACTATTGATGCAAAAAAAGCTTATAAAATAAATCTTGCAGATGAGATTTTTGATAATGCTCAAAAAGAGTTTATGTTAGATAATTTCATAAAAAAAGCTATTAATAAAACATTAGGAAGTAGAAATAGTTTTTATATTCTAAACTTCCCTCCTTTAAATGAGATTATTTTTAGTAGAGCCCTAAAAAAATTAGAAACTAAAGTAAATCCAGTATTTAAAGCTCCATTTGCTGCTTTAAAAGTTATAAAAGAGACAATAAACAAAGATATAGAGTTTGCTAATAAACTTGAAGCAACGCAGTTTTCACAAATTGCAATCACGAAAGAGTCAAAAAATCTAATAAAACTATTTTTCATTTTTGAAAAATTAAATAAAAATTTTGAAAAAACTTCAAATCCTATTTCAAACACTGTAGTTCTTGGAAATGGCGTAATGGGAAAAGGAATTATCTGGTTATTCTCAAAATATTTAAAAGATGTAAGAATTAAACTAAGAGATATTTCACAAGCTCACGACATAATCAAAGATGTGTCAAAAATTTACGCTTATTTAGTAAAAACTAGAAAAATGACAAAAAATGAAGTTGATTTTAAATTAAATAAAATTTCATATACAGAAAACTTTGATGGATTTAAACACTTTGATTTTATTATTGAAGCAATAATTGAAGATGAAAAAACAAAAAAAGAGACTTATTCTCAAATAGAAAAAGTTTGTAAGGAAAATGCAATAATTGCTACAAATACTTCATCTATTTCAATAGAAAAATTAGGAAGTGAACTAAAAAACAAAGAAAATTTCCTAGGAGTTCACTTTTTTAATCCAGTAAATTTAATGCCTCTTGTTGAAGTAATTCCCTCACAATATACTTCAAAAGAGACAATAAACAAAGTTTTTGAACTTCTTATTTCATGTGGGAAAACACCAATTTTAGTAAAAGATTGTGCTGGATTTATTGTAAATAGAATTTTACTTCCATATTTAAATGAAGCAGCTTTTATTTTAAGTGAAAGCTCAAGTGTAGAACATATCGACCATTTAATAAAAGAGTTTGGTATGCCAATGGGACCATTTAATCTAGCTGATACAGTGGGAATTGATGTTGGATATAAAGTTGCTTCTATTTTACATGATGAATATGGATATAGAATGCCAATTGCTCCAATACTTGAAAAAATGTATGATGCAAAATATTTTGGTAAAAAAGGTGAAAATGGTGGTTTTTATCAATATGATGGAAAAGATGACTATGTAAATGAACATGTTACTTCAATGCTACAAAGTAACAGTAAAATTATTTCAGATGAAGAGATAGTTCAAAGATGCCTTTATATTATGATAAATGAAGCTTCAAGATGTTTAGAAGAAAATATCGTAACAGAAGCTGCAATAATTGATTTTGCGATGATTACAGGAACTGGTTTCCCTGCTTATAGAGGTGGATTATTAACTTATGCAAATGAAGTTGGATTAAGAAATATCTTAGAATCATTAAGACAATTTGAAAAAGATTATGGAAGTAGATTTGCACCTTCTAATCTTTTAATCAAATTAGTTGAAGAACATGAAGATTTTGAAACAGGAGAAACATTATGGAAACGCTGATTTTACTCTTTCTTATATTAGTTTTTGGATTTTATTCATTTCCACTTTATAGTTATTTTGCATTAATTGGAGTTTATACTTTTGCATTTTGTGATGCAGGGATTATCTTTTGGTCAATATTTATAGTTTTAGGTGCTGTTTTTTTAATCCCAAGTTTGAGAATAAAATTTATCTCAAGTAAACTTGTAAGCTTTATAAATAAAAAAGGTTTATTACCTAAAATATCTGCAACTGAAGAAGCAGCTTTACAAGCTGGAACAAACTGGGTTGAAACAAATTTTTTTAAAGCTCAAGTTAATTTCAAAGAGATAAATGCTCAAAGAGTTACAACTCTTTCAAAAGAAGAGCAGGACTTTTTAGACAATGAAGTAAATGAACTTTGTGAGATGACTACTGATTGGGAAATTTTCCAAAATAGAGATTTAAGTTCACAAGTTTGGCAATTTATAAAAGACAAAAAATTCTTTGGAATGATTATTCCAAAAGAGTATGGAGGTCTTGGTTTCTCAGCAACTGCTCACTCAAGGGTTATTGAAAAATTAGTTTCAAGATCACAAGTTTTAGCAATTACAATAATGGTTCCAAACTCACTTGGGCCCGCTGAGCTTATTTTAAAACATGGAACTCAGGCACAAAAAGATAAATATTTAAGTGATTTAGCCCATGGAATATTAGTTCCTTGTTTTGGTTTAACAGAACCAAATGCAGGAAGTGATGCTACTTCTATAACTTCAAATGGTGTAGTTTTTAAAGATAAAAAAAACAAAATAAAAATCAAACTAAATTTTGAGAAAAGATATATTACTTTAGGAAATATCGCTACTTTAGTTGGTCTTGCTTTTGTTTTAAAAGATCCAGAGCATTTACTTGGTGAGAAGGAAGATTTAGGAATTACCTTTGCTGTAATTGATTCTAAAACTAAAGGACTTGATAATTCAAAACGACATGACCCACTTGGAATTCCTTTTGTAAACTCTCCTCTTTTTGGAAAAGATGTAATCATAGATATGGAAAATATTATTGGTGAAGTTGAGGGAATTGGAAAAGGTTGGCAAATGCTTGTTGAGTCTTTATCAATCGGTCGAGGGATTTCCCTTCCAAGTGTTAGTCTTGGTGGAAGTAAATTAGCACTCAATGTTGTGGCTTCATATTCACAATTAAGAGAACAATTTGGACTTAGTATAAATTATTTTGAAGGTGTTGAAGAAAAAATTGCAAAAATTGCAGCATTTAGTTATATGTTAAATAGTGCTAGAAACTTCACTTTAGATGCTATTGATGATGGTGTAAAACCAGGAGTTATAAACTCTATTATGAAATACCATGCAACTGAAAAATTTAGAACTGTAATAAATGATGCAATGGATGTTTTAGGAGGAAGTGCAATTATCCGAGGTGAAAACAATCTTTTAGCTCACGCTTATTTTGCGATTCCTATTTCAATTACTGTTGAGGGTGCAAATATCTTAACTAGAAATTTAATGCAATTTGGACAAGGTTTAATCAAATCTCATCCATATATTTATTCAGAAATAACTGCATTAAAAAACAATAATGTAAAAGGTTTTGATAAGGCATTTTTTGGCCATATTGCTTTAGTTTTTAACGCATTTGCAAAATCACTTGCATATTATTTTACAAGAGCTATTATAAACTGCCAAAAAGGTGAATTTAAAAGATATAAAGAAAAACTAACTTGGGTTAGTTGTGAATTTACACTTTTAACAAATCTAGCTTTGGGAATTTTAGGTCCAAGTTTGAAAAAACGAGAAAATATTAGTGCTAGATTTGGAGATATTTTATCAAATTGTTATTTGATAACTGCAACTTTAAGAGAGTTTGAAAATAATCCAAATGAAGACGATAGAGATTTAGTTGATTATATTTGTAATTATTGTTTTAACGAAATACAAATAGCCAGAGAAGAGATTATTTCAAATATTGGATATATAGGTTTTTTACTTCCAGTTGTGAAAATAAATCCATTTTCAATAAAATCAAAAGATAAATTAAATGCAAAAATAGTTAAAAATTTAAATAATCAAGATTATCTAAAAAGTTTAACATCATCTTTATTTATCTCTTCAAATGAAAAAGATAGATTACATCTTATTCAAGAAGCAGTAAAACAAAACAAAGAGTGTGAAGCTGGATTTAAAAAACTAAAAGATGCTATTAAAAATGGAACTATAAAAAAAGATAGTTTTGAAAATATGTTGGCTCAACTTTTAGAAAAAAACATCTTAACTGCCCAAGAAATAGAAAAATTAAAAAATGCACACGCTTTAAAACAAGAAGTAATAAGTGTTGATTCTTTTGAAGCAAGTGTTTATAAGGCTCAAAGATAATGAACAATGATTTGCTAATAAATATAAATGGTTATGTTTTAAGTCTTTTAGAAAAGATTTTAAATGCTAATATTGAAGTAAAAGGAATTGAGAATATTCCTATTTCAAATCCAAAAATATTTGTAGCAAATCACTTCACTAGAATTGAAGCTATGTTAGTTCCTTATACTTTATACAATCTAACAAATAAAAAAGTTGGTGTAATTGCAGATGATTCACTATTCAAAGGTTTTTTTGGAACTTTTTTGAGTAATTTAGGTGCTTTGAAAAAAAGTGCTAAAAATAGGAATGAACATATAATTGGTGATTTAATAACTTCATGTAAAGATTGGATGATTTTTCCTGAGGGAATAATGGTAAAAGCCAAAGATATTTCAAAAATTGATAAAAATTTTTGTGTAAAAATTGATGAGACTTGTCAAAGAGTTTATACAGGAGCAGCTGTTTTTGCTCTATCATCTCAACTTTTTAGAGAAAAATATTTTGATTATAAAATAGATAATTATGAAGAATTTAGTAAAAAATATTTTGTAAATGATTGCAAAGATATAGATAAAAATGAAACATTAATAGTTCCTATAAATATAAGTTATTCAAAGCTTAGAAATGGAGATAATTTTTTAGTAGATATGGCTAAAAGGTTGATTGATGATTTAGGAGAAAACTTTAAAGAAGAGATTGAAATTGAAAGTAATATTATTCTAAATTCAAAAATAACCATAAGAATTTTAGAACCAATTTCAACAAAAGATATTATAAAAAATTTGTATAAAAAAGATTTTTCACAAGAAATAATAATTGATAAATTAAGATATGAAATTACCCATGATTTTATGGATAAAATATATGAATCTTTAACTATAAATTTTGACCATATTTTTATCTTAACCCTATTTTTATATCCCAAAAAAAGTATTGAAATAAACTATTTTAAAAGATTGATTTATTTGAGTATTCAAGAAATACAAAATAAAGACCTATTTATAGATGAACAAATAAATAAAAATCTAATTCAATTAATTTCTTACGAAAAATTTGAAAGATTTGAAGATATTCTAAAAGTTGCACTAGCTGACGATATTCTAAATATAGTAAATAATAATTATCTTATAAATAAAGAAAAACTACTTTATAACTATAATCACAATACAATTAGATTAAAAAATATTCTAAAAGTAATTTTGAATGAGATTTTAATAAGTCAAAAAAGTGTTAATATTGTAAAAAAAATAGTTTCAAAAAATGAAGAAACAAATAATCAAGATTTACTATTATTACTTCAAAATCAAGAAAAAGAGGAATTTGAAAAATCTCATGAAAAATATAAATATGCATTAAAATTAAAACCTAAAGATATTGGAAGTTCAAAATATTTTGAAGCAAAAGATTCTAAGACTTGTATAATAGCAATTCATGGATTTTCAGCTGCACCAAAAGAGATGGAAAAATTAGCACTTTTCTTAAATTCTAAAAATTTAAATGTTTATACTCCAAGACTTGATGGACATGGAACAGTAGCTGAAGATTTAAAAAGCAAAAAATGGCAAGATTGGTATAATAGTATTTCAAGAGCAATAATTATTGCTTCTTTAAAATATGAAAAAGTTTTTATTATTGGTTTTTCAACTGGTGGATTATTAGCACTTTTAAGTACAAAAAAATATTACAAAGAGTTTTGTGGACTTATATGTATAAATGCAGCACTTCATTTAAATGACATGAGAATTAAAACTCTTTTACCTGCAATTTCATTTTGGAATGATTTATTAGAAGCTGTTAATAAAGAAGAATATCAAAAAGAATATATCGATAATTTACCACAAAATCCAGATATCAACTACGATAAACACTATATTAATTCAATTGAACAATTAGAGTTATTAATGAAAAAAACAAGAAAAAGTTTAGAAAAAATGCAAAAACCCATATTAATATTGCAGGCAAAAGATGACCCAGTTGTAAACCCAACTTCTGCATATGAGATATTTGAGAAAATCAAATCAACAAATAAAACTATAAAAATTATAGATTCAAAAAATCATGTAATGGTAACGCAAGAAGATACAAAAGAGTTGTTTACATTTATTTACGATTTTATAAAGAAGTTAAATAAAATATAGGATTGCTCCTATATTTTAAAAAAAATTAAGCTATATTTGTATAAACAGCTTGAACATCATCATCATCTTCAAGTTTTTCAATTAATTTACCAATATCCTCTTGTTGAGCTTCTGTAAATTCTTGAGGATTATTTGGAATTCTTTTTAATTCAGCTTTAGTTAATTGTATCCCTAACTCTTCAAATTTTTGGTTCATATTTCCAAAATCTGTATAATTAGCATAAGCTAAAACTAAACCATCTTCTTCATCAATCTCTTCAAGTCCAGCATCAATAAGTTCTAATTCTAAATCTTCAAGTTCCATATTATCAGGTTTTGTAAATTCAAAAATTGCTTTTCTATCAAAGAAAAATTCTAAAGAACCAGTAGGAACTACTTGTCCTTGTGTTTTATTAAAATACATTTTAACATTAGCAACAGTTCTTGTATTATTATCAGTTGCTGTTTCTACAAAAATTAAAACTCCGTGTGGACCTTTTCCCTCAAAATTTACTTCAGCAAAATTTGCCGCATCTTTTCCCGATGCTCTTTTAATTGCTGCATCAATATTTGTTTTTGGCATATTTTCAGCTTTTGCATTTAAAATAGCTGTTCTAAGTGCTGAATTCATTTCAGGATCTGGAACACCAGCTTTTGCTGCCATTTCAATTGCTTTTGCAAGTTTTGGGAAAACTCTTGACATGTTCCCCCATCTTTTCATTTTTGCTGCTTTTCTATATTCAAAGGCTCTACCCATAATAACTCCGATTTATTTTTCAAAATTTTGGCCATTATATCAAGTTTGTAATAAATACTTTATGAGTTAATTCGATACAAATAAGTAATAGTATAAATAGCAAAAAAATAACACTTAATGATTGTTTCTAAATATTTAGAATATAATACTAAATTATTAAAAGAAAGGACTAATTTGAAAAATTTACTTTTTGTAATATTACTCGCTATTTTTAGTTTTGCAAATGAAAATTACACTTCTAATAACAATGATTTTACTAATGAATTTGATTCTGAGTTTTCAACAAAAAAAGAAGAAGTTTTTGATCCATTGAGTGGATACAATAGACTAATGACCACTTTTAACGATAAAACATTTATTTATCTTGTTAATCCTATTGCAGAAGGTTATGCTTATGTAACTCCTGAACCAATTAGAATAGGAATAAACAATTTCTTTGATAATATTATGTTTCCAGTAAGATTTTCAAATAATTTATTACAACTAAAATTTAAAAATTCACTAGAAGAACTAGAAAGATTTTTAATTAATACCCTTTGGGGACTTGGTGGAGTTTTAGATTTAGCAACAACTGAACTTCATATACAAGCACATAATGAAGATTTTGGACAAACTTTAGGTTTTTATGGAGTAGGAGAAGGAATTCCTATTGTATTACCATTTTTTGGGCCATCAAACTTAAGAGATATGGTCGGAATTGCTACTGATTCTGTGGTTAGTCCATTAACAATAACTGCAAATGGCGATATAAATTATAAAATACCAAATAATTTTGAACAACAAGTTGCAATTCAATCATTTAATGCAATTAATTCAACATCTTTAAAACTTGGACAATACGAATCTTTGAAAAAAGATGCTTTAGATTTATATCCATTTTTAAGAGATATTTATGCACAAAAAAGAAAAAAAGAGATAGAGGAATAATAGGTGAAATTAAAAAGTTTGTTAAAAGTTTTATTACTAGTTGTATTTACAATAACATCTGCAAATGCATTAAATCAGGATGAAATACAAACTGTAATGACAAAAAAAATCGATAGTGTTTTAACAATTTTAGAACAAAAGAATTTATCAACAGATGAAAAAGGTAAACAAATCATCAATATAATTGATGAAGTTTTTGATTATGAAATAATGGCAAGAATCGCTCTTGGAAAGACTTGGAATACTTTATCTCAAGATAAACAAAAAGAGTTTTCTAAAGTATTTGAAACTAAACTAAAAGATTCATATATAGATAAACTAAAATTATATAATGATCAAAAAGTAAAAATTGTAGGTCTTAATCCATATAGGGATACAAGATTACAACTTGAAACTGAACTTTTAGGTAAAGATGGTATTTATAAAATTAATTATAATTTTTACAATAAGTCAAAAGATAGTCAAAACTGGTTAATTTATGATGTAGATTTGGTTGGGGTTAGTATTATTCAAACATACAGACAACAATTTGAAGGTTTATTAAAAGAAAAAACTTTTGATGAAATGTTAGTTTTACTAGAAAATCCAAATACAAAATAATGATTAAAAAAATATATGATACTTTTATATTTAAGTATCCAATTATTGTTTTATTTATTTTAACAATATTTGTTTCTACTTTAGGTTATTATGCAACTAAAGTAGAAATAGATGCCTCAGCTGAAACGCTTCTTTTAGATGACGATAAAGATTTAATGTTCTTCAGAGAAGTTAATAAAACTTATAATAATTCAGACTTTTTATTTGTGACTTTTTCTCCAAAAACTGATTTACTCTCAAAAGAAAGCTTAGAAGATATAAAAAATATCTCTGATGATTTTCTAAAACTTGAAAATGTTAAAAGTATCACTTCAATTTTAAATGTTCCTTTACTTTTATCTCCTATTAGACCTATTTCTGATTTAGTTTCAGGAGTTGATTCGTTAGAAACAAAAGATTTTGATAAGAAACTTGTAAAAAATGAATTTCTCACTTCTCCTTTGTATAAAAACAATCTTGTAAGTAAGGATTTTAAAACTACTGCTTTAGTATTAAATTTACAAACTGATACAAAATATTTTGAACTTTTAGAAAAAAGAAACTCTTTACTTGCTAAACAAAGAGATAACACTATTACAAAAGAAGAGACTCAACAATTAGACAATGTTATTATTGAATTTAAAAACTATAGAGATTTTATAAGAAACAAAGAGAGTGTTGAAATCCAAAATATTCGAGATATTATAAAAAAATATGAACCTAGAAATAAGATATTTTTAGGCGGCGTAAATATGATAGCTAGTGATATTGTAGGTTTTGTTAAAAGTGATCTAGTAATTTATGGCTCTAGTTTAGTTTTGATTTTAATATTTGTTTTATGGTACATATTTAGACACATAAGATGGATAGTTCTTCCTTTATTAGTTTGTTTTATCTCTGTAATATCTACAGCTGGGATTTTAGGATTATTTGGTTGGGAAGTTACAGTAATCTCTTCAAATTTTATCGCACTACAACTAATAATAACAATATCTATAGTTTTACATTTAATTGTAAGATATAGAGAGTTGAATTTAAAATACAAACATGCAAGCCAATATAAATTAGTTATTAATACTATTTTATCAAAACTTGAACCATCTTTTTTCGCAATTATTACAACCATAATAGGATTTGGCTCTTTAATCTTATCACATATTGAACCTGTAATTAATTTAGGTTTAATGATGAGTACTGGAATTGCTATTTCACTATTTTTATCATTTATTACCTTTCCTGTAATTTTAATATTAATGGAAAAAAAAGATGAACATGAAAAAGAAACTACAAGATTCTCTTTTATTCAAAAATGTTCAGAAGTAGTAGAACACCATGGAAAATTAATTATAATTGTTAGTCTTATTACAATTATTTTTTCAGTAACAGGAGCTTCTAAATTAATTGTTGAGAATAGTTTTATTAATTACTTCAAAAAATCTACTGATATTTATAAGGGAATGAAAGTAATTGATGAAGAACTAGGAGGAACAACTCCTTTAGATATTATTGTGAAATTTAAAGATGAACCAAAAGTTGAGAAAATAGCAAAAGTTAAAAATCAAAATGAATTTGATGATTTTGAAAATGAATTTGATGAAAAAAATGATGATAAACAATACTGGTTTAGCCAAGATAAAATGGATGTAATTATGGCTATTCATGATTATTTAGAATCTATTCCAGAAGTTGGAAAAGTTCAATCATTAGCAACTTTATTAAAAATCGGGGAACTTTTAAATAATAAAGAGAAATTAGATGGGATAACTTTGGCATTGTTATACAACCAATTACCAGAGCAATATAAAAAATTAATTCTTTCTCCATATATAAATATTGATAAAAATGAAGCTAGAATCACTATGAGAATAATAGATTCAAATCCAAACTTGAGAAGAAATGATTTATTAAATAAAATCAATCATGACTTAAGAGATATTATTAAAAATAAAGAGACAACTTACAGATTATCAAATCTTATGGTTTTATATAATAATATGCTTCAATCTTTATTTAATTCACAAGTGTCAACTTTAGGCTTTACTATTGTTGTTTTATTTATAATGTTCTTAATACTATTTAGATCAATAAAAGTTGCACTAATAGCTTTAATATCAAATATAATCCCAATTTCAAGTATTTTTGGAATTATGGGTTGGTTAAATATTCCTTTAGATGTTATGACTATTACAATTGCAGCAATTGCCATTGGAATTGGAGTTGATGATACTATTCACTTTATTCATAGATTTGAAGAAGAGTTTAGAGTTGACCATAATTATATAAATGCGATGAAAAGATCACATCAAAGTATTGGTTATGCTATGTATTATACTTCTTTAGTAATCATTCTTGGTTTTTCTATTCTAGTATTATCAAATTTAATCCCAACTATTTATTTTGGATTATTAACTGTTATTACAATGATTAGTGTATTAGCAGCTGATTTATTACTACTTCCAAAATTATTATTGATATTTAAACCTTATGAAAAGTTAAAGGATATGAAAAAATGAATGTAGCAATTTACTGTGGTTCTTCTTTTGGAAACGACAAAATATATGAAGAATCAACAAAAATCTTGGCGCAAAAATTAGCACAAAAAAATTTTAATATTGTTTATGGTGGCTCACTGCAAGGATTAATGGGAGTTATTTCAAATGAATCACTAAAACATAATAATACAGTAACAGGTGTGATAACACATGATTTAGTCTCAAAAGAGATTGAAAATAAAAATATAACAAATATTCATAAAGTTCATACTATGAACCAAAGAAAAGAAAAAATGGCAGAATTTGCAGATGCTTTTATAGCAATTCCTGGAGGTTATGGAACGCTAGAAGAGATTTTTGATGTAATTGCTTCTGCTCAACTTGGTTATCATAAAAAACCTTGTGCTTTTTTAAATACAAATGGTTACTACACTCATTTAATTGAATTTTTAAGAAATAGTGTAAATGAAGGATTTATTAATCAAGTTTATGTTGATATGTTAATTGTTTCTGATGATATAGATGAAATAATTGAAAGAATATCTAATTATAGTGCACCAAAAGATAAATGGGAAAAATAAATTTTTGTTATATTTACATTCTGTTAACTTTTTATTTAATAAGGGTTAATGCACAAAGCTTATAATTACTTTACAGGTTGATTATAACTTAATTGCGATGTTAAGACTTATTTAACTTTAATTTCTCCTCCTAATATATACAAATCAAAAGGGAAGCCTATAACCTTCCCTTTTTCTCATTTAATCTAATTTAAACTCAGGAAAACTTTTTATGAAAAAATATATCTTATTTGATAATGATGGCGTTTTAGTTCATACTGAACCTTTATATTTTAAAGCAAATATAATAGCTTTAGAAGAATTTTTTAATATCTCTTTAGAATTTGAAGAGTATATGAAAATAATGAGTGAGGGAACTACAGTATGGCAAAAAGCTTTTAATAAAGGCTTTTCTCAAGATGAAATAGAAAAAGCTAGAAATCAAAGAAATTTATACTATCAAAACTTCTTAAGAACTGAAAATATTTTAATACCACAAGTAAAAGAAGTACTTAAAAAACTATCAAAGAAATATAAAATGGGAATAGTAACAACTTCAAGAAGAGTAGATTTTGAAATAATTCACAAAGATTTAGGAATAGTTGATTATATGGATTTTGTACTTTGTGAAGAAGATTATGACTATGCAAAACCACATCCAGAACCATATCTAAAAGGCTTAGAAATGTTTAAAGCAACCAAAGATGAAGCAATTGTGATTGAAGACTCTACAAGAGGTTTAACAGCAGCTTACAAAGCTGGAATTGAGTGTGTTATTGTAAAAAATGAATTCACAAGAACACAAGATTTCTCAAAAGCTAGTTATTTTATAGATAACCTAAAAGAATTGGAAACTATTTTAAATTAGTTTCCAATCGCCATTTTAATATATTTTTCTAACTCTTCTTTAGGAGTTTTTCCTACAAATTTTTTGATAAATTTTCCATCTTTTGAAAATAAAAACATTTCAGGGACTTTTTGAACATCACCTAACTCTTTTGTTAATTTGAAATTTTCTTCACCAATTGTCATTGGATAATTAATTTCATTTTTAGAAATAAAATCTTTTATTTCTTGTTTTAATCTATCATGTTCAAATAAAACAGAAACTATTTCAAAATTCTCTTTATATTTTTCTCTTACTTCTTTAAGAATTGGTAATTCTTCTATACAAGGAGGACACCAAGTTGCAAAAACATCAATTAAAACTGCTTTTTTACCTTTATATTCATCAAAATCAATACCATCTGGTGTTGTTTTAAAACTAATAGTTTTATCATCTGTTGTGGTTAAATTAAATACTTGAGGAACAAATTCATAATTATTACTCTCTAATGATTTTTTTGCAATTACACTACTATCAATAGTTGATTTATCATCACAACCACTAAATAAAAACCCAATAACCAATAATCCTACTAAAAAACTCTTTTTCATTACTTTCCTAAATTTGATAATTCTTGTATTAAATTTCTAGCCTCATCTTTTTCAAAAAAGATATTCATTGACAACTCATAATTTACTCTTTTAAGAAATTTTAATCTCTCTTGTAATTGTAAATCTTTATTATCTTCATATTTTTCTAAAATTTCTTGAAGCTCAACCTTATAATTTTCTATTAATTCCTCTTTTTTTACAGCTTTGGGTTTTACAAAACTTGTTTTATTCTTTTTTAAATAAATATAAACAACTGTAAAAAAAGCACTTAAAAGTAGAGCTAATAAATATTCCATATTATTTACTTCTCGCTATTGCTTTAGCTTCTTTAGCTATTGTTTCAGCTCGTTTTGCAATTTCTAAAACTTGCTGAATTGTTTGATTATCTAAAAGTTCTTTTTCTAACTTTTCAACTCTTTCTAAAATAGTTCTATAATCTGCATGACCTAAAGTTTGTACTACATTTGCTGATTTTATTATATGATTTACATAAGTTAAATCTTTCCAATTTAAGCTAATTTGATTATCTAAATAATCTTTATATTTTTCATTTATCTTAGTTTCATTTTTTATAAACGCTAAATCTAAATTTATATCATCTTTTTTTGCAAATAAATTATAATACAAACTTTGTAAATGAATAGAATCTTTTAAAGCAGATATATATGTGTAAACTTTTTCTTTTTCACCATTTTCTAACATATAAGATAAAATAACTTCTGATACTTTTCCATATTCATTTGATAATAAATTATCCATTTTTTTATTGCATTCAAGAAAAATTCGCTCTGATTTCTTTTTATCTAAAGCTCTAATAAATTTAAATAGTTCTAAATTAAAACCAAAATCAAATCTATTTATTTGAATAAATAAAGGATTAATAATATCACTTGAATTAGCTGTAGAATTTGCATAAGAAACTATACTATCAACAAATACTGCATCTTCTTTTTTGAAATTAGTATTTTTATAATAATCTTCTATTTCTTTAAATAACTCTTCTTGTAAAACAGCTTTTGATTTTTTTTCATAAAAGTTAATTCCATCTTTAACATTAAACTTTTTCATACTTTCATGAATTGAAGTATATGAATTTGATAAATGTTTATAATGTTCTATTTTTTCTTTTATATTTCTGTTTTTCAATAAATTTAAATGATTTTTTAAAATATCATCTTTTAAAGAATTTAAACTATTAGCTGGTTTAGAACCTCTTTTTGGTAACTCTAAAACGATTTTATTTAGTTTTTCATTATGTACTTCAAGCTCTTTTATATCTTTTATTTCTGAAATTAAATTTAAAAGCTCTTTAGTTTTTATTGCATTATTCAAAGTAAATAATACTCCGAATAATAAAGCTAATAGTATTAATATAATTACATAAATAGTATTTGGATCTTGGGAATAAATCAATGATAAATTATAATCTGATTCTTGAACAAGAGTTATAAAATCAGTTACTTTTCCAAAAATATCCATCAAATTTCCTTTTATTTATAAATTTCTGTTTCAACTAAATCAAATAAATCTTTTTCAGATAATCTTTGTAATTTTTTATTATTTACAAAAACAGTTGGTGTTCCTCTAACTTCTAAAGCTTTTGCATCTTTTGCATCATTATTTAAAAGTTCATCTATTTTTGGATTTTTCATATCTTCTTTTAATTTATCAATATTTAATCCATCAATTTGACCTAAAAATGTCCATAATAACTCAGGTTTTTCATTGTTATGCTCTGCCCAAATTGGCTGTTTTTCAAACATAATACTTAATACTTCTTCATATTTATTTTGCTCTCGTGAAGCCTCAAGAATTTGAATAGCAAATTTAGAATTTTTATGATTTGCTAAATATCTGATAACTAATTTTATATCAGAATAATGCTCTTTATAAAGTTTTCTCATTATTGGATAAAAAAGTGCACAAGATTCACATTCAGGGTCTAAAAACTCCACAACTGTAACATTTTGTTTATTTTCACCAAATGATATAGATTCTTGTTTTACCAAAGAAGTTGTATTTGAAGATACAAGAGAAGACTCTTTATTATTTTGACTATCTTTATATAAATAGCTTAATGCAATGAATAAGACTACTAAAACAAATAGAGTTATTCCTACTAATTTTTTATTTTTCATTTATTTCCTTTTTTTAAAATTATTAATAAAATAAGGATGATAGTATAAGCAAAAAAAGATAACAAAGGAATTGTAATAAAACCTAACCAATTAATATAAACAGTAGAGCAAGGTACTCCTTGAACACAAGGAGATAAATCTTCAGGAATTATTTTATACATCAATAAGTTGTGATAAATTGAGATACTCCAACCAATAAATACTAAAGGAAAAGAATATTTGAATATTTTATCATCTGGAAAAAGTAAATTTATTAAAAATAAAAAAACTAAAGGATACATAAATATTCGTTGATACCAACATAAAGAGCAAGGAATAAAATTCATTATTTGTGAGAAGAAAAGGCTTCCTAAAGTTGCTACTAAAGAGACAAGAAAAGCCAAAAAAATAAAGGTCAAACTCGAAGAGTCTGACCTTTTAGATAAATCTAAAGACATGGAAATTAAGCTCCTCCACCAATATCTGAATTTAATTCTGCATGAATAGAACTTCTAGGAATTGACTCACATAAATCAATTGACTCATGTAATGCTTTTAAAAATGTTTCTATATTTTCATAAGGAATTTCAACTTCTGAAGTTTTAGTTTTTCCATGAGAATAAACGGCAATACTAACAACGGGACTACTATATTCACCATAAGGTTTCTCAACATGTTCTATTTTTACAGTATCATCTGTACTATGAGCTAATTTAAATGTTTTAACTTCAATATGTTTTGCTGGCATAATAAACTCCTTTTATTTTGATAAGTTAATTGTAACAAAAAAAAGTTATATAAACAAAGCATTTTTATTATTTAATTGAAGTTGCTGTTAAAAAAAGATAATTTTTTCCAGTTAAAGTAACTCTATATTTCTTTTGTTGAAGATATTTTTTACAAAAATATACATCTTTATATAAAACAGACTGCTCACTGTATGAATAATTTGCTGCTTTTGCTCCATAAATCATCTCACCATTTATCCATCTACAATTTGGGAAACCTAAAATTATTGAACCTTTATCCTCTAAATAATTTTGTATTAAATCCATAAATAAAAGTTTAAAATTCAATCCTGAACTTTGAAGAGTTCCTATAGAAATAATCAAATCTGCCTTTTTTAAATTTAATTCTTCTAATTTATTAATATCATGATTATAAAAAGTAAAATTATCTTGTGGAAATCTCTTTTTAGAGTATTCAATAGCACTAGGAGAGTAATCAACTCCAACTAAATTCATTAAATTTAAAACTTCTTCATCAACTAACTTTTTTATTATTTCAAACTCATCTGCTTTATTTATTCCTAAATCTAAAATATTTCTTTTTTCTTCAATTTTTACATTTTTTAAAGCATACATATATGCATTCAAGAAAGATGGTTCTTCATTTTTATTTATTCTAAAAAATGTTGATTCTTCACCATATTTTTCATTTTTCTCATCATTTAAATCTTTATGAAATGAATCATTTTTATTTAATTTCTGGAATTTTATAACAATTGTTGGAACATTTACAGAAACAATTAACAATTTAGAAAATAGTAATTCAGCTAAATCATTCCATGCTTTATAAGATCTATAGATAAACTCTTGATTTTCTAATTTTATTATCTCTCCTGCATAAATATCTATTTTTGTATCGGGATTTAATACTTCAAATAGAATTTCATCTTTATTTTTAAGTTCTTCTTTTAAATATAAAATTATCTCAAACATCGATTCATTGGTAAATTTTTTCATTTTTCTCTCATATATTTTTTTTTGATTATAGTATATTTCATATAATTATCATATTGTTACTTTTTTGCTTATTTTTAAGAATTAATATTTTTATTTAAACTTTTTTTAATTTATACACTTTTTATACATTTTATTTTATTAATATAAGAACATTATTTATTTAGGAAAAGAAGGAACAATTATGAATATTCAAACAGCAGATTTATGTGACGATAATAGAGATAAAGAAATACAAGTTTTATCAGCAAAATTTAATAATTATGGTGGATTAAAAAAATTTAGTGGACAAATAGTAACTGTTAAACTTGATAAAAGTAATTGGCTTTTATTAGAAATGCTAAGAGATGAAGATGGAAAAGGAAGAATTATTGTTGTTGATAACTCACAAGAATTTTTTGGAGTTGTAGGAGATAAATTAATGGCTTTTGCTAGAAATAACAACTGGAAAGCAATTATTCTAAATGGTTATGTAAGAGATATTGATGAAACAAAAAATATTAATGTTGGATTATATGCAATTGGAACTTGTCCACTTAGAAATTTTGAAAAAACTGATTCACAAAGAGATATTGAGTTGAATTTTGAAGGTGTAACATTTAATACAGGTGATTACATTTATGCAGATAATGATGGTGTAATTGTTACAAAAAGTAAACTAATATAGTAAAAAAGAAATATAAAACAAAATATCTAAAATAAGTATCTCAATATTAGTGATTTTTATAAAGAAATTATCAAAAAATGGTAATATTACGGACTAATTATAAAAAAAGGAAACTGTGTTGAGATATATCATCTTAGGGCTTATACTTGCAGGACTATTTCAAGTGTTTTTTTGGATTACACAAGATAATAGAGTATCACTGAAGCAAGATGCTTCAGCAAGAATCGAATCGCTTTCATATTCTCCATATCAAGGATATGATAAAAAAGTACTGTCACCAGAACAAATAGAAGAAGATATAGGTATTCTATTAAATTTTACTGACAAAGTTAGAACATATTCAACAGCAGATGCTAAAGTAATTTTAGAAGTTGCATCTAAAACTAATATGTCTGTTGATTTAGGTCTATGGTTAAGTGGTGATTATGCTGAGAATTTTTTAGAAATTCAAAGAGCCATCAAGCTTTTAAAAAAATATCCAGATACTATAAATAATGTTATTGTTGGAAATGAAACACTTCTTAGAACAGATTTAAATGAAGTTGAATTATCTGCTTATTTAGATTTCATGAGAGAATATACTGACAAGCCAATTACTACTGCGGAAGTTTGGCATACATTAGTTAAATATCCAGATATTGGCAAGCATGTTGATTTCATTACTGTTCATATCTTACCTTATTGGGAAAAAGTGCCAATTGATAGATTCAATGAATTTATGATTGAAAAATATACCTTAGTAGAAAAACAATATCCAGATAAAAAGATAACAATTGGTGAGACTGGTTGGCCTAGTCATGGGTACAATTTTAATGGTGCCGTTCCAAGTTTAAAAAATCAAGCAATTGCTATTAGAGGATTTTTAAATCTTGCAAAAGAGAAAAATTGGTCTTATAACATTGTTGAAGCTTTTGATCAACCATGGAAAGGTTATGATGAGGGGAATGTTGGTCAATATTGGGGAATATTCACTTCAAATAGAGCATTAAAATTCTATTTAAATGGAGATATTGAATTAAATCAATATTGGATTTACCAAATGGTTGCTGCTATTATAATTGGGGCATTATTAACACTATTTGGACTTAGAAATCAAAGATTAAATTTAAATCATGCCTTAGCTTATGGTATTGCAGCTCAAGGTATGGCATTTGGTATTGTAATGGCTGTTACTTATCCATTTATAAACTATATGAACTTTGGTATGTGGGTTATGTGGAGTATGGGAACCTTTTTAATGATTCCTCTTGTGGTAATTACCCTTGCAAAAGCAAATGAGTTATTTAAATGTTCAATTGGAACTCCTCCTACAAGATTAGTTCCTCTTGATTTAAAATCAGACAATATTCCTTTTGTTTCAATACATGTTCCAGCTTATAAAGAGCAACCACATGTTTTAGAAGAGACATTAAGAGCTTTAGCAAAACTCAGATATCCAAATTATGAAGTTCTTGTAGTTATAAATAATACACCAGAAGAGTATTACTGGAAACCTGTTGAAAAGTTATGTGAAGAGCTTGGAGATAAATTTGTATTTATGAATATTACATGTACAGGATTTAAAGCAGGTGCTTTAAATGCTGCATTAGAACAAACAAATAAAGAAGCAGAAATTATTGCTGTAATTGATGCTGATTATGTTGTTGAATCATCTTGGTTAGTTGATTTAGTTCCATTATTTGATGATCCAAAAGTAGCAATCGTTCAAGCTCCTCAAGATCATAGAGATGGTGATGAATCTATAATCAAAACAGCAATGAATGCTGAATATGCAGGTTTCTTTGATATTGGTATGATTGATAGAAATGAAGAAAATGCAATTGTAGTTCATGGAACAATGGTTATGGTAAGACTAAGTTCTATGATGGAAGTTGGTGGTTGGGGAACTGATACTATTGTTGAAGATAGTGAATTAGGGCTTAGGCTATTTGAAGCTGGATATATTGCTCATTATACAAACAGAAGATATGGTTATGGATTACTTCCAGATACATTTGAGGCTTTCAAAACACAAAGACACAGATGGGCTTATGGAGCAATTCAAATTCTTAAAAAACACTGGAGAGAATTTAGACCATCTGCAAAAAAACTTGAATCTAGACAAAAAACTAAATTTGTTGCTGGTTGGTTCTTCTGGTTAAGTGATGCTTTAGGTCCAGTTATGGCTGTTATGAATATTATTTGGGTTCCAGTTATTATTTTTGTTGGAGTTACGATTCCGACAATTCCATTAACAATTCCAATTATTACAGCATTTTTAGTAAATATTTTACACACATTTATTTTATATAGAATGAAAGTAAAAACAAGTCTTAAAAATACTGTTTTAAGTTCTATAGCATCTATGAGTTTACAGCTAATTATTTTTAAAGCTGTTTATGATGGATTTGTAAAAGATGGTTTACCATTTAAAAGAACTCAAAAAGGTGGAAAAGCTAAAAAAAGTGATAATCCAATAAAATATGAAACTATTTTAGGAGTTTTATTATTAATTGCATTCTTTGCTTTAATCTTTACAAACAAAACAGGAATTGTAGAGATTTATGTATTTGCAGCAACTATATTTATTCAAAGTATCCCTTATATCTCAGCTATTATTATGAGATATTTGGAGCTATCTTCTATCAAAAATCAAAAGTCTTAAAAGACTTTTGATTTATTCCAAACATTAAATCCTTCAATCTTCTACTTTCTTATTCTCAATATTAAAATTATAAATAGTAACAAACTAAATCTTTATGTTTAAATTTTTAAATATAAGATGATACAGATAAAGAGTATTGGATTAGTAATTATTATTTAGTATACAGAAGACCTATTCAAAGTTTTGTAGAGATGATTTTTAATATAAAGAGAGTTTTCTCTCTTTATATTTTATCTGATAATAGTACTATTTAATCAATTGGTACTACAGGATTCAAACTAGATGTGTTATGTAAAAAGTGTCTATGTTTTTCAAACTGATCTATTATATCAGTAGCAATAACATCTTCATCATATCCATAAATATCATAAGCTTTATTACCATCTTGTAAATAAACTTCAGCACGAGCATATTTTTTCTGCTCTTTTGTTGGATTTACAGATTCAGGATATGCATAACTTGGAGTATCATAATTTCTAGAACGAACTTCATAAATGAAATCAAAATCATCTGAGTGTTCAACTCTAATAACTGAAACACCAGCTATTTTATCATTTGAAACATCAACATTCCAAGAGTAACTACTAAGTTCATCTTTTACTATATTCATAGCATTAAAAACATTTTCATTAATAAATCTTTTTGTTTCATCAACTTTTGGGAACTCAATGATTCTGCTAAGTCTTGATTGCCAAGTTCCACTTATTTTCCCATGTCGTCCTGCATTCATATGATGTTGTAAACTCTCATATCTAATTGACTCTAATTTAAGAGCTTTATAGAGTCCCCAACAAGCGATTAACATAATTATTGCAAATGGTAAAGCTATTATTATTGAAGCTGATTGTAAAGCTCCTAAGCCACCTGCAAGTAATAAAGCAACTGCCACAACACCTTCAGTTACTGACCAAAATATTCTTTGCCAAACTGGATTATTATCTTTTCCCCCAGAAGCAATTGTATCCACAACTAAAGAGCCAGAATCTGATGATGTAACAAAAAAAGTTACAACTAAAATAATAGCAATTACAGATATAAAACTAGAAAAAGGGAAATGCTCTAAAAATTTGAAAAGTGCAGTTGAAACATCAGCGGACACAGCTGTTGATAAATCAGAAAATCCTTCATGCATAATTGCATTTAAAGCACTATTTCCAAAAACAGTCATCCACATAAATGTAAATCCAACTGGTACAAATAAAACACCAACTACAAATTCTCTAATTGTTCTTCCCCTTGATACTCTTGCAATAAACATTCCTACAAATGGAGCCCAAGCAATCCACCAAGCCCAATAAAATAGTGTCCAAGAACTAATCCAAGAAGTTTTATCATAAGCATATTGATTAAATGTCATAAATACAATATTAGATAAATATGAACCGATATTTTGGATATATGCATTTAATAGAAAAAATGTAGGACCAGCTAAAAAGATAAATAAAACTAAAAAACAAGCTAAATAAAGATTGAGTTCTGATAATCTTTTTATTCCCGTATCAAGTCCTAAAACAACAGAAATTGTGGCAAAGGTTGTTATTATTGCAATTAATACAATTTGAGTTGAGATTCCAACTGGAATATCAAATAAATAGTTTAATCCTGAGTTTATTTGTAAAACTCCAAATCCTAATGATGTTGCCACCCCAAAAATAGTACCAAGTACAGCAATTGTATCAACACTATGTCCAATACCACCATAAATTTTATCTCCAACTAAGGGATATAAAGCTGATCTAATTGACAAAGGTAAACCATGTCTAAAAGAGAAATATGCCAATACTAAACCAACAACTGCATAAATTCCCCAAGCATGTAAACCCCAGTGAAAAAATACAATATTCATTGCAAGTTTTGCAGATTCAATACTCTCAGGTGTTCCAACAGGTGGAGAGACATAATGCATTACAGGTTCAGCAACACCCCAAAACATAAGCCCTATTCCCATTCCAGCTGAGAAAAGCATAGCAAACCAAGATAAATTGCTATAGGCAGGTTTTGATTGATCTGGTCCTAACTTAAATTTACCAAAGGGTGAAATTGCTAGATACAGCACAAAAAGTGTAAAAATACCTACACTTGACATATAAAGCCAACCAAATTTTTCAGCAACAAAATTTTTAATACTACTAAAAATCTCATTTGCAATTTGTGGCATAATCATTGTAAATGCCACCAATACTACTATAAATAATACTGATGGAATAAATACAGGTTTTAATATTGTTGAATTAATATTATTCTTCATTTTCATTTTCCTTTTTATATTCTAAATCTTGTCTTGGGTCTAATTCTACTACTGTTCCTCCTGAAGCTACTGGGATATTTACAAATACACTCATATCATCATCTGCAATTCGTTTTTTTGATAGGGAATAAAATCCTATAAAAACACCTAAAATTGAAAAAATCACAAAGATGAATTCTGAATAATAATAAAGTCCAAATCCTAAAAATATTGGAGCAATAAAAGCACCTAATCCATAAGTAAATAATAAAGATCTACTAATTTCTACGATATCTTTATTTTCATCCACAACATCATTTGCTCTTGATAAAGATAAAGGATAAATAGAAAAAATACTAAACCCTAATAAAATACCTAATATACAAATTATAGTTACAGAAGATATTGAAAATAAAAATAATAGACAAATAAATGAGATATAAAAACCATTAAAAGCTATGAGTTTTCTTCTTCCATATTTATCAGATAGTAGACCAATTGGCCATTGAGAAATTAATCCTCCAAGAATTGAGCAAGCCATAAATAGTGAAACAGTTTCTATTGAAGAATATTTTTGCATAAGATAGATTGGTACCATTGTAAAAAATCCACCAACAAAAAATCCACCAATAAAACTTCCAGTTAAGGCAAGTGGAACTACACTATAAAGTTTTGGAAAACTATATTTTTCAAAAGGTTTTAAAATTGGCTCTTTTATTTTTGTCATAGAGATAAAAAGAACAGAAAAAAGTATTAATACTGAACCTAAAATAAAAATTATATAAGTAGTATCACCTTTTATATTTAAAAAAAGTTGTCCAAGAGCAGTTGCTAAATAGAAAATAATTGTATAAATAGCAAGTATTTTCCCCCTGTGAGTTTGGCTACTTTTTTCATTTAACCAACTTTCAATAATAATTAGCAAAGCATAAAAAGCAAAACCAGAGATAAAACGCAATAGTGCCCATAAATATTCATTAAAAAATAGAGCTTGAATTAAAAAAGAGATTACCATCAAAGAAGCAAAAGTAGCGAAACTTCGAATATGTCCGACGGAGGATATAATCTTTTGACTAAATATAGAGGAGCCAATGGCGCCTAGAAAAAATGAGGCATTAATCAAACCAATTACTGCATCATTTAAACCTAAATCTTTTAGATAAACTCCCACATAAGTCAAAATCATACCGTAACCAATTGCTAAAAAAGCAATGGCAAAAAATAGTGATGAAATAGGACTTAATGAGAATTTTTCCATATACGAGTGTGTGTTTATATGTTCATTCATCCTTTCAAATTAACATATCTGTTCTTAAATTTCTCTTTTATAAGCTTATTTGTTCCTAAAAAGTAACATAATTGTTATATAATAATTACAAAATATTAGCTATGGAAAAATTATGCAAACAAAAAAACTAATATCTTATTTAACTTGTGAAAAATTTGAAAATGAGATATTTATAAGAGTAGAAGAGCGATATAAGTGCAATATTATAAAAGATGCAATTATTGTAAATTTAGAAAATGATGAACAAATTATTTTATTTAAATATGGTGTTTTCATTTGTTGGAATGTAAAATTTGAAAATATCAAATTTTTTATGGATTTTATAAAAAATTATGAAATTAATAGTTTTGAAATTCCTTTTATTGAAGAATTAAATTACATTTTAGAAAATGAATTTAAAATAAACTTCGATACAATCTATCTAAATGATTTATCTTCAACATCAAAAATTGCCATATCTCAAGCCTTAGCTCAAAATGTAAAACTTGATCAATTTGAAAAAGAACTTCAATCAAGTATAGAAGACAATTCAAAAATTCCTTTGCAATTAGCCCAAACAGGAAAAATCAAACTTACAAAAAAAGAAATTTCAAAAAAAATTGGAGAATTATTTTTAGTAAAAAGTAAAATAAATCTACACTACGATTTACTTGATACTCCTGAATTTTTTTGGGAATATCCACAATATGAAAATCAATATGAAAAAATGATTAAATATTTAGATATAAAATCAAGGGTTGAAGTTCTAAATAAAAAAGTTGAAATTATTCAAGAACTTCTGCATGTTTTAGGAGATGAACAAAAACATAGATATTCATCATTTTTAGAGTGGATAATTATTATATTAATTGCTTTTGAAATAGTAATTAGTCTTAAAGAGTATCTTTAACAGATTTTAAATCTGGAAAGTTTACTCTTATTTTCTCCATAAAACCACTATCTGGGTCATGTTTTATTGTTCTATATTTTGCATCTTTTTCTAAAAATAAAGGATGATGCTCAAAACGCATGTATTCATAATGTCCAATTAAATATTTGATTGTTTTATATTTATCTTTTAAATATTTAACTAATTCAATATTTGCTTTTAATTGTTCATCTGTTAATGGCTTTTTATTTCCACCAACATTCTCAATTCCAATACTTGAAAGATTCAAACCTATTATATGTCTTGCCATATAAGTTTCAGGCATCAAAGAATAAATTGTTCCATCAAAATCTACTAAAAATTGCGCTGATACATTTAAATCTCCAGCTTTTTTTATATATTTTCTATCTGATAATAAAATCTCAGGATAAAATCTATCAAAAGATTCTTTTAAATCATCACTTGCCGTATGATGAATAACTATTATTTGAGGAACTATATTAATATCTTTAACATCTAAACCATAAGAATTTTTTATATATTCTTTAGTTAAATCAATACGATTTTGTGTAAATTTTATTGGCATCTGCTTTATTTCGATGGCATAAGCGTTAATTAGTAAAAGTAAAATTGTAATAAATATTTTTTTCATGGCAGCATTGTAACAAATTAACTTTATAATTCCATTTGTAAATTAAATGAAGATAATAATATAATCTACTTATCAATAAAAAGGAAACTTATGACAGATATAAAAGAAAAACTAAAAGACTTAGTTGAAACAGTAATGATTCCAGAAGTTGAAAATTATTTAGAAGATTTATCTAAACTTTTAGAAACAAATTCACAAACTGAAGATGATATGTTGGCTATCGAAGAAATGGAGTCATTTTTAGTTGAACTTCAAAATATTTTAGCTGTAATTGAAGAGAATAAAACAGAAGATTGTGAATATCAAAGAATTTATGATTATATTATGAAAAATTTAGATGAACATGAACATGGGCACAATATTGAAGAACAAGAAGACTAAAAATCTACTTGTTTTCTATATTTACTAAAGCCTCTTGAACTAATAATCGCCCTACTTCAAAATGAGCATGTACAAATTTCTTAATATTTAAATCTTTTAATTGTGATTTTTCATCTAAAGATTCAATTTTCAACAATATATTCGCATTTGCATGAAACTTTAAAACAGCTTCACAAATCAATCTTTTTCTATGGGTATCACTAACAGTTATAATCACACTAGAAGCCTCATCAACTTTTAATGACTCTAAAACGGGTAATTTATCTAAGTGACCAAAATATGCCATATATCCTAATTTTCTTCCTAAAAGAACATGTCTTAAATCATCCGAAATAATAACAAAAGGAATTTTTCTTTCTTTTAAATCATTTGCAATCACTCTTCCTAAAATTGAAAATCCACAAATAACCACATGGTTTTTTGCTTCAATTGGAGTAATTTTATCAGATTCATAAAACTCAACAACAAAATAAGAAGCTAATTTATAAATATTATTTACAATAAATGGTGTTAAAATCATTGATAATACAGAAACCAAAATCAAGAAACTTGCAGTTTCATGTGATAATAAATTATTACTTGCAGCTAGTGCAAATATAGCAAATGAAAATTCTCCAACTTGACAAAGAGCAAGTGCAGATTTTACAGCGGTACTTTTATCTGACTTTCTTCTAATAATCACATAAATAACTAAAGCTTTAATAAGCATGATTAGAATAAATATTGCCAAAATTATATGAACATTTTGTAAAAAGTATAAAGCATCTATTTTTGTTCCAACAGAGAAGAAAAATGCACCTAAAAGTAAATCTTTATAACTTGCAATATCAGATTCAACCTTTACACTAAAGTTAGTATCAGAAATAATCATACCAGCAATAAAAGCACCCAAAGAGTAAGTAAATCCCATTTCATGTGCTAAAAGTGATGTTCCTATTACTATTGATAAAACTGAACCTAAAAACAGCTCTTCTATTCTTGTGTCTGAAGCAAATTTCAAAAGCCAAGAGATAAGTTTTTTTCCTATTGTAAACATAAAAAGTACAATAATTATTGCTGAAATAAAAGTTTTTCCTAAAACTTCACCAATAGACAAAGTATCATTTGTTAAAAATGTAATAAGTAATAAAATAGGAATAACTGCTAAATCTTGGAAAATTAAAATTGCAGTTGATTTTTCTCCATAAGGAGTGTGAATATCTTTTGAATGTTTTAAATATGTTAAAACAATTGCAGTTGAAGATAAAGAAAAAGCTAAAGAAACAATAAGTGAAACTTCAACACTCAAACCAAAAACAAAAAATGCAGCTAAATAAATAAGCACCGCACTAATACTTACTTGTAAAAAACCATTTAATAAAAGTATTTCTTTCATTTTTTTGATTTTATCAAAACTCATTTCAAGTCCGATTGTAAACATTAAAAATACAATCCCAAACTCTGCAATAAGCTCTAGTGAACCAATATCTAAGCCATTAAAATTAAAAATATAACTAATTAATGTTCCTGTTATTATATATCCTATAATATGTGAAACTCCAAATCGTTTTAAAATTATATTTAAAATAGTTGCTATTGAAATGCTCAAAAATAGCGTAAATAAGATATTTTCCATTATTCTCTTTCTTTTTATATGTATAAAAATTATATCGAATTTAGCTTGTTTATTTTATGATTAATTGTATATATTTTATTCATTAAATAAATTAAATTTTTTTGCTATAATTTCACCAAAGGATTTTATATGAAAAAAACATTCCAACTAATAGTTGCTAATAAAAATAAAGATAGACAAGTTGAATCTATCAAAAATGATGTAAGAAAATATATCAAAAGAGAAAGAACTAAAAAATTACCAGAAAATTGTAATTACTGGAATTTTGATTGTAAATTTGGTAAAACAGAAAATGAAGCAGAAGTGATTAGATTTGTAGATATTACAAAATCAATTGATATTGCTGCAAGTGAAAATCTTGAAAGTTTTTATTTAGAACTAGTTGCTCGTGCAGAATTTAGAAAACCAAAAGAAAAAACTCAAACAAATAATGAAGAAGACGAAGAATTAGAAGATTAATTCTCTCTTCATCATTAAAAACTCACTTAATCTACTTATAGAACAAATCTAAAAAATCAAATTTACTCTAAAATAGCAATTTTTGGATTGTTTAATATTTGTAATTAAGTTATTGTTTTAAAAATAAAAAAATGGAGACTTTATAATGAATTACATAACAAACGCAACGCTAGAACAAGCAGATAAAGAAGTATTTGACATAATCGAAAACGAATTAAAAAGACAAACAAATCACTTAGAGATGATTGCAAGTGAAAACTTTACAAGTCCAGCTGTTATGCAAGCTATGGGTTCTGTTTTTACTAACAAATATGCTGAGGGTTATCCTTACAAAAGATATTATGGTGGTTGTGAATTTGCTGATAAAGTTGAGCAATTAGCAATTGACAGAGCTTGTGAAATCTTTGGTTGCTCTTATGCAAATGTTCAACCTCATTCAGGGTCTCAAGCTAATGGTGCTGTTTATGCTGCTTTAATAAATGCTGGTGATAAAATCTTAGGTATGGATTTATCTCATGGTGGACATTTAACTCATGGATCAAAACCAAGTTTTTCTGGTAAAAACTATTCTGCATTTTATTATGGTGTTGAACTTGATGGTAGAATCAATTATGATAAAGTTATGGAAATTGCAAAAGTTTGTCAACCAAAAATCATTGTTTGTGGTGCTAGTGCATATGCAAGAGAAATTGATTTTGCTAAATTTAGAGAAATAGCTGATAGCGTTGGTGCTATTTTATTTGCTGATATTGCACATATTGCTGGTCTTGTAGCTGCTGGTGAACATCCAAGTCCTTTCCCTTATGCCGATGTTGTAACAACTACTACTCATAAGACTCTAAGAGGTCCAAGAGGTGGTATGATTCTTACAAATGATGAAGATATTGCTAAAAAAATTAATAGTGCTATTTTCCCAGGAATTCAAGGTGGACCACTTGTTCATGTAATTGCTGCAAAAGCAGTAGCATTTAAAGAGATTTTAGACCCAAAATGGAAAGATTATGCAAAACAAGTAAAAGCAAATGCTAAAATACTTGGAGAAGTTCTAATGAAAAGAGGATATGATTTAGTTTCAGATGGAACAGATAATCACTTAGTATTAGTAAGTTTTTTAAATAAACCATTCAGTGGAAAAGATGCAGATGCAGCTTTAGGAAATGCAGGAATTACAGTAAATAAAAATACAGTTCCAGGTGAGACAAGAAGTCCATTTGTAACAAGTGGTATAAGAATTGGGTCTCCTGCATTAACAGCACGAGGAATGAAAGAGAAAGAGTTTGAAATAATTGCAAATAAAATTTGTGATGTATTAGATAATATTGAAGATACAGCTCTTCATGCAAAAATAAATAAAGAATTAGAAGAATTAGCTGGGAATTTTGTGATTTACAATAAATCGACTTTCTAGTCTCTTTTTTATATAAGGATAAAAGATGAAAGATATTGTTGCCTTACATGATAACTATATACAAATAGAAAAAGCAATTAAATATATTGATGAGAATTTTAAAGAACATCCATCAATTGATGAAATTGCAAAAAATGTAGGTATGAGTAAATTTCATTTTATCCGAGTATTCAAAGAGTATGTAGGAGTTACTCCTAAACAATTTTTGCATTGCGTAACTTTAAATTATGCAAAAGAACATATAAAAGAGTCCAAATCCATACTAGATAGTAGTTTGGATATTGGACTTTCCAGCACAAGTAGACTTCATGAACTTTTTGTAAACCTAATTGGTGTAACGCCAAAAGAGTGGAAAGAAAAAGGAAAAGATGTTCAAATCACTTATGGATTTGGTGAAACTCCTTTTGGTGAAGCCTTAATTGGTTTTACAGACAAAGGAATCTGCTATTTAGGTTTTATTGATGATAATAAAACAGAGATTTTTAATCGATTTAATGAACTTTGGGAAAATGCAAATCTAGTTCATAATGAAATTGCTGCAAATGAATATTTAGAAAATATCTTCGTAAAAAATAAAAAATATAATCTTTTTGTAAAAGGAACAAATCTTCAAGTAAATGTTTGGAAAGCTCTTTTAAATTTACCAAATGGAATAGTTGCAACCTACCAAGACATAGCAAATTATTTAGATAAACCAAAAGCTGTTCGAGCCATTGCTAGTGCCATTGGAAGAAATCATATTGGCTATTTAATTCCTTGCCACAGAGTCATTGCAAAAAGTGGAGCAATGAGTGGTTATAGATGGGGAATTGAGAGAAAGAAAATACTAATTGCCTATGAGTCAATCAATAAATAACTAAATTTCTGTACATATTATCAACATTTTAAATCAAAAAGTAACTCCTATAAAAGATATAATTTAAGTATTATTATTAAAGATTATCAAGGTAAAAAATGAAAAAGATTTATATCATAAAAGCTGGAACAACATTTGAAAATATTGTTGAAAAATATGGAGATTTTGAGCATTGGATTTTAAAATATATAGATGATTTTTCAACTCAAACTATTGATATTCAACAAAATGAACAATTACCAAAATTTGAAAACTGTGCTGGTGTAATAATCACAGGTTCACACGCAATGGTAACCCAAGAACTTCCATGGAGTTTAAAAATAGAAGCTTTCATAAAAGAACTTTCAAAACTTGAAATACCACTTTTAGGTATTTGTTATGGTCATCAATTAATTGCAAAAAGTTTAGGTGCAGAAGTAAACTATCATCCAAAAGGTATGGAATTAGGAACTGTAAATATTTCTCTTAGCCAAGAGGCACAAAATGATGAGATTTTCAAACATCTTCCACAAACATTTGATGTTCATGTTGTTCATTCTCAAAGTGCATTAACTTTGCCTTTAAACTCAATATTATTGGCTTCAAATGAGTTTGAAAAAAATCACGCTTTTAAAATTGAGCCAAATATTTGGGCTGTTCAATTTCATCCAGAATATGATGAAAATATTATGAAAGCCTATATTAGTGAAGTTGCAAAAAGTAAAACTATAAATGAAGATGAAATATTATCAAATGTAAAAGATACAAATCATTCAAATAAAATAATAAAATTATTTACAGATTATGTAAAAAATAAACAGAGTTAATAAAATTTATTAACTCTGTTGAATTGTTTTTTCAAATCTTCTAAATCCCTCTTTTATCTCTTTTTTTGAAATAGTCAAAGGTGGTAAAAATCTAATTATATTTTTTCCTGATTTCAAAACTAAAACACCGTTTTCTAAGGCATTATTTATAATCTCAGAAAGTTTGTTTTCATCTTTTAAAACAAGCCCTTTCATAAATCCCCAACCGTTTCTTTGTAAAAATATTTTAGGATATGTATCAACTAAATGGTCTAAATGTTTGTTGAAATAATTAATATTTGATTCAAGTTTTCCACTATTTAAATAAGCTTCTAAAATATCTAAAACCTTGTTGCAAACTGTAGTTGAAAAATGATTTCCTCCAAATGTTGAACCATGATCACCAGCTGTTAAAACATCTTTTAAATTTGTCATCATTACACCAATTGGAATTCCACTTGCTAAACCTTTTGCAAGAGTTATAATATCTGGCTTTATTCCAAAATATTGAGACATTAAAAAATTCCCACTTCGATAAACTCCTGTTTGAACTTCATCAACTATTAAAAGAAGATTTTTATTTTTTAAAATAGTCTCTAACTCTTTTACCTTATTTACATCTTGCATATAGATTCCACCCTCACCTTGAATCAACTCAAGCATAACACCAACCGTAGAATCATCAATCAAATTTATAGCTTCAGCTATATCTTTTGCGTAAATAAATCCATCTGGATAAGGACCAAAATATTTGTGTTTATCTTCTTGAGCTGTTGCTTTTAAAGTAGCTATTGTTCTGCCATGAAAAGAGTTTTGAATAGTGATAATTTTATATTTTGGTGTTGAAAATGCAGTATTTCCATATTTTCTTGCAAGTTTTATTGCACTTTCATTTGCTTCTGCTCCACTATTACAAAAGAAACATTTCATATCATAAGTGCTTAATTCCACTATTTTTTTGGCACATTTTTCTTGAGATTCTATATGATAAACATTTGAAGTATGTAAAATTTTATTTGCTTGTTTTTCCATAGTTTTAACAAGTTCTTTATTACAATATCCCAAACTATTTACTCCAATTCCTGAAGTAAAATCAATATAATCTTTCCCTTTTTCATCGTATAAAACTGATTTTTTACCTTTTACAAATGATACATTTAATCTATTGTATAAAGGTAATAAATAACTATCTTCGTTCATTTTTATTCCTTATGTATGATAATATGAAAATTGGTCATCTTTATCTTTTAATTTAAATCTTTTAGATAATGACTCAAAAAATTGTTTTCCTAAATCTTCACAATTTAAAGCTTCAAGGCTAATAGCTTCATCGCTCATTGGATTTACTATTAATTTATTTAATTTTTCAATTGTTAAATTAGGATGTTTTCTCTCTTGCAAAATAACTTCATCATTTTGGCAAATAATTCCCTCTTCTAAAACTTTTGCATACAAACCTGTAAGTCCATTGTCAAAAATAAATTTTGTTATATTTTTTTGATTTGTATTTGCACTTAATTTCCAACAAGGTTGCCTTGGTTGTATTATTTGAACTTTTGTTTGCCCTATTTTTAAAATATCTCCAATACAAATATCTTTTTCACAAATATCAGATAAAATCAAATTTTCTCCAAAATATGCCATATTTGTCATCTCAAAACTGTTATTAAAAAAAGAGTTTATTTTTTCATAAGTCAAAGCAGAAAAAAGAAATAAAGCTTTATTAACTCCTCCATGATGCTCTAAATCAGCTTGGAAATCTTCTTCAAAACCTGTTTTGCTTAGATTTGCTTTTGAAACTGGATATTTTTTAATTCCCGAAGTCAATTCACTTCTTTTAGAATTTTCAAGTTTAGTTGTAGTTACAATTCCAACTTTTATATATAAAACATTTGATATTTTCATTTAAATACTCCAATATTTTTAAAACATAGAAGTATAAGTAAATTATAATAATATAACAATCCAATTATTGCTATTTATATTTCAATACTATAAAAACAAGAAAAAATTTCATCTTTTTGCAAAGTAATCATTGCTTTTTTATCTTCTAAATTTTGAGTAGAATTCTCTTCATCTGCAACTCCAAACCAAGGTTCAATACACAAAAATGGCGCACCACTTGGTTTTGACCAAATACCTAAATATGGAAAATTTTCAAAATCTACTTTTATAAAATTATCATTTTTCTTACTTCTAAAAGTGAGTTGTTTTATATTTAAATCATTAAAAACTAAAGCATCATTTTTAAATAACTCTTCATTTAAAGCTATTTTATTCTCAATTATTTCTAAATCTTCATTTTTATAAACTAAACCTTTATCATTTAAAAAATACCTTTTTGTCTGTTTTATATCTTCAAACTCCAAATAATAATCCTCTTTTTTTTCATTTTCTTTTAAAGGCCAATTAAAAGCAGGATGAGCACCGATTGAAAAAAGCATTTTATCAAGGGATTTATTTATTATTTTATAGTTTATAACTAAACTATTTTTTTCAAGTTTATATGAAAGGAAAAGCTCAAAATAAAAAGGATAAATTTCTAAACTTTTATCATCACTACAAAGTCTGAACTCTATGAAATCAACTTCATTTTTTACAACTTCAAACTCTTTATCTCTAGCAAATCCATGTTGTGTCATATTGTATTTTTGATTTTGATAAATATAACTATCATTTTTTAATCTTCCAACAATTGGGAAAAGTATAGGAGAATGACGATTCCAGTATTTAGGATTTCCTTGCCAGATATATTCTAAATCATTATCATTTTTTTGAAGACTATTTAATTCTGCTCCAAAAGATTTGATTTTAGCTTTTATAAAACTATTTTTTATTTCATAATTCATTCTAAACCTAATTTTATTTCTCTAATTTCTATTTTTGCTAAAAGACTATCAATTTTCTTCTTTTGAACATCTAATACACTTACTAACTCTTTTACCTTATTATTCTTTATTTGGAATTCATTTGAAACTTCACTAAAAGAAGAAGAACTAATATCATGTTTCTCTTTTGCCTCATGTTGAGTTGCAACAGCTGTTTTTATTTTTTCTTTTGCCTTTGAACTAACTTCTTTTAGTCTTTCTTCACTTTCATTACTTAGTTTTTCAAAATATTTAATTTGACTTAAAAATTTACTTTTTCTTCTCTCTTCTTGCTCTATAAAAAAATCCATACTTCTATAAAATTCTAATTGTTCTTGTAATCTATTGATTTTATCCCTTGCTTGGATATTTATTCTTCTACTTTCATTTATATTTTGGGCTACTTTCTTTTTGAAATTCTTTTGTTCTTGTTCATATTCTGTTGCTAAAAATTCTATCCAAATGAACTCTTTTATATCTTCTTTGTAATCAAGAAGAGGAATTACAGTTAAATATACAAAATACTCTTGAGAATCTTTTGATAGATATTTCATCTTTCCTTCCCAAACTTCACCTTTATTACTAATAGATTCTATTTCATCAAAAATCACTCTATTTATATCACTTAAATCACTATGTTTTTTACCAATTAATTCCTCTTGAGTATATTGAGAGGCTTCACAAAATGACTTATTTACAAATGTAATTTCATTATTTAGATTTGTTTTTGAAACTATTGAAACTTCATTTACAAGTTCAACAATATCTTCTAAATCTTTTTGAATTGTCTGTTTATATAAGTGATTACATTTTACAAAACTAATCTTTTCTATTGAATCTAAAATATCATTTAAAGTGAAAGGTTCTATTAAAAAATCACTAATTCCTAGTTTAATTAAATTTAATAAATCCTGCGTTTCTATATCTTTAGTAAATATTATTAATGCAATATCTTCATCAACCTTTTTGATACCTTCTAAAAGATATATTTCACTTAGAACAATATCAATTTTTTCTTGACTTTCTAAGCTATTTTTATAATAATCAATTGCTTCATCAATATCATTTTTGAAAACTACAGTGTTAAATTTCTTAATAAAATTTTCATTAAAGTGATTATTATTTTCATTCAAGACAATCATAATATTTAGTTTTTTAAAAAAATCATCTCTATTTAGCATATGAAATATCCTCTATTTTTTACCACTAATTTGACTCTCTCTATGTAAAAGTACATCTTCTAAATTAATGATTTTTTGATCTCTTTCAACAACTTCTGTCTCTAATTTTTTAATAAATTCATCTCTTAATATTATCTCTCGAGACATTTTAGTAATCTTTTTATCTAATTTATCACTATGATCTACTAAATCATGTGAAGATTGAGAAATTTCTTTTATTTTAATATTGATTTCAAATGTAAATAAATCTTGACGACTTTTTATCTTTTTAATTTTATCTTCTGCTGAATGAATATCTTCAAAATAAGTTAAATTTTCTATTTGTAAATTTTTCAGAACTTTCTCTTTTTTGTCATAATTTTGATACTTTGACAACTCAAAAGTTAGTTCATCAATCTTATCTTGGGCTTTTCTAAAAATTTTTTTTGTCTCTTGAAAATTATATAAAACTTTCTTTTTAAACTCTCTTCTTTCATTTTCTTCTTTTGTAGTAAGAAAATTTACACTTATAAAACTTTTTATTTTATCTTTTTCTTTTATGGGAATTGTTGTGCAATTAACATAAAAAATAGAGTCATCTTTTGTGGAATACTTTAAATTTCCATTGAATTTTTCACAATTTTTCAAAGTCTCTTCTTGTTTAGAAATAATCTCTTTTGAAATATCTAAATGATATATTTTTGTATAATCTTCACCTATTAAATCACAATCTTCATATTTAGACAACTCTTTAAAAAAATCATTTATGTATAAAATTTTACCTTCAAAATCATATATATAAACAATTGCAACTTTATTTATTGTGTCAAAATACTCTTTGATTATCTCTTGATTATTTATTATTTCTATGTATCTTTTATTTTTTTTGCATACTATTTCAATTTTTTCTAACAACAACTTCACATCTAAAGGTTTTATGAAAAAGTCACTAACTCCATGTTTAATAGCACTAATTAAATACTCTTTTTCACTAAATGCTGTAGTAAAAATAAAAGGAATATATTTATCTATTTTTCTAACATTTTCTAAAAATTCAATCCCATTCATAAAAGGCATTGAAATATCACTTACGATTACATCAATTTTATTTTCAGATTCTAAAAATCTTTCTAAAGCTTCTCTTCCATCTTTTGCAATAATCACCTCTTTAAAAAAATCTTTAATGCTTAAAAATAGTTGCTCGCGAATAAATTCATCATCTTCAACACATAAAATAGTAAGTTCTTTTAGAAAATCCTTATTAAACATGACAATTTTATTATTTCCTTTTTTAGTCTTATAATATAATACTATATTTTATAGATAATGTATTAGGAAATATACAGAAATTAAATTATTTTTTTGATTTTTATTTGATTTTTATGTTCAAAAGAAAGATATTTTATAATAATATCTTTCTTAGATAGTTTACATTAATTAGTTATTTTTAAAACCTGAGTTTGTTCTTCTATTTTTAGAAGCATTTGACGAAGGTTCACTTTTTTTAGAAGCAAATCTATTGTTGTTATTACTTCTTGGTTTTGCAGATGAACTTTCTTCTTTTTTTCTTCCAAAAGGTTTTTTAGAATTAGAATTTGCTTCTTTTGGTTTAGAAGTTCTATTTTGATTTGAACTATT
Organism: uncultured Aliarcobacter sp.; assembly: GCA_963677435.1. Lineage (GTDB taxonomy): Bacteria > Campylobacterota > Campylobacteria > Campylobacterales > Arcobacteraceae > Aliarcobacter. Next base: position 2,298,400 of record OY781945.1, read on the forward strand.
ACCTCTGTTTCCTCTATTTCCAATTGGCTCAGCTTTTATATTTGGGTCAACTTTAAATCCGATTGTTTCGATTTTCCTGATTTTTTGTTTGATTAATTTTTCAATTCCAAACAAATAATCATGTTCATCAACACAAACTAAAGATATTGCTTCACCCTCGTTTCCAGCTCGCCCAGTTCTTCCGATTCTATGTACATAATCTTCAGCAATATTTGGTAATTCGAAGTTTATTACATGTGGAAGATTGTCAATATCAATCCCACGTGCAGCGATATCAGTTGCAACTAAAACTCTTACATTTCCAGCTTTGAAATCATCTAAGGCCTTTGTTCTTGCACCTTGTGATTTATTTCCATGAATTGCAGATGAAGAAATTCCATCTTTTACAAGTGCTTCACTAAGTTTGTTTGCACCATGTTTTGTTCTTGTGAAAACTAAAACTTGTTTCCAGTTATTTTTATTAACTAAATGTAATAAAAGTTCTTTTTTTCTCTCTCTATCAACTAAATGAACACTTTGTTCAACTTTGTGAGAAGTGCTATTTGCAGTTGCTGCTTCTATTAAAACAGGAGAATTCAATAAACTATCAGCTAGTTTTTTAATATCATCTGAGAAAGTAGCTGAGAAAAGAAGATTTTGTCTTTGTTTTGGAATAATTGCTAGAACTTTTTTAATATCGTTTATAAATCCCATATCAAGCATTCTGTCTGCTTCATCTAGAACAAAAAATTCGATTTTTGATAAATCTAAACAATCTTGAGAGATTAAATCAAGTAATCTTCCAGGAGTTGCAATTACAATATCAACACCTTTTTTTAAAAGTGCTTTTTGTGGGTTGATTCCAACTCCACCAAAAACCACAGCTGATTTGAAAGGAAGATACTTCCCATAAGTTTCAACACTTTGAGCAACTTGCGCTGCAAGTTCTCTTGTTGGAGTTAAAATCAAAGCTCTTACATGAGATTTTTTATCTTTATTGTAAGCAGTTTTTAATCTTTGTAACAGTGGAAGTGTAAATCCAGCCGTTTTTCCAGTACCCGTTTGAGCAGCTGCTAGAACATCTTTATTTGATAAAATCACTGGAATTGATTTTGCTTGAATTGGCGTTGGCGTTGTATAACCCTCTTCTTTAATTGCACGAAGAAGTTCTGCGCATAAACCTAAGTTTGAAAATGACATAAGTACCTTGTTTTGTTATGAACCTATCAAAAGTTGTAAACTTGAGTTACGATCTAGGTTATATAATTTGAGTTTAGTTGAGTTGTAAATTGACTACAAAAACGAAGTCAGGCATAGACCGATGTATGCTGAAATTATGGGATTATAGCATAAATATTGGATTAAAGGTGTTAAAAGAATTTAAAAGAAAAATTTGAACTAAAGAATAATTATTTTCTTATCTTTTATTGATATAATTTATACAAATAATAATCAAGGTTTTTTATGGAATTAGTTTATTTATGGGTTGAAGAGTATAAAAATATTAAGAATCAAGGGTTTAGATTTTCGCCTAGGTTTGAGTGTGAGTTTGATGGTGAGAATTTAACTATTACTGAAAATAAAGATTATGTGAGTATTTTTCCTAAAAATATTAATATTACTGCTATTGTTGGGGAGAATGGGAGTGGAAAGAGTAGTCTTTATGAATTATTATTTAATTTAATTCATAATGTAGAAATTCAAAATCCAAATTCTCTTAATTTTATTGTTACATTCGATAAAAAAGAAAATCAGTATTTTATTAATAATAAAAAAAATCTAGACATAAATATAAATGGAGAAAAAAATCAATGTAGAATTAGTACAGATGATAATTATCTATTATTATTATTAGATTTAGTTTATTCACCTTGGAATATTGTTAATTCTAAAAATAAAACCACTTACAAAGAAAATTATGCATTAGAACCATCTCGAATTTTATCAAATTCAAGTCTTGCAAATAAAATGGATATTAATGGTTTTGACAGTAATTTAAAGAGTTTTGGTTTTTATGGATATATGTATCTTAAAAATAGCAGTATTCAAAATGATTTCTCTAAAAAATTAAAAGAATTAAAAAATGTTAGAATTGAAGAAAGAACAGACGATAAAATAAGAAGATTAAAAGAATTTATGATTTTAATTACTATTAATGAAAAAGCTATTAAAGAATTTCAATTATATTTTCCAATAAATATAAATATTTCTCATATTAAAACTATTTATAAAGAATTTGAAGTTTATGAACAAAATTTTAAGACTAAAAAAGATATTAAAGAATCCTTTAAAAAATTTATGGAAGAGCATGAAAACTACGAATCTGATTTAATAAATAATTTAAATGCTTTTAATATAGCAATTATTCCCACTCTAAATGAAAATATAAATAACATAACAAAAATCTATAACAACTGTAAAAATTTATATCTTCTTTTTTCTTTATACAATTTTGAAATAATATTTGTTGATAATTCCAAATTTAAAGATTTAAGCAGTGGACAAAGTACATTGCTTTCATATATAGGTTATCTTGCAAGATATATAAAATATTGTCAAAACTCAAATAAAAAATCTTGTACTATTATTATTGATGAATGTGAAACTTCACTACATCCAAATTGGCAAAAACAAACAGTTAAATTCTTTTTAGATTCAATCAGAAATGAAGTTTCAACAAATTTTGAAATCAATTTAATATTTATTTCACATTCTCCTTTTATACTTTCTGACATTCCAAAAGATAATGTAATATTTTTGGATAAATTTGATGATAAAGAAACAGAGATAATATATCCAAAATTAAAAATTAATGGATTAGAAAATGGAAATTGTATAAATGTAAGTGAATATATGGAACTCAAAACCTTTGGAGCAAATATTCATACTTTACTTTCAGATGGCTTTTTTATGAGTGGTGGGCTTATGGGTGAGTTTGCGAAAAATAAGATTACAAAAATACTTAGATTTTTGAATGATGATAATAAATTTATCGATTTATCACGAAATACAAAAATTCCTTTTTTAATACCAGAAAATTATTTGGCAAAAAATCTAAAACCTATTATTAAATCTATTGGAGAAGATTTTCTGAGAAATAAGCTTTTAAATTTATATCGTAACAAATTTATAAAAGATGAAAAAGAGAAAGAAAAACTTATTTTAAAAAATAAAATTAATGAATTACAAAAACAATATGATGAGTTAAATAAATGATAAAAATCAAGCCAAATAATCTAGCTTGTGATGAGCATATTAATTTTTTAAAACCAAAAATTGAAAATAGAATAGAAACTATACTAGAAGATAAGAAAATAACAAAAGATGGAAAAGATATTTTAGTAAATAGTGAAATAAAATCTTGTTTAATTTGTATTAAAAATAATTTAGAAATTATTCTTAGAGCAAATCCTGATGAATTGAAAAAAATCATAAAATTTTTTCAAATAAAATATTTTTGTATCGCAAAAAAATATAAGGAAAAAGAGCCTAAAGCTCCTATTTACAAGATAGTTTATAATATTTTTGTAGAAAATGGCTATAATGATTATTTATCAAAAGTAGAAATTGAGAAACAAAAAAATAGTCAAAAAATCAAAATTGAAAAAGAATATCATGCTTATAAATTAGTTGAAAATCTAGGGATTAAAACTTGTCCTTATTGCAATAGAAGTTATATTTCATTTGTGGATGAGAAAAAAGATAATGAAGATAAAAATAAAGATGAGAAATCAAATAAAAAAACTCGTCCACAACTTGACCACTTTTATCCAAAAGCTATTTATCCATTTTTAGCCTGTAGTTTTTACAATCTAATTCCAAGTTGTAGTGCTTGTAATCATATGAAAAGTGATGATGATAGTTATCCTGATGAAAAAGATGGAAATTTAGTACATCCTTACAATGTAAAAGATAGTGATTTTACTTTTTCATATACTCTTAATGATTTAAAAATTACAAAAATTTTTGATACAAATAAAAAAGATATTAATTTTGAATATGAAGAAAGTATTGGTATATCACTTAATACAAAATATTCTAAAAATGATGAATATTTTCAACTTCAAGAAATCTATCAAAATCATAAAGACATAGTTATTGAACTTATTTTAAAAGAGATAAATTACCCAAAAAGTTATATTCAAGAATTAATCAAAAATGGCTTTGGAACAGAAGAAGAGATTTACAGATTTGTCTTTTCAAACTATTTATCGATTGATGATTTACACAAACGACCACTTAGTAAACTTACAAAAGACATAGTTAAAGAACTGGGGATTTTATATAAAATTGAATTAGCTATAAATGAGAAACACCTCATTTAATAGCTTTTTTAAGTGTTTATTTTTTACGCTTCTTCCGTCACATAAAAAGTAGTTTTTCCATTTTTAGGGTCAAAATTTTCACCCTTTTTTGAAATATATGTGTTTATAATTTTTCTTGCTTTTACAAATGAACTTGCATTTCCTATCTCTTCTCTTTTATCAGCTGGTGTGATTACAGTTTTGTCGTAACCTTTTGCAAATTTTTTGGCAACACTTGGGTCTTGAAATGTATATTTAACAATCTCAATATCTCTTTTTACATCTATTGTTGCTTTTTTCTTTTCATCTTCAAATCTTAAAATTCTATTTCCATTTGATGATATTTTCATTGTAGTTGCTGTTTCAATATTTTCTGTGTCTTCAACGATTACATATTCTTTTCCATTTATTAATAATATTTCATCATCTATTTTTTTAATCTCTTTGATTATTGTTTTTTTACCTTTTGCCATTTATAACCCTTTATATATTTTCTATTGATTTCGTATTGTAGCTAATATTTACGCCCTATTCTTGGAATATATTTTTTTTGGCTATAATGAATACCTTTTATAGAAAAATCAACAAGAAGAAAGAACAAAAATCAAATGAATTTATTATCAAAAAATAGCCCAGTAGAACAATCAATTAATAAAATGAAAGCTGTATTAAAAGATGTTGGTTGTGAAGCCTCATTTTCACAAGAAAAACACCCTTTAGAAAACTGTTTTTCAGTAAACTTAGCTTCAAATGAAGCACCAAATCATATCTATTCAAATGGAAAAGGCACTATCTCAGACGCATCAATTGCCAGTGCTTATGGAGAATACATCGAAAGATTACAAACTAACAACTTTTTTATAGATTTCCATTTACCAAATAGAAAATATTATCCTGATGAAGTTGCTTTTGATTTTGATGGAGATTATTTAAATGCTGAATTAAAAAAAATCTATGATGCAGATGGAGAATTAGAGCCAAAAGATTTGGTAGACTTCAACAGCGATTATATGGATAAAATCGTGGCACTTCCTTTTATCAAAGAATCAACAAAAGAAAAAACATATATTCCAATAAATATTTTAAGTAACCTATTTGTAAGTAATGGACTTGCTACTGGAAACACTGCAAATGAAGCAAAAGTTCAAGCATTAAGTGAAATCTTTGAAAGATATGCAAAAATCGCTATTATCAAAGAAGGATATGCACTTCCAAAGTTTCCAGATGAAGTTGTAAAATCATTTCCAAAAGTTTATAAAGATGCACAAACTTTAAGAGATTTAGGTTACATAATCGAGATTTTAGATGCAAGTTTGGGTGGAGTTTTCCCTGTAACTGCAATTTCACTAATAAACACTAAAAACAATACTCTGTTTGTATCTTTTGGAGCGCACCCTATTTTAGAAGTAAGTCTTGAGCGAACTATGACAGAACTTATGCAAGGAAGAGATTTAACAAACCTTGATGCCTTTGAAATCCCTACTTTTGATATGAGTTTAGTAGCTGATAGTTTTAACTTAGAAGCTCACTTTATTGATTCAAATGGAAAATTAGGTTTCCCATTTTTATGTGCTAAAAAAAGTTTTGAATATGCTCCTTGGAAATATGAAGGAAATGGAAGTGATGATGAATATGCATTCTTACTTGATATTTTAAAATCTCAAAACAGAGAAATGTATGTTAGAGAATATACATATTTAGACTTCTACTCTTGTCAAATGATTGTTCCAAACTTCTCAGAAGTTTATCCACTAGATGATATGGTTTATAACAACAAAAACAATGGAAAACTAATCCGAGATATGGTTTTAAACTTTGAAAAATATGATGTAAATGAAATTTTAGACACTGTTGATAGTTTAGATGATTCTTTAAATATGCAACTTTATATTGGTGTTATTTTTGAAGAAAACTTCACTATGGGAGACTTCAAAGCTCAAATGTTACTTCTTTTAGAAGAGTACGATGATGCTTTAGAGATTTTAGAATTTTCAAACAATAAATTTGGTCATTTAGTAGCTCAATTAATCAGAATGCAAAATGATGGCTTTGAATGGGAAAATTATGAAACTGCATTAAATAATGTTTATGGAAAAGAAAAAATCCAAAAAGCAGTTGATATTATTGAAGGAAATGGTTATTTAATCAATAGAACTTTACACAAAGATTATAACAATATGTTAAGTATGTTTGATAAGTTAGAAGTTAAAAAATTGGCTTTTTATAAATAATATTAAAGCATTAATTATATAAGATTGCTATACATCAAGGAATAAAATATGGATTTTTCTAAACAAAATATTTTAATTGTTGAAGATGACTTAGAAACATTAGAACTTATGATTGAACTTTTTGAATCAGAATTTTCTACTGTTCTAAAAGCAACAGATGGATGTGAAGCGTTTGAAACCTTTAAGAATAATAAGATTGATGTAATTTTATGTGATATAAATATACCTAAAATAAACGGACTTGATACAATAAATAAAATCCGAAAAATTAATTATTCTGTTCCAATTATAGTTGTTTCTGCATATTCAGATAGTGACAATCTTCTAAAAGCTTCTAACAGCAATATACAAGGATATATTACTAAGCCCCTTACTTTGGAGAAAATAGAAGATATACTGCATAAAATATTTTATCACCAAAATCATCAATTGATAAATAATAATATTCAATTAAATTCCTCAACTATTTTAGATTTAGGAAATTCGCAAGTAATAGTTAAGGATAAAGCTAAAAAACTAACTCCTAAAGAACTTGAATTTATAAAATTATTATTACAGAAAAAAAACTCTGTAGTTTCATATATAACAATTGAACAAGCATTATGGAATGATGATAAAATTATGACTAGCACAAGTTTAAGAACATTAGTAAAAAATATTCGTAAAAAATTATATTGCGATATAATTGAAAATATTCCAAAAGTTGGATATAAGTTAAAAATTCAAAATTAATAATAGAGTTAAAAATGAAACAAAACCACTATTTAAAAACTGAGTTCTATGAAAGAATTAAGAAAGATTCAATAATTTTTGATTTTTTAGAAGAAAACTCTTTAGATGGAGTATGGTATTGGGATCTTGAAAACCCACAAAATGAATGGATGAGTCCTAAGTTTTGGCAAGTATTAGGTTACTTACCAGAAGAAAAAAAACATTTAGTTTCCCAATGGCAAGAAATAATATTTCCAGAAGATTTAAAAAAAGCAACTGAAAACTTTAATAAACACTACAAAAATCCCAATCATCCCTATGACCAAATTGTAAGATACAAACATAAAAAAGGGCATACAATTTGGGTTAGATGTAGAGGAAATATAATTAGAGATAATCAGGGAAAACCAATAAGAATGATTGGTGTACATAATGATATTACAGAAGAAAAATATAATGAGGAAAATTTAATACAAAAAACAAACTATTTAAAAGCTATTTTAGATAGTTCCCTTGATGGAATAATGGCTTTTGATAGTTTATATGATGAAAATGGAGAGATTATTGATTTTATATATACAATGTCAAATAAAAAAGCATGTAGTATTGTTAAGTTAAGGGAAGAAGAACTTATTGGTCAAAGATTATCAAAAATGTTAAGTGGTAATTTTATACCATTAGATTCTTTAAATGGACAATCACTTTTTGATATTTATAAAGAAGTTGTATTAACAGGAGAATCTAAATCTTTAGAATTTTATTTTGAAAGCAATGGTATAAAAGAGTGGTTTAGAAATAAAACAGTTAAATATGAAGATGGATTTATTTGTACATTTGAAATAATTACAGAAGAAAAATATTTTCAAGAAAAACTTGAACAAAAACTTGAACAAAAAGTTGAAGAAGAGATGAAGAAACGATTTAAACAAGAAAGATTACTTATTCAACAATCTAAAATGGCAACAATGGGCGAAATGATGGCTGCAATAGCACACAATTGGAGACAACCTCTTAATACAATTTCTCTATTAAGTGCTTCAATAACTAAAAAATTATTAAATTCTAAATTAACAAAAGATTATATTGATAATTGGATTATAAAAATGAATAATCAAGTAAATTTCATGTCCCAAACAATTGATGATTTTAGAAATTTCTATAAACCAGAAGAAGAATTTAAAAAAGTTTCTTTAAAAAAAATAATTTCAAAAGTAATATCTTTAATTAATTTACAACTTAATATGAATAACATAAAAATAGAAGCTAATATTCCAGAATCAATTTTGATTATGTGTTTAGAAAATCAATTGCAACAAGCTTTAATCAACATATTAATTAATTCAAAAGAAGCAATAATTAGTAAAAATATAATAAATGGAATGATTTTATTAAGTGCTAGTGAAGATGATTCATTTGTAAATTTAATTATTCAAGACAATGGTGGAGGAATAGAAAAGGAAGAAAATTTTACATCTATATTTGAACCATATTTCACTACTAAAGCAAATTCACATGGAACAGGAATAGGATTATATATGACTAAAATAATTATCGAACAAAATATGAAAGGGAAAATTGAAACAAAAAATATAAATAACGGTTTTGAATTTACTATTAAAATCCCTTGTTAATAATTTTATTAACAATTTAAAAATTATTTTCCACAAACTCACAAATAAGTCACATTTTTTTTGTATTATTTTATTGAATTATACTTAATAACACAAGTATCGGAAGTCTTATGAATAAACAATATATGACTACAAATATATTTTGAATTAAGAGATAATTCAAAGATAAATATTACTACATCAAACTTATAAAATATAAATTAAGAAAATTCAAGGAGATTATTATGTTTAATATTGGAAAGACAGAAGAAGAAAAAGCACGATTAGTTGCAATGGATGAAAACTTTGCAATTATTTCATTTAAACCAGATGGTACAATTATACACGCAAATGATAATTTTTTAAATGTTCTTGGTTATACACAAAATGAAGTAGTTGGAAATCATCATAGAATGTTTTGTAAAAAAGAGTACACAAATTCACAAGCATATAGTGATTTTTGGAAAAACTTAGCTGATGGAAAAGCTCAAATAGATGAGTTTGAAAGAATTCATAAAAATGGTAGTTCTGTTTGGATTCAAGCTTCATATACAACTGTAAAAAATAAAAGTGGAAAAGTTACAAGAGTTGTTAAATTTGCGCAAGATATTACTGAAGCTAAAAAAGTAATTGATGCTGTAAAAAAAGCTATTGAGTTGGCAAAAACAGGAATTATGAAACAAACAATAATTGAAACAACTAAAAATGAAGGAATAGAAGCACTTAAAAATGGTGTTAATGATTTATTTGGAATTGTATCTTCTAAAGTTGATGGTGATTTAAATAAAATATCTGAAGCTTTATCATTTTATCAAAAGTTAGACTTTAGACATAGAATTACAGGAAATAATTTAGGAGCAGTATCAGAAGGACTAAATAACTTTGCTAATGTTGTAAATGATATGTTAGTAGAAAATAAATCAAATGGATTAACTCTTGATGAGGGTTCAGATTTACTTTTAGCAAATGTTGATAAATTAAATATTAGCTCAAATGAAGCAGCAGCATCACTTGAAGAAACAGCAGCAGCATTAGAAGAGATTACTTCAAATATTAGAAATAATACGCAAAATATTCAAAAAATGGCTACTTATTCAAATAGTGTTACAAAATCTGCACATGATGGAGAGAATTTAGCAAATCAAACAACAGTTGCAATGGAAGAGATAAATGTTCAAGTAAATTCAATAAATGAAGCAATTAGTGTAATTGACCAAATTGCATTTCAAACAAATATTCTTTCTTTAAATGCAGCTGTTGAAGCAGCAACTGCAGGAGAAGCTGGAAAAGGATTTGCAGTTGTTGCAGCAGAAGTGAGAAATCTAGCAAGTAGAAGTGCAGAAGCAGCAAAAGAGATAAAAAATATAGTGGGGAATGCAACTTCTAAAGCGAATCAAGGTAAAGAAATAGCAAATCATATGATAAATGGATATAAAGAATTAAATCAAAATATTCAACAAACAATAAATCTAATTCAAGATATAGAGATGTCAAGTAAAGAACAGCTTACAGGAATTGAACAAATTAATGATGCTGTAAATAGCCTTGATCAACAAACTCAACAAAATGCAGCAGTAGCATCACAAACTCATGATGTAGCACTGACAACAGACAGTATTGCGAAACTTATTGTTTCAAATGCAAATGAAAAAGAGTTTATTGGTAAAAATGAAGTTAAATCAAAAGATATGAAATTAAACTCTTCATTTGATACAAGAACAAATAAAGGAATACCTAAAACTGTAGTAAAAAAGCCACTAAAACATGAAACAAAAATAGTTTCTAATAAATCTAACGATACAGAATGGGAAAGTTTTTAAACTTTCCCATAAAAAGAATAAATTACTTGTAAAATCGTGTAAAAACTGAAGCATTATTAGTATTTGTAATAACCATTCTTAAAAATTATTTTTATCAGGTAAAAAAAACTGAATATAAAATTAACACTACTAGGAAAAAAGTAAAAAGAAAATAGTATGGAAATTAATATATAAAAAATAATTAGTTATAATCAATAAAATTTATACAATAAAGGAAATTATATGCAATATATGGAAATGACTAAAAAAAGTGTTCAAGAAGTTATTGATTCATTAAAAGATGTATCTTCGAAATACAAATTTGGAATTCAACATATTCATAATATAACTGAAACTTTAAAATCAAAAGGAATTGAATTAGAAAATGAGTGTCAAATAGTTGATATTTGTAATCCAATGATTGCTGAAAAACTTTTAAGTGAAGATATGTCACTTTCTATTATTATGCCTTGTAAAATTTCTGTTTACACTCAAGATGGTGAAACAATAATAGCAATGAACTCTTTAGTTCAATTAGTAGATGATATAAATCCTGATTTAATTGAAATTGCTCAAGAAGCACAAGAGCAATTATTAGAAATTATTGATGAGATAAAATAGAGCCTATTTTGGAAATATTAAATGAAATATTTGAAATAGGTATTGTTTTATTTTTCATCTATATGATTATCAAAGTTTTCAGATGTAAATTTGGAAAATGCAATATTAAATAAAGAAGAAACAATGTTAACAATGATAGAAACAAGTACCGTAAATAGTGTTTCACAACTAATTCAACTCTCAGTCGCTCCTGTATTTTTACTTGCAGGTGTAGCTGGATTATTAAATGTTTTTACAGGAAGACTTTCAAGAATTATAGATAAAGTTGATAAATTAGATAAATATGAAGATGAAAATCAATATCTTGATAAAGAAGATAAAGTAATTAAAAAGATTGAACAAAGAAGAAATTTTTTGACAATGAGAATGAAAAATACAAATCTTGCCATACTTTTTTGTACATGTACAGGTTTATTGATCGCCTTAGTTATTGTAACTATGTTTTTAAGTGCTATATTTGAATTTAAAGATTCTTTTTTTATTGCTGTACTTTTTATTGCAGCAATGCTTTGTTTGATTAGTTCTTTATTTCTATTTTTAAGAGAAATCTTTTATACAACTTCTTTTATTAAATCAAAAAAAAGTTATATTCCATAAAAAAGTAAAAACAAAATGTTTTTACTTTTTTACAGATGTAAATATTATTTCTACTAAAGTTTGTGGAGTTGACATACTAGCTTCAACACAAGCTCGAGCAGGTGGATTCTCTTTTGAAACCCATTCATCCCAGATTTCATTAAAATCTGCGAAATCTCTATCTATATCTTTTAAATAAATTTCAGCTCTTAAAATATTTTCTTTATCAGTATTGGCTTGTTCAAAAAGCTCTTGTGCAATACTTAATACTTCTTTTGTTTGTCCTTTAACATCAAGTGTTTTATCATTTGGGACAATTCCTGCAAAATATATAACACCATTGTGCTCAACAATTTTGCTCATTCTAGTTCCAACTATTTTTCTAGCTATCATAATAACTCCTTTAATGTGTGAGTATTTTAAGTATATCATTTTAAAATAAAAAACCATTTATTAATTTAATAAATACTAAAATTCCATTCAAATTGAAAATAAGGCTTTTATATGTACACCCCAATATCTTGTGAATTTTTTGATCAACTAAATGTAGCAATGCAAAGAAAAATTCCTTCAACTGTTGTTTATCTAGAAAATGGTGAAAAAAAAACTATAAAGGGTTTAATTCAAACTATGAGTGTAATTGATGGTTTTGAATATTTGGTTTTAAATACAAAAGAGCAAATAAGATTAGATACAGTTGTAACTTTTAATGGAAGACGACACAAAGAAGAGTAAAAGAGCAAAGCCCTTTTACCTTTTATTAAAACGAATTTTTACCATTAAACTCTTTTGCATCAGCTTGAGTAATTATCATATTTGAAATCTCTAATGTTTCTTTAGAAATTTCATTTGCTTCTGAAGCATTTTGCGCATTTTGTTGAGTAATTTGATCTAAATTATTAACAGCATCATTTATCTGAACCATACCAATTGATTGCTCTTTACTAGCTGTTGTAACATTTTCAATTAGCTCTAAAGTTGTAGATATATTTTTATTTAAATCAGAATATCCCTCTATCATATCTGCAGCTATACTTTTACCCTCTTGAGTTTTTTTCTGTGCATTTGAAACTAAATCTTTTATCTGTTTAGCAGCTTCAGCACTTCTACTAGCAAGGGTTCTTACTTCTCCAGCAACAACAGCAAAACCTTTTCCAGCTTCTCCTGCAGTTGCAGCTTCTACGGCTGCATTTAAAGATAGAATATTTGTTTGAAATGCAATTTGGTCAATAACAGTAATTGCTTCATTAATTGCACTTGTTTGTGCATTAATATCTTCCATTGAAAGAACTGTTTTATTAGCTAATGATTGCCCTAAGCTGATTGATTCTTTTACTTTATTTCCATAATTTGCCATATTAATTGCAGTTTGAGTATTATTCTTAATATTTGAAGTTATCTCTTCTAGCGATGCTGCTGTCTCTTCTAAAGATGCAGCTTGAGAGTTTGCAGCTTTTGCAATACCTTGCATATTTTTGCTTAAGTGATTTGCATTGCCACTTAAAGTGATTCCTATTCTTTTATTTTCTAATAAAGTTTGAGTAATAACTTCACCTAAAATATTTACATCTTTTTCAAGTTCTTTTATAATTCCCTCAAGATTGTTTTCTGCTAAGTTTGGTCTAAAATCAAGTTTTGAATATGAAGTTAACACTTTTAATATATTTGAAATATTACTATTTAACATTCCTAACATCTCATTAATTATATCTTTCAATTCATTTAATGATGGATTATTTGAACCAACTTCAATTTTTTTATCTAAATATCCTTTATTAATTGCATTTGTTACTCTAATTGCATCTGCTATTAATTCTCTATCTTTTTGGATATTTATTTTAGTATTTTCAATATTTTGATTAATTATTCTTGACATTTTTCCTAATTCATCTTCTGAATCAACTTTGATTAACTCAATATCCTCTTTTTCAAAATTAATAAATGCAAAGAAATTTTCAACCCCTCTTTTAACAGAATCAACATCTATTAAAATAGTAAAAGCAATTGTTCTTGCTAAAATCATAGTTAAGGCAATACCAAATATACTTAAAAATCCAAAAATAATCATATTATTTTGAGAAGCATTCATCTCATTATCAATAGTAGAAATTAAATTATTTGCAATAAAATTTTCTACTTTTTTCAATAAGTCAATTTTTTCTGTGATTGTTTTAAACCAATATTGTGGTTCAACTCCAAAATTAGAATCAATATCACTATAAAGTGCAATTTTTCTCATTCTTTCAACTTCAGCGATTGATTCGCCTTTCATAGTATCATTATAAAACTGCGTTATTGCAGAGTCACTAACTTTTAAGAAAGAATCTAAATATGCATTTTGTTCTGCAATTAATGTATAAAACTTTGATTTCATGCCTGAAGCAAAATTATTTCTAGCAAATGTATTTGTACCAATTGCACGCTCAATTCCAGCTCTTTCTTTTGATAATAAAAAGTTCATATAAGATACTAACTCTTGAGATACTTTTGCATTTGTTGATAGTTTTGTGATTGTTCCAATAACATTTAATAATAGTGTATTTGCTTTTGTATAATAAGCAATCGCCAATGGAGTTTCTATTGAGAGGGAAGAAACATCTGCTCTGATGTTTGATAAGTTTGAAAGTTGCTTTAATCCATTGTTTAAGTTTTCACTAAATTCTGAACTATAAGCATCTTTATTAAATTCGTTTAAAAATAGATTTAAATCTTTAATTTTTTCATCCACACTTATTCTTTGTGTAGGTAATTCTGATTTAAACTTTTCACCTTTACTTCCTAAAAATCCTGCTGTCATGCCTCGCTCTTTTTGAGTTTCATGAACCAAAGCACCAATTTTTGTTGAAAGTTTTACTACTGCATCTAAACTAGTTAAGTTTTTAGATGTATAGAATGAATCAAAAGCAAGTTTTGCTGCTAATAATATAACCACTGTTAATGGTATCATCATGATTAAAATTAGCTTTTGCTTTATTGATAATCTATTAAGCATTAGTTTCCCCTTAAATATTTTAATTATGATAGCATAATTAGTTATTAATTTCTTTTGATTTAAACCAAAAGCTTATATTTATGGGTTTTATAGAGTTAAATATATTATTTTTTATCAGAAAGAATTAATCTTGTTTTTTCTATATTTAATCCAGCTTTTGAACTTGCGTCCTCTAAACTTTCATTATTTTTTAAAAGTCTTAATAAAACTTCGATTTTTTTGTTTGTTTTTATATGTGTAATTGACATATGATTTCCTTTTTTTTTCTTCATTTCGATGAAGTTAATAAAAAAGATAAAAATGAGCTTGTTGTCTAAATGAGTAATATCAACGCTGTGGGTAATCAATAAAAGGCAAATAACAGATGAAACTCGAATTCATCTTTAGTGGACACAGTATAACTGAATTAAAAAGTAAAAGCAAGGGCTATATGTTTTTTTAGTATACTACTGCTCAAATCAAAAAATATAAAGAAAATAAAATATGAA
This sequence comes from uncultured Aliarcobacter sp., assembly GCA_963677435.1. GTDB lineage: Bacteria > Campylobacterota > Campylobacteria > Campylobacterales > Arcobacteraceae > Aliarcobacter. The sequence goes on from OY781945.1 coordinate 2,313,711, forward strand.
AATAGATAATAATTTTATCCAATTAATTTCCCATAAAGATACTCTAAATAAAGAACAACTTAAAATCTTAGGTTTAGAATATCCAGCAGATGATAACTGGAAAAATCAAGCCTTAGAAAAAGAAGTATCAAAAAATGATGCAAATATACTTATGCTTTTAAAAGGTGATTTATCACTAAAAGCACAAGAGCAAATAATAAAAAATTATCACATGGTTTTAGAATTTAATAATATAAAACCTAAATCTGTTTATGAAATACCTGAAGTTAAAAAAGAAGAAGTTTCAAAAGAGCAAATAAATAATGATGAAGAATTTATCAAAATCTATTGTGATGGAGCATGTTCAGGAAATCCAGGAAATGCTGGAAGTGGACTTGCAATTTATTCAAATAAAAAGAATCCTGTTTTACTTTATGGCGCTTACGAAGAAGAAGGAACAAACAATATAGCTGAGTTAAATGCTTTACATCAAGCTTTATTAATTGCTAGACAAACAAATAGTGAAAATACTATCTCTATTTTTTCAGATTCAAAGTATGCAATTGATTGTATTACAGTTTGGGCATATGGTTGGAAAAAAAATGGCTGGAGTAAAAAAGGTGGAGAGATTAAAAATCTTGAATTAATAAAAGAAGCTCATCAATTATATGAAAAATTAAAAACAAAAATTGAAATAAATCATGTAAAAGGTCACGCAGGAGTTGAGGGGAATGAACTAGCTGATAGAATGGCTGTTTATACAATAAAAGCAAAAAATAAGAATTTTGAATTTTATTCTTACAATAAAATAGATGAAGTTTTAGGCATGAAATCTTATTAAAGATATATTTGATAGCCTTTTAGGTATTATATGCGTAATTATTAAGAAAAGAACAAGGAACAATAATGATTGAAAAAAAAGGTTCAATGCTAACAGTTAGAGAAGATATAAAAGTTTTCGATTGTACAATAAGAGATGGTGGATTAGTGAATAACTACCATTTTAGTGATGCTTTTGTAAAAGCACATTATGATGCTTGTTTAGCTGCTGGTGTTGATTATATGGAAATTGGGAAAAATGTATCTCCTACTATTATGAGTGAAAATGAATATGGTCCTTGGAATTTCTGTAAAGAAGAAGATATTAGAAGAATTGTTGGTGATAATAGTACAAATATGAAAATTGCTGTTATGGCTGATATTGGAAGATCTTTAAAAGAAGAACTTAGACCAAAATCTGAAAGTGTTGTTGATATGATTAGAATTGCAACATATATTCATCAACTTCCAGCTGCAATTGAGCTAATTGAAGATGCTCATGCAAAAGGTTATGAAACAACTGTAAATATTATGGCTATTTCAAAATCATTTGATGATGAATTAGATGAAGTTTTAGCACAACTTGCTAAAACACCTGTTGATGTTATTTATATAGCTGATAGTTATGGTTCTTTTTATCCTGAACAAATCAAAAAATTAACTGAAAAATATTTAAAAGTAGCTGTTGATTCTGGAAAACAAATAGGAATTCATGCCCACAATAATATTCAATTAGCTTATGCTAATACTTTAGAATCAATGATTTATGGAGCTAGTTTTCTTGATGTTACAATTTCAGGATTAGGAAGAGGTGCAGGAAATTGCCCACTTGAATTATTAATTGGATTCTTAAAAAATCCAAAATATAAATTAATGCCTGTATTAAAATTTATTGAAGAGTTTATAGTTCCACTTGAAAAAGAGTTAGATTGGGGATATAGTATTCCATATATGCTAACTGGTCAACTAAATGAACATCCAAGAGCTGCTATGAAAGCTAGGGATGAAAAAGATACAAAATATAGAGAGTTTTACAGAAACTTACTTGCAGAATAATTTTTATTCAGCCTAAAAAAAAGCTAGCCTATTTTAGACTAGCTTTTTTTATCACTTATAATTAATACATAATCTTTAAAATAAATTTCTTTACCGTCTTTTATATACAATCTAGGAACTCTTTTATCTATCATACAAACAATTTCATAATTAATTGTATTTAATAAATCTGCAACACTATCTATTGAAATTCCATTTGAATCATTTCCTCCAAATAAAATTACTTCATCTCCCATTTTAACATCAAGACCTGTTACATCAATAATACATTGATCCATACATATATTCCCAATTACTGGAACAATTGAACCATTAACTAAAACTTTTCCTTTTCCTGATAACATTCTTGTATATCCATCTGCATAACCAATAGGAAGAGTAGCAACTAGTGAATCTTTATCACATTTATATTTTAAACCATAACTAACTCCACTACCAGCAGCAAGTTTTTTTACTTGAGATATTTTTGCTTTTAGACACATAACTTCTTTTAATTTAACAGTTTGATGATTTACCTCTTTTGAAGGGTATAATCCATATAACATGATACCAGCTCTAACCATATCAAAATTAAATTCAGGCAAATCTATAATTCCTGCACTATTTGAAACATGTTTTATTGGAATATTTAGACCTCTTTGTTCTAAACTATTTACAATATATTGATATTTTTTTACTTGTTGTTTTGTATACTCTTTATCAAGTTCATCAGCTGCAGAAAAGTGAGTAAATATACCTTCAATAACTAAGCCATTAAGTTTACTCATTTCTAATATTGTTTCTATTGTTTCATCACTAAAAACCATACCTAAACGATTCATTCCACTATCAAGTTTAATATGTACAACTATTTTTTTATTTAAAAAAAGTGCTGTATTTGAAAACTCTTTTGCTTGCTCTATTGTATAAATTGTTTGAATAATATTATGTTCAATAACATCTTTAGCAAGATTTTCAGGTGTATATCCTAATATCATAGTTTCAATATTTGGAAAAGAAGTTTTCAATTGTATTGCTTCTGATAAAGTAGCAACTGCAAATCTATCTGCACCATTTTCAAGTAATGTCTCAGCAATAGCAACAGCACCATGACCATAACCATCTGCTTTGATAACTGCTGTAATTTTTGAATTTTTATTTGTAACTCTTCTTACTTCTCTCATATTGTGAGCTAAATTATCTAAATTAATTTCAGCCCACACTGGTCTTGATAATTTCACTTATATTCTCCTATTATCAGATAATAAATTATTATTCTTATAGAAGTAATAAAAAGAACACTACTAACTTTTTATTACTTTTATAAAAATATGATAAATCATAAGGAAGAGTTACTTCCTATGATTTATTAAATTTTAGCTAAAGGGTCATGAAAATATTTATTTGTTTCTTCAACAATTACTTTAGATAACAATAATAATGCTATTAAGTTTGGAATTGCCATTAATCCATTTGCTAAATCAGAGAAATTCCATACCATTTTTAATTCTGTTACTGAACCTACCATAACAAATACTAAAAACAGTACTCTATATATTTTTACTGATTTTTCACCAAATGCATATTCAAATCCTTTTTCACCAAAGTATGACCATCCAAGAAGAGTTGAGTAAGCAAAAAATACTGTTGTTATAAACACAATAATTATTCCTGTATCACCTAAGAAATATTCGAAACTTTTTAATGTTAACAATCCAGCACTTCCACCTTCTAACCAAACAGGTGCCATTAAAATAATAGTTGCTGTCATTGTACAGATAATTAATGTATCAATAAGTGTTTGTAACATTGAAACTAAGGCTTGTTTTACTGGTTCGCTAGTTTGCGCTGCAGCTGCAACAATTGCACTTGAACCTAAACCTGCTTCATTAGAAAATAATCCTCTTGAAACACCCATTCTAATTGCTGCTGCCACTGCTGCTCCGGCAAATCCACCAGCTGCTGCAAAAGGTGCAAAAGCATGACTAAAAATTAATCCGAATGCATCTGGTACTCTATCAAAATTAGTGAAAATAATAAAAAGAGCAGTACAAATATATAATAATACCATTACTGGTGAAAAGTATGAAGTAAATTTACCCATTGATTTGATACCACCAAGGATAACTGCACCTGTAAGTACAACTAAAATAAGCCCTGTAATCCAAGTAGGAATATTAGCTTGATCTAATAGTACGCTAGAAACCGCATTTGCTTGTGTCATATTTCCTGTTCCAAAAGATGCAATTATTGTAAAAATTGCAAATGCCATACCAAGTTTTGGCATATCCAATCCCTTACTAATGTAATACATTGCTCCACCTTTGTATCCATTAATTCCCTCTTCTCTGTACTTTACTGCTAAAATTGCTTCAGAATATTTTGTTGCCATTCCTACTAAACCAGTAATCCACATCCAAAATATTGCTCCTGGACCTCCAAGTGCTATTGCTGTTGCAACACCCACAATATTTCCAATTCCTACAGTTGCTCCAAGTGATAGCATTAATGCAGAAAACTGAGAGATGTCACCTTTTGCATCTTCATCTTTTGTAAAAAGAATTTTTATTGCATGAAATAAACCTCTTAATTGTACTCCTCTTAACTTTATAGTCAGAAATAATCCTGTTCCAACTAACAAAACAAGCATAGGTGGTCCCCATACAAATGATGATAACGAACTAATAAAACTATTAATTGCCTCCATATCTTTTCTCTCCTTAGATATTTAAAATAAAATAAACTATTAAAAGTTTATTACATAGCTAACTAAACAATTGTTTAATTACAATATTCATCCAATGATTAATATAATAATTAAACATTAAATGAAGAGATTATCTCTTCATTTAATACTATCCTTGAAAGAAAGCTGAAAATAATAGAACATCAGCATTGGTTTCATTTTTCTTATCAATTGTTATTACATCACCTATTATTTTCCCAATTGCAGGAGCAAATGTAATTCCAAGCCATCCAAGTCCAGTAGCGTGTACTAAATTATTATAGTTTTCATCATATCCAAGAATTGGAATATCATTTGGAGTAAGTGGTCTAAATCCTGTCCATTCAATTTGCTCTCTCATTTCAAAAGCATTTGTGTACATACCTAAATTTTTATGGATACTATCAATTTGTTTTCTTACAACATCAGGATTTGTAGTACCTAGTTCTAGTTTTGAAGTCATTCTAACTGTATTTCTTCTTGGAGTCATTGCAATGAATAAATCAGCGAATAGTGAAGAAGTTTTTGGTTTTAAAGCATCATCCATTTTAAATGTAATACTATAACCCTTTGCAGGAGTCATCATAAATTTGTTTTTTGCTTGTTTTGCTAAAGTATCATCAGCACCAGTTGATAAAACAAATGTTTCAGCTTCATATGAACCTTTTGAAGTATGAATTTTACTAACTTTTGAGCCTTGGAATTCTAATCTATCTACTTTTTCATTTAGTAAAAATTCAACACCTTTAGATTCTAAATATTTTTTTAGCTCTACCATAAATTCACCTGGATCAATATGCCCATTTTCTTTTAATAAAATAGAACCAATAACCTTATCATTTAGTATTGGCATATACTCTTTTGTTCTCTCTTTTGAAAGAATTTCATAAGCATGTGGATCTTCACAATGAGCAGCCTTTGCATCAAAAGTTTTTTGCTCTGTATAAATCATTAAAAGACCATCTTTACAAAAATGAAAATCCATTCCATCATCTTTTACCATAGATTCATACATATCTAAACTTACTTGTCCATATCTTTCAAATAAAGCTAGTGTTCTTTTTAATCTAGCTTGATTTGAACTTGCTGCGAATTTTAAAAGCCATTTGTATAAATGTAAATCAAATGTTGGATGAACACTAGCTGGTGATTCACCTTTTAACATCAGTTTTATAGTATCTGGAATCGCTCCTGGTGCACTAAGGGGAGCTTTTTTAAAAGCAGATAATAATCCTGCATTACCAAAAGATGTTCCATTTGTAATATCATTTTTATCAATTACAGTTACAGATCTTCCACTCTTTTGTAAACAATATGCTGACATAAGTCCAATACATCCAGCACCAACAACAATAACATCTTTTTTCATTTTATTTCTCCATTAATATTTTGAATAACTTTTTATCTTTTTGCAATTGCTTCGATTTCAATCAAAGCGTCTTTTGGTAATCTTGATACTTCATATGTAGCCCGAGCTGGATATGGTGCGCTGAAAAATTGTCCATAAATTTCATTTACTACTGCAAAATCTTCAATATTTTTTAATAAAATAGTAGTTTTTGAAATATCTTTCATTCCCAATCCAGCCTCTTCTAAAATATATTTAATATTTTGTAAAGATTGTTTTGCTTGAGAAGCTATATCTTCTCCTGCAAATGCACCTGTAGTTTCATCAATTGGTAATTGCCCAGATACAAATATGAATCCATCTTTATCTACAGCTTGTGAATATGGTCCAATTGCACTTGGTGCTTTAGTTGAGTTAATAGCTTTCATTTAAATCCTTTAATGATAATTTTTTTTCATTAAAAGTAGTATATAATAAAATTTTATCAATGTAAATAGTTTTTATCACAAATTAATAAATTATTATTACAATAAAAATTTATTATTAGTAGTTGACAATTTAATCTTATTTCCTTATAATAAAAACAATTAAGCTATTAAGGATATTTTTTGAATCAATATATTAACAAATTTATTTCTATTGCTGACTTTTTAGGTGAAGTATTAGGAAGTAACACAGAAATTTTAATACACGATTTAACAGACTACAAAAAATCTATTGTTTACATAATAAATGGTCATATTAGCAATAGAAAAATTGGTGATCCAATTACTGACTTAGTTTTAGAATTCATGGCAACAGAATCTAAAGGAAACAAACAGTTTATAGCTAAATATAATTCAAAAACAATAGAAGGAAGACTTTTATACTCTTCTACATACTTTATTAGAGATAATTCAAATAAAATAGTTGGAGCTTTGTGTTTAAACTCAGATTATCATGAAGTTAAAAAATCATTATCATTTTTGACTTCTCTTCTTCCAAATTATGTTGATGATAAGATTTTATCAATTAACAATATAAAAGAAAATCTAAATTCTGACCCTCAAGAATTAACACTTAATAAAATTGATGCCATCATAAATGAATTTGATATAGTACCAAATAGAATGACGACAGAAGAAAAAACTGATGTAATTGCTGCGTTAAATGATTGTGGTATCTTTAATATAAGAGGTTCGGTTCAAGAAGTTGCAAATAAACTACAAATGTCTGAACCCTCAATATATAGATACATTAAAAAAATCAAGAATTAATTCTAATTATTGCTAAAAAAAGCTTGTAAAATTCAAACAGTTTTTCTTATCAACTTAAGTGAAATAGATTCTCTGAGATTCTTTTATATTTTTATTTTTGAAGATCTTTTATCTCAAAAGCACTCTTAACAATATCAATTCCATATTTACTTCTTAGTTTTTGCATCTGGTTTGTTAAGGCTCTCTTTTTTAGGTCTGTTTCATACTCAAAAAGATTATAGGTGTATTCATTTACTTTGGCGAAGTTTAAAACGGTGATATTTAGTTGTATTACTCCATGGGTTTTATGGTTATCTGTTTCTTCAAAGAGTTTTACCATTTCAGTTTTAAAATCCATTTCATTAAAAATCCTGTTTACATTTATATAATCTTTTGATTTACTTCTATATTCATATCTTATTTGTATGGCGTAAGTTAGGGGATTTACATTTGCTTTTTTTACTAAAAAACACAAATATCGGCAAAGAATCATTACTCTTCTTTTTAGTTCCTCTCTATCAAAAATAACATCAAAACTTCGCCCTATTCCTATTGATTTTTTTTCTCTTTCGAAAGTTAGTTTATTATCTCGTATTCCACAAACACGATTGTATAAATCAATTCCTGGCTTTTGCCATGAATAAAAAAGCTTTTGATTTTTTTTAATATCTCCTAGGGTTTTTATTCCATAACCTTTGAGTTTTTCTTGGAAAGCTTTTCCTATTCCTGGGAACTCTTTTATAGGAATATCTCTTGTGAAATTTGCTATATTATCAACACTTACATACTTTACACCATCAGGTTTTGCATATTCTGTTATTAGTTTTGAGAGATATTTTGTGTTTGCAATTCCTATTGAAATGGGCAATTTTAATTCATCAAATATCTTTTTTTTCAAATAATATGCAAAAGGAACTATCTCATGCTCATCAATGTAACCTGAAACATCTCCAAAAAACTCATCTATTGAATACTGCTCAACCAAAGGAATCTCTTTTATCAAAAGCTCTTTTAATTTATTTGATAAATCATGATACAAAGGATAGTTTGGTGGAAGCATTTTTAAGTGTGGGCATAAAGTCAAAGCTTCATTTACACTCATGGCAGTTTTTACTCCAAAGGCTCTGGCTTCATAAGATGATGTTGTTATTATTCCTCTTATTTTTCCATTTTCATCTACAAAATACTCTTTGAAACTTTTCATTCCCTCATTTGTAAGAATGGAACTCACAAATGCTCCACTGTTTGTTGAGATTTTTCTAATCTCTTTTTTTGAAGAAAAAATATTAAGATTACTTCTTCCTCCAACCGCAACTGGAATATGAAATAAACTATCATCGATAGTTCTATGAGCAGAAACAAAAAAACAATCAAGGTCTAGGTGTAGAAACATTTAAAAACTTTATTTTATAGGATTTTTATAATTGAATTAGGAAGTATACTTTATTAAAAAAATTTCTATTTATAATATGTCATTTTGTAATATTTTATTTAAAAGCAAGAAATAAACAAGCCTTTTTGGGCTTATTTATTTGTGATGTATTGGATAATTTGTTTAGGTGCTTCACCAATTTTTACAATATTTGGAGCTTCCACAGCATCTCTTTTATCTCTATTTACACTAAATGTAACCTCATAATCTCCACTAGGACAAGAGATAATGCTTTTCGCTTCACTTAATTTCAACTCTTTACAACCATCAAAACTATTATTTGAAGCAAAAAGTGTTGAAGTGGCAATCAATAAATATAATGTAATTTTTTTCATCTTTATTCCTTTTTTATTTTATGTAAACAAGATAGCTAAAAAAAGTGAAATTTTAGTTTTTTTGTGAATAATTAATCATATCTTTTATCAAAGAATATATAGGATATTTTGGTTTTAGCAAACTTGCTTTTTGTAGCAATTCATCTTTTGAAAAGTGTTTACAATAATAATCAACGACTCTTTGTTTTGGATTTTTTAAAATATCTTCCAACTCTTCTTTTGTGGGAATATATTCTTTGTTTTGTATTTTTAGTTTGTAATAATCTATTTGATTTATCGCTTCTTTTTGATTTAATTCATTTGTTAAATTTTTTTCAACTAGTTGTCTAACTCTATCTTGTCCAAAAAGTTTACAAAGTTTATCACTATTTTGTTGAGTTGCACGATTCATGTAAATTGTTATTAAATTTGTAATTTTTATCTTTTGTTTATCTTGGGTAGTCCATAATAAATCACTATCAAGAAGCTTTTTATTTAAAGTGATATATCTAGTATTTTCACTATATTTGGGAGTTAATTCTTGTTTTGTTTTATTTATTGTAAGATTATTAAAAAATAATCTAATTAAGGATAAAAATGGAAGACAAGGCATATTCAAAAGAGACTATAGAATTTGCAAAAGAGCAAGAATTGATTTTAAATAAATTGTTATATAGAGAAACTCCTACAGAAGAAACAAGAAATATTGGGAGAGATGATTCTATGAAAGATTATGCAAGAATTCTATATTCTTCTTCATTTAGGAGATTACAAGGAAAAATGCAATTATTAGGAATAAATTCAACAAATTTTACAAGAAATAGATTAACTCATAGTTTAGAAGTAGCTCAAATAGCTAGGTCTATTGCTCATAATTTAGAGCTTGACAAAATCATCTTTGCTGAAAGTTGTTCACTTGCTCATGATTTAGGGAATCCTCCTTTTGGTCATTATGGAGAAGTAATTTTAAATAATCTTGCGAAAGATTATGGAGGATATGAAGGGAATGCTCAAACCTTCCGAATACTTAGAAAATTAGAAAAAAAACATCATGAATATGAGGGATTAAATCTAACTTTGAGAACACTATTTGGAATCACAAAATATTTCTATAAAAAAGAAGAAACAAATAAAAAGTTTTTATATGATGAAGATTATAACTTTTTAAAAAATGAACTTATTAAACATGAAATAAGTATAAAAAAAAGTATAGATGCTCAGATTATGGATTTAGCTGATGAAATAGCTTATGCTGCCCATGATTTAGAAGATGCATTAAGTATTGGAATTATAAGTTTAGGTGAGATGATTCATGAGTTTAAAATTAGTGAAGATTATAAGGATGCATATGGAGACTTTTCAGAAATTGTAAAAAAAGTACAAGACATAGCTCTTAAATCAACTAAACTTAATACTTCAGAAGAATATTCTGCTGTTTTAAGAAAGGAATTAACATCTACAATAGTTCATGATTTATGTATTGATATTGGAATAATAGAAAAAAATGGAGTAAAACAATTAGGATTCAAAACAAAAGAAAAACTATCAGAAGGACTAAAAAAACTATTGTTTAATGCCATTTTACGTAAAAAAGATGTTCAACATTATGAAAAAAAAGGTGAAAAAATAATAAGAGGATTATATGAAGTTTATACTGATACTAAATATAATAAAAATAATATTTTATTACCTGCAGAATATAGAAAAAGAGATGATAAACAAGAAAGACTTGTAATAGATTATATTTCAGGAATGATGGACTCTTTTGCAGAACAAGAATATATCAAATATTTTGGGAAAAGCGATATTGAGAAATTATATTTTAAAATATAATTCTCAATTATTACTTACGAAAATGACTTTATCTGTTTATATTTCAAATAAATAGCATTCACTAACTTTTCTATTTCTTCATCACTAAAAGTTTGGTTAAAAGCTAGTTGTATTGAGTTTCTGCTTGTTATTTCATCATATCCCATATTTTGAATGATTCTTGAGGGTTTTGAAAGTCCTAGAGAGCAACCTTCACCATTTGTTAGGAAGATTTTATTTAAAGCTAGGGTTCTTATTAGTTCTCTGGCTTTTATACCTTTTAGTGCGATATGAAGAGAATAAGGCAAGGTATCAGCTGGATTTACAAAAAAATATAAATCATCTTTAAACTTTTCTTTTAGTTGTTTTAAAAATTTATCTTTCATTTCATAATTAAACTTTTGATTTTCTAGGGCTTCAAAGCAGTATTTTACAGCTAAAGTATCTATAAATCCTATATTTAAAAGTTCAAATAAATTTTCATCTTCAAAAAGTAAAACTCCTGATAAATTATAACCTGTGAGTTTATAATTATCAAAATAAATAATATCACTTAGATTTGAAAAATTTGCACTTGCATTTGAGATTATTTTTGCATTTGTTAGTTTTTTGGCTTCTTGTAAAGGCGTTATTACAAAGGTATCCATAACATAAGAAGATAAAAAAAGAAAATCTATATTTTCATTTTCTATTTTCTTTAGATTTACTTTTCCATCTTTATTTAAACTTATCCATAATACTTCAAAACCTAAGTTTTCATATAATTTTGCAGCATTTATTAAAGCTTCACATTCACCAACACTTATGGCAATATTTCCTTTTAACTCTAAAAAAAGTCCTAAAAATCCCTCTTTTGAAAAAGAAAAAGTTTTTAATTTGGAATAGGCAAACTTCTGTTTATAGTTTTTGCATAAATTTTCAAAATCAGTGTTTGTAACTAAACTATCTATTGAATAGTTTTCATTTGATAAATCTAATTTTATCGGATTGTATTGTAAAACATTTAGTTTAACCAAGCTCTTTTTTCCCATTTCTGCTTCTAAAACAACCAAGCTGACAATGGCTTACTTTTATATCACTATTTTTTACAGTTGAACCAACTGTTTTAAGATTTGAGCGTTTTGCTTCATCCCATAAAACCCTACATTCTAAAGTTTCATGTCCCATATAATTTTGTTTTAGTCTATTATAAACTTGAATATGTGGGTCTTCAAATTTTAGTTTTCCAAAAACACCAAGTTCACAATTTGTAATTTCAAGTCCCATACTTTGAGTAATGGCATTCATTTCAATCGGTTTTCTTCCTATTAATCTTGCAACTTTAAAAGCTTTTAAACAAGATAATTTCCCATCTTCATCTAAGTTTGTCAATAAAAATTCTTTTTGGATATTATCCAACTCTACACCGACGCTATCTTCATTTTTAGACATTTATTCTTCCTGAGTGAGTATATACATTCATTTTATTACCCCTTGCAAATCCTACAAGTGTAATTCCATGTTCGTTTGCTGATTTTACACCTTGAAAAGTAACGGCTGCTTTTGAAACAACGATTGGGATTTTATGCATTACACATTTCACAACCATTTCCATAGATAATCTTCCACTTGCATATAAAACTGATTTTTTAACATCTTTTTTATTCATGCTTGCAAGTCCAATAACCTTGTCAATTGCATTATGTCGCCCTATATCTTCAGCGACGAAAATTGTACCATCTTCTAAAATAAGTTCAGCTTTATGAACACATCCTGTATTATCAAAAAGGTCAGAGGGTCTATTAAATTCTCTCATATTTGCTAAAATATCTTTTGCATGAACATTGTAATTTGTGCTTACAAATGCGCAATCAAATACTTTTTCAGCATTTCCTGTAACTCCCACACAACAACCAGAAGTTAATGTTTTTTCTTTAAAAAGATTTTCATAACCCTCAGGGCTAACATTTGCAATAACCTCAACTTTTAATCCATCATTACTTATAGTTATAGTTTTTATGTCTGAAAAATCTTTTATTACTGCTTCACTTAATAAAAATCCAACAATATGTGCATCTTGATATTGAGCTATACTCATAACCGATAAAAATTTCTTTCCATTTAAATGAAACTCAACTTTATCCTCTTTTATAACATAATCTTCAACACTTTCAATCCCATTCTCATCAACTTTTTCAATGATTATCTCTTTCATGTAATCATTTAAGTTATTGTAAGAAAGGGAGAAGTTTTCACTTCTCATAGGCTTTGTCATGCCATTTTTCCTTTTTCAATATCAGCTAATATATCAGGAGCTAATTGTTCTAAATGTTCCCTTGGATATTTACCTGTAATTAAACCTTTTAAGTTACCTTTTACAGCAACCAAAACAGAATATACAAAATCCATTAAGAAAAACATAATCAATACACTAGATCCAAAATGTACATAAAGTAAAGCTCTTTTAAATTGAATAAAATGAGCATTTGTATATGCATCTGGATGAAGATACCAAATTATAAATCCACTTGTTAATAAACCAGCACCCATTAATACAAAGGCGATAAAAATTACTCTTTTCATTGGTTTATATTTTCCAGGTAGGATTATTTTTCCTAACAAACTATTTTTTGAAAATAATTTTACATCTTTAAATGCAATAATAGTCATCAATAACCAAATAGGAAACCAAATAAGACCCGTTACTTCATGTGTACCTCTTAAAATAAAAGGTATATATCCACCCTCTGATCTTAAACTCCATGTAATATTAAATCCAGTAATTATCAAAGTAATTATAATAATTACATTTAACCAAATAACTGCTCTATGAAACGCAGAAAATACTTGAACTTGGTCATTTGGATTTGTGATAATTGCGCTTTTTCTTCCATTAATTGTATACATAACACAAAAAATTACAATTTCACCAACAAAAACCCACCAAATATATAGTTGTCTTTCGTTACTTGCTCTTATTATTTCAGGAGCAATAGCCTCATAATTTGGGCCAAATGCTGCATCTACCATAGCTTTATAAGTAGAATCTGGAGGAGTTACAACTCCATCCACATTCCCACTTGTAATTACATGAATAGTATATTTAAATAAATATTCCCAATCCATAATCATCATAAATTTAATAAATACAAACCCAACTAATGATAGCCCAACAAGAGTAAAAATATACGCTTTATTTCTTTGAAAGAATGAGCTATTTTCCATGTTATTTCCTACCATCCGTAAGATTCAGTAGCGATACCTTTACCTTGTGATACAGCTCTATATGTTTTAATTAAAGCAACCTCATCGGCATCACCAACAAGTAAAGCTTTTGTAGAACACATTGCAGCACACATAGGTACTTTACCCTCTGAAATTCTATTTTGTCCATATTTTTCAAACTCTTCATGAGAGTTAGTCTCTTCAGGACCTCCTGCACACATTGTACATTTATCCATTTTCCCTTTTGTTCCAAATGCACCATTTTTTGGGAATTGGGGAGCACCAAAAGGACAAGCATATAAACAATAACCACAACCAATACATTTATCTTTATCATGTAAAACAATACCATCTGTTCTAATATAAAAACAATCTGTTGGACAAACTTGTTGGCAAGGTGCGTCAGCACAATGCATACAAGCCATAGAAAGAGAAATTTCTTTCCCTACTATTCCCTCATTTACTGTAATTACTTTTCTTCTATTAACTCCAACTGGAATTTCGTGGGCCTCTTTACAAGCTACAACACAACCATTACAATCAATACAAAGGTTTTCATCACAATAAAATTTCATTCTTGAAAAATCTACATTACTACTCATTTTGCTCTCCTATGCTCTTTCAATTCTTACAAGAGAACATTTAGTCTCAGGGCAAGAAGTTTGTTGGTCAAAACCGTAACTTGTAACTTGGTTAGAACTTTCACCATGACCATAAGGAGCTGTACCTTTAGGGTATCTATCTAAAAGACTTTCACCTTGCCAAACTCCTGAGAAGTTTTGAGGTAAGAATACTGATGTTTCATCAACTCTGTAAGAGAATTTACATTTAATTTTGATTTTCCCCTCACCAGTTCCATAAACCCACATCATTTCACCATCATTAATTCCAAGTTTCCCTGCAAGATTTGGATGTAGCTCTCCATACATTTCACCTGATAATTCAGATAAATATTTTGATGCTCTTGTTTCTGTTCCAGAACCCATATGTTCAACAATTCTTCCTGAAACAATATTGATTGGATAATCTTTTACCCAAACTTGTGCATTTTGTTCAGTTTCATATCTTACATTTGTTCTAAAGTGGTTAACTTTATCTTTAATTGCTGGATATTTAGCTATTAAATCTGGTCTAAATGAGTGTAGAGGTTCTCTATGTTTTGGAATATTATCAACAAATTCCCATACAATAGTTCTAGCTCTTGCATTTCCATAAGGAGCAAGTCCAGCTTCTAGTGCATATTTAACTAAAAGTCCACTATCATCAGTTTTCCAGTTTTTACCCTCAACAGCTTTTTTCTCTTCATCAGTTAAAGTTATACCAGCTAATTCTTCTATATTTTGAGAAGTAATTTCTGCATATCCACCCTTGATTCTTGAACCAACTGGTGCACTTCCCTCTGCTGCTAATAGACTAACTCCTTCTCTTTCAAGACCAAATCTATTTCTAAATCCCATACCACCTTGAGAAACTGGTAAATTAATATTATATAAAACTGGGCTTCCTGGATGTGATTGCGTCCAACAAGGCCATGGTAATCCATAATACTCTTTTTCAACTATTCCTCTTCCTTTTAAAGAAGTTGAATTAAATAGATGCCAATTTTCAGTATGTCTTTTAATTCTCTCAGCCGTTCGGCCTTGCATACCAATAGTTTTTAAACTTCTTGCAATTTCATCTGTAGCATCTTCTGGCCAAACAAATTTATCACCTTTACCCATACCAGCGATAAATTGGTCATAGAAGCCTAATCTTTTTGCAAAATCAAATAAAATTTCATGGTCAGTTCTTGCTTCATATAATGGTTCAACAACTTTACTTCTCCATTGTGCAGTTCGTGCAGTATTTACAACTGTTCCTGAAGTTTCAACTTGTGAAGCAGCAGGTAATAAGAATAAATTATCTTCTCTTGTTGTAATAACAGCAGCATCATTTACATAAGGATCAATAAATACAACCATTTCTAATTTATCTAATGCCTCTTTTACTTTGTGCGTTTGAGTAATAGTTGAAATACCATTACCAATACATACTAAAGCTTTAATTGGAGTATCGGCATTATTTTTTTCATTTTCTTTATCTAGAACACCATGAATCCAAAGACTTAAACTAAAGCCTTTTGCTTGCATCATTTCAGGAGTTTTAAATCTTCCTTTTAGCCATTCATAATCAACATTCCATTGTTTTGCGAAATATTTCCAAGATCCCTCAGCTAGTCCATAATATCCAGGAAGTGTATCTGATAAGCATCCTAAGTCTGTTGAACCTTGAACATTATCATGACCTCTTAAAATATTACATCCCCCACCAGGTTTTCCTAAGTTTCCAAGTGCTAGTTGCATAATAGAACCAAGTCTTGTATTAGAAGAACCTATTGAATGTTGTGTCCAACCTTGATTCCAAATTAAACATCCAGGTTCTGCTTGTGCAAAAATAGTAGCAGCTTGAATTAAAACTTCTTTTGGACATCCAGTTATATCTTCAACATGTTCAGGTGTATACTCTTCACACTCTTTAAAAATATCATCCATTCCATAAACTCTATCTTCAATAAATGATTTATCGTACCAATTATTTTCACGAGCTAGTCTAATAATTCCATATAAAAATGCAATATCAGTACCCGTTCTAATTCGACAATAAAGATCACTTTTTGCAGCAGTTTTTGTATATCTTGGATCTACAACAATAATTTTTGCTCCATTTTGCTCTTTAGCTTTCAATATATGCTGCATTGCAATAGGATGGTTAGAAGCAGGATTTGCTCCCATAATAATAATAGCTTTCGAGTTTTGCATGTCACCTAGATGATTTGTCATAGCTCCATAACCCCATGTATTTGCCACACCGGCAACTGTTGGACTATGTCAAATTCTAGCTTGGTGATCTATGTTATTTGTTCCAAACATAGCTGCAAACTTTCTAATATATAAAGCTTGCTCATTACTTACTTTTGCTGATCCTATAAATTGAACTGAATCTGGACCATATTTTTCTCTTAAATCATTTAATTTTGAAGAGATTTTCCCCATAGCATCGTCCCACGAAACTCTGTTCCATTTTCCCGCTACTTTTTCTATTGGATATTGTAATCTATTAGTTGCTCTGATTTTATCAATCATATCAGCACCTTTACAACAATGTCCCCCGTGACTAATTGGGTGATCTTGAGCAACTTCTTGTCTTACCCATACACCATTTTGAACTTCAGCTATAACACCACAACCAACAGAACAATGCGTACAAATAGTTTTTATAAGTTTTGATCCAGGAAAAGGATTTTTAATCTCTTCTTCTTTCGCATCCCTTAATACACCATTATTACTTGTACTTGCAAAGGCTGATGTTGCGCCTAAAGCTGTTGCAAGTGAAGCCATTTTAACAAAGCTTCTTCTTCCAATGCTTTTCAACATTTCCATCGTATCCTCCTTTAATTTTTATTTCGCAGCACCATAAAACTCATTCCAATGTTGAGTTTTTTTGTACAAAATTTCTTTTTTATGCGCGATACCTACTACAACACCGCTACCAGCATCACTTCTTGCGCCTCTTGGTTGATTTTCCATTGTAGCAGCAGTAGCAACAACAGAACCTGCAACAACAGTAGCAGCAATTCCGGCTCTTTTGATAAAGTTACGTCTTTCATTTAACTCATCAGCCATGATAACTCCTTTATTTGATTTGGGTAAGAAAGCCCCTTTAAAAACTCATAGAGTTCTTAAAAGGACTCTCTTTTTATTCCTAAACTTTTAGTTTAGGAATATCTAAATATGCTCTTTCAAAATTACAAATATTTGCTAAAATAACTCCAACTTGTGAATAAATTGCACTTGGAGCGGCTATTAATTTATAAAATAACTCTTCACAATAAGGATTAATTACAGTTTGAAATAACTCTTTTTGTAAATCCTCTTTAATCTCATTTTTGATTTGTTGGTCAATTAAATATGCACTTAAAGTAAAAATAAATCCATAATGATCCTCAGGTGCAGTAAAAGTTTTTTCATCTTTTCTTATTTTTGTTTTTGCTAAAACATCTTTTACTTTTAACTGCATAAATCCGCCTTCTCTTTGTTCGTGATACCAAGAAGCACTCAAAGAGATAAAAGTTCCAAAAGGAACAATAAAAAGTTCTTGATAATCAATATATAATTTATCAAAACCTTTATCTTCTAAATAATTTAAAATATTTTTAGCAGCTACCGATACATCTTCATCAAAAGAGTTATTAGCTAAAATTTCCAAATCATTAATAATTTGTTTTTCATTGTTTTTTACATACTCTTCTACAAACAGTAAAGATAAAATATTGTATAAAAACAGTCTTGCTTTATCTATTTCAATATTATGCATCTAATAATCCTTGTTTTATCATCAATTTAGCTTTACAATCTTCACAGCAATATAAGGTTCTTTTTTTAGTTTCACTTGATTTTGCAAAAATAGGACCCATAATAGAAGCGATTTTTTCAATGGCTTTAGTTGTAGCAAACTCTTTTCCACACTCAACACAGGCAAAAAGTTTATCTTTAGCTAAGATATTTTCTTTAAACCACATAGGTTGTAATTGAATTTCATCCCTTTGGATTGTTAAACAATCCTTTTCTGGACAACTAACTTCACAATAACCACAAGATGTACAAAGTGAGGGATTTACTCTTAAAGTAAAGTCACTCTCATTTGCAAATATTGCATCCACATTACAAGCTCCAACACAAGATAAACATAAAGTACAGTTATCTTGGTTTACTTTTACAGTTCCATAATGTATATGTTCACCAGTTGTAACTACTCCTAAATCTTCATTTCCTACAATTTTTTGTAACCTTTGAGAAAAAACTTCTCTTTTTTTAAGACCACTTTGATTGAAATTAAAATAAGAGTCTTCAACAAAAGATACTTTTTCTAAAGCTAAGATTAACTCTTCTTCATTACTAGCTACTAAAATAGCATCTAAACCAAATCTTTTTTGATAAATATCATTTAAAATTCTAATTGAATCAGCTGTACCTTTTGAAAGAAAATCACTATAAAAAATAACTTGAGAACCACTAAGTTGAAGTAATGTTAAAAATGAAGATTCATCTAAAAATTTCTCACCCTCAATTGCAAAAGGTAAAACATTATCTTTTAATTGAAGTTCTAAACTTTGAATATTCATTTTTAAAGGAAGTATTAAAGGGTGTGTATCTTTATAAAATTTACTCATTTCAAATAAAGAATCCCTATTTGTAGGTGCATAATCAAGGGAACCACTTGGACAAACAGAAACACAGCCACCACAGCCATGACAATCAATTTGAGAAAAAGTTAAAGTTTTAGTTTTATCATTTTTAGTAATTGCAACAGTAGGACAAACATCTTCACATTTACTACAAATTTCAACTCTTCTTTCATTATATTGACAAATTGTGGGATCATATGTAGTGAATTTTTTATAAGAATATGAGTTGATATTTTGTTTTAATAAATCAATCACCTCTTGAATATTTGATAAATTAGTGTTAAAAATACCACTTCTTTCTTTTTGTGTTTGTTTTGCATCAAACCAAACAATTTGAGAAACATTCAAAGTAACATCTTCACCCTCATCATCAACAATAACTTGTAAGTTTCCAATATTTCCAGAAATAGATTTTAAAATATCTGCACTTATTGAAAAAAGTTCAAAATCTTTTGCTTCAACATTTGATAAAAAGCTATCATATTCATCTTGTGAATTTACAATTATTAAAACTTCATTTGAGATTTCAGCAGAATAAGGAATATCTAAAGCAAAATCATATTTTGTTGCTGCTATTTCATAAAGTTTTAAAACATTTTTGATTTTATTTGATAGGTTGTCTTGTGAATTTTTTATATAAAAGTCAATTTCTTGAGCACTTAATTCACTACTTATTTCAGGTGTATTAGAAATTAGAAATTTTTGATTTTTAGTATCTTCGATATTTGATGTTACAAATATCTGCTCACTAACGGGAAAATCAAGCCCAGAAGCATTATAATAAATAAACTCTTGCATAAACTATGCCCTTTTTTTGGTAAAAAATATTTTACCTTATTTTATATGTTTAGAAATTAAACACAACTTAAATATTAAAAAATTTTTTACCATTTTTATAATCTCAAACATGGGATTCAAAGCTTTTTTTGCAAGTTTTATGTACACTTTCTTATGTCAAAAAAAATATTACTATTTATATCTATATTTATTATTTTTTATATCTGTTTCAGAAATGAAGTGTTCAAAGATAAAACTTTGATAATTGGTTCTTCTCTTCCAAATAGTGGAATCATTAAATCATGGGGAGAGTCTGTATCAAGTGGAGTTAATGCTTATTTTAATTATGCAAATGAAAATAATTTGATTAAAAATAAAAAATTAAAATTTTTAGTTTATGATGATAAATATGAACCTGAACTAACATTTGAAAATACTAAAAAATTAATTTTTCAAGATAAAGTTTTTGCCCTTTTTGGTTTTGTTGGAACTCCTACTGTAAAAAGAATTTTACCTATTTTATATGATGAAAATATCCCATTTTTTTCTGCATTTACAGGCGCTTCTTTTTTAAGAGACAATAAAAACCAAAACTTTATAAATTTTAGAAGTTCTTATTCTCAAGAGATAGAGACTTTAATAAACTATTTAAGTGATAAAAAGAAGTTAAATAAAATTGCAGTTTTTTATCAAAATGATGATTATGGTGAAGAGGGTTATATCTCGTTGCTTAATTCACTAAAAAAAAGAGATTTAAAACTTATTGCTGAGGGTTCATATAAAAGAAATACTTTATCAATAAATCATGCTTTTAATGAAATGAAAGATGTAAATCCTGAAATAATTTTTATTATTGGAGCATATAAAACAAACTCTTTATTTATAAAAAAAGCAAAAGAGCATGAAAATTTAAAAAATGTAATATTTTGTAATATCTCTTTTGGAGATAGTGATTCTATGGTAAAAGAGTTAAAAAATCTAGGTGCTAATAGTGATAATATAATTTTTTCGCAAGTTGTTCCAAGTTATGAAAACACGAATATTGGCGCTGTAAAAGAATATCAACAAATCATGAAGAAATACTATCCAAATGAGCCTTTTGGATTTTTATCCCTTGAAGCTTTTTTATCTTCAAAGGTTTTAGTAAATGCAATTTCAAGAATTACAGGAGATATAACTAGAGAAAAACTACTTTATATGCTAAAAACAACTCCTAATAATTTATTAACTGGTATTCCATTAGAATATAAAAATTCACAACTTTTAAATAAAACTTATCTTTTTGAATATAAAAATGATAAATTTATAGAGCTAAAAAATGAAAAATAAATTTAATTTTTTAATCTCATATTTTGATAGTTTAGATTTTAAATATAAAACATCTTTCTTAGTTTTTATAATTGCTGGTGGAATGATTTGTATTATTATTTTATCTCAAATATCTATTTTTACAATGAAACATGATTTTGATATTTTATTTGAAAAAAGAACGAAAAGTTTGATGCAACTTGAACATATAAAAGACTCCTACAAAGTAAATATTCAAGATACATTATTTGATTTTGAAAGAAAACAAATTACTTATCAACAAAGTACAGAAATTTTACAATTAGCCCAAGAAATAATAGATAGAAACTGGTCTTTATACAAAGAACAAATTAAACTAAAAAACAAAGAATTTTTAACAATATTCATAAAAACATTTATTATAAATGAAGAGAATTATTATGAAAATAAAGCTTTAAAACAGTCGATTATGGAAAATATTAATAAAAAAAGAGAAGTAATAAAAAATGAAATTGATTCTATCAAATTAATAAACTCAGATGATTATTTTGCAAATATGAATCTTGAAATAAATGCAATTTCTATCTACCTTACAAGTTTGATTAATTATGATTTATCCCTTGCAATAAATGAAAAAAGAAATACTGATAAGATTTTTAATATTATTTTTATTTTTTCTATAATCTCTATTTTTATAGTATTTTTGTTTTCAGTAATTTTATCTTTATTTATAATTAATAACTTTAAAAAATTACACAACTCTTTGGAGCAAAAAGTAAGTGAAAAAACCAAAGAACTTCAAGAGATAAACAATTATCTTGAGATAAAAATTTCTAAAGAAGTTGTACAAAACAGAAAAAAAGATATTATAATGTTTCAACAAGCAAGGTTTGCAAGTCTTGGAGAAATGCTAAATAATATTGCCCATCAATGGAGACAACCACTTGGTGCAATTACTATGATAATTCAAAGTTTTCAAACAAAAATGCCATTGGGGAAATTAACACCTGCTTTTGTAGATGAGAAAGTAAATGATGCTTTACTTTTGGCAAATAATATGTCAAACACACTAGATGACTTCAAAAACTTCTTTTCACCAAATAAAATAAAAAGTAGATTTAGTATTAAAAATTGTATTGAGCACTCTATTGAATTATCAAAATATTTATTACTTCAAGAGAGTATTGAACTAAAAGTAAAAATCAGAAAAGATGTAGAAATAGATACTTATTACAATGAATTATCTCATGTATTTTTAAATATTATTTCAAATTCAAAAGATGCTTTATGTTCTAATGTTGACAAAAATGATAGAATAATCAAAATTATTGTAAATGAATATAAAAATTATCTCGTAGTAAATATGATTGATAATGGAGGTGGAATTCCTGAAGATATTTTGCCAAAGATTTTTGAGCCTTATTACACTACAAAATATAAAAGTGCTGGAACAGGTATAGGACTTTATATGTCAAAACAGATAATTGAAAAACATATGAATGGGTCAATATTTTGTAAAAATATATCCCACAAAATGAAAAATGACAAAGCATTTAATTGCACATTATTCACAATTAGAATACCAATACAAGATGAAAGTAGTGAGAATACAAATGACAAATAATGATTTAAATATATTACATAATTTTAGTGTTTTATATCTTGAAGATGATGAAAATTTATTAAAACATACAAGAGATATTTTAGAAGATTTTGTAAATAATATTTATGCTGTAAAAACTTCTAAAGAGGCCTTAGATATTTTATTACACAAAAAAATAGATGTTATTATTTGTGATATTTTATTAAAAGATGAAAATGGAATTGATTTTTTAAAACATATTAAAAGCAAAAATATAAATACTCCAATAATTTTAACAACTGCCCATACAGATACACAATACTTACTGGATGCAATAAAACTAAAGGTAGAAAACTATATAGTAAAACCCATAAATATAAAAGAATTACTTAATAGTTTACATGATATTTTTCTTCCTATTGTTCAAAAAAAAGAGATTCAAAAAAACAATAATGTAATTAAAACAATCTCAGCAATATCAGATGGTAAACAAGTTGAAATAGTAAAACATATTATAAATAATTTAGACAATGAAAACCTTTTCACAGCTTCGTATACAGATATAATGGATAACTTTTCAATCTCAAAACCAACTCTTATAAAACTTTTTAAAGATTTGGCAGAAAAAAATATTCTTGTAAAAATACAACATAAAACTTATAGATTTAATGAAAGTGCTTTGGAGAATTTATAAATCAGAAATGTTTAATATTACCATTAAATATGAATTTTAATTTTTCTGAAAATAAAAGAATTAATTAGAAAATAAATCTAATCTAAGATTTCCAAAATTTCTTTTATTTTTGAGATATTTAACTCATTAAATTTATCTTTTTTATTCTCTTCAAAATAAGTTTCATTTAACTCCAATAAGTTTCCTAGTTCCTCTCTTAGGATAAACTCTTTTTCACTTACAATTCTATGTTTGAAAGTCTCTTTTAAATCAAAATCTACAGTTGATTGAATATCTATTAAAAAATTTAAACTATAGTGAACTTCTCTTTGATCAATATAAGATTTTGAAGCCACAAGATAAGCTGCATTAAAAAATACATCATCCATTTCTCTTGAGGTATATGTCATTTTAATTAGACCTTTTGCATTCTCTATCAAATCATTTTTAGAATAATTTTCTCCTAATTTTGTTAGTATCTCCAAAACTTTATCAAAATCAAAATCATTTATTAATTTTTTTTGTATCTCTTCTAAATTCACTCTCTTTTACCTTTTTTTATATTTGTAAAATAAAGGGAGTAAAACTCCCTTTAAATCAAATTATTTAACTAAGCCTTTTTCATACCATTTTCTCAACCATGCATCAAATGGATACATGAATTTATAAATAGCGGGAACAACAAGAAGAGTTAAAATAGTTGAACTTATAAGTCCACCAATAATTGCTAATGCCATTGGTGCATTTCCTTCATGTCCAGCTCCACCACCAAAGGCAAGAGGAATCATGGCTCCTATCATTGCAAAAGTAGTCATTAAAATAGGTCTTAATCTTTTTTCTCCAGCTTCCAAAAGTGCATCATCAATACTTTTTCCATCTTTGATAGCACGATTTGCAAAGTCAACAACTAAAATTGCATTTTTCCCAACCATTCCTAAAAGTAAAATAATTCCAATCATAACAAATAAACTAAATGAATTGCCTGTTGTATAAAGTGCAACCATAACTCCTGTAAAAGAAAGAGGCATAGAAACCATAATAATAAATGGTTGTATTACTGATTCATATAGAGCTGCTAAAATAAGATAAATCAAAATTACAGCTAAAAGAACAGCTCCAGCAAAAGCTTTACTTGTATCTTGCATATTTTCTACATCTCCTGTAAATCTATAGTTATATCCTTTTGGAAGAATTTCTGGCATCTTAGAGTTAATAACAGTAACAATTTTATCAAGAGAAGTATTAAATGTATTTGCAGTTACAAGAACTTTTCTTTCCCTATCAAATCTATTAATTGAAGCATTTCCGAAACTCTGTTTTATATCTATTAATCCCTCAAGTGCAACAAATTGTCCATTTGAGTTACGAACTTGTAATTTTTTTAAATCATCCAAAGAACTTCTAAAGCTATCTTTTAATCTTACTGTTATATCAAATTGTCTTCCATTATCTTCATAATAAGAAACGGCTGTATCGCTTGAATAAGCTGAACTTAGAATAGACGCTATATCTTCAACACTAACTCCCACTCTTTGAGCATTTTCTCTTAAAATACCAATTTTAATTTCAGGTTTTCCATTTTCATAATCCCTATCTACATCAACAATTCCATTAGTTTGTTTTAATATTTCCATTAGTTTTGATGATACAGTATCAAGTTCTTCTAACTTATCCCCCGTAATAACTACTTGAACAGGAGAAGTAGAATCACCCGTGTTAAAATCATCAACTTTATCAACAGATATTGTCATTCCTTTTATTGATGAAAATTTTTCTCTATAATATTGAATAATTGTTTCTTGAGTTTTTTCTCTTTCTTCTACTTTTTTAAGTTTTACATAAATTCTTCCTTTATGTATCTCTTTTGCAGAGTTATAACCGATTGATGAAATTGAATACAATATATCTTTATCATCTTTAATCTTATCACCAAAAGAAGCCATAAGCTCTTTCATTGTTTCTAGATTTATTCCAATAGGTGCTTTTATTGAAATTTGAAACTCTGCATTATCTTGCATTGGTAAAAATGACATTCCCACTTTTAATGTTGTTGATGCCACAAGTAAACTAATTGTTACAATAATTGTTAAAGTTTTATAACGAATCAAAGGCTTAAGTATTGCTATATAAGCCCTATCAATAGCTTTAAATATTGGTTCTGTTGCATGATAAAAACGACTCTCTTTTGCATTTAAAATTCTGGCTGCCATACTTGGGATAAACATAATAGCTACTAAATAAGAAATAACAATACCAGATGCAACTGTCATAGCAAAAGAGTTGAAAAACATTCCAACAATACCATCCATAAAAGCAACTGGTATAAAAACTGCTAATAACACAGAAGAGATTGCTAAAACAGAAAAAGCAACTTCTTTTGCACCCTCAAATGAAGCTTGAAATGGAGGCATACCCTCTTCCATTTTTTTCATTATATTTTCAATAACAACAATGGCATCATCAATAAATATCCCTATTGCAAGGGTAAGTCCAATTAAAGTTAAACGATTTAAGTCATATCCTAAATAGTTGATAATCGCAAAAGTTCCAATAACAGAAGTTGGAATTGCTAAAGCTGATACAATAGTTGCTGTAACATTTCGTAAAAAAAGAAATACTATGATGATAGCTAGAAATGCTCCGAAAATAAGGTCAAATTGTACATTGTCAATATTAACCATAATTTTTTCAGATTGATCTTCTAATATTTTTATTTCAGTATTTTCACCTGCTAGTATTTGAAGTTTTGGAAGTACTTTTTTAACCGCTGTAATAATATTTAATACATTTTCACCTGCTATTTTTTTTACTTCTAATGTTACACCTTGTTGTCCATTAAAAGAAGAAAAACTTTTTGGATCACTTAATCCATCTTTAATTGTTGCAATATCTTTTAATTTAATTCCTGGTTTCACTAAAATATTACCAACTTCTTCAATACTTTGAGCATCACCTTGGGCTTTGATAATAATTTCTTGGTCTTTATTAATAAGTTTTCCAACACCTTCTTTTATATTTTGTTTTTTTATAATACTACTAACATCAGCAGAAGTTAGATTATATTTATTAAGTAAAAAAGGATCAATAAAAATACGAATTTCTCTGTCTTGGTATCCTAAGATATTAACTTCTCCTACTCCTTTAATTCTTTGTAATTGAGGTTTAAGTTTTTCATCTGCAAGTCTCATTAAAGCGATTGTATCTTTTCCTCCTGAAGCGATAAAAAGACTAATAACTCCTCCTGTTGCACCTAATTTTTTAACAATTGGTTTATCAACTTCTAGGGGTAAATCTATTGCACCAATTTTATCACGAACATCGTTTGTTGCTTCATCTAGATCTTTTGTAAGTTTAAATTGAATTGTTACAGAACTAAAACCTTCATAACTTGTTGACATTAGTTTATCAATTCCATCTACACCAGAAACTGCTTCTTCTATTTTATCTGTTACTTTTGTTTCAACTGTAGATGGATCTGCACCATTATAAGTTGTTTGAACAGTAACAATTGGGAAATCCACATTAGGAAAAAGGTTAGTTGGCATTGTGTTATATGACATTAATCCAAAAACTATAAATGTCAAAACACCCATCAAAGTTGTGATTGGGCGATTAATAGCAAATTTATACATAATTTACTCTACCTTTACAGTGCCATTACCAAAAAGTCCTGGCATAAGATTTTTAGCTTTTACTTCAGCTTCCATTTGTCTTGTTTCATTTAAAATTTTTGGATAAATTTTAGTGATTTTTCCTTCATATATTTCATCACTTCCATCAACTTTATATACAAATTTTTGTCCAATTTTAACTTTTTGCCAATATTTCTCATCAAATTTCAATACAAGTTTTACATCATCTAAAGATATAACATCTAAAAGATTTGTTTGAGAAGCTAATACAATAGCACCTAAATCTATATTTTTTTTAGTTACAATTAAATCATATGGCGCTCTTAATTCAGTTTTTCTCAGAATTATCTCTTTATTTTGTGCATTTAATTGAGTAACATCTTTATCATAAATGTAATTATCCATCTTTTCTTTATCTATAACATCAGATATTTTTGCATATCTTTCATAAGTTTTATAAGAGTGTTCTGCTTGTTTTTTTGCAGTTTCGTATTCATTTTTTTCTTGTGAATTATTTAAAGAAAGTAGTAAAGTTCCTTTTGTAATCTTATCTCCAACATTTACATTTAATGTTGAAACAATTCCAGATGTTGATAGCCCAAGTTGTGATTCTTTTTCACTAACAACATCAAATGTTGCATAAATTTCTTCTGCAAATAAGGCTTGAAACATAAATAATATAAGTATAAAAATCTTTTTCATTGAATAGCTCCTTTAATATTTTCACCCATTTCATAAAGCAATACTGCTTTTTGATATTCAACTTCATTTAGGGCTGTTTGAAGTTGAGAATTTGAATTAAATTTATCACTAAGTGCATCAAGATAACTAACATTATCCACAATACCTTGTTGGAATTTCTTTTTAATTAATTCATAAGTCATTTCTGAAGCTTGAAGTTGTGCTCTTGCTGCTTCAATTTTTGCTAAGGAAGTTTTGTAGCTATTTTGTGCACTTTTTAAACTAGCTTTTGCTTTTTGTTTTTCATAAGCTAAGTCACTATTTTTAGATAAATAGTTTAAATATGCAGCTTGGGCATTAGCATTTGTAGAACCAAAATCAAAAATTTTCCATTCTATTGATAATTGAACACTATTTTGTTGATCCAAACTATCTGTTGCAAGTGGATAATCAAAATCATATTTAGAATATGTATCTTGAAGTGTAATTGTTGGCTTATTTGGTGCTTTTGCAATTTTTATTTCTGCTTTATTACTTTGTACACTCTCTTCAAGAGCTAATATATCAAGACGTTTTCCTTCTTCTATATTTGAATCTTTATAAACAATTGAAGAACCTTTTTCTACAGAAACTTCTGTTCCTGTTAAATACTCCAAAGTATTAGAAATATTGTTTAATGAGTTATCTAATGTTAGTAAATCAACTTTTGTTTGCTCAAGAGATGAGACAATTTTTTGTAATTCATCAGCAGTAATCGTACCAACTGATAAAAACTTTTCTAAACGATAACGCTCAGATTCAAGTTGTTCCATCTTTTTTAAAGTTGATTCTTTACTAGCAAGTGTACTTAAATAGTTATAGTAGTTATAAATAACATCTAATGAAATATTATTTTGAACAGAAGCTAAAGTAAAAGTTGCAGATTTGATAAGTGCTTGTTGTTGATCAAAAGATGCTTCTCTTTTTCCTCCATCATAAATAGTAAATGAAAGTGTCGCTGATCCTGTAGTACTTTTATCTGGTGACGAGACATTACTATCTTTATTAAAAGTTTGATTTGCGCCTAAAGTTAGATTTGGCATATATCCACTTTTTGTAGCGTACTCTTTTTCTTTTGTTGATTCTAAACTATAACGAGAAGATTCTACTTGTTTATTTTGTTCTGCTAAATTTAAAAGTTCATTTAAATTTCCAGCAAATGTAAACAGAGGGAAAAGAGATAAAAATAGAAATTTTTTCATAATATTTTCCTTGTACATTGGTCTAATAAATAAGTTATATGTTTAGTTAGAATTAGTTGAGCTTCATCAAAAGCCATATTTGATGCTTTTGATTTAATTAATCCACCTTTTAAAAGTAGAATAATGCTGTTTGCTAGCATATCAACATCATCAATAACAAATTCACCTTTTTCTATACCTTCATAAAAACAACTCGTAATAAAGTCATAATCTTTTTGAAAAAAACTCTCAAAATAAGCTGTATAAAGTGAAGTTTTGTCAATGAGCATTGAACTTATAAAATGTTGAAAAAGAATAAGTGTTTGTTCTTTATCAATGTTTTCTTGACATTCACTAAAATTGTAATATTCCAAAATTTTTTCTTTTGAGCTCATATTTAGATTAATTCGTTTATTAAAAATTTCTTCATGCTGCTGAGTTAAAATATCCCAAATTGTAAAAACAATCTCTTCTTTATTTTTAAAATAAAGATATATTGTTCCTTTAGCAACTCCTGCACTTTGTGCAATTTCAGCAATGCTTGTCTGCTGAATTCCTTTATCACAAAAAAGTTTTATTGCAGATAGTGCTATGTCACATCTTTTTTCATCTTTATCTATAATTCTTGCCATAAAATGCCTTTCATAAATGAATGACCGTCAGTCATTTATGAAATAATATAATTTTTATTTTATATTGTCAAGTAAATCTAAATAATTTAGCCAAAAAAAAATATTTATTTTTTTGTAGTTGTAGAAAGTTCAACACCTTCATAAGAGGTTGTTTTTATTGCATTTAAGATATCTTGTATTTTTACTTTTTCATCATAAATTATAGTTGCTTCTTTTGTGTTCAATTTAACACTAACATTTTCAATTCCATCTAACTGTTTTATCGCTTTTTTTACAGCAATTGTACATAAAGGACAATGCATTGCTTCAATTTTTATCACTGAAATTGTAGAAGCTTTTAGAAAACTTATACTTATTAAAAATATAAATAGATATTTGAATAATTTTGACAAGTTTACTCCATAAATAAAGGTAAGATTTCAGGATATAAAAGTAAAAGAGATAAAATCCAAAATATAATAATAAAAATAGCATAGGTTTTTATAAGACTTTTTTTATCACAGATACAAAATAGATTTCTCTTAAACTGAATGATTCCTAAAAGAAATAAAGCAATACTCAAAATTGCCATTGGAATTCTTAGATATTCAAAGGTAGTAAAAAAAGCCAGCAATGAACTATTTATCCCAAAAAAAATAAATACAAATGCTGGCAAACAACAAAGTGTTGAAAAAAGCGCCGCAAAAACGGCACTAATTAAACTAAGTGAATATTTTTTCATATTCTTTCATTAGAAGTATAAGAGTATGAAAACTCTTTTGCATTATAATAATCAAGTGGATCTTCACCAATTTCTGCATAAGGATAACCTAGCATATTTAGTGGATATTGGCTTGGTTTTGGAGTTAAAACAAAATCTCTTGCACTATTAAATGCAACCCAATTCATTTCCCATGAACCAAAGAAATATTTTTTAACATCTTTGATTTTTTGATCTTCATTTGTTAATTTTTCTGCAAGTCTTACTTTTGTAACATCAGCAGGATCTGCTGGAACCCAACCTAATCCATCAATATAAAACTCAGTTCTACAATGTTGTGCACCTGTAATATCTGCAAAACCATTTGCATCAGCTTTTCCACAAGCATTTGAAATTTTTGATTGCCCTACTCTAATACCAAAAACTTCCCTTGCTGGAATTCCAATATTTCTTAATAAACATACAAAAACAGAACTTACATCTGTACATTTTCCACCATAAATTTTTTCTTCAATAGATTTTTTTGCATCACCTATTCCACAACCAATTACACTATTATCTCTATACATAGTAGTAACCGTCCAGTCATAAATGGCTTGTACTTTTTCTAATGAAGTTTTTTTACCTTTAACAATATCTTGAGCAAATTTTTGTAAATTTGCTGTTATTGGAACATGGCTAGTACCTTTTAAATACACTTTTATATCTTCTGGATAATTCGTATTTGATGTTGCTTTTGAAAAATCTGTTGTTCTTTGTTGCATAATTACATCAAATGAAACTTCTAATTCTCTATTTTTATCACCTTTATTCCATTTTACATATAAAACTCTTGTATCATAATCATTTTTTACAACTTTTGCTTCATCAAAGTTACCTTTGTAAGAAAAATCTACAACTTTATGATAACTTTCATCTTTTGGTAGTGGAATCCATAATTGAGCAATTTCTTGGCTAGGTTTAATATTGAAATTGTTTTTAATAGAGAATTTTCTTGGTTTATCTGTAATTCCAAATGGATTTTTTTCATCATTAGCAAAAATAAAATTTGGAGTTAATAAAGCAGCAGATGAAAGGATTGCTGAGCCTTTTAAAAATGTTCTTCTTTGCATTGGAGTCAACCTCTAATAGTTTTTGTTCTATTAAGAGATAAAGTGAGTTAAGCTCTCTTTAAATCAACCATAACCTATGGTCTTGAACTAAATTTTGATTTATATTAATATATCATCAATAAACAAGCGCTTAAAAAGTAAAGTATTTTTTACTTTATACTCAATTTAATTTTAATGAAAAACAGATATAATCCACACTAAAATTTGCAATATTGCAAGGATATATTTTATGAATAATGAATATAAACTAACAAAATTCGTTCAAGCTGCTGGTTGAGCTGCAAAAATGGGTCCGGGTGATCTCAAACAAACTATTTGCAGTTTAACGCCAAATGATGAAAGAATTTTAGTAGGTTTTGATACAAGTGAAGATGCAAGTGTTTATCAAATAAATGAAACACAAGCAATAGTGCAAACACTTGATTTTATTACGCCAGTTGTTGATGATCCATATATTTATGGACAAATTGCTGCTGCAAATGCATTAAGCGATGTGTTTGCAATGGGAGCTGATGTTAAAACAGCTATGAATATCGTGGGTTTTGATAAAAAGAATATTTCAAAAGAGGCTTTAGGGCTTATTTTACAAGGTGGAAATGAGAAAATCAAAGAGTGTGGTGGTGTTCTTTTAGGTGGACACACTATTGAATCTCCTGAAATGTATTATGGATTATCAGTTACAGGAATGATTCATCCAGATAAAATAATGAGAAATAATACTCCAAAAATTGGTCATGTTTTAGTATTAACAAAACCTCTTGGAATGGGAATTTTATCAACAGCTGTAAAAAGAGATTTATTACCTTTAAATCTCATAAAAGATTGTGCAAAAATAATGGCTAGTTTAAACTATTTGCCATCAAAAATTATGAGAAAATATGAGGTAAGTTCTTGTACAGATATTACAGGATTTGGACTTATGGGTCATGCATTAGAGTGTATAAATGATTTAGTATCTTTTGCTATTTTTCACTCAAAAGTTCCAATTGTGCACGAAGCTATACAATTGGCAAATGAGGGTGTAGTTCCTGGTGGAAGCAAAAGAAATATGAAATATGTGGAAGATAGAATCACATATCCAGCTAATCTTGAATCTTCATATCAAACTCTACTTTGTGATGCTCAAACTTCTGGTGGCTTATTAATAGCAATGAAAGAAGAAGATGCAAAAGAGTATATAAAAGAGATTGAAGAGTTATCATTTGGATATGCAAATATTATAGGAGAAGTAATCCCAAGAGGAATTTCTCCTATAATCATATATTAATTACACAAAGTTGAATCTTGTTGACATAACACTTCAAGATTCTCTTTAGCTTCTTTATGTCCTTGATTAGCAGCTAATCTATAATACATAGCAGCTTTTTTTAAATCTTGCTCAACTCCAATAGCATTTTGATACATAGTTCCAAGATTGTATTGAGCTTCTGCATATCCTTGGTTTGCTGATTTTTCAAACCATTTTAAAGCTTCTTTATCAGATTGACCTGTTGCAGAACCATTTGCATACATATTTCCTAAGTCATTTTGGGCTTTTGCATTACCTTTTAAAGCTTTTTCTTTTAAACTCTCTAATTTAGGTTTTCCTTTGTTTGTTTCAATATTTTGAACAGGAGGCGTTTGTTCTTGGTTATTTTGCTCCGTTGTAATTGTAGTACTTTGATCTACACTTGCAGAAGTTGAACTGTTTTGTTCTGTGTTATTTTGAGTTAAATCATTTGAAGTTGCTGGTTTATTAATAAAAATTATTGTACCAACTAAAGCAACTAAAACTACTACACCTAAAACTATTTTTTTCATTTGTTTTCCTAAGATTTTTGGGGTTAATGACCATAATTATAACGAAATTACTTTAATAAATTATTTTAAATTTTTCAAGAATTAAGTAAAAAAATTTTTACCTAAATTAAGCTTTTTAGTATTGTGTATAAGATATAATCATTTCAATTTAAAGTGGCGAGAAGGTGTAGGAATCGAACCTACCACAGCGTATTACACATAAACCGTCAATCAGGGTTGAAGCCTGTGGTGCCCACCAGGTACACTAACCTCCCACTTGTAAGAAGCAAATATTACATAAAACAATTTTAAAATCATCTGAAAGGGTAAAAATGTCTTTACTAAAATCCATTCCAAAGGTTGATAAGTTTATCACAAACAAAGCTTTTGAGGGATTATCTACGACTTTAATTACTAAAATTTCAAAGGAAGTTATAGAAAAATTAAGAGAAGATATATTAAATAATAAAATCCAAAATTTAGATGAGAATTCTCTAGTTTTTAATGTACTAAAAGAGTATGAAACAATCATAAAACCCTCTTTACAAACTTTGATAAATGCAACTGGAATTATAATTCATACAAATCTAGGAAGAAGTTTAATAAATAAAAAAAGCCTAGAAAAAGCTATAGAAATAGCAACTTCTTACAACAATCTTGAGTATGATTTACTTGAGGGCAAAAGAGGTGAAAGATATTCGCATATTGTAAAAACACTTCAAAAGTTAACAGGCTGTGAAGATGCAATTGTAGTAAATAATAATGCAAGTGCTGTTTTTTTGATTTTAAACACATTTGCAAAAAATAAAGAAGTAATTGTTAGTCGTGGAGAGTTGGTTGAAATTGGAGGAAGTTTTAGAGTTCCTGAAGTTATGAACCAAAGTGGAGCAATACTTAAAGAAGTTGGAACTACAAATAAAACACATTTAAGTGATTATGAAAACTCTATAAATGAAAATACCTCTATGCTTATGAAAGTTCATAAATCAAACTACTCAATTGAAGGTTTCACAAGTGAAGTGAATTTTGAAGAGATTGTAAAAGTTGCAAAACAAAATAATATCATTGATTACTACGACATGGGAAGTGGACACATTATTGATTTACCTTTTAATCTATCTCAAAAAGAGCCATCTATTTTAGAAATTATGAAATATAATCCTTCACTTTTGAGTTTTTCAGGGGATAAACTTTTAGGAAGTGTACAAGCTGGAATCATAATAGGAAAAAAAGAGTTAATAGAAAAAATCAAAAAAAATCAGCTTTTAAGAATGTTAAGAGTTGATAAAATAACTCTTAGTATTTTAGAAGACACTCTAAATTCATATTTAAAAAATGAGCTTGATGATATTCCAACTTTAAAAATGCTTTTTACTTCCCTTGAAACTTTAGAACAAAGAGCAAATAATCTTTTTGAAAAAGTAAAAACTCTTTGTAAATGTGAAGTTATAAAAACCCAAACTTTAATTGGTGGAGGAACAACTCCAAATAAAAAAATTCCATCAATCGCCCTTTGTATTGAACATGATAATTACAAACCAAATCAACTAGAAAAACTTTTAAGAAAAAATAATTTAATAGCAAGAATAGAAAATGAAAAATTACTACTTGATTTTAGAACCATTCAAGAAAATGAAATAGAAAAAATTGCTGATATTCTAAAAAAGGTATTTAACTAATGTCAAATATTATTATAGGAACAGCAGGTCATATTGACCATGGTAAAACAGCTTTAATCAAAGCACTTAATGGCTTTGAGGGTGATAGTACAGATGAAGAGAAACAAAGAGGAATCACTATTGATTTATCTTTTTCAAATATGACAAAAGGCCAACAAAACATAGCTTTTATTGATGTTCCAGGACATGAAAAACTTGTAAAAAATATGATTGCAGGTGCTTTTGGATTTGATTATGTAATGCTTGTAGTTAGTGCTGCTGAGGGAATAAAACCTCAAACTGTTGAACATATAGAGATTATTAATCTTTTGGGATTAAAAGAGTTAATTGTAGTAATTACAAAAAAAGATTTGGTTAGTGAAGATGAACTAAATATAAAAAAAGAAGAGATTTTAGAGTTTTTAGATAATTTTGATTTTGAAATTAAATTTGTAAGTTGCGTATCCGTTTATGATGAAACTTCAATAGAAAGACTAAAAAATCAGCTTTTTACAATAAATAATAGTATAAAACAAGAAGAAAATTTCTTTAGATTTTATGTGGATAGAGTTTTTTCTCCAAAAGGAATTGGTACAGTTGTAACGGGAACTGTTTTAGGGAAAAAATGTGAACTAGATGAAAAACTATATATTTGTCAAAGCCAAAAAGAGACAAAAATAAAAAATATTCAAGTTCATAACCAAAATGCCCTTGAAGCAACTATCTCTTCTAGAGCTGCTTTAAATCTTCAAGGTGTAAATATTTCCCACATAAATAAAGGTGATTTAATCACAAAAAAAGGTCATATTAGAGGATTTGATGGAATTGACATATCTTTTAAATGTTTAAAAGGCAAAAAATTAAATCACAATCAAACATATACTTTATTTATTGGAGCAAAAAAAGTAGAAGTTAAAGTTTTACTTTTTGATTGTATTACAAACCTTGAAGAGGGTTTTGCAACAATAAAAGCAAGTGAGAATCTTTATACAATTTTTGGTGAAAAAGTAATACTAAGAAGTGGAAATGATACGATTTGTGGGGGAATTGTTTTAAATCCAATAATTGATCCTATGAAAAAAAATCAAAAAAGAAATCTTTTAGAAGCATTAGATAAAAAAGATTTTGCAAGTGCTTATAAAGAGCTACTAGAAGCTCACAAAAAAGGTTTAGGAATCATCTCTTCAACCCAAAGATTTGCCCTTTCTCATAGTGAAGCAATTGAATTTACAAAAAATATGAAAGATGTTTTTGTAGATGAAAAAGAGTTAATTATTTACCCTATTTCTACAAAAGAATTTGTAAAAGATTTTATAAGAGGGATTTATACTAAAAATACTTATGCTCTACTTTCAAATGCTTCAATTGCATTACGATTAAAGTGGGCTAGTACTTTATTTATCCAAAGTGCTTTAGATGAACTTGAAGCTGAAAACTTTTTAATAAGAGATGTTTCTTTATATAAAAATGCAAATATCAAAGAAGATTTTGCAAAAGATTTAGAAGATATTGTTTTAAATAGATTAAAACAAGAAGATATAACTCCAACTGCTCCTTATAATATTTATGATGATTTAGATATTGATAGAAAATTAGGTGATGATATTTTAAAATCATTAACTGCAAAAAAACAAGTAATGAGACTTCAACACAATCTATTTATTCATTTTGAAAGTTTAAATAAAATAGTAAAAACTATGAGAGAAATCATCAAAGAAGATGGATATATAAATCTTTCAAACTTAAAACAAAGATTTGATTTAAGTAGAAAATATCTAATTACTTATCTTGATTATTTAGATAATTATTCAGATATAAAAAAAGTTGAAGATAAAAGATTATTTAATCAATAATCTTTTATCTAATATTTAAAGGAAGAGTTTAAAAACTCTCCCATTCATCATTATCTTTTGTATTAGAAGTTATAGTTTTTTTAACTTCAACTTTTGAAGAAGAGTGAGACTCAATTTTTTTTGGTTGAACTTTTTGAGTTGAAGATTGTTGTTTTACTTCAACTGTTTTTGGATGATTAGATTTTTTACTTTTAACATCATTTTTACCTTCAAACTCTTTTTCATCTGCATCAGCAACAATTGTTGAAGCTATACTTTGTGTTTGATTCGCTATATCTTTAGTTTGAGCAGCAACTATAGCATTAGCTTGTGTTTGTTGGTCTAATGAATTAATAGCGTTATTAATTTGCTCTATTCCTTGTTGTTGTTCTTTAATAACAACCTCTACGCTTTTAATTAATTGCATTGTTTTAGAAATATTTTCAGTTAA
Source organism: uncultured Aliarcobacter sp. (assembly GCA_963677435.1). Classification (GTDB taxonomy): domain Bacteria; phylum Campylobacterota; class Campylobacteria; order Campylobacterales; family Arcobacteraceae; genus Aliarcobacter. Next base: position 2,350,854 of record OY781945.1, read on the forward strand.
ACCACCGTATCCTGAAATCATTTTATCTGCAATATTTTTACCATTATTTGCTTTTCCTGTTGCATTTTCAACTAAAGTTTTAATCTCTTTTGCTGCTTCTGCTGATCTTGAAGCTAGATTTCTTACTTCTGCTGCAACAACGGCAAATCCTTTTCCAGCTTCACCAGCAGTTGCAGCTTCAACAGCTGCATTTAGAGAAAGAATATTTGTTTGGAAAGCAATTTGGTCAATTACCGTTATTGCTTCATTTATTGCATTTACTTGATTATTAATTTCATCCATTGAAATTGTAGTTTCGCTTGCTAGTTTTTGACCTTCATTTGCAGAATTAGTAAGTTCATTTGCATAAGTAACCATTTGCATTACATTTTGAGTATTACTTGACATATTACTTGTGATTTCTTCTAAAGCTGCTGCAGTCTCTTCAATACTTGCAGCTGCTTGAGTTGAAGCTCTACTTAATTTATCAACATTTGTTAAAAGATAATCTGCACTATCTTGTAGTGATAATCCATTTGTTTTATTTAAAACCAACATATCACTTATAACTTTTGCCAAAGAGTTTAATCCAATAGCTGTTTGACCTGTAGCTTCTGGAATTCTATATGCAAAATTCATATTTTGGAACTGATTTAATGCACCTTCAATTTTATTTATGTCAGTTGAAACTTTTTGGGCAATTACTTTTAACATTTCATTAAAAATTACTTTTAACTCTTCAAGAGATTCATTTTGTGTACTTGCATTTACTTTTGTACTTAGATTACCAGTTTTAACAACTTCAACTACTTTTTTAACATCTGCAATTAAATGTTCATCTTGAGTTATAGATTTTTTAGTCTTATCAATATTTGCATTTACAACTTCTGAGATTTTACTAATTTCATCATTTGAACTTGTATCAAGCATTGAAACATCTTTTGTTTCTTTATTTAAGAAAGCAAAAAATCCTAAAAGACCATCTTGTAATTTTTTAATAGAACTATTAATGTTTTTACCTAGTAAATATGAGAATAAAATTGTTACTAAAATTGTTAATAATGCAATTACTAAAAATACAGTTAAAGAAACTTCGATTAAATCATCTGTTTGTACCTTATTTACTTCAATAACTTTATAAGTTTCATCTGTAAAATAATTGATTAAATCTCTCATTGATTCATAATCTTTAAGATAAGTAGTAAAATAAAAACTTTTTGCTTCATCAATATTTTTATTATTAACCAATTCTAAGATTTTTGCTGTGTTAGATTTTGTTAAGGCATAGTATTTTTCAAATTCATCAAACTTATCTTTATTAGCTGATAATTTATCTGCCAATCTTACTTTAAATTTCTCATATCTTTGAGAAACTTGTAAGACATTATCATTTACACCTTTTGCAATCAACTTGTCGATTTTTTCTTTATCATTCAAATTCATAATCTGAATTAAGGCTACATTTGATTGATAAGAATCTCTATCTGCTTCAAGAAGAAATGTAATTCCTGAAAAATTTACATCTGCTAACTCTTTAACATTTGATTTTATGTTTGATATATTGTATGAAACATAAATACTCGATGATATTGATAAAACCAATAACACCAAAAAAGCCATAACAATCTTATTTCTTATACTCATTTTAGTTCTCCCCCTATATTTATTAAGTAAATTGTAACATAACAATCTGAGTAATTTACTTATATAATCTGAGTAATCTGAGTAAAAATAATTTTATTTTTTTTCTTAATTAATTATTTTATTGATAATTTAGTCTGTAATGCTACAATTCCAAGATGATATTAACCAAAGAACAAGAAGAGATAATCAATAGCGATAAACTCTCATTTAAAATCAATGCAGTTGCTGGAAGTGGAAAAACAACAACACTACTTGAGTATGCAAAAAAAAATTCCCATTTAAAGATTTTATATTTAGCATATAATAAATCTTTACAAACTTCACTGCAAGATAAATTAAAAGAGTACAACTTACCTTCTATGCATATAAGCACTATTCACTCCCTTGCTTATAATAAAATTGAAGCTTATAACTACACTCTTGCCCATGATTTAAAAAATCAAATTATAGAAAATTTACTAATTAAACACGAACTCACAATTAATCAAAAAGCCTATTATCCAATTCCTGAATATGTAGCTTTGATAAAAGATTTAGTAAATTTTTATTGTAACTCTTCACTAATCGCCCTTGATTCAAAACTAATAGAGTCTTACAAAAAACAATCAGAACTAGGTGCAAAAATACTTGAACTAATAAATAAAAATGAAACAAGAGTAATTGAGCATCTAAAAACAATTTTGAGTGCAATGAAAAATAAAATCATAGATGCAACCCACGATTTTTATTTAAAGATGTTTTATCTAAATAAAAAAGTATCAGCAAATCTGCCTTATGATTTGATTTTGGTAGATGAAGCTCAGGATATTTCAGATGTTATGATAGGAATTGTTGAAAATCAAAGTTGCAGACGAATTTATGTAGGTGATTCATTTCAACAAATTTATACTTTTAGATTTGCTACAAATGCCTTAAATAAAATAGATTTACCCTCTTATGATTTAACACAAAGTTTTAGATTTGGAGATAACTTTGCCAAAGTTTTACAAAATAATCTAAATAGTTTATATTCAATAAATTCATCTAAACCTCTTAAAATATCAGGAATAGAGAAAACCACTTTGATTGGGAAAAATCATATTGATTTTAATAAACAATTTTGTGTAATTGCTCGAAGTACTTTTGGTTTGATTCAACAATTGGTCTATTTTATTCATGATAAAAAAAAGGTTTATTTTGAAGGTGGTTATAACTCTTATTCATTTATGAATCAAACTGTTTATTCTATTTTTTATCTAAAACAGAAAAAAAATGACAAAATCACAATAGATGAAATCAAAGATTTTGAAACAATAAGTGAGCTTGAACAATTTGCAAAAGATACAAAAAATCAAGATTATCTAAATATTATAAAGTTTATCAATACTTACGGAGATAATATTTTTGAGATAAATAAAAAGATAAAAGAGTTTTTAGTAACAGACAAAAAAGATGCTGATATTATTTTTACAACAACCCATAAATCAAAAGGTTTAGAGTATGAGCAAGTTATTATGGCTGATGATTTTATCTCAAAAAAAGAGATAATAAATACAAAAAACAAACTCTCATATTTAAGAGTAAATGAAGAGCTAAATATCTATTATGTAGCAGCTACAAGAGCCAAAAATGCAATACAACTAGCTGATTTAAATCTAACTTACACATACAATGAAAATGATGACTCAACAACTCATGTAAGATCAAGGTTTATAAGTAAACGAGCTGATAATAAAAAAAGCAAAGAACTTCAAGAAGAGTGGCTAAAAAATAATAGAGCAAATAAAATCAATGCTTTTTAAAGGATTTTCATGAGAATAGTTTTACTATTATTAAGTGCTGTATTTTTGATTGTTAGTTTTATTTTTATTCAAAATAAAAAAAAAGAACCAATAAATATATCTTTTTATCATTGGGAAAATAGTTATAATCAAAAAGAGATAAAAGAAAAAGTTTATATAAAAGTTTTAGATATTTCTTATTCAACAAAAGTTGAAGTTATAAACACAATTTTTCAAACAAAACCAAATAATATTTTTGTTCCTGTTGTTTACATCACAAATGACACCATGAAAAATGTAGATTATTCAATTATTAGCAATCAAATTATCAGAAATTTAAAAGCCACTAATTTAAGTTTTGAAGAGTTACAAATAGATTGTGATTGGTCAAGTAGTACTCAGTCAAACTATTTTAAACTTCTTGAAGATTTAAAATCAAAACTAAACAAAACTTTAAGTGCAACTATTCGACTTCATCAAATAAAGTATTATGTAAAAACAGGAATTCCTCCCGTTGATTATGGGGTTTTGATGTATTACAATATGTCTGATATATCAGATATAAATACAAAAAATTCTATATTAGATAATGACATTGCAAAAAAATATCACTATAATTTTGATAGTTATAAATTAAAATTAAAACTTGCTCTTCCACTTTATTCTCAAGCTATCCAATTTAGAGACAATAAAGCTTTAGATATTTTTGAAGGAGCAGAAAAAAAAGATTTTGATGAAAATTTTAAAGCTTTAGATAACAATAAATATGAAGTTATAAATAGTACTTATTTTAAAGGAAGATATGTTTATAAAGGTGATATTTTTAGATTTGAAGACTCAGAAAAAGCAGATATAAAAACAGCTTTTGATGACTTTTTTAAAATATCAAAAAATAGATTTAATGAAGTAATTTTTTACACTTTAAAATATGAAAACAAATATGATTTAGAAAAACTAATAAAAGGAAAACAATGATTTTGAAAGCATTTATTTTAAGCCTAATTTTAAATATTTCTCTACTTGCCTGCGCTGATGGTTGGGATTATAACGAAAAAGAGTTTGTATTTTTACAACATAGAAATCAACCATTTTCAAATATTGCAGAAGAGATAAAATCTGCAAATGTTTATAATACAATTTATTGGAGTTATGAAAAAAACAATAAAGAAAAAAATATTCAAGAGTGGATGAAACAACTAAATAATAGTTTTTCTGCAAAACAGATTGAAGATTTTGTTTACAAAAGAAAAAACTTAGACTTGATAAAAGACAAAGAAATTAAAGATTATTTGATTTTTGTAGGTGAACAAGAAAAACATGTAAGTGATGGATATTATTCAAAGGATGAACTAAAAAATCTAAAAGATTTTAATCTTTTAATAAAAGAAGCCGTGGCAAAAATAGATACAGTAAATTCACCATATTTAAAACTAAGATATTTTTATTTAGCACTAAGACTTGCGCACTTTAAAAATCAAGAACCTTTGGCTTTATATGAAAAATATAAATATTTATTAGATTCAAAAGATAATACTATTGTAAAAGATTGGATTCAAGGTTTATACGCAGGTGCTTTAGTAAAAAATGGACAAACTGTAAAAGGAGTTTATGAATTCACAAAATTATTTGATGAAAACAAAATAAACTGGCATTTAAGTTACTACAATTTTCACCATATAAAAACAAATGAACAATGGAATGAATTACTAAAATTAGCCCAAAACAATGAAGAAAAAACAAAATTTTATGCCCTAAGAGCTTTAAATGAAAATAGTAATGTACTTGAAGAGTTACAAAATATTTATACTATTGATAAAAACTCAAAATGGTTTGATTTCACACTTTACAGAGAGCTTTTAAATACTCAACACTTTTTTGATCAAAATAATGAAATTGAAAGAAATTTTCCATTCAAAAAATATATAGATTATTTAAAAACAATAAATAAAGATGATATGTATTTAGTTAATTTATCTTTAGGATATTTTAATTTATATGAAAATAATTTTGCTGAAGCTTCAACTATTGAAAAAGATTTATTAAATAAATACCCAAATTCACATGAAGTTCAAACTTTTTCTTATATTTTATATCTGCAAAAATTAGAAAAAATTGACAGAGAAACTGAAAATATAATTTATGACAGAATGGAAAAACTAATCAAAGAGGAAACAACTTCAACTGCTATTCATGATTATACTTTTGTTGTATTAAAAAAACTATATCTAAAACAAAATGATAAATTTTATGCTTTTTTAGCTTCAAATATCAACTATTTAGATGAAGCTTCTTTTGATTTAGCCTTATTAGAAAAATTTAGAATTTTTATGCAAGAGCCAAAACAATCAAAAATTCAAGAACATTTTGCAAAAAAATATTTAGAACAAAATTTATTAAAAAAACAAAACAATCAATTTGTTTTAAATGATAATCTACAAGAAGCAAAAACAAAACTTCTAATAAATAATCTAAAATTTGAAGAAGCTTTAGAGTTAAACTCTAATTATTTAAGCACTCTTGTTCAATTTAATCCTTTTAATGGATTAATTAGAGGAAATAACAGAAGTGGGAAACAAGATGTTATGAGTGTAAAAGAGTTTTTAGAAAAAACTATTTTAATAAAAAAAGAGATTGAAAAAAATCCAAATAGTGTAATGGATAACTATCTTTTTGCCAACGCTTTATATAATCTTAGTTATTTTGGGAACTCAAATATTTTAACAACAGTTTATAGAAGTGTTTACTCTTTTAATGACAAAGATTTACAAAAAGAAAAAATTGATTTAGCAATAAAATATTATACAAAAGCCCAAGAAGAAGCAAAAGAGAAAGAGTTTAAAGCCAAAATAACTTATATGCTTGCAAAAGCTGAATTAGCTTTATATGATATAAATTATTCAACAAAAACTCAGGATTATTACAACAAAGATTTAAGTAGATTTGAACTTGAGCGATATTGGTTTTATAACAATGAAAAAGTTTATGACTCTTATATCAAAAACAATTACGGAAAATATTTTGATATATTAAAAAAAGATTATAGTAACACTAAATACTACAAAGAGATTATAAAAGAGTGTGCCAATCTTAGAATTTATCAAAAATCAAAATAAATAATTATAAGCAAGGTATTCAGGAATATTTGATAATATATTACTATAAATAAACAAGGGAATTTAATGCAATATTTTGGAACAATTGAAACTAAATATGAAGAGATTTTTTTAACGCAAAGTTATATGTATTTTAATGCAGAAGATGAAGAAATAACTGTTAAAGAATTAAAAGAAAAAATAAAAACAGCAAAAGATAGAAAAAAAAATATAATTGGAACTGTATTTTTATACAGTCCAATGGTAACTCCAGTGGGATTTGATTCAAATAAATATTTATTAGAGCAAGATTTTGAAGATTATGGAAAAATGATTGAACTAAAAGCAGAGGGATATATTACAGTTTTCAAACAAGCTATGAGAGAACATTGTGCAGGGAAAATTGTAGAGATTAGAAATCTATTTAATCTAATAGAAAAAAGTATAGATATTCCTGTTTTATTAGAAAAATTCAATAGTGATTTAGAGAGTTACAACTCTTTTCAAACAACACAATTTGACAGAGATATTATGTATTTAGATGCTGCAAATTTAATTCCAAGTGGAAAATTTGTATTTTTCTGTTGGGGAGATAAAATCAAAGAAAAAGAATTCCCATACATAAATGATTATGCAAGAGTACTTTATGAGAACAGTGTAAAATTAGGTAAAAAAGTAGTTTTTGTTTATAAAAAAGAGAAAACTCAACAAGGAGCTGTTGATTATCTACAATTTTCAAATCCTATGCAAAATTATAAATACAAAAATTCAATAATAAATTCTATAAAAAAGGCTTTTGAAGAGTTTCCTCCGTCAATAACTCCATATGAATAAAAGGTAAAATTATGTTTACACCAGATTTTTTAAAAAAACAAAGAGTACTGTTTGTAGAAGATGAAGAGTTAGCTAGAGAAAAACTAGCAAAACTCTTAAGTAAACTTTTTAAAGAAGTTATTTTAGCATCAAATGGTCTTGAAGGTTTAGAAAAATTTGAAAAATCTAAAATAACAAATGAAAAAATTGATTTAATCATTTCTGATATTAATATGCCAATTATGAATGGCCTTGATATGTTAGAAAAGATTAGAGAAATCGATTATTTTATTCCTGCAATTTTTACAACTGCTAGAAGTGAAACTGATAATTTAGTACGAGCTATCGACTTAAATGTAAGTAACTATATTATTAAGCCCATTGACACAACAATACTTGTAAGAAAAATAACAGAAGTTTGTGAAAAAAGCTTTTTTGAAACAGAACTTCAAGATAAACAAAAAGAACTTCAAAAATATTTAGATGCAGTTGATAGTGTAGCTCTAATTTTCAAAATGGATGGAGATGGGAATATCACTTTTGCAAATAAAAGTCTACTAGAAGCTTCAAAGTATACTCTTGAAGAGTTAAAAGAGCTAGGATTTAAAGGTTTAATTCATCCTGATATTCCTAAAGATTATATTGAAGAAACATGGAAAATTCTAAAAAATGATGAACCATGGTCAGGAAATACAAAATTTCTTGCAAAAGATAATGAAATTTTTTATCTAAAAAATACAATCTTTAGTCTTAAAATTAATGATCAAATAGAATATATTACTATTGGATTTTCAACAACTAAAGAGAATATTGAAAAAAGAGAGTTTCAAAAAAAAGTTATAAAAACAATTCAAGAATTTAATAAAAAAGAGTTTACTTATAAAAAATCTCTTCATGATTTAAGTGAACAAATTAGTCAACTTGAATCATATATAAGAAGATTAGAAGATGAATTAGAAGATCAAAAAGCAAAAACTGCAAATAGACAAAGACAACTCGATCATTATGAAATGCAAATGCATAATGTAGATGAAAAATATTATGGAACTATGACTGTAAAAGCAAAAGAAGCAGAAGAATATGCAAGAACGCTTGCGATGATAAAACAAGAAAAAAATCTAATTGCAGAGAAATATAAAGAAGCAAATGAAGAAATAGTTGCAACAAAAAAAGAGTTGGCACTTTTAATGAAAACAAATGAGGAAAAAATTAAAAAGATTTATGACTTAACAGATGTAATTAAATCACTTGAGATAAGAATCAAAGATTTACTTGAAGTAAAATAAAATTTCAAACAACTACAGTTGTTTGAAATAATATCTATAGCTTTATATTAAAGCTTCTATCCATGAAACCACTTGATTTAAACTCTCTTTATCTTTTCTTGAAATAAATACTGAGGGTTTATTTTTTCTATTATTTGAAACATCACTTCTCATAAGCTCTAAATCAACATCCACATATGGTGCCAAGTCTATTTTATTTACCACAAGTAAATCTGAGAAAAGCAATCCTGCACCCTTTTTTCGAGGAATATCTGCACCTTGAGCCACATCGATAATATACATATAATAATCTATCAATTCATAAGAAAAAGTAGCACTTAAATTATCTCCACCACTTTCCACAAAAACAATATCTGGATTGAACTTTTCTTCAAGCTCAATCACAGCTCGCTGATTCATAGAAATATCATCTCTAATTGCAGTATGAGGACAACCACCAGTTTCAACTCCTATGATTCTATTTTCATCTAAATCAAGGTGTTGTTTTAGATAGTTTGCATCTTCTGTTGTATAAATATCATTTGTTACAATTCCTAAAGAGTATTTATCTTTTAGAATATTTGTTAAGCTTTCAATTAAAGAAGTTTTTCCACTTCCAACTGGTCCTGCTATTCCTATTTTTAGTGCCATTCATTACTCCTTTTTTCCCTAATTTAATTTTTTCATAATAAGAGATTTTGTTTTATTTCAAGGCGATAAGTTAGGAGTTTACTATTAGTAAATGACTAAATTCTCAACGAAGAAATAAGACAAAAGAATTATTATGTTGTGAACATTTTGGGTTCTAAATTTTTGTGAGAGAATATAATTTCTTCAAATAGTGGATTAAAATTTGTGATTTTATTCCCTATATTTTTAAAATCAAAATCTTCTAAAATCTCATCAAACTCAAACAACATTTGTTGTATTTGTGAGGGTTTTATTCTTGATATTTTAAGTGTTGTTGCTGCTATATTTATAAGATTCTTTTTCGTCCACATCACGATAAAATCTTCCATACAAATATCTAAATCATAGGCATAAGCACTTAAAACTATTATCTCATTTGATTCACTTTTTTTTTCTTCTATGGCTTGAAAATACTCTTTTACAATATCTTTTGAAGCTAGATTTTTTATTTGGGCAAAATAGTTATCTCCCATATTTTTAGAAGCTTTTGCATACTCAAAAGTAAGATACGAAGCATATTGATTATCAAGTTTTTTTACTAAATTTAATCTATTATTTTCTAAAGCTTCATAAACTTTTTTTATATAAACGAACTCCATTTTTGAGTATTGGTCAATGATTAGATTTTTTAGATAAATTTTTAAACCATCTATATCTTTTACATTTTCTTTTATAATATGTGGTTCAAGTCCAAAAGAGTGCACAAAAACACCTGAGGGAAATGTTCCATCAAGTATTTGTAAAAATCTGCTTAGGCTTTTTAGCTTTGTTCTTTTTTGCATTTTAGTGGCTGTGGTGTGCTTTACCATTTGGTTTAAAGTAGCCTTTTGTTTTCTCACACTTTACAGCTGTGTTTGCATAACAATCTTTGATAATATCACTTAACGAAATATCATCTAAAACAATGATTTTAAACTCTTCAATCATCACTGGTTGGTGCCTATTTCCAATTTCATAAGCAGTTTTTGCAAATGATAAAGCATCGCTAAACTCTAAAGTAAAAATCTCATCTTCACTTCTTTTTACTTTTATGGTATAACCATCTTCACAAACTAAAACATCATTTTCATGCAGATGTGTAAACTTAGCTTTAACTACTAAATTCACACCTTTTTTACTAACAGCAGTTAAGTTTGGTTTTTGCATATCAAACCAAGAGAGTTCAACCTCATCACTTGTTTCAATATCTTTTTTTATCTCTATTACTTTTTTTATTACGCTAAATGTCAAAATGATTCCTTAAAACATAAAATATTTTTTAGCCATTGGAACTACTGATACATAGTTTGACTCTATTAGTTCACCGTTTACAGTTACATCATAAGTTTCTGGATCTACTTTTATATCTCCTATAAAGTCATTTAACTTCATATCTTTTTTACCTATATTTCTTGTGTTTTTAACAGCTAACATTGATTTACTGATTCCAAGTTTTACATCTAAATCATCTTCAAGAGCTACTTTTGAAGTGAATATTACACTTGTTTTTGCACTTGCTTTTCCTAAACTTCCAAACATTTTTCTATACATACTTGGTTCTGGTGTTGGAATTGAAGCATTTGAATCACCCATTAAAGCAAGGGCTATAAATCCACCTTTAATGATGATTTCTGGTTTTACTCCAAAAAATGCCCTATTCCATAAAACTAAATCGGCCATTTTCCCAACTTCTACACTTCCTACATATTCATCAATTCCGGAAGCAATTGCTGGATTTATTGTATATTTTGCGATATATCTTTTGATTCTATTGTTATCACTTTTTTCATCATCACCAGCTAAGATTCCTCGTTGTTGTTTCATAGAGTCTGCAACTTGCCATGTTCGTATTAGAACTTCACCAACTCTTCCCATTGCTTGTGAATCTGAACTTGTGATTGAAATTGCACCCATATCATGTAGTACATCTTCAGCTGCTATTGTTTTTCCTCTGATTCTTGATTCTGCAAAACTTACATCTTCTGGTATTTTTGGACTTAAATGGTGACAAACCATAAGCATATCAAGATGTTCTTCTATTGTGTTTTTTGTATATGGTAAAGTAGGATTCGTACTAGATGGAAGTACATTTGCCATACCTGCTACTTTTATAATATCAGGGGCATGTCCACCACCTGCTCCTTCACTATGGAAAGTGTGAATTGTTCTATCTTTAAAAGAGCCAACAGTTGTTTCCACAAATCCAGATTCATTTAGTGTATCTGTATGAATTGCAACTTGGACATCATACTTATCTGCTACACTTAAACAAGTATCTATAGCATTTGGAGTACTTCCCCAATCCTCGTGGAGTTTAAGCCCCATTGCTCCTGCTTTTATCTGAACTTCTAAAGCCTCTTTTGATGAACTATTTCCTTTTCCCATAAATCCAAAGTTTAGAGGTAAATCATCCACACTTTGAATCATTTTTGCTATGTTCCAAGCCCCTGGTGTACAAGTTGTAGCATTTGTTCCAGTGTTTGGTCCAGTTCCTCCACCAATCATGGTAGTAATTCCACTAGCTAGGGCTTCATCAATTTGACCTGGACTTATAAAGTGAATGTGAGTGTCAATTGCTCCAGCTGTGATGATTTTTCCCTCAGCTGAAAGTATTTCAGTATTTGCTCCAATTTCTAAGCCATGGGTTATTCCATCACATAGATTTGGATTTCCTGATTTTCCAATGGCGCTGATTTTGCCATCTTTGATTCCAATATCAGCTTTGTAAATACCTGTGTAGTCAATGATTATTGCATTTGTGATAATCAAATCAGCCACTTCAACAGCAGTTGGACTTTGAGCCATTCCATCTCTTATAGTTTTTCCCCCACCAAACTTACTCTCTTCACCGTAAGTTGTGTAATCTTTTTCAATTTTTGCGATTAATGAAGTATCGGCAAGTCTAAATCTATCACCAACTGTTGGTCCATACATTGAAGCATATTTTTCTTTTGACATCTTCATCTTATACTCCTAAAAACTTATTTAGATTTTCCATTGCTTTGGCTTTTACATTCTCATCATCTAAAAAGCCCTCAACCAAACCATTAAATCCACTCACATATCTTCGCCCACTAAAATCTATTAAGTTAATACTTTTTATAGAACCTGGTTCAAATCGTACAGAAGTTCCAGCTGCAACATCAAGTCTTTTTCCATAAGCTTGACTTCTATCAAAATCTAAAGCACTATTTACTTCAAAGAAGTGATAATGTGAACCAATTTGTACTGGCCTATCACCTTTGTTTTCCACTTCAATAGTAATTATTTGTTTATTTGCATTTAGTTCTATTTCACCCTCATCTATTAAATAAGCGCCTGGTAAATCTGAACTGTTTTTATAAGGGATTGGATTGTGAACAGTAACAAGTTTTGTACCATCATCAAAAGTAGCTTCAACTTGAACCATGTGCATCATGGAAGCCACTCCATCCATAACATGCTCCTCTTTTAAAACTTTTGTAGCATCAACCATAAGTTGAGCAACACTTTTTCCATCCCTTGCACCCTCAATAATATATGAGCTCAAAATTGCTGTAGCTTCTGGGAAGTTTAGTTTTAAACCTCTATTTTTTCTCTCATTTGCTAAGAGAGAAGCTGTATAAAGCATTAGTTTTTCTTGTTCACGATTTGTAAGAAACATCCTATTATCTCCTTTTAAAATTATTATATATATCAAAAATTTCAGTATTAGTTTATCAAATTTAAAACGATTATTATTTTTGCACCTGTATATTTATTAAGCATATAATTTCTACTTTAATATTTCTATATCTTCACTTAGTTCTAACTCTATACAATCAACAACTTTATTTTCACTCTTTCCCAAATCACTTCTATCTATTACAATAAATTGTTCATTATCTTCTAAACTAATTAAAGGGAAATGCCAGATTGCTTTTTTGTAAAAAACACCTTGATTTCCATTTGTTTTAAAAACTTTTAATGTATCTAAATCAGGTTTTTCATCACCAAGGGCAACTACCAATAAAAATGGTTTTGTACTTCTTGGCATAAATGTTTGTGAGAAATATGGATGTTTTTCCATCATATTTATTTTTAAAGGAAACTCTCTTTTTTTACCAACATATAAATGAAAAGTAGCAACGCCTCCAAAATCATTACAATCCATATTACATAGATTATAATGTTTATTGGCAAAACCATTATTTATAACAATTGATTCACTTTGCTCTACACTTAACACTTTTCCATATGCTTCAAAATTTTCACAAGTTAAAACAATAGGTTTTAAAACTTTTTTCATACTTATTTTCCAAGCTCTTCAACTCTTATAAATTTCCCAAATAGTTTTAATCTTGAAACTCCACCATCAGGGAAAATATTGATTCTTATGTGAGTAATTGGTTTTTTATGAAGTAAAAAAGTCTCATCAAAATAGTGTTTATTATCCATTGTTAATTTTTGTTTTGAGATTAACTCTTCCCAAAACATACTTTGCGTAATTACTGAATTATCTGTTGTATTTTCTAAATATGCCGTACAAATAGAAAAAGAATCTGCAAAATTTCCTTTGAAAAACTTTGTATCAATCATAATATTATCAATAATTGCTGGTTTTGCAAGTTCAATAATTCCCCAGTCAAATCCTGGTTCTCTTCTTCTTCTTGTTTCCCAACCATCACCCATATTTAAAGCGTCTTCATCTTTTAAAATATTTTTTAATGCTCCGTAAAATTCATTGTTTGTATAAACATCTCTTGCTCCATTTCTCATAGAAATAACATTTATATTTTCTTCTTTATAAAGTTTTTCATCAAAACAAATTTCACCAAAGGCCTTAAATCTTGCAATTCCTCCATCTGGAAAAATATCAACTTTTAGATGTGTAACTTCACTTTTAAAACTTGAATCAAAAGTATGTTTATTATCTCCTTGTAAATCACTTTGAGCTAAAAGTTCAAAACTTTCCAAGCTTTCATATTTTTCTAAAAATTCTTCATCTTTCATATCTTTTGCATTATATGCTTTAATAGAAATAGCTAAGGGATAATTTCCTCTAAAAAAAGATGTATCAACTAAAAAAGAGTTGATTTTAGACATGGTTCCTAGTTTAATAATGCAATAGTCATTTCCACCATTTCTTCGTCTTCGTGTCTCCCAACCATCCATCCAATGTCCATTTTCATCAAACTCTTCTTTGAATACAGCTTCACTTTCTTGAAGCATTCTATCTGCACTTGCAAAAAATTCATCAGTTGTAAAAATTACTTTACTTCCAAGTTCAAAACTTGCTACATTTATCATTATTTTTCCTTATTATTTTTTAAAATTATTTATCCAATGGTTTGCAATATCAACCCTTTTACAAAACCAAACATCATCAAATTTTCTTACATATTCCAAAAATCTTCTCATAGCCATAATTTTTCCAGGATGTCCTAAGATTCTACAATGCATGCCAATTGACATCATTTTAGGATTTGTTTTACCCTCAGAATATAAAACATCAAAACTATCTTTTAAATAGTTAAAAAATTGATCACTATAAGAAAAACCATTTGGCAAAAATCTCATATCGTTATTATCCATTGTATAGGGAATTACAAGATGTTGTTTTGTAGTTATTTCAGGAGCAAAATATGGCAAATCATCATTATAAGCATCACTGTCATACAAAAATCCACCCTCTTCTACAACTAATTTTCGTGTATTTTCACTATCTCGTCCGGTGTACCAACCAAGTGGTCTTTTACCTATCATTTTTGTTAGAACTTCTATACTTTTATAAAGATGATCTCGTTCTATTGATTCCTCTATTTTTTGATAATTAATCCATCTATATCCATGAGAGCAGATGTCATAATCATTTAAAGCTAAATATTCAGCTAATTTTGGATTTCTAGCAACTGCCATTGCAACTGCAAAAATAGTAACTGGAATATCAAACTCTTTAAAAAGCTCTAAAATTCTCCATACACCAACCCTTGAACCATACTCGTAAAGTGATTCAATTGATTTATGTCTTTGTCCTACAAAAGCTTCTGGATTTATCATATCAGATAAAAAAATTTCAGATGATTTATCTCCATTAAGAATGCAGTTTTCTGCTCCTTCTTCATAATTTAAAACAAATTGTAAAGCAACTTTTGCATTATTTGGCCATTTTGGATTTATTGGTTCATTTGCATAACCAATTAAATCTCTTGGGTAATTTTCTATTTCAAAGTTCATATTGTTTCTCTAAAATTTGCAGTTGGAGTTTTATCTACAATTGTTTTATTAAAATTTAATGCTTCAACACAATGATGTAAATGATGATTCATAATACTTTTTGCATAATCAACATCATTTGATTTAATTGCCTTTATTAAATCATTATGTTCATCATAAGAACAAAAACAAGAGTTACAATCTTCATAAACTAATCCAGCTAAAATACTTAAAGGAATAAGAGGAGTTAGGGCATTTATCAAAAATTCATTATCACTTAAAAGTGCAAGATTTAGATGAAAATCGCAAGATGTTTTAACATACTCACCATTTCTAAATGTTGTTTTTAAATATTTTTCTGTTTCAACTTCATTTTTTAATACTGATAAATCAATTAATCCTAAGGTATATTTTTGAGTCACTAAAGTAATAATTCCAGCTTCAATAATATTTCTAGCTTGATATACTTTTTTTGTATCATCTTCTGTTAGCCATTTAAGATTAAACCCTTGATTCTTTTTATATATAACAATTCCCATACTTTGTAGTTGACTAAAAGCTTTTCGTACTGTATCTCGACTTACATCAAATTTTTGTGCAAAAACACTTTCAGATAATTTCATTCCAGGGTGAAATCGTTTATCAAATATTTCATCAAATATATAATTTATAATCACTTCATCAACTGCTAATTCACTATTATTCATAAATACTCCATCAAATATGTTCTACAATTATATATTATTGTCTACAATTATTTTTCAGTTTTTTTGTACATAAAATATACATTTTTATGAATATTTTAAAATTTTATAATTGTATTAAAAAAATAAATATTTAAATGTTTATTTTATGTACAGATATTATGTTGACTAAATACAAATCATATCTTAGAATTGTGGAAATGATTGATACACATTATTTACTATTGTAGATAATCGACATAAAGTGTCAACAATAATTCAAAAGGATAAAAGATGTTAAAGAAATTAGTTAAGGCGTTTACAGTTGGTGCAATTCTTGCTAGTCAGTTTGCATATGCAGGAGATTTAGATTCTATTAAAGAAGTAAAAACAATAAAAATTGCAGTACCTCAAGACTTTCCTCCATTTGGTTCAGTTAGCAAAGATATGAGTGTTCAAGGTTATGATATTGATATGGCAAATTTTATTGCTAAAAAATTAAATGTTGAACTAAAATTAGTTCCAGTTACAAGTGCAAACAGAATTCCTTATTTACAAACAGGAAAAGTTGATTTAATTATTTCAAGTTTAGGAAAAAATCCAGAAAGAGAAAAAGCTATTGATTTCTCAAATGCTTATGCACCATTTTTCTTAGGTGTTTTTGGAAGTAAAGATGTAAGTGTATCAAATGCAGCTGAATTAAGTGGAAAAACAATTGGTGTTACAAGAGGTTCAGTTGAAGATATTGAGTTAAGTAAATTAGTTGATTCAAGTGTAACTGTTAAAAGATTTGAAGATAACAACACAACAATTTCTGCTTATATTTCTGGACAAGTTAAATTAATAGCAACGGGAAATGTTATCGTAAGTGACATTGCAACAAAACATCCAAATAGTGCACCTGAGACTAAATTTGCAATTAAAAACTCTCCTTGTTTTATTGGTATGAAAAAAGATCAAGCAGAATTAAAACAATTTATTAATGATTTAATTAGTGAATTAAAAGAGAATGGTGAACTTAATAAAACATCATTAAAATGGTTAAAAGCTGATTTACCAAAAGATTTATAATAAAGGATTTTTATGAATTATCAATTGGATTTTGTAGGATTAGCACCATATTATAAAGAGCTTATAAATGGTGTAATATTAACTATTCAAATCACAGCAGCTACAACTATATTTGGTGTATTTTTAGGAGTTTTAGGTGCTGCTTCAAGAGTAGGAAAAAATACTTTTTTACAAAATCTTGTTGGAGGTTTTGTAGAAGTTATTAGAAATACACCTTTTATAGTTCAACTATTTTTTATATTTTTTGGTTTACCAACTCTTGGCTTTAAGTTAACAGCACTTGAAGCTGGGATGATTGCTATGATTATAAATTTAGGTGCTTATTCAACAGAGATTATACGAGCAGGAGTTGAAGCTACGGACAAAGGTCAATGGGAAGCTGGAAAAACATTAGGATTAAAATGGTCACAAATTTTCTTCCATATTATTTTACCCCAAGCTTTTAATAAAATCTCTCCTGCGTTAATTAGTCAATGTATTATAGTTATGTTAGGTTCATCTGTTTTATCACAGATTTCTGTTGAAGAGTTAACATTTACGGCTAACTTTATTCAATCAAGAACATTTTTGAGTTTTGAATCTTATTTTGTTGTTACTTTTATTTATTTAATTCTTGCAGTTTTATTACGGTTTATTCTGACTTTTGCAAGCAAAAAAATATTTAAAATGCATCTAATGTAAAAAAGGATTTTATAATGGAACAATTTACAAATATGGATATATTTCAAAATCTTTTATTGGCAGCTAGATGGACAATACTATTATCTTTAATTGCATTTATTGGTGGTGGAGTTGTTGCTGGAATATTAAGTATTTTACGAATGATGAATAATCCAATTATCTCATTTTTTATAAATTTATATGTTGAGATATTTCAAGGTATTCCTTTATTAATGCAGTTATTCCTAGCTTTTTTTGGTTTGTCATTATTAGGTTTAGATATTGGAGCTTGGGCTGCTGCTTCATTGGCTTTAACACTATTTACAAGTGCATTTTTATGCGAAATTTGGAGAGGATGTTTAGATTCTGTTCCAAAAGGACAATGGGAAGCTTGTAAAACAATGGGATTGAACTATTATCAAACAATTTTTCATGTAATAATTCCCCAATCAATAAGAGTAGCCACTGCACCAACTGTTGGCTTTTCAGTACAAGTTGTAAAAGGAACAGCCCTAGCTTCAATAATTGGTTTTGTTGAACTTACAAAAGCTGGAACAATGTTAAATAATGCAACATTTGAACCATTTAAAGTGTTCGCGATGGTTGCTTTATTATATTTTTTAATTTGCTATCCACTAACAAGATATAGTAAATATTTAGAAAGGAAATTAAATGCCTCTAGTTAGTATTGAAAATGTTCATAAATATTATGGAGATAAACATGTCTTAAAAGGCATTAATTTAAAAGTTAATGCAGGAGAAGTAATCTCTATTATTGGCAGATCTGGTTCAGGAAAAAGTACGCTTTTAAGATGTATTAATGGTCTTGAAGAACACCAAGAGGGAAATGTTTTAGTTGGTAATTTAGAAGTTACAGCAAATGAAGTTCAATTACTAAGACTTAGTAAAATATGTGGAATGATTTTTCAAGGTTTTAATCTATATCCACATAAAACAGCAGGTGAAAATGTAATGTTATCTCCAAAATTAGTTTTAAATAAAACTGATAAAGAGTGTAAAGAATTAGCTATGCAATGTCTTGAAAAAGTTGGAATGGAACAGATGTTTAACCAATATCCAAACAGCTTATCAGGTGGACAAAAACAGCGTGTTGCAATTGCTAGATCACTTGCAATGTCTCCAAAGATTTTATTGTGTGATGAGATTACATCTGCACTTGATCCAGAACTTGTTGGTGAAGTTTTAAAAGTATTAGAAAATCTTGCTAAAGAGGGAATGACACTTATTTTGGTAACACACGAAATGAATTTTGCAAGAGATATTGGGGATAGAGTTGTATTTATGCACCAAGGTAAAGTTTGGGAAACAGGTCCTAGTGACGAAGTATTTGCAAATCCTAAAACACCAGAACTTCAAAACTTTTTATCTTCTGTTTTATAATTTTATTTTTAGGGAATAATCCCTAAAAATAACTCTTTTTATATAATTCTTACTTATAAAATAAATGCCAAAGCACTAATAATAGTAATAACAATAATTCCAATATTTAAATCATGGAATTCTCTTTTTGCTAGTTTGATAATAGTATAAACTAAAAATCCTGCTGATATTCCATTTGTAATAGAAAATGTCAATGGCATTAATATAACAATTAAAAATGATGCTGCACTTGTAGCTAAATCAGACTCTTTGAAATCTATTTTTCCAAGTTCTGTAAACATTAAAACTCCAACAACAACTAAAACAGGATAAATTGCATTTGAGGGAATTGATTTAAATAGTGGCAACATAAATAGAGTCGTAACAAAAAACATTGCTGTAAATACAGCTGTTAAACCTGTTCTTCCACCAGCTTCAACTCCTGCTGCACTCTCTACAAATGCTGTTGTAGTTGAAACACCTAATAAACTTCCAGCAGTTGTTGCAAGAGCATCAGCTTCAAGAGTTCTTTGTAGTGATTTATCTTCTTTATTATTTTCTTGGAAAAGATTTGCTCTTGTTCCAACTCCTGTTAAAGTTCCTAAAGTATCAAACATATCTGTGATTAAAAAAGTAATAATTACAGGTAATAAAGATAAAGTCATAGCACTAAAAATATCTAATTTAAGGTAAATTGGAGCAATTGAAGCAGGCATTGATAACACTGATTCAGGTAAACTTCCTAATCCAAAAATCCAAGCCACAATCGAAGTAATTGCGATTGATAAAATAAATGAAGCTTTAACTTTGTAAGCATAA
Source organism: uncultured Aliarcobacter sp. (assembly GCA_963677435.1). Taxonomy (GTDB): domain Bacteria; phylum Campylobacterota; class Campylobacteria; order Campylobacterales; family Arcobacteraceae; genus Aliarcobacter. The sequence goes on from OY781945.1 coordinate 2,370,863, forward strand.
AAGATAAAACAAAGAATAAGTCCTAAAACACCAATAAGAACATTTGGATTTGAAAAATCACCAAGAGATACTAAAGTAGCTTTATTTGCTACAATCATTCCCATTTGTTTAAGACCAATAAAGGCAATAAAAGCACCAATACCAGCACTAATAGCTCGTCTTAAATTCATAGGAATTGAAGTCATCACCCAAACTCTAAACTCAGTTAGTGATAAAATCACAAATAGAATCCCTGATAAAAATACAATACCTAAAGCTGTTTGCCAAGGAATATTCATTCCTAAAACTAATCCATAAGAAAAGTATGCATTTAATCCCATACCAACACTCATAGCAATTGGAGTATTAGACCAAAGTCCTGAAAAAAGTGTTGCTAAAATAGTAATTAATGCAGTTGCAGTAACAACAGCATCCATAGGAAGTCCAGCATCAGAAAGTACAAATCCATTTACTGGAACTATATACATCATTGTTAAAAAAGTAGTAAAACCAGCTGAAAACTCAGTCCCTACTTTAGTTCCGCGTTCTTTTAGTTTAAAAAAACCCATCCTTTTATCCTTAAAATCAAATATATTGGAATAGTACATAATTGCATATAGTTTTTGAATACTTTCACCGTATACTATTTGCTCAATTTTAAAAATAATTTTCAAGAAGAAGTGGATTTTTAATAAAATTTGTAATTATTGTACTATTTATAAATATATTATATACATTGTAAGCATAATATATTATATATTTATTATAAAGATTTTGAAAAAAATAAAAATATTAAAATTTATATGAATTTTACTGTTTCCCTAAAGAAAACTCTTTTTTATTCATATTTTCTCTATATATTTTCCAAACATTCATAATTTTTGCTTTTAGATTTGACATATTGTTTGAGCTTATTACACCTATGATTATTTTTTTGTTTTGACTAAAGGTGAATGATTCGAAGTTGTTTTGATGTATTTGTTTTAGGAACTCTTCATTGTTTTTTGTTTTTATATAAAACTTTGCAAATATGAAATTAACACTGCTTTTTCTAGTGATATAATCTTTTAATTCATCACCCAAAATATCAAATTTTTCTATATATTCTAGTTTTTTGTTTTCAAAAAATCTATTTTTTATTTTCATTTTTGAAAAATCAAAGTTTTCAAAACTTCTTCCACGACTTAAAATATCTGTATAAAAAAAAGTTGAGTTTTCATCGCTTTTTAGATTAAAAAACTGAATATATCGAGAGTCTTTATATAAAATCAACTCGTCATTTATAAACTCTAAATTTGAGTTGTTTGAAAGTTGTACATCTATTTTATTTATTCCATACTCTTTTTTTGAGGGATAAATTTTTGTAGCTGATTCGGTCGTGAGTATCAAGTTTGAATTATCAAGTTTTACAGATGTTCTAAGTCTATCTTTTGGGAAAATTCCCTCACCAATATTTAATAACTTTATGTAATTTTCTTGCTCATTAAAATGATAATGTCTTGAGGGAAGTTTCAAACTATCTAATGAAAAAACCTCATCTTTAAAACTAAACTTAATACTCATTTTTCTCCTAAAAATCCTGCTTTAATCCATAAATATTTTATCCAAAAAATCATAGATTACTTTTTTTTCACCTGTATAAATTATATATAGAATTTAGTCTTTGATTTTTAATTTATGAAAGAATAATAACACTAAATCAACAATTGAGTAAATCTTTATTAGGTTTTTTATATGCATTCCCAACGGGAACGTGGGGAATGAGGAAAAAATTTTTTATTATACATCCACTTCAATAATTTCATGACCGTATGAATTATCGATAGAGCATAACCATACACCATCTTCATCCTTAGTAAAAATGTAAGTAGCTTTACGAGTTACTTCTGACATGTTTGAAGAAGATATTACTGTATTTGCTAGCACTAGAGCTGTATTCCCACTTTCAAGTACCTCAATCCCTTTTTGACTAACATGTAAACCATTTCTAAAATAAACTGCGATGGCTTCAAATGCTTTTCTAATAGCATCTTTACCTACAGCATTTTTTCCTGGTTCAACAACTAGCACTGCATCCTCAGTATATATGTCAAGAAGAGTATCAAAATCTTCTTCAACAATTGCTCTATCTGCTTTTTCAATCTGTTTAATTACTGCATGCTGTTTCAAAATTTACCCCTTTAATATGTTAAAACCTTCACTCAACAATGGAGATTCAAAGTATTGTGTAACATGATTAAATACATCTTCATTGTCAAACTGTGCTCTATGTGGTTGTTCCTTTCTTCGTTTAGCAATATGAGCTAAACATTGTTCATCGCTTAAATCAATAAAAATAAGCTCATGATCACATTTAATCTCATTAAACAGTTGATTAAACCATTCTCTTTGCTTTTTTGTATTTGCAGGAAAATCCATAACTACATTTGTACCTGTATTTAAAATTAATTGCACATGCGATTTTATAAAAGGCTTTATAAGTGCAGAAAACTTTATGAAGTCATCAAAAGAGTTTATTTGATTAGGATAATGGGCTGCAAGCCAATCATCTTCTGACAAAAGTACTGCATTCTTTTCAATTGATATAATTTTTGATTTTGTGCTTTTTCCAGCTCCCATCTTCCCACAAAAAAAAGTAAGCGTTCCTTTTTGCATCATAATATTCCTTTTTGTATAACTATTAATTCAACATGAATTATATACAAATTAGCCTGATAATTAATAACTAAACCGACATATACTTCCGAATAATCTCATCACTGAGCATTGCTATTTCGCCATTTGCAACAACACTTCCCCTATCTATTACATAAAAATCATCTCCATGTCGTCTTGCAAATGGTAGTTTTTGCTCTACTAGCAATACTGTGATTTGTTCTTCTTTTGTTAGATAATCTATTACTTCTCCGATTTGAGCTACGATATTTGGTTGGATTCCTTCACTTGGTTCATCTAGGATTAAAAAGTTTGGGTCAATACATAATGCTCTTCCTATTGCCAACTGTTGTTGTTGTCCTCCACTTAAATCTCCGCCTTTTCTATTTGCCATGTCTTTTAAAACTGGGAAAAGCTCATAGATTTTATCTGGGATTTTTGTGATTTTATTTCTATTTGACATCACTCCAATTTCTAGATTTTCTTTTACTGTTAATTGTGAAAAAATCTCTCTTCCTTGGGGAACATAACCAATAGCAATAGAAGCTCTTTGATAATCTGAAAGTTTTGAAATATCTTTTCCTTCATAGATTAATTTTCCATCTTTAATAGGAAGTAATCCCATGATTACTTTACTGATAGTTGTTTTCCCAACTCCATTTCTTCCCATAAGGCAAGTACATCTTCCTTTTTTTATCTCTAAATCCAAATCCCACAAAGTGTGACTTTGTCCGTAAAATTGGTTTATTTTTTCTAGTTTTAACATCATTATTCCCCTAGGTAAACTTTTCGTACTTTCTCATTATTCTGAATGGCATCCATACTTCCCTCAGCCAAAACCGAACCCTCATGTAAAACCGTCACTTTTTTTGCGATACTTCTTATAAATTCCATATCATGTTCTACCACTACAACTGCATTTTCTTTTGCAAGACTTGTCAAAATCTCTGCTGTTTTTTCCACCTCTTGTGGTGTCATTCCTGCAACTGGTTCATCCACAAGTAGAAGTTTTGGTTCTTGCATGATTAACATTCCAATTTCTAGCCATTGCTTTTGACCGTGTGATAAAATTCCTGCTTCTTGTTTATACAGCTCTTTTAGACCTATTAGTTTCATTGTTTCTTCGATTTTATCTTTTTGCTCGCTACTTAATTTTGAAAAAAGTGTTTTGAAAAATCTTTTATCATCTTTCATTGCAAGTTCTAGATTTTCAAAAACCGTGTGGTTTTGAAAAACTGTTGGTTTTTGAAACTTTCGTCCTATTCCAATTTGTGCAATTGCTGGTTCATCCATACTTAATAAATCAACTGAATGTCCAAAAATCACAGTTCCAGAATCGGGTCTTGTTTTTCCAGTTACCACATCCATCATTGTAGATTTTCCAGCTCCATTTGCTCCAATAATACATCTTAATTCACCATAATCAATAGAAAAACTTAGATTATTTAAAGCCTTAAATCCATCAAAACTAACACTTACACCATCAACAAGAAGTATTCTACTTCCAATTTTTAGCTCACCAATATCAGTTTCATTATCTCTTTTTAATCTTTCCATTTTTAAGCCTTTTTCATTTTTCTATTGATTTTGCTTATAAGCCCAACAACACCTGCTGGAAGATATAAAGTTACAACTACAAATAATCCACCAAGTGCATATAACCAAACTTCAGGAAGTGCAGAAGTAAAATATGTACTTGCAAAACTCACTATCATAGCTCCAATAATCGCTCCATATAGAGTTCCTCGTCCACCAATAGCAACCCAAATTACCAACTCAATAGAAAATAAAGGACTAAATACATTTGGATTTATGATTGCAACTTGTGGCACATATAAAGCTCCTGCGATTCCTGCAAGAACTGCTGAAACCACAAAAATAAAAAGTTTATATTGCTCAACTTTGTACCCCAAAAATCTCACCCTACTCTCAGCATCTCTTATTGAGATTACAACTCGCCCAAGTCTTGAGTTTATGATGAATCTGCAAACTAAATATCCTAAAACCAAAGCAAAAAAAGTGATTAATAATAAAGCCACTCTTGTTGTGTCTGCTGATAAATCAAAACCTAAAATATCTTTGAAGTCTGTCAAACCATTGTTTCCACCAAAACCCATATCATTTCTAAAAAATGCCAACATCAAAGCATAAGTTAAAGCCTGAGTTATGATAGATAAATAAACTCCTGTTACCCTACTTCTAAAAGCAAACCAACCAAATACAAAAGCCAAAATTGCTGGAACTATCATTACCATCAAAATTGCAAAAACTGGATTATCAAAACCATACCAAAACCAAGGAAGCTCTTTTAGGTTCATAAATACCATAAAATCAGGAAGTTCAGGATTACCATAAACTCCTCTATCTCCGATTTGACGCATCAAATACATGGCAAAGGCATATCCACCAAGTGCAAAAAATGCCCCATGACCTAGACTTAAAATCCCTAAATATCCCCAAACCAAATCAAGTGCAAGTGCCAAAAGTGCAAAAGCTAAATATTTTCCCAAAATCGTAACTGTAAAAGTTGAGATATGAAAAATTGAACTCTCAGGAATAAACAAGTTACAAAAAGCAACCACAAACACTACTACTGCCAAAGATGATAAAACTATTTTGCCACCTTTGTCATTTTCTAAGATTCTTAAAATTATTGATTTATTTTCCATTTTTTAATCCTGTGCATCTCGACCTTTTTGAGGAAATAATCCTCTAGGTCTTTTTTGTATAAATAAAATAATAAATACCAATATGATAACTTTTGCCAAAATTGCACCTGCAAGTGGTTCAATAAATTTATTTATTTCTCCAAGTGAAAAGGCAGCGATTAAAGTTCCCCATAAATTTCCAACTCCTCCAAAAACAACAACCATAAAACTATCCACAATGTACGCTTGTCCAAGATTTGGCCCAACATTTGTAAGCTGTGAAAGTGCAACTCCCGCAACTCCTGCGATTCCTGAACCTATTCCAAAAGTTATGGCATCAATCTTGCTTGATTGAATTCCCATGGCTCTGGCTATTGGTCTATTTTGAGAAACAGCTCGAACTTTTAATCCTAAAGATGTTTTTTTCATCACATATAAAATGGCAAAAAAAACAATAAAAGCAAAAATCACAACATACAATCTGTTGTAAGTTAAAGATAAAGCACCATTTATTTCCCAAGCTCCACTCATCCAAGATGGTGTTTTTACCTCTTGGTTTAGTGGAGAGAATATTGTTCGTACAACTTGTTGTAAAATCAAACTTATCCCAAAAGTTGCCAATAGTGTTTCTAGGGGTCTGCCATAAAGATGACGAATTACCAATCTTTCAATGGCAATTCCCACCAATCCACTCACTATAAATGCAGCAGGAATTGCGATGATTACAGAATACTCAATCATATTTGGCATTAATTGCTGAATTGTATATGTTGTATACGCTCCAATCATTATTAATTCCCCATGAGCCATGTTTATTACTTTCATAACTCCAAAAGTAATAGCTAAACCAATGGCAGCTAAAAGTAAAACCGAACCTTGTGAAAGTCCAAAAAATGCAGTTTCTATAAATGAATAGAAAGTTTTACTAAATTCAATTTCATTTAGGGCATTTTTAACTGCAAGTTTTACTTTTTCATCACTTGAATCTTTTAGACCATTTAGAGTTTCTAAAGATTTAGAAGATAAAAAACCACCAAGTTCAGCGATTGCATCAAGTTGCTCTTGACCTGTCAAAAACTTTGCTTTTAAGTTTGCATTTGCTTCAAGTAAAATATCTTTTATTGAAGATTTTTTTTCACTTTTTAAAGCTTCAACTATTATCTCTTTATCTTGAACTTCTAGATTTTCCAAGATATTTTTTGCAGCATTTAATCTTTTGTTTTCATCACTTGCAAAAAGATTTATCTTTGCAAGGCTTGCTTTTATAACACTTCTTAATTTATTATTTATCTTTATTTTTGAATAATCATCTTGATTTGCATTTTCAATAGAGTTATTTGAAAACAAAGATTTAAAACTATTATCTTTTTCTAAAAGTACAATTTCATTAGTTTGATTTTGAAAATATAAATTTCCTAAAAGCATACTTTGTAATAAAATCTCTAATTTTTCTTCATCTTTATAATTTATTATTAACTCATTTAAAACTTCTTCTTTTACTTTAAAACTGTTGTCTGATAATTTGCTAGATAATTCTTCAAAGTTTGAAGCCAAAGAGAATGAGAAAATCAATAAATTAAGGAGTATTATTTTTAAAATATTCATTTTTATTTCCTTAAAGAAATATGGAAGAAGAGCTCTTCCATATTTTAGTTTTTATTTAGTACCTACACATTTTTTAGTAACTGTGTTGTAGCTTCCACAATTAACTGGTTTTGTCCAATCAGAGATTAAATCTTTAGATCCTGGTAAGAAATCTGACCAAGCATCACCTGCAATCTCTTTTGTTGAAGAAACAGTTTCAAATTGTCCATCTTCTTGAATCTCACCGATTAATACAGGTTTTGTAATGTGGTGATTTTTAAGCATAGTTGCAGTTCCACCTGTTAAGTTTGGAACACTTAAACCAATAATCGCATCACTAACTTTTGAAACATCTGTAGTTCCAGCTTTTTCAACAGCTTTTACCCATAAATTAAATCCAATGTATGTAGCTTCCATTGGGTCATTTGTAACTCTTTTGTCATCTTTGATAAATTTGTGCCATGTTGAAATGAAATCTTTGTTGATTTTTGTATCAGCACTTTCAAAATAATTCCATGCAGCTAAATGTCCAACTAAAGGTTTTGTATCAATTCCTGAAAGTTCTTCTTCACCAACAGAGAATGCAATAACTGGAATATCTTCAGCTTTTACACCTTGGTTTCCTAACTCTTTATAAAATGGAATATTTGCATCTCCATTGATAGTTGAAACAACTGCTGTTTTAACTCCAGTTGAACCGAATTTTTTAATATCAGATACGATTGATTGCCAATCAGAGTGACCAAATGGCGTATAATTAATCATAATATCTTCTTTTTTAATACCTTTAGAGATTAAATAAGCTTCTAAGATTTTGTTTGTAGTTCTTGGATACACATAGTCAGTTCCAGCTAATACAAATCTTTTTACACCCATCTCTTTCATTAGATAATCAACAGCTGGAATTGCTTGTTGGTTTGGCGCAGCACCTGTATAAAATACATTTTTACTTGATTCTTCACCCTCATATTGAACAGGGTAAAATAGTAAACCATTTAACTCTTCAACAACTGGAAGAACAGATTTTCTAGAAACTGATGTCCAACAACCAAATGTAACATCAACTTTATCTTTTGTTAAAAGCCCTCTCATTTTTTCAGCAAATAAAGGCCAGTTTGAAGCAGGATCTACAACAACTGGTTCAATTTTTTTACCCAAGATTCCACCTTTTTTATTTTGCTCATCAATCAACATCAAAACCGTATCTTTTAATGTAGTTTCAGAAATAGCCATAGTTCCAGATAAAGAGTGTAAAACCCCAACTTTGATAGTATCAGCAGCGTGAACTAACATTCCACCAAGTAATGCAGAAGTAACGATTGCTTTTGCAAATAATCTTTTCATAAAATCTCCTTTTAGTTTAAGTCCTTTTGACTTCTAAGAGAAGTATAAAATAGAAGTGTTGTTTAAGTGTTGCTTTTGGTGATTGGGTTGAGAGGTTGGTGTATAGATTTTAGACAGAGGGAGTTTTTTGTATTTTTAATAAAAAATATCTATTTTCAGCATTATTATATTATTATCTACTTCAATTAACTCTCAAAGGAACAGTGTGCAATTTTTAAAAAAACTATTTGGAATAAAAAATAAGAAGGAACCAATTATTGTTCAAGACGAAAAAGAGAATGATAATGATGAAAAAATTAGCTTTTTTGATGAAATGGGAAAAGAATATTATGTCACAAGAAGGGTATGGATTAAAGATGTTTTAATCCCTAATTTAGAAAAAAATTATGATAAACCTGATGAACTATATACATTAATTATTAGAGCATTAAATGATGGCCTTAATGAATTCGTTGTTGATGCCAGTTATAAATTATATGAAATTGATAAAGAAAGAGAAAGAGCTGGATGTATTTATGCAATTGTACTAATGAAAAATAAAAGATTAGATGAGGCTAAATTAGTATTAGAAAAAACTATACAAGAAATTGGAAAAACTGGAGTATTACTTACAAATCTAGCAAAAGTATATGCCGATTGGAATGATTTTGAGATGGTGGAAAAAATATTATTTGAGGGATTAGAATTAGATCCAAATCAAAATAATGGAATGGATTGGTATCTTGCATTGCACAAAGAAAAAGAAGGAGAAGAAGGTTATCATAAGACTTTAATAAAATTAAGTAAAATTAAAGATGCATGGAGACCATTACTTTATCTTGCAGATATATCACTCAAGAATAAAGACATTAATACAGCAATGTCATATTATAAAAAAATACTATCAATTAATCCTAATCCTCCATCTGATTGTTTAATACATATAAGTAGTTCACTTGGACTCAATAATTACATTGAGGAATTAATAACATTTATTGAACCTATATTTAATGAGAATATTCATGAATTTGGACTAGGAAACAACCTAATAAAAGCATACATAGATTCAAAAGAGTATGAAAAAGCAAATATTATAATAGAAAAATATTTTGTACTAAATAACCCAACAATAAGAAAAAGCTTATCTTATTGGAAAAATGAACTAGAATCATTAACTAAAAAGAAAACAATATATAATTCAGAATCACCAATTAGTCATTTTAGCTTAGATAAACCAATATGGTCATGCAACATATCAATAGAAAATGAAATTATACACATGAAAAAAGAAAATGATTTAAAGCTTTTTGTATTTAGTGCAAGTGTTTCTATAGATAACGAGGAAGGTCATCATGATGAAAATATCATGATAAAAATTGGAAGATTAAGTAGAGGGATAGCTTTAACTATTTGTGATAAAATAAATCTTTCAACAGATATAAAAGCTATAACAATTATTCCAATGCTAAATAATGGATTTGCTCTTTTTTCAGAAAAATATAGTAAAGAAACAATCAATGGATTTTTAAAAATACACCCATCTGATATTGCTATATTTCCTCATCTATCTATAAAAAATGATTTATGGATTATAGAATTATTTATCTACAACTATAACTCTGATGAAGATTCAAAAGTGATTTCAAAAGAGTTTAATGAGAATAATCAATCAACTAAACTGAAAGAATTAAATACTGAATTATTTAACTTTATAAAAAATGAATATTCTGTAAATATAATTGAACCTTTATTTAATACAGAAATAGCAAGTAATATATTTAGTGATTATATTTATGCTAGTGAAAGTAATTTAGCATTGTTGATGGCTTCAAATATTGAAAATACAGATAATTTTTTATACGGAGAACGAAATATTCTTGATAATATACTTTACTTTACATTATTAGAAGAAAGAACTCTTATACAAGTATTAATGTTTTTATCTGCATTAGCAAATAATAAAAAATACAATTCAAATATATATAAAGAATATGAAAAAAAAGCAAATAAACTTATAAAAGATTCTAATTTTAAAGAAGAAATACAATTGATATTAAACAATATTATACATAGTATTTATAACTAGTATCAACTTTTCTTCGTTCCCAATTTCTATCTGGATTGGGAATGAATACTTTAATACCAATAAATAAAGTCCATCAATTTTAAGCTCTAAATTCATTTTTTTTAAATCAAGAAAAAATAACAATTTGCAATATTTTTAAAGTAAAACTAATTTTTTTGATAAAGTTATAAAACAACTTTTCAAAGGTGATTTTATGGATAATATTTCAAATATTGTACTTTACAATGATGGTGAATTAGAACTAAAAGTTTCTGTAAATGAAGACACAATTTGGCTTACACAGAAGCAACTATCAGAACTTTTCAGTGTAACTAAACAAAATATAAGTTTGCATATAAACAATATTTTTAAAGATAAAGAACTTAATACAAATTCAACTGTCAAGTTTTTCTTGATAGTTCAAAAAGAAGGGAATAGAGAAATTCAAAGAAATATTGAACACTATAATCTTGATATGATTATATCAATAGGATATATAGTAAACTCAATTACAGCTACAAAATTTCGTCAATGGGCAACATCTATTTTAAGAAATTACATTAAAAATGGCTATGTAATAAATGCAGATAAAATCACTAATGAAAGATTTGTAAATTTAGAAAATGATGTAAATATTTTAAAATCTCAAATGAATGATGTCAAATCACTTATAAAAAACAATACTTTAGAAACAACTCCAACTTGATTTTGAAAAATACTCAAAACAGTACAACAATATCACTCTAAAAACATTCAAAGATTCTCACGATAGATTTTTAATCTTAGATAAAAAAGAAATTTATCATATTGGTGCTAGTTTGAAGGATTTGGGCAAAAAATGGTTCGCTTTTTCTAAGATAAATTTGGAAATATCAGAGTTATTGGAAAAATTAAATGAATAAAAATAGAATCTTTTAATCTTGATATTTCTTTATTACCAAGCTATGAATAAAATTCCTCTGCAAAATACTAATCATATTTACAAAAATTTAATTTCCCCAAGCAAGCAACAATGAGCTAAATCTATTTACTCTCTTACTAAAAATATCTCTTTATCTTCCATATTGTATTCTACACATTCAATTATCTTTTTTTCATCAAGATTATTACCTACACCTACACCATCTAAGACTATAAACTCTTGTTTATCTTCTATACAGATTAAAGGAAAATGCCATGTTCCTCTATTTAAATGAACACCTTGATCTCCATTTGTTTTAAATATTTCTAAAGTTGATAAATCTGGCTCTCTACCCCCTAAAGCAACAACACAATAAAAAGGCTCCTTACTTCTTGGTACAAATGTTTGAGAAAAAAATGGATGTTTCTCTAACATATTTATATGTAGTGGAAATATTCTACCTTTTCCTATATAAATATGTAAAATTGATTTTCCTCCTTGTTCATGTGCATCCAGATTACATAGATCATGAAATTTTTCAGCAGACCCTCTATTTATAATCATAGATTCTCTACCTTCTTTTTCTATCACTTCACCAAATTTCTTAAATGTTTCTCTTGTTAGAGGTTTTGATTTTATTTCTATTCTCATATTATATTTTTAACTCATCTTTTTTTATATTTTTTAAATATTAAACCTAAAATTATTTATAGAAAATCACCATATGTAGCGGTTTAATAGCTGGGATTTTATCATAAATTCAATTACAAAAAGGATAAACTTTTTATTTTAATCATGTGTATAAACTTTATTTCTAATCTGTATATAAATTATTCATTTAAATGTACAGATATTGTTTAAAAAAATCTTTACAAAAAACTATCCAAGGTATAAAATATCATCAGAAAACATATTTTAATGTTTTAAAAATATATTAACTCTTATATCAGAAGAGTAATGTCAATAGGTGGATTCATATTAGATCTAAATTTTGAAAAATCAAGGAATATAACATGACTAATAATAGAAGAGAATTTATAAAAAAAACAGGTTTAGCAGGTATTGGTGCTGCAATTGCAATACCATCAATAGCAAGTGCAGATGAAAAAAAAACATTTAGATGGAAAATGACAAATTGTTATGGTGCTGGAGCTCCATTTTATTCAACAGGTCCTGGAAGTGCAACTTATTTTTGCCAAAGAGTTGAAGAGTTATCAGATGGAAGATTAAAAATTAAACATTATCCAGCAGGTGAACTCATTCCTGCAATGGGTGGATTTGATGCTGTTTCAGAAGGAAGTGTTCAGATGAATTGGGGAAATTCATTTTTTTGGGCAGGAAAAACATTTGCAGCTCAATACTTTACAGCAGTACCATTTGGAATGACTTTTCAAGGTACAAATGCTTGGTTACAATTTGGTGGAGGACAAGAACTTTGGGATGAAGTCTATAAACCATTTAATATGATTGGTTTAGCAGCTGGAAATACAGGTACTCAAATGACTGGATGGTTTAAAAAAGAGCTTAATACCCTTGAAGATTTAAATGGACTTAGAATGAGAATTCCAGGTCTTGCAGGAAAAGTTCTTGAGCAATTAGGTGTAAGTGTAAAACTACTACCAGGTGGAGAAATTTTTCCAGCACTAGAAAGAGGAGTTATTGATGCAGCAGAATTTGTAGGACCATTCCAAGATAGAAGAATGGGATTTCAAAAAGCAGCTAAATATTATTATACTACAGGTTGGGGAGAACCTAGTAATACTACTGAATGTTTAATTAATAAAGATGCATGGAATACATTACCAAAAGATTTACAAGCAATAGTAAAAACTGTTGCAGCTGAGTGTAATCTTATGGGATTATCTTGGTCAGAAGCTAATAACTCAGAAGCTTTGGATGATTTAGTAAAAAATCAAGGAGTAATTGTAAAAACGCTTCCTGATGCTATTATTAAAAAATTAAGAGAGATCACATTTGCTACTTATGACGAGTTAATAAAAAAAGATCCCCTAGTTAAAAAAGTACATGAAAGTTACTTTGCTTTTAAAACAATTCATGATAGTTGGCAAGATAAAAGTGAATTGGTTGTTATGACAAAGCTATTGTAATGAAAAGTTTATTAGATATCTCCAAAGGACTAGATAGGTTCAATGAACATATTGGTCAAATAACTTCTTGGTTAATTTTTATATTAGTTTTACAAGTTGCAGCAGATGTACTTTTTAGATATTTTTTTCATGTGAGTTCTATAGCTGAACAAGAGTTGCAATGGCATATTTTAGCTGCCATTGCAATGTTTGGTTCAGCTTATACTTTTCAACAAAAAGAACATGTACGAGTTGATCTTTTTTATCATCTTTATGGTGAAAAAACAAAACAATGGATGGATTTATTAATTCCTTTATTTATAATAATTCCTTTTTCACTTTTTGTAATTTATTTATCAAGTAAATATGTAATGCAATCTTATTCAATGGGTGAAGTTTCACCAGATCCTGGTGGTTTACCTTATAGATATTTAGTGAAATCTTTAATTCCTATTGGATTCACTTTAATACTAATTCAAGGCTTATCAGTTATGTTAAAAGCCATAACTCAAATAAAAGGGGAAAATTAATTTATGGATCCGCAAATATTAGCAATCATGATGATTGTATCTCTTTTTACACTTATTTTATTAGGAATTCCAGTTGCCTTTGCAATTGCAGGTGCTGGACTTGCTTTTGGACTTATGGGTATTGATTCTAATTTATTTAACTTACTTCCATCAAGAATTTTTGGGGTATTAACAAATTATACAATGCTAGCTATTCCTTTATTTGTGTTTATGGGAATATTATTAGAAAAATCCAGATTAGCTGAAAAAATGCTAGATGTTTTAGGACTATTATCTGGTAAAAAACCTGGTGGAATGGCCATTGCCATTATTGTTGTTGGTATTCTTATGGGTGCTTCAACGGGAATTGTTGGAGCTACAGTTGTAACACTTACCATGATAGCTTTACCAACATTGTTAAAAAGAAATTATAGTCATAGTGTTTCGTGTGGTACTATTTGTGCCTCTGGAACTTTAGGTCAAATTTTGCCTCCAAGTTTAGTTCTTATTTTACTTGCAGATATTAGTGGGGAAGCAATAGGTCCTTTATTTGCAGCGGCGCTTATTCCAGGTCTTCTTTTAGCTGGATGTTATATTTTATATATAATACTTTTAAGTAAATTTGCACCACATATTGTTCCACCAATTGATGAAGAAGAGAGAGCTTTATATTCAAAAAAAGAGTTATGGATAGAGTTCTTTAAATCTGTTGCGCCACCATTTCTTTTGATTTTTGCTGTTTTAGGTTCTATTATTGGAGGACTTGCAGCTCCCACAGAAGCTGCTTCAATGGGTGCAATTGGTTCATTAATTATTGTTTTTTTTAGTAAAAGATTAACATTAAACATTTTAAAAGAGACTTTATATGAAACTATGAAAGTTACTGGGATGATTATGTTTGTTCTTATCGCCTCTCAAGTTTTTTCATTAAGCTTTAGGGGATTAGATGGGGATTATTTGGTTGAAGATCTCTTTGCTGCAATACCTGGAGGGATGTGGGGATCTATTTTATTTATGATGGTTATTCTTTTTATTTTAGGATTTTTTCTAGAATGGATTGAAATTTCATATATTGTATTACCTTTGGTATTACCAATATTCCATGCACTAGATATAAATATGATTTGGTTAGGAATTTTAGTTGCTCTAAATCTTCAAACCTCATTTTTAACACCTCCTTTTGGTTGGTCCTTATTCTTTTTAAAAGGAGTAGCGCCAAAAGAGATTAAAACAATTGAAATTTATAAGGGTGTATTGCCTTTTATTGCAATTCAAATTATAGTAATTGCCTTAGTAATGATTTTTCCAGAAATAGCCTTATGGCTACCAAAAACAATAGGATGGATGTAATATGAATAATTTACCTTTAACTCAAACCTCTCAAAACGGTATGGTTGTTTCACCACACCATAGTGCCTCAGATGCAGGAGTTGAAATATTAAAAAATGGGGGTAATGCAATAGAGGCAGCAATAGCTGTAGCTGCCTCTTTAGCTGTGCATTATCCTCACATGACAGGAATTGGTGGAGATGCTTTTTGGCTTATTTATGACCCAAAAGAGGGAGTTAGTTTTATTGAGGCATCAGGATATTCTGGATTTGATATAAATATGGAATTATATAAAGATGTTAAACAAATTCCTTTTAGAGGAAAATTAGCTGCAAATAGTGTTGCAGGAGCAGTTTCTGCATGGAATTTGGCTTACAAAAAAAGTGAAACGGAATGGAAAGGAACTATTTCTAAAACGCAACTTATGTCAGAAGCAGTGGATTCAGCAAAAAATGGAATAGTAGTAACTCAATCTTTATCTCAAACTTTAGAAGATAAAAAAGAAGAACTTTTTTCAGATTCAGATTTTGCTGATGTTTATTATCCAAAAGGTTTAACCCCTAAAAAAGGAGATAAATTAATCCAAACAAAGTTATCACAAACTTTAAAATCTCTTGGGGAAAAAGGCTTTGATGATTTTTATAGGGGTGATTTATCAAAAGATATTGCCAATGATTTTTTGACTAAAAAAGGTTTTATAACATTAAAAGATTTACAAGAGCATGAAGCAAGTTGGAAAACTCCACTTGAATTAAAAACAACCCATGCAAAATTATTTAATGCTTCAGCTCCAACTCAAGGGGTTGCTTCTTTAATGATTTTAGGGCTTTTTGATAGATGGGTTGAAAAACTTCCATCAAAAGATTCTTCAAATCATATTCATCTTTTAGTTGAAGCTACAAAAATAGCTTTTAGACATAGGGATAAAATGAGTACTTCTGCAACTTCAGAAGAACTCCAAGCTTGGCTTGAACCAGAATACTTAGACAAACTAAGTGAAGAAATAGATTTAGAAAAAACAATACAATGGGGCAAAAATAGTGCACCAGGAGACACAACTTGGTTTGGTGCAATTGATTCAAAAGGTAGAGTTGTAAGTGCAATTCAAAGTATTTATCATGAGTTTGGAAGTGGATTAATGTTACCAGAAACTGGAATTGTTTGGCAAAATAGAGGATGTAGTTTTTCTTTGGATTCTTCTCATATTCAATCTTTAATGCCACATAAAAAGCCATTTCATACACTAAATCCAGCAATTGCACTTTTTAATGATGGAAGAGTTATGGCATATGGAACAATGGGTGGAGATGGACAACCACAAACTCAAGCTGCTATTTTTTCTAGATATGCATATTATGATGAAGATTTACAAACAGCAATAAATAACCCAAGATGGTTATTAGGTAGAACTTGGGGAAATTCTTCTGAAAGTTTAAAACTTGAATCAAGATTTGATGAAAAGTTAATTGAGGAATTAAAAGCAAAAGGTCATGATGTTGAAATCTTAACAGAATTAGATTCTGCAGTTGGACATGCAGGAGCATTAGTTTATGATACATCAAAAATAATAAAAGGGGCATTTGACCCAAGAAGTGATGGTAAAGCATCAAGCTTCTAAATAAGGACAAATTTTTATGAATGAATTATTAGTTTTAGTGCCAATTTTGTTAGCAAGTGGTGTAGTAGCAGGTTTACTAGCAGGTTTACTTGGTGTTGGTGGAGGAATTGTAATTGTTCCAATGCTTTATCATATTTTTATCTATATGAATATTGATATTTCAATTGCAATGCCTTTATCTATAGGAACTTCATTATCTACAATTGTAGTTACATCAATTATTTCTTCTAGATCACATTATAAAAAAGGAGGTATTGATTTAGAATTAACAAAAAGATGGATACCTTTTGTAATCTTAGGAGTAATAATTGGTACATTCACATCAAAATATATTGATGGCAATGGATTGAAATTTATGTTTGGAATTTTACTTTTATCCGTATCTTTACATATGATTATTAGTAGTTTTAAAAGTCTTGTGATAGCAAAAAAACTTCCAAATAATTTTGGACAATCTATTTTTGCACTATTAGTTGGAGGATTTGCATCTTTATTAGGAATTGGTGGAGGAACATTAATGGTTCCTCTTTTAACACTTTTTTCTGTTCCAATTCATAGAGCTGTAAGTACAGCTTCTATATTTGGTTTAATTATTAGTATCCCAGCAACAATTGCTTATATAATAGTTGGTTGGGATGTGCCTAATTTACCCCTTGCTTCAACTGGTTATATAAATTGGATTGCTTTTATTGTTTTAGTTCCAATGACTATGCTTTTTGCCCCGTTAGGTGTTAAACTAGCATATACTTTAAATGTAAAACAATTAAAATTAGCTTTTGCAATTTTTTTGGCTTGTGTTGGTTTAAAAATGGTTTTAGTTTAAATTATTTAGTTAATATTTTATTCAACTTATATATGGTGAAGATATAAGTATATTTACAAGGAAGAAAGTAATGATAAAAACACCATTTTTAGCAGTTGATGGAATTATAAAATTATATGATGAAAAAGAAAATTTTAGAGGTATTGTTTTAATTGAGCGATTAAACAGACCTCTTGGTATGGCAATTCCTGGCGGATTTGTAGATATTGGAGAAACTGTTGAAAATGCAGTTGTAAGAGAGATGAAAGAAGAGACTTCTTTGGATGTTACAATTGAAAAACTTCTTGGGGTTTATTCAGACCCAGAAAGGGATGAAAGATTTCATACAGCATCTATTGTTTATGTTTGTAAAGCCTATGGTGAACCTCTTGCTCAAGATGATGCAAAAGAGGTTTATGTATATAAAAAAGATGAAATTCCACTTGAAAAATTGGTTTTTGACCATAAGAAAATTATTTTAGATTTTTTAAAAGGGGAATAATCTATTTTATCCTCCTTTATGAATATTCCCAACAAAAAAAAGTTGGGAATAAAAAGAAAAGTTTTATTTATTCAAAATAGCGTAATTTTTACAAGCTTTTGTATTTCCAGCATCACAAGCTTTTTTGAATAACTCTTTTGCCTTATCTTTATTTTTTGCTGCACCTTGTCCTTTTTCATACATAAGTCCAAGATTATTACATGCTTTATCATTTTTTAAATCACAAGCTTTTATATAAAACTCTTTTGCTTTTAAATAATCTTTTTTTACACCTTGAGCTTTGCTATACATGACTCCTAAATTATGACAAGCAGAAGCATCATTTGCATCACAAGCTTTTGTAAAATATTCTTTTGCCTTTAGATAATCTTTTTTTACTACTTCACCACTATAATAAACAAAGCCAACATTGTAACATCCAAAAGAGTCTCCACCTTTACAAGCTTTTGCATATAAATCTTTTGCTTTTAAAGAGTCTTTTTTTACTCCTTTTCCAGCATCGTACATAAGCCCTAGATTATAACAACTAAAAGCATGTCCAGCATCGCAGGCTTTTGTATATAATTTCTGAGCTTTTAAGTAATCTTGTTTTACTTTTTTCCCATTGTAATACATAACAGCCAGATTATAACAAGCCCTTGAATCATTGCTTTTACAAGCTTTTTGAAATAAGCTAATTGCTTTTTTAATTTCACCTTTTTCTTGTAATATTATTGCTGAATCAAAATCACTTGCATTTAAATTCATACTTAAAATAGATACTAAAATTGAAAATATAATCCTTTTCATTTCATCTCCTTTTTAAAATTTATTTATTATACAAAATAAATATTAATATTCTCGCGTAATAGATTTTTTTTAAAGGAGAGAAAGAAGATGTTAAAACTTAAGAATTTAACTAAATAATCTTTTTATTTGCACTTCTCATGTAAATCTTTTAATTCCAAATTCAAGGCATTTGAAGAGATATAAACTTCCCATAATGAGATACATAAAGATAAACACATTGTAAGTAAACTTAATCCAAATATTTGTTTACCAACAGGATAAAAACCTAAAAATAAAGCGAACATTGAAACTGTACACATAAGCATTGAAACAACTCCAAAAAATTGCATCCATTTTGTAAGTTCAAGTCTTTTTTTTAAATTATCAATTTGTCCTACAAGTTCTTGTCCACCATGTGTTCTTGCTTGATGACTGATTGAACGAATAAGTTGTCCAGTTGTTAAAAATCGATTTGTATATGCTAAAAGAAGTAATGAGATTGCAGGGAATAATAAAGCAGGTGTTGATATTTCTATTTCCATAAAAAGCCTTTAAATTTTTTTGTATTATAACAAAAGAAAAAGAAATAAAATTTAAGAGATAAATTGGGTGAAGAAATAGTATAAAAAGCAAAAAGTTAAATTTTATTTATAAAATCTAACTCTTTAAAATAACTCTATTCAGCAGTACCTAACTCGCCACCGATTCTTGCAAAAAGAAGTAAACTTCCCACATCTAAAGCACGATCAGCAATTTTTTCACTTTTTCTCAAAGCTCTTAAGATTTTTGTGAATTTACCAAAATCCTCTATATTTGGAGCTTTTTTATAAATATTATCTTGTAATAATTCATAATATTCATCAGTTTTATTTTCTGAAACAATAATATTGTTAAAAGACTCTTGTGTTTCTTCATTTGAAGTTGCTTTTATCATTTTTACAACAGCTGTTAAACAATCTATTGTTGATTTTTGCATAGGAACAGCAAACTCTTTTACTGTTGTTTCATCTAATTCCGTACAATAATTGCTAAGTCCAGAAATAAATGTTCTTGTATTTGAAGATGCTCTCAAAAGTTCATTTGAAATTTTAAAAAATGATACTGCAAATCTTAAATCTTTTGCTTCAGGTGAATAAAGAGCCAATATTTTAACTATAGAGTTATCAATATCAGTAGTTCTATTACTCATGTTTTTTAGATTGCTTTTAGCGTTATCCAATAACTCTTTATTACACTCTTGTAAACCTGTCAGTATAATTTTATTTGCCTCTAAGATGTCTTCTGTGATTGATAACATCTTACCATTGATTTCGTCCAATTTATCGCTATAATCTTTTAACATCACCCAAATCTCCCCGTAATATAATCTTCTGTTTTCTTTTGCTCAGGGTTAATAAAAATCTTATCTGTTTCATTAAATTCTATTAAATCCCCAAGATACATAAATGCAGTATAATTACTTATACGGCTTGCTTGTTGCATATTGTGTGTAACAATTGCGATACTTACATCTTTTTTTAACTCTACAATTAACTCTTCAATAGCAGCAGTTGAGATTGGATCAAGTGCAGATGTTGGTTCATCAAAAAGTAAAAGTTCAGGTTTTAAAGCAACTGCTCTTGCAATACATAATCTTTGTTGTTGTCCACCACTTAATCCCATAGCACTTTTATTCATACGATCTTTTACTTCACCAAATAAAGCACTTCCTTTTAAAGCCATTTCAACTCGACCTTCTAATTCACTTTTACTTTTAATTCCTGATATTCTTAAACCATAAGCAACATTATCAAATATACTCATAGGAAATGGTGTTGGTTTTTGAAATATCATACCAACTCTTTGTCTTAACTGAATAAACTCATTCTCTTTTTTAATATCAAGAATATTTTCCATCTGTTTTTTTTCTTCATTTAAAAGCATAACTTTGCCCTCGTATTTATTACCAGGATATAAATCATGAATTCTATTTAAAGATCTAAGAAGTGTTGACTTACCACATCCACTAGGTCCGATTAAAGCTGTTATAGTGTTTCTTTTAATTTTTAAGTTAATATTATTTAATGATCTAGTTTGCGCTGAGGCATAAGTAAAACTAAAATCTTCTATAGTCATTATTGGCATTATTGTTATCCTTTGTGTCTTGTAGTGTATCTTCCAATTAGGTTAATAAATAAAACCAAAATTGTAAGTATAAATGATGCTGCCCAAGCTAAATCTCTACTAGCTTCAGTAGGGTCATTTGCTAGGTTATAAATACTTACCGTCAAAGATGGGTAAGCTTCTGTCAAATCTAAACTAAAAAAGTTACTTGTTTCACTTGTAAAAAGTAAAGGTGCTGTTTCACCTATGATTCTTGCAAATGATAGAAGTAAACCTGTCATTATCCCAACTTTTGCAGCTTTGATAATAATATCTAAGATAACTCTGTACTTACTAGCACCAAGTGCCATACCAGCTTCTCTTAATTCTCTAGGAACCAGTGATAACATATTATCAGTTGTATTAATTACAATTGGAATCATCATCACTGCAAGTGCAATACTTCCTGCAAATCCACTTGTTCCTCCTGTTGGAACTACAACAACTGCATATACGAATGCTCCAATAACAATTGAAGGAGCACTCATCATAATATCACTTAGGTCTCTTATTAATCTAACGAATTTACCACTTCCATACTCTTGAAGATAAATTCCAGCTAACATACCAATTGGAATACCAATACAAGATGCAATTCCAGCAATAATAAATTGACCAATAATTAGATTTCTAAGTCCACCATCAATTAAATCTGTAAAAAATAGTGAAAGGTGAAAAGACGAAAGTCCTTTTACCATTAAAGTTACTAATATCCAACCTAAAAACGCTAAACCAACTAGAGCAGAAAGAGTTGAAAGTATTAATATAATTTTATTTGTAAGTAATCTCATTAATTAGCCTTTCTTAAAAAATAGAACTTAGCAATTGATATAACTAAAAAACTAATTATGAATAATAAAAATGCCAAATAAAACAGTGACGATAAAGCAAGACCAGAAGATTCACCAAAGTTATTTGCCATTGCAACTGGGATTGATACTGTTGGGTCATTTAGTTTTTGTGGTAAAACAAATATTGAACCTATTAAAAAAGCAACTGCCATTGTTTCACCTAAAGCTCTACCAAGTGCTAGAATAATTGAACCTATAATTCCTTTTTTTGAATAAGGAAAAATAATATCTTTGATAACTTCAAATTTTGTAGCACCTAAAGCATAAGCTGACTCTTTTAATACATCAGGAGTTGTTCTCATACTATCTCTTGTAATTGCTGCCATAAATGGAAGAATCATAACTCCAAGAACAAGTCCAGCGGTTAGTAGTGATACTTGATAACCTCCAACTACACTTTGAACTATAGGAGCAAAATAAAATAAACCCCACATACCAAAAATAAT
Source organism: uncultured Aliarcobacter sp. (assembly GCA_963677435.1). GTDB lineage: Bacteria > Campylobacterota > Campylobacteria > Campylobacterales > Arcobacteraceae > Aliarcobacter. The sequence goes on from OY781945.1 coordinate 2,393,072, forward strand.
ACTTGGAATCGCAGCAAGAAGTTCAATGGCAATTCCAACAACATTTGAAATATTTTTAGGAGCAATTTCTGCTAAAAACACTGCAATTCCCATAGCAATTGGCAAAGCAAAAGCCATAGCAATTAAAGTAGAAAGTAAAGTACCAACAATTGGTACTAACCCACCATAAATAGTTCTAGTAATTGTGTCATCATAACCCATAAGTAGTTCATCATAAACTATAGGTTTTTCAACAGCAACTTTTTCAGCAGGTTTATCTGAGGGATTTACTTCAATAGGAACATCTTTTCCCCAAGCAGATTCACTTACAAATCCTAAACCAAACTCTTCAATAGCAGGCTTTGCAGAATTAAAAAGACTAATAAAAATAGCCACAAGTACAATTAGTACAAAACTTGCACTAATCAAAGAAAGATTTTTAAAGATTTTTTCCATTAAGATACCAATTCTTTATAAATTTTAAAAAATGCATAAAATACACTTTTAAAAACCTATTTTTTTAAATAAAAACAGCTTGAAAAAAATTTCAAGCTGTTTTCATATCAAAAGATATTATTTAATACCGTTTGCAGTCCAGTATTCGCTAATTTTTTTAGTTAATGCTTCAGGAAGTGGAACAAATCCTAACTCAGTTGCAAGAGATTGACCATTTTTAAATGACCAGTCGTAGAATGCTGTAACTTTTTTGTCCATTTCAATATTTTCTTTTGGTACTAAAATGAATGTAGCAGCAACAATTGGGTATGCATCTTTACCAGCTGGGTCAGCAATTACAGCAAAGAAATCTTTTTTAGGATCAAGATCAGCATTTGCAGCTGCAGCTTGGAAAGCTTTTAATTCAGGAGCGATAAATGCACCTTCTTTATTTTCAATTCCTGCCATTTGAAGTTGATTACTTGTAGCATCTGCATAATCAACATAACCAATAGAATAAGGAGTTTGTTTAATAAGTGTAGCTACACCTGTATTTCCTTTTCCACCAACATGGTGATCACCTGGCCAGTTAAGATCTTTTTTCACACCGAATTGTTCTTTCCAGTCATTTGAAATTTTACTTAAGAAGTAAGTAAAGTTAAATGTAGTTCCTGAACCATCAGCTCTATGAACAAAAGTGATTTTTTCATGTGGAAGTTTTACACCTTTATTTGCAGATGCAATAACATCATTATCCCAATATTCAATATTTCCTAAAGCAATACCAGAAATAGCAGCTCTACTTAAATTTAATTTAGGAGTATTTGGAATGTTATAACTCATAGTAATAGCACCAACAACCCCTGGGAATTGTAATAATTTATCAGCAGCTAATTTAGAAGGATCTAAAGGAGCATCAGTACCTGCGAAATCAACAGTTTTTTCAACTGCATCTTTAATACCTGCTGAACTACCTTTTGAAATATAATCTATTTCAATTCCTGTTGCTTTATGATAAGCACCAATCCATGATTGATAAACGCTAAATGGGAATGATGCCCCACTACCTTTGAAATCTGCAGCAGACACTGATGTAGTTAACATAAGTGCAGCTAACGGAGCTAATAATGCAATTTTTTTCATTTTGAATAACCTTTTTTAATTTGTTCATCGAAATTATAAACTCACTTGATTACAAATTGGTTGCATTAAATTTTACTAATAAGTTAATATGTATATTCAATTTATATTCCTTACTACTATAGTAGTAGTAATCATATTGTAATTAGAATATGTCATATTATAATTATTATTTAATCACAAAGGGTGAAACAACACATGGCAAAATTCTCAATAAAAAGGTTTTCAATAGAAAGATTACTTATAAAAAGGTCTTCAATTAATATGAAACTTTTGATATTTCCATTAATCTTTTTAATTATTATTTTAGTTTTTGGTTTTACCAATAGTTATTTTAGTTCAAAAGCGAAATTAGGAGTAGAAACTGCAATAACTATTGATAAATACATAATCAAGTCTTTGCATGCAAAAATTACTGCAAAAGAATTTTCAAGTAACATTGATGAAGATACAGCGGATAAAGTAAAAGATGCCTTTAAAAGATTATATTCAGATGTAAATAAACTTAAAGATATAAAAATAGAGTTTATTCAAGATAATCTTCAAGTCGTAAATGAAATCTTAAAAGATATAAAAGAGTATGAAGATATATTTGATAAATATTCAACACAAAAGATATCTAATTCTCATAATAGAATTTATAAAGATACAAATGAAATTGAGACAATGTTAGAAAAGATGGTGGACTCAACTCAATCTATAGAAAGAAACTTAAACAAAATTCATAATCAATCATTAAAATATAAAGAAGAAGCTTTAGATATTCAAGATAAAGTACTAATAATCTTATCTATTGTTTTTATAATATTGTTTAGTTTAATTTCATTTATTATTTCAAGAATAGTTATAAAATCTTTTAATAATTTTAAAAATGGATTATTGTCATTCTTCTCATACTTAAATAAAGAAAAAGAAGAAGTTGAATTTCTTAATGACAAAAGTAAAGATGAATTTGGTGAGATGGCAACTGTTGTTAATAGTAGTATTAAATTAATTCAAGAAAATCTTCAAAAAGATGAAGCTTTAATTATTGAAACAGTAAAAATTCTAGATAAATTTAAAAATGGTGATTTATCTCAAAGAATTAATAAAAATTCAAATAATCCAGCACTTAATGAATTAAAAAGTGTATTTAATGATATGGGGCATGCCCTTGAAGAAAATATCAATAATATTTTACATGTATTAGAGAAATATACAAAACTTGATTACTTGGATAAAGTTAACCCAAATAACTTGGAAGAACATTTATTAAAATTAGCATTTGGGGTAAATAATTTAGGTGATTCAATAACAGAGATGTTAGTAGAAAATAAATCAAATGGATTAACATTAGATAGAAGTTCTAATATGTTAATTGAAAATGTAAATAAACTAAATGTAAACTCAAATAAAGCAGCAGCATCTTTAGAAGAGACATCTGCGTCTTTAGAACAAATAACATCAAATATAAGAAACAATACGCAAAATATTGAAAAAATGGCAAGATATTCAAACAATGTAACAGCCTCAGCATCAGAAGGAGAGAGATTAGCAAATCAAACAACTCAATCTATGGATGAAATAAATACACAAGTAAATCTGATAAATGAAGCAATAACTGTAATTGACCAAATAGCATTCCAAACAAATATTCTTTCTTTAAATGCAGCCGTAGAAGCAGCAACTGCAGGAGAAGCAGGAAAAGGATTTGCAGTAGTTGCAGCAGAAGTGAGAAACCTTGCAAATAGAAGTGCAGATGCAGCTCGTGAGATAAAATCAATAGTTGAAAATGCAAGAAAAAAAGCGGATGATGGAAAAGTAATAGCAAGTAATATGATATCAGGATATAAAGAGTTAAATGAAAATATCCAACAAACTATAAAATTAATTTCAAATATAGAAATTTCAAGTAAAGAGCAACTTTCTGGAATTGAGCAAATAAATGATGCAGTTACAGAGCTAGATCAACAAACACAGCAATATGCTAGTGTAGCATCTCAAACCCATGATGTTTCAATAATAACTGATAGAATCGCAAAATTAGTTGTTACAAATGCAAATAATAAAGAGTTCCACGGTAAAGATGATGTTAAAGCTAAAAAAATAAAAAATATTTAGAAGCTTACAAAAGATTAAATAAAACTCTAGGAATTATTATTCCTAGAGTTTTATTATGAAAACTAGACTAAATCCAACAACTTCTCATACTTAAACTCATTTATAAAGTTTTTAATATATATTTCTAAATCAGAAGATACCTGATAATCTTTTAAAAGTTTAAAAACACCTTCATTATCCATTAACAGGGCTTTTACCTTTAATTTTTCAAAAAACTCTTTTGGAAGATTTTTTAACTCTTTTGACAAATCAATTTCTTCATCTAGTTTTTCATTATATTCAAGTTCAATTTTCAAATATTTTTCTAAAACTATCAAAATATCTTTTTCTTCAACAGGTTTTGGTAAAAAATCATTCGCACCTGCATTTAAAGCTTGTTTTTTATCCTCTTCAAAAACATTTGCGGTAAGTGCAATAATTGGAATATTTGAATTTTTTTCTTTTTTTCTGATAATTTGAATAGTTTGTAAACCATCTAAATCTTCCATCAAAATATCCATAAAAATCAAATCGATTTTTTTATTTTGATTATCAAAGAGTTCTAAAGCTTCATTTCCACTTATTGCTTCTAAAGTTTTAAATCCATAAGAAGATAAAATTTGCACTATTAAATCCCTATTCTCTTTTATATCATCAACAACTAAAATTGTTTTATCATTTTGTTGATTTTTTACTCCTATTATCTCTTTTATTTGTGTTTTGATATTTATTTCATCAATATTTGCTTTTTTAAAATTTATACTAAAATAGAATTCACTTCCAAATTGTAGTTTACTTTTTACATAAATTGTTCCACCCATAAGTGTGATTAACTCTTTTGTAATTGCTAAACCTAAACCTGTTCCTTGTTGGGTGTAATTATCCAGTTTTACTTGTTCAAAGGGTTTAAAAATTTTCTCTTGATTTTTTATATCAATTCCAATTCCCGTATCTTTTACTTCAAAAAAGAGCATGTTATTTAAAGTATAAATATTTAAATTTATTTCTCCCTCATTTGTAAACTTTAAAGAGTTTCCTAAAAGATTAATAAGAATTTGTCTCAGCCTTTGTTCATCTGCTTTTATGAAATTAGGTAAATCATTTGATAAATTTATATTGAATCTTAGATTTTTCCCCTCACATCTAAAAGCAAAAATATCTTCTATCTCTTTTATTAATTCAAAAAAATCGAAGTTTTTTGGGTAAATCTCTATTTTTCCAGCTTCAATTTTTGATAACTCTAAAATTTCATTTATGATATTTAAAAGATGTTCCCCACTTTTTTTGATGATATTTAAATTTTCTTTTTCCAAAGTTGTGGCATTCATTGATTTTCTTAAGATATTTGTAAATCCTAAAATAGCATTTAGTGGAGTTCTTAATTCATGACTCATTCGTGCAAGAAAAATTGATTTTGCTTGATTTGCACTTTTTGCATCTTCCATTGCTTGTTTTAATTGTTGTTCCCCAGTTACGAGTTTTTCAGTATTTTGTTTAAAAATTTCAACTGCTCCTATCATATCCCCTACTTCATCATCATATTTATTTTTTTCAATTTCAACACTCATATCATTTTGTGAGAGTTTTAACATTACTCTTCGTAATAAATCTATTGGATAAACGATTCTAAATAAAATGATAAAAAATGACATCAAAAATAAAATAATTGAGATTAAAACAATCACATTTACTGAAAATTCTACTTCTTTTAGACTCTGTTTTGTTTCAATAATTTTTTGTTTTGTTCTATTTTCAAAAGCTTTATAAAATCTATCAAGGGGTTCCATAATTCTTATTTTTGCAAGGTGATAAGCATCTGAGTGCATGAGTTCTCTTGCAAGGGCAAAATTTGGTTCACCTTTGATTGTGTAGTTTCCCTCTTTATCTAGGAATTTACCTTTTATTGCATTTATGGCTTTGTGTTCAAGATTTGTTAATTCATCTGATTCATTCTGAGAAGTAAAAAGTAAATTCAACTCTGATTCTGGGAAATTTGCTTGAATCATAAGTTCTCGAAGAGGTATCTTTTGCCCATCAAGGATAGGTTTAGTATCATTTAAAGTATAAAAATCCCAAAAAATCCCATTATATCTTTTTGGTCTTGGTAATTCTCCATTTCTTATTCCTAAAACTGTTTTGTACTGTTCTTCAAACATAGGATTTCCAGTTATTACATAAGTTCTGGCCATTCTAGTTAAATCATCACTACTTTGTCGTAATTCATCTGCAAGAATGAGTGATTTATACTGCATTTTATAAGCATCTTCAAGTTTTATTGTTGCTTTTTGATATTTATTTATTACAAGTGCAACACTTATAAATGAAAATGTGTTTAAAATAAACAATAACATGAAAAGGCTTTTTAATTTCAAGGAAAATCCTAAATCTCTTTTTATCTGTTTTTACCTATAATCTTAACAAACTACAATAGACAAAAGAATAACTACATGGATAAAAAATATACAATATTAATAATAGATGACAAAACAGAGAATCTTCACTACTTAAATACTCTTTTAAATGAAAAAGAAGAGTATCAAGTAAGAGCTACAACAGATTCAAATTTTGCAATAAATTCATCTAAACTTAATCCGCCAAACTTAATACTTTTGGATATAAAAATGCCAAATCTTGATGGTTTTGAGGTTTGCAAACTTTTAAAAAAAGAAGAGAACTTAAAAGATATTCCTATTATTTTTATTAGCGCTTTGGATGATGTACAAAGTAAAGTAAAAGCCTTTGAAGAAGGTGGAGTTGATTATATAACTAAGCCTTTTGAAAAGGAGGAAGTTCTTGCTCGAATCAAAACTCAACTAAATATCTTTGAGAGTAAAAAAACCATTTCAAACCTTCTGGAGCAACAAGATTTTTTCTTAAAAAAAATCATCCATGAAATGAATACACCACTTAGTATCATAAATTTAAATATTGATAATCTTGAATCAAACATGGGATATAAAGAAGAATTTGAAACGATAAAGGCTTCTGCAAAATCTCTATCTTCAATCTACAATGATTTATATTATCTAAGTAAAAAAGAAAAAAGAGTTTCTGAACTAACAAATATAAATTTAGTAAGATTCTTATCTTCAAGATTGGCTTTTTTTGATGAAATGGCAAATGTAAAAAATATTGATATAAGCTTAGATATTCATGAAGAGTTTGATATTTATATGGATTCTTATGAGTTAGAAAGAGTTATTGATAACACCCTTTCAAATGCTATAAAATACTCTTTTGAAGATTCAAATATAGATATTATTTTAGAAAAAAAAGAAGATATTTATAGACTTGAAATAAAAAATGAAGGAATAGAAATTGCTGATACAAAGGCAATTTTCAATGCCTATTATCAACAAAAGAATAAAAATATAGGTTTTGGATTAGGTTTGAGTATTGTAAAAGAAATTTGTGATAAATATGAAATAGAAATCCGTGTAAGTTCTCTAGACAATCAAACATCTTTTACTTATATTTTTCCAGAAACTCTAATTTGCAAGGAAAATTGATGAAAATATTTTTACTAGAAGATGATTTTGCTTTAAATAAAATCATAAAACTATCTTTGCAAAATAGAGGTTTTTTTGTGGATAGTTTTACCGATGGTTATAAGGCTGTTGATGCCATATTAAATAGCAAACATGATTTATATATTTTGGATTTAAATGTTTTGGGATTTGATGGACATAAGGTTTTAGAGTTTATTAGAAAAGATGATTTAAATGTTCCTATTATAATGATTAGTGCTGAAATTGATATTGAAAATATAAAAAAATCTTACACTTTAGGATGTAATGATTACATAAAAAAACCTTTTGATTTTGAAGAGTTATTTTTGAGAATTCAATACCATTTAAGTCATATAAAAAAAGATGAAAATAGTGATTTTTTAATAGATTTAGGTTATGACTTTTCCTTTAATCTACTTGAGCAAACTTTACATAAATCAAAACATGAAATAGAACTAACAAGTAAAGAAAAACTGCTTTTAAGTTTGCTCGTAAAAAATATAAATAACACTGTTACAAATGAGATGATTCACGAATATGTTTGGGATAGTAAAGAAATGGAAGCTGTAAGCATGAGAACCATAGTTCATAAACTAAAGAAAAAACTAAAAAATGGAATGATTATAAACCAAAGAGCTGTTGGTTATAAACTTATCAAATAGCAAGAGATACTAAACTTAAAAAAATTATTTAAGCAACTATTTAGTAGATAAGATATATAAATTAGCTTAAATTTTAAATATTACACCTAAGGCTTTTAAATGGATTTAACCGTAATTATAGGTATGTTAGGGGCAATAGCATCAATTTCAATTGGTGATTTAATGGAAGGTGGAAATCCTATTCATATTATTCACTTAACATCGATACTTATTGTTATACCAACTGCAATGTTTGCAGCTGCTACTGCTACAGATTCAAAAGCTCTTTCTGCTGCTTTTAAAGAGTTAAAAATAGTTTTTAAAAAATCACCTGTTGATTTTGAAGATCGAATTGATGAACTTGTTAGTTATGCAATTACAGTTAAAAAACATGGTGTATTAGCTTTAGAAAAAGAGCTTCAAACAATAGAAGATGAATTTTTAAAAGAAGCATTAAGTATGGTTGTAGATGGCTCAAAAGAGGAACAAATAGAAGAATCTTTAGATGCAATCATTGAAGAGACTGAACATTATTATCACAGTGCATCACATTATTGGTTATTAGCTGGAGAAACTTGCCCTGTTATGGGATTGGTTGGTGCAGTACTTGGATTGATTCTTGCTTTACAAAAGCTAGATAATCCAGCTGAAATGGCAGCTGGAATAGCAGGAGCATTTACAGCAACAGTAACAGGAATTTCAGGAGCATACTTATTTTTAGGACCTTGGGGAAATAAAATGAAAGCAAAAGCTCACATTTTAATAAAAGAAAAATTAATTATATTAGCTGCTACAAAAGGTATGGCAAGGGGCGATGCACCAGGAGAGTTAAAATTAAAATTAACTAAGATGATAACTGCAATGCCGACAAAAGCTTAATTATGGCTAGAAAACGATCAAAATGTGAATGCCCAGCTGGAGAAAAATGGGCTGTTCCTTATGCAGACTTTCTTAGTTTGTTATTAGCTTTATTTATTGCACTTTATGCTTTAGCCTCTGTAAATGTAGAAAAACAAAAAGCATTAAAAGAAGAATTTATGAAAATTTATGGATTTAATCCTGCTGCTGACACTATGAAAGAACAAGAACAAACAGAGAAATCAATGACTGATAAACAAACAGATGGTGATGTAGAATCTAAAAAAACATCTGATGCAAATGCTCTTGCTTCTTTAGATAATTTAGAAAATAAAAATGCTCAAGGCGGAGATTTAGTTGAGAGAAAAGTTGGAACAACTATGTCAATCCCTCCCCAATTAGTATTTGAAAGTGGTAAAGCAGAACTTACAAGTCAATATGCACCTGAATTTTTAAGTAGATTAGCAAAAATAATCTCTTCAATGCCAAGAGATACACAAATCAATGTAAAGGGTTTTGCTGATAATGAAGAAGTAAAAGGAACTAAATATCAAGATGCTTTAGAATTATCAACACAAAGAGCAAATAATGTAGTTAGAGATTTGATTAAATATAATATAGCAAGTGATAGAATTTATTCAACAGGATATGGTTCTACAAAAGCATATCAAATGAGAGAAAAAAAAGTTGTTGAATTTGAATTTACAAGTCAAAATCCTATTCAACAAAATGAAGTGGATCAATCAGTATTCGATAATGAAAAGTAATAAAAAAAGAGTTTTATGGTCAATTTCAAATTGTTGCCTAAAAAAAGTAATTGATTTAGATATTATAACGAAATATGGTTCTATAACAACTATTTCAATTATTCTTTTATCTCAAATAGTAAATATTATAGAAGGTAATAATATTAGAATGTCTCTTTTTTCTATGTTTATAAATATCTTTTTTTTAGTAGTAATTCTTAATAAATTAGAAATCTTAAAACTTATAATTTTTCAAGAACAAATGAATAGTATACTTAAACTTATTATTTTTATTTTTATGTTAAATTTCTTTGCATATTTAATTTCAGATGTGCCAATTCATAACTATTTTTTTGCACCAGTGAGTTTTTTGGGTACTTATTTTATTTTTGTTTTATTAAAAACTAAATAAAAAATTCATCCACCTAATTTTTTACCTACTTCTTTTAGTGCTTTTATTCTTTCTTCTCTTTTATCCAAAGAATCATTTATTTTTTTGATTTTTTCATCGGTGAGTTCTTCTGATGATTTTTTATAATTCTTAAGAGAATCATCATTTTTAAAATCATCAAAGTTAAAATTTATAATATTAGCAAAAAATAAAGCCATTAAAATCAAGACTAAACTAACTAGAACTATTAACAATTTTATTAAAATATTGAAATAATTGTTCATTAGTTTACCTTGAAATTAACTATTTATTTAATACTTCCTAATTTGTGAATATTTGAAAGGGAAATTAAATGAGCTGTGATTAATGCATAAGCATTTTTTGAACAAATATCATCTTTTTTCTTTTTACTTAAGTGTTTTAATTTCTCTTCATTTACGATAAAAAATCCATTTAAACTAAATTTTTCATTTTTACTATTAACAACATTAGCAACTTTTTCTTCTAATAATTCCCACTCATCTAATTGTTTAATAAACTCCGTAGTTGATAAAGAATCAGCATAATATTGATTTAAAAATTTCAAAACATTATTTAAGTATTCACTATTATTACCATCTTCATCAAATAGTTTTGTTGAAGATGCTTTTTCATTTAAATATGAACTCTCAACTGTTAAAAGTAACTCTTTTGAAGACTCTTTGTTTGATAAAATAAAAGGATAACTTCTAATAAATGCAGGAATATAATGCAACTCTTTCCAAGCACCTTTTTCATCTACAAATAGATTTTCATTCTCTTTGTAACCTAAAAGAACTGAAGAAAACCACTTGCCATCTTTATCTTTTGCAAAAAATATAGGATAATTTTTACAAGCTTCAAAAAATTCTGATAATGCAACAGGTGCATTTATTAGTTCTTTTGAATAAAGAAAATCTGTAACTTCAGATACACTTTTATTTTTATGTTCGATTTTATTTAATATTTCTAGCTTTTTATGCACATTTTACCTTTTTTTATTTTATTTCTATTCTATCAAATTATTATAAAAATAATTAAAAGTATTTATATAAATTTGAGGGAAAGCTTAAAAGCTTTCCCACTCATTATCATTTGAAGTTTGAGGTTTTATCTCATGTTTTTTTGTTGTAGTTTTTGAAATTGGCGATTTTTCTCTTTTTATATCTTGTTTTATCTCTTTTTGATGTCTATTAGTTTTTACATCTTTTGCTTTTACTTCATTTTTTCCTACAAACTCTTTTGCATTTGCATCACTTACTATTAGTTTTGCTATTTCATCTGTCAACACTGCCACATCATGTGTTTGTGATGCTACTGCTGCATTTTGTTGTGTTTGTTGATCTAATTGATTTACTGCATCATTAATTTGTTCTATTCCTGTTAATTGCTCTTTACTTGACATCTCAATATCAGAAATTAGATTTATTGTTTGTTGAATATTTTGATTTAACTCTTTATATCCACTTATCATATTATTAGCTATATCTTTCCCTTGATTCGCTTTTTTTGTTGCATTTTCAACTATTGTTTTTATCTCTTTCGCTGCTTCTGCTGAACGAGAAGCTAAGTTTCTCACTTCTGCTGCAACTACTGCAAATCCTTTCCCTGCTTCTCCAGCAGTTGCTGCTTCTACGGCTGCATTTAGTGAAAGAATATTTGTTTGGAAAGCAATTTGATCAATAACTGTAATTGAATCATTTATTAGATTTACTTGTGTATTTATCTCATCCATTGATTGAGTTGTTTGATTTGCAAGTCTTTCACCCTCTGAGGCTGAAGCTGTTACTCCATTTGAAAATGTCGCCATTTTTGCTATATTTTGTGTGTTATTTCTGATATTTGATGTTATCTCTTCAATTGCTGCTGCTGTTTCTTCTAAAGATGCTGCTGCTTCATTTGAACTAACATTTAGCTTATCTACATTTGCTAAAAGTATATTTGAACTTTCATCTAATGTTAATCCATTTGTTTTATTCTCTATTAACATTTGGGTAATAATATCCGCTAGATTATTTATCCCAATAGCAATAGTACCTTTGTCATCAATTCTTCCTATAAAATCAAGTTTTGCAAAATTATCTAATACATGTGTAACTTTATTTATATCTTCACCAACACTATTTTTTGTTGTCTCTAACATTTCATTAAATGTATTTTTCAACTCTTCAAGATTTGTATTATCTGTGCTTTTTTCTATTCTTTTATCAAATTTTCCATTTTTCACTTCATTTACAACTCTTTTTACATCTTCTATTAGATTATTATCTTGAATTATTAAATTTTCTGTTTTTTTGATATTTTCATTTATCATTTTTGACATATCACCAAATTCATCAGAAGAATTAATATTTATAAGTTGTGCATTTTTATTTTCTTTATTTAAATAAGAGAAAAAATTCAATAAACCATCTCTCATAGTAGTCAAATTTTTATTTAAAATTTTCATACTATAAACTAATACAAGAATAATTATTAACAATACGATTAAACCACAACCAATAGAAAAGTTTTGAATAAATGTTGCTTTTTCTAAATATTCATTTTCAGGAACAGTTGCTATAAAAGACCAATATGTTTTTGTTTCACCAAATTCAAAAGGATATGAATAAGAGTATGAACTTTCACCATTTCTTAAATTTTTACCAATATAAGAATAAGATTCACCTTTTTTATTTATTTCCAAAGATTTTAAAATATTTTCATCCTTTGTAATATCTTTTATACTTTTCCCTAAATTCTCTTTGTTTGGATGGCTTATTATTTTCCCATAAGAATCAATAATAGTTCCATAACCTGATTTGAATAATTTGATTTCATTAGTTTTTTTGTTAAAGTAATCAAGTGAAAAATCCACTCCAACTGCTCCAATAAACTTACCTTTATAATAAACAGGAGAAGAAACTGTTGTCATAAGAATAGTTTTTCCATCAACATCATAATTGTAAGGTTGCGTTATTGAAATACCTTTATTTTTGTATGGAAGATTTATCCATTCTGATTCTAAAGTAAAGGCTGAGGCTGGTTGAATTGTAAAAGTTCCATCTGTATTTCTTACTACATAGGGCTGAAAATTACCCACTTTTGTATAATAATTAGGATTACCTGTACCATCATTTTTTTCATAAAGATTAGTTCCATCTTCAAAAGTAAACCAAGCACCTAAAATAAATTTATTTTCTTCAAGAAGAGATTTAAAGTATTTTATTGTTCCTTCTTTTGAAAGTTTTTCATCATGTTCAATTGCACTTGTATATCTATTTGAAATAGAATTTGAAATTACAATTGCTTTATCTAAAGTATTTCTTATTTCTAAAGAATTTTTTTGTGCTAATTCATTTATATAACTTTGCGCATCATCTCTTGAATTTGTATAAGAATATGAAGAAATGATATATATCATTAAACTCAGAGAAACTACACTTGTAGAAACTAAAATTAACAATAATTTAGTTCCAAAATTAAATCTTTTCATTAATTACCCCTTTTTATCTTATAAATATTTTTAAATTTCCTAATAGTATCATTTTATTTAAATAAATCACTTTTTAAATATATAATTTTTAAACAGGTGTAAAGATTATTCTATAGTTGCATTTTATTTAAATATAAAGGAGAAAGCTTAAAAGCTTTCCCACTCATTATCATTTGAAGTTTGAGATTTTATCTCTTTTTTATGGCTTGAAATTTTTGAAATTGGCGATTTTTCTCTTTTTATCTCTCTTTGATGCTTATTTGTTTTTACATCTTTTGCTTTTACATCATTTTTTCCTGCAAACTCTTTTGCATTTGCATCACTTACTATTAGTTTTGCTATTTCATCTGTTAGTACTGCTACATCATGTGTTTGTGATGCTACCATAGCATTTTGTTGTGTTTGTTGATCTAATTGATTTACAGCATCATTAATTTGTTCAATTCCTAGTAACTGCTCTTTTGACGCATTTTGTATATCTTGAATTAGATTTATAGTATGAGTGATATTTCCATTTAATTGTTTATATCCTTCTATCATATTTCCAGCTATTTTTTTACCATCATTTGCTTTTACTGTTGCTGTTTCTACGATTGATTTAATCTCTTTCGCGGCTTCTGCTGACCTTGAAGCTAGGTTTCTCACTTCTGATGCAACTACTGCGAATCCTTTCCCTGCTTCTCCTGCAGTTGCTGCTTCTACGGCTGCATTTAAAGAAAGAATATTTGTTTGGAATGCTATTTGGTCAATTACTGTTATTGCTTCATTTATCAAGTTTACTTGATTATTTATTTCATCCATTGAAATCGTTGTTTGATTTGCCAGTTTTTCACCTTGATTTGCTGAAGCGGTTACTTCATTTGAAAGAATTGCCATTTTTGAAATATTCTCTGTATTATTTCTAATATTTGAAGTGATTTCTTCTATTGCTGCTGCTGTCTCTTCTAAAGATGCTGCTGCTTCATTTGAACTCATATTTAATTTATCTACATTTGCAAGTAAAATATTTGAGCTTTCATCTAATGTTAGACCATTTGTTTTACTTTCTACTAACATTTGTGTCAATGTTTGTTGTAAAGTATTTAAACCATTTACCAAAGTTTCAAATACTCCACCTCGCTCATCATCTTTTTCCATTTTTAGAACAGGTCTAAAATCATTTTTTGAATAAAAATTTAAAACATCATTTACATGGATAAATCTTTTTCTTGTATTTTCAATCATATTATTTACATTATTTTTAAACTCTTCCAACGAAGTATTCGCTGTTGATTTTTCTATAAATTGCGAATACCAACCATTATTTACTCTTGCCATTACCACTTTTGCATCATCAATTAAAAGATTATCATCTTCTATTAATTTTTTTGTTTTTACAATATTTTCATTTATTACTCTTGCCATTTCCCCAAATTCATCTTTTGATTTAATATCTAAAAGAGTAACATCAAATTTTTCTTTATTTAAAAAAGAAAAGAAGTTTAATAATTCTGTTTTAACGATATTTAGTTTTCCAGTTATATCTAAAATAATCATGTAAGATAAAAGTAAAATGATTATAAATGAAGCAATTATTGTAACAATAATTATAGTTTTACTTGTTGCATAGATATTTTCAGCTTTTTGAGTCTCTTCTTTTGCAACATCTAATTGAAGCGTAATTAAAGCAGAAATTTTTTCACCAATGGGATCAATTTTAGGATAAAGTTCATCAATAGTAATTTTTGCTATTAATTCTAAATTTTTATCTTTACATGCTTGTTTGATTTTTTTTACTACATTATCACCATCTACCATTAAATCTTTTATTTGATTAGATAATTCTTTTTCATCTTTTGTTAAAGAAGTAGCAAGATATTTATTCCAATTAAGATTAATATTATCCTGTGCATTATTCATATTCGAGAGGCATGTATCAAAATTAAAATTACCATTTCTTGTTTTATGTGTTGTATCTACAACATTTACAGCATATTCATCAGCAATAATTTTTAGCTGTTCTAAAGGAACTACTCTATCATTATAAACTCTTTCTAATCCTGCATTTACTTCTTTTAACTGAACTATTCCTAAACTTCCTAAAATAATTATTCCTATTAAAGCAATAAACGAAAGTAGTGAAAGTTTTGATTTTGTTTTTAGATTCTGTAGCATATCTACTCCTAAATATTTGTTATTTATTTATATAATTATAATAAAAAATAGTATCAAAATAATATCTTTTTAAAAACTAGAAATTAATAACGAACTTTATTTCAAATAAAAATAATCAAAGTATATATTATTGCTAAATAATTATTCTTTTGATAATTTAACATATTTACAATACAAGTTAATAATAAAATTAGATAAAATTACTCTTATTTAAAATTAACTCAAATAAAGGAATAATATGATTAAGAAAATAGTACTTTCACTTTTACTAATTTTTAGTTTTATAAATGCAAAGGAAAATAAAATGAGTATCTATGACTTTAATGTAAAAACAATAGATGGACAAGAAGTTTCGATGTCAAAGTACAAAGGAAAAGTTCTTTTGATTGTAAATGTTGCTAGTAAATGTGGATTTACAGGTCAATATGAAGGATTAGAAAATCTTTTTGATAAATACAAAAATGAAGATTTTATGGTTTTAGGATTTCCATCTAATCAATTTGCAAATCAAGAACCAGAATCAAATGAAAAAATCAAAGAGTTTTGTTCTTTAACTTATAAAGTAAAATTTGACATGTTTGCAAAAATAGATGTAAATGGTGAAAATGAATCTCCTTTATATACATTTTTAAAAGCTAATCAAAAAGGTATTTTAGGAACAGAAGCTATAAAATGGAATTTTACTAAGTTTTTAGTTGATAAAGAGGGAAATATTGTAGATAGATATGCAAGCACAACAACTCCTGAATCAATAGAAGCTGACATAAAAAAACTTTTAAAATAAGGTCTTACAATAGAAAATTTTATAAATAATATCCAAGAAGCAATATTTTATATGACTTCTTGGGAGATGGTAGCTGTTTTTTTATCAGTTACTTATCTTCTTTTAGCAATAAAACAAAATCTTTGGTGTTGGCCTTCTGCTTTTTTAAGTACTTTAATTTATAGTATTTTATTTTTTGATGCTTCACTTTTAATGGATAGTGCATTAAATATTTTTTATTTAGTAATGGCTATTTATGGTTGGTATTCATGGAAATATGGAAATATTAAAAATCAAAATGTTGAGTTAGAAATATCAACTTATGGTTTAAAAAAGAATCTACAAATAATTTTAGCACTGATAGTTCTTTCCTTAGTTTTAGGTTATATAATGGCAAATTATACAAGTGCAGATTATGCATATTTAGATACATTTACAACTGTATTTGCTGTATTTACAACTTATACACTTACAAAAAAAGTCTTAGAAAACTGGCTTTATTGGATTGTGATTGATAGTGTTTCCATTTATATTTACATAAATAAAGGTTTTTATTTAACGGCTGTTTTATTTGCTTTATATACTATTTTAGCTTTTGTTGCCTACAATAACTGGAAAAAAGAGTACGAAAACCTTGAACTTAGAATCGCTTAAAAGTTACAATATATTTAAAGAAGAGTTATTAAGCCTTGAGTTATTAAAAAGTCAAGGTTTTAATAATATAAGTTACCTTCTAAAAACATCATCAAAATCTTATGTAATTAGAGTTTTTAAATCAAATGAAAGCGTAAATATAAGCCGTAAGTTTGAATATGAAATTCAAAAAAAAGCTCACAAAAAAAATATAGCTTCAAAACCTATTTTTTTAAATGAAAACTTTATGATTTATGAGTATGAAAAAGGTATTCATAAAACTAAACTATCTAAAAATGAACTAAAAAAGTTAGTATCAAAAATAAAAAAGTTTCACAACTTTAAAGTAAAAACTAAAGCCTATGATTTATCTTTTGACTTAAAAAACTATTCAAAAAAACTTACTACATTAAAAAGTAAAAAACTAATAAACAAATGTTTTAAAAGTATAAAAGTTTTAAAAGAACACAAATATGAACTTGTTTTAACCCACCATGATTTAAATCCTAAAAATATAATTTTTAATAAAACTGACTTTAAAATAATAGATTGGGAATATGCAGGAACTAATGACAGATTTTTTGATTTGGCTTGTGTTTGTGTTGAATTTAAACTAAATAAAAATGAAGAAAAAATCCTTTTAGATAGTTATTTCAAAAATAAAAAGAGTTATCATAAAATAAAATTAAAACACTTTAAAATCATTTATGATAGTTTTTGTAAACTTTGGTTTGAGGCTAATCTTTAGAAGATTCAATCTCATCAACTCTTTCTTGAAGTAGATTAAAATGATATTTCCCTTCTAGTTTTTCTTTTAATTCTTCAAATTTATCAACCATTTTTTCTTCAACTTCTGTGCCATTATTTTTAAGTTTTTCATAAATTTGCATGATTCTTTCATCACTTATTTCAGTTAGTCTTGAATCTTTTACAATTTGAGGAATTTCACTTATATCTAAAAGAGGCATTTTAAAATCGCAGTAATATTGAGATAAATCATTTATTCCCCAATACTCTAAGCCTAATTTATTATAAAAATCTAAAGAGGAACTAACACAATTCATTTTGAATCTTCTAATTTTATTATCAGCTAAATGAGCAAAAAGATGTTTTAAAAGTTTATACGCATAACCAAAACTTCTATGTGTATTTGGTGTTAAAAGGTTGTGAATTGTTAGATATTCATTATCTTTTGAAATGGTGTAAAATAGATAACAAACATGTTTTCCTTTATCATTTACTAAACATAAAGGGGGAAATTTTTCCCAACTGTAGTAATTATCCCACCATTCTAGGGCATTTTTAGAAAATGACAAACTTTTAAAATCTGCTATTTTTTTAACTGAGATTAAATATTCATCTCTATTTAGTTCTATCACTTTCATTTTTAATCCCTTCATAGTAGGATTCATTGTAGTCTTATTAATCATTATTCAGAGGCTTTTACTGTTTATAATTTATCCATTGGAAATTTTAAAATATTTTAAACAGTTTCGGGTATTATTCCAGCATGAATCTACAAGACAAACTCAAACAACTTCCAATTGATGCTGGTGTTTATCAATACTTTGATAAACAAGGTCATTTACTCTATATAGGAAAAGCAAAAGTCCTTAAAAATAGAGTTAAATCATATTTTAAATTTACTCCTAAACTATTACCTGCTGATAAGTTGGGGCCTAGAATTTACAAAATGATTAGTGAAGTTGAAACTCTTGAATGGATTGTTGTTCCAAATGAACATGATGCTTTGATTTTGGAAAACTCATTAATCAAACAGTTAAAACCAAAATACAATATTCTACTAAGAGACGATAAAACTTACCCTTATATCATGATTGATTATAGTGAAGATTTTCCAAGACTTGAAATCACTAGAAAAATTCACAAAGGGAAAAATATCAAATATTTTGGACCATACTCAACTGGTGCAAAAGATATGCTTGATAGCATCTATGAAATAGTTCCTCTTGTGCAAAAAAAATCTTGTGTTAAAGGTAAAACCGCTTGTTTATTCCATCAAATAAAAAAATGTTTTGCTCCTTGTGAAAATAAAATCTCAAAAGAAGAATATTCAAAAATTGTAGAAAATGCCCTAGAGTTTATCTACAATAAAACGAAATTAATCTCAAAACTAAATGAAAGAATGTTGCAATACTCAAATGATTTTAGATTTGAAGATGCAATGATGATAAGAGATAGAATAAAAACAATAGAAAAATCTCAAATAAAATCAGGAATTGATTTAACAACAAATGAAGACATAGATATTTTTGCAATCACAGCCTCAAATAAAAAAGCAGTAATTGTGCGAATGTTTATAAGAGATGGGAAAATTGCATCTTCAAGCCATGACTTTTTAAAGGTTGATGCCTTTGATGAAAGTTTTGATTTTGATTATGAAGAGGCTTATAAAAGGGCAATTATCAACTACTACGATAATGAAATTCCACTTTTACCAAAAGAGATTTTAGTGGGAATTGAGCTAAATGATACGGTTGAGCTTGAAGAGTTTTTACAAATTAAATTTGGCAGAAAAATCAAAATTGTAAATCCAAAAAAAGATAAGAAAAAAGATATTGTTCAAATTGCCCTTAGTAATTGTGAAGAGCTTTTACGAATTGATTTAAGTAAAAATCAAACAACTATTTATGAAGAGTTAAAAGATTTATTTACACTGCAAACTCTTCCTTTTAGAGTTGAAAGTTATGATAACTCTCACATGATGGGACAAGCAACTGTGGGAGCTATGGTTGTTTGGAGTGAAGAGTTAAACTCTTTTGAAAAGAAATCATTTAGACACTATAACCTTGAATCAAAAGATGAATACTCACAAATGAGAGAGATGTTAATAAGAAGAGTTGAAAGTTTTGAAAAAAATCCTGCACCTGATTTGTGGATTATTGATGGGGGAGAAACCCTTTTAAAATTAGCCTATGATATTGTTTCATCAGTTGGTGTAAATCTTGATATAATTGCGGTCGCAAAAGAGAAAGTTGATGCCAAAGCCCATAGAGCAAAAGGTGCAGCAAAAGATATAATTCACTATAGAGATAAAAATGGTGAATTTAAAAATCTGAAATTATCAACAAGTGACAAAAGACTGCAATTTGTACAAAGACAAAGAGATGAAGCTCACAGATTTGTAATCAATTTTCACAAAAAACAAAAACGAGCAGAAGACAAACAAATTTCACTATTACAAATCAAAGGAATAGGAGAAGCAAAAATCAAAAAACTTCTTTTATATTTTGGTGAATTTGAGAAAATCAAAAATGCATCAGTTGAAGAATTAAAAAATGTTTTAAATGAAAAAGATGCAATTATCATATCAAATTATTTTATTACCCCAAAGGATTAATTTTGGCAAAAATCTTATTAAATAAAGAAAATTTATTTTACAATTTTGGTGTTATTTCAAAGCAAACAGGTTCAGTTGAAAAAGTTGCTGTTGTTCTAAAAGATAACGCTTACGGACATGGTCTTTTAGAAATTGCAACACTTGCAAGTGAATTTGGAATTAAAAAAGCAGTGGTTAAATCTATAGATGAAGCCTTGGTTATTGAAAAATTATTTGATGATATTTTAATCCTTGCTCAAAAAGATATTCACACTTATTCACATACTTTTCACATAGCAGTAAACAGTTTAGATATTATAGAAAATTTACCTGAAAATATAAAAGTTCATATTAAGGTAGATACGGGTATGCATAGAAATGGTGTATCTCCAAAAGAGCTAGAACAGGCTTTTTTAGGGCTTTGTAAAAGAAATATACAAGTGACTGGAATCTTTACACACCATAAATGTGCAGATGAATTAACTACTGATTTTTTCTGGCAAAAGGCCGTTTTTTCTAGGGTAAAAGAGGATGTGAAAAGAATATGTGAAAAACTTTTACTACCTATTCCAGCCTTTCATTCATGTAACTCAGCAGCACTTTTTAGAACATCGAATTTTGATGAAGATTTTGCTAGAGTTGGAATTGCAACTTATGGTTATTTAGATAATGCAGGAGTTTTCAAATTTCCAAAATTAAAACCTGTTATGTCACTTTGGGCTTCAAGATTAGCAACAAGGGTTTTAAAAAAAGGACAAAGTGTTGGTTATGGAGGAACATACACTGCAAGTGAAGATATGACTGTTTCAACTTATGATATTGGGTATGGAGATGGTTTTTTAAGACTTAATGAAAGAAAAAAATATACAACGCCCAAAGGCTTTAATGTCTTAGGAAAAGTTTCAATGGATAATTTAGTTTTAAATACCAAAGAAGAAGAAGTTTGTATTTTTGATGATGTTAATACATTGGCTAAAATTCATGATACAATTACTTATGAAATTACAACAACATTAAATCCAAATATAAAAAAAGAGATTACATGAAAAAATTGCTATTTCTTCTTATTTTTCTAGGAACTTTTTTAAATGCTTTAACTTTTGAAGAGGTTTACACGATTCAACGAGTTCAAGGAACAATGAAAGCCCTTAGTGGATATAAAGAATTAGCAAAAGAAAATAATCCAAAAGCTATCCATGAGTTAGCACTTATTTATCTAACAGGTGATGGAATAGCTAGAAATATAAATAAAGCTCAAGAACTATTACAAAAAGCCTCTGATTTAGGAAATACAGAATCAACTTATATTTTAGCAAAACTATATCTTTCTAAAAAAACAATCTTTTATGATGAAAAAAAAGCTTATAACACTTTTATAGATGCTGCAAATAAAAATCATGCAAAAGCACAACTTATGTTAGCTAGATTCTTTTTATTAGGAGAAATCGTTCCAAAAGATTATGAAAAAGCAATGTACTATTTTGTATTAGCTTCAAAACAAAAAGAGTATGAAGCGAACTGTTATATTGCATATATGTATGCAAGTGGAACAGGTGTTTTCCCAAATTTTGGAAGAGCACAAACTTTTGCAAAAGATGGTTTTAATAGAAAAGATAAACTTTGCGTAAAAGTATGGAATGATTACAATTTATTTAAATACCCAAAAGATGAAGGTTTTAAAATTGGGGATTATAATGAGCCTGTAAAATAGGCTCTAAAAATTTATATCTTTTAAAACATACTCTTTTTTACAGCTTTCACAATAATCAATAAACAGCTGAAAATATTTATCAACCTCATCTTTATCATATCCAGCAAGACTAATTACTACTTTTCTAGTATCTCCTACAAATTTAGGCAGAGATGCGAAATCTAGATGATTAGGCATTTTTTTCATAGTATTTATTAAGTCATTTTCACTACAATCAATAGTCATTACACATCTGTATTTCTCTTTTGATTTTGGATATAACTTATCAAGTGCTTCAACAACCATTGCTTGGCTCATAGATGGAAAACCTGGGGTGAAGAAAAATCTATCTTCTAGGTAAAATCCTGCAACATTATTTACTACATTTGTAAGAAGTTTCGCATTTATTGGTAGATATGCCATATTTATTCTATGTGGATATGCTTGATCATTAAATTGATTTATAATTCTATATTTTGCTTCTTCATGAAATTCCATTTTCCCATTTGTGAAAGCCTTTGCAGCAACTTCTCTTGTATAATCATCAGGAGTTGCACCAATTCCTCCAAAACTAAACATTACAGAATTTGGGTCAGATTTTATTAGATTAAAAACATCTAACATAAGTTTGGTGTCATCACCTATTACAAAAGAAGCTTTTTGTTCCCAACCACGACTTAAAAGTTGTTGGTTCAAAAATGCAAAATGGGCATCAGTCCTACGCCCATTTAGAAGTTCAGTTCCAATTATTACACTATAAAAATTTACTTTTTTTTCAAGCATAACTTAGATTTTTGATTGGATATATTTATCCATCTCAGTTACAATCTTTTCAATAGTTCTTTCACCATTTATTTTTTTTAATAATTTTTTTGCTGTGTAAAACTCTTGAATTTGTTCTAACGGTTCAGCATAAACTCTCATTCTATTATTGAATACTTCAACACTATCATCTGTACCTCGTGCTCGTCCCAAAACTCTATCTCTAGCTACTTTTTCTGAAACTACAACTTCAATACATTTTACTAATTTTACTTCACTTTCATTTACTAAATATTTATCTAATTCTACCATTTGTTCAATACTTCTTGGATATCCATCAATAATAACAATATCAGTTGAAGCATTTTTTATAGCTCCTAGAATCGTCTCAATAGCTATATCAATTGGTACAATGTTACCTGCACTAATATAAGTATTAATTATTTCACCTCTTTGTGATCCACTTGCTACTTCAGCTCTAAACATATCTCCAGTTGAATAATGAGTGATATTATTATGTTTTGCTGCAATTAATTCTGCATCTGTAGTTTTGCCACTTCCAGGTGCTCCAATAATTAAAAATAATTTTTTCATTTATGCCCTTTTGAATTTACAAGGCGTAATTGTATCAAAAATCATTTAAATTCTTCATGTACTATTAAAACCTTATGTATAATTAAAAGCTTTTTGAATACAATACGAAAAAACTAAGGAAACGCAATATGAATTTAATGCTATTTGGAGCACCTGGTGCTGGTAAAGGAACACAAGCAAAATTTTTAATTGAAAAGTATAATATTCCACAAATCTCAACTGGAGATATCTTAAGAGCTGCAATTACAGATAAAACAGATATGGGAATGGAAGCAAAAAAATTCATGGATGAAGGAAAATTAGTTCCAGATTCAACTATTATTGGTATTATCAAAGATAGACTGGCTGAGTCTGACTGTAAAGATGGTTTCATTCTTGATGGATTTCCAAGAACTCTAGCACAAGCAGAGGCTTTAGGTGAACTAATGGCAACTATGGGAATCTCTTTAGATAAAGTAATCTCTTTAAATGTTCCAGATGAATTAATTGTTGGAAGAATTACAGGAAGAAGAGTATGTTCTAAATGTGGAGCTTCTTTTCATGTGGAATTTAACCCATCTAAAAAAGAGTCTAATTGTGACTATTGTGATGGTGAATTAATCATTAGAAAAGATGATAATGCAGAAACTGTAATAAGCAGATTAGAAGCATATCATGCACAAACAGCACCATTAATTGATTTTTACACAAAAATGGGTGTATTTGTTGAGCTTGATGGAACAAAAGATGTTTCTGATGTTACAGCAGATATGTTATCTGCACTTTCATAAATCTTTTTTACAAAATATAAAAGGGCAACTATTATAATAGTTGCCCTTTTTTTTTTAACTAGTGATTATTTAAAATAGTTTAACCTTGCATTCCTGAGCTTGAAGTTTTTTTATTTTTCCCTGCAAATTGATTTTTTGCAACAACTATCTCTTTTTGTTTCTCTTTTCTTCTTTGATCTTTTTCAACAAAGATTTTTTTCTTTGTAAATGGGTCAAGTTCTGTGTAATACATAACTG
Source organism: uncultured Aliarcobacter sp. (assembly GCA_963677435.1). Classification (GTDB taxonomy): domain Bacteria; phylum Campylobacterota; class Campylobacteria; order Campylobacterales; family Arcobacteraceae; genus Aliarcobacter. The sequence goes on from OY781945.1 coordinate 2,417,286, forward strand.
CTGAATAAGTTCCAGGTGTTGGGGTGAAAACTTGTGCTTGTTCTGGATTCATTTTTAATTCATGGGTTGTAAATTGTTTTAACTCATGCATATGCTTTTCCTCACATCCAGGATGGGCTGCAATCAAATAATATGTTAAAAACTGTTGTTTCCCTGACTCTTTATTAAGTCTGTCATACATAGCTTTAAAATCAATCAGTGTTTGTTTCCCTGGTTTTCCCATATGATGTAAAACTTCATCATTTGTATGTTCTGGTGCAACTTTCATTTGACCTGAAATATGATGATCAACCATCTCTTTTAAATACTCATATCCGTGTTTTTTATCTGCTGTTATTAAATCATATCTAACACCTGAAGCTACGAATGCTTTTTTGATTCCAGGAACTGCTCTGATATCTTTTAATAACTGTATATTTCTGCTATGGTCAACTTTCATAGTTCTGCAAAGTCTGTGAGCATCTACACATCTTTTATTTTCGATACAAGTTCCAAGATTTATCTTTTTCTTACACTCATAACCATACATATTTGCTGTTGGTCCACCAACATCTGAAATGATTCCTTTAAAATCTTTCATTGTAGTAAAATGTTTTGCTTCTTGCAAAATATTTGCTTCGCTTCTTGTTCGAATAGTTCTTCCTTGGTGAGCTGCAATTGCACAAAAGTTACACTCTCCCCAACATCCATGATGGGTCATAATAGAAAACTTAATTGTTTCAAGACATTTTACTTTTCCATCTTTTGCATTATATGGATGAGCATCCCTTTGATATGGAAATGAAGCAATTTTATCCATCTCTTCTTCTTCCATATGACGGCTTGGTGGATTTTGAATTAAATATCTTCCATCAACTTCTTGGTATAAACCTTTTGAATAAATAGGATCATTATTGTCATAAAAAGCTTTGAAAAGATCAATATACTTCTCTTTATCTTTTAAACATTCATCGTGTGAAGGAATTTCTAAAAATGTTTCTTCAGTAGGAGCTTCTTTTGAAATATAACAAAGTCCTCTAATTGTTCTTGGGTCTTTCCCCTCTTTTAGGTAATTTCCTAAATCAATAATAGCCTGCTCACCCATTCCATAAACCATATAATCTGCTTTTGTATCAAATAATATTGGTTTTCTAAGCTTATTTGTCCAATAATCATAGTGAGTAAGTCTTCTCAAAGATGCTTCTATTCCTCCAAGAACAATAGGAACTGTTCCTTTAAAATATCTTCTAATTAGATTTGTGTAAACTAAAGTTGCTCTATCTGGTCTTTTGTTATTTTTTCCACCTGGAGTGTAATCATCACTATTTCTGAACTTTTTAGTTGCAGTGTAGTTTGAAACCATTGAATCAATACTTCCACCACTTACTCCCCAAAATAGTTTTGGTTCACCCAATCTTTTGACATCAATATCACTATTAACATCTGGTTGGCCTATAATTCCCACTCGAAGACCTATGTCTTCAAGTATTCGTCCAACAACTGCAATTCCCATAAATGGGGAATCAATATATGCATCTCCAGTAATTAGGATAACATCTAGTTCATCCCACCCCCTTGCTTGCATCTCTTCTTTTGTTGTAGGTAAAAATTTATTTGGTTTATTAATATTACTCATTTTTTCTTCTTTAAAATATATTAGTTTTTTCGTATTGTGCCCAAATATATTTTAACCCCTACTATAAAAACATTTAAATTCTTTTTGTTAGATTTTCATCTATTTTTTTGATATCTAAAACCATAGCAACCTTTGGAATTTCTAAGTCATTTATTTCCACAATACTTTCAACTAAAGTTCCACTTCCTAAGAAATGATTTTGAATATGTTGAATAGATTTTTCTTCAACAACACTAACTGTTTCTAAAGATGAGACTAATATTCCCACACAATGTTCAATATTATCTTTGTCGTATTCAACTAAAATAATATTTGTAAGTTTTTCATCTGTAATTTCTTCATTTACAAAATCTCTAATATCTAAAACAGCAACCAATTTATCTTTATGTAAAACCATTCCTTTAAAATGGTTCTTTTTATCCATATCTATTGATGCTTCTAATTCTTCAATACCAGTTGATTCTATTACATTTTTTGAATTTACTGCTAAGAGTTTTTTTCCTAAATAGAATGTTGCTAACTCTACACTTGTTGCAGTATATTTAGATTTTGAAGTAGATAAAAATTTAGATTTTGAACTATTTAAAAATACATTACACTCTTTTTTCCCAATATAAATAAATACAAAACATAAAACATCATTTTTATAATCATCAACCCTACTTTTGTACTCTCGATAACCATTTGAACACTTAACTCCAACCGCATAATAATCATTATCTAATTCAATTATTTGACTTGTTTGTTGAGCATTTTTTAAAGTAAAAAATTTATCATCTAGATTTAAATAACTATCTACTTGAAAACTACTATTTGTTGATGAAATAATCTGTTTATTTTTATTTGCAAAAATTGCAAAAACACCTGATATTTTATTTCCATCTATATCTTTTGGTAAACTTTCATCAAGCATGGCATTAAATTGAGGAGTTGAATCAAATACAACAGCGATTCCACCTGTGATTATCTTTTCATCTTTTAGGGATCTTATTGCACTACTATAAATATATGTTGATTCATTTTCATAAAGTGGTGATTTCTCAAATTTTGAAACACTATATTTTGAAGTATCATTTAATCTTAAAGATTTTTCAACCCAATCTTGAGTTAGAACTTTTCCGATTAGATATTCATAATTTCTATTTGATACTGCAACCACTTTTCCATTTTTATCATAAACTAAGATATTTGTATAAACTGTATATAATCCATTTATATAATGTAAAATACTGCTGATTTCATCTTTTTTATCATTTAAACTCTCATAATCATCAAATGCTTCTTTAAAATATGATGTTAAAGCCCACCATCTACAATCATTTGCTCTTTCATATAAATTTCTATCCATAATATCAATAGAAAGAGAAGATAAAAATTCACTATCTTTTAAAATTGAAGTTATTATTGTTTGATTCAAATTACTCAAAGATGAATTTGCTTTATTTCCAGTTACTCCAATTTCATTTAAAAGAGATTTAGAAAATTCTCTATTTACTGAATTTAGTTTACTTTGAGCAATATTTCCATTCCAAATTACACGAGCTAGATTATCTTGAATTGTTTTACTTCTATAAAAAACTTCCTTTAACTCTTTTGAAAAATGTTGTTCATTATCCATCATAGAATTTATTACATTATAATCTACATCTATACTATTAAGTTCATCACTCAAAAAAGCATAATCTAAAGGAATCATTATATGTCCATACCATTTAAGTCCATAAAATCCTTGATAACCATTTGTTTTACAAGTTTTTGCTAAATAATCTCTACCAGCAAAAGAGACAATTTTATAATTTTCATTTAAAACTATTGGTAATTTTACTCCTAAATTTATATGATCTTTATCACTAGACGCAATTACAAAACCATCTTCATCTAAAATAGTTAAACACTCTTTATTTTTTACATCAACTAAATTATTAAAAATTCCATTCATCTCATCTGTAAATCTAAAACAAAGAGATAAAACTCCTAAAGTATCTGAATTTGAATCATTAGTTTTTGTAACTTTATATGAATAAACAAGTGATTTTTTATATTGAGGAATAAAATCATGATATTTATATGTTTCAACAAAATCTTCATTAGAGTTAAGAACTTTTTGAATAAACGATAAATCAACTTTTTCAGTTTTTATATCATCATTTAATCGTACTAGCACTTTTCCATGAGTATCAAGTAAAACAATATCAAAATAAACGGAGTATTTTGATATATATTCTTTAAATCTTTTTTGCATATTTTGTCGTAAAATCAAACTATCATCATTATATTTTGAAACATAAGTTTGAATAAAAGCTCTCACATCATCATCTGTTGCCAAAAATCCAATATCAGCTGTTCTTTCAAAGAGATTTCTAATTAGAATATCAATAGTTACACTTGCTTTAAACTTCATTTCTTGAGTAACTTTTTTAATTTGTTGTTCACTTAAATGATTTAAAAGAGTAGAAGTTAAATTTAAAAAATTCTCTTTAGTTTTTCCAATATCAATATTTATGTCTCCTAATTGTCCCAAAAGAGCTAACATATCCCAAGAAGAACTTAATCTTCCTAACTCATCTTTATATTTATCCACATCTTCAATATATTTGATAATTGGATATATCTCTTTTTTTACAGCAATACCTTTATAATTAATATTATCATTTGACATAAGTATTATTCCTATATTGATTGTTTTAGAATGATTATATATTATTAATATTTTTAAATCTATATACAGTTGTATATATAATATACTTTTTTAGAAAATAATTTTAGTTTTTAGTTTTTATTTGAGATATTTAATGCAAGTTCATAAAGATTAGTTTGCCATTTATCATTGAATATATCATTCTCAATAGCTTTTATGTTTAGATTATTAGTTAATGAAATTATAAAGTCTTGATTAACATCATCTGAAGATAATAATTTATTTATATTTTTTTCTTTAGAGAATTCTATTAATTGAGGTATTTCTGAAATATTTAAATATCTTTTGTCTCTGCGTATTGTATTAATGATAAATCTTTTTGCAAAATATTCCCAATAATCATCAAAAACATAAATATTTTGGACTTCACATTTATCAAGTTTTTCTTTTATTTTTAAAAAAGTTTGGTCAATTTCATCAAGAAATTTTTCATAATTTTCTTTATAATAAATTTCTTTACTTTTATCATATTTTACAAATGTATCATACAAATTTTTTGCAATAATTCGTAGATTTAAAGGATCAGTCCAGATATATGGATTATTATCTATTTTTTTTACATTTAAAGACAAATCAACAATTATTAAATTAGGATTTTGTTTCAATAAAATTTCTGCATATTTTTTTTCAACATCTAAGCCTAAATAAAAGAATATTTTTGCATTTGATAATCTTGAAATTTCTGATTTTGGTAATTGTATATAAGTGTCTGAGTATTTTCTTGAAATTTCTCTTATCTTAACTTCATTTTTTGCTATTTTATTTATTAGATAAGTTTCCAAAGGGAAATAAGTAAGTGTGTAAGTTTTTGAAAAAACAAAAAGTGGAAAGAAGAATATAAAAAATATTTTTATCATTTAATTCTTTCCACTAATTTGTTTATTATCAATTATAAATCAGTAACTGTTTTTCTTAATCTAATACTTAGCTCTTTTAATTGCTCTTCATCAACACTTGATGGAGCTTGAGTTAATAAACATTGTGCTTTTTGTGTTTTTGGGAATGCTATTACATCTCTTATTGAATCAGTTCCAGCTAATAACATAATCATTCTATCAAGTCCTAAAGCAAATCCACCATGAGATGGTGCTCCATATTGAAGTGCATCAAGTAAGAAACCAAATTTCTCTCTTGCTTCTTCGTCAGAAATTCCCATAAGTTTAAATACTTTTGCTTGAATCTCTTCTTTGTGAATTCTAATTGAACCACCACCTAGCTCTGTACCATTTAAAACAATATCATAAGCAATTGATTCAATCTCTTCTAAATCATCAACATTATCTAATGATTTTGGCATTGTAAATGGATGGTGTAAAGCTTTTGTTCTTCCATCTTCAACTTCAAACATTGGGAAATCAACAACCCATAGGAATTCTAAAGCATCAGCAGGAACAATGTCCATTTCAGCTGCTAGGAATAATCTAAATCTTCCCATATAATCCCAAACTACTTTTTTAGCCCCTGCTCCAAAGAATACAACATCACCAACTTCAAGTTCAGTAACTTTTACGATTTCTTCTAAATCAGCTTCTGAGAAGAATTTAGTTAATGGACCTTTTAATCCATCTTCTTTCATTTGGAAGTAACCTAAACCTTTAGCTCCAAATTTTCTTACATAATCTTCAAAACCTTTCATTTGTCTTTTAGAGAAGATGTTATCTCCATTTTTACATTTTAAAGCTTTGATTCTATTGTTCTTTTTATCTTTTGCAATTTCTGCAAAAATTTCATTTGTTGAGTTTGCAAAAATATCAATAACATCAACAAGTGGCATATCAATTCTTAAATCAGGTTTGTCTGAACCATATTTTTCCATAGCTTCTGAGTATTTCATTCTTCTAAATGTTGAAGGAATTGTTTTCCCACATTTTGTAAATACATCATAAATTAATCTCTCAGCAACTTTTATAACATCTTCTTGTTCACAAAATGACATTTCAACATCTATTTGAGTAAATTCAGGTTGTCTATCTGCTCTTAAATCTTCATCTCTGAAACATTTTGCAATTTGAAAATATTTATCAAATCCCGCAACCATTAAAAGTTGTTTAAATAATTGAGGAGATTGTGGTAATGCATAAAACTCACCTGGATGAACTCTTGATGGAACTAAATAATCTCTAGCACCTTCTGGAGTTGATTTTGTTAATATTGGAGTTTCAACATCTAAAAATCCTAATTCATCTAAAGTATTTCTAACTTGAATAGTTGCTTTACTTCTTAATTGGAAAATTTCAAATGATTTTCTTGATCTTAACTCTAAAAATCTATTTCTTAATTTGATTTCATCATTAACTTTTTCATCATTAATATCAAATGGCATTGGTTTTGATCTATTTTCAATTACTAAATCTTTTAATACAATTTCGATTTTCCCAGTTTTTAGATTTGGATTTTCAAGTCCTTCACCTCTTGCTCTTACAAGTCCAGTTGCAATTAAAACATATTCATCTCTTACAGTTTCTGCAATTGCTAACGCATCTTTACTATCACTTGGATCTGCTACTAGTTGAACTAATCCACTTTTATCTCTTAAATCTATAAATATAATTCCACCGTGGTCTCTTCTACTGTTTACCCAACCAGCAACAGTTACAGTTTCACCAATTTTTGCTTCAGTTACATCTGTACAATAATGTGTTCTCAATTCTAACTCCATTTCTATAAATATTCGCGATTTTATCTAAATTTTACTTAATTTCTAAAAAGCCATACTCAGTACTTTTAAATAGTCTTGGAGTATAGATTGCTTGATTATTTTCAATTTTTGTAGGAACTAAACTTGAGTTTTGTCCATAATATAAATAATTTATACCAACAAGAGTCGAATAATCAACCCATTCGTATACAATATTTCCACCTAAATTTGCAATATCATCCCTTAACTCTTTATCAACAACATCAATTGAATTGGCCACAATTAACCTATCTCTATCTTTATCTTGTGTTAATGTCATTAATAAAGGGTCGTAATTTAGTTGTGTTGAAAAAACAACTTTTGGGTAAATATCATAAGATCTTAATTGTGATAAAATTAATGATGTTTTTACAATGTCAGTATTTAAAAATAGTGTTGAATTTCTTAATCTTGAATCAGTTACGATATTTCTAAAATTTCTTTCATTTTTATCTATTTCTCTTTTTAATCTTGTATCATAAACTAAAGCATCATAAGTTCTTTTCAATTTAGAACTCAAATATGTATTTTGATAGAACATTACATTGTTTTCATTTGAATATTGCATTAATTTTTTAATTTGATCATCATAAGAGATTGAACCAAAAATTAAACTTTCATTATTTGAAGCAATATCACTTTTCTCAATTAGTGGTAAATAAACTTTTAAATCATTTGAAACTACTGTATTTAAAGTATTAACTGCACTTGGAGTAAATAGTGCTATAACATTTGTAATATTTGCATCTTTTACTTTTTGGAATGCGTTACTAATTCTATCCATATTTTCATTTTCAGTGTCAATAACAACAAGATCATAATCAGCATTTTGATGTGATAAATACCCAGAGATGGTATTTATCGACGATTTTGCATATTTTGAAACTAATGATGATGGATAAATGAATGCAACTTTCATTTTAACCTTAGTAGTATCAATTTGAATTTGATTTTCACTAGAACCAGGAGTTGTACTTTGGTTCTCAATTTTATCACCTTCAATAATTGGAGCTACTTCATATTGAACTGGTTTATCTTTACCATTTGATTCAATAATATCCATTGGTTCAAGTTCTTGAACAACTGTTTTTTTATCTTCCTCGACAATATCTTTTTTTGCTGGTTGTGCAACCATTTTATGGTTACCTGGCATTTTTAATTGTACAGTTTGTTTTGGAGTACAACCAAAAAATAGAAATATAAGTACCATTAGGGCAATTATTTGCTTCAATTTAAACTCTCCATGTAATTTTTTATTTTTAGCATATCATAATATGCATCTTTTTTAAAAGAGGGATTCCTTAATAAAAAAGTTGGTGAATATGTAGTAATTAACGGAATAGTGTTAAATACTAATTCTTTTCCTCTAATCTGAGAAAAATTATCACTATTTTTTAATAAGTACGAATAAGTTTTTTCTCCAAGCGCAACAATCAATTTGGGTTTTATCAACTCAATTTGTTTTAGCAAATAATCATGACATGTATCAACAATTGTGTTATTTAAACCATTTAAGCTTTTGCATTTAACTAAAGTTGTGAAATAAATATCCTCTTTAGTTACATTTAAAACATTTTCAATCATTTTAATAAGTAATTCACCACTTTTTCCAACATAGTGTAAACCTAATTCATCTTCACTATTACTTGGCTCATCACCTATAAACATAACATCAGAATTAATATTACCATAACCAAATAAGACATTTTTTCGGCATTTTGAAAGTTCACATAAATAACAGTGACTAACACTAATACCTAAATCGCTCATATTATTAGGTAATTTTACATTCTTAATGTTACTTGAAAAGAAATCTAAATGTTCATGATACTCATAACCAAATGATTTTAAATAATTTAAATGTTTTAACACACGATTTTTTACTAATTTTGTCATGTGAAATTGTACATAAATCTTTCTTGAACAATTATTTGTTCCAATTATTATAACAAAATTACAATTTTACTTGACTTTTGTTCCAATATTTTATAAAATATCAGCATTGTTTAGAATAGGAAATAAAATGACTGCACCTAGTTTAAGAAAACTAGAATTTGATTTAGATGTAAATAAAACAACTTTGCATAATTGGAAAAAGAATAGACCTAAACTTTATGATTTTATTATTGAATCTTATAAAGATAGGGAAATTTTAAAAAAACATTTAGCATTATTAATTGAACAAAAAGAATTAATTGAAAAAGAGATTGATATAACGAAAAATAGAATTAATTAGTATGCAAAGTTATGGAGCTAAATGTGTAGTACAACTTTTTTAAAGTGTGCGAAGTATTATATGTTTGAGCTTCATAGTTTTTTATATTTAAAAGTTTTAAATGAAAGTTTTTAAATTTGTTTGAAGAATAAATAAGGAAAAAATTCCTTATTTAATTTAGTATAAATATTACTATTTATATCTGTGAGTGATTCTACCTTTATCTAACGAATAAGGTGTTATTTCTACCTTTACAGTATCATTTGGTAAAATTTTAATATAGTGCATTCTCATTTTTCCAGAGATATGACATAAAACTACATGTCCATTATCCAATTCAACTCTAAACATAGCATTTGGTAAAGCTTCAATTACTTTCCCATCAATTACTATTACATCATCTTTTGCCACTTTTTATCTCCCTTAATTTTCCGAATTACTTAAAATAACTGCTTTTCCATTAATCACAGCAACTGTGTGTTCATAATGACTACCTCGTAGTCCATCAGCTGACACAACGTCCCAACCATTTTCCAAAATAACAGGATTCCTGTCTTTTGAACAAATCATAGGTTCAATACAAAATACCATTCCATTTTTGATTTTTGGACCAGATTTAGTATTTCCATTTTCTAAGTAATTAGGAATTTCTGGTTCTTCATGAGGTTTTCGACCGATACCATGCCCACAAAATCTAACAAGTGGTTGATATCCTCTTGACACAATAAAATCTTCGATAGCTTTTGATAACTCTTTAAATCGCATACCTTCATGAATAATATCAATAGCGTAATATAAAGAATCTTTTGAACAAGCAATTAAATCTTCATCAGCTTTTGAAATTTTTCCAATAGGCATAGTAATAGCAGAATCACCATACCAACCATCTATTTCTGTACCAATGTCAAGACCAAGGATATCGCCTTCTTTTAGGACAACATCACTTGGAATTCCATGGATAATAACCTCATTTAAAGAAGTACAAACAGCAGCTGGGAAACCATATAAGCCTTTGAATGAAGGTCTAGCTCCTAAATCTCTTATGAACTTTTCCCCCATTGCATCGACTTCTTTTAAAGTCATACCAGCTTTAACTGATTTACTTAAAAAGTTTAATGTTTTCGCAACTACAATATTTGCAGTTCGAAGTTTTTCTATTTCGTTTGGTTTTCTTAATGGGATTGCCATTTTTATAATCCAACCGCACTTAGTGTTTGATATTTATTCATATATTGTTGAGCTTCAATTTTTCTCATAGTATCAATAGCAACTTGTACAACAATTAGTACAGCAACACCTCCAAAATAGAAAGGTACCCCCATAGCTTTTACAATAAGCCAAGGTAAAGTTGAAATTAATCCCATGTAAATCGCACCCCAAAAAGTTAATCTACCAGCTACTTCATTTAAAAACTCAGCTGTACTCGCTCCTGGTCTTACACCTGGAATAAAGCCACCTTGTTTTTTTAAGTTTTCAGAAATATCTTTTGCATTAAAAGTAATTGATGCATAAAAGAATGCAAAGAAAACTACAAATAAGAACATAAATAAATTAAAAGTATATGAAGTAGGACTTAAATAATCAGCAATCATAACTAAATATTTATTTTGACTTCCATGTAACACAGTTGCAGGGAACATTAAAATAGCACTAGCAAAAATTGCAGGAATTACTCCACTTAAATTCACTTTAATAGGAATATAATTCATAACTCTTTTTTTCTGATTTTCCATCATTACTTTTCTAGAATAAGAAACAGGAACTCTTCTTTCACCTAATTCAACATAAATAATTGCACCAACAGTTGCCATAATAATAACTAATATTGCAATTACAGTTAAGAAATTCATTTGTCCATTATTAACTAACTCAACAGTTCCACCAATTGCATGAGGAATTGCAGAAACAATACCAGCAAAAATAATTAATGAGATACCATTTCCAATACCTTTTTGTGTGATTTGTTCACCAATCCACATTAAAAGCATAGTACCAGTTAACATTGAAATTGCAGAAACAGCAATAAATGTATTCATATCGATTGAAATAGCACTTTGTCCACTATGACCAGTTAATGAATTAAGACCAACTGAAACACCAATAGATTGAATTAATGTAATAACAATTGTTGTATATCTGATGATTTGCATATATTTTTGCATTCCATCTCTTTCTTTTTTCATTTTACCAAGAGCTGGAAAAGTTGCTGCTAGAAGCTCCATAATAATTGAAGCAGTAATGTAAGGCATAATTCCTAGTGAAATAATACTTAATCTTGAAACAGCATTACCACTAAACATATTAACAAGACCTAATGCATTATTTGCATTTGAGTCGAAAAATTCTTTAACTACGTCAATATTAACTCCAGGTACTGGCACGTATGCCAGTAATCTGTAAAGGAAAATAAAGCCTAATGTAATAAGAATCTTATTTATTAGATCTTTACTCATGGCTATTTTCCAGTAGTTGTAACGTTTTCGTCTTTAATCTTAGCTACTAAATCTTTTGCAGTTGAACCAATTAATTTAACTTTTTCAACTGATTTTGATAATTTATACACTGATTTAATAGAATCAAGTGTAATTTCATCAAGTGTTGCAATTTGAGATACTTTATCAACATTGATAGAGTATGGTTTAACTGTTCTTGAAAAGAATCCAACTTTAGGAAGTCTTTTGTAAAGTGGTTGTTGACCACCTTCAAAACCTCTTTTAATTTTATAACCAGATCTAGCTTTTTGACCTTTGTTACCTTTTCCAGCTGTTTTACCAGTACCGCTACCTTGACCTCTACCAATTCTTTTAGTATTTTTTGTACTACCAGCTGCTGGTTGTAAGTTATTTAATTCCATAATTTCTATCCTTTAATCTTAGCTAATGCTTCAACAGTAGCTTGTACAAGGTTGTTTGGATTATTTGAACCTAAAGATTTTGCAATAATATCTTTAACTCCAGAAAGCTCAAGAACAGGTCTTGCAGCTCCTCCAGCGATAAGTCCAGTACCCTCAGATGCTGGTTTTAATAATATTTTACTTGCATTATATTTATGTTCAATATCATGTGCGATTGTAGTTCCTTTAATAGAAACAGTAACTAAGCTTTTAAATGCGTCATCTAATGCTTTTTTAATTGCATCAGGAACCTCTTTAGCTTTACCAGTTCCAAATCCTACTGTACCGTTTTTATCACCAACAACAACTAAAGCTGTAAATCTGAATCTTCTACCACCCTTTACAACTTTTGTTACTCTTCCGATTTTAACGATTGCTTCTTGAAAGTCTTCTCTATTTACTGCCATCATTAACCCTTATAATTTGATACCATTTTCTCTTAATGCGTCAGCAAATGCTGCTACAACACCATGATAAAGATAACCATTTCTGTCATAAACAACTGATTCAATTCCAGCTGCTTTTAAGTTTTCAGCAAGTTGTGCTGCTACTTTTACTGCATTTTCTTTATTCACATTTAAACCCATAGCTTTTGAGCTAACTGCTGCTAAAGTTACACCTTCAACATCATTGATAGCTTGTGCACTAACGTATTTGTTAGATTTGAAAATTGATACTCTTGGCTTTTCAGCTGTACCAAAAATCGATCCTCTAACTCTTTTTTTTCTTTTGATTCTTAACGCATTTTTTTTTGCTAAATCTTTAATTCTACTCATAGTTACACCTTACTTCTTAGAAGTTTTTCCGGCTTTTCTGATGATTTTCTCATCAGTATATTTAACACCTTTACCTTTGTACGGTTCTGGTTTTCTAAAGCCTCTAATAATTGCAGCAGCTTGACCAACTTGTTGTTTGTCAGCACCTTTTACATGAATTAAGTTTTTTTCAACAGTAACTTCTAATCCTTTTGGGATTTCATAGTTAATAGGATGAGAATAACCTAATTGTAGTTCTAAAACTTCACCTTTTACAGCAGCTCTGTAACCAACACCATTGATTTCTAAAGATTTACTAAATCCTGTAGTAAGACCATTGATAGCATTAGCAGTTAAAGCTCTATAAGTTCCCCAAAATGCAGAAGATTCTTTTGTTTCACCATTTCTAGTTAATACAACTTGACCATCAGCTATTTCGATTCCAACTCTTCCGTGTGTTTCAATAGTAGAAACATTGTTCCCTTTTTTAACAGAAATGATAGAACCATTTACTGTTACTTCAATCCCAGCTGGGATTGCGATAGGTTTTTTTCCAATTCTAGACATTACTCTCTCCTACCATACAGTACAAAGTACTTCACCACCAACATTAGCAGCAAATGCTTCATCATTAGCAATTACACCTTTGTTAGTTGAAACGATAATAGTACCGTACCCATTTTTAAAGTTTTTAATTTCAGAAGCGTTTTTATAAACTCTTCTTCCTGGTTTAGAAACTCTTGTGATTTCATTGATTACTGATTTCTCATTATCATCATATTTCAATTCAACTTGAATTGTTTTTTTATTGTTTTGTCCATCAATAACTTTGAATCCAGCAATATACTCTTTTTGTAATAAAACGTTTAAAACACCTACTACAGTATTTGAGTGTAATAATGTTGCAACTTCTAATTTTCTCATTGCAGCATTTCTAATTCTTGTTAAAGCATCTGCGATTATATCATTCATCATAGCTTAAATTCTCCTACCAACTAGCTTTTCTAACACCAGGTAATAAACCTTCGTTAGCCATTTTTCTTAAACAAACTCTACATAAACCAAAATCTTTATAAACAGAGTGAGGTCTTCCACAAACAGAACATCTTGTGTATGCTCTTACAGCAAACTTAGGTGTTCTTTGTTGTTTAGCGATCATAGATTTCTTTGCCATTACGCTCTTCCTTTTGTAAATGGAATTCCTACTAATTCTAATAATCTGAATGATTCAGCGTCATTAGTTGAACTAGTAGTAATTGAAATATTCATACCATGAGTTTTAATAATGTTATCATATACAACTTCTGGGAACATTAATTGCTCATCTAAACCAAAGTTGAAGTTACCTCTACCATCAAAACCATTTTTGTTAAGACCTCTAAAGTCTTTTACTCTTGGTAATGCAACGTTACATAATTTATCTAAGAAGTTATACATTTGCTCACCTCTTAAAGTAACTTTTACACCAACTGGCATACCTTCTCTAACTTTAAACCCTGCAACAGATTTTTTAGCAATAACTTTAACAGCTCTTTGACCAGCTATTAAAGAGATTGTATCTTCAATATTTTGGATTAATTTAGAATCTTTCATCGCTTCACCAGCACCAACTGAAATAACAACTTTTTCTAACTTTGCAGTTAAAGTTTTATTTTTTGGAAACTCAGTTTCTAATACTGGTTTGATTTCTGATTTATATTTTTCAAATAATCTTGATGCCATCTTACTCACCTTCTACTTTTGCTACATTTGAAATGTCAATTGGCATTTCTTTGTTAATAAATCCACCATCTGGATTTTTTTCTTGGTCAGGTTTAACAGTTTTTTTAGCAACTTTACAATCTTTTACGATTACTTTATTTTTAGAAGGTAATACTCTTAAAACTTCTCCAGTTTTACCTTTGTCATCTCCAGCGATAATTTTTACAGTATCACCTTTTTTGATTTTTAATTTAATTGCCATATTATAATACCTCCGGTGCAAGTGAAACGATTTTCATGAAACCTGAATATCTAACTTCTCTAGCAACTGGTCCAAAGATTCTTGTTCCAACTGGTTCTCTTTTTGCATCAAGAATAACCGCTGCGTTGTCGTCAAATCTAATTAATGAACCATTTTCTCTTTGAACTTCTTTATGAGTTCTAACAACTACTGCTTTAACAACTTGACCTTTTTTGATCTTACCAGTTGGTAGAGCTTTTTTAACTGAAGCAACAATAACATCACCAACAGTTGCATATCTTCTTTTAGAACCACCTAAAACTTTGATACACATAATCTCTTTAGCACCTGTATTGTCAGCTACGTTTAATCTTGTAAAACTTTGAATCATTATTTAACTCCTGTAGCTACAATTGTCTTTAATCTAAAAGATTTAGTCTTTGACAATGGTCTACACTCAACAGCGATAACACTATCTCCAACATTTAATTCATTTCTTTCGTCATGTACTAAATATTTTTTAAATCTTTTTACAGTTTTGTGATATTTTGGATGCATAACAGATCTTGTAACTAATACAGATGCTGTTTTGTCTCCAGAGTTTTTTACCACTACACCTTGAATCTCTCTTTTATGTGTCATACTTAGATCCTTAGTTAGCTTTTGCAGCAGTCATAGCTGTTTGAATTTTAGCGATGTCTTTTTTAGCCACTCTTAATTCAGAAGTATTTGTTAACTGCATTGTTTTTAGCTTAGCTTTTAATTCAAAAAGAAGCACCTTTTTCTCTTTTAATAATGCTTGAAGTTCATTCAAGTTTTTGTCTTTTAAATCAGTATAGTTCATTTTCGCTATCTCTTGTTACAATTTTAGTTTTAAATGGTAGCTTGTGCATTGCTAAAGTTAAAGCTTCTCTAGCTAATTCATCAGATACTCCAGCCATTTCAAAACAAATTCTTCCAGGCTTAATGTTCATAACCCATTTATCAACAGAACCTTTACCTTTACCCATTCTTGTTTCTAATGGTTTAGCAGTAAGTGGTTTATCAGGGAATACCATAATCCAAACTTTTGCTTGTCTCTTAACTTTTCTAGTCATCGCAATTCTTGATGCTTCGATTTGTCTTGAATCAATTCTACCGTGTTCTACAGCTTTAATACCGATATCTCCGTATGCTAAAGAGTTTCCTCTATGAGCCATACCTCTATTTCGGCCTTTCATCATTTTTCTAAATTTCGTTCTTTTAGGCATTAACATAATTATTTACCTCTTTTCTTAGTTGGTCTTCTTTTAGGTTTAGAAGAAGTGTCTTCAGCTTTTTCAGTTGGAATACCTTTAGCTAATACTTCACCTTTGAAAATCCAAACTTTGATACCGATACAACCATAAGTTGTATGAGCTTCAGCAAAACCATAATCAATTCTTGCTCTTAAAGTATGTAAAGGAACTCTACCTTCTAAATACCACTCAGTTCTTGCCATTTCAGCTCCACCAAGTCTACCAGAAACAGATACTTTAATACCTTTTGCTCCACCTTTTAATGCGTTTTGCATAACTCTTTTCATAGCTCTTCTGAATGCAACTCTTCTTTCTAATTGTTGAGCAACATTTTCAGCAGATAATTGAGCAGAAGTTTGAGGTTTTCTCTCTTCTTTAATATTTACAGCGATTTCTTTACCAACTAGTTTTGAAAGTGCATCTTTTAGTTTTTCAACATCTGCACCTTTTTTACCGATAATAATACCAGGTCTAGCAGCTACAACTGTAACTCTAACTTTTTTTGCAGTTCTCTCAACGATAGTTTGAGCAATTCCAGCATAGTATAATTCTTTTTTAACATACTTTCTGATTTTGTCATCTTCTGCAACGTTTGCTGGCATTGTTTCAAATTTAGGAAACCATCTTGATTCCCAATTTCTATTAATACCTAATCTTAAACCTATTGGATTAACTTTTTGACCCATTACTTATCTCCTTTAGTTGCAGCAGCTACTTCAATCATAATATGTGCAGTTGGTTTGTGTCTTGGAGAAGCAGAACCTCTTGCTCTTGGAGTAAATCTCTTAAGAACTGGACCTTTATCAACTCTTGCAGATACAACAACAGCGTCAACTGGATCTAAACCTGCATTTGCTACAGCTGAAGCTATAACTTTTGAAATAATTCCAGCAGCTTTATTTGGAGTAAATTGTAAAGATGCGATTGCATACTCTGCATTCATTCCTTGAACTTCTCTAGCTATTAATCTAGCTTTAATTGGAGAAAGTCTAATAAATTTTAATATTGCTTTAGCCATTCTTATGCCTTTCTTTGAACAGAACCTTTATGGCCCTTAAATGTTCTAGTTGGTGCGAATTCACCTAATTTATATCCAACATGGTTCTCAGTAACATTAACTGGAACGAAGTTTCTTCCATTGTGCACATTGAAAGTTAATCCGATCATATCTGGTAATACAGTAGATCTTCTTGACCAAGTTTTAATTGGTTTTTTATCATTAGCTTCGTTAGCTTTGATAACTTTCTTCATTAGGTGTGCGTCTACGAATGGACCTTTTTTTATCGATCTTGCCATCTTAAACCCTTACTTCTTTCTTTTTGAAATGATTAGTTTATCACTAGCTTTTTTCTTTCTAGTTTTATAACCTTTAGTTGGCATACCCCATGGAGTAACAGGATGTCTACCAGAGTTAGTTTTACCTTCACCACCACCATGAGGGTGATCAATAGGATTCATTGCTGAACCTCTAGTTTGAGGTCTAATACCAAGGTGTCTACTTCTACCAGCTTTACCAACAACCATGTTAGAGAAATCTTCGTTTCCAACTACACCAATTGTAGCTATACAAACACCAAGAATTTTTCTCATTTCACCAGATGGTAATCTCATGATAACATATTTGTCTTCTCTACCCATAATTTGAGCATATCCACCAGCAGATCTAGCGATTTGTCCACCTTTACCTGGTTTCATTTCTATATTATGAACCATTGTTCCAACAGGGATACTCATTAATCTCATTGCATTACCAGGTAAGATATCAAGTCCAGATTCAGCAGCTTGTACTTTATCTCCAACTTTTAATCCAGATGGTTGAATGATATATCTTTTATCACCGTCTAGGTAAGTAACTAAACAAATTCTACAGTTTCTATATGGATCGTATTCAACAGTTGAAATTGTACCTTCAACACCGAATTTATCTCTTTTGAAATCAATAATTCTATATAATTTTTTAGCACCTGCTTCTTTGTGTCTAGATGTAATTCTACCGTTATTATTTCTACCAGCGTTTGCTTTTACTCTTACAAGTAAAGATTTTACAGTTGGTTTAGAAGTAATATCTGAAGTATCCATAACAGACATAAATCTTCTTGCAGGAGTTATTGGTCTAAATTTTTTAATTGCCATCTATAATCCCCTTAAGCTGAAAGGTTCGCAATTGCTGCGCCCTCTGGTAATGTTACATAGAATTTTTTGAAATCAGGTCTTTTACCTATTTTCCCTTTAAATCTTTTTACTTTACCATTTTGTCTTAAAGAATTTACTTTTGAAGGAGTTACTCCAAAATATTCTTTAAATACTTCTTTTAAACCGTTTTTAGTCATTCTAGGACTAGTTTGAACAACGATTACACCATTTTCTTGAAGCTCAATTGTTTTTTCTGTATATAATATTGCTTTAATATCTGTAATATCTGCCATCTTAAGCCTCTTTTGTTAATGCATCAAGTACTGATTTTTCAATAAGTACTGAGTGGTATGCAGCAATTAAATAAGCGTTAAC
Source organism: uncultured Aliarcobacter sp. (assembly GCA_963677435.1). Classification (GTDB taxonomy): domain Bacteria; phylum Campylobacterota; class Campylobacteria; order Campylobacterales; family Arcobacteraceae; genus Aliarcobacter. The sequence continues at coordinate 2,435,866 of OY781945.1, forward strand.
TTCTTGCTTTTCAACCATATAACAGTTTTTAATGTTTCTAAACGCTAAGTAAGTTTTTTCATCAATTGTATCACATACAATTAATGTATCTCTTTTGTTTATTTTACCTAAAACTGCAACTGCTTCTTTAGTTTTTCCTGACTCAATAGTAATTGAATCAACAACAAATAAAGTACTATTATTTGCTTGAGCATTGATAGCATATTTTAATGCTAATGCTTTTTGTTTTTTGTTAACTTTTTGGTTATAGTTTCTTTTAGTAGGTCCAAATGCTTGACCCCCACCAACGAATAAAGGAGATCTTTTTGAACCCCATCTAGCTGCACCAGAACCTTTTTGAGCTTTAGGTTTTTTACCACCACCGCTTACTTCAGCTCTTGTTTTAGCTCTTGCTGTATTTGATCTTAATGCCGCTAAGTAAGATTTAACATATAAATATAAATTATGTTTGTTAATTTCTTCATAACTAGCTGGTAAAACTACTTCACCACTATTTTCAAATTTTTCATTTAATACTATTGCTTTGCTCATTTAGCAACCTTTACTTTTCCTAATGCTCCGTTTGGACCAGATACTGAACCTTTAAGAACTAAAATTCCAGTTTCAGCGTCAAATGAAATAACATCATTTTTAACAGATACATTTGTATTTCCGTATTGCCCTGGCATTTTTTTACCTGGCTGAACTCTACCTGGCCATTCGCAGTTACCGATTGAACCAACTCTTCTACCCATTCTGTGACCGTGTGATGCTCTACCACCCGCAAAATTCCATCTTTTAACAGCTCCAGTAAACCCTCTACCTTTTGTTTTAAAAGTTGTTTTTAACGTTTGTGCTTCACTTAATCCAGAAACATCTAAATCACCAGCTTCAGCATTTGCTACAGTCATTGTTGCAAATCTGTTAAACTCTTTAGACAAGTTGTATTTTTTTTGTATACCTTCGATAGCTTTGTTAAATTTTTTACCATTGCTATAAGATACAATTGCTACACCGTCAGTCACTTCACACACTTTAGTATCAAGAACTTTTAAAAGTGTAACAGGAGTACTTGGAACAGAAACTGTTCTACTCATACCGATTTTTTGAACTATAAATTCCATCTATATTACCCTTTCTTCTTATTCTTGACCCATAGATCTAACTTCAACATCAACTTCAGGAGCTAAGTCAAGTTTCATTAACGAATCTACAGTATCTGGAGTTGCAGCTATAATATCAATAATTCTTGAATGAACTCTGATTTCAAATTGCTCTCTAGAATCCTTATTTACGTGAGGACCTTTAATAACTGTATATCTTCTGATTTTTGTAGGAAGAGGGATTGGACCTCTCAAATCAGCACCAGTTCTTTTAACGGCTTCAACAATTGAAGCAACACTTCTGTCTAAAACTCTGTGATCATAAGCTTTAAGCTTTAATCTAATTTTTTCCATTTTTTTCCTTTAAAGAACTCGTTAGATGCGCATAAATGCACTCTAACCACATTTAGTGGACGCGGATTATAACTTAATAGTAGTTAAATGTCAAGTATTATGGGGCTTCACAGAAAAAGTTCTTATTTTTATTTCCTTTTATAAAGGACAATATTGATAGTTTATGGAGTATAATAAGTTTCCATTAAGGATAAGAATAAAATTCTTATCCTTGGTAAAATCCTGAGAAAAGTAAAATATCATCATTATTTTTGTTTTCTGAATCTTTAATTATCAAATCTTTTAGGATTTCTCCTACACTTGGAGCGAATGTCATTCCTAGCCATCCTAGACCCATTCCGTAGATTAAGTTCTTGTACTCTTCATCTCTTCCAATTAAGGGCATATCATTTGGCGTTAGTGGTCTAAATCCACTCCATTCAACAATATCTTCCATTTCAAAAGGAATTGTATATTTTTTGAAATTTTCTTTTATACTTTCTATTTGTTCTTTTATAACTCTTGGATCTGTTGAACCTAATTCTAGTTTTGAAGTAATTCTTACATCATTTCTTCTTGGAGTCATAACTATAAATAAATCAGCAAACAGTGTTGAAGTTTTGGGTTCTAACTCTTTTGGCATAGTAAAAGTTATACTATAACCTTTTGCAGGAGTCAGCATAAGTTCTTTTTTTCTAATATCAGATAATAAAGTTTGGTAACCTGTAGATAAAACATAAGTTTCTGCTTCGTAAGTATTTAAAGCGGAACTAATACTTGCAACTTTTTTATCTTTGAATTTGATGTTACTTATTCTTTCATTTAAAATAAATTCAACACCATTTTTTGATAAATAGTTTTTCATTTCAAGCATTACTCTTTTTGGATCAAAATGAGCATTTCTTTTAAATAGTATTGCACCTTTTATTTTTTCATTTCCTAAAGGTAAATACTCTTTTATTTTTGCACTATCAAAAATTTCAAATCTGTCATTATCAACAAAATTATATTTTGCAAGTTTTTTTTCATAACTTTTTTCTTCTGTAAAAACACTAAGCATTCCATCATGGTGAAAATCAAAATCCAAACCATCATCAATTTGCATTTGTTTATATCTATCAATTGTTATTTGTCCATATTTTTCAAATAAGGCTAAGGTTCTTTTTAATCTATCTTCATTTGCACTTTGGACAAATTTAAAAAGCCAACGAAAGAGTTTATAATCTAATTTTGGATGAATATTTACAGGTGATTCTCCTTTTATCATTAGTTTAAGAGTATCAAGAACTACACCTGGATTTGATAATGGAGTTTTATCAAAGGCTGAAAGTAAACCAGCATTCCCAAAAGAAGTATTATCACTTATATCTGTTTCATCTATAACTGTTACACTTCTTCCAGCTTTTTGTAAAGAATAAGCAGTCATAAGTCCTACAACTCCACCACCTATTATTATCACATCTCTTTTCATTTCTTCTCCTTTTAATCTTTTATATTATTCCCACAATTAGTACAATAAGATAAACCTTTTATTGTCATATGGTGGCATTCGTTACACTCAATTCTTAGTTGATTTTGACAACAAGGACAAAAATTTATTGTTTTAAAATCAACACTATTTCCGCAATTATTACAAATATTTTTATTATAAGACTCTATTTTACTTATACTATTATTCTTTAATCTATTGTTATTTTCTTTGTATCTTTTTTGTACTTTTATTATTAAAAATCCAAATATAAAAACAAATATAATAATTACAAAATAGTAAACTACAAAAGGAATTTCTAAAGTATAAAAGAAATTCATAACTTTTTGTATAAATATTTTTGGCAATAAGTCATAAATAGAACTAAATATTGATATAAGAGTTGGTATTAGTGTTATTATAAAAATATTTTTAAACATTACATATAATATATACTTTTCTTTTATCAAATATCTTTTCATTAAATAGAAAGATATCGAAACTAAAGGAAGTAAAAATAGTAAAGTAATCAATTCTATTTTTATACTATACTCTTTATTTGATTTTTCTATATCATTATTTATTTGTTCTTTATTTTCATTTACATAAGAAATTAAATCATTTACACTTTTTGATTGATTAAAGTTATTGTTAAACTCTTCTTTATTTTTTTGTATTTTTTCTAATTCTTTTTGATATGAATCATATTTTTCTTTGATATTTTGCGTTGTAAGATTATCTTTTATTATTGATTTATCTGTATTTTGTGAACTAATTTTTTCAAATAAAACTGTATTATAATTCTCTTTTATATAATAAAGTTCATCATTTATTTTATTTTCACTGTTTAATAACTTATTATAACTTGTAATTAGTTGTTTAATATCGTGCTCTTTTTTAACAGATTCAACTTTTATATTTACTTTTTTACATCTATTATCAACTAAAGTATCTTTTATATCTTGGTACTTATCATTATAATAGTTGCTAGTATAATTATCATTTGAATAAATATATTGTTTAAAATCACCAAGGTAAGAGTTATTAATTACATCTCGACATTTGTAAGGGAATGTTACATAAGGACTATTTAAAACTCTAGTTTGAAAATCAATTCCCAAATTTAGAGTACTATAAATAAGTATATCAAGCACAATAATAAAGAAAATTGTAAGTTTAGACAATTTTTCTTTACTATTATAAACAAAGTTGTTTTTATAAAAAGTTTTTACATTAAATTTCAAAATAACTCCTAAATCATTTTAGTTGTTATTTTACTCTTTTATTTATTGGTTTAAATGAAATATCACTTAAATAAAATATTTTGAAGCATTATCTTTTAATTTTCTGAAAATTTCATCAAATGAAGCTGGATAAATTCTAGCTCCACTAATAGAGCTTATAAAATTTGTGTCACCAAGCCATCGCGGAAGCATATGATAGTGAACATGTTGTTCAATACCTGCACCTGCTGCTTTTCCAAGATTCATTCCAATATTTACACCCTCACATGGCATAATTTCTTTTAATAGTTTTACACCTTGTTTTACTCGTATGCTCATTTGCGTCCAAACTTCATCTGGTAAATCTTCAATATTTGATGTATGAAAAAATGGAATAACCATCATATGGCCTGGACTATAGGGAAACTTATTCATTACAATATAACAGTGTTCATCTGCAAATAAAACTTGCATCTTTTCATCATCAATATTTTTAGCAATATGACAGAATACACAACCTTCTATTTTCTCTTCACTTACATAATTATATCGCCATGGTGCATATAAATGTTCCATTTTATTTCCTTATTTTATATAAAGTTTGGTGCATCATTTGCAAATAAAATCAAATCACCAGCTCTTGTTGTTTTTGCTAAAGTTGCTTCCATTAATGCTTTGTCTTTTAAAATATAAACTTTTTCTTTATCTATATTTGCACTAAATAGATGTGTATTTAAACTTCCCGTTAAAATAACAAAATCAAAGTTTTTATTTATCTCTTTTGCTAATAAAATATTTGCTTCATCAGTTGATTCAACAAGACCTGGAGTTATTATTACTTTTCTACCTGTATGTGTTGCACAGATATTTACAGCCTCTAACATTCCTGTTAGATTACCATTAAATGAATCATCAATTATAATTTTTCCACCTGCTTCAATTTTTTGAAGTCTGTGCTCTACTTGAGGAAGTGTACATAATGCCATTTTTATCTCATTTATACTCATACCTAAATAGTGAGACACTAAAATAACAGCTGTTAAATTTACTGCATTAAAACTTCCTAAGATTGGAGCTTGGAAATGTTCAATTTTACCAGCGACTTCAACATCAAACCAAATTCCATCTAAATTACTTTTTGTAATATGCAAATTGTTTGGAAATTTTGTAATAGAAGCATATGGTTTAAGAGGAACTGATTCATGAACAAATCCCATTTTCATTTTTGGAGATTTTAAGATTTCCATTTTTGTGTGAATTATATTTGATAGTGTTTTAAAATACTCAATATGTTGTTCACCAACACTTCCAATAACACAAATTTGAGGTTCTAAAAACATAGTGATTTCTTCAATATCACCTTTTACTCTGGCACCTGCTTCTGCAATATAAATTTGTGTATCTAAAGGAATATCTCTATTTACATCAAGTACAATCCCTCCAATTGTATTTACACTTCTTGGAGTTTTATATACTTTATATTTATTTTTTAAAACGTGATATAAATAATTTTTAATTGATGTTTTACCAAAAGATGCAGTAATTGCAACTGTTCTAAGTCCAGCAATACTTTGATATCTTTGTTTGGCTTTGTGTTTAAAAGATATAAAAAATATCTTTTCCAAAATTGTTGAAATTGCATAAACTAAAATCAGTGGAACAAAAATAAATGTATTATTACAATCTGGACTTGATAAACAAAGGGCTGTTATTGCAAATGTTAGAAAAAGTAATATAGTTAAAAACCTTTTTACTCTTGCAGTTAAAATTAAAGAATGATCTAATTTTTTATTCCATAAAACAAAACTTGTCATATATATTACATAAAAATAAACCGCATAATAAGGCTCAGGAATTATATAAAAAAGAATTATTGGCGATAGAAAATATGTAATATGCCATTGCCATTTATGGTGTTTTAAAATAACTCTTTCTAATTTATAGTTATACCATTGAAGATTAGTAATTAAATACCAACCTAAACTCATTATTAAAATAATGTGCGTAATAATATTAAAGTATTCCATTTTCAATTCTCTCACTTATATTTTTTGCATTTTTTACAAAGAAGAAATGATCACCATCATAAGATGTAAAAGTTGATTTTTTTAATAAAGATGCCATTTTCTTTCCCGATGCTAAAGAAGTTGCTGTATCTTTTTCTCCCCAAAAAACTAAAGCATTATTTGAAAATTCGGAAAAAGATGATGTAAAATCTTCATTTACAACATTTTTAAAAGTTGCGTACATATTTTCACTCATTGTATTAACATCTGAACTTCTAAATTTTTTTGTAAAACCTTTTAATCCTAAAGCATTAAAAACTTTTGCGAAAAAAATCTTAAATTTAACATCAAATGGTTTTTCTTCTAAAATTCCAGCACTACTTAATAAAACTAAATTTTTAGGATTTAACAATGTGGCAACTTTTCCACCATAAGAGTGTCCTGCTATTACATCTTTTGAAGATAATAAAAGATTTAAAAACTCATCAACAACTTTGGCATAATCTTTAGTTGTTAAAACATACTTATTTAAACTTTTTCCAAATCCTGGTAAATCTATATAAATATGTCTAAAATCTTTCAAATAAGAAGAAAATGAATTTTTCATAATATCTTTATTTGAACCCCAACCATGTAAAAAAATTATATCTTTTTTTGCTGTTGGGTTTACTATTTCATAAGAAATATCAAAATTTTTATTATCAACAATTAAATTTTTTGTTGCCAAGATTTATTTTCCTTTACTTGCTTGTATTTTATTAACATAATCATAAGTAATTGGAACATGTTTTTTTGAGGGAAGTGTAGTTGCAACATCGTGAAATAATGATGCAAAATCTTCAAACAAATAATTTGCCATAGATCCAGGAATTGAATTTATTTCATTTAAATAAACGGTATCATTTACAACAAAAAAATCACATCTAATGATTGAACCTTCAAATAAATTATTATAAAGTCTTCTAAATGCTTCTTTTATCTCTTCATTTAATTTTTCACCTAAATCAACTTCTAAAGCTTTTGAAGTTCTTGAAAAGTCTAAATATTTTTTATCAAAATCTAAAAATTCAGCTTTTTGTGGCTCTTCAATAATAGAAAATCTAAATTCACCATTTACTTTTGTTCCTGCTAAGTTGTACTCTTTTACTCCACTTATAAATGGCTCAATAATTACAGCATTATCAAACTCATAAGCCACATCAAGTGCATAGTCTAACTCTTCTTGTGTTTTTACAATAGAAACACCAATTGAACTTCCAAGTTTAACTGGTTTTAAAATTGCTGGAAAACTATCAACAACAACTTTGTCACCTTTTGTAAAATATTTATAATCTAAAGTATTAACTCCAACACTTGAAGCATAACCTTTTGTTAAAAATTTATTTGAACTTACAACACAAGCTTCAGTTCTTGGAGCTAAAAAAGGAATATTATAAAAATCTAAAACAGACGATATTATTCCATCTTCACCATCACCACCATGAGAAAGATTTAAAACTACATCATAATCAATACTTTGTTCTTTTGAAAAAAGTCCACCTTTTTTATAAAAGCCACCTTTTTGAAAATAAACCTTATCAAATTTTTTGTATTCACCTGAACTAAACAGTTTTGACTTAATAATATTAGTTGGAATAAGGTACAAATCTCTTGATGCATCTAAAAACAGATAAATTAACTCATCTTTTAAAACATCTTTCATAGCAATTGAACTTACTATTGAGATTTCATGTTCAAAACTTACTCCGCCAAAAACTATAGCTATTTTCATCAAATTCCTTTTTTATAAATATATTTTATTTTTGTAATTTTTTAAGTGCTTCTTTTACTAAATCACTTGTATTTCCACTCACACAAGTTTTTAATACTTTAGAAACTAAATCTTTTTTGAATCCTAATGATTCAAGTGCAAGTGCAGCTTCAAAAGCAGAAGAAAGAGCGCTATTATCACTTCCATCATGGGAATCAACAATAAAGCCTGAAAGTTCAACTAATATTCTACTTGCACCTTTTGGTCCAAGGCCAGGAACTCTTTTTAGCATTGTAACATCATTTTCACTTACTATTTGTGCAAAAGAAGTTGGAGTAAATGTTGAACAAATTGCAAGGGCAACTTTGGGTCCTACTCCATTTATTTTAATTACTGTGTCAAAAAGTTTTTTCTCATTTACATCTAAAAAACCATATAATGACTGAGAATCTTCTCTTATTATATGTGTAATTTCTAGTTTAACATCATCAGAAATAATTTTTGAACTACAATTTAATGAAACAAAAACTTCATAAATTATTCCACTAACATTTACATTTAATAATGTTGGCTCTTTTTTTGTTATTTTACCTATAAGTCCCACTATCATTATTTTACTCTTTATTTTAATAAAATGTTCAATTTAATATTCAATTAATATTTAATATATAAACTTCATTATATAATAATTACACTTAAACAAAAAGGCTGGTTTGATGATTGAATTAATAACAAAAAAAATAAGCAATAAGATTATTGTTGCTTTATTTATTTTAATGTCACTAAGTAGTATTACCGTAGTATATTTCACAACATCAAAAGTCACAAAAGATTCCATTGAGAAAACTAAAGAGAATTTAGAAATGTTAAATTCTGCGATGTTCCAAAGTCTTCGAAATGCAATGAATACAGGTGATCCAGTTCAAATAGTAAAAGCAGAAGATGATGCTAGAACAATTAAAGGTGTAAAAAACTTAACTGTTGCAAGAGGAAAATCTTTGCTGGAATTATATCCATCAGAGAAAACATATTCAACAGATAAAGATGTACTAAAAACATTTGAGACAAAAAAGCCTTTACTCTTACAAACAAAAGATGAGAATGGTCATCTTTTAAGAATGGTAAAACCAATGGTTGCATCACAAGAGTGTTTAATGTGTCATGCAAATCAGCAAGAAGGTGATGTTATTGGTGTTATGGATTTAACTTTTTCATTAGATGAAGCAGATACAAAAATAAAAGCATTAATTACAGAAATTTCAATTATTTCTGCAATATTAGCTTTGGTAACTATTGGATTAATTTTCTTTATTGTAAGAAGAGCAACAAATCCTATTGGCAAACTAAAAAATGGATTTGAAAATCTATTACATTCAAATGACACAAACATATCACTAGCAGTTGAATCAAAAGATGAAATAGGTGAAGTAGCAAGTTTATTTAATGCATACATGGATAAAGTAAGAGCTGGATTAAAACAAGATGAAAAAGTTATAGAAGAAGCAAGTGATATTTTAGAAAAAACTGCAAATGGATTTTTTGTTTATAAGGTAAATGGAACTGCTTCAAATCCCCATGTTGAGGATTTAAAAAATAGATTAAATGCTATGATTTTAAGTACAAAAGAGACTTTAGATAAAATAAATGAAACACTAAGATATTATTCTGAATCAAAATATGATTTTAAAATGGATGATGATGGTATTTATGGAAATCTAGGTTCATTAACAGCTGGAATTAAACTTGTAGGAAATAATACATCTGAAATATTAGCAATGGTTATGAATACTGGAAATTCTTTAAATGAAAGTACGCAGACTCTTTCTAGTGCCTCAAATCACTTATCAACATCTTCTAATCAACAAGCATCATCCCTTGAAGAAACTGCAGCTGCATTAGAAGAAATTACATCTACAATTCAAGCAAATACACAAGCTACAATTAAGATGACTCAACTAGCGCAAAATGTTACAACTTCAGCAAAAAATGGACAAGATTTAGCAAATAAAACTGCTACTTCAATGGATGAAATAAATAAAGAAGTAAGTTCAATTAATGTTGCAATTGAAGTTATTGATCAGATTGCGTTTCAAACAAATATTCTTTCTTTAAATGCAGCCGTAGAAGCTGCAACTGCAGGAGAAGCAGGAAAAGGATTTGCTGTTGTTGCAGCAGAAGTGCGAAATCTTGCAAATAGAAGTGCTGATGCAGCTCGTGAGATTAAACATATCGTTGAATTAGCTAGAATGAAAGCAAAAGAAGGTAAAAATATATCTGATGATATGATTGAAGGGTATAAAGAATTAAATGAAAATATCTCAAATACAATCTTAACAATAAATGAAGTAGCAATTGCTTCAAAAGAGCAAGAAAAAGGTATAGTTCAAATTAATGATGCAATAAATATGTTAGATCAAGCTACACAAAAAAATGCACAAGTTGCCGATCAAATTTCTGTAATGGCTTCAAATATTGCATCTATGTCAAATTCATTAGTAACAGCAGCATCAAGAGCTTCATTTTTAGAAGATTCCTTAGATAAGGTTTGTGATGTGGACTTAGTATATGATACAGCTTTATTAAAAGTTGATTTATTAAATACAAAAGATAAAGTTTATGCTAAATTAGGTGATTATAAACCATTTAAAGTTGATCAAAACAATGGTCTAACAAAATGGTGTGAAAATCATATAAACTCAGGCAAAAAAGTTGATATGGAAATAATGAAAAACATTGAGACTTTAAATAAAAACTTCCATGATAAACTTCAAATCTTGGTAAATTCAAATTCTAATAAAGAGTCAAATGATACTTTAAATAAAAATGCAAAAGAAGTTGAAACTGATGCTTTAAAAATATTTGGAAATTTAAATAATGTAAAAAAGGAAGCTTGTAAAAAATAAAAGGATAAAAGAAGATAAACTTCTTTTATTCTAAGCTTGCATTTGTTTAATTAAGGCTTCTAATTCATCATCTGAAAGAGTTTCATCTGATGAGTCAATATTCTTTGCGCTTGGTGCAATATTATATTGAGTTTTATCTATATCATTTTTCTCACAAACAAAATTCACAACTCTTTCAATCTTTTGTCTATGTAAATCTTGATGTTGTAATAGACCAAAAATATCAGAAATTTTACTAACAATTTTGTCTTTTTTATGGGAAGTAATTTCTAAGTCATTTATAACTTGTTCTAAAGATTCTGCGTTGTCATAAATTAATTGGGCATTAATCTCTGACTCTTTTATTACTTCACATAATTGGGCTATCAACTCTTCATATGTCATAAATTTCCTTTATTTTAAATATTAAAGTTAGTGTAACTTACTTTAACTTAATAGATTTTATATTTATTTAATAATTAATGAATAATTTCAGCAATTACTTCTGTTGCATAACAGCCCTTTGGTAGATAAAATTGTAATTCCATCCAGTTTTTTTCTTCTTTATAATTACTTGAAATATCTTCAGGGAAAATCCAAGCGAATCTTCGTGCTCCATCTTCACCAGTTTTTTCTTCAAACTCTTTTTCAATTTCATAAGCTAAATCAACTGAATTTTTCACCCTATTTCCACTTAAAAGTCCTGTTGGAACTCTATCTCTTTCATTGAATTTTTGCGATTCTTCTTCTAAATTTTCAATAGTAAAGATCTTTCCAAATGGATAATGAGAAAGTAAATCCCCAGTCATTAATTTAAATGGATGTTTTTGTTTTTTCATTTGTTTTACAACATCAAGGGGTAAATTCAATTTTTGATAAATCTCTTTTGGCTCAAAAGCTTCAATTAATTTTGATATTTCTATTCTTTTTGAAAGCCAAGAGTTAAAAAGATAACTTTGATAAGCATTGATATACATTTGCTTTAAATTTCTTCTTTTCTCTTTTAGTTTTCCATCAATAATATCTTTACCTTTTTTATAATTATCCCCATCAATTCCAAATCTTTGAAAACCAAAATAGTTAGGAATTCCATGAGTTACAATTGAACCCAAAGCTTCTTCAATTTTTCTTTTTTCAATAGAACCTACTCTTTTTAGTCTAATAAAAAATTTATTACCTTTTAAGTGCCCTACTTTTATTTTGTTATTATGATAAGTTGTTTCAAGGATTTTTAAATTATCATTTTGGAAAGATTTTAAAGCCTCTTCATATTTTCTATGAACTGAAATTGATTGAACTGTCATTGCATTTTTATCTTTTAATCCAGCATATCCAAACTCTCTACTACTACAATTTAAATATTTTGCTAACATCTCAATAGCATCCCAAGTTGCTAAATCTTTTTTTCTAATTTTTAAAACTAGATGTTCACCCTCTCCTGAGAATTCATATAAAGGAATTTCCGTAACCACGAAATCATCTTTGTTTTGTTTAAAAACCACATCAATTTTTGAGTGATTTAAATATCTTTGTAATTGTTCCAATATTTTTCCTTTAAATTAAGTTCCTAATTTAAAGGAACCGATATTTTTTAACTACTTTTTAACACAATTTATAAAAAATTGTTAAAAGTAGCAAAACTCTAAAGAGAACAACGAATTGTTCTTTTTACCTAATGACTAAAAATGATGATTTTTACAAGCAGTTCTATATTTACCTTTTATTGCTTTTGCAAATATGTTTAATTCTACTTTGTGTTTTTTTGCTATTTTACTTATTTTGTCTAAATTCTTTTCATCAAAAGAAAAAAGAATCTCATACTCTTCACCAGAACTTCCAATACTGTCATCAATTTCATTAAAAAATTCAAAACCAACATTACTTGCTTTTGATAACTTTTCTAATTCAAAAAACAGTCCATCAGAAATATCCATTGAAGCTGTAATAAAAGGTGCTATTTCATAAAAAAAATATGGTTTTAGCTTTGGTTTTATAAATTTTGATTTTTTAGATATCTCTTTATTTTGAAATAAACTTTCTAAATTCTCTTTACAAGAACCTAAAGTCCCTGTATAACAAAGCAAATCATTTTTTTTAACTCCAGATCTTAAAACTGGATTTGAAGTTTTTGAAATAATTGTAATTGAAATATCAAGCTTTTCGTTTGATATTGTATCTCCACCAATAATTTGTATTCCAAATTTACGAGCCGCTTTTTTAAAACCTTTTGATAACTCTTTTAAATCTTCATTTGTATATGATTTTGGAATAGCAACACTTAGAAGTGCATATAAAGGAATTGCGTTCATCACAATTGCATCCGAAATATTTACAATCATTGATTTATAGGCAATTTGTTTTAAACTCATCCACTCTTTTTTGAAATGTACATTCTCAAAAAAAGCATCCATTGAGTAAACAAATCCATCAATAAAAGCACCATCATCACCAATAATTTTGTTATTTGAAAATTGTTTTATAAAATATTCTTCTTTATTCATGCGCAATTATATCAAAGATGTGCAAAATATACACGAACTTTTAGAGTTTTTAAATAATTTACAAAGTGGATAAATAATATCCTATTTATTTTAAATTAATTAGTGTATAATATTTGCTTAAATAATTTTATTAGGAGACAAATATGCCAAAAATTAACAAATATGTTGATATTGATACTGTAGAAAGAGAAGCAAAAAAAGATTTAATTGATAGACACAGTCCATTTATTCACTGTGCTGCAACTGCAAAAGCAGGTGAGCCATTTGAAGTAACTGTAAAAATGGGTAACGAATATACTCATCCAGATGATTTCGATCATTATATTGAGTCTGTAACACTATTTAATGGTGATACACAATTAGCAAAAGCTTCTTATGTTCCAGGAACATTAGGAAATGTTAAAGCTCATAATACAACTACATTTACAATTATTCCAACTGGTAAAAAATTAACTTTAGTAGCTCACGGTTACTGTACAAAACATGGTATCTGGGAAGGTACACCAGTAGAAGTATCTGTAGCTGAATAAGCTCTAAGCCCTACTGTATCGAAAAGGCAAGAGGTTTTTATCTCTTGCCTTTTTTTATGTTATATACTCATTTGTAAACAAATTTCAAATAAAACTATAATTTCTAAATCTTATCACCTTAAATAATTAATTTTAAATATCATACTAATTAACAAATATTTAACATCTTTTAATTATAATCTTAAAATATTAATTATAAGGAAAGATTATGAAAAATATTTCAATGACACTTATGTTTTTATTTGTATTAATTTTTACAAATTTAAATGCAAGTGAAATGTTTCAAACTGTAAAAGCAAAAGATGCAACTTTAGTTAAGACTAATTCTTCAAAAGAGTTTTGCGATGTTTGTGGTATGCCTTTAACAAAATTCTATAAAACAAACCATGTTACGGAGTTTAAAAATGGTCATAAAGAGCAGTATTGTTCTCTTCATTGTCAAGCACAGATTCATGAAGATTATCATGACAAAATAAAAAATATCCAAGTTGTAGATACTAACTCATTAAAATTAATTGATGCAGCAAAAGCTTTTTATGTTGTTGGAAGTTCAAAACCAGGAACCATGAGTCCTGTTAGTAAATATGCATTTTCTTCAAAAGAAGCAGCTGTTAAATTTCAAAAAGAGTTTGGTGGTGAGATTCACTCTTTTGATGAGAGTTTAAAAATTTCAAAAGAAGGATTAGATAAAGATAATAAGAAATTAGAAGAAAAAAGAATTCCTATGGCAAAAAAAGGGAAAAAGATATTTGATTCTTTATGTAATAAAGAAGAATTAAAAGAGTTTAATTCTATTGGAGAAGCAAAACAATATTTAATTGATAATAATATTTGCAAAAATTTAGATTCTCAAATGTTACAAGCTGTATCAATTTATTTATATGACCCAATGTTAGCCGTTGACAAATCAAAAATGATGAAAGTACCAGAAGATGCAAAGTGTCCAGTATGTGGAATGTTTGTTTCAAAATTTCCAAAATGGGTAGCTCAAATTCAATTAAAAGATGGACATACTCACTATTTTGATGGAGTAAGAGATATGATGAAATTCTATTTTAATCCATCAAAATATGAACATACTCACACAAAAGATGATATTTCTCAAATCAATGCAACTGATTATTATACTCTTGAATTAATTGATGCTAAAAAAGCTTATTATGTAATTGGTTCAAATATTTATGGCCCAATGGGTGAAGAATTAATCCCTTTTAAAAATAAAGATGAAGCACAAAAATTTATGGTGGATCACTTTGGTAAAAGTCTTGTAAGTTTTGAGGAAATAAAAGAAGAGATGTTAAAATAAGTCTTATTACAATGCGATTTTATCGCATTGTGAATAAATGACAAACTAGAAATTAGTGATTTTTTATAAAAGAACAACAATAGTCAACTAAACTATGTACTCTTAATTTGAATTTTGAATTAGCTTGAATTTCAAATGATGCTGGTCCTTCGTATTTTACCCAATCTTGTGCTGGTAACATAACTTCTAAAACACCTCTTTGAATATCCATAACTTCTTTATGAACCGTATTTAATTCATACTCTCCTGGTAACATAATTCCTAATGTTTTTCTAGAACCATCTTCTAATACAATTGTTCTACTAGTAATATTTCCCTCAAAAAGAATGTTTGCTGCTTTAGCAATAGAAACATTATTAAATTCTGCCATTTACTTTCCTTACATAATTATTTAACATATTCTAGCAGAAAAATCATATGATAATATTGAAGCAAAAGAGTAGTTCTTTTTTGTTATAATCCATAAATTTAAAAAAAGGTGTAAAAATGAGTATCCAAAAAGAATTAGAAGATTTAATAAAAAATGAAGTACTTGTTGAAATTGAAGATTATATTGATGAGTTATTTGAAATAATCGCTGCAAAAAAAGATGATGACAGTACAAAAGAAGAATTAACTGAAATGCAAGAGATGAAAAAAGATTTTGAAGATATGTTAGCTGACTTAGAAAAAGGTGAACTTGATGATGAAGAGTGCAAAGAAATCATTGAAGAAATTAATGAAATGTTAAAAGAAGAAGACGAGGACTAATTTTTTTATGCAAGGTTATATTATTGATATTAAACCTGTAAAAGATGATGATTTAATTGTATCAATTTTAACAGAACATGAGGTTATGACAACTTACAGATTTTATGGAGCTAGACACTCTAATATAAACTTAGGTTATAAAATTGATTTTGAACTTGAGAATACAAGGTCTACAATTCCTAGATTGAAAGATGTGATTCAACTGGGATTTCCTTGGATTCTTGATAATGAAAAAATGTACTGCTGGCAAAGATATATAAAACTTTTTTACCCTCATTTAAAAGATATAGAAGGAATTGACGCCTTTTATTTTTACTGTTTAGAAAATCTTGTTCATGTTATGATAAAACAAAATGCGCTAAGAGCCATTTGCGAATCTTATATCTCTTTAATAGAGTATGAAGGGCGACTACACAGTGATTTAGAGTGCTTAATTTGTGAAAATATTATAAATGATGATGTGTCTCTTGTGAGAGGATTTCTCCCTGTTCATGCAACATGTACTCACTCAAAAGCTTTTGAAATAAGTAAAATGAGAGATTTATTTGAAAAGAAGAAAGTGATTAATTTTAATGATGAAGAAGTAGAATACCTTTGGGATATTCTACTTCAAGGTTTGTAAGAATTAAAGTTCGTCTAATAATCTATCTTGTAATACTTCAATAGCTTTTTCAAATACTTTTTTATCAAAACCATAAGCTACAGCTTTTAAAGTTGCTTTTTCAATATTTGCATCACTCAATGGCTCTTTTATATTACATGCTGTTTTAATTACATCTAAAATTTGAGATTTTCTTTTAAAATCATCACTTGCATTTGATATATCATCAACATGCTCAATCATATTAATCAAGTTATCACTTAATTTCCAATGTCTAAATATTTGAGCTGTTATTTGAGAAGTTGTAACACCTAATAACTCGAGTTCAACCTCTTCTAAATTTTTACCTAATGCAACTTTATTTTTGAAATCTTCAGATTTTTTTTCGTTTAAAATCAGTTCAGCTAAAATAAATTTTCCTGTTTCTTGTAAAAGAGCAGGAAGAAGTATCTCTTCTTTTAATTCAACATCAATTTTTGATAACCATAAACTAGCTAATGTTGAAGAGATATTTGAAGCTCTCATAAAATCATCACTATTTATTCCATATGGCTCCAAATTTGTCATTAATAAATTTTGTACTGTTCCACCAATTGCGATAGAAATTGTAAAATTTATTCCTAAAAGATTTATAGCACGACTAGGAGTTTCAACTTTTGAACGAAATCCAAACATCGCAGAATTAGAAATTTTCAATAAAGTAGAAATTATTAACGCATCTTTTTCTATTATCTTTAATAAGTCTATTGGCTCTTTATTTAGTTTTTTTCTAAACTCTTCTATTTCAATTATTGTCTTTGGCAATGGTGGAAGAGATTCTATCTTCTCTAAAATACTATTAGATGACAAATTAAACTCCTAATTTTTATTGTTTATATTTTAACAGAACTTATATCAATAGTAAATAAATTACTATACATTAAACCTAAAGTGCATAATATCACCATCTTGAACAACATACTCTTTACCTTCAAGTCTTAACTTACCAGCTTCTTTACATTTTGCTTCACCACCAAGATTTACAAAATCTTCATATGCTATAACCTCAGCTTTTATGAATCCTTTTTCAAAATCATTATGAATAACAGCTGCTGCTTGTGGTGCTTTTGTATTCTTTCTAATAGTCCAAGCCCTAACTTCAACTTTTCCAGCTGTAAAATAAGATTGTAATCCTAATTTATCAAAAGCTTTATGAATTATTTGCTCTAGTCCTGATTCACTAACACCTAAATCTGCTAAAAACTCTGTTGCTTCTTCATCTTCAAGACCTACAAGTTCTTCTTCAATTTTTGCACAAAGAACAATTACATCAGCGCCAACACTTGCTGCGTGTTCTTTTAAAATATCAACAAATTTATTTCCACCATCTGCCAATGAATCTTCATCAACATTTGCTCCATAAATTACATCTTTATTTGATAAAAATCTCATCTCTTTATCAAGTGAAATAAATACTTCATTCTCTTGATTTTCATAAGTTTTAACAGGTTGTAACTCTTCTAAGTGTTTAAATAAATCTTCTGCAATAACTAAAGATGCAGCTGCTTCTTTTGAAGATTTTGATTGTTTTTTTAATCTATCAATTTTTTTCTCTAATTGAGAAATATCAGCATAAATTAATTCAGTTTCAATGATTTCAATATCTCTTAAAGGATTTACATCTCCCTCAACATGGATAATATTTCCATCTTCAAAACATCTAACCATATGTAAAATAACTTCAACTTCTCTAATGTTTGATAAAAATTGATTTCCTAAACCCTCACCCTTTGAAGCACCTCTTACAAGACCTGCAATATCAACAAAATCAATAGTTGAATGTTGGATTTTATCAGGAATAACGATTTTTGCTAAGGCAGTTAATCTTTTATCAGGAACTGGAACTATTGCTTTATTTGGCTCAATTGTACAAAATGGATAATTTTGTGCCTCTGCATTTTGCGCTTTTGTTAAAGCATTAAAAGTTGTTGATTTACCCACATTTGGAAGTCCTACTATTCCTACACCTAATCCCATTATAATCCTTTTGTCTTTAATGATATGTTCATAATTATCACATCGTAATTTTAAAACAGATTATAAACGAAAATGCCAAAGAAGTAGATAAAATGTTTATTATTAGACTTATTTCAAGTAAATAAAATGAAATTCTCTTGAAATTCTAAAATTTGGGAAGAGAGTATAGTTGATTAAAAAGAGTATTTTATAATGAAGTGGACAAGCAATTTTTAGAATAAATCAATAAAAAAAGCCAATTTTCAAATCATTAATTTTGTTATCTTTTAATTAAATATAAAATATATAAATTATTATAATATAAATATCTCATTATAAAGCATTTATAAAGTTATTTTTATAGATAATAAAAGTTATTAAATTATAAAGGATAAATAATAATGAAGGAAATGTACATAAAATCAATTTTAGGTGTTGCATTATTATCAGCAACTGCGTTATTAACAGGATGTGGGTCAAATAATATACCAATGGAACCTGTTAATGCAAAAACTTTAGAACTAAATAAACTAAAAGAACAATATCCAAATATAAATATTACACAACAAGATATAGATAAGGGGAATATTTTATATAGTGGTGCAAGTGGTGATTATTCAATGATGAGCATGAAAAAACAAAATAATCATATTATTTCAGGTATTCAAAAAGCATCTATGGACACTTTAAATTCAAAAGCTACATATTTTGAAGTTGTAGCCCCTAAAGCTTTAGCTGATAAAAAATTATCTACTTATGAACAATTCAGTAAAGAGTGTTTAAGCTCTAATCCATTTGGTGGGAGTGATCCTTGTGATATTACAAATAGTTCATTTTTCTTAAGAACAAGTGGAATTGCTGGTCATTTAATGGATAATGATGCAACTGCAAAACTTTTAATAAAAATATATACAGAAAAACCATCAAATATAGCTGTATTTGATGCAAATGAAGTGTTAGATTCTTTAAAAAAGAAAGATGAACTTCAAAAAAATTTAACTGAAAATAAATAACTAGAATCATTAGTATGAGAAAAAAGTATAATTTACTATTGCTATGTGTAATAATTTTAGAATTAACAGGATGTGGTACAACAAATAGTCTTCTACTTAAAGAGTTCAAAAATAATGATTCTTTAGATAATATGTTTTCTTTTTCAGATGTTTTATTATCAATAGACAAAAAAAGTGAGAATTATGAAAAATTCAAAAAACAATTTATATTTAAGGATACTGTTCCAATTGAATTAATTGATAAATGTGATGGATACTTAAAAGGAGGAATTTTATATAAGGATTCTAATGGTTTTGAAAGATATTCGAATTGTATGAAAGAATCAGGATATGAAGTTCGTAGAATACCATCTTTAGGCTTATTTCAATTATATGGAAATTCATTTATTGGTGAAAATTATTCAGGAATGTTCAGTTTTGCAGATATAGGTTCTTATTATGCATTTACTAGTGGAGGGAATTTTATTACAAGAAATTATCTTTATCAATATTTTGGATTAATTGAAAATGAAGATAAAGCAGAACTTTTATGGTATGGAAGTTATACAAATCAAGAATCCATTAAAAATAGTATGAAAAATGCAAAATATGAAACTATTATTGGATTAGTCAATTTGTATAAAAAAGTATTAGATCAATATAACATACCTTATCAAGATGTATATAATAATTCGAAAAAATAGTAATTATTTACTATTTAATTTCAATTTTAATAATGGAGAAAAATGCTAAAAAAATCAATTTCAATCATAACAGCAATCACTTTTTTTAGTGGTTGTGCTGTAAAACAAGAGGATTCAACTGCCACAAAAGCCTTGAAGCATACAGTAAATGCACCTGTTTATTTAGTTTTAGGTGTTGGAATGATTGGAACATTAGCAATACAAGGAGCAATTCTTGCTCCAGCTGCAGCTGTTAATGCAATAAAACCAAAAAGTGAAGAAAATTCAGAAACGAAAGTAATTGAAGTAAAAGAAAAGGAAAAAATTGAATCAGTGGAAATTTCTGATGAAGATAAAGCTATTAAAAGTATGAATTAATAAATTCATATAAATAACAACTATTTTATTTTTTGTAATATTTAGATTTCTCAGTTTCATTCCCGACAAAAATATTGAAAATAAGGAAAGAGATTATACTAAAATAGATTAAAAATAATTCTAAATATTTCATATGTAAAATATTACTTTTAAGTAATATAAATCAAAAAATAGTTATTTATTTTTATAAATTCCTAAAATGAGTCATTTATGAGTCAACTTTTTTTGTAGAATACAATAATTTTATTATTAAATAAACAAAAAGGGAAATAAAAATGGGAAATATTATTAAAATAATATTTGGAATAACTTTAGTTTTGATTTTATCTGGATGTTCAGATAAAAGTTATGCCATCTTAGTAAATGAAAAAAGTTGCAAGGTAGTAAATAATTGTGAAGACAAGGATAAAAACACTTATATAATAGATGCTCTTGGAGAGTATAGTGCATTTAGACATGTAAATTTAAATAATTCTATTAGAGCTGGTTTACAAGTATCTGCAGAATTAACTTTACAAAAAGGAATGAAATATTTTGCAATTATACAACCACAATCTGTTTCAAATCTAAATGGATCAATGATTAACACCACAAAAGAGTTTTTAGATAAATGTGAATTTGGATTCTTTGAAGAGATGATTTCTTCAAAATGTAATCTTCATATAATACCAAGAAGAACCAAATTAATAATTAAGCTTTATAAAGAACAACAAGTAAATATTTTAACATTTGATGCTCAAAATGTTTTAAATGATTTAAAACAACTTGGTTATTATCAAAATGATTCTACTTTAGAATCATCTGAAATTAAAGAAATTAAATAGGAGTATATATTGAAAAAAAGTGTAATTATTAGTGCGTTAATACTTTCAGTTGGAAGTATATTTTTTACAGGGTGTAATGATGATGATAAAAGTAAATTTGAGTTATCAAATACAGTGGGAAAAACATATTTATTAGATAAACAAAAAGGTGATGTTTTTTATATAGATAATAAAACAATGTATAAGGTTGTAACAGAGACAGAAACTAATAATAAAATTGGTGAAATTCTAAATTTAGACACTACTTTTGATTACACAAAAGTTTACATAAAAACAAAAATTTATAATGATAGTATCTATTATAAAGTTGATTTACAATATGTTCCGTTAATAAAAGAAGTAGAAGATGAAAAAAATCCATCTATAAAAGTTAAAAAAGATGTTTCATCAGTTAACTTTGAAGAATGGAAAAAAATGATTAGAAGTCTAAGTTCAAACTACAGTATAAGTGCTGTTTTTATGGATGAAGATGATTTCACAGTTATAACAAAAGATATTTTATTAAGAAATATATCTGTAAATAATGTGAATGGTGTAACTTATGAAGGAAGTTTTGTTATTGATAAATCATTAGCTACAAAAATCAATAAATTATCTTACTACTATTATTTCCCAGAATTTCAGAATTCGAAAAATTAAAAGAGTAATGAAATAAATATACATATATTTTAATAATTATATGTATATTTATGAACCATAAGACAATTAGGATATTGTTAGATTAAATATCTTCATTAAAAACCAACTTCCAAAATGCTTTATATGCAACTATTTTTTGTGTTTGTGGAGTTAAACTTTTCAGAACTTCACGAGATGCTTCTATTTTTTCATTTAACTCATCTTGTCGGTCGCCACCAATATCAAAGGCTGTTAAAAAACGATAGGGATAATCTTCTATTAACTGTGCCCACTCTTTTTTTAGTTTTCCTGAACTTCTATCCCAAATCGTAGATTGGAATTCATTACTTGGTTTATAAAGTGAATCTTTATCACCAAAAGCTAAATCAAAATAGAGATTTGGGTGGCGTTGGATTAAACCTCTCACTAAAGCAGGAGTATATTGTTGTGCTTTTTCATGGTATCGGATTTGAGCCAAATGACACCAAATGACTTTAGCTTTTGGATAAGTATCAAGCATATTTTCTAAAGGTTTTAATAAAGAATCTTCTATTTCATAATGTATTTGAAATGGAAGTCCAGATTTTTGAGAGAAAGCAAAAAGCAGATGCCCTGCTTGGGAATCTATAGGAATATTTGTATCTCTATTGGTTTCATTGTTTTTATATTGACGAGGTGAGAGGTAATGTCGAAATTCGAACTCACCTAAAAGTGGATAATTCTGTTTTGTAACTTGTTTTATTGTTTCATTTACAAAGGCTGTTGATTCATTTGTCCAAGCGGGATAAATTCCAGCTGTACTTGCGGGAATATATCTTGATGCGTCTGCATTCATCAAAACACTTGGTGAATCATGCCAAAGTTTTGAGTCTTTAAAATAAGCTTTATCTCCAATTTGTGGTGAAAAAGCAATCATTGCAACACCTTTATCATCCATTATTTTGGCGTAATCTTGTAAGTCAAATTTACTTGGATTAAATGATGATTCAGCATCAATCAAAGGAATAACACCTTGAGCTAGTATTGCATTAATACGGGCTTTCCATAATATTTTAAGTGCTGGTATATCAAAGGCTATTGTGCTTTTTTCAAAGGATGAAAGAGAGTTTGAAGAGGGTAAAGGCGAAATAGATTCAGCATGTAAACAAAAGACAAAAACCATAATAAAAGAGAAAATTTTCATTGCAACTCCTTTTATAGTATATTAGTTTTTTAAACTTCAACTTTAAAAGTATTATAACAGTATTTCATAACAATAGGTGTTACCCTATTGTTTAAAATCAATCTGTTTTTTTCTCTATATATTTAGCGCCATCATTAACTTTTTCTTTACTCCATTGAGCACCATCTGAGGTATCTTGTTTTGCACCTTCCCATGTTGCACAACCACTAGCTATGAAAAGCACAAATAGAAGTATTATAAAAGATAAACTTTTTTTCATTTGATGTCCTTTTTGATTTCGTCGATTTTATCAGGAGTTTTTTTTGCATATGCTCGAATTGAATCCCAACTTTTTTCAATATCTTGTTTAAGATGTTCCCAAACACCCTCTCCAACATTTCCAAGTTCGTTAAGTTTTGATTTTGCAATATTATAGTTATTTTCTAAAGTTTCAACTTCTTTAGCGTAGCTAATTTGCATATCAGCACTAGCATTTTTTGCTTTTGCTTTTAGTACTTCAAGATTTGCTTGAACTAATTCCAATTCCGCTTGTATTTTTTGTTTATACGCTTCTTTTGTATTCATGATATTTTCCTTTTTTTATAGAGAGTTTTTACAGTTATTAAAGTCGTTGACCTTTTATAATACGAACTAAAATAACAACAAGTGCAAGAACTAAGAGAATATGAATAAATCCTCCCATTGTGTATGAAGATATAAGTCCTAAAATCCAAAGGACAACTAGAATTAAAGCAACTGTTTCGAGCATTTTATTTCTCCTTTTATATAATAATTTTTTGTAAAGTTAAATATTGTTAATTGGCCATAACTACACTATACAGCAATATTTCTTTTTTATGCTTGGGAAATTAAATTTGAGTAATTTTTCGCTATAATGAATAAAAAAACCGGATACTTTATGCTAAAAATTTTCCTAAAAATTCTTTTAATTCCTTTTTTATTTATTTCTCTTCATGCTGAAGAAAAAGTAACTTTACAACTCAAATGGTTTCACCAATTTCAATTTGCTGGTTATTATGCTGCTAAAGAAAAAGGCTTTTACAAAGATGTTGGATTAGATGTTGATATTAAACAAAGAGATATTAAATATAATAATATAGAAGAAGTTATGAAAGACAAAGCTCAATATGGAGTTGCAGATTCTATTTTGATACTTTATAAAGCACATGGAGAACCTATAGTTATAGTATCTCCTATTTTTCAACATAACCCTAGTGCTTTAATATCTTTAAAAAATAGTGGTATTAATTCTCCTTATGATTTAAATGGAAAAGATGTTCTTTTTTATCCAAATGACACAGATGGTTTTTCACTATTAGCTATGATGAAAAAGTTAAATGTAAAACCAAATTTAATTAGAGAACGAGAAAAAGATGATTATTTAAAACTAATGGATAAAAAAGTTGATGTTTCTCCTGTATATCTGAGTAATGAACCTTTTTATTTTAAAGAAAAAAATATTGATATAAATATTATGAATCCTGCTAATTATGGTTTTGATTTTTATGGTGATATTTTATTTACTAGTGAAAAAGAAGCAAAAGAAAATCCTTTAAGAGTTAAAAAATTTAAAGAAGCAACTCTAAAAGGTTGGGATTATGCTTTAGAACACCAAGAAGAAATTATTCAGCTAATACATAACAAATACAATTCTGAAAAATCTCTTGATCATTTGAGATATGAAGCAAAAGCTATAGAAAAACTTGTTTCAAAAGAAACAATACCTTTAGGGAGTGTTGACAAAGGAAGAATAAGATATATCACAGATTTATATAGTGAATATGGAGCAAATGTAAAATCTTTTAATATAAATGATTTTATATTTGAAAATTACACTAAAGATAATTTAAATCTAAATTTGACTCAAGAAGAACAAAAATATTTAGAAGAGCATCCAATATTAAAAGTACAAAATTTAGCTGAATTTCCTCCTTATAATTTTTATAAAAATGATAAACCTCAAGGTTACACAGTTGATTATATGAATTTGATGGCAAAAAATCTAGGAGTTAAAATAGAATTTATTAGTCAAAAGAGTTGGAAAGAATATTTAGATATGCTAAAAAATGGTCAACTTGATATTATACCTCATATCGCAATTAACAAAGAAAGAAGTGAATTTGTAGATTTTACTAATATTGAACATGTAGATTATAAGCCAAGTTTAGCTGTTAGAAAAGGTTCAGGTATTAACTCTTTTAATGATTTAAAAGATAAAACAATATCAGTATTAGATAAATCTTTTTTACAAACAATTTTAAAAGATAAATATCCTAATCAAAAACTCTATTTAGCAGATACAACAATAGAAGGTGTAGAAGCAGTATCAAATGGTAAAGCTGATGCTTTTATTGGAAATTTAGCAACCACAGAATATTACATAAATGAGAATTGGTTAAGTAATTTAGAAACAATTCAATTAGAAAATATTCAATATATTCCAAAAGATGAAATCTTATATATGGGTGTTTCAAAAGGAAATACTCTACTTAAATCAATATTAGAAAAAGTAAATAATGAAATATCTCATAATAAAGTTATAGATTTAAAAGAAAAGTGGCTAAACATTAAACCATCAAGCAATATGAAATTTAGTGATGATCAACATAAATACATATTAAATAAGAAAAAACTTAAAATGTGTATAGATCCAAACTGGTTGCCTTTTGAAAAAATAGAGAATGGTAAACATATAGGTATGACAGCTGACTATATAAAACTATTTCAAGAAAATTTACCTATTCCAATTGAATTAGTTAAAAGTAAAGATTGGTTAGATACTATCTCTTTAGCTCAAAATAGAACTTGTGATTTTGTTACTATGATGGTTGATACAAAAACACGCCATGAATATTTTAATTTCACTAAAGATTTAATGAATGTACCTTTAGTTATTGCAACAAAAGTTGACAAACCCTTTGTAAATGATATTTCAAATGTATTATCTAAAAAACTAGCTATCGCAAAAGATTATGGATATACTGAAATACTAAAAAACAAATACCCAAACATAAATATTATAGAAGTTAAAGATGCTAAAGAAGGATTATTAAAAGTTGATAGAAATGAAGTTTATGGTTTTATTGGTGTACTTCCAGTAGTTGCCTATAATATTCAAGAAAATTTTGTTGCAAATCTAAAAATAGCAGGTAAATTAGATATAACAATTGGTTTTCCTATGTCAACTAGAAATGATGAACCATACTTAAATGAGATAATGAATAAATTAATATCAAATATTCCTATAGAAAAAAATAAAGAAATTTTAAATAAATGGCTATCAATAAAATATGAAGAGAGCATAGATTTTAAACCTTTATTTTATGTTATATCTATTTTCACGATTATACTTATTATTATAATAATCAAAAATAGAGATATTAGAAAACTGAACAATAAACTTTCAAAATATATAGATGTTGTAGATAACAATGTTTTAACTTCAACAACGGATAAGAAAGGAAGAATAGTCTCTGTTTCCAAAGCATTTTGCGATATTAGTGAATATACAAAAGAAGAGCTTTTAGGTAATAATCATAGAATGATAAGACATGAAGATATGCCTCAAGAGTTATTTATTCAACTGTGGGAAACAATTACAAGTGGAAAAATATGGAGAGGTGAGCTAAAAAACAAAAAGAAAAATGGAGGATATTATTGGGTTGATGCAATAATCTCTCCAATTTTTGATGAGAAAAAAAATATTATAGGTTATACAGCTATTCGTCACGATATAAGTGATAAAAAAAGAATAGAAGAACTATCTATTAAAGATGAATTAACAAGTCTTTATAATAGAAGATATTTTAATGAAATTTTTGAAAAAGAGATAAATCGAGCAAAAAGAGACAATCATTTTTTTGCATTAATCATATTAGATGTTGATTTTTTCAAACAATATAATGACTTTTATGGTCATCAAAAAGGTGATTATGTTTTAGAAAGTATTGGTAAAAGATTAATTGAAATATGTAAACGCTCTTCTGATACTGCATTTAGAATTGGTGGGGAAGAGTTTGCGATAATATTTACACCAAGAGATAAAAATGATGCTCTTAATTTTGCTAAATTAGTCAATCAAAAGATTGAAGATTTAGAAATAGAACATAAACATAATAAAGCAAGCAATTATATAACTGCTTCTATTGGATTGTATATAGCTTATGCTCATGAAATTGAAACATCTGAGCATATTTATAATCATGCTGATAGTGCTTTATATAAAGCAAAAGAGAGTGGAAGAAATCAATTTGTTTTATATGAGAAAAACTAGATCATATAGGATTTTAGTTTTTTTTAATTACAACTTTATTTCTACCACTATTTTTCGCCTCATAAAGAGCATCATCTGCTCTTTTTAAAATAGAATCTATTGTGTCATTAGTTTCATAAATACTTATTCCAAAACTAACTGTAATTTGTTCTATTTCTAAAAAATTATAATTTTGAATATAATTTCTTAAGTTCTCAGCTAACTCTTTTATTCCATTTTCATTTGATTCAGGGCAAATGATTAAAAACTCTTCACCGCCCCATCTTCCGATACTATCTGTTACTCTTGTATTTGCTTTTAAAATATTGGCAATTCCTATTAAAACTTTATCTCCTATTTGGTGTCCATAAGTATCATTTATTTTTTTAAAATAATCAATGTCTAAAAAAGCTATTCCAAAGGTATAATTAAATCTTTCACTTCTATTTATTTCACTTTGTAAAATTTCATCTAATTTTGCTCTATTGAATACTTCAGTTAATTTATCTGTAATAGCTAATTTTTGAAGTTCTTCATTTTTCAATTCTATTTGTTTATGTGCTTCTTGTAAAAGTCTATTTGCTTTAGAAATTTTCCTATTCCAATATATAAAAATTATTATTAAAATAATTGCTAAAAAAAGGATCTTCCAAGTAAGAGAATAATCAATCCCTTTTTCATATTTTATTGATACCCATTTATTTAAAATTTTTCTTTGTTGGTCTGAGTTTATTGTTTTGATAGCTTTTTGTAAAATATTTAATAAAACAATATCATCATTTCTAACACCCATTCCAAACTCCCAATTGTCAAGTATTTTACCTGCAATTTTTAATTCACTTGGGTATTTTGTTTGTAATTTATAACTAACAGTAGGAAGAGTACCTATAAATGCAAAAAGTTTTCCTTGGCTGACTTTATCCAAACCATCATCTATATCTTTTACTTCAATAATATTTAAAAATGGATATTTTTCTTTAAGCAATTTTGCAAAGGCATATTCACTAGGAATTCCTATTTTATAACCTTTCAAATCTTTAATTTCATTAATAAATGGCACATTTAATTTTGTACTTATTACAAGTGGTACATTTAAATAAGGTGTTGTAAAATTAAGGTATTCTCTTCTTTGAGCTGTTGGAACTATTAAAGATGAAACATCACATATTCTGTTTTTCCCATAATCTAATGATTGATTCCATGAATCAGTTTTTATCACTTTAAATTTAGTTGATAAAATATCTTCAAATAATTTAAAATAATCAGCACTCATTCCAATATATTCACCATTTTTATCAAATGCCTCAAAGGGCATTCCATTTGGATTAATACACAAAGTTATTTGCTTTTTTTGTTTTAAATATTTACTTTCCTCTATACTTAAAGAGATAAATCGTTTATCACTTTCATTATATTTAACATCAATCCAACGATCTGTAATAGTTTCCCATTCATCTTTTCGTATATCTGCTAAAGCTTTTTCAATGATTGATTTAAGAAGGGGTTTTTCAGGAATTATTCCAAAACGCAAATCTTCTTTATTGATATTTGGTAGTTTTAATTCTCCTGCTAATTTTAGATTTGTATAAACATTTTTTTTGATTAAATAGTTGATATTTGGTAGATTCTGAATTAGTGCATCAATTTTACCAAAGACTAAAGCTTGTGTAATCTCTTCATATGTCTCATAAAATATAATATTAATGTTTTTCATTTCAAGTAATTCTTTGTTATAAAAAACATCTTTTAAAACACCAACTTTTTTCCCACTTAAACTATGTAAATCTTTATAATCTTTAAAGTCATCCCTTACAAAAATCATAATAGGAATCTCATAATATGGTTTTGTGTATAAAGTAAAAGGTTCTCTCTCTTCTTTATATGAAATACTTGTAATCATATCAACTTTTTTTGTAGTAAAAGCATATAAATTTTTATTCCAAACTCCAAATTGTTTAGTAAACTTTAAACCGGTTTTTTGTGATAATAAAGATAGCAAATCATGTTCAAAACCAACAACTCTATCATCAACAATATATGAAAAAGGAGAAAAATCAGGCATCAAAGCAACTTTTACACTTTGATTTGTAATAATAAAATCTTTTTCTTCTTCTGTAAAAGTTATTGCATTTATTGAATTTGGAAATAGGTTTATTAATAAAAATAAGAAGTAAAAATTTTTTATATTCATATAAATAGCCTTAATAAAATTTAATAAAGTTTTATATAGTACCAAAAAAGTTTTAAGTTTATTATTTATTTACTAATTTAGTTTTCGAACCCCTATTGATTGTTTTTTCATTCTATACATTTCACAATCTTCATTTTCAAATTCAACATAATCTAAAATTTCAAATCTTTCATCAAAAAAACTTTTTAACTCATCTTTTTGTAATAAAAAATCAGGGTTTGATGATGGTTTTTCATTTAATATATCGTGCATATATGTTTCTATAAAAAGTACCCCATCAATTTTGAGTGCAGATGCTAATTTTGGTATTAAATTTCTATCAAGAAAATTTGTCATTACAATCAGGTCATAAGAGTTTTTCGGTAGTTCATATTCATCTAAGTCAACTAACTTACAAGTAATATTTTCAAAGCCTTTTTTATTTAGTTCATTTAATGCAACTTCAGAAATATCAACAGCAAGTACTTCAAAGCCTTTTAAAGCTAAATAAATAGAGTTCCTTCCAGCGCCACTAGCTACATCAAGAGCTTTTTTACCTTTAACTTTTGTAAGTAAGTTGATTAGTTTCTTACTAGGCTCTCTTTTTTCAAGTAAAGATGGCGTATTTTTGTATTTTTTGTCCCATTTTAATTTGTCATTTAGTGCCATATTGTCTCTTTAATAATATTTTTTTGTAAAATATTATACTCTTTTAAACTCTTCAATTAACTTCAATGTTTCTAAGTCTTTTGGTCTTCCTCGTTGTTTTAAATGGCTTGTTACTCTTTCATATCTCTCTTTAGTGAAGGCTTGTCCTAGTTTAAATTTTGCCTTTGTTTCTTCTGGTACAAGTTTATATATACATGTGGCTGCAATGATTTTTTCATACATGGCATCATTAAGAGGAGTATAGTTTCCTTCTTTTTGATATTTTTTCATTAGCTCTTCTAGAGCTTGGGCTTTTTCATTATAATCTTCTACAAACTCAATTTTACCATCTATGATTATAGACTTAAAAAGATGGGTTGCAGGAGCTGCATTTCCCGTATCTGTACTAAAATATGAGGGGAGCAAAGAGTATGCTTCGACTACTGAAAAACTTGCATTTGCATTCTCTTTTATGTAATCTATTTTTTTACCCTTTTTTGCCCCATGAAAAAACATCTCATTTTTATACTCTACAAAATTAATAGGAAGTGAGTAAGGTTTGTTATTTAAACATAAAGCAAGTGTTCCGTATTCTGCATTATCTAAAACTTCTTTTATCATCTTATAATCATGTACTTCAAGAATCTTTTGCATTTTATTCCTTATTGTTTTTTACCCAATCAAATTGCATTTGTTTGGCTGTTTTAATTGCTAAATCTAAGCCTTTTATTCTTGAAATTAAATGAAGACTCATATCAATTCCTGCAGAAATTCCAGCACTTGTAAGTATAGTTCCTTCATCTACCCATCTTACATCTTCAACTACATTTAAAGTAGGATAATCTTTTCTTAAATCAGGAATATCTTCCCAATGTGTTGTTACTGTGTGATTTGTGATTATTTTTGCCTCAGCTAATAAAAAAGCACCAGTACAAACAGAAGCTACAATTTTGGTATTTTTTGATTGCTCTTTTATCCAATCTATCACAGCTGTTTTTTTTACTTCTTCTGTATGCACTCCACCCACTATAATTAATACATCAGTTTGAGGTACATTTTCAAAAGTATAGTGTGAGTTGATTTTATAATTACCTCTTGCTGTTACTGTAGGGCTTTTTTCACTTATCAAAAAAACATTAAACTTTTCGCTATCACCTAAAAATCTAGAAGCCACAGAAAAAACTTCAAAAGGTCCAGAAAAATCTAAAACCTCAGCATCATCATAAATATAAATTCCAACATTCATTTTAATTTCCTTTTTTGTTTAAATAGTTTATCAATCATACTACAGTTAATTTTATATCTTGAAAAGTTGCATTTGTACCGCAAAAACTAAGTTCATTGGATGTGAGTCTATTTACTTGCTTATTTCCTGCATAAATTAATATAGAGTTTTTATATATTCTCTCATCATTTTTGACTTTAATTTGTATAGAATCTATTTTAGATGATATTGTTACTAATTGATTATCAACAAAACCTTTACTTGGATGAACATAAGCATATTCATCATATTTGAATTGTGAATTCAAAGTATCTGTATGTTTTGATGTTAGAAGATAATATTCATCATCTTTGAAATTTAGTAGTTCAACATTTTTTGTATCTTGTTCGATAAACTTTATATCTGGTTTATCATTTACTTTTGTTTTAAAACAATCAAGAAATTCATCTTCGCTAAAAAGCCCTTCAAACCCAAACTCATTAAATAAATATGATGTAAGTTCATATTCACTTATGGCATAAGCATTTTCTTCACATACTTCACAAAAGGTAAGTTCATCATGTGCATAACTAAGTCTTACATCTTTTTTTTGTAAAAAAGTTTTTGCAGGGATGATTATATCAGCATATTTTGAAGTTTCATTTGCAGTTGTCCCCATAAATATCACAAAAGTGTTTTTTAATGATTCTACAATATATTTACTATTTGGAGATGATATTACAGGGTTTGCACCTTGTATAAATACTACATCATAATCATCAAATTTAATATCTGCATAACTGCAAGTTTTACTAGGATTTATAGATATTTTGTTATCAAAAGGATAGGCGCTGTTATCTAAGTACCAAACACCTCTATTTTTTTTATCAAAAAGATTTAGTTTATTACATACTTTATCTATCTCATGAAATATAACTGCACCCTCTTTATATTTTTGAGCCCCAACACCAAGCATTACAGATACTTTTTTGCTAGTCAATAGTTCTACTGTTTGGTTAAACTGCTCTTGCGTGATATTAAGTTTTATTAAATCATTTATATCAATATTTTCATTATCCAAAGCTTTTTGGAATAACTTGGCTAAAAGATAATCTCCCTTTGGAGGTATTTGTAAAAAAACTTCAGATTTTTTAGCTATTGGTGTTGATACAGGATCAATTGTAATAAATATTTTATCTTTAATCAATTTATAAATATGAGCTGATGTTTGTGTAAGATTTCTTCCCCAAACTAAAATCACTTCACTACTTACAAGCTCTTCTATACTTGGATTTACATTATACTTTCTACCCATTTCAATACCTGCTTCACCAGAAGCATCACAAATACTTCCAACTGCAAATGTAGCACCAATTTTTTCAAAAAACTTCATTGGTATTTTTTGCATAACACCCATGTTACCTGTACCTTTGTAATATAGAATCTTTTGATTAGGTTCTATTAATTTATCGGCAACTTTTTTTAATGTTTCATTTAAATT
Source organism: uncultured Aliarcobacter sp. (assembly GCA_963677435.1). Taxonomy (GTDB): domain Bacteria; phylum Campylobacterota; class Campylobacteria; order Campylobacterales; family Arcobacteraceae; genus Aliarcobacter. The sequence continues at coordinate 2,468,746 of OY781945.1, forward strand.
TTTATCGATAATATTTTCTTCTTGTATAAGATATGCAAATTTTTTACAAAGCTTTTTATCTGTTATATAGTCATCATTTGCTTTACAAATACCATCTTTATACACAACTTCACAAGCATCAAAACAATCCATTGGACATGCTGTTAATTTCATCTTGAGCCTTTTATTTTATTTTTAATAATATAGCATTTATCTGTACTTGTATCAAGTGACAATAAATTTATAAAAGTTGGGGACAGTTTAAAATATAGAAATAAATGACTAAATATTTTATGTGATTTATGGAATAAAGCATAATGAATGATATAAAAAATAAAAGATTTTTCTTTGAAAACAACTAATTACACATTTATTCACTACTATTAGCTAAAATAATAAAAAAATTTAATTTAAACATATAAAAGGAATTTAATGTCAAATGATGATTTATTAAGCTCTGCTCTTTATCTTTTTGCAGTTGCTGCTATTTTAATAACACTTTCTAAAAGATTAGGTTTGGGAAGTATCTTAGGATTATTAATAGCAGGAATAATTGTAGGGCCTTTTTCACCTGGACCTATTTTAACTGAAAATGTTAGCTCGGTTCGGCATCTAACAGAATTTGGTGTTGTACTTTTACTTTTTGTTATAGGCCTTGAAATGCAACCTCAAAAACTTTGGAGTATGAGAAAAGAGGTTTTTGGACTAGGAAGTGCACAAATATTAGTTTCAGGATTTTTGATATTTTTATATGCAACTTTATATGCAGAATCTTGGCAAGTGGCATTGCTTGTTTCTCTAACCTTTGCCCTTTCTTCTACAGCTTTTGTAATGCAGATTTTACAAGAAAAAGGAATCGTTTATTCTGTTGAAGGGAAAACTAGTTTTTCTATTTTATTAATGCAAGACTTAGCTGTAGTTCCTCTTTTGGCATTAGTGCCAATTGTTGCAATAAATGGAGGTATTACATCTAATCAACCTGTTTGGCAAGAGATATTAATAGCAATTGGTTCAATTACTGCTTTGATATTATTTGGAAAATATCTTGTACCAAAACTATTGGATTATTTGGCAAAACATCAAAATAAAGACGCTTTCTTTTTTTCTGTGTTAACTTCAGTTATATTTGCTGCTTGGGCGATGGAAAAAGCTGGTTTATCAATGTCATTGGGTGCATTTATAATGGGAATGATTTTATCAAGCTCAAAATATCATTATCAAATTAGAGCATATGTTGAACCTTACAAAGGGCTTTTAATGGCACTATTTTTTGTGGCTGTTGGGATGTCTATAGATTTAAAAGAGATGATGAATAATCCTTTTATTCTTTTGCAACATTTAGCTGTTATTATGGGAATAAAAATAGTAGCACTTTTTGCAATTATGGTTTTTGTAGGATATAAGCGCTCAACTGCTATTTCTGTATCTTTTCTTTTAGCACAAAGTGGAGAGTTTGGATTTGTTGTATTTGGAGCTATGAAAGCTGTTGGAGCTATAAATAATGAGATTTTTATTGCTGGAATTACTATTGTCTCATTTAGTATGCTTATAACTCCACTTGTTGTAAAACTTAGTGAAAAACTTGCAGTAAAATGTGATACAACACCAATTGAAATCAAATCTGTATATATTCCTGAAACACAATCCCAAAGTGTTGTGATTGCTGGATATGGAGAGGTTGGAAGATTAACAGCTACTATGTTAGAACATGCAAATGTTCCTTTTGTTGCTTTTGATAATGATGCAAAAAGAGTTGAACTAGGTGAAAAAGAAGGTAGAGCTGTTTATTATGGAGAATTAAGTCATCTTGATTTTATTACTAGAATTGGCTTAGAGAAAGCACAAACAGTTATTGTTACAATTGAAAACCACCATACAGCAGCAAATATTGTTTCTCATCTTAGAAATGAGTACCCTGCTTTGCGTATACTTTCAAGAACAAGAAATATGATTACAAGGGATTTATTGATTAAACATGGTGTTTCATGGGCAATGCCTGAATCATCAGAAGGTGCTTTGAGATTAGCTGCTGAAACATTATTAGGGATTGGAAGAACAAGGGAAGAAGTTATAGATATTTTAACCTACTTTAGAAAAAATGATTATGAAACAATTAAAGATCTTCTTGGAAAAATAGATAATAGGATATAAAGTAAAAAATTAGATTGTATATTTACAATATACAATCTAATAACTATACATTAAATTTCATCTTCAGCTATTACTATATTTTTTCCACTATTTTTAGCTTTATATAAAACAGTATCAACTCTTTTAAACAATCTTTCTTTATTATCACTATCATTACAAACAGCAACTCCAAAACTACAAGTTACACCAAAATTAATAGTATTAAATTTATATTTTGAAATAACATTTTTCAAATTTGTTGCTACAATTTTAGCTTGTTCAAGAGTTGTTCCAGGCAAAAGGATTACAAATTCTTCTCCACCCCATCGTGAAAGGGTATCTGTACTTCTAATATTTTCTGAGATTAATTTTGTCATTGTTTTTAAAACATCATCACCTATGTCATGTCCAAAGGTGTCATTTATTAATTTAAAATCATCAACATCTAATAAAATTATACTAAGTTGATTTCTTTGCATTTTTGCTTTTTGGAATTCTAAATCAAAAAATTCTTCAAACTTCATTCTATTAAAAACACCTGTTAAAACATCAATTGAAGCTTGTTCTTCTAAAGTTTGTGCCATTGAATATAATTCATCAACTTTATGTTTCATAGCTTTATTTAAAGTACTTAGTTGCTCTTTTGCTTGTTCAAATTCAGTTACATCATGTCTAATTGCAATATATTCAACCACATCACCATCTATATCTAAAATAGGAACAATTGTAGAATAAACAGTATAACTTTTACCATCTTTTTGAATATTAGTTATTAAGCCATTCCAAGTTTTTTTTGCTTTTATTGTGTCCCAAAGTTCTTTATAAATACGAGATGGCATTATTGGATGTCTCACAATATTATGTGGTTTTCCAATTAATTCTTCTCTTTTATAACCTGAAACTTCACAAAATTTATCATTTACATAAGTGATAATTCCTTTAGGATTTGTTTTTGAAACAATATTACTTAAATCAACTGCTTTTTTGTATTCATTTAACAAATTTGAATGATCATCTCTAAAATCACAATCTTTTTCTTTCATTTGCTCATATTTAATAAACAATTCATTATTTATTTTTAAAAAGTTTTTCTCTACATCATCTAATAAAACAAAAGAAGAGATTCCTTCTTTATAAAAATAGTAAATAAGACTACTTTTTAAACAAGTTAATAGTGTAAATAATTCGGAGATATTTAAATAAGATTTACTTAATATTTGCAAAAATTTTATTTTTACTGGACATTCAGATATTGCAACATCCCATTGCATAACACCAAGAAGACAATCAAAAAATTCGTAAAAAACCTTTCTATCTTCAGTAGTTAAAACTAGTTGATGAATTGCAAATATATTTTTCACTTCATCAACATTAAGCCAATTATCTATAATTAAATTTTTATTAATTCTAAGAAAATCACAAAATTCTTTTAATTGAACTACTCTTTTCACCCTGCTCCTTAACTTTCAACTTAATATTAATTATTTTCAGCTATATCTTGTAAAAATTTAATTGTCATTCTAACACCTGTTCCACTTGCTCCATGTGGATTATATCCCCAAGGTTTTTCTACAAAAGCAGGTCCCGCTATATCAAAGTGAATCCATTTTTCTTTGTTTTCTTCATAAATAAAGTTATCTAAAAACATTCCAGCTGTAATTGCTCCACCATATCTTGTACTTGCAATATTACAAATATCAGCAATTTCTGATTTAATAGCTTTTTTCAAATATCTATTAAAATCTAAACTTGTTGCATATTCACCAGATTTTAAAGCAGATAAAACAGCATTTCTTTTTAGTATTTCATTATTTCCCATAACTCCTGTTGTATATTCACCAACTCCAACAACACAAGCACCAGTTAGTGTTGCATAATCAAAAATATAATCAACATCTTTTATTTCATCTTGGGCATAACATAAACAATCAGCAAGAACAAGTCTTCCCTCTGCATCTGTATTTCGCACTTCAATAGTTTTACCATTTTTAGCTTTTAAAACATCATCAGGTTTATAAGCATTTCCACCAATCATATTTTCAACGGCTCCTACAATTCCATGAACTTCAAAAGGAAGCTCTAATTTTGCGATTGCCCAAAGCGTTGACATAACAGCACAACCACCTGATTTATCAGCTTTCATAGTAACCATAAAATCAGCAGGTTTTAAAGATAATCCTCCCGAATCATAAGTTAAACCTTTTCCAACTAAAACAATTTTAGCTTGTGGATTTTTAGGTTTGTAAGATAAATGAATAAGTTTTGATTCATGAATAGAAGCTCTTCCAACGCTAAGCATTGCATTCATTCCATTCTCTTTCAAGAATTTTTCACCCTCAATTTTAACTTCAATATCTGCACTTTTTGCAAGTTTTTTTGCTATTTTTGCCATTACTTCAGGATAAAAATCAGCAGGTGGTGTATTTACCATATTTCTTGTTTTATTTACAGCTTTTGTGATTATTTTTGATTCATTTAATATTTGTTCTAATTTATCATTTTTATCGGATACTAAAATCTGAACTTCAATTTTCTTTTTGTTTTTTTCTGATTTGTAGTTTTCAAATTTGTATTCACCTAAAAACAAACCTTCAACTAAAGCTTTGAAATTATTCTGTAATACTTCAGTTAACTCTATTTTTACATTTTCAAATTTTGTTGTTTGAAGTTTTTTAATTGCTGTTGCACTTGCAATTGCAATTGAGTCATAATCTTCTTCTTCATAACCTACATAAATCTTTTTTGATTCTGCTAATAATACACAAGTTTCATCTTTTGCTTTAAACTCTAAAGTCTCTAAAAGCTCTTTATCAACTAAATTTTCAACATCTTTTACAAAAATAATTTCTATTTCTGAACTGTTTTTTTCTGCACTTTTATCAATCAAATTAATTTTCATTTTTACTTCCTTTTTCTACTTTTTTTGTAGCTTTGTTAAAATAATATACGATACTTCCACCTAAAACTAAAGCAATTGAAATAGCTAAATACCAATGCTCTTTAGCCCATTCAAGAACAACTAAAATTTCATCTCCAAAATACCAAACAGGAACAATTGTTAAAGCTGCCCAAAACCAAGCTGATAGAAGATTTATAAAAGCAAACATTCTTGCACTATATCTTGTTAGACCTATAGAAATTGGTATAATTGTTCTCATTCCATACATATATCTTTGAGCAAAAATTATTGGCCAGCCATACTTTTTCAAAAGTAAATGAGCAAAGGCAAATTTTCTTCTTTGACCTTTAAATTTTTTGTGAACATAAGACTTGTTAAATCTTCCAATATAAAAATATACTTGATCTCCAGCAAATCCACCAAGACCTGCTACAAATATTGCTATATAAAGATTCATATCCCCTGCATGAGATAATAATCCAGCCATTATAAGACCAGCTTCACCTTCTAGCATACCCCAAATAAATAATATTATATAGCCATATTTTTTCAGTAAATAAACAAACTTTTCTTCAACTCCAACTACTGGCGCTTGATATAAATTATACGCTAAAAATATAAAAAATATAATTATAAAAACTGCTAATATTTTCCCAAAATGAGGCTGAATTTTCCTAAAAAGATCTTTCACAATGCCCCTTATTCAAAATTTAACAAACTCTTTGCTTGTACCATATCTTTATCGCCACGCCCTGACAGACTTACAACTACAATTTTATCTTTAAACTTATCTTTTGCCTTTTTTAAATATGCAATTGCATGGGCTGATTCAAAAGCAGGAATAATTCCTTCACTTCTACTAAGCCACACAAAAGCATCTAAAGCTTCTTTATCTGTAATTGAATCATATTGAACTGATTTATTATCTTTATGAAAAGAGTGTTCAGGTCCAATTCCTGGATAATCAAGTCCTGCACTAAATGAATGAGCTTCTAAGACCTGCCCATCTTCATCTTGAAGTAAATATGAACATTGTCCATGTAAAACTCCAGGTGTTCCTTTTTCTAGAGAACAACCATGTTTATCAGTATCAAGACCTAAACCACCAGCTTCAATTCCAATACAAGTTACTTCTTTATCTTCTAAAAAGTGTGAAAACATTCCAATAGCATTAGATCCACCACCAATACATGCAAGTACATAATCAGGTAATCTTCCCTCTTTTTCAAGAATTTGTTTTCTTGATTCAAAACCAATAACCGCTTGGAAGTCACGAACCATCATAGGATATGGGTGAGGACCTGCAACTGTACCAATTATATAAAAAGTATCTCTTGCGTTTGTAACCCAGTATCTAATGGCATCATTCATTGCATCTTTTAATGTTTTACTTCCACTTTGAACGGCAATTACTTTTGCTCCTAAAAGTTTCATTCTAAATACATTTAATTCTTGTCTCTCAACATCTTTTGCACCCATAAAAATAGTACATTCAAGTCCCATAAGAGCAGCAATTGTTGCAGTTGCAACCCCATGTTGACCAGCACCTGTTTCTGCAATTACTTTTGTTTTACCAAGTTTTTTTGCAAGTAAACCTTGAGCTATTACATTATTTACTTTATGGGCACCAGTATGATTTAAATCTTCTCTTTTTAAATATACTTTTGCACCAATTTCATCACTTACATTTTTTGCAAAATATAAAGGATTTTCTCGTCCTACATAATCTTTTAATAAATAATTAACTTCTGCCCAAAATTCTTTATCAAATCTATATTTTTTATATTCAGCTTCTAATTCTTTTAAAATTGGCATTAAAGTTTCAGGAACATATTGTCCTCCGAAAATACCAAATTGACCTTTCTCATCTGGATCGTATATACTTGGTTTTGGAATATAATTACTCATTTATTTCTCTTTTTATTAAATTATTAAATTTCTAACACCGAATAAACTGGCACAATATCTCTAAGTTTTTTTGCACCATCTAATATTTGTATATTCATTAAAAAACACACTTCTACTAAATTTACATCTAATTTTTTAATTAATGTAGCAGCTGCATTTGCAGTTCCACCACTAACAATAATATCATCTATTAATAAAACATTTACATTTTTCTCATTATTAAAAGCATCAAGGTGAATTTCTACTTCATCAAAACCATATTCTAGTTCATATTTTTCACATACAGTTGTACTTGGAAGTTTACCTTTTTTTCTAACAGGAACAAAACCAACACCCAATCTATCAGCAAGTGCTGCACCAAAAATAAAACCTCTTGAGTCAATTCCTGCGACATAATCTAAATTGTAAGATTTATATCTTTGTTCTAAATGGCTCATTAAAAGCTTGAATGCTTCTTTATTATTTAATAAAGTTGTAATATCTTTAAAAACTATTCCATGCTTTGGAAAATCATTAACACTTCTTATTGAATCTAGTAATATCTTTTTATCTTTTTCATTTAATATTATATTTTCACTCAATTAAAATCCTTTTATACTCACTACTTTGTGAAAAGTTTTTTATTCTACCTAAATATTTATTATTGTTTTATGATGTTTTTTAAATATTTAAGAATATATTAAATATAATATTTTAAATTATTATATGGATTAAAATGAAACTACTATTACTTTTATTTCTATTTCTAAACTTACATTCTCAAGAACTTCAAAAAGCAAAAATATATGATAAATTAATACATAAAATAAACAACTGGTATATGAGTGAAAAACTTGACGGGATTAGAGCATATTGGAATGGTAAAGAGCTTTTAAGTAAAAATGGCAATAAAATTTATACTCCAGATTGGTTTATAAAAGATTTTCCAGATTTTGAGCTTGATGGTGAATTATGGACAAAAAGGGATGATTTTGAGAATATTCAAGCAATTGTTTTGGATAAAAATCCATCGAAGAAGTGGCAAGAGATAACTTATAATATCTTTGAAGTTCCAAATGCAAAAGGAGATTTTGATAAAAGATTAGAAAAAATAAGAAATTATTTAGATAAAAAACCAAATAAATTTATAAAAATAATTCCTCAAATAATCTTTAAAAATGATGCTCAACTAAATGATTATTTAAAAAAACTTATTGATGAAAAAGCTGAGGGATTGATGTTAAAAAATCCAAAATTAGAATATTTTAGAGGTAGAAGTGAAAATATTTTGAAGGTTAAAAAATTTTATGATGATGAAGCTTTAGTTATTGGTTTAAATTATTCAAAAACAAATGACTTTAAAAGTTTAAAAGTAAAATTAAAAAATGGAATTATTTTTAATTTAGGAGGAGGTTTTTCAGATATACAAAGGGAAAATCCTCCAAAAATTGGAGATATTGTAACTTTTAAATATTATGATTTAACAAAAAACTCTAAACCAAAATTTGCCTCTTTTTTACGAATTAGAAAAAAAGAATAAAGATTTAGTAAAGTTCATAAGAAGAGGTGAAAATGCCTGCATCTCTAATTTTTTTACAAATTGTTGTATCTTTTGTTGAATCAACAGTGAGTTCAATTCTTTTATCACTACTATCTGAAGTTTTTATTTCAAGACTTAAGCAACTGTTTTTATCAACTAATGTTGTATCTGTTTGGGTCCAGTTGGTATCATTTACACTTAAAGCATCACTTATTTTATCGATTTTTTGATTTAGTAAATAATAACTTTGAATTGAAGTAACTGCTGTATTTAAATCTCTTTTTATAGTTGAAACTAAGGCTGTGTCTTTTGTATCAATATATTTTGGAATTGCAAAGGATGCCACAATTCCTAAAATTACAATTGCAAAAATAAGTTCTAAAAGTGAAAATGCTGACTTCATAATAATCCTTAAAAAATAATTTTAAAGATTATAATAAGTTATTTCTTATAATAAGATAATTAGTTATTTAATTTATGAATAAATTCGGGAACAATCTCTTTTAATTTTGAAATTTTATCTTCACATACTAATAATTCTTGAATTTTTTTATTTAGTTCATCAATATCAAAATAAGTTGAATTTGCAACTGTTATTGATTCGTAATCTGTTCTTTTGTCACTTTCATTTATTAAAAGCTCTTCATAAAGTTTTTCACCACATCTTAATCCACAATATTCTATTTTAATATTTTCTTTACCTGATAACTCAATCATTTTTTTTGCTAAATCAACGATTTTAATAGGCTCACCCATATCTAAAATAAATATTTCTCCACCTTTTCCAATACTTGCAGCTTGAAGAACTAATTCACAAGCTTCAGGGATTAACATAAAATATCTTGTAATATCTGGATGTGTAACAGTTATTGGGCCACCTGCTTCTATTTGAGCTTTAAATTTAGGAATTACACTTCCACTACTTCCTAAAACATTTCCAAATCTAACTGCAACTATTTCAGTTGTGTTACTTTTTACATTTTGAGTATACAATTCACAAATTCTTTTTGTTGTTCCCATTACATTTGTAGGCCGAACTGCTTTATCTGTTGAAATTAATACAAATTTTTCAACGCCATGTTTTATTGAAATATCTATACAGTTTTTTGTACCTATAATATTATTAGAAATACCCTCTAAAATGTTATCTTCAACTAAAGGTACATGTTTATATGCAGCTGCGTGTATTACTATTTGTGGTTTATATTTTGAAAATGTGTTTTCTAAAAAATCAAAATTTCTAACTGTTTGCATTACAGGGATTACATCATCACCTTTTAACTCTTCCATAATAGAATAAAGATTAAATTCACTGTGATCCAAAAGTATTAATTGTTTTGCACCAAAAAGTTTACATTGTCTACTTATTTCACTTCCAATACTTCCACCTGCACCTGTGATTAAAACAACTTTATTTTTTATGAAATTCTCTATTTGTTTTTTATCTAAATCTTTTGGATGACGAGCAAGTAAATCTTCTACTGAGATATCTTTTAACTGTTTTGTAAACTCTTCTTTTCTTAATATTTTTTCAATTGTTGGTAATATTTTAATAGTCGCAAAATAATTTTGCATATTTTCATAAACTAATTTTATTTGCTCTTTTGTTGCTGATGGAATTGCAACTACCATCATATCAAACCTTTGTCCTTCAAATAAACTACAATATTTATCTTGTGAATATATTGAAATACCATCAATACTTCTATGATGTAAAATTTCATCATCATCAATAAAACATACAAGATGATATTCACTATTTAAAAATTCTCTTTGTAATTGAAGTCCTGCTTTCCCAGCTCCATAAATAACCAATTTTTTTGTTTTTTTGTTTTTTCCAACAGCATGATAATACTTGTAAACATACACTAAAATATTCACAGCAAAAGTATAAAATATCAAATCAATAAACATAAGATTAAAATATATTTTAAATCCATAATATAAAATAGGCATATAAATTAAAAAACTTATAATTGCCAATATTACTTTCATAAGTCCAGTTTTTGTAGATGCTTTGGACCATGAAAGTTTATAATCATCAAAAAATAAAAAAGAACAAATAACTCTTGTAAAAAGTATAACACTCAAAGCAATAATAGAAAACTCTTTTTCTAATAAGACTGTTACCAGTAAAAAAGAAAAAGCTGATATTACTAATGTTGCTATTATTCCTAAAAATCTTTTGTCTTGTAAATAATTCATAAAAACCTTTTTAATAATAATTTAATATCTTTGAAATTTATTCAAATCTTTTTTTACTATCAATAAACTTCATAACTAAAATAAGAAATATTAAAGCAAACATAAAAGCAATAAAAATATTTGACACAAAATAAACGATACAAAATAATACTATATTCAATAATATTGAATAATTTGTCACTTTATAGTGACTCCATCCAACTTGAGATAGTCTTTGATATGCATGTTTTTTGTGTGCTTGAGATAATTTTTCTTTATTTAATTTTCTTCTTATCAAAGTCAAAGTTGCATCAAACCAATAAACACTAAATAAGATAATCCAAATCCAGAAATTTGTAGCTTCTTGATTTGCATAATAAATAGTAAAAATTGCTATATTATATCCTAAAAGTGTGCTTCCAACATCTCCCATAAATATCTTTGCAATGTTGAAATTCCAATATAAAAATCCTAAAACTGCAACAATTAAAACTAAAAAATGGTTTCCACCAAATAAAATAAATCCAGCAAGTGCTAAAAATATAGCTTCACTTCCAGCATATCCATTTATTCCATCAAGAAAATTATAAAGATTTATAAACCAAATAATCATAAAAAATGCAAAAATATTTGTAAAAATTGGATTTTGAATATCAAAAATACCAAAGGTTAAAATATCAAATCCACCTAAACAATAAAGTCCAACAATTGCAACTATAGCTTGTATGCTAAGTCTGAGTTTTGGGCTTAATTCATATATATCATCAAAAAAACTCACAATTGAAATAATAAAACCAAAAAGTAAAGCATAAAAAAGATTAGTTTCTATTTGAGCTGTAAAATACAGATAAACCAATCCTATAAACCAAGTAATTGCAATAGCAATTCCTCCACCATGAGGAGTAGGATTCGTATGAGAACTTCTCTCATTTACTTGGGCAATTAATGATTTTTTTATTGCATAGTTTTTTATGAAGTATGTTAGTGAAAATGATATTAGTAAAAGTACTAAATAAATCAAATGCTTTCTCCTTTTATCATTAATCTTATCCCTTCTTCTACACTATAAGGATTTTTTAGATTTAACTTCTCTTTTGTAAGACTATTATCTATTTCTAAACTTCCATAAAGTCTTTTATGAAATGATGGTTTTAATATTTTTAATAAACTTTCAAAAAATGGTATTTTTAAAAGATATATCTTTTTATCAAGATTTTTTGCCATAAGTTCAATAAGTTTTGAAGTACTAAGAGGTTCATCATCGCTAGCTAGAAATATTCCTGATTCTTGTTGAGTTATTACCTCATCTACAATATGACAAAGATTTTGTATAGATATAAAACTTCTTTTATTTTCTATTCTACATAGTGGAATAATAGGTATTTTTTTAACAAGCCTTACTAAACTATCTATATTGCCAGGAGCATTTTTACCATAAATCATTGGTGGTCTTATTATAGTTACTGTAAAATTATTATCATTTAATTCTAATAATTGCTTTTCCGATTCTAACTTGCTTTTTCCATAGGGTGTAATTGGATCACAAATTGTATTTTCATCTAATTTTTTTTCATCTTCAGCATAAACAGCAATAGTACTTATAAATACAAACTGCTTTACACCATTTTGTTTTGCTAATTTTGCTAATTTTACTGGATAATCTACATTTATCTCATAATATTTTTCATAAGGATGTTCTATCTTTTGATGTACGAGTGCAGCACAGTGTAATAATATTTCTATGCTATCAAAATTTATATTTTCTAATTTTTGGGTTAATAGTGAAAATTTTTCAAATGAATATTTATTTTTGTATTGATTTAAAAAGCGACTTCCTAAATAACCATTTGCACCTGTTAATAAAATTTTATTCATTTTAATATTTCTTCAATAGTTTTTATATATTTATTTATTACTATTTTTTCATCAAAGAAATTTATCATCTTCTCTCTTCCAGCTTTTCCCATAAAACTTCGCTCATTATCAGTCAAATTTAACATTTTTTCCATTTTTAAAGCTAAATTGACAGAATCTTTTATATTACAAAGAAATCCATTAATACCATCATCTACAACATCTTTACAACCTACATTATCAGTAGTTATTATTGCTTTCTCCATACTTGCACTTTCAAGAAGTATTCTTGGTGTTCCTTCTCTATAAAATGATGGTAGGACTACACAATCAGCTTTAGATATCTCTACTCTAACATCATCACTACTACCTAAATAATTTACAAAACCATTTTTTACCCATATATCCATTTGCTCTTTTGATATTGCCGTTGGACTTTCTACATCGAGATAACCTAAAAGTTGAAATTCAACATTGTTATATTTATTTTTTATAATTCCCGATGCTTCAACAAACTCTTGTATTCCTTTTGCCCAAAGCATTCTTGACACTAATAAAAATCTAAAAATTCCATCATCTTTTTTTTCTACTGGCAGAAATTTTTCAACATCTACACCACTTCCAGGAAGAATATCACATTTTTCTTTTTGAACTAAATTTTCATCTACAAACATTTTAAAATCATCCTGATTTTGGAAAAATATTTTTGTAGCTCTTTTTTGTGAAAATTTATATAAGAATTTTGCTATTTTAGTAACAAAATTTTGTTTTATAAAAAGTGTTCCCAATCCTGCTATATTATTTATAGTTGGGATATTTAGCATACTTGCTGCTATTGTTCCATAGATGTTTGGTTTAATATTGTAATGCAATATTATATCTGGTTTAATATCTTTATAAACATTATAAAAGGCATATATAGTTTTTAAATCTTCAATAGGATTCATACCTTTTGAATTTATATATATATCTTTATATTCAAAATGCTCTTTTATATTTTCACTATATTTATCATAAGGAGAAATAAAAAGAACTTCATATCCTTCTTTTTGAAAAGCGAATCCAAGATTTGCTCTCATATTCCAAGCATACCATGAATCATTTACTACTATTGCTATTTTTTTCATAATAATCTTTCTTTATAAATTTATTTCTTTTTGCTAAAAATATATAAAATATTAATTCAATAAAAAATACATAATATCCTGCTCTATATCTTATTGCCGTTGAATAATTGGAAACACCAAAAGGATAGGATAGGATTAAAACACCTAGTACTATAAAAATAAATATTGAAATATTTAATGTATTTACTTTTATATTTATACTTTGCGTCATAATATAAAATATTATGACGCAAAGAGTCATACTTTCAAGATATACAGGCAATATCTGTATTCTTTCTAGTGTTTCCATTAAAGAAGGACCTGTAAATCCTAAAAAAATACCCTCTGGTATTTTAAATAAAAAATCATAGTCATCTTGCCAAAATGGTTCTTGCCTAGTTGAGTTTCCTTCTAAAGAAAAATAAGCCGGTATATGATAAAAGATCCTATTTATTTCATCTCCAAATATTATTACTATAGATATCCCTATTACAATAAAAAACATTATTAAGCTAATATCTCCATATTTTTTAATTCCTAATTTCCTTTTTATATATACAAATATAATAAAAATTATAATAGGAACAATATATTGAGGTTTCATTAATAAACCAAAATATAATGCAATAAATTCTATTAAACTAAAAAAACGCATTTTATCTATAAAATCAATTAAGTATCCAAATAAAATTCCCATTACTAAAACTGAAATGGCTTCTTTTCCTGCAATTGAAGTCCAAATAGAAAAAGATGGGAAAGATAATATAATTAATAACAAAATTAAATCTTTTTTTGCTAAATCCATTTTGTTTACTGAATAATATATACCGTAAAAGGAAATATACATAAATATTATACTTGTTAGTAATTCACCAAAACACATATACAATATATGACTAATAGTCCCAACAAATGCTGTTGAACTTATAAACATATTTGAAGGTGCAAAATGATATCCATTAAGATAAGATTGCATGTCACCTAACTGAACAATTTTTGAATATACAAATAATGTGAAAAAAACATACAACAATTTTATTATAAAAAAATAAAACCAAATTTTTTTAAATACAAATGCTTTGTTTAAATTAATTTTCATTCAATATCTTTTTATATAAATTTTTATAATTTTTATAAAAATTTGATATGTCAAAAGTTTTAGATACATAATTAAATACTTGTTCTTCATATATTTTATAATTTTTAGATTCATTTAATGAAATTATCTTATTTGCTAATTCATCAACACTAGACGAAGAAAATATACTATTATCAAAAGAGTTGTAGTTATCTAATGTTTGTATTCCAACTATTGGTTTTGAAGCCATTCCTGCTTGTAAACCTGCAATACCAGTAGAATTACCAACCATAGCTACTATAAATATATCACTTATATTTACTAATTGTTGTGGATTATCAACATAACCTGTAAGTATTACATAATCTGATATACCTAATTCAATGATAGTTTTTTCAATTTTATCTCTATCTTCTCCATCTCCACAAATTACAAATTTAAAATCTTTAAACTCTTTATCTATTAATTTTTTTGTTATTTCAAGCATAACATCAATTCTTTTTTCAAAGAATCTTAGTCTTGAAATTGTCATTAAAGTCATTATTTTTGTTGTGTCATAATTAATATATTTTTCACAAAAATTATTTATTACTAAATCATTAATTTTTTCTTTTGAAGGAACACCAAAAGGAATAAAAGAAATATTCTTTGCAAAACTATATTTTTTAATATTATTTATCTCATGTTCTCCAATTTCATAAATTATATGATCTACTAAACTCCAACTTATAGGAAAAATAATTTTATTAAATCTCTTTAATAAATGCCAATTTGTATGAAAGGTTTCTACAAATTTAGTTCTTTTATTTAATAGAAATTTAGAAAATAGTTTAAAAAATGGTAAATAAAAACTAGATATTGTCATATTAATATGTATAATATCAAATTTGTACATTTTTAAATACATATACAAATAAATAGATATTAGGGGACTAAATACATATAAAATCATTTTAAGTATTTTATTTATTATAGAACTTGAACTTAAAGTATTTTCAAAGAGACTTTTAATTATTACTTTTTCACTTAATCTTGATACATTATATTTATCTTCTTTATATCTTAAAAATAAAAATAACGTTACTTCATTATCTTTTGAAAAATTATTGGATAAATTAACCAAAATATCTTCTGCACCACCTTTTCCTAATTGAGGAGAAATATATAAAATTTTCATTTAAATCCTTTAATAAATTAATTCTTTTATTATTTTACAAGGATTTCCACCTGCAACTACATTTGTTGGTATAGATTTAGTTACTATTGATCCATTTGCAATAACACTATTATCTCCAATATATACACCTTTAAGAATTTTTACATTAGAACCTATAAATACATTTTTTCCTATAATAACCTTTGCAGTAGAAGGAGTACCATCAGTTCTTTTTTTAGGATTTAAATCATGAAAATCACTATCTGTAACTTCAAAATTTATTCCAATAAGGGTTTTTTCACCTATTTCTATACCTTCTCCATCACTAATAATGATAAAATTATTATTAATCCAAACATTATCTTTAATAAGTATTTGAGAATCATTTTTTCTTGCTTCTATGTAACCATAACTAGAATAAAAATATGGACTTGTATTGACTCCTAAATTAACATTTTTGCCAAAAGTTATTATCCCCATACCAGATAATTGAACTGGTTGATTTATTTTAGCTTTTCCTATTATACGTGAACAATTAGAAATAAATTTAAAGAATAATATTCGTGGATATTGAAATAATATATATGCTAGAATATTCTTTAGTTTCCGTTTCATTTTAAAAATTATTTCACTCGAAAGCATTTATCAACCTTACTATTTCTCTAGTATTTTTTAAACACTGAACTCCACTAATCGGTAAACTCAAAACTTCATCATGAATTTGTTCACATATTAAATGATTTTCAGTTTCCCACTCTTTATAAGCATTTTGCTTATATGGTGGAATTGGATAGTGAATCAATGTCTGAATATCATTATCAGCTAAATATCTTTGTAATTCATCTCTTTTATTTGTTCTTATCACAAACAGATGCCATACATGATTATCTTCTACCCTTACAGTTGGCAAAATTAATTTATAATTTTTGATATTTTGTAAGTAATAGTTTGCTATTTCTCTTCTTTTATTTGATTCATCATCTAAATATCTAAGTTTAACTCTAAGTATTGCAGCTTGGATTTCATCAAGTCTACTATTAATACCTTTATATAAATTCTCATATTTTTTATGGCTTCCATAATTAGCTAATGCTCTAATGGCATTTGCTAAATCTTCATCATTAGTAGTCACTGCTCCACCATCACCTAAAGCTCCAAGATTTTTACCTGGATAAAAACTAAATCCACTGGCATCTCCAAGATTTCCACTTCTTTTATCTTTATAATATGCGCCATGAGATTGAGCTGAATCTTCTATAACTTTTAAATTATTTTTTTTTGCAATTTCATTTATTGTATCCATATCACAAGTTTGACCATAAAGGTGAACAGGTAAAATAGCTTTTGTTTTTGATGTAATTTTTTCTTCAATTTTATTTGGATCAATTAAATATGTATTAATATCAGGTTCAACTAAAACAGGAACTAAATTATTTTGAGAAATTGCCAAAATCGAAGCTATATATGTATTTGATGGAACTATTATTTCATCACCATCATTCATAATTCCTAATTCTTTATATGCTCGCAATATTAAGATTAAAGCATCAAGTCCATTTGCTACGCCAATAGCGTATTTCGTACCACAATATTGTGCAAACTCTTTATCGAACTCTTTGCATTCGTTCCCTTGGATATACCAACCACTATCAATTACTTTTGTACAAGCATCTATTAATTCAGCTCTATATTGAGCATTTATACCTTTTAAATCTAAAAATGGAATCATCTTTTATTTACCTTTACATTCATTACAAATTAATTTATCATCACACTTTTGTCCACACTTACAAACATACCCTTTATGAATTGCAGGATTTCCATACCAAAGTTCTTGTACCCCTACATTCTTAGTTACAACACTTCCTGCACCTATCATTGCAAATTCTTCTATAATTACACCACCTACA
Organism: uncultured Aliarcobacter sp.; assembly: GCA_963677435.1. Classification (GTDB taxonomy): domain Bacteria; phylum Campylobacterota; class Campylobacteria; order Campylobacterales; family Arcobacteraceae; genus Aliarcobacter. The sequence goes on from OY781945.1 coordinate 2,486,469, forward strand.
ACCGTACTATTCGCACCTATTGAGGCTGATTTTTTTATAGTAGTTTTTAAAAATGCTTTTGGATATTGTTTACTTCGTGGTAAAAAATCATTTGTAAAAGTTACATTTGGACCAATAAATACATTATCTTCTAAAGTAATTCCATCCCAAATTTGGACACCACTTTTTACTGTAACATTATCTCCGATAATTACATCATTTTCTATAAGAACTTGAGCATTAATATTACAGTTATTTCCAATTTTTGCATTTTTTAAGACTATACAAAATTGCCAAATATTTGTATTTTCTCCAATATTTATCGTTTGTACATCTGCTAATTTATGAATCATTAGTTAACTACTTCTACAAATTTATCATAATCAGTTATATAATCATTTGCATCATAATATTCATCTGCTAAAACCATAAGTACACAATCATTACTAAAATCATGCATACTTCCCCAAATAAGCGCATCTTGAAAAAGTCCTAAATTTGGTTTATTTAAATCAAATGTTTCTTTAATTTTTCCATTATCTAGAGTAACTTTACAGCTACCATTTACCGCTACTAGAAACTGTTTAGTTTTATAATGAGAGTGATTTCCTCTTGGAACTTCTTCTTTTGTACTATAGATATAGAAAACTCTTTTAACATCAAAAGGTATTTGCTTATTTGCTTCAAGGGCTACTAATTGACCTCGATGATCTCCTAGTACATTAAATTCTTGTAAATTTGTTATCATTTTATTTTTTCTTTCCTTATATTATAAAATAGTATTATCAAACAAATAATCATACTTGTAAAATAAACTCCAAGATTTATATTATTTTTATTAAAATAAAATACCATATAAACAACTATCATTGATATTAGTAACATTAAAATTGATTTAATATTTAAATTAAGTACAAAATACTTATGAGCAACAGTTAATATAATAACTAAATAAATCACTTGTGTAACAACATAAGCATAACCTATTCCTATTAGCGAATATTCTGATAAATTAAAATAAACTAAAGTTAAAAAAGAAATATCCCAAAATAATGAAAGAAGTACAAATGCAAACATTCGGTTATATGCTAAAAATAACATTCCTAATATCCAAGAAAAAACTTTAAAAAAATCACCCATCAATAAAATATTTAACAAATCACCAGAAATGTAAAATTCTTCAGAATAAAAAATATAAATAAATTGATTTTTGAATGTTATCATTGTTATAAGTATTGGCAAAAATAAGCTAAATGTCATTGATATAACATGGTTAAAAAAATAATCTCTCTCTTTCAAATCCTTAATTGCAGATAATTTTGGTAAAACATAAGTTCCAAAAGAGGACAAGAGAAAAACAATATATATTGTACCAAGTGTCCACGCAGCATCAAAAATACCTAATTGAGTTAAACCTAACTTTTTTTCAATAAAAAATCTAAGATATAAGATAGTTATTATTCCAGCTATTCCTGTAATTAAGCTACCAAAAGAAAACCCTACAAAGTGATTAATATTAGCTTTTTGTAAAGGTTCAAATAAACTACTATACCATTCAACTTTTATATTATTTTTTTTAATAAAATAAAAATTTATCAAAAACCATGAAAAATTAATTATTACTAGTATTGAAGCATACATATAATTTGTTGGAAAAAAATACAAAATAGGCAAACTAAATAATGAACCTACAAATGCAGAAAATATTTGAGACAATGCCATTTGACCTAATTTTCTATTTGCATTTAAAACTGAATTATAAATAATATTTATAGAACCAAATATAGCAGAAATCATAATAATCAATAAAGTAATACCATCAACTTCTAAAATTGTAGTAAAAAAATACTCCTTAATTACAGTTATTAGACACATATATAAAATAACCATAACTATTGTATTAATAATAACTATTTTGATAGCATTATTAATGTAACAATGTTTATCTTCTATTGAATTATTAGATAATCCTTGAACAATTGCAATATTACTACTTATAGAAAATAAAAGAACTAACATTTTTGAAAAATCTCTTAGGAGTGAAAATACTCCTATTCCTTGTGGGCCAGAGATTATTGCTATAAATTTAATCAAAACAGAACTTAATAACATTGTTATGATTGAACCAGTTGCAGTTTTTGAAAAAGCCTTAAAGAAACTATTCATAATCTTTTGAATTTCCAATATAATTTATTAATAAAATCAATTTTATAAACTTTATAAATTACTTTATGGCAAAAATTAGGTAAAAGCAATAAAGGTAACTGAAAAATCCAAAATTTTGGATTATCTCCAAAATTAGTAATTAATTTTTTTAATATTTCAATATTTAATTTAAATCCTAGTCGTTTAGCTGATGAAATTTTTCTACTTAAAATTAAATTTATTTTATTCTTTGAAAATTTAATATTTTCTTTTGAGTAATATTTTAAAGGAAAATTTGACACTATTTCCATCAAATTACACAAAATAGAAATAGATCTACCATTACTATTTCCTTCTCCTTCAAATGATTCTCCAGCATTAACGACAAATGGTTTTGATACACAAAATGCATTATAATCTACTAAATAATCATATAAAGATGCAAATTGAACCCAATTTGAATCAAAGTACTTTTGATAATTTGAGTTTAGAAAACCCTCTTTATTATGTATTACTGAAGATAAAAAGTTAGTTGAGATTCCTGCTGTTTCTAAAAAAAGATTTGCATTTTTACAATAAATATCACTTTCAATATCAAGCCATTTTTCTTTTAAAAAGATTTTTTTTCTTGTATCAAATAAACTGAAATTTACAAAAACTGCACCCAAGTTCTGATAAGAAGATAATATATTTAAAATATAAGATATTGCACCATTCTCTAAATAATCATCATCTCCTATAACCCAAACATATTTACCTTTTGCTCTTTCAATAGATAAGGCAATATTTCTATCTGCACCAACATTCTTTTCATTGCAAAAATAAGAAATATTTGGATATTCTTTAACTATAAGTTCAATATCGTCTGTAGATTTATTATTTGAAACTAAAATTTCAATTCTATTGTCATACTGCTTTAAAATACTATCAATAAGTCTTTTTATTGTAGATCCACCATTATAAGTGGGAATAGATATTGTTAATATAATTTCATTTGTCATTTACTTACAAAATCTCTAATTTTTTTAATCATATAATTAATAGCGTCATCACCCATTCCAGGATATAAACCTATCCAAAAACTATCATTCATGATTTTATCTGTTATTTTTAAATCACCTACTATTCTATAATCCTGACTTAAAATCATACTATCAAACATAGGATGTCTCGTCATATTTCCTGCAAAAAGATTTCTTGTTTGTATTTTATTTGCTTCAAGAAACTCTACAAGCTCATTTCTTGTAAAATTAACTCCATCTTTTAGAGTCATCATAAATCCAAACCAACTTGGGTCAGAATTTGGTTGAGTTTCTACTAAATGAAGTTGTTCTAAATCTTTTAAACCATCATATAATTTCTTTTGATTCTCTTTTCTTTTCTCAACAAATGTTGGAAATTTTTCAAGTTGTGCACACCCAATTGCAGCTTGCATATCTGAAACTTTTAAATTAAATCCAAAATGAGAATAAACATATTTATGGTCATACCCCTTTGGTAATGTTCCAAAACTTTGTGAAAATCTACATCCACAAGTATTATCTACACCACTTTCACACCAACAATCTCTTCCCCAATCTCTCATCGAAAGCATAATCTTTTTAAGAAGTAAATTATCTGTATAAGTAGCTCCTCCTTCTCCCATAGTCATATGGTGTGGTGGATAAAAACTTGAGGTACCAATATCTCCCCAAGTACCAGTTGGTTTTCCTTCATAAGTAGAACCTAACGCATCACAGTTATCTTCAATAAGCCAAAGATTATGCTTATCACAAAACTCTTTTACAGCTCTTAAATTAAATGGATTACCTAAACTATGAGCTATCATTACAGCTTTTGTTTTAGGACTAAGTGCAAGTTCAAGTTGAGTAACATCTACATTTGCATATGTTAAATCCATATCTACAAATACAGGAACTGCACCATATTGAACTATTGGAGCTACTGTTGTAGGAAATCCAGCAGCAACAGTGATAACTTCATCTCCTCTTTTTACTTGTCTTTCTTTCAAAAGTGGAGAAGTTAAAGCATAAAAAGCAAGAAGATTTGCGCTACTTCCAGAATTCACTAAAAATGCCCATCTAACACCAAGATATTTTGATAATTGTTTTTCAAACTTTTTAGAATAATCTCCATAAGTTAACCAAAAATCAAGTGAACTATCTACAAGATATTGCATCTCAATTTCGTCAAATACTCGTCCTGCATAATTAACTCTAGTTTCTCCATCTATAAACTTTTTTTCTTGAACTGGTTTATGAACTAATTCATAATACTCTTTTGTTTTATTTAATATCTCTTGTTTTAATTGTTCTGCTTGTGTCACTATTTTCCTTTCCACATATTATTAATTTTTTTTAAATAAGGGTCATTTATAACAGACTCTTTATCTAAATTTTCAAAATTGTTTTTAAAATATTCTCTCATTTTTGAAATAGCATTTTTATGAGTTGTAAACTCAAAGTTTCCTATTTCACTTAAAACTCTTTGATTATTTGATGTATATTCATTATTTAATCCATCATTTAATACTCTCATTTCTGATTTAAAATCACTTATTTCATTTACTAAATTTGCTAAGCTTATTAAATCTATTTTTGTTCCCGTTGTAACATTATAAATTTTTTCTTTTGTTTCATTATGTATTGTCCAATCTATCATTTTTACTAAATCATCAATATAAATATAATCAAAATAAACATTTTTATTAATGATAATAGGAAGATGTAGAAGATTCTTAACAATTGCATTTGATATAAATTTAAATCTATAATTCTCATATTCTCCATAAGCACCAAAAATTCTTAATTGAATAATATTTTCAGCTTTTTCTATAAACCTTGATGTAATAGATTTATAAAATCCATATTCATCTAGAGGTTGAATTTGTAAATAATCATCTTCTTTAGCATTAACAATTGGTTTATGTTTACCATATTCTGCACCACTTCCAAATGATATTATTTTTTTTACCTTTTTTTCATTTTTAGTAATATTGAAAAAAATTCTAAGATTATACTCTGTGACATTTTTCATATCCAATGTTACTCTATCTCCACCTTTATTGGCTAGGTGAATAATAATATCTATTTTATTTAACAAAATGTAATCATCAACCGCTATCTCATTTGCTAAATCAAGTTCTTTACTTGATGGAGTAAATAAAGTATATTTAGAATAAGAATTATTTAAATACTCTTTTAGATGTGAGCCTACAAATCCATTTGCTCCAGTAATAAATATGTTCATAAATTTAATTTTCCAAAGGCTTAATAATCATTAAAGATTTTAATTCTTCTTTTGAAATAAAAGGATGCATATCTTCGATTGGTTTATTAACAATTAATTTTGGCTCAACTGTTGTCAGTTGAATTGGTAGTTCAATATTAATTAATTCTGGTTCATTATTTGAAAATATATCTTTTAATTCAAGTTCTAAACTACTAATATCTGCTATTTTTCTAGACTTTATACCATAAGCTTTAGCAATATCAACTAAATTAGGAACACTATAATCATCAATAGTTCCTAAATATTTTTTATCAAAATATAATTCTTGGAATTGTCTTACCATACCTAAATTTTTATTATTTAATACAAATATTTTTATAGGTAGTTGTCTTCTTTTTATTACTTCTAATTCTTGAATATTCATTTGAATACCACCATCTCCGGCAATAACAACTGTTCTTTTTTTAGAGCCAATACATGCTCCAATAGCAGAGGGAAGAGCAAAACCCATTGCACCCATTCCACCCGAAAAAAGTACTCTTTGTGATTCTTTTACAATTAAAGATTGAGCAGTCCACATTTGATGTTGACCAACATCAACACATATATCCTCATCTTGTAAATATTTTGAAATTGTTAAAACTACATAATTAGGTATTTTTAAATTATTATCTATGCCTATAGTTGAAGAAAATTTATGTTTATAGGTTTCTAATTTTTCCAACCAAATATTAGTATCAATTTTTATTTCATAACAATTCAACATATCAATAAAGTCTTTAACATCACTATTTATTTCAATATCAATTTTTATTTTAGACCCTAATTCATTTTTATCTATATCCACCTGAATTAGTTTTGCTTCTCTTGCAAATGTATCTAAACTTGTCCCTGTTTGTCGAGTATCTAATCGTGAACCTAAAACAATAATTAAATCGCTATTTGCTAATGCTAAATTCCCATATCTATTTCCATATGAACCTATTAATCCAAAATTATAAGAATAATCTTCACTTATTCCATCTTTACCCATAAGAGAATAAACAACTGGAATATTATATTTTTCAACAAATTTTAAAAGTTTTTCACCTGCATTAGATAATCTTACTCCTCCACCTACTAAGATAATAGGACGTTTAGAACTGTTTAATAAATTTACAGTTTTCTGGATACAATTTTCTTCTATTTTGTTAGATTTAAAATTAAAATACTCATCATTAAAAAAAGATTTTAAAGAACTAATATCAATTTCAGCTCTTTGAATATCCATTGGTATATCAACAAGAACTGGGCCTTTTCTTCCCTCTTGTGACAAATAATAAGCTTTTTCAAGTTCATATCTTATATTTTCAACTTTATCAATCATAACTGCATATTTAACTATTGGTTTAATAATACTTACAATATCTGTTTCTTGAAATCCTATTTGTCTTACCAATTTATCATATTTATATTCATATGTATTAACTTGACCTGTAATAAATAATGTTGGTACAGAATCAAAAAAGCAACTTCCTATTGGTGTTATTAAATTTGTAGCACCAGGACCACTTGTTGCAAATGCAACTCCTGATTTGCCAGTAACTCTTGCATATCCTTCGCAAGCAAATCCAGCTCCTTGTTCATGAATACAATTTATCATTTCCATTTCATTATATTTATCAATAGAATGGTATATATGGGCAACGGCTCCACCTATATATCCAAATACTTTATTAATATTCTTTTCTAATAGAAATTCTATTACATAATCTGAAATTTTTATTTTCATAATGCCCACTCAATATTCTTACTTTTTGCATCTAGAATATAATCTTCTAAATTTTTTTTAGTGAAAATATTTTTATTTTCTTCGTAATAAGACTTATACCATTTAACAGTTTTCTCAAAAGTAATTTTACTATCCCAAACATCTTTCCATTTAAGTAATATGTGAGCTTTGGAACAATCTAGCTTAAGCAAATTTGCTTCATGAAGTTGATTTGGATCTCTATTTATATCATAATCAATTTTATCCCAATGTTTTTTCACATTTTGAACAACTTCTTCTACAGTTATACTTCCCTCATCACTTGGTCCAAAATTCCATGCTTCAGCAAATTCTACTTTTTCTTCTAAAAGTTTTTGTCCAACTTGTAAATAACCACTCAAAGGCTCTAATACATGTTGCCAAGGTCTTGTTGCTTTTGGATTTCTTATACTTACTTTTTTACCTTGTGAAACAGAAAGCATAATATCAGTAATAAGTCTATCTTTTGCCCAATCACCTCCACCTATAACATTACCCGCTCGACAAGATGCTAATAAGGTATTATGAGATTTTTTATATTCATTAATATTAAAATAAGAATTTCTATAAGAATTTGCTAAAATATCAGCGCAACCTTTCGATGAACTATATGGATCATATCCACCCATTGGATCATTTTCTCTATATCCCCAAATCCACTCTTTGTTTTCATAAGCTTTATCACTTGTAATGTTTACAATAGCTTTTACATTTGATATACGACAAGCTTCAAAAACTTTTAAAGTACCCATAACATTAGTATCATAAGTTTCTATTGGATTTTCATATGATAATCTAACTAATGGCTGAGCAGCAAGATGAAAAACAATATCAGGTTTAAATTCATTAAAAATTTGATTTAGCTTATCTAAATCTCTTATATCACCAATAATAGAGATAATATCAAGATTTAAAAGTTCTATATGATTTGGATTAGTTGGTGCTTCAAGTGAATAGCCAATAACTCTAGCGCCCATTTGATTTAGCCAATATACAAGCCAAGAACCTTTAAAACCAGTATGACCCGTAACTAAAACAGTTTTATTTTTATATACTCTTGAAAATAGATTTTGCATTACCATATTTTCCATGGAGCATTACCACTATCCCAAAGTTTATTCAAATCATTTTTATCTTTTAAACTATCCATTGGAGACCAAAATCCTTTATGTTTATAAGTAAATAATTCTCCATCGAGTGCAAGATTTTTCAAAGGTGCTTGCTCAAAAATTGTATTATCACCTTCTGTTATATAATCGAATACTTTTGGTTCACATACAAAAAATCCAGCATTTATCCAATGACCATCCCCTTTCGGTTTTTCTTTAAATTCTTCAACTTGATTATTTTTATCTATATTTAAAGCACCAAATCTTCCATCTGGTTGATGAGAAGTCATAGTAATAGCTTTTCCATGAGATTTATGAAATTTAATTAATTCATCAATATTTATATCTGATACTCCATCCCCATAAGTTAACATAAAAGCTTCATTTCCAATAAAATTTTGAGCCCTTTTTATTCTTCCACCTGTCATACTATTAAGACCAGTATCAAGAAGGGTAACCTTCCACGGTTCACTAGAATTATTTAAAACCTCCATTTTTCCATTTTTCATATCAATTGTAACATCACTTTGATGTAAAAAATAATTTGCAAAATACTCTTTAATATAATATCCTTTATATCCAAGAAGAATAACAAAATCATTAAAACCATATTTTGAATAAATTTTCATTATATGCCATAAAATTGGCTTACCAGCAATCTCAACCATCGGTTTTGGACGGATATCAGTTTCCTCTGAAATTCGAGTTCCAAATCCCCCTGCTAATAAAACTACTTTCATTATTTTGCTCCTTCATTATATATTCTTAAATACCACTCAATAGTCTTTATAATACCACTATCAAAGTTTTCATCAGCTTTCCATCCTAAATCATTTTCAAGTTTAGTTGCATCAATTGCATATCTTCTATCATGTCCTGCTCTATCTTCTACAAATGTGATTAATTCTTTATAAGAATTTTCTTTTGGAACCTCTTTATCTAGAATTGTACAAATTCTATCTACAATTTGAAGATTTGTTCTTTCATTTCTTCCACCAATGTTGTATGTTTCACCATTTTTACCCGTATGATAAACAATATCAATTCCTTTACAGTGATCAAGTACATATAGCCAATCTCGGATATTCTTTCCATCTCCATAAATTGGAATATTTTGATTAGATAATGCTTTTCTTATAATCGTTGGGATTAATTTCTCATCATGTTGTTTTGGTCCATAATTATTTGAACAGTTAGTTATTACTGTATTCATTCCATATGTTTCATTATACGCTCTGATTATCATATCGCTAGATGCTTTAGAAGCAGAGTATGGAGAATTGGGTGCATAAGGAGTTGATTCAGTAAATAAATCATTTGGATTAAGACTAAGTGTTCCATATACTTCATCAGTTGAAATATGATGAAATCTTGCATTTTGATATTTTTCTTTATAAGAAAATGGTTTATTCATCCAATATTTATATGCAACATCAATTAATGTAAATGTTCCATTTACATTTGTTTGTATAAATACTCCTGGATTTTTAATAGAATTATCTACATGAGATTCAGCAGCAAAATGAATAATACCTGAAATATCATATTCAGAAAAAATAAATTCTACTAATTCTCTATTACAAATATCACCTTTTATAAATTTATATCTAGAATTATTTTCACACTCTTTTAAATTATCTAAATTTCCTGCATAAGTTAATAAATCTAAATTTATTAACTTATATTCTGGATATTTATCTAAAAAATATGGAACAAAGTTCGATCCTATAAATCCAGCTGTTCCTGTTAGTAATATATTTTTCATTTATTTTTCTTTTACTAAATCAATTAAATATTGGCCATATCCATTTTTAGATAAAGGTTTTGCTATTTTTAGTACTTGTTCTTTTGAAATCCATTTGTTATTATAGGCAATCTCTTCTAAGCAAGCTATTTTATATCCTTGCCTATGTTCAATTGTTTGTACAAATTGCCCAGCTTCAATCAAGCTATCATGAGTTCCTGTATCAAGCCATGCAAATCCACGTCCTAAAAGTTCAACTTTAAGTTTAGCCCTTTTTAAATACTCTTCATTTATTGATGTTATTTCTAACTCTCCTCTTGAAGATGGTTTTACATTTTTTGCAATTTCAATAACACTGTTATCATAGAAATATAATCCAGTTACTGCAAAGTTTGATTTTGCTCTAGTAGGTTTTTCTTCAATACTAATTGCCTTATTATTTTCATCAAATTCAACTACACCAAATCTTTCTGGATCCTTAACTTGATATCCAAAAACTATTGCTCCATCTTCTAAAGAAGCTGCTTTTTTAAGTATCGGAGTAAATCCTTGTCCATAAAAAATATTATCTCCAAGAATTAAGCAAACATTATCTTTTGAGATAAAATTTTCAGCCAAAATAAAAGCTTGGGCTAATCCATCAGGATTTGCTTGGATTTTATATTCTAAATTTATTCCCCAATCACTACCATCACCTAAAAGTTCTTCAAATTTCCCAATATCATGAGGAGTTGAAATAATCAATATTTCTTTTATTCCTGCAAGCATTAAAACAGATAAAGGATAATAAATCATTGGTTTATCATAAATAGGTAGTAATTGTTTACTAATACTTCTTGTTACTGGATAAAGTCTTGTTCCACTTCCTCCTGCTAATATTATACCTTTCATTTATCATGATCTCCAATCACCATACTTTTAATATTATAATTAACTTGATTTTTATTATTAAAATATAAATTAAATTTCATACTATTTTTCACCGTTTTATTTATTTGTTCTGTTGAGAATTCTAAAGTTCTACCATATACATCAAATAACGCATCAATTCTAAGTTTTAATATATCAAATGTTATTATCATGTCGATTTTTTTAGATTTAATCATTATTTTTTCTTAAATAATTTATAAATTGTATAAGAAATATTAAAAAAATTGAAAAGATAAATCCACTTATAAAAGCAGAAATAATAATAAGACTTTTTTTAGGTTTAATAGGATTATTATTGAATGTGAAATTTCCTATCATCTCACTATTCTTTGCTATATTATTTGTCAATTTTAATTTCTCAAATTCTAAATTATTATTTAAATTATTTATTTTTTCTTCTAGTTTTATATTTAAATCTATCTCTAAATTTTTCACATTTTCATTAATTAAGTTTTCTTTCTTAACTTCTAAATCTTTTAATTTTAAATTTAATATATCTTCTTTTTCTTTTGTCAAATTTTCTATTGTATTTTGTATACTTAAAATTAAATTTTGTGTATTTAAAAGTTGTATAGACATAAGCATATTTTGACTATTATCAGTTGAACTTTGTTTTGAAATTTTTATGATATCATTTTGATATTCATTCAATTTTTTCTGATTAAATATTAATTTGTTTTCTATAGATTTTAAATCTACATTTTTTAATAATTCTATTTCTTGATTTATTCTAGGAATTTCTTGTTCTTTTATTTTATCTATGTTTTGTTTTATGCTTGGTTTCTCTATATTTTCAACATATTTAATTTGAGTCTCTATATTTTTTATATTTATATCAGTTTTTAATATAAATTCATCAATCTTAAATTTATATTCATTTTGTATAAATTCTATTACTTCTTTATTTTTTTTAATTGCTAGTTCATTTGAATATCCTTCAGTCGTAATTTCTAAAAAATTATTAGCATTTTTAATACTAGATATTTCAGTTAATTTAGCTTTATCTTTTTCGTCAGTTAATTTTGTCTTAGGTGAAAAAATTAATTTAAGTTTCGTTTCTAAAATATTAGCATTTTCAACTAAAGCGCCGCCAATATAACCAATTCTAACTACAGATTTTACTTCGTAAATTGGTGTTTTTACACTAACATAAATAACTGCTAAAAAAGTGACGATTAATGTAACAATTAATATAAAAAACTTTTTTTTAATAATTGTTTTAAATACTTCTCTTAAATCTATTTCATCTTCTGTTATGTATTCTTTATCTTGCAAGATTATTCCCTAAAAATTAAGTTTGTGATTATAGCTAATCAAATGACTCATAATTGACTCTTTTTTCAAAAAGAGAAAATATCTATTAATTTGCTATTATAATTGTTAATTGTACAACCATTTATCTAATAATAAGTTTACATATTTTTACAAAATATCTGGAATATCGATATTTGTTTCTCTTTCTGTATCTGCAATATTTTCAAATACCATTTCTATTGGCGCACTACTATGGTCATTTTCTTTGTCAACAAATCTTGTAAGGGCTTTTTGGAAATTAAGTTTTACTGTTCCAATTGGTCCATTTCTTTGTTTTCCTATAATTACTTCTGCTTCTTCTTCTGGTTTATTTATAAATTTTGATTTATAATCTTCACCTTTATCTTTGGCTTCTTTCTCTTTTCTTGCTTCATCTCTTTCTTTATAAACATCATCCCTATAAACAAACATGATAATATCCGCATCTTGCTCGATGGCTCCAGATTCTCTTAAATCTGATAACATTGGTCTTTTATCTGGTCTATTTTCAAGTCCCCTATTTAACTGAGAAAGGGCAATAATAGGAATTTTCATCTCCCTTGCAAGCATTTTAAGTCCCCTTGAAATATCAGAAACCTCTTGGTGTCTATCTTTATTTCCAGTTCCTTGCATTAGCTGAAGGTAATCGATGATTACAAGTTTTATATTATTTGCTTCATTTTGGGCAAGTTTCCGCACTCTTGCACGAAGTTGATTAATATTAATACTTCCACCATCATCCACAAAAAGTTTTTTTGTATTTAAATCATCAAAAGCACCACTTAAGTTTGTCCATTGTTGATCATCCATATCACCTTTTCTGAGATTTTGTAATGGAATTGAAGTTTTTGCAGATAACATCCTTAACATCAATTGTTCTGCTGGCATTTCTAGGGAGAAAAATATTACACCTTTTCCCGCTTCAACATTTTTTAAAGCCATATTTAAAACAAGTGCAGTTTTTCCCATCGCTGGCCGTGCTGCAATAATAATTAAATCTCCTGAGTTAAAACCTGTTGTTCTTCTATCCAGTGCTTCAAATCCTGTTGTTTCACCAATAAGATGTTTATTCCCCATCTTTTTCATTTGCTCTATATATGAAAGAGTTTCGTGTGTTATGGCTTTCATATCTTTTAATTCAGATGTTGCTGAATCAGTAGAGATTTTGTAAAGTTCACCTTGAATTGTATCAAGTGCTTCGTTTGCACTCATTTCCTCTTCAATTGCTACTTTTTTTATTGTTGTTGCAAGTGTTGCTAACTCTCTTTTTACTGAACCATCTTTAATTTCACGAACATATGCTAAAGTATTTGTAATTGGATTTGCTGAAAGTATTTCTAATAAAATAGAGTCATCAACATCTTTTGCATCAACTCTTTTTCTTATAAATTCTTCATCAATTGGCATATCATCATTATGAAGTTTTACCATTACCTCAAATATTTTTTTATGTGCTGGTAAATAAAAATCTTTAGGTTTTAATACACCTAAAACATCTTCAAGTTCTTCAGGATTAAAAAGAATAGAGCTTAGTACAGCTCTTTCTATATTTATACTATATACGCTATCCATTATTTTCTTTTTTCTGCTTCGATTTCAACTTCTTCTATAAATCTATTTATCAACGCATCTCCTGATAGTTTGGCAATAATTTCACCTTTTTTCATTACAAGTCCGCTTCCTTTTCCAAAAGCAATTGCAACATCAGCAGATTTTGCTTCTCCGATTGCATTTACAACACAACCCATAACTGAAACATCAAGTGGTGTTTTTATATGTTTTGTTCTTCGCTCAACTTCAGCCACGGCACTTACTAAATCTGCTTCTATTCTTCCACATGTTGGACAAGAAACTATATTTAAGCCCTCTTTTGCAATTCCAACATCTTTAAGTATTGCTTTTCCAACTTTTATCTCTTCTTCAAGTTCACCAGTCATTGAAACTCTTAAAGTATCACCAATTCCATCAAGTAATAAAGAACCTAAGGCAATTGATGATTTGATTGTTGAGTGAAATTGAGTTCCGGCTTCTGTAACTCCTAAGTGAAATGGATAGTTATTCATAGGTCTTAATTTTCTATAAGCTTCCACTGTTCTTTGAACATCACTAGCTTTTAGAGAAATTTTCATATTTGTAAAACCTAAATCTTCAAGATATTTGATATTATAATCAGCACTTGCAACCATACCTTCTGGTGTTTGTCCATATTTATCTTCAAACTGTTTTTCAAGCGACCCTGAATTTACTCCAATTCTAATAGGTATATTTCGCTCTGTACAAGCCTTAACAACTTCTTGAACTCTTTTTCTATCTCCAATATTTCCTGGATTTATTCTAATACAATCTACAACTTCAGCAGCAATTAAAGCTAATTTATAATGAAAATGAATGTCTGCTACAAGTGGTAGAGAAACTTGTGATTTAATCTCTTTTAATGCTAAGGCTGCTTCCATATTTGGAACAGCAACTCTTACTATATCAGCACCAGCAAAATGTAAAGCTGTAATTTGTTCAACTGTTGCTTTTATATCTGATGTTTTTGTAAATGTCATTGATTGTACAGGAATTGGAGCATCGCCACCAATTGGTACATTTCCGACGAATATTTGTTTAGTTGGGTATCTTTTTATCATAGCGTGATTTTATCACAAATTTATTAATTCTAAATGAAAACCTTAATCAAAAGAAAAGTTATCTTTCAATACAATCAATTCATATAAATCTACTAAAAGTCTATAATTAATGTACAAAAAGAAAAAAAATATTTTCATTGCTGTCTTGTGTTTTTTAATTTTAACTATTTTTATAGTATCAGGAACTTACTACTATATTTCAGATAAACAAAAAACGCTTTTAACTTCTATTTACAATTCTACAAATACAAATATTTTAAAATTAACAGAAAATTTTTTAACAAATAAAAGAGATGCAACCCTATCAATTGCCTTAGCACTTGCAAAAGATAATGAATTGCAAAAATTTATTATCAATCAAGAGTATGAAAATTTTAATTACAAAGAAATTTCTGAACAAATGAAGGAAAACACAAAATTCAAAAATATTTGGATTCAAATTGTAGATAAAAATGGAAATAGTATTTACCGTTCATGGACTGATAAAAAAGGTGATAATCTTCTTTTTAGGAAAGATTTAAAAAATTTTATTGAAAATAAAACTATATCAACTTCAATTAGCGTAGCATTATATTCAATGACAATAAAAGCTCGAGCTCCAATAATTGATAGAAAAAATAATTTTTTAGGAGCTATTGAAGTAATTAGCCATTTTGATTCTATTGCTTATGACTTAAAAGAAAATAATATTGATTCAATTGTAATAGCAGATAAAAAATATAAAGAAGTTATCAAACTTCCTTACACAGAAACATTTATAGGTGATTATTATATTGCAAATAAAAATGCAAATAAAGAATTAGTTAACTATTTAACTAGTAATAAAATAGAAAACTATTTAAATATTGACACTTATATTATTGAAAATAATTATCTAATTTCAAAATATAATCTTTTTAATGACAAACATGAAAGATTAGGAGATATTGTAAATTTTATTAAATTAAGTGATATAGATATGCAAGTTGTAAAATCTTTCAAAATTCAAATTGTAATGATATCTATAATTATTCTAATAGTAATTTTCTTCTCTTTTTTACTATATTTATATTCAAGTTATCTAAAACAGTTAAAAATTCAAGAAAAGAAAAAAGAATCAATTCTTAATTCTCAACAAAATATTATTGTAATCACAAATGGAGCTGAACTAATTGATGCAAATAAAAGATTATATGATTTCTTTAGTGATACAAAAGATTTAGCAAGTTTCCGAGAAAAATATAAATGTATTTGTACTTCTTTCATCAATATGGAAAATGACTTATACATTATAGAAAAGTATTATAATGGCAAAAACTGGGCAGAATATATTCTTGCAAATCCAACACAAAATTTTAGAGTAGCAATGAAAAATATGAAAAATGAAATTAGACATTTTTCTATTAAATGCTCAAAATTCAAGCTTGAAGAATTAATTATTGTTACTTTAACTGATATAACTCAAGAGATATTGCAAATTGAAGCCAATAAAGAAAAAGATAGAATATTTTTTCAACAATCAAAAATTGCAGCCATATCAGATACCCTTAAGCATATTGCTCATCAATGGAGACAACCTTTAAGTGTTATTAGCACAATTACTAGTGGAATGAAACTTCAAAAAGAGTTAAAATTATTAGATGATAATACATTTAATGAATCATGTGATTTAATAATTGATAATACAAATAAGTTATCGCTTACAATAGAAAATTTTACAAACTTTTTTAATAAAGATGAGGAAATAACAAAATTTCAACTAGTAGAAAATATAAGTAATACAAAAAACTTTATGCATTCAATTTTAAAAGAAAATAATATAAAATGTTCATTAGTTTATGATAATGATTTAATTTTGAATTGTAATAAAAGTGACTTTACACAAGCTATTTTTAATATTTTAGATAATTCTATTCATGCTTTAATATCAAAGCAAAATATTGATGATAGATTTATATTTATTGAATTTAAAAATAAAATCTTAGAAATAAAAGATTCTGGAAATGGAATAGATGAAGATATTATTTCAAAAATTTTAGAGCCCTATTTTACTACAAAACATGAATCTTTTGGAGTAGGACTAGGGTTATATATAGTAAATGAGCTTTTTGTTAAGAACTTAGGTTATAAAATTGATATAAAAAATGTAACTTATACTTATGATAATAAAAATTATAATGGTACGAGTTTTATTATTGATTTTAATTAAACTTCTATTTTGTAAAGATTAGATACAATGCACGGATTATAAGAAAAGGGGCGGTATGCAAGATTTTTCTATTTTTGATTTAATTATTATATCTGTTACTCTAATATTGGGACTTAAAGGACTATTTAGAGGATTAATAAAAGAGATATTTGGAATTGTTGGTATCATTGGTGCAATTTTTGTGGCATCAAGAATTTCAAAAGATGTGGGAGATTTAATTGCTCCAATTTTAGCTATACAAAGTGAAGCAACAACAAAATTAATTGGTTTTATAATTGCTTTAATTGGTTTTTGGTTAATTGTTTATGTTCTTGGCGTAATAGTTAGTAAAATCTTTTCAGCAAGTGGATTAGGTGTTGTAGATAGGATTTTTGGATTTTTGTTTGGTGCCGCAAAGGTATTTTTAATATTTTCAGTTATTGCTTATGCCTTATATCAAGTTCAATCATTTAGAAAATTAATAGATGAAAAATTTGCAAATTCTTATGTAATGCCTCATTTAATAAGTGTAGGTTCATATATAATCAAGCTTGATACAAGTGCAATTACAAATAGTGTTGATAAAGTAATAGATTCAGCAAAAACTTCAGAAATTTTAGATGAAACTAAAAATAGTATAAAAGAAGGTGTAGAAGCAACTACACAAAGTGTAAAAGGTGCTGTTCAAGAAGAGATTGTAAATAATATTCAAGAAAAATTTGAAGAAACAAAAGCAGCTACAGAAGAACAAATAGATACTACAAAAAATAAATTAAAAAGTATAGCTAACAAATCAGAAGAAAATAAATAAAGGGATTTAATATTGTTTGAAAATAAATATATACAACAAAGAATAGAAAAAGCAGAAAAATTAAGAGAGTTAGGAATTAATCCTTATTCAAATGAAAGCTTAAGAAATTGTACGATTACAAAATATTTAAATGTAAATAGTGATATTGTAAATACTGAAGATAAAAGAGATGAGAATAGATCTTACACAGTTGCTGGAAGAATCAAACTTTTTAGATTAATGGGAAAAGCCTCTTTTTTAAAAATCGAAGATGAGAGTGGAATTCTTCAAATATATCTTTCAAGAGATCATTTACCAGAAGGTTTTTATAATGATGTTTTCAAAAAGATTGTAGAAGTTGGAGACATTGTTGAAGTAACAGGATTCCCATTTGTAACTGGACATGGTGAACTTTCACTTCATGCAAATGATTTAAGAATACTTACAAAAGCTATTTCACCACTTCCTGAGAAATACCATGGTATTCAAGATAAAGAGTTAAGATATAGACAAAGATATTTAGATTTAATTATGAATTCTGAAGTGCGAAAAACTTTCCATATTAGATCAAAAGTTATAAGTTTAACTAGAAGATTTTTTGAAAATAAAGGTTTCTTAGAAGTTGAAACTCCAATGATGCATCCAATCGCAGGTGGAGCAAATGCTAAACCATTTGTTACTCACCACAATGCTTTAGGGATTGATAGATTTTTAAGAATTGCACCTGAGTTATATCTAAAAAGATGTATTGTTGGTGGATTTGAAGCTGTATTTGAAATAAACAGATGTTTTAGAAATGAAGGAATGGATGCAACACATAATCCTGAATTTACTTCAATTGAATTTTATTGGGCATATAAAACTTATAAAGATTTAATTGTTTTAACAAAAGAGTATTTTGAGTATTTATTTGAACACTTAGACTTACCAACAGTTTTACCTTATGGAGAGTTAAAAATAGATTTTAGTAAATTTACAGAAATTCCATTAATCCAATCTTTAGTAGAAATTGGTGGAGTTCCTGCTGATATTGTTGAAGATAAAGATAAAATTATTGCTTTTATGAAAGAAAATAAACTAGAAGTAAATGCTAAAATGAATATTGGTCAACTTCAAGGTGAATTATTTGATGAATATGTTGAAGCAAAACTAATAAATCCAACATTTATTACAGAATATCCAGTTGAAATTTCACCATTAGCAAGAAGAAATGACGAGAAACCTCATTTAACTGATAGATTTGAATTATTTATTGCAGGAAAAGAGATAGCAAATGCCTTCTCAGAGTTAAATGACCCACTTGACCAACTTCAAAGATTCCAAGGCCAAATGGAAGCAAAAGAGTGTGGTGGAGATGATGAAGCTCATGAAATGGATGAAGACTTTGTAAATGCTTTATCTTATGGTATGGCTCCAACAGCAGGTCAAGGTATTGGTATTGATAGATTAGTAATGATGCTTACAAATGAGCACTCAATTAGAGATGTGTTACTATTCCCAGCAATGAAACCAATTAAACAAGAAATAAATCTTTATGAAGAAGAACAAGGAGAATAATCAATGAATTACATAACAAACGCAACGCTAGAACAAGCAGATAAAGAAGTATTTGACATAATCGAAAACGAATTAAAAAGACAAACAAATCACTTAGAGATGATTGCAAGTGAAAACTTTACAAGTCCAGCTGTTATGCAAGCTATGGGTTCTGTTTTTACTAACAAATATGCTGAGGGTTATCCTTACAAAAGATATTATGGTGGTTGTGAATTTGCTGATAAAGTTGAGCAATTAGCAATTGACAGAGCTTGTGAAATCTTTGGTTGTTCATATGCTAATGTTCAACCTCATTCAGGGTCTCAAGCTAATGGTGCTGTTTATGCTGCTTTAATAAATGCTGGTGATAGAATCTTAGGTATGGATTTATCTCATGGTGGACATTTAACTCATGGATCAAAACCAAGTTTTTCTGGTAAAAACTATTCTGCATTTTATTATGGTGTTGAACTTGATGGTAGAATCAATTATGATAAAGTTATGGAAATTGCAAAAGTTTGTCAACCAAAAATCATTGTTTGTGGTGCTAGTGCATATGCAAGAGAGATTGACTTTGCTAAATTCAGAGAAATAGCTGATAGCGTTGGTGCTATTTTATTTGCTGATATTGCACATATTGCAGGTCTTGTTGCTGCTGGTGAGCATCCAAATCCTTTCCCTTATGCAGATGTTGTAACAACTACTACTCATAAGACTCTAAGAGGTCCAAGAGGTGGAATGATTCTTACAAATGATGAAGATATTGCTAAAAAAATTAATAGTGCAATTTTCCCAGGAATTCAAGGTGGACCACTTGTTCATGTAATTGCTGCAAAAGCAGTAGCATTTAAAGAGATTTTAGACCCAAAATGGAAAGATTATGCAAAACAAGTAAAAGCAAATGCTAAAATACTTGGAGAAGTTCTAATGAAAAGAGGATATGATTTAGTTTCAGGTGGAACAGATAATCACTTAGTATTAGTAAGTTTTTTAAATAAACCGTTCAGTGGTAAAGATGCAGATGCAGCTTTAGGAAATGCAGGAATTACAGTAAATAAAAATACAGTTCCAGGTGAGACAAGAAGTCCATTTGTAACAAGTGGTATAAGAATTGGGTCTCCTGCATTAACAGCACGAGGAATGAAAGAGAAAGAGTTTGAAATAATTGCAAATAAAATTTGTGATGTATTAGATAATATTGAAGATACAGCTCTTCATGCAAAAATAAATAAAGAATTAGAAGAATTAGCTGGGAATTTTGTGATTTACAATCAATCAACTTTCTAGTCTCTTTTTTATATAAGGATAAGTTATGCAGATAAAAGGTGATGAGTTTATAAAAAAAGTTCAAATTCAACAAGAAAGAGAAGAATTAGAACGGAAGTTAAATGAACTTGAAGAAGTAGAAATGTCAATTAATAATGACTCTGTTATTTTGGAAAGAAATGATAATATAGATCAAAATGAACATGAGCTTGATAATATAATGCTTGGTTCATCTAATAATTTTAATGAGGATAATAAGAAAAAATACCTAATTTTAGGTATTGTTCTTGTGGTTTTATTTTTATTAACAATAATTATTATTCGCCTTTTAACTAATGATGCACCAAAAGAAGATCAATTTACATCTAATGGTGCAAACTCAACAGAGATGAAAAAATTATCTGAAAATGATAATATTGAAGAGAATTTTCAAAAGATCATTAATGAAAGAGTAAAAAAAGATACAAATGAACCAATGGTACCAGAAGTTCAAGGAACAACTCCAAGTCAAACACAAGATAATACAAAAACTGAAGACAATACTAATTTACAAGCTTTTGAAAATTTACAAAAAGAAGCAGAAAACTATTCTCCTTCAAAAGGAATTTCAGATGAAGCAATTGATCAAACTATAAAGAAAGTTGAGAAAAGTAAATCTACTACAAGAGAAAAAACGCCTGTAGTACAAAAAGAAGAGATTGTTCAAAAAAGAGTTGAAACAAAAAAATCTTCAGTAAAAGATTTAGTTGATACACCATCAAGCAATAACTCATCTTCAAGCAGTATTTCAAGTGGATATTTTATACAAATTGGTGCATTTACAAAAAAACCATCTGATAGTTATATTAATACTATTAGAACTGAAAAATTTAAATATAAAATATATCAAGATGTTGTAAAAGGAATCTCTTACAATAAAGTATTAATTGGACCTTATTCATCAAGAGCAGCAGCTAGTGAAGAGATGAATGATGTAAAACAAAAACTAAATGTAACAAGTGCATTTGTAGTTAAATTTTAAAAAAAGTAGATATTAATGAATTTTTATAGTAAAGAGCTATTTTTAGACCAGTTTACACCTGTTTCAATATATGAAAAAGTTAAAAAATTATATGAAAATGAAATAACATTTTTATATGAAAGTACAATTAATTCAAGTACAGGGAATCATTCTTATATAGTTATTGGAGATAGAGAAAGAGTTTGGTATGAAAATGGAACTTGTTTTTATAAAAATGAAAAACAAGAAGTCTTAGAAGTAGATTCAAATCCTTTGTTTTTTTTAAAAAAATATTATAAAAATTTTGATAAAGAATTTTATAAAAACAAATCTTTAGAATTAGGAATTGGTCTAATTGATGGATTTATTGGAAATGTTGGTTATGACATAGGAAAAGAGTTTGAACCAAAACTAAAAAAATCAATGAGTTCTTTAGTTGATCAACTACATATTCCTGATTTAGATTTAATAAGACCTAAAATAGTTTTAGGTTTTTCACATAAAACTTCAAAATTAGTAATTGTAACTTCAATGCCTGAAAAAGAAAAAGATTTAGAATTAATAGAAAAAGAACTTCTTACTAGCTATGAATTTACGCCTTTGAAAAAAGCTACTTTACTTGATGAAGGAAAATTTAACTTCTCAAAAGAAGATTTTTTCGAAACAATTAAAAAAGCTAAAGAAAAAATAAAAGCTGGAGATATTTTCCAGATTTTAATTTCAAATAGATTTATTCAAAAAGCTGTTGTTGATCATCTAAGTTTTTATAGAGCACTAAGAAGTAAAAATCCTAGTCCTTATTTATTTTTACTTCAATTTGAAAAATTCACAATTGCAGGAAGTTCTCCTGAAGTTATGATTAGATTAATTGATGGACATCTTCTTTTAAGACCAATTGCTGGAACTAGAAAAAGAGGTCGAACTTTAGAAAAAGACCTTGAGATGGAAAATGAACTAATCAATGATATTAAAGAGCGAGCTGAACACTTAATGCTTGTAGATTTAGGTAGAAATGATGTTGGAAGAGTAGCTCGACCTGGAACTGTAAAAGTTACAGATTTAATGAGAATTGAAAAATATTCACATGTTATGCATATTGTTTCAGATGTGGAAGCAATCATTGATGATAAATATGATATGTTTGATTTATTTATGGCAACTTTCACAGCAGGAACAATGACAGGAGCTCCAAAAATTAGAGCAATGGAATTAATCGCTGAATTTGAAGGAATAAAAAGAAACTTCTATTCTGGAAGTATTGCTTATTTTGGTTTTGATGGTAATATGGATAGTGCAATTACAATTAGAACTACAATGCTTACAGCTGATACTGTAATCTTCCAAGCAGGAGCTGGTGTTGTTGCTGATTCTAATCCTGATGATGAATACTTAGAAGTTCATAATAAACTAGCAGCAAACATTTCTACATTAAAAGATTTATTTTAATCACAAACTCCCTCAAAGACTTCTTTATTTAATATTGGCTATTATTTCATAGAAAAAAGCCAATATTAAAGGATTCAAATTGTTACTTGGTGTAAATATTGATCACATCGCAGTTTTGCGAGAAGCTAGAAAAATAAATGATCCAAATCCTCTTGATGCACTTAGTATTTGCAAACTTGCAGGTGCAGATCAAATTACTATTCATTTAAGAGAAGACAGAAGACATATTCATGATAATGACGCTATTGCAATTATTAAACAATCATCACTTCCAATTAATTTAGAATGTTCTATAAACAGTGATATTATTGATATTGTTTGTAAATTGAAACCAGCTCGAGCAACACTTGTTCCTGAAAACAGAAATGAAGTTACAACTGAGGGTGGACTTGATGTAAAAGGAAATTATGAAAAACTTCAAAAGGTAATAGATAAACTTCATGAAAATGAGATTGAAGTTTCTCTGTTTATTGATCCAAATGAAGAGATAATTGAACTTTCAAGCCAACTAGAAGTTGAATTTATAGAACTTCACACTGGAACTTTTGCAAATATTTATGCAATGCTTCATTCAAATTTAGCTCAAACTCACCATAGTATTAAAGAGTTAGAATTAAGTAAAAATGAGTTGAGAACTAGATTAAATAAATCTATAAAAGAGATTGAAACTTCATCAAAATTAGCAAAAAAACTAAGTTTGAAAGTGGCAGCTGGCCATGGATTAAATTATC
Organism: uncultured Aliarcobacter sp.; assembly: GCA_963677435.1. Taxonomy (GTDB): domain Bacteria; phylum Campylobacterota; class Campylobacteria; order Campylobacterales; family Arcobacteraceae; genus Aliarcobacter. Next base: position 2,510,258 of record OY781945.1, read on the forward strand.
AAAATGTTACACTAATCTCAAAAATACCTGAAATTGAAGAACTAAATATTGGGCAAAGTATTATTGCTCGTTCTGTTTTTACTGGTCTAAAAACAGCTATAACTGATATGAAAGAGTTAATAAAAAATGACTGAAATTAAACCAAAAATTGCAATTAGTATAGGAGATTTAAATGGTATTGGAATTGAAATAGCTTTAAAATGTCATGAAAAAATATCTAAAATTTGCTATCCAATTTATTGTATAAATTCAAAAATGCTCAAACATGCTTGTGATGAATTAAAAATGGAAATTCCAAAAGATTTTGAAATTTTTAAAACAAAAGGTGAATTTGAAATAAAACCAGGAACAGTTTCTAAAAAAGCAGGAAGATACTCTTATGATTCATTTATGGATGCAATAAATTTAGCTGATAAAAAAGAGGCTGATGCTGTTTGTACACTTCCAATTAATAAAGAGTCATGGAGTAAAGCTGATATTAAATACAAAGGTCATACGGAAGTATTACGGGATTATTTTGGTAAAAATGCCATTATGATGCTTGGTTGTAAAAAAATGTTTGTAGGATTATTTACAGAGCATATTCCACTTAAAAAAGTTGCAAAAAAAATAAATGAACAAGATTTAACTACTTTTTTAATTGATTTTTATAAAAATGTGAAAAACGATAATATTGCAGTTTTAGGACTTAATCCACATGCCAGTGATAATGGTGTTTTAGGTGATGAAGAAGTTGAAATTTTTAAAGCAATAAAAAAAGCAAATAAAGCTTTAGAAAAAAATATTTTCAAAGGTCCCCTAGTTCCAGATACAGCATTTTCGCCAGTTTCAAGAAAAAACTATAAATATTTTGTAGCTATGTATCATGATCAAGGATTAGCTCCATTAAAAGCTCTTTATTTTGACCAAAGTATAAATGTTAGTTTAAATCTTCCAATAATTAGAACTTCTGTTGACCATGGAACTGCTTTTAATATTGCATACAAAAATGAAAAAATAAACACAAAAAGTTATGTAAACGCAATAAAAGAAGCAATTATTTTAATCTCTAACAAAAAATGAGAACCTTAGAAGCTTGTTATGAAATTAACTTTACAAAAGTTAATTTCATGGAGCGAAAAATCAAAATTACTGAATCAAAAACCTTAATAAGTGGCGCTTTCAAGACAGGTAAAAGTTATCTTATTTATGATTTTTTATCTACATTTAAACCAAAAGATTACCTTTATATTGATTTTTCTGATTTAAGAAATGATGCTAATGAAGTTAGTAAAAATTTGGAAAGATTCATAAAAATGAATGAGATTTCTGTTTTAGTATTAGAAAACTTTGATTTTAGTTTTGAACTTCCACCTTGTGAAAATATTATTATTTCTACTAAAACACCAATTAGTTTAAAAGGATTTAAAAATATAATAATTTCTGCTTTAGATTTTGAAGAGTATTTATTGCATGATAATAGACACCAAAATATCACCCAAAGTTTTAATAGTTTTCTAAAATTCGGAAATATTCCTGAATTAATAAATTATGAAGATCATAAAAAAATAAATCGTTTACAAGAGATAATTGAACTACAATGTAAAGATGAAACTCAATATGAGATTTTTAAAATCTTAATTGAAAATATAGATGAGAAGAAGTCTCTTTTTCAACTATTTAATAACTTGAAATCTAAAATCAAAATATCTAAAGATAAATTTTATGAAACTTGCAAATTATATGAAAATAATAAATCTATCTATTTTTTACAAAAGTATAATCAAGAAAAATCTGTAAAAAAAATATATTGTTACAATCACTCTTTTTTAAATGCAATTTCACATGTAAAAAAGTTTAAAAATGAGTTTTCAAATATGATTTTTTTAGAATTGGTAAACAAGTACAAAGATATATATTATTTAGATAATATTGATTTTTATATTAAATCAAAAAATATTGCAATAATTCCTATTCCATTTTTTAATAGATTTTTAATGAATAATGCTCTAAAAAAGATAATAAAAAGTGCCCATGAATTTGAAATAACTGAGATTAATATCATTTCAATTTCAAACAATGAGAAAATTTCTGATCCAAAACTAAAAATTAATATAATTCCATTTTATGAATGGGCATTAAGCTAAGTAGTTGTTAATGATTTTTTAGATAAAATCCAAAAATTACACAAGGATATGCATATGAACAAAAGAGTACTTGTAAAATTTTCAGGTGAAGCATTAGCAGGCGCTGAGGGTTATGGTATTGATACTCAAATATTAGATTATATTGCTGAAGAGATAAAAAGTTTAGTTGAAAATGGTATCGAAGTTGGTATTGTAATTGGTGGCGGAAATATAATCAGAGGAGTAACAGCAGCAGCTGATGGTGTTATCAAAAGAACAAGTGCTGATTATATGGGTATGTTAGGAACGGTAATCAATGGTATTGCTATGCAAGAAGCATTAGAATACAAAGGTTTAAGTGCGAGATTACAAACAGCTATAAAAATGGAACAAATTGCTGAACCATTTATTGTTAGAAAAGCAATGAGACACCTTGAAAAAGGAAGAGTTGTAATTTTTGGAGCAGGAACAGGAAACCCATATTTTACTACAGATACGGGAGCTACTTTAAGAGCTACAGAAATTGGGGCATCAATGTTAATTAAAGCCACAAAAGTTGATGGTGTTTATGACAGAGATCCAATGAAATATCCAGATGCTAAGAAATTAGAAACTTTATCGTATGATAGAGCTTTAGAAGATCATATCAGAGTGATGGATGATACAGCAATTGCACTAGCTAAAGATAATAAGCTTCCAATAGTTGTTGCAAACATGAATGAAAAAGGCAATTTACTAAAAATCATCAAAGGTGATTATAGTAGATGTTCAATAGTTAGATAATATTAAATTAATACCAAAAGGAATAGTTTACATGAGATTAGAAGAAAGAATATCAAAAGCTTTAAAACAAGTAGATAATGACAGATATATTTTAGCAATTGCTGTTGGTCAAAGAGCTGACGAATTAAGTAAAGGTGCTAAGCCATTATTAGAGCAAAATACTCAAAAAATGAAATACACAGATATTGCAATTGATGAAATCGCAAGTGGTTTATTAAGAATCGAAGGTTTTGTAGACAAAAAATAGAGATAAGTTTGAAAACTTACCTCTAGGTCTTAATTATATGGATCCATTTATCAAAGAAATTCAACAAATAAACACTGTTGAAGATGCAATTAACAAACTTAATACTCAAACAGAAATATCTCCAAAACTCAATGATATAATTAACTTTATTATAGAGGCCCATGAAGGTCAATATAGAAAAAGTGGAGAACCATATTGTGTTCATCCGATATTAGTAGCTTCAATTACTGCACATTTTTCAAAAGATGAAGCAATAATAGCAACGGCCTTATTACATGATGTAGTAGAAGATACAAAATACTCTTTAGATTATATAAAAGAAACATGGGGAAATGACATTGCTCATATGGTTGATGGTTTAACTAAAATTGTTGAAATCAGAGAACATGAATTTATTTCATCAAATGATGCAAGTGATTCAAAAATAATATCTTCAGCATTAACTTTTAGAAAAATGCTAATTGCTTCAATTGATGATGTTAGAGTTTTAATTGTTAAACTATGTGACAGATTACATAATATGTTAACATTAAGTGTTCTACCAGCTAATAAACAAAAAAGAATCGCAGAAGAGACTCTTGTTGTTTATGTTCCAATTGCAAATAGATTAGGGATATCAACTTTAAAAAATACCTTAGAAGATTTGGCATTTTTCTATATTTATCCAAATGAATATATAAAAATCGACAACTTTTTAAAAGAACAACAACATGCAATGCAGTTGACTTTTAATACATTTATATCAACAACAAAAAATCTATTAGAGAAAAATGGTTATGATTTAAGTAAAATTAAAATTTATAGCCGTATTAAACATCATTATTCAATTTATCTAAAAATGCAAAGAAAAGGAATATCTATTGAAGAAGTTCTAGATTTATTTGCAATTAGAATTTTAGTTGAAGATGATATAGATTGTTACAAAGTTCTAGGATATATGCACTTAGAATTTAAACCTTTGATTTCAAGATTTAAAGATTATGTTGCAACTCCAAAAGAAAATGGTTATCAAACAATTCATACAACTGTTTTTTACAATTCAAAAATTTATGAAATTCAAATAAGATCTTTTGAAATGAATAAAATTGCAGAATTTGGAATTGCTGCACACTGGAAATATAAAACAGGTGTAAAAAATACAACAAATCTTAATTGGTTAAAATCTTTAGAGTTTTCAAATGAAAATGTTGAAGAATTTTATCAAGATGCAAAAGATAATTTATATACACAAGAAATGATAATTTATTCACCAAAAGGTGAAGTTTTCACTCTTCCTGTTGGCTCAACTGCTTATGATTTTGCATTTGCAGTTCACACTAATATTGGTAAGCGTGCAGTTTCATGTTATATTAATAAAATAAAAAAACCTCTTTTAACTGAATTAAAAAGTACTGATATTGTTTCAATAGAATTAGGTGCAGATACAGTTGTTAGATGTTCTTGGATGGATATGGTAAAAACTTCAAGAGCAAAGAAACAGATTAAATTATTGTGTGCACATAGACAAAAAGAGATAGATGAATTATCAGGAAAAAACATTATAAATACAGTATTTTCAAGATATTCAGATGAAATTACAAAAATTTATCCAATTGAATCACCATTTAAAATACCTCAAATTTTAGATTTTTTCAAACATACAAAACAAACTATAGAGAAAAAAATCATTAGTCATAAAGGTTTAATGACAAGATTTAAAATTTTTACTAGTAAAATTAAAGAATCTAAGTTTGATAATATTCTAATATATTCAAATTTCAGTATAAGTTCTGTATCATTTGACCATTGTTGTCATCCAAAGTTTGGAGATGATATTGTTGCGTTTAAAAATGGAAATGAAGCTATAATTCATCACAAAATGTGTGATAAAGCCTACGATAAAATTAAAACAAATCAACAAATGCTTTTTTGTAAGTGGACAAAAGATACAGTTTATCAATACAAAATGGTAATAAGTATTCCAAATACAAAAGGTGAATTAGCAAAAGTATTAACATATATGGCAGGTTATGAGTTTTATATATTAGGTGTGGAATTTGGAAGACAAATGCACTCATATATACAATATTGTTATATTGAATTTGAAATAAATAAATCAAATATAGATGAAGTTAGAAAAATAATAGAAAAAAAAGTAAAAGTTATAGAATTTTATTCAAAAAAAGATGCTTATAACAAATAAAGGGTAAAAATTAATGGAAAAAAAAGTTCAAGAGGCATTAGAAGAGATAAAAAGAGGAACCTCTGAAATTATCGACATTGAAGCAATAGAAAAACTTGTTAAAAGATATTTTGAAACTGGTGAAAATTTTTATGTAAAAGCTGGATTTGATCCAACTGCTCCTGATTTACATTTAGGTCACACAGTTCTTATTCAAAAACTTGCAACTTTTCAAAAGTTTGGAGGAATTGTTCAATTTTTAATTGGAGATTTCACAGCAACTATTGGAGATCCAACAGGTAAAAGTGAAACAAGAAAAGTTTTAACTGAAGATGATGTTCAAAAAAATGCAGTTTCATATAAAGAACAAGTTTTCAAAATATTAGATGAATCAAAAACACAAGTTATGTTTAATTCAGCTTGGTTAAAAGAGTTAGGAACGGGTGGATTAATTTCATTGGCTTCAAACTTAACGGTTGCTAGAATGTTAGAACGAGATGATTTTTCAAAAAGATATGCATCAAATACTCCAATTGCTTTAAGTGAATTTACTTATCCTTTATTACAAGGTTATGATTCAGTTGCTATGAATACAGATATAGAGCTTGGTGGAACAGACCAAAAATTCAACCTTTTAATGGGAAGAACTTTACAAAAAGCATATAACTGTAAAAAACAACAAGCAGTTTTAATGATGCCAATTCTAGAAGGTTTAGATGGTGTTCAAAAAATGTCTAAATCATTAGGTAATTATATTGGTGTTACAGATGAATCTTTTGATATGTTTGGAAAAATTCTATCAATTTCAGATGAATTAATGTGGAGATATTTTGAATTATTATCATCAAAATCTTTAAAAGAGATTGATGAAATTAAAGAAGGTGTAAAAAATGAAACTTTACATCCTAAAAAAGTAAAAGAATCTCTTGCTATGGAAATTGTTGAAAGATTTCATGGTAATGGTGAAGGGCAAAAAGCTAAAGAAGAATTCGAAAGAGTATTTGCAAAAAAAGATATCCCAACAGATATGCCTGAATTTACATTTGAGGCTCCTATTTGGATTTGCCAAGCTTTAGTTGATAGTAAATTAGTTGAGTCAACTTCACAAGCAAGAAGAGATATAAAAGCAAATGCGGTGTCAATTAATCAAGAAAAAATAGATGATGATAAATTAAATCTACAAAATGGTGAATATATTTTACAAAAAGGTAAAAAAAATTTCGCTAAGATAGTAATAAAATAGAAAGGCTAGTTGTGAAAATAGGAAAGTATGAGATTAAGCATCCAATTATTCAAGGTGGAATGGGTGTAGGAATTAGTTGGGATCAATTAGCAGGTAATGTAAGTTTAGAAGGTGGACTAGGTGTTATTTCTGCCGTTGGTACTGGTTATTATAAAAATAAAAGTGAAAATATTCATATAGTTACAAAAAAAGATAAACCAAAAGATGTTGCAAATTTTTATAGTAGAGATTCACTTTTCGAAATAGTTGCAAATGCAAGAAAAATTTGTGGTGATGCGCCAATTGCTTGTAATGTTTTATATGCAATAAATGATTATGGAAGAGTTGTAAGAGATGCTTGTGAAGCAGGTGCAAATATTATAATTACAGGTGCGGGATTACCTACAAATATGCCTGAATTTACAAAAGATTTTCCTGATGTTGCATTAGTTCCAATTGTTTCAAGTGCAAGAGCATTAAAATTAATTTGTAAAAAATGGAAAAGATACAATAAACTTCCAGATGCAATAATTGTTGAAGGTCCTTTAAGTGGTGGACATCAAGGATTTACATATGAACAATGTACGCAAGAAGAGTTTCAATTAGAGAATATTATTGGTCCAGTTATTGAAGAAGCTAAAGAGTGGGGAGATATTCCAATTATTGCTGCTGGTGGTGTTTGGGATAAAAAAGATATTGATAAATTTTTAGCAATGGGTTGTTCTGGTGTTCAAATGGCAACTAGATTTATAGGAACTTTTGAATGTGATGCTGATGCAAACTTTAAAAATGTATTATTAAACTCTAAAGCTGAAGATATTCAATTAATGAAATCTCCTGTTGGTCTTCCTGCTCGTGGAGTTATGACTAATTTACAATTTTCAATTGAAAATAAAACAGCTCCAAAAGTTCAATGTATTTCAAACTGTGTAGCACCTTGTAATAGAGGTCATGAAGCTAAAATTGTTGGTTATTGTATTGCAGATAGATTAGGTGCTGCATATAAAGGTGATTTAGATACTGGTTTATTTTTTTCAGGTTCAAACGGATATAGAATTGAAAAAATTATCTCTGTAAAAGAACTAATGGAAAAATTAACACAAGGAGAATAAAAATTTTAAAAAAATTTTTTATTCTAATCATTCTAACTTTTAATCTACTAATTGCAGCTGATTCAATTAGTAGCTTAAATCAACAATATCGTTCATCTAAAATGGATTATCTAAAAGCTGTAATGAGAAAAGATGAACAATCAAAAATTGATGCTCTAAAAGAGATAATTGATATTGGTGAAAAACTTGGTAAAAATGTCACTCCTGATAAAAAGAAATTAGAAATATTATCAAAAAGACTAGAGAAAACAACTAGTGCTCAAAGCAATTCATCATCTAATAATAAGCTTTTCTCAATAAATTCTGTTTACACTTCAGATAATAGTATTATTATTGATTTTAATGTAGATATTGACTCAAAGGATATAAAATTCTTTGAATTAAAACAGAGTAATTTATTTAGAGATGTTTATGACATTAATGGATATTTTAAAGATGCAATTCCAACCAAGTTACAGATTGCAGGTGTTGATAGAATTACATTAGGACAATTTAAACCAGATGTATTAAGAGTAGTATTTTCACATAATAAAAATCTACCTACTTCTTATAAAGTAAGTAAAAGACAAATTATAATTTCAGTTGACAGTTTAGAAAAAACTCAAGAAAAAGCTCCTGAAATAAAAAAAGAAGAGATTAAACCAAAATTTGAACCAGTTAATGTTGATACACAGAATTCAATTCGTTCTATTGATACTTACGAAAATAAAATTATTGTTAAATTTAATAAAAATTATTCAAAAAAAGATATAAATCAATTTTCAAAGAAAAATGGAAATAAGTATGAATATACTTTTGATATTGCAGGGAAATATAAATATACTGGTCCTACAAAATTAAAAATTGATAATATAGATAGAATTCTAGTTACCGATGATAAAGATAATGTTCGAATAAAAATATCTAATGATAATAATCCAAAAATTACATATGCTCTTTCTTCAAGAGAGTTAAGCATAGATATTATTGCTACAGCAAGTGAGAAATCTAATAATACGAAAGAACCAGAAAAAAACACTATTCCAGAAGCACTTCCTGCAGTTGTAGCAAAACAAGTAACATCTATTAGAAGAAATAAAACCATTGTTCTTGACGCAGGACATGGGGGAGAAGATGCTGGAGCCGTTGGACCTAATAAAAGGTATGAAAAAGTTATAAATTTAAATGTTACAAAATATTTAGCAGCAATTTTAAAACAAAGAGGTTATAAAGTTTATCTCACAAGAAGTAAAGATATATTTATAAAAGTAATGGAAAGAACTGTTTTGGCCAATGAAAAAGATGCTGACTTGTTTATGTCAATACATACAAATGCTGTTCCTAAAGAAAAAGCTAATGAAGTTGATGGTATAGAAACATTTTTCTTAAGTCCAGCAAGGGAAGAAAGAGCAAAAAGAGTTGCGGCACTTGAAAATAAATCAGATATTAGAGAAATGAGTGCCTCTTCAAAAGATGTATTCTTAGAATCATTAAATCGTCCAAGAATCACAGCATCTCATAAATTTGCAATAGATGTTCAAGCGGGTATTTTACAATCAGCTAGAAGTAAATATAAAGATGTACAAGATTCAGGGGTAAGAGAAGGACCATTTTGGGTACTTGTAGGTGCGCAGATGCCTTCAATTTTGGTTGAGTTAGGATATATTACACATCCAGTTGAAGGGAAAAGATTGTATGATAAAAGTTATCAACAACTATTAGCAAATGGAATTGCTAATGGTGTAGATTCTTATTTTTCAAAAAATCCTTAATCTCTTTAATCAAATTAACTTGTTTAGTTTTTATTCTTGGTAAATTATTCAAAGAAAAAAATTTAACCTTTGAATTTTCCCAAGATAAATAATTGTTTTTTAAAGTATCCTCTACAAAATATTGTTCTAAATTATCAATATTATTTGCATTAACTAACCAAATACCAACATCTTTATCTATATTAATTTGCTCAAAATAATCTTCAAAAAGAGCTGTTTCAACCTCAATTGAACACTCTTCCATAAACTCTCTTTTAGCACATTCATAGGCTGATTCATTGTTATTTTTTGTACCTTTTAAACAACCCCATTTATCTTTACTTGCAACTGATTTACATAATAATATCTTTATATTATCCTGCGTTACTAAATAAGGAACTACCCCATACGATTTTACATGAGATCTCATCTTTTTACCTTGTTAAGAATTTATTTTTTTATTATATAGATACATTGAAATAATTACCCAAATTAACATGGGTAATAAAATAGATACTTCAGGAATTACAATGCCTCCCTTTGTAAATTTAAATAACATAAAGAAAATACCCCAAATTATAAGTGTTCCAAAAATTGAAATAGATGTAAATTTCCCAACATTAAAAAATCTACTATTTAAAGAAGCATATGCAAAAATCAATAATATCAAAGGAATTACAAAAAAAGGAATTACAATTTGATTATATAAAATACTTCTAATTTTATCTGTATTTATTCCTTGCTCTTTTAGTAATATTACAGCAGAAACAGCATCAAAGATTGAAAATTCAGAATTATTTTCATAAACATTATCCAGAATTTTTGGTTTAAAACCATCTAAAGTATGTAAAAATTTCTCATATCTTATTTCTAATTTTGAATCATCTATATTTAAATCTTTTGGTTTATCAATTATTTTCACATTTACAACATACCATCTATTATTTTGAAAATATGCTTTTTCACCTATTATAGTCTCAATTACATCTTTTCCTGAAACCTTAAAAATATGTATATTTTCAGCTCTTTTTTCTAAAGGTAATAACTTTTTAAAATATACATAATAATCATTATATTTTAAAAAAATATCATTTTTTGTACTTGTAAAATATTCATTATTTAGAATTTTACTTTTCTGATCTGATGAGTATGCTAAAGGAGTCATTTGTAGAAAAATAAGAACAATTAATAATAAAACAGAAATATTTACAACAGGTAAAAAAATTCTTTTATTAGTTGCTCCAAGGGCATTAAAGGCAACAAATTCATTATTTCTAATAAATACTACTAAAGTTACAATCCATCCAAATACAATTGATAATGGCAATGTTAATGTTAATGTAAAAAATGACATATATAACACATACAAAAGTTGTAAGTTAGCTGATTGAGGAAGAGATTTAAAGTTTTGTAAAATATCAATACCAACAAAAAAAACTTCTAATGAAAGTAAAACAATAATAAAGTTAATTAAATATTTTTTTAAAATGTATTTTGTTAATATGCTCATCTTACTTCAATGTAAATTTAGTTTTTACTTGTTCTATATCTTCACTTTTTAGTGCTTTTATAGCATTCATAATATGCGCTATTATATCTGGTAGTTTGTTTAATTCTTCTTTTGAAAAATTATTTAACACATAATTTGCAACATCTGCTTTGTCTTGAGGTTTTCCAACTCCAATTCTTACTCGAATATACTCTTTTCCTATATGGGCATCAATTGATCTTAAACCATTATGACCACCATGACCACCACCTATTTTAAACTTTACAGTTCCAAATGGTAAATCAATATCATCATGAATCACAATAATATCTTCCATTTCTAATTTATAATACTCTTTAATAGCTTGAACAGCCATTCCAGAATTATTCATAAAAGTTGTGGGTTTTGAGTATAAATCATAAGCTGATTTTTCTAGAGTTGAATGAAAATTTGATTTTTGAATATTTGAAGTTGTAAGATTTTTGGTTATCTCATCGATAACCATAAATCCTACATTATGTCTTGTTAATTGATATTTATCACCAATATTCCCAAGACCTACAATTAAATGCATTGAATTAAAACTATTTAGCTTTAATTATACCAACAACAGGAACTCTTGGATCTAAGAAACACTCTAATGAACCAGGTAAAGTTAAATCTCTAATTAAGATATTATCACCTGTATCTAAGTTTGTTACATCTAAAGTAATGTTATTTGGTAATTCTTCAACAGTACATTTAACAGGTACTCTTTTAGTATGAATCATTAAAAGACCTTTATTTTTAAGACCTTTTGCAATACCTGTAGTTTTAACTGGGATTTTATATGAAGTTTTAACACCTGCTTGTGCAACCATTAAATCAACATGTAATAACTCAGAAGTTAACGGACATTTTTGATATTCTTGAACTACAACTTTTACAATGTTTCCACCAAGATTAACATCAAATGCTAAAGTCTCTTTGTTTCTTAAAAATTTGATAAATTCATTTCTTTTGAATGCCGCTGAAATATTTTCTAAACCTTTACCATAGATATTTGCAATTAAATACCCTTCTCTTCTTAAAGTTTTAGTAGCTTGTTTTGTCATACTATCTCTGATGATACCCTCTAACATAACGTTTCCTTTTTGTTTTAAATTTAGGGCAGGATTATATAGAAAGTTTTCTAAATATTAGTTTAAGTTTTTATTAATCTTACATTTAACTTTTATTAATTGATTTTTAGATATTATATTTTCCTTAATAAAAACAAAATATAAGGTAAAACCCGATGATATTATTAGATGGAAAAGCATTATCTGAAAAAATCAAAGAAGAAGTAAAAGTTGAAGTAGCACAACTAGTTGAAGAAAAACAAATAACTCCAGGACTTGCAGTTATTTTAGTTGGTAATGATGCGGCTAGTGCAACATATGTGGCAAGCAAAGCAAAATCATGTAAAAATGCGGGTATTTACTCTGTTGTTCATGAAATGCCAGATAGTATTACTCAAGAAGAATTATTAGAAACAATTGAAATGATGAATAAAAATCCAAAACTTGATGGTATCTTAGTTCAATTACCACTTCCAAAACATATTGATACAACTACTGTTTTAGAAGCAATTAATCCTTTAAAAGATGTGGATGGTTTCCATCCGTACAATGTTGGAAGAATGGTTTCAAATCTTGATTCTTTTTTACCAGCAACTCCTTTTGGTGTTATGAGAATGTTTGAAGAATATGGTATAGAATTAAGTGGTAAAAATGTTGTAGTAATTGGAAGTAGTGATATTGTTGGTAAGCCAATGGCTTCACTTTTAATTAATGCAAAAGCAACAGTAACTGTTTGTAACTCACGAACAAAAGATTTAAAAGCTCACACAAAAGAAGCTGATATTGTTATCATTGCTGTTGGTGTTCCACATTTACTAAAAGCTGATATGATTAAAGATGGTGCAGTTGTTATTGATGTTGGTATCAATAGACTTGATACTGGTAAATTAACAGGTGATGCTGACTTTGAAGATTGTAAAGAAAAATGTTCATTTATAACTCCAGTTCCTGGTGGAGTTGGACCTATGACAATTGGTATGTTATTAAAAAATACTCTTAAAGCTGCAAAATTAAGAGATAAAAGAGAAAGTAAATAAATGTTAAAAAAACTATATAACTGGTCTAGTTCTTGGACTGGTACAATTGTAATTGTTCTTGCAATAATATTTTTTGTTGCACAAGCATTTGTAATTCCAAGTGGAAGTATGAAAAATACACTTCTAATTGGTGATATGCTTTTTGTTAAAAAATTCTCTTATGGTATTCCAACTCCAAGAATACCATGGCTTGAAGTAAAAGTATTACCTGATTTTAATAACAATGGACATTTAATTGAAGGACCAAGACCACAAAGAGGTGATATTGTTGTTTTTAGATACCCAAAAAATGAAAATATTCACTATGTAAAAAGAGCAGTTGCAACTGGTGGAGATTTAGTTGCAGTTAAAGATAAACATCTTTTACTTCATCCAAAAGAAGGAAATGAGTTTGTAAAAGTAAACTATCCAAAAGAAAATATTATTGAAATTGATAATAAACTTTGGGTAGTTGACCCTTACCAAAAAGAACATCCAGGAATTCACCATGATGAAAAAATTGTTGATAATGGTTTAAATCCAGCAGAATTATTTAACATGTCACCAATTATTGTTCCAGAAGATGAAACATTTATGATGGGTGATAATAGAGATCACTCAAATGATTCAAGATTTTGGGGAACTGTTCCATATAAAGATGTTGTAGGAACTCCTTGGTTTATCTATTTTTCATGGAATGATAACAAAGAGATTAGATGGGATAGAGTTTTAAAAAGTGTTGAAACATTAGAAAAAACTGTAGATTTTGATAAATTAGAGATTGAGCAAGAAGAAGGAATTTATTAATGAAATATTTTATTGGTGCAGATCATGCAGGAATTGATATAAAAGACTATGTTAAAGAACTTTTTGAAGAAAGAGGTCATGAAGTTATAGACTTAGGACCTTTTAGTAAAGATAGAGTTGATTATCCTGATTATGCTTCAAAAGTTTGTAAAAAAGTACTTGAAGAAGAAGGAACTATGGGAATCTTAATCTGTGGTTCAGGACTTGGAATGAGTATGGCTGCAAATAAATTTGATGGAATTAGAGCAGCACTTTGTCATAATGAATATAGTGCAAGAATGGCTAGAAAACACAATGATGCAAATGTAATTTGCTTAGGGGAGAGAGTTTCTGGATATGGAATGATTGAAGCTATAATCAAATCTTGGGATAAAGCAGAATTCGAAGGTGGAAGACACGCAGGTCGAGTTGAAAAAATCAACGCTTTAGGAAAAATGGGAAGTTGTAGAGCATAGTTTTCTATGCCCTACTTTACCATCAAATATCCATCACTATCTTCATAATAATCTTTTAAAACTTTTTTTATTTTAAATCCAAATTTTTCATATAATTTTACAGCTTTTTCATTTTTTACTTTTACTTCAAGGGAATAATTTTTATTTTTTAACTCTTTAAAACTAAATTCTAAAAGTTTTGAAGCAATTCCTAATCCTTGAAAATTTTCATCAATTGCAAGGGAATACAGTCGAAAATACTCTTTTCTCTCAAGCCATAAAATATATCCAACTATTTTTTTTTCCATCTGGATTTTAAAGATTTTATTTTTAAAAATATGATATTTGAAACTAGCTTTACTAAGTGCAAAACTATCATTTTTAAAAACTCTTTTTTCTATATCGTATAAAGAGTTTAAATCTTCTATTTTAGCTTGACTAATCATTTTTGATAAATTGTATATTTTGGAACTAATTTTTTTGGACGATATGACATTTTAACTTTTTTAAGATTTTCAAATCCCATATCATCACCAACATTTATATACTCAACTGCATATTTATCTTTTAAGATTTTTGTAAACTCTCTAAAAATAAATTGGGCACAACCTAAAATTTCAAAATCTGTTTTTTCAATAATTACACTTGCTGTTTGTTCATTTATTTTTTCACCAACTGTAAAACCTTTTATTTCATCATCAATATAAATTACAAGCCCAATAATGTCTAAATTTTCATAATCATTAATAAGTCTTTTAATGGCAAATCTTTCAAAATAAATACCATCCATAAAAACTTCAACTTCTTCTTTTGGCATATATGTAGTTCTATCTTTTACCCATTTATTAAAAAGTGACATAACCTCTTTTGCATGTTTTTCTTTTTCTAAAATCTCTAATCTAAAATTTGGATAAACTTTTCTAAATCTATTTATCTCATTTCTTTTTGATTTATAAGAGTCACCTTTTAAGTCTATTAGATCTTCAACTTTATAAATGTAATCAACAAGTTTTTTCTCAATAATAAAATCTTTTAACATTTCATATACTAAAGTGCCCTCTTCTAAATAATCAACAAATCCCTCAAGTAACTCTTCATGAACATACTCAATTTTTGAGTAGTTTCTATTGCTATTATGAGAATTCATAATTTCAAAACATCTTAGCATTGCTTCATAAGTATTCTCTTTTTTACCTATTGGAGGTAATAACATTGATAGTTCACCTGAATTTAAAATGAACAAACAAAAAGTCTCATTTACTATTGCATAAAATCCTGTTGCTGTTGAAAGCCAAATATAATTACCTGCAAATGTATAATCACTAACATCTACATTTATTAGTTTTAAATACTCATCCATTGTATCTTTTGCTTTTAAATCAAAATGTTTTAAAGTATAGTTGTTTATTGTCAAAGTTGACATTTTATTTTTTTCCTTAAGAAAGATTTTGCGAATTATACATCTGTTTTTAACATTTGCATCAAATCCTTCAAAAGTTTATTCTAAGTGCCTATTTATCAATATTATGAGATAATCAAACAAAATTCAAAAGGCATAAATTATGAGTGATTGGCAAGTATATTTAATGATGTTTATTGTTGTTAGTGCAATGTTACTTGGTAAAAAAATGATGTTTTTTGATGATACAAAAAAAGAGCCAAAGGATAAAAATTGATAAATCCAAGAATTATAGATTATATATTTTCATCAGCTTCAATTCAAAGATGGAATGACTATCCAAGAATGGTTGAATTAGTTGAACTTGATAAACAAGCTCATAAATTTATTATTGCATATTTTATTGCAAAACTAGAAAAAGATATAAATTTTACACACCTAATAGAAGCTGGAATTTTTGAGTTTTTAAGACGAGTTGTTGTAACTGATATTAGACCTGATGTTTTTAGAAAAGCTCTACAAAAAAAATCAAAAGAGATTAACTCTTGGGTTATTTCAAAATTAACTCCATCAATTAAAGATATAGATAATGGGAATTTCTTACAAAAATTTGAAGAGTATTTATCAAATCCTGAGATGTACAAAAAAGAGAGATTTATTTTAAAAGCTGCTTCTTATTTAGCAACCAAATGGGAATTTTCTATTGTTTATCAAACAAGTCAATTTTTAAATGATATTGAAAATGTGAAAAAAAGTGTTGATGAAGAACTTGAAGATTATTATGAATTAATTGGAGTGCGAAAAATTGCTCTAAATAAAAAACTTGCAAAAATCATAGATTTAAGTGGAAGATTAAGATTTCAAAAAAGATGGGCTCAGACTCCAAGAATTCCTGAAACTTCAGTTTTAGGACATATGTTAACGGTTGCAATTTTTGGATATTTTTTCTCACTTGAAGTAAATGCTTGTGATAAAAGATTACAAAACAACTTCTTTACAGCCCTATTTCATGATTTACCAGAAGCACTAACCAGAGATATTATAACTCCTGTAAAATATTGCGTAGATGAGTTATCTGACATAATAGCTGAGTATGAAATTGAAAAAATACAAGATGATATTTTGCCAAATATTCCAGAAATTTTACACGATGAATTTTCTTATATTCTAGGACTTTATGATGGAATAAAAGAAGAGTTTCAAAATAAAATCTATGAAGACAAAATCCAAATTGTAGAAGATGTTTCAAAATATAACTCTAATAAATACAATGCCATTGATGGATTAGCACTTAAACAATGTGATAAATTATCAGCTTTTGTGGAAGCTAGTTTATCTATTTCTCATGGAATAAAATCAAAAGAGTTAATAAGTGGTAAAAAACAGATTTTAAAAGGTTTAAAAACAGTTCAAGGGATTGATTTTAAAGCAATTGCAACTCAAATAGACTACGAGTTTGGAACAACTGGACAAACTCAAGTTAGAATGGAATTTGATTAAAATATAGAAAAAATATAGCTTTTAAAAGCTATATTTTAAATTAACATATCCATATCTTCCTGGATCATTGAATAACACTCTTTCAGAACCAACTGATGCATATGTAATATCTTGATATGTATTTGTTGAGTTATAAACTTTATCAAATAGATTATCAACTCCAAGGGTTACACCAAAATTTTTAAATAACTGATTTGCATATTTTAAATTAAATAGTGCATAACCTGCTAACTCTTGCTCTTTTGCAGAACTATCATAACTATTCCATCTATCAACTGCTATTACCTCAGCTGTATATTTTGATTTGTCCATCTCATAATTTAGTGCTAAGTTTGCTTTTAGTGGTGGGATTTCTGCTAAATCTTTGTCAGTAGCATCACCATCTTTTTTCCCTCTTTGATATGCAACTCCATAATCTAAAGATAAATTATCAGTCATAAAATAGAATCCTGAAATATCTAAACCATATATTTTTGCATCAATATTTTCAAATTTTGACCCACTGTTATAAATATAATCTTTTAATACTGAATAAAATAATTTTGGTTTAATATTAAATGTTCCGATAGTTTTATCAAAGCCTAAATCTGCTTCATAATTTTTTGTTTGATCTAAATCAGAATTACCTGTACTTGAATATAATTCTCTAGCATCTGGAACCCTTGAAGATTTACCAATTCCTGCAAAATATTTCATATCTTTATCAACATTATAAATAGCAAAAATATTTGCATTTAAACCAACATATTTTTTATCATTTTTTGCTTCATTTGATGAATCAACATCTGTGTAATCATATCTAGTACCTACTTCTAAATCTAATTTACCAAATGATTTTTCAACTTTTGAAAAAATTGCTTTATTAGTTGTGTCTGTAGAAGCTAAAGGAGTAGAGTTCATACTAGTAGCACCTGTTGCTACATTTGTTCTATACATCTCTCCTTGCCAATTTCTAATACTTGTATCTAAACCAAGAGTTACTAAACTATCTGCAATTTCCATGCTATTTTTGATTTTACTTCCCCAAATAGAAGTTTTATATCTTGCAGTCATATAGTTTACTGAACCATTATTTCTAAGTTTTGTACTCATAGGATGGTCAACATCTGAATAGTAATAATCTAAATTTAACTCTTTTGATAAATCACCTAAATTTCTTGCAGTGTATCCAACAGTATAGATATTTGAATCATCATAATCAGCATCCATAGTTCCAGTTGGATATAAAACTTCATCACTTCTATTTGCTGTATAAGATAGTTTTATCTCTTGGTCATCATTTATATTAAATTGCCCTTTTGTTAAAAGAGTTTTTTTCTCATAAGCTTTTTTATTTTGGTCAATATATTGATTTGTTGAAGGAATACCTTTTGAAATTTGTTGTTGTGAAAAGTTATCTCCATTTCCATCTTTATATTGGTCACTTTGTTCTGTTGAAGTTGAAATTAATAATTTAACTCTATCTGTTCCAGCACTTATAGTTCCACTAGCTTTTCTATATCCATAACTTCCTGCATTTAAATTAATTTCACCATGAACATCTTTTGTTGGCTCTTTTGTTTCTACTTTTACAAGTCCACTTAATGTTCCAAAGTTTTCAACATCATAAGGACCTTCAATTATTTTTACACTTTGTACATTGTTTGATAAAACATGAGAAGTTGCTGGATCCATTCTATTTGGACAAGCTCCGTAGATTTTTGCATCATCAAGTAAGATATTTATATTATCTTTTTTTTGCCCTCTCAAAATAATATCATTTGCAATTCCACTTCTTCTTACAATTGAAATTGATGGGACACTTTTACTTAATGCTTCTGCTAAGTCAGCACTTTTTAGTTGTTCAGCACTAATGTCTTTTACTATTGTTGAGTTTGCAGTTTCAACTACGCTAATTGTGTCTAAAGTTTCAACTTCACTTGCATTTAACAAAACAGCAGTTGTTATAAGCGATAAAGAGATAAGTTTCTTCATAAATTTTACCTTCTATTAAAAAATTTATGAAAGTATTACTAAGTGCTGTTAATTTTTTGTTAATTAATCACTAAAAATAATTATTAATATACTCTTCACACTCTAGTTGTTCTTTTAACATCTTTTCTTCATCCCAAAAAAGAATTTTTCCCATTTCAAAACATACTATATTCACACAAGCCAAACTCTGATTTTTATCTATAAAACAAAGCCCTACTCTTCTTGAAAGAAAATCTATTGGCTTTTTTGCAAATTCATAATTTATACAATATAAAATCTCAGCTTTTAAATATGGTAGATTTTCATTTATTAACTCGAAGTTTTTATTCTCATTTGCTAGATTTAAAACTTTTGTACAAGCAGTTCCATATAGCGAGATTAAAGACTCTTTTGTTTTTCTTGAGATTGGATAAAAATTCATTAGTTTTTCAAGTTCTTTAATATCTCCATCGTTTCCAAAAAGTTTATATTTTTTCGTTTCACATTTTTTTTGTTTTTCTAATAAACTATTTTTTATTAAAAAGTTGAGTAAATCCTCTGACATTTTTCTATATGTTGTCCATTTTCCACCAACTATTGAGACTAAATTAGTTTTTGATTTTATTATTAGATGTTCTCTTACTATCTCTTGTGTTTGGCTTTTATTTTCATTTTTAACAAGTGGTCTTATTCCACTCCATGAAGCTAATATATCCTCTTTTGTTAAGTGTTTTTCAAAATAGTTATTTACCTCTTTTAACAAATATTCAATCTCTTGCTCTTTTACTTTTGGATTCTCTTCATAAATAGTTTTATTATCAGTTGTTCCTATTAAACAGTGGTTCATATATGGCAAAATAAATATGATTCTTTTATCACTTGTATTTGGTATTAAGATACCTTCATCGGCTTTTAAAAATTCCTTTGATACAACTATATGAATTCCACTACTTAAAGCTAAAATTTCTTTTGAATCTTTATCATCTAAAAATCTTATATTATCTACATTTGCGCCACTTGCATTTACTACAACTTTTGTTTCTATTTCATAGATTTTGTCTTGTGTTTTATCAAAATATCTCACAGCTGAGATTTTATTATTCCCATCATATAAAAACTCTTCTACTTCGCAATAGTTTTTTACAACTGCACCTTTTAAAACAGCACTTTGAAGAAGTGAGATAATCATTCTTGAATCTAGAAAACTTCCATCATAAAAAGATAAAAATCCTTTTAAATTTTCTTGTTTTATATTAGGAGAAAACAAAATACTAACAACTTTATTTACAAAACTATTTTTCCCCAAACTTTTATGTTTGGCTATTAGCTTATAAAATATAAGTCCCATGTAAGTGTAAAGTAGATTTAAATATGAATATATTGGAATATTAATTTTTAATTTTTTGCTGATATTTGGAGCATTTTTTAGAAATATTGCTCTTTCAGATAATCCCTCTTTTACTAGATTGTATTGGGCAAGGTCAAACTCTTTTATGGCTTTTTCAAGATACCTAACTCCTCCATGAACTAATTTGGAACTTTTTGAACTTGCACCACTTGCAAAATCGTTTTTTTCAAGTAATATTACTTTATATCCTCGTAATGTTGCATCCAAAACAATACCACTTCCAACGCAACCACCACCAATAATGACAATATCGTATTTTTCCTCAGACAATTCCATAATTCCCCTACTTTCAAAGCTTTATTACAAAAGCTTTTTGTTAAGCTAGGATATAATAAAAATAAACAAAAAGGAATAAAATGCAAATAATAATAGCAATTGCCGTACTAATTATCGCAATTACTTTAATACTTTACATAGTAAATAATCAATTCGAGAAAAGAGAATTTATAATCCTTTTACTAATTATCATAATATCTGGTTTTGCGTATGGATTGTATGAAAAAAATCAAGATGAGTTTTTCCCAAAATTATTTAAAGAAAAATATGAAAAAGATAAAAATATCTCGATTGAGGGATTGACTTCTGAATTATTAAACAACAAAGTTGTAAGTTCAAAAGATAAATTTATCTACAAATTTACTTACATTATCAAAAAAGACAATCAAGAGTTTTTATGTACAATAACAAATGTAGAGATAAATAGAATTGAAGATACTTTTGTCTTCAAAAATTTTGCAGATTTAAAAGAAGAGTGCCTAAAAAAATAACTCTTCTTTTAGCAGATTTACGCAGGTTTAAAAGATTGTTTAGTTTTGCAAACCTGTGGAAATAAACAGTTATCACACTCAGGTTTCACAGCTTTACAAATATATCTTCCAAATAAAACCATCGCTTGATGAAAAATATGTAAATCATGCCCTTTTAGTTTTTTAACCAAATCCGCTTCAGTTATATCAACTGTTTTTCCATCACTTAACCCAAGTCTGTGAGAAACTCTAAAAACATGAGTATCAACAGCCATAAGATTTGCACCCTCAAACTCAATCATAAATACATTTGCAGTTTTGTTTCCAACACCTGCAAGTTTCATAAGTTTTTGTTGGTCATGGGGAATTTCTCCATCATAATTCATCAAAACACTTTGTGCCATTTTGATAATATTTTTTGCTTTATTATTAAAAAAAGAACAAGTATTTAACAAAGCTTTCACATCTTCTAAATCTGCAACTGCCAATTCTCTTACACTTGGATATTTTTCAAAAAGTGCTGGAGTTATAATATTTACTCTTTTATCAGTACATTGAGCTGAAAGTATGATGGCGATTAATAACTCATAATCATTTTTATAATTTAACTCAGTAACTGCATCACTGTACTTTTCTACAAATGCTTGTTTAATTATTTCTATATCTGCTTTTGTTGCTTTTTTCATATTTCTTTAACCTTAGCAATTTCATCTCTTAATCTAATAGCTTCTTCAAAATTCAAATCACTTGCTGCTTTTTTCATCTGTTTATTTAGTTCTATTAGAATTTTCTTTCTCTCAGATGCTGGCATTTTTTCTAATTTATCTTTTTTCCATGCTACATCATCGTACTCTTCTAGTTTTAAATTTTGATCTAATCTTCTTTTTGTTGATACAGGTGTAATTCCATGCAGAGTATTGTGGTCTTCTTGGATTTTTCTTCTTCTATTTGTTTCATCTATTGCAAACTGCATTGAAGCTGTGATTCTTTTTGCGTATAAGATTACTCTTCCATTTTCATTTCTAGCAGCTCTTCCTATTGTTTGAATAAGAGAAGTTTTACTTCTTAAGAATCCTTCTTTATCGGCATCTAAAATAGCCACAAGTGAAGTTTCGGGAATATCTAAACCTTCTCTTAAAAGATTGATTCCAATTAATACATCAAAAGTTCCAAGTCTTAATTCTCGAATAATTTGATTTCGCTCAATTGCATCGATTTCAGAGTGCATATATTTTACTTTCATTCCTAAATCTGCATAATAAGAAGCCAGTTCTTCTGCCATTTTTTTAGTTAAAACAGTTACTAAAACTCTTTCATTTTTGGCAACTACTTTTTTGATTTCATCGTGAAGTTTTTCAACTTGAAACTCACTATCAACCACATCAATAATTGGGTCAAGAAGTCCAGTTGGTCGAATAATTTGCTCAGCTACAACTGAACTTAGATTAAGTTCTAATTCATTTGGCGTTGCACTTACAAATACATAATTAGGAGCTTTTTTAATAAACTCATCAAATTTTAAAGGTCTATTATCAAGTGCACTTGGAAGTCTAAATCCATAATCTACTAAAACCTCTTTTCTAGATCTATCAGCTGCGTGCATTCCTCTAAACTGTGATAAAGATACATGTGATTCATCGACTACAAGTAAAAAATCTCTATCCATTTGTTGAAAATAGTTTAATAAAGAGTAAGGTGTCTCTTCTGGTTTTTGACCAGTTAAGTGTCGTGCATAATTCTCAATTCCCTTACACATTCCAGTTCCCTCAATCATCTCTAAATCAAACTCAACTCTTTGTTTTAGTCTTTGATACTCTACAAGTTTGTTTGCACTTTGAAAATACTCAAGTCTTTCATCTAATTCTTCTTCGATTTGTTTTACAGCAGTTGCTAGTTTCTCATTTGAAACAACGAAAGGATTAACTGAATAGATAATTACTTCATCTAAAGATTTTGTTCTACTATTTGTGATGTATTCATGTTTTGAAATTGATTCAACTTCATCACCAAAAAATTCAACTCGTATAAACTCATCTTCAAAATAAGCAGGGAAAATATCAATAACATCTCCATTTACTCTAAAATCTGACCTATCAAAAAACTTATCATTTCTTTTATAACCCATTTCCACAAGTTTTAGTAAAAATTGTTTTTGAGAATATTCAAAGCCAACTTCAACCCTTTGAACCATTGCTTTATATTCTTCTGGATTTCCTAAACCGTAGTTTGCTGAAACTGAGGCAATTACAATTACATCATCAAAAGATAGAAGTGAAGCTGTAGCACTTAGTCTTAATCTTTCTAACTCTTCATTTATTGAAGAATCTTTCTCAATAAATAAATCGCTTCTTGGAATATAGGCTTCTGGTTGATAATAATCATAATAAGAGATGAAATATTCAACATGATTATTTGGGAAAAACTGTTTAAACTCCGAATACAATTGAGCTGCAAGAGTTTTATTATGGGTCATTATAAGAGTTGGTTTTTGAGTTGCCTCAATCACTTTTGCTATTGTATAAGTTTTTCCAGAACCCGTAACTCCTAAAAGAGTGTTATATTGGTTTCCAGCATTTATTGAATCACTTAAGGCTTTTATTGCAACTGGTTGATCTCCAGCTGGTTCGTAATCACTTACTACTTCAAACTTTGCGATGGTTTTCTCCTTAATATCTTTTATTTGACATAATACTATAAAGGATAATTGAAACTTCTCTACCTGTCCACATTATGTCTTTACTTAATTCATCTCTATTTTTTTCTATATTTATATTATATTTATATTTTCTAAAAATTTTTTTCATATCATTTTCAATTTGACTATCACTTAAATTTAAAATCACATTGTGAAACAACTCTTTATTATAAGGAATAAAATAAGCTGGATATACTTTTAAAAAAGCTATTAACATTGAAACTTGCCAAGTATGCCATTCTATTTTATCTAAACTATTTGCTGATTTATTTTTGTAATCAATTGCTTTATAAGAATCAAATATAAATTTACAAGCATTTGATAATGATGTATAATCCATTACTTCTATTTTTTTTGGAAAATTTAAATCTCTTAATGTTATTACTTCTACAGAATTATTTTTTTTAAAATTATTAGTTTTATTACTTGTTGTATCTTTAAGTAATAAGAAAATTATTATGATAATAGTTAATAAAGCAATTAAAAGAATTCCTCCTAAAAAAGCTAAATTCATATATTTTCTCCTTGAAATTTTGAGTCTATAATTTTTATATATAAATTTTGACAACAAAGAGAGGGAATATTTATGTACTCTTTTTCATCAATTAAATAATTATTACCTTGATGATAATGTCCCTCAATTACAATGTCAGTATTATAATTTTTTAATCTTTTTGAAACAATTTGCTCAAAATTTTTCATTTTGTGACATATATTTTTTTTTACTAATGCATTTTCTATTTTCTTTGATATAAAATAATTTATATCAATAAAATTCATAAATCTTAAAAAAATAGTATTTCTTATAAATTTACAATATAAATCATATTTCCAATTTATAAAATTATCTCCGTGAGCTAGTGAAATAGTTTTATTTTCAAATTTTGCAAAAAGTGGTTGATTTTCTCTTTTTATTACTTTTACTTTTGGAAAAAGTTTTTCTAAGTTGTAATCATGATTTCCTTCTAAATAAATAATATCCATGTCATTTGATAATTTATTTATAAGATTAATTACATCACTATTTCGTTGTACAAAATATCTACTCTCACCAGAGATAAAATCAATCATATCACCCATCAAAAAAAGTTGAGTTGTTTTTATATCTTTTTTATCTAATTTTTCTAAAAGAACTAAAAACTGCTTATTTTTTTCATTATAGTGGGAGTCAGCTACAAAAATAGCTCCTTGTTTAATATTAAGGTACATAGGCTATTTTTGGAATTCCTTCATATTCTTCATATCCACATAAGATATTTGCATTTACAACAGCTTGAGAAGAAGCTCCTCTTAAAAGATTATCAATAGCAGAACTTACAAAAAGTGCTTTTCCATTTTTTGCAGTATATAGATCACAAAAATTTGTTCCTGCAACTGATTTTATATCAACAGGTTTATTTCTAATTCTTACAAACTCACAATCTTTATAGGTTTTATTTAAAATCTCATTTACATCAATATCATCTTTTAATGTGGCAAAAACAGATACCAACATACCTCGTGTTAATGGAAGTAAATGAGGCACAAAGTTGATTGATACATCTTTACCTTTTAATATTCTAACTTTCTCAGCGATTTCTGGCATATGTCTATGTTTAAAAGGATTGTAAGCGTGGCAATTGTCATTTATCTGACAATAGTGTGTTGTATCACTTGGATTCTTTCCCGCACCACTAACACCTGATTTTGCATCTATAAAAATTGGAGCATTTGTATCGATATAATCAATAAAAGGCAATAATGCCAATAATGAAGCAGTTGGGTAACAACCTGGATTTGCAATTAAATTTGCAGTTTTAATATCTTCTTTAAAATATTCTGGTAAGCCATAAACAGCATTTTTTATATTTTCTTTATCAGAATGTTCACAATAATGTTCTTCATAAGCTTCTAATTCAAGTCTATAATCAGCACTTAAATCTACAACTTTTACGCCAAGATTTAAAAGCTCTTTTGCAAAAGTCATTGAAGTTTTGTGGGGAAGTGCTAAAAATGCTAAGTCTGCAACTTTTGATACTTCCATTGCACTTACTAAATTAACATCTATATTTATCACATCTTTTAAACAAGGATGTAAATCTTGAACATTTATATCTCCCGTTGAATTTGCAATGTAAGAGATGTTGAATTTTGGATGATTAATTAAAATCTTAATTAATTCTAATCCAGTATAACCACTAGCTCCAATAATTGCTACATTCATTGTAAAATAATTTCCTTATAGCACACACCTAAAACTTCAAAAGTTTTAATACCACCAGGAAGAGTAGCTTTTACTTCATCACCCTCTTCTTTTCCCATAAGTTGTTTTGCTAAGGGAGAATTAAATGAAATCATTCCTTTTTCTGCATTTGACTCAACTCCACCAACTATCATGTAAGTAAATTCTTCATCAGTATTTACATCAACCAAACTAACAGTTGAACCAAAACTTACTTTGTCATGAGGAAGAGTTGAAGGATCGATAATTACGGCTTTTGAGATAACTGCATTTAATTCTGCAACTTGAGAATCAATTAATGCTAATTTTTCTTTTGCAGAGTGATATTCAGCGTTCTCTTTTAAATCTCCTAATTGTCTAGCTTCTTCTAAAGCAATTACAGTTTCAGGTCTCTCTGTTTTTTTTAAGAACTCTAAATCACCTGTAATTTTGTTATAGCCAGCTAGCGTCATTGGTTCTTTATCCATCAACATCTCCAATAAATTAATTTATGATATAATACCTAAAAATAGTAAAAGAGAAGTTTAGATGAAATATGACAGAACAAAAAAGCTATTTGGTGATGATGTTTTTGAAAAATTCAAAGATGTTAAACTAATACTTTTAGGTGTTGGTGGTGTTGGAAGTTTTGCTTTAGATGCACTTTACAATACTGGAATTAAAAATATCACAATAGTTGATTTTGATACTTATGAAGAATCAAATTTAAATAGACAAATGGGAAGCGTTGGTAATGTTGGACGAATAAAAGTTGAAGCGTTAAAGGAAAAATATCCAGAAGTTACTCCTATTCATTTAAAAATTACCCCTGAATGGATTGACAATTTTGATTTTTCATCTTATGATTATATATTAGATGCAATTGATGATGTGAAACCAAAAGTTCATCTAATAAAAAAACATTTTACAAAGATTATTAGTACAAGTGGTGGAGCAAAAAGAATTGATCCATCAAAAATAGAATACATATCTATTTGGGATACATATAATGACCCATTTATAAAAAAAATAAGAACTGAACTAAAGGCTCAAGGGTTCAAGAAAAAATTCAAAGTGATTTTTTCTTCAGAGCTACCAATGTGCCTAGAAAAGGGAAGTTTTGAAGGTGTAACTGGTTCATTTGGATTAATGATGGCATCAGTAACTATACAAAAATTGATAGCCAAATTTCAAAAATAACTTAAAGTTAATCAAAGTTTAAAAGATATATAATAATTAACTTATACTTAAAAAAGGATTCTCATGAGCGGTATTAGTAGTAGTGTTGAACAAATGACTCAAGGACATCTTAGAAATGTTCAACAATTAGCTGTATTTTACACTGGTCATAGTAATATTTACGCAATTAATATAGCAAAAGTTAAAGCTTTTATAATTACTGAAGAAGTAGCAATTAATGACACTCCAAAAGACACAAATGTTATTGCAGGAATTGCAACAATCAGAGGAGAACCTGTAACATTAATTAATCTTGATGCTTGGCTTGGACTTCCAGCTTTAGCAGTTAAAGATTATAAGCTTATTATTTTCTGTGAGTTTAATCACAAAAAAATTGGTTTTCTTGTAAAAGACATGCTTGATATTGTTGAAAAAACTACACAAGAGTTAAGACATACAGAAGAAACAAATTCAAAAATTACTTATACAACTTATGTAAAAGTTAATAATAAAGATGAACTTTGTACTGTATTTAATGCTGAACAATTATTAAGAGATATTCATTGGACAGATGATGGTTCAGATGAAGTTAAAAAATATGTTGATGAAAAACTTCATTCAGACAAAATTATCTTAGCAGCTGAAGATTCAGGGGTTGCAAGAGAAGTTTTAAGTAAGTTCTTTGAAGAATCAGGATTAGATTTTGAAATTTATGCAAATGGAACACTTTTAATCAAAAGATTAGAAGAGTTAAACCCTGATAAAATTGGTATGGTAATTACAGATATTGAAATGCCAGGAACTGATGGTTATCAAGTTGCATCATTTATAAAAAATCATAAAAACTTAGCGCATATTCCAGTTATTGTAAACTCTTCAATGACAACAGATGCAGTTAGAGGGAAAATGAGTCAAGTAGGTGTTGATGGATTTGTTGGTAAAACTGATATTTCAAATCTATTTAAATTAACAAAAAAATTCTTACTAAGATAACTTTTAAAATAAGATGAGATTTTCTCATCTTATTCTTTTTAACCTATTTATTTAACCACTCTTTAAAAACTTCTATTTGACTAAGTGTTTGACTTGTTGATGTTCCACCTAATGAAATTCTAGCATTCATAGAATTTCTTAAATCTAAAAACATTAAAATCTCTTCATTGATATCTTTTAACTCTTCATTTGAGCTTCTAATTTCATCAATGTTTAATTCACTAATATCTTTATTTAAACTATTTGCTTTTGTTACAACATCTTTTGTTAGATAATAAGCTGTTCTAAATGGCATATTTTGTTTTTGAACTAAATAATCTGCAAAATCAGTTGCACTTAAATGTCCAATTTTACAAGCATTTTGCATTTTATCTACATTTACAATCATAGTTTTAATAACTTCATTTAAAATAGAAATAGAGATTTCCATAGTTTTTACTGAATCAAAAACACCCTCTTTATCTTCTTGAGTATCTTTATTATAAGCTAATGGTAAACCTTTCATAACTGTTAATAGTGAAATAAGATTCCCATAAACTCTTCCTGTTTTTCCTCTTAAAAGTTCTGGAACATCTGGATTTTTCTTTTGTGGCATAATTGAACTTGTAGTTGCATATTCATCACTCATTCTTACAAATTGGAATTCATAAGATGACCATAAAATAAGTTCTTCAGAAATTCTACTAATATGCATCATTGCTGTACTTATATTAAATAAAATCTCTAGGGCAAAATCTCTATCTGAAACTGTATCCATTGCATGTGCTGTTGGAGAATTAAATCCTAATTTTTGTGAAGTTGACTCTCTATTTATATTATGTGGAGTTCCTGCAAGTGCTGCACTTCCTAAAGGACAATAATTATTTCTTTCATATGAACTTTCGAATCTCTCAAAATCTCTTTTAAACATATTTGCATAAGCTAATAGATGATAACCAAAGTTAAGAGGTTGAGCGTGTTGTAAGTGAGTCATTCCAGGAATTAGTGTAGTTGTGTGTTTTGATGCTACATCTACAAAAGTCTCAACTAACTGTTTTAATTGTGTTTTTATACTTAATGATTTATCTTGAACATAAAGTCTAAAATCTGTTGCTACTTGATCATTTCTACTTCTTGCTGTGTGAAGTCTTTTACCAGGTTCTCCAATGATTTCTGTTAACCTATTTTCAACAGCCATATGAATATCTTCATATGCAAGTGAAAATTTAAACTCTCCGCTTTCTATCTCTTCTTTTACTTGTAAAAGTCCAGTTTCAATTGCTTTTTGTTCTTCAATAGTTAATATTCCTTGTTCTGCTAACATTTGAGAGTGAGCGATTGAACCTCTAATATCTTGAGCATAAAGTTCTTTATCAAACATTATTGAAGCATTAAATTCATCTAATATTTGAGCATTTGTATTTTTTAAAATTTGATTGTTTTGATTCATTGGATTCCCTAAATTATAATGTAGCTTAAAATTAAGGCAACATTATAACACAAGTGATATTAGTTAAACGCTAATAAATCTATTAAGACCAAAGTTGTAAATGAGGTATATGTGAAATAGCTTTAATAATATCTGTTTTTGAAACAATTCCTATTAAAATATCATTTTCATCAACAATAGGAACAGCGTGTAATTTAAAATCAACCATTACTTTTGCAACTCTTCTTATATCTGTAATTGGATCTGCTGTAATTAGTTGTGGTATATAAATATCTTCAATTCTTTTTTCTAAAATATTCTTGCTATCTTCAATATCACTCATCAAAAGATTTAAAATTATCTCTTTGTCAATCATTCCTAATATTTTTTTACCAAAAGTTGCAATTGGTAATTGTTTAATTTTAAACTCTTCCATAACATTATAAGCTTCTTGAATGGTTGATATTGAATCAATATAAATACAATCTTTTGTCATAATATCTTTTACATGAAATATCATTTCTGATGTATCAATCTTGGCCATTTTTTTATAAGAATTTAATGCTTCATTAACTGAATCATTATGTTGTTGATTATTCTGTTGTTTTATAAGACTATCAAAAGGTTGTTCATCTGGATTTAAGTTAGTTTTTTGAACTCTAGCAACATCTTTTAGAGCATATAAATTATTAGTTGTACCTTTAAAATCAACATCAGGATTATTATATATAGTGAACATTTATAGCTCCTTATTTTTTATAACTAAGTTATAGAATATTATACTAATAATTTTTTAATAAATATATGAATACACTACATCTTATCAAAGAAAGTATTAATCATGAACAAAACATTATATTTTACCCATAAAAAACTAGAATATTTAGAACTTAGATACTCTAACAAAGAGCATATTCACAATAGTTTATCAATTGGAGCTATATTAAATGGTAAAAGAACTTATATAAATAAAAACAAGAGCTTTAGACTTTCAAAAAATCAAATTTCAATAATAAATCCAAATACAATACATAGTTGTAACAGCAACAACAAAATTGCAAATAAACTGTAATTGAATTTGCGAAAGATTTATTAAAAAGTGGAATGAGTATTTCACAAACTGCACTTGAGTGTGGTTTTTTTGACCAAAGCCATTTTCACAGAAACTTCAAAAAAATTGTTGCAATTACTCCAAAACAATATCAAGACAATTTTGTACAATAATTAATTTTTAGATTTTCATACAATCCTTTTTTTTAAAGGAGTTTTATGGATTTACAACTATATTTACAAGATTTTTTGCTTTTGACAATTGCTCATTTTTTAGCGCTAATAAGCCCTGTCGTTGATTTTTTTATTATTATAAATTCAACACTAAAATATGGAAAAAAAGCTGGAATTATTACAGCTTTTGGTATTGCACTTTCAAATTTGGTTTATATATTATTGGCACTTTTTGGAATTATGATTATAAAAGAAAATATTTATATATTTAATTCTTTAAAGATTTTAGGAAGTATTTATCTGCTTTACATCTCATATTATTTGATTAATTCAAGAAAAAGAGATTTATTTAAAAATTCTATTAAACATGAAAAAAATAGTAAATTGTTTAACAATTTTATGAAAGGATTTTAAGTGCAATATTAAATCCAAAAAACTTTATTTTTATTTTACTATGTTTTCAATCACTGTTGAAAAATCTACACCTTATTTTATTCAAACGATTTATGCTGTTTGGATGTTTTTAGCTGTATTACTTTGGGATATATTTATTGTGTATATAATTAGTTTGGAAAATGTAAAAAGGATTTTTAATAATTATATTAGTTTAATAGAAAAAATTTCTGCACTTTTCTTAAGTTTTGTGGCAATTACTATTATTTATAATCTATAAAAAAAGGCTCATGCAATTTGCATGAGCCTTTTGTATTTTCTGTTTTAGAAAAGATTAAATTGGTAAAACTCTTAAGTTTTCATCAATTTTTTGTTGTAATACAGACTCGATTGCATATAAAGTTCCTGAACTTCCAGACGAACATCCAGAACAAGAACCTAAATATCTGATATATAAATCATAATGTGGTAAATTTTCTTTGATATCAATAATTTCCATATTTCCACCATCCATTACAAGCATTGGTCTAATATCTGAATCTAATACTGAATCAATAGCTTTAATTCTTTGAACTAAAGTCATTTTATCAAATGTTAATTCACCAGATGCACTAGCATCTGCTGCTGTTTTTAATTTATCTTGTTCCATTTCAGCTGTCATGTCTTTTAAAATATCTACTAAATAAATATCTTTTGCTTCATGTCCTCCTGGTTTAATACATGATTTACAAAATGCTCCAGCTTTTGTATAATCAGTGATTTGCTCAACAGTTGTTAATTTATTAATTTTAATAACATCTTTTAAAGTTGCTAATGAAACCCTTGCACATTCACAAATGATTTGTTCTTCTTCAAAAGACTCCATATCAACACCTTTATAATCAGCTGCTGCTTTTTTGATAACATCATAAGCCATAACTGAACAGTGCATTTTTTGTGGTGGAACTGCTGGTGTATCTGCATTATCTCTTAATGCAAATTCAACATCAATATTTGTAATTTTAACAGCTTCATCAACTGTTTTTCCAATACAAAGTTCTGCCATAACATCAGAAGACGCAATTGCAGTACCACAACCAAAAGATTTGAATTTTGATTCTAAGATTTTATCAGTAGCTTCTTCAACTGCCCAATAAAGTCTTACAGCATCACCACATGATTCAGCTCCAAAATCTGCAACAATTAGTTTTGCTCCTAATTCAGCAGCTCTTTCTTCTGTGATTTCACCTTGGTGTTTTGGGTTATTCATTCTATTTACAACTTGATTTGAGTACTCATCCCAAATTGATCCGCTAATTAAATTATTTTTTGCCATCGTATTTTCCTTTTTATTCTATTTTTTATTATAAAGCTGATTTATGATTTGATGGAGCATAAGCGTAAGAACTTGAAATATTTCTTAATCTTGTAACTGCATTTTTGATAACATCAATCGCATAATCAATTTGTTCTTCTGTATTAAATCTACTTAAAGAGAATCTAACACCCGTATGAGCTAACTCACTATCACTTCCAAATGCATTCATAACTGGATTTGCTTCTAAGTCTTCACTAGCACATGCACTTCCTGTACTTGCTCCAATTCCGTTTTGATTTAAATCCCAAAGCATAGATTCACCTTCCACACCTCTAAAAGAGATTAAAGTTGTGTTTGGAGTTCTATTTTCTTTTCCACCAATTACAACAGTTTCTGGTAATTCTAAAATTGCATTTTCTAATTTGTCTCTTAATTTAGAAACATGATTTTTTTCATAAGCAATTGCCATTGTTGAAGTAGCTAATTTCATAGCCCAACCCATTCCAACCATAGATGCAACATCTACAGTTCCAGCTCTTAAACCACCCATTTGTTCACCACCGTGTAATAATGGAGTTAAGTTAAAACCTTTTCTTACATATAATCCACCAACACCTTTTGGTCCGTGAAATTTATGAGCTGAAAATGATAAATAATCTACATTTGCATCTTGAACATCTACAACTACTTTTCCAATAGCTTGAGTTGCATCTGTATGAAACGGAACTCCAAACTCTTTACAAATAGCTCCAATTTCCTTAATTGGGAAGATTTTACCTGTTTCATTATTTGCCCACATAATTGATACAAGAGCTGTGTCTTCTTTTATAAAATCTCTTACAGAGCTAGCTTCTAAAACTCCCTCTTCATTTACAGGAAGATAAGTTACAGAAACTCCTTGAGTTTCTAAGAATCTACATGTAGCTGTTACTGCTGGATGTTCTACTTCACTTGTAATAATATGTTTTTTGTCACCATTTAAAATTTTATCTATCCAAATACCTTTTATAACTGTGTTAATACTTTCTGTTGCATTTGAACAAATGATAATGTCATCATCATCTGATGCATTAATTCCTTCATATAAAAAATTTAAGGCTTCAACCATTTTTGGATGAGTTCCTGCTCCAAACTTATGTAGTGAGTTTGGGTTTCCATAAATATCACAAAAAAATGGTTTCATCTCTTCATAAACTTTTGGGTCTACTATTGTTGTTGCGTTATTATCTAAATAAACTTCCATAATTGTTCCTATATTTTTTAATCTTATCCTATGCAAGAACTATTCCTAAAAATATACTTGCACTTTTGTAAAACTTTTCAGCATTCTAATATAAACAGGATAAAAATAGTCTTAATTAAGATTTAGTGTTATTTTCTATTTCAGAAAGTAACATATTCAAAAAATTAAAGCTATTTTTAATCTATCTTCTTTTGAAATCTTATTATATTTAAAGTTTGATAAATAACTCTATTAAGTTTGAAATACTATAATCTATTTATAAATTTTATTATGCTTTTTTAATTACTTTGTGCTAGAATTTTAAAGAGGATAGATTTTATCCTATTTAATTATTTTAACAAGTATAAACAAAATAAATTGGAGTCAATTATGAGTGACAATAAACAATTAGAAGATATTATTAACAAAGATTATAAACTAGGATTTGAAACTTTAATAGAGAGTGATACTTTTGCAAAAGGTTTAAATGAAGATGTAATTAGAGCAATATCTGCAAAAAAAGATGAGCCAGCTTGGCTTTTAGATTTTAGATTAAAAGCTTATAAAAAATGGCTAAAAATGGAAGAACCATCTTGGGCACATTTAGATTATCCAAAAATAGACTATCAAGATATAGCATATTATTCAGCGCCTAAAAAAGCTTTGGACTCTTTAGATGAAGTTGACCCTGAGATTTTAAAGACTTATGAAAAGTTAGGAATTCCCCTTGAAGAGCAAAAACAACTAGCAGGTGTTAAAGGAGTTGCAGTTGATGCAGTTTTTGACTCTGTTTCTGTAAAAACAACTTATCAAGAAGAACTTGAAAAATTAGGGATTATATTTTGCTCAATTAGTGAAGCAGCACATAAATATCCTCAACTTGTACAAGATTACTTAGCTAGTGTTGTTCCTGTTGTGGATAACTATTTTGCATGTTTAAATAGTGCAGTTTTCACAGATGGAAGTTTTGTATATATTCCACCAAATGTAAGATGTCCAATGGAATTATCTACATATTTTAGAATAAATGCCTTAGATACTGGACAATTTGAGAGAACTTTAATCATTTGTGATGAGAACTCTTATGTATCTTATAATGAGGGATGCTCTGCTCCCACAAGAGATGAGAGACAACTTCATGCAGCTGTTGTTGAGTTAGTAGCTTTAAAAAATGGACAAATTAAATATTCAACTATTCAAAACTGGTTTCCAGGTGATGACAATGGAAAAGGTGGAATTTTAAACTTTGTTACAAAAAGAGGAATCTGCAAAGGTGACAACTCTAAAATTTCTTGGACACAAGTTGAAACTGGAAGTGCCATTACATGGAAATATCCATCGTGTATACTTGCAGGTGATAATAGTGTTGGAGAGTTTTATTCAGTTGCAATTGCTTCAAAAGCACAACAAGCAGATACTGGAACAAAAATGGTTCATTTAGGTAAAAATACTAAATCAACAATCATCTCAAAAGGAATCTCTGCAATGCATGGAAGAAATGCATACAGAGGATTAGTAAGAGTTGGGAAAAGCGCTTCAAATGCTAGAAATATTTCAGAGTGTGATTCATTATTAATTGGAAATAAATGCCATGCGCATACTTATCCATATCATGAAATCAGAAACAGTAGTGCAAACATAGAACATGAAGCAACAACTTCAAAAATCTCAGATGAACAACTTTTTTACCTTTCACAAAGAGGAATAAATGAAGAAGATGCAATCGCCATGATTGTAAATGGTTTTTGTAAAGAGGTTTTAAAAGAGTTACCAATGGAGTTTGCAGCAGAAGCAAAAGAGTTATTAAGCATATCATTAGAAGGAAGTGTGGGATAAATTATGAAAAAAGATACATTATTAAAAATAGAAGATTTAAAAGTAAGTATAAATGATAAAGAGATATTAAAAGGTGTAAATTTAGAGATTAAAGAAGGTGAAGTTCATGCTTTAATGGGAACAAATGGAGCTGGAAAATCAACTTTAGTAAAAGCACTAAGTGCTCATTATGATTGTGTTGTAACTGAGGGGAAAATTACATATAAAAAGAAAAATTTATTAGACCTTGATGTGACACAAAGAGCAAATGAAGGTATTTTTATGAGTTTCCAATCTCCTGTTGAAGTAGCAGGCGTTAACAATAGCTACTTTTTAAAAACAGCAATGAATGCAAAAAGAGTATATGCTGGAGTTCCAGAAATTGATGCAATGGAATTTTTAAAACTTATCAAAGAAGAGACAGCAAAATATAATATTGATAGAAAACTTCTACAAAGAGATTTAAATGATGGTTTTAGTGGTGGGGAGAAAAAAAGAAATGAATTAATTCAACTTTTAATGCTTCAACCTGATTTAATCATGCTTGATGAAATAGATTCAGGTCTTGATGTGGATGCTATTAAAACCGTTGCAAATGTAATAAACTCTATGCTTGATGGAAAAAGATCTGTATTAATGATCACGCACTATGATAGATTATTAGAGTTGATAAAACCTGATTTTGTACATATTTTAAATGATGGAAAAATTGTAAAAACAGGAGATTATAGCTTAGCTTTAGAACTTGATGAAAAAGGTTACGAAGCAATAGGAATAAATGATGTTAATAATAAATGAAATCAAAGGGATAAACCTTCCAAATAAAAAAGATGAAGAGTTTTTGAAAATAAATTTTGATTCACTTTTTTCTTATGAATTTGCAGATAAACAAAGTTATGAACTTGATATTATGGGTTTAGAAACTACTATTGATAAAGAAAAATATGAATCAGTTTTATTTGATATTACAAGAAGTTTAGATGATAAACAAACAATTTTAACAATAAATAAAAATATTGCTGAGCCTATTTTTTTAATTCATAAATTAAAACAAAGTGAAACTCTTTATACAAATTCTTTGAAAATAGAAGTAAAAAAAGATATAAAAGCAAGTGTTGTTGAAGTTTTTGTGAACTCTTGTGAGAACAGTTTTTATGCAGTTAATAGAAAAATACAATTAGAAGAAAATGCTTCTTTAGAGTATGTAAAAGTTCAAGATATAAATGCTTCAAATTCAATTACTTTTGCCCTTGCAGTTGAACAAAAAGATAGTTCAAACTTAGAGCTTTTCAACTTTGATTTTGGAGATGGATTTATAGTAAATAGTTTTGAAAATGTTATCAATAATGAAAATGTAAACTATGAATTAAATGCTTTGGTAAAACTTTTTTCAAATGCAGCAACTTCAAATCTAATAAAAACTATTCACAATGAAAAAAGTTCAAATAGTAATATAAACTTCAAACATAGTTTAAAAGATAGTTCAAAAGCTGTATTTAAAGCAAAATCAATAGTAAATCCAAGTGCAATATTCTCAAAAGCTTTCCAAAATTGTGACACTATTTTATTAAGTGATGATGCAACTATTATTGCTCAACCTCATCTTGAGATTTTAATAGATGAATTAGAAGCTAGTCATGGAACAACAACAGGAAGTTTAAACAAAGAACAACTTTTATATCTTCAATCAAGGGGAATAAAACAAGAACAAGCTTATGATATGTTACTTGAAGCTTTTGAAAATACAATAAAATCTAATATAAAAGATGAGATAATAAAAGAATTTATTGAAACTTACAAAAGGGAAAAATATGTTTAAAAATGACTTTCCATATTTCCAAAATTCTAAAACAGTTTATTTGGACAATGGAGCAACAACGCAAAAACCAAAAAGTGTAATTGATTCTCAAGTTGAATACTATGAAACATATTGTGCAAATACTCATAGAAGTAATTTTGGTCATGCAAATAAAGCAACTCAAGAGTTTGAAAAAACAAGAGTTTTATTAAAAGAGTTTATAAATGCTTCAAAAAATGAAGAGATAATTTTCACAAAAGGTGTAACTGAGTCTTTAAACTTTATTGCATCTTCTTTTGCGAAAGATTTTAAAACAGTGATTATCTCTTCTTTAGAACATCACTCAAATATCACTCCTTGGCATATGCAAGGAAGAAGTTTGGGAAATGGTCTTGAAGTTGTAAGCTGTAATGATAATTTAGATTTTGACCTGGAACATTTTGAAGAACTTTTAAAAGCAAATCCAAATGCTTTTGTAAGTATCACTCATGTTTCAAATGCCTTTGGGAAAATCCATGATATAAAAACAATAGCAAAATTAGCCCATCAATATGGAGCAATTATTATGATAGATGGAGCTCAAAGTTTAGCTCACTTCAAAGTTGATGTTCAAGACCTTGATGTTGATTTTTTTGCAATTTCAGGACATAAAACTTTTGCACCAACAGGAGTTGGAGCTATTTATATAAAAGAGAAATATTTAAAAGATGTAAAAGCTTACCAAACAGGTGGAGCTACAATCGATGATGTTGATTATAATCATTCAACTCTACTTGATTCTCCTTACAAATTTGAAGCAGGAACGCAAAATATTGCAGGTGTTATAGGATTTGGAAAAGCTTTAGAGTATTTAAATTATGTAAAATATGAAAATATTGAAAGCATAGAAAAAAAAGTTTTTAAATTTCTTGATGAAGAGTTGGCAAAACTTCCTGGAATTATTTTTTACAATGACACAAAAGATTGTATAGGAAGTAGAAGTTTCAATTTTGAGGGAATTGTTCACGATGATATTGGAATTTTGATTGATAAAATGAATGTAGCTGTAAGAGTTGGACATCATTGTGCTCAACCTATTATGAAAAAGTTAGGAATAAGAGGAACTATTAGAGTTTCTGTTGCTTTTTATAATGACTATGTAGATGTTGATAGATTGATTGAAGCATTAAAAAAAGCATTAAGTATGTTAAAGGATTAAAATTGAATACTATCGAGCAAAGAGTAAATGATATAAAAGAAGATTTAGATTTCTTTGAAGATGAATTATCAAAATATGAATATATTATAGATTTAGGAAAAAAACTAGAAGAATTTAATGAAAGTGACAAAATCCCAGCAAATATAGTTCATGGTTGTACCTCTCAAGTTTGGTTAACCCATGAGTTAAAAGATGGAAAACTATATTTTCATGGAACAAGCGATGCAATAATCGTAAAAGGTTTAGTTTTTATGATATTAAAAATTTTTTCAGACTCAACAGTTGAAGAGCTAAAAGAGATTGATATGGATATTGTCCATGAATTAAAACTAAGTGATGTTATAACTCCAAATAGACAAAGTGGAGTTATTGGAATGATGAAAAAAATTAAAGAGTATGCGCTAAGTGCATAAAGGATAAAAAATGGAAACAATTTTTGATTTAAAAAGTATAGAAGAAAAAATAATAGAAAATTTAAAAAAAGTATATGACCCAGAAATACCATCAAATATTTATGATTTGGGATTGATTTATAACATAGAGTTTGAACAAAAAGAACATTATTTACATTGTACAATCACAATGACACTAACAAGCCCAACTTGTCCAGTAGCAGAAAGCCTACTTGAACAAGTAAAATATGTAACATTAGCTGTTGATGAAGTTGATGAAGCAAAAGTAACACTTGTATTTTCTCCACCATGGGATCCATCAATGATGAGTGAAGATGCAAAAGAAATCATGGGTGCAAGTGGAGCAGCTATGCCTTTTTAGGCATGGCTATTTTAGTTTTTAATCTTTTTCATTTTTTGCAAGTCCAGATAAAATAGCTACTAGAATTAAACTGTAAATCCAACCAAATAATATTTCAAACCACATTAACCAAAGAGTAACATCATTTAAAGTTCCATTATTTGAAGAAATATATTGTCCCCAATCTTTTTCAACTTGTAAATCAACAATTGGTAATATAACATCTAATGAATACATAAAAGGATTAAATGTTGTGTATTCTTCATCAAGTAGTTTACTATTTGTCCAATTATTACATTCAATTGTATCATCTGTGCATTTGTAATCTTTACTATTAAAAAAATCTCCAATTGCTGTACCTTCATCTGCAATTTTAACCTTATAATCTTTATATTGAAAAATTAAAGGATTACTTGGTGCAAAAACTGCAACACTTGAAGCTTTCCAATAAAATAAGCTACAAAGAAACCAAACTATGAACATTGTCCCTAAAACTTTCATAGGTTTGTAACCATATCCAGCAGTTTTTCCGTATATCCATTTTAAAATAGATATAAATAATCTATCACAAGTAAGAAAATCTTTTTTTCTAAGTTCATCATTATATTTAATCATAATATTATTAGCATCTTCATTATGTCCCATATTTCGTAAAACTTTTGCTAATTGTTTATAAGGTTGTGGTTTAAATTCTGGCATTTTCCCAAGCCATTGAAGAAATATTTTAGAATCTAAGTTTATTCCAGATATATGATTGTATTCAAGTCCATCTAAATAAAGTTGACCAAATTCTTCTTTTTCAATTAACTGAAGTTCATTTACTTTTACTGATAACAAACTTAAATTACATCCTTTGTTTAAATTTAAAAAAGATAATAAATATTTAATTTGCACATAATAAAAATTAATAGTCCCAACATTAATAAATCCATCATTCAAAAATACACTTCCACCAACTGTCATTTGAAAACAATTAAGAGATAATCCCTCTTCATTTATAAATTTACCATTAGTACATTCAAAATTACTTCCTATTTTAGAACCAATAAAATTAACTTCTCCTATTGATTCAAAATTATTTCTTAAAAAAACTCCTTTTTGAACTACTGAGCCATTACAATTTAATGATATTTTCCCATCATTTATAAATTTACTATTTGTACAATCAAAATTATTTCCAATTTGAGCACCAATAAAATTAACTTCCCCTATTGATTCAAAATTATTTCTTAAAAAAACTCCTTTTTGAACTACTGAGCCATTACAATTTAATGATATTTTCCCATCATTTATAAATTTACCATTAGTACAATCTAAAATATTCCCTATTTGAGAACTAATAAAATTAATTTCTCCTTTAGATCTAAAATTATTATTTAAAAAAACATTCCCTTCTATTATTGAAGCACTACAAATTAATGATATATTATTTTCTAATCCACATATAAATTCAGAATTTGAACAATCTAAACTAGCTAATTTTGAAGCTATAAAATT
The DNA here is from genome assembly GCA_963677435.1 of uncultured Aliarcobacter sp. Taxonomy (GTDB): domain Bacteria; phylum Campylobacterota; class Campylobacteria; order Campylobacterales; family Arcobacteraceae; genus Aliarcobacter. The sequence continues at coordinate 2,551,142 of OY781945.1, forward strand.
AACTTCTCCTTCTGATAAAAAGCCATTTCTTAAAAATACTGTACCTTCAACTTTTATTCCATTACAATTTAATGATATTCCATTTTTATTAATAAATTTTCCATCGCTACAGTCTAAAATACCGCCTATTTTTAAATTTATAAAATTAACTTCTCCTTTTGATAAAAAGCCATTTCTTAAAAATACAGAACCTTGAACTTCTGCTCCATTACCATTTAATGTTATTTCATTATCTTGTTCATTAAAAAATTCTCCATTATCACATTCTAAATTCTTTTTAATTTGTGCAGAGGCAAAATTAACTTTACCAATAGAAGTAAAACCTTCTTTCAAAAATATACTACCATCAATCATTGAACCATTAAAATTTAAACTTATTTTATTTTTATTAATGTATTTACCACTACAATAAATTGATTTATTGATTTTAGAATTGATAAAACTAATTTCTCCAATTGATTCAAAATTACCTTTTAGAATTACATTTCCTAGTATTCTTGCATTATTAAGATTTAATGAATAATTATTTTCATTAATAAATCTACTATCATTACAAATTAAAGAACCGTTAATTTCTGAATTAACAAAATTAATTTCTCCTTTTGATTCAAAATCATTGCAAAGAAAAATATTCTTTCTGCAAACTAAATTAAAAGCTTCTATTGAAGAACAAAAACTGCCACTAAAATCTATTTCTTCAATTTTAGACTTCATTATAAAAATTTGATTTTCAAAAGTTGATTTTAGAAATCCAAATGGTAAATTTGTTTCTTGAATAGAAAAATCAAATATTCCACAAATATAAGCGGCTTGAAAATTAATTCCTTGTGAATTTATTTTTAAAACATATTTTTTACCATTTTCCTCTATCTCTTTATTATTACTCAAAATTAAAGCTCTTAAAAACTCTCCTCTAATTTCATTATCTATTGTTTTTTCTATTGGACGAGTATCTCCTAAATAAAGCATCTCTCCTTTTTGACAAGCATCCAAAAGTCTTTTTTCTGCCACTAACATATTTGAAAACATAATTTTCCTTTTAAATTTTATTTATCATTTTTTACAGATTTTGAATAATCAAATCCCTAAAACATCTCTTTCAATTTCTCTTTTTAGTTCTTCTTCCGTTGGCAAATAAAGCTGATATTTTGATACAAAAAGATTATCTTTGCTATTTATATGTGAGTATTTTACAATGGTTTCATATTTATCTGTGCATAAAATTATCCCAATAGTTGGATTATCGCTTTCATTTTTTTCCAAATCATCGTACATATTTACGTACATATCTATTTGTCCAATATCTTGATGGGTTAGTTTTCCTATTTTTAAATCCACAAGTATAAAACATTTTAAAAGATAGTTATAAAAAACTAAGTCTATATAAAAATCACTTGTTTGGGTTTTGATTCTTTTTTGTCGTGATACAAATGCAAAACCACGACCTAGTTCTAGTAAAAATTCTTGTATTTTTTCTAGCAAGGCACGTTCAAGTTCATTTTCTCTAAATGATTTATTATCTTTTAAATCTAAAAATTCCAATACATAAGGGTCTTTGATAATATCTTTTGCTGTAAGTTGTAGATTTTTTGTATTTTCTTTTGCTTCTTGAATAACTGGCTGTTTTTCTTGACTCGATATAAGTCTTTCATAATGAAGTGAATTTATTTGTCGCTCTAATGCTCTTACACTCCAGTTTGAAGCGATTGTTTCTTGAATATAATAATCTCTTGCTTTTTCATTTTCAATTCTCATGACAAGTCGATAATGATTCCAACTCAATTGGTCACACAGTGTGTGGCAATTTAAAAAGACTAAATAAAACTGCCTCTTATTTCTAAGATTTTGTGGAGTAAATCCACTTCCAAAATCAACAGTTAGTTGTTTTGATAATTCACTTATAAGATTTGAACCATATTTTGCTTTTGTCTCTCCATTTTGTTCAACTTCTACTATTTTTTTACCAATATTCCAGTAGGCTTCTACCATTATAAAATTTACAGATTTGTAGGCATTATCTCTTGCTGTTTGTAAAATAGATTTAATATCATGATAAAAACTGTTTTGTGTTTGCAATACTTCTTTCATCTATAAATTCCTTTTCTATTCTTTTAAAACTAATAACCTATTATACTAAATATAAATCATAATTAAATAATTTATATAAATTACTTATCAACACAAATTAGAGCAATAACAAATACAATATTTAGCAATATTAAACAATTATTACAGCAAGCATTAAGAAGATTAAAATTAAAAAAAACTCTACAATTTCTCCAGATTAAAAAACATTTATTTAAAAGGCAAAGCATGGCAAAGATAAAAAAAGTACTTATTGCAAATAGAGGTGAAATAGCTCTTAGAATCATTAGAGCCTGTAAAGAGCTAGAAATTGGAAGTGTTGCTATATTCTCTGAAGTTGATGTTGAGGGTATTTGGGTTAGAAAAGCTGATGAATGTTATCCAATCATGGGTGATTTAATTCAAGCATACCTTGACTATGACAGAATTATTTCAATTGCTAAAAAAGCAGATTGTGATGCTATTCACCCAGGTTATGGATTTTTAAGTGAAAATGCTGATTTTGCAAGAGCATGTGAAGAAAATGGAATTATTTTTATTGGACCAAAACCTGAACATATAGAACTTTTTGGTGATAAAATGGCTTCAAAAGTTGCTATGAAAAAAGTTGGAGTTCCAGTACTTGAGGGAACTGATGAACCAATCGTTAATATTAATGAAGGTGAAAAAATCGCTAGAGAAATCGGTTTTCCAGTAATCATCAAAGCTGCATTTGGTGGTGGTGGAAGAGGAATGAGAATAGTAAAAGCTGAAAAAGATTTTAAAGAAATGTTTGAAAGTGCTACAAATGAATCTATGAAATATTTTGGAAGAAATGAAGTTTTCATCGAAAAATATGTAGAAAATCCAAGACATATCGAAATTCAAGTAATTGCTGATAAATATGGAAATGTTCTTCATTTAGGAGAAAGAGATTGTTCAATCCAAAGAAGACACCAAAAAGTTATCGAAATTGCTCCAAGTCCAAGATTAAATAACGAAACTAGAAAAGAACTCTATAGAATTGCTACAAAAGCTATGTTCAAATTAGGTTATGAAAGTGTTGGAACTGTTGAATTTCTAGTTGATGAAAATGACAATATTTATTTCATCGAAATGAATACAAGAGTTCAAGTTGAACATCCAGTAACTGAAACAATCACTGGTGTTGATATTATTCAAAGAATGATTGAAATCGCAGAAGGTGATAAATTGATATTCTTACAAGAAGAGATTCAATTTAGAGGTTATGCAATTGAGTTCAGAATCAACGCTGAAAATCCACAAAAAAACTTTATGCCAGGAACTGGAACTGTTAGTAAATATTTAACTCCAGGAGGTCCTGGTGTTAGACTTGATACAAGTATTTATACAGGATATAAAGTTCCTGCAAACTATGACTCAATGATTGGAAAACTAATCGTTTGGGCATTAACTTGGGAAGGTGCAGTTAAAAAAGCAAAAAGAGCTTTAGATGAGTTTTATATTGAGGGTTTCCCAACAAATATTCCACTTCATAGAGAAATCGTAAGGGATGAAGATTTCATCAATGGAACTTTTAATACAAGTTATTTAGATAAAAAAATGGAAATTTTCACTCTAAATAGTGAAGACAACATAAAAAAAGAAGAAGAAAAGATTGCAAGTATTATGAAACTAATGGAAACTATCAAAAAAAATAATATCAAAGTTAAACATTAAGAATCTCTTTTGAGATTCTTAATTATGTAAATTTATTGGCTATGTTTAATCAAAATAATGCAACAATATTTTTATGAAAGATTTAAAATATTTTATTATCAAACTAATTCTTAGCATTATTGTCCTATCTATTGCATTTTTCAATATTGAAAAAAAACCTCCAGTAAATGCAATAAATTTTGATGTAAGTAAACAAAATACATCAACAAATGTACCTTCTCAACTTCAATGGCATGACCGTTTTAAAGGTATTGAAAATTTACCTTCAAAACCAAAAACTCCACAAAATGAAAATAATTAGTATTTTAGCTTATTATCATATTTTTAATTGTATTATGAATAAACATTGTAATTTTTGAGGAAAAGATGATAAAAAATGATTGTTATAAAATTGATGAACAAGATGAAAAAAAAGAGATAGTACTATCATCTATAGAATATAATCAAATTCTGAATATTCAGCAAGAGATATTAGAAATGTTAGCATCTAATTACACAACTACTCAAATACTTTCAGAACTATGTTTACATGCAGAAACACTACTTCCTAACTCAGTAGCTTCAATTATGATAAAAGATAAAAATACAGGATTAATGAATATTAAATCTGCACCTTCTATTCCTGAAAGTGGACAACAAAAACTTTCAAATTTAGAACCTGGACCTAAAAATGGTTCTTGTGGAAATGCTATATTTAAAAATTTACCTCAATTTGTTCAAAATACCTTTATAGATGATAGATGGGAAAATCTACGACAAGTTGCAATTGATTTTAATATTTGTTCTTGTTGGTCAATACCAATACAAGATAAAGAAAAAAATCCCATTGGCTCATTTGCACTTTCATCTTTTGAACATAAATCCCCAAATCTTTTTCATGTAAAACTACTACGAACTGCTTCTTCAATTGTAAGTATTGTTTTAACAAATGAAGAGACAAAAAAAAGAAATAAACTATTTTCAAATGTAATGAAAAACTCTTCAAATCCAATTTTAATTAGTAATGAAAAAAACTTAATTGTAGAAATAAACCAAGCTGCACTAGATATTTTTGGTTATGAAAAAAGTGAACTTATTGGAAAAAATCCTAAAATATTTGCCTCAAAAAAATATGATAAAAATTTTTATCAAAAGATGTGGAAGGATATTAATATTAACTCAAAATGGACTGGAGAGTTAATTAATAAAAGCAAAAACGGTTCTTTAATAACTCAATTGGCAAGTATTACTTCCTTAAATGATGAAAATAATTCAGCACACAATTATTTAGCAATGTATCTCGATTTAGGCCAATTAAAAGAAGCGCAAAATAAAATGGAATTTATGGTTTACCATGATTCATTAACTAATCTTTATAACAAAAGATATTTAGAAACAATATTAGATACTCAAAATGAAAAAAGTTTAATAATTTTAAATATCAATAATTTTAGTTATATAAATACAGCTTATGGATTTGATATTGGTGATGAAATCTTAATAACAGTTGCAAGAATATTAGAAAATAATTTCCAAATAGATACCCTTTGTAAAATCAATTCAGATGAATTTGCACTTGTATTTAATAAAAAAATTTCACTTCTTGATAAGATTTTAAAAATTCAAAAATACTTTATGAAAAATCTAATTAATATAGAAAAAATCAAATTAAATATCACTTTTTCATATGGTGCAGTTTGTGGTAAAGAAACACTACTTAGAAAAGCAGCCTCTGCTTTAAAAGAAGCAAAAGAAAAAGGGAAAAATAGATTTGAGATTTTTGATGAAGAAGAAGGTAATATTGATTATTCAAAAAGAGAAGTATTTATAAAAAGTACAAATCTTATTAAATCAGCACTAGACAATAATCAAATAATCCCATTTTTTCAAGGTATTTATGATAACAATTGTAATAATATTACAAAATATGAGGCCTTAGTTAGAATTAAATTAGAAGATAGAATTGTTTCTCCTTATGAATTTTTAGAATCTGCAAAATTATCTGGATTATTACCAGAAATTACAAAAATCATGATCGACAAAACCCTAAAAATGATGACTACAAATAATTATGAATTTTCAATTAATATTACAGAAGATGATTTAGCTGAGAATTATTTGAATGAATATTTAAATGAAAAAATATCTTTTTATAAGATTGATTCAAAAAGAATAATTCTTGAAATATTAGAAGGGGTTAGTTCAAATAGTAAAAAAAATCACATTAAACAATTAAATCAATTAAAAAAAAATGGATTCAAAATTGCTATTGATGATTTTGGAACTGAATACTCAAATTTTGAAAGAATTCTTGATTTAGATATTGATTATATAAAAATAGATGCAAAATACATAAAAGATATTGATACAAATAAAAGAAGTTATGAGATAGTAAGAGCAATAAGTTTTTTTGCAAAAAATGTAAATATACCTTGTATTGCAGAGTTTGTACATAATGAAAATGTACAAAACACAATTAAAGATCTTGGTATTGCACATTCTCAAGGATACCATTTCTCGGAGCCTAAAAAAGAGTTAATTAATGTATAATTACTATAGATTATAAATCAAATAAAAGGAGAGATATGAAAAAGTTTTTTGCTTTATTTATGTTTTTAATAAGCATACCAACTATATTATCAGCACAATCAGTTGCCTTAGTTAAATCGGTAAAGGGTGAAGTTAGTGTTACTCATGAAAGTAAAAAGGTTAATAGCTTAAAAGTTGGGGATAAAATTTTTGTAAAAGATTTTATTAAAACAAGTGAAAATAGTAATATTGGTCTTATTTTTGAAGATAATACATTAATTTCAATTGGTTCTAATTCTGAATTTTCAGTTGATGAATATTTATTTGAACCAGCAGATAAAAAAGTAAAATTTGGAAGTAATCTTTTAAAAGGAACTATGGCTTGTATCACAGGTCTAATCCCAAAAATCAATCCTAATGCAATGGAAATAAAAACTAAATCTGCATCAATAGGAATTAGAGGTACATATTTTGTAGTGGAGGTTAAAGAATGAGATATTTAATATCATTTTGCATGTTGATTGGAGTTTTTATTTTTTCAGGTTGTTCTGCAAAAGGAACTCAAATAACACTATTACCTGAAGAAGATGGAAAAACAGGAGCTATTTCAATTGCAGATAATAAAGGAGTAAACTATAATATTGATAAAGCATATTCATCTTTAGATATATCTCAAAGAGGCGAAATACAAAAGAAAGTTGAAACAGAAAAAGCTGTTGAAACAAAATATGCAGAAGTTTTAAACGCCTTACCAAAAAAACCTCAAAGTATTTTATTTTATTTTCCTAATAATAGTGCAGAGTTAAACAAAACTCAAATTGCAGAGATAAAAAAAGTTAATGATATTATTAATAATAATGATATTATCGAAGTACTATGTATTGGACATAGTGATAGTGCAGGAGATAAAGAATATAACAAAACTCTTTCATTTAAAAGAGCACAAAGTGTAGCTAGTATTTTAATGAAAGATATGACTGATAAATCTCTAATAAAAGTTGAATACTATGGAGATAGTGATCCATTAGTTAAAACTGCTAACAATGTATCTAATGCAAAAAATAGAAGAGTAGAAATTATCTTAAAATAGATTCTGCTTTGTAAGAGACATCCGTTGATGTCTCTTTTTATTTATTAAATTTTCTTGAAAAAATCGTGAGTGAAATTCCCATAAATATCATCATTGTTGATAAAAATAGTGTTGAAGTTAAGCTCTCATTTAAAAAAATTATACTAATTACAATAGAGATGATTGGCACAAATAACTGAATTATTCCAGCAGTTATAAACTGCATTTTTGGCAAGATTTCATACCATAATAAATAGCCAATTGCTGATGTTAAACTTCCTGATATAAAAGCTAAAATCAAACCTTTTTGAGTTATAAAAGAGTTTTCTGGTAAAAATAACATATAAAACATCCCTACAAAAATCAGTGATTTTGTAAAATTATCCATAGTATTATATAAAGAATCAAAAGATTTTTTTCCAAGAACCGTATAAACAGCCCAAGAAATTCCAGCAATTATCATTAAAAAAGCATGAAATAATGAGAGTTCAAAGCTTTGTTTTGGATATAAAAGATATATTAATCCAAACATTGCTAAAACAATTCCAGCAATTTTTTGTACATTTATTTTTTCTTTATGAAATAATGAAAATATTATCATTACAAGTTGAACAACAGCAAAAAGAAGTAAAGTCCCTACTCCTGCATCCATATTCAAAAAAGAGTATGAAAAACATATCGCATATAAAAATAGCATTAAAGAGCTAAGCCAATTTGATTTTTTTGAAAAATATATTTTTTTTCTTTTATAAAAAAATATCAAAATTAGAGTGATTGAGCCAAAAAAAAGTCTAAACATCGTAAAAGTGTAAGCATCAATAAAGTTGTTTGATAAGGCAAATTTACAAAGTATTGAATTAAGTGCTAAAAAAAGCAATGATAACAGTAAAAAGAGAATAAATTTAATATTTAAAGTTTGATTCATTTTTATACTATATCACAAAATTATCTTTTATGATGTAGTATAAATCTGAAAATTCTTTTTAATAAGTGTTTTTTTCTATGATTCTATCAAGTGTTGATATTGCTATAAATTTGTCAAAATATGCTCGATTAAAACCTTGTTTTGCTTGTGTTAATAAGTAGTTTGCATCTGTTAAATCTGTACTTGTTGAGATTCCCTCATCAAATCTATTTTTTACAATACCATAATTTTCTTGGGCTTGAAGAAGAGCTAATTTTGATGTTTCTAGATTATCAAGGGCAACTTCAAGATTTGATTTTGCATTTTCATATTGAAGTTTAATATCAAGTTTTGTTTTACTTAAAATTGAATTTGCATTAAGATATTTTATTTTATAAATTTCAGTTTGAGAAGAATCATATCCACCATTATATAAGTTCCAAGTTGCTGTTACATTTGCTACATTTTGATTATCTTCTTTATTTTCTATATTTTTAGATAATTCATCATAATATTTATTATGAGAAACCGAAGCATCAACTTTTGGATAATATCCAGCTTTTGCAGATTTTTCTAACTCTTTTATAGATTGTAAATTCATTTTTAAAGCTTGAATTTCACTTCTATTTTCAAGTTGTTTTTCATCATAAACTGAACTTTGAATAGCTTGTTCATTTAGCTTTTCAATAGTTTCATTTTCTAAATCAATTCCACCTAAAATATTTGATAATTGGAATTTTGCGATTTTTAAATCACCTTGTGCTTTAACCACATTTTGTTTTGCACTTGACATATTTACTTGAACTTGAAGTAAATCATTTTTTGCAATTAAGCCTTGCTCATATCTGTTTTTTGAGTCTTCATATTGTTCTTGAAACAAAGTATAAGCACTTTTGTAAGTACCTAAAGCATTTTGTTTATCAAGATAGTTTATATATGCTGTTTTTGTGTTTAGAACAATATCTTGTTTTGTGGCATTTAATGAATATTGAGAAGATTGAGATAAATAAATAGATGATTCTTTTAACGCTAAATCTTTGAATCCATTAAATAAATTGTATGAGAATTTTAAACTTGCAACACCTTCATCTGATTCAAATCCAACATTTGCTTTATCGGTATTTGTAAAACCATAAGACGCATCTAATTTTGGTAAATAGTTTGCATTGTTTGATTTTACATTCTCTAAACTTTCAATATAATCATAATTTTTTGATTGTATATCAAAATTGCTTTCTAATGCTTTTTTTACAGCCTCATCAAGAGTTAAAGCATTTAGATTAACAGCTAAAAAAGCTGTTAATGATAGTGTTAATAATTTTATTTTTTTCATAACTATTTTCCTTTTATGATTTACTTACATCTACATTTTGGACTGATTTTTCATCAGGTACTACTCTTTTTTCATATTTAATAAAAAACATTAAAAGAGCAGGTGTAACAAATATAGTAAACACTGTTGAAAGTGTAAGTCCACCTGTAATTACTGAACCTAAACCTCTATAAAATTCACTTCCAGGTCCTGGAATTAAAACCAATGGTAACATTCCAAAAATAGAAGTTAAAGAACTCATATAAATTGGTCTAATTCTTGTTCTTGTAGCTTCAATAACTGCGGCTTTATGTTCATATCCTTCATCTCTAATTAGATTTAAACTTTGGTGAACTATCAAAATGGCATTATTTACAACGATTCCAATTAAAATAATAAATCCAAGCATTGTTAAAACATCTAAAGGTTGTGGCTCAATAAACTTATTTGTTAAAGCAAGTCCTATAAATCCACCAGCAGTTGCAAGTGGAACTGTAAACATAATAACTATTGGATATAAGAAATTACCAAATAATGCTGCCATTAACAAATATATAATTATTAAAGCCAAAATAAAGTTCATACTTAACATTCCAATTGTTTCTGTTAATTTATCAGCTGCTCCACTTATTCCGATTTCAACATTTTTTGAAATTTTTCCATCTTTTTCCATACTTTCAATTGCACCACTTAAAATAGTCATGGTTTCTTGAATAGTCATATTAACAGGTGGCGTTACTTGTAAAGTTATAGTTCTTTTTCCATCTAAGTGTCTAATTTCACTAATACCTGTTGTATCAAAAGCACTAGCAAGTGAAGACATTGGAACTAATGCTCCATTTGGAACAACAACTTGCGCTGATAGAATATCTTCAGGAGTTTTTATTTGTTCATCATTTGCTTTTAAAACTAAATCTATTTTTTTCTTTCCATCTTGTTCAAAGTCTGATATTTTTCTTCCACTCATTAAAACATCAGTCATAATACCTAAATCACTAGAACTTAAATTTAGAGCTTTTAAAGCATCTTGATTTGGTTTTATTCGCACTTCTGGATAAAGTAACTCAATAGATGGAACTGGTCGTACTTGTGCTCCAGAAATTGCCCCACTAGCTGCCATAAATAATTGAGTTCCTACATTTGCAATATCCTCAATCTTTTCACCACTAATATCAATATTAACTGTTTTACCCTCACCAATATCATCTTCAAAAACACCTGATTGCAAAGATACTCCAAACACTGATGGAAGTGAATTTACTATTGGTCTAAAAAATGGTATTAATTCCCTTGCACGGCTTTCATGCATTGAAGTTGCACCAAATAAACTGAAATCCCCAAAAGAAACAAAAAATGCTCTATTAATTCCTGGAACTCCATCTACATCTTTATTTATATTTGGCTCAACTTTTTTCATCAAATATGCACCCATGTTATATCTTTCTTCATAAGAAAGACCTGGAGGTGTGATTAAAATATTAAAAATTAAGTTTTTATTTCCTTGTGGCAAATAGTCCATTTTAGGAAATAAAGAGATAATAATTAAAGCTGAAAATGTACCTAATGTTCCTATTGTTATTAACTTGTTCATTGTTGTTTTTAATGACCATTTAATTATTCTCATAAATAAATTTACAAATTTATTTCCAAATCTAGTTAATGAACTATCACCTCGTGGCTCTTTTCCTGAAATACTTGCAAATTTTTTCCAAAGCATTGGAATAACTGTAATTGAAACAAATAAAGAGAATAATACAGATGATGTAACAGCAATTGCAATATCTTTAAATAACTGCCCTGCTTCATCTTGTAAAAAAATAATTGGAATAAATACAGCCATAGTTGTAGATGAACTAGCGACTAAAGCTCCCCAAACTTCTTGTGTTCCTTTATAAGCTGCATCACTTACACTCATTCCTTCTTTTCTGTGTCTATCTATATTTTCTAATACAACAATTGCACTATCAACCAACATACCAACAGCAAAGGAGATTCCAGCAAGTGAAATAGTATTTAAACTTCTTCCCAACCATGATAAGACAATAAATGTTCCAATTACAGAAATAGGAATAGCCACAGCAACAACTGCTGTTGGAGAGGCAGCTCTTAAAAATAGTATTAAAATAATTACAGCTAAAAGTCCTCCAACTAAAATATTTTGTTGCACTAAATCAACTGAACCTACGATATATGGTCTTTGGTCATATATCCATCTCATATTTAAACCCTCTTTTTTAAGGCTTGTTTCATTTAGTTCATTTACAACTTTTTCCACATCATTTGTAAGTTGTACAATATTTGCATCAGCACTTGGCTGGACACCTAAGAAAATTCCATCTTTACCCAAAAACATAGCAACTGTGCTAGCAGTTTCATATCCAAAATCAACTGTTGCCACATCTCCTACTGTTACTCTTTGCTCTCTATTTGAAACTAAAATAACATCTTTAATATCTTGTGGAGATAAAAATTTATGCACAGTTCTAATTCTGTATGATCGTCTTCCCATATTCTGAGTTCCAGCAGAAATATCTACATTTTCTGCTTGTAAAATATTAATAACTTGTTGAATTGTAAGATTATAAGCTGCAAGTTTATTCACATCAAGATTTACTTGCATTTCTTGTTCTCGTCCACCTCCATCCATAGTTCCAGAAACTCCATCAACTCTTTTAATAAGTGGTTTTATTTCATCATTAAAATATGTTCTGTATTCATCAATATTTCTTTTATTATCATCTAAAGTTTGTAACATCATCCAAATAACTGGACTTGCAGTTGCAGTTTCAATAATTGGTTCATCTACATTATCAGGATAAGAACTAACTTCATTTAGTTTATTTGAAACATCTTGAAGTGCTACTCTAATATCAGTTCCCAGTTTAAAAGTAAGTTTTACTTCTCCTGAATTATCTGTTGATGAAGACTCATATTCTAATAAATTATTTAAACTTTTTAAAGCATCTTCTTGCTCTTCTATAATTTCTCGCTCTATTTCATAAGGCGTTGCACCTGGCCATACTGTTGTAATTTTAATTTCTGGTTTTGAAACATTTGGAGTTAATTGGTAAGGTAAATTACCAAGTGATATAAATCCAAATAAAACCACAATCAAAACTGAAACAATAATAGTTACAGGGTTTTTAATTGAAAATTTTATTAAATCCATTATTTGTCCTATTTGTTTTTTGTGTTATTATTTAATACTTTTACACCCATATCAGGGAAAACTCTCTCATTTCCTTTTGTAACTAATTGCATTCCATCAACTAATCCCTCACCAGTAATTGCAGCATTTAATCCAAAATAAGTAGTAACTTTTACAGGAATCATCACAGCTTTATCATTTACAACAGCAAAAACAACATCCATATTAAATCTTTTAATAACTGCATCTCTATTTATTACAAGTGCACTATTTTTTGTCTCTTTTGCAAAATTAATTTTTGCACTTGCACCATCAAAAATGAACTTATCTCCGGCATCTGCTTTGAATCTAACAGGGAAAGTTCTTGTTAATTTATCTCCACTTGGAATCGCAGCATAAAGTTTTGCTTTAATGATTTCATCTGAAATATTTATATCATAAACATCTCCACTTTTTAATCCACCAATAAAAGATATAGGAAGATTAAAAACAATTTCTAAATCTTCTGTATTTACTATTGTTGCTACTAAACTTCCTTGGTCTAACCATTCATTTAAATTTATATTTTTTTCAACAATTACACCTGAATATGGAGCTTTTATAACTTTTTTTGATTTTTGAATATTTAGCTCATTTAATTTTGCTTTTGATGAGATAAGATTCTCATTTGCCACATCATATTCAACTTTTACATCATCAAAAACTTTTTGTGAAATAGAATTTTTTCCAATTAAAGAAGCATATCTATCATAATTTTTCTTTGAATTTTTTAACTGAACTTCATACATATTTACAGCAGCTTGAGAAGCTTTGATTTGCGCATCTAAAATATCAGAATCTATTTGAACTAAAACATCATCTTTTTTAACTTTTTGTCCAACTTCAAAATTTATCTTTTTTACTACACCTGAACTTTCACTGGCAATTTTTGATTTTTTATCAAAATTTACAGTTCCAATAAATTCTTGTAAATCATTCACTTCTTGTGTTTTTAATGCTTGAGTTTCAACTAATGCAACTTGAGGTGCAGCCTCTTCAGCATTTAAATTTGAAAACATTAAAAAAGTAGATACTAAGACTAAACTAATTTTTTTTATCATTTTTATTTCCTTATATTTTTACTATTAACTTATGTACAATTTTATGCACTATTGGAGCAACAACCACAATTATAGGAAAGGCACAAATAAAAGCAATTCCCCAGGCATTTAACCAGCTAGAGATAAAAATCTCAACAAACCCTAAATTTATATATGTAATTATGAAGCTCATTATAAAACTCATAAATAACGCCATAAAAAAGGCGAAAACTATTCTTTCATATCTTCTACTTATCATTTTTTTTCCTCTATTAATTCAAATAAATTATTTATAAAATTTTTGCAAAGGCTACTTACATCAAAATGCTCTTGTGTCATTTTTAGTAAAGTCAAACCATTTTCAAAAACAATCAAACTATCTACAAAATCTAAAGATTTTGGTGTTAATTCTTTTTTCTCAATTCCTTCAAGAAAAATCTTTTTCAATTGTTCTGTAAAAAAAATATGACATTTATTGTTATATTTTTTCATTGATTGATTATCATCACTTAAAACAACTGATAAATACTCTTTATAACCATTAAACTCTTTTTGATTTTCAGCACTTTCATCCAATACAAATTTAAAAAAAAGAAAAACTTTTTCTTTTATTGTTTTTATATCTTTTATATTTTCCAAAAATTCATTATGGTAATTTTCAATATTTATATTAATTATTTCAAAAACAATATCATCTTTATTTTCGAAATACTCATAAATAGTACCTTTTCCAATTCCTGCTGTTTTTGCAGCTTCTGAAACTGTCAATTTTCTAATTCCCACCTGATTTATTAAATCCATGCACGAAATAGCTATTTCTCTTCTTTTTTGTTCTTTATCAACTCTTGGTGCCATGATTATCCTTAAAAAATATTATTTTTTATTGACTGACCGTCGGTCAAGTTTGGAAGTATACTAAGAGAAACTTAATTTATTTTGAATTTCTGACCAATGGTCAATAAAAATTTAAAAAAAAATTAATAGCTAAAAGCTATTAATTTAAGAAGAACAAGATAGTTTAATATTTGCATGTTTCATTGGAGTTGGCTGTGCATATTTTTCAAAATCAGGATGCTCATCATAAGGATTTTGAGCGATTTTTAATAAATCATGTACCAAAGAATAATCTCCCTCATGGGCTTTTTCGATAGCTTCTTGAAGAATATAGTTTTTTAATATATATTTTGGATTTACTTTTTTCATAACTTCAAATCTTGTTTCAAAAGTCGTTTCTTGCTCATCGCAAACTTTTTTATAAGATTCAAACCATTGTTTAAGTGGCTCTTGGAAAACTGCAATATCAAGGATTGAACTTAAATCTTCAAAAGATTTAAGATGTGTGAGTCTATAAAAGAAAACATTATAATCCATCTTTGCATTTTCTAAACTTCCAAGTAACTCTAAAATCAAATGAAGATTTGAATTTCCACTTTTTGAAGCATCTAAACCTAATCTTTTGTTCATTAAATCTAAATATACTTTTTCATGTTGTGGTAAAAATGCTTTCATATAAGATTCTAACTTACTCTCATCACAAATTAGTTTTAAAGCACTAATTAGTGCAAATAGATTCCATCTAGCAACATAAGGTTGGTTATTATAAGAATATCGCCCTTCTGCATCTGTGTGATTACAAATAGCATTTTTTTCAAAATAATCCATAAAAGCATAAGGACCATAATCAATAGTAAGACCAGCAACTGAAAAATTATCAGTATTCATAACTCCATGTTGAAATCCATAAACCTGCCATAAGGCCAAAAGTTCAGCTGTATTATCAACTAAAGAATAAAACATCTTTTCATATCTATTTTCTTCATTTTCTAAGTGTGGATATGATTGTTTTATCACATAATCTGCTAGTTGTGAGATTGTTTCTTTGTCCCTACTTCGAGCAAAAAACTCAAAAGTTCCGACTCTTACCCAAGATGGTGACATTCGCAAAACTATGGCACATGACTCTTGTTCCCAATCTCTGTGAGCAAAAGAATCAGAATCAATAATACCTAAAGCTCTAGTTGTAGGAATTCCTAGACCAAACATAGCTTCACTCATAAGATATTCACGAATTGATGAACGCAAAACTGCTCTTCCATCACCGCTTCGAGAATATCGAGTAAGCCCTGAACCTTTTGTTTGTAAATGCCAGTTGTTTACACTTCCAAGATTTATAGCTCTTCCATCTCCAAGCTGTGGAACAAAATACCCAAATTGATGCCCAGCATAAGCCATAGCAAAAGGAATTGAACCTTCTAAAATCTTGCTTCCATTTATAAAATCTACAAATTCTTGAGTTTGACACTCAGAATAATCAAGATTTATTAAATCACAAGCAAGGGGATTAAAAGATACAAGTTTAGGATTTTTTAGTGGAGTGGGATTTACTTTGTGATAATACTTTTCATCAAACTCGAAATAATCAACTTCAAGTTTTAATTCGTTTAATTTCATAATTTTTCTCTTTTGATAAATATTTGTTTGTATATGCAAGAAGCTTACCAAAAGATGACATAAAAGAGGATAAGTTTAGTCTGGTTTAGATGTCTTTACAGAATTTACCTTTTTTCTTATAATTTAAATTCTTTTCTTTTTTAATTTTCATATCAATATCAATAATAAAATTAAATGCTGTAGTTAATAATGATTCGGAATTATATTCATTTTTTAATATCTCTATAGCTTTATTCATAAACATTTTTGCATTTTTGCATTCTTTTTTTTCTTTATATAAATAAGCTAAATTAGAATAAATAATAGATATTGTTTGATTGTTATTTCCTATGTATTCAGATAAAACTAATGCTTTTTTTTGATAGTTCAACGCCATGTCATAATCTTTTTTATCTTGATACATCATTGCAATATTATTATAATTATTTATCAAAGAAAAATTATTCTCTCCAAAAAGTAATAAATTCAATTCTAATGCTTTTTTTTGATAATTAAAAGCCTCTTTTTTATTCCCTAAATTTTGATAAATCATTGATAAATTATTATAATTACTTATTAAATCTGGATGATTAGCACCGAATAATTCTATTCTTAAATTAATTGCTTTTTCTAAATATTCAAAAGCTTTTATTTGATTTCCAATATTTTCATATAGAGTAGAGTAGTTAGTATAAATATTTGCTAAATCTAAATGCTTTTCTCCTAAAATTTGTAATCCTAAGACTAATGCTTTTTCTTGAAATTCAAATGCTTTCTTATTTTCTTTCAAATCATTATATAGGATTGATAAATTACTATAAGTAATTGGCAATTCAGGATACTTCTCTCCAGCTAGTTCTAACTTTAAATTTAAAGATTTGAAAAGATAGAAATAAGCTTTATCTAAATCTTTCAATATATGATAAATTAAATATAAATAATCATAATTTTGTAAAACTTTTAAAGTTGTATTTCCGAAAATATTTAATCTAATATTAATAGCTTCATTTTGTAAAAGAATCGATTTTTCAAATTGATAAGAATATATGTACAGCAATGTCAAAGAATCTAATAATTCACAGTAAAGTTCATCATTTTTATTTTTAAATACATTCAATATTGTTTCAATTATTGGAATATAAATACTAAATTTATTAAAAAGATATGCAAAATTATTGAAATTAATATATTTAATTATATTTTCAAATATAAAAGTAATTTTTTCAAACTCCATTTTGTACTCTGTTAAAATAAATGTTCTAATAATTTGATGAAGTTTATATGAGTCTTCTTTGTTTGTTAGCCAACCTCTTTCAACTAATTTTTGAAGATTTACTCTTAGTTTTTCTAATCCAATAGACTTTTCTAAAATCTCAAAACTTATCTCAATAGATGGAAATATTGCTAAGATTTGTAATAGCTCTTTTAGTTCATCTTTTGACTCACTTTTAAACTGTCTATCAAAGGTATTTTGTAAATGTTCTTGAAAATTTTTACCCTTTTTTGAATCAATTTTTGAAATGGTGTTATTTTTTATATTTTCTCTTAATTCATTTAAAGTTATAAATTTACTCTCAAGAGAACTTGATGTTAATGTAATAAATAAAGGATGATTATCCAAATACTCCAAAATATCTTCTATATTTTCATCTTTATTATAAATACTTAAAAATAACTCTTTTGCATCATGTGGATTTAAAGTATCAATATTTAACTGATTTTGTTTATCTATATCTTTTCTTGTAGTTATTAATAAATCAAAATTTGTATTTAAAGCTTTTATTTTTTCAAAATCTTCAATATTTTCCAAATTGTCCAAAAGTAAAAGATTTCTTTGAGGAAGTTTTTGTAATCGTAAAATTACAGAATCTAAAGTTACATCATTTTCTAAACCAAACTCATTTTTGAATTTTCGAATAAAAACCTCTTCAATTGAAGAGTCATCTTTTGTAAACTCAATAAATGCAATATTTTTATATTTGTGTGCATTTTCGTGTAAATACTTATACGACAACTCACTTTTACCAACTCCACCTATTCCATTTACTATGCAAATCAGACTATTTTGAGCTAGTCGTTTTTCTATCTCTGCTAATTCATCTTTTCTTCCAATAAAATCTTTATTTATACTTGGAAGAGTTGTTAGTTGTTTGAACTCTAGTTTAGTTTGAGGTAGATTTTTTTCTTCTATTTTATTTTCATTGTTTGTTAAAGTTGGAGCTAATGATTTTATTTTATCTATTAAATCTTGTCCATGATTTTCGTATTCTATAACTTTTATATTTTTATTTAAAGTATTTGGATTTGAACCTTGTTTACATAAAACATAATGTTCATGGCTATTTCCACCAAAAATATCTATTGTTCTATTTAACTGATTTACTACAAATTCATCATCTAAACTAAAGCCAATAAATAGAAGAGATTTTGTATTTATCGTAGTTCGTAAAGTTTCCAATGCACTTTTATATCTGCTGTTTGTGGAATCTGTTGTGTAAAGTTCATTATATTTTTGTGAAGTTAGAATAGTATTATTTATATTATCAATATGTCCGTGTAAATGCCAAATAGTGGATTGATTAAGACCATCTCTTAAAGATGTAGCTTGTTCATGAATTGCTTCAATATCCCAAAATTTTTTATTTGTATCTGAACAAGCGTGATAAAGTACTTTGTCATAATTAGTAGTGATAATAAGTTTACAATTAAGTTCCCAAATAGTTTTTGCAAGTTCTAAAGTTGAATTATCAATTTCATTAAAATCTATATCAAAAATTTCTTTTAATGTTTTATTAAATTCTGTTGTACTCAGCTCTTTTTCAATCATATCTGCAATTTGGAGATAATCAATGTCATCATCTTTTAAAAAAGAACTAATTCCATTTTTTTTATTTTCATTAGAAACTTTTTCATTTAATTTAATTAATAATTCTTTCCAATTAACAAAAACTTTTTCACCATTTTTATATTTTACATCTTTAGAAACACCTGCACCAACAAAAGGAATAACTTTATTTTCACTAATTAATCTTTTTAATTCTTCTTCCAAATTTAACCAACCAATATATTTTTTACATTTTAGCTAAATTATTAATTAATCCCTAAAGTTTGATTATTACTATCTGCTGATTTTAAATCTTCAATTTGATATAATCTAAAAACATTAACTAAAAGGTTTTCCTATGTCAAAAAACGATATTTTAGAGAGTGCTTTAAACTTACCAATTGAAGATAGAATCAAGTTAGTTGAGACTTTATTAGAAAGTTATAACTCTTTTGATAATGATTCAATAGAAAAAGCTTGGTTAGAAGAAGTTACAAAAAGAGCTGAAAATCTTGATACTTCGGATACTTTATCATATAAAGATTTTTTTGATGAAAATTAAGTTTCAAAGAGTTGCAAAAAAAGAATATGATGATGCTTTAAATTATTACAATGATGAAAATGAAACTTTAGGTATGAAGTTTAAAAATGAAATAAAACAAAGTATCAACAATATTTTAAAATTTCCTACTTTATATCCCAAAATCAATGAACATATTAGAAAATGTGTAACTCACACTTTTCCTTTTACTATTTTTTATATTATAAAAGATGATTTTATCTTTATTTTAGCAATTGCAAATCATTATAAAAATCCAGAATATTACATTCAAAGATTTTCTAACTAATATAATTAGATAAAAAAACCTTACTTTACATAGTAAATCACCAATATTTCCAAATTCCAACCCAAACCTAAGCGTGCATTCAATAAACTGCCACACTAGATAAAGGGAATAAATATATGGCTACAAATTTACAATCTATCAAAGCAGATAGACCTGATATTATAACTTCGCAAATTGAAGGTATAAAATTTTATAGAAAAATGGATACTCAATCAGTTGTTGCTCAAATGATTGCAGGAAAATATGTTTTTGTTGAAGAATATTACAGTAATGGTTTACAAGTTCTTGCTGAGCTGAAAAAAAATCTTTCAGAAAAATTCAATGACAAAAGTTTTCAAGGACAACGAGATTATCGAGCAGCTTTTAGAAAAGCTTCACACAGATTACTAATCAAAGTAAAAGATAATAAACTAGATGTTAAAAAAGCTCCAAATATTGGCTGGTTAGAATCACTTTATCCAGATATTTCAGAGTTTTATATATCTTTTCCAGAAGTTCAAGGAATGAATAGTTCATGGCAATGGCATGAAAAAGGTCTTGAGATTAAAACTTTGAATTTAACAATTCATCCTTATTATGGAACATATTTCCCAACAAGATTTGATCATTTAAAACTGTTTGATAAGTGGTTAAAAAAATATGATGGTCCTAAAGATAATGCCATTGATATTGGTGTGGGAAGTGGTATTTTAACATATCAATTAATTCAAAATGGTTTTGAAAATGTTTATGCAACTGATACAAACAAAAATGCGATTATTGGTGTTTATAAAGAGGGTAGAAGATTAGATTTTCAAAAGAAAATAACTCTAAATCATTGTGATTTATTTGGAGATTTTGATAGAAAAGTAGATGTAATTGTATTTAATCCTCCTTGGTTATTGGCAAAACATAATTTAGAAGAGGGAATTGATAAAGCTATGTATTATGAAAAAGAGCTATTTCCAAGGTTTTTCGAAGAAGCAAAAAAATATCTAAAAGAAGATGGAAAATTAGTTTTAATATTCTCAAATCTTGCTCAAGAAGTAGATAAAGAGAGTTCTCATCCAATAATAGAAGAACTACAAAAAAACAATAGATTCAGAAAAGATTTACACTTAAGACGAGAAGTAAGAGCTTCATCAAGAAGAACTCAAAGAACAGATTCAAGAGAGACTGAAAAAGTTGAACTATGGGTTTTAGCTCACAAAAAAGTGAAATAAGTAAAGAAGCCTAAGCGCTCTTTACTTTTTCATCAATCAAATTTCTAACACAAACATCAATCATTTCAAAAACTTTATCAAAGCCCTCAAAACCATCAAAAAAATATGGGTCAGGAACACACTCTCCATCAAATCCAAAATCACCTAATTTTAATGGATTTTTACAACCTAAGTTTTTTAGATTTGCAATATTGCTATCATCAAGTCCAACTATTAAGTCAAAGGCTTTAAAGTGCGATTTTTTAACTTGTTGAGCTTTTTGCTTTGAAATATCAACACCATTTAGAAGCCCTACTTTAATAGAGTTCTCACAAGGAGGCTCACCGATATGCCAATGTCCAGTTCCTGCACTTTCAATCACTAAATTTAAATTTTTTTCTTTTATATACTGCTTTGCTATTCCCTCAGCAAGTGGCGAACGGCAAATATTTCCTAAACACACAAATAAAATTGACTTTACTTCCATTAAAATTCATTTCCTTCAATACTATTATAAGAATAAGTTTTTATCTCTCCATCTTCTACGATATAAGAGATTTCAATTGGTCTACAGCACACTTCGCAATCATCTACCACAGTTTCATGTCCATAAATACCTGTGTCTAAAAGAATCGAAATTGCTTGTAAACAATATGGACATTGTATATGTATCTCTTCCATCTTTTATCCTTTTTTGTTAGTTTATCAAAACATTAATTAATCATTTAAAACCATAAAATATGTTACTATTTCAAAAATTTAAAAAAGGATTTGTCATCGCTACTTGTAAAAATTGCAAAAATGAAATAGAACCAAAAAGAAGACAATGCCCTTACTGTGGAATTTTAAATCCAACAGTAACCCTAAAAGATATTTTTATAGGAATAGCCATTGTTTTATTTGTTATGAGTATAGTAACTTATTTTGTAAATAACTAATTATCTTTTTGTGATAATTGCATATAAAAACCCAATTCCTAAACCAATAAAGTGAGAATACCAAGCTATTGGTAAACCAATAATTAGTGGTGCAACTGAGATTAATAAAATCCAAGTTATTATTCCACCTCTTTGGGCTTTATCATAATAAGCTAAATACCCAAGTAAAGCACAAATTGCTCCTGATGCTCCAACTAAATTTACATTATGATCTACATAATATATATATGCAAATGACAAAATTGAAGTTAATAATCCAGTTATTAAATATAAAGCAAAGAATTTTTTAGCACCCATGAATCTCTCAAGTAAATTTCCAAATTGCCAAAGAACAAACATATTCATCCCAAGATGTCCAAGTCCTCCATGGGCAAACATAGTACTAAGTGGTTGCCACCAAAAACCATATACTAAGAAGTATAGATTTAATCCAAATAATAAGCCACCATTTGAAATATTTATTTGTATAATATACATTAAAACTGTAATTATTATCAGAATATTTGTGGCAGTGAAATCTTTTTTACTAAAGTTTTTTAACATTGTTTTTATATACCTTTATTGTGCAATCTATTTTTGAAGCTATCTCATTTTTATCATAATATTTAAAATCTGTATAAAACTTGAAAATTTCTTTGTCATCTGCTAAAAATGAAGTCAAAATAGCTCCTGAACAAAATTTACAATCACTTGTTTTTTTGTTTTGGTCTTTTTTATCGTTTTCTATTATTTCATATTTTATTGTTAAATATTTTTCAATATTTGGCTTTGGAGTTTTTTCAATAGCTTTTGTATAATAACTATTTAATTCATTTAAAGAGATAAAATCTTCAATAATAGATGGTGTTTGTTGGGATTTTTTATAAGAGCCTTCTACTTTATAAAAACCTTTATTTAAAGCTTTCATAGACTTATTTAGAAGCTCTTGATTATAAACTTTTGAGACTGTGAAAATATCTTTTTCACAAGAAAGAGGGATAACTCTCTCTTTTGTGACTTCGTCATAATCATTATTTGCGATATATTTTGAATATAACATCATAGTTATAGAAATAAGTACGATAGAAGCTAGAGTAAAAAAATTATTTACAAGTACACTATCTCTAGCTCCTTTTTTCATTTAATTAAACTAATGCCTCTTTTAAAACATCTTCTATAACATCAACAGCTTTTATTTCCATTGCATCTTTTACTTCTTGAGGAATTTCATCTAAATCTCTCTCGTAATTTTTTCTAGGAATTAATGCTTTTTTCATTTTTGCTTTGTATGCTGCAATTAACTTCTCTTTTAATCCACCAATAGGTAGAACTTTCCCTGAAAGCGTAAGTTCACCAGTCATTGCAATATCTGATTTTATTGGCTTTTCAGCTAAGATTGAAGCTATTGTTAAAGCCATAGTTATACCAGCACTTGGTCCATCTTTAGGAGTTGCACCCTCTGGGATATGTAAGTGAATATCATATCTTTTATAAACTTCACTTGGGTCTACCATAGTTTTATCTGTGATTTCTTGTGAAGATTTTGGAATAATTTCATTATCTATTAATAAAACGCCTTTATCTATTAAAACTTTTATAACTGAATAAGATATTCTTGAAGACTCTTTCATAACTTCCCCAAGATTTCCAGTTACAGATAAAGTACCTTTTCCTTTTAGTTTAATTGCTTCGATTTTTAAAACATCTCCACCAACTGAAGTCCACGCTAATCCATTAGCAATTCCAATTGAATTCTTCTTATCTGCTGGGTCTATTTCAAAAATTGGATTATCTAAATATGCTTTTAAATCTTTTGTAGCAATTGTCACTTTTTGTATTGTGTCATCATTTAAAATCTGTTTTACAACTTTTCTAAATAATTTTGAGAATACTCTTCTTAAATTTCTAACACCTGCTTCTCTTGTATATTTAGAAATAATCATCTCAATAGTTGCTTTATTTAGATTAACTTCAGATTTTTGAAGTCCATGTTTTGCCAACTCTTGAGGAATTAGATAATCTTTTGCAATATGATATTTTTCATTTGGAGTATAAGATGAAATTTCAATAAACTCCATTCTATCTCTTAATGGTGCTGGAATTTTTCTAGCATCATTTGCAGTTGATACAAAAATAACTTGAGATAAATCAAGTGGGAAATTTAGATATAAATCTCTAAATTCATGGTTTTGTTCTGGATCTAAAATTTCTAACATTACAGCAGTTGGATCACCTCTGTGATTTGCTCCTATTTTGTCAATTTCATCTAAAACCATTACTGGATTCATTTTTTTTGCATCAATAAGACCTTTTACAAGTCGTCCTGGCATTGCTCCAACATAAGTTCTTCTATGTCCTCTTAACTCATTCACATCTTCCATTCCACCAAGAGCTACTCTTATTAGTGGTCTTTGTAATGCTTTTGCAATTGAGTTTGCCAATGAAGTTTTACCAACACCTGGAGGTCCTACAAAACATAAAACTGTACCTTTAGATTTTAAATCTTCAATATTTCTTTGTTCAAGTAATTGTTTAACTGCGAAATATTCAGAAATTCTCTCTTTTGGTTTTACTAAAGAGTAATGATCTTTATTTAATTGTTCTTCAACATTTTTAACAGATATTTTTTCATTTGCATATTCACCAAAAGGAATATCTAAAACTTGCTCAACATAAGTTTGTAAAAGTGAAGCATCAGGAGAATCAGGATTCATTCTTCCAAGTTTTTCAACTTGTTTTTTTGTCTCTTTGTAAGCTTCTTTAGGCATAAACTCTTTTTTAGCTTTTAGTCTTTTTTTATAAGCTTTAACTTCTTCATCTTTTTGATTATCGCTTCCAAGTTCTTTTTGAATAGCTTTGATTTGTTCTTTTAAAAAGTAGTCTTTGTGAGTTTTTTCAATTTTTGAATTTACTTTTTGAGTAATCTCTTTTTGAATTTTAAAAGATTCAATCTCTTTTTTAATTACTTCAATAATATCAAACAATCTTTGCTCAATATTTGTTTGAGCAAACAGTTTATAAGCTTCATCTTTTTTAACTTTTAAAACAGATGAAATTAAATCTGCAATTCTTGTGGCATCATCATTTTCTTCTATTGTTTTTACTAAATCAGCTGGAAACTTAATATTTAATCTTGATAATTTTTTTACATTTTCAATCAATACTTCAATAACTGATTTAATACTCTCAGGATTTGCTTCTTCACTTCTTAAAATATCAACTTTTGCAAATAAAGAATCTTCTTTAGTAAACTCTGAAATATGACCTTTTACTAAACCTTGGAAAAGTACTTTTATCTTACCATCTGGTAAAGATACTTTTCTCATTATATTTCCAACAACACCTACATCATAAAAAGAATCTACTTCTCTTTTTCCTTCTTTCCCATGCTTTGAAACTGTAACAACAACAAGTTTGTTATGTTCAATTGCATATTCAACTGCTTTAATATTGTCTTCATTACTTAAAAATAAAGGAGCAATCATAAAAGGATATAAAAATATATCATCTTCTATTATTAAAGGTATAGTTTGTGGGAATTCATCATAATTTTCTAATTCCATCTAATTTAACTCCTAAAATCTATAAAATTTATTCAAATACTGCTCTGTAAAATGGAACATCTACAGGAACTATTTCTGTTGGTTCAATCCAAGAATTTTTTACTTTTTGATCATAAAAAGCTGCACCTAATTCTTTATCTCTTCTTATATAAAGCTCTGCAATTTCTTTATCCATTGATGCTTTTGCCATATATAATCTTGAATTGATTGTATCAACTAAAGGCATATAAGGTGAATTTTTATATTTCACTTTAAACTCATTAATTTGAGTCAATGTATCTTCAATTAGTTGTTGATCTCTAAATTGGTATTTAAATCCTAAAAAGTTTGCTTTAATTTTTAGATATCTTGCATAATCAATATCTTTACTTAAACTAAATCTTTTAATATATTCATCCAAATAGAAGTTTGCAAGAGCATATTCTTCTTCATCAATGTGCGCATTTACTAATATCAACATAGCCGTTGGAACAAAAGGTGTATTTCTATGTTCACTCTCTAAAGATGTATAAGTATCATCAGCTGCATCTAAATCACTAGAAGCTATTTGTTTCAACATTTTGTTATACCAATAAATTGCTGGTTTATTATATTCTTCGTCTTTCTTACTTGAACAAGCAGTAAGTACAAAGGCTGTACAAGCTATTAATAATAAGTTTTTTAGTCTAAAGCTTCCGTTCATTTTAAATATCCTTTCTCATAAAAGTGATATTCTATCTAATACTAGCTTATTTTTTTAGTAGTTTGTTTTATATAAAACTAAACAAAATATTTATTTATGTTTGGTTAAATTAAAAAGTATGCTAAAAATCAAGTAAATGCTTATTGAAGCTAATATAAATGGTACACTTTTTGTATATTAGAAAATAAACACAAGGGAATCATATGGTTTGTAAATTTCAAGAAATAAGTGATTTTTTCCATAAGCACTCACAACTTTTAGATGGTATTGAAGACCAAGAATTAAAAGAACTGTTAGAAATATTTCCACATGCATGTAAATTTGTAAAAACACTTGAGGAGGATATTGTTAATTGTGATGATTTAGAATTAGTATCTCAAAAAACTTTTGAGTTACTCAATAATGCATATGAGCATGAATATACAAAAGATGATATTTTAAAGTTTGCAGGTGTTACATGCAAAATATTTGATATTGTTGGTGCTCCTAAATGCCATGTTCCATTTATTTTAGTTATGTTATCGAAACTCTAATATTTATCACTTTATACTTTACCTCGCAATAAATAAATAATTTAATACTATTTTGTATCAAAATAGTAGCTTAGGAATTATCTGCTATAATTGACCAAAATAATTAAAAAAGGCAAAATAATGAAACTAACATTAATTGGTAATGGTATTATGGCACAATCATTAGCAAGAGGATTGATAAAAAATCATGAAGTTGAAATCATTGGAAGAGACAACGATAAACTAAAAGCTATACAAGAAAAAATCCCACAAATAACTATAAAAGTATTAGAAGATAATGAAAATATTACAGGAAAAAATGTAATTTTTTGTGTAAAACCTTATGCTTTACAAAGTGTTTCAGCAAGACTTGCTGGAAATGCAAATATATTATTATCTATTTTAGCTGGAACAAAACTTGAGACATTAAAGAAACAAATAAAAGCAAAACACTATATTAGAACTATGCCAAATGTTGCAGCATCAGTTCAAAACTCAATGACTACGATTACAGGTGATAATGAAGCGAAACTTGTGGCTATGGAAATATTTTCTAGTATAGGTCAAGTTATTTGGGTAAATACAGAAGACCAACTTGACATAGCAACAGCAGTTGCTGGAAGTGGACCTGCATATTTAGCACTAATTGCAGAAGCTCTTGCAGATGGTGCTGTTAAAGCTGGACTTGAAAGACATCTTAGTTATCAATTAGTTCAAGGATTATTTTCAGGAACTGCATCATTATTAAAACATTCACATCCAGCAATCATCAAAGATTCTGTTATGAGTCCAGGAGGAACTACAGCTGCTGGATATGCAAAACTTGAAGAGTGTGGCGTGAGAGATGCAATGATAAAAGCTATTGAAGAAGCTCATAAAAAAGCTACAGATCTTGGAAAAAAATAGTTTTACCTTAATAGAAACTCTAATTAGTATCACTTTTTTATCTGTCGTGATAAGTGGATTTATATATTCTACTTATCACGATGAAACAAATCAAAAAAATTATATGTTATTAAATGATTTAGAAAATAGTTTTAATATAAAAAATTACACTAACTTTATAAAAACAACTCAAAACCTTCAAGTAACAATAAATGAAGTGTCTACTGAAAATATCGTTGTTTCAAAATATCAATTTGAAAATGAAAACATAAAAGTTTTTAAATATGAAAAATAGTTTTTCTCTTCTTGAAATAATTTTAACCCTAATAATCTCATCAATAATAATTGTCTATTCTACGCTTTTTACAAAAGAGTTATTTTTTGAAAATAAAATAAATCAACAAATAGAAATCCAAAAAATAGATTTATTATCAACAAAAATATTTTTTGAAAAACATCTAAATGAACTAAATGAATTCACTTATTCAAATAATAATTTATACTTTAAAAATAGTTTATTACTTGAAAAGATAAAAGAGTTCAGATTAAATAAAAATGCAAATAAAATCTCTATTTATATAAATTTAGATGATAAAATCATTCAAAATTGGGAATTTGCACAATGAAAAAAGCTTACACTTTATTAATAACAATAGTATTAATAACACTATTTTCTGTTTTAGGAATTTTTATATTAGAGACAAAATCATTAAGAAGTGTAAATTTAACAAATCAGTATTTGTATATCCAAGCTAAAAATCATAAAGAATTTTTGAAAGATTATCTTAAAAGTATAAATTTAACAGGAATAAATCATCTAAAAATTGAAGATGACTTATTTGATATTTATGCAAAAGTAGAACCAAAAGATTCTACTTTTATCCTTGATATTTTTGTAAAAGCGAAAGATTATGATATTTCACTTTATGAAAGAGTTATTAAAGAATAACATCCAAAACTTTTTTAGCAAGATTCAAAGCTTTTGTTCTATGGGAAAACTCTTTTTTAGCGTCATATCCTAACTCACCTAAAGTTTTTTCATATCCATTTGAAATAAACATTGGGTCATAACCAAAACCACCCTCACCTAACTCTTTATTTATTACATTTCCATGCATCCAACCATGAACTGTATAAACTTCATTTTTATAAACTATTGCAATACATGCTGTGTAAAATGCAGGTGTGATTTCTAGATTCTTTGCATTTAAACTTTCAATCAGTTTTGCATTATTTTGTTTATCACTTGAACCAATACCTGCATATCGAGCTGAATAAACACCTGGTTCATTGTTAAGTGCTGGAACACTAATTCCTGAATCATCAGATATTACAATTACATCATTTTGTCCTATTTTTACAAGTTCATCATAAATAGTTTGTGCTTTTTTAATAGCATTACCTTTAAATGTATCTTTATCTTCATCTATTTCAATTTTTCCTAAAATTTCACTAAAGGCAATTACCTCATCGTCTGGCATTAATTTCTCAAATTCTACGATTTTACCTTTGTTTGCTGATGCTAAAACTATCTTCACAATTATCCTTTTCAACCTATTATTAACTATTATTAACTATAATCACGGCAAATTATATTATGTTTAGGATTATAGATGATTAAATCAGTTTTACCTCTTAGTGCAATTATTGCTCTGAGATTTTTCGGTTTATTTTTAGTTTTACCAGTTATATCAGTATATGCTATGAATTTAGAAGGTGCAACTTCAGCTTTAGTTGGAATTGTAATTGGTGGTTATGCCTTAACTCAAATGATATTTCAAGTTCCATTTGGAATAATAAGTGACAAATTAGGAAGAAAAAGCACAATTATCATTGGATTAATACTTTTTGCTATTGGTTCTTTAATTTGTGCTATTTCTACTGATATTTATTCTTTATTATTAGGAAGACTTTTACAAGGTGCTGGTGCTATTGGTGCTGTTGTAACTGCAACGATTAGTGACTTAGTAAAAGAAGAACAAAGATCAAAAGCAATGGCAACAATGGGAATGTTCATTGGAGTTGCCTTTGCAGCATCAATGGCAGCAGGTCCCACAATTGGTGCTAAATTTGGTGTTGAAACACTATTTTATATTACTATGATTATTGCAATTGGTTCTATTTTTGTTTTATTAAAAATGGTTCCAAATCCTCCACATATAACTCATACTTACAATAAAAAAGTTGAATTAGGTGCCGTTTTAAAAAATGTAAATTTAATAAAAATGAATATCACAAACTTTTTACAAAAAGGTTTAATGACATTTGCATTTATGATTATTCCTATCATTTTAACAAAAACTTACGGATGGCAATTAAGTGATTTATGGCAAGTATATATGCCTGCTATGGTTTTTGGATTTATTTCTATGGCACCTGCTGCAATTATTGCAGAGAAAAAAGGAAAATTTAGAGAGATTCTAATCATTGGTATTATTTTCTTTGCTGTTTCTTATTTAATTATGGGATTTAGTACAAGTGCAGCTATATTTGTTGTTGGTGTTGTTATATTCTTTATTGGATTTAATATGCACGAACCAATTATGCAATCACTTGCATCTAAATTTGCAAAAGTTCATCAAAGAGGTTTAGTTTTAGGAATCTTTAACTCAGCTGGTTATTTAGGAACTTTCTTAGGTGGTATGATTGGTGGAATATTTTATAAAGATGTAACACTAACTACTTTAGTAGTTGTAATTGCAGTAATTTGTGTTTTATGGGCTATTTTAATTATTACTATGGCAAATCCTTCTAAGAAAAAATTTGCCTATTTATCACTAAATGAATACCATTTAGAAAATAGTGGAAAATTAAATCATTTAGCTATTGATGAGTGGTATATCAATAATACTGAAAATGTAATTGCAATAAAATATGATAATGAAAAAATTAGCGAAGATGAGATAAAAAATCTCTTAAAATAATTTTACACATTTAATCAAATATTAGCTATTATACTGTTAAAAAAGGAGATAAGATGAAAAAAAAATTAATAATTTCTTTTATTCTTATCTCTTTTTTCTCTCTTTTTTCAACTGCCTCAAAAAACTTTAACATTGACCAATCAAAATTAGATGCCATAGAAAAAAAATTTGGTGTTCAAGGAAAAAATAGAGTCGAAGCTTGGGATTCTATGATTGAATCTTCAAAAAATGAATCTATTTTAAATCAGCTCAAAAATGTAAATGATTTTTTTAATCAAATTACTTATAGATCAGATTTAAGTGTTTGGGGAGTTAAAGATTATTGGGCAACACCATTTGAATTTATGGGAATTGGCGCGGGAGATTGTGAAGATTATGCAATAGCTAAATACTTTTCTTTAATTAAATTGGGTGTTCCAGATGAAAAACTAAGAATCACCTATGTTTCTTATAAAAAAGCAAATAGCAAATTTGAACAAGCTCATATGGTTTTAACTTATTATCATAGAGTTGGTGTTGAACCTGTTGTTTTAGATAATATCAACAAAACACTGCAAGTTGCATCAAAAAGACCTGATTTAAAGCCAGTTTATAGTTTTAATGCTTCTGGATTATGGCAAGCTAAAACAAAAGGTGAAGCAAGAGTTGGAAATAATGAACTTAGATCTTGGAAAGATTTAATGAGTAGATTTTAATAAAGGAATACAAAATGTCTTTGTCTAAACAGTTATATATAATCATATCAATAATATTTTTTATGATTTTTACGGGTAATTTTATTATTAGTGTTAAAAATACTAAAGAATATTTAGAAACGGAGTCAGTAACAAAAGCTCAAGATACAGCAACTTCGTTAGGGATGAGTATAAGAAATTTATTGAAAGATAAAACTAATCCTGAGATTGAATCAATTATAAATGCCATAGCAAATAGAGGTTTTTATAAAGAGATTAGACTAGAAAACTCTTATTTTTCTATAAATGATAGTGATTTATTAAAAAATACAAAAGATTTAGATAATGATAAATGGGAAATATCTGATGTAAAAGTTGATGAAAAAATTGGAAAAATTGATGTTTTAACTTCAGTTTCTAGTATGGAAAATGAATTAAATGCCCTTGAAAATCCAAATGAAGTAAATACAACAAAACAAGCAGATATTCCAGAAGTTGAAAATAGTTATATTTTTACACCAAGTGAAAACTTTAAAAATGATAAGAACATAATTGTTTCTTTTACAGCTACAAATATAAATGGTAAAAAAATCAACGCAACTTCTTCTTTAGCTATTAATAATGTTTTAGTAAAAGTTTCAAGAGATGTGAAATTTGATTATATTCCACAATGGTTTATAAATCTAATTCCAATTGATTTAGCTGAACAATCAAGCGAAATAAGTGATGGTTGGCAAACAAGTGCAATTATTTATGTAAGTGCAAATCCAGGTGATGCTTATGCTAAACTTTATGACCAAGTAAAAAGTGCAAGTATTTATGCACTTATTGCCTTCTTAATTTCAATGGCTTTAATATTTATTTTTGTTCAATATATTTTAAAACCACTTAAAAAACTTGAAAAATTAGCAAATAACATAGCAAGTGGAAAGTTTGGACTTATAGAAAATCTTCCTTGGACGACAGAAATAAAAGCAGTTGCTATTGCTTTTAATGATATGTCAACAAAAATTGAAGCAATTATAAATAGATTAAACAATACCCTTGAAAGCCTAAGTAAAAAACTCTCTAGCGATGATTTAACAGGGCTTTGTCTAAAACAAAACTTTGAAACAGACATGAAAAAAATGTTTATAAATAAATCAACTGGTTATGTTTTTATAGTTAAAATAGCTGATTTAGCCTCTTTTGCAAAATCACATACAACAAATGAAGTTGATAATTTTATTAAAAAATTTGCAAAAATACTAAAATTTACAAAATTAAACGATGAAATGAAAATTAGTGCATATAGATTTTTTGGTTCAGAATTTGCCTTAATTATCAAAAATTCTAACTATGAAAATGCTGTACAATATGCACAATTATTAAAAAAAGAGTTTGAAGCATTAGCTGTTGAATTCAAAAAAAATGAGATTGCGCATATTGGAGGAACTCCTTTTAATCCAATTGGAACAACTCCTGAGATTTTACAAAGTGCAACTCAAGCTAATGAAAAAGCAACTTTAATTGGGCCAAATGAATCTTTTATAACTGATACAAATGAATTAGCAAGAGATATGGAATCGTGGAGAGATTTAATTTTTGACATAATAGATAATTCAAAATTTGATGTTAATTATATTGGAAATTGTAAAATTTTAAATTCAAATGATGACAAAGTTGTTATGCAAGAGGCATTTACAAATATTAAAGATAAAGATGGAAATAATATTCCAATAGGAACATTTGTTTCTATTGCTGAAAAATATGAAAAAATAGTTGATTTTGATAAAAAAGTTATTGAAAAAGTTGTAAATCATATTTTAATAAATAGCATTAACCATGATATTACAATAAACTTATCACTTGAATCAATAAATAATACAGCATTCATTGCGTGGATTAAAAATAAAATTCTTGAAAGCAGAAATATTGCTCCTCAGCTTATCTTTTCAGTAACGGCTTATGCTGTTGCAAAAAATGAAGATAAGTTCAAATTCTTTGCAGATGAAATTCATAAATGTGGTGCAAAAATAATTATAAAAAGATTTGAATCTAAATTTATTCCACTTGGGAATTTAAAAGATTTTAATTTAGATTATATAAGATTAGCTAGAGATTATACTTGTGATATTTGTAAAGATTATTCAAAACAAAGTTTTGTTGAATCAATTAGTGAATTAGCATCATTACTTAATATTAAAGTCTTAGCAGAAAATGTAAAAAATGATGAAGACATTGAATTCCTAAAAAACTACAATTTATATGCTGTAAGTAGATAATTTCTGCTTATTGCATAGCTTTATTAATATATTATTTATATAACTTTTATATAATCCTTTGTTCATTTAAAAAGGAAAATAATGTTTGAAAAGATTCTAAGATTTTTTGTTGAAAATTCTCGTATGAACTATACTTTGTTCATTCTTGTATTTGCTATTGGTATTTGGTCTTATACCAAAACTCCTAAAGAGATATTTCCAAATTTTGAACTTGATATGATTTCAATTAAAGGCTCATATAGTGGAGCTAGTGTTGATATTTTAGATAAAATGGTTGTTACAGAAATAGAAGATAATATTAAAAATATTGACTCTATTGATACCATGTCTACGATTATAAGTCCTGGTAAATTCTCTATTATTCTTGAACTAAAAAAAGGTCATGATAAATATGTAGAAGCAGATAAAATTAAAGATGTAATAACTTTAGTTAAAACAAATCTTCCATCTGATATGGATGAACCCTCTGTAAATACCCTTGATAGAACTAGATCTTTAGTTGATATTTCAGTTACTTCTAAAAAAGTTTCAATTGATGATTTAAAACCTTTTGCCGATGATTTAAAAAGTAAACTTCTTACAATAAATGGGATAAATGAGATATCAATTTATGGAGATTCTGATAAATATTTTGAAGTATTATTAGATGAAAGAAAAATCGATGCTTTAAATTTAAATAAAAGTGATGTATTTAATGTTATTTCAAATTTATCATATATTTTTCCTATTGGAAAAATAGAAGATCCCAAAAAACACTATTATGTATCAACAAATAATGGAGCAAAAACAGCCCAAGAGTTTGAAAATACATTAGTTAAAATTTCAGGAAAAACTCTTTATATAAAAGATATTGCAACTATTGGAAAAAAATATGAAGATTCTTCAACTTTATACTCATTTAATGGGAAAAATTCCTTATCTCTTCAAGTTGTACAATCAGATACATCAGATGCTATAAAAATTGTAAGTGAAATTAAAAAAATTTTACCAGATATTAGGGCTAAAAATCCTGACATTGATATTTCAATTGCAGATGATAATAGCGAAAGAATCGTTGATAGGTTAAATGTTGTTACTTCAAATATTATGTTAGGAATTATTTTAATTACAATAATAGTTGCTCTTTTAATAAATCTAAGAATGTCTTTTATCATTATTGTTGGAATTCCAACATCATTTGTACTTGCAGCTATTTATTTCTATCTTTCTGGATATACAATAAATATGATTTCTCTAGTAGGTGTTTTAATAGCCATAGGAATAGTTGTAGATGATGCGATAGTTGTGAGTGAAAATATACAACAACACATAGAAGATGGCTATCCGCCCAAAGAAGCTGCTATTATGGGTGCAAAAGAGATGGTTGAACCAGTAACCATAGCTTCTCTTACTACGCTGTTCTCATTTTTACCAATTTTAATGATTAGTGGAACGATGGGTGAGGTTATGAGATTAATTCCAATTGCCTTAAGTGCTTTGGTTGTGGCTTCGTTAATTGAGTCATTTATTTTTCTTCCAATTCACGCAGCACATACTTTAAAAACTGACGATAAAGTAACTTCATGGGAAAAAGCAAATGAAATTTACAATAAAATCATACATTTTTTCATGAATTGGAAAAAGACTTTTATTGTGATTTTTTTAATAATGGTTCCTGTTTTAACCTTTGAGTTTATAAGTAATTCAAGATTTCAAATGTTTCCAAAATTTGACTCAACTGATGTAAAAATCACTATAAAAGCGAATGCAAATACAACTCTTGAACAAGCCTTTGAAATAGTAAGTTCAATAGAATCTGATTTAATAAAAAAAAGTGATGAGTTTTATATTAGAAATATAAGTTCAGTTGCAGGTTATAGAAAAGATGTTGGAAATAATACAGAAAATTTTCCATATGCTATGTATATGACAGTTGAATTACAAAAAGCAAAGGCAATGAATTTCTTGGATAAATATGTAACTCCATTTTTAAGCTTCCATTATGATGAAGAAGGAAGAACAAGAGACATAAAATCTGACCAAGTATCTACAAAATTAAAAGAATTTTTAGTACAAAATGATTATAAGAAAAAATTCAATCTTGATGAGATTGAAGTATTAGAGAAAAAAGTTGGACCTATTAAATCAGATATTCAAATAGGAATTGTAACTGCCAATAATCAAAAAGCAATAATAGCAGTTCAAGAACTAGATAGTGAACTAAAAAAAATAACAGGAATTAAATCATCTTCAAACTCTTTAAAATTTGGTATTGATGAGATAAAAATAAAAGTTAACTCTTATGGTGAAGAGTTAGGACTTACTGAGTCATTTATTGGGAATTATCTTTCAAATTTATATCTTCTAAAGAAAAAGGCTGTATCTTTTGATGAAAAAGAGATGTTAGATATAAAAATAAAATCACAAAACAAAGATGATTTTGAAAGTTTCAAAAATACAAAAATTCCACTTTCTGATGGCACTTATGTAGCTTTGTATGAAGTTGTAGATTTAAATACAGTAAAAGCTTTTGAGCAACTTCTAAAAGATAATGGAATTAAAAATTTCTATGTCTTTGCAAATGTAAATCCAGATGTTATAACAGCTACTGAGGTTCTAAATAAACTAAAACCTACTTTAGAGAAAATAGAAAAAGATGGAGTTAAAATTGTACTAAAAGGAGAAGCTGAGAAAAATGCAGAACTAGGCCGTGATATGTTACTTGCAACTGCTTTTGCCCTTGTTTTAATAATGCTTTCTATGCTTTATTTATTTAACTCATTTAGAGAAACTTTTATTGTAATGAGTGTTATTCCTTTTTCAATTTTAGGAGTTTTAATAGGTCATCAAGTTATGGGATTAAATCTATCAATGCCTTCACTAATTGGAGCATTAGGACTTTCAGGAGTTGTTATTAATGATGGAATTATTATGATGACTTATCTGAAAAAAGCAAAAACTTTAGATGAAATATTTCAAAGAGCCACAAAAAGATTTAGACCTATTATAATTACCACTGTAACTACAGTTATTGGGATGTTAACTTTGATTTTATTTCCAAGTGGAGAGTCTGTAATTTTCCAACCAATTGCAATTGCTCTAGGATTTGGACTTGCTTGGGGAACTGTTT
This sequence comes from uncultured Aliarcobacter sp., assembly GCA_963677435.1. Classification (GTDB taxonomy): domain Bacteria; phylum Campylobacterota; class Campylobacteria; order Campylobacterales; family Arcobacteraceae; genus Aliarcobacter. Next base: position 2,587,740 of record OY781945.1, read on the forward strand.
TAAATCTTATTTATCTACCTATTTTATATACCTTAACTCACAAACTTAGAAAAATGCCTAAAGAGTAAATCTTTAGGTATTTTTTATAGTATAAAAGTATTTATTTTTTAACTCCTACAATAATCCATTCATCATAAGAAAAGTCTATTGATTCATCAGTAAAAACTGTAGTATTACTGTGTTTATTAATTAATTTAATATCTAAGAAGTCAAAGAATTCAAATAATTCATCATATTCTGTAAAATGAACAATATCAATATTCTTAAAATCACCAACATTAAAATTTGTAAAAGTATTTTTTTCGACTTTTAGGGCCATTTCAGCATCATTATTAGCTTTTTTACACCATCTATCATCACTTGTATACATAAATGATATTACGATTCCACCAGTTTTTAAAACCCTATTTGCTTCGTTCCAACTTTGTTTTATACTAGAAAATGTACCACAGCACATAGCTTCTCTATCTACTATTAAATCAAACATTTCATTTTCAAAGGGTAAATCTTGAAAATATGATTTCTTTATAATTGCTTTTACTTTTTGACTTAACAAAAATTCATTTGCTATTTTACAAGCACTTTCACTTCCATCAATTCCATAAACATCATATCCCTGCTCAGACATAAACTTAATATTATTAGCAGTTCCACATCCAAGTTCAAGAATTTTAATATCTTTTTTCTCTTTCTCTTGTGGTAAAAATTTTAATGAATTAAAAAATATTGAAATAAACTCTCCAAATGGATATTTATTAACTTGTTTATTTTGAGAATAAACTTCTTTTTCCCACTTAACATTTAATGACATTTCTTCTCTCTTATTTTGAATTTAAAATTTTTATTGTATTACGACTTCTTCTTTTGTCAAATTTACATATATTTTACTCATATATCTTAATATTATCAACTAATTTTAAAGGTCTTTCATTTTCTTGCAGATATGAATTTATAACTGCTAAGTCCTGAGTATATAAATTTGATACTATTTCAAAATCAGTTTTTGATATTAATAATTCATATTTAGCTGTTGGATTAATATAAATTAAAGTGTTACTTACTAAAGTTGAAATTACTCTACTTCTAAAAAAATAATTTATATACTTTATAAAAGAAAGTTCTTTTTTACTTAATGAACGATTGACCCTTTTATTTTCCATTCTAAAGTTATTACAATCTTCGATATTTAATATATTTTGAAGAAAATCTAAAAATATATTATCTTTTACTAAATCATAATTCTTAACCATTATATTACTATAGCCAAAAATTTCATCAATTTTTTCAATTGTTTCTCTAAATTTATTTCTATAACTTTTTAAAAATATATCTAAATTTTTAGTATTACCATGTCTTTTAATTGTCTGTTGATAAGAAGATACGAGATTATCTACAATTGCACGTACATAATAGATAATTTTAATTTGATATCCAAGAACAAAAGCTATATTTTTACATATCAGAATTTTATCATAATCAAATGATTGTATTATTTCACTTGATAATAAAATATTTTTTCCTTCTGCCATTAAAATATGACCTTTTATAATTCCTTCAATCATTTTATTATCTGATGTTTTTTCTCTAAGTAAAAAAGCTAAATCAACTGCATTTCCGGAAGTTATTTTAAAATTCTTTGCTTGTTTATCATTTTTGGATATTGGATAATATATATTATATTTTTCTAATACATCTTTATTTATTGCAAATTGAGACTGAAGGGAAGAGGTACCCGTCTTACCTGCCCCAATATGTAAATACATTATTTTCATTTATTCTGCACCTTTTCAAAAAAATCATCAATAGTTAATTTTTTATACTCTAAATTATTACTTTGAATAGTATTAAGAGTACTCTTCCCCTTACTTTTATGTAAAAAATTAATGACCTCAATAAAAGAAAAGAAATAGTTTGCGTTATCTCCATATCCTTCCCAATTTGGTTCATCGTCTAAAATTACACAAATAAGTACTTTACCTAAAGTTAAAGCTTCAAATCCAATTGCAGATAATTTTGTTATAACAATAGTAGATATATTTAAAAAATGGAAAATAGGTAAATCAGGAGTAAATAAATAAATATTACTAATTCCAGAAAGATGATTTTTTAAATACTCAAATTGCTGAAACCTAGGATGAGGCTTAATTATAAAGGCATAATTAATAAATTCTATTGCAAGAAGTTTTATATTATAAATAAAAATTTCGATTTCTTGAATATGAATAATACCTCTAATTCGAACATTAATATCAATAAATACATATTCTAAATAATCATTTTTTATATATAGTAATTTCATTGAATCATTTTGAGTATATTGATTCTTTAGTTTTAACATATTTTTTTTTATATTCAATTCTGGAATTAGTAATAATTTGTTAGGCTCATATCCTTGATATAAACATGCTTCTTTATCTTTTTGTTCAAATAATATTTTATAATCCATTAAATTTAAATTATCTGCAAGGAAAGGGTAATATTTAAATTCTGAATTAATATCAAATATAAAACTTGTTATGTAACTATATTTACTATTTATAATATCTACAGCAATTTTTCCTGCGGGGAGTGAGACACCACCCCATAACTTCCATGCGGATAAAGTATTTTTTGAAAAAAATCGATTTAATGCTTTTTTATATCTGATGTTAAACCCATATTGAACTATAATTTCATAGTGAATCACATTATTAATTTGATTCTTTATTGAAAGGGGTAAGTGATTAAAAAATAAGTTGAATTTATTTTGGTTTGTTTTATAGATTAATAAATACTTTATTGTGGATAAAAATGAATAGAAAAAATCTAACACTGTCATATAATGTTCTAATATATAAGGTTTTTCTTGTATTAATTTTTCATTTGTAATATTTATTCCATTTGTAATAAATTTACATTTATAATCACTATTTTGTTCTATAGTATCTGTAAAATATTTGAAACTATCATAAAATTTATGCATATTTGAAGCAACATGTACAAATACAGTTTTTTTATACTCATTATATTTATTTTTTTTATACTTAATATTTAAAAGCAAAAAACTAAGGAAATAATACATCCCCTTAAAATATCTTTTAAAATCTATTCGAATACATTCTTTAAAATAATTATATTTATTAGTAATATAAATTAAATATTCAATTTTATTTTCTATTAAAATATCTTTTATAAATTTATTTTCTTTATAATAAAAACTTGAAGTATAATTTTCAACTAAATCAATCTTATAATCTGAGATAATTTTGTCAAATGATAATTTAAACAATACTATATCTAAAATAGATTGATTATTACCTCCTTCTATTTGTCCTTGTACATAAATCAATTTTTCGTTAATCACTAACTTTAGAAATTCATTTGCTCTAGTAATAATATCAATTGTTTGTTCAGATGATTCAAATACAGTATGCATTTCTTCAAGATAGAAGACTTTTTTTACATTAGAATGGTCTTTATATTTTTCTAAAATTTCTAAATTATAAGAAGTAATATATATAGTTTTATCTTTTAATGAAGCTATTTTTTTATCTAAATTATTGTTATCCTCATTTATTATAAGAAGTATATTATTATTCAACAATTATCCTAGGTATTGAAGTACTCTTCTAAATTTACAATATCTAACAGCAGTATTTTATTTTATAGATATTAATAATTTTATCTAACTTACTCTGTGCAGTATATTAAAAATCCATTTTTAAATTTTTATACCTAATTATCTTTTTTCAAAAAACTACTTTTTAAATTTAAGTATAAGTATAATACGAAATTTATTTTAGTATAACTATTTTATATACCTTAACTCACAAACTTAGAAAAATGCCTAAAGAGTAAATCTTTAGGTATTTTTTATAGTATAAAAACAAAACCAGTAAGTGCAGAAACACTCATTTCATAAGGTTCAACATTTATTTTTTTTAGTGTATATTCTACATTTGTAATAATTTTTGAAATAATAATCTCAAATGAGAAGTTTGAATGATCATACACACTCTCTTTTTTTGATTTGATATACTCTAAATTATTTATGATATTATAATCACCATTGTATTTTTTTGCTAATTCCATTTGCCAATTATTTTGCCAAGTATTAAAAAGATATTCACCTTTATAATTTTTATCAACTCTAATTTTCCATCTAACAACTTGAAGATATTCGTATAAATTTTGTAATTCATATTTATCATATTCCATTGCTGTAAATTGATGTTCACTATCCATACTATAAGCTTTGAAAATAAGTTTATAAAGTCCAATTATTAAAAAGTCATTTCTATTTTTTATATTTTCTTTTGAAAAAGCATAATAAAAATATTGATTATAAGCATTTAATTTTTTGCCATCTTTTAATAAATTTATATAATCTTGATTTATCATAATTTGATGTTCTAAACTACTTTGAATCTGTTTATTATAAGCAAATGGATTTCTTAAATTTAATTTATTTTTATACTCTAACAAAGATTTTAAAATCTCTTTTTTATACTCTTCTATTTGTGTTGCAGAATTTGTCTGAGCGATACTTTCTATTTTTTGAGTTGGCATAGTACATGATTGAAATAGAGTTGATAAACAGATTAGAAAAATGATTTGAACTTTTTTGAATTTCATAATTTACTTTATTAATTTTATTTTTATTACTTTGTTTTTTATTATATAAAAAAATATCCATTTTTCAAACAAAAAAATAGCTTATTTGATATTTTATTTTTAATACAATATAGTTCATAAATTAAAATAAGGGATAATATGCCTATAGAAATTAATCAAACTGTAAAAATAATGTTTGAAGTAAGAGTTGATGGAGTTTTAGTAGATGGAAGTAGAAGCAATAAACCTTTTGAATTCTCTTTTGGAACAGGACAAGTAATTGCAGGACTTGAAAAAAGAATTAAAGATATGAAAATGGGTGAAGCTGCTGATATTCTAGTCCCAGCTGCTGAAGCTTATGGAGAGTATAACCCAAGTGCAGTTGAGATACTTCCTATTGAGCAATTTACAGGAATAAAAGATTTAAAAGTTGGAATGCAAATCCAAGCTCAAGATGAAAATGACCAACCTCTTCAATTTATTGTAAAAGAGATAAAAGAAAAAGAAGTAACTATTGATTTTAATCATCCACTTGCTGGAAAAGATTTAGAGTATAAAATAAAAATAGATTCTCTTTTGTAAAAGCTTCACTAAATAGTCAGAACTATTTAGTGAAAATATTATCTTTAAATTTTATTCATTTGTATATTATTTAAAATAACTTCTATTTTAGTGATTTTAAAATTATTATTGATTAATTTAATTTGACTATTAACATTTGATAAACCTACAACTTTTTGATTATTATAAATATATTTCTCTTGAACTCGTTCTGAAACATATGCTACTTCATCTTTTATATTGATTTTTCTATCTAAAATTTTATATACATAGTTTTGTGTAGAAGTAAAACCCTCTTTTGTTTTTGTTAAATATTCAGATTTAGTAAGTTTTGTTTCTTCATCTTTACCATTGTATTTAACGATTATTGTTATATCAACATTTTCATCTAAAAGTTCACCTAACTTATCAACATTTTTGTTTTGAACTAATTTATCTGATTCATGTAAAAAACTTTTTACACTTTCTTGTGTTAATTCACTTGCTACTAAATTTGTTAGTAATGCAAATGTAAAGAATATACTTATAAGTATGTGTTTCATTTTCTTCCTTTATTTATATGGTTTTGCCGAATATTGTATATTGTATTAAATTAATCTTTTATTTGCATAAAATTGTTTTTTGGTTATTAATATTAGTGTTATTTAAATTGGTTTATTTATCTCTCTTGAAAACTTAAAAGTTTCCGCTTTCTTACTTTTTAGTTGTAAAAAGTAAGGCAAAAAGCAACCAGACAAAGTTTGATTATCTCTCTTGAAAACTTAGAAGTTTTCGCTTTCTCTTACTTTTTGGTCTCAAAAAAGTAAGCAAAAAAGACTGCCGAATTGATGAAGGCAAAGCTTCCTAAGATTTTAGTCTTTTTTTTCTGCGTTGCGGAACTCGTCGAAAAAGTGCATTTAGCACTTTTCTCTCCTCAAACAGTCCTCACTTTTCACCGAAATAAAAGCCTAAAATCTTAGCTTCATCAAAGGCAGAATAAATCCCGAGTGTTCAAACTATCTTTTTTAAATTGAGCCATAAGAAATTCAGAATAAAGAAAATAAAAAATGTAAATGTCCTTATCCCTATATTCCAACATCTACAGAAGCTGAACGTTTGTTTTCTCTTTTCGAAAAGGCTTGCAACTGTTTGAGTAAATAAATGTGCTAAATGCACATTTATTTACGAGTTTTCTCAAAGAGAGTGTAAACACAGGCAAGACAGAAAAGATAAAACAATAAGTGAAGGAACCCAAAGGGCTTCGAAGCCGTTGGTGGTTTTGCTTACTTTGTCCACACAAAGTAAAAAGATTATATTTTTAAGAGGAAATAGTTTTAATATTAATATGAAATATAATACCAATTCTTTTCAATAAATTTTATTTTTAATTTTGCATCATCATATCTTTTAGGGTCTCCACCATCAGCAACATATAAAAACCCTGAATAATTATCTTTAAATCCAATAAAATTATAAAATAATATATAAGTCTTATTTTCAATTTTTTGAATTGTTATTCTATTCTCAGTCGTAATATTTGGATATTCATTTGAAATGTTTACTGAACATATATTTCTATTATCAGACCTATCTACACAAATTCCATCTACTGGAAATTCTTTGTTATTTAAAATTTCAGTTACTATTTTATTATATATCTCTTTATTTTTTGAAAATTTTAAATTTTGTTTAAACTCACCAATTGTAATAAAAACCATAATTAAAATAGTAACTGCATTAATACATATAGGAATAAAACTTTTCCATCCAATCTTTTTAAACTTTAATAAACAAGTTAAACTAGCTATTAATACAATTAAATACAATACAATTATTATTAAAAATAAAAACCCTAATAAAACAGAATCACCTAAATTAGGAGAATCTGTTGGTTCAAAAATAAATATAAATAAAATTAACAAAGAAAAAATTATAGAAAATCTGAATCTCCACTTTATTTCATCAAACATAAAATTCCTTAAAAAAATAAAGCCCCATCAAAACTTGACGGGGCTTTTCAAAAAACTACTTAAAAATCTATTCTTAACTCAAAGACTTCAATTCAGCTACAACCTTAGCCAATTTATCTTCAGCCGATGCCAAACCAGCTCTATTCTCTTCTAAAACATTTGCTGGTGCATTTGCTACAAATCTTTCATTATTTAGCATTCCAGATAATTTTGCTATCTCTTTTTCTAATTTCTCTTGTTGTTTTGTAAGTTTGTTTATAATTGGTGTCATATCAATTTCACCTCTTGGGATATAAACTTCTAAGTTATCACTTACATCTGTGATTGAATTCTCTACTTTTGCAGTTACGAACTCTAAGTTTTCTACTTTTGCAAGTTTTTCGATAAATGGTTTTGCCATTTCATTATCTATATTTTTATTGATTTTTATATATGCTTTTGCAATTTTTGAGTTACCCATATCAATAATAACTTTTGCTCTTCTAATTGCTGTAATTGCCTCTTCGATGATTGCAAACATATCTTCGATTTCTTGATTTTTTGCAATTTCTTTTGGGAAATTCATAATCATTAATGAATCACCATCTTCAAGTGTTGTTCCACTTAATTTGTGATATAAATAATCAGAAATAAATGGCATAAATGGACTTACCATTTTTAAAGTCTCTTTGAAAATTGCTCCAAGTTCGATTACTGAATCTTTACTAGCTTTTGCATATTCAATTCCCCAGTCGCAGAATTCATTCCATACGAATTTGTATAAAATAGATGCTGATTCGTTGAATTTATAAGTTTCAAGTGCATTTCTAAGTTCGTCAACTGCATCACTTAATTTACTTTGCATATAAAGACCAAGTGGTGTTTTGATTTCAATATCTTTTAAATCAGGGAATGTTTCTACATTTAACTGTAAGAAATTTGTTGCATTATAAAGCTTATTTGTGAAGTTTCTAAATTGCTCTAAATTTTTAGCTCCAAGCTTAATATCTCTTCCTTGAACACATAAATATGCTAAAGTAAATCTAATAATATCAGCAGAATGCTCATTTACCATATCAAGTGGATCAATAACATTTCCTTTTGATTTTGACATTTTTGCACCATGTTCATCTCTAACTAATGCGTGCATATAAATATCTTCAAATGGTAATTGTTTTTTGAAATGTTCACCCATCATCATCATTCTAGCTACCCAGAAGAACATAATATCAAATCCAGTAATTAATAAAGAGTTTGGATAAAAATCTGCTTCATCTGTGTCATTATAAAGTTCTTTTAATTTTCCATTATTTCCCCAACCTAATGGTGACATTGCCCATAGTGCTGAAGAGAACCAAGTATCAAGTACATCTGGGTCTTGAGTATAGTGTTTCCCTCCACATTTTGGACATTTCTCTGGTTCATCAGCTTTATCAGCCCATTGATGGTCACAATCGTCACAAGTAAATACAGGAATTCTATGTCCCCACCAAAGTTGTCTTGAAATACACCAAGGTCTTAACTCATCCATCCATGCTGTATATGAATTTATCCAATGTGCTGGGTGGAAAAGTGTTCCATTATGCTCACCACTTACAGCTCTCTCTTTTGTAGTCTCTTTAGTTTTTCTAATAGACTCTTGAGCCATATCAGAGCTTAAAAACCATTGCTGAGAAATAAATGGCTCAACAATATTTTTACATCTATAACAATGCCCTACTTGGTGAACGTGCTCTTCAATTTTTACGATATATCCAGCTTCTTCTAAAGCTTTTACGATAACAGGTCTAGCTTCTAGTCTTTCAAGTCCAGCAAACTCTCCACAATATTCGTTTAAAATACCTTTTTCATCAAATACTTTGATAAATTCTAAATCGTGTCTTTTCCCAACCTCGTAGTCATTTTGGTCGTGAGCAGGAGTAACTTTTACAACACCTGTTCCAAATTCCATATCTACGTGTGAATCTGTAATAACTTTGATAGTTCTATCAGTTAGTGGCAATAATACTTCTTTTCCAACGATTGATTTATATCTCTCATCATCAGGATGAACCATGATAGCTGTATCCCCAAAGTATGTTTCAGGTCTTGTAGTTGCTACTTGAAGTTCGCCACTACCATCTGCAAATTTGTAAATCATGTGGTAAAACTTACCGTTTACTTCTTCATGTTCAACTTCGATGTCTGAAAGAGCACCATCGTGTGTACACCAGTTTACCATATAGTTATTTTGAGTGATATGACCTTCGTTGTATAAAGAGATAAAAGCTTCTTTTACAGCCTCTTTTAATCCCTCATCCATTGTAAATCTTTCTCTTTTCCAAGCAGGTGTAACACCTAATTTTCTCATTTGGTGAACTATATTTCCACCTGAAGTTTCTTTTTGAAGCCAAGCTCTTTCTAGGAATTTTTCTCTTCCGATTTCTTCTTTTGTTGTACCTTCTGCAAGTAATTGTTTTTCAACAACATTTTGTGTTGCAATTCCTGCATGGTCAGTTCCTGGTTGCCAAAGAGTTTTAAACCCATCCATTCTTTTATATCTTGTAATAATATCTTGTAATGTAAATGTTAGGGCATGACCAATATGTAAACTTCCTGTTACATTTGGAGGTGGCATCATGATTGAGAATGTTTTTTGTTTTCCATTAGCATCATGTTCTTGAATAGATTTATTTCCATCAATCTCAAAATATCCTCTATCTTCCCAAATTTTATAAAAACTATCTTCTACTTTTGACGGTTCGTATTTTTCGCTCATTAAAAATCCTATCTTTTTCTATAAATATACGCGATTATATCTACTTTTTTCTTATGATGTTATTTTACTAATATTTTAAGAAAACTCTATTTTAAAAAAGTATTATTAAATTTTCTAATAGATGTGCTATAATTTTTTGTACTAAATTTTAATATTAAGGAGAGAAAAATGTTAAAAATAATTATAGGAAGTTTTGTGTTAAGTGCTTCACTTTTTGCAGTTGATTTACAAAGTGACGGTGTTGAAGTAAATTATAAAAACTCAAAAGATGAAGTAAAAACTATCATTATAAAAAGAGAAAAAAAAGATGAGTGTAAAAGTGTAAACTTTGACCCAAAAACTGTTTATGGTGGGAATGGTCAAGCTGCTGATTCAGTTGATGCAAACTGCAAAAGAGCTTTTGTTACATATATGGGGAAAATTTCTCCAATGAAATTTTCAGAAAAAGTTGAAACTTATGGAGAAGTTGAAGTTTTAGATTTTATTGCAAAAGCTAAAACAAATAAAAACATGATGTTAGTAGATTCAAGAACTGAAAATTGGTTTTATCATGGAACAATTCCAAGTGCTGTAAATGTTCCATATATCTATATGAAACAATCTCAATATCCTGATGAATTCAAAGAGTATTTAGAAATTTTAGGGGTAAAAATCACTGGTGATAAATATGATTTTACAAATGCAAAAGAGATCTTATTATTTTGTAATGGTGCATGGTGTGGACAATCTCCTGAATCTATGAAAGCATTAATTGCAATTGGTTATCCAGAAGAAAAACTAAAATGGTACAGAGGCGGAATGCAGTCTTGGCTAAGTTTAGGACTTACAACTGTAAAACCATAAAAAAAGAGAGTTTTAAAACTCTCTTTTTAAACAAATTCTTTAAAAAATCTATCAAAATCTTCCACAAGTGACATATCAAGTTTTCCCTCTTTTACCTCTTCTTTCATAATTTCGATAGCTTTTTGATGACTAAAAGCCGTTCTATAAATTCTTGGTTCTTTTAAAGCATTATAAACATTTAAAGTGTTCATCAATCTATCTTTTAAACTTAAATCTTTTGCACTTAAGCCTAAAGGATAACCTTTTGCATCAACTCTTTCTTGAATTTTTGAAGCCCAAACTGCAATGTCATTAAATCCCATGATATTGTTTAAAATCTTTTTTGAATAGTATGGATAGGCTTTTATGATTTCATATTCATTTGAAGTTAGTGGCTCTTTTTTATTTTGAATTATTGAGGGAATTGTTAGTTTTCCAATATTTTGTAAAGAGTTAGCGATTAAAAAAGTTTGTTTATCTTTGTGTTCAAAAGCATACTCTTTTGTGATTTTTTCACATAAAATCAAAAGATTTGAGTTTGGATTTATGATTTTATGAAAAACTGTTGTAATTTTTAAAATCTCTTCAAAATCTAAAATAGTTGTAAAATCATGCAAAGAAGCATAAATAAACATCAAAATATCATTTTCATTTAATAAATCTAAGAAAAAACCCACTTGCGAAGAAATATCTAAAAGTTCACTTTTATTCTGCTTTATATACTCTTTTGCTTTTATTCTATTTTCAATATTATCAATTCCTAAAGAGAACTCTTTATCCAAAAAACTTGCAAATGAGATAATTTCTAAAAACAAAGGATTATTCAAAGTTTCATTTTTTTCTAAAAAAGGCAGTTTTTCTAAATCATCTTTTTTAAAATCATAACACAAAGAATAGGAGCATAAATCAGCTAGTTGTTTTGGTTCAAGATTGTGTTTTATTCCTAAATGTAAAGCTATAAAAGCCACTCTTTTATAGTGTCCTAAAGTTGTGTTTTCTAAATCTTTTTTTCTAAAATCAAAGGCTAAACTTGTCGCTAATAAAAAATTATTTAGATTAAAAGGCATCTGTTTTTTCTTATCCATTTTTTAAATCCTGTTTGTCAAATTAAAACTATTACTTATATAAAAGTGATATTACAATATAATTTTTAATTATAAATTAAAAAGGTTAACTATGATAAAAAAAGTTTTATTTTCACTAATATTTTCATCGATTTATGTTTTTGCATTTGACTACAATTTAAAACCAGTAAAGGTTACAAAAGATGTTTGGTGTTTTTTAGGAAAACTTGAAGCTCCATCAAAAGAAAATGGTGGATTTATGTCAAATAGTTGTTATATAAAAGCAGATAAAAGTTATGTTTTAATTGATACAGGAGCTAGTTTTCAGTTTGCAAAACAAGCCTATGAAGCCATGTCAAAAATAGAGAAACTTCCCGTTAAATTAGTAATAAATACCCATAGTCATGATGACCACTGGCTTGGAAATAATTTTTACAAAGAGACTTTTAATGCTAAAATTTTAGGGCCATCACTTATTAATACTCAATATTCAGCTGATTCGAAAACAAGAATGTTTGAAGTAATAAAAGCTGATGCAATAAAAGGAACGAAAATTATAAAAATTGATGAGATTGTAAATGAAGTTAAAAATATAAAAATAGGTGATAAAGAAATCACAATTATTCCTGTTGGAACAAAAGCTCATACTTCAGAAGATTTATTTGTTTTTATGCCAAATGAAAAAGTTCTTTTTTCAGGTGATTTAGTAATGAATGGAAGAGTTACCTCAAATAGAGATGGTTCAGTTATTGGCTCAATCAAAGCTCTTGATATGATAAAAGAAAAAGAGTGGAACTATTTAGTTGCTGGTCATGGATTAGATACTTCAAAAACTGCAATAAATGAAGCTGTTGAGTATTTTACTTTATTAAAACAAAGGGTTTTAGAAGCTATTGAAAATGAAATAAGTGGAAGTGAAATTACAAAAGTTGTAACTATGGACGAATTTAAAAATAAAGCTATGTATCAAGAGTTAAATAGTAAAAATGTATTTGATGCCTTTAGAGAATTGGAATTTTACGAAGGAAATTAAATATATCTTTTATTTAAGTTTCACTATGTGAAACTTAAAAAAATTAGATTTTAAATAAATTTTGTTTTAATCATTGTTCCAATAGAATTAAACTAATTTATAAAATTAAGGAGAATTTATGTCAAAAAGAATTTTAATATTAGCTGGTGATTTTGTAGAAGATTATGAACTTATGGTTCCTTTTCAATGTCTAAAAATGTTAGGTTACACTGTTGATGTTGTTTGTCCAGATAAAAAAGCAGGGGAACAAATTAAAACTGCAATTCATGATTTTGAGGGTGACCAAACTTATACAGAAAAACCAGGTCATAACTTCGCTTTAAATGCTTCTTTTGCTGATGTTGATGAATCAACTTATGATGCTTTAGTGATTCCTGGTGGGCGTGCTCCTGAGTATATTAGATTAAACGCAAGAGTAATTGAAATTGTTCAAAACTTCAATAGTGCAAATAAACCAATTGCTTCTGTTTGTCATGGTATTTTAGTTTTAGCAGCTGCTGGAATTATAAAAAACAAAACTTGTTCTTGTTATCCAGCTTGTGCTCCTGATGTTGGACTTAGTGGTGGAACATGGGCAGATATTGGTTTTGAAAGTGCAATAGTTGATGGAAATTTAGTAACAGCTGCTGCTTGGCCTGCTCATCCTGAGTGGTTAGCTAAATTCAATGAGTTATTATTAACAAAATAATCTCATGCCAAATCAATTAAAATCTTTATCTAAAGGTTTAAAAGTTTATAGGTTTATCATAGATTTTGGTAAACCTATTTTGGCAGTTACTTTGTGTGAGAAATTACAAATTGATAAAAGCACAATGTCACGACTTTTAAAAACTCTAAAAGATGAAGATTTTATCTCATACTTAGAAAACTCAAATGAAATAATTGCAAATGATATTTCAAATAAAACAAATCAAGCTACAAAAATTGAACTACTTATTAAATCAACAAGAGTTTTACTTGAAGAGATTTCAAAACAAACAAATGAATGTGCATATTTAGGTATTTTTGATGATTATAAAGTTTCATATATAAACCAAATTGATTTATCAAACCAAAAATTAAAAACAAGAAATAATATTGGTATTCAAGTAAATCTTCATACTAGTGCTTTGGGAAAATCAATGTTAGCTTTTGGAAATTATGATTTAGAAAAAATCAAATTTAATCAATTTACAAATAACACTATAACAGATATTAAAACACTAAAAAATGAGATAAACCAAGTAAAAAACAAAGGTTATTCAGTGGATAATAAAGAGTATCAAGATGGAATGTGTTGTGTGGCAGTTCCACTTTTTAATAAAGAAAATATTTTGATTGGTTCAGTTGGGATTTCAGGAAATTCTGCAAGATTAAAAGCTAATAAACTGGATGAAATAGGAGAAACTATATCAAATATAGTTTCAAAGTATTCCATAGTTTATTAAACTTTTTTATTTAAATTTTTACTCTTCAACTAATTCTAAAATAGCATTAACAGAAGCATTTGTCATATCTAAATCTAAATGAGGAGCATCTTTTGCTTCAACAAGTCTTACATCTAAACCTTTTTCTTTTGCTAATTTATAAAAATCTATTGTTAACTTAGGTGGAGAAATTTCATCAGCTGTACCATAAACCAGTGCAAATTTTGTTTTTTTATCCACATTATTTAAAACATCACTTATTGATATTAAATCTTTAGCATCTGTTTTTTCATGGATATTATAAACTCCACCTGCACAAAGAATATTATTTATAAGTTCAGGTCTAATTCCTGTTAATGTTGCACCCATCATACATCCAGCACTGTGTCCTATGTATGTAACAGTTGAAGCATCATATCTATCTTTTAAAGCTTTTACTAATTCACCTAAAAATTCAACATACTCTTTTTTCGCAGCTAAATTTTCAACTCCATCATGAGATAAAGAAGTGAATTTATTTGTTGAACTTCCAGAATATCCAGGAAGTGCAACAGCTATTGTTGTAACATCTGTTCTAATTGCTAAATCTTCTGCAAAAGAAGCATATCGTGCAAGTGTATCAGTTCCCTCTTTCCATGTTCCATGAACTATAATATTAATTGAACCTTCTACTTCGCCTTTGAACTTTTTATATTTTATGCACTCATTTCCTGCAAATATAAAATTTTCACCTTTTTTTGTGCATTCTGATTCTGATATTTTTGCTGCATTTAATGATAAATTAAATGCAAAAATTACGCTTGTTAAAATTAAAATCTTTTTAAACATTTTTTATCCTTTCTATTTTAATATGGTGTAATGCCGACATATCCAATCATTTGTCGCTCAATTACTTCTACAATTCCAGCTTGAACAAATTCAACGCCATCAATAAAATCATCATCTTTCCAGTTCA
Source organism: uncultured Aliarcobacter sp. (assembly GCA_963677435.1). Taxonomy (GTDB): domain Bacteria; phylum Campylobacterota; class Campylobacteria; order Campylobacterales; family Arcobacteraceae; genus Aliarcobacter. Next base: position 2,602,860 of record OY781945.1, read on the forward strand.
TTGTTTCCATTGTATTTCTACATCCTACAAATTCAACATCATATTCCATCAGGGATTTAATTCGTGCAAGTGTATTTTTGTCATAATCTTTTTTAATTGCTCTCATACCTTTTCCATAAAGAACAACTGCAACTTTTAAAGTATCACTTGGATACTCTTTTAAAATATTGTAAATTGAACCAATAGTATGATTAACTACATCTAAATCATCATTATGCAAATTTATTACTAATTTTCTAGGGTTTTCAAAAGTTGGTTGAGGATCATTAAACTTTGATTGTGCATAAGAACAAATTGTTAATAAAACAATAAGTATAATTTTTTTCATCTATGTTATCCTTTTATTTCTACTATCATATCTTTTGATATGATACCATTTTTTAAGATTTTACAATAAAGTCCCCTATGATTTTTTAGTAAATTAGGTAATTCTTCACCAAAAGTACTAAGATGATTACAAACGGTACAAACTTGAGTAATCTGAATAATTGATGTTCCTATTATTATCTCTTGATTTACACTTAAATCATGTGGATCAAAATCTAATAAAATATTTTCACCTAAACTTCCATACTCTAATTTTATACCATTTTGCAATGCTATTTCATAAGACTCAAGTCCTACTATCATAACTGTTTGCTCTAGTTTTTTGCCAGCAAACTTATCATTTTCAATTCCGAAACCCTCAATTAAATTTAGAGATGCAACTTGTGGTCTAGGAAGTCCACTTGACTCTTTTGTGGCGCTAAAAGTTTTTAAAACTTTTCCTAGAATTTTTATATTATCTTGCATATTATTTTAAATTCTCTTTCAAAATTTCTAAAAAATCACTTTTCACCCAAGCGCCAGGATATTGTTTAAGATAAGTTCCCTCTTTTGAAACAACAAAAAAAGTTGGCGTTATTTGTTTATATACTTTTTTTAGATCAAAAGGTAAAGCCATTTCATCTACATCAATTTTTATAAATAAATAGTTTTTATTTATTTGAGTTTGAACCTCATCTAAACTTAGAACCTCTTTATTCATTGTTTTACAATAATGACAAGTTTTTGAATTTGCATAAACCATGATAAGTTTATTTTCTTTTTTTGCTTTATCTAAAATTTCAGATTCATTTATACTTGCTAAAGTATTTACAGAAGTATCTTTTATTGCTAAATATTTTTTATATTCCATAAAAAATATCGCTAGATTATTGTATTCATCATCACTTAATTTCATACTTTTTTTAACATCATAATATTTTAAAATATGTTCATCACAAATAGAATTAAATCTATCAGGCTTTTCTAAATATGTTTTTAAAAAGTTTTGAATCTCTATTTCTTGCATTTCAGGATCAGTTTCATCACCAATTTTTTTTGAACTATCCATAATTTCATAAGCTAACATATTAACAGTTGGTGCTTTTAGGTTTAAAAGTTTGTTCTTTTTTTCAAAAAAATTCTCTTTTAAAGTATTAATATCTATATAATTTTCATGGCAAGAAGAACATTTATTTTGGAAAATTTCTTTTCCTTCTTTATAATCTGCAATTAAATTCACGAAAAGAAATAACATTATTAGTAAAATCTTTATCAAATTAAAATCCTTTTTTCAACTTAATAAATATTTATAAAAAAAGATTTACTAAATAGAAAAAGTATAAAGAGAAAAACTCTTTATACTTAAAATCAAACAATTCCAGGATTGCCTTTTACTCCAATAATATCAGGAGTATCTACTTTTATATTACTAATATGTTTTACATTTTTTAAATATGTCTCAACTGTTTCCCAAATAGGTTCACCCTCAGATTGAGCACCAACAGTTGACCAACCTGCTACTTTATAAGATTTTTTTGCATCAAGTTTTTGACCTGTTTTTGTAAGAACAATATCAGATATTCTTTCACCCATTTTTGCTTTTGGATTAATTTTATATGAAATTCCACCTGTTCTTACCATATCTCCACCTTGTTGATAATATGGATCTTCATTAAATAAGTTATCAGCAACATCTTCTAAAATAGCTTTAATATCTGTTCCTGTTATATCTCTTGCATATGTTTCTGGATATGTCATTGCTGTTTGAGTCATTAAATCATCAAAAGTAATTGCTTGTCCTGGCATTACAGAAGTTCCCCATCTAAATCCTGGACTTAGTGAAATTTGTGCTTCTTTCACTTCTAAAAGTGCATCACAAATAATTTGATCCCAAGAACCATTAAAGTTTCCTCTTCTAAATAGTGTTGTGTCAGTTGTTGCAATTTCTCTTGTTAAATCCTTAAGGAATGGAAGTCTTACATCTTCAATGTATTTTTTCATCTCTTTATTTTCAGGAATTAAATCTGAGAAAATTGGTAAAAGTGTAAATTTAAAGTCTTTAATTTTTCCATTTTGAATATCTAAATCTAGAACATTTAAGAATTTACCATTACTTCCTGCATTACAAACATAAGTTGTACCCTCAGCATTTTTAACAGGAACAGCTTCTGGAACACCATCATGAGTATGTCCACCCATAATAAAGTCAATTCCAGTACAAACTTCTGCCATTTTTTTATCAGTATCAAAACCATTGTGAGAAAGAACTATAATGGCATCTGGTTTTTCTTCTTCTTTGATTTTGTTTACAATCTCTTGCATATTGTCATCTTTAATCCCAAAAGTCCAATCAGGAATAAATCTTTGAGGATTTGCAATTGTTGTATATGGGAATGCTTGACCGATTATTGCAACTCTTGCATTGCCCATTTGCTTAATTGTATATGGTTTAAAAGCTAATCCACTATCTTCATCATAAGCTTCAACACCATCCATCAAAGAAGTTTCTTTAACAAAAATATTTTGAGCTAAAAATTCTGCATTTAATGCTTTTACATTTTCTAAAACTTCTTCTGCTTTATATGTAAATTCCCAATGTCCAACAGCTACATCAACACCTAGTAAATTCATAGCACCAACCATATCTTTACCTCTTGTCCAAAGAGCTGTTGCTGTTCCTTGCCAAGTATCTCCTCCATCTAATAAAAGAGTTTTTTCTTTTCCATAACTATCTCTTAGAAAATCAACTACTGTTTTTATTTGAGGAAATCCACCAACTTTTCCCATCACTTTTGCATGTTCTTCAAAATTTACACATGAGTAAGCATATTCAAGTCTTTTATTACCTTTAATTCCATAATAATCAAGTAACTTCTCACCTACAATATGTGGTGGCTTACCAAAATTACTAAAAAATCCTAAGTTAACACTAGGCTCTCTAAAATATACAGGTAATAGTTGAGCATGACAATCTGTCATATGTAAAAATCTTGCATTACCAAATGGTTTTAATTTATAATAATCTTCTAATTTGTTTGTAATATCTGTCATTCTTGTATGAGAATTAGCAAATACAGGAGCAGCACCAAGTACAGCCATCATATAAACAAACTCTCTTCTACTTAATTTACTCATTTTTTATACCTTATATCAGTTTAAAAATACTATATTTTTATAGTATTTTTGAATTTATGAGAATAAAAAAAGCCAAGAGTAAAAAATCTTGACTTTTTTAAACCTATTAATATTTATTTATTAATATTTATAACCATCACTTGGACTTGCAAGTTTCCAAGTAGTTTTTGCTTCTTCTTCTTGAGTTAAAGCACTTATTGCAAAAGAACAAGCTCGCCATGCACCAAATTCAATAGTTTCTTCACCAGTTTTTTTCTTTTTATCATCAACTATATCAATAGTTTTAGCAGCTGATTTTAATGCAGCATCAACAGCTTCAATATATTGACTAGCTTTCATTCCAAGTCTCATAAATTCAACTTTATGTTTTACTGCTATTTCATTATATTTTGCAGCTGTAGCTAATACTTTTTCAACGCCATTTGCTTCAACATTACACTCTTTTTTAACATCTAATTTAGATATATCAGAAGCTGATGCGTTAACTAATCCATAAGTTAATAATGCTGTTACAGTTGCGAATTTTAAAATTGTTTTGTTCATAATATTCACCTTTATTATTTTCTTATATCTGGACCATCAATAGCCATACCATTTGATATATACGCCATGAAATAGATAAGTTCTTTCATTTCAGTACTTTCATCTTTTGGTGGAACTTGTCCTTGATCAACGATACATCCTGATAATCTTCTTTCAATAGTTCCTAAACTATCCCATTTTAATCTATAAACAGGGAATTGTGTAATTTGTCCTACAAGTGGAGAAAGTTTTTCATTTCTAACTCTTTGCCCAGCACCTTGAATATGGCAAGTTGCACATGACATTTTTAAATATCCTCTTTGAGTATAGTAATACTCTTTTCCTGCTTCATAAGCTTTTTTAGCTGCTTCACTTTGAATTTTAATATCAAATTTTTTACCAGCTTCTGTTGTTGCATTTACTAAATATGCTTGAAGATTTGCAATATCACCTTTTTTTGTATCCCACTCTTTTTCACCATTATCTCTTAGACAATCATTAACAGCAGAAGTTAAAGTAACAACATCTTTTTTCTTTTCATCAAAATATGGATACATATTTGTAACAGCAGGATCAGGGAAACAAGTTGCAAATGATTTACCATTAGCAAATTTTTTGTTATATAAAGCTTCTCCTGTTTCAATATCTGACTCATAAGGAGGCATCTCTTTAATTGCTTCATATTGAGATTTTGCATCTTTTGAATATGAATATGTTCCAATATTAAAATCATCATGTTTTAGATTTTTTTCATAATCATTTTTTAACTCTGAATCAGTTGCATATGGAAAAAATTTATCTTTATTTTTTTCAGGATCTTGAAACTTTGCTTCAAAATATTTTACGGCTTCAATTCTATCTTTTTCTGCTTTTGCATTGAAATCAGTTGCATTTAAAGCACATACTGTTAATGCTAAAAATGCTGTTGATTTTACAATTTTTGATAACATCGTATCTCCTTTTTATTAAATTACTAAAATTTAGTAACTATTTGATTTTTTCAGTACTAACATCTGTAGTACCTTTTAAATCTTTCCAAGTAATCTCAACATCATCACCAACTGCTCCACCTTTAAATGAAAATTTTATATAAGGGTCTTTTGATAAAAATTGACTTGTTGACGCTTCATAAACAATTTTTCCACCAACTTTTGCCACTATATAAGTAATAAAGTTAGCTTCTTTTTTTGCTCTTTCTGCTTCTTGGTAACTTAACATTGGATGTGTTGCTAATGCTTTTACTTCAACTATTCCATTTTTTAATTTTGCTTTTATTTTTGTTGAATCTGCCATTTGTATTCCTTTAGTTTTTATTTATATTTATAGTTAATTGATTAGTTGAACAAAAATCAACCACCACATCCACCAATAGTTACTTTTACTAATTTAGATGCTGAATATAATTTTCCATCAGCTTCTGCAATAACTGTTACCGTTCCTGTTTTTGCTAATTTAATTCTAATTGCATAATCAATTACTGCATTTTCAGGAATTGTAAACACTGCAACTGCACTTTCAGGATTTGCATCTTGGAAAACAGCAATTTTTGTAGCTTTTAAATCTGTTTCAAAAGAAACAGGAATTACAGCACCATTTTCAGCAATATCAGGAGCATTTAATTTAATACTTCCTTCAGTTGTATCTGTTGTTCCAAAAAGTTCTTTTACAGCCTCATCAACTTTTTTTGCAGTCCAAGCATTTGGCTTAGTTTCTCTAAAATCAACAGCACTTAATTTACCAGGAATTACAGCTACTGCCATAGCTCCTAATCCTAATCCTAAAAAATTTCTTCTATTTATCATTTTTTTTCCTTATTATTAATTTATTGTTTTTAAATAAGCAACTACTGCTTTAATCTCAGAATCACTTAACCAACCATTTTTACCAAATGCTGGCATAGCAGAGATTGGATTTGTTGTATAAGGATTATAAATTTTTTCATATAAAGCTTCTTCTGGCCAAACTGATAAATTTTGTAAAACAGGTCCCATACTTCCTGGACCATCTATCTTTTTACCATTTACAGCATGACATGCTAAACAGTTACCCATTTTATTGCTATTAAAGATTTTTTCACCTTGTGCTACTAAATCAGAATCAGCTGCAAAACCACTAACTGCCATTAATCCACTAATCGCAGATGCAGTTAATAACCTTTTAATTACATTCATAAGCTCTCCTTTGTTATTTGCTAGAATTAATCATATAATTGATTACTTCTTTCATTTGCTCATCAGTTAAATCCATATTGCCACCTTTAGGAGGCATACTATTTATACCATTTATTGCATTATTATATACTTTATCAATCCCTTTTTCAACTACCTTAGCCCAAGCCTCTTTATTACCTAAAACAGGAGCTCCAATAGCTGGATTACCATGACAACTAACACAAGTTGTTTCGTAAATAGTTTGTCCTGCACTAATAGCTTGTGTATTTTCAACTTTTGGTAAATCTCTCACTGTTGAAAGTGCTTGATTTGAGTTAACTGATAAATCTGTATTTATTTTAAGAAGTAAATTATTTACATCTTCTTTAATACAATCTTTCATACATTTTGTTCCTGTTCCATATATTTTTGGATCAGAAAGTAATGCAGTCATATTTTTAACACCATCTTTTGGGTCTTTTGTATCAACCTCAGGATAGAATCCATCTTCATTTGGCATTTTGATTTTTAAAAACTTTTCTTTATCTAAAACATACTCATCTTCAAGTTCTTCACCATCAATTTTAATATTATTTATAGATAATAAATAAGCCGTTAGAGCATAAGTTTCACTATTACTTAAACTTTTTGGATGAGGGAAAGGCATTGAGTCTTGCACATACCAAAAAATTGTAGTCGCATATGGCCAATATGAACCTATTGTTCTTATTGCAGTATCTGGATTTGGATGCTCATCAGCTGGATTTAATCTTTGAATTTTCAGGGATGCCTTTGAACCACCAGCAAGTCTTGGATAACCTTTTCCACCTGTTCCAAAATCCCCATGACACATTACACATTGAGAATCATAAAGATCAGCACCTTCTTCAACTGAACCCTGTGCTTTTTTTGGTTTACCATTTTCATCTAAGACAACTTCACCATTTTTCATGTCAAATTCTGGTAAATCTTTACCATCAGGTTTTATATCAACATTCCAAGCAGAGATTTCTCTTTTTGTTGGTGTTCTTCCAATATTATAATCTTTTACATCTTGTGTATTTACATAATATGAAGAGTATTTTCCATCTTTAATAGGATACTTAACTGCACCATCAACTGAACTTTCATTTTTAGTTGATGCAAAGGCAGAAGTTGCTAATAAAGTTGATAAACTTACACTAAGAAAAATATTCTTAAGCTTTTTTGTGTTTTCTAATTTGAACATTATTGCACTCTCCTTTGCTAGTTATTTCCCAAGTTACAATTGCATTTCTATGATAAACAGATTCAACACCAACAGCTGATGTTTCTTGATCAATCGTTGGTTGGATATTTCCAAAATCATCATAAGATCTACTTGACAATAATACTTCTTTACCATCCCATTTATACATATAAGAGAATCTTGTCCAAGATTTTGGTAATACTAAACCTTTTAGTTTAGCTTCAACCCAATTATCTCCACCGTCAAATGAAATATCAACACCTTTGATTGTTCCATGTCCAGACCAAGCAAGTCCTTCAATTTCTACTGTTTCACCTTTTTTCAAATGTGTCCATGGTTTTTCAGGACATGGACTTGTAATTACAGAATTAACTTCATTAACCCAGAAATATCTGATTGCTTTTCCAGATTTTTGTAACATTGTATATTTTGATGTCTCTTCTTTTGAATGCCATGGTTTATCTGAAAATTCTAATCTTCTTAACCATTTAGTATTAAGATTTCCTTCCCATCCTGGAACTATTAGTCTAACTGGATAACCTTGTTCAGGTCTTAATGCTTCACCATTTTGTCCCCAAACAACCATAACATCATCTAAAGCTTTTTCAACTGGAATACTTCTTGGATTTGAAGCATTATCACTTCCTTCTGCTAACATCCAAACTGCATCTTTTTCAAGACCCAAATCATCTAAAATAGTTTTTAGCATTACTCCTGTCCATTGAGCAGCACTCATAAGACCTTTCATAAATTGTAAACTATTAAATTGTGGACCTCTCCATTCAGGGCTTCCATTTGCAGGGCACTCAATGAAGTAAATTCTTGATTCACTTGGATATTTTTTTAAATCTTCTAAAGTTAAAACAATCTCTTTTTTAACTTTTCCATGAATCATTAATCTCCACTCATTTGGATCTACTTGAGCAGTTCCACCATGATCTCTTGTAAAAAAGAGTCCATTTGGTGTAATAATTCCTTCAGATTCATGAATTGGACACATCGATACAGATGCATACGCATCTCCTGATGAGAATAAATCATGAGTTCTTCTAATATTATTATGCTCATATGGTGATGGTATTCCGTATAAATTCTTATCTACAGGATCTCCTAACTTTGTACCCCAAGGAACTTCATTTATAATTGCCGCTTCATCTGCTTTAGCAGATACTGGCGATAAAATTGATGCAGCACTTAAGGCACTAGCTGAGTAAATAGCTGTTTTTTTGAAAAAATCTCTTCTACTTGTTACTTCAACAGTATTAGATTTAACATCATTTTGTAAAACTTTGCTGTTTTTCAACTTTTACCTCCTAAATTATTTAAAAATCTTTTTAATATTATTCGTCAAAGTAATTATATGTTTTATAACTTAAAATGAAACTTAAAATATTAATTTTTCTTATATAAAATTTTTAAACAGTAGCAATAGAATAGCATTATATTAGGGCTTTGTAGCGATACATAACGATAAATGAGTATTCATTTTATCAATTTTTTTAATAAAAAAATTGATAAAATTTATTACTCATAAAGAAATTATTTTGAATAAATTATAAGGGATTTGGATTGAAAATTTTATATAGTTTTCTAATAAAAATCATCAAGAATAGACCATCTATCATACTTGCGATTATAAAAGAAAAATATTCAGATTGAGTAATCAAACCATAGTTTAAAGAAAGCATTGCAATTGCAACCATAAAAGTTAATGGCATAGAATCACTTAATGCAAATAGAGTTGTTTGCTTAAATTTTAAGTATTTATAAAAAGATAAATATGAACTTATTAGTCTAATTATAATTATTGAAAACATAATAAAAATAGCATGTTTCAAAATATCAAAAGTAATCATTTCAAGTTTTACAGTTGAACCTGTGTAAATAAAAAAGATAGGAACAAAAAAACCAAATCCAAAAGATTCTATTTTTTCAAGAAGTTCATGTTTTTGGTTAAAAAACATTTTAAAAAATAATCCAGCTGTAAATGCTCCTAAAACAACATCTATTTTTAAAACAAGCATAATTGCAACCAAAATTAATAAACTTGAGATTGAAAATCTTATGTCTTGGTTATATCTATCGTTTTGTGAATCTGGTATTAAAAAGTTTTTTAACTCGGGAAACCACCAAAATAAAAGATATGAAATCCTTAAGCCTAAAATACTAATAGCAATTACACTGAAGATTGTTAAAATTGAAAGAAAAAATTGAATATTAAAACCATTCTCTATCCAACCACTAAATAAAGTAAGTGCTAAAATACTTATAACTTCACCAACAACACCTATTGATAAAGCTAAATTTAGCCAAGGTTCATCCTTACCGTACTCTTTTATAAGCATCATAATCATACCTAAAGAGAAAATAGGCAGAGCAACAAAGTATGTTATTCCTAAGTCAAAAAGCCAACAAACAATACCTGCAATTGAATATAAAAATACAAAATACAAAATTACATTAATAGCTAATGTTGCTTTTATGATTTTTACAAGTTTCAGATTTATTTCTAGTCCAGCTAAAAACATCAAATAAACAAAGCCAAATTTAGCTACTAGCTTAAGAATTTCATCATCATACAATAAACCAAAATATCCAGCAAACAATCCTAAAAATATTTCAACTACAACAACTGGAGTACGAGATAGTTTAGAAACACCTGGAGAAATCATAATTATGGTACAAACAGTTATAATCAAAAAGAATTTTTCCACTTTTTTTCCTATAGGAATTTAATAAAATTTCAGTATTCTATAATATTATTCTTGTGTTTGAGATTCGTCATCCTCTTTAATTACAAGTCCTGCTTCTCTTAAAAATGGACTAGCTACAAATGTCATCTTTTTTATTTTGTCAAATTTGGCATAAGAAAGATACAAAATATCTTTTGCTCTTGTAACAGCTACATAAAATAGTCGTCTTTCTTCTTCTATGCTTCCACCTTTACTCATTAGCTTTCTATTCGGAAATCTTCCATCCATTAAGTCAATAACATAAACTTCTTTGAATTCTAAACCTTTACTTGCATGAATTGAAAGAAGATTTACACCATCTCCTTCACTCATTTCACTTCCACCTAAAATCATTGAGTTTATGAATTTAGAAAGGTCATTAAAATTTCTTGATATATTTTTTAAAAGCATTACTTTTCTATTTATTTTAGCAAGTGATTTTGTTTTTTGACTTGGATTTATTGTTCCATCTTTTTGTGTTGCTCTTTTTGTAGATAAAAAATCTTTTAATTTTGAGTATGCCATAGAAGATGAAATACTTGAAACTAAAGTCTCTGGAATTTTTGTTCTTCTTAAATGTTTCATTAGCAAATAAATATCGTATAAATATTTTCCACCATCTACATTTAATTTTGGATGTTTTAAAATTGGATTTCCTAAAAAAGCCTCTTCAAAATTACAATCTTTAAACTTTGAAATAGAACCTAACTCTATAAAATCATCAAAAAGCCCCAATTGTCTATTTTTAACTTTTCCATTTTCGTAAGGATTGTTTATATCTTCTCGTGGATGAAATAAACCTTTTAATAAATCTCCATCACCTAGTTTTATAAGTGCATCAAAAACATCTTTTGCAATTGCTTTTCCAATACCTTTTCCATGTTCAACAACATGAATAAAAGCCATCATATCATTGTGCGTGATTTGCATAACTAAAATATCAAGTATAAATTTCACTTCAACTGAATCAAAAAAACTCATTCCACCTTTTCGTTTTGCGGGAATTGAAAACTCTCTTAAGTTTGCTTCTATTCCATCAGCACTTGAGTTGTTTCTATAAATAATCGCTATGTCATTGTGAGGAGTTGTACTTTTAGAAATCAATTCTGAAATATATTCATATTGGGAAAAAAGTTCATTAAAAGCTAATAATTTTGGTTTGTGTTCATTTTCAGTTCGTACAACTTCAAGTTTTTTCTCATAAACCCTTTCATTGTATTCTATAACTTTAGTGGCTAAATCTAAAATCGGTTTTGTAGAACGATAATTTTTTCTCAAAGTAAAAACTGTTGCATCTTTATATCTATCACCAAAAGTAGAAATAATCCCAATATCTGAGCCATTAAAAGCATAAATACTTTGGTCATAATCACCTACACAAAATAGAGATTTAGGTCTAAAAGCATCAAGAAGTCGTCCTTGAAGTGGATTTGTATCTTGATATTCATCTACTAAAATTTCTTTGAATTCAAACTCTTTTTCTTTTAAAGTCTCTAACATAATTGTTAATAAATCATCAAAGTTTGCATACCCATATTTTGTTTTTAATTCATGAAATTCAGCAACAACATCTTCATAAATTAAAGTATATAGTTCATGGCTTTCATTTTTTGATTTTACCCACTCACCAAACTCTTCCCCATCATTTGAATTTAAATACAAAGAGTACATATCATATAAATATCCACCATCATAAGGATTTGCATCTTCATGTCTATCAAAAAATACTCTTTTTTCATAGATTGATTTGAATAATGTTTTTAGTTCATTTGGTTGTTTTAGAGTTATATTTACATTTAATTCTTTTAAAAGTTTATATGAAACAGAGTGAAAAGTTCCTGCCATAATTTGTTTTGCAATATCTTTTCCAAAAAATTTAGCAACTCTCGCTACCATTTCAGCTGCTGCTTTATTTGTAAAAGTTAAAAGTAAAATTTCATTTGGTTTTACACCACTATTTATAAGTGTTGCAATTCTTCCTACAATAGTAGAAGTTTTGCCTGTTCCTGCACTAGCAATAATAAGATTATAGCCAGCAGGACAAGTAGCTGCGCTTAGTTGTTCTTGATTTAAGTTCGATAAAGGCATGGATTAGTTGTTTGTTGTATTTATAAAAAGTGTTATCATTTCGCAATAGTAGCATAATAGATTTAAGAAAGATTGAAAATAAAAAAGGGATGTACTCTTGACATCCCTTCTTTATACAAGGAAACATAAAAATTATTTGTCTAAGAAATCTATCTTAAGCGCTTGCATAAATAAGTCGCTGCGTCAACTTATCTATGAATTAATTTTATCAGCCCATAATTAACTAAAATACAATCGAGAATTAATGAATAGTTAACTTGACGCTATATTTGAAAATAAAGCTAAAAAAAAAGATGAAATATTTAAATTTCATCTTTTTTAATTTATTTTTAAAGCAAAAGCATTAAACAGCTTCGCTACCTCTTTCTTCAGTTCTAATTCTTACAACTTCATCCAAAGATGAAACAAATATTTTTCCATCTCCAATTTTCCCAGTTTTTGCTGAATTTACTATTGCGTTTATTACTGATTCTACCATCTCATCTTTCACTACTATATCTATCTTGATCTTTGGTAGAAAATCTACTACATATTCTGCTCCTCTATAAAGCTCACTATGCCCTTGTTGTCTTCCATAACCTTTTACATCATATACACTCATACCTGTAATCCCTACTTCTACTAAAGCATCTTTTACATCTTCTAGTTTAAATGGTTTTATTATTACTTCTACTTTTTTCATTTATTCCTCTTTTAGTATATTTTATAGGTTAAAGCCACGTTCACCGTGTACTGATTCATCTAAACCTTGACTCTCTTTATCTTCATTTACACGCGCTCCACCAGTAAGGAATGAGGCAATATAATAAACAACGATTGTACCAATTAATGTATATGCACCTACAATTAATGCAGATTCACATTGAACTAAAATTTGACCTAATCTATCATCTGAAGCTTTAAGTGGACCATCCCATAATAAATCTTTATCATTAAGTGCAAAGATACCTGTTGCTATTGCTCCCCATAAACCAGCAAGGAAGTGAATACCAAATGCATCTAAACTATCATCATATCCAAGTTTTTTCTTAACTATAGAAACACCAAAGAATGCAACAATTGCTCCAACAATACCGATAATTAAAGCTCCACCTACACTTACAAATCCAGCAGCAGGAGTAATAGCAACCAACCCAGCAATAGCACCAGAAGCAGCACCTAAAAGTGTTGGTTTTTTAAATATTATAGCTTCAATTGCTAACCATGCAAGAGTTGCCACAGCAGCAGCTACAGTTGTTGTTAAAAATGCTACACCAGCGATTGCATTTGCACCAAATGCAGAACCTGCATTAAATCCATACCAACCGAACCATAAAAGACCAGCACCAACTGCTGTTAAAATAATACTTACAGGTTTCATTGCTACTTTATTATAACCAGCTCTTTTTCCAAGAAGCACAGCTAAAACTAAACCAGCAAGACCACCATTCATATGAACAACTGTTCCACCTGCGAAGTCAAGAGCACCTTCATTAAATAAGTATCCTCCACCCCAAACCATGTGTGCAATTGGTGCATAAACAACAATTGTCCAAATAGCTGCAAAAGTCATCCATGAAGAAAATTTCATTCTTTCAATAACTGAACCAGAAGCAATTGCTACAGTAATTGCTGCAAAAGTACCTTGGAAAACTACAAATACAAATTTAGGATAAAGTTGTCCTAAATCAACACTTGCAAAATCTTTCCAACTAATGCCATTTAGCATAACATTTTCAAATCCACCTATAAATTCATTCATAGAACCATCAATAGTTCCAAATGCTATAGAAAACCCTGCGACTATCCATGCAATAAATGCAATTGCAAAAGAACCAAATACCATTGAATATGTATTTAGTATATTTTTTGATCTTGTCATTCCACCATAAAATAAAGCCAACCCAATTGGAGTCATTAACATAACTAATGCTGTTGAGATCATCATCCAAGCAGTATCACCTGAATTTATTACTGGTTCAGCTGCATCTTCTGCAAATGCTAGAACACTTAATAAGGGAATTGATAAAAGCCACTTTTTCATTCATTATCCTTTGTTTTTTTATATAAAGAAATTTATCATTTTTTTTAAGAAAAAAATACAATACAACTGGTTAAATAATAACCAATTTCAAATGATTTATATTATTGACTAATTTTTATCGAGCAAATATGCTAAATGAGAAGATTTATCTCAATTATTTAATATTTTAATATTATGGTTAATTTTTCAATTTAAATCTCTTCACTTATTTTAATACTATGTTATTATTAATAATCTATTTACCATTGTTACTAATTCTAAAATTTAAAGAGCTACAATGAAACATATATTTTGTATTTTCATCATGATTACTTGTTTATTTGCACAACAAAGAGTTTTAAAAGTTTCTAATTTTATTGATTATATTGATGTGGAATTATTAAAAGATTTTGCTTATAAAAATGATATAAAAATAGTATATGATATCCATGAAGTAAATGAGGATATATATACAAAAATAAATGAAAAGAATGATTATGATTTACTCATTGTTTCCTCAAATTATGTAACTAAACTAAAAAAACTCAATAAATTAGAAAAAATAGACCCTAAGAACTTAAAAAATTATCCAAATATAAATCAAGATTTTCTACAAACTACTTTTATAAACTCTTCTGAATACACAATTCCATATTTAGGGGGAACTGTTGGTTTAATCTATAATAAAAAACTTGTAAAAGAGCCTATAAAAGAATGGAACGATTTATGGAAAGATGAATTCAAAAATTCAATTTTATTATCAAATGAACCAGCCGATGTAATAGCAATCACCTTAAAATCTCTAGGTTATAGTGCCAATAGTACAAATAAGCAAGAGATAAATAAAGCCAATGAAAAATTAAAAAAACTAATCCCAAATATTAAAGATATAAGTTCAGCAAATGCAATTACATATTTTATTACAAATAATTTTGCTGTTGGAATGGCATTTAGTGGAGATGCTAAATTAATACTTGATAATTCTAAAGATTTTGAATTTATTTATCCTAAAGAAGGTGCTTTAAAATGGGCAGATGGAATGGTTATTTTAAAAGATTCAAAAAATAAAGATTTAGCATATAAATTTATTGATTTTATTATTGATGAAAAGAATTCAGCAAAAATAGGAAATGCAACTGGATATGCTATTTCAAGTGAAGTTTCAAAAAAATATGTGAATGAAAAAGATTTATCAAACAATGTTACTTATCCAAATGAAAAAAATCTATTAAATTCTGAAATATTATTTGATAATGAAGATACATATATGAATATTGTAGAAAAATTTGAGAGTTTTAAAAGAGACTACTTCAAAAGTAAGGACTTAAATGAAAAATAATAGATATACCTTTATGGTGAGTATTTTTGTCTTATTTGGATCTTTGACGCTTTTCCTATCATTATTTTTAATATCAAACTTTTATTTGCGAGGATTAGATCAATCCTATAAAATGTTAGAAGAAAAGAATTTTGAAATTACCAATAATTTATCAAATACAATTATGGAATCCCTAAAAAGTATCGTTGGGCAATTAAATGTTCTATCAAAAATTACTGATAATACAAATATTATTACAAATGAAGCGATTATTGAAAAAGTAATGTGGGAACAATTAAAATCAGATGAAAATATTGCTAGTGTTTTTTTAGCAGATGAATATGGTAATTTTTTACAAACAAGAAGAGAACCAACTTTTGCATATAGAAGTATAAATAAAATAGACAAAAGAGATTTAGATTCTTGGTATTATAAAAATGAACACTATTTAACAACATCTATTGTAATAAATAAATCTACCTATGACCCAAGAAAAAGAGATTGGTATAAATTTGTTGAAAGTTCTAAAATTTATTGGTCTGAACCATATATTTTTGACTCTACAAAAGAACCAGGAATTACCATATCTGTTGGAGATTTTAATGAATATAACCAAAAAATAAAAGTTGCTGCTGCTGACTTTACTTTAAATAAAATATCTAAATTATTAGAAAAAAAAGCTCATGTTTTAAATGGAAAATTAATTTTATTTAATCAGTCAAAAGATGTTATTGCAACTTCATTAAATATTGATTTAAAAAGTAGTGACAATAAACTTTTGAATCTTGATAATATGGAATCTTCTTTATATTCAAATACTTTTAAAAAAATAGAAAAAAACTTATTTACAGGTGAATTAAAAGATAAAGATGGAAAAGAATATATATATTTTGTTTCAAAACTACAAAAAAGTAGTGGACAAAACTGGTATATTGCTTCTTATGTAGAGAAAGATATTGTAACAGCTAATATTAGAAATACTCTTATAAATAGTGTCATAATTTCATTTTTTATTATAATAATTATCTATTTCCCTATTCATTATATATTGCAAAGGTTTGTTACAAAACCAATAAATGAATTAGAGGTTTTAACAAATGAAATAGCACAAAATAAATATGATAATGTAAAACCTGTAAAAACTACTATATATGAATTTCATAAATTATCAACTTCCATTGTAAGTATGTCCAAATCAATTCAAAAATATGAAAAAGAACAAATTAATTTAATTGATTCATTTATTAAAATTTTAGCTGAAGCTATAGATTCAAAATCTGCCTATACGGGTGGACATTGTAAAAGAGTTCCTGAATTAGCCATTTCTCTTGCTAAAGTTGCATGTGAGTCGAAGCATGGTGAGTTAGCTGATTTTAATTTTAAATCTCAAGAACAATGGAGAGAGTTCAAAATAGCTGCGTGGTTACATGATTGTGGAAAAATAGTAATGCCTGAATATGTTGTAGATAAAGCAACAAAACTAGAGACCATTTACAATAGAATTCATGAAATAAGAACAAGATTTGAAGTTTTACATAGAGATGCAACTATTAAATATTATGAACAACTAATACAAAATCCTCAAAATAAAAATCAATTAGAAGAAGAGTTAAAACAAAAATATGAAAAACTAAGTTCTGATTTTGAGTTTATTGCTAAATGTAACATTGGTGGCGAATTTATGGAGCAATCAAGTATTGATAGATTAGAAGAAATTGCTCAAATTACATGGTTAAGAAATTTTGATAATAGATTGGGCTTATCACATGAAGAGTTAAGAAGAATCGAAAATAAAGAAGCTTTTGTTCCCGTTATTGAAAATTTACTTCAAGATAAAAATGAACAGATTATTTATAGAATGAGAAAAATAGATTTAGATGAATACAAAAAATTTGGTTTTAAAATGGATGTTCCAAAATATGAAAGAAATTTAGGAGAGTTTTATAATCTTAGTATAAAAAAAGGAACATTAACCAATGAAGAAAGATTTAAAATCAACGAACATATAATTATGACAATTAAAATGCTTGAAAATATTCCATTTACTTCTAATCTAAAAAATGTTCCGGAATATGCAGGTTCGCACCATGAAACAATGATAGGAACAGGATATCCAAGAAAATTAGTAAAAAATGAGATCTCAATTCCAGCTAGAATCATGGCAATTGCTGATATTTTTGAAGCATTAACAGCAGCTGATAGACCATACAAAAAAGCAAAAACTTTAAGTGAATCAATAAAAATTATGTCATTTATGAGAGATGATGAACATATAGACAGTGATCTTTTTGAAATATTTTTAACAAGTGGCGTTTATAAAGAGTATGCAAAAAACTTCTTATTAGATGAGCAAATTGATGAAGTTGATATTAGTAAATATTTAAAAAATCAAGAGAGTGTATAAAATAGACTCTCTTGAAAACGAAGTAGATTTAATTATTTGTATCTATTTGTTATTTGCTGTAAAAGTTTGTAATATCCAATTATCAAAATAATCCCAATATAGACAAACTGCAAAATACTTATAGCTTTTTGAGCCATAATCCAATGAATTGTAATTAATATTAAAGACAAATATACAAACTTGTGATATTTATTATATTTTCTAAATAATGTTTTTGTTGAAGTAATCGCCATAAATAAAATTACAAAAAAAGCAATCATTCCAAGATATATAAATGGTTTGTCTAAAGTCTCTTTTATTACAAAATCAAAATCAAACTGAGCATCTAAAACTACAAAATTTAATAAATGTAAAAGTGCATAAAAAAAGCCTAAAAGTCCTATCTCTTTTCTATATTTCATCAAATTTATTTTGTTTTTTATCATTGAAATAGTAATAGAAAAAAGAATAATTACTGTAGCCGTTGCACCTGTTATTGTATAAATATATTTTATTGGGTCCGACACATCATCAAAAATAAATAATCTTGTTAATAAATAAATAATTGGTAAAAATGCAAATAAATAAATAAAAAATCTTTTCATTATATAAACTTTGTTAAATCCATACCCGTATAAAGAGATGCAACCTCTTTTTCATAACCGTTAAACATTAATGTATTTTGTTTAAAGAAACTTCCTAAAACTCTCTCTTTTTTTTGAGACCATCTTGGATGATCAACATTTGGATTTACATTTGCATAAAATCCATATTCTCTTGGATTTTGTTTTTGCCAAGTATTTAAAGGCTCTTTATCAACAAATGAGATTTTTACTATTGATTTTATAGATTTAAATCCATATTTCCAAGGAGTAACTAATCTAATTGGCGCACCATTTTGTTTTGGCATTAAATCACCATAAAGTCCCACAGCTAAAAAAGATAAATCATTCATAGCTTCATCTATTCTAAGTCCTTCAACATAAGGATAATCCAAAGTTGCAAAAACTCCTCTATCTTGGTCAGGGAAAGAACGAGGATCAACTAAAGTTTCAAACTTCACATATTTAGCACTTGAAAGTGGTTTTACTTTTTTTATCAAAGAGCTAAGTAAAAAACCATCCCAAGGAACAACCATACTCCAACCCTCAACACATCTAAATCTATAAATTCTCTCTTCAAGTGTAAACATTTTTTTTAAATCATCTAAATCAATTTGCATTGGATTTTCAACTAATCCATCAATAGTGATTTTCCAATTATCTGTTTTTAGAGTATGAGCCATATCCTTTACAGCACTTTGATTTGTAGTAAATTCATAAAAATTATTGTGAGATGTTATTTGTTCAAATGTATTTAATTTTAGATTATTTTTATTTTCATCTTTTATAAAATCAAGAGTGACTTTTGGAAGATTTTCTTGTGCTAAAAGTTCCATTATCGCACCACTTGCAACCAATGAAGCAGCACCTAATTTTATAAAACTTCTTCTTGTTTCAAATAATTCTTTTGGAGTAACTTCATTTTGTGAAATTTCCCAAGATTTTTTTCTAATGATATTCATAAATACCCTTTTTTTATAATTTCCATATTATAGAAATTTATTGTAAAGGGTATGTTTAGTTGCTAACTATTTCCTTTAATTAAAATAGTTATATATTTACTTGACCATATACATAAACCAACTATTAGAAAAATTGCTGTTAAATTTATCAAAAACATATAATCAAATCCAAAATTCAAACTAAATGAAGTAAATATTCTTAGCATCGTCAACAGTTGAACAAATATAAATATAAAAGTGGCAAAGTTGCTTGCATGGATTATATTTCCTGAATGTCCTAAAATCACCCTAGTTCCAAAACCTACGAGTAAAGTTATAAAATATCCCAAAGCCAAAGTATGAATAACAACTTTTTCAAAAACAATATTTGGATCATAAGATGCCATAAAGCTCTCAATAATTGAGATTAATAAAGCTATTGGAATCCAATAAAGTCCAAGATATAAGACCCATACAATTGAGGGAACTTTAAAGATTGGAAGTTTCCATTTTATTAACTCTTTTGTGATTATTATAAACAAAGGAACATCGGCAATTATATTTATTTTTACATTATCAAAAGATAGCAAGATGACTTTTAAAACTAAAAAACCAAATACTAAAACTAAAAGGTTTTCACTCTTGTTTATTTTATAAGTTGGGTCTTTTGCAGTTGTAAAAAAAGGAATCATTCTTTGTGAAATTGTAAAAACTATCATAAAAATAAATAGATAAAATCCACCATTTATAGCAAGTTTTGAAACTTCATAAGAGTAAAGAAAATCTAAATTTGAAATAATAAATAAACCATGAAAAATAAGGCCAGACAAAAATGCAATTAAGATCCATTTTGTATCTTCTTTTATTTTAACAGCACTTTTTTTGTGAATTGTATATAATAAATTAAAACTTATAATTTGAGCAATTAACATCAAAATCTCAAAAATAAAAGTGATTTTAGAGTAAAAAATCAAAGTTAAAAGAATTCCAAAAGAAGCGATGAAATATAAGAAAAATTGTTTCATATAAACTTCTGTTTTTATTTCAGCTTGGGCTAAAAATCGAGGAAAAACAACAAATAAGAATCCCAAAAAGAATTGAATAAATATAACAAAAACCATACTATAAGAATGATAAGTCAAAATTGAAGTATCTAAAAGCAAAATATTTGAATTTGATAAAACAAATAAAACCATAAAAAGTATGAAAAATAGAATCCCACTTGTAAAAAAGGGTTGGTGTGGTTGAGAAGAAAACTTTTTATACCAAAGTAACAACATAAAATCTCCTAAATTTTTAAGAGATTTTATCTGTTATGAAAAATTAAAGCCTTGATTGTAAACAAGTCAAATTATTTACTTATTTAAATTATCGTAAGCTGTACAAGCTTCACTAAGATTCATATCACAAGCTTTTTTGAAAAGTTCAGATGCTTTTTGATTATTTCTTACATAATATTTTTCATCTAAATACATAATTCCTAAATTATAACAAGCTTTTGAAAATCCTAAACCACAAGATTTTTCATAAAGTAATGCCGATCTTGCAAAGTTTCTTTCAACTCCATCTGCATTATTGTATCTAACAGCTAGGTTATAACAAGCTTTTGAGTGATTCAAATTACAAGCTTTTGTAAGATACTCTACTGTTTTAAAAGTATCTTTTTCAACTCCATCTGCAAGGGAATACATATTTGCAATATTATAACAAGAAGCTCCTAATCCAGCATCACAAGTTTTTTCATATAAAGATAATGCTTTTTTAGAATCTAATCGAACTCCAAAACCATTTTGATACATATATCCTAAGTTGTAACAAGCATTTACATGACCACCATCACAAGCTTTCGAGAAAGCTTCTGCTGCTTTAAAATATTCTTGTTCAACATTTGTTCCATTATAATACATGAGTCCTAGATTATAACATCCAGATGAAGCACCATTTTCGCAAGCTTGTTTAAATATTTCGATAGCTTGTTCGTTATTTCCATTTTTATATTCTACAAATCCATCATTTACAGCTGCTGCAAATAAAGTTTGTACTCCAAAGAAAAAGAACAGTGTGATTTTTAGTAATTTTTTTAACATAATTTTACTCCTACTAATAAATTTAGTCTAAATCATTATACTACTTATTTGAGTTATAAAACAAAAAGAGGGAAAAAGCCATCAAAAACGATGGCTTTTATTTATTTAAGATTAGTGACAACCGCAACCAGTTCCACAAGAACCAGAAGATGCTACAACACCATTAGCTGCTGCTAATGCTGCTTCATAATTTGGCTCTTCTGTAATTTCTGGACAAATTTCTTTATAAGAAATAATTCCATTTGCATCAATTACAAATACTGCTCTACAAGCAACACCTGCTAATGCTCCTGAAGAGATTAAAACTCCATAAGATTTAGCGAAAGCTTTTGCTCTGAAATCTGAACCAACAGTTAAGTTTTCGATTCCTTCAGTTGTACAAAATCTTCCCATTGCAAATGGTAAATCCATAGAAACTACGATTACTTCTGCATTTTCAATTTTTGCTGCTGCTTCGTTGAATTTTCTAGTTTCAGCTGCACATACTGCTGTATCTAAAGATGGAACTACAACTACGATTTGAGATTTTCCTTTTTGTCCACCAACTTGAACATCAGATAAATCTTTTGCTACAACTGTAACTACAGGAGCAATATCTCCTACATTTACATCTGTACCACTTAAAGTTACTTCATTACCTTTTAATTTTGTTGTTGCCATATTATTATTTTCCTTTAATTTATTTAAATTTATACGAAATTATAATCAAATAGGATAAATATACTCTTAATTATCTGCTATCAAGATGTAATTATTTTATCTGTTACTATTTAACTCTAATACCATCTTCTTCAAGGATAATTTTATCCTCACTTATTAGTTTTGTCAATGATGCTTTAAAAGCTTTTTTACTAATTCCAAATACTTTATTTATATCTTCAGCTTCACTTTTATATGTAAAATTCAATTTTCCACCATTTTTAACTAATACATCAAAAACTTTATCTCCTGATGGTTTTTCACCAATTTTTTGAAGTGAAATATCTATTTTATTATCATCTCTAATATTTTTTACATAAGCTCTTTTTTTATCACCAATTTTTAGATTTTCAAAAATCTCTGTATGATAAATCATTCCATCATAAGAGTTATTTACTATAACTTTATATCCAAGTGGTGTTTTAGAATAAAGTATAATTTCAACCTCAGCATTTTTTTCTAAATCTTTTATCTCTTTTAATAAATCATATTTTTCTGAAGCTATTAATCTATTTGTTCTCTCGTCTAGTTGAAGTTGTAAAACCTTTGTATTTCCAATAGAGTAAGTTCCCTTTTGTTTATTTTTAGGAACTAAGATATGTTTTGGTAATCCAATATCAACAAATGCTCCAAATTTCATAGAATCAACAATCTCTAAAGAAGCAAATTCATATAAATATACATAAGGTTTTAGTGTTGTTGCTACTAGTCTGTCTTCACTGTCTGTATATATAAATACATCAAGAAAACTACCTATTTCCATAGACTTTGTAACATAGGCATTTGGAAGTAGAACTTCTGTTTGGTCATCACTAATTAGATAGATTCCAGGTTCGCTAACTCTATTAACTGCAAGAGTATTTAACTCACCAACATAGATGTGTTCGTTTATTTGTTTTTCATTCATTTTGGTTTTTCCGTTTCTTTTTTTGTGTTTAATAGTTGATTATAGCCAAATAATCCTTTTTTAGTGGATTTTATCTTCGTTCCCAAGCTCTAGCTTGGGAATGCATACTAAAACCCAAACTAAAACAATCTTTCCACATTAATCAAACCTTTTATATCTTCATAATCCCTTACACTTGAATATCTCCAATGTTTTGCAACATCAACATATCCTCTTTTTACTGGGTTTTGATGAATATAATTTATAGTTTCTATCATCATTTTTTCATCTTTTATAAGTTTTGGTTGAAATCCTTCTTGCCAAAGTTGATAAGTTGTTTGGGTTTTATGTGCTTTCTTATAAAAAGCCAATTGTTCTAGTATTGTTTTTACATTTTTAATTTGAAGATATTTTAGTATCTCTTTTGCAGTAAAGGATTTAAATTTTCTAATTGTTTTTGAAACATCATCACTTGACACAATCATATGAAGATGATTTTCAAGGATTACATAAGCATATATTTTTAGATTATCTTCTTTTTGAAGAAATTTTAAACTATCAAATATAATATTGGTTGTTTCAGTTCTTGTAAATATTGGTATCCAGTGTAAAATAGTACAAGTTATAAAATGCGGATATGTTGGTTCATATATTTTATATCTACTTCTGCCCATTTTTATTTCTCTTATTTTATTTAGTTTTTATATGCATTCCCAACGTGGACGTTGGGAACGAGGAAAATTTGTTAAACTACCCGTATAATTTTCCAATTCTAAATAAGCCAATTCTGCTAATAATCCATTTGTTAATGCTGTTTCTAAATTTATTGCCATTTTATTCTCCTATTTGTATTATTTCTAATTTTTTCATTAATTCTTTATAGTAATTATCAGTTTTTATATTTGAAACATAAAACATATTATTACCATTACCTGTTTGTAAAAGCAAAATATTTTGTCTAAAATTAGAAAATGTATCTAAAAATATAATTTCAGAAAAATCTCCTAGTAAAATATTTTTTTTAGTATCAATTAACTGATATTTTTTTATTTTATAAAGCCCAAATAATTTAATATCCATTGTAACTATAAATCTAAATCTTGAATACTCTTCTTTAACATATGAATATGAATTCTCATCTATATTAATACGAAAAATAGAACTATCAAATTTTTCTTTTTCATTATAAACACTTGTTTCATAAAAATCTTTCACTATTCTTTTTAACTGCCTATGTATAGATATTTCATCATTTAATATCAAATCTTTAGGTAAATATTTAACTTTAACTAAACTCAAACTTTCAATCATCCCATTCTCATCCTTTTCAGGATAAGCATAAATTTTAGGTTCTAATACTCCTGATATTTCAAAAATTGTTTTTATTCCTTTTTGTATTATCAAATCCCAAAAGGGGAAAGTTAATATTCCAATAAAAATCATCCTTGAGAAAAACTTTTTATTTGTATTTTTTAAAACTAATTTATATATTAAAAAAGCAACAAATATATATATTAAAACTATTGGAAATATAATTATTCCTGACATATTGACCTCTTTCTAAATCTATTCTTCATATCAAATCTTCCTTTATCAATTTCATAACTTTTTTTCTAATTTTTTTATTCTACCAATTAAACGTCACATACAGTGTCACAGAAACTCTTTTTTTGTTTTTTTATTATTTTATTTTTAATTTTCATCACCTAACACTCAACCCCTCATCCAAATACTGAATTATTGGATAGATAAAAAACTCTATTACTCTTCTTTTTCCTACTTTTATTTCAGCTGTTACACTCATTCCTGCTTCGAGGTATCTTTCCTTACCTTCTACATTTAAAGTTTTTCCATTTGGTTCTATTTTTACTTCATAAACTGGTCCTAGTTTTTCATCATCTATTGAGAAATTTCCTACATTGATTATTTTTCCCTCGAAAAATCCATATTTTTGAAAAGAGAAAGTATCTATTTTGATTTTAGAATTCATATCTTTTTTTATAAAACCTATATCTTGATTTAGTACATTTACTTTTACAATTAGTGGAGAGTCTTTTGGAACTATTGAGATTAGTTTTTCGTGCGCACTTACAACACCACCAATTGTATTTATCATTAGTTTTGCTACATAACCATCTGTTGGACTTATGATTGATTGTTTTTGATTTTGGAATTTTATTGCGTTAATTTCTGATTGAAGGTTTCTTAGTTCTTTTTTTAGGTTTAGTAGTTCTTGGTATTTTGTGTCTTTAAACTCACTTATAAAACTATTCTTTTCTTGTTCTATTTCTATTATTCTTTTTTTTGATTCATCTACTTTAAAAGAAGCCATATTCTCTTGCTCTTTTTCATTTAGAATATTGAACGAAAGACTCATAAATGATTCAATTTAAAATACTTACTATTTTATTAATTTTACAAGTCCTAAAACAACAACAGCAACCATAATAATACTAGCACCTGAACTAATATCATAAGTGTAAGAGACAACTAAACCTAAAATAG
Organism: uncultured Aliarcobacter sp.; assembly: GCA_963677435.1. Classification (GTDB taxonomy): domain Bacteria; phylum Campylobacterota; class Campylobacteria; order Campylobacterales; family Arcobacteraceae; genus Aliarcobacter. Next base: position 2,628,444 of record OY781945.1, read on the forward strand.
TAAATATCGTAGCTAAAATAGAGCTAAGTATCATCATACTTGAAAGCCTTGATGCAAAACTTTCTGCAAGATATGTGGGGATTGTCAAAAGTGCAATTACCAAAATCAATCCTACAGCTTTAATAGCTGCCACCACACAAAGTGCTGCTAGAATCAAAATTAGAGTATAAAAGAACTTTACATTTATACCTCTTAAACTTGCAAATTCACTATCATAAGAAACTGCTAAAATCTGTTTATAAAAAAATACAACTATTGAGATAATAAAAATATCTAAAACACTCATATAAATCAAATCATCCCTTGAAACAGCAATGATTGAACCAAAAAGATATGACAACAAATCCACATTATATCCAGGTGTTAAATCCACGAATATAATACCAATCGCCATTCCACTTGCCCACATCATACCAATAATAGCATCAATTCGTGTTCTATTTTTTAGAGTGATTATTGCAATTATAACAGCTGTTAAGACTGCAAAAACTGTTGCTCCAAATAACACTGGAAGCCCTAAATAAATAGCAAGTCCAATTCCACCATAAGAGCTGTGAGCGATTCCACCTGTTAAAAAGGTAATCTTATTTACGACAACCAGTGAACCTATTATTCCTGCTGCTATTGAGATTAGAACTCCTGCAATTAAGGCATTTTGAATAAAATCATATTGTAATATTTCTAACATCTTTTGCCTTTAATGAGTGTGTTCACAACAAACATGAGATTTTCCTAAAGCTGATAAAAGCTCAACTTCACATAAATGGTCATCTTGTGTATTTATATTTTTTTGCATATTTTCTAAAGTGTGATAAACTAGGTTTTTATTTATATGCGCTACATTTTTTGCATAGTTTAATAAAACTGAAATATCATGGCTAACTACAACTATGCAAATTGATTTATTAAGCTCTTTTAACAACTCATAAATCTCCCTTTGACCTTTTACATCAATACTTGCAGTTGGTTCATCAAGTAACATGATTTTTGGATTTGAACAAAGCGCTCGGGCAATGAAAACCCTTTGTCTTTGACCTCCACTTAAATCACCAATTTTTGAATTGGCAAATTCTGCCATACTAACTTTTTTTAAAGAGTCCATTGCACAAGCAATATCTTCCTTTGAATAACCAAATATTTTTCTTTTTGAACTTGTATGTCCCATTAAAACTATTTCCAAAGCTGTGATTGGAAAATCTATATTTAAATTTGTATTTTGAGGTACATATCCTATTAAACTATTTTTTATTTTTTTATCAATTTTCCCAGTTTGAGGTGTTAATAAACCTAAAATTAGTTTTAATAAAGTAGATTTTCCTCCACCATTTGGACCAATTATTGCTAAAAAATCATCATCTTTTATTGATAAATTTATATCTTCTAATACATCTGTTTTATTATATTTGTAAAATAAATTACTAATATTTATTAATTTCACTAAAAAACCTTTACTTGCAACTTTGTTGCAATAGTATCAAAGATTAGATAAATCTAATATCAAATTTCATTTTTTAACCAAGAATAAGCTAATCCTAAATATTCATGAATAGCCATTTCACTATTTCTAATATTTTTTGCAGAAAAATATGCCGAATAAGAGTCATCTTTATAAGCTAAATGATTTGTAGGACTTGCAATCACATGTAATCCCTCTTTTTGAAACAGTAAAACTGCCCTTTTCATATGAGAGGCACTTGTTACTAAAATTAAAGCTTCATCTCCTACAACTCTTTTGGCTTCGATTGCTTCTTCTTTTGTATCTTTTGTTGTATCAAGTCTAATAATATCTTCTTGTTTTACACCCAAAGAAATAGCCAATCTCTCTTGCATAAAAGCGTGAGAATTTTCATCGTTTGAGCCATATCCTGAAACTATCAGTTTTGCATTTTCAAGATTTCTATAATGTTTTATTCCCTCAACCAATCTATTTATTGCCACCATTTTTACCTGAGAAGTGATACTTAAACTCTCATTTGTTTTATGTCCACTTCCTAAAACTAAAATATAGTTTACCTTTGGCGTTTGCAATAGTGCGGGATATGAATTCTCAAGTGGAGATAAAAGAGCATTTGAAAAAGGCTGAAAAGAGAATATTAAAAACCAACTAAGTCCTAAAAATAAAAATATCTTTGCTTTTTTATAAGAGTTAAACATCAAATAAAGAAAAGCTACAAGAAGTAAAAAAAGACCAATGGGAATTGGCAACAAAAAAGCTGAAACTATTTTTTTAAATATAAACATTTTATTTTCCTATTAGAGCTGATGTGTATCCAACAACTCTGCTTTTATCTTTTGTAACATCGGCACTTGTACAATAGTTTAGTACCTTTGTTTCATAATTATTTTTAATCGCCCAATTTATAATGGCTTTCACACCAGTTTTTCCACAAGCTTCACAATAATCAAACATCTCTAAATCTTTTTTATCTATTGCATTTAAACAAATATTATCTTTTTTATTTGCTTCTTCAAGGGTATAAAAATGGCTTAAATCTGTACTTATTACTACAAAATTCTGCTTATCTTTTAAAACCTCATCAATCACTTTTGATAAATTTTTATAATCAATTTCACCATAAACTATCTCAACTAATTGTACTTCATTAAAATAGTGTTTTATAAATGGTGCTTGGGTTTCCGTTGAATGTTCAAATTCACACTCTTCGTTAAACTCTAAAAACTCATATTTATCTATTAGTTTTTGGGAAAACTCTTTATCAATTTTTAGATTTCCAAGTGGCGTTTCATATTCATCATACAAAGCAACACTTGCACCTTTTAAATAAGCTCTATGTGATGGTCCAAATACAACAACTCTTTTTATATCTTTGCCTGAAAATGAAACTAATTGATAAGCCAAATTTGCAGTAAATCCACTATAAATATATCCAGCGTGGGGAACAATAATAGCTTTTATATTTTCAAAGGTTTCTACATTTGTTTTAACACTATTAAAATGATTTATGTATTTTAAAATCTCTTCTTTTTTATCAGGATAAAAACTTCCACTTACAACTGATTTTCTAATACTCATATGAAAACCTACTTATTTTTATTTTAGTTTTATTTTATTTACTTCATAAGTAAAAACCTGAGGATGAGACTCTAAACAATTTATTTCAAAACTACCTTTATAACAAAGATGAGAAAAAAACTCTTCAAAGCTAGAGAGTTGTTCCCAAACTTGTGGTAAAAATGTGCTTCTTTTACCATCTTTTTGTAAAATAACCCCATGAATATTTGGTTTGATTTTTGATTTCAAATCTTCAATATCTGAATAAATTACTTCATAAGGAGTTGTTAAAATAGAAATCTCAATATTGATTTTTTTATACTCTTCTAATGTTAACTCATAAAATCTTGGATCTTCAAAAGCAGCAGCAAATGCATTTGACATTAAATCATCAAAAAGTGAACGATGTGCTTGTAAAGTTCCAATACATCCTCTAAGTTGTCCATTTAAAGTTAAAGTTACAAATGTTGCACTATTTTGAGTTAAAAATGAATAGTCTTTTAAAAGTTTTTCTTTATCAATTTTAACCGTAGAATCAAATTTCTTTTCTATAGATTTTTTTACTATATCTAATAAAATCTGCTCTTGCATACTGATCCTTTAATCTTTTATAATATCCTTTATAGTTTCAATAAATTCATCACTATCATTTAAACAACGACATACTTTATATTCACTAATTCCTAATTCTAATGCAATTTCTCTATACTCAATATTTAATTCAAAATCTGTTTCAGAATTATCAACAATAAATGCAATTGGATAAATTATCACTTTTTCATCTTTAAAGTTTTTTAGCATATCATCTAAAGATGGTTCAAGCCATTTTAAAGGCCCTACTTTTGATTGATACGCTAAGTTTATTGATTTAAAATTTACCCCTTTTAATAGTAACTTTTCACTTAGTATTTGCACATGTTCAACCATCTGTTTTTCATATGGATCACCCGCATCTACAATTTTTTGAGGAAGTCCATGGGCTGAAAAAATCAGATTATATTCAGTTGAATCTTCTGCGTTTTTTATTATCTCATTTACAATACATTCATTAAATTTATCGTTTTTATAAAAAGTTTCAATATATCTTATATTTTTTCCAAAAGTATATGGTAAATAATCTATAAAATCTTCAATAGATGACTTAGTAGTTGTTGTTGAATATTGTGCATACAAGGGAAGTAAAACTATTTCATTTATTCCATCTTTCATCATTTGTTCAATTACTTCATTTGCAAAAGGTGGAGTATATCTCATTACTTGATAAGTTTTGAAATCTTCTATTTTTTCATTACATTTACTTACTAATTTTTCAGTTAAGGGATTTATAGGTGATGCATTTCCTATGTGTTCATAATTCTCCCAAGCACTATCAAGTCTTCTTGTTACTATAAAAAATGCAATCATTTTTCTAATAAATGCATTTCTTATGGTTAAAATATTTATATCATTAAACATATTTGTTAAAAACATTTTTAATTCAGCTTTATTTCTAGCACCACCCATATTAAGTAGTACTAACGCTTTTTTATTTTCTTGCATTCTCTTCTAACCTTATAATTTTATCGCTACACCATGAAGCCATATCTAAATCGTGTGTGATTAATAAAATAGCACATTTATCTAATAATGTAATTAATAATTTCATCACATCATAAGCTATGATATTATCCAAAGCTGATGTTGGCTCATCAACTAAAAGTAAATCTGGTTTCATTAAAAGTGCTCTTAAAATCGAACATCTTTGAAGTTGTCCACCACTTAATTCATATGATTTTTTATCTAATATTTCTCTTTGCAATGTTAATTTACTCAAATATTCATCTAACTGTTTTTGAGGAATATCGCCAACTATATCTTTTATTTGTTCTAATATTGAATAAGTTGGATGAAAAGAGTTGTATGGATCTTGAAATATCATAGCTATTTTTGATTTTTCAATAGTTCCACTTATTGGTTTTAAACTTCCTAATATAAGTTCAAAAAGTGTAGTTTTTCCACTACCACTTTTACCAAAAATAGTTACTAATTCTCCTTTATTTAATTCTAAAGAGAAATCTTTATAAATAGGATTTTCTTTTTTATAATAAAAATTTAGATTATTTATATTTAAAACATTTTGATTCAATTCATACGCCTTTTAAAAAAAATATACTATATAAAAAAGTGCCTTTATCTTTGCAAAAAAAAATGAAATAATATTTCACAAAATATATACAATTATAGGGAAAACTTACACTAATTAAGTAAAAATATTAAGCCTAAAGAAAGAAAAAAAAGCTAAAATATTTTTTCTAAAATTTAAGGAGAAAAAATGAAAAAAATCGTATTATCTGCAATGTTCGCTGCTATGACTGCAGCTTCTTTATCAGCAGCTTCAACTGCTGCATGTGCTGGATGTCATGGTGCAAAATTTGAAAAACCAGCTTTAGGTAAATCAGCTATTATTGCTGGATGGGATGAAGCTAAAATTATTGAATCTTTAAATGGTTACAAAGCTGGAACTTTAAATGTTCATGGTATGGGTGCTGTTATGAAAGGTCAAACTGCTAAATTATCTGACGCTGATATTGCTGATTTAGCTAAACAAATTTCTGCAATGAAATAATTTTTTTAAACTAGTCAATTTTATTGGCTAGTTTTCCTCTTTTTTTAACTTCTCTTTTTCACTTTTTAATTTTTCAGCTTTTGCAGTTTTTAAACTTTTTTCTTTGTTAATTGCATCATTTAAATCTTCAACACTATCAAATAATAAACCATTTACCATTTTATTAGCATCATCAAATTGACCAGATCTTGCAGCCCAAATAAAAAGTAATAACATTCCAGCAGAAATTATAATTCCTACAATTAACATAAAAAAAAGTGTGTCATCTATCATCTTTGTTCCTTTTAAAAAGCTTTAATTACAAAGCATTATTTCATTTTTATTCTAAGTGAATTTAAGACAACCATTAAGGAACTCAAACTCATTGACAATGCTGCTATTAATGGTATTACAAAACCTAACATTGCTAAAGGAATTGTAATCATATTATAAATCAGAGATAAAGTTAAATTTTGTTTGATAAATTTATATGTTTTTCGTGAAATAATAAATGCATCTTTTAAAGAATTTAAAGATGAATTTAACAATACTATATCTGAAATAGCCAAAGAAACATCTGCTGAATTTCCCATTGCAACTGCAACATCTGCATTACTTAAAGCAACACTATCATTTACTCCATCACCCACCATTACAACTACTTTATTTTGTTTTTTTAACTCTTTAATATAATTTGCTTTTGAAACTGGTGTTTGAAAAGAGAAATATTTTTTTATATTTAACTGTTTTGCAATATTTGAAGCAACATTTTCATTATCACCAGTTAACATCACAACTTCAATATTTTTATTATATAAAAATTCTATTAACTCTTTTGCATTATCTTTTATTTGATCTTCTAATTCAAAACTTGCTATTACTTTTTTATTTATACTAAAAAAATAAACTGTTTGATTTGAATCAAAATTATAATCAATATCATTTTGTTTTAATAATTCTAAATTTCCACCTAAAAGCTCAAATATTTTTCCATCGACATTTGTATAACTAGCACTCATTCCTTTAGCTTCAATATTTTTTACATTATCTAATCTTTTATCTTCTAATTCATATTTTTGATTTAAATACTTTTTAATTGAAAGACTCACAGGATGATTTGAAGCACATATTAAAGAGTATAAAAGATTCAATTTATGAATATTATTATCTAAGATTTGCACATTTACAACATTTAATTCGCCTTTTGTTAAAGTTCCTGTTTTATCAAAAACCACAGTATTTGCAAGGGCCAAAGATTCAATAAATTTTGCTTCTTTAAATAAAAGACCCTTTTTTGCTAGTTCTGAGATTCCCACTAAACTAGCCATTGGTGTTGCAAGGGCTAAAGCACAAGGACAAGCAATCACTATTACTGAAACAGCTACAATAAATGATTTTTCAAAATGATTTGCACCTGAATAATTAAATCCTAAATCAACTCCAAAGAAATACCAAACTAAAAAAGTAGCCAAGGCTAAAGACAAAATAGAAACTGTAAAATATTTTGAAACTTCAGCAGCTTTTGTTTGTATTTTTGGTTTTGAATTTAAAGAATCTTCTAAAAGTGTAACAATAGATGAAAATGTAGAATTTTTAAAATCTTTAGTAACTTCATATTCAATTAAAGCATTACTATTTATTGTTCCACTAAATACTGTATCAGCAAATTTTTTATATACGGGAATTGATTCTCCTGTAAGTGTTGATTCATCAAAGAATCCTTCACCTTTTGTAATTTTCCCATCAACTGGAACTTTTTCACCAGCTTTAATCTCAATAATATCGCCTAATTTAATACTATTAAGTGCCACAGTTTTTTTAATATTATTTTCAATTACAACAGCTTCAAGTGGTAAACTAGATTTTATTTTATCTAAAGTATCAACAGCAGATTTTTTACCAATAACTTCTAAATATTTACCTACTAATACAAAAGTAATAATCATGGCAACAGAATCAAAATAACTCTCACCCTTTGCTCCAAATAAAATAAACATTGAATAAACATAAGTAAGAGTTGAACCAGAAGCTACTAAAAAATCCATATTAACCATGCGATTTTTTAATCCGTAATATCCACCTTTGAAAAATATCCATCCACTATAAAATAAAACCGGAGTAGAAAGTAAAAACTCTCCTATATGAATCATATTTTTTACTTCTTCAGAAATTCCAGTAAAAAATCCAGTATATTTAGCAACACTTAACATCATGATATTCATACTTGCAATTACTGCAACCATCATACGAATAAAATAATCTCTTTTTGCTTTTGAAGCTTGTTCATCTGCTACTGTTGAATCATAGGCATAAGCATCATATCCAATAGCTCTTATTTTTAAAATAATTTCTGATAGTTTTAATTTATCATCATCCCAAACAATTCTGGCTTTATTTGAAGTAAAATTTATATTCGCTTCAATTATGCCTTTTGTTTCGTATAAAACTTTCTCATTTAGCCAAACACAAGCAGCACAATGAATTCCTTCAATAATCAAATCAATTTGACTAAATCCATCTTTTGTAACACTTACATAATTATCTAAAAAGTTCTTTGAATCAAATCTTGTCACATCATCATTTGTTATTTTTAAAGGAGGAGCAAGAGTTTTATTTCCTAACTTATCATAAAAAGATTCAAGTCCATCATCTTTTAAAATATGATAAACACCTTGACATCCTTTGCAACAAAAATTTAAATCACCCTCATTTATCATCACATTTTCACTAAATTCTAAGTGACAATGATTACATTTGATTTTTGACAAAAAAACTCCTACTATTGCTACATATTATCTACAAAGTAATTCCCATCGATTGTTTAGATATTATGCTTTATTATGATATTATATCTTAATAATTTTGGAGAGAGTCTTAATAATGATAAACAATATTTCAATACTAAAAAATATAACTATTTTATATGCCGAAGATGAAAAGGATTTAAGAGAAGTTACACATCAAATTCTAAAAGGCTTTACCAAAAAACAATTTGTTGCTCAAAATGGACAAGAAGGATTAGAGCTATTTAAAGAACATGAAAATGAAATTGACTTAATTATTACAGATGTAAATATGCCTATTTTAAATGGTTTAGATATGGTAAAAGAGATAAAAAAAATAAACCTAAATATTCCAATCATTGTAGCAACTGCATTTTCAAATAAAGAGTATTTACTTGAAGCCATAGATATTGGAATTGATAAATATGTTTTAAAACCTATTGATATTGCAAAACTTTTACAAGTTATGTCTCAATCACTGATTTATCATGAATTAAAAGATTTATACACAGATAAACTTACGAATCTTCCAAATAGAAATAAATTAAAAAAAGATTTAGATGAAAATGATATTGATTTAATGGCTTTATTAGATATTGATGAATTTTCAACTGTTAATGATTTGTTTGGAGAAAAAATTGGTGACACAATTTTATTTGAACTTGCAAATAAATTAAAAAGCTATTTTAATCAAGAAGATTATATTGTTTATAGAATTGAAGCTGATAAATTCACTATTGTTGCAAGAAAACATAATCAAGATGTAAATGAATTTTATAACCTTTGTAAAACATTTGCAGATAAAATTGAAAAAGAGTCTTTACTTATTGATGAAGATGAAATTGATATAAATATTACTATTGGAATTGCACAAGGAGATGGAGCAAGAGCATTTAAATACTCTCAAAGGGTAATTAATTATGCAAGAACAAAACTTCAAAGAATAATGATTTATAACGAATCATTTAAGATTCAACAATCTTTTGAGGAGAATATCAAATGGGTAAAACAATTAAAAGTTGGATTTAGAGAAAATCTATTTCAAGCATATTTTCAACCTATTGTTGATACAAAAACAAAAGAAGTTCATAAATATGAAGCGCTAATTAGATACATCACAAAAGAAGGTGTTGAGATTGCTCCTTTTCATTTTATTAATGTTGCTAAAAAAACAAAACTCTATCCAAATATCATAAAAATTGTTATTCAAGATGCCTTTAAATTAATTAAAAATAAGAATAAAAGGGTTTCTGTAAATATTTCATTTGATGATATTGCAAATGAAGAAACAACTGCATTTATTTATGAAATATTAGAACAGAATAAAGACTTTACAGAATTCCTTGAGTTTGAAATACTTGAGTCAGAAGAGATTTCAGATTTTAATGAAGTTGCAAAATTTATTGCTGAAATAAAAAAATTTGATTGTATTGTTGGAGTAGATGATTTTGGTGCTGGATATTCAAACTTTAACCTATTAACTTTACTTGATATTGACTTTGTTAAAATTGATGGTTCATTAATTGAAAGAATAAATAGCTCAAAAGATTTAGAAATAATAGTAAATACAATCGCAAACTTTTCAAAAGAGTTTAAAGTAAAAACGGTTGCTGAATATGTATCTGATGAAGATATTTATAATAAAATTAAAGAGTTAAATATAGATTACTGTCAAGGTTATTACTTTGATAAACCTCTTAGTTACGATTCTATCAAGTAAGGTTAATTTAACCAACTTGATACAATATTAGTTTTTTCAAAAAGCGTGCTCTTTATTCTTGTGATATTCGCGATACAAACCAATTGTTTTGCAGCTGTTTGCAAATCATCATTGATTATTAGGTAATCATAATCTTGGAAATATTCCACTTCACCTTTTGCATTTTTAATTCTTTTTTCAATAATCTCAATACTGTCTGTATTTCTACTATTTAACCTTGCTTCTAAAACTTCTAAAGATGGGGTTGTAATAAAAACAGAAGTAACTATAGAATCAAGCTTATTTCTCACAATCTCATGGCCTTGAACATCAATATCAAAGATAACAAGTTTTCCTTCTGCTAAAGCTTTGTTAATTGGTTTTAATGAAGTTCCATAATAGTTATCATGAACCTTTGCATACTCTAAAAAATCATTATTTTTAATGTCAGCTTCAAATTCTTCTTTTGTAACAAAAAAGTAGTCAACACCATTTACTTCTCCAACTCGAGGAGCTCTTGTAGTTGTTGAAATAGAAAAATAGTAATCATCTATATCTTTATAAACTTCTTTTAGTAAAGTAGATTTTCCACAACCACTTGGACCTGAAAGTATTAAAATTGCACCTTTTTTTTCTTTTATCAAAATTAATCCTTCAAACTTAATCTAATATCAACACTTTCTCCACTTGAAAGTTTATCAATAACTGTTTGATCAAATTTTTCTAATAATGGCCTTAATTCATTAATATTAAAATCACTTAACACTAAATTATAAGGTTTTACAGGAGGTGATGAAAGATCAAATTCGTACTCTTTTACTTCATCTAAGGCGTCATCTATGATTGCAGAGATATCTTTCCAATCATTTTTTTCTAAATTAATCTCATTTTGAATATTATCTTCTCGTAAAATATTATTTATCTTGCTTAATTCACTGTGATCTAAAATTCCGCCCATATGAAATTGTGCTGAATTAACAATACTTTCATCTTCTTCTTCATTTTCAAAATCATCTTCTTCATTATCTTCCATAGATTCAACATATTTTGTTGTAATTGGTATAATTACATCTTCATCTTCACTATAATGATTAACAAAAGGTTTAGAAACGGCAACTCTTTCTTTTTCATTATCATCTTTTATTATAACTATTTGTTCTGCTAAAATTGATTCAAGTTTTGTAGGTAAAAAAGGTCTTGGAATGATAAAATCTCTTGACTTATCAAAAGATAATTCTTCTGAGCTAATTGCACCTAATTTCTTTGAGAATTGTTTTATAGTGTTAAATTTATCATCAATAAAACTTTGATCAATAATAATCAAATCAAATTTTTCATTAACACTATTAGTTTTTTGAATCGACAATTTAATATTTAGTCTTTTACAAACTAATACAAAAATATGTTCAATGATTGCAGCATCACATATTAATAATATAGTCACTTTATCTCCTGCAATATTAAATCTTGTAACTTATAAACTTTATCACATTTCATAGCTAATTCATGTTCATGTGTTACAAGTATTAAACCAGCATCATTGTTTTTTATGTAATTAAATAAAGTATTCATTACAATATTTGCCGTATCTTTATCTAAATTTCCAGTTGGTTCATCAGCGAAAATAATTCTTGGTTTCTTTGTCATAACTCTTGCTATTGAAAGTCTTTGCTGTTGACCACCACTTAATTCACCTACACCTTGGTTTATAACATAATCTATATTTAACTCTTTTAATAGATTTTTGTCAATATTTTCACCACTTAAAAGTGTAGCTATTTCAAGATTCTCAATTGCAGAAAATCCACGAAATAGATAATGAGCTTGAAAAATTATACCAAAATCTTCTCTTCTAATTTTTAATAATTGATCCTGATTTAAAGAATACATATCTTTACTTTTAAAAACAACATTACCTGTTGATGGTTTTAAAAGAGAAGACAAAATATTTAAAAGTGTTGATTTTCCACTTCCACTTGTACCTATAATTGCAATTGATTCTTTTTTAGATAGAGATAAATTTATATTATTGAAAAGCTCATAATCAAATTTATGAGATAAGTTTTTGGCTTGCAGTAAAAAGTCATCTGCAATGAGTGCCTCCATTTTATTAGCTTCACTCATTACATCTTCCTTTTTTATTTTACATAGTTATGAAACTACGATTATTTTCCCATTTGTTTTGCAACTTCAGCTGCGAAATCTTCTTCTACTTTCTCAATACCTTCACCAAGTTCAAATCTAATGTACTCAGTAATTTTGATTGATGCATCAACTTCTGCAATTGCTTGCTCAACAGTGATTTTATCATTCATAACATAAGCTTGAGATAATAGAGCAAATCTACCATCTAATTGAGTATTATCTGTAATATATCTTTCGATTTTTCCAGGAATAATATTTGCCCAAATTTTTTCTGGTTTACCTTGTTCTTTTAATTCAGCTTCAAAAGCAGCTTTTGCATTAGCAATTGCAGATTCTGTTAATTGAGATCTAGAAACAAAATCAGGAATATTTTTTAATGGTTTCCCTAATCTTTTTAATTCATCATTATCAGCTGTAATCTCTGCAACAATTGCTCTGTTCTCAGATTCTACAAATTCAGGATCTAAATCAGTATAAGAAATAACAGTTGGTTTCATTGCAGATGCGTGCATTGCTAATGATTTTAATAAAGCTGAAGTTTTATCTTTAGCAGCTTCATCACAAGTTGCAGCTAATAAAACTCCAACTCTACCATTTGTATGAACATAACCATTTACAACAGTACCACTTACAGAAACAAGTTTTCTTGCAACTAAGTTTTCACCGATTGTTGCAATTTTACCATTTAAAAATTCTGGAAAAGCCATTCCATTAATGTTAGATGCAACTAAAGATTCTGCATCAACAATATTATTAGCTTGAGCATGAGATAAAATCTCTTGCGTTAAGTTAAGAAAATTTTCATTTTTAGCAACGAAATCTGTTTGAGCATTTAACTCTAACATTGTAGCGATTGTATTGTCAGCGTTAACTTTAACAGCAACAACACCTTCAGCAGCAACATTTCCAGCTTTTTTAGCAGCTTTACCAAGTCCAGCTTCTCGTAAAGCTTGAACTGCTTTTTCTAAATCACCCTCTGTTTCATTTAGTGCATTTTTGCAATCAAGCATACCTGCACCAGTCATTTCTCTTAGTTCTTTAATTAATTTTGGAGTTGCACCAGCCATAATTATACTTCCTCAGTTTCAACGATTTCGTTTTCACCTTCAGAAACAGCTTCAGCGATTAATGCTTCAGTTTCTTCTTGTGATACAGGATCAACATCTCCACCAATTTCGTCAGCTAATACAGCTTTTCCCTCGTTCATAGCAGCAGCCATTTCATTACAAAATAAATGAATTGATCTGATTGCATCATCATTTCCAGGAATTGGTAAATCTACAACATCAGGGTCACAGTTTGTATCTAAAGGAGCAACAACTGTAATTCCTAATCTTCTAGCTTCTTGAATAGCGATTTTTTCTTTAACAGCATCAAGAACAAACATCATATCAGGAAGTTTGTGCATTTCTTTGATACCACCAAGGTATAATTCTAATTTTTCTTCTTTTCTAGAAAGCATTAATGCTTCTTTTTTAGTTAAAAGATCTAATTGACCTTCTTCTCTCATTTTTTTAATAATTTCTAATTTTCTAATTGATTTTTTGATTGTTCCAAAGTTAGTTAACATTCCACCTAACCATCTATGATTAACATATGGCATTCCACAAGAAATTGCAGCTTTTTTAATAGCTTCGCTAGCTTGTTTTTTTGTACCAACAAAAATCATTGTTTGACCAGTAGCCGCTCTATCTTTAACAACATTATATGTATATCTGAAATATCTTAATGTTTTTTGTAAATCTATAATATAGATATTTTTTCTAACACCGAAAATGAATTTTTTCATTTTTGGATTCCATCTTCTAGTTTGGTGACCGAAGTGTACACCACATTCTAATAGGTCTTTCATTGTAACCATGGTAATTCTCCTTGAATTATATTTATTGTAATCTGGGTTTAGCCTCTGTATCCCTTAATGTCAAGATTTCTCTTGTCACAACCCATACAAGGATTGATACATGTGAGGTTCTAATTTAAAATTAGAGTTGCGATTATATTTAAATTAAGATTAATTCTTCTTTAATCTTGCTAATAAATAGATTATTTGAAAAGGAATAGAAATTGTATATAAAAAATAAAAAAGGAATCTCAATGACACCAATTGATTTTATAAAAGAAAACAACTTAGAATGGCAACCTTCATTCTCAAGAGCAATAAATAATGCTTTATTTGGATATAGAGGAGCATTAATAATTCAAGAAGGAAAAAGACTTTCAGAAACTAAAGTTATGCCTCCAAAAGCACAAGCTAGACAAGTTATTATGATTAGTGAAGATGATAAAATAAAATTCTTTGCTTGTGAATTAGAAACTTTTGGATACTTTGAACAATTTTTTGATAAATACAAAGAGTTCTTTGATGCTGATTCAGTAAACTTATTATATGTAATAGATTTAGATGCTAATGGTGTTTTTGAATATCAAGGTGTTAAATTTTCTGCTTTTATGTTAGATGAAAGTTCTGTATGGAATGAAGTATTAGATTATTTCTCATTAGAAAAAGGTGAATTAAAAAAACTTTCAAATGAAGAAAAATTAGAAAAAATTTATGATGAACTATCAAATATGAATGTTGAAGCAGTTGATAAAACTTATGATGAAATGGTTTCTTTAATGGGAACAACAAAAAAATCTTTAATGGGTGCTGTGTAAATTATCTCTAGAAAAACATTAGAAGTGGTATTTATATTTATGATATAATATTCTTTATTAAGGAATAAATATGATAAGAAATACCTCTTCGGCTTTTAAAATCTCTATAATATATCTGATTTTTAGTCTTCTTTGGATTTATTTTTCAGACAATGCTATAAATTTTATAATTAAAGACCCTATAAAACTTCAATTTGTGCAAACTATCAAAGGTCTATTTTTTGTAACATTTTCTTCTATTTTACTTTATCTATTATCAAAACAATTTTTTATTAATCTTCAAAAAGAAAAAGACAAACTTACTAACACAAATAATATATTAGAAAATATAATAGAAAATGCACCTATTATAATATTTTGGAAAGATAGAAATGGAATTTACAGAGGCTCAAATAAACTATTTTTAGAATTAATGAATTTAGAAGATGAAAAAGAGCTATTAGGTAAAAAAGATTCTGATTTTAATATTATTGAAAATGAAGATTTTATGAGTGATGATGAATATGTAATGACAAATAAAAAACCTAAATTAAATTATACAGAAACTATTAGTACAAAAAATGATGATATTAGAATATTAAATACTTCAAAAGTTCCTTTATTAGATGAAAATGATAATGTAATTGGAGTGCTTGGAGTTATTCAAGACATAACTAATCAAATTAACAATCAAAATAAATTAAAAGAGAATGAACTACTTTTAATTCAACAATCAAAATTAGCTTCTATGGGAGAAATGATTGCAAATATTGCCCATCAATGGAGACAACCATTGTCTATTATTTCAACTTCTGCAACTGGTATTAAAATACAAAAAGAACTGGGAATGTTAGATGATGATTCAGAGATAAAAGCTCTTGATTGCATAAATGAGAATGCTCAATATTTATCAAATACAATAGAAGATTTTAGAGATTTTTTCAAAAAGAGTAAGATTAAAAGTTTAATCAATTTAGATGATTTATTGGAAAAGACATTAAAACTTATTCTTATTAGATTAAAAAATAAAGAGATAACTATTGTAAAAAACAGTTTTGATATTGAATTTGAAAGCTATGAAAGAGAAATGATTCAAGTTTTTATGAACATTATAAATAATTCAATAGATGCCTTTGAAAACAAAAATTATGATAAATTTATCTTTTTTGAAACTGAAAAATTTGAGAATAAAATTGTAATAAAAATTAAAGATAATGCTGGTGGAATTGATGAACACATAATTGATAGAATTTTTGAACCATATTTTACAACAAAAGACCCAAAACAAGGGACAGGAATTGGTTTATATATGTGTAATGAAATTGTACTAAAACATTTGAATGGAAAAATTTTTGTTGAAAATGAGACTTTTGATTATTTAGATAATAGATACAAAGGTAGTCAATTTACAATTGAAATACCTTTGATATAATTCTTTATTTTATATGTTTTAAAATCTCTTCTTTATCAGAAAAGGGAAATTTCTTATCATAAATAGTTTGAGTTGCTTCATCACCTTTACCAAGAACTAAAACAACAGAATTTTCATTTGCCATTTCCATAGCTTTTTTTATTGCTTCTTTTCTATTGATTTCAACTTGAACATTTCCATGATTTTTTATTCCAGCTAAAATATCTTGAATAATTAAATCAGGATCTTCAAACCTTGGATTATCACTAGTTACAATTATATGTTTTGAATACATCCCAGCTATTTGTCCCATTAATGGACGCTTTAGTTTATCTCTATCCCCACCTGCACCAAATACGCAAATAATCTCTTTTTCAGGAAAGCTTTGTAAAACCTCTTTCATTCCATCTGGTGTATGTGCAAAATCTACAATTACTAAAGGATTAGTACAAACTGTTTCCATTCTTCCACTAACTCCTGCAAATCCTTCAAGAGCTTCGCAAATCTCATCAAGTGGTTTTTGTGTTGTAATATGAGCGGCTGCAACAGCTGCCATTAGATTGTAAACATTAAAAATTCCCATCATATTTGAAGAGAACGAATGCATTGAACCAAAATGTGAGAACATAACATGAGTACCATTTTTAAAAGAGTACGCTGTTACTTTATAAGTTGATGGTTCATCTAAAGAGTAGGCAAAACCATTTGTACTATTATATTTAACTACTTTGTCATCTTTATTTATTAACTTTTTACTATCATCATCAAAAAAAGAGTTTTTAACTCTAATATATTCGTCAATAGTTTTATGATAATCAAGATGATCTCTTGTTATATTTGTATGAATTTTAAGAGCGAACTCTAAACCTTCAATTCTTTTTTGCTCAATCGCATGGGAACTTACTTCCATAACAAAAAAGTCACAAGCATTTTTTATAGCTTGTTGTATATGAGCAAAATTTCCAAGTTGAACAGGAGTCGTTAAAGAGTAATCTTCAACTCTTTCATCATTGATGAAAAACCCACGAGTTCCTTGAAGAGCTACTTTATATCCTAAATCAAGTAATATTGAATAAATAGCAGCAGCAGTTGTTGTTTTACCATTTGTTCCTGTTATTCCAATAACTTTGATACTTGACATATCTAAATGATTTTTCAACTCATTTGCTGTTATAATCTCTTTACAACCATTTGCTATTGCACTATCTTTAAACTTCTCATTTTGTTTTGAAACCACAAAAACAGAATTTTCATCTGCTTCATTTGAATTGTCCGTATAAACTTTATTATTTATGATTAACTGCAAGTTTTTTCTCTTCTAATTTTTTATATAATTTTTCAATCTCTTCATCATAAGAGAAATATTCATTAAATCCATCTAAATATATATATGCTGTACTATTAAAATCATTATCGATTAATTTAGTTACAAAGTCAAAAAAATCATCTTTATTCTCAATTGCTACTTTTGTTGAAAACATTATATCTTCAAAAGCAATTCTAAATGAACCTCTTGATTCTATTAATTTTTTAAAATCTTCATATCTTATTGCATCAAGTGATTCAACAGTTGAATTACTTAATTCTTTTAATACATTCATCATTTTATCAATATCACCATCATAAGCATTAACAACATCTTCTACATATCTTATTGCTTCTTCAAGATTTTCATCTTTTACAATACTAAAATAATCATAAAGTGAAATTGCTTTTTCTTCATCTTCACTAGCAATATCACAAAATAATGCATATATTGGATACTCTTTATTTTGTGGAAAATTTGATGAGAGTTGAGAATATAAAAACAATGCTTTATTAAACTCTTTTTGAGTGAAAAAGCTATTTGCTTCATTTAATACTCTACTTTCATTTATCATTAAAATTCCTCTAATTTATTTTCCATACCTTGTGGTACATTAACTATTTGTAATTCTGGATGAATCGCTGATTTCAACTCTTTTTCAACTATATATTTTAATGTACTACCACTTGCACTACATCCAACACATGCACCTTTTAATTGTACAAAAACCTTAGCATTTTTGATATCTAATAGTTCAATTGCTCCACCATCTCGTGCAAGCATTGGGGCAATTTTATTTTTTATAATTGAACTTACAGGATCTTTTAAATCTTCATCTGTAAATGGCATCATTTTATTTTACCTCTTTTGCTTTCTTCTTTACAAAATATATTCCAATAGCTATAAGTACGAGAATTACAGCTATGGTTTGGAATACAAAAGTAAGTGTTACTTCTTCTTGAAACATTTTATTCCTATTTTAAAACTTCTTCACATCTATTACAAAGTGTTTCTTCTTTAACAGCTGTAAACTTCCAACATCTTGGACATTTATGCTCAATTGCTTTATATACTTCAAAAACATTTCCATCTATTTGGAAACTTCCAAGTATATCAGAGTTTTGTTTATCTTTTGTTACAGCACTTACTAAGAACCAATCACTTGATTCTACTTCATCTAAAGCTATTATATCTTCACAATTAGTATAAATCATTAGTTCAAGTGTAGATTTTATAACTTTTTCTTTACTTAAAGCATCTTTTATTTCAGAGAACTTCTCTTTTGCAGCAAATAAAGTAGCTTCATTAATAGTTACTTCAACATTTGGTAATTCAACTTTTTTATAATCAAATATATCTTCACAATCACCTTTTATAAATGCAGGTGCAAAAGCTAATAACTCATCCATTGTATAAGTTAAAATTGGAGCCATTGTAGAGATTAATTTTTTAGCGATTAATGCCATTGCACTTTGAGATGCAAGTCTGTGAATATCATTTTTATCATCACAATATAATCTATCTTTACAAACATCTAAATAAATTCCAGATAAATCAACAACTAAAAAGTTATTTAATTTATTTAAACCTTTTGAAAATTCGTATACATTAAATGAAGCTTCAATTTCATCAAATACTTTTTTAGCTTTATTTACAACCCATTTATCTAAAGGTCCCATTTTATCAACTGATACAATCTCTTCTAAATCTGAAACATTTGCAAGTAAGAATCTTGCTGTGTTTCTGATTTTTCTATAAAGTTCTGCATTTTGTTTTAAGATATTATCAGAGATTTTTAAATCAGATTGATAATCACTCATAGCAACCCAAAGTCTTAAAATTTCACTTCCATACTCTTTTAAAACTTTATCAGGAGCAACTACATTTCCTTTAGATTTAGACATTTTTTCACCTTTTTCATCAACAGTGAATCCATGTGTTAAAATCGATTTATAAGGAGCGATTTCACTTGAAGCTAAAGTTGTTAAAAGTGAAGATTGAAACCAACCTCTATGTTGGTCACTTCCTTCTAAATACATATCAGCAGGGAAAGTTCCAGCATCATAGTTTCTAGATCTTAAAACTGCATTTTGAGTTGAACCTGAGTCAAACCAAACATCTAAAATATCAACAGTTTTTTCTAAATCATCAGGATTTAATCCACTTCCTGGATATAGTAATTCTGAAATTTCTAAATCATACCAAGCATCACAACCTTTTTGTTCAAAAATCATAGCTGTGTAATTTAATACTTTTTCATCAAAAACAATCTCATCAGTTTTTTTATTTCTAAAAAATGCAATTGGAACACCCCAATCTCTTTGTCTTGAAATACACCAATCAGGTCTTCCTTCTAACATTGCTTTTAATCTATTTCTTCCCCATTCAGGATAGAAAGTTAAATCTTCAACAACTTTTAGTGCATTTTCTCTTAATGTTTTATTTTGTTTTCCATAATTATCATCAATAGAGATAAACCATTGTTTTGTTGCTCTAAAGATAATTGGAGTATGTGTTCTCCAACAGTGTGGATAAGAGTGTCTAATATCTACTCTTTTTAATAAAGCATCACCTAACTCTTCAAGAATTAAATCATTTGCTTTAAATACATTTAGTCCTAAATATTTTTCTGTATCTCTGAAAAGTTTTTCTCTAACTATTGTTTCATCATATTTTCCAAACGCATCAACTGGCATGATTACATCTAAACCATAAACTAAACCAATTTTATAGTCATCTTCTCCATGTCCAGGAGCTGTATGAACTGCACCTGATCCTGAATCCATCATAACATGTTCACCTAAAACAATTTTAGAAGTTCTTCCATTTAATGGATTTATTGCATTTGTATTTTCTAAATCTTTAGGATTTATAGTTTCAACTATTTCACCTTTGATTACTTCATTCTCAATTAATGCATTATATAATTTTTTCGCCACAATAAATTTGTCACTTGTTTTTACATAATCTTCTTCACCATTTAATGAAATTCCTGTATTTGCAGGTAATGTCCAAGGTGTTGTTGTCCAAATAATAATACTTGCATCAATAGATTCATGTTTAAATGCCACATAAATTGATGGAGATGTTTTATCTTCATATTCAACTTCAGCTTCAGCAAGTGCTGTTTGAGCAGCCCAAGACCAATAAACTGGTTTGCTTCTTTGAATTAATAAACCTTGTTTTGCAATTGCACATAATTCTCTATAAATATTTGCTTCAAATTTAAAATCCATTGTTAAATAAGGATTTTCCCAATCAGCAATAACACCTAATTGTTTAAATTCACTTTTTTGAATATCAACAAATTTAGTTGCATGATCTCGACATAATTGTCTAAGTTTTGATTTTGGAAGTATTTTTTTCTTCTCTGAACCAATTTTTTCTTCTACTTTTTGTTCAATTGGTAATCCATGACAATCCCATCCTGGAACATATCTAATTGATTTTCCCTCAAAATAATGAAATTTATTAATAATATCTTTTAAAATTTTATTTAAAGCATGACCAATATGAATATTTCCATTTGCATAAGGAGGTCCATCATGAAGTGTAAATGATTCACAACCTACTCTATTTTTTTTCATCTTATCGTAAACTTTTTTCTCGTCCCACTGTTTATATTTAATGGGTTCATTGTTAGGAAGATTTCCTCTCATAGGAAAATCAGTTTTGGGAAGTAGTAAACTCTCTTTATAATCCATTATAACACCTTCATTTTTCAAAATATTTATAGTTTTTCATTAAATCGCAGATTATATCCAATTTAATTTAAAACTAAATTTATCATAAATATCAAATAATAATTTTTTCAACTTATATCCAATGCAATTATGATTGAATGTTACTAAAATCTATAATTTATTTAGTATTTGCAAAATTTTAGATTCTATTTATCTAAAATGAAAAATTTATATGATAGAATCCAAAAATATTTCACAAAAAACATAGGAATGATAAATGAATGAAAAACACTATGAGGTCGTAATTGTTGGTGGAGGAATCTCTGGAGCAGCTCTATTTTATGAGTTAGCTAAATATTCTACTGCTAAAAATATCTGTTTATTAGAAAAATATGAAGATCTTGCTACTTTAAACTCAAAAGGTACAAGTAACTCACAAACTATCCACGTTGGTGACATCGAAACTAACTATACTTTAGATAAAGCTAAAATTACAAAAAGAACTGCAAAAATGATTGAAAAGTTTTGTTTACAATATAATTTACAAGACAAAATCATGTTTAAACACCAAAAAATGGCTTTAGGTGTTGGAGAAAAAGAAGTTGAATTTATTACAAAAAGATATCATGAATTTAAAGAAATTTTTCCATATTTAGAGTTATGGGATAAAGAAAAACTAAGAGAATTAGAACCAAAATTAGTTTATGCAGATAAAGAACAAACAAAAGACAGACCTGAACCAATAATTGCAATGGGTGCAAAAGACGAATACACTACTGTTGATTATGGTGAAATGACAAAAGAATTAGCAAAAGCAGGACAAAATGCTGATGCTTCTAAAACAACTGATATTTTCTTTAATTCAGAAGTTGAAGAGATTGAAAAAGTTGGTAATAAATTTAAATTAACAACTGTTAATGGTACAGTTTACACAGCAGATTTTGTTGTTGTAGATGCAGGTGCTCACTCATTATACTTAGCTCATAAAATGGGTTATGGTAAACATATGGGTTCTTTATCAATGGCTGGATCATTCTACATCACAAATGGTGAGTTTTTAAATGGTAAAGTATACATGGTACAAAATGATAAATTACCATTTGCAGCACTTCATGGAGATCCAGATATCTTAGAAAATGGTAAAACAAGATTTGGGCCAACTGCTCTTGCTTTATTAGTTTTAGAAAGATATAAAGGTGGAAAATCAATATTCCAATGTTTAAAAACTATGAATATTGATGGAAGCATTATAAAAATTTTCTGGGATTTATTAAAAGATTCAGAGATTAGAAATTATGTATTTAAAAACTTCTTATTCGAAGTTCCTGGAATTAACAAAGGTTTATTTGTTAAAGATGCAAGAAAAATCGTTCCTTCATTAAGTGTTGATGATTTAGAATATGCAAAAGGATTTGGTGGAGTTAGACCACAAGTTCTTAACAAAACTGAAAAAAAATTAATGCTTGGTGAAGCATCATTAAATGAAAATGGAATTATCTTTAATATGACTCCAAGTCCAGGTGCTACATCTTGTTTAGGTAATGCACAAAGAGATGTTAAAGTAATTTGTGATTATTTAAATCTTGAATTTGATGAAGCTGCTTTCTTAGCTGATTTAACTGATCCAGAAATCGCATAATTTTTTATACTACAACTTATATCTATAAATAAGAGAAAATTCTCTTATTATAGATAATCCCTTAACTCATTTATAATACAACTAACCTTTTTTTAATCAAAAACATA
This sequence comes from uncultured Aliarcobacter sp., assembly GCA_963677435.1. Lineage (GTDB taxonomy): Bacteria > Campylobacterota > Campylobacteria > Campylobacterales > Arcobacteraceae > Aliarcobacter. The sequence goes on from OY781945.1 coordinate 2,651,448, forward strand.
TAAAATACTTTAATAAATTAATTTTAAAGGCCAGATACAATGTTTAATGATATTTTTAATGAAAATGATATGATAACTCTTCAAGCTCTTTTAAAAGCAAATAAACAAACCATTACAACTGCTGAATCATGTACAGGTGGATTAGTTGCAAGCATGATAACTAAAATCTCTGGCTCGTCTGAAATTTTTAATGGAAGTATAGTAAGTTATTCTAACAAAATAAAAAATCAAGAATTAAATGTGAAAAATGAAACTCTTGAAACATTTGGAGCAGTTAGTTGTGAAGTTGTAAATGAGATGTTAGAAGGTGTAATTAATAAATTTCATGCAGATTTTGCTATTGCAATATCTGGAATTGCTGGACCAAATGGTGGTTCAAAACAGAAGCCTGTAGGCACAGTTGTAATTGGAATATCAGACTGTAATGCCCATAAAATAGTGAATGTCTATAATTTCTTAGGTTCAAGAGAAGAAGTGCAAATTCAAGCTGCAAAACACTCTTTAAAAGAAATTTTGAAATTTCTTCAAAAATCTCTTGACAAATAAAAACAAATGCACTATAATTCCAGTCCAATTTAAGTAGAACAACTTAAAGAAGGACAACAATGTGACCCGTTAGCTCAGCCGGTAGAGCATCTCACTTTTAATGAGGGGGCCGATGGTTCGAATCCATCACGGGTCACCATTTTTTTAATTTTGTTACACAGTCTTGGCCCCTTCATCTAACGGTTAGGATTCATGGTTTTCATCCATGCCACAGGGGTTCAAATCCCCTAGGGGTCACCAAGTTTTCTTGTAACAAAATGGTCGATTAGCTCAGTTGGTAGAGCGCTACCCTTACAAGGTAGATGTCATAAGTTCGAGTCTTATATCGACCACCATTTTTAAAAGTTATAAAATGCAGTAGCATTAGATTTTTAAAGATTATTTTTGTGACTTCTATTTATTCTTATAAATAGTATTTTAAAGTGCGGTTGTAGTTTAGTTGGTTAGAATGCCTGCCTGTCACGCAGGAGGTCGAGGGTTCGAGTCCCTTCAACCGCGCCACTTTTATTTTGTTATGTGACCCGTTAGCTCAGCCGGTAGAGCATCTCACTTTTAATGAGGGGGCCGATGGTTCGAATCCATCACGGGTCACCATTTTTTTAATTTTGTTACACAGTCTTGGCCCCTTCATCTAACGGTTAGGATTCATGGTTTTCATCCATGCCACAGGGGTTCAAATCCCCTAGGGGTCACCAAGTTTTCTTGTAACAAAATGGTCGATTAGCTCAGTTGGTAGAGCGCTACCCTTACAAGGTAGATGTCATAAGTTCGAGTCTTATATCGACCACCATTTTTAAAAGTTATAAAATGCAGTAGCATTAGATTTTTAAAGATTATTTTTGTGACTTCTATTTATTCTTATAAATAGTATTTTAAAGTGCGGTTGTAGTTTAGTTGGTTAGAATGCCTGCCTGTCACGCAGGAGGTCGAGGGTTCGAGTCCCTTCAACCGCGCCACTTTTAAAATCTTTCAAAGTAAATTCTCATATAAATCTTGATACTATACCTTCAATTAAAAAAAGGTTTCATTCATGTTCAAAGCAAAAAGTTTATATCATCTTATAGTTTACAGTATATTATTTATTATTGTATTAATTTCATTTTTTACATTTATTATAATTAGCAACTCCCATGAAGAATTACAAGAAAAAATCAAAACACTAAAAACTGATTATACAAATAGCCAAAAAGAATTACTTAAAAATGATGTTAATTCAGTAATAAATTTCATTCAATATTATAACAACAAATATAAAGATACTAAATCCAAAGAAACGATACAAAAAGAAGTTTTAGAAGCAATAGCTCAGCTTAGAACAGCAGATACTATTAATGAATATCTTTTTATATATGATTTTGAAGGAGTGAGTTTATATTATCCTATTTCAAAAGATAGAGAGGGCAAAAAATATCTTGAATATACTAATCATGATGGTAAACAAGTTATTAAAGATTTAATTGATGTATCAAAAAAACCAGATGGAGGTTTTGTTGAATATCTGTGGTACAAACTTGCGATATTTAAAGATGCAAAAAAGATTTCTTATGCAAATGTATATAAAGATTGGAATTGGACAATAGGGAAAGGTGTATATCTTGATGAAATAGATAAACTTGTTAAAGAAAAAGATGAAGAGTATAATCAAAAGATATCAAACTATACATTACAAATAACATCACTTACTGTTATGCTTGTTTTATATTCTATATTTATTTATAAAAATGCAACAATATTAATTGTTAATGATGTATTAGAAATTGGTAAATATTTTAAAGAATCTCAAAAAAATAATGACCCAATAAATCAAAATAGAATTATATTTGGAGAATTTAAAGTAATTGCAAATTATGCCACAGATGCGATGAATAATATAAAATTAAAAACTACTATGCTTGAAGATTTAAACAAAAACCTTGAATACAATGTCAAAGAAAAAACTAAAGAATTAACGAACCTTATTGAATCTCAAAAAAAATTTATTAAAAACTCTGTTCATGAGATAAATACTCCCTTATCGATAATTCAAACTAATATTGATTTATTAAAAATGAAAATTCCAAATAATAAATATATTACTAATATAGAATCAGGTTCAAAAATTATCCAATACATTTATGATGATTTATCATACTTAGTAAAAAAAGATCGTGTTATATATGAAAAAGAGTATTTAGATTTTTCAAAAGTTTTAATTTCTAGAATAGAATTTTTTGAAGAAATTGCAAAATCAAATTCATTGCATTTTATTAATACAATAGAAAATGATATTTACATAAAATTTAATATTATTGAACTTCAAAGGGTTATTGATAATAATTTATCAAATGCAATAAAATACTCTTTTGCAAAGTCACCTATTCTTGTGGAGTTAGATTATATAAATGATGAAGAAATAGAATTTAGTGTTACGACTAACTCAAAAACTATAGAACAAAAAAATAAGATATTTGATGACTTTTATAGGGAAAATAATGCTAGAGGTGGATTTGGACTTGGATTAAAAATAGTCAAAGATATATGTGATAAAAATTTTGTTATAATCAATCTTGATTCAAATGAGAAAGAGACAAAATTTACTTATAGGTTCAAAATAAATGAAGATACTACTACTTGAAGATGAATTAATGCTTAATAATGCAATTAATGAGTATTTAAAAAATATAGGGCATATGGTTGAAAGTTTTAGCGATGGGCAAGAAGTTTTAGATAATATTAATACAACTTACGATTTATTAATCTTAGATATTAATGTTCCTACAAAAGATGGCTTTGAAATTTTAAGTGAATTAAATAGCAAAAAAATTTATATTCCAACAATTTTTATTTCAGCACTAATTGATATTGAAGATATATCAAAAGCATATAGTTTAGGTTGTAGAGAATATATAAAAAAACCTTTTCATTTAGGTGAATTAGGCATCAAAATAAATCAGATTCTAAAAAAAGAGCAAAATAATACTTCACATATTAGATTCTCTGAAAATTACTCTTACGCAAAAGATAAACAAACTTTATATTTTAATGGCGAACCACAAAATCTTACAAAAAAACAATTAGAAATCATACATATACTTGCACTAAATATCAATATGATTGTAGATTTTGAAAGATTTAGAATTGATACTTGGGATGGAGAAGATATAGATAATCCAACTATTAGAGCAGAAATTTCTAGATTAAAAAAAGCTTTAAAAGAAGATTTCATAAAAAACATTAGAGGTCTTGGATATAAAATTGACAGATATTACTCTGTGTAAAACCCTTTAACAAGGGATTTTACCTTCATTAATAAATAAAAAACAATCTCACATATAACTTAATTCTAAAAAAAATAATTAATTGCTACCTTTTTGCTATCTAGCCCTATTATAATTTCAATATTAAATTGTTTACCAATTTATTCTATTTAATAAAATTTTAGAAGGAGAGCAAAATGAGTCCAGAAAAAGCACAAGCATACTGGAAGGAAAATATCTCGATGATTATCAAACTTTTGATTGTTTGGTTTGTATTTTCTTTTGGTTGTGGAATTTTATTCATCAACGAACTTAACGCTATTGAAATCAGTGGAGTTAAATTAGGTTATTGGTTTGCACAACAAGGTGCGATATATGTATTTGTTATCTTAATTTTTGTTTATGTAAAAGTAATGACAGGAATAGATGAGAAATATGGCGTTAATGAATAAGGAGTTGTAAATGGAATTACAAACATTAATTTATCTATTCGTAGGTATTTCTTTCGCTATTTATATAGGTATAGCACTTTGGGCAAAAGCTGGTTCAACTAAAGAGTTTTATGTAGCTGGTGGTGGAGTTCATCCTATAGCAAATGGTATGGCAACGGCTGCGGATTGGATGTCAGCTGCTTCATTTATCTCACTTGCAGGTATTATATCTTTCAAAGGTTCAGATGGTGGTGCATACTTAATGGGATGGACAGGTGGATATGTTCTACTTGCAATGTTATTAGCACCTTATTTAAGAAAATTTGGTAAATTTACTGTTCCTGACTTCGTTGGGGATAGATATTATTCAGATGTAGCAAGATTAGTTGCTGTTGTAGGAGTTATATTTGTTTCATTTACATATGTAGCAGGACAAATGAGAGGGGTTGGAATCGTATTTTCAAGATTCTTACAAGTTGATGTAAATACTGGTGTTATTATTGGTATGGCAATCGTATTCTTTTATTCAGTTCTTGGAGGGATGAAAGGTATTACTTATACTCAAGTTGCTCAATATGTTGTTATGATTTTTGCATATATGATTCCTGCAATTTTCTTATCATTACAAGTAACTGATACATTTTTACCACAATTGGGTATTTTTGCACAAACTACATTTGCATTTAATAATGGAGTAGAAGTTATTCCTGAAGGAACTTACCTTTTACATGCACTTGATCAATCATTATTAGACTTAGGATTTTCAGCATATACTGAACCTGGAAATTTATGGAATATGTTTATGTTAACTACAGCTCTTATGTTAGGAACTGCTGGGTTACCACATGTTATTGTTAGATTCTTTACAGTTCCAACTGTTAAAGATGCGAGAGTATCTGCTGGTTGGGCATTAGTTTTCATTGCTATTATGTATACAACTATTTCATCTGTTGCATCATTTTCAAGAATTAATCTTATTAAAAATGTACAAAATGTAGATTATGCTGCATTTGTTAATGGTGAAGCAAAAAATGTTGATGGTACTATTAATCATGGTAAATGGTTCCAAACATGGGAAAATGGTGGTTTACTTGCATGGAATGATAGAAATGGTGATGGTAAAATTCAATATGCATCTGGTGCAGCATTTGATGGAAAAGGTGGAAAACCTGCATTTGATGGTGAGAAAAGAGCAGATGATGGTCATAAATTAACTACAAATGGAAAACCAGCAGCTAATGAAGCTGAATTGACAAAAGGTCATGGTATTGCAAATGAGTTATATGTTGATGTTGATATTATGGTTCTTGCGAATCCTGAAATTGCAAATTTACCAAATTGGGTTATTGCATTTATCGCAGCTGGAGGTTTGGCAGCAGCATTATCAACAGCAGCTGGTTTATTATTAGTAATTGCGTCATCAATTTCACACGATTTAATGGGTCAAATTATCTTTAAAGATAAAACAACTGGAAAATCAACACTAAATGAAAAAACAGAGTTAATGTGGGCTAGAGTTTCAGCTGTGGTTGCAATATTAGTCGCTGGTTATCTAGGGATTAACCCTCCAGGATTTGTTGCACAAGTTGTTGCTTTTGCATTTGGTTTAGCAGCAGCGGCATTCTTCCCTACAATTATTCTTGGAGTATTTGATAAAAGAATGAATAAAGAAGGTGCAATCAGTGGTATCATCGTTGGATTAACATTCACATTTGGATATATCGTGTACTTTGTATTCTTAGGTGGTGCAAAAGAAGATTATCTATTTGATATTGCACCAACAGGTATTGGAACAGTTGGAACACTATTACACTTAGTTGTGGCATTAGCTGTATCAAGAATGACTCCTCCACCTCCAACTCATATTCAAGAGTTAGTAGAAAGAATCAGAATCCCATCTGGTGCTGGTGAAGCTACAGGTCATTAATAAAAAATCACTAAAAAGTATACCTTAGGGTGTACTTTTAGTATTTTTTTGTGCTAATTACTTTAGTATAAAAAAGTACTTTTACTATAGGAAATTAAATGAGTATACAAGATCAACAGGCCTTTCTTTCAAATATTCATCCCTTTCAAGTTTTAACATCCCAACAAATGGAAATATGTATAAAACATATGGATATAGCCTACTATCCAAAAGATTCTGTATTAATTAATCCTGAAAAAATTCCAAACTACTTTTTTATAATTATTAAAGGTACGGTTTACGAATATTCAGTTGAGAATATAGTTGTTATGGATTATCATCACCAAGACTCTTTTGATTCAAATTCATTAATATATGGAAAGTGTGCGAATACTTTCAAAGTACATGAAGATTTAATTTGTTACGAATTAGAAAAAAACACCTTTTTAAAATTAATTGAACAAAACCAACAATTTAAAGACTACTTTTTAAAAGATTTAGTAAATAGAATTCAAACATTAAAACATAAAGAATATACCTCTGAACTTTCATCTTTTATGATTGCAAAAGTTGAAGATACACTTATTCATGATGCTTGTATTATTGATGAAGATACAAAACTAATAGATGCAATTCAACAATCAATGGAGTATAAAACTTCAAGTATTATTGTAAAAAAAAGAAATGGTGAATATGGAATAATCACTGATTCTCTACTAAAAATAAAAGTTTTACTAGAAGGTAGAGATTTAACAATACCAGTAAAAGATATTGCAATATTCCCTCTTTTAACAGTTCATAATGATGATTATTTATTTGAGGCACTAACTATTTTAATTAAAAAAAATATAAAAAGAATTGGTGTTACAAATAGTAAAGGTGAAATGATTGGTATCTTAGAACAAATTGATGTTTTATCACATTTTGCGAATCATACTTATGTGGTTGATTCAAAAATTAAAAAAGCGAAAAATATAGAAGATTTAAAATCTGCAAGTAAAGATTTATTAAATATTATAAAAAGCCTTCATGCAAAAGGTGTAAAAGTCAATCATATTTCAAACTTGATTGGACAATTAAACACAAAAGTTTATCAAAAACTTTATTCATTAGTTTTGCCACAAGAATTACGAAAAGATGCTTGTTTTATAGTTATGGGTAGTGAAGGAAGAAATGAGCAAATAATAAAAACTGATCAAGATAATGCTCTTCTTGTAAAAGATAATGTTGATGTTGAACAATATAGACCTTACATGATTGATATTACTACTCATTTAATTGATTTTGGTTATCCACCTTGTGAAGGTAATATTATGGTTTCTAACCCATTTTGGTGTAAAACGGTAAGTGAATATAAAAGAGAAACAGCCAGATGGATAGAAGCTCCTGACATGCAAAATTATATGGATTTAGCAATCTTTTTTGACTCTTTTGCAGTTGCAGGAGATAAAGAGTTATTAATTAACCTAAAAGATGATTTATTTAATAAATTACATGATAAAGATGTTTTTATGGCCTATTTTGCAAAAGCTACACTTACTTTTGATACACCAAATACAGTTACAAATATAATGACAAAATCCCATAATATTGACATAAAAAAAGCTGCTGTATTCCCAATTGTGCAAGGAATTAGAAGTTTAGCATTAAGAGAGAGAATTAGAGAAACTACTACTGTAAAAAGAATAAAAATTCTTGAAGATAGAAAGATTTTAGAAAAAAATAAAGCAGCAGAATTATTAGAGGCTTTTGATGTAGTAAATACTTTAAGATTAAAATCTCAACTTGAGGATATTCAAGATGGAAAAAAAATTAATAATGAAATAGATACTCATACTTTAGGAAAAATTGAAAGAGACTTATTAAAAGACTCCTTTAAAATTATTAATGAATTTAAAAAATTCATTACTTTTACATTTAGAATTGATAAGATTTCATAATGTTTGATACATTTTTTAAAAATCTAAATAGAAAAAAATTAAAAGATCTGAAATTTGATTTTTTATTTGATGAGCCAATTGCTAATGAATATGTCTGTTTAGATTGTGAAACAAGTGGATTAAATCCAAAAAAAGATGAAATTCTTTCGATTGGTGCTGTTCATATAAAAGAAAACAAAATTTTAATGAGAAAAACATTTAATATTTTTCTAAAACCCTCTAAAAATATTAATGCTGAATCAATTAAAATACATCATATTAGACCCATAGATTTAGAAAATGGTATAGACCCCAAAGAGGCAATATTTCAACTATTAGAATTTATTGGTTCAAGACCAATTGTTGGTTATTATATAAAATTTGATGTATCAATTATTTCAAAATATACAAAAGAGTTTATTGGAATAAAACTTCCAAATGAAACAATTGAAGTCTCTTCTATGTATTATAAAACAAGAAAAAAATCAAGTGATTATCAATTTATTGATTTAAAATTTGATACTATCTTAAAAAATCTAAATATTCCAGCATTGGGAAAACATGATGCATTAAATGATGCAATTATGACATCCATGATGTTTTTAAAATTAAAAGATTTAACTCCTGCAAAAACTACTTTTTATACAAATTAATTAGACTAAATTACTCAAGTATTAAATTATTTCTTAAAATATTCTTCATAAAAAATCCTAATTTTGCCCATCAATTGGGCTTTTATATTTATACAGATAGAATGTTTTTACAATGCTATGCTATTGCAACTTTAATAGTTTAACATTCCAATGTATTTTTATTACAAAATTAATTTGAGGAGAAAAAATGAATACTGAATTAGTAGAAAAGATTAAATCTAATCCAAAGTATCATGAGTTAGTTTCAAAAAGAAGTTCGTTTTCTTTAAAACTTTCATTATTTGTCTTAGCTATGTTTTATAGCTATATCTTAGTTATTGCTTTTGATAAAGAGCTTTTAGCTACAAGAATCGGTGAAGGTGTTATGACTTATGCATTTCCAGTTGGAGCTGCAATTATCATTATTAGTTTTTTAACAACATTAATTTATGTTAGAAGAGCAAATAGTGAATTTGAAGATTTAACAAATGACATAAAAAAACAAGCACTAGGAGACAAATAATGTTTAAGATATTTGCAATTTTATCTGTATTAGCAATCGCACTTTTTGCTGGTGGTGATGCTACATTTGAGGGGAAAAGAGATTTAAATATTTCTGCTATTGTTATGTTCTTTATCTTTATTGCTGGAACATTAGGTATTACAAAATGGGCTGCAAGCAAAACAAAATCTGCTTCAGACTTCTATACAGCAGGTGGAGGAATCACAGGATTCCAAAATGGTATGGCTATTGCTGGTGATTATATGTCAGCTGCTTCTTTTCTTGGTATTTCTGGAATGATTTACTTAAGTGGATATGATGGTCTTATTTATGCTGTTGGGTTCTTAGTTGGTTGGCCTGTAATTTTATTCTTAATGGCTGAAAAATTAAGAAACTTAGGTAAATTTACATTTACTGATATTGCTGCATATAGATTAGATCAAACTAAAATCAGAATATTAGCTGCATTTGGTTCTTTATCTGTTGTAACATTATATTTAATTGCTCAAATGGTTGGAGCTGGTAAATTAATTCAAATTTTATTTGGTATGGATTATGAATTTGCTGTTGTTCTAGTTGGTGTAATGATGATTATTTATGTTACTTTTGGTGGTATGCTTGCAACTACTTGGGTACAAATTATCAAAGCTGTATTATTACTTTCTGGTGTTACTTTCATGGGATTCATGGTAATGGCTCATTTTGGTTTCTCATTTGAAGCATTAGCAACTCAAGCTGTTGCAGTACATAGCAAAGGTCAGGCTATTATGGCTCCTGGTGGGTTTATTTCAGATCCTGTTTCAGCTATTTCTTTAGGTATGGCTTTAATGTTAGGAACTGCTGGTTTACCTCATATCTTAATGAGATTCTTTACTGTTGGAAATGCAAAAGAAGCTAGAAAATCTGTTGTTTATGCAACTGGATTTATTGGTTATTTCTACTTAATTATTGCTGTTATTGGTTTAGGTGCTATCGTTTACTTAAATTCACCAGAAGGTGCTGCTTATTTTGTAGATGGTAAATTAATTGGTGGTGGTAATATGGCTGCTATTCACTTATCACATGTTGTTGGTGGAGATATTTTCTTAGGATTTATTTCAGCTGTTGCATTTGCTACTATTTTAGCGGTTGTTTCTGGATTAACACTTGCTGGTGCATCTTCAATATCTCATGATATTTATGCAATTGTATTAAGAAAAGGTAAAGCTAGTGAAGCTGATGAAATTAAAGTTTCAAAAAGATCAGTTATTATTATTGGTATTGTTGGAGTTATTTTAGGTATTGCTTTTGAAAAACAAAATATCGCATTCATGGTTGGTCTTGCATTTGCTATTGCTGCTTCTGCTAACTTCCCAATTTTATTCCTTTCAATTTACTGGAAAAAATTAACAACTAGAGGTGCATTTATTGGTGGATTCATGGGTCTTATTACTGCTATCGTACTAGTTATCTTAAGTCCAACTGTATGGGTTGAAATATTAGGAAATGCTAAAGCAATTTTCCCTTATAAAGCTCCTGCATTATTCTCTGTAACTGTTGCATTTATTGGAATTTGGTTCTTCTCAATTACTGATAAATCAGAACAAGCTAAAAGAGAAATTGAAGCTTTCGAGCCTCAAAATGTTAGAGCTGAAACTGGTATCGGTGCTGATGGTGCAGTTGCACATTAATTTTTTACTAAAGAGATTTTCTCTTTAGTAAATATTATTAATCTTTTCTTAATTATTATAACTAAAATTAATAATTAATAATACAATTTTTTGTTACTTATCTACTAAAACTCTACATAATTTTTACATAACTTTTAAAAAAATTCTTTTAACTATACTTTTGTATGTATAATCAATTACTTTTTTCATAGACTATTTTAATACTACAAATTAAATTAGTTTAAATAAAAAGACTAATATTTATTATTTCAGGAAAAGGAAGCAGAATGAATGACAAGTTAGTTGAAAGAATTGAATCTAATCCAAAATACAAGGAGTTAGTTTCAAAAAGGAATAGTTTAGGTATAAAATTAGGAGCTTTTGTATTAGTTATGTTTTATGCTTATATTTTAGTTATTGCATTTGATAAAGAACTATTAGCCACAAAAATTGGTGTTGGAGTTACTACAATAGCATTTCCTATTGCATTAGCTATTTTAATACTTAGTTTTATTACAACTCTCATTTATGTAAAAAAAGCAAATGGTGAGTTTGAAAATTTGATTAAAGATATTAAAAAAGATGTAAAGGATTTATTATAATGTTAAAAATATTAGCACTTATTACTATTATTGCATTAACAGCTTTTGCTGCTGGTGATGCAACTTTTGAAGCTACGAAAAGAGACCTAAATATCCCAGCGATAATTATGTTTTTTGTTTTTATACTTGCAACTTTAGGTATTACTTTTTGGGCTGCAAAAAAAACAAAATCTGCAAGTGATTTTTATACAGCAGGTGGAGGAATAACTGGTTTTCAAAATGGATTAGCAATTGCTGGAGATTATATGTCAGCTGCTGCATTTTTAGGAGTTTCAGGTCTTATTTATATGAAAGGATATGATGGAGTAATTTATGCTGTTTCATTTTTAGTTGGATGGCCTGTTATTTTATTTTTCATGGCAGAAAAATTAAGAAACTTAGGAAAATTTACCTTTGCAGATATCGCTGCTTATAGATTAGGACAAAAAGAGATTAGAACTTTAGCTGCATTTGGTTCTATTAGTGTTGTTGTTTTATATCTTATTGCTCAAATGGTTGGAGCAGGAAAATTAATTCAAGTTTTATTTGGAATGGATTATGCTTATGCTGTTGTAATGGTTGGAGCATTGATGATTATTTATGTTACTTTTGGTGGAATGTTAGCAACTACTTGGGTACAAATAATAAAAGCATGTTTACTATTATCTGGTGTTTCATTTATGGCTGTTATGGTTTTATACCATTTTGATTTCTCTTTTGAATCATTAGCCGCAAAAGCTGTTGAAAATCATAAATCAGGGGAAGCAATATTAAGTCCAGGTGGATTTATTACAGATCCAATCTCTGCTATTTCACTAGGAATGGCATTAATGCTTGGAACTGCTGGATTACCCCATGTTTTAATGAGATTCTTTACAGTTGGAAATGCAAAAGAAGCTAGAAAGTCTGTAGTTTATGCTACTGGTTTTGTTGCATATTTTTGGATAATTATCACTATTGTTGGATTTGGTGCTATTGCTTTTTTAAATTCAGCTGATGGAGCTGAGTATTTTGTAGATGGAAAGCTATTTGGTGGAAGTAATATGGCATCAGTTCACTTATCACATATGTTAGGTGGAAATGCTTTCTTAGGATTTATTTCAGCAGTTGCATTTGCAACAATCTTAGCTGTAGTTTCAGGATTAACACTAGCAGGTGCAAGTGCAATTTCACATGATATTTATGCAAATGTAATTAATCCAAATGCTACTGATGAAAAAGTAGTTAATATTTCTAAAATTACTGTTATTATTATAGGAATAGTTGGTGTAATTTTAGGTATAGCATTTGAATCACAAAATATTGCTTATATGGTTGGTTTAGCATTTGGTATAGCAGCATCAGCAAATTTTCCAATTTTGTTTTTATCAATTTACTGGAGTGGATTAACTACAAAAGGTGCATTTATTGGTGGATTTATGGGACTAACTGCAGCAGTTGCACTTGTTATATTAGGACCAAATGTTTGGGTACAAATTTTAGGAAATGAAAAAGCTATTTTCCCTTATGCGCACCCTGCACTATTTTCTGTAACTGTAGCATTTATTTCTATTTGGTTCTTTTCAAAAATTGATAATTCTCCTCGAGCACAAGTAGAAAAAGAGTTATTTAGAGCACAAAATGTTAGAGCAAATACTGGTATTGGTGCAGCAGGAGCTGTTTCACATTAAATTAAAAATATCAAAGGTTTTTCCTTTGATATTAAAACTAGAAAAGAGGTCTTATGAGTATATTAGAACAAAAATCATTTATTTCATCTATTCATCCATTTCAAAATTTGACAATAAATCAACTTGATAATTTCGCAGAAAATATTGATATTGTTTATTTTAAACAAAATGAAATAATTCAAAAACAAGGAAGTTCTCCGTCTTCACTTTTTTTTATTTTAAAAGGTTTAATTCAAGAGAAACAAGATGAAGAAGTTTTATCAATATATTCAAAAAATGAAATTTTTGACTCTGTATCTTTAATAGAAAATTATTCAAGAAATAGTTTTGTAACTGCTGAAGAGACTATTTGTTATACTCTTCCAAGAGAGATTTTTATAAAAATACTTCATGAAAATCAAGAATTAGAAAATTACTTTTTTCAATCAATATCACAAAAACTAAATAACAACATCCTTAATGAAAAAAATAAAGAGATGGCAAATATTATGGTTGCAAAAGTAAAAGATGCAAAAATACATAAAGCTGTAATTATTGATGAAAATAAATCAATATTTGAAGCTGCAAATATTATAAAAAAAGAAAAAGTACCTACTCTTTTACTAAGAGATAACAATAATGAAATGCATATTATTACAGATTCAGATTTTAGACAAAAAGTTATACTTAACAGAATGGATTTTGATGATAAAGTTATAAAAATATCATCAACAGGTTTAGTTTATGTATATGAAGATGATTTTTTATTTAATGCTCAACTTTTAATGGCAAAACATGGTTTAAAAAGAGTTGTTGTAAAAAACACAAAAGATGAAATTGTTGGTATTTTAGATCAAATCTCTTTATCATCATTTTTTGCAACAAATATTTTTTCAGTTTCTAATCAAATAGTAAAAGCAGAAACTGTTGCTGAATTAAAAGAAGCCTCTTTATCTTTTATTAAAATAATAAAATCTTTAAATGCTAAAGGTGTAAAAATTGAATTTATCTCAAAATTAATTAATCAATTAAATAAAAAACTCTTAGATAAATTGTATAAAATACTTGCATCAAAAGAGTTATTTGAAAACTCATGTTTAGTTGTAATGGGAAGTGAAGGAAGAGGTGAACAGATTTTAAAAACTGATCAAGATAATGCTTTAATAATTAATGATGATTTTATTATTGATGAGAAAGAACTACAAGAATTTACAAATAAATTTACTGAAACTTTAGTTGATTTTGGTTTCCCAAGATGTGAGGGAAATATTATGCTTTCAAATCCATATTGGTGTAGAAAATATAGTGATTTCAAAAATTTAATTTTTCAATGGGTAACTGAACCATCGGGAGATAACTTTATGAATCTTGCGATTTTTTATGATGCAATTTGTGTCTCAGGGAATAAAGAATTAATTACAAATTTAAAAGAATATTTATTTAAAGTTATTGATAATTCTAATCAATTTAATGCTCATTTTGCAAAAATTATCACAAGTTTTGATGTTCCTTTAGGATTCTTTGATGGTTTTACTTTTAATACAAAAGATGAAAAACAAAAAAATGAAATTAACATTAAAAAAGGTGGAATATTTATTTTAGTTCAAGGAATTAGAAGTTTAAGTTTAGAAAATAAACTTTTTAATACAAATACAACAAAAAGAATTTTAAAACTAAATGAAATAAATGTGATTGACAATGAACTTGCAACGGAATTAATTATGGCATTTAATTTCTTAACTAGTATAAATCTAAAATCTAATTTAGAAAAACTCGATAAAAAAGAGAATGTTGATAATTATATAAATCCAAATAATTTAAATACTATGGAAAAAGATTTATTAAAAGATTCTTTCAAAATTGTTAATAAATTAAAAAAGAAATTAGAATTCCACTTTAAGTTAAACTATGTTTAGATTAGTAAAAAACTATTTTAATAAAAAAAATTTAAAAGATAAAAACTATAAATATTTATTTGATGACTCAACAATTGATGAGTATGTTTGTTTTGATTGTGAAACAACAGGATTAAATCCAAAAAAAGATGACATCATATCAATTGGTGCTGTTATTATTAAAAATAATACCATAGTATCAAGTAAAAAATTTGTAAGATTTGTAAAACCAAAAACAAAACTTCAAGCAGAAGCTATAAAAATTCATCACATTAGAGTATGTGATTTAGAAGATGCTGAAGATATTGATGATGTAATTGAAGAGTTCATAAATTTTATTGGAAATAGACCTTTAGTTGGATATTACTTAGAGTTTGATGTTGCTATGATTAACAAATATCTAAAACCAAAATTAGGAATCACCCTTCCTAATAAAATGTATGAAGTATCAGCTATATATCATGACTATAAAATTGGCATTATTCCACAAAGTCATATTGATTTAAGATTTAATACAATTATGGAAGACCTTAAAATACCAAGTTTAGGAAAACATGATGCATATAATGATGCAATTATGACGGCAATGATTTTTCTAAAATTAAAAAACACCCCAAAAGTAAAAATATAAATATGAAATAAAATAAAACTGTTACTTATTAGATGTTAGTAATCAAAATATTTTATTATTTATTAAATGGGATTAACAATAAAAGCAAGTTTAGATTTAAGATTTACTACAATTAAAGTCAAAAATTAATATCAAAAATGATAAAGGAAAAATTTATGTTAGTATTTGTATTAAATGCTGGTTCGTCTTCTTTAAAATATCAATTAATTAACGCAGAAACTTCTGAATTAAAAGCAAGTGGATTAGTTGAAAGAATCGGAATAGATGGAATTTTAAAACACGAAGTTGGAGAGAATAAAAAATTAACTTTTGAACTTCAAATTCCTACTCATAAAGAAGCTATAGAATTAGTTCTTAGAATTTTAACAAATGATGAAACAAAAGTTATTAATTCAATTAGTGAAATAGAAGCTATTGGACATAGGGTTGTGCATGGTGGAGAATATTTCAAAAAATCTACTTTAATAAATAAAGATGTAATGGATAAAATAAGAAAACTTATTCCTTTAGCACCTTTACACAATCCAGCTCATGTTTTAGGAATTGAAATTTGTAATGAATTAATGCCAAATGTTCCAAATGTTGCAACTTTTGATACAGCATTTCACCAAACAATGCCAGAAGAGAATTTCCTTTATGCAGTTCCTTATGGAGACTATACAGAACATCATTTAAGAAAATATGGATTTCATGGAACTTCTCACTATTATGTTTCAAATGAAGCAATAAAAATTTTAAATAAAAAAACTAGTAAAATTATTGTTTGTCATTTAGGTAATGGTTCATCTATTTGTGCAGTAAAAGATGGAAAATCAATTAGTACGACAATGGGATTAACTCCTTTAGAGGGTTTAATTATGGGTACAAGATCTGGAGATATTGATGCAGGTGTTATTCCATATTTAATGGAAAGAAAAGGCTTAGATAGCAATCAAATGATTAATTATCTAAACAAAAAATCTGGGATTTTAGGAATTTCTGGAATTAGTTCTGATTTAAGAGAAGTTATAAAAGCTTCAAATGATGGTGATAAAAGATCAAAAGTTGCTATTGAGATGTTATGTGGAAGAATAAAAAAATATCTTTGTTCTTATGCAGGATTAATGCACGGAGTTGATGCAATATGTTTTACTGCTGGTATTGGAGAAAATTCAGATTTAATTAGAGAAAAAGTTTGTGAAGGTTTAGATTTTATGGGAATTGAAATTGATATTGAAAAAAATAAAATCAGATCTCATGGAACAAGAGAAATACACAAAGAATCATCAAAAACTAAAATCTTTGTAATACCTACAAATGAAGAATTAGTAATTGCAAAAGATACTTATAATATTGTAAAATCTAAATAAATTGTTACAAAACAGCTAATATCAAAAAATTGTAGAAGATGTACTAAAATTGTACATCTCTACTTTCTTCATCTTTAAATAAACCCAATTCTCACAATATATTATTACTATTCTGCACAAAATCGTATTTCTTTTATATTAATGTACTTTTTATGTACTTTTTTTGAAATAAGGAATAAAATTCTACTCAGTGAGATTGTGAAACATTGCTATTGTAATGCTATGTTACTTAATTATAATCTTTCAACAAAGTTAATATTAGAAAGGATAACTTGACATGGGTTTAATCGAAAACATTAAAGATAAAGCAAAATTAAAATTAAGAACAATTGTTCTACCTGAGCCTGAAGATGAGAGAGTTTTAAAAGCTACTCAATTGGTTTTAGATGAAAAAACAGCAAATATTGTATTAATTGGTAATGAGGCTACTATCAAAGCTGATGCGGCTAAATGTGGTGCTAAAATTGATGGAGCAACAATAATTGATCCAAAAGAATTTGATGGCATTGATAGATACATTGATGAGTTAGTTGAATTAAGAAAAGCAAAAAATCTTTCAAGAGAAGAAGCTACTGAAATCATGACAACTGAACCTAGATTTTTTGGTTGTATGATGGTAAGACTTGGAGATGCAGATGGATTAGTTGCAGGATCAAACTCTCCAACTGCTGATGTTTTAAAAGCTGCTATTCATGTTATTAAAACAGCTCCAGGAATTAACACTGTTTCTTCAACTTTTATCATGGAAACTGCTGATGGAAAATTTGGAGATAATGGTTTAATTTTATTTGCAGACTGTGCAGTTATTCCAGAACCAAATGCTGAACAATTAGCTGATATTGCTTGTGCAACTGCTGCAACTGCTGCTAGTGTTGTGGGACTTGAACCAAGAGTTGCAATGTTATCTTTTTCTACAAAAGGGAGTGCAAAACATCCATTAGTTGATAAAGTTCAATTTGCTTGCGACATTCTTGCAGAAAGAAATGTTAATTTCTCTTTTGATGGTGAATTACAAGCAGATGCTGCAATTGTTGAAGCAATTGGAGCTAAAAAAGCACCAGGTTCAAAGGTTGCAGGTCATGCGAATATTTTAGTATTTCCTGATTTACAATCTGGAAATATTGGATATAAATTAGTTCAAAGATTCGCTGGTGCTGAAGCTCATGGACCAATTGTTCAAGGATTAAATCAACCTGTTAATGATTTATCAAGAGGTTGTTCAGTAGAAGATATCGCAAATTTAGTTGCAATTACAGCAACTCAAATCAAATAAATTAAACTCAAAAAAAGGAAAGTATTATGTTAGTATTTATTTTAAATGCAGGAAGCTCATCTCTAAAGTATCAATTAATGAATCCAGTTTCAAAAGAAGTTTTAGCTTCAGGATTATGTGAAAGAATTGGAATTGATGGAGTTTTAAAACATGAATTTGGTGAAAACAAACTAACACTAGAAGTTTCAATGCCAACTCATAAAGAGGCAATTGAATTAGTATTAAAAACTTTAGTTGAGAGTGAAGGTAAAGTTATCAATTCTATTGATGAAATTGATGCTATTGGACATAGAGCTGTTCATGGTGGAGAAGAATTTGCTTCATCTGTTATGGTAACACCAAGAGTTATAGAAAAAATGAAAGAATTAATTCCATTAGCTCCTTTACATAACCCAGCAAATATTATGGGAATGGAAATTTGTCAAGAATTAATGCCTGGAAAACCAAATGTTGCTGTATTTGATACTGCATTCCACCAAACTATGCCTGATTATGCTTATATGTATGCACTACCTTATGATCAATATACTAAACATGGTATTAGAAAATATGGATTCCATGGAACAAGCCACTACTTTGTATCAAATGAAGCAAGAGGTATGTTAGATAAAAAACTTAATACTAGAATTATTGTTTGTCACCTTGGAAATGGTTCATCTGTTAGTGCTGTATTAAATGGTAAATGTATTGATACTTCTATGGGACTAACTCCTGTTCAAGGTTTAATGATGGGTACAAGAGCTGGAGATGTTGGAGCTGGTGCTGTTTCATTTATGATGAAACAAGAAGGTCTTTCAATAGATGAAATCATGGACATTATGAATAAAAAATCTGGTATTTTAGGAATTTCAGGAAAATCATCTGATTTAAGAGAAGTTTTACAAGGTATGCAAGATGGTGATGACAGATGTAGATTAGCAGTTGAAATGGTTGCTTACAACATCAAAAAATATGTTGGTTCTTATGTTGCAGCACTTGATGGTGTTGATGCTTTATGTTTCACAGGTGGGATTGGTGAGAATTCATCATTAATCAGAGAAATTGTTTGTGCAGGACTTGATGGTATGGGATTAATCCTTGATCCTACTAAAAATAATAAAAGAAGATCAGTAGCTAGAGATATTGCAACAAATAGCTCATCTGCTAGAATCTTTGTTATTCCTACAAATGAAGAGTATGTAATTGCAAATGATACTTACAAAGTTGTATCAGGAATTGAAAAATAAATTCATAAAAAAAGGTGAAGTAAAAAACTTCACCTTTTAAATATTTCTACTATAAAAATTAATAAGCTTTTAAACCACTTACTAAATTCATACTCAAATTTGAAACTGCTTCACTTACAATTTTATTAATAAATTTGTCAATTTTATCTTCTTTTTTCCAAACTGGATTTGTTACCTCAGCAAGAGTTATTAAACTATCTTGAGCATAAGAAAGTGTTGCAACCTCATCAACTAAACCAACCTCTTTTGCTTGTTTTGAAGTAAATATTTTTGCATCTGCAAATATTGTTTGATTTTTCACATCAAGTTTTCTTGCACTTGCAACATCAGATACAAACATATTATAAGTATCATCAATCACACTTTGAAGTTGTTTTTCTTCATAATCAAACCATTTTCTTGTTGGCGTTCCAGATTCTTTATATTTTCCTGCTTTTACAGTTTGTGTTGAAACTCCAATTTTTTTCATAAGTTCTTCCGCATTTATACCTTGCATAATAACTCCAATTGAACCTACCATACTTCCAGGATTTGCTATGATTTTATTTGCCCAAATAGAAGCATAATAACTTCCACTTGCAATCACTCCACTTGCATATACAACAACTGGTTTTATCTCTTTTAACTCTTTAATTGCATAAGCCAATTCAACAGATGGAGCAACAGCACCACCAGGAGAATCTACAACAAATAAAACACCTTTAATATTTTTATTAACTTTTGCTTTTTGTATCTCTTCTAATGTTTTTGATACATCCATAATTGGACCTGTTAACTCAATTTTTTGCAAATTAGCATAACTATCACTATCCCCTAATTTTTCATTAGATGGTGCAAAAATAAAATAAATGATAGTTAAAAAAACTATTGTTTTAAAATATTTAGTTATAAAATCTAAAATTGCAATTATTGGTGAAAAGAGTACTCTAAAAAAATTAAACAAATTCCCCTCCTATTATCACTTTATCTACGAATTTTGTATGCAAAATAATTTGCATTGGTAAATCTTCCATATCTTCTACTTTATCTGGCAAAGTAAAAGCTATCATATCTGAATCAAAATCTTTTTTGATTATTCCTTTATTTAAACCTAAAGCCTTTGCACTATTTACAGTTGCTGCTTTTAATAAAACTTTTGAAAAATCAATGATATTTTTCTCAAAATGAATAATTAAAGCATTTCTTAGTTCATCAAACATTGATAAAGAGTTATTAGAGCTAAGTCCATCAGTTCCAATTGTAAAAGGAATATCTTTTAATTTTGATATATCTAATTTGCTATTATTTAAAATTCTATTTGAAGTTACACAATGATTTATACTTGCACCTAAACTTCTGATTTTTTCTAAATCAGCTTCGCTTGCTTCAACACAGTGGGTAAAAGAGAGATTTTTAATATTTGAAAATAGATTTAAAAATTCCATAGGTTTTGAAACTGCGGTTTCTTGTCCTAAAAAGTTTTTAAAAAAATCTAAAAAAGAACCTTCATTTCTATGAAGCCAAGAAAACTCTTCAGGTGATTCTAAAAAATGTGAACTAACAGCTAAATTTTCTGCACGGGCAAGATTTAAACTCTCCCTTACTAAAAAAGGATGAACTGAATATGGTGAATGAATAGCAATTGCTGGTATAAAGTTTTTTGATTTAAATTTTTTTGCATTTTTTAATCTATCTTTAAAATCAGCAAATAAAGTATCAACCATATCACCTTTTGAACCAATTACTTCACAGAAAAACACTGTGTTAATTGGACTTTTTACACATGGTTCCATATCAAAAGAGTAAGATGAAATTGCTCCAATTGTTGTAGTTCCAGTTTTTTTCATTCTATCAAGTTTTGTAGAAATTAGTTTTTTGTCAGCTTTATTTATTAAATCATCTCTACTTTTTATTACAGAATTTAGCCATGACATAAAATTACCATATTTTAAAGTTGTTGTATTTGAACTAAATTCTAAATGTATGTGAGAGTTTATAAGTCCTGGCATTAAAACTGAATTTTCTTCAAGTTTTAATATCTCAATATTTTGATATTTTTTTTCTATATTAAAAAGTGTATCAATCTCAATTATTTTATCATCATAAACAACAGCACCATTTTTAATGATACGGTCGTTTTCGTCGCAAGTTATTACCCAATCAGCACTTATTATTTTCATAAGTTTTAATTTTAAGCATTTTGTTGTTGAGCTTGAGCAATTGCTTTAACTTCTGAAATTATTTGCATTAAAGCAATCAATCCCATATGATAACCAAAAGGTCCAAATCCTGAAATAACTCCTGTTGAAGCACTAGCAGTTATTGATTTTTGTCTAAATTCTTCTCTTTTATAAATATTTGAAATATGTACTTCAACTACTGGCATTGAAACTGCACTTAAAGCATCTTTAATAGCTATTGATGTGTGAGAATAAGCAGCTGGATTTATCATAATTCCATCAGCTGTTCCTAAACACTCTTGGATTCTATCAACAATTTCACCCTCAAGGTTTGATTGAAAAAATTCAAGTTCAACACCATTTTGTTCAGCTGCTGCTTTTAATTGTTCATGAATTTGGTCTAATCCCATTGAACCATAAATGTGTTGTTCTCTTATTCCTAGCATATTTAAATTTGGGCCTTGTATAACGGCAATTTTCATATTATATTCCTTTTATAAATTTTAGGTAAGATTATAATTAAATTTATGTTAAACAATACCAAAACAAAGGCTTTTTATGAAAAACTTTATTCTTCAAAATGAGAACGCTATATATTTTGAGTGCAAATTTTCTTGTGATAATGTTATTTTTTTAAATTTAGAAAAAGATAAATATTTTATTACTGATGCTAGATATATTATTGAAGCAAAAGAATATGCAAAAAATTGCGAAGTTATAGAATCATCAAACTTAATAGAAACAACAAAAGAAATTTTAAGAAAAAACAAAATTAAAAAAATCGTATTTGACCCAAATGATTTTAGCTATGCTACATATATAAATTTAACAGAAACTTTAAAAACTCAGTTCATAGCAAAACCAAATTTTTCAAAACAAAAAAGAGCTATTAAATCAGCTAAAGAGATAATTTTATTAAGAAAAGCTGCAATTGCTGGAAGAGAAGGATTTAAAGAATTAGCAAAATTTATTAGAAAAAATGGTTTTAATCAAACTGAACAATTTTTATATTTTAAAGCTTTTGAAAAAATGAGTCAAATCGGAAAACTTGATATTTCTTTTGAACCAATTGTAGCAATAAATGAAAATGCAGCAAAACCTCATGCCTTGCCAACAAACAAGAAACTAAAACTAAATGATTTAATTCTTGTGGATGCAGGAATTAAATATAAAAGATATTGCTCAGATAGAACTTGTACAAGTGCTGTTGATTTTGAAAAATTCTCTTTTAAAAGAGAGCAAAAATTCAAAAATGAAAAACATCAAAAGGTGTATGATATTGTTTTAAAAGCGCAACTAAATGCTATCGAAAAAGCAAGAGTTGGAATGAAAGCTTCTGAAATTGACAAATTAACTAGAGATGTAATAGAAAAAGCTGGTTTTGGAAAATATTTTGTTCACAGTACTGGACATGGAGTTGGACTTGATATTCATGAATTTCCATTTATCAACTCAAAATCAGATGTTATTATTGAAGAAAATATGGTCTTTACAATAGAACCTGGTATTTATCTTCCAAGTGAATTTGGAGTAAGAATTGAAGATACAATTGTAATGCAAAATGGAAAAGCTGTAATTTTATAAAATAAAAATACCCAAAAATAATTTTGATAAAATCTATCAAGATTATTTTTTTAACTAAAAATGAGAGAAATTTGAAAAAAAAATTATCACAAAATTTAACACTTTTTTATACTTCTAATTTTCCAAAAAAATTCAATTCTAATTCCAGAAAGAAATATACTGTAACTATTGGAATTGGGGGAAATATTGGAAATACAAAAAAATTATTTGATAAATTAATCTTATCTTTAAATCAAGATTCAAGATTTACTTTACTTAATACTTCACCACTTTTAAGAAATCCTCCTTTTGGTTATTTAGAGCAAAATGATTTTTTAAATGGTATAATCGCACTTAAAACTAATCTTTGTCCTCAAAGCTTTTTAAAAGCAATGCAAAGATATGAAAATAAATTCGGAAGAAAGCGATCCTTTCAAGATGCGCCTAGAACCTTGGATATAGATATAATATTTTTTGATAATAAAAAAATAAATACTCAAAATTTAATTATTCCTCACAAAAATTGGGCAAATAGAGAGTCAGTGATTATTCCTTTAAAATATATGAATAAATTATAAAAAAATAAAGAGCATAGAGCTAAAATTTAGCTGCGGGGATATTCCCTCTTGTTCAATTATTTTTAGAAAGGAAAATAATGAAGAAAAAAGTAGTTGTAGGTATGTCTGGGGGTGTTGATTCTTCAGTAACTGCTTTACTGTTAAAACAACAAGGCTACGAAGTAGTAGGATTATTCATGCGTAATTGGGAGTATGGAATCAAAGGTAGCCAATGTCCTAATCGTATTGAATTTGAAGATGCAAAAAAAGTTGGTGAATTAATAGGGATTGAAGTTAAAGGAAAAGACTTCGTTAAAGAATACAGAGATAGAGTTTTTGATGTATTTTTAGAAGGTTTAAAACAAGGTCTAACACCAAATCCTGATATTTTATGCAACAGAGAAATAAAATTCAACGTATTTTTAAATGAAGCAAAAAGTATGGGTGCAGATATGATAGCAACTGGACATTATGCAAAAATCGCAAAATACAAAGACCATTTTGTATTAGACACTCCAAAAGATAGTTCAAAAGACCAAAGTTATTTCTTACACGCATTATCAAGTGAACAATTATCACACGCTATGTTTCCACTTGGAGATTTAACAAAAAAAGAAGTTAGAGAAATAGCAAGAGCGTACAATCTTCCTGTTAGCGATAAAAAAGATAGTACTGGAATTTGTTTTATTGGTAATCAAAAATTTGATGAATTTATCACTCAACATTTACAAGCAATACCTGGTGATATTATTGATGAAAATGGAAAAATTATAGGAAAACATAAAGGTTTAGTTTGTTACACATTAGGTCAAAGAAAAGGTATTGGTCTTGGTGGTATTAAAGGCAATGAAAGTGAAAATAATACGCATAAACCTTGGTTTGTAGCTCTTAAAGATGTAGCAAATAATACATTAACAATTGTTCAAGATACAAATCATCCACTACTTATGAGCAAAACTGTTGAAGCTAGTCATATGCATTGGGTACTAGAAGAGGCACCAAAAGTTGGCGATAAGTTAATGGCACAAGTTAGATACAGACAACAAAAACAAGCTTGTACAGTTATTGAAGCAAGTGATGAAAAAGTAGTTGTTGAATTTAATAATGCTCAAAGAGCTGTAACATTAGGACAAAGTCTTGTTTTATATTCTGGCGATTATTGTCTTGGTGGTGGATTCATTAGTTTCTATAAGTAAGTAGGCAAAAATGAGCAAAAAAAAAGTTATGGTTGGAATGAGTGGTGGAATTGATTCTTCAGTTACTGCTTATATGTTACAAAAAAATGGCTATGAAGTTGAAGGAGTTTATCTAAAACTTCATAACAGAACTGATGGTTATCATGAAAAAAATTTAGGTTACATTGAAGATGTAGCTAAATTTTTAAATATCAAATACCACATATTAGACTTAGCCGATGAATTTTCAAAAGAAGTTTATGACTATTTTGTTGATTCTTATTTAGAAGGTACAACTCCAAATCCATGTGTAAAATGTAATCGTCAAATCAAATTTGGTGCTATGCTTGATTTTGCCAAAAAACATGGAGCTAATTTCTTAGCAACTGGACACTACGCAAAAACTGACGGTAAATTCTTCTATGAAGCTGATGATAAAACTAAAGATCAAAGTTATTTCTTATCACAAGTTGACAAAGAAGCTCTTCCTTTTATGATGTTCCCACTTAGTACTTATAAAAAAGAAGATATTGTAAAATTTGCTGCTCAACTTGATGTTGCATACAAAAAAATTACAGAAAAAAGTGAATCTCAAGAGATTTGTTTTGTTGAAACTGTTTATACTGATGTTGTAAAAAGACATGCAAATATTGATATCCCTGGAAATGTTTTAGATGAGAAAGGAAATGTTGTTGGTGAGCATAAAGGTTATGCACATTATACAATAGGCAAAAGAAGAGGATTTACAGTAAAAGGTGCTCAAGAGCCACACTTTGTTACAAAATTAAATCCAAAAGACAATACTATTGTTGTTGGTAAAAAAGAAGCATTAGAAGTAAATGAAGTTATTGCAAAAGACTTAAACATGTTTATTGATGAAACTCTATTTTCTTGTACTGTTAAATTAAGATATAGAGCAACTTCAACTCAATGTGATGTAAAAATAGAAAATGATAAAGCATATATAACTTTAAAAGAAGCAGCATTCGGTGTTGCAGCTGGACAGTTAGCTGTATTTTATGATGAACAAAAAGTAATTGGGAGTGCTTGGATTGAGTCTACTAAATAAATCTTATAGATTTATTTAGTTTTATAATTTAGGAGTTAACTCCTAAATTATGTTTGTATTAGAATGTATATTCTACACTTGCTAATACATATTTGTCATCATTGTATTCTGTATCAGCAGAATCTTCATCAACATCACCATATAAAACAGCAGCTGTTAAAGACTCAGTAATTGGGTAACTTGCAGTTAAGTTTAACTCTTTTTCTTTTTTGTCATCAGTGTCATAAGTTGTTACACCATATAATGCACCTAATTCAACATCAAGAACTGTATAACCTAAAGAACCATATACTGTTCTAGCATCTGGATCATATGTTCTATTTCCTGTATCAAATGGAGAAATATTATCACCACCAGTAGCAATACTTCCAGCTCCAACATCTTTGTCCGTTTTAATATAACCAACCGCACCAGAAATTCCAGCTAATGTAGTATTTAATTCAACATGTCCAATTGATCCATCATTTTGAGTATCTTCATTAGATTCAGCATAATGAGCAATTACACCAAAATAATCTGTTGTGAAAGTTGTTTTTAAACCATACCAATCAGCAACATCTGGAGCTGAGTAAAAATATGGGTTTAATTCAATACCTTCTAAACCAGTATATTTAACATCTGCAACATAAACACCTTTACTTCCATTTAAATTTTCAAAATCAGCACTTGTATCAATTCCTGATTCAGCTTGTTTTTTTGAATATCCAAGCACAACTGTTGTATCAGGTATTGCAGTTATCGCAGCAACTACAGCTTCATTATAATCACCTAACCATTCAAGATCAATAGCTTGTCTACCAGCAGTTAATGAGAAGCCATCCATTGCATATTTAATGTAAGCTTCTGTCATTAAAGAATTATTTGCATATGCATTATCGTGATCATCATTCTCAACTTCACCAAGATAAAGATTACCTTTAAACTCAGCTTTTGCACTTAAACCATAAAAAGAACCTGTTTCAAATGCTACAGTTGCATTTCCATTTCCAAATCCTGAATCGGCAGCACCTTTATAATCATGTTTTTCACCATATAAAGCCAAACTACCAGAAACTTTCCCTTCTTTAAACGCTGAATCAATTGAATCAGCAGCAAATGCCATAGATGAACTTAACACTAATCCGCACACTACTAAACTAATTTTGTTACCTGATAAAAGGTTTCTCATTTTTTTTCCTTGTAATAAAATATATATATTGAATAACTATCGTCGCGTAAATAGTTTTACATTTTAGGAGAACATTGAAATTATAACATCAACCCAAATTAAAATAAACAACTACTTTGTATATAAAATACACAAATTAACTAAGCACAATTTTATCTATTCATAATAATAACCATTATCATAATAAATATTAACTTAATTATTTATTAACTTAATATTCATTAAGTACACTTTAGATAAAATTCGAAATCAAACAAATGTAAGGAATTTTTATGTCAACATTTAAACTTTTTAGTGGTTCAGCTAATCCTGAATTTGCAACAAAAGTATCAGAGTATTTAGGTATGAATGTATCAAATGCAACGCTAAATAAATTCAGTGATGGTGAAATGTCTGTTCAAATCACAGAAAGTGTAAGGGGACAAGATGTTTTCATTATTCAACCAACTTGTGCTCCAACTAATGATAATTTAATGGAATTATTGATAATGGTAGATGC
Source organism: uncultured Aliarcobacter sp. (assembly GCA_963677435.1). Lineage (GTDB taxonomy): Bacteria > Campylobacterota > Campylobacteria > Campylobacterales > Arcobacteraceae > Aliarcobacter. The sequence continues at coordinate 2,679,063 of OY781945.1, forward strand.
TCTTAAAAGATCAAGTGCTAAATCTATTTCTGCTGTTATTCCATATTATGGATATGCAAGACAAGATAGAAAAGCAGCGCCTAGAGTTCCAATTACTGCAAAATTAGTTGCAGATATTTTAGAAAAAGCTGGTATTTCAAGAGTTGTAACTATAGATTTACATGCTGCACAAATTCAAGGATTTTTCAATATTCCTGCTGATAACTTATTTGGTTCAATTTTATTTGTTAATTATATCAAATCAAAGAATTTGAAAAACCCAATCATTGCAAGTCCAGATATTGGTGGAGTAGCGCGTGCAAGATCATATGCTGATAAATTAGGTTATGATTTAGTTATTGTTGATAAAAAAAGAGAAAAAGCAAATGTTGCTGAAGTTATGAATATCATTGGTGAAGTAAAGGGTAAAGATGTTATCCTAGTTGACGACATGGTAGATACTGCAGGAACTCTTGTAAAAGCAGCTGAAGTATTAAAGAAAAAAGGCGCAAATTCTGTTATGGCATGTTGTACACATGGTGTGTTAAGTGGTCCAGCTTATGAAAGAATTGAAAAAGGTGAACTAGATGAATTAGTTATCTCTGACACAATTCCTACACGAAAAAATGCTAAAAAGATAACTGTATTAACAGCTTCTACAATGATTGGTGAAGCAATTAGAAGAATCCACAATAATGAGTCTGTTAATTCAATTTTTACAGCTTGATGCAAAAATTAAAAAATTAGATATAATTCCCAGAATTATTTAGGTAAAAGGAAAAACAATGAAAAAAATTTTATTATCGACTGTTGCTTGTGCAACAATGATGTTAGCTGCAAACTCTAATTATAAATATGAAATCACACCAACTTTTGGTGGAGCATATACTGAAGGTAACTTAGGGTTAGATAGAAACTATGCAAATGGTGGATTAAGTTTAGGATTTAACCAATTCGATTCTTACATAGATCAAGTTGAACTTGGGTTTTTAAGAACTCTTGATGATGTAAAATACGAAGGTGGAAATTCTAAAACTGGAATTACAAGAGTATTTACAAATGCAATTAAAGAATATGCTGTAACTTCTGATTTCTCATTATATACATTAATTGGTGCTGGTGTTGAAATTTTCGATAATGAAGCTAATGGAAATCAAGATGGTCTTTTTGGTAACTATGGTGCTGGTCTAAAATATAAACTTGCAGACGAAGTTTCATTAAAATTCGATGTTAGACATTTAATTGAAGTTGATCATGGTGATAACACTTTATTATATAATGTTGGTCTTTCTATTCCTTTTGGAGAAGTTGCTAAACCAGCTCCAGTTGTTGAAAAAGCAGCTCCTGTTGCAGTTGCAGCTCCTGTTGAAACTCCAAAAGATTCTGATGGTGACGGTGTTATCGATTCATTAGATGAGTGTCCAAATACTATGGCAAAATCAAAAGTTGACTCTGTTGGATGTATGACTTTAGTTAACTTAAACATTAACTTTGATACTAATTCATCAGTTATTAAAAATTCTTACAATACAAGAATTGTAGAATTTGCAAATATGATGAAAGCTAATCCAAAATTAAAAGCAACAATTGAAGCACATACAGATTCTGTTGGTTCAGATGCTTATAATCAAAAATTATCAGAAAGAAGAGCTGCTTCTACTGTTGAAGCTTTAAAATTACTTAAAGTTGATGCTTCTAAAATCACTTCTATAGGTTATGGTGAAACTAAACCAGTTGCATCAAATGAAACTGCTGAAGGTAGAGCTGAAAATAGAAGAGTTGAAGCTGTAATGAGCAAATAATTCTAAATTATTTTAGAATAAAAGGGGATTGAGTGTTACTCAATCCCCTTTTTTTATTATTAATAATATTAAAATTATTTTTTAATAAATTTAATTGTTTTTTTAGTTATAATAAATAAAATTATTATTAAGGAAAAATAATGAAAAGATCTCTTCTAATTTCAATTTTATCTATCTCTATAACCTTTGCATCTAGTAATCCAAGTAAAGAGTATAGTTATGAACTTACCCCTTTTGTTTCAGGGATTTTAACTGATAGTAAAGCAGGGTTAGATGATGATAACTATTTTAATGGAGGTATTTCACTTGGTAAAAATCTTGAGAATTCGTTTATCAATCAAATAGAAGTTGCTTATTTAAGAAGTGACAAGCTTAAATATAAAAACTCACAAGGAAATACACATATAAATAGAATGTTTTTAAATGGCGTAAAAATATTTCCTCTAAATGAAAAATTATCAGCCTATGCCTTAACAGGGTTAGGTTATCAAAATGTTACAAAAGAAGTTTTTGATAATGAAGATTCAGTATTTCTAAATTATGGAGCAGGATTAAGATATGATATTCCATATTATGGTATTTCAATAAAGGGAGATGTTAGACATTTACTTGCTGTTAAAAATACGCAAAATGATCTGATCTATACGATAGGTTTAGCTATGCCTTTAGGTAAAAAATATAGTGATGATATTGCCCCGATAGTTCCTATTATTCAAGAAGAAAAGATGGAAGAAATACAAGCTATTCAAATTGAGAAAAAAACTATACCTGTGACGCAAGATGATGATAATGATGGGGTAGCTAATAACTTAGATAGATGTCCTAATACATCTTTAGGGGTAAAAGTAAATGCAGTTGGATGTGTAGATACGATTAATTTGAATATAAACTTCGATAATAATTCTACAGAAATTAAAAATATCTATAAAAATAAACTGCAATCATTCGCAAATATTTTACAAAAAAATAAAAATTTAACTGCTGTCATTGAAGCCCATACTGATTCAAAAGGAACTGATTCATATAATCAAACTTTATCAAATAGAAGAGCTATTTCTGTCGTTAACGCATTAAAAACATTTAATATTGATTCAAATAGACTAAAAGCAGTTGGATATGGAGAAACACAACCAATTGCTACAAATGATACACCTGAAGGAAAAGCTAAAAATAGAAGAGTTACTGCTTTAATTAATCAATAAAAAAAAAGATTTAAGTTTTTCCTTAAATCCTTTTTTTACTAAAATCTGCTTTTAAATCATTTAACTATAAACTTACTAAACTTTAGATACAATCGCGATATAATAAATAAAACAATAAACAACTTATAGGAATTACCCTTGCAAAAAAATATTAGAAACTTTAGTATTATTGCTCATATTGACCATGGAAAATCTACACTTGCAGATAGAATAATCCAAGAGTGTGGAGCTGTAGCAGATAGAGATTTAACTGCACAAATGATGGATACAATGGATATTGAACAAGAAAGAGGGATTACAATTAAGGCTCAAAGTGTAAGGCTTAATTATGTAAAAGATGGACAGCCATATATTCTAAACTTAATTGATACTCCAGGACATGTTGACTTCTCTTATGAAGTAAGTCGTTCACTGGCTTCTTCTGATGGTGCATTATTAATTATTGATGCAACTCAAGGTGTTGAAGCACAAACAATCGCAAATGTTTATATTGCAATGGAAAATGATTTAGAGATTCTGCCTGTTGTAAATAAAATCGATTTACCAAGTGCAGATCCAGATAGAGTTCTAGAAGAAGTTGAAGAAGCTATTGGAATTGATTGTACAGAAAGCAATTTAATTAGTGCAAAAACTGGTCAAGGAGTAAAAGCTTTAATTGATGCCATTGTTGATAGAGTTCCTTCGCCAGTTGGTGATACAAATGCTCCAACAAAAGCTTTAATTTATGACTCATGGTTTGATAATTATTTAGGAGCTTTAGCACTTGTTAGAGTTTATGATGGAAGTATCAAAAAGGGTCAAATGCTTAGAATGATGAATACAAAAGAGGAACATCAAGTTCTTAATTTAATGTATCCACATCCAAGAAAACCAACAAAAACTAATGTTATTGAAACTGGTGAAATTGGAATTGTTGTTTTAGGTTTAAAAACTGTAAATAGTATTGCAGTTGGTGATACAATGACTGATGCAAAAAATCCAACAGCGGAAGTTATTGATGGGTTTGAACCTGCAAAACCATTCGTATTTGCAGGTATTTATCCAATTGAAACAGATAAATTTGAAGATTTAAGAGATGCATTAAATAAATTACAATTAAATGATAGTTCAATCTCATTTGAACCAGAAAGCTCAGCAGCTTTAGGAAGTGGATTTAGAACAGGATTCTTAGGAATGCTTCATATGGAAGTAATCAAAGAGAGACTTGAAAGAGAGTTTGACTTAGATTTAATAGCAACTGCACCAACAGTTATTTATGAAATCTTAAAAACAGATGGTACAAGAATCACTATCCAAAATCCAAGTGAATTACCAGCACCAAACTACATAGACACTATTTTTGAACCTTATGTAAAAGCTACAATTTTAGTACCTGATGAGTTCTTAGGAAATGTTATAAAACTTTTAAATGACAAAAGAGCTTCTCAAAATAAGATGGATTACATCGGTAAAAGAGTTTTACTTGATTATGATATTCCAATGAATGAAATCGTAATGGACTTTTATGATAAATTAAAATCAACGACAAAAGGTTATGCATCTTTTGATTATGAACCAATTGGATTTAGACCAGGTGTTTTACAAAAACTAGATATTAAAGTTGCAGGGGAAGTTGTTGATGCACTTTCAATCATCGTACCTGAAAATAAAGCACTTTCAAAAGGTAGAGAATTTATCAAAGCCTTAAAAGAGTTAATCCCAAGACAACTTTTTGAAGTAGCAATTCAAGCAAGTATTGGAAATAATGTAATTGCCAGAGAAACTGTAAAATCAACAGGTAAAAATGTAACAGCAAAATGTTATGGTGGAGATATTACAAGAAAAAGAAAACTACTAGAAAAACAAAAAGCAGGTAAAAAAAGAATGAAAGCCATAGGAAAGGTGAATGTACCACAAGAAGCATTCATGGCAGTTTTAAAAATATAATTTCATCTTTTGGCAAATTTCTGCGTCAAATCAATAATTTAAATGCTCACGTACTTATAGTACGCTGCGCTTTAAATTCCCTCTTTTCCTTGAACTTCACTCAAAATCTAAAACTCTATTTTCAAAACTGTACAACTATTCTTAAAATTCTAAATTTTAACTATTTAATATAAATTTTACCATTAGGATATGTAACTTTATAAATGACTCTTTTCAATATAATGACTTTTTTATTATAGTAAAATGTTTATTGAAAATAGAATAGTTTTCAGCAAAAAATGTGAGCATTTTCAAAATAGCGTAAAGAAAAATCTATCTAAATTCGTAAAGAAATTTGAACTGTTTGAGGTGGAGATACGGAACCGAGTTTTCTCAAAGAGAGTACAAGCACAGCAAATTTTAGAATTTAGATATATTTTTTAGCTATTTTGAATCCCTGCGAACGCTTTTGTCTGAAAGCAAGATTAACATCTTTTATTTCTTTTCTTTACTAAAAAGAAAAGGAAAAAGCATCACTACAAAGAAATCTTTAAAGTAATCTCAATTCAAAAAATTCATTCAGAAATTCTAGAAAGAATACCTGGCCTATTCTTCATAAAAAACCTAATCGCAAAAATAAAAGTTAAAACCTCAGCACAAGACAAAGCCATAAATATTCCTACATTCCCAAAAATAAAAGGTAAAGTAAAAACAAAAGTTATAGGGAAAATAAGGCTTCTCATAATTGCTATTAAACCAGAATACAATGGCTTTTGTATTGATGTTAAATACGCAGTTGCTAACATATTTAATCCTGAAAATAAAAATGCTGGCCAAACATAAGAAAGAAACTCTATTGTCATCTCTTTTGTTTTATGCTCATTCCCTTTTATAAAAATATTTATTAACAACTCTGGTGAAATTATTACAAATAGGGTTAAAACTATTTCAATACAAATGATACTTATAAGACCAAGTCTTAAAAAGCTTTTCATTCTATTAAAATATTGAGCTCCATAATTTTTACTAATAATCGCCTGTAAAGAATCAGAAACTGCAAAACTTGTTAAAATACTAATTGTTATAAAATAACCAACTATTGAAAATGAAGCAATACCTAAAGCTCCAAAATTTTTCAGTAAGACATAATTAAAAATTAAAATAGTAATTCCAACAGATGATTCATTTATAAACTCTGAAAATCCATTTTTTAAAGCATTAAAGATATTAAAAAAACTTCCCTTAGGTTTTACTAATCTAAGAGTAGAATTTTTTAAGAAAAAATGAGGAAGTAATACTATAAGAATCACAATTTCAGATATACCAGTAGCATAAGCTGCACCACTGATTCCCCAATTAAATTTTACTATAAAGATATAATCTAATATCACATTTACTAAAGAACTTAACACCAAAGCAATAAAAGATAAATTTGGATTTTCATCCACTTTTACAAAATAATCAACGGTAATTCCAATCATTAAAAATGGCAAAAACTTCAAAATCACAGGAAGATACTTTAATGTTTCATCTCTTAATTCATCTTGTACATTTATAAAATCTAAAACCCTATCAATATTCATATAAAGTGAAAAATTCAAAATAATAGCAAGAATAACAATGGTATAAATTGATTTTGTAAAGACATTTGAAGCTTCTTTTATATTTCCCTCACCCATTAATTTAGCTGTAATTACAGAGTTTCCAACTGCAAACATCAAAGCAAAACCAAATAAGATATTAAATAATGGAAAAGATATATTAATAGCCGCTAAACTAACATACCCCACATAATTACCAACAAAATATCCATCTATAATATTTGCAGAAGAAATGGCTAAAAAGCCTAACATTGAAGGGATTAAATATTTAAAAAATAGGATATAAGGTTTTGACTCAAGCATAATTTTACTTTTATAGTTTTTTAGAATAATATCGTAATATCAAACAATAATGCTTTAATCTCTAAGTGATTTTTCACTACTTTATTTACATAATTTCAAAACAAAATTAATTATTTTGATATACTTATCAAATGATATGCCTAACTTGTAAAAACTTGTCATTTCAAATCATCTGTGAAGATTGTCAAAATAACCTTTTAATTCCTTCTTTTCATAAAAGAGAACTAGAAGATGGATTTTATAATTATTCCTTTTATTCTTTGTCAGAATTAGAAGATTTAATCTCTTCAAAATATTATTTTCATGGAGATAGAGTTTTTAATATTTTAGCAAGGCTCTCATTTAAAAAATTTGCTCAAAACTTTATTTTTGATTCAAAAATTTTAGCAATTCCAATTGATGATCATACAAGACATGATTTTTCTCATACTGCAATTTTAGCAAAACATCTAAAATCAAAATTTATAACTCCAAAATACAATTGCTTAAAAGCTTCTAATATAGTCAAATATGCAGGAAAAGATTTGGAATTTAGACAAAAAAATCCAAGACGATTTAAGCTTACAAATATATCTAACCAAGTGACAATTTTATGTGATGATTTAATCACAACAGGTGCTACAATTAGGGAAGCAAAAAAGGCTCTTGAGAAAAAAAATAATCAAGTTCTATTCTCTTTAACCCTAGCTGATGCAAAACTTTAGTATAATTTTCATTATTTAAGAATAAGAACATAACCTATTTAAAGGAACATCGTGATAGGAATTATTGATTATAACATGGGAAATTTAGCAAGTGTTTACAATGCTTGTAAATTAATAGATGCACAAGCAACTATTGTTAAAAACCCTGAAGATTTAAAAAATTTCAATAGAGTTATTTTACCTGGTGTTGGTGCTTACAAAGATGCCATGGAGCATTTAATCAAAACAGGTATGAATGAAGCTGTTTATGAGTTTGCGAAAAGCGGAAAACCAATGATTGGTATTTGTCTTGGAATGCAACTTCTATTTGAAAGTTCTCAAGAATTTGGACACACAGATGGTCTTGGATTAATTGATGGGCAAGTTGTAAAATTTGATAAGTCAAAAATGCATGAAGATTTCAAAGTTCCACACATGGGTTGGAACATAATTAGAAATAATGAACATGCTTTATTTGAAGGATTAAAAGATCCATATTTATACTTTGTTCACTCTTTTCATGCAGTTACAAGTGAAAAAAATATTATAGGAACGACAACTTACGGTTATGATTTTACAAGTGCTGTTAATAAAGATAATATTTACGGTTTCCAACCACACCCTGAAAAATCACATGATAATGGGTTAAAAATTTTGAAGAACTTTATAAATCTAAAATAATAAAGGATAAGTCATGACAACTATAGCAATTACTGGTGCAAGTGGTTTTGTAGGGACAAGTTTAACAAAATATTTTTCTGATTTAGGATATAAAATCATTCCTATTTCACGAGACATTTTAAATAATAAATCAAAACTTGAAGAGACTTTAAATTCAAGTGAAATTGTAATTAATCTAGCTGGTGCTAACATAATAAATAGATGGAGTGAATCTTACAAAAAACTTCTTTATTCAAGTAGAATTGATACAACTTCTAAAATTGTAAATGCAATTAATAATATAACAAATAAACCAAAACTTCTTATTTCTACTTCTGCTGTTGGTATTTATGACAATAAAACTACTTATGATGAAAATGGCTCATTTTCAAATGATTTTCTTTCTTCTTTATGTCAAGATTGGGAAAAAGAAGCTTTAAAAGCAAAAAATGAAACTACTAAAGTTTCTATTTTTAGATTTGGAATTGTTCTTGGGCGTGATGGTGGCGCTTTACAAAAAATGATTACACCTTTTAAATTAGGAGTTGGAGGAATAATAGGAAATGGGAAACAAGCATTTTCTTATATTCACATCGATGATTTAATGGCGGCTTATAAATTTGTAATCCAAAATGAGTGTGAAGAAATATTTAATTTAACAGCGCCTGTTCCCACAACAAACAAAGGCTTAACCCTTGCTTTAGGGAAAACACTAAAAAGACCTACTATACTTCCAGTTCCAGAATTTGTTTTAAATCTTATTTTTAGTGAGGGAGCTCGTGTTTTAACCGATGGACAAAGTGCAGTTCCAAAAAAATTATTAGATTTAGGTTTTGAATTTAAATTTAAAACCATTGAAGAGACAATAGAAAATTTATGTAAATAACGAGGATTAATATATGGATATTTTACCAGCGATTGATTTAAAAGATGGAAAAGCTGTAAGACTAAGTAAAGGATTAATGGATAGTGCAAAAATCTATTCTGATGAACCATGGCAAGTAGCTAAAAGATTTGAAGAATTAGGTTCAAAATGGGTTCATATTGTTGATTTAAATGGTGCATTTGCAGGAAAACCAGCAAACTTAGAACAAATCAAAAAAATTAGAGAAAACTGTAATCTTAAAATCGAACTTGGTGGTGGAATAAGAGATGAAGAGACAATTAAAATGTATGTTGAGCTTGGAGTTGATAGATTAATTTTAGGTTCAATTGCTGTAAAAAATCCACAATTTGTAAAAGATATGGCAGCTAAATATCCAATCGCTGTTGGAATTGATGCTATGAATGGAATGGTTGCTGTTGAGGGTTGGGCAGAAGTTTCAACTATGAAAGCAACTGATTTAGCTCAAGAGTTTGCAAATGCAGGTGTTCTTGCAATTATTTGTACAGATATAAGTAAAGATGGAATGCTTTGTGGTGTAAATGTTGAATTCACGGAATCAATTGCCCTTGCTTCAAATGTTGACACAATTGCAAGTGGTGGTGTAAAAGATATTAATGACATCATTAACTGTAAAGCAAATGGAAATATTGCAGGTGTTATTGTTGGAAAAGCCTTTTATGAAGGAACTTTAGACTTAGAAGAGGCTTTTAAAGTTTTAGAAAAGTAAAACTAAAATGTGCCTTATAATCTCACTGGTATTTTTTGCCTTAGCATATACATTTTTTCAAGATGGAAATATGCAAGGCTTTTATATAAATCTATTAATTGCTTTATTTTTTGTTTTATTAATGCTTAGAAATATTATTAAAACCAAAAAGAGTAAATAATGTCAATTAAATCTATTATTGAAACTACTTATAAAAATCTCATTAATGAAAAAGAATCAAGAGTTTCAACAGGAATAGATGAAAAAGCTGTAAAAGAAATTCCATTAAATTTTTTTATTACATTAATTAGTTACTTTTTTAATAAACTTGCTGATTCTATAGCTAATATTAAAGTAATTATTCCTTGGATTATGCAAACTTTAAATGTTCCAATTTTTTTAATTAGTTTCTTAGTTCCATTAAGAGAATCAGGTTCTCTTCTACCTCAAATTATAATTGCTACATTTATAAAAAAACTTCCTATTAGAAAATATATTTGGTCTATTGGCACATTTTTGCAGGCTCTTAGTATGATTGGAATTGGAATTGTTGCATGGACAATGGAAGGATTAAATGCAGGAGTTGTTATTATCTTACTAATTATACTTTTTAGTTTAGCCAGAGGATTAAGTTCAGTTGCTGCAAAAGATGTCTTAGGGAAAACTATTCCTAAAACAAGAAGAGGAGTTTTAAATGGCTATTCAGGAAGTTTAGCAGGACTTTTAATTGTAGTATTAGGAATCTATTTTTTAGTTGTAGGAGAAAAACCATTTTCAGCACAGAACTTTGGTTTATTACTATTTTTAGCGGCTTTCTTTTGGATTGTTGCTGCTATTATATATTCTAATATAAAAGAAGTTGAAGGAGAAATAGACTCTAATACTCAAGGAATAAAAGATGCTCTTAAAAAAATCACTCTTTTAAAAACAGATTTAAATTTTAGAATATTTGTAATTTCAAGAGCTTTATTTTTATGTTCAGTTTTAAGTGCACCATATTTTGTATTACTAGCACAACAACACTCTAATTCTAATAATTATTTATTAGGTCTATTTATACTTGCTGGTGGATTAGCAGATTTTGTATCATCAGTTTTTTGGGGGAAATTTTCAGATATCTCAAGTAAAAAATGTATGTTAATGGGAGCTAGTATTTCAAGTACATTAGGTTTTCTAGTCTTTTTTCTTGATTACTATTATGAAAATATTTTTTCAATTGTTTGGATTATGCCTTTAATATATTTTATTTTAACTATTGGCTATCAAGGAATAAGAATAGGTAGGAAAACCTATCTTGTTGACTTTGCAGAAGGAAATAAAAGAACTGATTATGTTGCTGTTAGTAATACAATGATTGGAGTTATTTTACTATTTACAGGATTATTTGGAGCATTAAGTTCCTCAATTGGATTAAAAGGAATAATACTAATTTTGGCAATTATTGGGATTATAGGAATTGCTGTAGCAAGTAAACTTCCTGAAGTTCAAAAGCATAATAAATAAGATAGTTTTACTCCTAAATAGCCTAAATATGGTCATTGTAGAAGTTTGAAATTTTTAAAAATTATTAAAAAAAATATGTACATAGAAATAATTTTATGATATTATAATTCAAATGATTAATAAAGGCTATTAGATGAACTCAAACAAAAAAATAACTATTATAATTTTTACTATGGTTACCGTGTTAACTATGGTAATTGTAGCTCTAGTTGCTCTGGGCTCTAGACAAACTGGTTATGATAGTGCAAAAAAAAGAGCTTATTTAACAGCAGATATAGTCAAAAAATCTTTGACATCACATATGCTTAATGGAAATATGAACCAAAGAGATGTTTTCTTAAATAGTATTGCACAATTAAAAGAAGTAAATGCCTTATGGATAATTAGATCAAAAACTGTTAGTAATCAATTTGGTAAATCAAGTTTAGGGAATGAAATTCCAAAAGACTCTATAGATGAAGAAGTATTAAGAACAGGGAAAGAAAAAGTTATAATAAATGAATCCCTAAGAGATGCATCATTAAGAATTACAATACCTTATACCGCATCATCTCTTGATAAACCAAATTGTCTGTCTTGCCATGATGCAAAAGAAGGAGAAGTTCTTGGTGCAATTTCTTTAAAATTTGATATTCAAGATGATAGGATTTCAAGTATTTTAATTTTGCTAAATGTTATTGCTATTATTTCTGTCTTCTTAATATTTATTTTGATTTATATTAGTAAAAAAATCAAACCTTATACAAGCTCTTTTGATGCAATAACAGAAGTACTAAAACAAGTTCATGATGGTGATTATTCAGTACGTGCAAAAGAAGGTGTGTTAAAAGAAGATAGAGAGGCTTCTTTATGGTTAAATGAGATTATAGAAAAACTTGAAACTGTATTAACAGGAATTGAAAAGAATTTAACTTCGTTTGTTCATAATAGAAATTCAAATGTTAATAATGATAAGTTACTTACAGCTCAAGAGATAATAGAAGATATTTCAGAAATTTATAATTATAAAAAAACTATAGAAACTGATTTAACTAAAGATGATATTTATTATAGATTGATACAAGTTTTAAAAGATAAATTATTAATAAAATCTTTCTATATTTTTGAAAATGATTTAATAAAAGATGAAAGAACAATAATCTATTCTACAAAAGATGCAAAACCTTGTTGTAATATTTTACGAAATGTAAAAGAGCAATGTCGAGCAGAAAGAACAGATACAATAGTTTTATCAGAGAATTTCCCAGAAATTTGTAGACTTGCAACTTGTAAAGATTGTACTGATTATATTTGTATTCCTTTTTTAATAAGTGAACAAAAAAGTGTAACTATTCATATTTTATGTGATAATGAAGAGTGTCTTAAACACATCAAATATCAAATTGGAATAATAAAAAAATATCTTGAAGAGACTAAACCTATTTTAGAAAGCAGAATGTTAATGGATGTTCTACGAGAGAGAAATTTAGTTGATGGATTAACTGGTCTTTATAATAGAAAATATTTAGATGAATTTATTGATAAAAAAATGCCCCATGAATTAGCACAAGGTATAACATATGCTGTAATGTTCCTAGATATTGACTATTTTAAAATGGTTAATGATACATATGGACATGATGCAGGAGATGCAATTTTACAAAAACTTTCATCAACAATGAAAGCTTCTATTACTGAAAATGAATTTATCATTAGATTTGGTGGAGAAGAGTTCTTAATTATAATGAAAAATCCGACAATTGAAAGTGCAAAAGAACTTGCAACAAAAATTAATCAAGAGTTTGCAAAACTTGTATTTACGTTTAATAATGAATCATTTAGTAAAACTGTAAGTATTGGTTATGCCTTCTTCCCAACAGATACAGATCAAATCTGGAAATGTATTAAATATGCTGATTTATGCCTTTATAAAGCTAAAGAGACAGGAAGAAATAAAGTTATAAGATTTACAAAAGACCTTCTAAAAGATACTGATAAAGACAATTATTAAAAAATAGCCTGCATATAATTTTATATGTAGGCTTTTTACTAAATTAGACTAAGATTCCTTGACAAATAAACCATTTTTTTAAAGAGTTATATAATCCCATTGATATATTATTTTCTTTACAAAAAACATCAAAATAATCCAATGATTTTTCCAGTTTATTTCCAAGACAATATTTTGCTAAGTCAACAACTTCAATATTTCCATAACACCAAACGCCCATAGGATTATCTTTTGTTATGATTACATCTTGAGCAAGAATATAAGATTCTGTAACAACAGCTTTTTCTTCTATTCTTGGCAATACTCTTGAATCACTTATTTTTTCATTTGGCCAATTTTGTCTTTTTTGCCAAAAATCACTTGTATATCTTTTTTCTAATAAATAAAACTCTTTGCCTACTTTTGAGAATTTATCAAAAATAAATTGCACCCTACTTTTATAAAATTCAATTGCTACTTTTTGCTCAATTTCGCTTTTATTTATTAGTGTATTAATTACATAAGGAGCAATACTTGACATGCTCATAGCTTGAAAAGCTCCATTTCCTGAAAGTGGGTCAATACTTGAAGCACTATCTCCAATGAGTATCATTTTAGTGTTTATTATCTCTTTATGGATTTTACTATATGAGTCTCTTTTTACAATCTTTCCAACAGGTTTTGCATTTTTTAAACTCCAGAAATTTGCTTTTTGCTCTTTTAAGATTTCTAATAATTCATCAAAATCATTTATTTTTACTGCTAATTCTTCATCACAAGTAAACTGGATATAACCTTTTTTATTCCCCACATAAGCTTGCCAAATCCAACCATTTTGTGTTGAATCAATTGAAGTTCTATTTTGTGAGAAACTAGTCATTTCTAACTCTTGAAGAAGTGAAAAACTTTTTGGACCAGAAATATATTCATCTTTAAAAGGGGTAAATCTTCCCCTTGCATCAACTACAAAATTAGCACTTGTTTCTATTTTATCTTCATCTATTTTATAGGTAATTTTTGGTTTTTCTTCACTACAATCAACTGCACCAATAACTTTTGCTTCTATGTGTTCAATGCCATTATCTTTTGCATCTTCAAGTAAAGCTTCATCTAAATTAGTTCGGCAAACTACATATTCATAATTTACATTTTTTGAATTACTTGCCCAGTTTGAATTTCTCATAGATTGCTCTTTTAAAAGCAAAGAAGCTTTTAGGCATGAACTAGAGATTAATCCATCTTTAGTTTTTTCACTAAATCCCTCATAAGCTATAAATGGTCTTGGTTTATAAAAAATCGTTACATTAAATCCAAGTTTTTTAAGACCAATTGCTGTAGTAACTCCTGCAATTCCAGCTCCTAAAACTAATATTGTTTTATTTTGATTCATTTTTATGACCTTTTTTTATTTCATTTAAAATCTCTTCTTTACTTAAATCTTTTTGCAACTTCTCACAAAAATATTTTGTAAATTTTGCAACGGCAACACTAGAACCACCAACTCCTTCAACTTTTGATAAGGGGTTTGCTGCAAAAAGTGATTTTTCTAAATCTAAACAACTAATTTCATTCTCTGCACATTTTCCATCAGAAGTTACACTAATTACCTCATCATAAGAAGCTGGAAATACAAAATCAGCTCCACTTCTTGGAAAAGATGAGATTATTGTAACTTCATTTGAAATTAGTTTTTTACATAAATCCTCTATCTCTTTATAGTTTGTTTTTAGTCCTAAACTCATATTTATTACATCTACTTTTTTATCCAAAAGATAAGTTAAAGCTCCAACTATATGTGAGGGTGTTGTTCTTAGATTCTCATCAAATACTTGAATATCATATAGTTTTATATTTTCATTAGAAGATATAATTTCTCCAATAACATCTCCATGTTTGTATTTAATTTCATTTTGACTTGTTATTATAATTTTATTATTCTCAACTTTTATCGCAAGCTTTTCATAGGTTTCAAAAGTGCAACCACTATCAATTAAAGCTACAAAAATATCTTTAGGCATTTTTATACTCACTTAGATTTTGGTTTTCTAATAAATAAACCTTTTCAAAATTGTTTAACATATTAAGATGATGAGTAATAGCAATAATAGTTGAATTTGGAAAAAGTTTTGTGATATTTTCATAAAACCAAAGAGTATCTTTTTCATCTATTGAAGAGGTAAACTCATCAAGAATTATTACTTTTGGTTTTAATAAAATTATTCTTGATAGGGCAATTCTTTGTTTTTGACCACCTGAGATATTATCACCTGATTCATAGATATTTGTTTCAAGTCCATCTTTTAAATTTTCAAACCAAGAGTTCATACCAGTTTGTTTCAAAGAATTTATAAGTTCTTCATCAGTTGCATCTATTTTTGCTAAAAGTAGATTTCCCCTTAAAGTATCATCAAAAATAATTGGCGTTTGCTCTAGTTTTACAATATAGTTTGAAAAATTTGCATAATCATTTTTTCCTATTTGTTCATTTCCTAATAATATAGTTCCATTTTGTGCACTTTGTAAACCACAAAGTAAATCTCCAAAGGTACTTTTTCCTGTTCCATTTTTACCTATAATTGCGATTTTACTATTCTGTTTTATCTTTAAATTTAACTTGTTAAATATTTGATTATTAGCATATGAGAAACTTAAATCTTTAACACTAATATCATAATTAACAGTTTTTAAAATCTCAATTTTTTCATCTTTTGGTAATATTTCTAAAATTCTATTTAGACTTACTTTTACTTTTGGAAGATTATTCATAACTCCTAAGATTGTATGAACAGGAGCTAAAATCATTCCAAAATAGGTTAAAAAGGCCATTAATTCACCAAGTTTTAACTCATTTGTAATAGTTAAATATCCACCATAAGAGATGATTATTGTTTTTCCAAGTAGAGAAATAAGAGCTGGGACTTGACTAAAAATTAGATTTAATTTTTTATTTTTGATTACAACTTTTTTGTAATCTTCTTGAATAATATCAAGTTTTGAAATTGTCATCTGTTTTGCACCAAGATTTTTTATAACTAAAATATATCTAAAGCTTTCAATAAAAAATTTACCAATATTTGAAGTACTTTCTCTCATATTTTTTGTGCTATCATGCATATATGGATAAAGAGGTTTTAGGCAAAAAAACTCTATTGGTAAAAAAATCAAAATAAGTATCATTAGTTTTATATTATATGAGTAAATAATAAATGAGATAAATACAAGACTAATGATAGTTGAAAATATTGCAAATAATGAATCAGTATAAAATCTTTGGAGTTCACTAATATCACCTTGAACCCTAGACATCAAATCAGCCGAGTGGTATCGCGTCATAAAATTTTTATTATGTAAAAAGAGTTTATTAAATACCTTTTTTCTAAACTCAAATAAAATATTCATAGAGTTTGAAGTGTAATATATCTCATTTATACTACTTATTATCATTACAAAAATAGTTAAGAAAAATGAAATTGCTACTAAGATAATAAGTTGATTTACATTTGAAGCTAAAATTGCATTGTCAATTATATGTTGCATAATATATGGTTGTAGTGCTCCACCTAAAGATACAATGATTGAAAAGAAAAATATGATAAAGAATCCTCTCTTATTTTCTTTTAAGAGAGGATAAATTGTATTTTTAAACATTTTGTTTAATCACTATTTTGTTCGAAATACTTGAAGTGCAGCTGAGCCCATATCACCTGGCAATTGAATATTTCCTAATTTTTTCAAATCTGATGAATAAATTGCAATATCATCTAAAGAGTTCCCAAGATATACTCTTTTTCCATCAAGTGAAACTGTTGCAGTATAATAAGTGTGTTCTAATGTCACATTTTTTATCTCTTTTTTCTTTTTAATATCAAATTTTGCTAATTGATTTAAACAACCATACGCAATATTTCTATTTGTAGGATCTCTCATAATACTAAATAATGATGTATCCCCTGGACCTATATCCATTTGACTAATTTCACCTGTTTTTAAATCAACACTTGTCATACCCCATAACCAATCATTATCATCTGATGGTGTTTTTCCATCTGCATATTTTTCAATAGCATATAAAGTTGAAAAATCATTTTGTTGTTGACCAATTATATAGTTAGCAAATGAATCTGGTTCACTAACACCTTTTCTACCCCAACCATGAATTTTTTTTGCTATTTTTATATCACCAGTTTGAGCATTTATCTTATATAAATGTGAACCTACAGCATATATACTTCCATCTTTTGCAACACTCATAAGTGTAATTTGTCTAGGAATTTTAAAACTATTTACTGCTTGAGCATCTAAACCATCTGCAACATTAAATGTTGAAAACATTGGATCAAGTACTGTATATCTATCTGGTCCAATTGTTGTTCTGTTATATGCTACATAAACTTGTTTACTATCATTGCTAATTGCAATTCCAGCTAAAGTTTGTCCTTTTAAATAACCTTTTGATAGGTTTGCATGAAAAATTCTATTACAATTCGTAATATCATATCCACCAATTTCTTCACCATATCCACCAACTATAAATGCAAATTTATTATTTGGAGCTAAGATAACTCCAGCTGGTGAAACTGCTTCTACAATTTTACAAGTATTAATAACTTTTTTCTTTTCAACATCTGCTAAAACAATATATCCAGGTCTAGTTTCTGTAACTATATACTCTTTATTATGTTCAAGTTCAATAGTATCAGCACTTAATGAGATAAAGTTAGATGATGTTATTAATGCACCTAACAATAAATTTTTTATTAAATTTTTATATGACATATCTTCATCTCCCCTTAATTTTTTGGATATACATTATCTAATTCTCGCCATTGTTTAGAACTTGATGGCGCTTTGTCACTCCACTCTTTATAACTAGCTGAAGTATCGGGAACTTGTGTTGGCCACCAACAAGGATCTGAACAACCATATAAATCTGCTTCAAGAGGTTGACATAAACCTGCTAATCCACCACTTTCATCTACTTCCCATCCTGGGTCAAATGTTGTAACACAACCTACTATTGATTGCATTGCTATTACTTCTTCTTTACTTCCATTCTCAATTGCGTCGCTTAATAATTTAGCTTTTGGACTAATTGCTTTGAAATGTTTCATTATCTTTTTCCTTACCTTACTTAAAATATTTATCAAAAAAACTTGGATTATTTAATTTAATTCTTACATATGCATATACTGCAAAATCTATCCAATTTCTCATATCGTCACAATAGTGTAGAACTGATTTCTCAGGAGTTCCATATTTCACATAACTTTCGTGATAACATCCACCTGCACAAAGATTTCTTATTCTACATGTTTGACAATTTGTATCTTTTTCATTTACTCTTTTTTCTAAAAATTTTGATAAATTCTTTTTATCTAAACCTTCAAAAACATTTCCAAAAGATTGGAAATCCGAACCTGTAAATCTATGACATAAATCAACATCACCTTTATAAGATACTGAAAGTAAACCTACTCCAGCACCACAAGGTAATTTTTTCTTTCTACCTTCATGAATATCAGTTACTGTTCTATGTAAATTAGAAAATCCGTTAAAGTTTCCTTTAATTGCTTCATTTATATAATCTTCACCTAGCTCTTTAAAGCCTTTAAATACAGTTGCTAGTTCAGCTGTTGGAAGAGTAAAGAAATCATTTTCTCCTGAAGTTACAGGAGCAAATCCTACTTCTTTAAATCCTAAACCTTTTAAGTGATCCCAAATAGTTTTTATATCTGTAACACCTCTTGTTAGGGTAACTCTAGCTCCAACTGTTCTATTTTTGTAAATAGTATGTAAATTTTCAATATTTTTAACTACATTACTATAACTACCTTTTCCATTTTCATAAACTCTAGTTTTATTATGAAGGGCTTCTGGTCCATCAATACTTAGAGTTAAATCAACTCGATGATCATGTAAATAATGAATAATCTCTTTTGTTAACAGTGTTCCATTAGTTGTCATTCCATAACCAATTTTTAGATTTTTACTTCCAAAAAAATCGTTTGCATAAGAAATAATCTCTTTTATTAACTTTAGGTTACTTAATGGCTCTCCACCAAAAAAAGTAATTGAATACTCTTCTAAATGTGGTGATTCTTTATAAAACATATCAATAGCTTGTTTTGCAATTTCAAATGTCATTTCACCTTTGTTTTTTAAAGAAGTTAAATCCTCTTTATAACAATATGTACAACTTAAGTTACAGCCTGATGTAACATTTAGAACTAATGCTTTCGCTGGAAATTTTTCGATTTTTACATCTTTTTCTTTCGCTTTAAATAATGAACCAATAATTTCCATTTCTACAAATTCATCTATTATTTCTTGATCTAAATTCTCTATTAAGTCTTTATTTTCAAGTTTTATTAACAACTCCAAACTCTCTTTTGATAGTTCAAAAACAGATGAACTTGGAATATGAAACATATACTCTTTATTATCAATATTTATTAAATGATAATTTGCTTTTATTAAATGATAATTATTTATACTCATAATTTTTCCTATTTATTAATTTATAGGTGGGTTTATAAATTTTGGAACAGCTACTATTAGATGAGATTCACCTTCTAATTTTTGATCATTTTTAATATATGTTGCTGTAATTGTTAAATTACCCACATTATTTGCCATAAGTTTTCTTACTGGATTTGGTCCTGCTTCACTTGGTGTGAATATACCTGTATATCTGTTGATGCTTCCTGCATACTGAATATCTTTATCTTCAATTGCTTGTTCATCATAAGGTTTCATGTTCCAAATAACTGGTAATACTGTAAGTTTTACATCATCAGCTGTACCTTTTTTACCATCTTTTCCAAAACTATATCCATAAGCTTCAAATGTTGCATACTCTTTTTGAATAGCATCAGTTGTGTCATTTCCACCATCTCTTGCAATTGCATAATCAGGAGTAACTTTTATATAGTCGATTTTTTCATATGTTGTAAGTGCATCTTTGAAATCTTTATCAGCAATTTTAATATCACTTGTTGAAAGTTTTGCATTTTTATCAACTGCAACTTCTATAACAACTTCATTACTTGCTTCTTTTAATATTTTAGATACTTTTATATTTTTTCCAAAATCTAATTTGGAATTTAAATTATTACCAACGATTGTAATTGTTGAAGTTTCCCCTGTTTTAAGAGCATTTGGATAGATACCTACAATTGAAACATCTTTTGTATTTAATGCAACTCCACTTAATACACTTCCATTTTCTGTATGTAATACTTCAAACATTCTTCCCTCAGCAGTAGAAGTTTTTGGATCAATATGTAAAATTTGTCTATATTTAACTCCATCAATTTCAAATGTTGATCTTAATTCAGTTTTTGCATAAACAATAGTTTTTCCTTTAGCTTCAAATTTACTTCCATTTTCATAGTTTCCACTCATTTCTACTGAATAATTTGAATCACTATCTTTTGATAAAGTTAATTTTGCACTAAAGTCTCCTTTACTTGGAGTATGTCCATAAAATGACCATTCTGTCGGTGTTTCATAATCTTTAATTGATTCTTTAAAAGAAGTCCAAGTAGCTTCATCTTTTCCAAATCGTTCAGCTAATAAAGGAACTATCTCTTTTTTTGCTATTTCAAACCAATCTCTATCTCTTGCTAGTGCTTGTGCTTCAAAAGATATAAATTGACCAACATGGAAATTAACTAAACTTTCCCATTCAGGTGCTGTTCTTCTTTGTAAACCAATTCTAGCTTCTGAGTGACATCTCACACACATTTCATTAAAAAGTTCAGGGTTAGTTTCTGGTTTTTGAAAGTTTGGAGTTTTATCTAAAACATAAGTATATGGTTTAATCTCATCAGGAGTTAATCCTTGATTATCTGATAGATATTTAATTACATTACTTTGTTCTTCAGCTGTTAAAGAAAGACCATGAATTCTTTGCATTCTATTAAGAGTCATATACCAACCCTCAGGTGTTTTTCTTTGGTCAGATATTCTACTTAATCCCTCATCCAAATTGCCGATGTGACAGGCAGTACATTTACTATTTATAATTTCTTTACCCAATTGTGCATCCACTGCAAAGAGAGGTAAAGAAGATAATAAAGCTCCAATTCCAATTTTTGATAATCTTTTATAATTCAAGATTTGCTCCTAATATAAAATTTCTTACACTCTACAATTATTTTCTCAAGTGTCTGCAGAATTATAGTTCTATATAGTTTATTTGTATAGTAAAAAAACGACAAATCTGTATAATTAATATACAGTATTTTAGTGTTATTTATTTTTTTATTAACTTATTCATGTTAAAATTCATTTTAATATAAAGGATTGAACCTTGTTTAGTTTTAGAACATTTGAACCGCATATAAAATTACAAAAATGGATAAAATCATATTGGATTGTTGACTACAATAAAATAAATAAAAATAAATTTCAAGAAAAAATAATTACACCTTATGACAATGTATGTATGATATTTGCGATTAATCATTCAAATGTAAATAGTTTTCTAAAAAGTGGTATATATATTTTCCCTCCTTCTATGAAAAGACAGATTTTGAATTTGGATGATAGTTTTTATTACATTGATGTCTCGTTATATCCTGGAGTATTTTTTAAACTATTTGGTATTCCTCTTTATGAATTAGAAGATAGAGCTTATGAGATAAATGAACTATCTTTAAATTTAGATTTATCTATACTTGAAACTTTATTCAATCTAAGAAATAATATTAATAGCACTATCAATTACCTAAATAATTACTTTTTTAAGATTTTTAAGAATCTTGATGAAGACACAATATTGTCAAATCTATATCAACTAACCAAAAGTTATAATTTAGATAATTTTTATCAACAAAATAGATTATCTATGAGACAAGTACAAAGAAAAGTAAAAGAGTTTACAGGAATAACTCCCAAAGATATTCAAAGAGTAAATAGGTTTTATCATACTTTAACATCTATAAAAACAAATAAAAGTATCATTGATTTTGGAAATATAGCAGTTGAAAATAACTTTTATGACCAATCATCTTTTATTAAAGAATTCAAAATTTTTACAGGCTTAACACCAAAACTATTTTTAGAAAATTCTGATAATTTTCTTCAATATAGATGTAATATTTTTTGTTAAATATAAAATATTCTCTCTTAAAATATAAGAGAGAATAAATCTTTTTTTTACTATTTAACTCTAAATACTTGTAAAGTTCCAGCACCTACATCACCCTCAGGTAATTTTATAGTTTCTATTTTTTCTAAAGTATCTGGATTATAAACTGCTATATCATTAAAAGTTCCACCAAGATAAATTTTAGATGCATCTGTTGCAAAATTTATACAATAGTATGAATGATCTAAATATACTCTTTTTAAAACTTTTTGATTTTTTCTATCAAATTTTGTTAAATCAGTTAAAACACCATATAAAAGATTTGTATCTTTTGGATGTGTCATTCCTGTAAACATAACACTTTCAAGTGGAGCAAAATCTTCTTGAACTATTTCATTTGTTTTTAAATCAACTCTTGTTGCTCCCCAAACAAGTTGGGCTTCATTCATATCCATTTTATCATTTGGAAATTTTGCAGCTGTATACATAAGTAAAAACTCTTTTGATACATTTCCAATTGGCCACATTGCTAAAACATCAGCTGAAGAATAATTTGCCTTATCCCAATTTCTTAATTTTGCAGCTATTGTAAACTCTTTTTTCTCTGGATTTATTTTATATACATTTGAACCAGACGCATATAAAGTCCCATCATCAGCAGTTGCCATAACTGTTATTTGTCTAGGTGCTTTAAAACTATCAATTGGTTTTGCATCTAATCCATCGTTTGTATTAAATGTTTTAAATACTGGAGCAAGTACTTTATATCTATCATTTAACATTTGTGTTGGATTTGAAATAGTATAAAGTTTTTTCCCATCAGTACTCAATGTAAATGAAAAAATTGACATTGCTCTTACATTATCATGTGAAAACTTTGCTCTAAATGTATTTTTACAACTATTTAAATCATATCCATAAACTGCACCCCAATTATCTTGTAAAATATAAGCTTTAGTTCCATCAGGAGAAATCATCATTCCTCCACTCATATAATCACCTTGTAATTTACAAGTTTTAAACACTTTATTTGTAGTTGAATCAACAATATGTAACTCGTTTTTTCTACTAACTGTTGCTAGATAATCTCTATTTTTTTCAAGTTTTAGATTTTGATTATCAATTGTTGGTGATGTTGGTTGGGTTAAACTACAACCACCAATAAATATACCTATAACTAATGATGCTAATATTGAAATTTTTTTCATCTTAAAACCTCTTATTTATCAGTTATTGGGAAAACAGAATCAAGTTTTCTCCAATCTTTTGAGCTTGCTGGTGCTTTTGAGCTCCATCCTGGATTATTCATAGTATCAGGAACTTGTGTTGGCCACCAACAAGGATCAGAACATCCATATAAATCTGCTTCCATTGGTTGGCATAAACCTGCTACTCCACCAAAAGCATCAACTTCCCAACCTGGGTCAAATGTAGATGTACATCCAACAATGCTTGACATTGCAACAACTTCTTTTTCATATCCTTCTTTTATAGATTTATTTAACAAATCTGCTTTTGGATTTAAAGGTTTAAATAAGCCCATTTACGTCTCCTTTTTCTTCTTTAAAATATAAACTAAAAAACTCTGGATTATTATTTCTAATTTTTGCATAGGCATATAATCCAAAATCAATCCAATCTCTCATAATATCGCAGTAGTGTAAAACTGCTTTTGTAGGATCGTTGTATCTAATATAACTTTCATGATAACAACCACCAGCGCAAAGATTTCTAATATGACAAGTTGAACAATCTCCATCTTTTGTATTTAATCTTTTTTCTATAAAATTTGATAATTTTGGTTTATCTAACCCTGTTTTTACATTTCCAAAATTCCCAAAATCACTTCCTGTGAATCTATGACATAAATCAAAACTACCTTCATGACTTACAGATAATAATCCAACTCCAGCACCACAAGGAAGTTTTTTCTTTCTTCCTGCATGAATGTCTCCTAGTAATCTATGTAGATTTGAGAAACCATTAAATTCACCTTTTAAAGCTGAATCTATATATTTTTCACCCATTAATTTAAACTCATTAAAAACTTTTACAAGCTCAAATTCACTTAAATTAAATATTGCATTATCACTTGCAGTTGCAGGTGCAAAACCAACTTCTGCAAATTTTAAATCATTAAATAGATGATTCCAAATCTCTTCAATTTGAGTTACACCTCGAGTTAGGGTTACTCTTGCACCGATTGGTCTATCTGTGTACATACTTAAAAGTAATTCTACTTTTTTCCTAACTGCATCATAACTTCCAGTTCCAGCGTTTGTAAGTCTTGTTTTATTGTGAATTTCTTTTGGACCATCAATACTTATAGTTACACCAAATTTATTATCTTGTAAAAAAGTTATAATCTCTTTTGTCAATAATGTTCCATTTGTTGTAATAGTAAAATCTACCATTGCTTTTTTTTCTTTAAAAAATTCAACTGCATAAGACGTTACATCTTGAATTAATTTAAAATTACTTAAAGGCTCTCCTCCAAAAAAAGTTACATTATAAATCTTTTGATTAGGCGCACCTTCATATAGATGTTCTATTGCCTTTGAAGCTGTTTCAAAAGTCATATTTCCACTATTGCTTAATGTTTCTAAATCTGCTTTATAACAATAAGTACAGCTTAAATTACAGCCTGAGGATACATTCAAGATTAAAGTAGTTGCTGGAAAATTTTTAACTTCTATATATTTTTTGCTCTCTTCTTTTCCAATAATATTTAGTTTTTCTAGTTCAATTAACTCTTCTTTTGAAAAATCAGTTATTTTAACCACTTCACTATTTAATCTATTTATTAATTTTTCATTTGTTTCATCAAGTTCAAAAAGCGAAGTTGTTGGTACATGAAAAAGTAAATTCTCACTACTGTTTCTTACTATTCGGTAGTTTTGTTTATTTATTTTTAATTCATTATTACTCATAATTAACTCCTAATTAATTGGAGGATTTACCCATTTTTGAACTGTAACTATCATGTGAGAGTCAGCTTTATAAGTATTAATTCCATCTTTATAAGTTGCTACAACTTTTATATTTCCAGCATTATTTGTTTTGAATTTTCTTTTTGGATTTGGCCCTGCAAATGATGGAGTAAATCTTCCACTAAAAGCATCCATAGTTCCTACATACTTAACATCTTCATCATCTTTTGCTCTTTCATCAAATGGTTCGATACTCCATTTTGCATTCACTTTTCCAATATTTATATCATCAGCTGTTCCAATTTTTCCATCAATTCCTGCTAATATTCCATAAGCTTCAAAAATTGCATGTTGTTTTGACATAGCGCCACCGCCATCACCAACTCTTGAGATTGCATAATCTGGTAGAACTTTTAGACTATCAATTTTTTTGTAAACTGTTAATCTATTTTCAAACATCTTAGAATTAATATTTAAATCAATTTGTTTAACATCATATTTTGGACTTGCACTAACATCTAAAACAATTTTATTAGCTGATTGTTCTATTATTTTGTTAATTTTTAAACCATTTGATATTTTGATATTTTTATCTAAATTATTTCCTACGATTGTGATAATTTCTGATGTGCCAGCTTTTACTGAAACTGGAGAAATACCTAAAATAGAAGTTTCTTTATTTGATGTTTTTGCCCCATTTACAAAAGCATACTCTTCAGGATGTAAAGTTTCAAACATACTTCCACTCAATTCATTAGTATCTGGATTAACTGCGAATATTTGATTATATGAAACACCATCAATATCAAGTTTTGCTCTAAATTCATATCCACTATAAACAATTGCATTTCCAGTTGCTTTTAACTCTCGTCCATCAATAAAAGCTCCATTTAAAGTTATAGTATAGTTGTCTTTTGAAGTTTTAGTTAGTTTCATAATTGCACTAAAATCACCATCACCAAGTTTATGTGCAAATAAATTCCATGAACCCTCAAAGTCAATTGCTTTTAACTCAAATTTCTTTTCAATCCCATAATTCGATGCTAAATACGGAACCATTTCTTTTTGGGCAATATTTAACCAATCTCTATCTCTTGCTAATGCTTGATATTCTAAAGTTGGGAATTTTCCTAAATGGAAATTAACTAAATTATCCCATTCTGCACTACTTCTTCTTTGAAGTTCAACTCTTGCACCTGAATGGCATCTTGCACACATTTCCACAAATAAAGAATCATCAAATTTCTCTTGATAATTTGGCGTTTTTTCTAAAATATATCTAAAACTTTCACTCTCTTTATAATTTAATCCTTGAGTATCAGATAGATATTTCACAACACTTTGCTCTTGTTCTTTTGATAAAATCAGCCCATGATCTTTCTGCATTCTATCAACAGTCATAAACCAAGCTTCTGGCGTTTTTCTTTGTTCAGAAATTCTACTTAAGCCTTGAGGAGTTGATGTATGACAGGCAGTACATTTTGTCTCAATTATAGTTTTAGCATCAATATCCGTTGCATTTAAGCCTACTGATCCTACCAAAAGACCAATACTAACTTTTAGTATTGAATTTAAACTTTTAGTTTTCAATTTATCTCCTTTATTTCTTTTTATCAACCCAAATTGATAAAGGCATTATAGAAATTCGAAAAAATAAAGTATAGAAAGAAAACGACATTTTTGTATATTTTTTATACATTATTAATATTCACATTATAAATAATAATTCAGAACATATTCTAAACATATTTATTCATTTATTGTAAAAAAACGACATAATCGAATTAAAATACATTTTTTGGCACATTTATTGAATTCTTTTTAGACATCAAGTATCTTTAAAAACTTTTATATGATAGATATACTTTTGTATCTAACAAGAAGGAAAAAAATGAAAAAAATGAAATCAATCATAATTAGTTCAGCACTTATTATCTCAACTATTTCAACTGTAAAAGCAAATGATATAGATACAGTTGTAAATATTACGGGAGCTACTAACTACTTAGTAAGAGGATTAACTCAGACTAATGACAAAGCTGCACTATTTTTAGAAGGAACAGTTATATATAAAGGTTTTTTTACAGGTATTTGGACATCAAATATAGAGTTTGAAGGACTAGATGGGAATAGAGAAATAGATTTATATGCAGGTTATAGCAAAGATTTATTTGGGTTTGAAACAACATTAACTTATACAAAATTTTTATATCCTAATTCAAATGATATAGCAGATTTAGATGAACTTGAATTAAAAGTTGTTTATCCTATAGATAAATTTTCTATTGGAGGAAAATATATTTTAGGAATTTATGTTGAAAATGATGGTGAAAAATTAGACTACTATGAGGGCTTTACTTCTTATGATTTTGATATTATTACATTAAATGGAAGTGCTGGTTCTTATGAAGATATGGGTGATAATTTTGTAATTGGTATTTCTAAAGCATTTGATTTAAGTAAAGGTTCTATAAATATAGAACTATTATATAGTGAATTTTATTCAGATGATAGTTCAAATCTTAATCAAGACAATCTTTATGCAAAAATCACTTATTCATTTTAAGTAGGGTTATAGATGTTCACATCAAAGATGTATATACCTAATGAAAAACTAAAAGATTGGATAAAAGTCTTTTGGTTTTTCGAAGGACATGGTACTGGAAAATTATCACATATTAGAAATATATTACCAGATGGCTGTGCAACAATAACTTTTGTACTTCAAGGAAATATGGATGTAACTATTTACAACAATAGCATCATAAAAAGAGGGATTTATGTTATTCCTCCTGTCGTGAATGCCCATTATGATGTAATAAGTGATGATATTTTTTTAATTGATATTCAACTAAATCCTAGTATTTTTTATAAACTTTTTAATTTACCTGTAAATGAGCTAGAAAATAAAATCTATACTATTGATGAATTATCACTAAATTTTAATAAATCTATTTTAGAAAAAATTTGCGAAGTAAAGAATAATAAGAATGCTATATATTCTCTTTTAAATAACTTTTTTATCACTTTATTTGATAAATTAAGATTTAATTCAGACGAAATTATTTTAAATATAAACCAATTATATAAAGATGGAAATTTGGATGATTTTTTACATTCTCAAAACTTATCGGTTAGGCAAATAGAAAGAAAAGTAAAAAGCTACACTGGATTAACTCCACAAAGTATTAGTAGATTAGGAAGATTTTATTCTGTTTTAGAATACATGAAATTTAGACAATTTAATATTGAATACTCTGAATTAGCATTGGAATATAAATTTTCTGATCAATCCCATTTAATTAGAGAATTCAAGTTTTTTACCCAGTCTACTCCAAAAAACTTTATTAAAGATATAAATAATTATCCCCAATTTAAAGGGCTTTGTAATATAACAGAGATTATAAATTAGGTATCGTTTTATTTCTCGACCATCGTATAATGTAACTCTAAACCTTTTGAAGTTGAAACAAAACCATTTACATTTATAGTTCCATCATGTACCATTTTATGGTGTTCTTTACAAAGAGGAACTAGATTATATTTATGATTTGCATTTATATGTCCTATAAAGCCATCTTTATTTGCTCTGGCTTGCTCTTTTATATGATGAACATCATCACAAGCTCGTCCACAAATTATACAAGTTGAAGCAAACACATTGTTATTATATTTTGAAGTTTTTCTCTGAGTTAGTCTTTCAATTGAAGAGTAATCATCTGTTAATTTTTTTCTTATTTCATTTGCAACAGATAAAAACTCTTTATCCATATGAAGTGATTTTGCATACTCTAAACCATACATAGAAGAACCACTTCCATAGGCTAATTTTCTATCAAAAATAAGTTTATCTTCGTCATCTTTATACATAACTGATAGATGAAGTGCTATTATATTTTTTAGTTTAGCGATTTCTTCAATCTCAGGAAGTTGATGTAAGTGAGTTGCAAATACAAAAATAGCTTCTAACTTTGAAAGTTTTAAAATTGAACTAGCAACAATACTTAATCCACTCATTGTTTCTGTACTATGTGAGATTTCATCTCCAAGAATTAAGGATTTTTTGCTTGCTCGATTAAATATATTTTTAAGTTCTAACATTTCAACAGCAAAAGATGATAAACCTTTTGCAATATTATCAGCTCCTGAAATTCTAGTATAAACAGCATCAAATATTGAGAATCTCATAGAACGACAAGGCACATAAAATCCAGCTTGTGCCATAATTACAGAGATTCCAATTGCTTTCATAAGTGAAGATTTACCTGATGAGTTTATTCCATAGAGTAAAACTCCATGCATTTTATTGTCAAAGATATTTATTGGATTTGAGTTTTTAATAATCACATTATCTTTGTACTCTTTAGAAGCCAGTGATAATTCACCTAAAATAATATCATTTGGAACATATATACCTTGATCTTCATTTGCTTCAATAATTGGATGTCGTAAATCTATTAATTCTATAAAGTTTTCATTATCTTTTGTTTTTACAATTTTTGGGCAAGTATAATTATATTTTTTTGCTGTTTTTATATTTGAAACTGTTAAGTCAACTTCTGCAATAAACTGCACTAATTCTTCAAGTAAAATTGCAAATTTTTTCTCAAATTCAAGAATTTTTTCTTTAAATACAAGTTTATTTAACTCTATTATTTTTCGTAAATTATGTACATATTTATCTGAAATATCTTCCGTTAATTTACAAAAGATCTTTACTGAATTTGTTTGAACTCTAATTTTAAAATCTTTAAATAAATATAATTCATCATCTACAATCAAGTGAGAATTCATAAGTTCTTCTTTGATTAAATTAAATCTATTTTTTGTTAAAGTAAGAAAAAAACCCTCTTTATCAAGTCTATTTATTCCAACATAGTTAACATCATCTGATTTAACATAAGATAAAATATGTTTTTGTAAAATCTCTAATTTTGAGTATAAAATATCATTTTGAGCATTTAGTTCATCAATTTGAGTATTTATTCCCTCACTAATCATATTTACTTCAACATCTTTTAGCATATATTTTCCACTAATTGCTAAATCAAAAGTTGAATCAATAGATTGAATAAACAAGCTTAAATCAGCACTTGAACAAGGTGGCGTTATAAACTTATAGTTTTCCATGAAAGTTACAACTTCTTTGATACTCAAAAGCGAATCGTATAGATAGTTTAATTCAAAAGGATGAAGTCTATTTAATTTTATTCTTCTTGTTAATCTTTCAATATCATAAATATTTGCCAACTCATTTTCAATTGGAGCATGATAATCATACAACTCTTTTGAAAGGGCAAGTCTTCGTAAAATCTCTTTACTATCTTTTACAGGATGAGTAAGTCGCTCTTTTAAAAGTCTTTTCCCCATAGCTGTTGAAGTGTTGTTTATTAGTTTTATTAAACTAGGATTGTGTGTTGTTTCTATTACATTTAATTGCTCTAAGGCATTATTTCCCAAATAAATATATCTGCTAACATCTAATTTTTGAGGAGTTGAGAGTTTTTGAACAATATTTGAATCATGGCCTATTACAAAGTCAATTAACACAGCAAGTGATTCCGTACTAAGAGGAACTCTTTCCATATCAAGATGTTCAATTGAAGTTAAAAGTGATTGAATATTAAATACATTTTTAAAAAGTTCATTTTGATAAGAGATTTTTGGTCTAAAATGTCCAATATGAAAGGTTTTTAAAGATAGTTCTAAATAATCAATAACCTCTTTTTGATTGATATTTTTATCAGCAAAAGTAACTATTATTTCATTTGTTTTGTGCATATTCATGTAATTAAATACTTCATCTAAAGCAAAGAATTTATCTTCACTTGTACCATGAACTTCATTGTAATAACACTTTCCTGTTGTTACATCAATAGCACTATAACCAACTAAATAGATTCCTCTTATTTGATCAACTAAAAGTGAAGTTATATTGTTTTCATCTTGATTTAATACAAAATCAAAATTTGTTCCAGGACTTACAACAGTATCCAAATATCTTGTTACATTTGGAGGAACTCCTTTTTGTTTGATTAAAACAACTGTATATTTTTGCTCAGCGATTATTCGAGCAAGGTGTTTTTCTAGTGAGATTGCAGGAACTCCTGCCATTATTGGATTTTCTTTTGAGTTTTCTAATATTGCTTTATTTTTTCTTGTTAATTGAATATTTAAAAGTTCAGCTATCTCTTTTGCTTTTCCAATTTTTTCATCATCATTATTTACTTCATAAACTTCAAAAAAAGTCCCTATTTCCATAAGAACAACAGTATTTGCTCCATACTTTTTTTCAAACATTTTTTGAAGTTTGAAATAGGTTATTGTTAATAAATCTTTTTTATTAGCTAAAAGTTCCGCTACTTCTTCTCTCACTTAGACCTAACTCCTGTCCAATTTCTAATAAAAGTTCTCTCTTCTTTTGTTAAATCTGCATCTTCATGGGCAATTAAATAACTTTGTAAAGGCATTGCAACATAAACAGTTCTATATATTTCTTTTATTTTTTTCTCTTTATCTTCTGCAGAATAATTTTCCCAAGTAGAAAAATTCAAGGCTTTTCTTCCCTCAATTACATGATTTGATATAGCCCAAGAAAAAGGTGCTATTTGAGAATACCATGGCCAAACAGTCGTATTTGAATGACAATCAAAACAAGCTCTTTTAAAAATTTCCATTACTTTTGCATCTGCTTTAATTTCTAAGTTTTTTTGTGTTGCAATGTTTTCTCTTTGGGGACGAATAAACTGCATCACAACAAATATAATTAAAAATATTAATAAAGTTCTTTTCATTTTTTACTCACTCATCAAATTGTATGGTCTTTTTAACTCTTCTATAAATAAAGGAACACTCATATTTCTTCCATATCTTTTGAACTCTTTTGTATCAAAAAAAATTAAAGTTGTTGGAATTGAAAATATCATAAAATTCGCTGTTAACTCTTTATCTAAATCTGTTTTTACTTCAAAAAGCTCAAACTTTGGAAAAGTTTTTTGTATCTCTTGCTCGATTTTAGGCTTTAATACCTTACAAACAGAACAATTTTCACCTGAAAAATATACTAATATTGGATTTCCAGTATTTATACTATTTTGTAACTGTTTCAGATTGGCTATTTGTGTCAAAATCATCCTCCAATTCATCACCAACACATTTAATTGGGTCAGCTTTATTTATATTTACTTGATATGCTTTTTCTTTAAATATATCCTCTTTTGATAAAGAGATACCTTTCATATGAGAAAGAGGGAAAGCAAATGCTACACCTTTTCCTGTTGTTGTAATGTGAAGTGAATGAATAATTGATTTTATAACTTCATTAACTAAATATCTAGGTAATAAAAACAATAACATAACATCATTTGCTTCAAAAGATGTTCTATAGAAATTTGCCATTTCTTCAAGTCCAATTCCATCTGCATTTAAAACTGTTACACCTGAAGCTCCTGCTCTATGAGCAGCTTGAATTGCTTCAAGTTTTTTATCGGCTGGAATAATAATTACAACTGCAGAGAACTCTAAAGATAAAGAGTGTCTAGTAGTTGAACCATCAATATTAACAGTTGCTAAATCCATATTCTCAGCATCAACTAAAGTATCATGTAATAAATCTTCTTGGGCAATTTGAGTATTTGATTTAACTTCTAGTTTCTCAATTAAAATTCCATATAACATTACAGTTATCATAGGAAATAATGAAGCAAATGCAATAAGACCAAATCCATCAATTAAAGGACTTCTACCTTCAATATTTGTAGCAAGTCCAATTCCAAGAGCCGCAACTAAAGGAACTGTTACTGTTGAAGTTGTAACTCCTCCACTATCATAAGCGATTGGAATAATATATTTTGGAGCAATAAAAGTAAGAATTATTACAACAATATATCCTACAATAATATAATAGTGAATATGTCCACCATCAACTATTCTAAAAGCTCCTAAAGCAATACCAATGGCAACACCAAGAGCCACAAAAAGTCTTAGAGCAAAGTCATTGATTTTTCCATCACTTATCTCTTTTGCTTTTTTTGCAATTGCCATAAGTGCTGGTTCTGCCATTGTTGTTGAAAAACCAATTGCAAAAGCAAAAGCATAAATCATTAAAACAGATTGAGATTTTGTAAGTT
This sequence comes from uncultured Aliarcobacter sp., assembly GCA_963677435.1. Lineage (GTDB taxonomy): Bacteria > Campylobacterota > Campylobacteria > Campylobacterales > Arcobacteraceae > Aliarcobacter. The sequence goes on from OY781945.1 coordinate 2,712,415, forward strand.
GGTATGCCATTGTTTCACCAAGTGAAAATAGTCCCATTTCCAGACCTAAAATGAAAGCATATAAACCAATAATTACTAAAATGAATCCTAAAAATACTGTTTTAATATTATGAATATGTTTTTTTAACACTCCATATTGAAAAAATAGAATAATTGCCAAAATAGGAAATACATCTTTTAAAACAGAAGTTAAACCTTTTATTACACTGGGAATAGAAACAGTAGTTGGTACAGATACAACTGAATTAACAACTACATTTGCAACATCTTTTGCATCTACAAAATTATAAACGGCTATCCCATATATTTGAACAAATATCATTGGTGTTAAAGAAGCGAAGGCGATAAGTCCAAATCCATCAATTACTGGGTTTCTTCCTTTTATATTTGTTGCAAGTCCAATACCAAGAGCAGCAACTAAAGGAACAGTTACCGTTGAAGTAGTCACTCCACCTAAATCGTATGATAATCCAATAATTTCAGGAGGTGCAAAAAAGGTAATTGATACAACTATTAAATATCCAGCGATAATATAATAGTGAATTGCATGACCTTTTATAATTCTAAAAACACCTAAAAGAATAGCGAAACCAACAGAACCTGCAACAACAAATCTAAGAATATTTGAATCAATTCTTCCACTTGAAATTGAAGCTGCTTTATCTGCAATTACTGCAAGTGCTGGTTCTGCAATGGTTGTACCAAAACCTATTAAAAATCCAAAAATTAAAATCCATGTTGTCCAACCTGATTTTGCAAAATCTCGAGCTAAACCTTCACCAACAGGAAAAATTCCAATTTCTAGACCTTGCAAAAATATAGCAAGTCCAACACCTACAATTCCTAATCCAATAGCAGTTCCAACCCAACCTTCTGGTACAGTTTGAATAATAGCTAATTGAAAAAAAAGTATTACTATTATAATTGGAAGTAAATCTCGGAAAGATTCTCTCAAAAGCTTTAAAAAAAAGTTAAACTGCATCATGAATTAATATCCACCCCTTTTATATATTTATTAAACTTATCTAAATTTTCTCTATGTCCAATTGCTACTAAAGTATCTCCAATATCAATCTTATGATTTTTATAAAATGAATTAAATATAAAATCATTACTCAACTCTTTATCAGTAAGTCCAATTATAATAATATTAAATTCTTTACTAAAATCAAAATCATTTAGATATTTACCGTCTAAATATGAACCTTGCATTATTGTAAATTCTTCAATATTTAATAATGAGTCACCAAAAAGTATTTCATCTAAAACATGAGAAATAATTGGTTTTTCTAATAATCTAAACATTCTTAGAGCACCAATTTCATAAGGATTAATAATCTTCGTAGCACCAGCTAAAAGCATTTTTTTACTATCTTGTTTACTACTAGCTTTTGATATAATTTTAATATTTTTATTCAAATTTCTGGCTGAAAGTGTAACAAAAAAGTTATTATTTGAAGAATCACTTACACAATAAAATGCTTTTACATTATTTTCAATTCCAATATCTATTAACTCTTCATCCAATAATAACTCTTTATTAAAAGCATTAAAACCATCTAAAATAGCTTTATTATAATTATCTTCATCATAATCAACTATAATTATTTCATATTTAGATTTTTTTAAACTATTTGCAATTTTACTTCCTAGATTACTATATCCATAAATTATTACTTTTGACATATTAAACCCTAAAATCTAAATTAATTAAATCTGATTTCAGTTGTGAAATAGAAGCTTTAAAACCAATAAGAATTAAAATATCATCTTTTTGAACTATATAATCAATATTTGTTGGATTAAAAATAAAGTTATTCATGTTAGATAAATTTATAACTCCTAAAAGGGTCAAATTATAATTTTTGAAATCAACTAAATTTATATTTTTTCCTAAAATTCTTGAATTATCAAGTATTTCAACTTCATCAATAATAACATCAAAATCTTTATTTAATAAAATTCCATCTATTGCTTCAAAAGCAACAGGTTGCCCTAAATATTCAGAAGCAACAAATGCAGATACATCATTAAATATTATTGTTTGATCAACTCCTGCAATATCAAATTTTTTCCTAGAATTACCATTATTTACCCTCGAAATTATCTTAATATTATCATTTAATGCCCTAGCACTTAAAACAATAGATAGATTTACAGCATCATCATTTGTCAAAGCTATGACAGAATTTGCACCTTTATTTATTCCCATTATTTCTAGTGTTTGCATATTTGTAGCATCAGCATGAATTGCTAAATAATTTAGATTTTTCGCACTATTTACAATCTCTTTGTCATTATCAATTATTATAAACTTTTTCCCAATACTTAATAACTCTTCACAAAAATATCGTCCCATCATTCCAAAACCACATACAATAACAAAATCTTTCATTTTTGAAGTTTCAGATTGAACTCTATTTTCTTTTATAATTTCCATTCTATCAGATAAACCAGTTGTAATAATAGAAGTTCCAAAAGCAATTACCAAAAAACTAGAAACTACAAGAACCAAAGTTACAAGTTTCCCCTCAATCGTTATTGGAACAACATCACCATAACCAACAGTTGAAATGGTAATAATTGACCAATAAACAGCATCAAAAAAAGTAACAATATTCGGATTTACACCCTCTGGCCCTTCATATAAAAAAATAACAGTTGAAGAAAAAAATACAACAGTTATATATAAAAGCCCTAGAGTAAATAGTTCAAATTTTCTTTCTTTAAATACTTGTAAAAATTCTTTCAGTGAATTTGCATATCTTAAAATTTTAAATAATCTAAAAATTAGAAGAATTCTTAAAAGTCTTAAAGGTCTGTAGTAAGGTAAAATGGCTAGTAAATCAACTATTGCCATGGGAGAAAGTATAAAATCTATTTTCTTTGAGATTATCTTTTTTATTGATTTGGTGATTTTGTATTTTTTATTTAAAAGTTGATATTTTTCATAATCATCTAATATTATTTTGTGCATATCAGAACTAATCCATAATCGACCTATATACTCAATAGCAAAAATAATAACAGCAAAAAGTTCATAATCATTTAATATTCTTAAATTTTTATGATTAACTTCAAATATCAAGATTCCAATAGTACTTAGAACTAAAAAAATCATCGCTGTATCAAAATATTTTTTATATTTATAAGAATTATTTTCTAATATATTATATGTAAATTCTTTAAAACTTTTATATTTTATAGATGTTTCTAGTTTATAGGCTAAGGCTATTATATATTTAGTCATAGGAAACTAATGTAAAGTAGTTTTACTACTTTACACTTTATTAGATTTGGTGTTCACTATTTTTAGACAATCTTTCTTTTTGAGAAAGGTAAGAGTTTAAAGCTCCTAAATATGCCTTAGCAGTTGCAAGCATTGTATCAATGCTTAATCCATGTCCAACAAATGAAGGACTTGTTTGATCAAAAGAAACTCTTGTTGTAACTTTAGCAAGGGCATCTTTTCCTTCTGTTACTGAAGTTACTTTATAATCTTTTAATTCCCCTGTATAACCTGTTAATCTATCAATTGTTTTAAAAATTGCATCCATAGTTCCATCACCAATAGCTGCATCTCTAATTACTTCATCTTTATATTTAATAGCAACAGCTGCTGTTGGAACACCTGCCGTACAATCAGATATTTGTAATCCTACTAATTCAAAAGTTTTATCTTGATTTAATGACTCATCAGTAATTAACATTCTAATATCATCATCTGTAACATCTTTTTTCTTATCAGCTAAGTTTTTGAATTTTTCAAATGCAGAGTTTAACTCTTCATCACTTACTTTATCAAATCCTAAATGAACAATTTTATCTCTAAATGCTGCTCGACCTGAGTGTTTTCCTAAGATTAAAGTAGATTCTTTAAATACTCCAACATCTTCAGGTTTCATAATTTCATAAGTTTCTTGATGTTTTAAAACACCATCTTGATGAATTCCACTCTCATGTGAGAATGCATTTTTACCAACAATCGCTTTATTTTGTTGTGGTTCAACACCAGTTACAGTTGCCACTAATCTTGAAGTTGCATAAATTTCAGGTGTATTAATAGTTGTATATAAATCACCAAAAGCATCTCTTCGTGTTTTAATTGCCATTACTGCTTCTTCTAAAGCTGAATTTCCAGCTCTCTCACCTAATCCATTTATTGTAACTTCTATTTGTCTAGCACCATTTAAAACAGCTGCTAATGTATTAGCAGTTGCTAATCCTAAATCATTATGATTATGAACAGAAATAATTGCTCTATCTCCTGCATATGCACTTAATTCTTTAACCATTGCACCTAATTCAGTTGGTAATCTATATCCTACAGTATCAGGTAAATTAATAGTTCTAGCACCTGCATTTATAACAGCATCCATAACTTCTTTCATAAATGGAATTTCACTTCTTCCTGCATCTTCTAAAGAGAACTCAACATCATCAACAAATGTTCTTGCATATTCAACTGCATGAATTGCTCTTTTTATAACTTCTTCTTCACTCATTTTTAATTTATATTTCATATGTATTGGTGAAGTGGCAATAAAAGTATGAATTCTATGTTTTTGAGCATGTCTAACAGCTAATCCAGCTTGTTTAATATCATTATCAATTGCTCTTGCAAGTGAGCAAATACTTGAGTTTTTAACTATCTCTGCAATTCTGCTAACTGCGTCAAAATCTCCAGGGCTTGCTGCTGCAAATCCAGCTTCTATAACATCTACACCTAATTTTTCTAATTGTAAAGCTATTTTAATTTTTTCTTCAGTGTTCATAGAACAGCCAGGACTTTGTTCACCATCTCTTAATGTTGTATCAAATACTATAATTTTATTTTTATCCATTATATTAACCTTTTAAAATGTTATTTATTATATCTTTTTTTAAATAAAAAAAGAAAAACTGTGTTTTGATTATTTTGTTGTGATTGTAATTATAAAAATTTATAATTAGAGAGAAAAAGAAAGAAGCAGAAGAGAGTTTACACTTTTGATGAAATGGTTATTATAAAAATTAAATATTTTCATATATCTCTCCTTGTTTTGTTTTAAAGTGTTTAAGTATAATTAATAAATTTTCATTTGTCAATAGAAAAAATAGAGTTTTGAAAAAAACTCTATTCTATTTTTCTTTTAGAGATAGTTTTATTATGAAATTTGCACCCTCATGAGTATTTTCAACAATAATTTGACCATTCATATTTTTTTCTATAATAATTTTAGACATATAAAGACCGATTCCTGTTCCTTGAACTTCATTTTTAGTTGTAAAATATGGTTCAAAAATTTTATTTATTATCTCATCTTTTATTCCACAAGCATTATCTTTAATAGATATAAAAACAAATTCATTTTGAATTTTAGTTTCAATTTTTACAGTTGGATTTTCTATTTTATTCTCTACAAGTGCATCTTTTGCATTAGAAATTATATTTAGTATAACTTGTGAAAATTCATTTGGGAATCCTAAAACTTCTACTTTTTCTTTTTCGAAGATTTTTTCTAATTTTATATTGTGGTGCTCAAAAGTTGATTCAACTAAATCTATTGCATCTAATACACCTTTATTTATGTCAAAATACTCTTTTTCTTTATTGGGTCTAAAGAAATTCCTAAAATCATCAATTGTTTTTGACATATTATTAGTAAGAATATTAGCTTTACCAACAGTTCTATTTATTACTTCATCATTTAATTCTCCTATTTCATAAGAAAATTTAAGATTTTGGAATACTAAACCTAAAGCATTTAATGGTTGTCTCCATTGGTGTGCAATATTACCTATCATTTCACCCATGGCAGCAAGTCTTGTTTGTTGAATTAAAATTTGTTCTTGTTCTTTTTGTTTTAATTTCTCTTCTAAAACTCTTTTTTCTAAAGTTTCATTCAACTCTTTTTCTTCTTTAATTAACTCTTCAATTTTTGAAGCCATTTCATTAAAAGAGTTTTCTAATTGCCCTATTTCATCTTTTGAATTAACTTTAATTCTATAATCTAATTCATTATTAGAAAATCTTTTTGTTCCAATTAAAATATTTTCAATTTTTCTACTTAAATAACTAGACATTAACAAAGCAACAACAATAATTAAGCCTATCATTGCAAAAGTAACTATACTTAACTCATTAATTAAGCTTTTTATGAATACTTCTATTTCTGATTGATTATAATTTACAATCTCTTCCATATTATTTGTTTGATTTTTTAATATTAAAGAGACATTTCTTTTTGTTTCATTTGCAGCTGCATGAAAATCATCCACACTAGCACCAATTGTTACAAATCCAAAACCTCTTTTGCTATTTGCATATTTTCCTGTATAGTATGGAATTGCTGCAGCAGTTGTTAATTTCCACACACCACTCCAATTTATAATAAATGAACCATAACCACCATTTTGTGTTAATTGCATCCAACCTTCACATTGAGGTGCAAAATTAAGATATCTACAATCTAAACCAACATTTCCATCTTCTTTTAATTGTCTAAGATTTGGTTTTTTTGCTAAACTTTGGTTCTCAAAAACTGGATAATCTTTTAAAAAATCATTTATCTCTTTATTTGAAACATAATACTTTTCTGCAATATCAGTACTTAGCCATGGAATAACTCTTTTTCCTGTATTTTTATCATAACCAATAATAGAATAATCTCTTGGATGTGAAATACTTTTTCCTTCATAATCCCACATAAAAGCATAATTTCCATATGTTGCATCAGGGATATTTTGTTTTACTTGTTTTTCAGTAGGATTAGATGTATCGGTAAATTCTCTAATATGTCTATGATCTAAAGCAATAGAAACATAACCAATTTTATTTCCATTATCAAATACAGGTGTTACAAATCGAATAATTCCATCAAATTTTTTCCCTAATGGATTTTCTAATCCAGCATATGCATATTTTTCTGGTTCAAACGCAATTCCAGCTTTTTTAGCTCTTTCTTTTGTAAAAGTCCCTATTAATTTTGTACCAACATATTCACCAATAACATCCGAAACATAAATCTCTCCATTTTTTAATTTTGATATTTCATTGAAATAAGTTTCTGAACTCACATAAGTATTTTTCTTATCTGAAATATTAAATTTCTTTTCATTTATAGAAGATACCTTATATTTTTCATTTCCATTTAAATCAAAAAAAGTTATCTCTTTATAAATTGGTATCTCTTTTTTTGAAAAATTTATTGGATCAATATAATTAAATTCTTTTCTATTATCAACTAAATTTGCTATTTTATTAGATCTTTGCTCCACTTTAAGATTTTCATTAGTTTTATAGCTACTACTGACATCATCATAATAGTAATCACCATGAACAGTAATATTTTTTCTTTTAGAATCATAAAAACCTTGTAAAATATTTTGATTTAAATTTAATTTAGATAAAAATAATATATCCTTATCTCTTTCATATAAGAAATCTGCAACATGATTAGCAATCTCATAAGTTACTTTTTCTAAAGCTTCTTGTGATTTTTTATCAAGATTTTTTATACTATCATCAGCTGAAGCATTTGCTGTGTTAATTATAATTTCTTTACTTTGATTAAATAAAAATTTAGTACTTTTTATTAGATAATTATCTAACTTTAAAACTCCCTCATATGCTATATAAGCTATAAGTAACAGTGGAATTATTTTTATTAAAATAAAAATAATAATTAATTTAATTCTAATACTCAAATTTCTCATTAATCAACATCCTTGTATTTCTGTTGTATTTCTAAAATTTCATCTAAATTATCCATAAATATATCTATTAATTTTGGATCAAAATGTTTTTCTTTTTCTTCTATAAGAAGTTCTAAAACTTTTTCTAAAGGCCAAGCTTTTTTATAAACTCTTTCACTACATAAAGCATCAAAAACATCAGCAATTGAAGTTATTCTTCCAAAAATATGGATCTCTTGACCTTTTAAACCAAGAGGATAACCTGAACCATCCCATTTTTCATGATGAGTATATGAAACAATACCTGCAGCTTGTAAAATTTCTCTTTTAGAAGTTTTTAAAATATCATAGCCAATTTGAGCATGATTTTTCATAACTTCCCATTCAGAAGAATCTAACTTGCCATTTTTATTTAGAATAGAATCTGGAATACCAATTTTACCAATATCATGCATTGGAGATGCCATAAATAGCATATTCACATCTTTTTGATTGAGTCCAATTTTTAATGCAAGTAATTTTGAATATTCAGCAACTCTTCTTACATGTTGCCCGGTTTCTGAACTTCTTGATTCTCCTATCTCTCCTAATTTATAAATAATCTCTCGTTGTGTATCATCAAGTTCTGCATGAAGTTCTACTATTTGTGTTATATCGTGATAAATCCCCATATATTCAATGATATTATTATCATCGCCTTTTAATGGATACATTGTTAAATCACAATATATAATTTGCTCATCTTTTTTGAAAGTAGAGATATTTCCTTTCCAAATATTTTGAGCAAAAATATTATCTAACTTTTGAGATTCTTCATTTAGCGTTAAGTTAGATTGCTTAAAAAAAGAGAAAGGTTTACCTATTAATTCATCTTTTTTGTATCCAAAGATTTTTTCAAAAGCTTCATTTACATAAGTTATAATTCTTTGAGTGTCTGTTTTTATTATAATTGTTTTTTCATCAACTATACTTTTATACTGTTTTAATTTATTATAAATCTCTTTATTTTCATTTTCAAGATTAATATTTTTTGCAATATTTGATAATATTTCACTCAAAGAAAAGAGATTTAATGGTTTGGTTAAATAATTAGTTATGTTTAGTTTAATTGCGTCAAATAAATACTCTGTATCATTAAAAGCTGTAACTATGACAATAGGGATAGTTTGATTAGTTTCTTTGATTAATTTAATCATTTTTGTACCAGTCATTATTGGCATTTGAATATCCGTGATAATCAAATCAGGTTTATATTTTTTGAAAAAATCAAAACCTTCTTGTCCATTTTTTGCTAAATAAAGTTTTTTTACTTTATTTTTTAAAAAGAATTCTAATTCCTCTCTTGTATTATCATCATCTTCAACATACAAAAGGGATAATTTCTTTAAATGTTCAAAGAAGTCAGTATCTGCATTCATCTATTTTCTTCAGAAATTGGTATTTTAATAATAAACTTAGCTCCTTCACTTGCATTCTCAAATTCTAATTTTCCTTGCATATTTTCTTCAATAATAATTTTTGAAATAAAAAGCCCTAAGCCAGATGCTTTCCTATATGATTTAGTTGTAAAATATGGTTCAAATATATCATTATATATATTTTGAGAAACTCCTCCTGCATTATCAACAATCGTAACAGAAGCAAAATCATTATCTTTTTTAATACTTATAAATACTTTTTTAATAAGAATGTCTTTTTCAATTAAAGCATCTTTGGCATTTTGAAGAATATTAAATATCACTTGTGAAAACTCCGTAGGGAAGCCAAATAAAACAATTGATTTACTAAAGTTATAATCAATTTTAATATTGTTATTCATAAATGTTTCTTCAAGCATTTCTAAAGATTTCATAACAATTTCATCTAAATGAAACTCTTTTTTTTCTTCATTTGGTTTTATAAAATTTTTTAATTCTTCATTTTTCATCTGCATTTCACTAATTACTCTGTGAAGTTGTTCCATTGATTTATTTACTAACTCATTTTTAAAATCAATTTGTTTATGAATTGTATTAATATTTTGCAAAATAAAATTTAAACTAGAAATTGATTCTTCACATTCATTAAGCATATTAATTGATATTTTACCAATTCCAGCTAATCTTGATTGATGAATTAACAATTGTTCCTTTTTTTCTCTACTAATTGTCTCTAAAGTCAATTTTTCTTGTAATATTTCTGCTAATTCTTTTTGTTCTTTTGCTTTTTCTTGCAAAGCAGTATTTACTAATTCTAATTCAAAAGATTTTTGATGAGTTTGATTTTTCATATCACTATTGAATCTTTCAAACTCTTCTTTAGAATTCTTTAGATTTAAAACTATTGGTAAAATAATAATCTTTGAAACCAAATAAGAAATTACGATATTAGTTAGAGTCAAAATAACTGCTAAATAAAAAAACTCTTTTTCAAAAAAGATACTTGTAAATTGTGAATATGATAATAAAGCCACAAATAAAATTAAAAAATTTATGAGAAATACTCTTCTAAATACTCTTGACATTATGAAATACTCCTTTTTAAATTTTTGTTTAAATTAAATAATATGTAAAAAAAAATCTTCATTGTATTCCTATATTGTAATAATTATTTTTCAATTATAACTTAAATTAATAAAAAATAATATTTGATTTTAAATGTTAAAAAAGAGGGCAAAAAACTAAAAAAGTCTTTTACCCTAAAAGTAGATTGAAAATTTATTTATTTTCTGTAGTATCTTCACTATTAGTCGAATTTTCTTCGATTATATTTTCTTCAGCTATTTCAGGAATTGCATCTGAATGCAAATCACCGTCAACAAAAACTTCTCCACCATTTAATGTAATAATTTCTCTAACTCTCTCACCTGAGATTACTTCAATTTCTAATAACTCAGCAGTCATTTGTTCAATTGAAACACTATTTTCTCTTAGTTTTTGTAAGACAATTTCATATCTTTCATTTAAAAGATTTTTAGTGTGATCATCTAAATCTTTAGCCATTGCATCAGAGAAATCTTTTTGAGTTTGTCCACCTAAGAATTGATTAGATCTTTTTTCAAGAACCATCAATCCAGCAATATCACTCATACCATAAACAGTAGCCATTGATTTAATAATACCAGTTGCTCTTTCAAGGTCATTTCCTGCACCAGTTGAAATTTCACCAATAAATACCTCTTCAGCAGCTCGTCCACCAAGTAATACATCAACTTCAGCAATAAGCTCATGTTTTTGCATTAAATATTTATTCTCTTCTGGAGTATTAAGTGTATATCCTAACGCTGCAAGTCCTCTTGGAACAATTGAAACTTTATTTACTTTATTTGCCCCTTTTGTAATTTCAGCAATTAAAGCATGTCCAGATTCATGGTAAGCCACAATTTTTCTCTCTTTTGGAGAAATTCTTTTTGATTTTTTTTCTAAACCAGCAATTTGTCTCTCAACCGCTTCTTTAAAATCACTTGGATCTACTTGGTCTTTTGAAGCCCTACCAGCAAGTAATGCAGCCTCATTAATAATATTTGCCAAATCTGCCCCAGCAAGTCCTGCAGTCATTTTTGCTATCTCTTTTAAATCTACATTTTTACCAAGTTTAACATCTTTAATATGAACATTTAAAATTTCAATTCTACCTTCATAATCAGGTTTGTCAACTAAAACTTGTCTATCAAATCTTCCTGGTCTTAAAAGTGCTGGATCTAAAACTTCTGGTCTATTTGTTGCTGCTAATACAATAACAGGTGCATGTTCAGTTGAGAATCCATCCATTTCAGCTAATAATTGATTTAATGTTTGTTCTCTCTCATCATTTCCACCCATTGGACCACCTGATGCTCTACTTTTACCAATTGCATCTATTTCATCAATAAAGATAATTGCAGGTGCAACTTTTTTAGCTTGTTCAAATAAATCTCTAACTCTTGATGCTCCAACCCCTACAAACATTTCAATAAATGCTGAACCTGAAACTGATAAAAATTCAACATTTGCTTCACCAGCAACTGCTTTTGCTAAAAGTGTTTTTCCTGTACCTGGAGGTCCTACTAATAAAACACCTTTTGGAATTTGTGCTCCAAGTCTTACATATCTATCTGGTGATTTCAAGAAATCAACAATTTCTTGAACTTCTTCTTTAGCTTCTTTATTTCCAGCCATATCATCAAAAGTTACATTTGGTTTTTCAGAATTTATCATCTTTTTAGATGATCCAATTCCAAGAATTCCACCTGAACCTCCACCCATAGATTTTTGCATTCTTTTTGCAATAAACATCCAAATAGCGAAGAAAATAAAAATAGGTAAAACCCATCCAAATAAAATATCTGAAAGAATATTTTCTTCATTTATTCCACCATAAGAGATATTATTTTTCTCTAATTCTGGAATTAAAGTATTATCAGGAACTACCCTTCTTGCAGTGTATGTAGTAACTGTTCCTGTTCCTGATTTTGAAATAGCTTTAATTTGCGTATTTCCAATACCTATATAATCAATTTTTCCAGAACTAATTAAAGCTTTTAAATCCGAATATGCAATTGTTTTATTAGATGTTTGTCCAAATGCTTGAATATTTGAATTAGTTGCATCTGCTCCCATTTGATTTTCTGGGAAGATAGCTTTAAAAACAAATATTGTAACTATAGAAAAAATTACAAAAATTAATAATGGATTATTATTAAAAAAGTTATTACCGTTCCCATTATTATTGCCATTATTGTTATTATTATTTGAATTATTATTTTGTTGTTTTTTTGCCATAACTAAAACTCCTTATTTTTTTTAAATACAACACTCATCCACTCATTTTTATGAATAAGTTTGATTTGTTCTAAATCATTAAATTTACTTAATACTCTGTTAATGTGTTTATCCAAAATACCTGAAATTATCAATATACCATCTTCATTTAAACATTTCTTTAAATCTGAAGCTATCATTACTAACACATCTGCAACGATATTAGCAATTACTACATCATATTTTTTAGTTGTTTTATTTGTAGAACCTACCCATGAATCATTAAATGTTACGTCATTTAATTCAAAATTAGCTTTTGTATCAATTACACAAACTTCATCTGTATCACAAATATCAACTATACAATCTTTTTTTGCAGCTGCAATTGCAAGAATTCCACTTCCTGTTCCAACATCTAAAACTGTTTGATTAGAAGTTACAAACTCATCAATAGCTTCAATACAAGATGATGTAGTTTCATGATGACCTGAACCAAAAGATAATGCTGGATTAATTATAATATTAATTTTTTCATCTTTTTTTTCTACCCAAGATGGTCTTATAAAAAAGTTACCTACTTCAACTGCTTTCACAGATTGCTGATACTCTTTTATCCAATCGATATTCTCTTTTTTTTCATAAGTGATTTCACATTTTTCATTTAGTGCTTTTGCAAACTCTTCAATACCAAATATTAAATCAGTTAGTTCTTCTTCACTTCTAATTATTAAAGTTCCATCTAGTTCTTCAATAGCATCAGTTGTAATAGCGTTTAATAAGTCTACAAAAAGTTCAAAATTACTTTCTGGTTTTAGAGTTAATTCAAAATAGTATTTAGTCAAATATTTCCTTTATTAAAACTATATATAATTTTCTTTATTTTTTATAAAGTGCAATATTCTATCTAAATAACTTTTGAATCATATTAAAAAAGTTTAAAAAAAGTTTTCTATCATGTCTCGCATAACACTAATATCAGAGATTTTATTAATAATATCTCTAAATTCATTTGCGCCTGTATACCCTTTTGAGTAAGAGTGTAGTAATTTTCTAAACATAATAGCACCATGTGGTCCATGAAATTCTAACATTGCATCAAAATGTTCTAAAATAATCTCTTTTTTCATCTCATTTGAGATATCTTCAATTCCATGTTTTAATTGATAAAATACCCAAGGTTTCCCAATAGCACCACGACCTATCATTACACCATCAGCTTTTGTATATTCTAAAACTTCTTTAGCTTTATCGTAATCTTTAATATCACCATTAGCAATAACAGGAATAGAAATAGCCTCTTTCATGGCTTTAATCGCATCATAATCAACAGGTGCTTTATATTTCCCAGCTCGTGTTCTTCCATGAACAGAAACAAAGTCAACTCCACAAGCTTCAACTGCTTTCCCAATTTCTACTGGAATTTTTTCATTAACACCAAGTCTTACTTTAGCACTTGTATATTGTTTATTTGAATATTTTTTTACAGTTGAGAGCATCTCTTCAAGTTTTTTTAAATCTCCTAAAAGATTTGAACCAGAACCATGATTAAAAACTTTTGGTGCAGGGCATCCACAGTTTAAATCAATTCCATCAATTCCATCAATTTCATTTAAAATTAAAACAGCATCTCTAATTAATTCCATTTTATTTCCAGCAATTTGGACAAAATATGGATCTTCAGTTGGAGATTTTTCAATCATTTTTAAAGTTCGTTCAGATTTATAAACTAAAGCATTTGATGAAATCATCTCTGAAATAGTTAAATCAGCTCCAAATTTTTTAACAACAGAACGAAAGGGTAAGTCAGTATATCCAGCAAGTGGTGCCAACACCACAAGGGGTCGGCTAAAATCAAGTTTTTTATTCATTATTTATAAGATATCGCTTCTAAGTTATAATATTTTCCTGCTTCTTTTAAATCTAGTAAAGCTTTAAATGCAGTGTATTCGTCATTTTTTGAATTTACTAAAAGATCTCTAGCTTTATCAATCATTTCATATTCAAATAAAACATGTAAATAAGCTGGAACTGCATCTTCTACTTCTGATGATAATTTTTCAAATAATTCAATAATTTGATCAGGTTTTAAAATTGTTTCGTATCTTTTTGCTAACATTAAATAATCATTTTTATCATAATCTAAATCTTTAACAATTTTTAATATCTCTTCAGATGTAAATCCAAATTCATTATTTTCAACATCTTTTTCAAAAAGTTTTTTAGACATTTCTTTATCTAATTTAATATTTTTATAAAGTTTTTTTACAGTTGTCATACTTTTTTCAGCTAATACATTTTCAAAAGATTGTGTTATAACATTAGCAGAAAAATTTTCTGGTTTTTTAAGAACATCAACTGCAAAATCAATTTGTTCATTAACTTTATTCAACATATTTAAATTAGCTAATTTACTTGTTTCACTTAATTTAATTACTTTGTCACTTACAAATTTTCCATCTTTTATATCTTGAATACCTGCAACAATCTTATTTAATTCCTCATCAACACTAGAAAATCTATTAGCTTGTACATCTAATTTTAATTGTGAAATGATAGAAAACAAACTTTTAAACTCTGCTGTTTTAAATTTATAAACATCATTTTTTTCAAGTAAATTTGATTTTATACTTTTAATTATTGTTTCGTAATCTTTTGTTATAGCTCTTTGTTTAAAATATTTAAGCATTCCATACCATAAAATATGTACATAAGTTGCCAATGCAAGTAAAGCTATTGGAACTATTAACCATGCTGCAATTGGTAATGTATATGAAAAATCAAATATTGACACGGTATATTCACCTAAATCTAAACTATACACATAACCAAATATGGCAACAATTAAAATTATTGAGAAAATAAAATATTTCTTAAAACCCATTTTCTATCCTTTTTTATTATACGAACTCTTTATTATTTTTCCATTATACAAAAATGTTTATAAATTACTTATGATATGGATGATTATTTTGAATACTTAGTGCTCTAAATATCTGTTCAATTAAAACTACATTGGCAACTTTATGTGCCATTGTTAAATCACTCAAAGAGATTGTAGTATCACATTTACTTAAAAATTCTCTTTGAAATCCATAGGCCCCACCAATAAAAAAATTCACTTCATTTTTATCTTCAATTAGTTCTGAGAAAGCATAAGTATCAACTTTTTTTCCCAATACATCTAATGCAATATTATACCCTTTTAACAAAGGTTCATAAGTTTCACTATATGCTTGTTGAGCCTCTTTTTCTCCAATAGTTTGAGCTTTTGCTATATTTTTATTAAAAATATAAAAGACTTCAACTTTAGCATATTTTGAAGACATTTTTATAAACTCTTTAATTAAAGTATCAAACTCATCTTTTGAGGGTTTAATAATTGAATAAATATTAATTTTAGCCACGAGTATTCCTTTTAATTATCATAAAAACCACTTCCAACTACATTAAATCTGATATTTTCTATAATATCTTCCTTCTTTACTCCACCAATAGCACAAACTGGGTGTTTTGATATCTTTGCCAAATATGATATTTTAGAACCTAAAATTGTAGATACATCTTTTGTACTTGTATTTTTATAAGCACCAAGTCCTATCATATCAATTGCTAATTCATTAGCCTCTAAAATTTCTATTTCATTGTGAGTTGAAAGTCCAAGCAATTTGTCTTTTATTTTTAATCTAATTAATTTTACTGCTAATTTTTTATCTTTATGAATCTTGAAAAAATCTTCTTGTCCTAGGTGTAGGCCATCTGCATACTCAATTAGTTCTATTTTATCATTTATAATTATTGGAATATTAAGTTTTGATTTTAGAAATAAGAGATTGCTTTTTTGCTCAATTAAAGATGAGATTTTATCTCTATATTGAACTATTTTTACATCATTTTTTTTGCATAAATCTACAAATTTTTCTAGCGAAATATTTTTTTTGAGTAATGTTTCATAATCACATAAAACATATAAGTAATTAAAAGCTTCGAGTTTAAAACCCAAAGCTTTTTCAAAATTTGATGATGTCATCAACTATTAACTAATCTTTTCTTTCGAAAACATACTTAATAAATCTGTTAAAGTTTGTTTCATAGAAGCTCTATTAACAACCATATCAATAGAACCATTTTTAAGTAAAAACTCTGCTCGCTGGAAACCAGCAGGTAAATCAGCTCCAATTGTTTGTTTAATAACTCTTTGCCCTGCAAATCCAACTAATGCACCTGGCTCTGCCATAATAATATCACCTAAAAATGCAAATGAAGCCGAAACTCCACCCATTGTAGGGTCAGTTAAAATAGAAATAAAAGGGAGTTTTGCATGATCTAATTTTTTAAGAGCTGCTGATGTTTTTGCCATTTGCATTAAAGCAAATGTAGATTCTTGCATTCTTGCCCCACCAGAAGCTGAAATAATAATCAGTCCTTGATGTTTTTCAATTGCTCTATTTACGGCTCTTACAATTTTTTCACCCTCAACAGAACCTAAACTTCCACCCATATAAGCAAAATCAAAAACAACTAATTGAACTGGTATTTCATTTATAGTACATTCACCACTTACAACAGAAGATGTTTTCCCTGTATTTTTAAGTGCTTCTTCTACTCTTTTTTTATATGAAGTTTTATCAACAAATTTTAAAGGATCATTAGGTTTTAATTCCCCATCATATTCAACAAAACTATCTTTATCAGTCAAAATTTCAATTCTTCTTTTTGCCCCAATTCTCATATGAAAATTACATTTTGGACAAATATTATTTTGAGCTTCAACCTCTTTAAAAAACATTAATGCACTACATTCCGGACACTTAATCCAGTGACTTGGTGCATCTTTTTTTGTTGGCTGTTCTTTTGATTTTGTATCAAAAGATATTTTGCTAAATAAGTTTCTTAAATCCATAATAATCCTTTAATCAATTTATTGAATATTTTCAAATTTTTCTAATTCGTCAAGTTTTTCCCAAGGGTAATCACTTTGTCCTACTTGACCACGAGCTGCAACATCTGCATATAAAAATGTTTTTTCACTTGGTTTGTCTAAGGCAAATTTTTGTGTAATCCATCTTGGTGTTAATGGGAAAGTATCCATTACAAATTGTGATAACTTATCATCATCAAATTTTGTATAAGAACCCATTGTATCAACAGATACTGATGTTGGTCGTGCTACACCAATTGCATAAGAGATTTGTACAACTGCTTTTTTTGCAAGTCCTGCAGCAACTATGTGTTTTGCAATCCATCTTGCAGCGTAAAGTCCAGATCTATCAACTTTTGTATAATCTTTAGAACTTTGTGCTCCTCCACCAATTGGTGAATATCCACCAAATGAATCAACGATTAATTTTCTTCCTGTTAATCCACTATCATGTAAAGAAGAGTGATTTACATATCTTCCTGTTGGATTAATATGAATAATTGTTGAATTTTTATCATACATATTTGTAGGAAGTCCAGCATCATCAATTAATCCTTGGATTAATGCTCTTACTTCTTCGATTGGCATTCCCTCAACTGAAGGTGCACTTACAACTATTGTATGAATTTTTTGTGGATTACAATTTTCAAAATTTGCTTTTGTTCCATAATCAACTGTAACTTGTGTTTTAATATCAACACCTAATTTTTGATTATGTTTTAATGCATAATTGTAAACTTTGTCACATAACATTCTAGCGTATGTAATGGCTGCTGGCATATAATCTGCTGTTTCGCTTGAAGCAAAACCAAACATGATTCCTTGATCTCCAGCTCCAATTTCTCCATCAACTTGGTCAACACCTTGATTAATATCAGGTGATTGTTGGTTTAATAAAACTTGAACTTTTACATCATCTGGATGTAAACATTGTTCTTTTGTAAAAGCTGATTTTCCATCGTAACCGATTTTTGCTAATGCATCTTTTACTATTTTTTCGTAATCTTTATCTGATAATTGAGCTGATGATTTTACTTCACCACCAATTACAACATGTTTCCCTGCAACAAAAACCTCTGAAGCTACTCTACTATCTTTATCTGCAATAATTAATTTGTCTACGATAGAGTCAGCTATTATATCTGCACATTTATCTGGGTGTCCAGGGCTTACAACTTCACTTGTAAATAAGTATTGTGTTTTTTTTTCCATTTTTGTTTTCCATCCTTTGTTTTCCACAAGCTACGCTTGAGTTGTTTTCCATCTTTTGTTTTCCATTTTTTTGTTTTCTATATTTGTTAAGAAATTTAAAATAAAAATTTAAAGAATTCAATTTGCCATAAAGACAAAAAGTTTCTAATATTAGCTAAATATTGCTGTTATTTACTTTTATTAATGGCAATATTATTCTATATATTAAATTAATTATTGGATAAAATAGAATAAATTATAATTATATATAAAAGGATTTTATTTTGAATAATGAAAAATTAGGTCAAATATATGCGGTATTTGCCTTTTTGATTTGGGGTGCAATTGCTCCTATATATTTTAAACAAGTAGCAAATGTTGAGCCTTTAGAAGTTTTAATACATAGAATTTTTTGGTCTTTTTTGATTTTAATTCCACTACTTTTTATTACAAAACAGATTGAAATTTTTAAAGAACTAATAAAAGATGTAAAAAAATTAAAATATTTAGCTCTGTCAACTTTTTTTATTTCACTTAATTGGCTTATTTTCATTTGGGCAGTTGGGAATAATAAAATTATAGAAACCTCACTTGGTTATTTTATTAATCCCTTAGTTAGTATATTTTTAGGTTATGTTTTTTTCAAAGAAAGAATGACAAAATATCAATATATTGCTGTATTTATTGCTTTTTTTGCAGTTCTTTATCAAGTATTCACACTAGGAAATATTCCTCTTGTTTCAATTAGTCTTGCTTTAAGTTTTGCCTTTTATGGAATGATAAGAAAAAAAGTAAATGTAGGCTCAATTGTTGGACTTTTTACTGAAACATTAATATTATTACCTTTTGCAATTATTGGTATTTATTATCTAAATATTAACAATAAAATTTCCTTTTTACATACTACTGGCTATATAGATTTAATGCTTTGTTTAGGAGGATTAATCACAATTATTCCTCTACTTTTGTTTAATGGAGCAGCAACAAGAATGAAATTATCAACATTAGGATTTTTTCAGTACATAGGACCATTTTGTTCTTTTTTATTGGCAATATTTATTTATAATGAAGAACTCAAAGTAGATAAACTAATCACTTTTTGCCTTATATGGCTAGCTTTAGCAATCTTTTCACTAGATTCAATTAATACAAAACAAAAAGCAAAAAAACATAATAAGTAGCAACTAAAAAGTTGTTATTTGTTTTTTTCTTTTAATTGTTCTCTAAACTTTTTAAGTAATACTTTCTCTTCTTTTAGTTTTGTTTTTTCTTCTTGCTCTTTTGAATCTTTAATTTTTTTTTCTAATTTAGAGATTTTTTCTTCAATTTTTTCTTGAAGTTTTTTTATTTTTTTCTCTTTTATATCTTCTTCATCTATTAATGACAAGTAACTTTTGGCTTTCTCATAAATCTTTTCCAGCTTCATAATCTTCTCCTAATTGTTTAATAGTTAAATCTTCTATCCATAACACTTTAGCGACATTTATCAACTTATTGATTACATTATTTGCATGGGCACTATCATTTAATAAAGTAGTAGCCATTTTCTTATCAATTCTTTTTTCTCTAATCAATATATCTATTCTTCCCGTTGCAATTACATCTAAACTTTTTAAATACTCTTTTAATAACTCTGCTTTTGATAGAACATCAATTTCATCTTTACTATTTTTTATTTCATTAATTGTATTGATAGTTTTCGCTATTGCTTCTCGAATATAGTTATATTCATCTTTTATATAATTATTGTTACTTAAAAGATATTTACTTATATTTTCTTGTAATTCTTGTGTATTTTTTACAGCTTCTGCTATATCTCTACATGCTGTTCTTAAGTCATATAAATAAAGTTTTTTATCATCTTCTAAATCATTTATAAAATAAGTTGAATAATCGATTATATCACTATAAAGTGATTTAATTCTAGTTTGATAAAAATCTTCAATATCTAATTCTATTAAATCAGTTGATTCTTTTACAACTAAAGATATATCAGTTTTTCCTAAATATCTATGTCTATGTAACATAATGGCATGACTTAAAACTTCACTTGCATTATCATATAAGTGAATTGTCTCTTTTCTTGTAGCTTTTAATGCTGCATAGGGAACAGCTACAACTTCCATATCTAAATATTTAGTTTTTTGAATATAAATTTCGGTATCTTCAACAAATAGTTTTTTCAAAAAACTTACTAATTTGGGAATAAGAAATGAAAATATCACTAATCCTAAAATATTAAATACAGTATGAAAAAGTGATAATTTCATTGAATAATCATCATTACTTATACCTAATAATTTAGCTAAATAATCAATAAAATCAATAAATGGATACATTATAATTACAATTATAAATGCAGTTACACTATTAAATATGAGTAGTGAAACTGCCATTCTTTTACTATTTGCATTTGAAACCATTGCACCCATAACAGCAGTAATTGTTGTACCAATATTAGCTCCAACTGCAATTGCAATTGCATTTATATAAATTATTTGTCCAGCTGCAAGTGCTGTTATTGTAAGAGCCAAAGTTGCACTACTTGATTGAATAATAACAGTTGCTAGTGCTCCCACAACAATATAAATTAAAATTCCCAAATATCCCTCAACTGAAAACTGTGCTAAGTCAATTCCCTGTTTTAAATCTTCAAATCCATCTTTCATATATCCAATACCTAAAAAGACAAATCCTAAACCTAAAAAGATATTTCCTATTCCTTGAACATTTTTTTGTTTAAAAAATCTAAATATTACACCAAAAATAATCATAGGCAATGCAAAAGCTGCAATATCTATTTTCATACCAAAAGATGAAACAATCCAAGCAGTTGCTGTTGTTCCAACATTTGAGCCAAAAACAACTCCAATAGCCCCTGATAAACTGATTAATTTTGCTGATAAAAAAGAGATTACAATGATAGAGATTAAAGATGAACTTTGAAGTATAGCAGTGGCAACTATTCCTAATCCAATGGATTTAGGAATATTATCTGTACTTTTTGAGATAATCTTTTCAAGTACACCACCACTAAAAAGTTTGAATCCATCTTCCATAAAATGCATTCCGATAATAAAAATACCAACACCTGCAACTATATATTTTGAGTCTTGATTTACATAAAGTAAATAGCATAAGAGGATTAATAAAATATATGCTAAATACTTTTTCATCTATTCAACCGTCACTGATTTTGCAAGATTTCTTGGCATATCAACATCATTTCCAAGTCTTATCGAAATTTCCATTGAGAAAAGTTGTAAAACAACTAACATCTCAAAAAACTCCAACATATAATGATCTGTTTTATTGATTTTTATAAAATCATCTGCTAATTCAAAATCAAGTGGTGATATTGCACAAATAGTACTATCTCGTGCACTTAACTCTTCTACATTTGATTTGATTTTATCATAAAGTAAGTTTTTTGGCATTAAAGCAATTGTGAAAAGTTCTGGATCAGCTAGGGCAATTGGTCCATGTTTCATTTCACCTGCTGGATATCCTTCAGCGTGTAAATATGAAATCTCTTTTAATTTTAAAGCACCCTCTAAAGCTAATGGATAAAATACATCTCTACCGATAAAGAAAAATCCATGTCCATGTAAATATCTTTTTGATAATCTTTTCATTTTTTCATGTATTTTATCACTAATACAAAGAGTTTTAGGAACTTCTCTTAAAGTGTGTAATTCATCTTGTAAAAGTTCATTTGAAATTACATTTTTTGCTTTTGCAAAATATAAAGCTAACATCCATAAAACAACTGTTTGAGTTGAAAATGCTTTTGTAGAAGCAACTCCTTTTTCAATTCCAGCTCTTGTTAAAATCGTAGCATCAGCAACTCTTGTCATTGAAGAGTTATCAACATTACAAACAACTAAAGTTTTAAGGCCTGCTGCTTTTGCCATTTTTAAAGCTTCTAAAGTATCAGCAGTTTCTCCACTTTGAGAAATAACGATAAACAGAGTATCTTTTGTTAAAAGTGGGTCTTTGTATCTAAATTCACTTGCAATTTCTACATTACACTTAACTTTAGAAAGTCTTTCAAAAAGGTACGAAGCTGTTAATCCTGCATGATATGAAGTTCCACAAGCACAAATTTTTATCTCATTGATTCCTTCTATTATTGAAGCTTCAATTTCATCAAATAAAGTTTCATTATCTTTGATTCTTCCAAGCATACAATCACTTACAACACTACTTTGTTCGTAAATCTCTTTTTCCATAAAGAATCTATATCCATCTTTTTGTGCAAATTGTTTTGAAGTGGGAAGGGTTGACCAAGAATAATTTTCATTAAAAAATTCTATTTCATTTGCACTTGCAATTCCACCAACTCCATCTTCAAGATAAACTACACTTGAAGCTAAGCCAATCAAAGGAGCATCTGATGAAGAGAATAATACTTCTTCTTTTTCATTTCCCTTTGCCACAATTAATGGACTTCCATGTTTGAAGAAAAATACTTTTGTTGGATCTGCTTTTGTTATTAATAAAATAGAAAAAGCACCTTCTAGTCTAGCAATAGTATTTTGAAAAGCTTTTTTTGTATCATTTAATTGATTAAAACAATTTTCAAATAGATGAACTATAACTTCTGTATCTGTTTGAGATACAAATTTATGTCCTTTTTCAGTTAATTCTTCTTTTAACTCTTTATAATTTTCAATAATTCCATTATGAACAACATAAGAGTATTCTCCCAAATGTGGGTGAGCATTTAATTCTGTTGGTTTTCCATGTGTTGCCCATCTAGTATGTCCAATTCCTAGTTCATAATTAGTTGATGCAGAGGTATTAACTTTTTCTTCGAGATTTACAAGTTTTCCTAAGGCTTTAAAAACATCAATTCTATTATCTTTAAGAACTGCAATTCCTGCACTATCATAACCTCTGTACTCTAACTCTTTTAAACCATCTAGTAATATTTTTGTAGTCTCTTTTTTACCTATATAACCAACTATTCCACACATTAAAAAACCTTTTTAAATTTATTATTTATATTATATTTAATTGTTACTAAATATGTACTTTTCACAATTATTTATTATTTTATAAGTTCAAATTTTTTACAAGCTCATCATGAATTTTGCCATTTGTTGCAACTAGATATTTATCTTCAAATAAAGTATATTCTTCTCCACTTATATTTGAGATTTTTCCACCTGCTTCTGTAAGTATTAAAATTCCAGCACTTACATCCCAAGCTTTTAAATTCATCTCATAATATCCCTCATAAACACCACGAGCCACATAACATAAATCAAGTGAAGCTGAACCTAATCTTCTTAAATCTTGACATAAAGGAAGTACATCTTTTATTTTTTTTACCACATCATTTAAATCATTTTCATCTGTTCCACTTGTATATGGGAAACCAGTTGCAAGAAGTGATTTTTGAAAGTTATCTTCAGGGCTTACTTTTAATCTTTTACCATTTAAAAAAGCACCTTTGCCAATTTTTGCTGTGTATAATTCATCTAAAATTGGATTATATACTATTGCTAAATATGGTTTTTTATTTTTGTAAACTCCAACTGAAATTGCAGTATGAGGAACTCCATTTACAAAATTTGTTGTTCCATCTATTGGATCAATTATTATTGAATTATTAAACTCTATATTTGCATTATCTGATTCTTCTGCGATTATATTAAACTTTTTGAATTTTTTTGAGAATTTCTTTTTTAAATATGTTTCAACTGACACATCAAACTCTGTTACTAAATCTTTTTTTGCTTTAAAAGTAATATCTTTATTTGAGTAATATCCCTTTTTTAAAATCTTTCCTGCTTCTTTTATTATTTCTATTAACTCTTTTTTCATTTTCTACCAATCAATTTTTTTTGTTATTCTATCCAATTATGACGAAAAGTTCATATTGAATTCATCATTAATTCATATTCAAAGACTAAACTTTCAAAAATATAAAAGGATAATCTTTGATAAGATTTGCCATAAAAGCATTATTAGCTAATAAATTAAAAACTATACTTATTTATCTAAGTCTAATTTTCTCAATAGTTTCTATTTTTTTAATTAGCTCTATTTCAAATGGGATAATCACAATGTATTCATCTATGCTAAAAAGTGATGGAGATATTATTATCACTCAAGCCAAAATTTCAGATACATTTTTTTCCAATGTAAATATAAATTTAATAGAAAAAATAAATCAAATCAAAAATGTAAAAGAATCATCAGCTTTAATTGTAGGAGCAAGTCCTGTTGAAAAACTTCCAATTGTTGCAATATATGGAGCAAGTAATAATAGATTTAAAAATTATAAATTAATCCAAGGTTCATATCCATCAGAAGGTGAAGTAATAGTTGGAAAATCAATTTTTGAACAACTACTAAATAAAGATGAAATTCAAATAGCAAATAAAAGTTTTAAAATCTCAGGTGTTTTCAAAAGTGAAATTGGTTTTGAAAATGGTGGAGTTGTTTTAACAATTGATGATGCTGGAAAAATTTTCAATAAATCAGCTTCTATGATTATGGTGAATACAACTCTAAATTCAAATGTTGATGAGATAATAAAAAATATCAAAGCTTTAGATGAACAAATAGATGCTAAATCAACTCAAAATTTTGTGGACAATTACAACCAATTTAAAATCATAAAAACCTCATCAAATGTTATTTCGTTTATTGCTTTTTCAATGGGATTATTGGGAATTGTGAGTTTAATGAGTATCACAATAAATCAAAGAAAAAGTGAGTTTGGAATTAAAAGAGCTTTGGGAATAAGTACTTCTAAAATTGTTTATTCAATTATGATTGAAAGTTTTATTTTGGGAGTTTTTAGTTTTATTAGTGCTTTTATTCTTTCAAATATTGTTTTATATTTTATAAAAAGTGCTTCAAGTTTACAAGGTTATGTGAATGGTGAAATTTCAAATGAGTTAGCATTTTATATATTTATAACTTCTATTTTTATGGCTATTTTTGGCTCAATAATTCCAGCTTTAAATGCTGCCAAAACAGATCCGATTGAGTTAATCCAAGGAAATAAAATATGATAAAAATCAGAAATTTAACTCACTATTATAATAAGGATTTAGCCTTAGACAATATTAATTTAGAGATAAAAAAAGGTGAATTTGTAGCAATTATTGGAGAGAGTGGAAGTGGGAAATCTACACTTTTATCTGTTTTATCAACTCTATTAAAACCAAGTGAAGGAAATATAGTTTATGAAGAAACAAATTATAAAGATATTAAAAATATAGATGATTTTAGACGCGAAAATATTGGATTTATTTTTCAATTTCATTATTTGATTAATTACCTAAGTGTAAAAGAGAATATAAATCTAGCTAATGAAAAAGCATCAAAACAAGAGATTCTTGAGTTATTAAAAAGTTTAGGCATTGAAAATTTAATAGATAAATATCCAACTGAAATCTCAGGAGGACAAAGACAACGAGTTGCAATTGCAAGGGCTTTGATAAATAATCCAAAGGTAATCTTTGCAGATGAACCAACTGGAAATTTGGACTCAAAAAACTCTTTAAATGTATTTGAGCTTTTTTCAACTTTAGCAAAAAAAGGAACAACAATAATCGTAGCAACACATGACAAAGAATTAGCTTTAAAAGCAAATATAACTTATGAGGTAAAAGATGGAAAACTTGAATAATTTTGATAACTTTATAATAAGAAACTTTAAGATATCTATTGCGTTTTTTGCCCTTGGACTATTTTTTGGAATAATTTATTCTATAAATCTCTTAGGTTTTAGTATAAATTCTGAAACATTAAATCCAATGAATATGAGATCAATTCATATTTCTTTAATGCTTTATGGTTTTGTGCCTTTAATGCTTTCGTATTTACCTTTTTTACTAATAAACAAAGAAGTTGGATTTGATAAAGAAGGATTAAGATATTTAAATATTTACACTATTGTTTGGTTTATATTTCTAGTATTTATGGTAGTTTCATTACTTCTTGGGAAAAGTAGAGGTTTAGCTTTTTATGATTTTACTTATGAGTTAAATTTCTTACTGGCAATCGCGGGTATATTTTATATTATCGCTTTATACAAATTTATTAGACTTTATAAAAATGTTCTTCCTTTGTGGATAAAAGTGTGTTTAAGAGTTGTAATTATTGCTCCAATTACACTATTAGTTTTAATGAATCCAATTATTGGACAAGTTGAAAGTACTGTATCTGGACCTCATGGAGATAATACTTTGGGAATGAGTTTGGCTTTACTTCCAATTTATTATTTAATAATTAAACTACTAAATATTGATAATTTTAAAGCTAGATGGAATATGCTTTGGATTATTCCAACAGTTTTTTATTTTGGCTCAGTATTACACAGAATTGTTCTAGGACCACTAACTTACAATCAAGAGTGGTTTTTACAATACTTAACACTTTTATATGTTCCACTTTTATATAGATGGTTTAAAGATAGTGACATTTTACCCCATGCAAAAAAGGCTTTATTGATTTCAATCTTTGCATTTTTGTTTGTTGATGTTGAGGGGAATATTATCTTTATTCCTGAAATTAGATGGCTTTTTCACAGAAATGATTTAATTGTAGCTCACGCCCACATGGCTATGGGAATTGCTGTATTTTTTATGGTAATTTCTATGTTTATAACTTATATTAAAGAGCTTCAAAAAGCTATCTATTTAGATTTTTATCTATTTGCACTTTTAGGAATATTTACAGTTTTATCTATTTCTGGTTTTACAGAAGCTGGATTTATAAATATTCCAACAGAAAATCTATGGGTTTTACGAACTATTTTTGGACTTTTTGCTTTGGTATTTATTTTTGCTTTTATCAAAATTAAAAAGAGTTACTCAAACCTTGAATTTTATAATATTGCAGGAATCTTAAGTGATGGATTTGGTGGAGTTTTTTTAGTTTTACTTGCAAGTTTTATATATCCTCTTGTTGGATTTAGCTTTAATGGAGTTTATGAATATGTTGTATTTACTTTTGTTTGTATGACTGGTGTTATTCATTTTATGGCTTTAAAAAATCCATCAAGTCAAATAGTTTTAACAAAACTAAGTGTAATTATTAGAGTATTTGCAAGTGCTATGTTTTTTGCTTTATATGCTTCTGGAAAACTTGGCTTTGAAGCCTTGGCAATTTGTCTATTTGATTTGACTTTTGTGTTTGTTTATTTAATCTTTTTTTATGAAAAGGAGAGCTTATGCAAAGATTAATTTTAATACTTTTTATAGCAAGCGAACTTTGTTATTATCTACTAATTGCTCAAACAGGAATTGTTGAGTATTTTTCATCGGATCTATTTTTGATAGCACCTCTTCCAATTGGAGGAATTATTGGCTCAATTGTGGTTTCGTATATAAAAATTGATACAAGAAATAAAATTTCTATGTTTTTAATCATGCAATTACTAATGAGTTTTTTATATCCAAATTTCAATTTTTTGACTCTATTTATTTTAGGATTTGCAGTTGGTTCAATGGCTCCTCTAATTATAAATGAAATCAAAAAAGCAAGCCTATTTGAATTAGGACTTGCCCTTTGTCTTTCTTATGTAACTGGAACTTTATTGTTTAATTATGAAGTTAATGAAAGGGGAATTATTGCAATTATACTTACTACTATTACATTACTTACTTCAAGATTTTTACCAAAAGAAGAATTAAGTCAAAATTCTAATATGGAATTTCCATTATTAATGATGGTTTTATGGGTATTTTTGGATTCTACACTTTTCGAGTCACTTTCAAGGGATGTTACTCTTTCTATTTGGAGAGATGGGTTTACCTTTCAAATTGCACTTTTTCATATTATTGGAGTCTTTTCAGCTCTATATTTAAGATTTGATAAAAATCAAAAAAGTTTATTAATCATAACTTTATTTGCACTTTCATATCTATTTTATTTTCTAAGAGAAGGATATGTTTTATCAATGATTTATCCAGTTGTAATATCTTATTACAATGTAGTAATTTTACAAACTATTATAAAAAAAGATTTTAGAATTATTACATTTTATATGATTTTTATTGGCTGGATGGCTTCTGGTGCTGGGCTTTTTGTAGCTTTGGCAAATCTAATTTTATTTGTTCCAATTGTTTTATTAGTAGTAATACTCAAAATAATGATTGGCGAATATAAACCAAATAACAAGGAGATAGAATATGTTTAAATTATTAATAGTTTTAAGTTTAGTTTTATTTGCAAATGCAAGTAATCTTAGTGTTCAAAATGGTGAGATAATTGCTCACACGGAAGTTTTTGGAGATAGTCAAATTAATCCAACAACTAAAAATGTTAAATCTGATTTAACAATGAATGATTCAATAGAATCAATCAAAGGCAAAATCTATTTTGATACTTTATCTTTAATTAGTGATGAAAAAACTAGAGATGAACATATGTATAAACTACTAAATGTTGAAAAATATAAAACAATCTCTTGCGATATTAGAAGTATTACAAAAGTAGGAGATGATTATGAATTAAAAGGTATTTTAACTATAAATGGTATTTCAAAAAATCTAAAAGCAAAAGTATCTATATCTGAAGCTAATAATATAATTTCACTAAAAGGAAATTTCTCATTTAATCTTACAGATTTTTCAATGGAACCACCAAAAATGATGTTTTTAACAGTAAGAAATCAAATTGATATTTCTTATAATATCAATTTAGAAGTTAAATAAATGATAAAAAGACTTATTTTATTAATCCTAGTTTGCTTTTTTGCAAAGGCTTCAACTTTAAAACTTGATGATAAAATAAGTAATTTTTCACTACCAAATCAATTTGATAAAATCCATACAATAAATGATGAAATTTCAATAATAATTATTGCATTTCAAAAAGAAGATGCAAAGTTAGTAAATGACTTTTTATCTATAAAGAGTAGTGATTTTTTAGAAAAAAAACATGCTGTTTTTATTGATAATATTTCAAAAACATCACCCATTATAGTAAAACTATTTACAATACCAGAACTTAGAGATTATAAATATAATGTGCTCTTAATTTATAATGAAAATAGCAAAAGATTTTTAGAACAAGAGGGAAAGATAACTGTTTATTTAATAAAAGATGGATTAGTAAAAGATATTAAATATATCTCTTCACAAGAAGAGTTAGAAGGAGTTTTAAAATGACTCTTTCTAATTTTCAAACAGTTGAAATATTTGTAAAAAATGAAAAATTAAATGATTTAAAAATACTACATTTAAGCGATTTGCATATAAATAAAAAAACAACTATTTCCCAAGTTAAAGAACTTGTATTTTTGTGTAATAATTTAATTTTTGATTTTGTAGTAATAACTGGTGATATAATTGATACAAAAGTAAAGTTTATAAAAGAAAAACTTCAAATTTTGAATAAATTAAAAGGAGTTGTTTATTATATAAGTGGAAATCATGACCTATTTTATGGTTTAGAAGATTTAAAAAATGAACTTTTTAATTTTATTTTTATGGATAATAAGTGCAAAGAGTTTATCTATAAAAATGAAACTATTTTTTTAGCTGGACTTCCTGATAGATTTTCTAAGTTTTTTAAAATCAAAAGGGAAGAGAAACAAATAGAAAATTATTTAAAAAATGAACCCTCAATTTTTTTAGCACATCAACCAAAAGATTACAAAATAGCTCTAAATTCGAACTCAACTCTTTTTTTATGTGGACATACACATGGTGGACAGATTTATCCTTTTCACTATTTAGTAAAACTAGTTCAACCTTTTTTAGCAGGACTTTTTTATAAAAAAAATACAGCAATTTATGTAAATAAGGGAATTGGAACTTGGGGTATTGATTTTAGATATAAAGCAAATGCAGAAATAACAATAGTAAAATTAATAACAAAAATTGTAAAATAATTTATGAAAATATTAATAATAGAAGATGATTTAAAAATAATTAACTTTTTAAAAAAAGGCTTAGAAGAAGAGTGTTATGTTGTAGATTTTTCTACAAATGGAGATGAGGGTTTATATCTTGCAAGTGTAAATGAATATGATTTAATTTTACTTGATATTATGCTTCCTGTTAAGAATGGAATGGAAGTTTGTAAAAGCTTAAGAGACTCAAATAATCAAACTCCAATAATAATGTTAACTGCAAAAGATTCAATTGAAGACAAAATAAAAGGCTTAGATGCTGGAGCAAATGATTATTTAGCTAAACCTTTCTCTTTTGCTGAATTACTTGCAAGAATAAGAGTGCAATTAAGAATGCAAAGTGCAACACAAACAAAAATTTCAATAGCAGATTTAGAACTTGATTTATTAAACAAAACAGCTATTAGAGCAAATGAAAATATAGTTCTAACAGCAAAAGAGTTCACCCTTTTAGAATATCTTATAAAAAACAAAAATAGAGTATTAAGTGAAACTGCAATAAATTCAGCACTATCATCTTTTGAAGAGTCAAATATGAGTAATATTGTAAATGTATATATTTATAGATTAAGAAATAAGATTGATAAAAATTTTGATATAAAACTAATAAAAACAATAAGAGGAATAGGATTTAAAATAAGTGACAACTAATTTATCAATAAAGAAAAAACTTCTTATTTATAGTTTTTTTATACAAGTAATTATTCTTGTAATTTTTTCTTTTTCAATTTATAAAGCATTAGAACTCTCAACAATAGATAGATATCAAGCAACTTTAAAAGTTATACTTCTTGATATTGTAGATGATTTAAAAGAGAAAAAGAATCTTTTTGATAATGTATTAGATGAAGAGAAAGAATACAATTTCGATCCTTTATATATTCGAATCTTAGATAATAGTAATTCTCATAAAAAAATAATGCAAACTTCAAATTTTCCAAATGATTTACAAAGTAGCAATGAATATTTAGATGCTTTAAAAGATGATATTATTACTTTCCAAGAGCAAGATGTTTATCTAATAAATAGAATTAAAATTAATTTCAATTCTTCTTTAAAAATCATAGTTGAAATTGCTACAACTAAAGATATGCTTTGGACAACACTAGAAAATCTACTTTATATTTTATGTTTTATAGTTCCTATTGTTTTGATATTTGCAGTAATTGGTGGTAATTTTTTAATATATAAATCTTTTTCTCCAATAGAAAAAGTTTTAGAAGAGTTAAAAAACATAACTGCAATTGATTTAACAGCTAGATTAAAAAGTACAAAAAATCAAGATGAAATAAATCAGCTAATAAATGAGATAAACAATCTTCTTGAAAGATTAGAATCATCTTTTGAAAGAATTTCCCAATTTAGCTCTGATGCTTCTCATGAGTTAAAAACTCCACTTACTATTATAAAAGGTGAGATAGAAA
The DNA here is from genome assembly GCA_963677435.1 of uncultured Aliarcobacter sp. Lineage (GTDB taxonomy): Bacteria > Campylobacterota > Campylobacteria > Campylobacterales > Arcobacteraceae > Aliarcobacter. Next base: position 2,744,227 of record OY781945.1, read on the forward strand.
TAGCTTTAAGAAAAGATAGAAGTGTAGATGAATATAAACAAACTTTAAATACATCCCTTGAAGAAGTTATTATAATTGAGCAAACTATAAATGATTTACTCTTTTTAGCAAAAAATGAAAAAGATATAATCTCTGATGACATGCAAACACTTATTTATTTTGATGAAATTATTGATGAATCAATAAATGAAGTTAAAAATTTTGCAAAACTTCATCAAATAAAAATAAAATTTGAACTAATTGATACTATTGAAGTTAAAGGCTATTCAAATCTTTTAAAGATTGCAATTAAAAATATCTTGAAAAATGCTATACAATTTAGTCATGAAAATTCAGAAATATTAGTAAAGTCTTATAAAAAAGATGAATTATTTAATATTAGTATTCAAGATTTTGGAATAGGAATTGAAGAAAAAGAAAAAGAAAAAATATTTGAGAAATTTTATAGAACAGACAAAAGTAGAAATAAAAACTCAGGTGGTACGGGTCTTGGAATGTCTATTGTTAAAAAAATTATTGACATACATAAAGCAGAAGTAATAATTAAAAGTAAAGAAAATTTTGGAACTACAATTATTTTATCTTTTAAGAATAAATAATTTTTCTTGATTCAGTTTGTTTTAATCTAAAAAGATGTTATAATTACATATCTTAAAGCAATTTGGAGGTGTGAATGACGAACTTTTACCTTTTTACGGTTGTTAAAAATTAATTTAGTTATAAGTTTATTTTCAAATAAACTTTAGTAAATAAGATGGTATTTACTAAAAAATAATATTTAAATGGGGTTATAGAAAAGAATTTCTATAACCCTTTTTTTATATATTTATGTAAAAACTATATCAATTGCATCAATAATATTTGCATCAATTTCCAAATCACTCAAATTTTTTCTTAATAAATCAATTGCTTGATTATGTGTCATTGATTTTCGATAAGGTCTATCTTCTACTAAAGCTTGATAAAAATCTAAACAAGAGACTATTCTTTCTTCTAAACCTAATTCATTTGAAGTTAAACCAAAAGGATAACCACTTCCATCTAGTCTTTCATGATGAGCTGATGCCCATTTAGTTATATCACTAAATCCATCAATTTTATTCAATATTGTATGTGTTAGATATGCATGTTTTTTAACTTCAAAGAGTTCACTTTTTGTTAAAATACCTTCTTTATCTAAAATAGCATTTGGAGTACCTAATTTTCCAATATCATGTAAATTTGATGCTATTTGGATTTTTAATTTTGTCTCTTCATCTAAATTAAAATATTCTACAAGTCTTAAAGATTTTTCTTCTAAATCAATTGAATGTTTTGCTGTAAATTTTGATTTCCCATCAATAATTTTTGAAAAAATTTTGGTAATTAATAAAAATTTATTAAGACTAACTTCAATAGTAAAATTTGGTAAAATTTTTTCAAGGGGATTTACTTCATCAAAATATTGTAAATCTCCCCAAAATGAAAAAGATTCAGATAATTTTTTATATGCTAAAACTAAATCTTTACTAAATAGTTTTGATTCATTATCAAATACAAATTTATTTATTTCTTCTTTTTTATCATAATCTATAATTGTTAAATCAAAATTTGTGTCTATTAGATCTGCAAAAGATATTATTTGAGAAAATATTGGTATTTCGTTACCTTTCTTTCCAAAAAGACCAGAACCATCAAAATTTTCATGATGATATAAAATAATATTTTCATAAGAGTTTAAAAAAGGGAAGTCTTTAATATTATTTTCACCAATAACACAATGTTCAGAAAAGTTAATAATATTAAAATAATCTTCTAAATAAGATTTTTCATATTTAGTAGAAAAATTGCAATAACTCTCTATTAAGCCATTATCATGTAATAAAGAGTATGAGCATAAATCAAATCTTTCTTCATCACTTAAATTTAGTAAGGAAGCAATTTTAAGGCTTATATATGCAACTCGCTTACTATGTTTATAAGATGTACATCTTATTTCACTCTCTGCTAAATCTAAAGCAAATGATATAGAAAATAGAAATTTATTTAGGCTTAAAGTCATATATAATACCTTTTTTATTGATAATTAATTTATTATAACAAAAAAAATATTTATTTTTTAATATTATTTATCTTAAATTTATTATTAAATAAAAAAAGGGCAAGGTTAAAAACCCTACCCTTTTAAAAAATATAACTTTTTTATAAATGATTTATTACATCATTCCTGGCATTCCGCCCATTCCACCCATATCTGGCATTGCAGGCATTGATGGTTTATCTTCTTTAATATCTGTAACTGTAGCTTCTGTAGTTAATAAAAGTGATGCTACTGAAACAGCATTTTGCATAGCAACTCTTTCAACTTTTGCAGGATCCACAATTCCAGCTTCAAACATATCAACATATTCACCAGTTGCAGCATTAAATCCTAAATTTTCATTTGTAGATTTTTCAACTTCATTTGCAACAACACCAGCATCAAATCCAGCATTTGTAGCAATTTGTTTTAAAGGTGCTTTAATAGCTCTAAAAATGATTGCAGCTCCAATTGCTTCATCACCTTCAAGTTCTAATTTAACTTTAGCAGCAGCTCTTATTAGTGCAGCTCCTCCACCAATTACAATTCCTTCTTCAACAGCAGCTCTTGTTGCACTTAATGCATCATCAACTCTATCTTTTTTCTCTTTCATTTCAGTTTCAGATGCAGCTCCAACTTTAATAACAGCTACTCCTCCACTTAATTTTGCAAGTCTTTCTTGTAATTTTTCTTTATCATAATCAGAAGTTGTGTTTGAAATTTCTGCTTTGATTTGGTTAACTCTAGCTTTTACTCTTTCTTTATCACCATTACCATCAACGATAGTTGTATTATCTTTATCAATTACAACTTTTGAAGCAGTTCCTAAGCAAGAGAACTCAGCTGTTTCAAGTTTCATTCCCATTTCTTCAGAAATTACAGTTCCACCAGTTAATACAGCGATATCTTCAAGCATAGCTTTTCTTCTATCACCAAATCCTGGAGCTTTAACAGCTGCAATATTTAAAGAACCTCTTAATCTATTTACAACTAAAGTTGCTAATGCTTCACCATCAACATCTTCTGCAATAATTACTAAAGGTCTTCCTGATTGATTAACTGATTCTAAAATTGGTAACATCTCTTTTAATGAAGAGATTTTTTTGTCATATAATAAAATAAATGGATTATTAAATTCACCAATCATTTTTTCAGCATTAGTTACAAAATATGGAGATAAATATCCTCTATCAAATTGCATACCCTCAACAACATCTAGTTCATCAGAGATACCTTTTGCTTCTTCAACAGTAATAACACCATCTTTTCCAACTTTATCCATAGCTTCTGCAATCATAGATCCTATTGCTTTATCAGAGTTTGCAGAAATTGTAGCAACTTGCTCAATTTCAGTTTTATTAGCAACAACTCTTGATGCTTTTTTAAGTTCAGCTAAAATTGCTTCAGTAGCTTTATCCATACCTCTTTTTAAGATAATTGGATTTGCTCCAGCTGTTACATTTCTTAATCCCTCTTTGAAAATTGAATGAGCTAAGATAGTTGCAGTTGTAGTTCCATCTCCTGCTTCATCAGCAGTTTTTGAAGCAACTTCTTTTACAAGTTGTGCTCCCATATTTTCTAAAGTATCTTTTAATTCAATTTCTCTAGCAACTGATACACCATCTTTTGTAATTGTTGGAGCTCCAAAAGATTTTTGTAATAATACATTTCTTCCTCTTGGTCCCATTGTTACTTTTACAGCATCTGCTAATTTTTCAACACCTGCGTATAATCTATTTCTTGCGTTATCACTAAATAAAACTTCTTTTGCCATTACATTACTCCTATAACATTTTCAATATTTAAAATTAAGTACTCTTGTCCATCAAGCTTAAATTCAGTTCCTCTAAATTGTTCGAAAACTATTGTATCTCCAACTTTTACATCTTCTACTTTGTTTCCAATTGCTACAACTTCTGCTGTATGTGGTTTTTCTTTTGCATTATCTGGAATATAGATTCCACTTGCAGTTTTATTTTCTACTTCAGTTCTTTTAACAAGAACTCTTTCACCTAGTGGTCTAAAATTCATGGTATTTCCTTTTATTATAATTGTATTTCATTTAAAACTTAGACATTTAGCACTCTAAAATTCTAAGTGCTAAATTTTATTAAAATAAACAAATTTTGTCAAGAGGTTTGAGTTAATTTGACTAAGAGTTTAAAACTTTATTTATGTCTATTAATATATTTTAAAAGTAACTCTTCTAAAGATAGTTTAAGATTTTCATCAAAAGTGTTAAGAATATTTGTACATTTTAAAGCTAATTCATCTGCACTTTTAATAGCACCATTTAATCCTAATAAATTTACAAAAGAGTTCTTATTTGCATCATTTTGTGTAGTTTTTCCAGCTTCAACTGAAGTGCAAGTTTCATCTATGATATCATCTTGTATTTGGAATAATAAGCCTAAATCAATACCAAAATTATAAAGTTTTTCTTGAGTAGTTAAATCATATTCACTAATAATTGCACCCATTTTTAGGCTTGCAGCTATTAGTTTTGCTGTTTTATGAATATGTAAAAATTCAAGTTGATCTAACTCTAATTTTTTATTTTCAAAGAAGCAGTCAATGGCTTGACCAATTATCATACCATCAATTCCACCATTTGAACTTAAACATTTAACTAAATCAATTTTAATATCATTTGATAAAGAAGCATTTGCCAATAGATTAAAAGCGTGTGTATTTAATGCATCACCAACTAAAATAGCTGTTACTTCATCATATTTTTTATGTAGAGTTTGAAAACCTCTTCTTAAATCAGCATTATCCATAGCAGGAAGGTCATCATGTACAAGAGAATATGTATGTAAGAATTCTAAACCTAATGCAATAGGCAGGCTATTAGAGATTAATAAGCTTTTATTTGATTTTACAACAGATAATAAAAGCATAGGTCGAAATCTCTTTCCACCTGCTTTTAACATATCAGCTAATGCATCTTCAAAATAAGGATGAAAAGTTTTTGAATTAGGAAGATTATTTATTAAATAATCTTCAAATAAAGATAGTAATTTTTCCATTGAGTTATTTTTGTCCAAAAGAACCTAATCCACCCATCATATTCATAGCTAACATCTTTTTATTTTCATCACTTTGTTTTATTACATCATTCATACATGATATTAATAAAATTTGTAATGAATCTTTATCTTCAAGTAAAGAGTCATCAATTTTTAAATCAATTACTTCAGAATTGCCATTAATAGAAATCTCAATCATTCCTCCACCAGCTTTTGATGTAAAAATTCTTGAAGCATTTTCATCTTTAGCATTTTTTGCCATGTCTTGAAATTGATTTAGCATATCACCTAAATTTAGGTTTTTTAAATCCATTCCATCAAACATGATCACTTCCTACTAATTCATTTGTGATTAATTCTATATTATTTTTATCATCAACTAAAACTACAATTGGCTTATAATTTTCAAGTTCAGCTTCACTATATGAAGCATATGAAATAACAATAATTTTATCGCCTATTTCAACTTTTCTTGCAGCTGCTCCATTAAGACACATATCTTTAGAACCTGCTTTTCCTTTTATAACATATGTAGCAAATCTTTCACCATTGTTTACATTTACGATTTCAACTTTTTGCCCTACTCTTAATGCAGATGCTTTCATTAAATCTTCATCAATCGTAATTGACCCAACATAATTCAAATTTGCATCTGTAACAGTTGCTCTATGAATTTTACTATAAAGCATATCAAATGTCATATATCAATTCCTTTATTATTGTACTAAATTTACAGGTTCACCCCAAAATTGAGAAGATATTAAATACTCCTCAACAGGGTTTCCACCTAATATATGTTCTTGTACTATTTTATCTATTTTTTCCTTAGACACAGAAGCATACATATGATGTCCAGGTTCCACTAACATTAAAGGTCCCATTTGACATCTTCCTAAACATGAAGTTCTTACAATTTGAACAGGTCCCATAACACCTGCTTTCATTAAACTTTGTGCTGCATAATTAAATAAATCTCTTGTATTTTCATTTACACATGATGGTTTTGGCATTCCAGGAGGTGACGATTGTTCGCACTTAAATATATAAAATGTTGGTTGGGGAATACTTGGCATTTCCATAATTTTTCCTTTTTTAGAACATTTTATAACAATTTTCTGAATTTTAACACTTTTTATTTAAATTCAACTAAAAAAATTTCTTTTATGTTTCTTTAAATCTAAAATAATATACTATTTCCCAAATTTACTAAATTAAGGGTTGTTTATGAAAAAAATATTCTTTATTCTTTTTTCATTTGTTTTACTTTTGAAAGCTTCAAATCCTATTGCGACACTTGAAACTACAAAAGGGAATATTAAAATAGAGTTAAGAGCTGATTTAGCTCCAAAAGCTGTAGAGAACTTTGTAACTCATTCAAAAAATGGTTATTACAATGGTCTTATTTTCCATAGAGTTATAAAAGACTTTATGATTCAAGGTGGAGATCCAACAGGAACTGGTGCCGGTGGTGAGTCAATTTGGGGAGGGAAATTTGCAGATGAATTTGCTCCAAATGCTGTATTCGATAAAGCAGGAATACTTGCAATGGCGAATGCGGGTCCAAATACTAATGGAAGTCAATTTTTCATTACAACAGTACCTACATATTGGTTAAATGGAAGACACACAATTTTTGGTTATGTTAAAGAGGGATTTGATGTAGTGAAAAAAATTGAAAATGTTCCAACAACAAGTAGATATGAGGGAAATAAACCTTTAGAAGATATAAAAATTATATCTATCAAAATAGAAGAATAAATCAAGATTTTCTTGATTTATTCCTAATTAAATATCTTATTCATAAAAGTTGTATCACCGTGAGCAATTATTTGTTTTTCTAAACTCTCAATTCTTGCAGTCTCTTTTTTTGCTTTTTCTTTCCAATACTCAAGTTTTTGCAATAAAACATCATCTGTTTGAATAGAATCTATTTTTTCTTGTAACTCACTAATTTGTTCTTCTAACTCTGCAATTTTAATCTCATAATTAACTCTTTGCTGAGAAATAGTTTTCTCATCTTCTAATCCAAGCTGAGTCAATTTATCTTTTAATTTTTTATTTTCTAGTCTTAAATCACTATTCTCTTTTGAAAATTTAAATGCTGTATTTGTATTTGAATTTTTCTTATATAAACCTAGTTCTGTTTTAAGATTCTTATTTTCTAATCTAAATTTTTCATTATTATAAATATATCTATCTATATTTTTCAATGATTGTTCTAATTCAATTTGTACTTTTTCTAACTTATATTTTAAATCATTAATTACTTGATTTTGTTCTAAACTTCCTTCTTTACTCTTTATAAAAAAGTCACTTTTCTCTCGCATTAAAGCTAATTGTATTTCTCTTTTTTTATTTAATTCTTCAGTTATATCTTTTTGAACTGAAATCGCACCTGTCATTTCACCTGTTTCATCAAGAGTTGGAATTACATAGGCATCAGTAGTAAAAGAGCTACCATCTTTTTTTATGTTTTTTAGCTTACCTTTCCAAGGTTTATTATTTAAAATATTTGCATACAAATTTGTATAAATATCATTTCCCACATCCTGATATTTCAAATATTTAAACTCTTTACCAAGTAAATCTTCAGCAGAAAATCCAGATATTTGACAAAAATGTTCATTCACATAAGTAATATTTAAATGTGTATCCATTTTTATAACAATATTATTTAAGTCTATAATCTCTTTATATTGTTCAAGTTCATTTTGCTGCTGTTTTAGTAAAAATTCTTGATAAAGAACACTTGCAACATCACTTATTAATGAGATTAAATATCGAACATCAATTGGCTTTACAATATATTCTTGAACCCTTAACTTTATAGCTTCAACTAAAAATTCACTATCTGAATATGCTGTTGCAAAAATAACTGGTATTTTCGTATCAAAATCTCGAACTTTTTTAATCATTTCAATACCATTTAATTCAGGCATATTTACATCTGTTAGAATTAAATCAATATGGTCTTGATTTTCAAGATAAGTTCGTAAACCTTCTTTCCCATTTTTTGCAACATGAACCATAGAAAAAAAATTTGTTAACAATTGAGACAATTCTGTTCTAATGATATCATCATCTTCAACATATAAAAGAGTAAGTCTCTTTAATAAATTTTTATCTATACTCATAGAATAACTTATCTTTATTTTTTTTCATTAATCTCTTAATTCTTCTTTTGCAACAACTCTTTCAATGTCCATAACAACTAACATTTGGTTATTTGCAAGTCTGATATAACCTTTTAGGTATTTTGATGGAATCGCAGAACCCATTTCAGAAACAGCAGCTAACATACTTGTATCAAGTCTTTGTACATCATCAACTAAATCTACAACTATTCCTATAATTCTTTTATCTTCAGTAATTACAGCAATTACAGATGTATTTTCATCATAAGTTCCAGGACCTGTATTAAATTTTAGTCTAATATCTAAAATTGGAACAACTTCACCTCTTAAACTAATTAATCCTTTTACCCATTTAGAAGTATTTGGTAAAGGAGTAATATTATCAGGATACGTTAAAATCTCTCTAATCTTTGGTAATTCAATAGCATACTTCATTGCGCCTAATTCAAATGTCATGAATTCACTAGTATTCGCATAATCTATAACTTTTTTTTCATTATCTTCCATAATACATTCCTTTTAATTGCTTCTAGAGTTTTTACTTGTTTTTTATTATTCTACCTACTGTAAACTTAAAATTTATTGTTTTTTAATTTCCTTTAAAATACAGCTTGCAATATATTTTGGCGTTTGTAAATCAATTGCATCACCAATAGCCAAATCTGCTAAAGATATTATTTTATTGTCTTTAGAAATTTGAACAAAACCATTTTTATCTTTTTTATCTGGATGATTTAATTCAAAATTTGATTTTAACAAATCAATTTGATTTTGAGATTTAACAAAAATTGCTGAAAAACTATTTTTCATACTATTTTTCAATAAATTCAACTCATTTTGAGAACTTAAAATTTTTTGAGACAAGTCAGTTTTAAATGAAGATTTTAATAGATTTATCTCTGTTTGAATATAATTAAATTTTGTCTCAATAGAGTTTTGTTCAAATAATCTTTTCATATTAGAAAGTTCTTGTTGTTTATTAAACAATATATTTTTTAATCTATTATTATATTCATTACTTAAAGAATCTAAATACATTCTATGTTCATTTATATCTGGTAATGCAATTTCCACAGCATTTGAGGGAGTTGCTGCTCGAATGTCTGCCACAAAATCAGAAATCAAATAATCAACTTCATGTCCAACTGCTGAAATAATTGGAGTTCGAGCTTCAAAAATAGCATTTGCTACTATCTCTTCATTAAATGCCCATAAATCCTCAATACTTCCACCACCTCGTCCTACAATCATAATATCACAGTGTAATTTATCTGCATATTTAATTGAATTTGCAATATCAAAAGCAGCACCCTCACCTTGAACTAAAGTTGGAACTAAAATAAATTCAACCAAAGGCCATCTATGATTTGCAACTTTTTTCATATCTTCAATAGCAGCACCCGTTGGAGAAGTTACAAGTGCAATTTTTTTAGGATATTTTGGAAGTGGTTGTTTATAATTTCCATCAAAATACCCTTTTGCTTCAAGTCTGTTTTTTAATTGCTCAAAGGCAAATGCCAAGGCACCTTGTCCTGAGGGTTCAATTTTATTACATAAAAGTTGATAATTTCCCCGTGGAGCATAAACTGTAATATTTCCATTAATTACAACTTTTTGACCATTTTCAAGTTGAAATTTTAGATATTTTGTATTTCCTTTGAACATTACACATGAAAGTGTCGAGCTTTCATCTTTTATTGAAAAATAGATATGTCCAGAGTTATGATAAGTTAAATTTGAAATTTCACCTTCCACATAAACTTGGATAAATGTAGTTTCAAGAAGGGATTTTATTTGAACATTTAATGTTGATACTGAGATTGCTTTATTCATATTTAAGTGCTAGAAAACTAAATTTTTCTAGCGATAATTAAAGTTGAGATATTCATAGAAAATGCTTTTACATGAATTGGCTCAAGTCCCGCAAGTTTAAGCTCTTTACATAAATTTTCAGTTGTTAAAAATTCATCAATTGAATTTGGTAAATATGTATATGCTTCTTTATTTTTTGAAATCAATCCACCTAAAACTGGCAAGATTTTATTCATATAAAAATCCGTTAAATGATCAAGTAATTTCTCTTTTTTATTTTTTGTAAACTCTGAAATTACAACTAATCCATCTTTTTTTAAAACCCTTGCAAATTCATCAAAAGCTTCTTGTCTTTGCACTACATTTCTAATTCCATATGAAATTGAAATAATATCAGCACTATCGCTATCAAGGGGCATTGATGCAGCTCCAGCTTCAATAAATTCAACATCTGGAAGTTTCTTTTTGCCAACTTCCATCATTCCAACGCTTGGATCAACTCCAACGATATTTTCTAAATTAATTGAGTTTTCATTTGCAACTTTTTTCCAAAACAGAATCATATCACCAGTTCCACACGCAACATCTACGATTTTACTAATACTTTTTTTACCATAAAAATTAAAAGCTAAATTACAAGCTTTATTTCTCCATGACTTATCAATTCCCATTGATAAAACTCTATTTGCAACATCATAAGTTCCTGCAATATCATTGAACATTGATACAATTTTTTCTTGTTTTTCCATTATTACATTTATCCTAATTTTCTTATTTTATAAAATATATTTACCTATTATTAATCCAACAATCAATCCAATATTAACAGCAACGGCAATAGCCATATACGATAATTTTTTATCAGCATAAGGCAGTTTATTTATAATATCTTCTTGGTGTTTTAAAGTTATTCCAAAATTTTGTGTTGATTTTTCTAAATTATCAGCTGCTTTTCGTAAAGCAATTTCTGAGAATTCCATTCTTTCAACAAGCTCTTTTGCTTGTTTAAAGCTCATATCACTCATTTTTTAATTTCAATCCATCTATCTAAATCATAAAAGATTTTATTTAAAGTATTTAATACATAATCTTTTGCTTCTGTTTGAATTCTTCTAAAAAATAGATATTTTCTAGCACTTTCAATATCTCCAACTTCTTTTGCCTGGATAGCTTTTGCTGCAAAATCTGTATTGTTATAAGCCATTTCCCAAACAGTTGAACCTAAATATCTACTCATAGTAATTACTTTATCATTTTTAACAGGGAAATATTTTGGGTCTTTTACAAAATCACAAATTACAGAGTTTGACTCTAAATATTTGTGTCCAAAAAAGTTAATAAATTGTTCATTATAATAATCTTCATCCATAGAAATAGCTCTATTTAAAGCAAAAATTATATTATCTTCTGGATTTTTTTCTATTTTTCTGATTTTTTTCATGGTTGCAATTGCATTTTTTCCATCAAGTTCACCATCACCTAAAGGAATAATCCACTTAACATTTCCAAAAGAGCCAACTTTTTTAATCTCATCAAGAACTAAAGATGAAGTTTTATTTCCACCAACATCAACGATAACTTCATGGTTATCATCCATTAAGATAAGTTCATCTAATTCACTTAATCTATTTGTTCCTAACATTTTTTTATTTACAATTTCAGTTCTTGTAAATGATCTTGAATCGTTATTCTCGTCATCTATTTCAATGTATGTAATTTTTTTACCATGTTTTTTATATAAATATGGAGCTAAAACTTGCATTGCAACAGTAGATTTACCTACGCCACCTTTTGTTTGTGGAATTATAATCATCAATTAGCCTTTGGGATTTCGTTTCATAAATTCGACAATTTTGCCATGAAACCTTGCATAAATTTTATTTAATGGGATTTCATAACCATATAGTTGGCTTATTTTATCGTAATTATCATTAATTCCATATACTAAATATGACTGTATATCGTAATATGAATCAAACTCATAGCCAAATCTTGCCAATAGTTTTGCTGTGTATTTATCCACAACCATATATTCTTGTTTGCAAGCGTAACACAAAATTGCATCGGCAGTTTCAGGTCCAATTCCTTTTTGTTTTAAAAGCCAATCAAGAGTTACTTTTTCACAAAAATTCTCGAAAGTTTCAAAATCTTCTAGTATATTTTTTGACAGTTGAATTAATCTTTTTGATTTTTGATTTTTAAAACCACTTGGAGTTATTGATTCTATTAAAAGTTGTAAATCACAATTTGCTAAATTTTCTAAATTTAACAAATCTAATTTTTTTAAATTTTCTAGAGATTTTTCTACATTTGTCCATTTAGTATTTTGAGTTAAAATAGCACCTATTAAAATCTCAAAATCATTATTTGAAGGCCACCAGAACTCTAAACTTTCATCTATTAAATTTTGATTTTTCAAATATACTAAAAGCTCATAAGAGTTTGAAATACTAATCAACAAAAGCCTCAGTAATAAATAGTTTTGAATTATTACAATATTTTTTTATTTTAAATGCACTTTGAGCTTTTCCATCTTCAATATCAACAACAAACATTTGTAAAATTGATTTACAAGAATTCGGAACTTCAAAATGTCCACCAATTCCTGTTGTTACTTTTTGAATTGGAATTTTGCTTTCCATTCCTATAACATTGTCTCTACATCCAGTTAAGCCAATATCTGTTAAATATGCTGTGTTTTCAAAAATTTGTAAATCATCTGTTCCCACATGAGTATGTGTTCCACAAATTGCACTTACTTGATTTTTAAACATCATTAACATTATTCTTTTTTCACTTGTTGCTTCTGCGTGAAAGTCTATAAAAATATTTTTAATCTCTTGCTCATGAAGATTTGCTACTAACTTTTTTGCCCAATTAAAAGGATTCTCAACAGTTGGCATTCCATATTGTCCCATTAGATTTATAACTGCTAATTTTTCAATTCCATTTGAAGTTTCTATATCACAAATTTTAATTCCACTTCCTATTAATCCTTCAGGATAATTATCAGGTCGTAAAACATTTGCAGTTTCAAGTAAAACCATCATATCTTTTTTCTTATCGAAACTATGATTTCCACCAGTTATTAAATCTATTCCACTTTTTAGAAGCTCTTTTGAACCCTCAATTGTTAATCCAAAACCATGGCTTGCATTTTCACCATTTGCAATTACAAAATCAATTTCATACTCTTTTTTGATTTTTATTAAATTTTCTTTTATGATTTTTCTTCCAGGTCGACCAACAATATCGCCAATAAATCCTATTCTCATCTATCTTCTTTGTTAAAATTTTTTATAATTGTATTAAAATAACCTTTTATTCTTCTTCACACTTTTGTAATCTAACTTCAAACACAGCACCAGAATCTTCATTAAAGGCTTTTATAATTCCATCTTGTTCATCTACAATTTTTTTAGCAATATTTAATCCAACACCCATTCCACTATGCTCTTTTGATGATATGAAAGGTTCAAAAATATCTTTGATAATTTCTTGTTTTATTCCACCTGCACTATCTTTGAATTTTACAACTACTTGATTGTTTTCTTCAAATATATTTATATTTAAAACTCTATTTTCATAATCTTCAACTTTGACAAGTTCATCTAAGGCATTATTTACAACGATAATCCAAACTTGCTCAATTCTTTGTTTTTGAACTTTACTAAAATATGTATACTCATTTTTATTTATAGAGTCAATATCAAATAATCTATCATTTAAATATATTTTAGAAACTTGTCTTGAGCGATTATATGCCATTGTTAAAGAGGTTATTAATGTTGCGTATATATTTGTTTTCTCTTTTATCTCTTTGCTACTTTGAGACATTTCTCTCATTGATTCTACGATATTTGCAATTCTATTTATTCCCTCTTTTATCTTTTCACTATCGTATTTCATTCTCTCTTGAATTTCATTTGCAGGTAAATCTAAAATATCGTAATACATCAATTCAAGATTTCCTTTTATGTATGTAAGTGGAGTATTTATTTCATGGGCAATTCCAGCAGCAAGGGAACCAATAGAAGTTAATTTTGCATTTTTTATCTGCTCTTGTTGGTGAAGTTTATCTTTTTGAATACTTTTTTCAACCTCTTGATTTATTCGTAATTCTAAATTTTGATTTAACTCTTGTAATTTTCTTTTATCTTCTAAAGAGTTAACTACAAATACAAAATGTTTTTTGTCTGATAAAAGACTCAATGATAATTCTAAGTGAATTAGTTTTCCATATTTTTTTACAAAAATCTTTTCAATATTTGAGATTTTTCCTATATCTTTTGCCTCTTTTAAGATTTTAGATAAAATCTCTTTTGAAGTTTCTGGAACAATATCTAAACATTTCATTTCTAATAATTCATCATTTTTATACTCTAGTAACTTACTAAAAGTAGTATTGAGTTTTATAAAATTTCCATTTAAATCAATTAATGCAATTCCACTATTTACATTTTCAAAAATGGCGTTATATTGCTCTACTTTATTATTTATATTTTGATATAAATCTTCAATTTTTTTCTTATTTGTTGTGTCATAAGCAATTATTGTGTAGCCAACTATTTTATTTAAATTATTAAAATTTGGTTCAATAAACAAATCTACCCAAAATGATTCCCCATCTTTTTTGATTCCTTTTATTTCTCCAACATAGGATTTTCCCTGTTTTGCAAATTTCCAAGGTTTTATATACTCTTTTCTTTTTGTATCTTTATGTATTAACATTTGGTAGTTATGTCCAATTAATTCACCCTTTGAAAACCCCAAGAAATAACAAAATGCAGAGCTGACATCTAAAATTATATTATTTTTGCTCATTCGAATAAACATAATATGTTTATCAATAACTTTTTGATTTTCATCCAATTCAATAAAACTTTTTTTGATACTTAAATCTAAATTTTTATTTTCATCTTCTATTTTTTTATTTAATTTTGCAATTGGTTCAGAAAAAAGAAGTGCCAAAATTATTGATAAAAATAGCCCAATAATAATTATTGATTTATAATATTCTTTAAAATAGTTATTGTTTAATTCATCATCTATATTTACAATAAAAATAAAATATTTGTTTTTATTCAAATAAACTTTTTTTGATAAGAAGTCATTTGTTGTATAAGAATCTACACTTTTAATATTATTTAACTCTTTTTTATATAAATCAAATTCTTTGTTTTCACGAAAAAGATTTGTATTACTATCATAATTTATAAGTGTATTATCACTTGATATAACAAAAGTTTTTTTATCAAAGTTTTTATAAATATTAGTAAAAAATCCACTAAAATCAACCTTTAAAATTAGAAAATAATTTTTTTCTCTTAATACAAAATTAATTACTGTTGGTTTTTCTAAGTTTGAATTATCATGCCAGATTTCTTGATTTTTTAGTGTTCTAATATTTTTATAATAAGAGTTAGAATAGATGTTTTGTAGTTTTTCATCTTCTATTATTTTTATCTCACCATTAATATTAATGATTTTAAAAATCTCTTGAGCATCTAAAGAGATAACTTTAAATTCTAAAATATTTTCATTATTAAAAAGAATCTTTTTAAATAATTCTAAAGACTCTTTCTTGTCCTCTTTTTTTAAGAAATCTTTTTGAGATAATAAAAATATCTTTTCATCAAAAGATTTTATATTGTTTTTAAAACTTTTTTCTTGGTGTTTTAAAATATTTATAATATTTTCTTTCTCTTTTTTTTCATTATTAAATTTGTAAAAATTATTAAAAGCAAAAGAGGCAAAGCTTAGTAATAAAAGTGCGAAAACAATAAAAGCAAAAAATAGTTTTACATAAAAAGGAATTCTCATTTTTTAATTTCCATTTTTTAATTTTATATAATAATTTGTACTATAAGGTGAATTTTCAAACCAAAAAAGACCTCTGTTTTTTTCAACAAATAATTTCACTAAATATAAATGATTATTTGTATCTTCATTTTCATTTATTTTTTTATCACCTAATTTTATATTATCTTCAATTTTAATTAATAAATCATCTTCTTTTATGGCACTAATTATTATTACAACTTCTTTTTGATTATTTAGTTTTGTTAATTCAATACTATTTTTAATCATATTTAATATGATATTTTTCAACTCATTAAATGAAATATCTATGTTTATTTGACTATTTAAATCGTATTTGACTTTGATATTATTTAGTTCTAACTCTTCTTGTATTGATAATATAGCCTCTTTTATCACATCTGAAAACTTTGATTTTTGCTCTTCATTTTCTTGAAAAAGATATTTTATTTCATTTAAAACTTCAGATAAACTTTTCAATTCTATTTGTGTTTGTTTAATCAATTCTAACTTATTTTGATTTTTTTCTTCATTGCTTATAATAATTTTTAAATTGTAAAGTAGAGATGATATACTTAATATCGGTTGTTTCCATTGATGACCTAAAGAGTCCAATATTTTTGACATTAACTGAACTTTTGTATTGTCAATTAATGTTTGGTCTTTCATTTTAATTTCATTTAATTTATTTGATAAATCTTCTTTTAAAAGTTTATTTATTTTCTCCAATTGTTTTGTATCAGTAACATTTGATCTAATTGAAATATATCCTATAATTTCATTATTAAAATCATATTTTGGAATTATAATTCCACTAACCCAATATGAATTTCCATATCTATCTTGGTTTTTTATCTCACCTTCCCAAATCTTATTTTTGTGTAATTCAGTCCAAAGCTTTTTGAAAAATCCCTTCGACATATCTGGATGTTTTAAAAGATTTATGTTTTTTTCTAATAACTCTTTTCTTGAATATCCCGAAATTTTACAAAAAGGTTTAGTTGCATATGTAATAATTCCGTTTAAATCTGTTTCAACCATAATTACATAATCATCAATATAAGAGTATAAGTCTAAATACTTTTTATTTATAATTGAAGTTTGTATTTTAAAATATTTCAATTTATATAATAAGTAAAAAATTACAAATATAAAAAGTGAAATCATTATAAATAAGAAATCAAAATATTTATTAATTTTTGCCACAATAGAGTCTTTATTTGTATTATAAGCAACTAAATATAAACTACTTTCATCAATTTGTGATTTAAAAATTTGCAAGAAAACAAGTGGAAAATCTGAAGAGTGTTCTTTTGTGAGTAAAACAAAGTTTTTTGATTGTTTTATATCACTTATTAATGATTTTTTTTGAGAAGCAGGTAAGTTAAAATAAAAGCTTTCATCAAATTTAATCTTATTTGACATTATATTTGTAAATAAAAAATCACTACTATTTTCTAATTTTTTAATTACTGATTTAAAATCAAATTCAATATTTATTACACCTAAAAAATTTAGATTCTCATCAAATATAGGTTTTGAAAAAATTAAATAGTAGTTATTATCTACAATTATAAAACTGTTTAACTCTTGTTTATTTAATAAAATTTTTTCCATTAAAAGTGAAGTATTTTTATTTTGAGGTTTATCTTGCATACTTAATAAAAATTCATTTGAAGAAGAATAAAAATTTATATCAGAAATATCTAGTGTTTTATAAAAAGAGTAACTTATTTTTAGATGATTATAAATCTCTCTTTTTTTATTTTCTATATTTAAAGAATTGATATTTTTAAAAGTTCCAATAAAATCTTTTTCTTTGACAAATTCGTTAAAATAGATTAATTCAGAACTATTTTTATATTCACTATAATATTTAGAATACTCTTTATCAACAAATTGTTTGTAATTATTTAAAGAGTATTCAATTTCACTTTTTTTAAAAAAATTTATTAGTAAAATTAATAAAAAAAGAGAAATTAAAAAATAAATAAAGTACCTAATATTTAGGTTTTTATTATTCATAAATTTATGACTTTAGAACTTCTAATATTTTCTTTTCTAAAGCTTGTAAAGAGTCAAAAGGTTTCATCACATAATTTGTAGCACCTTCTTTATGAGACTTTAAAACTTTATCTAAAGTAGAGTAAGCCGTCATCATAATAACTTTTTGTTCAGGTTTATTAGCTTTTAGTTTTTCTAAAACTTCTAATCCATTCATTTGAGGCATCATAATATCTAAAAGAATCAAATCAGCTTTTAAGTTACTTATACTATTTAGAGCAACCGTTGGATTAGAATATGTTGTAACTGAAAAATTTGAATTTCTTGTTAGAAATCTACTTAAAACATTCAAAATTTCTGTTTCATCATCAATAATTACAATAGAGTATTTTTCATTATTCATTTTATTTTCCTTCTCCAAATAATTTGTGTGCTGCTTCTTTCATTATTAAATCATTTTTTTCTTCTAAAATTCTATCAAGATAAATAAATACTTGTTCACTTCCATTTTCAACTAATACAATTTTATCCTCAATTAGTTGTTTAGAACAAGAAACACTATGCCCTGAACACTCTTTTGCTAATATATTTGCTTCATGATGAACTATATGATGATGTTTTTCTAAACCTTTATATGATGGAACTAAGCTAAATTGCTCTTTTCCAAGTCCTGTGTCATACCATTTCCCAAGTCTGCAATTATGGTGATCAACTGCATTAAAATTATGTTCTCCACCAAAAATTAGTTGGTAGAGATTATTTTTGTAAATAACGTGGTCAAGTTTTGCTAAGTTTATAAATATTTTATTTGAAATACTTTCAACTTCGTATACTGATCTATTTGAATTTTTTTGGAAAGTATTCATTAGTTTACTTAAAATATCAATTCTTGCTTTTGTTTCATTTACAACACTTACAACTGTCTCAGAACTATTTTTAATTTTTCCAGTTTCATTTTGAATTGAAGTAACAACATCTTTTATCTGTTTCGCAGCATCTGCACTTCTATTTGCTAAGTTTCGCACTTCTGCTGCAACTACTGCAAATCCTTTTCCTGCTTCTCCAGCAGTTGCTGCTTCTACTGCTGCATTTAAAGATAAAATATTTGTTTGAAATGCAATTTCTTGAATTATATTTATAACTTGTGCTATATCTTTACTTTTTGAAACCAATGAATTTACAACTTCATTTTCAACTTCAATTTCTTTATGTAAATTATTTGTATCTGATACTATTTCTGTAATAAGATTTAAACCTTGAGTTGAACCAGATGCTGTTTCTTTTGATTCTTTTGACATCTCTTGAAGTTCATCAAGTAAAGCTAAATATGTTTTTTGCGTATTATTTAAAGAGTTCGTCATATTTTTATTATGTCTATCTAATAAGCCACCATTTTTATTATCATGAATTGAAGTTCTTCGTAATGAAACTATTTTATAGTTTTCATATTTTTCAACTTCAATATTTGCTTCACAATCTTCCATAATTAAATGATTATTATTTTCTAAAACTGCATTTAGAACAACTGAATAATCTTTTATATTTGTACGAGCTAGATTATTTGAAAAAAATAGTTGATTTTTATCATCAAAAACGACTAAACCTTCTTCTTGTGAGTGACTAGCTATTTGTTTAAAAACTTCAAGCTTTTTCTCATTTTGAGTATTTATGTTTTCTAATTTTATAGAAAATTCCTGTTTAATCTCTTCTTTTTCTTTTTCTTTTTCAATAAGTTGATTTTTTAATTCTTCAACTTGTCTATCCAAAAAGATAACTTTTTCTTCTAAATTCTTATTTCCAAAAAACATATATAACCTTTTTTAATAAGTGGTACATTACGCGAGATGATAGCAAAAACAAAATAAATTATTTATAAAATAATTTTTTCTATTTATTTAGTTCCCTTGCACAAACCATACCCTCACTAAAAGCTATTTGAAAATTAAAGCCTCCAAGTTCTCCTGTTATATCCAAACACTCCCCTATAAAGAACAAATCTTTCTGTTTTAAACTTTCAAAACTATTGTGATTTATCTCATTTGTATTTATTCCACCTTTTGTAACTTCTGCTTTTGTATAACCAAAATTACCCGCTGGTGAGAATTCATAATTTTTTAATAACGATAATTTTGCTTTTTCTTCATCTGTTAATTTTGAAACACTTTTATCTTCTAATTCAACACTTAATAAAAACTCTTGAATAAATCTTTTTGGAAGAGGTAGTGCTGAAGATATATTTTTATTTCCTTGAAAAAAAGTTTCAATTCTTTGTTTTGGCAGAAAATCTATTGCCATTTTTCCTTTTTTCCAATAAAGAGAACTTGTTAATATAACAGGTCCTGAACAACCTTTGTGGGCAAATAACAAGGAACCTTCAACTCTTTTATCCTCAACAAATGTAAAAACAGGCATAGAAATTCCAGCAAGATTTTTAAACCAAAATTGCTCTTTTTGTACTGTAAATCCCACAAGTGCAGGTTCTAGTTTAATAATAGAGTGTCCAAACTTTTTTGCTATATCAAAAGCAATTGAAGAAGCACCTAACATACTATAAGAGAGTCCTCCACTTGCAACTATAACTTTTTTTGCTTCAATCAATTTTGAATCTGTTTTAATTTTAAAATATTTATCAAAATCTAGATCTAAAACCGTAGTATTAAGATATTTTTTTATATGAGTTGTTATTTTTGTAAACATATCTATAACATCTTGGCTAGAGTTGCAAAAGTATGTTCCTTTTACAATTTTGGGATTTATTTTAGGATTTACACCATTTTTATTCAAAAAAGATAATAAATCATCTTTTGAAAACTTTTCTAAAAGCACTTTTACAAACTCCCTGTCTCCTAAATAATTATTAGAAGTTACAAGTTCATTTGTAATATTACATTTAGCTCCACCAGAAACTTTTATTTTTGAGCCAATTTTTGCATTTGTATCAATAAGGCAAATATTCTTATATTTCTTTTTATCTAAATTTGAAGCTAACATTAAAGCGCTAGCTCCTGCTCCAATAATTGCTATATCGTAGATGGTTCATCCTTTTTACATATAAATCTATTTATTCCATCTTCAAATTCATACTCTAAAGTGTAGTTATTTGCTTTTAAAATATTATTAATAATATATAAGCCTAAACCAAAAGAATCTTTTTGTTTATCTTCATTTGAAAAGAATGGTTCAAAATAATCTTCAAGAGGATGAGTAAGAGATTCTCCACTATTTTCAAATATTATATTTTCATTTTCTGTTTTTATAAGTACTTCACTATTTTTTGAATATTTTATTGCATTATCAATTAAATTTTTAACTGCAATTGAAAATAGTTTAAAATTAATTTCTAATTTTTTATTCTCATATTTTGAGATAACATGCTCATCATCAACCATCAGAATATCTTTTGCATTATCTATAATATCATCTAAATAGTAAAATCTTTTTTCTATATTTTTATTTGAAGAGATTAATTCTTCTATTGAGGCAAATTCATTTATAAGTGATTCTAATCGATTAAATACTGATTTTAATTTTTCATTATTCTCTTCATTTTGCTCTAATTGTGTTAAAAATTTTCCTTTTGTTATTGGAGTTTTAAGTTCATGCATAATATTTCTAATAAAAATATTTCTTGCTTCTTTTAAACTTTTTAATTTCTCAGCAGATTTTTTAAACTCAACAGCAAGAAGGGAAACTTCATCTTTTCCTTTTAAATTACAACATTCAAAATCAAAATTTTCATCACCTAAAGTTTTAACTTTATCTTTTAAAATTTTTAAAGGCATTAACTTTCGCAAAGTAATTAAATAAACTAAAATGATTGTAATTAATAAAATTGTAAAAACTAAAATAATATAAATATGACTATTACTATTTGTTGTATTGTCATCTGCTATTAAAATAGTTTCTCCTCTTTTTTTCATGTAAATATAATTTTTGTCATTTAAAGTTAAAATTCTAAAAATATCATCATGTTTTGGATTAACTTTTTCAAATAATATTTTTGTTTTTGGATTATACGTTATAGCATTTATTTCAGCCATATTTATGAAAAGTTTATACTTTATTTCCTCTAAATTTTTTAAAAAATCTTGATCGAAATTTGCTTTTTCTTGTCTATTAACCATTTTCATAACGGGAACATACTTATCTAGTAATTGTCCTTCTTTCATTCTATAATCATGGGTAATTAAGATTAAAAAACTAATTACTACTAAAAGTATTGATATTATAAAGCTTACGCCTATTGTGAAAAATATTGATTGTCTATTCATTGTATAAATTTATATCCCATTCCTCTAATTGTATGTAAATATTTTGGTTCTTTTGGATTATCTTCAATTTTATGTCTAATTCTATTTATTATGACAGCCAATGAACCTGAACTTTCATAATCTTGATTTAATATATCAGAATTATCAAATATATCTTCCCTTGAAATAACAAAACCTTCTCTTTTTAAAAATAAAGATAAAACTTCAAATTCTGCTGCTGTAAACTTAATATATTTACCATTTTTTTTAATCTCTTTTCTTTCATCATCTAAAAGAAAAATTTTATTTATGCTTTCATCTTCTTGCGTATTTGAGTGATTAAATCTTCGTAAAATTGTCTTAATTCTAATTTCAAGTTCCCTTGGATCATAAGGTTTTGGTAAATAATCATCAGCTCCAAGTTGTAAAGCAGTAACTTTATCAGTTATATCACTTCTTGCACTTGAAATAATAATTGGAATATCAAAATTTTTAACAATCTCTTTACAAACATCTAATCCATCCATACCAGGAAGTGTTAAATCTAAAATAATCAAATCATATTTATTCATTTTTAAAGATGAAAGAGCCAAAAATGGCTCTTCGTAATTGGTAACTTCCATATTAAATTGCTTTAAATATTGTGTTAAAACTTCTGCTAGTTCTAAATCATCTTCAATCATTGCAATTTTAATCAAAATTTACCCTTTTATTTTATCTTGGATTCTTTGTTGCATTTTCTCTTTTCTTAAATCCATTAAAACTTTTAATTGTTCTTTTTGTTTAGCTGTTAAAACAGCATAAGATTTTTCAATTACTTCTGCTTGAGATTTTAACATATTATCTCTTTTTTCAGACATAATCTGAATATACTTAGCTTTATCAAAGCCATCTTTTGTGAAAGCATCATCTTCAGATTTCATATTTTTTCTGCTGTCTTGTACAATTTGTTCTAACTTAGTTTTTTGATCTGCACTTAAACTTAATTTTTCAAACATATGAAACATTCCACCTCTTTGAGCATTCATTTTATGCATATTGTCTTTTTTCATCATACATTTAAAATCACCTTTTGGTTTACCATCACCTCTTTTATCCATATCAGCTGTAGCATATAAACCACTTCCTAAAATTGCACTTATTATTAATCCAGATATTAGTTTATTTTTTCTTGTCATTTTAAATCCTTTTTATTTTTGATATGTGAAATTATTGCATGGTGTTTTTAACAATTTATGAATTGAATATTAATGAAACCTTAATAAAAAGAATACTTATTTTTAGCTATACTCACTCAATATATAATTAAAAAGAATTTAAATTGAAATTATCAAACTTTATTACAAGAATAATTATTACTATAGCTTTTATGACACTTTTTCTATCATTTGTAATTTCTATTACATTTCAATATAAAAATTTTGAAAATGATAAAATTTTTATAAAAAATGAATTTATAAAATCAAAAAAAGAACAAATTAAAAGAGAAGTATTAAGTATAGATAACTTAATAGGTCAAAAAGAAATAATATTAACTAACTTTATAAAAGATAAACTCAAAGAGAGAGTAAATCAAGCTTATAGCATTGCAATGGGTATATATAAAGATAATAAAGATACAAAAAGTAAAGAAGAGGTAGAACTACTAATTGCAAAAACTTTAAATAATTTAAGTTATGACAATGAGAAAACTTATTTTTTTATAAATAGTAATAAAGGTCAAGCAATACTATTTAATAAAAAAATCCAACTTGATAAATACAATGATATTTGGAATCTAAAAGATGGAAATAATAATTTATTTATTCAAGATCAAGCAAAAATTGCAAGAGAAAATAAAGAAGGATTTATTACAAATAAATTTGTAAAACCAGATACAACAGATAATAAACCATATACAAAAATATCTTTTATAAAATTATTTGAACCATACGATTTACATATTGGAATGGGTGAATATGTTGATGATATAAAGGCACTAGCACAAAATGAAATTTTAGATTTAATTGCAAGTATTAGATTTAGTGAAAATAATTATCTCTTTGTTAATACTACAGATGGTCATACTTTGGTATTTGATGGAAGAAGAACTGAACCACCAATAATTCATCCATTTCCTAATATTTTCAAACAATTATTAGAAACTGTAAAAAATCCAAATGGAGATTTTTTATCTTATAAGTTTAAGAAAATAAATTCAAGTAAAGAGTATGATAAAATCTCTTTTGTAAAAAAACATGATAAATATGGTTGGATTATTGGCTGTGGAGTTTATGTTGATGAAATAAATGATGAGTTAAAAAAAGTAGAAGAAACTTTTAAAAAATCTCTTTATGAAGAGGTTATATATATATTAATTATGTTTTTTCTTATGATTATAGTTTTATATTTAACATCAAAAAGAATATCTAAGTTTATAAAATTAAATGTAAACTATCTTATATCATCTTTTGATAAAGCATCAAAAGAAAACAAAACAATTGATACACAAAACTTAACATACAAAGAGTTTATTTCATTGGCAAACAAATTAAATATTACCCTTGAAAATAAAAATGAAACAGAAAAAAAATTGCAAAATTATATTCAGTTGATAAATGAAAATATAATTATTTCTACTACAGATAAAGATGGCTATATTGTTGATGTAAGTGAAGCTTTTTGTAAAATTTCAGGTTATACAAAAGAAGAACTAATAGGTAATACCCATAAACTAGTAAGACACCCAAATACACCTGATAGCTTTTATGAAGATATGTGGGATAGATTACTTAATGGTGAAATATGGGAAGGTGAAATTCATAATAAAAATAAAAATGGGAAAGAGTATTGGATTTATGCAATTATAAAACCTCTTTTTAAAAATAATGAATTTATTGGTTTTACTGCAATTAGAACTAATATTACAGATAAAAAACATATTGAGCAATTATCTATTACAGATGAATTAACAGATTTATATAATAGAAGATTTTTTAATATAAAAATTGAAGAAGAGATAAATAGAGCAAAAAGAGATAATCATTACTTTTCATTTTTAGTATTAGATATTGATTACTTTAAACAATACAATGATACTTATGGACATCAAAAAGGTGACATTGCTTTAGAAAAGGTAGCGTCAATACTAAAGAAAAGAACAGCAAGAGGAAGTGATTTTGCATTTAGATTAGGTGGAGAAGAGTTTGGAATTATTACTACTTTAAATAAAGAAAAAGCAATTGAATTTGCAAATTTAATAAAAAATGAAATTGAAAATTTGAAGATTGAACATAAAGCAAGTGAAGTATCTAAATTTATAACTATTTCAATTGGTATTGTCTCAAAAGAAGGTGAATCTATTACAAATAGTGATTTACTTTATAAAGAGGCTGATGATTGTTTATACGAAGCTAAAAGATTAGGGAGAAATAGTATTTTTATACTTTAAAAACATGAAAATAAGAGTAGGAACATTTAACCTTTTTCAATTTGTTGAGCCGCCATATTCGTGGTATACAAAAAAAGAAAAATTCAATATTGAACAATGGGAAGAAAAAACAGCTTGGATAAAAAATCAAATCATTGAAATGAACTGTGATATTATTGGTTTCCAAGAAGTTTTTTCAAAAAAAGCTTTAAAAACTCTTCTTAGTGAACTAGGATTTAAATATTTTAAAACAATTGATAGTCCAAGAAGTGATAAAAAAAATGAAAAAGTTTTTACAAGTACAATTGTTGCCCTTGCTTCAAAATATCCAATTAGAAATCTAAAAAGAATTGAAATTGATTTTACAGCACTTAAAAAACACCATTTAGATGGCTTTTTTAAATTTGCAAGAGCTCCAATAAAAGCAACTATTGCTTTGCCAAATCAAAAAGATTTAGATGTATATGTTTGCCATCTAAAATCAAATAGAGATAATGAATTTGAATATGTTTTTACAAAAGATTCAACCCTAGCTGAGAAAAAACAAAAAGTTAAAAAATCCTTAGAAGATAACTATTCCCAATCATTAAAACAAAGACTTTGTGAAGCAAGCTCAATTTTTAGTGATATTAAAAGAACAACAAATCCAGCTATTTTAATGACTGATTTAAATGACAAAGAGTTTTCAATAACTATTGAAGCTTTAACAAATAAAAAATACCATGATGATAGTTTAAAAAAAGATGATTATTTATTACTTGATGCTTATTATTTTTTTAAAAAAAAGATTTACAATCCACATCCTGAACAAAAAGAGATAAAAAGAACTCCAACGAGTTATTTTGCAGGGAAAGGAAATATCCTTGATTATATTTTTGTTTCTAATTTATTTGATAAAAATAAAGTAAATAATATAGGAAAAATAACTTCTTATGAAGTTTTTGATAAACA
The DNA here is from genome assembly GCA_963677435.1 of uncultured Aliarcobacter sp. GTDB lineage: Bacteria > Campylobacterota > Campylobacteria > Campylobacterales > Arcobacteraceae > Aliarcobacter. The sequence continues at coordinate 2,770,695 of OY781945.1, forward strand.
CTTACAAAAAAATCAAAATGGCTCACTTCTTAATAGTGACCATGCCCAAGTTGTTTGTGAACTAGAGATATTTTAACTACCCTCTTTTTATACACTTGTTTTTTCTATAATTCTCATTCGTAATAAATTTTACAGGAATTTATTATAAATATCCCATAAATATTAACTATTATTTTAGACGCCATCAGGCTCCTTCCTTTAATAAAAAAGAGAATTGATTAATTTCTTCTCTTTTTTATTTACTTTGTTTTGGTGTTTTTTTGTTCCACTTTTTATATGCTCTAAAAAATGAACTAGGTTCACTGTAACCCAATAAAATAGAGATTGTTCCCAAATCCATTTTTGTATTTTCTATATAATGTTGGGCAAGTTTTTGTCTGATTTTTCCTAAAGCATCCCTAAAAGTTTTTGATTCTGCTTTTAGATAATTTTGTAAAGTTCGCGGAGTTGTTCCAAGATTTGATGAAATCAAATCTATTGTAAGCTCTTTTTCTCCTATATTCTTTAAAATCTCTTTTTCAACTTTTGCGTACCAAGTTTTATTTTCTAACTCATCCAAAATCTTTTTGGCTTCATTTTCAAAATAGTCCAACATTGAAGAGTTTGGATTTTTAACTGGAATATTTAATTTATCTATTTTAAAGAATATTGCATTTTCGCCTTTTGAAAAAAAGATATTTTCTCCAAATATTTTCTGATATTCAATAATATTTTCATCTTTATCTTGAGAGAAATATGTAAATTCAGGAGTTACTTTTTGCCCTAAAATTTGAGTTAGGATTGAAACTATTGAAGATAAATGAACTTGCGCATGAAAACTAGGAACTGGAATCATTGGGTTTTCATTTATATAAATTGCTAATTTATAATAAATACCATCATCAAAAAACTGAAATTTAAAATATCCACTGATTACTTTTTGATAATAATTAAACTTTTCTATCATCTGTTTTAAACTATTTGTATTTAAAAGTAAATAGCCTAAAAGTCCTAAAGATTGGTAGGAAACAGCTTGTCCAATATGCAAAGCTAAAGCTGGATTGTTTGATTCTTTCATGCAATATCTAAAAATAAAAGAGAGCTTTTTACTATCTATTTTTCCATCATGTTTTGATAAAACTTCAGGAGATAAATCAACAACATTTAGCATTTTATTTATTGAAATATTTGTTGTTTTCTCTAAAGCTTTTAGTACATAATGAAAGGTAACACTTGAAACTTCCGCCATAATTGCCTTTTCTTTCGTGAAATGTCACTAAATCTTCAGATTATAACATAGCAGTTATACTTATTAACTACTACAATTGTATATAAAATATTACAAGGAGATGTATATGTCTAACAGTGAGATTAGAATTGATGAAAGATATGTAAGCTTTAAAAATATAAATTGTTTTGAAAATGCTTGTTTAGTGATTGATAATATGTTAAGGGTTCTTGAAAATCCAAAAAACATGAATATCTATTGGAAAAAAGTAGTTCCAATGATTCCAAAAGCTTACTATACAAGAGATCCAAAAGATGACGAAAAAGAGGCTTTATTATATCTTGTATGTTCTAACTCTTTTTATCTTGATGAACTCTTTGAAAAAGCAGAAGACGAACAAGGAATAAAAGCTTTAAGTGTATGTGAGTTGGAGTGTTGTTAAAAAACACTAATTTATTGTTTTTCTTATTAATTATTAAATAATTTAATTACTATGATAAAATAAATCATTTAAACAAGGATTTTATTATGGCATATACTAAGGAAGACTGGAAGAAAAGAATTGCAGAAAGAAATGATATGAGTACTTCATTAATTCATTTAACTAAAGGAAATTCACTCTTATCAACTATTGATGTACTTTACAATATATTAAAAGATAAAAAAAGTAAAAGGGAGTACAACAAATCCTGGATTTATTGTTGGTAATGAAAAAGCTGTTTGTTTTCAAGATGCACCTTTGCATTCCATCTGTCAGAATGTTTTTTTTGAACAAAAAAAAATTAAAAATGATGGGAATTATAAATTAAGATATAGAGCGGTTGGATTACTTTTTAATAAACAATTTGCATATAAAAAAGGTGCAAGACCTGTAATTTATGAAAAAACTGACATAGCAAAAGCATTTCTTCCTTCTAGTGAACACTGGCGAATTGTAAATTTTAATTTAGAAAATGATAGTTCTATTATAGATTGGACACATGAAAGAGAATGGCGAATTAAAGGAGATTTTGAATTTGAATTATCAGATGTTACTATTATAGTAATTAAACAAAGTCATATAAAAAAACTGATTTCTAAATTTAATAATGATGGAATAGATTTAATGAATGAAATAAAGGGTATTGTAACACTAGAACATCTTCTTTATTGAAGATATTCTAAATCTTTACTTTCTCAAATACCTCAAAGTCGTAGCAATAATATCGTCATCATCTTTACTTGGTGATTTGATTGTCTCTTTTGTATCATCTGCTTTTGTGAATGTGATTGCCATTTCATAAGAGCTAATACTTTGGATTCCTAGATTTAATGCTAGGATTTTTATGATGATTAGTTCTATAAACTGTTTTGTGTAAATATCTGGTTTACTAAATCTATCTTCCATCTCTTCTTCGATTTTGTACACATCTTGAATATCACTTGCACGACTAAGTCTTCTATAAAGTTCAAGTCTAACTCTATCTTCATGGATATAATCATCTGAGATATATGCTGAAATTGCTAGTTTTATGTCAACTGTTTTTTTCTCTGGTTTGTTTTCACCGCTTAGACTTGCTAAGGCATCTTCTAACATTTTTAGATATAAACCGTATCCGATTTGTTTGATATGTCCACTTTGGGCTTCACCAATTATATTTCCACCACCTCTGATTTCTAAATCTTGGTGAGCTAAAGCTGTTCCACTTCCTAAGTATGAATTTGACTCTAAAGCCACAAGTCTTTTTACTGCATCATCTGTGATTTGTTTTTTATCTTCAACAACATAATAACAGAATCCCTCTTTGTTACTTCTTCCAACTCTTCCTCTTAATTGGTGTAAATCTGCGATTCCAAATCTATCTGCTCCATCAATAATAATTGAGTTTGCATTTGGTAAGTGAAGTCCTGATTCAACGATTGAAGTTGCAAGTAAAATATCAAACTCTTTGTTTTCAAAGGCATCTATTATTTTTTCTGCAAGGTCTGGTTTGATTTGAGAGTGGATAACTTGGATTTTTATTCCTGGAACTATTTGTTCAATATCTGCTTTTTTCACTTCAATTGAAGCTATGTTATTATGCACATAAAAAAGTTGTCCACCTCTTCTTTTTTCCCTTAAAATAATCTCTTTAATTAATTTGTCACTAAACTCTTTTACATAAGTTCGAACTCCCAATCTCTCAGTTGGTGGAGTAAGAAGTGAGCTCATACCTTTTAGTTTTGATAAAGCAAGGTTTAAAGTTCGTGGAATTGGCGTTGCACTCATAGAGAAGATATGAACATCTTCTCTTAGGTGTTTTAGTTTCTCTTTTTGTTTAACCCCAAATTTATGCTCTTCATCTATGATTACTAAAGCTAGATTATTTGTTTGAATTTCTAAAAGTGAGTGAGTTCCAATAACTAACTTTATCTCTCCACTTGCCAAACCTTTTTTGATATGAGTTTTCTCTTTTGCACTTGTTTTTCCATCAAGTTTGGCAATACTTATACCAAATTCTGAAAATCTTTTTTGCATACTATGATAATGTTGGGTTGCAAGAAGTGTTGTTGGACATACAAAAATAGCTTGATAACCATCCAAAATTACAGCTAACATTGCATTCATTGCAACTTCTGTTTTACCAAATCCAACATCTCCAGAAAGAAGTCTATCCATAACTCGACCGCTACTTAAATCTGTAAAAATTTCTCTAATACTTCTTTTTTGGTCTTTTGTATAATCAAAACCTGCACTTTTTTGGAAATCTTCAAGGATTTTTTTATCTGTGTTGATTTGAATTCCATTTACAAGTTCCCTTGCAGCTGCAATTTTGATAATATCATTTGCAATGGCAAAAAGTCTATCTTTTACTTTCTCTTTTAGTTTGGCAAATGAGCCTTTTCCTAGCTTATCAACAACTGCATAAGAGCTTCCATCAGCTACATATCTATCAATTAAATCAATATTTTCAACGGGAATTAAAAGTTTGTCATCCCCCGCATACATCACGATTACAAAGTCTCTTTTTGCACCCATTACAGTTACGGGTTCAATTCCTTTGTATTGTCCGATTCCATGTTTTTCGTGAACTACATAATCATTTAATTGAAGCTCATCAAGAACAAGTTTTACTTTTTTCTTTCTTCGTTTTTTTATCTCTTTGTTTAGAGAGATAATTACTTCATCTATTCCAACTAAATTTATGATGTAGTTTTCAAAAACATATTTGATATTTTTATCATTTAAATCTAACTCATAACCTTTTACTTTGGCTTCAGTTCCTGAAATGATTGTGATTTTTTTCTCTTTGTGAAAAGAGATAAACTCTTTTACATTTGCAGGTGCAATTTCTTGATAGTTTCTGCTGTTATAGATTTGAGGTGTTAATAAAAACTTATCTTTGTTTATTCTTTTTTCTTCAAAAACATAAACTTCTTCAAGTTCATCTAAAGCATCTTGAGTTATAAATGAGCTAAGATTTTGGGGTAAATATTCGCCTAATTCATCTAAATACCAAAACCCTAAAGAGTGAATATCTTTGATAAAAGCATCACTTGAAACAGTTTCTATTTGTTCATTTATAGCACTTAAAGAGTTTTCATCAAGGGCTAAAAAAGCTGGGTTAATTGTAAAAGTTTCTATTTCATCTTTTGTTGATTTTTGATCTTCAATGTCAAATTTTCTAATACTTTCAACTTCATCATCAAAAAGTGAAACCCTATATCCAAACTCACTTCCTAAAGGACAAATATCAATAATATCCCCACGAATAGAGACTTCTCCCTCACTTGTAACAATATCTACAAAGTAATATCCCCAATTGTAAAGTTTTGATTTTAGCTCATCAATTTTGATTGTATCTGCAAAATTTATAGTAAAACTATCAAAACATTTCTCTTTTGGAAGTGGATATGAAATTGTTCGAATAGGTGAAATTAGGATTTTGTCTTGTTTTTTGTAAGAGTAATAAGAACTCAAAGTTCCCGTAATGTCTTGTAATTCATTTGAAAATGATAATAAATCATCTCCAAAGTTTGCTCTAAAATCTGATAAAACAAAAGGCTTCAAACCCAAATATGCCACAATATCTGAAGCTATTTGAGCTTGTCTATCGTCATTTACTATTAGTAATTGACACTCTTTTGTTCTTTTTTCGTCTTTTAAATTTTTTAAAAATTCGTAAATATTTTTCACTATTTTTCTTCTTGGATTAACTCAAAATCATTTGTTTCTTTATCATAATAATATGTTGGATATGGTGTTTCATTTAATAAAAAGATTAAATTTGCATCATTAAAAACATTTTTTTGAAGCCCTTTTTTAAAAACCTCTAAAATATAAGCTTTTGTAGAGAAAGTTGTAGTTGATGAAGTTGCTGTATATACAAAATCTTCACCATCAACGGGTTTAAATCCCTCTTTTTTTACATGCTTCTCAAACTTTTCTTTATCTTCTAAACCACCAACATCTAATAAAACTATTACTTCTATTCCCTCTGCCATCTTTTCCCCAAAAAATTTTTGGCTTATTCTAACATATTAAAGTTTTGTTATTGATTGTAATAAAATTTCAAAAAAATAAAGATTTTAGTGCAAAAAGATATTCTAATACTACGCTTTTATAATATGATATGTATTATTAGTTTCAAAGGATTTAAAATGAATTATGAATTATTAAGCAAACTCTCTATGGAAGAGGCAGAAAAATATAAAAATGATGCTTTGATTTTAAGAAGAAGAAATGAAATTATTTATCAAGAAATCGGAAAATTAAAAACAATAATAGAAAAACTAGAAAAAGAAAATAGTAGTTTAAAAGAAGAAATAACCACTTTAAATAGTGAAATTGATTCATTAAAAAATGTATTAGAGTTTAAAAAAGATGAAAACCAACACTATATACATTATTCGTGAAGTTTATTAAAAAAGAAAGAAAAGTAAATTTCTCTCTTTTTTACGAAATTAATGCACTAATAAATCCAATCAGTCCACCAAATACAGCTCCCCAAATAACTAACCATCCTAAATGTTCTTTAATCATTTCTTGAACTATCTCTTTTACCATTTTTGGTGTTAGTTCTTCAAGTCTTGTATTTACGATTTTGCTTAATTTATTGTAAATATCTTCACTTAAATCTTCTGATTTTAAAGCTTCATTTACAACTTCTTGGAAAGCATCACTTGCAGAAATTGAGATTATTGAAGCTTGTAGTTTTTTTGTAAAAGGTTCTCTTAAAGGCTCTAATGCTGCTTCTCCCCCAAACATTCCTAACATTCCACCAAAAGATGATTGCATTACTGATTCTTTTAGTGATTCATAGGCTGGTGAAAAATCTGTTTTATTTAAGATTTTTTCAAAATCTATTGTTTTTTTTGCACTTGATACTTCTTCTTCAAAGAATCTTTTTAAATGTTCACGAGTGAAAAATTGATTCATAAGTAAATTATGTATTGAGATTTTAAATTGTGAGAATTTACTTTCAATCACACCACTTCCATATAAAAAAGGAACTTTTTCAAAAAGCATATGAATTGCAAGTGTATTTGTAATTGCTCCACTTAAGGCAAATAATCCAATCATGTAAATTAAATCATTTCCATTTGAATATCCATAAGCCATGATTAAAACGGTAATTATATTTGTGATATCTGATTTGTTCATAATAAAATCCTTGTGCTTTTTAGAGTTAGGATTTTATCATAAGTTTATAAAATAAGTTTTTAAATAGATTTATAATTTAATTGGAATAATTCCAGTTGATTTTCCAGGCTTCACCTCTTTATAAATAGTATCATCAAGTGGTTTAATATGTGCATCTTTTCCATAAATATAACTTTGTTCATCCACTATTACTTTATATGCTTTATTAAGTTCTATAGCTCTTTTTATACTTGGATAGATTAAATATGTTATATCATTTTTGATTTTATTAACTTCACTTTGAATTAATTTCCCATTTTTATCAAAGAATTTATTTTTAATTTCATTATTTGCTCTATACTCATCACCTGCTCTATTTTGTTCTAAATAAAAAGCAAATTCACCTTGTCCATTTGGTAGAATTCTATCTTTTGTACCTTTTAAATCTTTTTTATTCCAATGATACCAAGCATTTTTTTCATCAAATTTTCTAGGAAATGCAAAACTAGAATCAGTGGTTGCACCAATTCCAGAATGACAACCAATACAAGATAAAGTTTCTTCATAAGATTGTGGTCGTAAATCACCATTAATATCTTCTATAAATCCTTGATAAACCCATCCTGAACCAGATAATAAACCACTTTCTATATTTCCATTTACTTCTTTTAATCTTTCAGGAAAATCATGTTTTTCTTTTATTTCAGTTGTTGCTGAGTTACTCAATTGCATGTAATTATTCCACGATACTTTTTTTGTATATCTTAACTCTTTCATTCTAGGAGACATTTTTATACTATTTTTCTGTTCATCAATTCCAATATATCTAACAGAATGTAAGAATTCTGTTCCATTTGGATAAAGCCCAGGTGAAATATGAAGTTTATTTGATTTAAGCTCTTCATTTGCTAAACCTACATAATAGTTTTTGTATATAACTTTTGGGTATTTTGATAGTGCATCTGGTTTATTCCATTTATAAACAATAAGAGATGTTTTATCTATTAAATTATTATGATTTAAATCAACATTATATTTTGACTCATCAACTTCAAAATCTAATTTTACATCTTGTTTTTTTATCATTGATTCTACAATTGCCAGATTTATTTTATAAATCTCTTTTGAAAAATTTCCTTTTTCATCTTGCATCATAGATTTGGGAAGTCTAATAAGTACATCATCAACACTTCCATTTGTTGGCCAAAAAGTTCCTAAAAATGGTGTATAAGCAAAGGCTCTCCAACCAGTATAAACACCATTTAAATCTTTATCAAAACCTTCGTCATCAAAATTAAAATAACTATCTGGAATATACCCACTCCATTTTCCATCTTTTTTTCCATTATATGAAAAATCCCAAGTTGATGGTAAATTTTGTGTTAATTTTTCTGCAATTATTATTTCCCCATTGTTTTTTTTATAATTATCTTTATTGATATATGAAAGAATTTCACTATCACTTATTTTTGAAACTAATGTTGTTCTATCTTTAAATGAGTTTGTAAATGGATTTTTATTACTACTTTCACTAAAATCATAAGCTGCTTGCAAATCAAAATCATTTATAAAATTTGGTTCTTTAGAGTTTATATGACAAGAATAACAAGGATTAAATGTATTATTTTTATTATCTTGTGTTTTTGTATAACATTGAGGGCTGATATAAACTGAACTTTTATTTAAAATAGTTTTTGATGTAATATCTCTACTTTCAACCAAAAAATCTTTTTTGTAAGCATTAGCAGTTACAAACATAAGTAAACTTAAAAATAGAACTTTTTTAAACATTTGATTCCTTCTAAAATATATAAGAAAATTCTAATAAAAAAGAGAAAGGTAAACTTTCCCCTTTTTTTAATTATTTTGTATATTTAAATGGCCCAACAACACCAACAGTTGAATTTTTTTGAGCATCAGATGCACTACTTGCTAATGCATAATCAGCATCAGTAGGCTCAGTTTCTCCAAATGGATGTTGAGTAACTAAAGTTAAATATCCAAATCCATTAATATCTTTATACCAATATGGAGATGTTGTCTCTGATCCATATGGAGTTGAAGCAATTCTTGTTAATTTTTTACTAACAGTATCATAAGACCATAAAAAGTCATTTGGATGAGCACTTGTATCTTCCCCAATAATAAGCGTATCTTTATCTTTTAAGTATGTAACATTATCTGGACTTGCAATGCCATTAACTGAACAAGTATAAGCTGCATAAGGAGAATCTTTTGGATAAGTTTCTGGAACACCTACAATTTCAGCAGCAGTATTTAAAACAACATATTTACTATCAATTACTTTATTTGTTGAATCATAAATAGTTTCTGTAGAATCAGATACTTTTAATCCGTACACTGCACCACATTTGTTTTTAGCAACTTTAATATCTCCTATAGTATCAGCCATACCTTTAGCAACTTCACTCATTGAAACATAAAGTTTTCTGGCATTTGGATTAAATGTGATACCCTCTTCTTTTCTAAATTCAGTTGTTGCACCCAAATATGATGCGTATCTTCTTGTTTCCAAAAACGCTGCTTGTTTTTCTTTACCTGTTTTTACTCGTAAGCATTCTTTACCTGTTGCTGTATTTACAAAAGTAAATCCACTATTACAAGTATCTCCCGATTGAACACTATCTGTATCAAAAATATCACTGAATTTTGGTTGTGAAGTTACAATTGTTTTAATTTCCGTATCACTTGCATGACCTAATTTAATCCATTGAATATTTGCTGTTCCAGCCCCAACTCCAACAGCAGAAGTTTGAATCCATTTTGCAGCATATAAACTACCTGCACTTAAATCTTTTGCCTTATCAGCTACATACATATAAAAACCGACATTTGTTCCATCATCAGATAGATATGCTGTTTTTTCATCAGGCATAACATAGGCTAATTCCCAAGCTCCTCTACCCATACTAAAATGTTTTGTATAATTATATGTTGGAGTTGAACCACTTGCATCAACTTTTACTTCTGGTATATATCCATAATAATATGGATTATTATTTAAACTTGCATTTGCATTGTTTTCATCTTTCCAATATAACTTTGTCACTTCATCATAATATTTATCACTTGTAAGCATAGTTTTAGGATTTAAATTAGTTTCTACAAACCTTGCATTAGGCTCATACTCTTCTGAACCTAAATGTGATTCCCATGGAGTTGTTACACCAGCACAATGAACCCAGCCACCAAATCCATCTGCTTGAGAAATATATTTCATAGTATTTGGTTTTACAGATAATGCTCCCGTAGTTTTATTCTGTTCTAATTCCATACCATACATTGAACCTACTTCACATTCAAATTGACTCACCATAAATAATTTACCATTTTGTTGAAGAATAGATGAGTGATCAACTCCTGAACCTAATAATCCTCCATTAGTTCCATTACAGATATAAGGGGAACTATCAACATTTGAAACGATAGGTTTACCACGATAATCTTTTGCTGCACCAAATATTTCTGCATTGTTTACAGTACCAGCTGAAATTAAAGTTGTATATCCTATATTATCAATTTTTCCATCTGAATAAGTTACAGATGAACTTGTTCGAATTGACATTTTGTCTGAATCTTTAATTGGAGCAGTAACTTCAGAAAAAGCTAATTTTGTAACTTTTGTCTCTGTTGTATTTGCGCTAGAAATACCATTAGTTTCATCTGTCCAACAACCTGAAAAAGTTACTAATGCTAATAATGCACTAACTCCAACACTTAAACAAACTTTTTTCATTTTTATATTCCTTGTTCTATTTTTAATCAGCTTTACAGCACCTATTTTCAAATAATTTCTATTAGTATAAAAATAAAAAATTACAAACTGATAACAATAAATATTATGCTTAAAAAATAGATTTTGTCACTATCTTGTAATCAAAGCCTTTTATAATTTTATTAAAGTAGGAGTATTAATGATAGATGTACAAAAAGAGATTGAGAAAAAATTTCCAAACATGGATAAAAAAGAGAACTTTCTAAAAAAATCTTTATTCAAAATTGCAAAAAAGATTGTTCATGAAGACTCAATAAACCAATTTTTAACACAAAACGCACACCTAAAAGGATTTGAATTTGTTGATGCGGTATTAGATTATTTTGATTTTGATTATACGGTTTCAAGTAGTGACTTACAAAATATTCCCACAAGTGGGAAAGTTATGATTATTGCAAATCATCCTTTAGGTGGGCTTGATGCTTTATGTTTATTAAGATTGATTTCACAAGTGCGAAAAGATGTAAAGATTGTTGCAAATGACTTTTTAGCAGGATTTGAAGCTTTACATTCACTTTTAATCCCAATAGATAATTATAAAATTAGACAATCAAAAAATGATATAAAAAAAGTATATGAAGCTTTAAATAATGAAGAAGCTGTGATTATTTTTCCAGCAGGAGAAGTTAGTCGAGCGACACCAAAAGGAATAAAAGATCCACTTTGGAATAAAGGTTTTTTAAACTTTGCACAAAATACAAATTCACCAATTCTACCAATATTTTTAGATGCAAAAAACTCAAAAACTTTTTACACAATTTCTGTAATAAACAAAACATTTTCAACTCTTTTGTTATCACATGAAATGTTTAATAAAAAATCAAAAAGAATTGGTGTAAAAGTTGGACAAATTATTCCAAATGAAAACATTGCCCCAAAAGGAATAGATAAAAAATTTCTATTAAATCTTTATAGAAAACATCTATATAGTTTGAAAAAGGGGAAAAAGTCTTTTTTTGAAACCCAAAGTGCAATTGCACATCCCGTAAGCCGAATTGATTTATTAAATGAGCTAAAAAAGTCAAATCTTATTGGTCAAACAAATGATGGAAAAAAAATATATTTATACGATTACACAGAAGATTCAATAGTTTTAAAAGAGCTTGGTAGATTAAGAGAGTTATCTTTTAGAAAAGTGGGTGAAGGTGTAAATAAAAAAAGAGATACGGATAAATATGATATTTATTACCAACATATTATTTTATGGGATGAAAATGATTTAGAGATTGTGGGTTCTTATAGAATTGGAAACTCTGATTTTATTTTTAAAAATATCGGTGTTAAAGGTTTTTATTCAAATACTTTGTTTAAATATAATGAAGAGTTTATGCCTTATTTAAAAGATTCTATCGAGCTTGGACGAAGTTTCGTGCAACCAAAATATTGGGGAACAAGAGCTTTGGATTATTTATGGTTTGGAATTGGTGCATATTTAAGAACTAATCCAAATATCAAATATATGTTTGGTCCAGTTTCAATCAGCGCATCATTCCCAAGAGTTGCAAAAGATATGATGATATTTTATTATTCTCACTATTTTGGTGATGATGAAAACTTAGTTGAGCCAAAAGTTCCTTATTCTTATTCTAGTAATATTTTAGAAATTAAAGAGCTTTTTGATTTAAATGATAAGAAAAAAGATTTCAAATTTTTAAAATCAAGTTTAGCAAATATTGGGGTTTCTATTCCTACACTTTATAAACAATATAGCGATATTGCAGAAGAAAAAGGTGTTAAATTTTTAGGATTTAATGTTGACAATGATTTTGCTGATTGTATTGATGGATTTATTTTAGTTGAAGTAGAAAAGATAAAAGATAGCGCTAGACAAAGGTATATAGAACGAGATTAAAAAAGAGTAGTAAAAACTACTCTTTTATTATTTTAACTTTTTTCTTTTTATGTCTATTTATATATAACATGAATCCAGTTATTGTAAACAGTGCCATAAGCGCTGAAGCTAAAAACATACCAATTTGTCCAATAAGGCCAAAATATTCCCCTGTGTGTAAAGGTAAAATACTTCTCATTAGTTGTTCATTTAAAGGTTTATCTTCAAATTTATCATGTTTTATTACTTCATTTGAATTAATATCAAGTTCTAATGTATTTACTTCTCTAAAGTAGTCTGATTTATCAATTAAATAACTAAAACTATAAACTGTTCCTTTTGGAGGAAATTTTACCGATGCAGTGTAATAATTCATTTGAATAGTTGTATTAAATAAATCTACTGCTTTTTGATAATCATCAAAAGTAGCTACATTTTGTGAAGTTGGGATTTGTTCAATTTTTTCGCCATCAACTCGTTGATTATCTTTATTTCTAGGTCCTCTTTGCCCTTGTGAATTATCCCTTTGTTGAGGATTTTTCATTTGTGCAGGCATATTTCTTTGAGGTTTTTCAACTCCTGCTATTTTATATAATGCTGCGTTGTACCAATCATATGACCAATAAAGTCCAGTTAATGCAGCAAGAAGATAAAAAGGTAAAACCCACATACCAACTGCACTGTGCATTGTTGAGAGAAAAGCTCTTCCATGATGTTTAAAACTAAATGTAAAACTCTTGAAAAATGCTCTTTTTATTCTTCCCCAATAAACAACTACACCACTAAAAGCAAGAATAATTAAAGCTACTGTTGAAAAAGCAACTATTTGTTTTCCTACTTCTCTCATATTTCCTTCAAAAGCTAACCATCTGTGCAATCTAAGAACAAATTCGAAAAATTCTTTACCTTTAATTTGGGGTAAAACTTCTGCAGTATATGGATTTACATAATAATTTATTCCTCTTCTTGCTTCTTTTCCTTCCCCTGCAATATTTATAATAGTAGATGCTGTTTCATCTGTTGAAAATGAGACGCTATTTATCTTCGCTTTAGGATTAGTAGCTTGAAATTTTTCTAATAACTCTTTTGTAGAAAGTTTTGCTTCATCTGGAACTGATACTACAAAAGTATCTTTATTTATAAATTTTATAATCTCTTTTTCAAAAGATAATGTAGCTCCACTAATTCCAACAACTAAAAGCACAATTCCAGCTGTAATTCCTAAAATCCAATGAATTTTAAACCATATTTTTTTATGCAAAATCTTGCTCCTTTTTAATTTAGGGAATTTTAACAGATAAATTTTAACAATATCTTAACGAAATTGATAATTGTTATTGAATTTAAAAACAAGTAGTGTTACTACTCATTTTTAAGTTTTTTAGAAAGTTAAATTCATAGAAAAGCTATATCTTCTTCCATCAAGAACTACATCATATCCATCTTCTGTAGTTACCTCTTTATTTGTAACATTATAAACACCAGATTTTAATTTTAATTTATCAGATACTTTATACACTAAACCTAAATCTGCAAAAGTATATGCTGGTTGTCGTTCCCCATCTGTATCTCCAGAAGTTTTACTTCTATAATTTGCTTGTGTCCATAAATCTAATTTTTTAGTTAATTCTAAATCTAATCCTGCATTAAACATATGTTCTGAAACATCATTTAAAGGTTTCCCTTTATTTGTACCAGTTTTTTGTTCAGAATCAGTATATGTATAACTATGTCTATATGTTAAGTTTTCTAAAATATCATAATCAGTTGTTAATTCTAAACCTTGAAACTCTACTTTATCAACATTTTCATAAGCTGTATAACCATATTGATGAGCAGCATAAGTAGTTCCTTTATATGTACAAGGAGTATTTGGTTCACAAATTCTGCCTGTTCTTGCAATTTTATCGTCAAAGTCTGTTTGATAAACAACTAAACTACCTTTTAGTCCTAAATCAGAATTATCATAAGAAACACCCGTTTCATAGTTTAAACTTGTTTCTGGTGTTAAATCTGGATTTCCAATCATAACTCCACCTCTTGAAACTCCAGCAAAATCAGTTGCACTTTGTCTTAAAGAAGGCGCTTTATATCCACTTGTTACTCCACCTTTTAAACTCCAATTATCTGTTAAATGATAAACTAAATAGGCTTTTGGACTAAAATTATCACCAAATTTCTCATTTTCATCATATCTTCCACTTAGTGTTAAATATAAATCCTCTGTAAGTCCCCATTCATCTTCCCCAAAAATCGACCATTGGTATCTTTTCATTTTAACAATTTCATCATTTAAAGAACTTGTTGCACCATCTTCTAAATTTTCTTCTTTATAGTTTACACCTAAAGATGTTTTATGAGAATCAAAAAAATAAGTACCTTGTGTATTTAAAGTTAAAGTATTAAATTTTATTCCATTTCCTGTATCTTCATTTACTCTACTTGGATTTTCCGCATCATCATAATTAACATATGAATTTAATAAAAATTTATCATATTTTAATTCATGTGTTGCAGAATAATTATTTTTTATTGATTTAAAATATGATTCATCAGAAGTGCTTGCTAAACTTTTACCTGGAGTAAATTTTCTTTCTTGTTTAGAGTAAAGATATTCTAAACCTAAAGTATTGTATTCATCTGGTGTTAGAGTTAATTTTGTACCAAAATTTTTTCTTTTAAATTCAGGATCACTTCCTGCACTTTTTACGCTATCTGCACCAAAATTACTTTCGTCACTATTTAAAAAAGATCCATTTAAAGATAAAGATAATAAATCTTTTACTAAAGGTGCATTAATAAACATACTTGTTGAAATTGAGTCATTATTTACTTTATTTGAAGAATCAGCCATTATATATTCTGTTGAAATACCAGCTTTAACTTCATTACTATTCTTTTTAGTAATAATATTTATAACTCCACCCATTGCATCAGAACCATATAAAGAAGAAGCAGGACCTCTTATAACTTCAATTCTTTCAATATTTTCAAGAGATGGTAAAAAATTAATTTGTGTTCCAGCTAATGAACCATTTGGATTAAAAGCATCGTTTCCTTGCATTGGTTTTCCATCTATTAAAAATAGTGTATATTCAGCACCCATACCTCTCATCATTACTGATTGATTAGAACCACCACCTGAAATATTAACTCCAGGAATATTTTTTAATGCATCAGTAACATCAGTATATGATTTTTTTTCTAACTCTTCTTTTGTAATAACAGAAATTGTTGCAGCTGCATCTTTTATATTTTGTTCATAACCAGAAGCTGATGTAACCGTAACTTCATCTAAATTTGTAGTATTATCAGCAAGTAAGGCAGCATTAGCAAGTAACAATGTTGCTGATATTTTAGTAATACTAATTTTCATATTTTTTCCTTGTAAGTAAAATAAAATATTTGGCTGGCTATTTGTAGAAGAACTTACTTTTGCTGGCTATTTGTTTTTTAATAACTTTTGAAATCATATCTTGGAGAAATGATTTAAAAATGACATTTTGATAATAACTATTATAATTGAAACTATATTTAAAGAAAATTTAATTATAATCCTTACTTGTTATACATATAAAAAGGAATATAAATTTGTCAACTAACTTGTGTTCAAAGAAAAATTTTGATATTTTAATTGTGGAAGATGAACCAATTTTAGCTATGGCTATGGAACTAAAACTTCAAAAATTAGGATTTGGGGTAAGTGGCATTGCCACAACTCCTAATAATGCAATTTTACATACAAATAATTATTACCCAGACCTTGCAATAATTGACATTAATTTAAATGCTTCAAAAACAGGTATAGATGTAGCAACATATATTTGGAAAAATTTCAATATTCCAATTATTTTTTTAACTTCACATTATGATGACAAAATTTTAAAACAAGCTATGGAAGCAGAACCTTATGCATACTTAATAAAACCCTGCAGAAATGAAGAACTAAAAGTTGCTATAAATACAGCTATGCACAAACATCAATTCTTTTTTAAAAATAAAGAATTATTAAAAACTCCAAAAAATAAATTTATCTATTTGAGTGAAAATATTAAATTAGATACTATTCAATTAGAACTTTTCATTGATGAAAAATTATTTACTCTAACAAAAACAGAAAAAAAACTATTTGAGATATTGACACTGAATCCTGGAAAAGTTGTGAGTTTTGATACTATTTTTAATTTTATATATAGGGAAGATGTTTATGATTTATCAAAATTAAGATCATTACTATATAGAATAAAAAACAAACTCAACTTCAATCCCTTTGAAAACTTATATGAAGAAGGTTATAGATTAAGAATTGTAAATACTGATGAAAATATTTAGATTAAAAAATTACTCTTTTACAACAAAAATTATTCTAACTTTTTTTATTTTTGTATCAATTTTCATGTCAATAAGATTTATTTTAATAATACCAAAAATCGAACAAGAGTCCTTAAATCAAGAGATAAGTTATATTAATAGATTTTTAATAATCACTAAAAAACAACTAAAAATTGTGACTGATGTATTAGAAATGCAGTTAACTTTTCAAGAAAAAATCAGAAAAGAAGAAATCGAAAACGAAATTAAAAAATTAGATATGAAATCTAATCAACTGAGTAAACAAGAGCTAATAAATTTAATAAAAACTAATCCAATAATCAACTCTTGTTCATATACTATTTCAAGTAATGATTTTTATTTTGAGAAAATAAATAAGGATAGAAGAGGAGAAATTGATAACTTTTTTTATAAAAATAATTCTAATGTTTTAAATCAATGGACAAAAGAAGAAATAGAAAGCGGCTCAAACAAATTTATACAAAGTGATTACTCTTTTTATAATTATTTAAATACTCAAAAAGAATTAAATTTATCAATACAATGTAGTAAAATAGATTTTAATACAAACTATGGAAATTTAAGTAAAAGTATAAAAGATAATATCAATGCTAATTTATTACTTAATACTAGTATTGAAACTACAAGAATATCTCTTTTTTGGGTAAATCAAAATTTAGATATTAATTCAAATGAAATTTTAAGTGAAGAGGATATTAAAAAAAGAAAAGAAAAATATATTCTAAGTAATTTATCAAATGTTAAAAATATATCTACTGGAAATTTGACAATAAAAGAGATTTTTGAAGCAAGGGATAAAAAACCAATTGAACATAAATTAGATGGTGAAACTCTTCTTTCATGGATTGTTGATTTAAGTTATAACAATAACTATTTTTTACTTGTTTATTCAATTAATAAAAAAGAGTTAGAAAATAAAAGTCGTGCAATGATATTTTTCTTATTACCCGAGATTTTCGCTATGGGAATTAGTTTTATTTTGATGTTATTTTTATTTAGAAGAATGTTAAAAGATGTTGATACCTTAACAAAAACAGCAATAAAAGCGAATCAAGGAATTAAAAATATAAGAAGTAATGTAAAAGGAGATGATGATATAGGAATTTTGGGTCGTTCTTTTGATTCAATGTTAGATTTTTTTGAAAATAGTATTAAAACTTTAGATAAAAAAGTTGAGGAAAAAACAAAAGAAATTTCTAAATCCTTAGAAGAAAAAGAGATTTTATTAAAAGAAATTCACCATAGAGTTAAAAATAATCTTGCTTTAACAATTAGTTTAATTGAGTTACAAGAAGAGGAAATTCAAGATGAAAAAGCAAAAAAAGTTCTTTTAAATATACAAGAAAGATTATATACCATGGAGCTTTTACATAGAAAACTTTATGAATCAACAAACCTAAATAAAATTTCTTTAAAAAGTTATATTACAGATTTAGTTCAAACTATTGCAAAAACATATATTAAAGAAAATGAAATTGATATAAAAATAAATATTGAAGATGTAAATTTAAACATTGAAACAGCTATGCCTTATGGATTGATTTTAAATGAACTTCTTACAAATGCTTTTAAATATGCTTTTAAAAATCAGAAAAATCCAACTCTTATAATAGATATTTCAAAAAGTGAAGATGACAAAATTTTATTTATAGTTAAAGATAATGGAGAAGGATTAAAAAAAGAGTTTTCTAAAATTTCAAATGAAACTTTAGGATTAAGGCTTATTAGTATGATTGTAAAATACCAACTTATGGGAGAAATATTTTATGAGTATGAGAATGGTGCAAAATTTATAATTGAAGGGAAGATAAATAATTAGATTAAAATATTATGTTTTTTATTTTAACTTCTTCTATATTTTTACAACCTGTAAATATCATAGAGACTTCAAGTTCCTCTTTTAAAATCTTTAAAGTATGTGCAACACCTAAAGCTCCGGCTGTTGCCAAACCATACATTATAGGTCTGCCAATCATAACTGCACTTGCACCTAGTGCAATAGCTTTTATAACATCTGTTCCTCTTTTTATTCCACCATCAAATAAAATTGGAATTTTTCCATTTATAACCTTTGCTATTTTTGGCAATATTTCTATTGATGAGGGAAGAGTATCTATGGTTCTACCTCCATGATTTGAAACTATGATTGCATCAACTTTTAGTTCAAGGGCTTTTTTGGCTGAATTTACAGAAGTTATTCCTTTTAAAATAACAGGAAGTTTTGTATTGTTTTTGATAAATTCTATATCTTTCCAAGTTGGAAGAATATTTGTTATATCTAAGATATTTTCAAAATTACTTGTTGTTTGAAGAGGATTATTTATATTTACAGCACATATCTCTTTTGGCAAAAAAAATCCAGCTCTTTGTTCAACATTTCTAATACCACTAATTGGAGCATCTATGGTAATAACTAAAGCTTTGAAGCCTAAGTTTTCAGCTTTTCTTATAAGTTCAAGATTTATTTTCATCTCGGGTTGAATATATAACTGAAACCAAAGAGGTGAACTTGTAGTGCTTGAAATATCTTCTAAAGTTGAGCTTGAAAATGAACTAACGCACATACAAGTTTTCATAGCATTTGCAGCTTGGGCTGTTGCTATTTCGCCATTTAAATCTACTAATTTTTGATAGGCAACTGGTGCTAAAAAAATAGGAGTTTCATAAGTTTGTCCAAACAGTTCTATTTTTGTATTTGCACCATTTAAATCTTCTAAAGTATTTGTTTCTAAAAAAATATTCGAAAAAGCCTCTTCATTTCTTCTAAAAGTTACCTCATCCCCTGCTCCACTACAAACATAAGCTAAAGAGTTTAAATCCATTCTCTCTTTTGCATATCGTTCATAATCTTTAAGTGATACCAAATCATTTGGGATGAAATTTAGTTTTTCGCTCAAAGCTCTGCCCACTCTTGAAGTAGTTTATGATAATGAATTGATAAATTTACAGCTTCTGGTGTTTCTCCATATTTTGCTCTTAAACTTTGAATTGTATTATCAAGTTCAAATAAAATACTTCTTTTCCAAGCACTTCTAATCATACTTTGAATCCACATAAAGCTAACCATTCTAACGCCTTTTGTAACTGGTTCAACTCTGTGTAAAGAAGTAGATGGATAAAGAAGTAAATCCCCTGCTGGAAGTTTTACTTCGTGGGTTCCAAAAGTATCAACAATAACCATTTCACCACCTTCATATTCTTCTGGGTCAGTGAAAAAAAGTGAACATGAAATATCTGTACGAAAGTTTTTGCCAACAGTTGTATCATATAAAATTGAGTTATCAACATGATTCCCATAAGCACCACTATTTTCATATCTATTTACAAATGGAGAAATTATATGATTTGGTAAGGCAGCTGATACAAATAGAGGATTTGCTTTTAAACAAGAAGTTATAATTTCTCTTAAATATTTTAACAAAGGATCAGTTTCAGCTAATTGTAGATTACTTTTTACATTAACAGCTTGTGAACCAGCTGTTAGTTTTCCATCTATCCAAGAAGCTTTTTCTAAGAGTTTTCGACACTCAATTAATTGGTCTTTTGTTAATACATTTGGTATATGTAGAAGCATTTTTCATTTCCCTTTTATAAATTTAGTCCCTTAAAAAAGGGACTAATCTTTTCTAAAATTTATAACTATATGTTAATAAACCAGATCTAGCTGCACCTGGTGTGTATCTAAATCCATCTTTGTTTGTATTTGCAACATACTCTTCATCAGCTAAATTATAAACATTTAATTGTAATGAAGAATGTTTATCAATTTTATATGAAGCCATTGCATCAAATACTATATAATCATCAATTTTTGTTAATCTTCCATCAACTGGAGTTGTTTGTCCTGACTTAGTAGAAGAAACATTTTGTTCTCCCATATAAGTAGCTCCTAAACCAAGAGTAAATGCAGGTGTAAAGCTGTAAGTTGTCCACATAGTTGCACTCCAATCAGGTGTAAATCTTAAAGCAGCGCCATCATCAGTACCTCCTTTACTTTTTACATCTGTTTTATCTTTTGAAATTCCAGCTGTGATTGCTAACTTATCAGTTACTTGTCCAACTACACCTAATTCTATTCCTTTTACTTCTTTTTCACCCTCTTGAGTATAAGTTCCATCACTTTCAGCTGTTACTTGATTTGATACTAAAGTTCTATAAATAGCTGATGTAAATGCAATTCTATCATCTAAGAAATTCCATTTTGTTCCTAACTCAGTTGTTGTAGATTCTTCTGGATCTTTATCTGGATTATCAATATTACTTGCACTTGTTGAGTAGCTAAGTGTATTTCCACCTGGCTGTAATTGTGAAGTTGCATGTGAAATATATATACTTCCATTTTCAACTGGTTTATAAACTAACCCTGCTTTCCAACTTTTTAGTGTTCCACTCTCTTTTTCATCTACAAGAGAAGTAGTTGTAACTCCAGTAGTTCTTGAAGTTGATGTATTTGTACCACTTTGTTTTAATTCATATCTATCAACTCTTCCTCCACCAATAAGCATAAACTTATCATTTAAAGAAATAGAATCAAATAAATATGCACCAGCTGTTACAACTTCACCTTTTAGATTTTTAGGTCCCATTGATAAATCTACTCCAGATATTGATGCATTATAATTTGGATTATAAACACTGATTCTATCTCCATCTCCTGCACTTTTATAGGCTTTTGAAGTTTTTGTCTCTTTTATTAATTCTAATCCCGTACTAATACTATGAGTTGCGAAACCTGTTGCAAAACTTGATGAAAGATTTGTTTTATTTACTAAAACTTCATTCTCTTCCCATTTTTGATTTGTCATTCTTTGATAAGTCCAAGTACTTGAATCAGAAGGAGTTGCAAATACATTTGCAGCACTGTCAAATCTTAAAGCTTTTGTTAACATTTCTTGTTTTGTTTTTGTATATTTTGTAACATTACTAAGTGTTGTTACAGGAGAAAAATCGTGTTCAAAAATTAAACTATAAACATCAGATGTTGCTTTTTCAAAATCAGAACTACTTCCATAAAAATTTTTTGTATCAACTTTATTTGGGCTAATACCAGCAGCAGATAATGTTGAAAATGGCACATTATCCAATCCAATAGTTGGAATTCCTCCATCAGGAATATCATCTTGTTCAAATCTTTCATAATTAATTGTAGTTCTAGTATCTGTACCAATTCCGAAACCTAATGAACCAGCAATTCCTGTTCTATCTATTTCAACAACATCACGACCAGCTACATCACCTTCATGTTTCATAACATTTAATCTAAAACCAACCGTTTCAGATATTTTTTTGTTTAAATCAGCTGTAAGTCTTGCATTTTCACCTGTTCCATATGATGCTGTTACTTCACCTTCATCTTTATTTGTTGCCATTTTAGTTACTTGATTAATATATCCAGAAGAAACACCTCTTCCATTATCAGCACCAACTGCACCTTTTGTCACTTCAACAGCTTGAGTATTAAACATATCTTTTACAGAGTTTGAACTGTCTCTAACTCCATCTTTATAAATACTTGATTGAGTATCAAAACCTCTCATCATAATATTATTTTTCAAGTCAGTGTTACCATTCTCACCCAAGTTTAAAGTAATTCCAGGAGTATTTCTTAAAGCTTCTTGTAGTGTTGTTGCTTGTTGCTCTTTTAATACTTTTTCTGTGATTACTTGTATAGTTTGTGGTGTATCAACTAAATCTTGTGTAATTTTTGCAGATGAAGATTTATTTACTTTATAACTATTTGAATAATCTAAATCATCAACTTCAACAACATCAACTTTTTGTAAAACCGTTGATTCAGCTTGTAAAATAATTGGTGATGTTAACAATACAGTTGCAGTTACAACAGATGCACCTAAATAATTTGCAGTTTTATGTTTCTTACTTGTAATATATTTATTCAATTTTATTCCTCCATGGAAAGTTTTATGATTATTAAATAAATTTATTTATTTAATACCAGCTGTCTCTAAAGTAAATTTATTACTTAACTTTAAAATTGGCTGGCTATTTGTAGGAGAACTTTACTATGGCTGGCTAGATTTATTTGTAATTATTTTGTCAGTATTAATTTATTCGCTTTTGTGATTTTTAGATAATAAGATTGCCCATCATGAATGATTTCAATAGTTTTTTCATTATCAAAAATCTCTTTTGAATCTAATTGTTTATCTTTATTTTCTTTCACTTTAATACCTATTTTCATTTATCCCATTAATAAAATTGAATTTTTATTAATGAAAGATTAATGGGATATTAACGCAAGAAATCTTAAATATAAATTAAAATTGATAATCGTTATTAAAATAATCTAAGTATAAAGTTCTATAATACATATAAAACCAATACTTAAATCATAAAAGAATTTTACGTATGTAGGTGAGAATCTTTTAATTGCAGTAAAATTTTATTACTATTTTTAGCACTAAAATAAATAGTTAATAGAAGTAAGATGAAGCCAATTATAAATAATGACAAAGTAAGAGAGTCAAACTCCTCTTCTTCATGTTCAGCTTTTGTTAACTTTTCTATCACTTGTGGTTTTATTGTTGATTTATCAAAAATTGCACTATTTAATGAAATTCCCTCTTTTACCACTTTTTCTCCAGGACCTGCATCTAAAACTATTTGATAAGGTTCATTTGGAATTGAAATTGTTAATTGACTCTTTTGGGGCAATCTTTGTTTAAATAAAACTTCGCCTGTTTTTAATGATTCAAATTTTATCATTGCTCCAGGAATTGTCTCTCCACCTATTACAGTTACTGTATTATCTTTATTATCAACAACATTCATCATAATTTCATGGGCATAAATATATGAACTAATTAAAAGAAATATATATATAATTTTTTTCATAAGAATCCTTTTTTATAAATTTTTTGTCCAAAATTTTTGAACATCAACTCTTTTTTGTGGTAATTTAATAGCCGCCAAAATAAGTAAACTTCCAAAAATAAACAGACCAATATCAACACTTAAAATACTTGTCATATCATTTGTATATAACTTTATAGGTGAAAATCCACTATTGTAAAAGTGAATTAGGGGACTTAAAATAAATAAAATCCCACCTAAGATTAAAAACTCTTTTGCAGCTTGATAAGAGTTTAATCTATAAAATGACCAAGTTAAAGTGGATAACCATAAAAGAGCAAAAAGTCCTTTTTGTAATACAACTCTATTTTCCATATCAAAAGGCAAAAGCCATTGAAGAAAAAACAATAATCCAGTTGCAGGAATAACTCCTATCATTACACTTAATGATAATTTACCCATCCATTGATAAACAGGTACTCCCTCAGGTATTTTTCTGGCTTTTTTTTCTAGCCATAATAAAACACCAAAACCTAAAGCAAAAGTTGAGATACTCATAATTGTTGCTATTAAAAGTCGAGTAAAAGTATCAACTCCAAATAAAAAGTGTAAGAAAAATACACTATCATAAAATAATCCACTCCAATGTTTGTCCATTACTTTTTGTTGAGATATTAATCTTCCATCAACTCCACTTAAAGTTACACTTGGTTTATTTGAAATACCATTTAAAAATGGCATATAAGGATTATATCCCTCAAATTTTGCAATGGCACTTGTATCTTGCCAGTTAATAATTTTCACCCTTTGAAAATCAATATTAGGATTTATATCTTTTGCTTTTTTTAATAATTCATTTATTGCAAGCATCGGGACATTATCATTTTTCTTTTCAAGTCTAGGCTCACTTGGAAATAAAATTGGTCCTGACAAAGCAAATACACTAAAGGTTTGCCCCTTTGAAGCTAAATATGCCATGGGAGCTGAACCACTGTATCCAATATTCATAAAAGCACCTGTAAGAGTGATAATAATAAAAGGTGGAAAAACCCAAGTAAATATTTTTCTATGCCATTTTGAGAATTTTCCACTTGTTGTTTTAGTACTATTTTTATATTTAATTTTTATAATTAAAATTACTCCACCAATAACTAAAAACATTCCTGCAAGTGCTGTAAAACCGAAAAGCATATAACCAAAATTTTTAAATGGTCTTCCATAATGCATATGATTTAAAAATTTAGCCAATTGAGATAATTCATCTTCATTTTCAACTTCTTGGTTTGTATTTGGATTAAAAACTTTTGTTTTTACAAAATCTGTTGAGATTTTTAGTGCTGGATCTTCCATATACCCTGGCAAAATAATTTCAATAGGATTAATTTTTGGATAATCTGGATTTGATAAAACAGGATCTATCATAGAGCTATAATTTATGCTTGTAATATCTGCTGTTTTAAAGTGACGTGATGGTTTTTCCCATACTTGAATATAAGGAAGTAAAATTGCAAATATTCCAAAAAATACAGCCACATACATGAGTAAAGAAAAACTTATACCTATTGATACATGTACTCTTTGCAGTCTTTGAGTTAATAGTTTATTTGATTCTTTTTCTAAATTTTCGTTCATTTTTTACCTTAAATATTATATAAAATAGCTATTAAAATTGTAATTATTAAAGTGGGAATTACAACTCTCAATATTGCACTTAATTTTGTAGGAGAAACACTTATCCACAAAGCTATCATTGCCCAAGCCATGGTATTAAAAAGTAATGGAACAATTATAGATTCACCAGGCTTCCCAGGAATTATATAAATTAGTAAAGTCATTGCAAGATAAGCTACAAGTAATCCTCCAAAAATAGCACAGAGAACTCTAAGTAATCCTATTTTTTTTCCAGATTGTTCTGGGGTTGATAAAGTTTTTATTAAATTTTTCATTTTTTCCTTCTAAAAAAGATTAAGGTGTATTTCTTAATTTACTATAAATATATTGGATATCCTAAAAAATATTTAAAGTATACTTTTATCAATTTTTGTAGAAGAAAGAGACTAAAATAGTCTCTCTCTTTATTTAGAAAGTATATCTCATAGTAAGTGTTGCATTTCGTGGATCACCATAAACCATTGCATTTGCACCAATTCCAGAATAATATTCTTTGTCAAAAATATTTTTAATATTCAACTGAATATCTGTATTTTTTGTTATCTCATATCCAAACATAACATCAGCAGTAATATAAGCATCTTGTGTAATTTCAGAACTATTAGTTCCTGTATAAATTTTACTTTTATAATTTAACCCTAATCCAGCTCTATAATCATTTATTTTATATTTTGCAAATATATTTGCTGTTGTTCTTGAAGCTTTAGTATTAAATTTCTCACCATCAGCATCTTTTGCTTCAAAATTTGATAACCCAAAATTTAAACTAAAATTATCTGTTATTTGTCCTGATACATCCACCTCAAAACCTTTACTTGTAACTCCATCAGCAGCAACACTTGCAACAGTTGTTGTTCCTTTTACAAATGCTCCTGAGGGATCATCTTCTCCAACATTATCTTGTTCAATTCTAAATATTGATAATGAAGTATTTAATGCTTTATCAAAATATTCACCTTTTACACCTACTTCATAATTATTTCCCTCAATTGGGTCTAGATATTTTCCATCAATAGTTTTTTTATCTTGAGGTTTAAAAATACTTGTGTAACTTGCATAAAGAGAATGATTTTCATCTAAATCATAAACTAATCCCACATAAGGAGTTAATTCATTATCAAATTTTCTAGTTTGTTTTGATGAATCATCACTTGTATATTCCCAACTAGAAACTCTAGCTCCCATAATTAATTTTAAATCTTCTGTTAATAAAAATTTATTTGCTAAATAAATTGCCTTTTGCTCTATCTGTTCAGGTTGTAAAGAATAAGGTACATCTGAACTTGAAGCACTTGGTAGTGATAAATTATAATTATAGAAATTTGTTAAAGTTGTGTAATATCCATTTGGATATCGTGCTTCATATTCTGTTGTTTTATCTAAATTATAAGATGCTCCAATAATAAACTCATGTTCTTTTTTATTAAAATCATATGGAATATTTACATATACATCAACATTGTGTTGTTGTTTTTGCTGTGCTCCTTCCCAATCCATATATTGTAAACCACTTCCATCAGCTTTATTAACTTTTCCTTTAAAATAAAGTAGTGCAGTATCTGTATTTACTTCATCAAAAGAATAACCAAGATTTAAACTAATATCTTTATAAATAAATTGTTTTAAATCTGCAAAAATAGATTTTACTTCTGTATCCCAATATGTCCAATCTTCGCTAACAGTTTGCGATCTACTAAAATCAGTTCTAGATCCATCACTATAAAAAGCTGGTAATCCACCCCATCTAATGCCATCTTTATTCAACTTTTGGTAAGAAATCCCTGTTGATAAATATGTAGTATCACTTAAATCAGCATCAATTACTCCATAAAATAGATTATTTTCTTTTTTGTAATTATCCATATAAGAGTTTTCTTGTTCATGTTTTAAGACTATTCTTCCTCTTACACTGCCACTTTCATTTAGTGCAGAACTTACATCTGCAACTGTCCCATAAGAATCCCATGAGCCTACATTTGCTGAAATATTTCCATTTAATTCTTTACTATTTGCTCTTTTTCTAACTAAATTAATACTCATTGCTGGATTTCCAGAACCTGTTGTTAAACCATTTGCACCTTTTACAATTTCAACCCTATCATAAATAGCTAAATCAAGATCTCTATCACTCACAGTAATATAACTTGGCATGCCATCTATTTTATAGTAATCTATTTCAAAACCTCTAGCACTTGGATTTACTCGTTCATCCCATCTAGTAAGAGAAACACCTGTTACATTTTCTAACATTTCTTGATATGAAGTAGTATTTCTATCTTTTAAGTATTCACTTGTTAATACAGTTATAGATTGAGGGGTTTGCCTAGGTGATAAATCTAATTTAGTAGAAGTATTCATACTCTTTGTTGTATATGAACCTGTTCCTTCAGTTATATTATCAAGAATATTACTCTCTTCTGCAACTTTTATTTCTTCAAGAATAGTAGCTTTTTCCTCAGCTAAAAGTTGAGCACTTAAAATCATTGATACACAAATAGATAATGGAATTATCTTTTTTGTTAAATATAGCATTTTTGTTTCCTTGTATTTATAATTTTGATAATTGATATCATTAATAAAAATGCTATTCTTTCTTTTTTTTACTTAATACTTTCTAATCAAGATAGCACTCATGACAAATAAAAATCTTTTTATTAAACTAAAAAGCCATTTTCTAGCCATTTTTTTTATATAGAATTTCTTAGAAATTTAAAAAATTTCATTCTAAATTAAGTTGAGATACAAATATGAAACTAAAAATGAGAGAGATTTGTTACTATTTTTGTAAAGATTTTACCGCAATTCAAACTGCAGATAAACTAAACTTGAGTAGACAAACAATAAATTATTATTACAAAATGATTAGAGATTTTATTACTTATGAGTCATATATATTAGATAAGAAAATATTTTGTGTTGAATATATAAAGATTCAAAATAGATACTTTTTTTATATTAATTCAAACAATACAATACATTTAATAGAGGAAAATTTAAAAGATTTAACAAAACTCAGTCTTTTTATAAAAGAGCATGTTGAAAAGAATCTTATAAATAATTCCAAAAAAAATGCTGTTCGTATTGTCTATAATAAAAATACAAAAAATTTTACAATCTTAGGTTATTACACTTCACCAAATAATTTACAAGATTTTATCAATCATCGTTTGAAAAAGTTTAGAGGAATAAAAAAAGAGAATTTACAAAGCCATATCAAAGAGTCATTTTTTAGATTTAATAACTCTTTTGATGAATTAAATAAAAAAGTATCAGTATATTTTTAGTCTAATAATATATGAAAAATTAGTTTTTATTAACTCTTTTTTTATGGATTTCTCCCCAAAGATATAGTTGTTTTATTATAGGTTTTAGAGTTTCTCCATATTTTGTCAAAGAGTATTCTACCTTTGGAGGAACTACTGGATAAACTTCTCTGTGAATAATTCCATCTTCTTCTAGCTCTCTTAATTTTTGAATTAGCATCTTTTGAGTTGTTCTTGGAAGAAGTTTTTGAAGTTCATTAAATCTTTTTGTTTCACTTCGCAAGTACCATAAAATAAGTATCTTCCACTTTCCTGCAAGTACATCTAAGGCTGTTTCAACTGGACATTTTTCTACTTTTAAATCTTCATCATTTTCACTCATTTGTTTCCTTTAGTATCTTTTTAGATAGTATATATCTTAAAAGTAAGTTCTTGCTATTAAGTATAATTTTAACTAAAATTATACTATAAGTAAATAAAGGAATAATATGAAAGCATTTATAGTAGAAAAAATTGAAGACAAAAAATTTATATCAGGTGTAAAAGAAGTTGAAATCCCAACAATACAAGAGAATGAAGTTTTAATAAAAACTACTTATTCATCTTTAAATTATAAAGATGCATTAAGTTCAGTTGGAAATCCAGGTGTTACAAAAAACTTTCCACATATTACAGGAATTGATGTAGCAGGTGTAATTGAAAAGTCAAATTCTGCTGAGTTTAAAGTAGGAGAAAGAGTTTTAGTAACTGGTTATGATATGGGAATGAACACAAATGGTGGACATTGTGAATATGTGAAAGTTCCAGCTTCTTGGGTAGTTAAAATGCCACAAAATATTAGTGACAAAGAAATCATGACTTATGGAACAGCTGGATTAACAGCTGCTTTAAGTGTAAATGAACTTTTAAAAAATGATATTACAAGTGGAAATGTTTTAGTTACAGGTGCAACTGGTGGAGTGGGAAGTATCGCTGTTTCAATCTTAAGTAAATTAGGTTTTAATGTAACTGCAATTTCAGGAAAAGAAGAAAAAATTGATTTTTTAAAATCTATTGGTGCAAGTGAAGTTATTTTAAGAAAAGATTTTGATGTAGAAAATAAAAGACCAATGGGAAGTGAAAAGTATGACGCTGTTATTGATACAGTTGGGGGAAATATTTTGGCAGAAGCCTTAAAATTAATTAAATATGATGGAGTTGCTACTTGTTGTGGATTAACTTCATCTTTTGAATTAAATACTAATGTTTTCCCATTTATCTTAAGAGGTGTTAGATTAATAGGTATTGATTCTGTTGAGTGTAAAAAAGAGAAAAAAGCAGCAGCTTGGGAAAAAATATCTAATGAGTTCAAAATTAACACTTTAGAAGAATTAACAACACAAATAGATTTTGATGGAATAAAAGAGGCTTTTGATTCTTTATTAGCAGGTAAAGCAGTTGGTAGATATTTAGTGAAAATTTCATAATTAATTTACTAAAATAGTTACTATTTTAATCTATAGTAACTATTTTATAACCTATTTTAGAAAAATTCTCCAAGCATTTTACTGGGAGTTTTTTTCTTAAATTTCTAGCGACTGAACGAATCGCATCTTCACTCATAAAAGAGTCATTCCAAACAATTGCTTGCATGGTTTCATATGTAACTATTTGATTATTACATTCGCATAATAAGTATAATAAATCTAACTCTTTATTTGTAAGTTTCACTTCTACTTCATCTTTTATAAGCTTTTTATTTAAAAAATCAAAATAACAACTTTTTGAAAAATATTTCATGTTAGTTTTATTGTCATTTCTAATTCTTTTCACACATTGACTTAATACAGGATATATAGTTTCATGACGAATTGGTTTTATCAAATATTTCACAAGCCCTAACTCAATGGCTTCAAGTAAATAACTTGTTTGAGCATAAGCACTAAGAACAACAATATTTGTATGATTATTCTTTTCTCTAATCTTTTTAATCATTTCTAAACCATTTAATTTTGGCATATTTATATCTGTAATAATTATGTGAGGTTTTTGTAACTCAATAATTTCAAAAGCCTCAAAAGCATCTTTTGCTTCATAAACCTCATCAAACAATCTTTTTAAATAAGATATTGCATTTACTCTTATATTTTCTTCATCTTCAACAAATAAGATTTTTATATTTTTAAATTCATTTTTACTCATCTTGGAATTATACTAGAAAATATATAAATTATGATAATTACTATTAATATTAATTTAAAACTATGTATAATCACAAAATGAAATACCTACTGATTTTAAGCTTATTCCTATGTAACCTATATTGTAATGATTTTATAGAAGATTATATATCTGCTGACAATATAAATTATCAAGAAGCATCATATAAAAAGTTTAAAACAAAAAAGTTAAAAGAGTTTTTTATTAAATTCAAAATAGATACAGAACAACTAAAAGACAAAACATATTATTTAACTATAGTCTCAGATAAAAATAGTTTAATTTTTACTAATATAAAATATGAAGTAATTAACAATATAATAGTAGTCAAACTTGATGAATTTCAAAATAAAGAGTTTGTTTTTCAATACAAATATGAAACTGAAAAACGACCTGAATTTCGTTGGAATACTATAACAAGTTTTGAATATAACTATTTATTGAAATATGAGGGTATTTTATATGGAGTATCTTATGGAATAATATTCTGTGCTTTTTTATATTATCTAATAATTTATTTTTCAACAAAAATGAGATATTTTTTATATTACTCTTTAATGCAATTTTTTGTTCTTTTATCTTTAATTGGATTTGTCTATTTTAGTTATCAACCATATCCTAGATCAACTCCTCAAGCAATCGTTGATATTTGTGAAACTATTAGTTTTTTATTTACTCTTTTATTTGCACAAAGTATTTTAAATACAAAAGAGCAAATGCCTTTTTTTCATAAATTTATAGATTTCTTTATATTATTAAATATTATAGATATTGTTCTTATTTTTATATATAAGTACTCAATTCTTTATGAATATATGCCTTTTTATATAGGATTTATAATTCCTATAGTTGCAGGTTTTATAGCTATAAAAAAAGGAGATAAAAATGCTATCGTTTATACTATTGGTTGGTTGGTTGTATCTATTTTTATATATGTTGCTGATGATTGGAATATCACACCAATTAGTGGAATTTATGTTATTCATATTGGAGCACCTCTTGAATCACTAATTTTTAGTTTTGCATTAGGTTTTATGTTAAGGAATCTTGCCAAAGAAAAAAATGAAAAAGAAAAACTTTTAATTCATCAAAGTAAATTAGCTTCCATGGGAGAAATGATAAATAATATTGCTCATCAATGGAGACAACCTTTAACTCATTTAGGTTTTATAAATATGAATTTGCAATTAGCTTTTGAAGATAATCCTTTAGATAAAAAATATTTAAAAGAAAAAATTCTTGAATCAAATGCTCAATTGGATTTTATGTCAAAAACTATCGATAATTTTAATGATTTTTATTTACTAAATAAACAAAAAGAACTATTTCTAATAAGTAATGCTGTTAAAAAAGCTCTCGATATTATGGAGCCAATTTTTGAAAGTAATAAAATAGAGTTTAAATTTAATGTTATAAAAGATAAACAAATTAATGCTTATGAAAATGAATATTCACAAGTAATTCTAAATCTTCTAACAAATGCAAAAGATGTTTTAATTTCAAGAAATATAGAAAATCCACAAATTACAATAACAATTGATGAAAAAAATGACTTATCAATCACTTCAATTTTTGATAATGCAGGTGGAATAGAAAATAAATATCAAAATAAAATATTTGAACCATATTTTACAACAAAACAAAAAGGTAGTGGAATTGGTCTTTATATGTCAAAAATGATAATACAATCTCACTTTAAAGGCAAAATAAAAGTTTTTAATACAAACAAAGGTGCTTGTTTTAGTATTGAAGTATAAAACAGCAGAAAGTTCTGCTGTTTTATTTTTAGTTTTCTTTTGATTCTTTTACAAGATTGACATACCAATCTTCTGTTATATCTTCAAGTTCTAAATCTTTTAAAATAATTTCCAATCCATCAGCTCGCATACTTAACTCATCAATTTTTTCCTCAGGGATAAACAAAACTTCAACACAATAATCAAATAATTGTTCTTCACAATCAACATCGTGCATCCCCCATCCATCTTCAAACTCATCAATTAAAAAGTACTTTTCTAGCTCTTTCATATAATCTAAATCCTTGTTTTATAAAGTGGGTTTTATCATATTTTCTGGTTTTACATAAGAATCAAACTCTTCTTGAGTTAAAATTCCAAGATTAACTGCTTCTTGTTTAAGTGTTGTACCATTTTTATGAGCTGTTTTTGCTATAAGTGCTGCTTTTTCATATCCAATATATGGATTTAGCGCAGTTACAAGCATTAGTGAATCATTTAAATATTTATTGATATTTACTAAATTAGGTTCTATTCCAACTGCGCAATTATCATTAAATGCAAGCATTGTATCACTTAAAAGTCTAATTGATTGCAAAATATTTAATGCAATTACAGGTTTGAATACATTTAACTCAAAATTCCCTTGACTAGCAGCTATTGAAACTGTTGTATTGTTTCCCATAACTTGAACAGCCACCATTGTCATGGCTTCACTTTGAGTTGGATTTACTTTTCCAGGCATGATTGAACTTCCTGGTTCATTTTCAGGAATATTAAGCTCACCAATTCCACATCTAGGACCTGATGAAAGCCATCTTATATCATTTGCAATTTTCATAAGATTTGAAGCAAGTGCTGTTAAAACTCCACTTAAAACTACTTCTGCATCGTGAGCTGTTAGGGCATGAAATTTATTTGGATGAGATTTAAACTCATATTTTGTAGCAGTTAAAATATTTAATACATCACTAACCATTGGCGAAAAATTTGGATGAGAATTTAATCCCGTTCCAACAGCAGTTCCACCAATTGCCAATTCTACAAGATATTTCATACTATCATCTATTTGATTTAAAGCTTTTTCTAACATTTCAACATAAGCAGAAATTTCTTGCCCAAGAGTTAGTGGCGTTGCATCTTGAAGATGTGTTCTTCCAATTTTTACAATATTTTCAAACTCTTTTGATTTATTTTCAAAAGTTGTTTTTAAAACATTTATTGCAGGAATTAACCTTTTTTGAATATCTAAAACAAAAGCAATTCTCATAGCAGTTGGATAAGTATCGTTTGAACTTTGCCCTTTATTTACATCATCATTTGGATGAATAAGTTTATCAACTCTAAAATCTTTTCCTAAATTTTGCGTTGCTCTTGCTGCTATTACTTCATTTACATTCATATTTGACTGAGTTCCAGAACCCGTTTGCCAGACAGCTAAAGGGAATTCATTTGATAATTTTCCTTGAATAATTTCATCACAAGTAACACAAATAGCATCTGTTTTAGTTTTATCTAATCTATTTAATTTATTATTTACAATCGCGCATGCTTTTTTTAAATATGCAAAACCTTCAATAATCTCTTTTGGCATTTTTTCATCACCAATTGGGAAATTTTCTAAACTTCTTTGTGTTTGTGCTCCCCAATATTTATCATTTGGAACTTTTATTTCACCCATTGTATCTTTTTCTATTCTAAAATCCATTTTTTTTCCTATTATTGATATAGATTATCATTATTATATATATTATCTTAATTGTTATTTAATTTTTTAAATTTCTTTACTTTTTGTGAATATATTACTAAAGATATGAAAAAAATAAAAGAACAAAAAAAGATAAAAAAATTTTTATAATTAGAAGATTTATTATAAAGTAAATTATCACCAATTTTTGCAACAATATAAAAACTCTGGAGAGGAATAGTTATAGTTTGATTATCTTTTGATAATAAAAATTCCATTAAAACTTGATTATCTTTGATTGAGATGATTTTTATTTGATTTGAAAATTTTTCTTTATTTGTTTTAGGTTCTAAAACTTCAATTTTGATATTTTTCTCATCAATTATTGATATATTTAATTTTGAAGTCTCCTTTTGATGAGAAAAACAATAAACTGAAAGAATTAAATTTATTAGAAATATCTTTTTTAACATTTTAAGTCCTTGTATAATCAAAGTTAGATAAAAAATTTAAATCTATTTTCTTTGAAATAATAAATAAAATTAAAGAAACTGAAATCAAAACTAAATCTACATAAAATACTACATCTATATTTTTTATAAAGCTATTCCAAATAAAAATATTTGTTTGAAATCCATGTATAAAAACTGAAAAGAAAAAGAAGAAACTACTTAGATATAAATTTATCTTTATTATTTTTGAAATTTTATTTTCCCAAAAACTGTATAAAAGTAATAAAAGAAATAAACTATAAAACATACCTTTCATTATTAAATCTTTTTCAAGAAAACTATTTAGTATTAAATAATGAATAAAAAACAGAAATGCACTACAAGTAATTGAGCCAAAAATTATTGTTAAAATTATTCTATTTAAAAAATTTACCCATGTGAGATCTACAATATTATGTAACTTCTTTTGTGCCCAAATTATGTAACCAAATGACAATGACATACAAAGAACCAGACCTAAAATAAAAAATACAATTCTTATTAAAACTGTTTCATCTGGTAAAAAATGTAAAAAATAAAACGCTGATAAAGTTTTTTTAATTCCATGAGTTTCATCTAAGTTTGTCTTAGAAAGTATTTTTCCATTAATACTATTTAATATAATATTTATTCGATTAACATTTCCAGTTATTGCCCTATTATTATGTAAATATCCACTAAAAATAGTTTGAGAATTATCTTTTTTATAATTAAAAATATTTATATTTGTAATCACCAAATTTTCATAATTTATTTTCGCAAAAGCTTGTAATTGAGAAAGCTTTAAAGGTTCAATTATATTTTCACTACTTTTTAATAAATCATTTTGTTTAAAAATAATTGGTGCAACTACTTTTCTAAGATTTGTTTCTTTATTATCTGTTGCACTTAATACAAATGGTTTAGAATTAAATAGCATAAAACCAATAAAGGAACCTGTTAATGCAAATATTAATAAAAAAGGAATTATTACTAAACCTAAGTTTTTATGCCATTTAATCCAAAATCTTTTATCTGATTTTTTTTCTTCTTTTATTTTCTTTTTATTAAATATAAAAAGTAAAAGTGCACTAAAAATTAAAAACAAAACACCAATTGAAGCCAAACCCATCAAAACTTGTCCAATAACTGGAATGTTTTCTCCAAAATGAAGTTCATTAAAAAACTCACTTACATTTGTATATTCATAAAAAGTATCTAATTCTTCATTTGTATTTGGATTTAAATATATTGAAGATTGATCTTTTGTTGAAATTTTTATTCTAGGGTCTTTAAAACTTGGAGGAATTATTTCAATATTTTTATCATCTAATTTATATTTATTTATTATTTCATCCAATTTATCATCAATATTAAATCCATAATCAACTGTTTTTTGTATATGTTTAGAAGGAAGTTCCCAATAACTAACATAAGGTAAAAAAAATGTCAAACTGCCAAAGTAAGAACTAATATAAAAAAGAAATATACAAAATAATCCTACAATTGTATGAGCGCGCAAAAGAAATTTTATATTTAACTTTTCCATTAAATAATTCCTTTTAAAAATACAATTATTAGATAAATAATTATTAGGTATAAAATCTTTTTTATGATTTCGAAATATGTTTTACTAAAAAGTAACCAAGTAGCTATTAAAGTAATTAGTATAGGTGTTATTATCATTGGAGGAATAGTTTTATAAGCAAAATCTGCAAAAATTATTGAAGAAATCAAAGACATTATTAGAAAACTACTGATAAAACTGCCTATACAGGAAATAAGTCCATGAACCCAACCAATTTTGGTTTTGGGTTCATTTAAAAAAGAGTAGAACATTCTTTTCATTTTTTTTCTTTTAGAATTTATAAGCCAAAGTTACTTTATAACTTCTTCCTGGTTCATAGTCACCTAAAAATATTCCTCTTGAGTAATCATTTCTTGAAGTATGAGCTATGTATTCTTTATCAAAGATATTATCAATTCCTGCGATAACTGATAAATTTTTATTGATTTCTGGTATATATTTTATTGAAGCATCATGTACTCCATATCCTGCTTTTTCTAAAGAATCAACTCCTTCTCCACTTCCTTTTACAAAAATAGAGTTCCAAGAAACATCTACAAAAGGAGTTATTTTATAATCAACTCCTACTGTAATCTTGTCACCTTGTTCATAATTTGATGCTTTTTGTGTTGCTGAAAACTCTGTATCAGATTTTGATAAAGCAATCAATGTTGAAACATCCCCTTTTATAAATTTAAAACTTGCTTCAAAACCTTTAAGCTCTAAATCTCCATTGTTAAAAATAATAGGAGTACTACCATCCCAAGCTTGAATAACATCTTTTATATCTGTTCTGAAGTATTTAAATGAAAAACCTACTTTATCAGCATTTAAAACATTATCATTTATATAAGTAAATCCAACTTCTTTATTTAGTCCTGTTTCTGCTTTTAAATCTCCACTTTCTGTCATAACTGTTCTATCAGAAGCTAAAACATCTACCATTGGAACACCTTTATAAAGAGTTGTTCCACTTGCTTGTAATGTAATAGTTTCACTTAAAGCATACTCTCCAGCTAAACCATAAGTTAATTCATTATCATTAATATTTCCATATGAACTATCTAATTTATAGTTTGTATATCTAACTCCTGGAGTTATAATTAAACCATTATTAAAATCAATTGCATCTTCAACAAAAATTGCTGTTTCTGTTGCTTCTTCATCTTTTCCATATTTAGATCCATTCCAAGTAACTTTACTTGTTTGCTCATCATATGTAAGTCCATAAGTAAAAGTATTTAGAGTTGTTAATACATCAATATTAGATTGAGCTTTTGTATTAAGTCCTACTGTTTTTACTTCACCTTTTAGTGTACCTATAAAATCAGGTCGTGGGCTTCTAGCACCTCCTACCCAATTTTCATCTCTTTCTAGTTCATTTTCATTTGAGTATACTGTCGTATCTAGAACTAATTTATCTCCTAAATTTAACTCATGTTTTAAAGTTATAGTTTCTCTTGTATATTCTGTATCAAAAGTTTTTCCAGCTCCTGTTAAAGCAGCATTTGCATTTGAACCCATGTCTGGTCTTGGGAAATAATCTCCTTCGTCTGTTAAAGTATCATAAGAGAGTGAAATTCTTTGGGTATCATTTAAGTTATATCCTAATTTAACTAAAGTATTTTGAATATTTCCATCTGAACCAAAACTCTTTTTACCTTCTCCATCTTTCCAATTATTTTTATCTAAATAGTTATGATAAACTAAAAAATCAATATCATTTGATACTTTTCCATATCCTGTTAATGAACCACCTAAACTATTATTTGAATTATAAGTTGAAGAGACCCTTGCTCCAAAGTCTTTTCCTTTATCAAGCATATCTTTCCCATCTTTTGTTTCAAAAGCAACAGAACCACCTAAACTTCCACTTACAACAGAATTTGTTCCAACTTGAATATCAGCTTTTTTTAAAATATCTGGATTTATAAGTAAATTCCCAATATGATGGAACATATTTACATTTTGAATTTTCGCACCATCAAGAGTAATACTTAAATCTTCATCTTGTAAACCTCGCATGTTAATTCTATTATTGATTGAATGACTTCCCCCAACTTCAACTCCAGGTAAATCTCTTAATAAGTCACTTAAATGATCTGCTTGTTTTGTTTCAATCGCATTTTCACCTAAATTTAAAGATGAACTTATAACTTGAGTTTCCCAAACTGTAACATCTTCAATTTCTGTTGTTTCTTGGGCATTTAAATTATTTGCCATTAAAACTAATGCAGTTAATGAACTTAATAATATTTTTTGTTTCATTGCTTAATCCTATTTTAAATTGATATTGAGTATCATAACTAATACTAATCACAATAAAATCACAAAGGAACATTTTGTCAAAAAATAATTTGAAAGATATCTCAATTTTAATTATTGAAGACGAAGCAGTTTTAGCATTAGGATTAAAATTTACCTTGAAAAATTTCGGATATAGTGTTTCTGGAATTGAGAATTCCATGAGTGGAACAATAAATCATCTAAATAGTTCTATTCCAGATTTAGCATTAGTTGATATAAAATTAAAAAATTCTTCTTGTGGTATTGAAATTGCGAAATTTTTATGGCAAACAAGAAAAATACCAATTATTTTTCTAACTTCGTATTCAGATGAAAAAACTATAGAAAAAACTTTATCTTGCGAACCTTATGGATATTTGATTAAACCATGCAAAGATCAAGAATTACATACAACAATACAAACAAGTCTAAATAAACATAACTATTTCTTTAAAAATAAAGAAATTTTTGTAAACAATGATGATTTTGTATTTTTAGAAAATAATTTTAAATTTCATAAAGGGAAATCTATTCTTTATAAAAATAATGAACCTTTAAAATTAACAGGAAATGAAATAAAGTTAATTGAATTACTAAGTGACTATCAAAAAGAAGTAGTCTCATTTGAACGAATAAGTAGTTATATTTGGAGAGAGAATTTATATGATTTAGGTAAATTAAGAACTTTAATTTACAGATTAAAACAAAAAATAGGATTTGAAATTATTGAAAATATTTTTGAATCTGGTTATAAATTAAAAGTTAAATAAACTTGGCAAATTATAAAAATATTCCCATAAGCTTAAAAATTGGTTTAACTTTTTTTTCATTGGCTTTAGTATTATTGGCAATTTTATTTATTCTATTAATCCCTCGAATTGAAAAAGAACAATATAATAATGCTATTTTACAAACTGAAAAAATGGTACTTTTAACAAAATACCAAATTACTTTAATTGTAGATTATTTTAAAGAATACGGATCTTTTGAAAAAAACGAATCAAAACAAGAGATAATAAACTTAATTGATAAAATAAAACTCTATATAAAACTTGATAAGAATTACACTGAAAAAAAATTTGAAAAAGATTTAAAAAATATAAATAAAAACTTCAACTGCAAAATTGATTTATTCGAAAATAATAAAAATATTTTATCTTTAACACATGATAAAGTGAAAGAAGAATTTAATTTTAAAAATATTTCATATAACAAATGGATTAATATAGATAATTCAAAAACGCTTTGCCCTCATTCAACTTATTATGCATTTAAAACTAAAATAAAAAATCAAGAAATAAGGCTTTCTTGTAGTTCAAATTTTGTAAATAATTATAAAAATATTGAGCAAGATGTAAAAAAAATCGTTCAAGAAGGGTTTTCATTAACTGAAAATATTCACAAAGGTAAAATTTATATGATGTGGATAAACAATGACTTGCAAGGAGAAGAATTATATAAATCCCTTGATACAATAGATAATGAAAATAATAAAAACTTTTGTGTGAGTAAAATTTCAAATTATAGATTACCAAAAAGTGGAGAATTAACTATAAAAGATATTTTAGATGTTGAAAACACAAAAAATATAAAACATCAAATTGATGATAAAACTACATTAACTTGGATTAGTAAAATTTATAAAAAAGATAATCAAAGCTTTGTTTTTATTTTGAGTGCCTTTGAAGATGATTTTAAAAATAATATAAATAGCCCAATAATAACAATATTACCAATATCAATTTTAGCCCTATTAATTTCAATTATATTTGGTTATTTTCTTCTTAAAAAATGGATAAAAAATATAGATATATTATCAAATACCGCAAAACAAATTTGTTTGGGAAAACTAAATTTAAGAAGCGAAGTAAAAGGAAATGATGATATTGGAATACTGGGAGTAGCTTTTGATTCAATGCTTGATAAGCTTGAAGATAATATAAAAAATTTAGATTCAGAAGTAGAAAACAGAACTATTGAACTTTCAAACTCATTAAAATCTAAAGAAATACTTTTAAAAGAAATCCACCATAGAGTAAAAAATAATCTTGCATTAACTATCAATTTAATTAAACTACAAAAATTCAAAATAGAAGACTTGAATACAAGAAATGCCCTTTCTAATATTGAAAATAGAATATATACAATGGCTTTACTTCATACAAAATTATATGAATCGCAAAATATTGACTCAATAAATTTTAAGAATTATGTGGAACAATTAATTGATGATATAAAATCAACTTTTGAAGATAATCATGAAATTGAAATCCTATTAGAAGTAGATGAAATTTTTTTAAATATAGATTATGCCTTGCCTTGTGGATTAATAATAAATGAAGCTTTAACAAATTGTTTTAAATATGCTTTTCCTAATAAAAAAGGTTTTATTTCATTAAAGTTTAAATTCTTAAATAACAAATGTATTTTAGAAATAATTGATAATGGGATTGGTTTAGAAAAAGATTTTCAAATAGAAGAAACAGATACTCTTGGATTAAATTTAATTAATTCAATAGCAACTATTCAACTAAATGGAAAGCTAAATATTGTTAATTTAGAAGGAACGCAGTTATCTATTACTTTTAATTTATAATTTTATATTTCTACTTAAAAAAGATACCATATCTTTATTTACTAAACTTAGTGCACTTTTTTCTACTCTTTCATTTTTACTAAATTTTATTAGAGTATTTGTATAGTGTTCAATTTTATCACTTAATTTTCTATCATTGATTAATAATACAATTTTTGCAGATGTTTTTTTAATCTCTCTTAATTGAAGTTCAATATTTGAAGAATCAGTTGATAAAATATCTTCTGTTAATTTTGAAAATAGTTCTAACTTAGTATTTCTAAGCCATTTATTTTGTTCAATTTTATTATTGATTTTAGAAGAGATTAATGTATCTACTATTTTTGTGGCAACGGCACCAACCAAAGCACTTTTTGCAACTGCTGTTAAAAGTGTAACATTCAACATAAAAATCCTTTTAATTTTTTTTGATTATATGTATAAAATACTTAATTTAGATTTAAAATGATAATTACAATCAATATTCTTTAAGATAACTAATGATAATATTCTTTATCAATAAAAGGAGATACTTTGAAAGAGTTATTAAGTCAAAAAGATATTACAAATTCATCGTTATATAAAAGAAATGTTAAAATCCATAACAACTTATGGAAATTATATGGTCTTACTCTTTCATTAGGAATCGTCTTTATTTTCATAAAAGGCTTAAACTAATGGAAACTACACAAGATATTTCATTTAATATTTTTCTAAAAAATTTTAAAAACAATGTTTCTAAAATAGGTTTAAAAAATTCAATACAAAAAGATTATATTTTAAAAATTTTATATTTTTCAAAAGACCACTTAACTGCTGAAGAAATTTCAACTAAAATCAAAACAAATTACAATGTATCAATAGGAATTGCAACTGTTTATAGAGCAATGAAATTTTTCCATGATATGAAATTAGTAAATCAATTGGACATAGGAGATGGGATAGTAAGATATGAACTAAATTTAGCTGAACATCATGACCATTTAATCTGTACTTCTTGTGGGAAAATTATTGAGTTTACAGATGATTTGATTGAATTAAATCAAATTAAAATTGCAGAAAAAAATAATTTTATATTAAAAGAACATGTTATGAATATTTACGGAACTTGCGAGAGATGCCAAAACTAAGTGATAATGAGTTTTAATTTTTAATAAGTAGAAGTTAAGAAAAACTAAGAAAAAATACTAGTAATGAAAGGATTATTTTGATTAGTACAGAAGATATAATAAAAATAGCTAGTTTTTTTTCAATAATTGCACACACTCCAGGAAGATTAAGAGTTAGGGTAAATCCAAAAATCAAAGATGAAAGTGGAAATATTTCCCTAAGTGATATTGAAAACTTACCTAATAAAATAGATGGAATAATTAATATAAAAATAAATAAAATTATTGCCTCTGTTACAATTACATATGAACCAACTATTTTTAAACCAAAACATTGGGAAGATTTAATAAAAAATGAAAATATAGAAGAGTTATCTATATTAATAAATAGACTTGCAAAAGAGGTGGTTTAATGGAAGAAAATATTGATGAGGCACTATTAATATCAGCAAGAGTTGATGTTAATAGTCAAATTCCTATTAACTCTCAGATTCTTAGAATTGCTGTTTATGATGAATTTAAAGCTTATGAAACTTATACAAAAATAATTGAAAAATTTGGGTTAGTACAACCTTTTGTAAATATAAAAGAAGCAGAAGCAATTCATTATGCTGCACTTATAAATTTGATGGAAAAATATGGTGTTGAAGTTCCTATAAATAATTGGGCTTCAAAAATTGAAATCCCAAATACAATAATAGAATGTTGTGAAATGGGCGTTGCAGCTGAAATAAATAACATTGCTATGTACAATAATTTACTTAGTTTTGCTGTAGAGAATGATATAAAAGATACACTTTTTAGACTTCAAGCAGCCTCTTTTAATAATCATTTACCTGCATTTAGAAATTGTGTTTTAAGTCATTACACTAATGGAAATAATACAAATATTAATCAAGAAAATATTATGGAAAAATTTGGTGAATATCAAGTTATTTTAGATGATATTATGAGTGGAAATGTTGATGAGAGCTCAATCTCAAAAATATTTTCAAAATTAAATCTAAATATGCTCAGTGGTGCTGCTGTTGGTGCTGCTACTATTGCACTTTTAAATAATTACCTTTCAAAAAAAACTATTAAAGAAGAAGAGGAGTAAAAGATGCCTTTACCATTTATATTAGGTTTAGCTGTAGGTGCTGGTGCTGTTATTGCTTTTAAAAATAAAGATAAATTAAAAGAAAAAACTTCTAAGATATTAAAAAAATCAAAAGATTTCGCAAATACAACTC
Organism: uncultured Aliarcobacter sp.; assembly: GCA_963677435.1. GTDB lineage: Bacteria > Campylobacterota > Campylobacteria > Campylobacterales > Arcobacteraceae > Aliarcobacter. The sequence continues at coordinate 2,814,092 of OY781945.1, forward strand.
TAGATAAAACAAAAGAAAATGTAAGTGAAATCAAAGAGACAATTTGTGCTACAAAAGAGTGTATTGAAGATAAAAAAAAACAAAGAGCTAAGGAAGAATAATGAAAGAAATAACTATTGATACAGGAACTCCAAGAAATGTATTAGGACATGTAATTAGTGGTGCAGTTGCTAGTGCTATTATTAGTGGTGCAATTAATTATAAAAAAGCACAAAGTAGACAAATTACAAAAAAAGATGCAATAAAAGACACTATTAAAAAAACTTCACAAGGTGCTATTGTAACTGGAAGTGCAATTGCAACTGCTAATTATTTAGGTCAAAAAGGTGGATTATTTAAAGCTTTAACAGCTGCTAGTATTGGAATGATGGGAGTTTATGCTATTGAAGTAATAGAAGAAAAACTTGATCAAAAATATTTAACAAATGAAAATTGTCCAGTGGAAGAAGATTATGAATAATCAAAATACTCCTAATCCTCAAACTAAAACACAATATGATATAAATATTGAAAATAGTAGACCTAAAAACAATCAAACTGGTGTTAATATAAATCAAAATCCTTATATAAACCAAAACTTTAATCCTTTACAAAATCCACAACAAGCAATGCCAACTCAAAGTGGATTTAATAATGGTGATTTTATAAAAGGTGCTTTACTTGGGGCTGCATTAACATATTTTCTTACAAATAAAAATGCTCAAGATGGTTTATTTAAAGCTTTTGGAAAAGGAAGTGAACTTTTTAGCGCAGGAATTGAAGAACTAAAAGAGAGATACGAAGATGCAAAAGCTCAAATGCAAGCACAACAAGAACAATAAAAATGAAAAACAAATTTATAAAAGTACATCAAACTGCTTTTAGAGTTCGATATAAACTCTTTTTATTAAAAGAGAAATTTATTGATGAAGAGATTTTACAAAACTATTTTAAAAAAATAGATGATATTAAAAGTATTAGAATAAATAAACAAGCTTTTAGTATTATTTTTGAACTAAAAAATGATATTACAACTAAAATTGAAGAGATTTTAAACACTCTTACCGTTGAAGAGTTATTAAAATCTTGCCAAGAAGAAGTTGCAGCTGTTTGTGTATCTTGTGTAAGTAGTGAAAAACCATCATTAAAAGGAATTGTAAGAGCTAGTAGTGCTTTAGTTGCAGAAAGATTTATTACAAATAATGCACTAAAAGCTGGAATTACTACAGCTGCATCTGTACCTTTATTGATTGAGGGTTCAAAAGAGTTATTAAAAGAGGGATTAACTTCAAAAGTTTTAGAAAGTGCAGCTGTTGCTATTTCAATATATAGAAAAGATTATTTAGCTGCAAACTCTACAAATGCAATGCTTGAACTTGGTGAATATATTGAAGAAACAACTGTTCACAAAAGTGATGATTTACTAAAAGAACTTTCAAAACCAAATGTTGAAGAAGCTTGGGTAGAAAAAAAGGTTGATGATAAAATCACAGAAATATTAGTAAAAAGTTCTGAAATCAAAGTTGGCGATATTGTCGTTGTTGGAATTGGAAATACTATTCCAGTTGATGGACATATTGTTGAGGGAACGGGAAGCGTAAATCAAGTTTCAATGACAGGAGAAGCTGAACCTGTAATAAAATATAGAGGTGATAGAGTTATTTCTGGAACAATTGTTGAAGAGGGAAGATTTAGAATTTGGGCTGAACATGTGGGTTCTGATACGGCAACTCAAAGAATCAAACACTACATAGAAAACTCTTTAAATGAAAAATCATCAGTTCAACTAAAAGCAAACAAATTAGCAAATAAACTTGTTCCTGTAACACTAGGACTAGCTGGTGTTTCATATATTTTTGCAAAAGATTTTGAAAGGGTTGCTTCTATTTTACAAGCTGATTATTCATGTGCTTTAAAACTTGCAACTCCAGTTGCTTTTAAGTCGACTATTTCAAAAGCTGGTCATAATGGAATTATGATTAAAGGTGCTAAATCTATTGAAGCTTTAAGTAATGCGGACACTTTTGTATTTGATAAAACAGGAACCCTAACAGGTGGAGAACTTGAAGTAATTTGTGTAGAGTCTTATGATGATAATTGGAGTGAAGATCAACTTTTAAATCTAACAGCATCAACAGAAGAACACTATTTTCATCCAGTTGCAGAAGCTGTTGTAAAAGCAGCTATTCAAAGAGGTTTTGTTCATATGCACCATGAAGAAGTTGAATTCATAGTTGCACATGGAGTAAAAACAGAAGTAAAAGGAAAATCTGTAATTATTGGCAGTAGACACTTTTTAGAAGATGATGAAAAAATAGATTTTACTGAACACAAAGATAAAATTGAAAACTCATTAAGAGATGGAAGAACTCTACTTTACATAGGTTACGATGGAAAACTTTTAGGAACAATTACCTTAGCAGATGAGTTAAGACAAAATTCAAAAGAGGCTATTTCAAGATTAAAAAAACTTGGTGTAAAAAATATCATTATGTTAACTGGTGATACAAAACAAAAAGCACTAATGATAGCAAATGAGTTAGGAATTGATGAAGTAAGAGCTGAACTTTTACCTCAAGATAAAGCAAATATTGTAAAAGAGTTAATGGCTCAAGGTAAAAAAGTAGCCTTTATAGGTGACGGAATAAATGACGCACCTGCATTAATATCTGCTCATGTTGGAATTTCTATGAGTAGAGGTGCAGATATTGCAAAAGCAACCGCTGATATTAGTTTATTAAAAGATGATATCATGGCTGTAGTTGAAGCAAAAGAGTATGCAAATAAAACAATGAATTTAATAAATAATAACTTTAATGCAACAGTTGGAATAAACTCTTGTATTTTAGCTGGTGCGACATTTGGTCTATTTTCTCCAATAGTTACAGCTGTACTACATAATGGTACAACCATTGGTTTATTATTTAATTCAATAAAAGGTGTAAAAATCTAAGAACTATGATAATAGTTATCAGTTTTATTTAAGATTAGCTAGATATTATTATGATAATTATTATCAAAAGGATTTCTATGCCAATTTTATTACTTGCAACTGCACTAACTGCTGTTTTAACTGTTAAAACTGTAAACAATACTGTAAAGACTATTGAAAGAAGAAAAAAAAGGAAAGAAAGATATGAAAATTGATTTAGAAGTACAAAAAGAAGTTGCAAAAGTTGGAATGACAGCAACTTTAGGTGCAACTGTTGTTACATCAATGTTTATGAAAAATAGTGTTGCTAAAAAAGTTCATGTAGTTGCTGGTGTTGCTTTCTGTGGATTTGCCCTATGGCATCACACACTTTATCAATCAAAAAAACCTAAAAAAATTAAAAAATCTCAAGATATTCAAGAAACACAAGAACAAAAAGAACCTAAAATTCAATTAAACTAAATTTTAATATCAACTTAAGATTCTTTATATTATGATAACGATTATCAATTTTATAAAGGATTTAAAATGTCAAATAATCATCTTCTTGATAAAAACTTAAATGCACAAATAGTTGCAAATATCTTTTCTTCTCTTGTAAGTGGTGAAAAATGGGATATGCTGATTGAAATGTTTACACTAAATATCTTAAATATTAATTCAAGAGATTATAGAGGAAGAAATGCTTTATATTGGGCTATTCGAAAAAATAGAATAGATACTATTAAAAAACTACTTGAATTAAATATCTCAACTGAAGTATCACCAAATCTCTCAGCTATTAACTTTGCAGTTTATCAAGACAATATAAAAGTGATTAAATGTCTTAAAAATTGTGGGATTAATATGAATGAAATTGATGATATAAACTCAACTCCATTAATCTATGCTATTTTATATAATAAACCAAATAGTGCTAAATATCTAATAGAAAATGGGGCAAATATAGAACATGAAGATTTTCTAGGAAATAGTGCTATAAAATTAGCAAAAAATCTAAAAATTGATTTTTTAATTGAAAAATTTAAAGAATTTAATATATAAATAGAAATCTATAAAGATTTCTATTTACATTTTATTCATATCTTAAAGCATCAATTGGATTTAATCTTGCAGCTTTTCTAGCTGGGAAATATCCAAATACAACACCTATTAAAGTTGAGAAGAAAAATGAAATCATAATTATCTGATTGTTTATAATAAATGGTAAATCCATAGAATGAACAACAACATATCCAATTCCCATACCCAAAATAATTCCAATAATTCCTCCAAGGGTTGATAAAACAATAGCTTCAACTAAAAATTGTAATAAGACTTCACTCTCCATTGCACCAATGGCAAGTCTTATCCCTATTTCTCTTGTTCTCTCTGTTACTGAAACTAACATAATATTCATAATTCCAATTCCACCAACAAGTAAACTAATTCCAGCAATTGAGCCTAAAAGATAAGTTAACATTTTTGTAGTAGAAGTCATTGCAGATAATAAATCTTGCATATCCCTAATATAAAAGTTATCTACTTCACCAATTTTTATTGCTCTTCGCTCTTGCATTAATGCTGTAATATCAGTTTTCGCATCTTCAATATATTTACCTTCAGTAATCGAAATAAGAATAGATGAAATATCTTTATCACCTTTTATTTTTCTTTGAAACATTTTTAAAGGAACTATTACTATTTCATCTTGATCATTTCCAAAGGCTGCTGCTCCTTTTGATTTTAAAACTCCAATTACATTACAAGAGATATTTTTAAGTCTTATATCTGCACCAATTGGATTTTCATCATCAAAAAGTTGTTTTACAATTGTAGTTCCTATAATACAAGAAGTTTTACCACTATTTAATTCAGTATCATCAAAAGTTCGACCATCAGTTAAGTCCCAATCTTTGATAATAAAATAGTCATTATTAGTTCCAATAACCGAACTACTATTACTTTTATTTCCATAAACTACATTCATTTTACTTGAGTTTTCAGCGGCAACTGCTTTTATATTTTGAATTTCATTTTTAATAGCACTTATATCTTCATTTGTAAATGGTTTTGCACTATTATCATCTCTTGGAGCTCCTCGTCTTTCTTGTCCAACTCTAAGAGTTAACATATTTGTTCCAAGTTTTGAAATACTTTGTTTTACATTTGCAGTTGTTCCATCTCCAATCATAACCATAGCAATCACAGAAGCCACACCAATTACAATTCCTAAAATTGTAAGAAATGATCTTAGGATATTTCTTTTTATCTCTTTTATAGCTATTAAAAAGGCATTTATTAACATTATTTAAATCCTTTTTTTAAACTATCTTCAATATGTCCATCTCTAAAATAGATAACTCTATTTGCATATTTTGCCATCTCTTCTTCATGAGTTACCATAATAATTGTAATTCCTAACTCTTCATTTAACTGTTTTAATAAATTCATAATCTCAATACTTTTTATACTATCAAGATTACCTGTTGGCTCATCAGCAAGCAAAACTAATGGATTTGTAACAATTGCTCTTGCAATTGCTACACGCTGCTGTTGACCACCTGAGAGCTCTGCTGGAGTGTGATGAACAACACTTTCAAGTCCAACTTTTTTTAAAGCTTCTAGGGCTAATATTTTTCTTTCACCTGAGGGAATTTTTCTATAAATTAAAGGTAGTTCAACATTTTCTAAAGCAGAAGTTCTTCCTAAAAGATTAAATCCTTGAAAAACGAATCCTAAATAGTTTCTTCTTAAAAGTGCCATTTGGTTTCGATTTAATTTTTCTACATTTATACCATTAAAAAGATATTCACCACTACTTGGTTTATCTAAACATCCAATCATGTTCATAGAAGTAGATTTTCCACTTCCACTAGCTCCCATAATTGCAATAAATTCCCCTTTATTTATAGTAAAACTTACTCCATTTAAAGCATAAGTTTTTGCATCCCCTACTCCATAAGTTTTTACTATATTTTTAAACTCAATTATAGTTTCATTAATTTGCATTTTCACTCTTTTGTGAAGTGATAACCTCATCATCTATTTTTAAATCTCTTGCTTCAATACTTGTTGATTTTCCATCTGAATCTAATACTTTTACCATTATTCTTTTTGGTTGATTATTTTCTAAGATAAAAATAGGAGAAAGCTCTCTTTTTGTTAAATCTCTTGGAGTATTATCACCTTGAGGTCGTTTTGGAGGGCCTACAAAATTCATTGTTGATTTTTTTCCATCACTTGAAATCTTTGGTTTAAATCTTAAAGCACTATTTGGAATAATCAACTTATCTTTACTCTCTTTAGTGACAATTTTTGCTGTTGCTGTCATTCCAGGTCGTAAAAGCAACTCTTCATTATTTACACCAACTACTGTTTCATATGTAACAACACCATTTGAATCAATAGGATTTAATCTTACTTGTTTGATTTTTCCTTTAAATGTTTTATTTGGATAGGCATCAACTGTAAAGGTTACAGGTAAATCTTTTTTAATATCTGCAACATCAGCTTCATCAATACTTATAATTAAATCCATATTTGTTAAATCTTTTGCTAAAGTGAATAGTTTTGGAGCTGACATTGTTGCTGCTAGTGTTTGCCCAACTTCAACTTCTCTATTTAAAACTATTCCTTTAATAGAAGATTTTACAACTGCTTTATCTAAGTTTTGTAAAGCTGTATTTAAATTATAAGAAGCTTGTTCAACTTTTGCTTTTATTGCATCTAAACTTGAAAGAGCACCTTCATATGTGAATTTTGTTCCATCTAGTTCATTTACAGATGGATATTTGCCACCTGAATTTTTAAACATTTTTGCTGTTCTATCATAAATCAATTTTTTGTTTTTTAAATCAACCTCTGTCTCTTTTTGATTTGCTTTTGCAATTGCAAGTGCAGCTGTTAAACCATCTACTTCTGATTGTAATTTTCTAGTATCAAGTTTTGCTAATACTTGTCCAACTTCAACTTCATCATTAAAATCTACATATATCTCTTTTATAGTTCCTGATACTTCAACCCCAATTTCAACGCTATTTGTTGGGTTTAAATTTCCAGTTGCACTAACAACAACTGACAAATCACCTTTTGTTACTTTTTTTGTAACATATTCAACTGTTAATTCTTTATTTTGTTTATTGTATATTAAATAATAATATGCAACTCCTGAGGCTAAAAGTAAAACTAAAATAATCCAAATATAAAATTTTTTTGATTTTTTATTACTATACTTTTCTAAATCTTGTATTAATTGTGTATCTTGCATCTATTTTAGCCTTTTATTTTAAAATATAATTTTGAATATTGTAATTTGATATTTATGTCATTTATCTGTAAATCATACTCATTTACTTTTTTTGTATTTTTTAAAATATCTAAATCATAAACTGAAGTCATACCAGCGTCATTTGAAATTTTATTTGCAGAAATTAAATCATCATATAATCTGATATTATCTTCAATAGTTTTATTTTGTTTTTCATATGTATCTATTTGATTTAAAATCTGTGAATAATCATATGCTATCTGATTTTTTAAATCATTAACTTGACTTTTTTGTTTTAAATATTGTAATTTTGCATCTTGAAGTTTACTTGATTTATTATAATCATATAAAGGCACAGAAAGACTCAAAGAAGCACTAGCATTTGTCTCATCATCATTTACATTTTTAATTAAATCATCTACATTTGAATATGAACCATTGGCTCCAAAAGATACTTTAGGGAGATAATTAGTTTTTGTTTTTTTATAACTTGTATTTAGCATTTCAACTTTTGAATCTTCTTGAAGTAAATCTAAATTTCTATTAATAAAATCCTCTTTTGAAACACTTTTAAAATCTAAAATTTCTATTTGCTCATATTTTAAATCTGTATATTTTGATAATTCATACTCTTTATCTTTTAAGGAATTATTTAAAGAGATATTCTCTTTAAATTGGGTATTTTTTGCCATAACTGCATTATTTAATTCAACAATATCAGTTTTACCTGCTTCATATTGTATTTTTTTAATAATCAACTCTATATCTTTATTTTCAAGTTTATATTTACTTTGTTCAATTTGTAATTTCAATTTCGACATTTCAAGTAAAGTATCATAAATTGATTCTAAAATTTGATAGTTTTCATTTTCCCAAGTTAAAGTATCATACTTTAATTTGTCTTTTGCATATTGGATTGTAAACTCTATTCCACCTGATTCATAAATACTTTGAGTGAATCCTAATGAAACACTTTTTGAAAATTTATCACTATCACTTGTAAGTGAATGACTCCTATTTAGACTTGAACTTAAATTAACTGGTGAAATCCAATCATTTTTGTTTGTTTCATAACTTGATTCAATAGATTTCTTTTCTAGTTCCCTTGTTTGTTTCTTATCTTTTTGCAAAATATCTAAATTATTCGCAAAGGCTAAAGTACAAAATAAAGAACACACTATTATTTTACGCAACTTATTTCCTTATTTTTTTAATAATCAAAATTGTATATCAACTATTTTAATGATTTTTTAACAAATTATTAACTTTTAATTTCAATTAAGATAATTATTATCAATATTATATTAAAATCATACTTATGGAAAACAAAAAAAGTTTATTAGTTATATTAACACTAACAATATCAGCACATTTATTACTATTTGCAAATTTAAAAGTAGAAGAAATTGAGCAAGAAGCAAAACCTTTACCTCAAATAACTAAAATAAATTTACAAAATGTAGTAATTAAAAAACCAGAACCTGTGGTTGAGCCTGTTGTAGAAAAACCTGTTGAAATCAAACCTTTACCAAAAACACAAAGTACAAACAAAATCAAAGAAGTGAAAAAGAAAGAATTTCACAAAAAAGAGAAAAAATTTGAAAAAGTTGTTGAAAAAAAGGTTGAAAAAAAAATAGAGGAGATAAAAGAAGTTAAACAGGAAATCAATAATGCTCTTCCACAAATGAGTTCTTCTGATGTTAAAAGTGTAGAAAAAGATATTGACCCATCTTTAAAAGATGCATTGGAAAATGAGTATTTAGCAAAAATCAGAATGATAATTGAAAAAAATAAAATTTATCCAAAATCTGCAAAAAGATTAAATCAAATGGGAAAAGTTAATGTTTGTTTTGTTATTTCAAAAGATGGACATATACAAGATATAAAAGTTGTTAAAAAATCAAGCTTTGAAAGACTTGATGAAGCTGCGATTGAAATCTTAACTAAAATAAATAGTTTTGAACCAATCCCAGAAAAATTAAATAAAAATAGTTGGGAAATAACTGTGCCAATTGTTTATCAAATTACAAGGAGCTAATGAATGGGTGTTGACTTAATCAATTATATTGATAGAGGTGGAATAATTGTATATATTCTGATTTTTTTAAATATTATAGGTTTTACAATAATGTTTTGGAAGTTAGTTGTTATTGCCTTAGCGGGAAATAAAAGAGAACTTTTAATCAGTGAAATTATAAATTTTGCGAAAACAAATAATGAAGAATTTAAAAAAGATTCAATTGAAAACTATATAAATAGAAAAATTAGAAAATTAGAATTCGGTTTAAATACTGTAAAAATTATCGCCTCAATTGCACCACTTCTTGGACTTTTAGGTACTGTTATTGGTGTTTTAGATTCATTTGATTCTATCACAAAAAGTGGTTTAGGAGATCCAACCATATTTTCAAGTGGAATTTCTGTTGCACTTATTACAACAATTGCTGGTTTAATAGTAGCGATTCCACATTATATTGGATACAACTATATTGTAGGAATTTTAGATGATATTGAACTAAAAATTCAAAAAGAGGTTCTTAAAAAGATATGAAAAAAAGAGAAATTCTAACTCCAGATATTACGCCGCTTATAGATGTTGTTTTTATTCTTTTAATATTTTTTATAGTTTCATCAGTATTTAAAAAAGATGAATTAGCCCTTGTGTTAAATCTTCCAACTTCAACGGCAAAAGAGATTGAAGTAAAAGATAAAGAGATAGTAATAGAGCTAAGTCATGATAAATTAGCTATTTCAGGGAAAGAAGCAACAATTGAAGTTTTAGAAAATGAAATAGGAAAAATAGAAGATAAAAAAAGAAATATTATTTTTAGAATTGATAAAGAAGTAAAATATGAAAAAATTATTGAAGTTTTAGAAGTACTTCAAAAACATGAATTATTTAATATCTCATTAGTTACTGAACCACAAAAGTAGTAGAAATTTCTACTACTTTTAAGTTAATCTACAATACATAACCTCATCAACAACAGCTCGTGCAATTTGCTGTGTTTCAACAATAACATGTTTTAAATGTAAACCCTCAAGAGCATTTTTCTCTTCATCACTAGTAACTGTTACAATTGTTTTACTATTGTGTGTTAAATCATTAACAGCTTCACAAATAAGGTGTAATATTTCTGGATTATTAACAGCTACGATTACTGCTGATGCTTTTGTAATATTTACAGAGTTCAAAATATGTCTTTGGGCTGCATTACCAAAAACAATAGGTTCACCTTTATCTTTTCCTATTTGGTAAAATTTGATATTGTGTTCTAAAATAACATATTTTTGTCCAAAAGTTTTTAACTCTTTTACAATTGCTTGACCAAAACTACCATATCCTAAAACTACAACATGATTTTCTGTATCTTCTGAAATATTGTAAGTATTTGTAATCATCATTACATCTTCAGGAATCAGTTTTGCTGCTGCTTTTGAAAGATTTTTTAAGATTATTGGCGTTAATATCATTGATATTACTATTGTTACTATTAAGACCTGAGAATATGTAACATCAACTAAATTTTGACTACGAGCTAACTCTAATATTGCTAGTGAAAACTCACCAATTTGAATTAATGAAAGTGCAGTTTTAAAAGCTACTCTTTTATTATCTTCATATCTAACAATAGTATAAATTACAAGATATTTTAAACCCATAACTAAAGGTAATAAAATAGCAATAATCCAAGCATATTCATAAATAATTTTAAAATTAATCTGCATTCCAACAGTTATAAAAAACACCCCTAAAAGTATATTTCTAAAAGGAATAAGGTCAGCTTCAACTTGATGTTTAAATTTTGTTTCTGAAATCATCATACCTGCAATAAATGCTCCAAGTGAATATGAAAACCCAAAATAATAAGCTAAATAAGCAGAACCCATAGCCAAAAGTAAAACTGAAGCCACAAATAACTCATCTGATTTTGTAGCTGATACATATCTTAAAAATGGCTCTAAAAGATATTTTCCACTAAAATATAAAAGTGCTAATAATACAACTGCTGCAAGGATAGTTTTACCAATAGTAAATACTAAACTCCCATCACCTGTCATAGAAAAAAATGAAATCATTAAAAGTATTGGAATTACTGCAATATCTTGCATAATTAAAATTCCTAAAACTCTTCTTCCATAGGGTTTTGTTATCTCTTTTGTTTCGTTAAAAGTTTTTAAAACAATTGCTGTTGAAGACAAAGATAAGGCTGTTCCTATAATCAATGCAGTTTGAGTTTCAAAACCTATTATATATTTAGCAATTAAATATACAAAAATTGTTGTTATTACAATTTGAAGAGTTCCTGTAAAAAAAACTTCTCTTCTCATCTTTTTTAAGTGATTTAATGAAAATTCCAATCCAATAGTAAACATCAAAAAAACTACCCCAAATTCAGCAATTTCTTTTAGTTCATGGTTATCAACAGCTGCGTGTAAATTAAAAGTATAAGCAATAATTGTACCTGTTAATATATATCCAATAATTGTAGGTAAATGTACTTTTTTTAAAATTAGATTTAAGACTAACGCAATAAGAGTTGTAGCAACGATAATCCCTAACATATAATTTCCTTTGTATAAATTTATTTATAATGCATCTGTTTATATCCCTCTAGCCTTTTTTTATAGGCTGAATTTAACATAGCATTTTTTGAATCTAAAAAATCAATAGCTAAACACTCTTGATTTCCTCGACCAATTCGTCCAAGATATTGAACAAGTCTTCCATAATATGAAATTGGTGTGACAAACATAATCGTATTTAAGTGTGGAAAATCAATTCCCTCACCAAAATATGAAGTAGTTGCAATTATTAATGACTTTGTATTTACCAAAGCCATATTTTCAACTTGCTCTTTTTTATTGAGACTTCCATGGACACAAACATAATCTAAATTCTCATTTTGTAAGAGATTTTCTAAAATATTAATATGTTCTATTCTATCGGTTAAAACTAAAATTTTTCTTTGAATATTAGTTTTTATAGCCTCAATTATTAGATTATTTCTATTTTCATCAACACATAGTTCATTTATGATTGTTGAGTAATTATCAGCTGTACTTTCAAAATCCGTTCTAATGATTTGAAGTCTATTTGTGTGGGTTCTTTTCTTTTTATACTCATAAGAAATTTCACCTAATTGCTGATATAAAATAGGTTGTAAATCATCTTTTCTATTTGGTGTTGCACTTAAACCTAAGATATATTTACCTTTGAAATTCTTAACAATTTGCTCAAAGGTAATTGCTGGAATATGATGGCATTCATCAACTATTACAAAAGAATAATTATTTATTATATCTGGGTCATTTTTTAGACTTTGCATTGTTGCCACATCAATTATTCCATTTAATTTATTGTGACCTTTTCCCAAATATCCAATATCTTTTTTTTCATATCCAAAATAATCAACGAATCTTTCAATCCATTGATTTAAAAGCATATTTTTATTTACAACAATCATAGTTGTACATGCTCTTTGTTCAAAAATCTTAGCACCAAGCAAAGTTTTTCCAAAACCAGGAGGTGCAACACAAATTGAAAAATCTGTTTTTTTTATCTCTTTTATTGCATCACTTTGTTCAGGTCTTAAAGTAAATGTCACTTTTTTAGTTTCAATCTCTTTAAAATTTCTTTTATCAATAAAAGAGAATTTAAGTGCATTTGCATTGAAAAAATCAACAACTTTTTCTTTTAAACCTCTGGGAAGCATCAAATATTTATCATCTTCATCAAATGATTTTATATATTTAGGAGTGTTATATAAAGGTTTTCTCAAATTCAAAAGAATTTTGATTTGAGGATTTTCAAAGGTTGCAAATGATTTTAATTTATTCAAAAAAGATTTTGATAAATTAAGTGTTGGAACATAAATAAAATCAGATAAAACTATCTCTAAATTTTGCATAGGAAAATTTATTTTCTCAAAATCTTTTTCATAATTTACAGAGTCTGAATTTTCATTAAAACTATAAACTATCTGTTTTGAAACCTTTTGCACAGAATTTAAAACCATCCATTGATCTTCATAAATTTTATTTGTATTCACATCTATAAATACTGTTTTATTTTTATCTCTAAGTTTCAAATGCAAAGGAAGTTCAAGACTATTTCCTAAACTCTCTTTTGTTGCAAACTCTTTATTTGGATATATTTTTGCACTTATATTTGCTTTTTTTAAAATAAATTGGGCGAAATTAAAAACTGCTTTTGACGGTAATTCTTCGTCTAAAAATATCCAAGCAAAAACCGCATTGTAAGAGTTTAATTCATAATAAGCTCTTATATTTAAAGAGTTTAGTGCAATTTGAAGTTTATATTTATCCTCATCAAGTATTTCAAAAACAATAAATTTAGAGATATTCTTAGAATTAATACAATATGTTGCTAAAAATAGATTTCCTCTTAAGTGCTCTTCTATTTGATAATTTGTTAAAGGTAAATAATCTTCACCTTGAAAAGTGGCAGTCACAGGATAAAAACCTTGTTTACTTCCATCTCGACTTACCCATTTTTTAGCATAAATATCAAATCGGGCTACAAATAAAGATTTAAAAAGTTCAATTTTTTCATTTTTAGTGAAACCTTTTTTTACAAGAACTTTTTCTTTTTCAAGTTTTATTTTCTCTTTTAAAAGCTCAATCTCTTCATCAATTTTATTTTTTTGAATATAAAGATTTTCAAGTTGCTTCTCAAGAGTTCTCATGGTAGCCAATCAAAGATAAGAATTTTTCAACAACTAAAAATGAACCAAAAACTAAATACTCTTCATTTTCTTCTATTTTTATTGTCTCTTCATTTATTATATTTAATTGTTTAATAACTTTTAACAATTCCTCTTTTTGTACAACTCTTTTATCATCAAGTTCAATTATTACAAGTTTTTTTATAATTGGTTTTAATATATTTAAAACCTCAGTGTAATCCTTATCAGCGTAAGAGTTATATATTAAAGTAACTTTTTTATTCTCAAACTCTTTTGCAATTACTGTGGCTGCTAAGGGATTGTGTCCCACATCAATAGTAATATTTAAAGCTATTTTTTGACATCTACCAAAAAGTTTAACATCATCAAAAAGTTTTGTATCAATAGGAATTTTTAACTCTTGCAAACAAGTAATTACTAAATGTAAATTTCTTTTTAAATATGAAGCAAATTTATCATTTATTGAGTATTTATCAAACTCTTTTACTTCAATTATTTCAATATCTCTATTTCGTTGCTCTAAAATTTGCTCTTTTACTTCATAAGCTGTTTTTGCAACTTCAGGGAAAACTTGATAACCAATAAGCATTTTATTATCGCACGAGCGCATTTTTGTTGCTGCTATTTCTTCAACTGTATTTCCTAAGAAACTTTGATGATCAAGACCGATTGTTGTGATTAGTGATAGATTATTTTCAACCACATTTGTAGCATCAAACTCTCCACCAAGTCCAGCTTCTAAAACTAAATAATCAAAATCTTTTGATAAATAAAAGGCTAAAAGAGTTGTATATTCAAAATATGTTAATTTTTCAAGTAGCTCTATTTCAAATAAATCTTGTAAAAATTTATGAGCTGTTTCTAGGGCTTCATCACTTACATCAAAGCCATTTATCCAAATTCTTTCATTAAATTTTAAAATATGAGGAGAGCTATAGTGTAAAACTTTGAACTCTTTTTTATATAAATAGTGAGCTAAAAATCTTCCTGTACTTCCCTTTCCATTGGTTCCAACAATATGAATTACAAAAGGGAGTTTTATTTTTTTTGATAATTTTTCCCAAGAAGATTTTACGACTGTAAAATCTATCTTGTCATAATAAAGAGTTTTATATTTCAAAAACTCTTCTAAGTTTACTTTTTTAAAATCTACTAACATCTATTTTTTAAATGATAAAACTGCAATTTTTGATAATACTTCTTCTAAGGCTTTATCAGCTGCTTGAACAATTGCTTGGTATCTTTGAGTATCATTTATACTTGTACCATTATCAATAGAGAAGTCATATTCTCCACTAACACTAAATGATTTTCTTTTATTTTCACTTTTTTTCAAGTAAGAAATATTTAGTGTTACTATTGCTCTATATAATTTATTATAACCAGATCTATCATATTGTAAAGCTTGCATTCTTGCGGAATTAACTTTAACATACATTACAGTATCAGATAAAGACTCTTTATCAACTAGTTGCACATCTAGTTTTTGAATTAACATTTTGTTAATAGAATCTTTAACAATTACAGAGTTTTGTGGATCTTCTAAATCAATTGAAACTTTTACAAAAACATTTCCATTAATCTCTTCTTTTGCATAATAAGTTGCAGGTTTATATCCACATCCTAAAAATGAAAATGAAATAGTAAAAGTAAAAAGTACAAATAGTACTTTTTTTAAAATATTCATAATTGTTTTATCCTTTTATTACAAAGTTCACAAGTTTATTTGGAACAACAATCTCTTTAATTAATTCACTCTCACCCAACCATTTAGCAGCTGCTGTTTTTGCAAGGGCTAAAATCTCTTCTTTTGAAGTATCTGGTGCAACTTCAATTTCACATCTTTTTTTACCATTAACAGTTACTGCTAAAATTATAGAATCAAAAGCGAAAACTTCTTCTTTAATCTCAAGTTTTTTATTAAAATTTTCAAGATTAAATAACTGTTGTGATAATTCCCAACAAGCATGTGGAATAATTGGCTCTAAAATATTTGTTAAAATATAATAACCCTCAGCCCAAACAGTTTCATTTTTTTGTGCTTGCAAAGCATTTAAAGCTTCCATGCAAGAAGCAATTAAAGTATTAAAAGTATAAGTTTTATTAAATACTTCATTTGATTTTAATAAGGCATCATATACTTTTTTTCTTGCTTCTTTTTCTTCTTTATTTAAAGTTGAGTGATCAAGAGTAACAAAAGTTTCTAAGCCAGTTGAAGTTACATTAGCTGCTCTTTCATAGAACTTTTTAATAAATCTATATGCTCCATCAACTGCACTATCATTCCATTCAAGCTCTTTTGTAGGAGGTGCAGCAAATAACATAAATAGTCTTGCTGTATCTGCTCCATATTTTTCAACTATTAAATCAGGATCAACTACATTTCCTTTTGATTTTGACATTTTTGCACCATCTTTTAAAACCATACCTTGAGTAAGTAGTTTTTTAAATGGTTCTCTTGAGTTTGTGTAACCTAAATCATTTAATACTTTTGTAAAAAATCTTGCATATAAAAGGTGTAAAATTGCATGTTCAATTCCACCAATATATTGGTCAACATCCATCCAATAATCACTATCTTCTTTTGAGATACCAACTTCATTCCAAGATTTTGGATTAGTTGCATATCTTAAAAAATACCAAGATGATTGAACAAAAGTATCTAAAGTATCAGTTTCTCTTATTGCTGGTTTTCCACATTTTGGACAAGCGCAATGCTTCCAAGTTGGATGATTGTCTAATGGATTTCCCTCACCTGTAATTTCTACATCAACAGGCAATGCAATTGGTAAATTCTCAGTTTTTTCAGGAACTAATCCACAAGTCTCACAATGAACAAAAGGAATTGGTGCCCCCCAATATCTTTGTCTTGAAACTCCCCAATCTCTTAGTTTAAAATTAATTTGTTTTACACCTAAAGAGTTTTGTTCAAAGTGATAAACAATTGCTTTTTTTGCTTTTGTATTTGGTAAACCTGTGAATCCTTCACTATCTATTAATTTACCCTCAGCTGTATATGCTTCTGTTTGTTTTTGAATTATTCCTTCATTTCCCACAATTACTTGTTTTATAGGTAAATCATATTTTTTAGCAAATTCAAAGTCCCTTTGATCATGTGCAGGAACAGCCATAACTGCACCTCCACCATATGAACTTAATACGAAGTTTGCTACCCAAACAGGAATTTTTGCACCTGTTAATGGATGCATTACATCAATTTCTAAAGATACACCCTCTTTTTCTTGAGTTGCTCTATCTCTTTCAGTAACTTTTTGCATCTCTTTTATAGCTTTTATCTTTTTTTCTGGTAAAAGATTATTATCAAGCATATATTTTACAATTGGATGTTCAGGTGCAAGTGCTGAATATGACACTCCATAAATAGTATCAGGTCTTGTTGTAAATACCATATATTTAGAGAATTGTCTTTCTAATTTTACTTTTGATTCTAATGATAATTCAAATTTAAACTCTAAACCTTCACTTCTTCCAATCCAGTTTTCTTGCATTGTTAAAACTTGGCTTGGCCAATCATTTTTAAGTAATTCTAAATCATCAAGTAGTTCTTGAGCATATTTTGTAATACCTACATAATATCCTGGCATCTCTTTTTGTACAACTTCCGTTCCACATCTCCAACAACAACCATCTTCAAGTTGTTCATTTGCTAAAACTGTTAAATCGTGTGGACACCAGTTTACTGTTGCTGATTTTCTATAAATAATTCCTGCTTCATACATTTTTATAACAAACTCTTGTTCCCATCTTGTATAAAGCTCATCACTTGTTGCAAATTCTCTAGTTTCTGAAAAAGATAAACCTAAAGCTTTTAACTCATCTCTCATATAATCAATATTTTCATAAGTCCATTTTTTTGGATGAAGTTTATGTTTAATAGCTGCATTTTCAGCTGGCATTCCAAAACTATCCCAACCAATTGGGTGTAAAACATTAAAATCAGATTTTCTAAAATGTCTAGCAAAAGCATCGCCTAGACAATAATTTCTTACATGTCCCATGTGAATTCTTCCACTTGGGTATGGGAACATACTTAAAATATATTTTTTCTCTTTTGTTTTATCATCACTTGGCTCAAAAGATTGATTTTCACTCCAAAAAGTTTGCCATTTTTTTTCAATCTCTTTTGAAACATATTCCATTAAAATTCATCCTTATCTTGACTTTTTGCACTTTCTATTAACGCTAAGGCTATAGAGAAAGTATTTGCAACAATTGCACCAATAGCTAAAGCGATTGATAACCTTACATCATTTGTAAATGTAAGTACCATAAATGAAGGAATAAGATGTAAATCTGCAACTAACGAACTAGCTAATAATTCAGCTGCAAGTAGATTTTTAACACCAAGTTTTAATATTGTTGAGATTACATTAACACCAGCTGCTATAAATAATGCTATCGCATTAGGCTCAAATAGAAATCCAGCAGTTGTAGTTAAAGACATTAGTGAAAAGAAAATATAGGTTACTTTACCCCAATCCATTTTTATCCTTTTATAATTTTTGCTTTTGTTAAGGCAAATATTTTAGCTAAAAAATGATAAAAAATTGCTTTTTGGCTATAAAACTATATACTGTTATTCCTATTTCTAAAGGCAACTATCATTTTATAAATCAAATAAAACATGATAAATTTTAGGATTAATTGAATAATTAAATAAAAACCAAAACCATCAATTGTTAATTCAAAAAAATTAAGATTATGAGCTAAGAGATTAAAAGATAAATCATCTGTAATTAAAAGATAAATACAAATACTAAGATAAAGTGTAAAAACAAAAAATGGTTCTTTTCTCATATGAACAAAATTATAAATGCTGTACCAAATAAAAAGAACAATCATTATAGCTATTAGTAATTCTTTTTGAATACTACTTGGAATGTATACTACAAATTTTTTTGATATATCAATAAACTCATATTCTAAAACTGTAGAGAATAGTTCAATTAGCAAGATCCAGTTTAATGCTAATAACCAATTTTTGCCGTTATTTGAGGTAATTAAATCAAATTTGTCTTTTATTTTTTGGTATAAATTTGTGTTATGAGTTTGTTCTTGCATAATTTTCTTCTTATAATGAGTGTTTGTGTAAACATGAACTTTATTATATCAAAAGTACCTCTTAAATTAGCCTTGTTTCAAGGCTAAAATAAATTATTTTCTTCTTGTATTTTGTCTTATTGAGATAATTAATTGGTAGATCAAGTATGCAATTGTGATTTTGTAAAGCAATATTCCAAATGTCAATTCTTCTTTTCCAGTCATAATTGAAAATGGATTGATTGTATTTGAAAAAATATTTAAACAAAATCTTTTGTGAATGCTGAATATAAAATATAATAAATTGAACTACAAATTATGTAGTAAATTTTTTTATCGATTATTTTTTAATAAGATTATACATTTCTTATTCTTTGAGGATTCTACTTTTCTTTTTAGTAAAGAAAAGTTAGCAAAAGAAAAGCGTTCGCAGGGATTCAAAATAGCTAAAAAATCTATACAAATTCTAAAATTTGAAAACTTGACTTCGTACCTCAGTCTTCAAACAGTTCAAATTTCTTTACGAATTTATATAGATTTTTCTTAACACTATTTTGAAAATGCTCACCTCTTTTTCTTGATATTTCTTTATTCAAAAAGATTGTTAAAAATTTAAAAGTATGGATGAGCAGGATTTTGGTATCGATTTGTATTTTGAGGATTAGATTTATTGATTGATGAGCGTTAAGAAATTGCAACTGTTTGAGCGACAGCGAGTTTTGCAATTTTAGCGAAGATTGAAATCAATCCCTAAAATGCAACTTTCGATACGCTTTTCTTTTTGCTTACTTTTTCTTTACTAAAAAGAAAAAGTAAGAAGCATCACAACAAACAAATCCAATAGCCCAAAACAAAAACTAATATAAAATTAAAACCATAAAAAAAGGAGAAAGTCAAAAACTCTCTCCTTTTGAAAAACATAATTTGTTAAAACTACCTATTTATCAAACTGTACCTTGCTCATACATAGCTCTATTTCTAGCTTTTTCTTTAGCAATTTTTAATTTCTCAGCCTCTTTAGCTTTAAAATCTTCAATTGAGAATTTTAATTGAACTAAGAAACTTGATGCTACGAAAATTGATGAATATGTTCCTACAATAACCCCAACAAATAGTGTAAATGAGAATCCGTAAATAATCTCTCCACCAAAAAGCAATAAAGTTAAAACAACGAATAACACTGTTAAAGATGTAAGTGTTGTTCTTGATAAAGTTTTAGTAACTGAAACATTTATAACATTTTCTAAAAGAGTATCTTTTGTAGATTGTAAGTTCTCTCTAATTCTATCAAATACAATAATCGTATCATTAATTGAATATCCAAGAAGTGTTAAAATTGCAGCTAAAATATCTAAATTAACTTCAACATTAAATAAACTAACAGCTCCCATAGCAATTGTAGCATCATGAAGTAAGGCTAAAATAGAAGCTACAGCAAATCTCCATTCAAATCGGTAAGAAACATAAATTAACATTGCAACTAATGAAAAGAACAAAGCTTTTAAACCTTTTTCTCTTAATTCGCCACCAACTTTTGGTCCTACCATGTCAACTCTTCTAATCTCAAACTTTCCAGTTGGAGCTAGAATTACATTCATTTCATCACCAATATCATTTGCTAAATTTGAAGTACTTCCTGTAATTCTAATAACAACCTCATTTGGAGTTCCAAATTCACTGATTACAGCATTTGAATATTTTGTCTCTTTTAAAAGATCTCTTAATTGGTCAATTGGTGCTGCTTTTTCATATTTAACTTGAACAATAGTTCCACCAGCAAAATCAATACCAAAGTTTAAACCTTTTGTTAAAAGTAAAATAATTGATGCAATAACAAGAATAGAAGAAAAACCTAAAAAGGCAACTCTTTTACCCATTAAATTGTAAATTTTTTCTGTTTTAAAAATTTCCATTAATTAACTCCAAACCATTTTTTTAGATTTTTATCTCTAGTTATTTTAGGTAATAATGCTTCGTACATTCCATGAGTTCCTAAAATTGCTGTTAACATTGAAGTTAAAATACCAATTGAAATAGTAATTGCAAACCCTTTTATTGGTCCTGTACCATAAGCATATAAAATCATTGCTGCAAGTAAAGTCGTGATATTTGAATCTACAATAGCTCTCATTGCATTTGAGTACCCATCTTCTAAAGCTTTTGCTACAGATGCACCCTCATGTAATACTTCTCTAATTCTTTCAGTGATAATAACATTTGAATCAACTGCCATACCAATTGTAAGTACGATTCCAGCCATTCCAGGAAGTGTTAATGTTGCCCCAAACATTGCCATTACAGCAATAATAATAAATACATTTGCAATAAGTGCAACATTTGCAACTATTCCAGCTCGTCTGTAATAAATAATCATGAATACAAATACCAATGCAAAACCAGAAATTAAAGCAATTGAAGAAGCTTTTATTGAATCAGCCCCTAAAGATGGTCCAACACTTCTTTTTTCAAGTAATGTTACAGTTGCAGGTAAAGCACCACTTCTTAAAGCAATTGCCACATTTCCAGCTTCTTGAACAGTAAATCCACCTGAAATTTGTCCACTTCCACCACCAATTCTTTCTCTGATATTTGGTGCTGAATAAACTTTCCCATCTAAAACTACAGCTAATCTTTTACCAATATTTTTTGATGTAAAGTCACCAAAAATTCTAGCACCAGTTGAATTTAGTGTAAAATTAATAATTGCTTGATTCCCTTGGTCAAAAGCAACTTGAGCATCTATTACTTGAGATCCATTTAAAATTGGAATTTCTCTTACAAGATATTTGATTTTAGGATTTTTTGTATCTTCTAAAATAACATCACCATAAGCAGCAGCTTGTGAAGAAGTCATAGTATATACTTGGTCATTTTTATCTTCATTAACTGCCATCAATTCAAGATTTGCAGGTTTTGAAATAAGTTCACGAGCAGCTTTTTCATCTTCTGCTGTTTTAATTCCAGGAAGTTCTACAACGATATCTGTATCACCTTGTCTTAAAACAGAAGGTTCTGATAAACCAAATTGATCAAGTCTATTTCTAATAGTCTCAACTGCTTGAACAACTGCCAAATCTTTTGTTTTAGCAATATCCTCAGGCGTTAATTTTAATGTATATTTTAAGTCATCTCTTGAAATCGCTAAACCTTTTATTTTGTTTAACATTTCATCCATTTTTGAAACTTCATCTTTATCAAGTAATGTAAAAACTACACTATCAGAATCAATTGAAAGCCCATCAATTAATAACTCTTCATCATCTGAAAAATATTTTACTGAAGTTGCAATTGTTTTGATTTTTGAAGTTACTGCTTCTTGTGTATTAACACCTAAAAGCATGTGTAATCCACCTTGTAGATCAAGTCCAAGGGATATTTTTTTTCCTGTATCTGTTTGTAATAAAGATGGGATTGAGAAAACAATACCAAATACAATACTTAATACAAAAATTATAAGTCTATAATTAAAGATTTTCAATTCTTTTTCCTTAAATTAGGTATGAAATTTGAAGTTATAAGATATGTAAAATTTACATATCTTAAAATTTTGAAAAATATTAGTCCTCTAAAAGCTTAGCAACAAACTCTTTCATTAGTTTCATTTCAGTGTTATCACTGTTTTTTACTACAAAATGAGTCTCTTCAACTTTTGCAACCTCTACTATTAAGCCACCATTTGTTACAATTTTGTCACCTTTTTTCAAATTAGCAACCATATCTTTGTGAGCTTTCGCTTGTTTTTGTTGTGGTCTGATAATCAAAAAGTAAAAAATTGCAAATAATGCAACTAGAGGCAGCAATGAGCTTATTAAATCTGTATTCATCAAATTTCCTTTTAAAAAGTAGTTTATTATGTTTTTTCTAAAACGCGATTATTCTAACAAAAACTTCATAATAAAAGGCTTCATCAGCTCTATTTTATTAAGTTCTTTCATATATTTGAGTTATTTTAATATTGAATTTAAAATTTTAAATACAATTTTAGGACTCTTGGCTTTATATTTTTTATTAATTATTCCTAAAAAAGCACTATTAATAAGTGGTTTTTTTACTGGAGTTTTATGGTGTTGGTGGATGGCAGTTAGCCTTCAATATTATGATTTAGTTTATTTAACACCTGTTATTCTAATCTTTATAGGTATTGTTTATGCAATAATTTTTTATCTTTTTGCTTTTTTTGATAGATTAACTTTTAGAATTTTAACAATTTTTGCATTTACTTTTTTTGCACCATTTGGTTTTAATTGGATGAAGTTTGAACTTTTATTTGTTGATTCATATATTGGTATTAGTAAACTTGATTTTTTTCTTGTATTAGTAACTTTTTATTTTATAATAAAACTAAAAAGATTTAAAGTATTAGCAATTATTCCTCTTTTATTTACTTTAAATCTACCAAAAGGTGAATATATTCAAAATCCAATTGCAAAAATCTACATGCCACAAATGAATGTAGATCAAAATTTAAGATGGGATAAAAAGTATAAATCAACATTAGATGAACAAAACTTTGAACAAATAAATAACGGTATAGACTTACAAAAAGATTTAGTTGTTTTACCTGAAACTGCATTTACAACTGTTTTAAATAGAAACGAAGTTCTACTTGAAAAACTAAAAGAATTATCATATAAAATCGATATTATAACTGGTGCTTTATATGTTGAAGATAGTCAAATATATAATGCTTCTTACCATTTTAGTAAAGGAGAAGTTGAAATAGCTAAGAAAGTAGTTCTAGTTCCTTTTGGAGAAGAGATTCCTTTTCCTAAGTTTCTTGTTGATTTTATAAATAAAATTTTTTATAATGGAGCGCAAGATTACTCAAAAGCTAGTGCGCCAACTGATTTTACAATCAAAGGTGAGAAATTTAGAAATGCAATTTGTTACGAAGCAACTACAGATAAGATATTTGAAAACTTAGGTGATACAAAATATATGATTGTTATTTCAAATAATGCTTGGTTTACACCTTCAATTGAGCCGACTTTACAAGATATTCTTTTAAAGTATTACTCAAGAAAATATAATATAAATATCTTCCATGTTGTAAATGGAACTGATAATAAGATTTATCGACCATAAATACTAGAGTTAAAAATAGTAAGAAATTCCTATTTTAACTCTTTTTTTATCTTTTTCATACAAATCATCATTTATATATTTTACATTTAATGCAGAATTTTGTTCTAATTTATAAGTTAAGAATAGTTCAATTTGATTATTTTCTAAGTCTTTATTATATTTATCATAAGAGTAAGCTGCTCCTAGTTTAAAATCTTCAAATCTATTTGTAATGAAACCTAAAGTTGAACCAGCTGAATATAATTGGTCACTATCTTTATAATAAATATTTGAACCAATCATTATATAAACAAAATCTTTTTCATCTCCAAAAGTAAGCCCTGTTTCTGGTTTAATTTTTAAGTAATCACTTTTGTCTTTAAAATGTTCATATCCTAAATCAATTCCCCATGATATTGGCTTAAAGAACATATCTTGAGGTGCTAATGATTTTATTTTTAGTAAAGTAAATTTATCTAGTTTTATCTTTTCATCTTTTTCTTTTTTTATACCTAAATCAAAAAAATCAATATACGCTCCAGATAAATAACCATCACTAATATCATAAATATCGTTGTAAACTGGTTTAGCACTTAACTCAAAACTATCACTTGAATCATAAAACATAGAAACTCTTGCAGAATCGTGAGAATATAATGGATCAAAAGGAGTTTTAATATCATAATTTGAAGCACTATTATAAGCACTTCTTTGTTTTAATAATTTTAAATATTTACTTAAATACTCTTTTTTATCATAATCATTATTTGCTCTTTGATATTGTAAATAAGAGATTTTAAAATCCAAATAAGAGATTTTATCTTCTTGGCTTAGGTTTTCATTTAAGAGTTCATCTTTATTTACAAAACCTTTTAGATACTCTTTATTTTGTATTTTTTCATTTAAAATATTTTTCATCTTTTTCATACTTGAATAACGATAATTTGATGATTTTATTAGATTATATGGTTTTAAAATTTTTATAGAATCTAAAGGAACTGTTTTAAAAGTAAAATGACTAACTAAATCTAAGTCATCTCTTGCAACTTCTAATAACCATAAAATATTGTAAGAGCAATTCTCTTTAAAAAAGAAATAATCAGAATATGAATCTTTTAATTCGTAAGCGTGTAAAACTAATCTATTTACTTCTTCTTGATTTAAATTTAAATCATACTCCCAAATATCCCTTTGCTCTAAATTATTGTACTCTTTTATTTTTTCATAATATGGCAAAATTGAATATCTTCCCTCATACTTTCCAAACAAACCTTTATAAGCAAAAATCAATCCATTTGTGTCATCAGTTTTAGCAGCATAATTAACTGCATTTGAGATTAAAGGTGTATCATCATTTGATGAAACTCTTAAAAAAGTATGTCCGTACATTGAAGCGGGAGAATTTATATGAGCTGTTGGGAAAACCATTGTTACATGTTTTGCATTCATAGCCTTTATGTATTCATCTAATTTAGGGCAAGAGTAAGAGATTATATTTTTTTCAAGTTGGGGAATATTCTCTTTTAACCAACTAACTCTTAATGGAAATCTGCATATTACATCATCTTTGCCACTTTCTAAAGAGTTTATAGTTTCAAATAACTCTTTTTTTAAATCAGTTTTTCCATCTTTTGATATAAAAAAGTTATTTGAATCTACTTCACTTTCTCCACTTCTATAATGAAGAAGTTTTGCCCAATAGGGATTTTTATAAAGTTTTGTTTGTTCAATAAAAGAGTTTGTAGATGAAGATGCGAAACAAGAAGTGAAAAATAGAAAAGTAAGTAAAAAATACTTACTTTTTCTATTAAAAAAATTACATATATTTAGCAATTGAATCAATAACAGTAGCAGAAGTTACATTTTCACTTGAATAAATACTAGTGAAATTTGCTTGTAATTTTGAAGAGAATGCAGCGTTGTCTTCAACATTCATAAGTTTTGCAACAGTAGCCAATGTTTCTCCATGACCTGCTGAAATATCTAATGCTAATTCATCCATATTTTCAGCAACAAATCTATTTAATTTGTCATTAGATACATAACTATTTGGTTTAGAACAGTTTGATGTTCCACTTGTAATTCCAAAAGTTTGACTTCCTGAAGTTCCGTTTGTTGTTGCAGCTAATACTTGTAAAGCTACCGTATTTTGTTTTTTAATTACAATTGAACCTAATCCACAACCTGTGTTGTCATTTGCATAGATTGATGTTGTTAGTCCAAGAACAGCAACTAAACTTAAAAATTTTTTCATGTTTTCTCCTTAAAAGTTTGATTTATTCTATTGTATTTTTTTTAAAAATCACTTAAAAAATAACAAAAAAATAATTTATTTTAATATTTTTCTTTTATTCTATCAATAAGTAACTCTTTTTCTAGGTTTTCATCTAACTGTAAATCAAAAGCAAATTCTAAAATCTCTTTAAACTCTTTTGAAGGTTTAAAGCCTAAAGCTATTAAATCTCTTCCTTGGATCAATGGTTCTATTGCCTTATTTTCTATATTTAACTCTTTTGCTTTTTCTAAAAGCCAAGAAGTTGCCTTTGGACATTTATCTTTATCTAAAATAGTTCTTCCTAAACAATCGGCCAAACAAACTAAACATAAATCTTCAATATTTACTTTTAATGATAATCTTTTGATAGCTTTTAAAGATGATTCTGCCAAATATAGTTGAAAAGGTGCTAAATGATTTTTCACTAAAGTACAAACTATTTCTATAAATTTTTTTTCATTTGTGAGTTTTGATAAAAAAGAGATTGTTGGCTCTATTCCTAAAGATTCATGTTTATGTGAAGTTATTTTTCCATTAATCTCTTGGGTACAAAAAGGTTTTCCAAAATCATGGCAAAGAATTCCGTAAAATAGGTATAGTTTTCTATATTCATCTTCTATATTTTCTTCTTTTAAAATTCTAGCCATTTCATCAATACACATCATCGTATGAATCCAAACATCACCTTCTGGATGATACTCTTTATCTTGAATACAATTTATCAAAACTTCTAATTCAGAAAAATATTTTAAAATGCCTAACTCTCTCATTAGTTCAAAAGCAATTGATGGTTTTGATGATTTTAAAAAGAGTTTTTTAAACTCTTCATAAATTCTCTCTTTTGGTAAATACTCTAACTCATTACTTAAAACTATTTGTTTGCAAAGCTCTTTTGTTTTCTCTTCTAGTTTAAAATTAAATCTACTAGCAAAACCAACAGCTCTATAAACGCGTAAACTATCTTCAATAAAAGTCTTATCGTTTATATGTTTTATAGTTTTATTTTTTAAATCTTTTATTCCATCAAAGGGGTCTAAAAACTCTTTTTGTGAAAAATCGTATCCTATTGCATTTATAGTAAAATCTCTTCTTAAAGCTGCCTCTTTGAAGCTTAGTTTGGCATTTGTTGTTATTTCAAAGTCTTGGTGAGTATTCCCAACTTTTTTTTCAGTTCGAGGAAGTGCAAAATCAAAATCATATTCATCAACGCTAAGAGTTAATACTCCAAATGATTTTCCA
The DNA here is from genome assembly GCA_963677435.1 of uncultured Aliarcobacter sp. Lineage (GTDB taxonomy): Bacteria > Campylobacterota > Campylobacteria > Campylobacterales > Arcobacteraceae > Aliarcobacter. Next base: position 2,841,601 of record OY781945.1, read on the forward strand.
ACTAATTTAACAGAACCATATTTTTGTAGGCATTTTTCAATTGTTTCAAAGCAGTCTATTCCAAAGATTTCTACATCATAATCTTTTACAGGAATATTTAAAAAGTGATCTCTTACACTTCCACCTACTAAAATTGGAGTAGAGCCAATTTTTTGTAGGTCAGTTAAAATCTCTTCTAAAATAGAAGGTAGATTAAATTTTGTTATAGTGGTGTACATCTTGTTGAGGATATGGAATTGAAATACCCTCTTTATCAAATGTAGTTTTTATTGATTCAGTTAAAGCAAATTTCACATCCCAATAATCAGGTGTTTTAACCCAAGCTCTAACTACAAAATTTACCGATGAATCTGCAAGTTCACCTACAGATACAGTAATACCTTTTTCAACTAAAACTTTTTCATTTGATTTAATAATTGAATTTAAAACATCTTTTGCTTTTTTAATATCATCCCCATAACCAATACCAACAATTAAATCAACTCTTCTTGTATCAAAAGCATTTACATTTGTGATTGTTCCACTTGTAATTGCTCCATTTGGAACAATAATTTTTTGATTATCACCTGTTATAAAAACAGAATTAAAAATGCCAACTTCACTCACAGTTCCAGTAACGCCAGCAGCTGTAACAAAATCCCCTACTTTTAAAGGTTTGAATAAAATAATCATAACACCTGAAGCAAAATTTCCTAAAGAGTCTTTTAAAGCTAAACCAATAGCAAGACCAGCTGCTCCAAGAATTGCTAAAAATGAAGTTGTTTCAACTCCTAGTTTTCCTAAAGATGTTAAAAGAACAACAATCATTAAAGCGTAATAAACGATATTCTCTAAAAATTTAATTAGAGTTTCATCCATTCCTTTTACTTTTCTTAAAACTTTTCCAAATAGTTCAACTATTTTATTAACAGCCCATTTTCCAATAACAAAAATTAATAAAGCCATTAATAATGAAAAAGTATAACTGCTAATAATTTCAACAATATTATCTGGAATATATGATGTTATACTTTTTGTTATTCCATCTATATTTTTTTCTAACTCTTTTTCCAAATTTTCTCCTATTATTTAATTAATTAATTCAATTATTCTAGAAACTACATCTTCAATTTTTACATCTGTTTTTTCTAAAGTTTTTCTATCAACGATTTCTACAAATCCATCTGGCAATTTTTTACCAATTACAACAGCATAAGGAAAACCAATTAATTCAAAGTCTCCCATTTTAAAACCAAATCTAGCATTTATTCTATCATCTAAAAGTACTTGAACTCCAGCTGCTTTTAAATCTTCATAGATTTTTTCACCAGCACTTGCTTCTTCTTCTTTTTTAGAGTTTGAAACAATAATGTCAACCATAAAAGGTGTTGTCTCTTTTGTCCATAGACAACCTTTTTCATCATGGTTTTGCTCAATTACAGCTGCTACTAATCTTGAAACTCCAATTCCATAACATCCCATAACAAAAGGTTTTGCTTTTCCATTTTCATCTAAAAAGTTTGCATTCATAGCTTGTGAATATTTTGTTCCTAATTGGAAAATATGCCCTGCTTCAATCCCTTTTGTATAAGATAATTTTCCACCACAACAAGCACAAATATCTCCCTCTTGAACAGCAACTAAATCCGCATAATTTAATTCTAAAACAGTTAAATCAACACCTTTTAAATGGTAATTTTCTTCATTTGCTCCACAAACTAAATGGTTTTCTCCTTGTAGTTCATTATCAACTACAACTTTTACATTTTTAGGTAAATCAATAATTCCACAATATCCAGCAACTAAACCAGCATCTTTTAAATCATCTTCATTAGCATCAGCTAATTCTAAAGCAGCAACTGAATTACAAGCTTTAGTCTCTTCTAATTCATCACAACCTCTTACAAAGAAAACAACTATTTGTGTTTTATCTTCATAAACAGCTTTTTTGATTACAGCTTTAATTGAATAATATGAATCAGCATTTAAAAAAGTACTAACTTCGTCTATTGTTTTGCAATTTGGAGTTTCGATTTTTTCAATATTAATTGTTTCTAATTTCTCTTTTGTTACAGCTTTTCTAGTTGCTGCTTCAATATTAGCTCCATAATCACAAGAATCACATACAACAATTGTATCTTCTCCTGAATCGGCTATTACATGGAATTCTTTAGAACCACTTCCACCAATTGCACCACTATCAGCAGCAACAACTCTAAAATTTAAACCAAGTCTTGTATAAACTTTTTTATAAGTCTCTTCCATAAGATTAAATTCTCTTACTAAATCTTCAGGGGAAGAGTGGAAAGAGTATCCATCTTTCATTAAGAATTCTCTACCTCTCATAAGACCAAATCTAGGTCTTGCTTCATCTCTAAATTTTGTATTTATTTGATAAAGATGAATTGGTAAATCTTTATATGAAGTGATTCTATTTTTTACCATATTTACAACAGCTTCTTCATTTGTAGGAGATAAAACAAAATTTGTATTTTTTCTATCTTTAAATCTTAAAAGCTCATTTCCCATTGTATTTGCTCGTCCTGATTCTTCCCAAAGAGATAAAGGAGTTACAAAACCAAATTGAACTTCATTTGCTCCTGCTTTGTCCATTTCATCTTTTACAACAGCTCTGATTTTATCTAAAACAATTTTTCCCATAGGCATAAAATCATAAATTCCAGCTCCTGTTTGAGCAATAAATCCAGCTCTTAATAAAAATTGATGTGATGGCAATGTCGCATCATTTGGTGTTTCTTTAGTTGTTGGGATAAACATTTTACTAAATTTCATTGATTATTTTCCTATTTTAATTTTTTGTTAGATGGTCACATTTGTATTTTTTTGGTATGTTTGATTCTTTATTTAATGCAAACATATTTTGAACAGTTGAAACAACTAAATCACACTCCATATTTTTTGAAATATCTTTTAATTGTTTTGATGGATTATGTAAATATTCTGTGATTACTGTTTGACAAAGTTTTCTAATATTTTCTTCTTCCTCAGCTCTTATATAACCTTTTTTTATGGCATTTTTAACTTTTTTATCGATAATTGTGTCACCTTTTATATAAAGGTTTTTTACAACTGGTTCTATTTCTAAAGATTTTAACCACTCAAAAAATTCCATTGACATTCGACTTACTATTCCATAAGCAGTTTTTGCTTGTTCAGCTCGTAAACTCATGTTTTCATTTACAATATCTTGTAAATCATCAACAGAAAAAATTTCTAAACCACTTAATGAGATATTTTCATCAATATCCCTTGGAACTGCAATATCAAACCAATATCTATTAAAAGAAGCGCTTGGAGCATTTTCTTTTGTGATTATTGGATATGGAGCTGAAGTTGCTGTTATCATAACAGGTACTTTTGCTAATAAATTTGTTAGTTCACTATATGGTTCAACATCAACTTTTACTTCAAAGGTACTAGCTAAATTTTGAGCTTTTTTCATATCACGACTTGTAAGAACTACATCAAAACCAGATGAAATCAAGTGTTTAATTGTTAGTTCACTCATTTCACCAGCACCAATAACTAAAGCTTTTACACCTTTTGTATTTCCAATAATTTCTTTTGCTTTTGCAACGGCTGTTGAAGCTACAGAAACTGAACCAGTTCCTAAACTTGTTGCATTTCTAACATTTGCAGCACATTTAAAAGCATAATGCATAACTCTTGTTATATTTGTTGAACAATGTCCTTTTGCTTGTGAAAATCTAAAAGCATCTTTTAATTGTCCAACAATTTGTGTTTCACCAATTACTAAAGAATCCAAAGCAGATGCAACTGAAAAAAGATGATGAACTGCTCCATCATTATCGTAAATATCAGCTCTATCATATAAAGTATCAAAATCTAAACCTGAATATGCTGATAGTTTTTCTATAATATTTTTAGCACTACTTTTTACATTTGAAGATCTAGTAACTATTTCAACTCTATTGCAAGTTGATAAAACTACAGCCTCTTTTGTATTTTCGTTTTCTAATATTTGTCTTAAATATCTATCTTTATCTTCTTCGCCATTAAAAGCTAGTTTTTCTCTCATTTTTATATCTATATTTTTGTGAGAAAAACTAATTACTAAATAACTCATTTAAAACTCTCTTTCTATCATAGCTTTCATAATCATCACAAGAGTTTGGCTATCTTTTTCATCAATTACCGCATTAATTGCTTCGTTTCCGATAGCTTTAGCTTGTAAAATTGAATCATTTAAAGCATTTGTAATATTCATTTGCTCTTTTATCCAAGTACTCTCATCTTGTGTTAACTCTTTTTTATATAAAGACTCTAATTTTATTTTATCTTCAACTCTTTCGTGAAGTAATAAATATGGAATTGTTACTTTTCCTTCAACAAAATCTAACATTGCTGGTTTTCCTAAAGTTGCTGAGTCTTGTGTAATATCTAAAATATCATCTACCATTTGAAAAGCAAGTCCAAGATTTTTACCATATAAGGCATATTTATCAACATCTAGTCCAGCTAAGATTGCAGCTGCTTTTGCTGATGCTTCTATTAGAGAAGCTGTTTTTTTATAAATCATATCAAGATATAAATCATAAGATTTATTAAAACTATTTGTTAAATCAACATCAATCATTTCACCAATACTAAGAAGTGTTACAGCATTTGCAATAGTATAAGCTACTCTTTTATCCATTTGTGAAAGTTCAGTAAAAGCACGTGAGTATAAAATATCTCCAAACATAATAGAAGTTTTATTATCATAAAGTGCATTAACTGATGGCTGACCACGTCTTGTATCTGCATCATCAATTACATCATCATGCAAAAGAGAAGCTGCGTGAATCATCTCAACAACAGCACAAAGTTTAATACTATCTTCATTTATTCCAGCAATTTTCAAAATAAGTTTAGAACGTAACATTTTTCCAGTTGCTAACTTATCTAAAAGTTCTAAACTTTTTTTGTCATTACAAACTTCTACAAATTTTTTTATTTGTTCTTTTACTTGTTGTAACTCTTCCACTTTTAAACCTTATGAATCTAATCTACAGATTATCTCACCTGTAAATTCAACATAAAGACCTTTTTTCATAGCTTTTACTTTTTCATAGTTTTCTAAAGTGTACTCTTTGATAAAATCATTTATATCAAAGTTTTCATCTTTGCCTTCACTAATTATCATTTCTAAAACAGCTAATTTTTCAACGATTTTATCAATCTCTTCTTCAACTATATCTTTTGAAGCTTCTCTTGAAACATCAAAAAATTTTGATTTTGGACTTCCCATAAAAATATCATCTTCATCTTCACTAAACCAATCTTTAAATGTTGACATCTATATTCCTTTATATTTTCTTTTATTATTTGTTTTCTAATCTAACTCTAACAGCTTTTGCGTGAGCTGTTAATCCCTCAGTGTCAGCTAATAGCGCACATGCTTCACCTAATTCATTTATTGCATTTTTTGAAAAATTGATAATTGAGCTTTTTTTCATAAAATTTTCTACATTTAAAGGACTATAAAATTTAGCTGTACTTCCTGTAGGAAGAGTATGATTTGGACCAGCTAAATAATCACCTATTGGTTCAGGAGTATTTTCACCTAAGAAAATTGCACCTGCATGTTTAATAAATGGTAATAATTCAAATGGATTTTTTGTCATAACTTCTAAGTGTTCAGGAGCTATTTCATTCATTAATTCAAGTGCTTCTTCCATTGAAGAGGCAACTATAATTGCACCTCTATCTTCAATTGATTTTCTAGCAATCGTTTCTCTACTTAAACTTTTTAAATACTCTTCAACTTCATTACTTGTAAGTTGTGCAACTTCTTCACAAGTTGTAATCATAATTGAACTTGCCATCTCATCATGTTCAGCTTGAGATAATAAATCTATTGCTAAATAGTGAGGTTTTGCTGTTTCATCTGCAAGTATTCCAATCTCACTTGGCCCTGCAATCATATCAATATTTACTTCACCAAAAACAAGTTTTTTTGCAGTTGCAACAAAGATATTTCCAGGACCTGTAATTACATCAACTTTTGGAATAGTTTGCGTTCCATATGCCATTGCAGCAATTGCAGATGCACCACCAACTTTATAAGCTTTTTTAATTCCACATAAGTGACAAGCAGCAAGTAAAAGTTCATTTACTTCATTATCAGGAGTTGGAGTACAAACAACTATCTCTTTTACACCTGCAACAATTGCAGGAATTGCATTCATTAAAAGTGAGCTAGGATAGGCAGCTTTTCCACCTGGAATATAAAGTCCTGCTCTATCAACAGGAGTTACTTTTTGTCCAAGAATTGTTCCATTTGATTCAAAATCTATCCATGATTTTGGAAGTTGTTTTTCGTGATAAGTTTTAATTCTATTAAAAGCTATATGTAAAGCATCTCTTAATTTTTCATCAATATTGTCATAGGCTTTTTTCATATCATCTGGATTTATCATTAAATCAATATCAGATTTAACTTCCCATTTATCAAATTTTTCAATATGTCTTATTAAAGCTGTATTTCCCTCTTGAACAATTTCATCAATAATATTCATAACAATTGTTGAAACACCTTTGATATCACTTTTAGCTCGGGCTAAAATTCCATCAAATTCTGATTTAAAATTTACATCTTTTGTATTAATTATTTTCATTTATATTTGTCCTAAAATCTCTTTTACAATATCTTTTATATCTTTATTTTCAACATCAACTATAATTTTTGCAACTTTTTCATACTCTTTTGCTCTTACATTATAAAGTTTTGTTGCCTCTTCCATATTTTGTAAAAGTGGTCTTTTTTTCAATTTATTTGCAGCATTTGGGGCAGCATTAATTCGGTCAAGAATACCTTGAAATGATGATTTTAAATAAACAACTTTTCCTATTTTGTTTATGTTTTCTTGCTTATAAAATCCACCGCCTGTTGAAATAATTGTGTTATTTACACTCTTTTCCAACCACAAAGCAGTCTTTTTTTCTAAGGCTCTAAAATATGGTTCACCTTCAACTTCAAAAATTTTTTTGATACTTCTGTTTTCCATACTTTCGATTAAATCATCAGTATCAATTGCAAACATATTTGATTTTTTAACCAATGCTCGTGCAACTGTACCCTTACCAACACCCATAAAACCTATTAATATTATATTGTTCTTTTTCATAGTTTGGGATTATATCTAAAGTTATGTAAATTTTGATATATAAACTTATTGTGTTAGCTTTAATTAGGCTCTTTTTAGATAAGATAAAGCCCAAATCTCTCTTGAAAAACAGGACAAAAATGAGCTTAATTAAGTTAATTTCACAATTAGAAGATTCTATAAATTTTGATGTAACACTACAAGAAGTTTTAGACTTAATGATTAAAAACAAAACAAAACATTTTATTTTATTAAAAGAAAAAAAAGCAATTGGAATTATCACAGAAAGAGATATTCTATTTTTATATGCAAGACATATAGATTTAAATCAAAAAGCCTTTAATTTTGCTAATAAAAAATTAATTACATCTAAACAACATAGAGAAATAAATTATGTTTTAGGATTAATGCTAAATCACAATATTAGAAGAGTTCTTATTTTAGACAAAGATGATAATTATTTAGGTTCTATCATTCAAGAAAAAATTATTTTTGAATTTGAACAAGATTTATTTAAAACAAATATAAAAGTTAAAGAGTTAATAAAAAACAATTCAAAAGCATTTTCTGTACAAAAAGAATCTGATATTCAAAATGTTATAAATTTAATGAATAGCAAAAATATAGGTTCTATTTTAGTATTTGACAAAACTGAACTTATTGGAATTTTAACAGAAAGTGATGTTATAAATCTTGCACAAAAACATATAGACACAACTTTAAATATTCAACATTTTATGCATAAAAATATTATAAGTTTTGACAAGGAAGAGTTATTATTTGATATAGTAAATAAAATGAAAAAAGAAGATATCAGAAGAGCTGTTATTTTTGATAAAACAAATCATGAATATTTTATGATTACTTCAAAAGATATTTTAAATAACATAAAAGGAAATTACAATTTATTTTTAGAATCAAAACTCAAAGATGTAAAAAATACTTTTAATTCATTAAATGAAGCAGTAATTGAGCTTTTTGATAATGATGAAGAACAAATCATATATTGGTTTAATCAAAAAGCGGCAAAATTATTTGATATTAAAATTGATAGTGATATTACAACTATTATTCCTGCTTTAAAATGGGAAGCTATTTATGAAAAGATTAAATTAAATGATTTTAAAGAGAATGAAGTAATTGAAATTAATAATAATTTATTTCAATTAACAATTTTAAATACTGTTTTATTGGACAATTCAATTATAAAACTTTTGTTTACAAATATCACTGAAATTTCAAATAAAAATAGACAAATTGAAAATAAATTCAAGTTTTTATATGAAGAAGCACCTTATCCTTATCAATCGCTAAATGAAAAGGGGATTATTTGTAATGTAAATAGAAAATGGCTTGAAATTACAGGTTATGAAAAAGATGAAGTAATTGGTCAAAAATTCATATATTTTACTGATGAATCCCATGAATATTTAAAAGAAAAATTCAAAATAATTTTAAGTGGTGAACATATAGAACATGAACGCATTAAAATGAAAAAAAAGAATAATGAGATATTCATTGCAAGTTTTACAGGAAATATTTCTAATATAAATGATGAAATAAGAACACATTGTATTTTCAAAGATATTACGCAAGAAGAAAAAATAGAAAAAAAACTTAAACTATCTGATATTGTATTTGAAAATACTACAGAAGGAATTATAATAACAGATGAAAATAATGAAATTATTTCTGTAAATAGTGCTTTTACAAATATTACAGGTTATACTTTTGAAGAGATTAAAAATAGAAGCCCAAAAATATTAAAATCAGGAAGACATGATAGTGATTTTTATGCTAATTTATGGTCTGAATTAAAGAAAAATGGTTCATGGAAAGGTGAAATCTGGAATCGTAAGAAAAATGGAGAAATATATCCAGAATGGTTAAATCTTAGTGTTGTAAAAGATTCTAATGGAAAAATACTAAATTATGTGGCTTTATTTTCTGATATTTCTAAAATCAAAAAATCAAATGAAAGAATAGAGTATTTAGCTCATCATGATCCACTTACAAGTTTACCAAATAGATTATTATTAAAAGCTAGATTAGATAAATCTATTGACAAATGTATAGATTTAAACCAAAAATTAGCTATTTTATTTATTGATATTGATAACTTTAAACTTATAAATGACTCCTATGGACACTCTATTGGAGATAAAATCATCAATTTAGTTGCTCAAAGATTACAAAAAAATATAAGAAAAAATGACACTATTTCAAGAATTGGTGGAGATGAGTTTATCATTGTTATTGAAGATATAATTGAACAAAAAAATATTGAAAAAATTGCTAAAAATATTTTAAATGATTTTATGCTTCCATTAAAATTAGAAGAGTATTTATTTGATACAACTATTAGTATAGGAATTTCACTATTTCCAAACAATGGATTAAATGCAGAAGAGTTGATTAAACAAGCAGATACGGCAATGTATAGTGCAAAAAATGCTGGTAAAAACCAATTCCAATTTTATAAAAATGAGATGACAAGCGAAATCTTTGAAAAAATTATTATGAAACAAGAGATAAGTGAAGCTTTAAAAAACGATGAATTTGAAGTTTATTACCAACCACAAATTGATATAAAAACAAATAAAGTTATTGGAGCAGAAGCACTTTTAAGATGGAATCATAAAAGTTTAGGAGTTATCTCTCCAACTGAATTTATTCCCCATGCAGAAGAGACTAAGTTAATTATTCCTTTAGGAGATTTTGTTTTAAAAAAAGCTACAAGTTTTATGAAAGAACTGCAAGAACAAAAGCTCTTATTAAATGGAATAATTGCTGTAAATATTTCAGCCATTCAGTTAAAACATAGTGATATTTTTAAAACTGTACTTAATAATTTAGAGATTTCTCAACTTGATGCTAAGTTTTTAGAACTAGAATTAACAGAGAGTTTCATTATGGAAAATGTGGAAGAGTCTATAATAATTTTAAAAAAACTAAAAAAATTAGGTATTCAATTATCAATTGATGATTTTGGAACAGGTTATTCCTCTTTAAGTTATCTAAAACAGTTTCCTATTGATAAATTAAAAATTGATAAGTCATTTATAGATGAAATCCCAAATAGTCAAAAAGATATAGCAATTGCAAGAACTATTATTACTTTAGCAAAACAATTAGGAATAAAAGTTATAGCTGAAGGTGTTGAAAAGATTCAGCAAAAAGATTTCCTAGAAGCAGAAAACTGTGATGAAATTCAAGGTTGGATTTATGCAAAAGCATTAAAAGAAAAAGACTTTATAAAATTTATAAAATCTTTTTAATCATTTCTTATCTTCTGAAAAGTTATATAGAAAACCGCACCTATATAACTTTTTTCTTTATATGTATAAGTCTCATTTAAAACAGTTAAAGATCCTTGCATATGTTTTTCTATAATTTCTTTTGACATATAAAGACCAATCCCCGTACCTTTTGATTTAATTTTTGTTGTGAAATATGGTTCAAATACTTTGTTTATAATTGTTTCATCTATTCCACCTGCGTTATCTTTTAAAATAACTATAATTTCATCATCAGTAATTTTGGTATCAATAAATACATATTTTTTATCAAACTCTTTTTTATCAAATTCATCTTTTGAATTATTTAAAATATTTATTATTACTTGTAAAAATTCATTTTCTACTCCAAAGATATGAATATCATCAATGTCTTTTATTAATTGGATATTTTTTAAATTTAATTGAGGTTCAAGCAAATCAGAAACTTTTTCAAATATTGTTCTTAGATTAAAATAACTAGCCTCTTTTAACGGATTAAAATAATCTCTAAAATCATCAATTGTTTGAGATAAATATTTTGTTGTTGTAGCTATTGTATTCATCGATTTAATAACATCTTCTTTATTAACTTCTGAATATTCATATTGAATTTTAATTCCAGTTGAAATAGTTGAAATTGCACTTAAAGGCTGTCTCCATTGATGAGCAATATTTTCAAGCATTTCACCCATTGCAGCCATTTTTGATTGTTGAGCTAATATAGATTGTCTATGTTTATCTTTTTTTATATGATTTAACACTTGCTGTTTATATTTGAAAAATCTTTTTTCTAATTTTTTTGAAATATAAAATGATATAAATAAGAATATTCCAGTCAACATTAAACTTATTAAAAGTAAATTTATCAGATTCATTTTAAATTTATCTTTTATATTCTCTTGCTTTATGAAAATCTGTTTTTCAAACTCATCTGTATAAAATCCAGTTGCAATTGCCCAATTCCAATCTTTGAAACCTTTTACATAAGTTATCTTTTCAGCAGGAAGTCTTGTTTGTGGTTTAATTGTTCCAATATATTTTAGATATCCTTCTCTTCCATCTTTAGCAAGATTTATAATCTCTTTTGTAATCATAAATCCATTTTTATCTTTTAAATCTATTCTATTTTGACCTACATAAGATTTTTCAATATGGCTTAAATAAACACCCTCGTTATCAATAACAAATATATAACCATTTTTGCCATATTTTATACTTGAAATATATGATAATATTTTTTGTTTTATGATATTTTCAAAATCATCTACATATTCACCACTTCCGATAATAAAATTGTATGGTTTAAAAACTTTATTAAATGTAATTTTTTTATATTTAGTATTTAAATCATCTGGTTTATTCCAATAAAGTGTAGTAAAATATTCATCTGATTTTTTTGCATTTTCTATAGTATCTTTTAAAATAAAATTGCCCAAACTATCTGTAACTTCTAATAGTGATTTATTTTCAATTTCTGGATTAATAGGATGCATAATACTAATACCAGATGTATTACTAATATAAAAATATCCTCTATTATTATTAAATCTAATTGCCCTTAAAGAATCTTTGATTCTATTAATAATTTGTTCTTTACTCTCTTTATTTTTATACTTTTCATAAATATAACTAGTTAAATTATAAGCTTCTTCTACTCTTTGTTTTAGATTGTTTTTTAATTCTTTTTCACTATTTAATTTTTCATGGGAAGCATAGTCATAAATTTTTTCAACTTCATTTTTTATTATTTCTTTGTTTTTTTCTAAATAGTCGTATTTTAAAGTTTCTAAATCTTGTTTTAAAGTAATATTTTTGTCAACAGTAATAAGTATCGTGATAATTAAACATACCAATCCAACTATAAAAGCAGGAGTATATTTAATGAATTTTATAAGTTTTATTTCTTTTTTTGATAACATGGGCGGATATTATCTTCTTTTCATTAAAAATAAAATAAATATTTTATTTATCATATTTATTTTTATATCTATTTAACATTGAAATATTTCCAATTATTCCTCCTTGATGAATATATAAAAAAGTGTAATCCTTAGATTTTAAAGTATTTATATATTTTTCAAAGTAGATCCAACCTAAACTATCATAAAGCAAATCAAATTCGATATTAGTTTGATTTAATAACTGTTTATGAATCTCATAGAACTCTTTGTAAAGTTTTCCAAAATGATATTTTTTTTCCCTTTGTATAATTGATGGATGATTATCTTTTTCAAGTTGTAAAAATTGCTCTTTTAAATAATCTTCATCTCCAACACAAGCACAAGTTAATACCTCATAAGGAAGATATTTTTGTAAATAAAGAGCAGTTGTTCCTGTGCCACTTGGTAAAAATATTTTTAGGTTTTCTATTTTATTTTCATCTGCCCAAGTTTTTATCTCATTTGCTAAAACTTCAATTCCAACAGAAGCTTGTTTAACAGCTCCACCTTCACTTATAAACAAAGTTTTTTCATCAAAAGAATCTGGTAACTCTTTCTCTATTATGTTCATTCCATTTTCAAGGGCAAATTTATAATTTCCAATAGGATTCTCTTTTAAATATGAAGCAATATGATCAACATAATAATCAAACGCTAAACCTTTTAACTTGCATAATACTGATAAAGAATACATAGCGTTTGATTGAGCTGAGCCAGAAGATACTATTTTTTTTATATTTGGAAAATGCTTAATTAAATAGTAATAAAACTTTCTGGCTTTATTTCCTGAGAAATCTGGATTTAATAAATCATCTCTTTTTACAAAATATTCTTGATTGTTAAAAGTGATTTTTTCAATTGGGGAATTTGTATAGTTCATAAAAAATTGTACCATCTATTAACAAAAATTTAAGTAGATGGTAAACAATTTATATGTATTTTATATATAAAAACCCTATAAAATCGCATTTTCTATAATCATAATATTTTTTTGTATCATAATTATATATAAAAATATTATAAAAAAATTGCACAAAAAACGCACAAATTAATCTTTGTTTATTTTCTTTTCTAATTCTTCAAGCTTTTGAAAAATTATTTCTATAGTTTTTTCGTGTGAAGCTTCATTTGTTTTGTTATCACACTTAATTTTTTCATATTCTAAACCTAATTCAATTATTTTAATTAATTCAGGTTTTTCCTTTTCCCAGTTGTAATAAGTCGAAACAGATATATTAAATCTTTCTGCTCTTTCTTCTTTGTCTTTTCTTGTTAGTTTCACATTAAAATCCTTTATTCATATATTAATCTAATAATAAGATTAATAATCCAATATTTAATATTACTTTAAGTAATCTTATTATAAGATTATTAATCCAATAACTAGATTTAATCTAATATTGAGATTTTTATTTCTTAGGGGTAACAAATGAAAACTACAATCGAATCTTATCAAAATCTAACAGATATTCAAAACAATTCGGAATCTGTAACAAACACTAAAACTATATCTACCAAAGATTTAGTAAATAATTCTAAAGTTCTAAAAAGAAGTAGAAGATTAGAAATATTAAGAAGATATAACTTTCATCTTGTAAAAACAAATAAAATCTCTTTTAATCACTTTAAAAAAGGTGTTGATTCTTTAAAAAAATTAGTAGAAAATAATTGGGATAAGTTTGTCGCAGTTACTCCAATAATTACAGAAAACACAAAAGTTACTCCTACTCCACAAATTGAAAATGAAATACAAACATTAGATAATCAAATTGAAGTTACTCAAACACAAATTAATAGATTAACAAAATTAAACTCTTTCGCAACACTTTTGCAAAAAAAATCAAATAAAAAATCTTTTTTTAAATATAGACAAATATTACTTTCAATTAGAAATAAAACAGACTTAAAACAAAGAGTTTTAAATCTTCTAGTATGGGAAAAAGAAAGATTAATTAAAGTCGCCTAAATAATAACCCACTTAGAGCCTACAAACAACTTTCTAGGTTTTAGAGTGGATTTATTCACTACAGAGGTTAAGCAACTGTTACCCGCTTAATCTCTCGTTTAAGAGGTAACAAAATAAAACAAAAAAAGGGTAAGAAATGAAAAAAGATTTAGAAGTAATTAAAACACCACTATTAAGTGAACATGGCACATATATGTACGGGAAACTTGATGAATTAGATTTCACATTAGCTTGGACAACTGACCAAGGTCAAAAAATGCCTCCTATGTTAAAACTAAAATTTATCGTAACTAAAAAAGCTGTTAAAACTTTAATGGGTGTAGATAGAGAATATGACAAAACTGTTTTTGAATATTTAAATATTCAATGTGAGAGTGAGGAAGAAATAGCAAATAAATTATCTATATTTGAAAAATATGTAGGTAAAGAAATTTTAGTTCCAATCGAAAACACAAAAGAAAAAACAACTTACAAGATAAATGAAAACAATTTAAAAATTATAGATTTAAAAACAACAGTTAGTTAATAGGTTAATCCCTATTAGCTAATAAATTAGATTGATAGAGTGTATCTGCGTTTACATTCTACAAATTTAATACAAGGTCGCAAAAATGTTTGTCAAATTGAAAAAAATTGTTAAGTCAGGTTTTGACTCAGTAAAAAAAGGTGCAAAAGAAGTTAAAGATAAAGCTTTAGCTCTATTCGTTGGTGTTGGTGCAACTATCGGTGCTACTGCGGGAAAAGCTGCCGTTGTTTATGATGATGCAACGAACAAATTAACTGGAGACATTGACATGGGTCCATTTTATTCTGGTGTAGGAATTACTTTTGCTGTTATTGGTGCTGTTTTAGCTGTTAGTTTAGCAATTAGTATTGTTAAAAGAGGTAAATAGTTATTAGGGGGTTTTATGCTCCCTTTTAGCTTTTATAAAAAAATTAAAAAATTCTTTTATTAAGGTTAAAATATGTTTACTACTCAAACTGTTTTCATTATATCTTCTATCTTTTCAATTATAGTAATTTATAAAATTTCAAATATTAGTATCGAAAAAGCTATTGATATTATTAAAAAGTCTAAATCGTGAAAACTATCTTATTAATTTTTATTATCTCTTTATCTTTAAAAGCTGATTATCTTGTTTATTGGTATCAATCTATTAATAATGTAATTCAATTTAATTCATTGTGTGTTGAAAGTTATTCTTTAAGTGGCTCTTATTTTACGCGTACTTTGTCAAGTACAACATCAACTGCAACTGCTAACATGTCTAATGTTTCTAACTTTACTATTTTACCTGACTATGAATATAAGAATAATTCTTGTACACCTAAAACAGCTAATTACAATAATCTAGGCTTAACAGAAAATCAATTTAATTTTCTTTCTGCTTTAACTGGTCTTTTAACTTCAATACTTTTAGTATTTGTAATATTTTTAAAGGTTTAAAAATGACTTTCGCAATTATTCAATTAACAGATAATCAAGCTCTTAACTATTTCTTTAGCTTTCCAATTTATGTAATGTTTACAACATTGCCATTTATTGCATTATTAACTTTGTTTAGAAAGATTTAAAATGAAAAAAATATTATTTATATTAGTTTTAATTTATAGTTATTCTAATGCTACTTACATTTCTTATGAGAATGCCTTTAGAACTTATTTTAATGTTTATACTTATACGACACAAAGTGGTGGGAATGGTTATTCTGGCGATGGTTTTGATTCTCAATATTTATCATCGGGTTATATGATATTACATAAAGGTTCAAAACGATTTTTTTTTAATGTTAACTCTCCAAAACAATCAAATACTTGTAGTAAGAATGTTGAACTTTTACAGGATGGTGTTTTAACTTGTTCTAATGGTATTTATAACGTAGTTCCTAATCCTGAAAATGGAACTTTTGGAGAAGACGGCAATTTAAATTGTAATAGTGGTTATTCTGCTACTGGAATTTCTGCGGGGATTCCTGCTTGTATGCCAAATCCTGAAAATGGAACTTGGGATGATAATGATGATTTAGTTTGTAATGAAGGTTATGCTAAAAATAATGATAACAATACTTGTGAGCCGTCTAGTGGCAATAATACGGGTGGTGTTGATACTAATCCAAACAACACTTGGCAAAATGCTTTAGATGAAGCTAAAGCAAACGGTACTTATTCGGTTTCTGATAATGGTACTCAAAACTTTACAGTTGGGGGCAATAATTATAGTTTAACTTCTGACGGTATATTGACAACAACTTATCCAGATGGTACTAGTTCAGTTCAGCAAGTTGATTTTTCTGGTGGTTCTGGTTCTTCTGGTGGTTCAACTGGTGGTGGAACTGGCACTTCAACTGGTGGAACTGGTGGAAATACAACAAACGAAAATAATACAACTCCCCCAACTGATACACCAATCGATAATACTCCCGTAGCAAATAGTTGTAATGATTCAGGTTTAACTTTACAAGAAAAAATGCTTTGCGAACTTAATGCAGGAATGAAAAAGCAAAATTCTGAGAATGCCCCTGAAAATTCATTAAATCAACTTTTAAAAGATTTAAAAACAAGTAATCAAACTGATAACACTGCTTTAAATACAAATGTTAAAGAAGGAAATAAAATACTTGAGGGTCTTAAATCACTTTCAGAAAATCAACTTAATAAACAAACTCAAGCAAATGCAACGTTAGAAAAAATTAATGATAGTGCAAATGCAACTGAACTTTACACAAAAGTTATGAATGAAAGTATGAATAAAATTATAGGCGATGATTCAACTGAAACTCCTGATTTATCTGGTTTAAAAGACTCTAGTTCTTGGATAAATGGTGTATTTACTCAATATCAAACTTTTTATAATAATATTAAAGATTCTGGGGACTCTTTTACTACTTTTGCAAATGGTGCAAAAGATACCATAGAACAAGGTTTTACTTTTAATTTATCATCTTCACAATTGGTTAATTGTCCTTTAGATTATGTTATTGACTTAAGCTCATTGGGTCAAGAAAGTATAAATATTAATGTAGATTTTTGTGAGCAAACTTCTAAATTAAGACCTTATTTATATCCTTTTATATTAATAATTTTATTCATATCAATTATATTTTTTACTATATCTTTTATTAGGGGCTTATAATGGTTAAGGCTGTATTATGGTTTTTTTCTGGTGTTGGTTTTTTATCTGAATATATTGTCCGACTCGGAAAAGCTTTTTTTGTAAGTGGTGCTGTTCTTTCTATGCAGTTTATGGTAGTTGGTGCTTTAGTATCTGTAAGAATTTCTTATTTAATTACTATAGTTACTATTGTATTATGGATATATAATAGAGCTGTTGAATTATTTCAATTAATAAACTCTACTTATGCAGATACTTTCTTATATTTACCTATTTCTATTTTACAATCAATCGGTTTTATTGATGCACTTGTTTTAATGTTTTCTAGCTTTTCTTATATCTTTGTTGCTTTACTTACTTTGTTTATCTCAAAATTCGTTTTAAATTCTGTTCAATCAATTTCAGATGAATATTTTAAAATCGCTGTATTAATTAACTTAGGTGTTAAGTAATGGCTATTAAGTATTACACTGGTGTTCCAAGAAGTGGAAAAACATATAAAGCTATGGTTTTGCTTTATTATACATTTGTTAAACCTAGATATAAAACATATATTAAATATCGTGATTATTTTTTAAATGATAATGAAGTTATTATTAGTGAAAAGCCTTTTTTTCTTTTTAAAATTTATAAAATACAAACTATTGATTTTATAAACGCATATACAAATATAAATCAATTTGATTTTTCTGTATCTCCTAATATATTACAATTAGATTTTAATGATTTGTACAATAAATTAAAAATCTTACATAATTTATATTTATTAAAAAAGCCTGATTCTGAATTAATTAATAAAGCTATTGAATTAAATATTTTTAGAACACTTTTTGTTATGGATGAATGTCATAATTTTTTAAGAGCAAAAGAAGATGCTGTTCTTGTTTGGTGGTTTACATATCATGCACATTTACACCATGAACTTATATTAATTACGCAAGATTTATCTTTAGTAAATACAGAATATAAAAGAGTAGCAGAATATTTTTATCGTGCTATTCCCTCTCGTTTTAGAATGTCAAAAAACACTTTTAAATATATTCAATATTCTACAGCTGGAATGTATGAAAAAGATAAAATTGGTGTTGATACAGTAAGAGCAGATAAAAATATATTTTCATTGTATGTGAGTGGTTCAGATTCAAACGGAAAATCTATTTTACATAAATATTTATTCATGGCTTTAGTTGCTCTTATTGCTTGTTTCGTGTCTGTTTATTCTTTGATGTCTTCTATTGCTCCAGTTGATGAAGAAACAAAAGATAATGCAGTTGCACAAAATGAAATTCAAACTACTCAATCTACTAATAATCCAAAAAATGAAACTTCAACACCTGGGCAAATTCAAAACTTAGAAACTCCATTAACTCCAGTTCCTGAAGATACAACAAATTTAAAATTATTTAAATTTAATTGCTTTGACACATTGTGTTATTTTCAATTTGATAATAAATCTACTTTAGAAATTCCTCAAAATATCTTAAAAGTTTATTTATTAGATATTGAAGATGACAAAAAATATATAGAACTTAAAAACAATAGATTATCAATCTATGTTCTAACACCAGAATCAAAATTTAATTTTATAAAAGAAAGAGGTAACGAAAATGAAAAAACTAAAAATGAAAATTCTAGTTTTATTCCTAGTATTTCTAAATAATCTTTATTCAGAAACATTAGAAATAAACTTGTCTACTTTTGCAACTTATGCAAGTGAAGCAAATAATATAAATATACTAATTGATGATGATTTAAAAAATCAAAATATTATCTTTATTATAAACGATAAAGACTCTTATATGTTAGAAGCTTTCAGAAAAGCAGTTAATTTGAAAGGTCTTGAATTGGTTAAAACTGAAGAGTTTTATTATGTTAGAAAAAAAGATTTATACTTAGAAGATGACAAATATCGAATTATAAAGCTTAATTTTGTAAAGTATGAAGATATAGCAAATTTTTTAAAAGTGTATGAAGATAAAATCAAATATGAGTTTATATCTACTTCAAAAACACTATTAATAAAATCAAAAGAGAGTGAGTTTATTAGTATTAGAGATATGATAAATTCTATTGATGTGTTGCCAAAACAATTAAAATTAAAAGTCACAATTCTTGAAACGA
Source organism: uncultured Aliarcobacter sp. (assembly GCA_963677435.1). Taxonomy (GTDB): domain Bacteria; phylum Campylobacterota; class Campylobacteria; order Campylobacterales; family Arcobacteraceae; genus Aliarcobacter. Next base: position 2,861,127 of record OY781945.1, read on the forward strand.
ATTTGGATAAATTAAAAGAGTTAGGCTCTAATACTTCTAGTATTAATTTACAAAATGATGGTAACTTCTTTTTTAATTTAGTTTCTTATCCATTTTCAGTTAATAATAATGTTTTACCAAGTCAAAAAGATAACTTCTATACTTTCTTAAAATATTTAAATTCAACTGGAACAAGTGAATTTATATCTAATCCCGTTTTAACTCTTTCAGATGAAAAAGAAACTATCTTTAATGTAGTTTCTAATGTTCCTTATCAAATGGGAACAACAACAATTAATGATACAGCTCTGCGAACTTCTAATTCCTATGAATATAAAGACATAGGTTTACAAATTACTGTTACACCACATATCTATGAAGATAATGAAGTGTATTTGGATTTAGAATTAAATGTATCAAATATTCTTTCTAATACAGATAATTTACCTATAACATCGAAAAAATATATTAAGCAATCTTTTCAACTTCCAGTTAATAAATTGTTGGTTCTTACGGGAATAAATAAAAAAGAATTAATTACATCTCAAAATGAAATTCCAGTTCTTGCAGATATTCCTTTTTTAGGTTGGCTTTTCAAATATGATTCAAAACAAGATAATAGAAATAATTTATCTATAGTTTTTGAAATTATAAATGAAAAAGATTTTGATACAAAAAACTTTAATGTTTTAGTTCCAAATAAGATAGAAGGCTAGAAAATGAAAATTATATTCTATGTTTTAAATGTTTTTTTAAAATTACTTATATTCCCAATCGCATGGTTAATCGTTGGTTTTATCCTTTATATTTATTTTCTTTTTAAATTTCAAGATTTTGTGATTAATTTTGATGTTGAACTTACTGAATTTGATTTTGAAGATTAAAACAAAATATTATTAAAAAGGCTAAAAATGAACATAAATAAAAGAATAGAAGAGTTAAACACTAATTTAGTTCTTCAAGAAACAAAGATATATCTATGTCTCGATGATATTAAATCTAATTTCCTAAAAATGGATAATCAGTCACTTTCAGATTTTAGAAAATTTTTAAATCGTTTGCAATATTTAAAAAATGAGTATAACGCGATATATGTCCAATTAAGTACCTTTACGGCTTATAAATCAACTACTTTTCCCTCCAAAAAAAAATAGTTGATTTTTGGTACTTTAATTTTATACCAAGCTTAATTTTAATGGAAGCTCAAATCTCCATCAGGATTAATTTTTTTTTTGCTTTGCTTCTTTGGCGAAAAGAAGAGAAATGAAGAGAATAAGAAAAATTTATAGTTATTCGTTTATATTTTAAAATACTTAAAGAATTTAAAAAGGTACGTTTAAATTTTTTCAGTCTTTTCAAAATATAAAAACTTTATTTAAACTTAAAAAAAGGTACGTTTTTAATTTTAAATACAGTTTAGAATAACCCCCAATGGCACTATATAAAGCCATCGGCAAGAGTTAGGGATTCAGAGCGAATAGCCTAATAGTACGCAGTTATTAGCCCCTTGTGGGTCAAAGCCCGACCCGTAGGGTAACTCCCGTATTTAAAAGAATAATAAGACCAACGGGAAATTTAATACAAGAAAAAGAGATAGTAGCAACGGTAAGAACTGGGATAAATTTAAACCCTCATTCAAACCATTTAAAGGGGAATATAGAGAAACGATTGAGCGAGCGTGAGCGAGCGATTGAGTTTCCTTGATTACTTTTAAAAAAGTTACTACACCCAAAAAATAAAACATAAGAGGTAACACGAAAATGTATGGAATAACAAAATTAGATATAGAATTTTTAGACACAAAAGTTAAAAATCAAAAACAATGGATGTTAGACAATCTTTCGGATTTTGATTTCGGTGAAAATAAAACAGCTTTAGATTTTACTTACTCAGCAAATTTAAATCCAGAAAAATATTTTGCAGAAATGAATAATCGAATAAATTCAATTTTTGATTATGCAAAAGAATTAAAACTTTATCCAGTTTTTGTGACTCTTACAGCTCCATCAGAATTTCATAAAAAAGATAGAACTGGTAATTTAAAAATCAATCCAAACGAAACTGCTAAGATATTTACAAAAGTTTGGAATAAATTTACAAATTTACAAATTTTTCAAAGACTTAGAAAATCTACTGGCGAATCTCTAATGTATTTTAGAGTTTATGAACCGCATAAGTCATCTGTTCCACATATGCATGCTATGTTGTTTCTTCCTAAAGATTTAATTCTTGATGTAAAAAAGAAGTTTTATGAATATTTCACTACTAAGGCAACTTATACTATTCAAGATAAAAATACATTAATATTCAGAAAAAAGTTATGGGATAACAATCGAAAATCAATAGATTTCAAATACACTTGGTATAACTCTGCAGGTGGTGCAGTTGCTTATATTATGAAATATGTAACAAAAACTTTTAAAAATACAAATGATAAATCAATTCAATATGCTTCATATTGGTACATGAAACACAACATAAGAAGATTTTTATGTTCTCGTAATCTTAGATTACCAATTACAGTTTATAGAAAAATCAGATATTTTTTTTCAAATAAATCTTCATATCTTGATATTGCAAAAGAATATAAAGATAATAATTCTATTCATAGAATTTTTAATGATAATACATACTCTTACATGAAATATAATATCGACACACAACAAGTAGATGAAGTAATCCTATGGGAAAAAAATGCTGAATCAGTTATCCATAAAAGAATTAAATCTAATCAAACATTTAAACTTTTATACAAAAAACATGAATATAAAAAGGCTCTTGATGTTTATATTAATGAATTTGAAAAATATACTTTTTCAGATACACAAAATAAATTTATATTACTTCCTATAGTTGCCTCAAAATTAAAAGATTATCAACTTGAAAAATACTTCTTTGAATTAAATCAAGATTCTAGTTTATCAGATACTTTACATTTTAAAATCGCAAAAAATGAAATGATTAAAAGAGGTTTTTTAATTGAAACATTAGAAAAATTAACAGATTTTGAATATACAGAAAAAGAGGAATATATCGACCTAGAAACGGGCGAATATAAATACATCAATGTTGTTAAAACAGCTTTACAATTAGGATTTTAAAAATGAAACAATCAAAAATATTAAAAAAGTTGTTAAATAATACAACTATTACAGATAAAACAATATTCGTAATCTCTATCTCAGGTGGTAAAGATTCAAAAGCAACTCTAATTGTTTCTTTGCCTTTATTACTTCAATATGTAAAACCTAATCAAATTAAAGTAGTTTTTTGTGATACATCTTGGGAAAAAGATGAAACTTATAATGAAATTGATTCTATAAATAATAATTTAAAAGATTTGAAGATTGAATTTCTTATTCTTAAAAATGAAAATTATCCAAATGGAATGCTGGATCTAATTAAATATAAAAAAATATTTCCCTCTCGTGATGGTAAATTTTGTACTGACCAATTAAAAATGATTCCAGCACTTGATTATTATAAAAGTCTTTCTTTAAATGGTTTTGATGTTATTACTCTTGTTGGAAAAAGAAGAGATGAAAGCAAAGAAAGAAAAGGTATTTCTGATTCTGAATTAAAAGAATTTAAAAATTATTCTTTTCAAATCTTTCATCCAATTGCTGATTGGAATGAAACAGATGTTTATTCTCTTTTAGATGAAACTTGGGGAATTCCTCTAACATATTTTAATGGTAATCGTAGATGTGGTTGTGATGAGTGTTTTCAAGCTGATTTAAAATCAATCTCTTTAATGTCTGAAAATAGAATTAATCAAATGGAACAATTAGAAAATGAAATATCTCAATTTCATAAAGATAAACCATATACACCAACTTTCTTTTTTAGAAGAAATAAAACATTTCCTGATGGTTTTGTACCAATAAGACAAATAGTAAATTATGCAAAAGATAAATATAATTTTAATTACTTTACTTTTCATACAAGAGCTTTAATTGCTTTAAAAAATAAAATTGGTCAAAAATCACTTAGATATAAATTTGTTCAGTTTGGTTATGTACCTGATAAAACAAACTTTTCAAAATATGTTAATGGACTTCTTCCAGTTCCTCAAAAGATGCAATTTGATGTTGAATATCTAACTACAAAAATATTAAACGCAAAAGAAAGACTTGAATTACTTACTTTTCAAAAATTAGAAGATGTAGAAAAAGAAGATAACTCAATTAAGTGTGATTGTGAATCTTATAATTTGTTGTAATAGATTACAACTTATTTAATATAGAGGTTAAAAATGAAAAATCTAATAATAAATAAAAATGATATTGTTAAATTCAAAAATGATTCAAAATGTTATTGTGTAGTTTCTTTTGATTTACAAGAAAATTTTGTATATGTTTTTAATGTTCACGGTTTTGTTGTTTCTGAAATAGTAGAAAATGAAAAAAATAATAAAAAATTTAAAATTAGTGATATTGATAAAATCATTTTAAAAGAATCTCAACAAAAAAAGATTGTATTTCCTGAAACAGTTGAAGATAAAATTAAATCTATAAATTTACAAATTAAAAATACTTCTTTGACTCTAACAGAAATAAAAAATTTAAAAAATAAAAAAGCTAAATTAAAAAATAAAATATCTGATAATAAAAACAATAATGTTTCTATTCTCCAATCTAGTTTATTTTAAATTATACTTACATAACATTCTTGATATTCTCCAAAATCATATTTTGTACAATGTCCATTTACTTTATTTTTATTTTTAATTTTGTAATCATTATTTAATCTTAATGTTATTCTTCCTAATTTTTCATCTTCTATCACTACTCTTAAATGTGAGCTATATCTTGTAAAATTAAATATTTCCCCATTAATATAATAAATTTTTTGTGTATCAATAAATGTATTATTTCTTTCATGTGTTCTGTTTACTGATGTGTGAATATATTCACTAAATGTTCCAGTTATTAATATTCCTAATATTAAAATACTTCTCATTCTTGTCCTTTATTTATTTTATTAAATCAATTTTATAATGAAATAACTTAAATTTGTTACTTTTTCCTTAATAGTAATTTACTATTAATTTTATTGTTAAGGAAAAATATGACAATCGATGAAAAGTTTGATTTAATATTAAAAAAAATTGAACAAATAGAAAAACAACTGCAAGGCAAACAAGATCTCACTAAGCGTTCTAATGTAAAAGAGTATTTAAATATCTCTGAGGGTACATTAAACAACTACATGAAAGATGGAAGATTTAAACAAGGTGTTCATTATACTAAAGATTTTAAGGGATTAAAGTCTAAAATCGTTTTTATAGAAAGTGCGATTATAAATTTCAAAGGTAATAAATGACTTTTATTAATCGTAATGACATTTTATATGTTTCAATTAATGGTATAAGAAAATCAACTAAATTAAAATATTCAAAAGAGAATATTAAAAAGTTTAAATCTTATTGTCAAGATGATGAGTTCTTACAAAAGTTTAATGTTAAAAAAAACAATGTTAAAACTCTTGTTCAATGTTGTGTTTATGTTTTAGCAGATAAAGAAAAAACATTGAAACCGTCTTCTTATGATTCTTATTTTTCTTTGTTTACTAGTTTTATTGTACCTTATTTTAAAAATAAGTTAGTAACAGAGATTAAACCTCTTGATATTAATCATTTTTATAATACATTTAAAGATAAAAGTACTTTAAATACTTGTAATGTTATATTAAAACTAGCATTTGAAAAAGCTATTTTGTCTGAATATATAAAAACTTCTCCTATTATAATTTCTAAGCCTAAAATTACAAGTAATTATGTGCCACAACCTTTTAACATGGAAGAATTAAAACTTATTCTTAATACTGCAACAGGTCAATTTTTAAATATATTGGGAATAGCTTTTTTTACAGGTATGAGAATAGGAGAAATAATATCTCTTAAATGGATAGACATTGATTTTATAAATGAAACTATAGATATTAATACGACTATGTATCGTGGAAGATTACAGACACCTAAGACAATAGGTTCAAGAGCTGTTATTGATTTACCAATAGAAGCTAAACAATATTTCTTATCTCAAAGAAAAATGACTGGTTTAAAAGAGTATTTGTTCTATACTAGATTTAATAAGCCTTATACTAATCATGCAAGTATTAATTTTAAGTTGTATTTACTTCTTAAAGAATTAAATTTAAATCAAAGAGGGATTCATCAAACTAGGCATACATTTGCAAGTTTAAAGCTTTCCTATGGTGAGCAGTTAAATTGGGTTTCTTTTATGCTTAGACATGATAGTCCATCGTTTACGCAAAAAGTATATTATAAGTATATTCCAAGAAAAAAAGAAAAAAGAGTAGTGTTTGAAATTGAGGATAACTCAAAAGATGCACATATAGTTTAAGGGGACGGTTATATCGTTCTCTTTTATTAACAAAAATTTTGTACAATAACAAAAAATAATTGGGGTTTACATGGATTTAATGAGTTATATTGATAAGGGTGGAATTATTGTTTATATTTTGATTATATTAAATGTAATTGGATTTACTATTATTTTATGGAAATTTTTTACACTTCCTAGAAAAAATGCAATGATTAATAAGATAAAAAATAAAGTAACTATTAATTCATCTGTTTTATCTCAAATTGAATATGAAGTAAAAAAACTGGAATCAGGGTTAACTATTATAAAAAATATTGCAACTATTGCTCCACTTCTTGGACTTTTAGGAACAGTAATTGGAGTTTATAAATCATTTGAAGCTATAACTCAAAATGGTTTAGGAGATCCTACAATTTTCTCAAATGGAATTTCAATAGCTTTGATTACAACAATTGCTGGTTTAATTGTTGCCATTCCTCACCAAATTGCTTACAATCATTTTATTTCAATGATTGATGGAATTGAATTAAAAGCTAAAAAAGAGCTAGTTGGGCAAGATTAAAATGAAAAGAAGAGAATCTTTAGGTTTAGATTTAACACCTGTTATTGATGTTGTTTTTATTCTTTTAATCTTTTTTATCGTTACTTCTGTTTTTAAAAAAGAAGAATTGGCCTTAATTTTGAATTTACCAACGGCAAATGCAAAAGAAATGAAAATTGATGAAGAACAAATTTTTATTGAACTTAGTCAAAATAAATTAGCTATAAAAGGAATTGAAGTATCATTTGCTTCTTTAGAAGATAATTTAAAAGCTATAAAAAACAAAGAGAAAGCCGTGATAGTAAGGATAGATAAAAAAGTAGAATATGAAAGAGTAGTAAAAGTATTAGATTTATTACAAAAATATAATCTTACAAACCTTGCTCTAGTTACAAATCAAGAAGCAAAAAACTAGTCATAATAAAAGAATTTAACAATTTCTTAATAAAAGAGTACATTTTCTTATTTTTGTGCTATAATGTCTGCATTGAAAGATGGTTTAGGGTTCATCTATAGTTTATGTTTTTCTTGTAACGCTAGTTTTAAGTACACACTCAATCTAAAGAATTCTCAATTTTATATCTTCAACGCTTTAGAAATGAAGTATTTTAAAAAAAAAGGGGTTACAATGGCAACATTAGTAAACGGAACAGTTAAATGGTTTAATAGCGAAAAAGGTTATGGTTTTATCGAGCAAGAAAATGGTGGGAAAGATGTATTCGTACATTACAGAAACATCAACAATTCTGGTTATGGAAGAGTTTCATTAAATGACGGTCAAAAAGTTACTTTTGAAGTTGGTCAAGGTGAAAAAGGTCTTCAAGCAGAAAACGTAACAGCTTTATAATTTTAGCTTTACTATTTAAAAAGGGAAAGAGTTTTTACTCTTTCCCTTTTTTTTATTGTAATTTTTCTTCTTCTAATAACTGCCTATATTCATCATCAGTAAAAATTCTTGATTTTGTAATAAACTGATAACCTAAATCTATTTCTAGAGAAAATGAATTCCCAAAAGCCGCTTTTTCAGCTCTTACATCTATTGTAATAAATGAATGTTTAAAGTACTCAAATTGATCTTTATCTATAAAAAATTCACAACCACAAATTTCACCCATTTTTACATTACGACTAGGAACATAAAAATCGCCCTTTTCATAACACATAGGAGCAGTTCCATCACAGCAACCACCACTTTGGTTAAAGACTAATTCACCGTGTAACTCTTTTAACTTTTCTATAACTTCTGCAGCTGCAGGCGTTACATCTACTCTTTGTGTTGACATTTTATATCCTTTACACAACGAAAAAAACCCATAGAGGAGAACTTTCTATGGGTTTTTTGTATTTTTCTTTTAGAATTCAATCCTAAAAGAATCCTAATTTATTTTTATTGTAAGAAGTTAAAATATTTTTAGTATGTCTGTAAGAGTTTAACATCATCATGTGAGTTTCTCTTCCGATACCTGATTTTTTGTATCCACCAAATGATGCATGTGATGGATAGATATGATAACAATTTACCCAAACTCTTCCAGCTTCAATTCCTCTTGAGAATTTATGTAATTGGTGAGCATCTCTTGACCAAACACCTGAACCTAATCCATAAATTGTATCATTTGCAATTGCTAATGCTTCTTCTTCATCTTTAAAAGTTGTAACAGCAAGTACAGGTCCAAAAATTTCTTCTTGGAAAATTCTCATTTTGTTATGACCTTTGAATAGTGTTGGTTGAATATAGAAACCATTTGGATTAGTTTCTGATTCGTAAACATCACCACCGATTAATAATTCAGCACCCTCTTCTTTACCAATTTTGATATATTCAGTAATTTTTTCTTTTTGATTTAAAGAACATTGAGCACCCATCATACAATCTGTATCTAAAGGATTTCCTAATTTAATAGCTTTTACTCTTTCAAGTACTCTTGCCATAAATGGCTCATAAATTGACTCTTGAATTAATGCTCTTGATGGACAAGTACAAACTTCTCCTGAGTTAAATGCAAACAGTACTAAACCTTCAATTGCTTTATCAAAGAATTCATCATCTGCGTCCATAATTGATTCTAGGAAGATATTTGGTGATTTTCCACCAAGTTCTAAAGTTGAAGGAATAATATTTTCAGTAGCATATTGCATAATTAACTGACCAGTTGTAGTTTCACCAGTGAATCCAACTTTTTTAACTAATGGGTGAGTTGAAAGGAATTTACCAATTTTTCCACCAGCACCATTAATAATGTTAATAACACCTTTTGGTAATACATCTTGTACTGCTTCCATTAATAATAAAATTGACATAGGAGTAGCAGATGCAGGTTTCATAACAACACAATTTCCAGCAGCAATTGCAGGAGCTAATTTCCATGCAGCCATTAATAATGGGAAATTCCAAGGAATAATTTGTGCAACAACACCATATGGCTCATGAATTTCTTGAGAGATTGTATTTTCATCTAAATCTGAAACCGTTCCTGATTCTGCTCTAATAACTGATGCAAAATATCTAAAATGATCTACAACTAAAGGAACATCTGCATTTAAAGTTTCTCTAATCGCTTTACCATTATCTAAAGTTTCCGCAATTGCAAGTTTTTCTAAATTTGCTTCAATTGCATCTGCCATTTTATTTAATAAGTTACTTCTTTCAACAACAGATGTGTGTTTAAAAGATTGAAATGCTTTATCAGCAGCAAAAATTGCAGCTTCAACATCTGCTTCATTTGATCTTGGAATTCTTGTTAAGATTTCACCATCAACTGGAGAAATATTATCAAAATACTCACCACTTGTTGGAGCAACCCATTCTCCACCGATGAAGTTCTCATATTGAGCTTTATATGTTGGTTTACTGTAAATCATTTTAATATCCTTTTTGTTTAATTATATTTTGAAAAGAGTGTTAAATTTATTAACTAATCTTTTCACATAACGAAATTCTACACGACAATTATAGCATGAATAAAGCCATAGTATAGCATAAGTATAGCGGTGCTAAGTTTTGTTACAAAATACCGTATTTTCAAGCTTTTTATGATTTTTTTTTCTTTGAAAAATTTAAATTATCTGCTACAATTTTTTTATGAAAACATATAATTACACATTAAATAAGAAGCCTTTAGATGAATTGATAGATTTTTCTTTATTCAAAGATGAAAAAAATATATTAGTTCAAATATTTTGTGGTGATAAAAAGAATATTTTAGAAGAAATATTAAATATTATTACAAAACAACTACCTCATGCTATTTGCATTGGTTCTTCAACAGATGGAGAGATAAATAATGCTGAAATTACGACACTCAAAACAGTAATATCAATCTCAACTTTTGAAAAGACTACATTAAAAACAATTCATATTGATGAAGAGAACTCTTTTAAAAATGGAGTTTTACTTGCTCAAGCTTTATGTTGTGAAAATACAAAACTACTATTAACATTCACAGATGGTGGAACAACAAATGGTGAAGAGTTTTTAAATGGTATCGCTTCAATTAATAATAGTGTTTTAGTTTCAGGTGGAATGGCTGGAGATAATGCTCATTTTACTCAAACATTTATCTCTTCTCAAAATAACATATTAACAAGAGGATCTGTTGGAGTATCTTTTAATTCAGATTATTTAAAAGTGTGTAATGCATATAACTTTAACTGGTCTCCAATTGGAATAGAACATGAAATTGAAGAAGTTGATGGGAATAGAGTATATAAAATTGATGGTTTAAAACCTTTAGATTTTTATAAAAAATATTTAGGAGAATATGTTGCTAAATCTCTTCCTGCAACTGGAATTGAATTTCCATTAATTGTACAAAAAAATAATATCCCTCTAGCAAGGGCAGTTATTGCAAAACATGATGATGGAAGTTTAAGTTTTGCAGGAAATTTACATAAAGGTGACATTGTAAAATTAGGTTTTGGTAATGTTGAACTAATGATGAATAATCCTCTTAAATCTTTATTTAACAAATGTAAAATAAAAAATACTGAATCATTTTTTATATACGCATGTATGGCAAGAAGAAGATATATGCCAAATCTTATTGATGTTGAGATTAGCCCATTTTCTCAAATTGCTACTACTTCTGGTTTTTTTACCTATGGAGAATTTTATCATCACCATGACCATAATGAGTTATTAAATCAAACTTTAACAGTTCTTGCTCTTAGTGAAAAAGAGATAGAACAAGAAGATGAAGGAAATGATAAAGAGTTACAAGATACAACACTAAGTGACCATGCTAGAAGTTTACAAGCACTTACACATTTAATTCAACAATCTTCAGAAGATTACAGTAAACAATCAAAAGAGTTAGAAATTGGAAATACTTATGCACAGAATTTAATTACTGCACAAAAACAGTTTTTAAAATATGCTATTCATGAAACAAATACACCATTATCAATTATTATGGGTAATATTGATATGTTTGAAATTCAATTTGGGAAAAATAAATATCTAACAAATATTGAAATCGCTATGAAAAATATCTTTAGTATTTATGATGATTTGAGTTATTTAGTAAAAAAAGATCAAGTTAATAAAGCAACTCATAGAATAAATTTAATTGATTTCATAAGAAGTAGAATAGATTTTTTTACCCAAACAGCAATTAGATTTAAATCAAAATTTGAATTCATTTGTAATTATGATGAAATTATTTTAAATTTTAATGAGATAAAACTTCAAAGAATTGTAGATAATAATCTTACAAATGCAATCAAATATACCTTACCAAATGAGACAATATATGTAATTTTACGAATATTTAATAAAGAGGATTGTGATTTAATAATAGAGAGTCGTTCAGCTCAAATTTTAGATCCTCAAAAAATATTTGAAGAGTATTATAGAGAAGAGGTTTCTCAAGAAGGTTTTGGACTTGGATTAAATTTAGTAAAAAGAATCTGTAGTGAAGAAAATGTTGGAATTAAACTAGAATCTGGTGAAAATTGGGCTTCATTCACTTACACTTTTAAAGGAGTATTATGAAAATCTTATTAGTTGAAGATGATATTATGTTAAATGAGATGATAACAGAATATATAGCATCAACAGGTCATGTAATAAAAAGTGCAAAAACAGGAATGGAGTCACTGGAAATTCTAGAAAAAGAGAAGTTTGATTTATTGATTTTAGATATTAATCTTCCTGATATTGATGGATTTACAATTTTAGAAAGATTACACGAACAAAAAAGAATGGTTCCAACTATTTATATTTCTGCATTAATTGATATTGAAGAGATTTCAAGAGCTTTTGATTTAGGATGTTTTGATTATTTGAAAAAACCATTTCACTTAAAAGAGTTAACTTTACGAATTAACAAAATTTTAAAAACAAGAATAGTTCCCCAAAGACATAAAAGGTTATCAAAACATTATAGTTTTGACTCAGAGAACATGACTCTTTTATACAACAATGAACCGCATATTTTACCAAAAAGACAACTTCAAATAATAGAACTGTTAGCCCTTAACAGAAGTTTAGTTGTTCAATACGATATGTTTAGAACCTATGTTTGGAATGATGATTATATTGATAATGCAACAATAAGAGCAGAAGTGAATAGAGTAAAAACAGTTTTAAGGGAAGATTTTATAAAAAATATTCGTGGAAGTGGATATATGATTGAAAGACCTGAATAAAAACTATCTTCAATATTTTGAAGATAGTTTTATAAAATAGATTAGTTAGTTTTTAGCATTTCCCAATATTTTTCATACACTGGTAAAGCTTCTCCTACATCTAATTGAAGTTCACTATTTACTAAATCTTCTTCATTTGGATAAATCATTCTATTATTTCTTGTTTTTTCATCTAAAAGTTCTAAAGTTTTTGCATTTGGAGAGGCATAACCAATCTCTTCACTAATTACTTTTGATACTTCAGGTTTTAATAAATAATTGATAAAAGCTAAAGCATTATCAATATTTTTCGCACCTTTTGGAATAACTAAAGAATCAATCCATAAAAGAGCACCCTCTTTTGGATAGATATATTTAATCGCTTCATTCTCTTCATTTGCCATGAATCCCTCACCATTGAAGTTCATTCCAAGTTTTACTTCTTCATTTAAATAAACTTGTTTTTGAGATTCTGAATAAAACATTTTTACATTTGGTAAAAGTTCTTTTAATTTTTTATAAGCTTCTTCTATCTCTTTTGGATTTGTTGAGTTTGAAGAGTATCCTAAAACTTTAAGAGCCATTCCAAAAACTTCTCTCATATCATCATTTAAAAGAATGCTATTTTTATATTCAGGATTCCATAAATTTTTCCATGAATCAATCTTGTCACTTACTAAATTAGCGTTATAACTAATTCCTGTACTTCCCCATACATAAGGAATTGAATAATCATTATTTGGATCAAATGGTCTTGATAAAAGTTTTTTATCAAGATTTTTATAATTTGGAAGTTTTGATTTATCAAGTTTTACTAACAAATTTTCTTTACTCATTTTATTTACATAATAAGTTGAAGGAACAATAACATCATAACTTGAAGTACCAATCGTTTTGATTTTTGCATACATAGCTTCATTTGAATCATAAGTTGAATACTTAACTTTAATACCTGTCTCTTTTGTAAAGTTTTTCAATACTGAATCGGGCATATATTCAGACCAGTTATATACATAAAGCACTTTTTCATTTGCGAAAAGTGTCAAAACAAGTGACATAAAAATAAAAATTAATTTCATTTTTTCTCCTTAATTAAAAATTGGGTAAATAATACCATAAGCAATGTGAAAACAAACATGATTGTACAAAGTGCATTTATCTCAGGTTTAACTCCTAGTTTTACCATTGAATATATTTTTAATGGCAAAATTTCATAATCAGGTCCTGTTACAAAAAAGCTAATAATCACATCATCAAATGACAAAGTTAAACTTAGTAAAAATCCAGCAATGATTGCAGGGATTATATTTGGCAAGATTATATTTGTAAATGTAATAAATTCTGAAGCTCCTAAATCTTTTGCAGCTTCTATAATATTTTTATCAAAGCCATTTAATCTAGCCATTACAGTTACGATTACAAAAGGCAAACAAAATGTAATATGAGCAATAAGTAATGTAATAAATCCCAATGGTAAAGATATAAAAACGAATAACATTAAAAGTGAAATTCCCATCACAATTTCAGGGGACATGATTAAAACATAAACCAATGATTGCATTAATTTTTTTCCAAAAAAGTCATATCTATAAAGTGCTAAAGCGCCAAGAGTTCCCAGAATTGTAGCTATTACTGCTGATACAAAAGCCACACTAATTGAGTGCCATGCAGCTTCAAGAAGTGAATCATATGACATTAAATTTTCATACCAAATAGTACTAAATCCTTTCCATGCAACACTATATTTTGAACTATTAAATGAATAAATTATTAATACGATTATTGGAAAATATAAAAGAGTATAAATAAAACTTGAATATAGTTTTCTCATTTATTATCCTTCTGAACTTTTGCAAGAAGAGCTAACATAATGAACATAATGATTAATAAAATAACCGATGCTGCTGATCCAAATGGCCAATCTCTAAATTGTAAAAACTGATTTCGTATAAAACTTCCAATAATTAACTCTTTTGCTCCACCTAAAATATCTGGTATAAAAAACATTCCAAGTGCTGGTAAAAATACTAAAGTACTTCCAGCAATTATTCCAGGAAGAGATAGTGGAATAATAATAGTTTTAAAAGTATTTAATTTTGATGCACCCAAATCTCTTGCTGCTTCCACTAATCTAAAATCTATTTTTTCAATAGATACATATAAAGGTAAAATCATAAAAGGAAGTAAAGTATAAACCATTCCTATAAATACAGCTGTTTGTGAATACATGATTTGTAAAGGTTCATTGATTATTCCAATCCATATCAAAAAAGTATTCAAAAGACCATTTGTTTTTAAAATTGCTATTAAGGCATAAGTTCGCACTAATGAACTTGTCCAAAATGGAATTATCACTAATAATAAAAGTAAAAACTTGAACTTTTTTGGAGCAGTTGCAATAATATATGCAAAAGGGTAAGCCAAAACAAGTGTTATACAAGTTGTAACAACAGCTATATATAATGAATCCAAAAATACAGATAAATACATAGGATTAAAAAGTTTTAAATAACTTTCACTTGATGCTGTAAAAATTAAAAATTCATTATCACCTTTAGTTAAAAAACTACTTACAAATACAAGTAAATTCGGTAATAATGCAAACAATAAAAGCCAAAACACAACTGAAAATACTGATATTTTTGCAAATAAAGAGAGTTTATTCATTATTTAAAAGTACCTCCCAACCATCAACCCAATAAAGAAATAGTTTTGAACCTATTTTATAACCTAAGGCATCACTATCTTCGTTGTAAAATTCACTTGCTATTACTTCTTTTCCATCTTCTAGTTTTACTAAAAGGTCAATTGTAGTTCCCTTATAGATGATATTTTCAAGTTCTCCCACAAAATAATTTTGTGATTTTACATCTTCAAGATTTTTTTCAACCCTAAAATCTTCAGGTCTAATAAGGATTGTACAAGTTTCATTAAAAGTTTTTTTTGTTTTTAAATTAAATGTTTTTTCATTATATTGTAAAGTTATGGCTTCATCTTTTTGAGCAACTATTTTTGTTTCAAAGCAGTTCGCTTCTCCAATAAACTGAGCTACAAAAAGACTTTTAGGCTCTTCATATATCTCTTTTGGAGTTCCTATTTGCTCAATATTTCCTTTATTCATAACGACAATTCTATCTGACATAGAAAGAGCTTCTTCTTGATCATGTGTTACAAATAAAAAAGTAATTCCAAGCTTTCTTTGTAACATTTTAAGCTCAATTTGCATCTCTTTTCTTAGCTTATAATCTAAAGCACTTAAAGACTCATCAAGAAGTAAAATCAAAGGTTTATTTACAACAGCCCTTGCAATTGCAACCCGTTGTTGTTGTCCACCACTTAATTCACTTGGTTTTTTATACATATGTTGTGATAATTTAACCATAGAAAGGGCATTTTCTACCTCTTTTTTGATCTGCTCTTTTGGCATTTTTTTCATTTTTAAACCAAAAGCAACATTATCAAAAATATTCATATGAGGGAAAAGTGCGTAACTTTGAAAAACAGTGTTTATTGCCCTATTTTCAGGGGGAAGATGATTAATATTTTTATCATCTAAAAGAATTTCTCCAGCATCAGGATTTTCAAATCCTGCTAGAAGTCTAATAATTGTTGTTTTCCCACAGCCACTAGGGCCTAAAAGTGTAAGAAATTCGCCTTGAAATATATCCAAATTTATGTTTTTTAATATGGGTGTATTTTCATAATTCTTACATAAATCTTTTAGTACAAATAAGCCTTTGTTCATATCATTGAAATCCTAAAATAAAATTTTTTGAGATTAACATAAAAATAATTAATCTTGACTTTTTATCTTGTAATTAGATTGTCATTAAAAATTTAAAGAGTTCAATCTATTTCTATAAAGGATTTTATCATCTGCATGAATTACGCTATCTTCAATTTTTTTATTTATGATTCCATGATTTGGTGATTTTATACAAACAGGATCTGTAGCATTCATATCACCTGTTAGGGCAAAGGCTTGACATCTGCATCCACCAAAATCTTTCTCTTTTTCATCACAAGTACGACAAGGTTCTTTCATCCATTTATCACCTCTAAAATAGTTAAAAGATTCTGATTCATTCCAAATTTGCTCTACTGTAAACTCTTTTACATTTGGAAACTCCAAAGGTAAAGTATTTGCAGTATTACATGGAAGTGCAATTCCATCAGGATTTATCGTTAAAAAAGTTGTTCCTAAACCATTCATACAAGCTTTTGGGCGAGTAGCAAAATAATCAGGAACTACAAAAAATACTTTCATATCTTTTCTTTCATTTCTATAATGATTTGTAACTCTTCTTGCCTCACTTATTTGCTCTTGTGATGGTAAAAGTGCATTTACATTTTTTAGTGCCCAACCATAATATTGAATATTTGCTATTTCTAAATAATTTGCGCCCAACTCTTCGGCAAACTCAATGATTTCACCCACTTGATGAATATTTTGTCTAGTAATACAAGTATTTACAATAAGTTGTAAACCTGCATCTTTTACCTCTTTTGCAAAGGCTATTTTTTCAGCATAAGAATTTTTGTTGTTTGTGATTAAAGTCATAGTATCTTTATCATGAGATTGAACACCAAGTTGTACAGTTTTTAATCCTGCCTCTTTTAGTTTTGCAACAACACCTTTTGGAGCTCCAACACCTGAAGTTATAAGGTTTGTATAAAATTTTAAATCATTTGCTTTTTTTACAATTTCTACTACATCTTTATTTAATAAAGGTTCACCACCTGAGATTCCTAGCTGAACAGCTCCCAAATCTCTCGCTTGTTCCATTACTCTAAACCAATCTTCTTTACTCATTGCATCTTTTGTTTTTGCAAAATCAAGTTGATTGTAACAGTATGCACATTCAAGTGGACATTTGTGAGTTAACTCCAAAAGAATCCATAATGGTGGTTTGATTTCATTATTCATAACTTATCCAATTTCTATTTTGTGCTTCTTCTAAAAAAGCATTTATATCAGGTGTCAAATCATCCATTTCAAACTTTTCACATAAAATCTTATTTATATCTTCAACACCTTTTTCACCATCACAAAGATTTAGAATTTCTCCCGCACTTTGATTTAGTTGAACCATTCCTTCAGGATATAACAAAACATAACAGTTTTGTTTTTCTTCCCATTGGAACTGAAAATTTGGATTTATTTTTATTTTTTTATTTTGCATTTTATTACTTACAATTAAAATATGGTGGTCTTTTTAACTCATAAGCTAGATATAAAGCATCACACATTGTCCATAATATATCTAATTTAAACTGTAAAATTGATTCAGCTTTAGCTTGAAGTTCTGGAGTATTAAACTCTTCAAGTGTAATTGCAAGGCCGTGTTGAACATCCCTTCTTGCTTCACTTAATCTTTTTTGAAAATATCTTAAACCCTTTTGCTCAATCCATGGATAATTATCAGGCCAAGTATTTAATCTTTGTTGATGAATTTCAGGTGCAAACATCTCAGTTAAAGATGACATTGCAGCTTCTTTCCAAGGTGCTCGTCTTGCAAAATTTACATAAGCATCAACTGCAAATCTAACTGATGGCAATAAAAACTTATGAGAAATCAAATCCTCTTTTTTTAGTCCAACTGCCTCACCTAATTCCAACCAAGCTTCTATTCCACCACCAACACTATCATGGTCAATAATTCTATCTAACCATTTTCTTCTATCTTCAAGTGGTGGATTATTTGACAAAATAGCCGCATCTTTTATAGGAATCATACATTGATAATAAAATCTATTTGCAACCCAACCTTGAATCTCCTCTTTTGTACATTCGCCTTTGTACATTCTGATATGAAAAGGATGATGAATGTGGTACATTCTTCCCATTCCTCTTAATTTTTTTTCAAAGTCTTCTTTACTTAAAAGCTCAGCCATTTTTCTCTCCTACTATTAAAATTAAATTTCTATACTCATACCATCATAAGATATTTCAATACCATGGGATATAAGCTCTTTATATTCAGGTGTTGATTCATCTAAGATAGGATTTGTATTGTTTATATGTATTAATATTTTTCTTGGTTTTTCTAACTTGTCCAGAATTTCTATTAATCCACCTTTATCACTTAAAGGTAGATGTCCCATATCAGTTCCAAGTTTTGAAGAAAAACCATTTTTTATCATCTCATCGTTTGTCCAAACAGTTCCATCAACTAATAAAACATCTGCTTTTGCCATTTCATCAATAATATGTTTTTGAACAACTCCAAGACCTGGAAGATAAAAAAGTCTTTTCCCAGTTTTTTTATTTACTACAACAACTCCAATATTATCTCCATCCCTTGGTTTATCTCTATATTTTGAATATGGTGGTGCATTTGAAATAAGTGGCATTGCATAAAATTCATGGTTTGGCATAACTGGAATTTCAAAGGCTTTATTTAAAACTATCTCATTATAAATAGTTCCACCGCCATCCCAATGTTCAAGCATTTTAAATAAAGGGAAAGAGGTATTTAGTTCCTCATGAACCTCTTTTGTACAATAAACAGGATGTGGACATCCCTCTCTTAACATCAAAAGTCCAGTTGTATGGTCAATTTGAGCATCAATAAAAATTATTGCTTTTATTTTTGTCTCTCGTCTTTGTTGTGGATGCAAAAATGGCGAGTTGTGAATTTGTTCTAAAATATCTGGTGATGTGTTAAACAAAACCCAATTTTGACCATCTTCACTAATTGTTATAGAACTTTGGGTTCTTCTTTTAATTGTAGTTTTACCTTCTCTATAACCTTTACAATTATGGCAATTACAATTAAATTGAGGAAGTCCCCCTCCTGCACTTGAACCTAAAACTTCTATTCTCATAAACTATCCTTCATTTTTCTAAGTGAATCTATTAAAATAGACTCAATTAGAAAAAAAGTAAATCAAAGGTTTCCCTTTGATTTACTAAACTAACTAAACTAATTTTGACTAAGACCTATTATTCATGACAAATGTACATTGTCACTTCAAATCCAAATCTATTATCTACGAACATCGGTTTTTCCCATTTCATAATATTGTCCTCCTTTCAAAAGATTTATTTTGTATTTTTGTGTAATTTAAACACGTGAACTGTTCCACCTTGGTTGATGTTTTTAATAAGTTTTGCAACTTCCCCACCCCATAAAGGTACAGCTCCACCCCAACCAGAAACGATTGCGATATATTGTTCACCATCTTGTTCCCATGTAACTGGAGAACCAACGATTCCTGAACCAACTTGGAATTTATATAAAATTTTACCAGTTTCATCATCAAATGCTAAGAATTTACCTTCAGGAGTTCCTGTAAATACAAGTCCACCAGCAGTTGCTAAAACTCCACCCCATAATGGTGCAGGATTTTTATATTCCCATTTAATTTTTCCAGTTAATGGCTCAATAGCTTTTAAAGAACCAATGTGGTCTTCAAAAATTGGTTTAATAGTAAACCCAGCACCTAAATATGCAGCACCTTTTTTATAAGAAATTGGTTGATTCCAAATATCCATTCCCCACTCATTAGATGGTACATAGAAATTTTTAGTTTTTTGTGAATAAGCCATTGGCATCCAGTTTTTAGCTCCTAAGAATGCAGGTACAGCAAATACTGATGTTCCTTTACTCTCTGCTCCTGGATCTCCTGGTCTTGCTTCTTCAACATAAATTGGTCTACCATTTTTATCTATACCTTTAGCCCATGTAATATTTGATACAAATGGGTTTGCAGTAATGAATTTACCATTTTCTCTATTTAATACATAGAAGAAACCATTTCTATCAGCAGTTGCAGCTGCTTTTACAGTTTTTCCATCTTTATCTTTATAATCAAATGAAATTACTTCATTTACACCATCAAAATCCCATCCATCATGTGGAGTTGATTGGAAGCTCCAAACAATTTTTCCAGTATCAGGATTAATTGCTAATCTTGAAGAAGAGTATAAGTTATCTCCTGGTCTTAAGTGTGAATTCCATGGAGCTGGATTTCCTGTACCCATATAAATTAAGTTTGTTTCAGGATCATAAGTTCCACCAAGCCATGTTGATGCTCCACCATTTTTCCATGTGTCACCAGGCCAAGTTTTACCAGCTTCACCACCAGTGATTCCATTTTCTTTTCCATTTAAGTAACCCATATGACCTTCAACTGTAGGTCTTGACCAAATTACTTCACCAGTTTTTGGATCTCTAGCTTCTACTTTTCCAACAATACCAAACTCACCACCAGCAACACCTGTGATAATTTTGTCATTAACAATTTGAGGAGCAGCAGTTATTGAATAACCATCTTTATAATCTGCAACTTTTTGTTTCCAAACTACTTTTCCTGTTTTTCTATCAAGTGCAACTAATTTAGCATCTAATGTTCCAAAGATTACTAAATTATCATAAATTGCAACACCTCTATTAATAACATCACAACATGGCATAATTGCATCTGGTAATTTTGAATCATATTCCCATAACTCTTCACCAGTTGCTATATCAATAGCAAAAACTCTTGAATAAGATGCAGTTACATACATAACACCATCTTTGATAATTGGTTGAGACTCTTGTCCTCTTTGTTTTTCACCACCAAATGAGAAATTCCATACAGGAACTAAATCTTTGATTGTCTTTTTATTAATTTGATCTAAAGGTGAAAACCTTTGTCCTTTTTGACCCATTCCATAAGTTAAAACATCGTTTGGTGTTTTTTCATCATTTACGATATCAGTATATGTAACTGGACTAAATGATGGCCCTGTAACTTTTTTTGTGTCACTATTAGCTTGGGCGCTAATTAATGTACAAAGTGTAACAGCCGCAGCACTAATTAGTAGCTTCTTTTTTATCATTTTCTCTCCTTAATTTTTGTCCTAACAAACTAAAAATTTGTCTTATTGAAAGTATACATAACAAATATAGCCTAAGTTTAGCTATTGTTTATTTTCTTAGATTTAAAACCTACAAAGGCCATTATTAGGCTAATTACAAATGAAATTGCTAAAATAAAAAACAATTCAAAGTCAAATTTTCCATAAAGTGAAAAACGAATTGATTCAACTATATATGTAAATGGATTCCAAGATGAAATATTAAATAACAAAATAGACGAATCTTTTATTTTCCATAGTGGATAAAGAGCCGAACTTAAAAAAAACATAGGGAAAATTACAAAGTTCATAACCGTTGCAAAGTTTTCTAATTGTTTAATTACAGATGATATAAAAAGGGCAAAAGCATTTAATATTATTGATGAAATCATAATAACTGGTATTGTTAAAAGTATTCCAGAATATTCAAGTTCAACTCCATAAATTTTTGCAATAATTAAAAAAGTAAGCCCTTGAATAGTTGATACTATTGCTGTTGCAAACATTTTACAAAATAGTAAATAATTTCTATTTATATATGAAGTTAAAAGTATTTTCATACTTCCCATTTCACGATCAAATATCATTGTTAGTGAGCTTTGCATTCCATTAAAAAGTAAAACCATTCCCACAAGTCCTGGAACTATGTAAGTTTCATAAGTAATATAAGTCTCATAAGGTGGAATAATTGCTAATCCTAAAGCTGATTTAAATCCAACAGAAAAAATAAACAACCATAAAAGTGGTCTTACAAGTGCAGAAAAAAATCTACTTTTTTGTTTTACAAATCGGATTAGTTCTTTGTAAACTATTCCTTTCATACAATATATATATTTTTTCATCTTATTACCTAACTAGATGGTTAAATGTATCAACCAAATTTTCTTGTTTATATTTATTTACAATATCTTTTACAATTCCAGACTCAACTATTTGCCCTGCTTTTATAACTGTAACATTATCATCTTGTTCAACCTCATCAAAAAGATGAGTTATCCATAATACAGAGATATTTTTTGTATGTACTAAATCTTTTACATAATTTAAAATATCAAATCTACTTTTTAAATCAAGTCCAACAGTTGGTTCATCCAATAAAAGTAGTTTTGGTTTATTAATCAAAGCTCTTAAAATTTCAACTCTTCTTCTGTGTCCACCATTTAGTTTTCTCACTTGTGTATCTAAAACAGTTTCTAATTCAAGTTTTTTTATTTCATCTTCTATTGATTTAATTGTCTCTTTAAAATCTAAACCCTTTAGAGAACCATAATAATAAAGATTTTGTTTAACTGTTAAATCCAAATCCAAAGTTGGTTCTTGAAAAACAATTCCTAAATCTTTTAAGGCATTTGAATAATTTTTTATTGAGTAGTCATTTATAAAGATTTCTCCAACAACAAGACTTTGTAATCTTGTAATCAAAGAAAAAATAGTAGATTTACCAGCACCATTAAGTCCTAATAAAACAGAAAAAGTTCCCTCTTTTATAGAAAAAGAGATGTTATTTAAAACTCTCTTTTTACCATAAGAATAATCTATATTTTTTAACTCTAATATATTTTTATTCATCTTAATTACTTGGAATTACAGCCAAGCCCCAAGGATAACGACCTACTTGTATCGTTTTTTCAACTTTTAAATCAGGTACATCTATAATTGAAACATCTCCACTAACACCATTTGTTGTGTAAAGTTTTGATTCATTATTTACAAATGCCATATGCCATACTCTTTTTCCAACTAATAGATATTTGATAACTTTATATGTTTTTGTATCAATTACAGCCACATGATTTGCTGGACCCAAAGCTACAAAGGCATATTTACCATCAGATGTTAGTTTGATTCCAACTGGTTGAATTAAATCTTTAAATACACCTGGAATTTCAAAAGAGATTTTTGAAACCATTTTTTTTGTATTTGAATCAACAACCATAACAGTTCCACCTATTTCAGATGATGCCCAAACCATATCACCAGTTTTAGAAAACTCAATATGTCTTGGTCTTTGATCAACTAATGTAGTGTTAATGATTTTTTTTGTTTTTGTGTCAATCCATTGTAAAAAGTTTGAAGTTTCCGTTGTATTTATAGCAACTGTTCCATCTGGACTCACTGCCATTCCCTCAGGTTCAACTCCCACTTCTATTTGCGCGATTACAGATTTACTTTCAGTATCAACAACAGTTACAATTGCATCATCTTCATTTGAAATATATAACTCTTTCCCATCAGGAGTCAAAGCAAATTGTTCTGGATCTTCACCTGAAGGAAGATTATATAAAATCTTTTTTGATTTTAAATCTAATACTTGAACAGTATCATCATCACTTGCACAAATATATAGTTGTGACATATCTTTATTTAATAAAATTCCCCTTGGTCTTTGACCAACTTTTATAGTATCAGTTACTTTATTTGTAAGTGAGTCAATTACAGAAATTGTATTGTCTTTTTCATTTGAAACATAAATAGTATCTGCTAAAAGTGAGCTTGTTAAAATTGCTACTGTTAAAATTTTTTTCTTCATATATAACTCCCCATTTGATTTAGTAAATTCTATACTATGTTTATAGCTTTAGTTTAGCAATGCACTTTGCTAAACTAAAGCTATAAAGATTTAATATAATCTGTATAAATTAAAAAAGGGGCAAAAATGAAAATATTATTATCTCTACTATTTTTATTGTGTATTATAAAAGCTGATGTTTTAAATGTTAAAATTTTATATCTAGAACAAAAAATAGAAAAACCTCCTGTTTTATCAAATGTGATTGAAGAACCAGATGATTTAGGATTAAAAGGTGCAGAAATTGCGATAATTGATAGCAATAAAAGTGCAAAATTTTTAAATCAAAACTTCATCCTTGAAAGCAAAGTTTCTTATGATGAAAATGAATTAATCTCTACTTTTGAAGAGTTTATAAAAAACAAAAACTCTTATGTAATTTTAAATGTTGAAGATTCACTTTTACAAAAACTTGAAAAAAATCCCCTTTCAAAAGATGCCTTACTTATAAATGCAAGTAGTCAAAACACAAACTTGCGAAAAACTATTTGTGATAAAAACTTACTTCATACGAGTGCTAGTAATGCAATGCTTTATGATGGTTTAGTTCAATTTTTAATAAAAAGAAATTTTAAAAATATTTTTTTACTTAGTGGAACAAATCCAAAAGATTTGTTAATCAAAGAAGATATAAAAAGAGCAGTTAAAAAATTTGGGGCAAAAATAGTTGCTGAAAAATCGTGGGATAATAATAGTGATATTAGAAGAAAAGCCTCTGATGAGTTTCCAGTATTTACCCAAGCAAAAGATTATGATGTTATTTTAATAGCTGATTATTATGGAGATTTTGGTGAGTTTGTATATTTTAACTCGTGGCTTCCAAGACCAGTTGCAGGAACTCAAGGACTTACTCCTGTTTTATGGCACAAAGTGATTGAACAATGGGGCGCTGCTCAAATGCAAAAAAGATTTGAAAAATATGCTTCAAGATGGATGGAATCAAGGGATTATTCAAATTGGTTAGCAGTTAGAACAATAATCACAGCTATTTCAAAAACAAACACTGCTGATTTAAAAACAAATCTTGATTTTATCTATTCAGATGCTTTTGATGTGGCAGCATATATGGGAAGAAAACTATCATTTAGAGAATATAATGGGCAAATTAGAATTCCCATTTCACTGGTTCAACCAAGAGCTTTGGTTTCAACTTCTCCACAAGTTGGTTTTTTAGATCCAGTTACTGATTTGGATACTTTAGGAATCGCTTCTTTTGAGATGGAATGTAAAAAATGAGTAAAATTCTTTTACTCTTTTTTACCTTATTCTGCTTTTTAAAAGCAGATTATGAAGTAATTAATAATGAAAATCTATTTGTCGTAAAAGTTGATAAGGCAAATTTTGATGAGTTATTATTAAGACTAAAAGATGAAATAAACTTTGAGGGTTTTACAACTGTTTATGAACTTAATCTAGCAAAAGCCACAAATGAAGTGGCCATTCTTCTTGAGAAAAAAGGGGTTTTAGAAAAAGGAATAAATCTAGGTATTTGTAAAAGTAGCTTCACTTTGCAAATGGTAGAAGAAAATTTCAATAATATCAACTACTGCCCACTTGGAATATCAGTTTATAAAAATAGTGATAATTCAATCTATCTTTCTGCTAAAAAATATAAAGCTTTTAAAGATGGCGATAAAATCGCTGATAAAATAAATGAGGTTTTGAAGGGTTTGATTCTTAAAAGTTTAGATTGATTTTTTTGAAAATCCTATCTTAGATACTCTAATATTTTTAGATTTTTAATATCAAACTTTGAAAAAGCAAACCATTTTTTACCCAAATCTTTCAAACTAGCTCCTATGTGAAAAACTTCATTTTTATCCATTATCAGAAATCTATCGTGAGAGTTTTTAAACTCATAAAGCTCTATATTTTCATATTGTTTTTGGTATTTTTCAAAATCTAATTTGACTTGTTTAGTAATATTTTGAGTGTAAATTTTGGTTTTTATATTTGGATATTTTGAAAAGAGTGTAAATACTGTTTCATCTATGTAATTATCAATTAGGATTATTTCATTTGTTGCATTTTTCAGTAAATCATTCACAAAAACATAAGCATCAAAAATCTCTCCATTATAAAATATCCCTTGTTTTGGTTTTAGAGTTTTGTCTTCAAGTGAGTTTGAGATATTTTCTACTTTTGATTTTAGGATTATTACTTCTTTTTCTAAAGATAAAAACCTATCATTTGTTATTTTTTCACCATTTATTACATAAGCATTTTGAATATAGTTTTTTAGTATTAATGTTGCCCATTGTCTAAATCTTATAGCTTTTGATGAATTTGTTCTATAGCCAACAGCTAAAACAATATCTAAACTATAAAAACTTACAGGTTTGTCAGAATTTGCAATATGCATTTTTTGCATATTGCTTTTTCCATCCACTTCCTCATCTTTAAAAATATTATTAATATGTCTGCTAATAACACTTTGGTCTTTTTCAAAAATATTACATATTTGAGCTTGTGTAAGCCAAATAGTTTCATCATTTACAGATATTTTTAGTTCTAATTCACCATCATTATAAACTACTATATTTGATTTATCTTTTTGCATTTTTGGCCTTTTGAACTTATATGAAGAATTATATAAATTTTTTTGATTAACAACTAAAAATATTACAATTTGTTATTTTTTTCTTTCTGGATTTTTTTTAGAAAATTTGCCTAAGAAAAAGTTGAAATAAATTATCTGTCACCCTTATTTCATAGATTTTTTCTCGTTCCCAAGCTCTAGCTTGGGAATGCATAGGTTTAAAAGAAAAGGAATTTCAAAATTTGCATTTTTAGGCAATCTTATAGTAATTTTGTTCTACTATAGTAAAAGAAAATTCTTATATACTATTCTTTTAAATGGAGAAAATTATGAATAATAAAAAAATACCACTATCCGTATTAGATTTAGTTCCAGTTGCACAGGGCTTTTCAATATCACAAGCAATAGAAAATAGTACAAAACTTGCCCAAGCTGTTGAAGAGTTTGGATTTACTAGATATTGGGTAGCTGAACATCACAATTTTAGTGGAATCGCAAGTGCTGCAACTTCTGTAATATTAAGTTATATTGGAGCAAAAACTAACAAAATTAGAATTGGTTCAGGTGGAATCATGCTTCCTAATCATGCGCCATTGGTTATTGCTGAACAATTTGGAACTTTGGAATCTTTATATCCAAATAGAATAGATTTAGGTTTAGGAAGAGCGCCAGGAACTGATAGACAAACAATGTTAGCTCTTAGACGAGATCCAAATAATGATGGATCAGATTTTCCTATGATGCTTAAATATTTGCAATACTATTTATCAAATGAAGCCGGAAATAAAGGAATAAAAGCAATACCTGGTTATGGATTGGATATTCCAATTTGGTTGCTTGGTTCTAGTACTTTTAGTGCTTCCTTAGCTGCACAAAAAGGCTTGCCTTTTGTTTTTGCCTCACACTTTGCACCTGATTCAATGGATGATGCAGTAAAAATATATCATGCAAACTTCAAACCATCTGCACAGCTAAAAGAACCTTATGTAATGATTTGTATAAATGTAATTTGTGCTCAAACAAATGAAGAAGCACAATATTTAGCCACAAGTGAACTTCAAAAGTTTCTTTATCTAAATAGAGGTGATGATAAACAACTACAAAAACCTACAAAAGATATGAGCAGTTTATGGCAAGAGTGGGAAGAAAAAAGCATAAGACATAAAACAAGAGAATCAATATGGGGAACTCCAGAAGTTGTGAAAGAAAGACTTGAAAGTTTGATAGCAAGAACTGGTGCAAATGAAATAATGATAAATTGTATGGTACATAATCCAGAGGATAGAATAAAATCTTATGAGCTGATTTCGGAAGTTTGGTTTGAGAAAAGTTAAAAAAAGACCCAAACATTTTGGGTCTTTTTTTTAGAAATTAATATTAACTGCTGCAACAACTGTTTGCATATCATCTAAGCTACTTTGATTAAAGTCACCTAATGAATATCTTAAACTAACTGTTGCGCTTTTATTTAGTTTATAAGCTAATCCTGCGTCATATTCTGTAATTTTTAAATCTTTATTAATTTTCATAAAAGTTGCATCTTTAATATTGTGTTGTCCTAAATTTCCTTCAAGTGTCAATTTATTTGAAACATCATATGCAAGATTTAAAGCTACTAAAGTAGTATCTCCATATTTTCCAACTCTATCAAGAGAAGCTGTTCCTAAATCATCATTTGTTAAATATGTAACTGGTAAGTTTTTACCTGCAACATAACCATCTTTTGTTGTAAGTGCTGCAATTCCAACATTAAAATTATCTATTTGTTTAGCAACTTTTAAATAAGCACCAAACATTTTTTCATCACTTTTGCTAACAGAAGAGTTTGTTCTATCTCCAACTCTTTTTTCTATTTGTGTTTGTAAGTCTAAATCAGCAATTTTTCCCATTGCAAAAGCATTAAACATGTGACTTGTTGCATCATTATAAATTTTAGAACCTGATGATGTTTCAGTATTATTTTGTAAATAAACATATCTTCCACCAACTAGCATCTTATCAAGAGTAACTTGTCCACCAACTGAGTATGCATCAAAATCACCAACACCTGTTCCAGAAGATAATCCTAAGAATGTATTTTGGTCATTATTTTTACCCTCAACAGCTTTAAAATCAAAGGCATATAATAAAACATCTTCAACTGGTTTATAACCAACAAGAGCTAAATCAATTTTATCTCCATTTGAACCATAAAAAGGCGTTCCATAAGTATCATTTACTCGTCCTGCTAATAAAAATTTATTTTCATCAAAAGGTACTAAAACATTTGCTTCATCCCAAGTAAAAGTGTCATTATCATTATCACCCCAAGCATTATTTTTCAATTCTATTCTTGAATGAATAACAATTCCCTCAAGTGTTTTGAAATCTAAATTAACTCTTATTTTTGAATCAAGTACTTGTTTATCTTTTTTTACAGTATCAGTATCACCTTTTACAGATATTCCTCTTACTTCAGCATCACCATAAATTTTTAAATCTGACACTAATTCAACATTTCCAGCCATCGCAGAAGTAATAGCAATTGACGCAGCAAAACTCAATAAGCCTAATTTTTTCATTTCCAATCCTTAAATAATTTTTACAAGAATTTGACCAAAACAAATCCCGCATTCGTTATTATACTTTATGCTTATAGCCTCACAATAGCCCTAAAATAGCCTATTTGTAGCCTTTATATAGCTTATTTATAGCATAGTTAGAAAATTATTTTTTTATGTTCTTTTTAGAAGTTTTTAATGATTTTTTATTAAATTTGACTTTATTTTGAAAGGAATCATATATCTATAATTATAAGGGGAAAAATTGAATAGAATTAAAAAGTAAGATATTAGTTTGGAAGATATTAATTAATATTTTCCAAACTCTTTATATGTTTTATCTTCAAAGATGACAAATACTTGTTTTACATCTTTATCATTTTCATAAGCTGGAAGTGATAATCCAATTGCATTTTTTGGAGTGTTTTTTAAAAAATCTTTTATAGCAAGGCTTGGAACATTTCCTTCAAAAACATAATCATTTAATATTGAAGTATTGCAAGATTGTATCTCTCTTGGAATTCCGATTTGTCTTTTTAAATCTTTCATATCAATTAATGAAACAATTTTCACCTCTTGACCATCTTTTTTTATATCATCTAACCAAGATTGAGGGCAAGTACTTGTAACTGGTTTAAAAATCTGCATTTCATTTTGAGCATATAAACTCAAAGCGACTAATGTTGAAAGTAAAATCTTTTTCATAAAAATCCTTCTAAAATATGTGGGTGAGTTTCTAATAATTCATTTTTTAATTCATCTATTTTTTTTGGATTATATTCTTGATTATTGCTATTTTTATATTCAAATATCACAGTAGCTGGATTTTTACTAAAAAATATAATTCTATTTGAAAGATAAATTGCTTCAGTTAAATCGTGAGTTACCAAAATTATAGTTGTATTAAATCTTTTACATAACTCTAAAAAATCTTTTTTAAGTGCAGTTGCCGTTGGATAATCCAAAGAGATAAAAGGTTCATCCAAAAATATTAGTTTTGGTTTATTTATAAAAGCTCTCACAAATGAAACTCTTCTTGCCATTCCACCTGATAAATCTTTTGGATATAAGTCTAAGATGTTCTCTAAATTTACCAATTTTAAAAGTTCATTTATCTCTTGTATATTTTTATCTTTTGATACTATTAAAAGATTTTCTTTTATTGTAAGCCATGGAATTAATCTAGCATCTTGAAATACAAAACCAATATTTGAAGAGTTGATGTTTACATTTCCTTTGAAGTCTTTATCTAAAGATGAAACGATATTTAAAAAAGTAGTTTTCCCACAACCAGATGGTCCAATGATTGATAAAAATTCTGCTTCTTTTAATGAAATATCTATATTTTCTAATATTTTTATTCCTTTAAAACTTTTCTCTTTGATATTTATTTTTATCATTTTATCTCCATCTTTTTGCTCTAATTTCAAGAGGATTTAATATAAGTTTTTCAATTAAAATCACAATAAATATAAAAGCAAATGAATAAGCAAAAATAGAAGTAATATCAAAATTTTGGAAAAACATTGCCATTTGAAAACCTATTCCATCGCTTCTTCCTAAAAGCTCAACCACTAAAACTATTTTCCAAATCAAAGATATAGTCAATCTTGTAGTTGCCATAATATATGGATAAATTTGTGGAAAATATATTTTTGTGATTAAATCCCTTTTTGGAATTTCATAAACTTGAGCCAACTGTGAATATTTCTTATCCATAGCTTTTACGCCCTCTCTAATATTTACTATTATTATTGGAACTTTATTTATTACAACTGCTAATATTGCAGAAAAATCTGTTAATCCAAACCAAATATAACAAATAATAATTGATACAAGAGCTGGAATATTTAATCCAATAATCAAAAAAATATCAAAAAAAGAGTCGAATCTGGGAAATAATCCCATGATAATTCCAAAAAATATTCCAATAATCATTGAAAATACAAAAGCTATAAAAACTCTTTGAAGTGTTATTCCTGCGTTTAAAATCAAATCTTTATTTACTAAGTGATCAAATAAACTTCCTAAAATATCTATTACAGATGGGAAAACATCTGTATTTGCTATTATTGCTATTGATTGCCATAAGATTACTAGCAAGCATATTGATAAAAGTTTATTTGAATTATTCATATATTTTTAATCCTACTTTGAGTCAAATTTCCAAAATATGTCGTTATTTAAAGAAGTACTTTTACCTAAATCCTCGCCTGCATCTTTTGAAAGAATTTTATATACTTTTTGTAAATCAGCAATATTTGATTCATCAAAGTTTTCTATGATTCCTTTTTTATATCCATTTTTTAAAGCTTCAAACTCACTATTTGATTTTACATTCATTAATGGTTTAATTCTTTCCCACTCTTTTGAACTATTTTTTAATATATTTTTACTCTCTTGAGAAGCTTTTAAAAATGAGTTTATTAAATCTTTATTATTTGTTGCAAACTCTTTATTAAATACCCATCCAACAAAAGAGACATCTTGTTTTAATCCTAATTGTTTAAAAACATCTTCTATTTCAACTAAAGGTTTTATATTATTTTCTTCAAGTTTTGCATTAAATTGCCAAAAATTAATAGTTGCATTTAAAGAGTTGTCTTGCATTTTTTTATATAAAATTGGAGCACTAGCATACACAGGAGTTACAATATCTTTTAAATCAATATTATATTTATCTCTACTATATGCTCTTAATAATAACCAAGTTTTATCATAAACTCCACCTGCAATTCCTAACTCTTTTCCTTTTAAATCAAGCAAATTTTTGATATTTGAATCTTCATTTACCACTAAAGTTCCAGTAGCTTTTGAATATGGATAAAAATTAAAATCATTGCCATTTGCTTTTTGTGTATTTACCCAAACCCAATCATTTACAATAATATCTACACTTTTACCTTGAAGTGCCACTAGTTGGGCATTTTTTGAAGCTAAATTTACAATTTCTAAATTAAAACCATACTTTTCATCAAGCTTATTAGACTTTAAAACATCTAATTCCCAATTCACTGTTCCAAAGGCTAAAACACCAATTTTTAAACTAGTTTGTGCAAATAAGCTTGTGATTGTTAGAAATACGATTGTTAGAAATTTATATATCATTTTTAGTTCCTTATTATTTTGTAAAGCAATTGTATACAAATTTAATAGCCCCAATATAGCCTTTTTTAAATATTTTTACTTGCTATAATCAGGCTATAAAAATTGTTTATAATTTCAATAACAAAAAAATTAAAAGGAATTCTTATGAATAAAATTCAAAAATTAGGCTTAGCTGTATTATGTAGTACAGTATTTGCATTTGGACATGGAAGTGTAACTCCACAAGCTGTTGATACAAAAGGTTTAGCACCACTTGGAGCTGACTGGTTAGATAAAAATCCATATGTTGGAAATGAAACTGCAAGAGAAATTGGTGAACATGGATATAGTGAAAACTGTGCTAGATGTCATGGACTTGAAGCTGTTTCAGGTGGAATTGCACCAGATTTAAGATATTTAGATCCAGGTATAGATGGAGATGAGTGGTTCATGGAAAGAATTAGAGGTGGAGCTGTTAGAAATGGAAATGTTTATATGCCACCATTTGAAGGTGTATTAAGTCAAGAAGCGATGTGGTCAATTAGAACATATATACTTTCTTTACACCAAGAAAACTAAAGTATTCTTATGAAAATGTTTCTTAAATTATCACTAATGACTCTGTTTCTTGCAATAAGTTTATTTGCAAGAAATATTGATGATATCAAAAAAAGTGGTGAAATTATTATTGCTGTTTATGAAGATTTTCCTCCTTACTCATTTATGGAAGATGGTGTTGCAAAGGGAATTGATGTCGAACTTGGAAAGATGATTGCAAAATCATTAAATGTGAAACCAGTTTGGTCATTCACAGGTTTCGATGAGAATTTAGCAAGTGATTTAAGAAACAATATCTGGAGAGGAAATGTAGTTCATAAAAATAAGGCTGATGTAATGCTTAGAGTTCCTTATGATTACGATTATTTAAGAATTACAGATAAATCAACAGGACAACTAGAGACTGATATGGTTTCTATAAAAGGTCCATACCAAAGCGAAAAATGGATAATAGCTACAAATAAAGCTGTTATTCCACAAATAAACACTTTGGGGATTTTTGCATATCAAACTATAGGTGTTGAAGTTGATCTTCTTCCAGATTTATATTTAAGTGGTTTTGCAAGAGGTTTATTAAGCAAAAATATCAAACATTATAATAAATTTAGTGATGCTATAAATGACTTAAAAAGTGGGAAAATTGATGCCGTTGCTGGTTTAAAATCACAAATTGAATATCTTTTAGATTATAATAATAATAGTGATAAATATTATCTAAGTGAAAATATCCCTCAAATGAAATCTCAATGGGATTTAGCAACAGCCGTTTCAAGTAATTTTAGAGATTTAAGTTATCATATTGATGGGCTTATGGACAAAGCCTATAAAGACGGAGAAATTAAAAAAATCTTTGATGATTTTGGAGTTACATATATACCTCCTATTTCAAAAACCCAATAAGGATGAATCATGAAATATATATTTTTTTTATTAGTTCAGTTTTTACTAATACAAAATTCTTATGCAAATAACCCTGTAGAATCTCCTACTTTTGATGATATATTAAAAGATATTATTCAAAATGAAAAATATATATTTGATGATAAAAATATAAAAATCAAAGTTCCTCTATTTGCAGATAATCCAATTCAAGTGCCTGTTTTTGTAGATGCAAAATCTATAAAAAATGCAAAAAGATTAATAGTTTTTGCTGATTTAAATCCAATTCCAAGAATTATTGATATGGACTTACAAAATCTTTTACCTATAATTTCTTTAAATATAAAAGTTGCCCAAGAGACTCCAATTCGAGCTTTAGTTTTAGATGAAAATAATCTTTGGCACATAGGAAGTAATAATATCAAAAGTTTTGGTGGTGGATGTTCAGTTGCAAGTGTAAGTTCTTCAAATACTGATTTTGAAAAACTTCTTGGAAAAGCAAAAGGAAATGTTTTCCAAACAGGAGATATTTATAGATTAAAAGCCTCAATTTTTCACCCAATGGAAACAGGTTTGATTTTTGGTAATAGTGAGTTTTATATTAATAAAATCACTATCAAAGCAAATGATAAAGTATTAGCAAATATCTTAGCCTACTCAGCAATTAGTGAAAATCCAAGATTTATCTTTGAGACAAAAGTCAAATCAAATGATTATAAAATTGAATTTTCAGATATTGATGGGAATCACTTTAGTACGGAGATAAAATGAAATATCTTATATTAGTTTTATTTTGTTTGACTTTGAGTTTTTCAGCTGATTTTGATTATAAGTTAAAACCAATAAAATTATCTGAAAATAGCTACTATTTTTATGGAAAAGAGGAGTACTTTTCCAAAGAAAATGGTGGAGATATTGCAAATGCTTCTTTTATTATCACAAAAAATAGTGTTATTTTAATAGATACTGGAAGTTCAAGATTGTATGGGGAACAAGTAAAAAAACAAATTGAAAAAATTACTAATAAACCAATAAAATATATTTTAAATACTCATCATCATCCTGATCATTTCTTAGGAAATATTGCATTTAGTTCAAGTGATATTTTTGCAACTGAATACACTAAAAATGAGATAGAAACTAATGGAGATTTATATATATTAAATTTAGTTAATTTAGTACATGATGCTATGAATGGCACAAAAATAAAAGCTCCAAATGAAATACTCACAGCAAAAACACTTGATTTTGATGGTTATAAATTAAAAGTATTATATTTAGATGGGCACACCCAAAGTGATATTGCAGTTTATGATGAAAATACAAAAATTCTTTATGCTTCTGATTTAGTTTTTAATAAAAGAACACCAACAACTCCCCATGCAAATATACAAAACTGGATAAAATCATTAAATGAATTAGAAAAAATTGATTATTCAATTTTAGTTCCAGGACATGGACTTGCATCAAATACAAAAGAACCAATAAAAGAGACAATTTCATATTTAGAATTTTTGCAAAATACTTTGTCAAATAGTGCAAAACAAGGATTAGATATTTTTGAAATATTAAATAAACCAATCCCTGCTGAGTTTAAAGATTTTACTATGTTTAAAGAAGAGTTTGAAAGAACTGTTATTAATCTTTATCCATCTTATGAGAAAGATTTGAAATAACTATTTTTTCAAATCTTCCATAAATTTAAGAAGTAACCTAACAGCAACTCCCGTTGCTCCATAAGAGTGATAAGCCCAAACTTCTTTTCTATATGATGGACCTGCTATATCAAAATGAAGCCATTTTTTCTTATTTTTATTTTTTACAAATTTACTTAAAAATATACTTGCCGTAATTGCTGCTCCATTTTTGTTGGCACTTGTATTTACAAAATCTGCAATTTGACTTTCCAGAAGCTTTTCTAAATAGTCATTAAAAGGTAAAAATCCTACTAATTCACCTGATTTTTGAGAAGCTTTTAAAATCTTCTTTTTTAGTTTTTCACTATATCCCATAACAGCGGTTGTATATCCACCAAACGCTCCAATACTAGCTCCCGTTAATGTTGCTAAATCAAAAAGATAATCAAACTCTTCTATATTTTCTTGGGCATAATGTAAACAATCAGCTAAAACCAATCGCCCCTCAGCATCTGTATTTGTAACTTCAATTGTTTTTCCATTTGAAGCTTTTAAAACATCACCAGGTTTATAAGCATCTCCACCAATCATATTTTCAACAGCACCAATGATTCCATGAACTTCAAAAGGCAAATTAAGTGTGCTAAGAGCTTCCATAACGCCTAAAATAGTTGCGCCTCCAGCTTTGTCACATTTCATCGAAACCATTCCACCTTCTCGCTTTAAACTCAGTCCACCCGTGTCATAAGTTACACCTTTTCCAACTAATACAATTTTTGCTATTGGATTTTTAGGTTTATAAGTTAAATGTATCAACTTACTCTCATGAGGAGAAGCAATTCCAACACTTAACATGGCATTCATACTCTTTTGTTTTAAATAATCTTCACCAAAAATCTTACACTCAATATTTTTATTATTTTGAGCGATTTTTAAAGCATCATCTGCCATTATTTGTGGATAATAATCCTCTGGTGAACTGTTTACAATATCTCTTGTATAATTCACACTATTGCAAATAATTAACGCTTTTTTTAGATTCTCTTCTAATTCTTCTTTTGTTTTAGAAGATGAATTCGTGTTGATTTCTATATCTTTTATTTTTTCTTCATTAGTTGTTGATTTGTATTTTAAAAATTCATAATTTCCTAAAACTAAACCCTCAACAATTGTTTGAATTTCTAACTCTTTTTTACTTTGAGTAATATCTATTTTTATGTTTTGGATTTTAGTTTTTTTCAAAAAGTTAATTGCTGTACAAATTGCAGTTTTTATATTTTCATCTTTTAGTTTTAAACAAGAGACATATAATTTGCTATTTTTTATATCAAAATGTGTGTTGAAAGATTTTTTATTAAAATTAATATTTTTTAGCAATTCTTGCTCTTTTTGAGCCAAATCTTTTATTTTATTTAAGATAATTATCTCAACAGCTTGAGTTTTTTTATTGATGTTTTTTTTATTTAGAGTTATGTTCATTAGATTTTCCTTTGAACATATATTATATAGTTTTAATATAAATATTTATTCAAAGGAAGGACAAATAATCAAATTATTTGCCCTTTTGTTTTAATTAGTTTTTATTTAAAGCACAAAGGTCAGAAAATGCAACTTCAAGTCTAAAAATCATAGCTTCTTGCCCAGCTCTTAAAAATTTTCTTGGGTCGTAGTAATTTTTATTAGGTTTATCTTCACCCTCTGGGTTTCCGATTTGACCTTGTAAATAATCATGATATTTAGCTTCATAAGCTCTAACACCATCCCACATTGCCCATTGAGTATCTGTGTCAATATTCATTTTAATAACACCATAAGAAATAGCTTCTCTAATCTCTTCAAGTAGTGAACCTGAACCACCATGGAATACAAAATCAACAGGTTCATCTGAAGTTCCTAGTTTTTCTTGAATATACTTTTGAGAATTATCTAAAATTTTTGGACTTAATACAACATTTCCTGGTTTATAAACACCATGAACATTTCCAAAACTTGCAGCTATTGTAAAATTGCTCCCAACTTTACTTAATTCTTCATAAGCATAACAAACTTCTTCAGGTTGAGTGTAAAGTAAAGCATTATCAACATCAGAGTTGTCAACACCATCTTCTTCACCACCTGTTATTCCAAGTTCAATCTCTATCATCATATCAATAGCATTCATTTTTTTGAAATATTCAACACAAATTTCAATATTTTCTTCTAATGGCTCTTCACTTAAGTCAAGCATATGAGAAGTAAATAATGGTTTTCCTGTTTTTTCAAAATGAGCAATTCCTGCATCTAATAAACCATCAATCCAAGGCAATAATTTTTTAGCTGCATGGTCTGTGTGTAATATTACAGGAATTCCATAAGCTTCAGCCATTGTGTGAACATGATTTGCTCCACTAATTCCACCAAGGATAGCAGCATTTTCAGTTTTTAAACCTTTTCCAGCATAAAAACCTGCTCCACCATTTGAGAACTGAATTATAATTGGAGAATTAACCTTTGCTGCTACTTCTAATACAGCATTTACAGAATCAGTTCCTACAACATTTACAGCTGGAATAGCAAAATTATTCTCTTTTGCATATGCAAATAATTTTTTTGCTTCACTTCCAGATAAAACACCAGCTTTTACAACATCTAATACACCCATCTTATATTCCCTTAGTTAATAACAATTTTAGCGTCTTTTTTTAGCTCATCAGTTAATTCTTTAACTTTTTTACTAAATGCATTTCCCATTAAAATTTGTGAAATTTTAGCTTCAACTTCTGGATAAGTCAATGTTTTAGCAGCTGTTTTTTCTTTTAAGAAAATTACATGATAACCAAATTGAGTTTTTACAGGAGTTTTAGTATAAGAATTATTTGTTAATGATTTAGCTGCAGCAGTGAATTCTGGAACTAATTTATCAGCAGGAACTTTTCCTAAATAACCACCATTTTGAGCAGTTGAATCACCAGATTTAGCTTTTGCTAATTCAATAAATTTTTCTTCTTTTTTACTAGCTTTATCAAGTTGTTTAATAATGTCTTTTGCTTCAGCTTCAGTTTTTACTAAAATATGTCTTGATTCTAAAAGTTCAGGAATTACAAATTTTGCTTTATTTTTTTCAAAAAAATCTTTTTTGTCTTGTTCTGTAAATTTCATTTTATCAATTTCATTTTTTTGCCAAACTTGAAGTGCTAAATCTTCTTTAATTCCATTTATTGCTTCAATATATTTAGGGTCTTTTTCAATTCCCTCTTTAATTGCATTTTTTGCTATTAATTTTTTATTAACAATTTGGTCAATAACTTGTTTTTTTGCGCTGTCTGGTAAATTATCAAAATCTATTCTTGGATCTTGTAAAACCATTGTAATATCTTGTTTTGTGATTGCTTCACCATCAATTGAACCATAATCTTTTGCATTTAAAGCTGTTACTAGAACTAATGATGCAACTATACTTGTCACTATTTTTTTCATAATATTCCTTGGGTTTTTATATTTGTGATATTTTAGCAATTCATAGTTAATAAAGAGTTAATTTAATACTCAAAAATATCTATTTATATTCGATTATTTTTATAAAATAAATTACGAATTAATAAATTTTAAAATTTAGCTTAAAAAGGCTTTAAATTTTGAAATTTTTATGATACAATTCCGTCCAAATTTAAATTTAACTTAAATTTAAGGAATAATATGAGAATTTTGATTATTGAAGACGAAATAACACTAAATAGAACACTACAAGAGGGTCTTACAGACTTCGGATATCAAGTAGATACTGCTGAAAATTATAAAGATGCAGAATACTTTATCGACATTAGAAACTACGATTTAGTTTTAACTGATTGGATGTTACCAGACGGTGACGGAATTGAACTATGTAAAATAGTAAAAAACAGAAGTTCAAGAACAGCTGTAGTTATCATTTCTGCAAGAGATGATAAAGAATCAGAAATTGAAGCACTAAAATCAGGTGCAGATGATTTTATTAAAAAACCATTTGATTTTGATATTTTATTAGCTAGAATTGAAGCAAGACTTAGATTTGGTGGAACTAACATCATTGAAATTGATGATTTAATCATTAATCCTGATGAAGAAAAAATTGAATACGCAGGTGTAGAAATTGAACTTAAAGGTAAACCTTTTGAAGTTTTAACACACTTAGCAAGACATAGAGATCAAATTGTTTCAAAAGAACAACTACTTGACGCAATTTGGGAAGAACCAGAATTAGTTACTCCAAATGTAATTGAAGTTGCAATTAATCAAATTAGACAAAAAATGGATAAACCATTAAATATCTCTACTATTGAAACAATTAGAAGAAGAGGTTATAGATTCTGTTATCCTAATACAATAGAAGATACAAAAGCTAAATAATTAGCTGATTAAAAAGATGGAAAGCAAAAGTATATATAGACAGTTTTATAGCAAACTGATTATAGCTACCTCGCTTTTTATCATAACGCTTTCATTTATATTTTATGAATATGCAAGAAGCACTGTTTATGATGATATACAAAAAAACATGCTAAGCCACGCCGAAGAACTTTACAAATCTTCAATTTCCTCAAATAGTTTTAATCCTGTTCAAAATGAAAATATCACTATAAATTTAATACATAATATTCAATTAAAAACTTTTAAATTTTTGAATTATCAAAAACAAGGTGATTATTATATAAAACTACTTTATCCTTTTGATTTAAAGAATAAAACATTTTTAGAAATTGATAAAAATGTTAGTTTTGAGAGAGAACTTTTGTATTCTGTTATATTTAAAAACCTATTTATTTTAGCAATCCCTGGTTTTATTTTAATGCTTATTTACTCGTTAGTTGTTTCAAAATCTTTGTTAAAGCCCATAATTCAAATTAATAAAAAATTATCAAATATGGATGAAAATTCTTTAACTCAAATTGATAAAAAAGATTTACCAATAGAGTTTCATTCCCTTGCAAACTCTATCAATTCATTAACAAATAGAATTGAAACCTATGTAAAATTCAAAAAAGAACTATTTGTGGGAGCTGCCCATGAACTTAAAACTCCACTTGCAGTAATGAAATTAAAAAATGAAGTTACTCTAAAGAAAAAAAGAGAGATTGAACAATATGAAGAAGCTTTAAAACTAACTGTAAAACAAATAGATGAGATGAATAAAACTATCTCTTCAATTTTAGATATAGGAAGAACTGAAGGAGCTCAGTTTGAACAAACTATTAATCTTGATTTAGTTGAATATATCAAGAAAAAAACCAATGATTATAGAATGTTAAGTGCTCAAAAAAATATTGTTATCACATTCTTTTCAAATGTTAATCATTTAGAAACTTCTATTCAATTAACACTACTTAATCAGATATTACAGAATTTTGTTCAAAATGCAATAAAGTTTACTCCAAATGAAAAATCAATTGCAATAAAATTAAAAAAAACTAAAGAAAAAATAATTATAACCGTAACAGATGAAGGTATTGGAATAAAAGAAGATGTGGATTTATTTGCACCTTTTAAAAGAATAGGAAATCAAAGTGGAGTTGGATTAGGATTATTTTTAGCAAAAAATGCAGCTGATGCGTTAAGAGCTAAAATATCAATTGAAAATAGAGCTGATGATAAAACAGGATGTATTGCTAAACTTGTGCTTAACAATACATCAAAAGAGTTAAATTAAAATAGATTTCTATGTTCTATTTTAGTACATTTATTCTGTACTACTTTTAAACCAGCCTCTTTTGCCTTTTCTGCTGCTTCATTATTTACAAGACCTAATTGTGTCCAAACTGTATCAACATCACCTCTTGATATTGCTTCATCAATAATTTCAGCTATTGCATCTGGTTTCCTAAAAATATCAACCATATCAATTTTGAATGGAATTTCTGAAATAGTTCTATAAACTTTTTCACCCAAAATCATATCTTCTTTTGGATAAACAGGAACAACTTTAAATCCTGCACTTTGTAAATAAGCAGCTACCATATTAGAAGCTTTTGAGGGATCTGGTGAAAGTCCAGCTATTGCTATAGTTTTTGTATTTTTAAAAATTTCAATTATTTCTTCACTTTTTGAGTTTACTGTAGGGAATTCGCAATCCATTTTATATCCTTAATTTTAATTGTTTATTATAAATAAATTATTTAAAAGTATACTAAAAAGAAGATAAACTAGATTTTATCTAGCTTATCTTGCATATAAGTTCTAACTTCACAATAATCAATAACTTCTTTGAAGTCATCAAATTTTCCACCACTTGCATTAACATGTCCGCCACCATTTGCTAGTTTTGAGGCCAATAATGCAACATCGACTTTTCCATCAGCTCTAAAAGAAGCATTACCTTTTTTATTCACATCAATAAAAAAATCATACTCAGGATTTGCTCGTAAAAAAGCATTTGCAGGAATAGAAATTGAGCCTAAACAATAAGTTAAAAGACCTTTATGACCTTTGTAAGTAACTGTTAAATCATTTTTTACATCAACTAAAGTTTTTACAAGATAAGTAGCTGATAAATTATCTAAAGTATCATCTTTGTCACTTAATTTTAAAAAATCTTTTTTTATAAAGTGCACATCATTATCTAATTTTATATAACCATCAACCATATCAAGATATTTTGCTGCTTCTTTTAGTAAATAACATCTAAAATCTCTATTTAAATCTGCAAATAAAATATTATTAATTTCTCGCACTTTACTAATCATAGACATTAAAACTTTACCAAACTCAAAATTCTTAACTTCATGTTCAAGCCATATATCAACAGCATTTATTGAATCTACTAAAGGTTTTAGCCAATCACTTGTATTACTATCAAAACCTTCATACTCTTCAAATATATAATCATAAACTATTTTTGTAGCACATCTTTTATCATCTAAATAATACCAATCAAAAGTTTCTGAACTCTTTTTGCCACTAATATGGTGATCTAAAACTTGAAGTTTTATTTTAAATCCATCTTTTATTAGATCATTCACATCTTTATCTAAATCTTTAGATTCTTGAAAATTAAGATTTAAATCACTAATTAAAATAAAGATTTCATCTTCTTTATATTCAAGAATTTGCTCTAACACTTTTTTTATAGATAATTTTACTTCAACTCCATAATTAGCATTATAAAAGAAACCCTCTTTAAAATACTCTTTAGTGACTAATTGACATCCGTATCCATCTAAATCCGTATGAGAAATATGGAACAACTTCATTAAGCTATGTCTTTTAATGTTAATTTTT
This sequence comes from uncultured Aliarcobacter sp., assembly GCA_963677435.1. Classification (GTDB taxonomy): domain Bacteria; phylum Campylobacterota; class Campylobacteria; order Campylobacterales; family Arcobacteraceae; genus Aliarcobacter. The sequence continues at coordinate 2,903,512 of OY781945.1, forward strand.
CTAAAAAATCATTTATTTTTAGTTGTAAATTATTTAATAAAGGCCAAATAGTACAAAGGGATGCAAGTTGATTTGGACAATTATCCATTGAAGGGGAGCATTCAAAAACTGATGGTAATTTCTCTTCAGCAGCAACTACAATTTCTAAAATAGTAATTAATTCCCATGATTTATTTAAAGCAAATCCACCATTTACACCTCTATGAGATATAACTAAATTGTGTTTTGCTAAATTTTGCATGATTTTTGCTAAAAATGATTTTGATATATTTAATTCTCTTGATAACTCATCTACATTCTTTGCCTCATCACTTTTTGCAATGGCAATTAAAGACAGTAGTGCGTATTCACTCTTTTTTGTTAATAACATATTATAAATTTCCAATATTTTTTGTTTATTCTACAAGAACTATTATTAATATTCGTTATTAAAATTAATCAATTCAAATATTTAAACAAAAAAAAAGGGTTGCAGCATTGCTACAACCCTTTTTTTCGTAATAAAACTTAAATTATTTAGCTCTAATTCCTAAAGAAGCAACTAACTCAACAAATGAAGCATAGTTTGTTCTTCTTAAATATGCTAGTAATCTTTTTCTTTTACCAACCATTTTTAATAGACCTAATCTTGATGAGTGGTCTTTTTTGAAAACTTTTAAGTGTTCTGTTAATATTTTAATTTGCTCTGTTAATAAAGCAATTTGAACTTCTGATGAACCTGTATCACCATCTTTTTTACCGTATTTTGCTGCTATAGCTGCTTTTACTTCCTGATCTAAAGCCATGTTGACCTCCTAATAGGTATATATTAATTTATTCATTTACAATAAATGAGCGCGAATTATATTTAAATATTACTTCAATCTAAATTAAATAAGAGTTCTCATCCACCTGTTTCATAAAAAGCTCTAGTTGAAATTTTATTATCATCTTTTGTTGACCATTTATTTTTTTCTGGTTTATTTTCTAAGACTTTTTTTAAAATAGCAACTGCTTCATCTATTTTATTATTTCTAACTGAATCTTTGATACTCATTGCATCTTCAAAATATAAACATGGAATTAAAAAACCCTCAGCTGTTAATCTAATTCTATTACATTGAGCACAAAAATCATCTTTATGTGGTTCAATTATTCCAAACTGATATCCATCTTCTAACTCATAATATTGTGCAGGTGAGCTAGTATCTCTAGGAACTGTTTTAAAGTTGGGATATTTTGTAGCAACAATTGCTTTTATTTCATTAGAATTTAATCCTTTTGCACCGTCTTTTGCATGATTGTTTTCCATAAATTCTATAAATCTAATAACATAATTTTTGTTTTTACAAAACTCTAAAACATCTAAAATATCATTTTCATTTATTCCTTTTATGGGAACGCAATTTATTTTGATTTTTAATCCTGCATCATCTGCTGCTTGTATTCCTTTTAATACTGTTGGTAATACATCTTTTTGAGCAATTTTTGCAGCAGTTGCTGGATTTAAACTATCTAAAGAGATATTTATCCTTTTTAAACCTGCATCTTTTAACTTTTGTGCAGCTTTTGGAAGTAAAAAGCCATTTGTTGTTAGTGCTAAATCTATATCATTTTTATAATCATATATCATTTTTACAAATTGATCTAAGCCCTCTCTTAAAAGTGGCTCACCACCGGTTATTCTTACTTTTTTTATTCCCTCATCTATTGCTGCTTTTATAAATTTAAATAAATCTTCATAAGAGAGTAAATTCTCCTTTGGGACCCAAGAAAAAGGTTTTTCAGGCATACAATAATGACATCTAAAATTACATCTTTCAGTTACAGAAACTCTTAGATAATCATGTTTTCTTCCAAATCCATCTATTAACATTTTTTACCTTTTTTATTTTTTCCTAATTTAATCTTTGCCATGCTTCATCTAATGATGTCACTCTATTTGAGAATAATAAATATAAAGCCACATTAAATTTTGCAAGTTTTAAGATATTTTCATCTGGATTTTTAACTATATTTAAAGACTCTTCTAAAGAGATGTTTTCATACTCTTTATCATAAACTATTCCATAATCTTTTAATGAAAAACTCTCTTCAACTATAATTCCATCTTTCATTTTCCAATATTTTCCATCTTTAAATACTTCAGGACTTCCCTCACTAGCTTTCACAACTACTATTTCTTTAAAATATTCAGCAAAAATATCTAAATATTTTTGTACATATGGTTTATGAAATGCTGTTGTCACACCATATTCACTAAGACTTGGATTTAAAAGTTTTTCAACTGTATTAAATGCAGTTCTTAAACCTAATTCATGTCTAAGAGGAGTCATATCACTTAACTCTTTTAAGTATTCTACCCTATCAAAAAAATGTAAGTATTGACTTGCATCAATATTTGCAAAAATCTCTTTTGTTGTAAGTCCATTTTTTGCAGGTTGTAAAAAATCACCTGAGATAACTAGATTTAATTTTCTTATATCACTATTTTTTGCATAAAATTCTTCTAATATCTTTCCAAATAATGGAAATAAAAATGGATTATCACATCTTCCATCAAATGAATATCCAAGTTCAATTGAGTCTTCAATTTTTTGAAATTTCATAAATTTTCTTAAAGCTTTTATACAGCCTTTTAATTCATCATTTGATTCTAGTTTTGTTCTCCAACCTATCAAAAAAGCACCAATTTGAGCAGGTGTTACTTTATTTAATAATATTTGTTCAACTGCATCTGCTGTTTCATCTACACTTAAATCTCTATTTCCTTTAGGACCTGTTCCTACTGCTTTTATATATTTTTTAAAACTCATTATAAACCTTATTTTATATCTTTTAATTTGTATTTGTACAAGCATAATATACAATAGCTTAAATAAAACCATAAGAAAGGTTCATGTGACATTACAAGATACTATTAGAAAAATAAGTTTTTTTAATACCTTAAATGATGAACAAATTGAATTAATTGCTTCCATTTCAAATGTATCAAAATATTCAAGTAACTCTATTTTATATTATGAAAGTGAAGTTAGCAAAAATTTACTTTTTTTAGTTGAAGGACTTATCAAAGTTTATAAACTTGATAAGTTTGATAATGAAATATTTTTATATCATATTTATAAAAATTCAATGATTAGTGAACTAACTTCAATGAACAATAATGATATTTATTGTTTTTCAAACACTGAATTTATTGATGATTCAATCATTTTATCCATAGATTTTGAGAAATTTAAAGAGCTTTTTTTATCAAAAAATATTTTAACGATGGAACTATTAGAAATATTATTAACAAAAACTCACCAATTACAATGTATAGTAAATAGAGAATTGGTTTTTGATGCAACAGCAAAAGTTGCATTTATGTTAAATCAAGACCTAGAAATGTTTAATAAACTAAAAAGACAAGAAGTCTCTTTTATGTTACATATTCAACCAGAAACTTTATCAAGAGTTTTAAAAAGATTAACAAGAGATGGAACTATTCATATAGAAAATAGTGAAGTAATAATAACTAATAAAGAAAATTTAATCTCAATTTTTAAAGGAATTGGAGTATGAAACAAAATACAATTAGTACAAAAATAAAATTCATTGGAATTCTATTTATAGTTTTAATGGCAAGTATAATTGCTACAACTATATATTTAAATGAAAAAAATAAAAAAGATGCCTTGATTATAAATATTGCTGGAAAACAAAGAATGTTAACTCAAAATATTTCTAAAAATATTTTTTATATATATCATAATAAAAATAGTTCTTATTGGGAACTTGATACTTCAACTATTGAATTTATCTATAATTTAAATTCTTTAAAAGATGGAAATTCACTTATTGGTATTTCAAAAGCACCTACAGATGAGATTGAAAAACAAATTTCTAAAGTTGAAATCTTATGGAATAATTTTCATAAAAACATAGTTGATTTTAAAGAAATTATTCAAAATAATGATAAAGACAATGATTTAGCATTAAAAAATATTGTAAATTCTATCCATGATACAAATACTATTTTATTAACACAAGTTGATAGTCTAGTTTCTATGTACACAACATATAGCGAACAAAAAACTGATTTTATAAGATATATTCAATATCTTTTTGCCTTATTTATTATGATTTTAGTTTTTTATAGTTTTTTACAATTAAAAGCAATGGAAGAAAATGTAAAAAAATTTTTCGATGAATCAAAAAAAATCATGGAAGATGATTCTAATGAACCACTAACTCCCATAAAAATTGAAGCTGAAAAAGAGATAGTTGAAGCAACTGATACCATAAATTGTTTTATAGATAAAATAAATGCAGCAATGACTTATTCCTCAAATGCAATAGAACAATCAAACAATGCTTCAACCAAACTTGAAGAAATCACCGAAGAGTTTGATAAAATAATTGATGAGCTTACAAATTCAGCTGATATTTCTAAACAATTAAATAAGAGCGAAGATATAGTAATTCAATCCCAAGAAAATCTTATGAACTCTACAAAAAAACTTCAAGAATTAAAAAATGAGCTAGATAAACTTATGAATTCTTGTAAAACTAAGTAGTTTTTCTTGATTTTTTACTATAATTCAAAAAATAATTTTCATGGGGTAAAGTAATTATGTCAACAGTATATTTAACAGGAGCAGGACCAGGAGATGTAGAGCTTCTAACACTAAAAGCAGTAAGAGTAATACAAAATGCAGATGTGCTGATTTATGATAGATTAGTAAATCCTGAAATTTTAGAAATGGTAAAAGCTTCATGTGATTTAATATATGTTGGTAAAGAAGATAAAAAACATACTCTTCCTCAAGATGAAATTAACGAACTAATTTATCAAGCTTCATTGAAATATGAAAATATTGTAAGACTAAAAGGTGGTGATCCTTTTGTTTTTGGTCGAGGTGGAGAAGAAGCTCTTTATTTACAAGAAAGAGATATTAAATTTGAAATTATCCCAGGAATTAGCTCTGCAATTGCAGTTCCAGCATACGCAGGAATTCCCGTAACTCATAGGGGAATAACTACTTCTTTTAGAGTAGTAACTGGACATGAAAATCCAAAAAAGAAAATATCTCAAATTGAATGGGAAAGCTTTTTAAATGATGAAACAATTGTATTTTTAATGGGTTATCACAATATTGAACTGATTTGTTCAAAACTAATTGGCTTAGGAAAACGAAAAGATTATCCATGTGCTGTAATTTCAAAAGGAACAACAAGAGAACAACAAGTAATCACAGGAACACTAGAAAACATTATTGAAAAATCAAAAGGTCTACCAACACCTGCCATGATAATTATTGGAGAAGTTGTTACACTAAGAGATAAGATAAAATGGTTTAAATAAAATTTATTCCTTTTCTCCTCTATCTTAAACTATTTTATCGTCCTATTGTCTAAATAGGACACTTTTTATCTTAAATAAAACTTAATTAACTTGACATAAGTCAATCTTTTATCTCTTCATTACTGTTACAATTCATAGTCAAAGAATTATATTTCATTAAAGGAGAAATTATGTCGCTTTCAAGAAGAGACTTCCTAAAAAGCTCAGCAGCAGCAAGTGCAGCAGCAGCAATTGGTATGAGTGTACCAGCTGATTTACAAGCACAAGCAAAAGTAGCTGAGGGTGGATGGAGATGGGACAAGGCAGCTTGTCGATTCTGTGGAACTGGTTGTGGAATTATGCTAGCAACTAAAGAAGGTAAAATCGTTGCAGTTAAAGGTGACCCAGCAGCACCTGTAAACAGAGGTCTTAACTGTATAAAAGGTTATTTTAATGCAAAAATAATGTATGGTGCAGATAGATTAAAACAACCATTATTAAGAGTAAATTCAAAAGGTGAATTTGATAAACAAGGTGATTTTGCACCTATTTCTTGGAAAAGAGCCTTTGATGAAATGGAAAAACATATAAGAATTGCCCTTAAAGAAAAAGGTCCTGAGGGTATTGGGATTTTTGCATCTGGACAATATACTATTATGGAAGGATATGCAGCACAAAAAATGATGAAAGCGGGATTTAGATCAAATGCAATTGATCCAAATGCAAGACACTGTATGGCTTCAGCAGTTGTTGGTTTTTATCAAACTTTTGGAATTGATGAACCAAGTGGCTGTTATGATGATATTGAATTAACAGATACAGTTGTAACTTGGGGTTCAAATATGGCAGAAATGCACCCAATTTTATGGTCAAGGGTAACAGATAGAAAATTATCAGCTCCGGATAAAGTAAAAGTTATAAATATTTCAACATATAGACATAGAACTTCTGATTTAGCAGATATTGAGATTATTTTTACACCAAATACAGATTTAGCTCTTTGGAATTATATTGCAAGAGAAATTGTATATAACAATCCAGAAGCTATTGATTGGGATTTTGTAAAAGAGCATATTGTATTTGCAGCAAGTCCTGTAAATATGGGATATGGTATGAGAAGATCTGATGAAAAATCAATTGTTGATGGGAAATACACAGCAAAAGAGATGGAAACTATTTCAAAAGAGATGGAAAAAATTGTTTCAGAAAATGAAGCACCTGCACTTGAGCCTTATGGATATAAAGCTGGCGATAAAATGGTAAATAAAAATGCTGGTCTTGCACACTGGGAAATCTCATTTGAAGAATACAAAAAATCTTTAGAACCTTATACTTTAGATTATGTTGCCAAAATTTCAAAAGGAAATCCTGATGAAGATATTGAAGAATTTAAGAAAAAATTAAAAACTCTAGCTGATTTATATATTGAAAAAAACAGAAAAATTGTATCTTTTTGGACAATGGGTATGAATCAACATACAAGAGGAACTTGGGTAAATACTTTAGCTTATAATGTTCACTTTTTATTAAATAAACAAGCCAAACCTGGAAGCGGTGCATTTTCACTAACTGGACAACCAAGTGCTTGTGGAACTGCAAGAGAAGTTGGAACATTTGCACATAGATTACCAGCTGATATGATGGTAGCAAATCCAAAACATAGAGAAATTGCAGAAAAATCTTGGAAAATTCCAGTTGGAACTTTAAATCCAAAAGGGCATCAAGACATTATGACAATTCATAGGGATATTGAAGATGGAAAAATCAAATTTGCTTGGGTAAATGTTTGTAATCCATATCAAGATAGTGCAAGTGCAACTCATTGGATTAAAGCTGCAAGAGAAATGGATAACTTTATTGTTACAAGTGATGGATATCCAGGAATTTCTGCAAAAGTATCGGATTTAATTTTACCATCTGCTATGATTTATGAAAAATGGGGAGCTTATGGAAATGCTGAAAGAAGAACTCAACATTGGAGACAACAAGTACTTCCAGTAGGTGATGCTATGAGTGATACATGGCAATGGGTTGAACTTTCAAAAAGATTTACTGTAAAAGATTTATGGGGTGAACAATCACTTGCAAGTACAAAAGGTGAAACAAAACTTGCAAATGTTATTGATGCAGCTATTGCTATGGGTTATACAGAAAATACAACAATGTATGAAATTTTATTTGCAAATGAAAAAGCTAAATCTTACAAATTAGATCAAAAAGACCCTATTCAAGCTGGATATGATAATTCAGAAGCTTTTGGAGATTCAAGAAATGTAGTTGGATCTGATGGAAAAGTATTTAAAGGATATGGCTTCTTTATTCAAAAATATTTATTTGAAGAGTATGCTGGTTTTGGAAGAGGACATGGACATGATTTAGCTGATTTTGATACTTATCATAAAGTAAGAGGATTAAAATGGCCAGTTGTTGATGGAAAAGAGACTCAATGGAGATTTAATACAAAATATGACCCTTATGCTAAAAAAGCTAGTCCAGATAGTGATTTTGCATTTTATGGATCAATTGCAAAAGAACTTGCACAAGGTGATTTATTAGGAGTTAAAGACCAAACTAAAAAATCTCTAAAAAACAAAGCGAAAATTTTCGCACGACCTTATATGGATCCACCTGAAATTCCAACTGCTGAATATCCAGTTTGGTTATGTACAGGAAGAGTATTAGAACATTGGCATAGTGGAACTATGACTATGAGAGTTCCAGAACTATACCGTGCAGTTCCTGAAGCACTTTGTTATATGCATCCAGAAGACGCTAAAACTTATGGTGTAAAACAAGGTGAATTAGCTTGGGTTGAATCACGAAGAGGAAAAGTAAAAGCTAGAGTTGAAACAAGAGGAAGAAATAGACCAAGCAAAGGTTTAGTATTTGTGCCTTGGTTTGATGAAAAAGTATTTATAAATAAAGTTTGTTTAGACGCAACTTGTCCACAATCAAAACAAACAGACTTTAAAAAATGTGCGGTTAAAATTTACCAAGCTTAATAAAAAGAAATAAAAATGAACACAGAGCAAAACCAACCATTAAACCAAAGAAGAAAATTCTTTTTAACAATAGCAAGAGCTACAGGTTTAGCGATACTTGGTGGTTTAACATGGAGTGCCTATGTTGATGAAGTAAAAGCTACTTCATTAATATTAAGACCTCCTGCTGCTTTAGATGAAAATGATTTTTTAGCAAATTGTATCAAATGTGGAATGTGTGTAGAAGCCTGTCCCTTTGATACTTTAAAATTAGCAAAACCAGGTGATAACAAACCTCTTGGAACTCCATTTTTTATTCCAAGAGAAACACCTTGTTATATGTGTATTGATATACCTTGTGTACCTGTTTGTCCAACAAATGCACTTGATATTAAATCTGTACAAAATGAAAAAAAAGAGTTAGATATAAACAAAGCCCAAATGGGTGTTGCAGTTATTGATGATAGTTCATGTATTGCTTTTTGGGGAATTCAATGTGATGCTTGTTATAGAGCTTGTCCACTTTTAGGAAAAGCTATAACAATTGAATATTCAAAAAATGAAAGAACAGGAAAACACGCATTTTTAAAACCTATTGTACACACTGATATTTGTACAGGTTGTGGATTATGTGAAAAAGCCTGTGTAACTCAAAAAGCAGCAATTTTTATTCTTCCAAGAAAAGTTGCCCTTGGACGAGCGGGAGATTATTACATCAAAGGCTGGGATAAAAATGATGAAAAAAGATTAGAAAATGCAACAAGCCAAACAACAAAAACCAAAATTAGTAAAGATAGTGCAATTAATTCTTTAAACAATAGCCAAGATATGGAGGATTTATTAAAATGATAAAAAAATATAGATTCTTAATTGCTAGAAGAATTACACAAATTACTATTATGGTTTTATATGTTATTGCAAATGTATATGGAATAGATATTTTAATGGGAAACCTAAGCTCTTCTTTACTTTTAAAAGTTGTGCCTTTAAGTGATCCATATGCTGTTATTCAAATGCTTTTTGCAGGTGCGATTATATCTTTTGATATTCTTTTGGGAGCTTTTATAATCTCAATATTTTATGCAATTATTGGTGGTCGAGCTTTTTGTTCTTGGGTTTGTCCTGTAAATATGATTACAGATGCAGCAAACTTTTTGAGAAGAAAATTTGGATTTAATCAAATTCAAAAAAAACAACCAGCATCAAGAAATATAAGATATTGGGTAATTGCTGTTAGTTTTATTATCTCTTTTTTTATGGGTATTGCAGCCTTTGAAATGATTTCTCCAATTTCAATGATTCATAGAGGAATTATTTTTGGATTAGGATTTGGATGGGCAACTATACTTGTAATTTTTCTTTTTGATTTGTTTGTTTTAAAAAATGGTTGGTGTGGTCATATATGTCCACTTGGTGGATTTTATTCACTAATTGGAAGATTTAGTTTAATAAGAGTTCATCATGATTCAGATAAATGCACAGCTTGTATGAAATGCAAAGAAGTTTGTCCAGAAAATCAAGTTTTACACATGGTTACAAAAACTTCAATTCCTGTATTGTCAGGGGAATGTACAAACTGTGGAAGATGCGTAGAAGTGTGCGATGATGATGCACTTAATTTTTCAATAAAAAAATTTAATAAGGGAGAATAACATGAAGTTAGGTAAATTAACTTTAGGTATCATAACAGCTGCAACACTATTAGTTATTAATTGTTCAGCAAGTAAAACTGTAAGTGAAGAATCTTTAGGATTAAGAACTACTAATATTTATTCAGAAGATACAACAACATCAGATAAAACTCAATATGGTACAAAACCAGCAGGAGAAAGTACTAAAATTGCTAGAGCATTTGAAAATGCACCGCCTATGATTCCCCATGATATTGAGGGAATGTTGCCAATAACTATTGATAATAACCAATGTACTATGTGTCATGATCCAGCAGTTGCTGTTTCAATGGGAGCAACTCCAATTCCAAAAACACACTTTACTAATTTTAGACCAAAAACTGAACTAACAAAAGATGGTGTAATGTTAAAAAATGGAAAACATCTTGATAATACTATTGATATTAAAACAGTTGAAAAACCACTTGATTCTTTAGCAGGAGCTAGATTTAACTGTTCACAATGTCATGTTCCTCAATCAGAGGGAAATAATGTACCAAAAAATAATTTTACTTCTGAATTTAGAAGTGAGGGATTAAATGGTAAATCAAACTTAATTGATACAATTAATGAGGGTGTAAAATAGCTTATGAAAAGAAGAGAACTTTTTAGTTCTCTTGCTTCATCTTTTAAACAAAAAGAGAAACAAGAGAAAATTTTAAGACCACCTTATTTTAATGATGAAGCTATTTTCTTGACAAACTGTACAAGTTGTGAGGGATTATGTAGTACAGCTTGTGAAGAAAATATTATATTTATTCAAGAAGATTCTACTCCTAAACTTGATTTTACTTTTGGTGGTTGTACCTATTGTGATGAGTGTGCAAATGTTTGTCCAAATGATGTATTAAAAGTTGATTATAAAAAAACTATAAATGCAAAAATAGAAATTGATGTATTATCATGTTTAGCATGGAATCAAACAATGTGTTTTTCATGTAAAGACCCCTGTTTAGATGATGCAATAGATTTTTTAGCAATGTTTAGACCAAGTATAAATGATAAGTGCACTTCTTGTGGATTTTGTTTAAAAGTTTGCCCAACAAATGCCATAAAAATTGTTTCATAAAAAATTGGAGGAAAAATGAACCTATTAAAAAGCTTTTTATTCATATTTTTATTTTTGAATTTAAATGCAAAAGATTTAACTCCAACATTTTCACTACTTGCAAGTGGTGGCGTGACTGATTTAGTTTTAAATCAAAACAAACTTTTTGTTGCAACAACAGCATCAAGTGTTGATATTTTTGATATAAAAACCAAAGAAAAAATAGATTCAATAAAAATGCCTAAAATAAAAGACTTTTTAAATGAAACTATTGATTCAAGAATATATAGCGTTGATGTATTAAACGATAATATTTTAATTCTTTCTCAAGGCGAAAATGGTGGAAGAAATATTGATATTTATAAAGATGGGAAAATTAAAAGTATTACAAAAGATTCTGAAAGATTATTTATAGCATATGCAAAGTTTTTAGATGAAAATCATATTATTTATGCCCTACTTTCTAATCAAATTTATCTTTATGATATTAAAAATAAAAAGATTTTAAAAGAGATTCAAGTTTCTCAATCAAAATTCTCAAATTTCAAATTAACAAAAGACAAAAGTAAAATCGCAATTTGTGATGAAAGTGGAGTTATAACTTTACTAGATTCAAAAAGTTTTGAAATTCTTGAAACTTTTAAATATCAAAATCTTGACAATGTATTTCAAGTTGATATTAAAAATGATTTTATTCTAACAGCAGGACAAGACAGACGAGCAGCTTTTTACAATATAAATACAAAAGCTGCTTATTATAAAGAGTTTTCTTTTTTGATTTATAGTGTTGGACTAAGTCCAAGTGCCAGCCTTGCAGGAGTTTCAAGTGATGAAGAGAATAATGTAACTATTTTTGATACAAAAACAAAAGAAGATTTATATAAATTAACTCAAAACAAATCTACTTTATCAAATATTTTATTTATAAATGAAGATGAAGTTATTGTATCAAGTGATGACAAAAAAATAAACTATTATAAAATTAATTAAAAGGATTATAAAATGAATATCTCAAGTATCGTTGTAAAAACATTGCCAGAACATATAAATGAGGTTGTTAAATCTTTAAAAAATTGTGAAGTATGTGATTATCATATGCACGATGAATTAGGAAGAGTTATTATCACAATTGAGGGTAATGGTGTTCAAGAAGAGTTAACAAAACTAAGAGTAATTGAAGCTCTTCCATATGTAATGAGTGCAGATATGCAAATGGCTTATAGTGAAGATGAATTAAATTCTCATATTGATGTGTTGTCAAATGCTGATGTAGTTCCAAAAATTTTAAATGATAAAAATGTTCAATCTCATGAGATAGTTTATAATGGCGATTTAAAGAAAAAAGAGTTAGAGGGTTTTAGTAGAACATTTGATAAAACAGGAAAATAAAATGGAATTTTTAAGTGGAAATTTTTTATGTGAAACTATTGTTCCCAAAGATGAACTAATAGTTTCAAGAACTGATTTAAAGGGAAATATTACTTATTCAAATGATACATTTGCTTTTATTTCTGGTTATAGTATAGATGAATTGATTGGAAAACCTCATAATATCCTAAGACATCCTGATATGCCAAAATCTATTTTCAAAGAACTTTGGGAAGATTTAAAAACAAAAGGTTCATGGAGTGGAGTAATTAAAAATAAAAGAAAAGATGATGGTTTTTATTGGGTTTATGCTGAAATTTCAGGAGTATATAAAAATGAAACTTTAGTAGAATACAAATCAATCAGAACTCCAATTTCATTTAATGAAAAAAAGCAGCACCAATTAAAATATGACGAAATGAAAAAAAATGCCAAAGAAAGCCTTAGAAAAGTCATTTATGAATAAGTAATAATTAAATTTTATTAAATTAGTTACTTATTAAATACATTTAATTACATATAAATTACATAATTTTAAATTTCTCTTTAAATTGATTAAAAAATAACCTGTTTTGCTATTCTAATCCTATTTTTAATCTGTATACTGACTATCAGATTTTAATTCAACAAAGGATAGAAAATGAAAATACTAAAAACAATCTCATTAGGTGTGGCAACACTTGCACTTGCATCAACAATGGCATCAGCAGATACATTGGAAAATACTATTAAAAACGGTAAATTAAATTGTGGTTTAAATACAGGTCTTCCAGGTTTTGCAGCTCCTGATTCTTCTGGAGTTTGGACAGGTTTAGATGTGGATGTTTGTAGAGCAGTTGCAGCAGCAGTTCTTGGAGATGCTACTAAAGTTAATTATGCACACTTAAATGCAAAAGAAAGATTTACAGCACTTCAAAGTGGTGAAATTGATGTACTATCTAGAAATACTACTTGGACAGCATCAAGAGATGTATCATTAGGTTTAAACTTTACAGGTGTAAACTATTATGATGGTCAAGGTTTTTTAGTATCTAAAAAATTAGGTGTTAAATCTGCAAAAGAATTAAGTGGAGCAACTTTTTGTATTCAAGCAGGAACTACAACTGAACTTAACTTAACAGATTATTTTAAAGCTAATAAAATGGAATATACTCCTATTACTTATGATACATCAGCACAAACAATTCAAGGTTTTGAAGAAGGTAGATGTGATGCTTTAACATCTGATGCTTCTCAATTATATGGATTAAAAACTCAATTAAAAGATCCAAATTCAGCAATCGTACTTCCTGAAATTATTTCAAAAGAGCCATTAGGCCCTGCAGTTAGACAAGGTGATGATAAATGGTTTAAAATTGTTAGATGGACTGAAATTGCAATGTTAAATGCAGAAGAATTAGGTATTACTTCTAAAAATGTTGATGAAATGTTAAAAAGTCCAAATCCAGATATCCAAAGATTACTAGGAGTTACTGGTGATATTGGTCAAAATTTAGGATTGGATCCAAAATGGGCATATAATATTATTAAACAAGTTGGAAATTACGGAGAATCATTTGACAGAAATGTTGGTAAAGGTTCACCACTTGGTATTGAAAGAGGATTAAATGCCTTATGGAAAGATGGTGGTCTTCAATATGGTGCACCAATTAGATAATACGCATAATTAATTGTAATAAATTATTTAATATAAAGGGGAAATATCATTTCCCCTTTTTCATACATAAGGTGAAAAAATGAAAGAACACAAAAAAATAGCAAAAGGTAATGTCGCCTTTTATAATAATCCAGAGATAAGAGCCATCATTTATCAAGTAATAGCTCTTGCAGGTATATTCTTATTTACATACTATGTTCTACATAATATGTTTATAAATATTGAAAAACGTGGGATTAATACAGGATTTGACTTTTTAGGTAGTGAAGCTGGATTTGGTATCATATCAACACTAATTCCATATACTGAATCAGATACTTATGGTAGAGTATTTGTAATAGGTATATTAAATACTCTTTTAGTTTCAGGAATTGGTATATTCTTTTCAACAATTATTGGTTTACTTGTTGGAGTGGGAAGATTATCAAAAAATTTTATGATTTCTAAACTTTCTTTAATTTATGTAGAAACTTTTAGAAATATTCCAATATTACTTCAAATCTTATTTTGGTACAATGTTGTATTAGCTGCACTTCCAGGCCCTAGACAATCTTTGTCTTATTTAGACGCTTTTTTCCTAAATAATAGGGGATTATATATTCCAAAACCTATCTTAGAAAGTGGATTTATTTCTGTATTTATTGCATTTATTATTGCAATTGCAGGAGTTGTTTATCTTATGAAATGGGCAAAAAAGAAACATGATGAAACAGGTGAAGAGTTTCCAGTGTTTTGGACTTCTTTAGTAATTTTAATTGCAGGACCAGTTTTAGTTTATTTCATTAGTGGATCACCTGCTTCATTAGAATATGCAGAACTTAAAGGTTTTAACTTTGTTGGTGGATGGACATTAACTCCTGAACTTTTAGCTTTATCTTTTGCACTTAGTATTTATCCTGCAACTTATATCGCAGAAGCAGTAAGAGCAGGAATAGAAGCTGTTCCAAAAGGACAAAAAGAAGCTGCAAATGCCTTAGGACTTAAAGATTATATTATCTTAAAAAAAGTTGTTCTTCCTCAAGCATTAAGAGTTATTATTCCACCTGTTATTAATCAATACTTAAACTTGATGAAAAACTCATCACTAGCAACTGCTATTGGTTATCCAGAACTTGTAACACTATTTGCAGGAACTGCACTAAATCAAGTTGGTCAAGCAATTGAAATAATTTTAATGACAATGGCAGTATATTTAACTATTAGTATTGTCATCTCTTTAGTAATGAATATTATTAATGCAAAAATGCAAATAAGGGAGAGATAATGGCAATTTATAAAAAACTAGAAGCAAAACCAGCTCCTAAGGGAACTAAAGGAGTTGGAAAATGGATACAAGAAAATCTATTTCCATCTTTTACTAGTTCTATTTTAACTATTTTATCGATTCTATTACTTTGCTATATTATTCCTCCATTATTAGACTGGATGGTTTTTGATGCAACTTGGTCAGGAACAAAAGAAGAGATAACAAAACATGGTGCTAGATGGATTTTTATTTATGAAAAATTCAATCAGTTTATTTATGGTTTTTATCCAGAAGAGTTATACTGGAGACCAAATCTTATTTTAGCTTATTTTATAGCTTCAATAATAGTATTTAAGAAAATCAATCATATTAAAGTAAGAGCCGCAGTACTTATTTTATTTCCAATTGTTTCGTTTGTTTTACTTTATGGTGGATTCGGATTAGAAATAGTTCCAACTACAAAATGGGGTGGATTATTACTTACTATTGTAGTTGCAGCTGTGGGTATTGTTGTATCTTTTCCAATAGGAATAATATTTGCTCTTGGACGACAATCTAAAATGCCAATTATTAAAACAATAAGTGTTATTTATATTGAATTTATTAGGGGTGTTCCTTTAATTACTTTACTGTTTATGTCATCTGTAATTCTTCCATTATTTTTCCCTGAGGGTATGAATTTTGATAAATTACTTAGAGCATTAATTGGTGTTACTCTTTTTCAAGCTGCATATATTGCAGAAGTAGTTAGGGGTGGATTACAAGCTATTCCAAAAGGACAATATGAAGCATGTGATTCAATTGGTCTTTCATATTGGCAAGCAATGGGCTTAGTAATTTTGCCACAAGCACTTAAAATTTCAATTCCAAATATAGTTGGATCGTTTGTTGCTTTATTTAAAGATACAACATTAGTTTTAATTATTGGATTATTTGATGTTTTAGCAATGGTAACATTAACAACAAAAGATCCTCATTGGTTAGGATTTGAAACAGAGGGTTATGTTTTTGTAACCATCATTTATTGGATTATTTGTTTTAGTATGTCGAAATATGCACAATCAGTAGAAAACAAATTTAATACAGATCATAAATAGGAATAGGAAAAGATTATGAGTAATTTAGATTATATGATAGAAATGACTAATGTTAACAAATGGTATGGTAATTTTCATGTACTAAAAGATGTTAACTTAAGAGTTAAAAAAGGTGAAAGAATAGTTATTTGTGGACCTTCAGGTTCTGGTAAATCTACAACTATTAGATGTATGAATAGACTTGAAGCTTTTCAAGAGGGTGAATTATATGTTGCTGGTTTAGAAATGACTGAAGATGTAAAAAGAATTAGAGACATAAGAACTCATGTTGGTATGGTATTTCAACATTTTAATCTTTTCCCACATCTTTCAATTTTAGAAAATCTTATTTTAGCTCCAACTTGGGTAGGTAAAGTTCCAAGAAAAAAAGCTATAGAAACTGCAATGTATTATCTTGAAAGGGTAAAAATTGCAGAACAAGCACATAAGTTTCCAAATCAATTATCAGGGGGACAACAACAGCGTGTTGCAATTGCTAGATGTTTATGTATTAACCCTGATATTATGTTATTTGATGAACCAACATCTGCACTTGACCCTGAAATGATTGGAGAAGTTCTAGATGTTATGACAGAACTAGCAGATGAAGGAATTACAATGGTTTGTGTAACTCATGAAATGGGATTTGCAAAAAAAGTTGCCGATAGAGTAATTTTTATGGATGCAGGACAAATAGTAGAAGAAAATACTCCAAAAGAGTTCTTTGAAAATCCTCAATCAGATAGATTAAAACTATTCTTGGAGCAAATCCTAGACCACTAAAAATAAGGATAGTTGATGTCATTAGTGAGTATATTTACATTTGCAGGTGCAATGTTTTTATTAGCAGTTACTCCAGGTCCTGGGGTATTTGCTACAATTTCAAGAGCTTTAGCTTCAGGTTTTGCTAATGCTTCATTTGTAGTATTAGGAATAGTGCTTGGTGATATTATTTTTCTATTACTAGCTATTTTTGGTCTTAGTGCCATTGCAACTGTTTTAGGTGATTTTTTTATACTTGTTAAATATTTAGGTGGAATATATCTTCTATTTTTAGCATATAAAATTTTAACTGCAAAAGAGATTGAAACAAATTTAGAAGCAATTCATGAATTATCTTGGAAAAAAAATTTCATCTCAGGACTTTTAATAACATTGAGTAATCCTAAAGTAATTCTATTTTATTTAGGTTTTTTACCAACTTTTATAAATTTACAAACTTTAAGCACACTTGATATTGTTATTATCTCAGTAATAGTAACTTTCGTACTTGGTGGAGTAATGCTAACTTATGCCTATAGCGCAAGTGGTGCAAGAAATCTATTTAAAAGTAAAAGTGCAAAAAGAAAAATGAATATACTTGCAGGAACTGTAATGATGACAGCTGGTGGTGCGTTAATTATTAAAGCATAAAACTTTAATAAATTCTAATCTTAGGATTATATAAATGACTATTTTTAATCTTTTTAAAATAGGTATAGGACCTTCAAGTTCACATACAGTAGGTCCAATGTTAATAGCAAAAAATTTTTGTGAAACAATAAAAAATCAAAATCTCTTTAATGATATTACTAGAATAAAAGTAGAACTTTTTGGCTCACTAGGCTCTACTGGAGTTGGACATCAAAGTGATGTTGCAGTAATTTTAGGACTATTAGGGAATATTCCTAAAAGTGTTGACTTAGACAGCATTGACAAAACTATAAATGAAGTAAAAAAAAACTCTACTATTAAACTTCTAAATGAAAAAATAATAAACTTTTCTTTTAAAAATGATTTAATTTTACATAAAAACAAAATTCTTCCTTTTCATCCAAATGCTATTAAACTAACTATATACAAAGAGTTAGATGAATTATTTAATAAAACATATTATTCTATTGGTGGTGGAGAAATAACAAACGAAGATGAAATAAACAATGAATTAAAAGAGACAAGTAATCTACCTTTTTCCTTCTCAAGTGCAAAAGAACTTTTACAGTTATGTAAAAAAAATTCTATGAGTATTAGTGAACTAATTTTAGAAAATGAAAAAATATTTAAATCAAAAGAATCTATAGAAAATGACTTACTTGAAATTTGGCAAGTAATGAAAGAGTGTGTTCAAAATGGTTTAAAAGCAGATGGTACATTAAGAGGTGGACTAAATGTACCTAAAAGAGCTTTTAATCTTTATACTAAATTAATAAATAAACAAGACAATGACCCTTTAGTTTTTATGGATTGGGTAAATCTTTTTGCAATTGCCGTAAACGAAGAAAATGCAAGTACAAAAAGAGTGGTAACTGCTCCTACAAATGGAGCTGCTGGAATTATTCCAGCGGTTATGCATTATATTATTAAATTTTTACTAAAAGAAGATGAGAATGAAAATGAAGTTGCAATAAACTTTTTATTAACAGCTGGTGCCATTGGACTTTTATATCAAAAAAATGCTTCTATTTCAGGTGCGGATGTTGGATGCCAAGGTGAAGTTGGTGTTGCTTGTTCTATGGCAGCAGCTGGACTTGCACAATATTTAGGAGCTACAATTGAACAAACAGAATATGCAGCAGAAATTGGAATGGAACACAATTTAGGACTTACTTGTGACCCAATTGGTGGATTGGTTCAAATACCTTGTATTGAAAGAAATGCTATGGGAGCTGTAAAAGCTATAAATGCTGCAAGAATGGCACTGAATTCTGATGGAAAACACTATGTTTCTCTGGATTCAGTAATAAAAACTATGTATGACACAGGTAAAGATATGAAAAAGAAATATAAAGAGACTTCACAAGGTGGACTTGCTGTTCACTATGTTGAATGTTAATAAATAATTTAAAGGATTCAAAATGATAAATAATTCAATAAATAAAAAGTTCTCACTTTTAATTGGAATCACTCTTGTTATTGTAATGATTATCTTTACAATCATCATGATAAGAAGTATAAAAACTAAAGTCATAGATGATTTAGAAATTAATTTGCAAACACAAGCAGAAAACTATCTTAGAACTGCACGAATTTATAATGATTCATTAGAAGTAAATGCCTTAACACTTTTTAATGTGTTTGAAAAATCTTTTTTAAATTTACGAATAAGAGATGCTAGTACTATTAAAATAAATGGTGTTGAAACATTAACACTTTATGATGGATTTGTTGGATTAAATAAAACCTTCGATAAAGTTGATCGTTTTAAAGAATTAACAGGTGCAGTTGCAGCTGCATATGTTAAAGATAAAAATGATTATATAAATATCTCTTCTTCAATTTTAGATGAAAATGGTGAGAGAATATTATTAAATAAAATTGATCCTAATGAAGATATTTTTAAAACTATTGAAAATAAAGAAAAATATATAGGTTTAGAAAAAATTGCTGGAAAAACTTATATGTCAATTTATTCTCCAATTATAAAAAATGATCAAATTATTGGAGCTTTATATATTGGTTACGATTTTACAAAAGGTTTAGAAACTCTAAAAAATGAATTAAGAAAAGTTGTTATTGGAGATACTGGTTATATCTATATTCTTGATAAAAAAGGAAATTTAGTTCTTCATAAATCTTTAGAAGGTAAAAATGTATTTAATTTAAAAGATGCTGATGACAAAAATTTTATTCAAGAAATTATAAAAAATAAAAATGGGGTAATACATTATAACTATGTTGATAAAGATAAAAAAACTAAAAAAATTGCAGCATATACTACTTATGATAAATGGAAATGGACAATAATTGTAGGTTCAAATGAAAATGAATTTTTAGCAATATCAGAACAAGTTCAAATCATGTTTATCTTTGCAACTATTATTTTAATAGTTCTTTTACAAACTATTATATATATTTTGATGACTAAGATGGTATCTAATCCATTAGAAAAATTCCAAAACGGATTGTTAGATTTCTTTGCCTATATTAATCAAACAAAAGATGATGTATCAAAAATTGATATTAAAACAGAAGATGAAATTGGTAAAATGGCAAAAGTAATTAATGAAAATATTGAAGCTACAAAAGTTAATTTGACAGAAGATAAAAATCTTATTTCAAATGTAAAAGAAGTTGTAAATGAAATAAGTAAAGGATACTTAAATAAAAGAATTCAAAGTTCTAGTAATACAACTTCTTTAAATGAGTTAAAAGAACTTATAAATAATATGCTAAATAACTTAGAAAATTTTGTAGGAAAAGATATAAATCAACTTAGTTTAGTTTTAGAGCATTATTCAAATAAAGATTTTACAAAAACTCTGAAAAAAGAGATAAATGGTAAAATAGGTCATGAAATAGCAATTATGAATAATATAATCACTGAAATGTTATTAAATAATCAAGAAGATGGATTAAAACTAAGAGATACTTCAAATGAATTATCAAATAATGTTTCACTGTTAAGTCAAAATGCAACGAATCAAGCAGCTTCATTGGAAGAGATTGCAGCTTCAATTACTGAAGTTACTGAAAATGTAAATCAAACAAGCCAAAAAGCACAAAGTATGTTTGCTATATCTTCTCAAACACAAAAATCTTCAAATTCAGGTAAAGAATTAGCTACTAAAACTGTTTCATCAATGGATCAAATAAATGAAAAAGTTCAAACTATTAGTCAATCAATTGCCGTAATTGACCAAATTGCTTTCCAAACAAATATTCTTTCATTAAATGCTGCTGTTGAAGCAGCAACTGCAGGAGAAGCTGGAAAAGGATTTGCAGTTGTTGCAGCAGAAGTGAGAAATCTAGCAGCAAGAAGTGCAGAAGCAGCTAGACAGATTAAAGAATTAGTAGAATCAGCTAGTCGGCAAACTCTTGAAGGAAAAGAGATTAGTACAAATATGATTGCAGGATTTGAAAAATTAGAAGAAAAAATAAATGAAACAAATATTATTATCAATGATGTTGCAACTGGAGCAAAAGAGCAAACAGCAGCAATGATTAGTATTAGCGAAACAATAAATAATTTAGATAGATTTACTCAACAAAATGCTCAAGTAGCAGATGAAACTAATAAAATTTCAAGCGATACAAATGAGATTGCAAATAAAGTTGTAGAAAATGTAAATGAAAGTAAATTTATAGGGAAAAAATAGATTTTAAATAGGAATTTAGGTTGAAGCTAACCAAATTCCTATTCCTATCATCATTGAACCAGCAATTTTATTTAATAGTTTTACATTTGAAGAATTTTGTAATAACTTTCTCAAAGTTCTTCCCCCACTTGCATATATAATCAAACATGAAAATTCCAATGAAAGTATTAATATAATTAAAACTGTTAACTGTGGTACAAAAGCTAATTTCTCATCTATAAAAGGTGGTAAAAGAGCTATAAAAAAAGCCCAACCTTTTGGATTTGCAATTGCTGTTATAAAACCTTGCATTGCAAGATTCTTTTTTGAAACATTAAAACTACAACCTTCTAAATTTAAAGCCATTTTTCCCCTTGATAGCCACATTGAAATACCAAGATAGATTAAATAAGCTCCACCTGCATATTTTAAAACAATAAAAATTGTTGGATGATTTAGCATAATAGTAGCAACTCCTATCACAGAAGAAGTAGCAACAAGAGCAACTCCAAAAAGTTCACCTGCCATCATGTACATGGTTCTTTTCAAACCTATACTCATTCCCATACTCAAAGCAAGTGTCATACACATTCCAGGTGTAATTGAAACAAAAAAGAAAGTTGGTATAAATATTGCTAAAATTGATAAATTTATATAATCAAACATGAGAGTTCCTTTTAAAAAAGGAAAAATTATACAGAAGTATTATTAATTTAAAGCCAATAAATTAAATTATTGACTTTAAACAATTTGTGATGATCAGAAAGTTATAGGCTCATATGCAATATTTAAACTTTTTGCAACTGCTTCATTTGTTAATTTTCCATCATAAGTATTAAGACCATTTAATAAGTGTTTATCATCAGTTAATGCTTTTTCTAAACCTTTATTAGCTATTGCCAAACCATGTCTTAATGTAGTTGCTGTTAATGCTAAAGTAGAAGTTAAAGAAACAGCTCCTGGCATATTTGCAACACAATAATGTAATACATCATTTACCACATAAGTTGGATTATCATGATATGTAGCTTTTGATGTTTCAAAACAACCACCTTGGTCAATTGCAACATCAACTACAACTGCATTTTTCTTCATAAGTTTTAAATCATCTTTAGAGATAAGTTTAGGAGCAACAGCACCTGGAATTAAAACAGCCCCTATTACTAAATCTGCTTCTTTGATTGATTTTAAGATATTTGATCTATTTGAAAATAGTGTATTTACTTTTGAACCAAATAAATCATCATAATATGCCAATCTTGAAGCTGAAATATCCATAACTGTAACATTTGCACCAAGTCCAACACACATTTTACAAGCATTAAGTCCAACAATTCCACCACCAATAATTAGCACATTACCTTTTTGAACACCAGGAACTCCACCTAATAAAACTCCCCTTCCACCAAATGGTTTTTCTAAATATTTTGCTCCCTCTTGAGCTGCAAGTCTTCCTGCGATTTCACTCATAGGAGTTAAACAAGGTAAACCACCCTCAGCAGATGTAATAGTTTCATAAGCTACAGCTTTTATCTTTTTAGCTAATAACATCTCAGCTTGTGGTTTATCAGCAGCTATATGCAAATAAGTGTATAAGATATGACCTTCATGGAAGAAGTCATATTCCTCTGGCAACGGCTCTTTTACTTTTACAATCATTTCAGAATCATCAAAAAGTTTTTGTTTGTCTTCAACAATTGTACCACCAGCTTTTACATACTCTTCATTTTCAAAACCAGCTCCAATACCTGCATCAATTTCTACAAAAACTGTATGACCATTTTTTACATATCCTGCCACATCATCTGGTGTTAAACCAACTCTATACTCATGTACTTTAATCTCTTTTACTAATCCAATTTTCATCTTTTTCCCTTTTAATTAAATATTTTTTTATGTGAGTTACTTACAAATCTTTTTAAAAAGTAAGCAATAAAGCCTTTTACTTTCATACCTAAAACTATTCCAACAGTATTTTTATTTGCTAAATCTATCATTACTCCTTTGGTTTCAGATTCATTTTTCAATAAACTATTTCCACTTATTGAATTTATTATATTTTGTGCTGTTAATTTTCCATGTATTTTTGCTATTTGAGCTGTTGGCAAAGTATAATTGCCATTTTTGTCTTTTGTTTGAGCGATATCACCAATAACAAATACCTCTTTGTAATTGATTAATCTTAAATATTCATCAACAATAAACTGATTTTTTACATTAATTTGTACATTTTCATCGCTTACAAGTTTTTCACTTGTCACTCCAATTAAAAATAAAACCATATCAAAAGGAATTTTTCTTGAGTCACTTAAATAAATAGTATTATCTTTTACTTCACTAACAAATGCACCGTGATATCTTTTTATATTACATTCATCACAAGCTTCTCTTGTTTTATTTACTAAAAAAGGATCCATATTTGGTAAAATATCTGGTAATTGCTCTATTAAAGAGATTTGACACTGTGTAGTTGGAATCTTTTTTTCTTTTAAAGTATTAGCAAATTCAAGGGCAATTTCAATACCTGATAATCCACCACCAATTATTGCTATGTTTTTATTCTCTTTTTGTAGTTCTAATAAATCTAAAAATTTTTCTCTTTGCTGTTTTAAAATATTAATATCTTTTATATCAGAGGCATACTCTTGAATATTTTTTATTTGTTTTGGGAAAAAAGATACACTTCCTGTTGCAATTACTAAATAATCATAACTAACAGCTTGTTTATTTTCTAAAAGAACACACTTTTTATCAAAGGCAATATCTTCAACATTAGCTTTGATAAACTTTATTTTTTTATTTTCACAATATGTATTCAAATCAAAAGCCACTTCTTCAAATGTGCATTGAGAACTTATAAATTTATGAATATCTGTTTGATGTAAATGAAATGAATTTTTATTTATTAATATTATTTCTAAATCATTATTATTTCTTATATTTTCAATTAAAGAAATTCCACT
The DNA here is from genome assembly GCA_963677435.1 of uncultured Aliarcobacter sp. Classification (GTDB taxonomy): domain Bacteria; phylum Campylobacterota; class Campylobacteria; order Campylobacterales; family Arcobacteraceae; genus Aliarcobacter. The sequence continues at coordinate 2,927,883 of OY781945.1, forward strand.
ATATCCAGCACCTACAATTACAACTCTTTTTTTAATTTTATTAAACATTTTTTATCCACTTTATTAAATTAAATTAAAATATATCCTATTTGTTTAATATATTTTAAATAATATTAAAATATTAGCATATATTTTTAAATTAAACTACATTATTTGTAAACTTTTTATACAATTTTTTAATTAGATTAAATAAATTTGATATAAATTCATTTTAATGACCTTTTTGATATACTTGATTTACTTAGTAAAAGGGTGATAAATTGAAAGAAGAATTTGATGTAGGTAAAAAAATCAAGAAGTTAAGAACACGAAAAGGAATGGCAGCAAAGCAATTAGCTAATGAAGCTGAAATATCTTTTGGAATGTTATCTCAACTTGAAAAAGGTTCAACGCAAGGCTCAGTTGAAACATTAAGAAAAATTGCAAAAGTTTTAGATGTTACACTAGCTCATTTATTCACTGATGAAGAAGATGTTAATTATATTAAAAATATTGAAGATGAATCATTTTATATCGTAAGAGCAGATAAAAGGAAAAAAATATCTTTCCCTGATCCTTTATATAACTGTGAATTATTAGTACCGGACTTACAAGGGGAAGTTGAACTTTTACAGGTCAACTTAGAACCATTTAGAATTACAGATGCTATTATTCCCCATACAAAAGGTGGAGAAGAGTGTGATTATGTATTAGATGGCGAAATTACTGTAACTTTAGGAGAGAAAGAATTTCTCTTAAAAAAAGGTGATTGTATTAGATTTGACCCAGAAATTCCACATAAAATAGAAAATCGAAGTGAAAACAAAGCTTCATATCTTTCGATTATAACTCCCGTATCTTTTTAGAAAAGTAAAATTAAAGATATAGTTCAAACTATTCTTTGATTTTATTCTTGAATTAACATTAAAAATCATCTAAATAAAAATCTTATACAAACTTTTCACTAAAAAATAGTACTATTTTTTATGAAAAAATTTATATTACTTGTATTCCTAATAAATCTAAATCTTTTTGCTTCAGATATTCAAGCAGCTTATGCAATAGGTATTTTTCATGAAAATGGAATGGGCGAAAATATTCAACATAAAAAAAGCACTGATCAAGATTATAATGGAATCTGCTTTTCTAAAATTGTTATTTTTGGAAATTATAGTTTACATTCAAAGATTGAAGTAATGATTGGAAATTCTCTTGGATACTTTGTAAGTAAAATTCCTATTTACAATAATTATAAAATAAAAATTGGTGATGAATTAACTTTTAAGCACAATAATATAACTAAAGGTTATTTTGAAGTAAAAATTGATGGGAAACTATATGACATAAAAGTTTTTATTAAATAAATTATTTAATTTATTTATTAATTTTTAAATTTCAATAAAATTTTACAATCGTAGCATTAAAATAGCATTCTTTAAGTTTCAAGTCTGTATAATTACACAAATAAGAAGTTTTATCTACTTATCTCTCCTTAGTTAAAAATTATTGCACTTGTAACAATTTTTTTTAAGATGAAACTTCTATTTTATTTTAACTACAAAATCAAAACTTAATAACATTAAATTCAATAAAATTTTAAAGTAAAATAGCAAAAGCTATTTTACTTAACTTACATAAGTTCAAATTATCAAACCTTTATATATAAATGGAATTTTTTATTTGTATTTTTAAATTAGTAGAATTAAAAGAGAAAAGAATTTAACTTCTTTTCTCTTTTACATATATTTTTTAAGTACTTCTGGAATTCTTACGCTTCCATCTTCATTTTGATAATTTTCCATAATTGCTACAAGTGTTCTTCCAACAGCTAAAGAAGACCCATTTAAAGTATGAGTTAAGATATTTTTCTTCCCATCTTTATATCTAATTTTTGCTCGTCTTGATTGGAAATCTCTTGTATTTGAAATTGATGAAATTTCTCTATATTTATTTTGTCCAGGAAGCCAAACTTCTAAGTCAATAGTAACTGCTGCACTAAATCCTAAATCACCTGTACATAATTGAACTTTTTGATGAGCAAGTCCAAGTGATGTTAATAAATCAGATGCACAAGATACCATTTTTTCAAATACCTCATCAGATTGTTCAGGAGTTGTAATTGCAACCATTTCAACTTTATCAAATTGATGTTGTCTAATTAATCCTCTTGTATCTCGTCCAGCACTTCCTGCTTCTTTTCTAAAACAAGGAGTATAAGAAGTAAGTAACATTGGAAGTTCTTCTGCTTCTAAAATTTCATCATTAAATAGATTTGTTAAAGATACCTCAGCAGTTGGGATTAAATATAAATCTTCACCTTCAATTTTAAATAAATCATCAGCAAATTTTGGAAGTTGACCCGTTCCTTGAAGAGTATTTGAGTTTGCCATAAATGGAACATACCATTCATTGAATCCTCTTTCTCTATTAAAATCAAGCATATAGTTGATTAATGCACGTTCAAGTCTTGCTCCATCACCTCTTAAAGCTGCAAATCTTGATTTTGCAATTTTTACACCTCTTTCAAAATCAATCCAACCATTATTTAAATCCCAATGCTCTTTTGGCTCAAATGAAAAAGTTGGTTTTTGCCCAACAACTTCTAAAATTACATTTTCATTTTCATCAGCACCACTTGGAACATTTTCATCTGGCATATTTGGAACACCAAGAATAATTGAAGTTAATTCTTCTTCTAGAACTCTAACTTCATCTTCTAATTCTTGTTTTTTATTTTTTAGATTGTTTATATTTTCTTGAAGTGGAGCAACATCTAAGTTCTCTTTTTTGTATCTTCCAAACTCTTTTGAAAGTAAGTTTTGCTCAGCTGTAACATCTTCCATCTCTTGTCTTTTTTGTTTTGTGTTAGAGGCAAGTGTTTTTAGGTTATTTAAAAGTTCGTTATCAACACCTTTTCTTTGTAAAGCGTTTACAACATAATCGAAATCTTTTTGTAGTAGTTTTATATCTATCATCTTTGCTCTTTGTTTTATTTTTTTTTGCATTGTAGCTAAAAAAACTCTACAAAGAGATTAGATGATAGGTTAAATTTATCCGTTCATTTCCATTTTAATAATTACATTACCGTCAACATATTCACTTCTAAATCTATGTTTATGACAGAAATCTTCATTCATTATTATACACATTTCATTTGCTTTTTCTAATGCTTGTTCGATTGTATCAAAATGTGTTTCTTGTTCAAAATCTGAATTTCTAAAACATCCACATGCTTTTTCAACTATAACTGTTGCCATTATTCTAATCCTTTATAATATTTTTTTGCAATTTTATCATAAAGAGATTAGAACAATCTTTTAGCTTTTTACCATTCAAATTGAAAAGTCGTATGAACTATTTTATATTTTTCTTTTAGATTATGATTTACTTGATTTAAAATCTCTTCATAATCTTCTATATGTTTTTTATCAATTTTTACATGAGCTGTCATATTATACATATCTTGAGTTATTTCCCAAATATGAATATCATGTAGTTCTAAAACTTTTTCATTCTTTTCTATATATTCTTTTACTTCTGTTATATCTAATGGTGAACTTTCAAGTAGTGTATTTGTAGAATTTTTAAGTACATCAATTGCCCATTTTCCAATAACAATAGCCACAATTAAAGCTAAAACAACATCTATAAAATACCATTGAGTAAAATAGATAATTATATACCCAATAATAATTGCAACCGATGAAAGTGCATCACTTAACATATGTACAAAGGCTGATTTTAAATTTATATTATTTTTATCCCCTTGCATCAAAATAACACCAGTAATAATATTTACAATCAAACCAATAATAGCCACAATCATTGCCGTTTTTATATCTATTATTTGTGGATTTAAAAACCTCTCAATTGCTTCATAAACAATCCAAACTATAGATAAAACAATAGTAATTCCATTTATAAATGCTGCCAATACTTCTGCTCTATAAAAACCAAAAGTTTTAGAAAGGGGAGCTTTTTTACTTGCTATTATAATTGCAAGAAGAGAAATAATCAAAGCAAAAGAGTGTGTAAACATATGAATAGCATCTGAAACTAAAGCCAAAGAGTTTGATAAAAAACCATAAAAAAACTCCAAGAACATTGTAATTGCGGTAATACTCAAAGCCCATTTTAAAACTTTTTTATCTGTTCCCCTATGATCATGGGAATGTCCATGACTATGTTCGTGTTCATGTTCGTGATGGTCATGATGGCAAGTTTCTCCATGGTGGTGATGTTCTTTTTCATGATGATGTTCATCTTTTAAATACGGGCTATGTTCATTTAAACCTATCTTGCAGTTATCCATCTTATTATCCATTTTATATATTTTTTGAATACTATATTAGTAATACTTAATCCTTACATAATCTATTCCGAGAGTATTTTAGTGTTATGTAATAAAAATTTGACTAAAGTTAAATAGATATAAGGAGAGAAATTATGCAAAACAAATTTTTAACAGTATCTATACCTATTTTATTATTAGTTATTGCCCTATTTTATTTAACTTCAAAATTTATTCAACCAAGTCCTAAAAAAGAGATTACAATTGCTACAGGCCAAGAAAATGCAGATTATTATAAAACTGCACTTATATACAAAGAGCTTTTAGAAAAACAAAAAGTAAAAGTAAATATTATAACTTCAAAAGGTTCACTTGAAAATATAAAACTTTTAAATGAAAAAAAAGTTGATTTAGCTTTCGTTCAAAATGGAATAACTACTTCTGAAAATGAAAAGAATTTAAAAAGCATCGCTTCTGTTTATTATGAACCTTTATGGGTATTTTATAAAAATGAGAACTATATAATTGATTATATCATTCAACTAATATCAAAGAAAATTTCTATTGGAAGTGTAGGAAGCGGAACAAATGATTTAGCTTCAAAAATTTTAACTGATAATGGTATAAATAATGACAATTCAGAACTCTTAAATCTTTCAAATGAAGAATCAAAAAATAAACTATTAAAAGGTGAAATTGATGCCATGTTTATTGTGGGTTCTGCTGATTCAAAGATAATTAAAGAATTATTAGAAACTCCAAATATAAATCTTTTTAGTTTTAAAAGAGTAAAAGCTTATAGTAAAAAATATACATTTCTAGAGCCTATTATTCTCTATGAGGGAACGATGGATTTATATAAAAATCTTCCAGATGGAGATGTTAATTTATTAACAAGCACTGCTACATTAGTTGTAAGAAATGATTTTTCAGAAGAACTAACAAGGCTTATATTAAAAGAGATTAAAAATGTTCACAATAAAAAAGGACTCTTTGAAGTAGATAATCAGTTTCCAAATATTACCAATTTAACAATCAAAGCAAGTGATGAAGCAATAAAATATAATACCTATGGAGATACTTGGCTTGAAAAGATATTTCCATATTGGATTGCTTCAAATATAGATAGATTAAAGATTTTATTAATTCCACTTTTAACTCTATTAATCCCTTTATCAAAAGGTTTTTTTCCTCTTTATAGATGGAGTATTCGCTCAAAAATTTATAAATGGTATGAAGAGATACAAAAAATTGATTTACTTGTTGAAAGTGCAAACCATGAAGAATTACAAACTAATTTACAAAAAATCACTAAGTTAAAAAAAGAGATAAAAAAAGAGACTAAAGTGCCATTATCTTATATGGGTGAATATTATGATTTAATTATGCATTTAGAACTAATAATCTCAAAAATAAACCTAAGATTGGCTACTAATTAATTTTAGCTACTTTTGATATAATACTCTCAAAAAATAAGAAGGATTTTGATTTGAGAATTTTATCAGGTATTCAACCATCAGGAACAATACACATAGGAAACTATTTTGGTATGGTAAAAAAAATGATAGAGTCACAAAATGAAGGTGAACTTTTCGCATTTTTAGCATCATATCATGCTTTAACATCGGTGAAGGAAAAAGAAGCTTTAGAAAACAACACTTATGAAGCAGCTATTAACTTTTTAGCACTAGGAATGGACCCAGAGAAATCAACATTTTGGGTACAACACGATGTAAAAGAGGTTCTTGAATTATACTGGCTATTATCAAATCACACTTCTATGGGACTATTAGAAAGAGCTCACTCTTACAAAGATAAAACAGCAAGGGGAATAGTTGCAAATCATGGATTATTTTCATATCCCGTTTTAATGGCTGCTGATATTTTATTATTTGACTCAAATATCGTACCTGTAGGAAAAGACCAAATTCAACATGTTGAAATGACAAGAGATATTGCAACTTCATTTAATCACGCTTATAATAAAGAGATTTTTATTTTGCCAGAATCAAGAGTTGATGAAGTAGTTGCTACAGTTCCAGGAACTGATGGAGCTAAAATGTCTAAATCATATAACAATACAATTGATATGTTTACAAGTGCAAAACAAAGAAAAAAACAAGTTATGGGAATTGTAACCGATTCAAGAGAATTGGATGAGCCAAAAGAGTGGGAAAATTGTAATATCTATACTTTATGTAAATTATTTATGAATGAAGATGAATTAAAAGATTTACAAAAAAGATATGCAACTCCAGGTGAAGGATATGGTCATTTTAAAATGACACTACTTGAAAAAATAAATGAATATTTTGCACCTTATGAAGAAAAAAGAGAATATTACTTAAACAATAAAAAAGAAGTAAGAGAAATATTGGCTTTTGGTGCAGATAAAGCTAGAAAAATTGCAGCTGCTAAAATGGAAATTATTAGAGATGCTGTTGGTTTAATCTAAAAAATAAAAGAGTTTTACTCTTTTATTTTTATAACTTCTTCAAGATTATCAAAAATATCTTCAACTCTTTTTTGCCAAAGTTTTCCAAACTCAAGTTTTTCATCTTTTGTTGCATTTCCTTGCAAAGATTTTTGCATCAAAAAATTTAAATCTTCATGTGGTTTTACAGAAGATGGATTATAAAAAACTTCTACACTTTTATGGTTATCTGTTCTTGTAAATCTTACATTCGCACCATTTATATCTTGTTCAAATTTCATTAAATGATTTCTATCATATTTTCCAGCAAGACCTTTAAACCCATTTGTTGTAGTAGCTCCCGTGATATTCATAATCACATTTCCAATAGCTCCTGCAACACCAGTAGTTTGGCTTTCATGAAATTCGACAATAATTTCACCTCTTTTTGGAATCTCATTTTCATATAAAGCTTCTAAACCTTTAAGTGTCATAAGATAAGCTCCTAAAACTGTAGGGCAAGAGTGCCCTGCACTTTTTACTACATCTAAATAAGAGAATTCTACTATTCCATCTTCAAAAGCACCTAAAAAAGAGGCTAAATCATCTTGTAATTTTATTGTTGGGATTTTATTAAAAAATTGTGGGTAAATCATATTAAAACCTTTGTGTATCTCTAACACAAAAGTTTTTTTGTGTTAGGCTATTTTTTTACAAATAAAGATTAATTTATCAGCGTTTTCGTCTGTGTGTAAATTAAACTCTTTTATCTCTTGGATTTCAAAACCACACTCTTTTAGAAGTTTTGTTAAAAACTCTTTTGAGTGATACTCTTGAATTATTGAATCGCTCTCTTTTGAAAATAAACCATTTTCTTGTTTTTCAAAAAGTGTAATATCTGTTTGAAGTTTGTTGTTTTCAAAATTTGCATCAATTGCAATGAATTTATCATCAACATCAATAGTAATACATCCTTGAGCAACTTCTTCAAATCCGAAAAGTGAGTTTACATCAAAAATAAAATAAGCACCTTGATTCAAAACAAGATTTGTTTCTTTAATAAATTGTTTTAACTCTTTTTTTGGAATGTAATTTAAAACATCAAAAATAGCTGTTGCACAATCAAATTTCTCTTTTACATCGGCTAAAGCTATTGCTTTTGCATTTAGATTTTTAGCTTCACAAACTTTGATTTGTTCAGCACTTAAATCAATTCCAAAATATTTCTTTTTATTTACTTTTAGATTCTCTAAAAAATATCCTTGACCACAACCAATATCAATAATATTATCAAGTTCATTTACCATTACAAATCGTAAAAACTCTCTGTGTAAAGTATAAACTTCTTCTTCAAAATCTAAATAAGGTTCAACCTTTGCGTATAAATCTAATCCCATTATATATGTGCTTCTATTCTTTCTTTTAAATCTAAGATTAAATCTTTTTTAGCATAAAATGAGTTTTTATTTGCGATTAAGTGCGCTGAGCTTTCCATAATTGTTGGGCCTATTTCTAAGCCATTTTGTTTCATTGTTTCACCAGTTTCTACAATATCAACAATACAATCACAAAGTCCAACTAGAGGTGCAAGTTCAATAGAGCCATAAAGTTTGATAATTTCAACTGCCATTGCTTTTTCTTCAAAATATTTTTTTGCAATAACTTCGTGTTTTGTAGCAATTGTGATTTTACTTTTATTAAAATCAAGCTCTTCACCTTTTCTTAATCCAAAAGCAACTTTACATTTTCCAAGTTGTAAATCAAGAAGTTTGATTAAGTCGTACTCTTTCTCTTCAAGAACATCAAGGCCAACAACACCTAAATCAGCAGCGCCATGCATTACATAAGTTGGAACATCTTGATTTCTAACATTTAAAAATCTAAATCCAGCTTTTTCAAGTATTAATTTTCTATCTTCAAAAATAAACTTTTCACCAAAAGCTTTTTCAAATTTATCAAGAGTTTCCTCAGCAATTCTTCCCTTAGGCAATGCAATTGTCAGCATCAATAATCCTTTTCATGTTCTCAAATATTAAATCTTTTTTATATATGCTATTTTCAAAATATTTACTTAACTGCTCTCCATCTCCACCAGTGAATATAATATTCTTATTTAAACTTACTTCTTTGATTGGCAAAATGATAGATTTTAACATAGCATATTGTATAGCATCTTTCGTGCGAAGCGGTATTTTATCTAAATTTATCTCTTTTTCAAACTCAAACTTTAGTTTTTTTGATATTTTTGGGTAACTTTTCATAAATCTTCTCAAACCCAATAATATAAATCCACCTTGATGATTACCATTTTCCATAATATCAACAGTGATTGCACTTCCAGCATCAACTATCACACAATTATCTTGAAAAGAACAAGCAATTGCTCTATCAATTCCCAAACCTAAATATGAAGTTTGAAAGTTTAGAAGTTTGTTTATATTTTTTGCATTTGGATTTTTTTTGATTAATTTTTTACTTGCTTTTTCATTTACTGAAACAAAATAAATCTCATCATCAAACTTTGGAACTTTCTCATCTAAAAAATATTTTTTATGTTTACCTTTTATCAAAAAATGATAAGTTGTATTTCCAATATCACATAAAATCAACTCTAACACTCCAATCATTTTGTTTTAAATACTCTTTTGCTTTTGAGCAAAGAGGACTTGAGATTAATAACTCTTTTTTCTTAAAATTGTGGTCTAAATAAACTGCTAATTTTTCGCAAAGTTCCATTAAATCATTTGCATTTTTTCTTATAAATCTACTTTTTGAATCAACTATAAATATTGCATAAAACTTTGCATCAATTGTTGTTGCACAATAAATATCTATTTTTTTTCTTGAATCTAACTCTTTGGGAATAATCTGTTTTATCTCTTTGAATAATATATTTTTATTTGTGTAGTAAGTTGTTAATTTTTTCAATATATGCCTTTATTTAAAAAATTATATCTAATAAACTCTTTTTATTAAATTTTATACACAAGGGTACAATTTAAACCAACATATTTAGTTATAATTCCAAAAAATCCACATAGATAATAAAGAAGCATGTCAAAAATAACCCACCCTGAACAAACAAAAATTACCCAAGCCATCATAAAAGCAGCAGTGCTAATGCTCGAATTTGGAGCAGAAAGTATCTTAGTTGAACAAACAGCTCAAAGATTAGGAAATGCCTTAGGTGTTAATTCTGTTGAAATGTCACTAATTCCATCAGCTATTGTATTAACAACTTTATATAACAATCAATCAGTTACAACAACAAGAAGAGTTCATCATAAACCCATTAATATGTCAATAGTTTGTGATGTACAACAAATGGTTATAGAAATGGAAAGAACAAAACACGATGCTGATTTTGTTATGTTAACTATAAAAGATATAAAACCAAACCATTATAATAGATGGTTAGTTGTCTTTATGGTGGGATTTGCATGTGCTTCATTTTCAAATTTGCAACATGGAGATTTACCAGCATTTTTTATTACTTTCGTAGTTGCAAGTTTTGCCATGTTTGTAAGACAAGAACTCAATAAAAAAAGATTTGTAATGATGATTACTTTTGGTATTACTTCATTTATAGCAACAACACTAGCAAGTCTTGTAATATTGCTAAATATTAGCACAACTCCAAATATCATTTTAGCTTCAAGTGTTTTACTTTTGGTTCCAGGAGTTCCTTTTGTAAACTCATTTTTAGATGCATTTAAAGGTTACCTAAGTATGGGTTGGGGAAGATGGCTTCAAGCAATACTTTTAACTATTGCTTCATCATCAGGGATAATTTTAGCAATGTCAATTTTTAATATTAAAGGATGGTAAGATGGAAATAATTTTAGATATTTTAATTAAATCAATTTTTGCAAGTATCGCTTCAACTGGCTTTGCAATGCTTTTTAATGTTCCAAAACATACTTTGAAGTTTTGTGCACTAGGAGGAGGAATTACTTATATTATTAGAAATGTATCTATTGAACTTGGGGCTTCTATTGAGCTTTCAACTTTTATAGCTTCTTCTTGTATTGGTTATATAACTCTTAAATGGTCAAGAAAATATTTAATCCCAAGACCTGTATATTCAGTTGCTGCAATTATTCCTATGATTCCTGGAACCTATGCCTTTACAGCAATGATTGGTTTAGTTGATATGAATTCCCATGGCGTTACACCTGAATTGATTGAGTTGTTTGTAGAAAACTTCCTAAGAGCATTGGCAATTTTAGGAGCTATTACTTTTGGATTAGCACTTACATCTTTGTATTATATGAGATTAAATAGGCCAGTTATATAAAAGTTTGCTCTTAAGAGCGAACTTTTATTTTTTATAAATAGAATTGTTTTATAAATTCATCACTTACATCTAAGATTTTTCTTTGTCTTAACGACTCAATTACCTCTTTTGTACAATCAACATCATCAGGCCATCTTCTTTTGAAATTGTCATATGAGTTTTTATCAGTAGCATCCAAACAAATAGTATGTCCATCAATAAATAAATCTCTATTAGAATCAATATTATTTGCAACTCTCCAAACTAACATATATGGATTTGTAACATCATTTTTAGCTACATCAACAATTATTAAAATTTTAATATGTTCAAAGAGTGGTTTTAAATCTTCAAAAAGATATTTTTGATTTCTTGTTTTTTCTATGCTTATTACTGTAATTGGATTTTTTGTATCAAGAAAATATTGTTTTAAATCTTTTACTTCTGCTGTAATATTTTGTATTTTAGATAACAATTCACTATCTTCTAAAAGTGTGATTCCCAACTCTTCTATTTCATCACCAGTACAATCAAGTCCTAGTTTTCCACCAACTGCAAATTTTGGACTTGAGTGATCAAGGGCATCAACAACACCACGAGAAACTAACATATCATCAACATTTATCCTATTTAAAATATATTTTATAACCTCATCATGATTTGTTAAATCTGGCGCTTTTTCATCTACAAAAATAGCATGTTTTACAAAACTCATTTGCCCTACTCCCCAAAATGCATGCATCATTTGACTTGCATGTCCTGGGTATAAAGTTTTGATTTTTGCTAAAATTAGATTATGAAATACTCCATTTTCAGGCATATAATAATCAATCAAATCAGGAGCAGTTGTTTTTAGTAATGGTAAAAATATTCTCTCTGTTGCGTGTCCCATATATTTGTCTTCAAGTGGTGGTTTTCCAACAACTGTTGCTAAAAACGTAGGTTTTGCTTTTGATGTGATTGCAGTAATTTCCATAAAAGGATACTCTTCTTCAAGGGTATAATATCCTGTGTGGTCTCCAAAAGGCCCTTCGATTCTAAGTTTTGAAGGATCAACAAATCCCTCAATAATAAAGTCATTATCCCTTGGAACATAAATCTCATTTGTTATTGATTTTACAAGTTGAGCATTTTTATTTTTTACAAATCCATAAAGCATAAGTTCAAATACACCAATTGGAAGTGGAGCTTGACCACACCAAATATACATAGGATCTCCACCAATTCCGATACTTACTGGCATTTTTTTACCAGCTGCTTTATATTCATGGAAAAAGTGATTTGAATCTTTATGAATTTGCCAATGCATTCCAAGAGTATTATCAGAATATACTTGAAGTCTATACATTCCTAGGTTTTTTAATTCACCATTTAAAGAAGTTGTATAAACTTGTCCCATTGTAATAAAAGGACCACCATCTTGTTCCCAAGTTGTAAGAATTGGTAAGTCTGAAAGTTTTGCATCAGCGCCTAATTTAATGATTTCTTGACACTCACCTTTTCCTTTATTCTTTTTAGGAATTGTGTTTTTAAGTGCAAAAAGTTTCCCAAAAGTTGAAAGTTTTTCACTAAAAGTTGTAGGTGGTTTCATTTTAAGAAGTGACTCAATTTCTCTTCCTATTTTATCTCCATCGCCAATGAAAAGGTTTACCGCTTTTTCATTACAAAACACATTCATTAATACTGGAATATCAAATTTTTTATTGTTTTTTTTATCAACCACATTTGTAAATAAAATTGCTTTAGAATCCTCTTTTTTAACTTCTATATATGCAATATGTGGAATTTCTAAATAAATATCTAGTTCATCATCAATAATTTTTAGTAAATCATTCTTTTTTAATAGTTCAATAGCTTCTTTCATTTCTTCCCCAAGGTTAACCTAATAAGGTAATTAGTATAAATCTTATATCATTTTATCAATAAAAAATAGTTTATAATAGAGGTTTTACATATGGTTAATAATATTGAATACAATTTTGATGAAGAAGTAAATAGAAAAAATACGAATTGTGCAAAGTGGGATGGTTTAAAAAAATATTTTGGATATGAAGATCTAAATCCACTTTGGGTTGCAGACATGGATTTTAAAACTCCTAGTTTTATAAATGATGCAATAATAGATGCTGCAAAAAATGCCTCTTATGGTTATAGTATAGATAGTAATGGTTTATATCAATCGATAATAAACTGGCAAAAGAATCAACACAATTGGGAAATAAAGAAAGAAAATATTTATATGATAAATGGTGTTGTTCCAGCTTATAGTGCTTGCATTGAAGCCTTTAGTGAAGAAGGTGATGAAGTAATTATTCAAACACCAATTTATCCACCACTTTTTAAATGTGTAACTTCTAATAATAGAAAAGTAGTAATAAATGAACTAAAAAATGACAATGGTTATTACACTATGGATTTAGAGGATTTGGAGTCTAAAATAACTGCTAAAACAAAAATTCTAGCTCTTTGTTCACCTCACAATCCAGTTGGTCGTGTTTGGAGTAAAGAAGAACTTGAAAAACTTGCAACTATTTGTTTAAAACACAATATCACTATTGTTTCAGATGAAATTCATTCAGATATTACATTTAAAAAATTCACTCCATTGGCTTCAATATCCAAAGAGATTGCAAATCAAACAATTACTTTAAATAGTGCTGGAAAAACTTTTAATATTGCTGGATTAAATTGTGCTTATGCCATAAGTAAAAATGAAGAAATTTTAGATAAATTTAAACAAATTGCTCAAAAAAGAGAGATTCAGTCAATAAACTTCTTTGGATATATTTCTACACAAACTGCATATGATAATGGTGCATTATTTGTTGAAGAATTAAAAAAATATCTTTTAAGTAATATTGAGTTTACAAAAGATTATTTTAAAAAGAAAAATATGAAAATTGATTTTAATATTCCAGAAGCAACTTATCTTTTATGGTTAGATTTTTCTAAATATAATCTTTCACATAATGAAATAAAAAATATATTACTTACAAAATCAAAAATAGCATTAAATGATGGTGTTTCTTTTGGTAGCAATGGAGATAAACATTTTAGATTGAATCTAGCACTTAGTCAAAAAGCCCTAGAAATAGCACTAAATCAGTTATCTAAAGAATTTTCATAGCAAAAAAATAGCAAAGTATTACCTTTTTTCTCACTATAAAGATTAATAGTTACAAATATATGAAAAACTTTATAATGTATTATAAATTAGTGTACAATCAATGAATAATATTTAATAAATAGGGGGAAAAATGTCAACGCAATTAATTCTAGCCTCTGTTATTTTTGTGGCTATTGGACTTATACTTGTAAGTGTATTTGTACTTAGCAAATTTGTTGGGCCAAAAAATGAAAACTCAGAAATGAAGAATAGTGTTTATGAAAGTGGGGTTACAAATCCTATTGGAACGACTAATTTTAGATTTTCTGTTAAGTTTTATTTAGTTGCCATTTCCTTTTTATTATTTGATGTGGAAATAATTTTTATGTTTCCTTGGGCTATAAATATTTTAGAGTTAGGTTATTTTGGACTTTTTAAAATGTTTATATTTATGGGATTGTTATTTGCTGGATTAATTTATCTTTATAAGAAAAAGGCATTATCATGGGATTAGGAGTTGAAGCTAAATTAGGTGACTCTATTGTTACAACTAGACTCGATCATGCAGTAAACTGGGGAAGAACTTACTCTTTGTGGCCAATGGTATTTGGAACAGCTTGTTGTGCTATTGAATTTATGGCAGCAGCTGGTTCTAAATATGACCTATCAAGATTTGGGGCAGAAGTTGTAAGATTTTCTCCAAGGCAAGCAGATTTATTAATTGTTGCTGGAACTATTTCATATAAACAAGCTCCTATTTTAAAAAAAATCTATGAACAAATGTGTGAACCAAAATGGGTTATTTCTATGGGTGCATGTGCATGTAGTGGAGGTTTTTATGATAACTATACAACTCTTCAAGGAATAGATCAAATTATTCCAGTAGATGAGTATATTGCAGGTTGTCCACCAAGACCAGAAGCTATTCTTGATGCAATTATGAGAATTCAAGAAAGAGCTCAAGACGAATCTATTTTAAAAGATAGAGTAAAAGAGTTTAAAGGATTTTTAGATGCTTAATTGTGATTTATTAATTGATTCTAAAGATATTAGAACAACTCTTTTAAAATTAAAAAATGAAGATAACTATACGATATTACTAGATGTAACTGTAATTGATTACCTAAAATTCCCAGATACTACTCCATCAAGATTTGCTGTGGTTTATATTTTAAGAGATTATTCTTTTAAGAATCAAATTTCTGTTAAAGCTTTTGTAGATGACTTAACTCTTGAAATTCCTACAATAAGTGATTTATATGAGTCCGCTAACTGGGCAGAAAGAGAAGCTTATGATCAATATGGTATCATCTTTAAAAATCATCCAAATTTAAAAAGAGTTTTAAATCATCATCAATTTGTTGGTCATCCTCTAAGAAAAGATTATGAAATCACTAAAGGTCAAATCTGTACTGAAACTGAAGATTTAATGGATGAAATGAATCCTTTATTAATATCAAAAGGTTATACAGCAGAAGATATTAATGATTTAATGTTATTAAATGTTGGACCATCTCACCCAGCAAGTCATGGAACAATAAGAAATTTTGTTGCAATGGAAGGTGAAACTATTACAGCTTGTGTGACAGAAATTGGATATTTGCATAGAGGTTTTGAAAAATCTTGTGAAACTCACACCTATTCACAAATTATTCCATATACAGATAGATTAAATTATTGTAGTGCTATTTTAAATAATATTGGTTATTCAAAAGCAGTTGAAGAGATGTTAGGTATTGACATAACACCAAGAGCTAAAATGATAAGAGTAATTATTGGTGAATTAAGCAGAATAATTGACCACTTAGTTTGTAATGCTGCAAATATGGTTGATTTAGGTGGACTTACAAACTTTTGGTATCTATTTGCTCCAAGAGATATGGCTTATGATTTATTATCAAAATTAACAGGAGCTAGACTTACTAACACTTACACAAGAATTGGTGGTTTAGAATTTGATTTATATGATGGTTTTAATGAAGATTTAACAGCTGTTTTAAAAGCAACACAAACAGCTATTGATGATGCTTTATCATTAATTGCTCATAATAAAATTTTCTTAGATAGAACTCAAGATGTTGGTGTTATAAAGCCAGATTTTGCAATTCAATATGGAATTACTGGACCAAATTTAAGAGCTGCTGGTGTAGCTCATGATTTGAGAAAAAATAAACCTTATTATGGATATGAAAATTTTGATTTTGACATTGTTGTAGGAAGTCATGGAGATATTTATGACAGAATGATGTGTAGATTTGAAGAGATGAGACAATCTATTAGTATTATTAAACAAGCTATGAAGGTACTTCCTGATGGACCTATAAATGTAAGTGCTCCAGGAATTTTACTTCCAAGTAAAAAAGATGTTTATGGAAATATTGAAGGATTAATGAATCAATTCAAATTAACATTTGAGGGAATAAAAGTTCCAAAAGGTGAATATTATTCATCAACAGAAGCTGCAAATGGTGAATTAGGATTTTTTATAGTTAGTGATGGAAGTGGAAGACCATACAAAGTTAAATGTAGACCTCCATGTTTTTATTCACTTTCTGCCTTATCAAAAATTTTTGAAGGTGGAATGTTAGCAGATGCTGTTGTGACAATGGCTAGTATGAATTTTATTGCAGGGGAGTTTGATAGATAATGAATACTTTTAAATATACACCTGAAAATGAAATAAAGTTCCAAGAATATGTATCAAGATATCCAAAAATTGACTCTTGTATGTTACCAGCTCTTTGGTTAGTTCAAGAACAAATTGGATGGATTAGTCCAGAATCAATGATTTATGTAGCTGAAAAGTTAGGGAAAACTCCAATTCAAGTATATGAAGTTGCAACTTTTTATACTATGTTTAACCTAAAACCTATTGGAAAATATCATATTGAATTATGTAAAACTCTATCTTGTATGTTATGTGGTTCCCAAGAGATTAAAAATTACATAAAACAAACAATTGGAATTGAAGCTGGACAAACAAGCGAAGATGGATTATTTCATTTAAGTGAAGTTGAATGTCTAGGTGCTTGTGGTGGCGCTCCTATGTTTGCATTAAATGGAGAATATCACGAAAAATTAACTATTGAAAAAGTTGATGAATTAATTAAGGAGTGCAAAAAATGATAACAAAAATTGTAAGCAAAAATTTTGACATTCCAAATTCTCATAAATTAGAAGTTGCTCTTGCAAATGGAAGATACTCTTCAATAGATAAATTATTTTCTATGACACCTGATGATGTTATAAAAGAAGTTACAGCATCAGGACTTAGAGGGAAAGGTGGTGGTGGGGCTGCTTGTGGACCTAAATGGGAATTAATGCCTAAAAATGATCCAAGACCAGCTTTTTTAATCGTAAATGGAGATGAATCAGAACCAGGGACTTTTAAAGATAGACAAATTTTTCAATATGATCCACATCTTTTAATTGAAGGAATCATATGTACTTGTTATGCAATAAATGCACATCATGCATATATTTACATAAGAGGTGAATATAAATTTTTTATTGATAGAGTAAATGAAGCGATAAAAGAAGCCTACCAATCAGCAATTATTGGTGATAAAATCATGAACAAATATGATTTTAAACTTGATATTACAATTCATAGAGGTGGTGGAGCTTATATTTGTGGTGAGAAATCAGCACTTATTGAATCATTAGAAGGAAAACGAGGACATCCTCGACTTAAACCTGCAGGAAAAGAGTGTGAATGGTTCTTTGATAATCCAGCAACTGTAAATAATGTTGAAACAATAGCCAGTGTACCAAATATTGTAGAAAATGGCGCGATTGGTTACACAAAATATGGTACAGAAAAATCACCTGGTACTATGTTATTTGCAATTTCTGGACCTGTTAAAAATCCAGGTGTTTATGAAATGGCATATGGAAATAAAATGATAGATTTTTTAAATCAAATTGGCGGAGGGATGAAAGAGGGAAAAAAATTAAAAGCGATTATTCCAGGAGGTTCATCTTGTCCAATTTTAACAGCAGATGAAGTTGAAATAGCGGTATTAGATTATGAGTCAATGGGAAGTATAGGCTCAACTTTAGGGACAGGAGGAATGATAGTTATTGATCAAGATACATCTATGGTTGATGTAGCTAAAAATTTGATAGAGTTCTATCACCATGAATCTTGCGGTCAATGTACACCTTGTAGAGAAGGTACAGGCTGGATAGATAAGATTTTGAAAAAAATCATAAGTGGCGATGGTTCAACAGAGGATTTAAATACAATACTTGATATATGTAATACAATGAATGGAAAAACAATTTGTGTTTTTGCACCAGCTGTAAAAGATATTATTCAAAGTATAGTAAAAAAATTCCCTCACGAATTTAATTTATATTTTAAAAACTAAACTAACTAATAACAGGAGAAAATATGACAAAAAATACAATGACATTAACAGATAACAGAAATGGCAAATCATATGAATATAATATAGTAGATGGAACAAGAGGACCAAGTGTTGTAGATATTTCTACATTTTACAAAGATTCAGGAATGTTTACTTATGACCCAGGTTATACTTCAACTGCTTCTTGTGAATCAAAAATCACATTTATTGATGGTGAAAATTCAGAATTAAGATATAGAGGTTATGATATTACAGATTTAGCTGGTAAACACTCTTTCTTAGATGTTTCTTATTTATTAATGAGAGGAAAACTTCCAACTCCAGAGGCTTCTAAAAACTTTGATTTAGAAATCAGACATAGATCATTCTTACATGAAGGAATCATTAGATTATTTGATGCATTACCAGATGGTGCTCACCCAATGGCAACTATGGGAGCTGCAACTATGGCTCTTGCTGCATTCTATAAAGATCACTTACATTTAGAAGATGAAGAAGCATTTAAAATGATGAGAAGAAGAATCTTAGCTAAAATGCCAGTAATTGCTGCAATGGCTTATAGAAATTCAATTGGTACACCACTAATTTATCCAGATGTAAATAGATATTTCACTGAAAACTTCTTATATATGTTAAGAGCATATCCAGGTGGGAAAATGAAATATTTAGGTGATGGAGTAAATGATGAAATCAAACAAGTTGAAATTGATGCACTTGATGCAATCTTAACTTTACATGCTGATCATGAACAAAATGCTTCTACTACAACTGTAAGAAATGTAGGTTCTACTGAAGCTCACCCTTATGTTGCAATTGCTTCTGGTATCTCTGCTTTATGGGGATCTGCTCATGGTGGAGCTAATGAGAAAGTTATGGATCAATTAAGATTAATTGGTGATGTTAAAAATGTTCCTACTTATATTGCAAAAGCAAAAGATAGAAATGACCCATTTAGATTAATGGGATTCGGACACAGAGTTTACAAAAATAGAGATCCTAGAGCTGAAACATTAAAAGGTTTACAAGATAAATTAAAAGAAGAGTTAAAACTAGATTCTAAATTACTTGATATTGCCCATGCTGTTGAACAAGCTGCTTTAAGTGATGATTACTTCAAAGAAAGAGGTTTATACCCAAATATTGACTTCTACTCAGGTGTAATTTTAACAGCTCTTAGAATTCCAATTGCAATGTTTACTCCAATCTTTGTTATTGGTAGAACTCCAGGATGGTTAGCACAATGGTCAGAATTAAAACAAGATCCAAAACACAAAATAGCAAGACCTAGACAATTATATACAGGTAACTAAAAAAAACTAACTTAAGTGTAAGGGGATAAAATATGAGTGAAATGGTTGACATCACAATCAATGGAGCACAAATGCAAGCTAGCAAAGGCAGCTTGCTAATTGATAAGTTATTGGATGAAAACATCCATATACCTCATTTTTGTTATCACCAAGCCTTAGGAAAAGACGGTAATTGCAGAATGTGTATGGTGGAAATTGAGGGGCAAAAAAGACCTCAGATTGCCTGCGATACTCCTGTAAAAGAAGGAATGATTGTAAGAACAACGGGTAAAAATATCGAAAAAGTAAGAAGAGATATTCTTGAACTTGAACTTATTAATCATCCAATAGATTGCCCAACTTGTGATCAAGCGGGAGAGTGTAAACTACAAGATTACTACATGCTATCTGGTTTTTATGAATCACGAATAAATGTAGAAGCAAAAAATCATGCAAGAAAAAGGACTGACTTAGGTTCTAATGTAATGCTTGATCAAGAAAGATGTGTACTTTGTACTAGATGTATAAGATTTTGCTCAAATATTACAAAAACAAATGAATTAGGTGTTATAAACAGAGGAGATCACTCAGTGATTGGAACTTTCCCTGGAAAGCCTCTTGATAATCCTTATGCCATGAATGTTATTGACATTTGTCCAGTTGGAGCTTTAACAAACAAAGACTTTAGATTTAAACAAAGAGTTTGGTTCTTAGAAACTTTTGATGCAATTTGTAATGGTTGTTCAAAAGGGTGTAATATTTATGTTGATCACAGAAAAGAAAAATATAAAGATGACCAAATTTTCAGATTTAGACCAAGAGTAAATAAAGCTATAAATGGTTGGTTTATGTGTGATGAGGGAAGATTGTCATATACAAACGAAAGCACAAATAGATTTGAAACTGCACAAATTGATAAAA
Organism: uncultured Aliarcobacter sp.; assembly: GCA_963677435.1. Lineage (GTDB taxonomy): Bacteria > Campylobacterota > Campylobacteria > Campylobacterales > Arcobacteraceae > Aliarcobacter. The sequence continues at coordinate 2,948,531 of OY781945.1, forward strand.
ATCCAACATTAATTGATAATACTATTACAAATATTTTTAAAGAACTATCAACAAATAAAAATATCCTATTCGTATTAAGTGCAAATCTTTCTTATGAAGAGATGTTAAATGTAAAAAATTTAGCAGCAAAATTAAATGTTCAAGTTTCTGGTTATTCTCCAAACACAATAGATGAAAACTTTGGAGATGATTATTTAAGAAATAATGATAGAGCTGTAAATAGAAACTCATTTAAAGAGTTAGAAATAGATGAAACAAAAGAGTTTTTTGATTCATCTCTAAATTCTGCTTCTTTAGTAATAATAATTGAAAATAACTATTTTGACAATAATAAATCTTTACTTCAAAACAAAAAAGTAATATCTTTATTTAGTCATAAGTGTGAAACTATTGAGTATTCAAATATTGCTATTCCTCTTGCTTCATTTTATGAAAAATCAGGAACATATATAAATGCTGAGGGGATTAAACAAAAAGTTATTTCAAAAATGAATAAAAATACTCCACAAAAAACTATTACAACAATAATCGAAGATTTAAAATCTATGATTGAGAAAGGAACTGTATGAGTACTTCATCAATAGTTATTATAATTGTAAATATACTTATAACTGTTATTCTAGCAGTTGGATTAACTCCTGTTTTTGTATGGTGGGAAAGAAGAATATCTGCATTTATGCAAGATAGAAGTGGTCCAAATAGATGTCATATTGGGCCATTTAGATTAGGTGGTGTAATACAAAGTTTTGCAGATATGTTAAAACTTATATTCAAAGAAGACTTTACAGCTTCACATATCAAATATAAATTTTTCTTTACAATAGCACCTGTTATTGTATTTTTCTGTTCTTTTTTAACATTTGCAGTTATACCATTTGCAGATATTTTAGTAATTGATGGAAAAGAAAACATAATGCAAGCAATTCCAAATCAATTGGGGATTATGTGGTTTTTAGCCTTTGCAGGACTTAGCGTTTATGGGATTATTCTTGGAGGATATTCTTCTGGAAGTAAATATGGACTTTTAGGTTCAATTAGAGCTTCAGCTCAGGTTATCTCTTATGAAGCTGCTATGGGATTAGCTATTATCTCTATGATTTTATCTTATGGTTCAATTCATTTAACAGATATAGTAAATGCTCAAGCTGGAACTTATTTTGGCGTTGTTCCTATGTGGGGAATATTTATACAACCATTGGCTGCTATTATTTTTATTGTTTGTTCTTTTGCAGAAACAAATAGAGCTCCATTTGACTTAGCAGAAGGAGAATCTGAATTAGTTGCTGGTTATCATACAGAATATTCAGCTATGAAATTTGGTCTTTTTCAAGTTGGAGAATATGCAGCGATGAGTGCATCAAGTGCACTTATAGTTACTTTATTTTTTGGTGGTTATCAAATCCCATGGTTAGATACTCAAGCAATTCAAAGTAATATTACTTATGTAATTAGTGCAATAATAATAATTCTTCCAATTAAAATCTATTTTTTTGTTACATGGATGAAAAAAAATAATCGTGCAATTGGAGCTAATAAGTCAAGGGAAAAAGAGACAAAAGTTTTAACAGCTGTGTTCTCTTCAATTGCAGTATTTATTGTACTTGTATTAATCTCTTTTTTAATCACAGGACTTGGAACTAATGGTGTAAATATTGCTACAGCTGTTATTCAAGTAGGGACTTTTTTAATAAAATTCTTTATGATGGCTTTTGTTTATATTTGGGTTAGATGGACAGTTTTAAGATTCAGATATGATCAATTACAAATGTTAGGTTGGAAAGTACTAATTCCATTAGCACTTTTAAATATCGTAATAACTGCAATCTTTGTTGTAGTAAGAGGAAGTTAAAATGGGAATAAAAGTAGTACCAAGATACGGTAAATCATTCAAAGATAAACTATACCTTCCTGCAATTGCAGGAGGAATGAAAACAACATTTAAACATTTCGTTAAGAATCTTACTGATATAAGTAATTTAAAAACTATGCAATATCCAGAAGTTCAACCGACAGATTTAAATGAAAGATATAGAGGTGTTCACAGACTTACAAAACATGAAAATGATACAGAGAAATGTGTAGCATGTTTTATGTGTGCAACTGCCTGTCCAGCTGATTGTATTTTTATTGAAGCAGAAGAGAGATTTGATGGTTATGATGAAAAAAGACCTAAAGAGTTTAAAATTGACCTTTTAGAGTGTGTATTTTGTGGATATTGTGTTGAAGCTTGTCCTTGTGATGCAATTAGAATGGACACAGGAATTTTTGCATTTACTGCTAGTAAAAGAGAAGATTTTGTACTTGATAAAAAAGCATTAATGGCAAATGAGAGATCAAAGGATTTAAACAATGGCTGATTTAATTTTTATTGCATTGGCATTTTTAGCAATTAGTGGTGCTATTGCTATGATTTTATATGCAAATCCAATGTATAGTGCCCTTGGTATTTTAATAACAATGTTAAGTGTTGCAGGAATGTTTGCACTTTTAAATGCTACATTTTTATTCCTAGTTCAAATTATTGTTTATGCTGGTGCAATTATGACTCTAATTTTATTTATTCTAATGTTCTTAAATATAAAAGAAGAAGATTTACCTAAAGAGCCAAATAAGTATAAGCTGATAGCTATTGGGGCCATTATTATGATTCCATTAAATGTTCTTATCTTAAAAGCTGTCGCTAAATTACCTGAAAAAGATTTAAGCATTAGTAACACAGAATTTGGAGATATAAAACCCGTAGGAATGGAACTATATAATAATTGGTTTATTGCTTTTGAATTAATTTCTATTTTACTATTAATTGCACTTATTGGTTCAGTAGTACTTGCAAAAAGAAGAAAGTCTAAAATTAATAACAAAGGAGAACAATTATGATTTCATTAACATCTTATGCCTTTGTATCAATGATGTTATTCTCTATTGGAGTAATTGGAGTGATTGCAAGAAGAAATATCTTCGTTATTTATATGTCACTTGAACTTATGTTAAATGGAGTTAGTCTATTTTTAGTAACCTTTGCTAGATACCATTTTAATATGGATCCACAAATTATTACAATTATGGTTATATCAATTGCTGCTGCTGAGGCTGCTATATTTTTATCTGTTATAATTTTATTATACAGATCAAGAAAATCTTTGGATACTGATATTTTCACAACTCTTACACAGGGGGAAAATTCATGAATACCTCACTATTAGTATGGATTATTTTAGCTCCTCTTTTAGGATCAATTCTAAGTGGTTTATTATATTTTTATAACATAAAGAAAAGTAAGGTATCTGATATTTATTTTTCATTAATTGGAACAATAACTCCTTTTATCTCTTTTTTAATAACTCTTTCTTTATTTTTAAGAATGAATGATGAAAAAATTATCTTTAAACAACAACTTTTCACTTGGTTAAGTGTTGATAAGTTAAATATTGAAATGGCTTTTTTAGGGGATAATCTTTCAATATTTATGTCAATGTTTGTAACTTTTGTTGGTTGGCTAATTCATATTTATGCGGTTGGATATATGAAAGGTGATAATGGATACGGTAAATTTTTTGCCTATTTTAACTTATTCTTAGCTTCTATGTTAATTTTAGTATTAGCTGATAATCCAATTATTTTATTTATAGGATGGGAAGGTGTTGGAGTTTGTTCATACCTTTTAATTAAATTCTATTATGGAAATGCTATGAATGTATTAGCTGCAAACAAAGCATTTATCGCAAATAGAGTTGGGGATTTTGGTTTTATATTAGGAATTGTAACTCTATTTTTTGCCTTAGGTCAAGTTGATTTATCTTTTGATTCAATTGAAGCAAACTTAAGTAATGTTTCAAATGAATTGCTACTTCTTTCAGGTTTTTTATTATTTGTTGGAGCCATGGGAAAATCAGCTCAAATTCCACTTTATGTTTGGCTTCCTGATGCAATGGCAGGACCTACTCCAATTTCAGCTTTAATTCACGCAGCAACAATGGTAACAGCTGGGGTTTATATGGTTGCAAGATTTCACTTTTTATATGCCGGAATCGAAGAAATAGGATTATTCATAGCTTATATTGGAGCTTTTTCAGCTTTATTTGCAGCAATCATTGCTACAAGACAAACAGACATTAAAAAAATTCTAGCTTACTCAACTATGAGTCAATTAGGGTATATGTTCATTGCCGTTGGACTTGGTTTTTATTCAACTGGACTTTTTCATGTATTTACACATGCATTTTTTAAAGCAATGTTATTCATGGGAGCAGGTGGCGTAATTATGGCAGTTCATCATGAACAAAATATTTTCAAAATTGCACAACATAGAGCAACTTTACCAATCATTGGAACAACTTTTTTAATAGGTGTTATTGCAATTTCTGGAATTCCTCCATTTTCTGGATTCTTTTCAAAAGATGCAATATTAGCAGCTGCTTTTCAAGAGGGTCAATATTTTATTTGGTTAATTGGTATGTTTACCGCATTTTTAACAGCCTTTTATATGTTTAGAATGTATTACATAGTTTTTGTAGCACCAAATCATCACGATGAGCATTATGTTTACACATCAAAAACAATAACAATTCCTTTATTGATTTTAGCTATTGGTGCTATTGGTGCTGGTTTTTTAAATCTTCCTGCTGTTTTTGGAGGAAATCATTTTGTAGATACTTGGTTAGAGCAACTTCATTCAAAAGATATTCACATGAGTCACTTAACAGAGTATGTTTTAATGGTTCTATCAGTTGTAGTTGCTGCTGCTGGAATTGTAGTAGCTCATAAAAAATATGCAAAATTTGATGTAACAAAACCAGAAGATGAAACAGGTTTAATTGGGAACAAATTTTACATTGATGAAATTTATAATGTTTTATTTGTTCAATCATCAAAAAAATTATCTACATTTATTGATAAAGTTTTAGATGAAAAAGTTATCGATGCATTTGTTATGAATTCATCAATCGGTTTTGTAAATATTGGTAAAAGAGTTGCCATGATACAAAATGCAAATGTTAGATTTTATGCTGCATTTATGCTAATAGGTATGACTTCAATCTTTATCTATTTATATATCACATTAGGATTATAGTATGAGTTCAGATATTCTTTCATTCATTATATTTTTACCTGCTGTTGTTGCATTTGGGTTAATGATAACAACAAGAGATGTAAATACAATTAGAAATATAGCATTTTTGACTACAACTGTAATTTTGGCACTTGTATTAAAAATATATATAGAGTTTGCTCCAAGTGCAGGCATGCAATTTGTTACAAATGTTCCTTGGATTGAAACTTATGGAATAAATTATTATATTGGATTAGATGGTTTTTCTCTTACAATTTTAATGATGATTGCTATTTTAATTCCAACTGCTTATTTATTATTATGGGAAGGGAAAACAAAAGGTTATTGGATAAATATGCTTTTAGTTCAAACAGGAGTAACAGGTACTTTATTATCTTTAGATATTGTACTTTTCTACTTTTTTTGGGAAACTATGCTTTTACCAGTATTCTTAATGATTGGTTCTTACGGCTTTGGAGACAAAGTATTTACAACTATTAAAGTAACTGTTTATACAATGGCTGGTTCATTATTAATGTTTATCTCAATTTTATATTTGGGTGTTACTTATAATAATGAATTTGGCGTTTGGTCTTTTGCTTATGATAAATTAATGCTAATTACAACTATTCCTTATGATACTAAAGTTTGGTTATTTTTAGCATTCTTAGCTGCTTTTGCTATTAAAATTCCAATTTTTCCACTTCACACTTGGATTATGGAAACATATAAAAATGCTCCAACTGGTGCAGTTTTTCTATTATCTTCAATAATGGCAAAACTTGGAGTTTATGCAATTGTTAGATTTATGATTCCAATTTTTCCAGAAATTTATGTTGAATTTTCAACTTGGTTTGTAGCTATTGGATTATTTGGACTTGTTTATTTTGGAATTGCAGCACTTATGCAAGATGATATTAAAAGAATGTTTGCTTATTCATCAGCTTCTCACTTGAGTTTTATCTCTGCTGGTATTTTTTCCCTTAACTCTTATGGAGTAAATGGAGCGTTATATTTAATAATTGCCCATGCAATTGCAACTGGGGCCCTATTTTTACTTGTTGGATTAATGCATGAACAAACAGGATTTAAAACTATCAAAGATTTAGGTGGAATTGCAAAAAAAGCTCCAATATTCACTTTTATATTCGCTGTAATGTTATTTTCGAATATTGGACTTCCAGGAACAAATGGTTTCGTTTCTGAACTTTTAATTATTTTTGGTATTTATGAATTTAATCATACTTTAGGATATATAGCAACACTTACTGTAATAATTGGAGCTTCTTATATGTTATGGATGTTTCAAAGAGCAATACTACAAAATAGACCTGAGGGTTCAAAAGAACTTGTTATGAGAGATTTAAAAATAAAAGAGATTATAGGATTTATTCCATGGGTAATTTTAGTATTTTTAATGGGATTTTATCCAGAAATTTTTATGAATAAATTTGAACCAACTGTAACTCACTACTTAAATGATATTTTACAAATTGGAGCTACAAAATGAGTCAAATATTTTATTTAATTCCAGAACTTACAATATTAACAGGTGCATTAGTACTTATGTTTATGAGTATGTATGAGAAATATGCTGTAAAAGATTTTATTGTTGTTTCTTCAATTTTTCTATTTATTGCATTAGGTTTTACTTTAAGTAATGTAAATAACTATTTTTCAATACAACCTTATGAGAGTTTATTAAATAATGTTTTAACTTTTGATACATTTTCAAACTTTTTTAATATTTTACTAATAAGTGGAACAATACTTACTCTTTTAATTGGTGAGCACTATTTTCAGCATAGAGCATATTTCAAAGGTGAATTTTTCTCAATTTTACTGTTTGCACTATTTGGAATGATGGTTTTAGGTCATGCGAATGAATTAGTAACTGCTTATGTTGCACTAGAAATTGCTTCATTTTCTATTTATATTATGGTTGGTTATAACTCTGATGACTCAAAAAGAGTTGAGGCTATTTTTAAATATTTAGTATTAGGCTCATTTATTGGAGCATTTTACCTTTTAGGTGTAGTTCTAATTTTTGGAGCAACACAAAGTACAAATTTAGATGATGTATCTGCATTTATAAAAACTGCAAATTCTGATGAGATGATTCTTGTATATATTGGATTAACATTAATTTTATTTACATTTTTATTTAAAATTGCAGCTTTTCCTTTCCAAGCATGGGTTCTTGATGTTTATCGAGGTGCACCTATGGTTATTACAGCATACATGGCATCAACATTTAAAATAGCTATTTTCTCATTTTTCTTAAGAACAATATTAAATTATATTTCACCAATTATAGATTTCTGGGATGGAATTATAACTGTAATTATTGTTTTAACTTTAATATTTGGAACTTGGTTAGCGGTTACACAAAAAATTGTAAAAAGGATGTTAGCTGCTTCCTCAATTGTTCATACTGGATATTTACTTCTAGCTTTTATTGCATTAAGTTATAAAGATGGACATATTATTAATATTGATGCTGCATATGCAACAATGTTTTATTTAATTGCATATTTATTATCAGCACTTGGTGCATTTGGTTTAGCTTCACATATTATTTCAGAAACAAATGTAAAAGTTACTTATGATGATTTTAAAGGTTTAGCAAAAGAGAGACCTTTCTTAGCAGCAATGATGACAATATTTTTATTTTCATTAGCTGGGATTCCTTCAACAATTGGATTTATAGGTAAACTTTATGTATTTACTGAAGCAATAAATGCTGGATATACAGTATTAACAATTATCGCTATATTTGCAACAATTGTTTCAGTTTATTACTATTTTAAACTAATTGCTATGATGTATTTTTATCCTCCAAAAATTGAATGTATTTCTGTTGAATTTAATGATAAAAGAGTTTCAACTTATGCAATTGCTTTTGTTGCAATACTAACAGTTTTAGGTGGAATTGGTTCAGCAATTGTATTTTTTATTCCTGCAATGAATATTGATGAAATTATTAATTTAACACAATTAGCAGTTCAATCATTATTTATAAAATAGACTGTGTTAATAAGTAACATTAGCTCTTCATATTAATAAATTTTTTCTTCTAAAATCTTCTTAAATAAAAGCCCATAATTGGGCTTTTATATCATCTCAGTTTCATTTTTCTCCTCTTTTTTCTAATAAAAATATAATGATGTTTGAAGTAGTTTTAAGCTATTATTTCGCTATTATTCTAAAAAATCTATATCGCAGAAAGGATAGCAAATGAGTGACCTAATAGAAGGTTATTTGGGGAAAACAGAAGAAGGAAAGAAAAGTAGATTACCTGCAAAACTTGATTTTATGCAAAGTTTTACAGGAGGATTTTTAGCTTTATTCATGTGGGGACATATGCTTTTTGTCTCATCAATTTTAATCAGCAAAGATTTTATGTATACAATTACAAAATTCTTTGAAGGTAGTTTTATTTTCAATGAAGGGCAACCTATCATTGTTTCTATTATTGCTTTTATAGTATTTGTTATTTTTATTGTTCATGCTGCACTTGGAATGAGAAAACTTCCAAGCAATTTTAAACAATATCAAGTAATTAAAGCTCATGCTAAAAGTATGAATCACGATGACACAAAACTTTGGTTTACTCAAGCCTTTACAGGTTTTGCAATGTTTTTCTTGGGTTCAGTTCATTTATATATTATTATGACTCATTCAGATGCAATCGGACCATATGCTAGTTCAGATAGAGTTTGGTCTGAATATATGTGGCCTTTATATATTCTTTTATTGTTAGCTGTTGAATTTCATGGAACAATTGGTTTATATAGATTATGTGTTAAATGGGGTTGGTTTGATGGTGAAAATCCAAAAGCTACAAGAAAAACACTTAAAAAAGTTAAATGGTCTTTAACTGTATTCTTCTTAGTATTAGGGTTTGCTTCATTAGCAGCTTATATGAAAATTGGTATGGAAAATGCCGCAAATGGAACAGTTGGTCAAAAATATACTCCAACTGCAAGTGTAATCGAATATAAAATTACAAATAAAACTGTTGGGGGAATTGCATAATGAAAATTAATTACTGTGATGCATTAGTAATTGGTGGAGGACTTGCAGGTTTAAGAGCTGCAGTTGCTGCACAGAAAAAAGGTTTAAGTACAACTGTTTTATCTTTAGTTCCTGTAAAAAGATCACATAGTGCTGCTGCACAAGGTGGTATGCAAGCATCTTTAGGTAACTCAAAAATGTCTGATGGGGATAATGAAGATTTACACTTTGCAGATACTGTAAAAGGTTCTGACTGGGGATGTGATCAAATTGTTGCAAGAATGTTCGTACATACTGCACCAAAAGCAATTAGAGAATTAGCATCATGGGGTGTTCCTTGGTCTAGAGTTAAAGAAGGATCAAGAGAAGCTGTAATTAATGCTAAAAAAACAACAATTACAGAAGAAGCAGATAGACATGGATTAATTACATCAAGAGATTTTGGTGGAACTAAAAAATGGAGAACTTGTTATACAGCAGATGCAACTGGACATACTATGTTATTTGGTGTTGCAAATGAAGCTTTAAGACATAATGTTGATATAAGAGATAGAAAAGAAGCTTTATCAATTATTCACGAAGGTGGAAGATGTTATGGAGCAATTGTAAGAGATTTAATTACAGGTGAATTAGAAGCTTATGTTGCAAAAGGTACATGTATCGCAACTGGTGGATATGGAAGAGTATTTAAACAAACTACAAATGCTGTTATTTGTGAAGGTATTGGAGCTGCTATTGCTTTAGAAACTGGAATTGCAACTTTAGGAAATATGGAAGCTGTTCAATTTCACCCAACACCAATCGTACCATCAGGTATTTTATTAACTGAAGGTTGTAGAGGAGATGGTGGAATCTTAAGAGATGTTGATGGTCACAGATTTATGCCAGATTATGAGCCAGAGAAAAAAGAATTAGCTTCAAGAGATGTTGTTTCAAGAAGAATGATTGAACATATTAGAAATGGTAAAGGTGTTCCTTCACCTTATGGATACCATGTATGGTTAGATATCTCTATTTTAGGTAGAGAACATATTGAGAAAAATCTAAGAGATGTACAAGAAATTTGTCAAATTTTCAACGGTATTGATCCAGCTGATGAGGGTAAAAAAGGATGGGCACCAGTTCTTCCGATGCAACACTACTCAATGGGTGGAATTAGAACAAAACCAACTGGTGAATCACAAACTTTAAATGGTTTATTTGCTTGTGGTGAAGCTTCTTGTTGGGATATGCATGGATTTAATAGACTTGGAGGAAACAGTGTTTCTGAAACAGTTGTTGCAGGTATGATTATTGGAAATTATTTCGCTGATTATTGTTTAGCTAATGATGTAACAATTCCTACTTCAACAGTTCAAAGATTTTTAGATAAACAAGATAAGTATTTAGATGAAATCTTAGCTTATAACGGAACTGAAGATATTTTTAGAATCAAAAACAGAATGCAGAACTTAATGGATGAAAAAGTTGGTATCTTTAGAGATGGTATTCACTTACAAGAAGCTGTTAATGAACTTGAAGAGTTATTGAAAAAAACAAAACATATCAATGTTAAATCAAAAGAAAGAGTTGGAAATCCAGAGCTTGAAGAAGCATATAGAGTTCCAAGAATGTTAAAAGTTGCACTTTGTGTTGCTAATGGAGCATTACAAAGAACAGAATCAAGAGGTGCTCACTATAGAGAAGACTTCTTAAAAAGAGATGATGCAAACTGGTTAAATAGAACATTAACTTCTTGGCCAGATGAGAACCAAACTCTTCCAACAATTTCATATGAGCCATTAGATATTATGACAATGGAATTACCTCCAGCATTTAGAGGATATGGTGCAAAAGGGATGATTATAGAAAATGAATTATCTGAAAAAAGACAATTAGAAGTTGATGAAATTAGTGAAAAACTAAGTGCAGAAGGTAAAGATAGACATGAAATTCAACATGCATTAATGCCATTTGATTTACCAATGAACTATAGAGAGAAAAACGAAAGAGCAGGAGATTTATAATGAGTATTGAAAAAGGTAGAGATATTACAATATCAGTTTTAAAATTCAATCCAAGAAGTAAGGTTTCTAAACCTCACTTTGTTGATTATCATTTAGAAGAGACTCCAGGTATGACTCTTTTCATTGCTTTAATGAAAATTAGAGAAGAAATGGATGCAGATTTATCTTTTGACTTCGTATGTAGAGCAGGGATTTGTGGTTCTTGTGGTATGGTTGTAAATGGTAAACCAACTCTTGCTTGTAGAACATTAATTGCTAATTACCCAAGTGGTAAATTACAATTAATGCCAATGCCTGCATTTGAATTAATCAAAGATTTATCTGTAAATACTGGTAAATGGATGGATAGTATGTCAAAAAGAGTTGAATCATGGATTCATAATGACCATGAAGTTGACATTTCTAAATTAGAAGATAGAATCGATCCAGATGTAGCAAATGAGACATTTGAATTAGATAGATGTATTGAATGTGGTATTTGTGTTGCTTCTTGTGGAACAGCATTAATGAGACCAGATTTCGTAGGACCAGTTGGATTAAATAGAGTAGCAAGATTTGAAGTAGATCCACATGATAAAAGAACTGCTGAAGATTTTTATGAATTAATTGGTGATGATAATGGAATATTTGGTTGTATGTCTTTAATGGCGTGTGAAGACCATTGTCCAAAACACTTACCATTACAAAATAAAATTGCTTACTTAAGAAGAAAATTAGTAGCACTTAGATAATTATAACGAAGGATTTTTCCTTCGTTAATAAAGTAAGTATAAAAAGTTAAATATCATTAGTGATATTTAACTTTTTATATTTTTGGGAGATTTAAAATGAGTTTAACAAACGATTATTTCTTACTATATCATGGTATTACATTTGAACAAAATTTAGATATAGAACCTATGGATTTAAACCTAGATAAAGAAATATTTACAATTTTTGCATTAATAATAAGTGCTACTAGAAAAAATTTTGATAAGTACTTACCACTTACTTCATTCAAAACATTATGTCAACAAATAAAGGTTAAAAGTCCTTCAAATATTAATGAACTAAATCATTTACAACATAATATTCTTGAAACTATTCTTTTAAACAAGTCAAAACTAAATATATCTATTTTACATTCATCTTTTGAATATTTAAAAGAAGAAGGTATATTAAATAATGAAAACTACAGAAAGTTAATATCTTTATTTGATTCAAAAGAGTTAAATGTTCAAGAAGAAGATAGTTTAACTAAAAATGAACTTTTAGATGATAAAAAAGCAAAAAATTCATTTAAAGATTTAAAATCAACAATAGAAGAATTAATATCTGAAATAAAATCTGATTTAACAAATCCAGAAATTTTAAGTGAACTTGAAACAACAAAAAACTACTTAAATTCTCAAAAATTCTCTATTGGAATTACTGGTGTTATGAACGCTGGTAAATCAACAATGTTAAATGCACTAATGGGAAGAGAAATTTTAGGGAGTGCTGTTGTTCCTGAAACAGCAAATTTAACTATAGTAAAACATAATCAAACTGATAATGCAAAGGTATTTTACTGGAATACTCAAGAGTGGGATAGAATCTTAAAATCAGCAGAACAACTTGAATCAATGAAAGAGTTTGTAAATGAAACAAACAAAATCTTTGGAGATGAATTAAAAAATTATATAAAACCTGTTTCAAGATTTGATGAAGTTGATATTAATGATTTATCATCTTATACATCAGCAGAAGCAAGTGGAAAAAAATGTAACTTAGTAAAATATGTAGAACTAGGTTCTAAACTTGACTTTTTAAGTGATGGAATTGAAATCGTTGATACTCCAGGTCTTGATGACCCAGTTATTCAAAGGGAAGAGATTACAAAAGAATATATCAGTGCTTGTGATATGATGTTACATCTTATGAATGTATCTCAAAGTGCAACACTTAAAGATGTTGAATTTATTATTGATGCCCTACTTTACCAAAATATCTCAAAACTTTTAGTTGTAATAACACGAGCTGATACTGTTTCAAAAGAACAACTGGAAGAAGTTATTAATTACACAAAATCTTCAATTGAGAGACAATTAAGAGCACAAAATAAAGATTCTCAACTTGATTATATTTTAAAAACAATCAAATTTATTCCAATTTCTGGAAGAATGGCACTATTACACCGAACAGGAAGAGAGCAAGAAGCGCTTGATGCTGGATATACACTTGAAGATACAGGAATTTTAGAAATTGAGAAATATCTAAACGAAACTTTATTTGGTTCAAATTCACAAAAAGGTGAACTTGTAATTCAATCATCTAAAAATCAATTACAAAAAATACTTGAAAAACAAACTTCGTTTTACAACTATGAATTAAAACTTTTATCAAAATCAAAAGATGAACTAGAAAAAGAACTTCAAGATTTCAACAAGAAAAAAGTAGTAAATACTAGAATTTTTCAAGCAATGAATGAAGATATTAATTATTATAAAAATGACTCAAAAGCTTACATTGATTCACTCGAAACATTTTTACAAAGTGAACTTTTAGAACTTCAAAATGTGATTAAAAAAAGAGTTGTGGGAGATGTGAGATACTCTTTTGAAAAAACAAAAAAAAGACCTGAAAACTCAAGAATCAAAGTTATTGTTGAAACTGCGATTAAAGATGGAATTATTGATGTTATTAGGGATTATAGATATAAATTTATCAAAAAGTCTCAAACTATTGGTGAACAATGTGAACAAAAATATCATGATTTAGGTTTTACAATTGGACATAAAAATGATAACTTTGATGCAAGAGGATTTTTCCAAGATGACTTTAAAGCAGGTTTTTTAACATCAAATAATGAGGTTTTAATTTCTCAAGTTATTGATGCTGTTTCAAAAGCAAAAGAAGCAAAATTAAGTGAGCTTGATAGGGAAATGGAACAATTAATAAAAAACCAATTTACATCTATTGAAGAAGATATTAAATCAAAAGCTAAAAAAGTAAGTTCACTATTAATCGAATCTTTTTTTGCTACATTAAATGCTCCGTTACGAACTTTTGAGCAAAAACTTAAAAATGATGAAGAAACTCTTCAAAATCAAATAAATTCATTTGAAGAAAATGATAAAAATAAAGCTCAATTATCTATTGATATTCATAAAAATATTAAAAAACTTGAAAGTATTTCAACAACAATAAAAGGATTATACTAATGAGTGCAAATTTAAATATCCTAAAAAGTTTTGTAACTGAGTATAAAGAAACATATGTAATTCATGAAATAGTTTATGAAGAAGGATTAGTTGGAGACATAAAAAAAGTTCAAGCTAAACTTTTGGATGAAAAATTCCTACCTTCAAATCAACTTGTTGGTATTTTAAATAAACAAATAAGAAGAGCAAGATACCCAATTGAAATAGCAATTACAGGACAATTTTCTTCAGGAAAATCTACTTTTTTAAATGCTTTACTTGCAAGAAATGTACTTCCAACAGGAATTACACCAGTTACTTCAAAAGTAAACTTTATAAATTATGGAGAAGAGTATAAATTAAAAATCACATATTATTCTGGTGCTCAAGAATTTGCTCCAATCGAAGCTATTGCTGATTTTACTGATCAAAGGCAACATGAAATGAAAGATATAAAATATCTTACACTTTATGCTCCTATGGATATTTTAAAAGATATCTCATTTGTTGATACACCTGGATTAAACTCTCAATCTCAAAGTGATACAGATACAACTAGAAAAGTGCTAAGAGATGTTGGAGGAATTATTTGGTTAACACTTATTGACAATGCAGGAAAACTTTCAGAAGCAGAAGTTTTAGAAGAGTATATGCAACACTTTAAAAACAAATCTTTATGTGTTTTAAATCAAAAAGATAAGCTAACTCCTGAGCAAGTTGAAACTACTACGAAATATGTAAGTGAAAAATTTGGAAAATATTTTGCACAAGTCACTCCTATTTCTGCAAAAATGGCACTTGAATCAAGAGCACACCAAAAAAGAGTATTACTTGATGATTCATTTGAAGCCATTACAAAAGAGTTTAAAACTGAACTAAATAAAAATATTGGTGTTTCTACATTGGATTTTTTCCAAGATAAATTTGAAGAATTCCACAAAAAAATCAGTGAAATTAATACAAAAGATATGTCAGGAGATATGAAACTTCTAAAAGAGTCTAATATCAATCAAGTTTTAGAATTTATTGAAAATGTTATTAGACCACAAGCAGCAGAAACAAAAGAGTTTGCAATTAAAAAAGATTTAAGAGGTATCTGTGATATTCTTGCAAAAGAGTATGAAACAATTACTAAAGTTTATGATGTTTTAATTGATGTATTAAAAGCTTGTGAACCAAAAGTTATAGAACAATTTGAGAATATTCATAAAAAATATTCAAAAGAGCTATTTAATATTTATAACTCATTAGAAACAATTATGGAAAAAATCGCCCATGAAACATACAAAAATATAAAAAGAAAGCCAGCTTTTAGATTTGAAGAATCAAAAAGTTTCCTAGGTGGGAAAATAGAAAAATTCCAATATGAAACATTTTGGATTGATTCAGATGCAATTTACAAAAGCCTATTTTATGATGATCAAACTATTGATAAAATGTTTAAAAGATCAATTAAACTATTAAAAAATGTTGAACTAAACACAGATGAATCTTTTAAAGATGTTTATAATCTTATTAATAATGAAGTTAGAAAATGGCAAGAACCATATGAACTCCTTAGAAAACATAGAGAAATTGCTTCAGATTTAGAGTTTTCAAATACAAGACACTTTGCAGCAAAAGTTTATGAAAATGTTTTAAAAACATACCATACAGCTATTTTAGAAAATATTTCTGCTTTAAGAAAAAAATTCGCTTATTTTAATGGGGCACTATCATACTCTTATATTCAAACTACACAAGCGACTATTAGCCACTTTGAACAACAAATATCTGAATCAGAAGAGTTATATAAAAAAGAGCCAACAAGATTTTCTATCTCACACCCAAGAGAAGATGAAATTGTTGGAAAATTAAAAGCAAATTTTGGATTTGAAAAAATTGAAGATTTCTTAACTTCAAAAAGAAACTATCTATTTAAAATCGTAAAATATTCTAAAGAGCAATACTTAGATATAAATGAAGATAGAATAACTTTTGTAAAATCAAAAAAAGAACAATATCTTGATAAAATTAAAGATTTAGAAAAAATTAAAGAAGAGATTTAACTCTCTTTTTTATTTAGATTTTTCATCCTCATAAATTCTCAATCCCTATTTTCAATTCCAATATTTTATTTAACCTAATTTACATAAATAATAAAATATCTTTATAATGTGACACTATTTGTGATACTAAAAAAGTATAATAAGAAATACAGTTATAAAAGTAAAGGGGAAAATATGAACACTTCAAGTTTAATATCAACACTAGGTTCAAATAGTCAGGATTATAATAATTCAAATAAAAATCATAACGTTAATAAAGAAAAAAATGATGCATTTGAAAGTTTAATTTCTTCAAAAACAACTAATGAGCAAAAAACTTCTGTAAGTAAAAAAAATGATGAAGTTATAAAAGAAGAAACTTCAACACAAAGTCTTTATGATGACATAATTTCTTTACTTAAAACAGGTTTTACTGTTGGAGAGTTAAAAGGATTTGAAGAAAAATTAAAAGAAATTTTGAAAATGAAAGATGATAATAAATCAACTAATGAAGAAATAGAAACTGCTTTAAAAAAATTAACTCTTGAAATACAAGAAGCTAAAAAAAGAGTTAGTGGGCAATTTATAAAAAAAGCAGATGAGAATACAACTCAATCAAATAATTCAGCTCAAGATAATGCAGCTTTTGATTTTGATACAGCTATTACTAATATAAAAGATATGCTCCAAGAGATACAAAATAATCCAAAAAATATAAATCCTGATGATAATTCTAATGAGGATAAAGCCTATGATAAATTAAAATTGTTATTAAAAATGAGTTAGTAAGAAAAAAAAAAGAATTAAAAGAGGAAAGTAAAATGGAAATATTATCAACAAATAGTAATGCTTATTCAACTGTTTCATCATCACAAACTTCAACAATACAAAGTGACAATAATTCATTTTCTGCACTTTTAAATACTCAAATACAAGAAACAATAGAAAAAAAAGAAACATTTAGAGTTGTAGCTTTTATTGATAAATATACAAGTTTTTCATCTCTATCACCAACAGAAGAAAAAATATTTAGAGATATTTTAGCTGATGATTCTTTTACACTCGCAGAAATACAAAGTTTGAGTTTTGAACAAGTTAAAAAACTTGGAGATTTTTTGGATTCTGCACTTTATGGAAGTGGCATATCTGCTGATAAAATTCCTCTTGTGAAAAGTACAGATATTAAAATTGGTGCAATGTTTACAGCTACAAGAATGACTGATAATGAAGATTTTAATAAAGCTGTATTTGAAACTGTTCAAACAATTGACGAACAAATAGAAATGCTGTATTTTTTTGATAGATTATCTGCTAATTTGGGTTGGAATGATAAAAGATGTTTAATTCCTCAAAGAGATAATCCAGAACTTAGGAAAAACTCTACAAAAGAGAATTGGGAAATATCTGATTATAAAAAATTTATGGAAGCAATAGTAAAAGAGTATTATGAACTGGTTAAAAATCCTGTTATCTCAGTGGAAGATAGAAAGTTGTATCAAAAATTATTAAATGATTTTATAATTCTTCAAAAAAAACATAATGAAATAAAGAGTAATTCTAAATAAGGAAGCGTTATAGCACAATAAGTTATAATTATTTATGAAATACCTAAACCACTACCCAAAAGATTTACAAGATAAAATCAGAGTTTTGATAGAAAAAGAAAAACTATCATCATATATAAAAACAAAATATCCAAACGCTCACAGCTTTACAAATGATAAAACTTTATATTCTTATGTGATGGATTTTAAAAATGAATATTTTAAAAAACATCAAGTTTCAAAAGTTATGTATGATGGAAAAATAAATGTAATCAATAATGCTTTGGGAATGCACTCAATTGTTTCAAGGGTTCAAGGGGGAAAACTAAAATCAAAAAACGAAATAAGAGTTGCCTCAGTTTTTAAAAACATGCCAGAAGAGTTCTTACAAATGATTGTTATTCATGAACTTGCTCACTTCAAAGAGAAAGATCATGACAAAGCTTTTTACAATCTTTGCACCTTTATGATGCCCTCTTATCACCAAGTTGAGTTTGATTTAAGAGTTTATTTAACTCATATTGATTTACTTGGAAAACTCTACTAATTTTAATTATTTTACAATGCTTTTTTGTTGCGACTTTTTAATGCTAGAATTTTTTATAAAATTTTAAAGGAGTTATACATGAATAAGTTTTTATATATTACAGATCAAGATGAATACACAGACCATAGTTTTATTGGACCTTTATTTCAAAAATATTTAACAAAACATTTTGATATAAATACAACATATTTTTCTAAAGTTAAAACTGAGATTGAAGTAGAAGATGATGGCAGAATAATAATTCCTGAAAACCTAAAAAGCAATATTTTAAAAGAGTTATCAAACAAAGGAATAGATTTATATGAATATCAATTTGTTGTTATTAGAAACAATACAGATTTATTAAAAGAGATATTAAAACAAAAAGAGAAATATAACTTCAAAATTGGATTTAGGTTATCTTTTCCTAAAAGAATTGCAAAACTACAAACTGATGAAGCTAATAATAAAAAATCACTTTTTGATATTATAAGTAATAAAATTCAAACTTATTCAGAGATTAACATTATAAACGAATGTGATATTTTTTTACCAACTTCTTTTCAAATGAAAAACGATTATTTCAAAGATGTTAAAATTAGAACTTTTGTAATTCCATCGGCAATTGATCCAGATATTTTACAAAATAATATTCAACATGAAGAAAGTGAAAAAAGATTCTTCTATGCAGGAACTCTTGATAAATTAAGAGAGTTTGAGACTATTTTAGAAGCATTTAGCAATATTAGTAGCTCAAATTATAAACTAATGATTTCAACAAAAGACCCTGAATATTTAGATGATTTATTAAATGAGTTTTCAAATCTAAGAGATAATATTGAGATTCATGATGCAAAAACAAGAAATGAATTATTAGAACTTATTGCACTTGCTGATGTTGGATTATCACCACTTCCAAATATCGCACTATTTAATAGTTCAACTCCTATGAAAGTTTTAGATTATTATTCAAGTGCTGTTCCTTGTATTATGAGTAATAATGAAAATAATGCTTCAATTTTTGAAGACAATGTTAGTGCTTGGTTTACAAACTTTGATGAACAATCAATAAAAGAAAAACTTGAATATATTATTTCACTATCAAAAGATGAAGTGGCACAAGTTGGAATCAATGGTCAAAAAAGACTTCTTGATGTAAGAAACTATAAAAGAATCGCTGACGATTTAGCGCACCAATTAAATATTTTATAAGAAGAAATCTTCTTATAAAATATAACTCACTTGATATAAATCAATCATTAATTTTAAATTTTTTGATACTATAACTTTTATTTTAATTAAAAGTTTGTAAATGAAAAAGTTTTTTAAACAATTCAAAAAAGTAAATTCAGAACCTTTAGAAAAATCAAATATCATTTGGTCTTGGATTGCTTCATTTATAGGAATATTAGCCATTTCATATTTTCATCGAAATATTTTGAATGACAAAGATTTAACTTTGGTAATTGGCTCTTTTGGAGCTAGTGCTGTTTTAGTTTATGGAGCTGTAAATTCTCCCCTTGCACAACCTAGAAATTTAATTGGTGGACATATTTTATCTGCATTAGTTGGAGTGATTTCATATAAATTATTTTCTGGAAATATTCTATTATGTTCAGCATTTGCTGTTTCAACTTCTATTTTAATTATGCAATTAACTCTTACCTTACATCCACCAGGTGGTGCAACAGCCTTAATTGCAGTTATTGGAAGTAATCAAATCCATGACTTAGGATTTTTATATGTTTTAGTTCCTGTAACTTCTGGAGCTTTTATTTTATTGATACTTGCAGTTATAATAAACAATATTCCAAAACACAGATATTATCCTGAATCTTTAAAAGATTACAATAAAAAATGGTTTAGTGATGAATAAATCCTCAAGGGAATAGAACATGTATTAAGAGTAATATATCTGTGAAAAAGGATTTATTATGTTAAATTATTTAAGAAAAGCTTTATCAGGAATTTTTGTTTCAAAATCAAAAAGTGTGTATATGTACAACAAAGAGTATTTTACTAATTAATTATAAAAAGTCTCTTTTTATTTTACAAGAAGGATTTTTACTCCCTCTTATTTCTTGCTCTATATTTTTTTAAGTTTTAATCTCAAAGAGTTTAAAACTACTGTTACTGAAGAAAAACTCATAGCAATTCCTGCGTACATTGGGCTTAACATCACTCCAAAAATAGGGAAAAACACACCAGCTGCTAATGGAATTCCAGCAGCGTTGTAAATAAATGCCCAAAATAGATTTTGTTTAATAATCTTCATTGATTCAATTGATAAATTTATACTTTTTAATACTGCATTTAAATCATTGTTTATTAAAATAATATCACCAGCATCTTTTGTTATATCAGAACCTGAATTTAGTGTGATTCCAATATCTGCTTGTTTAATAGAGGGAGAGTCATTTATTCCATCACCCACAAACATAACTTTTGCTTCTTTTTGGAGTTCTATTATAACTTTGTATTTTTCATCGGGAAGAACTTGGGCATATACTTTTTCTATTCCTAATTTTTGTGCCACACTATTTGCTGTAGTTTCATTGTCTCCTGTTAATAAAATTGGAGTTATATTTTTTGCTTTTAGATTTGTTATTAACTCTTTTGCACCATCTTTTATAGTATCTGCTAAAGCAAAAACTGCCACACATTTTTTATCAAAAGAAGCCAGAATAACTCCCGAACCTTCATTTAATGATTTAGTATAAAACTCTAAATATTTATCTTCTAAAACAACATCATTTTTTTCAAGGAAACTAAGACTTCCAATTAATAGTTTTTTATCTTCAAAACTTGCACTTATTCCCTGCCCTGCCATGATTTGAGTATCTGAGAAGTTCTTGTCACAAGCTAGATTTTTTGCCTTAGCAAAATTTACTACAGCTTTTGAAATTGGATGTTCACTTTGTGTTTCAAGCGAAGCTAAAATATCTAAAAGTGACTCTTCATAAAGAGCATCTTTTACACTAATAATTCCAGTAGTTAAAGTTCCCGTTTTATCAAATACTGCATATTTTATATCTTTTATTAGTTCTAATATTTCTGGATTTTTTATTAAAATTCCCTCATGTGCACCTTTTCCAACAGCACTTACAATTGCAATTGGTGTTGCAAGTCCTAAAGCACAAGGACAAGAGATAATCAACACAGAAATAGAAGCTAATATGGCGTCCATTGTGTCACCCACAATAAAAAACCAAACTAAAAAAGTAACTATTGAAATAAGTATAACTGTTGGTACAAAAATATTTGCAACTTTATCTGCAAATCTGCTAATTGGTAATTTTTTACTTTGAGCTGTACTTAAAAGCTCAACTATTTTAGAAAGTGTTGTATCTTTTGATTCTTTTAAAACTTCAACTTCAATAACACCAGAAGTGTTTAAAGTTCCTGCAATTACCTCATCGCCTATTGTTTTATAAACAGGCATTGATTCACCTGTAATCATAGAAGTATCAATATCTGCACTACCTTTTTTTATAAGTGCATCTGTTGATATTTTTTCTCCTGATTTTATTAAAACTCTGTCTCCTACTTTTAATTGTGTTGCTAAAATAGTTTTGTAACTTCCATCTTCACAAATTAAAGTCGCATTTAAAGGGGCTAAATCCATAAGTTTTTTTAAAAAATCAGTTGCTTTTGCTTTTGAACGCTCTTCAAGTAATCGCCCTAAAAGTATAAAAGTAATAATTACAACCGCTCCATCAAAATAGATAAATCTTAAATGTTCAGGAAATAAAGAAGGAAATAAAACTACAAATACAGAATAAAAATAAGCAGCACTTGTTCCCAAAGCTACTAAAACATTCATATCATAATTATTATTTCGTAAAGCCTTAAAGGCCAAAATATAAAATCTTGAACCAGCATAAAACTGAACAACTGTAGCTAGGGCAAACATTACATATTGATTTACTTGCATATTTTCAAGAGGAAAGAACATAAAATAGAACATAATAACAGCAATAGTTGCACTAAGTATAAAAACTCTT
The DNA here is from genome assembly GCA_963677435.1 of uncultured Aliarcobacter sp. Classification (GTDB taxonomy): domain Bacteria; phylum Campylobacterota; class Campylobacteria; order Campylobacterales; family Arcobacteraceae; genus Aliarcobacter. The sequence goes on from OY781945.1 coordinate 2,970,866, forward strand.
TTTAACTCGTTATATGCTTTTAATTTACTTTTTTCTAAAGCTTCTAAATTTTCTTCAACTCCATAACCTAACTTTTTTATTTTATTGATTAGACTTTGTTTATCTAAGAATTCTGTATTTATATAAAATTCACCCTCATTTGAAGCGAAACTCACTTTTGAAGATTCTAAACCTTTTAATTTACCAACAACCTTCTCTATTCCATTTGAACAATTTACACAAGTCATTCCTGAAATATTTAGATTGATTTTTTCTTTAGACATTTTTATTCCTTTAAGCCCTTTTGCGCAAGTATCAATAATGTTTTTATATACTCGTTTTTTATGTAATAAAAAGACATTTTTTTATCTTTTGTAAACTCAACAATTCCATATTTTCTTAAAATTTTAAGTTGATGAGAAACGTGAGATTGAGGGATTTGCAATAAATTCACCATCTCTCCCACACAAATTTCATACTCTAAAAGAGCAAATAAAATTTTTACTCGAATGGGATCGTTTAGTGCTTTAAAAATATTGCTTAATTGGGCAAGTTCACCCTCATTGGGTAATTTTTTTTCTATATCACAAATATAACTTACATCTTCACAACAAGAACGAATAAGTTGTTTTGAATTACTCATATTACTCTTCTATAATTTCAAATCCGATTGAACTCATTTCTGCTTTAAAAGTAGCTTCTTGTTCTTCATTTTCTATATTAACAGTAACTTCTTTGGGGCTTGATTCTAAGTTAACTTCAATTGCTCCAAAATCATCTTCTAAAGAACCTTTTATCAAGTTTGCACATTTCATGCAAGAGATATTTTTTGCTTTAAATGTTTTTTTCATAATTACTCCATTTTATATGTTAATTTTATCATATGAAGATATTATCATATGATATATTTATTGTCAAGTCTAATTTATGAATTATTTGATAAATATTCATATAAATACAAATATTGTCTTAACTCTTTTAGGCTTTCAAGTTTAGTTCCCTCTTCTATCCAAGCTTTTATATTTAAAGGAATTTCAAGGGGTTTTAATAACTCTTCTTTTTTCTCTTTTGAGATTTTTTCATGTTCAGCTAAAACTGAAATATGCCCTAGAACTGAGGTTAATCCTAAATCTCTAAATTGTGCAATCTCTTCTACACTTTTTCCCTCATTTAAAAGCTCGTAAGTTTCAAGATATGTTTTTGTGAGTTTCTTCAAGGGTTCTTTTTGTTCAAGTTTTTCAGAAAACTCTTCTTTTATCTCTTTTGATAAATTTAAAAAAGTCTCTCCATATTTTTCATATTTTACAAGACCAACGCCATTTATATTTAGCATATCATCTTTTGTAATTGGCAACTTCAAAGCAAACTCTTTTAAAGTTTTATCACCAAATATCACATAAGCTGGAACTTCATGTTCTAATGCAATCTCTCTTCGTAAGGTTCTGAATCTTTCATAAATTAGCTCATCAAAACTTAACTCAGTCTCTTCTTCTTGGATTTTTGAAGCAATTCCTAATTTGTCACTATCAATAAAAAGTTTCTCTTTTCCTTTTAAAATCTCTAAACCTAAAGAACTTATTTTCAAAGCTCGAAATTCCCCTAAAGTAAGTGCTTGAATATCTATTAATTTATCTGCAATTGCTATCCACTCATTTTTACTTTTATCAGCACCCAAATTATAAACACTCAGTTTATCATGTCCAAAATCTAATAACTTTTGATTTTTTGAACCTCTTAAAATATCTATAATGTGATTTAATCCAAATCTTTGTTCACTTCTATAAATAGCACTTAAAAGTTTTTGAGCATCCACACTCATATCAACCTGCTCCACTTCACCTTTTGTGCAGTTATCACATAGAGTTTTACAAGTTTCAATCTCATCTTCAAAATAACCTGCAATCATTTTATGACGGCAATTATTGCTCACACAATATCTATACATAAACTCTAACTTATCAAGTCCAGTTTGTTTGTAAGCATTGTCGATGGCTTCTTCTATTTGTATTTTTCTTTTTACCTCATCACTTTTTGAATAAAGCATATAAACATAAGACATTGCTCCATCACGACCAGCTCTCCCTATTTCTTGATAATAGTTTTCAAGGGTTTTTGGCAATGAAGTGTGTATTACAAAACGAATATTTGATTTATCAATTCCCATACCAAAAGCGATGGTTGCTACAACAATATCAATTTTTTCATATACAAAATCATTAAAAACTTCATTTTTTCTATCATTACTAAGTCCCGCATGATAGGCTTTTGCACTATATCCACTTTCACTCAAAAACTCAGCCGTTGATTCTGCTTCTTTTCGTGTAAAAGTGTAGATAATTCCACATAAACCTTTGTGAGTTTTTAGGAAGTTTAATATTTGAGTTTTCCCATTTGCAATTCGTGGTTCTACTTTTATATCAAGATTATCTCTTACAGTTTTTGCTCTGAAATGTCTAGGATTTTGCAAGTTCAAAGAAGAAGCAATATCAGCTTCAACTTTTTTTGTAGCAGTTGCTGTAAATGCACAAATAGCTGTATTTGGAAAAAATCTTTTTAATCTATCAAGATTTCTATACTCAGCCCTAAACTCATGACCCCAAGCAGATACACAGTGTGCTTCATCTATTACAAAATAGTTTATATTTATTCGCTGTAAAACTGAAACAAACTCATTTGAAGTAAATCTCTCAGGTGCCACATAAATAAACTTTAGTTCACCATTTAAAAGCTTTTGAAGAGTGAAACTATTTTCATCATTTGAAGTTGCTGAACTTATCATTTCAGCACTAATATTCAAATCATTCAGTGCTTTTATTTGGTCTTGCATAAGTGCAATAAGAGGAGAAATTACAACCGTAGTTCCATTCATAAGAAGTGTAGGAAGTTGATAACAAAGTGATTTTCCACCACCTGTTGGCAAAATCGTCAAAACATCTTGTTTGTTAAGAATGCAATCAACAACCTCTTCTTGGAAACTTCTAAAATGCTCGTGTCCGAAAATATCTTTTAGTATTTGGTATTTTTTATTCATGGTGTGATGGTAACATAGTTTGAATAAGGATGTAAATGTTTTATATAAATAATTATTCAAATTCTTTACTAAAGTATTTACTGAAAGTAAACTTGATATAATTTGTTAAAAATAAAAGAGATGATATGACAATAAAAGAAGCTATATTAAAAAGTCTTGAGGATTTACAAAGACTTTTAACTCATAATGAAATACATGAACATATTATTAATCAAAATTACTATAATTTTGGAGATGCAAAAACACCTGCATCAACAATTTCTGCATTGTTAGGCGATTTTATTAGAAAAAATGACCAAAGAGTTAAAAGAATAAAAGGCGATAAATCTACATATTTATATTACTTAGCAAAATTTGAACAAGATTTAGATATTAATGAAGTTGCTTCTAATATTAGTGAGAAAGCTGAGCCAAAAAAACTTAAAAAAAATCAAACTTACGTAGAGAGAGATTTACATAAATTACTTAGCAGTTATCTAAAAAATAAAAAGATTTATACTAAAACTATTTTACATGAAGAATCAAAAAATTCTAAAGATGACCATCAAAAATGGATTCACCCTGATATGATTGGTATAGAATTTTTAAGTTTAACTTCAAGAGTCAATAAAGCATTTATGAAAATACTTAATAAATCAGATACTTTTAAACTGACTTCTTATGAAATAAAAAAAGAAATTAATACAGATTATGAACTTAAAAAGTATTATTTCCAAGCTGTATCAAATTCAAGTTGGGCAAATTATGGGTACTTAGTTGCATTTGAAATAAATGATAATTTAAAAGATGAAATGCAAAGGCTTAATGAATCTTTTGGAATAGGTATCATTGAGCTTAAATCAAACCCTTATGAAAGTAAAATACTATTTCAATCAAAATTTAAAGAATTAGACTTTAAAACTATAGATAAACTATGTAAGGTAAATGAAAAATATGAAAATTTTATAGAGTTAATTGAGCGAATGCTAACTATAGATGAAAGAAACTATCAGTCTGTAGAATATGAGTTAAATAGCTTTTGTGATGAATATTTTGAAAATGATTCAGAAATTAAAGAGTATTGTCAAAAACATAATATAGTATTTGAAGAAGATGAAAAAATTGAATAATCTAAAATAAGTTATTTTAACTATTTATTCTCTGATAAATACGTAAATTTCTTGCCTCTTCTAAACTCTATTTAAAAAAAGATACTTTGAACACTATGGATTTATTCTGCCTTTGATGAAGCTAAGGTTTGATTCTTTATTTTCGGTGAAAAGTGAGGACTGTTTGAGTGAAGAAAGGTACTGAATGTACCTTTCGTAGCGAGTTCCGCAACGCAGAAAATAAAGGAGCAAATCTTAGGAAGCTTCGCCTTCATCAGCATGGCAGTCTTTTTTGCTTACTTTTTTGAGACCAAAAAGTAAGAGAAAGCGAAAACCCTCGTAGTTTTCAAGAGAAAAATTTAATAACAATGCAAAAGTAATTATATGAATAAAAAAACTAGCAGTAAATATTGAGGGTGCAAAAAACACCCTCAGATAGAATTATTGTCTTTGTTTTGTTTGATGAGTTTGAAACTCTTCTTTGCTGATATTTCCATCTTTGTTAGTATCAATATCTGAAAATAGTGGTTGATTCCCGATATTTTTCATCATCTTACCCTCAGATGCTTTTTCTTCCATTCTTTTTTCACGAGCTTCGTCCATTTCTTTAGAACTAATCATTCCGTCATTATTTAAATCAAAATCTTCAAAGTTTGGCATATTGAACCCTTGTCCCATACCTTGCCCCATTCCTCTATTACCTTGATTATTTTGCATCTGTTTATTTTGACCTTTTAATAACTCAAGTTCAGTCAATTTTCCATCTTTATTTGTATCTAAAGTACTAAAATCTGGTGCATTTGCAACATTTCTCATAGGCATTCCAGCAGATGCTTTTTGCTCTATTCGTTTTGCTCTTATATCGTTAAACTCTTTTTCACTAATGAATCCATCTTTATTTGTATCGTAAGATGAAAACTCTATAGGACCTCTATTTGGTAAATCTTCTGCAATAAGTGCAGTTGTTATAACTGATAAAGAACCAGCAACCAAAAAACCTAATTTAATTGTTTTAAATAAGTTTTTCATTATTTCTCCCTTTTTTATTAGATGATATATTATACTCTTTTAATTATATATTAGATATAACTTTTGCTTATATAACTAAACTTAAAAATCTCAATCTTTACTCAATAATAATCAATTATGACTCTTATTAACTACATCTGATTTTTCCTCTAGCACATTGCTAAATGGGTATTTATTGACATAAAGCTATCATCAATAACTTTTTTATGAGCCTCAAATTCCTCTTTACTTGCTTTGCTAATTGCTTCTAATCTAGATTTTGATTCTTCGAGCTTTTCCTCTACGATTTTAATTAGTTTATCTAGTTTTCTATTGGCATCAGCATCAAATTCTGAAAGCTGATCCTTTAATTCTTTTAATCTTAGTTCATACTCATCTATTTGAGCTTGTTTTTTTTGTTGATACAGTTTTTTTTCATCCATCATAAATCCTTTCTTTGATTATAAATGTACAAATTGAAATTATTCAATGTTCATTTCATTAACTACGCTCTTAACCCCATCAACATCTTCTATAACTTTACTTACAAGTTCTTTTTCTGCAATGTTTAGAGCTTTTCCGCTAACAGTAACTACAGCATCATTTGTTGTAACAGAAGTTCTTAAAACGCCAGTTGAACGATGTATAACTAAAGCCATTTTTACTTTTGCAGTAATAACAGAATCATCAAGTTTTTCACCTACTGTACTTGTTTTCTCTTTAAGTATTGTCATTTTATTTTCAACACTTTTAACTCCTTGAATATCTTCAACAAGTTTAGTAATCAACTCTTTTTCTGCACTATTTTCAACACTTCCATTGATTATAACAATACCATTAGTAGTACTAACTTCTGTTCGAAAAGTACTTGTTGAACGATGTAATAATAATGCCATTTTTACTTGTGTAGTAATAACAGCATCATCAAGTTTTTCTCCAACAGAAGGCTTTAATTTTATTGTACTTTCATTTGTAACATCAGCAGCTAATAGTGGGAAAGTATTTACAACTAAAACAGTTGCAACAATTGCTACTTTTAAAAATATACTCGGTTTCATGGTTCATGTTCTCCTTTTGTATTTCGTAACACTTTTCATTATCTTCCAATACACATTAAAACAAGCCACAAATAAAAATTATTTGTTAAAGAGCCTAATTAAATGCGACTAAGTTGCATTTAATTATACTTAAAATATGATTCCAATAATAATTATCAGAAAAAGGAAAAGAATGAATATTAAGAAATTAATAAAATTATGTTTAATTTTTTCATTTTTAACTCTTAGTGCAAATGAGTTAAAAGTAATAGGACCAAATGAAATAAAAGGTATTGAACCAACAAAATCAGGATATATATTTTCAAGACTTCAGATTGCTGAAAATCTTGTAAAAGTAAATGACAAAGGTGAAATTCTTCCAAATTTAGCTATTAGTTGGGAAACTTCGGCAGATGAGTTAACATGGAAATTTAAAATAAGACCTAATGTAAAATTTCAAGATGATACTATTTTAGATGCACAAACAGTAGTTTTAAATTTGACGAGAGAAGATGCAAAAGAAAAAAGTATTTTGAGATATTTACCTATTGAAAAAATAGATTCAAATAATGATGAATTGATAATAAAACTAACTTCAAAGGTTAGTATTTTACCCGCATACTTTGCTCATTACACTACTTTGATATTAAGTAAAAATTCATTTGAAAATGGAAAAGTTGTGGAATTCATAGGAACAGGTCCTTTTAAAATCACAAATATTACTGAACCTCTTTTAATAAAAGCAGATAGATTTGACTCTTGGTGGGGGAAAACTAACGAAGTTGAAAAACTTACATATAATGCAGTTGGAACTAATGAAACAAGAGCCTTAATGATTAAAAGTGGTGATGCAGATATTGCTTTTTCAATTTTGCCAATATCATTAAAGTCATTAGAGAAAAACCCTAATTTAGATATTCAGACAGTGAAAATATTTAGAACTAGAAAATTAAAACTAAATTCAGGAGATGAAATTTTAAAAGACAAAAATATAAGACAAGCTATAAGTTATGCAATAAATAGAGATGCTATAGCAAAAGGAATTTTAAAAGATGAATCTTTAGCAGCAACACAAATGTTTCCACCTGAGCTTGTAGCTTGGCACAATAAAAATATAGAACCACTAACATTTAATATTAAAAAATCAGAAGAACTACTAAAAAATAGTGGTTGGGAAAAACAAAATGATGGTTTTTTATATAAAAATGGTAAAAAATTAGAACTTGAACTTATTACTTATCCAAACTGGCCAGAACTGCCTATTATTGCAACGGTTGTTCAAAATCAATTAAAACAAGTTGGAATTGATTTAAGAATATCTGTTACAAATTCATCTGAAGTTGTAAGAAAACACAAAGATAACTCTTTACAATTAGCCCTTATTTCAAAAAACTTTACATTAGTTCCTAATCCTTTAGGCACTATTAGTGAAGATTATGGTGAGAATGGTGGAGATTGGGGTGCTATGAATTGGAAAAATGAAAAAATGGCATCTGATTTAAAATCATTATATGAAAAAGCTAATTTAGAAACTCAGTTTGAAGTATCTAAAATTTTAAATGAAGAATTACCATCTATTCCACTAACTTGGTCAAGTATTACTGTTGTTTCAAATAAAAAAATCAAGAATCTTAAAATTGATCCTTTTGAAATTTCTTATAATTTAACTGATATTAAATTTGATAAATAAAGATATTAGATGTTTATAAATATTTTTATAAAAAGATTTTTTCAAGTCATAGTAGTTGCTTTATTATCAAGTAGTATCGGTTTTTTAATGATGCACTTATTACCTGGTGATATTGCTATGAGAATCGCAGCAGGAAGGTATGGCCCAGATGGCCTTACTGCTGAAATTGCACAAAGTGTTAGAATAGAATTGCAATTAAATAAACCCTTATATGAACAATATCTAATATCAATTTTTAATTTTTTAAAACTTGACTTAGGATATTCGTTAGTTAGTGGAAATAGTGTTATTCAAGAATTAAAAGTTCAATTGGGCTACTCTTTTGTTTTAGCTCTTTTGGCTTTTATTGTTTCATTAATTATTGCTATTCCTTTAGGAATATTTACATCTATTAGCAAATATAAATTTGTAAATAATAGTGTTATGTTAATTTCAATTATTATTAGAGCCATTCCCCCTTTTGTTTTAGCACTAATTCTTATTTTGATATTTAGTATTTGGTTTAATATTTTACCACCTGCTGGATTTGAGAGTTGGAAAAATTTTGTATTACCAACATTAACTCTTTGCCTTGGATTAGCTGCTGTTTCAAACAGGTTAATAACAGATTCTATGAATGATGTTCAAAACTCTTCTTATTTTAAATATGGAAGATTTAAAGGTTTATCTCAAAATATAACAATAAAAAGACATGGTATTAAGAATGCTTTAATTCCTTTAATATCATTTTTAGCCCTTCAATCTGTTTATTTAATAGAAGGTGTTGTAGTTGTAGAAACCATATTTGCTTTCCCTGGAATTGGTCATGCCTTAGTTCATGCAATTGTGGCAAGAGATATACCAATGATTCAAGGTACTGTTTTAATTATGGGATTAATATTTGTATTTATAAATCTAATTGTAGATATTTTGGCACTAAATTTAGACCCAAGATTAAAGGAGAAAAAATATAATGGAAAATAAAAGAACTTTTTATATTGGTTTATATATTTTAATATTTTTAGCATTTTTCTCAATTCTCAGTCAAATTATTTTAAATTATGAAAGCGACCAACAAGATTTATTTAATATATTTGCAAATCCAACTTTAGAACATCCTTTAGGAACAGACCAATATGGAAGAGATGTATTAGTAAGAGTTGCCCAAGCTACACAGCTTTCATTTTTCCTAGCTTTAATTACAACAGTAACTGCCTTTATACCAGGTGTTACCTTAGGAATATTAGCAGCATATAAAGGTGGATTAACTGATAAGTTTTTAAATATTATTTGTGATATATTATTAGCTCTTCCAGGATTGTTACTGATTCTTGTATTAATTGCTTTTTCTCCTGGAGATTTTTTGCCACTTTATGTAGGACTTGCATTAATTTTATGGATTGAATTCTTCAAAATTACTAGATTAAAAACCAAATCATTACTGGTTGAACCTTTTGTTGAATCATCAAAATCTTTAGGATTTAGTTTTTTTTATATCTTAAGAAAATTAATTATTCCAAAACTTTTACCCATGATATTTACTATTTCAACTTTTTCAATGAGTACAGCAATTATTGCTATTTCTTCATTAAGTGCAATAAATGTAGGAATTAGACCACCAACAGCTGAGTTAGGAAGTATGATTATTGAACTATTACCATATTATGAAGAAGAACCATTATTAGTTTTATTGCCCTCTTTAATTATATTCTTAATTGTACTATCACTACAACTTATGTCTAAAAGGAGTGTAAATGAATAAACAATTAAAAATAGAAAATTTAACAATTTACACAAAAGATAAAGTACTTGTAAAAGATATAAATTTAGAAATATCTACAAATAAACCTCTTGTATTATTAGGAGAGTCAGGTTCTGGTAAATCTTTAGTTATAGATGCTGTAATGGGCATTTTACCCCAAGAATTAGAAGTATCAGGAAAAATATTACTTGATAATATTGATTTATTAAAATTATCAAAAAAAGAAAGGGAAAAACTTTGGGGAAAACATATAACCTTACTTCCTCAAGAACCTTGGTTATCTTTAGACCCAACTATGAAAGTAATTGAACAAATCAAAGAAGTTAGACAATTCACATATAAAAATAATGTTAAGCAGAGTTTAAAAAAATCATTAGAAGAACTAAAAGATGTAAAACTAGAAAAGTTTACAAATTCATATCCTTATGAACTCTCAGGAGGTATGTGCCAAAGATTAACGATTGCAATTACCCATGTTCAAGAAGGAAGCCTAATTTTAGTTGATGAACCAACAAAAGGATTGGATAAAAAACTGTGTGACTCGATAGTTGATAAATTAAATGAACAAATAAAACAAAATAAACTTTTATTTGTTATTACCCATGATTTAGAAATTGCAAGAAAAATAGAAGGCTCTTTAGGAATTATGGTCGATGGAGAAATCATTGAATATTCTGATACAAAATCAATTTTTAATAATCCACAAAAAGAGTACACAAAAAAATTAATTTTAGCAGAGCCAACATTTTGGAAAATAGAAAAAACAAAACCAAAAGATGAAACAATCGTTCATATAAAAAATTTAAGTAAACAGTTTGATAAAAATATACTTTTTAAAAAATTATCATTTGATATAAAAAAAGGTGAAATAGTCTCAATAGTTGGGGAAAGTGGTAGTGGAAAAAGTTCATTAGGAAATATAATTTTAGAGCATTTATCATCAGATTCTGGAGAGATTATAAAAAATAAAAATTATTCAAAAATCCAATTTCAAAAGATTTATCAAGATCCACCAAGTGCTTTTTTGCCTGAGCAAATATTAGAAGATGGCTTTTTAGATTTACTAAAATTACATAAAATTGCAAAAGAAAAATTATATTCATTTTTAGAAAAATTTAATTTATCAAAAGAGTTATTAAATAGAACACCATCTGAAATATCAGGAGGGGAATTACAAAGATTTTCTATAATCAGAGTATTGCTTTTAAAACCTATTTTTATTTTTGCAGATGAGATTACATCAAGACTTGATCCTATATCTCAAAAAGAGGTTTTATTTTTATTAAAAGAGATAGTTGAAACTGAAAATCTAAGTGTTCTTCTTGTTACCCATGATAGAACACTAGCTCAAATCATTTCTAATAAAATAATTAATATAGAAGAGTATAAATAAAAAAAGGGAAAATCAAATATTGATTTTCCCCTCTTCTTGTTTTGCCCAGATACCAGCAAGAATAGAACCTGAAATATTATGCCAAATACTAAATATAGCCCCAGGAAGTGCACTTAAAGGTGTAAAATATTTCATTGCTAGAACAACTGCTAAACCAGAGTTTTGCATTCCAACTTCTATTGCAACTGTTTTGCAAACAGTTTTATCATAACCAAACAATTTCGTAAAATAATATCCAGTAATTAGTCCTAAAAGATTATGACAAGCTATTGCTAACATCAAAGATATGGCAATTGTAGAGATTTTACTTTCATTTATACCTATAATAATTCCTATTATAAATACAATTGAAATGATTGATAATAGAGCAAAAATATCATGTCTTTTTTCAATATATTTATTAAAAAAGTGATTTAAAATAAGTCCTATTACAACAGGTACAAATACTATTTTTAAAATACTAAGTAACATATCAAAAGCAGGAACAGGAACCGTTTGTCCAACATAAAGAAGTGTCAAATAAGGAGTAATGATTATAGACAAAAGGGTAGAAACTATAGTCATAGTAATAGAAAGTGCCACATCAGCTTTTGCTAAAAATACTATTACATTAGATGCAGTTCCACCTGAAACTGCACCAACTAAAATCATACCCACAAGTAATTCATCAGATAAATTAAATATTTTAGAAACTAAAAAAGCAAACAAAGGCATAAATAAAAACTGTAATACAACTGTCAAAGCTATGATTTTAGGGCTTTTAAAAACTCTTTTAAAATCATCAAGTTTTAGTGTAATTCCCATACAAAACATAATAAGTATCAAAAGTGGAATAATCCAAGACTTAAATCCAACCACCAAACTTGGTTGAAAATATGAAACTATTGAGAATAATACAGCCCATAGAGGAAATAAAATAGAAATTTTTTTAATCATTAGTAATCCAAAGTTTTTTCTTATTTTACAAAAATAATCTCATAAACACATAAAGCTTTTATGAGACTATTTTCCTTTATTTATTCAAAAAATCTTTTATATTTTGTGCTACTTTTTTCATAAGTCTATTTCTTGCTTCACTTGATCCCCAACCTATATGTGGAGTTAAAAGTAGTCTATCTTTATTTTTAACTTTTAATAGTGGATTTGAACTCTCAATTGGCTCTTTTGAAACAACATCAATCCCACAATAAATCTCTTTTTCATCTATAATTTTGGCTAAATCATCTTCATTTATAATTCCACCACGACCTAAATTTAATAAAATTGCACCCTCTTTTATATTTTTCATATTTTCATATGTCAATAAATTTCTTGTGTTGTCATTTAATGGGCAATGAATACTTATGATATCTGAGGTTTGTAATAACTCATCAAGTTCAACTCTTTTGTAATTTGAATTGCTGTTTCTTCCACTTGTTGAGTAATAAACAACTTCACAATCAAAAGCTTGGGCTTTTTTTGCTAAGTTTGCTCCAATATTTCCAAAACCAATAACTCCAACTCTTTTATTATCTAACTCAAAAAAGATTTCATCAATATGCGTAAATGCTGGTGCTTTTTCCCATCCACCATTGTCAACATAAGTTTTATAATAATTTAGTTTTTGAACAAAATGAAATATCATCGCAAAAGCCACTTGAACTACACTTGATGTAGAATAATCAGCCACATTTTTTACTACAATATTTTTAGTTTTTGCATACTCTAAATCTACATTATCAGTTCCAGTTGCTGTGATACAAATAAGTTTTATAGATGAATCATCCATTTGCTCTTTTCGTAAAACTACTTTATTTGTGATTACTATATCTGCATCTTTTGCTCTCTCTTTCGTCTCGTTTGCACTTGTTGTATCATAAGAGATAAGCTCTCCGAACTCTTTAAAAATATTTATATCTATATCTGAACCTAATGTCACTCTATCTAAAATTACAATTTTCATTTTATTCCTTTTCTTTTATTAATTAATATTATTCCAATTATTATAGTAATAATTCCTATAATTTCACTAAATTCAATTTTATCCCCCAACAAAAAATATGAAACAATAGCAGCACTAACGGGTACCAAATAAAAAACAGAAGATACTTTAGAAACTTCACCATTTCTTATCATAATATATAAAAGAGATAAAGCGCCAATACTAACTCCAACTGTCATATAAAGTAATGCAATAGTAAAATCAACATTCAAATTTATATGAACATCTTCAAAAAACAAAAATGGCAAAACCAAAATTGTGGAACTCAAAGTTTGTATTGCACCACCTGAGTAAAGATTCATATGAGAGCAATACTTCTTTTGATATAAACTTCCAATACTAAGACCTAATAATGAAATAAAAGACCAAAATAGACCAAGAGATGAAAAGGAAGTTCCAAGTTTAGAAAAAACTACAAAACCAACACCTACAAAGCCTATTATTAGTCCTAACCAAACTCTTAGATTTATATCTTCATTTAGCAACTTCATCGCTAAAACCGTTACAAGTATTGGCTGTAATGATATTATCAAAGCATTTGTTGCTCCTGATATTCCATAACTAACTGATAAAAACCCTCCTATTGAAAATATTCCTACAGTAAAAATTCCAGCAATTACAATATGAAAAAATTCATTCTTACTTTTAGGCATTGGTATTTTAAATATAAGAGTAATCAAAAGTAAGATACAAAAAGCAATAAAAAACCGTACTTCTAAAAAAGCCATTGGAGATGCATTTTGTAAACCATATTCACAAAAAATAAATCCACTTCCATATAAAAACATGAAAAAAAATGGCAAAATAGATTTTTGTATATAAAATTTCACACTTAACCTTTATTTACTATAGCTTGAACTTGTTCTTTTTTATTTATCAAATTCATTGCAATAAGAACAATAATAATTCCAATAAATACATTCAACTCCAGACTTTTATTCAATACAAAATAAGCCACAAGAGCAGAAGCTACTGGCAATAAATAAAACAATGAAGATACTTTTGATACTTCACCATGTCTAATCATATAGTACAATAAAGACATAACTCCAATACTAGCAATAACAGACATATAACTTAAAGCAATTATAAATTCGCCACTAAAATCAACTCTTATATCTTCAAAATACAATAATGGTAAAACAATAATTGCAGAAGCAAATGTTTGGATTACTCCACCTGTAATCAAATTCATATTTGAACAATATTTTTTTTGATACAAATTCCCAAAACTCATACTAAACAATCCCAATATTGCAAATAAAAAGCCTATTAACTCATTTTTATTAATTTCTCCATCAAGCCCTAAAACAAACCCTACTCCAATAAGTCCAAGTATTAATCCAAACCATGCTCTTTTGCTTACTTCTTCACCTAAAAACTTCATTGCAAAAAATGAAACTACAATAGGCTGTAAAGAGATAATCAAAGAACAAAGAGCGGGTGACAATCCATAATCTATTGAATTAAAACAACCAATAGAAAAAAGTCCCACAGATAAAATCCCAGCAACACTTATATGAAATATTTCATTTAAACTTTTTGGAAACTTTGCTTTAAATATAAATGCAACTAAGAGCAAAACTACAAATGCAAGCAGATATCGTAATTCTAAAAAAGCCATACTGCTAGCATAAGATAAACCCATTTTTATAAATACAAAACCAGCACCTGAAAGTAGAATAAAGGCAAATGGTACAATATATGATTTCAGTTTTAACAACATTTTTCTCCTTGACTGTTTAGTCAATTAGAAGTATAGCAAAGTCTTGACTAATTAGTCAAGACTTTTTGTAATTATTTTTTAAGTGAGTTTAAAAACAGATCAAGTTGAGAAAGACAATCATAGAAAACTTGACCATCTTGAGATTTTTTTGCAGTTCCTAAGCATCCTTCAATTGAGGCAACGATGTACATAGATAAAGCTCTTGTATCATTATGATTAATCTCTTTATTTTTTACAGCTTTATCCAAAGCTTCTTTTATAATAGATTCAAATCTTAAATAGACTTTTTCTAATGCTTCTTTAAAATCTTTATCTTTAGGTGAGAGTTCTTGAACCAGATTATTAAGCTTGCAACCCAATCTAAAATCAAAACCACCCCTTTGTTTTAGTAAAGACATAATCTCATCTATTATGTTCTCATCATAATTCAAAAGAGTAGAATACTTAGTCTCAGTATAAAGGTTTATTCGTTCATTTATAACTGCAAGAGTTAACTCTTTTTTTGATTTAAAGAAGTGATACATACTTCCTTTATTCATATTTGCTTGTTTTAAAATTTTATCAACCGAAGTTGCAGCATATCCATTGTGATAAATTTCATCAAAGGCTACATCTAATAATTTATCTCTTGAACTAATCATATTTTTCTTTCTTTTTTATTTTAAAATTACTTCCACTTCATCTAAACCTTTTAAAGCTGAGAATTTATTTAATAGTGTTGCTAGTTGAACTACATCACTATTTTTCATTCTAATACAGCCAGCAGATTCATTTGTTCCTAGTGTTTTTTCATTTAGTGTTCCATGAATTCTATAAGTACTTTTTCCATTTACTTCATGGGTAAGATTTATTTTTGCAGCACCCATATAGTTGTATTTATCACCAGGAGGTACAACATTTGGAAGATTTATTCCTCTTTTTTTGAAGCTTTTTATAGTATCAGTTGTTGGATACCATACTGGATTTAATGATATTCTAGAAATTCTTCCAACACCAAAAGGTTTTTGTATATTGTCTTTTCCTGTTGATACAATATAAGTTTTTAGCTCTTGAAATTCATCATCAATTTTTGCTTTTAATGTCATTCTATTTTTTACAGAATCAACTTCAATTAGTATTTCTTCATATTCTGATACATTCTTCAAAGGATCAAAATTAGCACTTTTTTTTATCACTTTTACAAGTGCAGGTTTTTTCTCACTTTGAAACATAATTCTTCGAGGGCCATCATTCTCAAGGCTTTTTATTAATTTATTCATTTTTGGAACAGGTGGTAATTTTGGAGCTTTTGCCTCTTCTGCTTTATCAAACTCATCCATACTTATTTGTTTTAGCTCTTCTTCGTATTCTTTTTGATTATTTACAATTGTTTTTTTCGGTATTTCAACTGGCTTTGAAATCTCTTTTTCTACAACTTTTTTTGCTTCTACAATTTTTGGTTCAACAACTTTTTCTTCTATAGATTTTGCTTCTTCAACTCTTTTTATTTGCTGTATTTTTTGTTCTTCTACTTTTGTTTCTACTACTTTTTTTTGTTCATGAATTTCTGATTCAACTTCTTTTTGTTCTATTACTTCTACTTTAAATTTTGCAGGAACAATTGTTTTTTTCTCTTTTTTATAAGAGCCTTTTGAAAGATTTTGTCCCTCTTCAAAAGGATATGAACTTACTAATTGTAACTGCTCAGGACTTGGAGCATTTGAAACAAATTCTAATGATTCATCGTACTTTTCAGTTTTTTCTTTGATAGGTTCATTTTGTATAATCGTTTCTTTCATAGGTGTTGATAAATCAATAAATTCTTCACTTTTATTTTTTAGTGTTAAAATATTATTTGGTAATTTTTTAATAAATGGATTTTGTTTTTTTACATATTTTGAAGAAAATTTCATTGCATATTTTGCACTATTCTCATCACCATAAATTCCCAAATATGTTAGATATTTATTACTGTTATCTTTAATTATAAATACATCTGTAAGAGATTCATCAATTAGTTTTTGTTTGCATTGTATTGCATTTTCAAGACTTGATGTTATACAAACAGAAATACTATATTTTTCATTTGCAGCATAAATAGATGAGTTACTAATAAGTAGTAAAAATAAAGGCCAAACTTTTTTTATCATTTTTTATATGATTCCTATTCTTGTCATTTTAGTATTTTACCTTTTAATTCTTATAAAGTTGCAAAATAATTATAATGTTTAATAGAATAACAAAAATTTTATACTAAAAAATAATAAATATGCTAAACTTGCAAATTAATTTATATATGTTTTCATAAGGAATATTTATGTTATCAAACGACAGTTTTATTGATTTAGGCACAAAATTTCAAACTACTTGCAAACCAATGTCAAGAATATTTATTTTACTTACAATTCCTACAGCATTATTTGCATTAATAATTTTATGTTATCTTGGTAAATTGCCATTAAAAGTCGAAATTCACAGTGTTATTTTAATAGGATTTATCTATTTTATTTACCTATTTTTTACAAGACACAATGCTTATTATGCTTCATGCAAATTCAAAACTCAACAAGAGGGAATGTTTTTTTCTCTAAAAGATTATGTTGATAATAACTTATTAACAATTGATAATATCACAAAAGCAAATGGAAGTGTTGATGACTTTTTAAAAGATTATACAAGTAATCTAAGAAATAACAATTTTTCTTCAATTGCTTCAAGTATTTTCCCAACTCTTGGTATTTTAGGAACTTTTATATCAATTGCGCTTAGTATGCCAGATTTTTCATCAGGAACTACAGATGCCCTTGAAAAAGAGATTTCACTTCTTTTAGGTGGAGTTGGAACTGCATTTTATGTTTCAATTTTTGGTATATTTTTATCGATTTGGTGGACTTTTTTTGAAAAAATTGGAATGAGTAGATTTGAACATGATACTTATTTAATCAAAGAAGATACAAAAACATTTTTCTGGACAAAAATTGATATTGAATCAATTCACATAAAAAGTAATCTTGATAACTTCTCTAAAATGTCAGAAGTATTTGAAAAATTAACTTCAAGTGATATGATGGATAATATAAATCTTTTAATAGAAAAAAGAGTTGGCTTACTTGATGATATTTTGAAAAAAGAGCTTTTACTTTCTACTAAAATTGATGATAATATCGATAATAATGAAAAATTATCTCTGATGTTAAGGGATATGACTTTAAATATGAGTACAACAATAAAAAGCTTTGAACATCAAAAAGATTCTTATGTATTAAGTGCTCAATTACTAAATAATAGTATTGAAAAATTAAATAATCATTTAGACAACTTAAGCTCAGATAATTTAAAAGCAATTTATACAAATATTATCAAAAGTATTGAAACTATGAAAAGTGATATGGAGAAGATTGAGTGGAAATTCAAACAAGGTCTTGATGAATATGATGCGAAGTTTACAGATAAATTACAAAATTCATTAGAATCAATAGATGAACAAACAGTAAAAATTATTGAAGATTTAACACAATTTAAAGAACTATCAAAGTAGCCATAAATGTATAAAAACGAACAAAAAAACGAAGATAACTTTTGGATTTCATATGCAGATTTAATGGCTGGATTACTTTTCGTATTTATTTTAGTAATTGGGGCAATTGTAATTAGATACCTTTACACCCAAAAAACTTTAGAAAATGAGAAGTTTGCCCTAAGTCAAAGCCAAGAAGCCTTAATAAATAAAAATGAAGTATTAAGTAAATTAAATGATTTACTTAAAAAACTTGAAGAAGAAAAAACTGAACTTTCTAATCAATTGTCAAAATCAAATGAAACAATACAATTAAATAATGTAGAGCTTCAAAAACTAAAAGATTTATTATTAGGTTATGAATTAAAAGATAAAGAACAAGCAGATGCTAACTCAAAATTAGCAGAAGATCTTGCAAATAGTCAAAATCAAATAACTCTAAAAGATAATGAATTAACTGTTTTAGTAAATAAACTATTAGAGCAAGAAAAAGCTCACCAAAAAACTGTTGAAGAGTTTGATATTACAAAAGCTAAAATCAAAAGCTTAACGGGAATAAAACTAAATGTTATTACAAAATTAAAAGAGAGATTAGGAAAATCTATAAATATAGATGAGAAAAGTGGAGCTATAAAATTCTCTTCAAATATTTTATTTGACCAAGGTGCATATAAATTAAAAGAAGATTCAAAAAAAGAGTTAGATGGAATCTTAAAAAAATATATCTCTACACTTCTTGAAGATAAAGAGATTAGAAAATATATCTACGGAATTACGATTGAAGGGCATACAAATAGTGATGGTTCATATTTAAGTAACTTACAACTTTCTCAACAAAGAGCTTTAGAAGTTATGCAGTTTTTATATGAAACAAGTGGAATTGACAAAAACTTATTAAATAAATATGTAAGTTCAAGTGGAAAATCATCTTCTGAATTAATTTATAATAAAGATGGTTCTGAAGATAAAGATAATTCAAGAAGAATAGAAATTAAATTTATCATCAAAAATGATGAAGCAGTAAAAGAACTTCAAAACTATCTAGGAACAAAAAATGAGTGAAAAACTCTATGAACCTAAAAAACTAGAAGCTCTAAGAGCTGATGTAAGTGAAAAACTAAAGAAGAAAAGTAAATTTTCTTTCTTTAGAAAAATCAAAAGATTTTTCTTCGGAAAATAAAATTTTCTTCTAATTTCTTCTCTGACCTGGTTTTGGAGGAGTTACTTCTTTTTGTAAATCAATACTTAGATTATTATAAAAAAGTTCCCCGTAATTTGTCTCTCTATTTATTACTTCATATGCTTGTTTTATATCATTATTATATTTTAGTGCATCTTGTAAAATTTTTATGATTTTTACTGATTCCAAAAAATTCACATGTGATGGTGCTTCAAGTGGTGAAGAGTAATATTTGTGCATTCGCTCAACTAGTGATTTATTTCTAATTTCAATAAATACAGACTCTATTGGTGATTTAAAAAACAGCACCTTTTGTTTTACATTTATTGAAATATATGTTGTTTCCATTCCATAAATTTTTCTTGAATATGAATCAAATAAAAAAAGTTTTTTATTATAGTTATTGTTAAAAAGTTCATAGATTAACTCTAAGATTTTTATCTTCTCTTCTTTTGTATAAAAGTTTCCAATAATTGCAAAACAAAAAGATAATATTGATTTAATTGAATACCATTCTGTTGTATCATAATCATATCTTAACATCTGATCAATTCTTGCTTGTTTTAATTCTTCTATATCAGAACTAGTAGTTGTTTTGTACACTTTTCGTACAGCAGAGTCTCTATACATGGGTCCTGGAAACTGTGCTTGAATAACAAATCTTCTATTTTGTTCTTGTTCCATTATATATTTTAATCGCCCATGATAGTCTTCATCAATAATTCTTACTTCTTTTTGAGGTATTTGAGTTATTGATTTTAAAAACTCTTCACCATAACAACCATCTTCCCAAATATAATCAGGATACCTAAATGTTTGACAAATTTTGTCTCGTATCTCTTTATTGGGTTCTATATCTGTAACCTTATCAATCCACGATGTAACCGTTCTTCTATCTTTATTTAATAATACTGCAAATTTAGAAATACTCAAGTTTGATCTTTTGAAAATTTCTATAAATTTTTCTATTGAATTTTTGTAATTCATAATTACACCTTAAAGTAATATTTTTAATATTGTACCATTTTTTACAAAATAAGCAAGTATTGTACATTTAATAAAATAATTTAAAAAAGTTGTGGTTTCTATTACAAATATCATACACCACTACTATGTTTAAATCATGTATAATAATTTCATAACTTAAATTTAAAGGATGTGTATGAGCGCAGGAAAAAAATTTAGAGAAGCCTTGAAAGAAAAGTCTCCTTTACAAATCGTAGGAACTATTAATGCTTACCAAGCATTACAAGCAACAAAAGTAGGACATAAAGCAATTTACCTATCAGGTGGAGGTATTGCAAATGCTTCTTACGGTTTACCAGACTTAGGTATGACAATGATTGAAGATGTATGTATTGATGTTAGAAGAATTACTTCTATTTGTGATACTCCATTAATTGTTGATGCTGATACTGGTTGGGGACATGCATTTAATGTAGCTAGAACTGTTAAAGAATTTATCAGATCAGGTGCTGCTGGACTTCATATTGAAGATCAAGTTGCTGCAAAAAGATGTGGACACAGACCAAATAAAGAGTTAGTATCTACTGAAGAAATGTGTGACAGAATTAGAGCTGCTGTTGATGCTAAAATGCAATTAGATCCAGATTTCTATATTATTGCTAGAACTGATGCACATGCATCTGAAGGTCAACAAGCTGCAATCGACAGAGCAAAAGCTTATGTTGAAGCTGGAGCAGATGCAATTTTCGCAGAAGCTGTTCACACTTTAAAAGAGTACAAAGAATTTACAGATCAAATGTCTGTTCCAGTACTTGCAAATATTACTGAATTTGGAGCAACTCCAATGTTCACTACTGAAGAATTAGCTTCTGTAGGAATTGATATGGTTCTTTACCCATTATCAGCGTTTAGAGCAATGAATAAAGCTGCACTTGCAGTTTACCAAGAGTTAAAAGACAAAGGTACTCAAGAAGGTGTTCTTGATACTATGCAAACAAGAATGGAATTATATGATATGTTAAATTACCATGCTTATGAGCAAAAAATGGATGAATTATTTTCAAAAGGTAAAGCTAAGTAATTAGCTTTATCTCACCAATATTAAACAAAATTATACTTAAACTAAGGGGAAAATATGAGTACTGAAACAACTACAGCGTTTAAACCAAAAAAATCTGTTGCACTATCTGGTCAATCTGCAGGAAATACTGCTATTTGTACGGTTGGTAAAAGTGGAAATGACTTACACTATAG
The DNA here is from genome assembly GCA_963677435.1 of uncultured Aliarcobacter sp. Taxonomy (GTDB): domain Bacteria; phylum Campylobacterota; class Campylobacteria; order Campylobacterales; family Arcobacteraceae; genus Aliarcobacter. The sequence goes on from OY781945.1 coordinate 2,992,436, forward strand.
AGGTTATGATATTTTAGAATTTGCTAGCACTGCAGAATTTGAAGAAATTGCATATCTAATTGTTCATGAAAAACTACCTACTAAAGCTGAGTTAGCTGCTTATAAAACTAAATTACAAGGTTTAAGAGACATTCCAGCAGGTGTTAAAATTGCATTAGAGCAATTACCAAAAACTACTCACCCAATGGATGTTATGAGAACAGGTTGTTCAGTTCTTGGAGCTATTATGTCTGAAGATGAGTCTCATCCAAAAGAAGGAGCTCAAGCTATCATTGATAAATTAATGGCATCATTTGGTTCTATGTTATGTTACTGGTACCACTTTGCATATAATGGAAAAAGAATTGATGTTGTAACGGATGATGATTCAGTTGGTGGTCACTTCTTACACCTTTTACATGGTGAAAAACCAAGAGAATCTTGGGTTAAAGCTATGCATACATCTTTAATTTTATATGCAGAGCATGAGTTTAATGCATCTACATTTACTTCAAGAGTAATTGCTGGAACTAATTCAGATATGTTCTCTTGTATCACTGGTGCAATCGGAGCATTAAGAGGTCCTAAACATGGTGGAGCTAATGAAGTAGCATTTTATATTCAAGAAAGATATTCATCAGCTGATGAAGCAGAAAAAGATATCTTAGAAAGAATGGCTAAAAAAGAGATTATTATTGGTTTTGGACACCCAGTTTATACTTCATGTGATCCAAGAAATGTAGTAATTAAAAAAGTTGCTGAAAGTTTATCAAAAGAGAACAACAATACATTAATGTATGATGTTGCAGAAAGAATTGAAACAATCATGTGGGATAACAAAAAAATGTTCCCTAACTTAGATTGGTTCTCAGCAGTTTCTTATAACCAAATGGGAATTCCAACAGATATGTTTACTCCAATTTTCATTATTGCTAGAGTTACTGGATGGGGAGCACATGCAATCGAGCAAAGAGAAGATGGAAAAATCATTAGACCATCAGCTACTTATACAGGACCTGAAGGTTTAAAATTCGTTCCATTAGAAGATAGAAAATAATTATCTTTTTCTTTTAAAATCTAGGAAAGACCTTACAAAATATACAGTGCTAATCTTAGCAAAATAAAAGGATGGGAGAAATTCCATCCTTTTTTAAAATTAAATATATGGATATAAAAAAATGACAAATGAAAAATATCTAAAAGACCTTGCAGGTATTGATGGTGTTAAATATTATGATGTAAAATCAGCAGTAGAAGATATTACTCCTGGTTCTTTTGCAAAATTAAACTACACATCAAGAGTATTAGCAGAAAACTTAATTAGAAAATGTCCAAGTGAAGACTTAAAGGATTCACTAGTTCAATTAATTGAAAAAAGAACTGACAAAGATTTTCCTTGGTTTCCTTCAAGAGTTATCTGTCATGATATTCTTGGACTTACAGCGTTCGTTGACCTTGCAGGTTTAAGAGAAGCAGTTGCTTCTAAAGGTGGAAATCCTGATAAAGTAAATCCAGTTGTTCCAACTCAATTAATTGTTGACCACTCATTAGCTGTTGAGTGTGGTGGATTTGACCCTGATGCTTTCCAAAAAAATAGAGATATTGAAGATAGAAGAAATGCAGATAGATTCCACTTTATTAACTGGACTAAAGAAGCATTCAACAATGTAGATGTTATTCCTCCAGGTAACGGTATTATGCACCAAATCAACTTAGAAAAAATGTCTCCAGTAGTTCATTTAGATAATGGAATTGCATCTCCTGATACATTAGTTGGAACAGATTCACATACTCCTCATGTTGATGCACTTGGCGTTATAGCTGTTGGTGTTGGTGGATTAGAAGCTGAAAATGTAATGTTAGGAAATCCTTCTTATATGAGAGTTCCTGAAATCATTGGTGTTAATATAGTAGGTGTTAGATCTGAAGGTATTACAGCAACTGATATTGCATTAGCGATGACTTCATTCTTAAGAGAAAACAATGTTATTTCTGCATACTTAGAATTCTATGGTTCTGGTATTAAATACTTAAACTTAGGTGATAGAGCAACAATTGCAAATATGACTCCTGAATATGGTGCAAGTGCTGGTATGTTTGCTATTGATGAACAAACTATTGCTTACTTAACAGTAACAGGTAGAGAGGCTAATCAAGTTAAACTTGTAGAAGCTTATGCAAAAGCTAATGGATTATGGGCTGACCAATTTGAAGATGCAACATATGCAAGAACTATTGAATTTGATTTATCAAAAGTAACTAGATCATTAGCTGGTCCTTCAAAACCACATAAATTAGTACCAACTTCAACTTTAAGAGCTGAAGGTATTGTAAAAGAGTGGACTCAAGAAGGTGACTTTATCCCAGATGGTGGTATCTTAATTGCTGCAATTACTTCTTGTACAAATACTTCAAATCCAAGAAATGTTATTGCTGCTGGATTATTAGCTAAAAAAGCAAATGAGCTTGGATTAAAAAGAAAACCATGGGTTAAATCTTCATTAGCACCAGGTTCAAAAGTAATTGAAGTTTATTTAAAAGAAGCAGGATTATTACCTGAAATGGAAAAATTAGGATTTGGTGTTGTTGGATTTGCATGTACTACTTGTAATGGTATGTCAGGTGCATTAGACCCAAAAATCCAAAAAGAAGTTGTTGATAGAGATATTTATACAACTGCTGTATTATCTGGAAACAGAAACTTTGATGGAAGAATCCACCCTTATGTAAAAGAAGCATTTTTAGCATCTCCTGCACTTGTTATTGCTTATGCATTAGCTGGTACAATCAGATTTGATATTGAAAATGATGTATTAGGAAAAGATAAAGATGGTAATGATATTAGATTAAAAGATTTATGGCCATCAGATGCAGAAATTAATGCTGTTGAAAAATCTTGCGTTAGACCTGAAATGTATAATAACATTTATGAGCCAATGTTCAAAAGAGAATTCTTAGATAGTGTTAAAATTGATCCATTCTATAAATGGAATTCAAAATCTACATATATTAACAAACCTCCTTATTGGGAAGATGAATATATGCAAATGCCAGCACTAAAAGGTATGAGACCATTAGGTGTATTCCCTGATAATATTACAACGGATCACCTTTCACCTTCAAATGCAATTTTACCAAGCTCTGCTTCTGGTGAATATTGTTTAAAAATGGGATTACCTGTTGAAGATTTAAACTCTTATGCAACACATAGAGGGGATCATCATACTGCTTCAAGAGCTACTTTAGCAAATCCAAAATTATTTAACGAAATGGTTAAAAAAGAAGATGGAAGCGTTAAACAAGGTTCTTTAACAATGATTATGCCAGAAGGTAAAGAATCTAGAATGTGGGAAGCTATTGAAACTTACACAACTAGAAAACAACCTTTAATTATCGTTGCTGGTACTAACTATGGTCAAGGGTCTTCAAGAGACTGGGCTGCAAAAGGTGTTAGACTTGCAGGTGTTGAAGTGTTAATTGCTGAATCAATCGAAAGAATTCACAGAACTAACTTAGTTGGAATGGGTGTTTTACCATTACAATTCAAAGAAGGTGAAACTAGACATACTTACACTATTGATGGTTCTGAAGTATTTGACATTGAGGGTGAAATTACTCCAAGATGTGATTTAACAGTTGTTATGACTAGAGCAAATGGTGAAGTTGTTAAATTCGATGTTTTATGTAGATTAGATACTTCAGCTGAAGTTGATGTTTACAAAAACGGTGGAATTTTACAAAAATTCGCTAAAGATGTTATTGCTTCTGGTAAGTAAAACATCATAATTTTAGGGCTTTGCCCTAAAATTATTTGTAAAACTATTAGTAAAATATTTTTACAAATAATTTTATACTAAAACAGGAGAAAAAATGAGTTATCAACCACAATTTAAAGTTAAAGCTACATATATGAGAGGTGGAACTTCTAAAGGGACATTTTTTAATATAGCTGATTTACCTATAGAAGCTCAAGAAGATCCAAAAAAAAGAGATAGATTACTTCAAAGAATCGTGGGAAGTCCTGATATCTATAAACAACAAATGGATGGTATGGGAGGAGCAACTTCAAGTACTTCTAAAGCTATTTTAGTAGGTCGTAGTTCAGTTCCTAATCATGATGTAGATTACTATTTCTGTCAAGTTGCAATTGATCAAGATTTTGTAGATATGAGTGGAAACTGTGGAAATTTATCAAGTGCCGTTGGACCTTTTGCAATAAAAGAAGGATTAGTTGATAATGTACCCCAAAATGGTGTTTGTTGTGTAAGAATTTGGCAAGCAAATATTAAAAAAACTATTCTTTGTTATGTAACAATGGAAAATGGACTAGTTAAAGAGATGGGTGATTATTATATCGATGGTGTTGCATTTCCTGCGGAAGAGATAGTTTTAGAGTTTGCTGAACCTGTAGATCCTAGTGAAGAACTATTCCCAACAGGAAACTTAGTAGATGATTTAGAAGTTCCAGGAATTGGTACATTTAAAGCTACTATGATAACTGCTGGAATTCCTACTTGTTTTGTAAATGCTGCTGATATTGGATATAAAGGAACTGAACTTCAAGGTGATATTAACTCAGATGTTGAAGCATTAGCTAGATTTGAAACAATTAGATCTTATGCAGCATTAAAAATGGGATTAATTTCTGATTTAAAAGAAGCCCAAACAAGACAACATACTCCAAAAATTGCGTTTGTTGCACCAGCAAGTGATTTCACTACTTCAAGTGGAAAAGAGATTAAAGCAAATGAAATTGATTTACATGTAAGAGCATTATCTATGCAAAAATTACACCACGCAATGATGGGAACAGCTTCAGTAGCTATTGGAGTTGCTGCTTGTATTCCTGGAACTTTAGTTAATATTGCTGCTGGTGGTGGTGAAAAATCTGCTGTAGAATTTGGACATCCATCAGGAACTTTAAAAGTTGGTGCTGTAATTCAAAATAATGATGGTAAATTTGTAGTTGATAAAGCAACTATGAGTAGAAGTGCTAGAATTATTATGGAAGGTTATGTTTTTGTACCTGCTGGTACAATGAAATAATTAATTACTCTTTATTATTAAGAAGGTCTAAACTAAAACTTAGGCCTTTTTTTATCCTTTAATTATTTATATTATGTTATTATCATGTTAATTAAATCTAGGAGATAAGTAATAGTGGATAATTCATTTAAATTTAATCCATATGAAGCCCTAAAATCAATACTTGAAATAACTTCTTACTATACAGGTGATGAATTTATAGAACATACTGCAATTGAAATAAAAAAACTATTCCAAGCAGATTTAGTTTATATCACTAAAGCTTTAGATTTTAATCCAACTACAAAAGTAAGAGTTTTATACTCAACAAATAATAAACTTCCTGAAATTATAGATTTAGATGGAATTCCTGGAAAATTTGTTTTTGACAATAAAATAATAAAAATAAAAGAACATGTAAAATATAACTTTTTAGAATTACTTGATGAAAAATTTGAAAGTTTTTATGGAATACCTATTACTGATAATAACAATTGCATTGGACATATAGCAATATATTCAAAGTTAGCTAGGGAATTACCAGAAGAATTAAATGATATAGCATTAATTTACTCAAGAAAAATCCAAAGAGAAACAAGAAGAATAGAGTTAGAAAAAGAAAATCAACTAATTAGAAACCAACTGCAAGAATTAACAATAACAGATACCTTAACTTCTTTATATAATAGAAGATATTTTGCAAAGGTTTGTGCTGATGTTTATGCCCAAGTAAATAGAGATTCTACGAAAGCTACTTTAGCTTATATTGACATAGATAATTTCAAAAATATAAATGACAAATTTGGCCATGAAGGTGGAGATTTTGTATTAAAATATTTTGCTGAAATATTATTAGAACATTCAAGAAAAGGTTTAGATTATGTATTCAGACTTGGTGGTGAAGAGTTTTGTATAATTAGTGTTGATAATACACTTGAAAGTGCAAATGAACATATGAATAGAGTTATGAATATTACTTCAAATAAATTTTCATCAACAAGATTTGGAGAAATCACTCTTAGTATTGGGATTGTTGAGTTTAATAAAGGATTTTCTTCTTATGAAGAAATCTTGAGTTTAGCTGACAAAAAAATGTACAAAGCTAAAAATAGCGGTAAAAATTCAATAGTAAAATAAGAAAAATCTCTTATTTTACTATTGATGAAATCTCTTTAAATACTGGATTTTTTGCAGTTAAAGTTAACTCAAAAAGTAAAGATTCATAAGTAGTTGGAATTACACCTGCTTGAACTAATCTAGTAATTGCCATATCAGTATCTTTTTGTTTTCTTGATGTACAACAATCAGTAACTAAAACAACTTCAAATCCTGCTTCAAGTAAATCAATACAAGTTTGTAATACACAAACATGAGTTTCAATTCCAGCAACAATAACAACTTTTTTATTTGCAGCATTAATTGCATCCATTGTTGGCTCATTTTGACAACAAGAAAATGTAACTTTTTCAAAATGTGGATAATCTTGAACTAACTCATTTAAAGAAGGAATAGTTTCTCCAATTCCTTTTTTATATTGTTCATTTACAATAAAAGGAACACTAAGAACTTTTAATCCTTTTACTAAAGTAACTAGATTTTTTTCTATTTCATCTTTATTTGTAACATGTGGATATAATTTATCTTGAACATCAACTAAACAAAAAAGCGCATCGTCTACATTTATTCTCATCTTATTTCCTTTATTTGAATTTATTTAAAAGCTAATTTCTCAGCTCGATCTAGTAACTCTTTAGCACCTTGATCTATAAAATTTTGAGCTAAAATTCGTCCAACTTTTTCATAATCATTTATATCAGCTGTAATATCTTCACTAATATATTCACTTCCATCAGGAAGTCCAACAATCGCTTGAACTCTTATAGAGTTTTCATCCATTATAGTTGCTTTTACACCAATTGGAACTTGACAACCACCTTGAAGTGTATCAACAAAACTTCTCTCAATTGTTGATTCTATATGAGCATTTGTATCATTTAATACTTTTACTATTTCTAATACTTCTGGGTCATTTGTAGTTTCAATTCCAAGAGTTGCTTGTCCCATTGATGGAATCATCACATCTGTTTCAATTGGAGTAAAAAACTTAACTTCATTTTCTATTTTTAATTTTTGAATACCAGTTGCTGCAAGTATAATTGCATCATATTCACCTGCATTTAATTTTGCAATTCTAGTATTAATATTACCTCTTAAATCTTTTAAAACAATATCAGGTCGTAACATTTTAATAGCCATTCTTCGTCTTAAACTTGTTGTTCCTACAATTGCACCTTGCGGTAATTCTTCTAAAGAAGCATATTTATTACTTAAAATAGCATCTCTTGGGTCAAATCTTTTTGTAACAGCAGCAAGTTGTAAGCCATCTTCAAATTGTGTTGGAACATCTTTTAAAGAGTGAACTGCTAAATGAGCAGTTCCTTCAAGCATTGCTACTTCAAGCTCTTTTGTAAAAAGTCCTTTTCCTCCAATTTTTGCTAGTGGAACATCTAGAATTTTATCTCCTTTTGTTACAAACTCTTGAAGTTCAATTTGCATATTTGGATAATGTTCTTGAAGTAATGATTTTACATATTCACTTTGCCAAAGAGCTAGTTTACTTCTTCTTGTCGCTATTACTAATTTTTCCATGTTACCTTCTTAATAAATTTATTTTTTTCCTAATGTTTCATATTTAAGTTTTGAAGAATCTTTTTCTCCATTTACAAATATAGTTGGTGTTCCTGAAACCATAACTTCTTCACCCATTGCAAGGTCTTTTCCCAGAATATCAGTTATTTTTTTTGCAGAAATTTCTTCTAATTTAATACTAGTTTTAAACTCTTTATTAAAGGCATCTAATATCACTTTTTCATCTGTTGATTTAACAGTAAAATATGGTTCCCAGTCTTTTTCATAAACTTTTAACTCAACATCTTTTATCCCTTTTTCTTTTGCAACTTCAATAATTTTTGACATAGGTCCTGCTGCTGGATGAAGTCCTGTTAATGGGAAGTGATAATAATATAAAGCAATGCTATCACTATTTTTATTTACATATTTAATTACTTCTGGTACAAAATCTTTACAAAATGGACATAAAGGATCAGAGAAAATTACTAATTTATTTTTTGCATTAGGATTTCCTGCAATTATTTTTGATTTATCATAATATTTATCTGTTAAATTTGGTGTTACTAAATCTTTTAAAGATTTTCCAGATTCAGCATCGATTAACTCTAAAGAGATATATTTTCCATCTGAGAAAAGTATATCTTTTGCATTTATATCTTTTCCTTGAACATTAGCTTCAACATCTAAAATATAACCAGACCAACCTTTTAAAGGTAACTCTTTTTTTGAATTTATTTTTACACTTTTAATTTTTACGTTTGGATTTTGAGCTATTCTTTTTTGCTCAAAACTAATAATATCTTCATCACTTGAAGCATATAAGGCACTTGTCAATAAAACACTAATTGACAATATTGTCGAGAATTTATTCATTTATTTTTTCCTTATTTAAAACTAACTTGTAGTCTATCTATTTTACATTAATAAAAAGTTAATATTTAACTTCTTGCTTTTACGGTAATTTTTTTTATATCAAAAAGCTCTTTTGCTTTATCAAGCATCTTAGAATTTAAAATATCATTTAACTGTAACTCTTGTTGTGAGGGTTTAGTTATTTCACCTTTGTGCATGTCTGCCACACAACCTGAACCCATTTCAATCTCTTCAAGCATTGAACCTGTATCATCATTTGGTTCAGGGATTAATTCTTGATTTTTTAAACTAATTTCATCAGGAATATTTTCAGATTTTGCTTCTTGTTTCTCTTCTGGATTTTTATTTTCTAGTACGGAGGGTTCTTCCTTTTTAAAATCTAGCTCAACATCATTTCCAAAAATATCTTGGGCAAAAGTTTTTATTATTCCAAAATGTTTATATAAAAACTTTCTATCTTCATCTTGAGCGTAAGAAGTGATGTATAGTTTTTTATCTTCAAATCCATTAAAGATAAAATTCTTTTCAAAACATTCACCTAAATCAGGGTCTCTATCATATACTTTTGCAGTTAATTTTTCATATAATTCATTTTGAATGTCATCTTCCTTTTCAAAAACTTCTTCAATAGGAACTATTTCTATCTCTTCAAAAACATTTGCTTGAACTTGTTGTTCGATTTTATGTTCAACAATTTCTATATCTTTTGGCTTTTCTATTATTTGCTCTTTTTGAACAATTGGAGTTGTAGGTAATTCATCAAAAGGTGTTGAATAATCAACAACTTCAATAGCATCAATCATTCCTAAATCCATAATATTATCACTTTGGATTAATACCTCATCAAAAGGTGTTAATTCTTCTATTTTTGTTTCAGGCTCAACAGAAGCTAGTTTTATCTCTTCTTCTTTTGTTATAACGCTTTCAATAATTTTTTCTTCAACTTTTTCAACAGGACTTTCTTGAATCTTTTCAAAAGGAATTTCTTGAACTTTCTCTATAACTTTTTCAACTATTTTTGGTGCAGGTGTTTCTTTCCTAACTTCTATTTTTTCAACTTGGTTTATAATATCATCTATAGTTTTTAAATTTGTAGCTTCAATCATTTTCATAAAAGTTAAAATTAAAACAAAACCTCCATCACTATTTATTGCTAATAGATGTTTTGCATCACTTAAAATTCTAAAAAATCTATCAAATAAAAGTAAATCAAATTTAGTATCTTTACTAAGCATTTTATCTTTTAAATAAATAGCCATTTCATCACAAATTTGAGAAACTTCATAAACTTCTAAATCTTTGATTAATTGATTTATGTCACCTTTATTCAAAATAATTGAAAAAATATTATCCATAAGTTTTGGATCAATTAAACCCAACATATCAACAACACTTGTTGTATTTACTTTTCCTTTTGAAAAAATAATTGATTGGTCAAGTAAAGTTAAAGTATCTCTTAAACTTCCTTGTCCAGTTCTTGCAAGAATTTCTAAAGCATCTTTTTCATAATTAATATTTTCTTCATTTAATATGTGTGACAAGTGATGAACTACATCAGCCGTTGCAATTTTGTTAAATCTAAAGTGTTGAGTTCTACTTAAAATCGTAGCAGGTAATTTTAAAGGATCTGTAGTTGCTAAAATAAACTTAACAAAACCTGGTGGTTCTTCAAGTGTTTTTAAAAGTGCATTAAATGCTTGTGTAGTAAGCATATGAACTTCATCGATTATAAATACTTTAAATCTTCCAGAACTTGGTTTATATTTTGTGTGTTCAATTAAATCTTTTATATCATCAATTCCACGATTAGATGCAGCATCCATTTCTATAATATCAAGGTGTCGATTTGAATTTGCACTTTTACAATTATCACAAACTTCACAAGGTTTTGAAGTAGGTCCTTGTGAACATAATAGTGCTTTTGCCATAATCCTAGCTGTTGAAGTTTTTCCACTTCCTCGAAGCCCTGAGAATAAATAAGCATGGGACAATCTATCTGAATCCAAAGCTAAAGAGAGAGTTTGAGAAACTGTACTTTGCCCAACTAAATCTTCAAATCTATGAGGTCTATATTTTAAGGCTAAAACTCTTTTTTCTAAAATTTCTTGACTCATATTGTACATTTCCTAACTTCTATATTTTTATTTTCTAAAATTTTCTCTATCATTTGTTTGTTTATTTCACCAGTATGGCAAACACTTACTTTAAGATTTCCCTCATTTATATGACCCAACTGTGCACTTAAAATAATTAATCTTTTTGCTATTGCATTTCCTGTTTCTATTAAAGTCACATCATTTGCCATAACTTTTTTTATAACCTCATCAACCAAGGGATAATGAGTACAACCTAAAACGATTGTGTCAACACAATTTTCTCTCATTGGTTTTAACCATTTTTCTAGCATTTCAAGAGTTTTTGGTGTATTTATTTCACCTTTTTCAATCTGCTCAACTAATCCAATACAAGCTTGTTCATAAAGAGTCACATTTTTTTCACTTGATAGCTTATTTACTAATAGTTGATATTTATCACCTTTTAATGTTGCAGGTGTTGCCAAAACTCCAACATGGGAAGTTTTTGTATTTAAAATTGCAGGTTTAATTCCAGGCTCTGTTCCTATTACTATTAAAAAAGGAAATATTTCTCTTAAATGTTTTATAGCAGCACTGGTTGCTGTATTGCAAGCAACTATTAAAGCCTTTATTTCATGTTTTTCTAAAAGATACTTAGTTATATTAACACATCTATCTAAGATTTGTTCAGGAGTTTTTTCACCATAAGGAGCATATGCAGTATCTGCAATATAAAAAAGTTCTGCCCCTTTAAATATTTTTTGAATAGAACTAACAACAGTTAATCCTCCCAAGCCTGAATCAAATACACCTACTTTCAATTTGTGCCTTTATTAGTAATAAGCTGATATTTTATCATAAGTTTATAAAGAAAATGATTAGTAAAAAAAGAAAAGATGTAATACTCTACAATTAGAGTATTACATAAAAATTAAACTAAACCTTGTTCAATCATTGCATCTGCAACTTTCTTGAATCCAGCAATATTAGCCCCTAAAACTAAATTTGTTGGTTGTCCAAATTCAGCGGCAGTAGAACTTGCAGATTCAAAAATATTTTTCATAATTTGATCAAGTTTTGCATCAACTTCTTCAAAAGTCCAAGAAAGTATTGAAGCATTTTGTGCCATTTCTAATTGACTTGTAGCTACTCCACCCGCATTTGCAGCTTTTCCAGGTCCATAAGCTATTTTAGCTTCAATAAATAAATCAACAGCTTTTGCAGTTGAAGGCATATTTGCTCCTTCACTTACGCATAAACAGCCATTTGCCAAAAGTATTTTTGCATCTTCTAAATTCAATTCATTTTGAGTAGCACTCGGGAATGCTGCATAACATGGAACTGACCAAACAGCATTTCTACCTTCAGGATACTCTTCAACTGGAATATATTTTGCGTTAGGTCTATGTTTTACATATTCTGAAAGTCTTGCTCTTTGTTGTTCTTTTAACTCTTTTAATAATTCTAAATCTATTCCCTCTTCATCAAGAATCATACCTTTTGAATCACTACATGTAATTGGTAATGCACCCAAGTGATATAATTTTTCTATTGTATAAGTAGCAACATTTCCAGAACCAGAAACTACGCATCTTTTTCCTTCTAATGTTTCATTTCGAGTTGCTAACATATATTTAGCAAAATAAACACATCCATATCCTGTTGCTTCTGTTCTTGCTAATGAACCACCCCATTTTAATGATTTTCCTGTTAATACACCTTCATATTTATTCGCCAGTTTTTTGTACATTCCAAACATATATCCAATTTCTCTAGCTCCAACTCAATATCTCCAGCTGGTACATCAGTATTTGCCCCAATATGTCTAAATAATTCACTCATAAATGCTTGACAGAATCTCATTATTTCATTGTCTGATTTTCCTTTTGGATCGAAATCACTTCCGCCTTTTCCACCACCAATTTGCAACCCTGTTAATGCATTTTTAAATATTTGTTCAAATCCTAAAAATTTAATTACACCAGCATTTACACTTGGATGAAATCTTAATCCACCTTTATATGGGCCTAAAGCTGAATTAAATTCAATTCTAAATCCTTTGTTTACTTGAATTTCTCCATTATCATCAAGCCAGTTAACTCTAAACATAATTTGTCTTTCAGGTTCAACAATTCTTTCTATGATTTTATGTTTTCTATATTTTGGGTATTTATCTAATAAGGGTTGTAAATTTCTTCTGCAGCTTGATAAAATTCTTTTTGAGCAGGACTTGTTCGTTTAAGATAGTTAAAAACTTCTTCTAAATATGACATTAGCTTTCCTTCATTCTAAATTGAAGGGATATTCTATCAAATAATTATATATCTTTTAAACAAATGTATATTTTGTATATATATTTTGAAAATAAAGTTACTGAATAGATTAAAAAAGAGAGAAATTAATCTCTATTTTTTAAATTAAAAAGATTCTATTATAGAACCTTTATATTTTTCTTTAATAAATGTTCTAATATCTTCTGAAGTAATTGCTTCATCTAATGCTTTTATAGAATCTTTATTTTCATTTCCTTTTTTTACAACAATAATATTTGCATAAGGAGAATCTTTTGATTCTAAAACTATTGCATCTGTTAATGGATTTAAATTTGCAGGAAGTGCATAGTTTGTATTAATAATAGCAGCATCAACTTCATCTAAAACTCTTGGTAATTGAGGAGCATCTAACTCTTTGATTTGTAGATTTTTTGGATTATTTACAATATCAACTATTGTTTTAAATGGAACATCTTTGAATGTTAAAAGACCTTGTTTAGCTAAAATATCTAAAGCTCTACTTTCGTTTGTTGGGTCATTTGGAACAGCGATTGTTGCTCCATCTGCTAATTCACTTAATACTTTTATTTTATGTGAATATAATCCCATTGGCTCTAAATGTACATTTACAGTTTTTACTAAATCTGTATTTTTATTTTTGTTAAACTCTTCTAAATATGGTAAATGTTGGAAGAAGTTTGCATCTAATTCACCCTCATTTACTGCAATATTTGGAGTTACATAATCTGTAAACTCTACGATTTGTAAATCATAACCTTTTGCTTTTAATATAGGTTTAACAGCTTCTAATATTTCCGCATGAGGAACTGGTGTTGCTCCAACTTTTATAACTATCTCTTTTTTCTCAACTTTTGTTTCTTTAACTTCTTTTGATTCTTTTGAATCATTACAAGCACTAAATCCAAGTACCAAAGCACTTGCAAGTGTAAATTTTAAAATATTTTTAAACATAATTTTCCCTTTATTTTTTTGTAATTTTGTATAAATAATTGCCCAAACTTTGAACAACTTGTACCAATGCAATTAAGATTAATACTGTATAAATCATTGTTTCAGTTTGAAATCTATAATAACCATATTTAATGGCAACATCACCCAATCCTCCGCCACCAACAGCACCTGCCATTGCTGAAAATCCAATTACTGTAATCAAAGTTAAGGTAATTGCTGAGATGATAGAGGGAAGGGCTTCTACTAACATAATTTTGAATATAATTTGGAAATCACTTGCACCAAATGATTTCGCAGCTTGAATAACTCCAAAATCCACTTCTTTAAATGCACTTTCAATCAATCTTGCGATAAAAGGTGCAGCTCCAATTGTAAGAGGAATAATAGCAGCCGTTGTTCCAATACTTTTACCTATTAAAAATTTTGTAACAGGAAATAAAACTATCATTAAAATAATAAAAGGAAAAGACCGTAAAGTGTTAATTACTACATCAAGAGTAGCATAAACTTTTAGGTTTTCTCTTAATCCATCTTTTGAAGTAAGTGTTAAGATAATTGCTAAAAAGAAACCTATCACTACAGCAAAAAGGGTAGATACAAATGACATATAAATAGTTTCGCCAAGTGCATTAAATAAAATATCTGTCATTATAATATCTCCCAAACAATATCATGTTCTTTTATATAATTAGTAACTAACTCTTTATCTTTCTCTTCAATATTTATAACCATATTTCCAATAATATGACCATTTATCTCTTCAAGTTTTCCCCATACAATATTAAAGTCCTTATCAAGTTCCCTTGCCATTTTGGTAATAAAAGATTGAAAAGCATTATCTTTTGGAAAATAGATTTTTATATTAACTCCATCTTTTGGTACAACTTCTGTTTCACCTAAAAATTCTTTCATTTTAATATCTGGCTTTAAAAATAACTCTTCTGTAGTATCAAAACCAATAATATTTCCATGCTCTAATAGAAGCGCTTTTTGAGCTATTTGTTTTACAACTTCCATTTCATGTGTCACTAAAATAATAGTTATATTTAATTTCTCGTTTATCTGTTTTAATAGATTTAAAATAGATGTTGTAGTATTCGGATCAAGGGCAGAAGTTGCTTCATCTGAGAGTAAAATATCTGGGTCTAAAGTTAAAGCTCTTGCTATGGCAACCCTTTGTTTCTGCCCTCCACTTAATTGATTTGGATAAGAATCTATTTTCTCTTCTAAACCAACTAAAATCAATAAATCATTTACTTTTTTTAAAATCTCTTCTTTTTTATATCCCCATAATTGCATTGGTAAAGCAATATTTTCAAATACTGTTTTTCTTTGAATCAGTGAAAAATGTTGAAATATCATTCCTACATTTTTTCTGAACTCTCTTAATTCATTTTTTTGTAAGTTTTTAATCTCTTTACCATTAACTATTAGTGAACCATCAGTGTACTCTTCAAGTCCATTAATGCAACGCATTAATGTGGATTTTCCAGCACCACTATGTCCAACAATTGCAAAGATTTCACCTTTTTTTATGTCAATAGAAATATCATTTAAAACTTTAATATCACCATAGTGTTTGTTTAAATTTTTAATGTTAATCAATTTTTATCCTTAATAAGAGCCGCAATAATATAGAAAAATGAATAAGATATGAGTTAAAGTATAATTATTGAGTGCTTTATTGAAATTTATTTGCAATTAGTAGAATAGAAGAAGTGTAAATACACTTCTTCTATTCATTCATTGAGTTAAAGAAATCTTCGTTATTTTTAGTTTTTTGCATTTTTGAATATAAGAATTTAAGAGCTTCAACTTCATCCATTTGAGAAATTGCATTTCTTAAAATCCAAGTTTTTTGTAGAACATCAGGAGTAAGAAGTAACTCTTCTTTTCTAGTTCCAGATTTTGTAATATCAAGAGCTGGGTAAACTCTTTTATTTGCTGCATTTCTTGAAAGTACAACTTCACTATTACCAGTTCCTTTGAACTCTTCAAAAATTACTTCATCCATTTTCGAACCAGTTTCAATAAGTGCAGTTGAAATGATTGTTAAACTTCCACCCTCTTCTATATTTCTTGCAGCTCCAAAAAATCTTTTTGGTTTATGTAATGCATTTGCATCAACCCCACCTGAAAGTACTTTTCCAGAACTTGGTGTTACTGTATTATATGCTCGTGCAAGTCTAGTGATTGAATCTAATAAGATAACTACATCTTTTTTCATTTCTACAAGTCTTTTTGCTTTTTCAATTACAATTTCAGCAACTCTTACATGATTATGTGCAGGTAAATCAAAAGTTGAAGAATAAACTTCACCTCTTACACTTCTTTGCATATCTGTAACCTCTTCTGGTCTTTCATCAATTAATAAAACCATTAATGTAACTTCAGGATGATTTCTACTAATTGCATGAGCTAACTCTTTTAAAAGTTCAGTTTTACCAGTTTTGGGAGGTGCAACAATAAGTCCTCTTTGACCTTTACCCATAGGAGCGAATAAATCAAGCATTCTTCCTGTCATTCTTGTAGATTCATATTCAAAGTTAAATCTTTTTGTTGAGTATAAAGGAGTTAAGTTATCAAATAAAGGTCTGTTTTTTGATTCTTTTACGGGTAGATAATTTATTGCTTCTATTTTTAATAAAGCATTATATTTTTCACTCTCTTTGTTTGGAGGTCTAACTTGTCCAGAAACAATATCCCCAGTTCTTAGTGCAAACTTTCTAATTTGAGTTGCACTTACATAAGAGTCATTTGATGTATCAGAAAAGTTACCATCTATTGCTCTTAAAAATCCAAATCCACCCTCTTTAATCTCTAAGATACCAGTAAATAAAATAAAACCACCTGCATCGATTTGTGATTTTAAAATTGTAAACATTAAATCTTGTCGTTTTAGTTCTTGAGGGTTTTCTACATCGAGTTCATTTGCTATATTTATAAGTGTTTCTAAAGGGAATTCCCTTAGTTGTTCAATCTTATAACCTTCAACAGGAATATGCGTTCTTGCCTTCTTTGAAGCTGCGGTTTTTGTTTTAGTTTCTTCTTTAGACTCTTCCATGAGTGTTTTTTACCTTTGATTTTACATAAGTTTATGTAGTTATTGTAGTTTTTGTAGTTTTTATTAAAGTATTGGCGTTATTGTAGTGATAATTTCAAAAATTGTCAATAAAAAGACTTTACATAAAAAAAGGTATCAAAAAAAAATTTGATACCTTTTACTTATATAATATAGTTAAATATTATAATTTACCTTCGTTTTTAGCTAAATATTCAGCAACACCAGAAGTAGAAGCTTTCATACCTTCGTCACCTTTAGTCCATCCAGCAGGACAAACTTCACCATGCTCATTTGTAAATAACATTGTATCTACCATTCTGATCATTTCATCAATGTTTCTTCCTAATGGTAAGTCATTAATTACTGCGTGTCTTACTGTTCCATCTGCATCAATTAAGAATGATCCTCTTAATGCTACTGATTCTCCAAATAATACATCGTAATCTCTTGAAATTGATTTTGATAAGTCTGCTACTAATGGAAATTTAACTCTTCCAATTCCACCATTTTCAACAGCAGTTTCTCTCCATGCAAAGTGTGAGAATTGTGAATCAACTGAACAACCAATTACAGATACTCCTCTTGAAGTGAAATCTTCAATTCTTTTTGAGAACGCAATAATTTCAGATGGACAAACAAATGTAAAGTCTAATGGATAGAAAAATAATACTGCACCTTTTTCACCAATGTTTTCATATAAGTTAAAATTTTCTACAATTTGACCATCTGCAAGTACAGCTTTTGCTGTAAAATCTGGAGCTTTTTTTGTTACTAACATATTTTTTTTCCTTTTAAATAATAATTCATGTACAAAATTATATAACAATTTTTTTAAAACAAACTGTGACTTTCCTTAAATTTTTAAATTTTTAAAAACTATTATCTTAAGATAAAGTTTATCCTTTTATTGTTCTTACATTAACGAATAAGTATTCATTTATTACAATAAAGCATTTAAAGAATGATAACTTCTATATTTTAAAGATAATTTTATATTTACTGTGATAAAGTTTTCTAAATTTTAATTAGGAGATATACTATGGCAGTAAAAATTACTGATATTTGTATTAGTTGTGATGCTTGTTTAGATGAGTGTCCAGTAGAAGCGATTGTTGACAATGATGAAAATCCAACAGGGGCAGATACATATTATGTATACGCTGACAAATGTGTTGAGTGTGTAGGTCATAATGATGCTCCTGCATGTGCTGATGCATGTCCTACTGAAGGGTGTATTGTTTGGGATGAAACTGGTTCTAGTTCAGTTGAAAGAGAAGACAGAGGAGCTGTTGGTTCTCCTGTAGTTGAAGACTAATTTTAACTAATTTTTTATAGTAAAAAAGGCGAGTAGTTTAATACTACTTGCCTTTTTTTTATTTTTTAGGTATAATCCGCGACTTAAAAAAAATCGAGGAATATAAGTAATGGAACAAACATTATCAATCATTAAACCAGACGCTGTAGCAAAAAATGTAGTTGGGAAAATCTTAGACAGATTTGAATCAGCTGGATTAAAAATTGCAGCAACTAGAAAAATGCAATTAAGCAAAGCTGACGCTGAAGCTTTTTACGCAGTTCATGCAGCAAGACCTTTCTTTAAAGATTTAGTTGAATTCATGATCTCAGGTCCAGTAGTAGTTTCAGTTTTAGAAGGTGAAAATGCAATGGCAATAAATAGAGAATTAATGGGTGCTACTAATCCTAAAGAAGCAGCAGCTGGAACAATTAGAGCAGATTTTGCTGAGTCAATTGATGCAAATGCTGTTCATGGTTCTGATTCATTAGAAAATGCAGCAAATGAGATTAATTTCTTCTTTGCACAAAAAGAAATTTGTTAATTAACTATTAATAAATAAATTTTATAATGAAAATTGAATTTAGAAAAGTTCCACAAATAGAGAAAGAATTGGAGTTTATCTCCAATTCAGTTAAAATTGAAGGTACTTTTTGTAGAATATCGCAATCATTAGTGAAAATTGATGCTGTACTAAAAGGCAGTACTGAAATTGATTGTTGTAGATGCGGGAAAACTGAAGAGATTGAAGTTGATGAAGAACTTCATTTATTATTAAGTGATGGCATTTATAAAAGTGATGAAAGTGAATTTTTGGTAATAGAAGTTGAAAACAATTTAATTGATTTTGATGAAATAATTCAAAGTGAATTAAATAGTATCAAAAGTGATTATTACATGTGTGACGATTGTTCACAACTTGGTGATAATTTTGAAAAAGAATTTTAAGGAGAATTAAAATGGCAGTACCTAAGAGAAGAGTATCTCATACTAGATCAGCAAAAAGAAGAACTCACTACAAAATAACATTAAAAAAACCTGTTAAAGATAGTGATGGAACTTGGAAAATGCCTCACATGGTTAATCCAACTACTGGTGAATATAAAAACTAATGCTAAGAATTGCAATAGATGCTATGGGTGGGGACTTCGGTCCTGAACCTATAATAGAAGGCTTATTAGCCGCTCTACGAAAAAACAACAATTTTACTGCTATCGCAGTTGGTAAAAAAGATGAACTTTTACCTATAATTCCACAAATTTTTTTATCAAGAATTGAAATACTAGATACAGATGATGTAATTAGTATGAGTGATTCTGCTACTGATGCACTAAAAAGAAAAGAATCAACTATTTATAAAGCAATTGAACTTGTTCGTGATGGAAAAGCTGATGCCGTAGTTTCAGCTGGTCATTCAGGAGCAACTATGTCTTTAGCAACACTTAGAATCGGAAGAATCAAAGGTGTAAGTAGACCTGCAATTGCTACATTAATGCCTACAAGCGAAAACCAAAATACTTTGGTATTAGATGTTGGAGCAAATGTAGATAGTGATGCAAAAAATCTTTTTGAATTTGCAATAATGGGACAAGTTTATGCTCAATACGCATTAAGACTTGATGAACCTATTGTTGGACTTTTAAGTAATGGTGAAGAAGATAGTAAAGGTAATGAAGTTACAAAAGAAGCTTACAAATTAATATCAAAACTTCCTAATTTTGCTGGAAATGTTGAGGGTAGTGATATCTTTAAAGGTACAGTTGATGTTGTTGTTTGTGATGGTTTTGTTGGTAATATTTTACTTAAAACAGCCGAAGGTGTTGCAGACACAATCGGGAAAATTATTAAGAAAAATTTAAAAAGATCACTAATTTCAATAGCTGGTGCAGTTCTTATGAGAAAAGTTTTCAAAAACTTAAAAGTAAGAGTTGATTATGCTGAATATGGTGGGGCGCCTTTACTTGGAGTAAAAGCACCTGTAATTATTGCACATGGAAAATCAAATCCAAAAGCAATACAAAATGCTATATTTCAAGCTATAAATGCAGCTAGTTCAAATTTAGATAATATAATTGAACAAAGATTAGTAAAATATAGCAATAATCAAGAAATTTAATTATTGTTATATTCAATTTAAGGATATGTAAATGACATATGCAGCTTTTAGATCTATTGGAGCTTATATTCCTCCAAAGATTATGACGAATGCAGATTTTGAAAAAATTATTGATACAAGTGATGAGTGGATAACAAAAAGAACTGGTATCAAAGAAAGAAGAATATCTGAAGTTGATGAAGCTTCATCTGATTTAGGGGCAAGAGCAGCAGAAGTTGCTATTTCAAGATCTGGTATTTCTAAAGAAGAAATAGATTTAGTTATTTGTGCAACAGTAACGCCAGATTATTTATGTATGCCATCAACTGCATGTTTAATTGCAGCAAAACTTGGATTACCAAATGTAATGGCATATGATATAAGTGCAGCATGTACAGGATTTGTATACGCAGTTTCAATTGCTAAAGCATTTATTGAATCAGGTATGAAAAAAAATGTACTGATTATTGGTGCAGAAACATACTCTTCAATTCTTGATTACACAGATAGAGGTACTTGTTTTATTTTTGGAGATGGTGCAGGAGCTGCAATTATTTCTGCTACATCAGATAAAAATGAAGCAATTATTGATGTAAATTGTTCAAGTGATGGTAACTATGAAGATTTAATTAAAACTCCAGGAGGAGGAAGTAAACATCCTTGTTCTGCTGAAGTTTTAGAAAATAAGATGGCATGCATAAAAATGAAAGGTAATGAAACTTTCAAACTTGCTGTTAAAACATTAACATCAGATGTTAAAATAATGATGCAAAAACATAATCTTTCAAATGAGGATATAAAACATTTTATTCCTCATCAAGCAAACTATAGAATCATAAAAGCTGTAGGTGAAGCTTTAGGGTTTAATGAAGAACAAACTGTAGTTACTGTAGATAAATATGGTAATACTTCAGCTGCATCAATTCCTATGGCTATGAACTATGCTTATGAAGAGGGTAGAATAAAAGCAGGTGATACTGTACTTTTTGATGCCTTTGGTGGTGGATTAACTTGGGGTTCAGCTCTATTTAGATTCTCACCTAAAAAATCTTAATATTTGGGAAATCCCAAATATTTTTCTTGAAAACTTTATAAATTTCTTCTACATATACTGTACTAAAACCATATAAAAAATTGTTCCTAAGAAAATCGAAATCAAATAGTTTTTAAATATTAGATGTAAAATTGCAGTAATTAAAATACTTCCTATCTCTTTTAATCCATAGGGAACCAATGAAAAATTCACATCTTTTAATGTATAAACAACTAATATTGTCATTATAACAGCAGGAAAATATTTCTCAATAAATACTAAATAATGAGGTAAATCTTTTTTTCTAAAAAACAAAAAAGGTAGTGCTCTCATAAAATAACTTATGCTTGACATAATAGCTATAGCTATAAATATTTCATAATTATTCATTTTCTATTTTTCTTTCAAAAGTAAACATTAATACCAAAGATAAAATAATAGAAGCAATTAACATTTTATCACTTGTGACAAAAATAAGTGCAAAAATAGAAGAGATTAAAGCCAAAATAAAAGGAGCAATATTTTGCAAGTTTTTGTATTGTTCAATACAAAGTACCACAAAAAGTGCTGTTAAAGAAAACTCTAAACCTTGAGTATTAAATTTAAGATTAACACCTATTAATGCACCTAAAGTAGAACCTACAATCCAATAAAACTGACTAAAACTAAGCAGAAAAAAGTAATACCATTTTTTATTCAAACTCTCATCATCTTTAATTGAAGTCAATAAGGCATAGGTTTCATCAGTTAGGGCAAAAATAAGATAGGGTTTTAATTTATCTGTATTTTTAAATCTTTTTAATAAAGATAAACCATAAAAAGATTGTCTAATATTTATAAATACAGAAGCAATTGCAATATCAACAAAACCAGCTTTTATATTAAAAAAGTTTATTGCAACAAACTGTAAAGCACCCGTATATATGAAAAAAGACATAATAGGTGCTAAATACCAAGAATAATCAAAAGAGACTAATAACAAGCCAAAAGCAAAACCTAAAACTAAATATCCCATCATAATAGGAATAGAGATTTTGAACGCTTTTACTAATTCATTTTTATATTTCAATTTTAGTTTTACCTATTAATTGAATTTTTTATTATTAGGATTATTTTTAAATACATTAAAAGAGTTTTTCTTCAAATTTCTATTAAATTTATCAACTGTTGCAACTGAATTTATATATAAAATTGATTCATCAACAACTATTTGGAAAACTGCATGTAAAGGAATTTTTACAACACATCCAAAATTCTCATTTCCAAATCCTGCTTCAAAACTAAGATATTCATCATCAACTTGAACTGTAGTGTATGTATAATTACTCAAAATAAATAAAGAAAACTTATGCATTTGATCTTTTATAACTTTTGGAAGCTCTGGTGTAAAACTAATTGGCTCTAAATTTGCAGTTATTGAAAACTCTTGATTCTTATGTAATAAGAACAAAATGTTCTCTTTTATTTGTCGTTCAACTAATTCTTTATATTCGTTATTTTCTATTATATCTTTTATCATAATTAATACCTATTTCAAAAATTTAATGTTATTATAGCTCATGAAACAAATTATTTTCCTTATTTTACTGATAAATTATAGTTTTGCCTACGAATTTAAATTAAACCAAAAAGATATAAATTATATAAATAATTCAGATAAAAAATCATTCATTGTGAATAGATTAACTAAATATGAAGAATTAAAAATCAAAATAAAAGATTATGATCTTATTAGAAAACTTTCCCATGTGAACTCTTTTATAAATAAAATATTTCCAGCTCTTGATATATCAACTCAAGCTTCTATTGATTATTGGGCAACGCCAAAAGAGTTTTTACTAGAGGGTCATGGAGATTGTGAGGATTATGCAATTGCTAAATATTTTACTCTTTTAGAAATTGGTATTCCAAAAGAAAAATTATATTTCGCTATTGTAAATATAAAAGGCGAAAAAACAGCACATATGGTTTTATTATATTTAGAGAATAAAAACTCTACTCCTTTAGTTTTAGATAACTTAAGTTCAGTTGTTATTCCCTTTACAAAAAGACCAAAACTTATTCCAAAAGTTGCTTTTAATGAAATTGATTCGTATGTATTTACTCCAACAAAATTTACAAAAAAAGCAAATATAAATTGGGGAAAAGAAAATAAGTGGGAAAAACTTTTAAATAGAGTTTATAATTTAAATGAATAATCTTCTTTAATATCAAAGCCTATCATTGCGTTCATAAGTGCAATTTTAGAAGCTTTTTTTAGCATCTTTACACTTATATCTTTTTCTATTAAAACTCTTTCTTCTATAAGTCTAGCCCTTGTAGTTCCACTTAATAAATAGTTTTTTGAAGTTAGCCAAGTATCTTCATAAAGTATCGCTATATTTGCAATACTTGTATCGGTTACAATACCATTTTTTATAATAATAACCTCATCACAGTTCTCTTTTTTAGAAAATAGCTCATCTAAGTTTTCTCTATTTAAATACTTTTTTGAGTATGAAATTTCATCATTAAATATTAGTTTAAAAGAGTTTATCTCTCTTTTTCTGTAAGGAAAATACTCCACATTTAGAATCTCAAAATCATTATAAATAACTTTACATCTAAGTAATTCTTCACTTATTGGATAAATATATTCTTGCAGATTTATATTTAAACCTATTGTATTTGCTACTCTTTTATTGTGATATTCTAAATTAAAAATCTCATTATCTTCACATTTTATTGTCTCAAAATATATATTTTCTTGCATTTTTAAACCTTTTAAAAGGGTAAATAAATTTTATCAATTAACTCTTGGTATTCATTTAAAACATCAGAATCACAAGTGATTCCACCACCACTTTTATAATATTTATTTCCATTTATATCTTCTTGGATAAACCTAATCATCACACAAGAGTCTAACTCTTTTCCATCAAAAACTCCAAAAATCCCTGTATAAAAATCTCTATCATATCTTTCAATTTCATTTAGAATTTCAACCGTTTTTTTCTTTGGAGTTCCAGTAATTGAACCTGCTGGTAAAATAGAAGTGATAATGTCTCCAATATTTTCAATCCAATTTTCTTGTAAATTTGCAGAAATTTTAGAGCTTACTTGAAGTAACTTTTTATCCCCTGCATTTATAGTATCAATATATCTAAAATCTTCAACTCTTACATTTGATGCAATTATTCCTAAATCATTTCTTAGTAAATCTACAACCATTGTGTGTTCAGCCATCTCTTTTTTATTTGCTAAAATTTTCTCTTTAGCATTTGAAATTTCAGCATCAATTGTTCCTTTCATAGGATAAGTAAAAATTTTATTATCTTTTATTTTTACAAATCGCTCAGGAGAAAAACATACAAAATTATCTTCTTGATTTTGAAATCTTAATTTATATTTACTTTTTGTATTTTCATAGATTTCATTCAAAGATAAAGGAGTTTTTATTTTGGTTTTTACTGTTAAGTTTGAAAGATAAGTATTTCCAGCTTTTATCTCTTCTTGTAATCTATCAAACTTTTTTTTATACTCTTCAAAAGAAATAGGAAATTTTTCAAGTTTTGATTTTGTAATAACTTTATTAAAATCTTCTTTTTGATTTAATTGGAACTTTATAGAATTTGGAAGCTTAGATAATTTTTCTATATAAAACTTATCTAAATCATAAGATAAGACAAATAAAAATGGCTCTTTTGAAGAACCAAATTTATTTAATTTTTCTTTTATTAACTCTTTACTCAAATTTTATTTTAGAATTAATTTTTTTAAAACAGCAGCTCTTATTGCAACACCATTTGTAACTTGTGTTAGCACTTTAGATCTTGGATCTTTTAGCATTTCATCACTTATATCAACATTTCTATTAACAGGACCTGGATGTAAAAGAATAATATCTCTATCTTCTAAAACTTCACTTGTAATACAATAATCTTTTGCATATTCATTTAAAGATTCAAAATATATTTCAGAATGTCTTTCAAGTTGTGTTCTAAGACTCATAATAATATCAAGTTCATCAATAATATCAGAAATTTTATCATAATGTTTAAAGTCAGTACCCTCATATTTAAAGCACTCTGGTGCAATAAAACTTACATCTATTCCAAATCTTGGAAGTAATCTTCTATTAGACCCAGCAACCCTTGAAGTTCTTACATCACCAACAATTGCAATTTTTTTACCTTCTGTTTGACCATTAAAATGTTCATAAATTGTAAATAAATCAAGTAGTGCCTGCGTTGGATGGGCATGTTTTCCATCTCCTGCATTTATAATTGGACAATCAACATATTGAGTTAAAGATTCAGGTAAGCCACACTCAGAGTGTCTAATAATAATTGCATCTGGTTTCATAGCATTTATATTGGCAACTGTATCAAAGATAGTTTCACCTTTTGATGTTGATGAAGTACTAACATCTAAAGATACAACCTCAGCTCCCAATCTTTTTGCTGCAATTTCAAAAGAACTTCTAGTTCTAGTAGAATTTTCAAAAAATAAAGTAACAATTATTTTGCCTTTTAAAATTTCATTTGGCTTAAACTCTAAAAACTCTCTAGCATCATTAAATATGCTTAATATTTCTTCTTTTGAAAAATCAGAAGTTCTAATCAAGTGCTGCATTTTTTTCCTTTTATTTTAGTTTGGATTTTAGCAAAAAGCTGTTTAAAAATAAAACTTTTTGTATAATGCAAAAATTTATCTTTCTAGGAATTATTTTATGAAATTACAAATCTTTATACTATCACTGTTTATTATTCTATTTACAGCTTGTTCAACTAAACCTTTAGAACCAGTAGAGTTTGATGAATTAAAAAGAGAAATATCTTTTATTAATGATGTAAAACCAATATTGGATAAAAGATGTGTATCTTGTCACTCTTGTTATAACTCACCTTGTCAATTAAAATTATCATCTTTTGAGGGAATTCAAAGGGGTTCATCAAAAAAGAATATTTATGAAAATAGGATGAGCGCAGATAATCCAACAAGACTTTTTGTTGATGCTGTTAATGAAAAACAATGGAGAGGGAAAGGTTTTACTTCAGTTCTTGATTCTATGAATGAATCAAATGAATCAATAATGATGCAATATCTTTTTCAAAAAAATAAAAATCCTTTAAATATAGGAAAGTATTCTCCTGAAAAAGATGAATTAACTTGTGTAAAAGATAAAGATGAATTAACAGATTTTTTTGATGAGAATCCACATAAAGGAATGCCATATGGTTTTCCAGCTTTAAAAAAAGATGAATACAACCTTTTGATGACTTGGCTTAAACAAGGTTCTATAGATGATACACAAAAGGATATTCGTACTGATATTGAAAAAGAACAAATTAAGAAATTTGAACAATTCTTTAATAATCAAGACATTAAACATCAAGTAAGTGCCAGATATATTTATGAACATCTTTTTTTAGCACATATCTCTTTTGAGGATAGAAGTGGAAACTTCTATGAGTTAATTCGCTCAAAAACTCCTACTGGACAAAAAGCACAAATTATTCCAACTAGATTTCCTTATGAGGGAATAAGTGAAAAGTTTTATTATAGATTTCAAAAAATAGAATCAACAATAGTACATAAAACTCACATGGTGTATAAGTTAAATGATGAAAAACTAAAAAGATATAATGAATTATTTATAGATACTAATTGGGAACAAAAACCATTTTTACCAACTTATGATACAAATATCTCTGCAAATGCATTAAGAACTTTTGAACAAATTCCAGTAAAAAGTCGATACCAGTTTTTACTTGATGATGTTCATTATATTATTATGACATTTATTAGAGGTCCAGTTTGTAAAGGTCAAATTGCCTTGAATGTTATTCAAGACCAATTTTGGGTAATGTTTTTAGATCCAAAATATGATTTATCAGTTCAAGATAAATATTTTTTGCATGATAATATTTCAAATCTTTCAATACCAAATGAATATGGAGAAGATCCAAGTTTATATAAAACTTTTAAAGCTTTAGATAATTATGAATTAGCTAAAAAATATGAAACAAACAAAGCACAAATTTATAAACAATATTATCCAAAAGGTTTATTTATGGATGCTATTTGGAAAGGAAATTCAAACCAAGAAAATGATTCAATTTTGACAATTTATAGACATTTTGATTCAGCTTCTGTACAAAAAGGTGCATTAGGAGATATTCCAAAAACTTTGTGGGTTATTGATTATCCACTTCTTGAGCGAATTTATTATTCATTAGTTGCTGGATTTGATGTGTTTGGAAATACAGCTCATCAATTACTTGTGCGAACTCATATGGATAGATTAAGAATAGAAGGAGAGAGTAACTTCTTAGAATTTTTACCAAAAAAATCTAGAATTGATTATTTTGATTCTTGGTATGAGGGTTGGTTGGCTCAATATTTAAGTGTTTATATTCCTTCAAACAATGATGTGGATATTTCATATAAAACAACAGATTATAAAAAAGAGTTTGTGCAAAAATTATTTGAATATACAAATACAAAAAAAGACCCAATAAATTTTATAGAAGATGGTTATAAAAAAACTCCTATAAAAAATGTATATAATTCAAAGGAAGAAATAGAAGAGAGTTTTAAAACATTAACTCTTCCAAATAGTTCTGAATTGATAAAAAATTTTAATGATACAGAGTCAAATCTTGCTTATATAAAAATTGAACTAAATTCTGGTGAAAATCTTGTTTATACTTTAGTAATAAACAGATGGCATAAAAATGTTGCCTTACTTTTTGATGAAGAATCAAGGTTAGATTCTTCAAAAGATAGAATAAATGTCATAAAAGGTTTTATAGGTTCTTACCCAAATGCTTTTGTTATTGTAAAACAAAATCAATTAAGTGATTTTTTTAATCTTTTACAAAATTATCAAGATAATGAAAATAATAATAAAAGACTATTAAATTATGTTGTAAACAGAGCGAATCCTAATTTTTGGGAAATTTTTGATTGGTTTGATAAAGAGTTTAAAAAACAAGATCCACTTCAATATGGTTTATTTGATTTAAATAAATATATAAGTCAAGCCAAAGAGCAATAATTAATAAATGGTTTAAATATTTTAGATATAATTTTCCCTTAAAATCACATCTAAATTTTTTTAGGAAAATAAATGAATGAACAAATAGAACAAATAGACAAAGAGTATGTATTACATACTTATTCTAGAAATTATGTTAACTTTAAAAAAGGTATAAATGCTACACTTTTTGATGAAAATGATAAAGATTATATTGATTTTACATCGGGAATTGCAGTTTGTAGTGTAGGACATGGAAATAAAAGAGTTGCTGATAAAATCTATGAACAAGTTTTAAATATAACTCATATTTCAAATTTATATGCAATTGAACCACAAGCAAAATTAGCAAAAAGATTAAAAGAATTATGTGGCTATGACATTAGAACTTTTTTTGCGAATAGTGGTGCTGAAGCAAATGAAGGTGCTATTAAAATTGCTAGAAAATATGGTGAAACAAAATTTGAAAATAAAAGATATAAAGTTATCACATTAGAACACTCTTTTCATGGAAGAACTATTACAACTGTAAAAGCAACTGGACAAAGCTCAATGCATACTCCAAACTTTGCTCCATATCCTGATGGTTTTTCATATCATAATAAAATAGATGATATTTATAATGCAATTGATAATGAAACTGTTGCTGTTATGATTGAACTTGTTCAAGGTGAAGGTGGTGTTCAACCATTTGATAAAAAAGAGATTCAAGAATTAGCAAAATTCTTAAAAGAAAATGATATTTTATTAATTATTGATGAAGTTCAAACAGGAGTTTATAGAACAGGTGAGTTCTTAGCTGCTAATCTTTATGAAATTGAACCAGATATTGTTACTCTTGCAAAAGGTTTAGGTGGTGGAGTTCCAATTGGTGCTATTATGACAACACTTAAAGATATTTTTAGTCCAGGTGATCATGGTTCTACTTTTGGTGGAAATTATCTTGTAACAACTGCTGCTTTAGAAGTTTTAGATATTTTAGAAGAAGTAAAAGATAGTGGGGCTTTAGCTGAAACTATTATTTATTTTAATAAAAAATTAAATGAACTTTATGAAAATAACAAAGAAATATTCACTGATAATGTAGGTCTTGGACTCATGAGAGGACTAAGAGTTAAAGATGCTGATACTTTAGCACTTGTTATTAAAACTGCCTTTGAACACGGTATATTAGTTTTAAAAGCAGGGAAAAATACTTTAAGATTTCTTCCAGCATTAACTATTTCAAAAGAAGAAATGAATGAAGGATTTGTAAGGTTAGAAAATGCACTTGATAAAATCAAGCAAGGTTAAACTACTACTTTGTAGTTTAATCTTTTCAAGTTTGTATGCTCAAACTGAAGCCTTTGATGAAAAAATTCTTTCAGATAAAAGACTGAAAGATTTTGATTTATCACAAGAACAAATTAAAGAAGATAGTTCAAAACTAAGAAAAGATTGGATAAATCCAATTACCTATCAATATACAAATAATTTGGGTGAAGATGATAAAACTCAAAGGTCGATGATATCTATTAATCAACCTATTTTCCAAAGTGGTGGAATTTATCAAGCTATAAAATATGCAGATAATAGTTATAAATATGCAGATTTAGATTTAGCACAACAAAAAAAAGAGCTAATCAAAGAAGCATTAAATTATCTTTATAATATTGAAAAAGCTAACTTAAATATTCAAAAAGCTAAATACACTTTAGAAAATGCAAAAATAGATGTGAATAGAAAAAAGGAACAAGTTTTAAATGGTTTTTTAGATGCTTCATTTTTGGATGATGCACTTTTAACTTTGAACACTACAAAAAATAACTTGGTTGATTTAAAATATCAAAAACAAGAATTAATCAATAATTTTAATAATATATCTTCAAGCGATTATACAAATTTTGAGTTGCCAACTTTTACAATATTTAGTGAAAAAGAGTTTTTAGAAAATAATATAAATCTAAAAAAAATAGAAGCTGATGTGGATAAAAAAAATAATTATTCATATATGACAATGGCGAAATATCTTCCAAGTGTAAATGCATATTATACTTATTCAAAATATCATGATACAGATAATAATACAAAATACTCAAAAGAGAATGACCAAACTTTTGGATTAACTGTAACTGTACCTTTTGATTCAAGAACTTACAATGATGTTCAAAGTAAAAGAATTGATTATTTAAAATCTAAATTAAATTTAGAAAATAGCTTAAATGATGAAAAAACTTTTTTCAAAAGTAAACTTCAAAAAATATCAATGATTGAGGAAAGATTACAAATTACAAAAGATGATTTAGAAGTTTATAACTCTATTTTAAAAATCATAAATGAAGAGAAAGAAGCCCAATTAAAAACCCAAAGTGATTTGGATACTCTACAAAATTCACAAAAAATAAAATCTTTAGATTTAAAAATCTACGAAATAGATAAACAACTAGAACTTCTAGAAATGTATGTAAAACTTTATTAAGTTTTACATTACATAAATCTATATAATCTCCATAAAATAGTATATAATAGAATAAATATCTTTATTTATGGAAACAATGATGCAAAAAATTAAATCAAAAAATCAACAACTTGGGAAAATTCTTTCTAAACATTTTGTTAAATTTTCATTAATTCCTATACTTATAATTGAAGTTTCATTAATTATATTATACTTCTCTATAAACTCATATATTTCATCAAAAAATGTTAATCTTTTATTAAAACAAGCATTATCACATACTCAAACAATTTTAGAAAGTGAAGCCACAATCATAAGTAATAAACTTGGAGAAATTACAAAAACAGCTACAATTTTACAGAATTTACATGAAGATATCATTTCAAATCCTAAACATTTTGACTTTTCAAATGATAATCTACAATTTTCTGTAGCACCAAATGGAGTATTTTATAAGACAAATAAAAATGGTTCTAGTCTTTATTATTCATCTAATACAAAAATTACACAAAAAGAAAAAGATAAAGCAACTTTAACTGAAGCTATGGATACTTCATTAAAAAGTGCTGTAGAAACTAATCCAATTATAACTGCTGCATATTTTAATACTTGGGATAATATGAATAGACTTTATCCTTTTATTGATAATGTCTATGAACAATATGGTCAACATATTAATATGGAAGATTATAATTTCTATTATTTAGCTGATTTAAAACATGACCCCGAAAAAAAACCTGTTTGGACAAATACATATCTAGATCCTGCTGGAAATGGTTGGATGTTATCATGTGTTGTTCCAATTTATAATAAAGATTTTTTAGAAGGAGTTACGGGACTTGATATTACAATTGATAGTTTTGTAAAAAATATATTAGATAAAAAACTACCGTATGAAGCAAGTTTATTTTTAGTTGATGAAACTGGTATGATTATTGCTATGCCTGAAAAAATAGAATCTTTACTCGGATTAAAAGAGTTAAAAGAACATCTTTATACAGACTCCATTTTAAAAACAATATCAAAACCAGAAGAGTTTAATATTCTTACAAATAAAAGTCCCTTTGCAGCTCATTTTAAAAATCTGATTGAAAATAAAACAAAATATGCTACTTTAAAAATTAATAATAAAGAGTATTTAACACTACAAGAGAACATTGAAGAAAACAAATGGAAATTGATGATTCTAATTGATACAAAAAACATATATACTTCAATTGAATCTTTAAAAAATTTATCTGATAATATTGGTTATCTAGCTATTATTTTTTTAATATCATTTTATGTCATTTTCTTTTATTTTTTATTAAAAAAAATAAATATCTTTTCAGATTCTATTACTAAACCTATAATTGATTTATCAACACAAACTTCACAAGTATCAGGAGAGCATAAAGATATAGAAATAATTGATACAAATATATCAGAAATTCATCAACTAAGTTCAAACTTTGTTTTAATGATAAAGCAATTAAATGAAAGAACAAAAAAACTTTATGATGCCAAAATTTCAGCAGAAGAAGCCAATAAAGCAAAAGATGATTTTCTAGCAAATATGAGTCATGAACTTAAAACTCCTCTAAATTCAATCAATATAATTAGTGAAATAATGAAAAAAAATAGATCTAAAAATTTAGATGAAAAACAGATAAAAAATCTAGAAATCATACATAAATGTGGGGAAGATTTATTATATTTAATAAATGATATTCTTGATTTATCAAAACTTGATGCAAAAGAAAATCTTATTCAAAACTCAAAAATAGATTTAAAAGAGTATATGACAAATATTTATGATATGTTTTATGCACAAACAAAAGAAAAGAGTTTAAAACTTGTTTTTAAAATTGATGATAGTTTAGATTTTATATATAGTGATGAAATTAAAATAAAACAAATAATAAAAAATCTTCTAAGTAATTCACTTAAATTTACAAAAGAAGGCAAAATCTACTTTTTTGTAGAAGATTATAAAACTGATATTAAAATCACTATTCAAGATGAAGGAATTGGAATTCCACAAGATAAAATTGAATATATTTTTGATAGATTTAAGCAATTAGATGGAACTAGAACTAGGAAATATGGAGGAACAGGTTTAGGACTTACTATATGTAAGGAGTTAATAACTCTTTTAAATGGAAAAATAAATGTAACTAGTCAAGTAGGTGTTGGTACAACTTTTGAAGTAATTATTCCTAAAAACAATGATTTAGTTTTAGAAGAAAATATTGATAATCATCAAAAGGTTGAAGAGTCAAGCAATGATGAAATAAATAATATTTCTATTGAAGAAGATTTTGTATTTGAGAATGATAAAAATCCAATCGAAAAAGAGCTTATTTATATTTTAAATAATGATCCAATTTACTTCTTAAATCTAATAATAGAATTAAATAAAAAATATATTGTAAAACAAGTAGCAAAAACAGAAGAGTTATTATTAATTGGTGAAGAAAATTTCAAAATTATTGTTGATATATCAAAATTAAAAGATAATGATATAAAAATTATAAAAGATTTATATTCAAATAATTTAATTCTTTTATATGAAGATATTATTGAAGAAGAATTGAGAAATAAAGCCTCAAGAATTTATCAAAAACCTTTAAGTAAAGATATTATTCTTAGTTTATAGCTAATAAATAAGGTAAAAATTACCTTATTTATTACTCTTATTTAGACTTTTTATCTTTTTCTTTTGTTTCTTTAAAATTTAAGTAATACTCAATTTCAGATGGAGTTAAAATTTTAATTGTATTTGTACTTCCTGGCATTCCAACTGGATATCCAACAGTAGCTACATATAATCCATTTTTATTTAATAATCCTCTTCCATCAAGCTCTTTTAACATTTTTTGAAACATTTTTGAAGCTTGTGACTCTTTAATTGTTCCTATTGGTTCAACTCCCCAAACAGCAGTTAAAGAATTTAAAACTTTTCTTTTATGTGTAAATGTAAAAATAGGAGTTCTTGGTCTATATCTTGACATTTTTAAAGCAGATTTTCCAGAACTTGTAAGTGCTAAAATACCATTTGCTTTTAAATCATCTGCAAGTTTTGTAACTGTTGCTTGAATAACATCAAATTCATCTAAATATGGGAATTTGTATTGTTTATCGTAATTATAAATACCCTCAGTTTTTGCAATAATATTATGCATTGTATCAACAACATTAACTGGGTCTTCTCCAACTGCACTCTCTTCAGAAAGCATTACAACATCAGTTCCATCTAAAACAGCATTTGCAACATCTGAGATTTCAGCACGAGTAGCTCTTTCATTTTGAGTCATTGATAAAAGCATTTGAGTTGCTGTAATTACTGGGATTCCTTTTAAATTTGCTTTTTTAATAAGCATTTTTTGAATTGTAGGAACATCATAATAAGGTACTTCTATTCCTAAATCTCCCCTAGCAACCATTAATCCATCACTTGCTTCTATAATTTCATCAATATTTTCAACAGCATCAAATTTTTCAATTTTTGCGATTAATTTACCTTTATATGAACCTAAAAGATGTCTAGCTCTTCTCATATCTTTTGCATTTTGAACAAATGAAATAGCAAAATAATCAACTTCGTTTTCAACTCCCCAAGCAATATCAATTTCATCTTTTTTTGTAATTACATCAATGTCAATTACAGTATTTGGGAAGTTTACACCTTTTCGTGAAGAAAGTGTTCCATGATTTTCAATTCTAGCTTTTACTTCTTTTCCAATTTCAATAACTTTTGCTCTAATTGTTCCATCATATAAATATATATATTCATCTATTTTAACTTTGTCTAAAATATCTGGATAATTAATAGATACAACATACTCTTTGTCTGCTTTTTTGTATCCAATCATATCATCTTTTAAAAATGTAATTACATCATCTCTATATAATTCAAATGGCTCTTTTAAATCACCAATTCTTACTTTTGGTCCTGAAATATCTTGTAAAATTCCAACTGTTTTATCTAAGTTTTTCATTGCTGTTCTAATATTATTTAATGTTTCTAAATGATATTCGTGACTTCCGTGTGAAAAGTTTAATCTAAACATATTTGCACCGGCTTTTATAAGTCCTTCAATCATCTCCACGCTATGGCTTGCTGGGCCTAAAGTTGCTAATATTTTTGTTCTTTTTTCCATAGTTTCTCCTTTTGAGTTGCATTAATTATAACATACAATTATTACAAATCAAGTTACTTTATTACATAACAATTATTTCACAATAAAGATGATAAAATCAACAATTCGAAATAAATTTTTAAAGGCTTTATATGAAATTATTAAATTTTAAAACTCTCATTTCTTCAATAGCAATAGCAACAATGATTAGTGGTTGTGCCCAAACCACTGGAAATCAAACTTATGATGAAAATCAAAATGCAATTATTGGAACAACTCTTGGAGCGATTGCAGGTATTGTTCTTGGAAATAATATTGATGGTGGAAGTAAAGGAAGAAACAAAGTAATAGGTGCAGTTGCAGGTGCAGCAATTGGTGGTGCAGTTGGTTATAGTATGGATAATCAAGCAAAAGAAGTTGCTCAAAGTTTAAATACAAATGTAAATAATAACCCAACAGCTGCATTAGACCCAAATCAAGACTTGATTGTTTCAAATACAGATAACTATGTAAAAATCATGTTTAGAGATGATATGATGTTTGAAACAAATTCAGCTAATCCAACTTATGCAGCTGGAACTAAAATAGCAAAAATCACAACTGTTTTACAAAAATATCCAAATACTTTAGTTCAAGTAGTAGGTCATACAGATAGCAGAGGAACACATGCTTACAATCTTACACTATCAGAAAAAAGAGCTACAAATGTAGGAAATATCATTAATAATACAGGTGTACAAAATCAAATTTTTTCAAGAGGCTGCTCTTTTGATAAACCAGTAGCTCCAAATACAAGTGATGCTAATATGGGATTAAACAGAAGAGTTGAAGTTTATTTATATCCAAATCAACAATCTGTAATTGATGTTTGTAGATAAAAAGAGAAATCTTTTTATTTACAACTCTTTTGATACAATCCTTTTATGATTAAATTTAATGACTACTTTAACGATTGGCTTTATGGCCAAGATGGCTACTACTCAAATTACAAACAAATAGGAAAAGATGGGGATTTCTTCACTTCTGTTTCCACTTCATCATTTTTTGGTGGTTCAATTGCTAAAAAAATAATCACTTCTATTGAGGAGGGATTTTTACCAGCTAATACAACTATTTTAGAAATTGGTGCTCATCATGGATATTTATTAGCTGATATTATCCAGTTTATTTACACTTTAAAACCTCAACTTTTAAAGACTCTAAATTTTGCAATAGTTGAGCGGTTTCCAAATCTTCAAGAACAACAAAAAAAATATCTAAATGACTCTTTTGGAGAAATAATAAAACTAAAACATTACAATGATATAAGTGAAGTAAAACTTGAAAATGCTTATGTTCTTGCAAATGAAATATTTGATGCTTTTTCATGTGATTTGGTTTATACAAATAAAGAAGGAACTTTACAACAAGGCTTTGTTTCAAATCATAAAATAGAATTTTTTGATTGTACTGATGAAAATATAATAAATCACTGCAAAAAATATCATATCACAAAAGGTGAAGTTGCCCTTTCATACAAAAATTTTGTAACTACGCTTTATTCAAATATCAAAACTTTTGAATTTCTAACTTTTGATTATGGAGATAGATTTCCAAGAAATGATTTTTCAACAAGAGTTTATGAGAAGCACAATGTTTACCCTATTTTTGAAGATAATTTACCTTTAGAAAAACTCTTTAAAAACTCAGATATTACCTATGATGTTCATTTTAATTATCTAAGTGATTGTTTTAGAGAACTTGATATTTCAAATATAAAATTTAACACTCAATTAAAATCTCTAGTAGAGTTTGGGATATTAGATTTACTTGAAATTTTAAAAGCAAATGTAGATGAAACTACATATTTAAAAGAGACTCAAAAAGTAAAAGTTTTACTTGAACCAACGGGAATGGGTGATAGATTTAAAACTCTGAATATTAGGAAATAAGTTAACTCTTTGTATAATCAAACTTTATAAAAAATATAATAAGGTATAAAAATGACACTTATAATAAATGGCGAAACAAAAGAGTTTTCAGACTCATTAACACTTCAAAATATTATTACAGATTTACAAATTGAAAATAAAGTAATGGCAGCAGCTGTAAACATGAATATCGTAAAAAAAGATGATTGGAGTAGTTTTATTCCAAAAAATGATGACAAGATTGAGCTTCTTCAATTTGTTGGTGGAGGATGATTTTTTATGAGTAGAGAAAAGGGAGATTTTGCTGAAAAAAAAGCTATCTCTTTTTTAGAAGATTTAGATTTTAAAATAATTGAACAAAACTTCTATGCAAAAAAATTAGGTGAAATAGATATTATTGCCACAAAAAACTCTACTTATCACTTTTGTGAAGTAAAATCAGCCCCTGATTATGAAACTGCTATAAACAACCTTACAAAATCTAAAATTTCTAAAATAAAAAGAAGTGTTGATTATTATATTCAAACAAAAAAGTTAGATATTTCCTATTGTATTGATGCAATTATTGTAACAGATGAGACTATTGATTTTATTGAGAATATTACAATTTAGAAAATATAAGAGTAAGAGGTGAAGGTCGCAAAAACACCTCTTACTATTATGGACTTATATATAAAATTAGTATAAGAATTATAACAACTCATAGTAGCAATAATCTAGCAGATGAGAGAAATTCTAAAATTTAATTTTTTATTAGCACTTTTTAGTTATCATACAAAAATGCTTACGGAGAAATATTTGTACTCAAAAGAATTAGAATCAATTAAAAAGTCCAATCGATTTAGAACAAGAGAAGTTTTTGATGATAGTTTGATTGATTTAGCCTCAAATGATTATTTAGGTCTTTCAACAAATAAAACTCTTTTTCAAAATGCTTATGAAAATGTTCTAAAAGAAAATTACCACTCACCAAAAGCCTCAATGTTAGTAAATGGATATAGCAAAATTCATAAAAATTTCGAAGATAAGTTATGTAGCATAAATAACTTTGAGGCAGGAGTTGTAGTTGGCTCTGGTTTTTTAGCAAATATTTCTATGATTGAAGCTCTTGTAAGAAAAAATGATACTTTATTTATAGATGAAGAGTACCATGCAAGTGGAATATTAGCCACTAAACTTCTCAAACCTGAACAAGTTATTATATTTAAGCACAATGATTTTAAAGATTTAGAACAAAAAATTTTTAAAAATCAAAGAACTGGAAGGAATATAATAGCAATTGAGGGTGTTTATTCAATGGGTGGTGATTTAGCTCCATTGGAAATATTTGAAATAGCAAATGAAAAAAAAGCTATTTTAATTGTTGATGAAGCGCATAGTTTTGGTGTACTAGGTGATAATCTTTTAGGCATTTTTGATTATTACAAAATAAAACCAAATAAATATCATATAAAAATGGGAACTTTAGGAAAAGCTTATGGCTCATATGGAGCTTATATTTTAGCATCTAAAGAGATTATTGATTTTCTAACAAATAGAGCAAAACCTATAATATACTCAACTGCACCATCTCTTTTTGATACTGCACTTGCACATGAATCTTTAGATTTTATTATAAAAAATAAAGAATTCTTAAAACAAAAAATAAAAACAAATCTAACTATTATTTATGATATTTTGGGTTTAAAATCCCAAAGTCTAATTATTCCTATTTTAATAGGTGATAATAAAAAAGTAAAAATTATACAAGAAAATTTAAAGAAAAATGGTTTTTTAGTTGGAGCGATTAGACAACCAACTGTAAAAGAAGCAATTATTAGATTAATTGCAAAAGTAGATATAAATGAAGATGATTTAACAAAAATATGTAACTTATTAAAGGATTCAAATGTTAATTAATGACTTAATAAAAGGTAATCAAAAATTTAGAGAAGCTCGTTTTCCAAAATATGAAGATGATTTAAAACAACTTGTTGAGACTGGGCAAAAACCTGAAATCTTATTTATTGGATGTAGTGACAGTAGAGTTACTCCAGATTTAATGCTTGATACAAAACCAGGAGATATGTTTATTTTAAGAAATGTTGGTAATTTTGTTCCTCCGTATAATCCAGATAATGACTATCATGGAAGTTCAGCAGTTATTGAATATGCAGTTAATGTTTTAACTGTAAAACACATAATAGTTTGTGGACATTCTCATTGTGGAGCTTGTAAAAGTTTATATCAAGATTTAGGAGATTCTCCTGATTTAATAAATGTAAAAAAATGGTTAGACCTTGGAAAAAGAGCTAAAGAGTACACTCTTTTAGCAATTCAAGATAAAGAGGATAAAGAAAAATTATATAGAGCAACAGAAAGAATCTCTATTGTTCATCAAATGGAAAATCTTTTAACTTTCCCTTATATTGAAAAAAAAGTAAAAGCCGGTGAGATACAAATCCATGGTTGGTATTATAAAATTGAAGATGGAACTATTGAATATTACGATGGTGAAGAGTGTTCATTTAAACCATTAAAGGAGAACTAAGATGAATACTCATCAAGTAAGAAGATTACCAAAAAAAACTGTTATTATTATTAGTATATTAATTGCCCTTGGTTTTATTATATTTTATATAATAAAAGATTTAAAAGAGGAAAAATTAAAAGAAGTACTAGCTACAATTGGTCATCCAAATATTTCACAACTAAAAGTTATAAATAAATTAAATGTTGAAGATAAGGAAACAAGATACCAAAGTAGTGTTTTTAAGGTAATATTTTACGATGATGATTTAAAACAAAGTTGTATTGGATTTATTCATCAAGAAAGAGATAATAAATATACTCAAGATTTAAATTGCGAATAGGAAAATTATGAATATTATAGAAAAATTAGAAAGAAATGAACGATTAGAATATGAAGATGCAATAAAACTATATGATTTGGATTTATTTACACTTGCATCATTTGCCAATAAAATTAGAGAAGATAAACATGGTAAAAAAACTTACTTCAATATAAATAGGCATATTAATCCAACAAATATTTGTAAAGATGTTTGTCAATTCTGTGCATATAGTGCAAGTAGAAAAAACCCACACCAATATACAATGAGCCATGAAGAAATTCTTGAAGTTGTAAAAAACTCTTCAAAAAATAATATAAAAGAGGTTCATATAGTTTCTGCTCATAATCCACATACTGGTTTACAATGGTACATGGATGTATTTAAAAAAATTAAAGATAATTTTCCAAATATTCATGTAAAAGCCTTGACAGCTGCTGAAATTCATTTTCTAAGTACAGAATATAATCTTTCATATCAAGAGATAATTGATATGATGGTTGAACATGGGATTGATTCTATGCCAGGTGGTGGCGCTGAAATTTTTGATGAAAAAGTAAGAAAAAGAATCTGTGGTGGAAAAGTTACATCAGAACAATGGTTAGAAATTCACAAACTTTGGCATGAAAAAGGTAAAAAAAGTAATGCTACAATGCTTTTTGGACATGTAGAAGATAGAAACCATAGAATTGATCACATGTTAAGATTAAGAGCCCTACAAGACATTACAGGTGGTTTTAATGCCTTTATTCCTCTTGTATATCAAACTGAAAACAATTATTTAAAAGTAAAAGAACCTTTAACTGGTCAAGAGATACTTAAAACTTATACAATAGCTAGAATTTTACTTGATAATATTCCAAATATAAAAGCTTATTGGGCAACTTCAACTGTTAAACTAGCTTTAATAGCTCAAGAATTTGGTGCAAATGATGTTGATGGAACAATTGAAAAAGAATCAATCCAAAGTGCAGCAGGAGCATCAAGTGCAAATGGAATAGCACAATTAGAATTTGTGGATTTAATTAAAAATTCTGGGTTTATACCAGTTGAGAGAGACTCTATTTATAATGAAATAAAAACTTGGTAAAACAAGTTTTTATTTTACTTCATTTTTTTGATTAAATACTAAAATAAACTCTGCTTCAATACCTGCATCTGTTTTTAGCATACTCAAAGGATAAGAGATATGAATTGAATATAATTCATTATTTAGTACATCCAACATATCAAAAAACTCTGTTGGTTCTTTAATTAAAATATTTACAGTATATATAAATCTCGTAATATTACTATTTGAACTTGTTGTATTGTATTTAATTATAGAATCTAATGGTAATAAAATTTTTAATTGCTCAGTAACTCTATCCAAAGGCATAAATTCATCAGTTAAATACTGTTTGTTAAATGTTTTAAAAGTTTTATCTGAATTTATACTCTCTTTTGCAAGTACAACTCCATCAAGTTTAAATTTTTTATCTTTTGAATTTGTTGTATAAACTACATCTTTATATAATTTATCTAAATTAGGTTTTAAAGAGCTTGCAAAAGTATCTTCTTTTAAAAAAAGTCCTTTTACTTCTAAAATATTTTTATCAATTTTTAACTCATTAATAACAACATCATCAGGAATTGATTCAAATACTGTTCTAACTTTTTGTTCTATTTGATCATTTAGATTTACATGATCTGGCAAAGTTAAAAATTCATTAGTACTTTGCATATTTTCCACTTTTTGTGAAATTGTATCTTTTTGTTTAAATAACTCATTAAAATCAACTCTTATATAAACTTCATAAGTAATAAAAGCAATTAAAGCTATAAAGAAAAATATATATACATTAGTGTAATCTCTTTTCTTTTTCTTTTTTCGAGGTTTAATAAAGCTTTTCTTTAGATGTTTATCCCTTGATAATTCAAATACTTCTTCATCAATATTTATAGGATGATAATCAACTTTTAAAAGTAAATCCTCGGCTAATTGCTCTATTTGTTCTTGATTTAATTGTTTTGATACATAAAGTAGTGTTACTTTTTCTACAAAGGTATTATTCTTTTTCTCATAGAAATTATTTAGTGTATTATGGATAATTTCATTTAATTCTAAGTAATAAATTTCATCAAAAAGTTTTTGTCCATCTATATCATCTTCATAAAAGTGAGTCTTTTTAACTGACTCAAAAGTTGGTAAATCTAAAATAGTATTATGAACTATCACTCCAGCTGCATCTAAAATAACAATAAAAGCTTTACTGTTAAATAAAAATACAATAAATTCACTTCTTGAGATATTTTTATCTATATGAAGATTTATTAAATGAAAAGCAGAATAGATATAATCTATACCTGTTTTTATAAAATAATTTTTAGTTTCAAACAGTGTAGTTTTAAGAACTGCAATATCATATTCATTATTAAATTTTGCAATTTCACAATCTTTTAATTTAGAAGATAATGCCTTAGGAACAAGTCTTGTTGTATCATTAATTAAAAGTGTAGAGATAAAAGTATTATCAATTTCAGCTTGTGATGCATTTAATTTTTCAGCAATATTTAAAGGCATTAAATCACTATCAACTAAAAAAACTGAATTAGTAGTATTAATAATTTCTTCATTACTTAATTTTTTATAATCAAGCTTTAGTTGAGTATCATATTTCACAGCATTAATATACAAAGACTCTTTAGTAAACATATATTTCCTATCTAACTTTTAACTAACTATATTCAATAACATTTTATTTCTAACAAAATCCCTTGCCTCTTCAAACTCAAGATTAGTAACATCTAAAGGTTCAGACATATAAAAATCTACTCTTCCAAACGGTTTTGGTAATACAAATCTATCCCATGAGTTAAATTGCCAATATTTAGTTGGTTTAGAACTTAAAATTACAATCTTAGCACCACTTTTTTGAGCAATACTTATTACACCACCAGCAAAACTATGTCGTGGTCCTCTGGGTCCATCTGGAGATATTGCTACATCTGAACCTGATTTAATCTCTTTTATTGTACTAATTAATGCTTTAGTAGCACCTTTAGAAGAAGATCCTCGAATAGCACCTATTCCAAATAATGAGTAAACTTTTGTTATTATCTCGCCATCTTTACTTTGACTAATCATAGTTTTTACTGTGCCATTTGGTCTTTTCTTGAAATAATTTAATGGTTGTGAAACTAAATCTCCATGCCAAGCAACAAACACAAAAGCTTCATCATCCTTTAATTTGGGATGATGAAAAACTTTTTTATTTGTAAAATATATAAAATTTATTAATAAATATAATACATAAGGCAATATATTAAATTTAAAATAATTTTTCATTAAAGTACAACTTCACCTTTTAAAGATGTTCGTGAAGCATCAGTAATTTTAACATTTACAAATTTACCTAAAAGCTCATCACTTCCTTTTGTAAATACTTGTAAAGAATTATCTGTAAATCCACAAACTTCACCATTTGGTTTTAAAGTTTCAACTAAAACATTTAAAGTATCACCAATATAAGAAGGCATTGTCTCTTCCAAATGTCTTTTATGTAGCTCAATTAACTCAATTAATCTAGCACTTCCTATTTCATCAGGAATTTCTAAATCTTTCATATTTAAAGCTTCAGTTCCTGGTCTTGGAGAGTATTTAAAGTTAAAAATTTGATCAAATTTAACTTGATTTACTACATCTAATGTATCTTCAAAATCTTCTTGCGTTTCACCTGGAAATGCAACAATAATATCAGTTGTAATTCTAAGGTTTGGAACAAGTGTTCTTAATTTATTTGCTCTATTTAAGAACCACTCTTTAGTATAACCTCTTTTCATAGCTCTTAAAATTTCTGTAGAACCACTTTGTAAAGGCATATGAATACATTTTGAGATTTTATCATTTTTAGCAAACTCTTCAATAAACTCATCATCCATATGTAAAGGATGTGGAGAAGTAAATCTGATTCTTTCTAGTCCCTGTACTTTTGAAACATCTTGTAAAAGATTTGTAAATGTGTATTTACCTCTTCCATCAGAAAATTTTCTTCCATAAGAGTTAACATTTTGACCTAAAAGCATTACTTCAACAGCACCTTGCTCAACAGATTTTCGTACCTGTTCAACAATCATTTCAGGAGGAATAGAAATCTCTTCACCTCTTGTACTTGGAACTATAC
Source organism: uncultured Aliarcobacter sp. (assembly GCA_963677435.1). Lineage (GTDB taxonomy): Bacteria > Campylobacterota > Campylobacteria > Campylobacterales > Arcobacteraceae > Aliarcobacter. The sequence goes on from OY781945.1 coordinate 3,036,233, forward strand.
AATAAGTACATTTTTTATCACATCCAACAGAGATATTAACACTTGCTCTATATTGATTTGTTTTTGCAGTTGAAAAGTCATAAGTTGATTCATCATTATCAATAGAAATTTCTACTGAACCTTTTATATCAACTATGTCTTTTATTTTTGAGATATTTCTAGCACCAAGAACAAAATCTACATAAGGTGCTCTTTTTATAATATCTTCACCTAAATGTGATGCCGTACAACCAGCAACACCAATTTTTGCACCTGCTTTTTTCTTTTTGTTAAATTGACCAATTTCAGAAAAAAGTTTCGAAACAGGTTTTTCTCTTACAGAACAAGTATTGATTATAATTAAATCAGCTTCTTCCATGATGTCTGTTTGAATATAATCTTTGTGTTTTTCTAACTCAGCAGCAATATGTTGGCTGTCTGTGTCGTTCATTTGACAGCCTAATGTTTGTATAAATAGTTTTTTATTTGAACTCATAATTAATTTTACTTAAATACCTAAATATTAAAGTGCATGAACCTCATACATATATTCATCATCAGCTAAACCATATTTTACTTCTCTAAAGTAAACATTATTTCCATCTGCTTCTAAAGCATCTACTAATGCCATCATATCTTTGTGAGAGTTATCTCTGTCAAAATAAAAGATTTTTTGCCCGTCTTTATTTAAATCTTCTTTAATTTTTTCTAGTTGCACTTTTTTTGGTTTTTCATTTAACTCATTTCTTGCAAATAATAATTCCATTTATTAAGCCTTTTTCTTTTTTAATTAGTGATATATTTTATCCCAAAATTACTTTAATTTCTATAAAAGGCTTTTTTAGCTATACTAATAACCTATACTACATTGGAAATCAAAACAATCATTTCAATGTCAACAAATAAAAGGTTATTAATGGATAAAATAATAGATATTTTAGATTCAATTGCATATGAAAAAGGTCTCAAAATTGATGATGTTGAAAATGCACTAAAAGAAGCTTTGATTAAAACAGCTCAAAAGATGGTTGATGAAACACTTACTTTTGATGCAAATATTGATAGAGTAAACAGAAAACTTGAACTATTTCAAAAAATAGAAGTTGTATCTGAAGAAGATGAAAGACTACATGCTAATGCAGTAAATAAATATGGTGAAGCGCTTAATTATGAAAATTATATTACTCTTGATGAAGCAAAAGAGATTGACCCAGATTTAGAAATTGGCGATTTTATGAACTATGATTTAGAGTTCGAGAATATGGGAAGAAATGCTGCTACTATATTACATAATAATTTTGAATTTCGACTTCAAAGATTTATTGAAGAAAATCTTGTAAGTAAATATAAAGATAAAATCGGAAAAACTATAGCTGGAACTGTTACTAGAATTGATAGACAAGAGAATACATTTATTGAAATTGGTGAAGTAAAAGGTATTCTACAACGAAAAAGTAGAATAAAAGGTGAAACTTTTAAAGTTGGGGATGTTGTTAAAGCCGTTGTTAAAGGTGTAAATATTGATAAAACTAATGGTTTACTAATTGATATTTCAAGAACTTCTCCAAAATTCTTAGAAAATCTTTTAGTACTTGAAGTTCCTGAATTAAAAGATAAAAAAGTTACAATTGAAGCAAGTGCTAGAATTCCTGGAACTAGATCTAAAATTGCACTTTCATCTATTGATCCTCAAATTGATCCAATTGGCTCTGTTGTTGGTGTAAAAGGTGTTAGAATTGGTTCGGTTTCAAAACAACTAAATGGTGAAAATATAGACTGTGTTGAGTTCTCTACAATTCCTGAAATGTTTATTTCAAGAGCATTATCACCAGCACTTGTAAATAGTGTAAAAATTGAAAAAGCTCCTTCTTATGGTGAAAAAGGAAAAGCAGTTGTAACAATTCCAAGTGATCAAAAATCTAAAGCTATTGGAAAAGCTGGTTTAAATATTAGATTAGCTTCAATGCTTACAAAATATGATATTGAATTAATTGAAATTGCTTCAACAGTAAGTTCTTCAAACAATAATGAAAAAACTGTTTCTGAAGACAAAGTAACTGATACAGCATCTTTAGAAGCACTATTTAAATAACATGTTACTACATATTTACGACTCAGTAAAAAAGGAAAAAGTAGAGTTTAACTCTATTATTCCTAATGTAGCTAAGATTTATGTTTGTGGACCAACTGTTTATGATGATTCTCACTTAGGTCATGCAAGAAGTGCAATAGCCTTTGATTTACTTCATAGGGTTTTAAAAGCAAATGATTATGAAGTTATTATGACAAAAAACTTCACTGATATTGATGATAAAATTATCAAAAAAATGTACGACTCAAATAAATCTCTTGAAGAAATCACAACTACTTATATAAGCGCTTATAAAGCTGATATGAAAGCTTTAAATATCCTAGATAATACAATTGAACCAAAAGCTACAGAAAATCTTGAAAGTATGAAAGATATGATTTTAAATCTTATGCAAAAAGATATTGCTTATAAAACAAGTGATAGTGTATATTTTGATACTTCAAAAGATAACTCTTACGGAACATTGTCTCACAAAGCAAGTGATGAAAACTCACAAGCAAGAGTTGAAGTAAATAATGAAAAAAGAAATCCATCAGATTTTGCTCTTTGGAAATTTTCAAAAACTAATGATGTAAGTTTTGATGCTCCTTTTGGACTTGGACGACCAGGTTGGCATATTGAATGTAGTGCTATGATTGAAAAACATTTAGCTTATAAAGATTCTGAGTTTCAAATAGATATTCATGGAGGTGGAGCTGATTTACTTTTCCCACATCATGAAAATGAAGCTGCACAAACTAGATGTTCAAGTGGACAAAATCTTTCAAAATATTGGATGCACAATGGTTTTGTAAATATTGATGGGGAAAAAATGAGTAAATCTTTAGGAAACTCATTTTTCTTAAAAGATGTATTAAAATCATACTCAGGTGAAGTTATTAGATTTTATTTAATGTCTACACATTATAGAGCAAACTTTAATTTCAATGAAGAGGACTTACTTTCATCTAAAAAAAGGCTAGATAAGCTTTATAGAGTTAAAAAAAGGGTTTATGCAGTTGAAGCTTCAAGTGTGAATAAAAACTTCTCTGAAGAGATATTCAAAGCTTTAAATGACGATATGAATACATCAAAAGCTTTTTCAGTTATTGATGAAATGATTGGAAATGCAAATGATAAATTAGATGCTAATCCAAAAGATAAAAATCTAAAAAAAGAATTAGTTGCAAATATTTTATTTATTAATGATATTTTAGGTATTGGATTTAATGATGCTTATGAATACTTCCAATTTGGAATAGATGAAAATACTAAATCTAAAATTGAAAAACTAATAGAAAAAAGAAATGAAGCTAAAAAAGAAAAAGATTTTGTTACAGCAGATGCTGTAAGAGATGAATTAATTGCACTTGAAATTTCAGTTATGGATACAGTTAATGGAACTGTTTGGGAAAAGTTATAAATTTTTTATAACTCTCAAACATAAAAAAAGGGAAGAAGTTAAACTTCTTCCCTTTTTTATTTACTAAAAATAATTCTTAGTAAAATGATCTTGCGTATGCAGAATCAGTAATGTTTTTAGTATCAACAATGTAAGGAACTAATGCCATATGTCTAGCTCTTTTGATTGCTTTTTCTACCATTTCTTGTGAATTTTTAGAGTTACCAGTAAGTCTTCTAGGCATAATTTTACCTCTTTCACTCATAGATAATTTTAATAATTCTGTATTTTTATAATCAATGAAATCTACTTTCATCTCAGTATATTTACAATATTTTTTTCCGTACTTTCTTCTTTCTGCCATTTGATGTCCTTTCTAAAACGGTATTTCGTCTTCGTCTATATCAATTTCAGGTATTCGTTGCTCAACTCTTGGTTTTGCTTGATTCATACCACCATAGCTTGCTGGAGAAGAAGGTTCATCGTATTGAGCTGCTGGTTGATTATAAGATCCTTGCGGATTATAACCCTGGCTGTCCCCAGTATTCATAGCCTCACCCTTAGAATCTAACATTTTCATAGTATCTACTCTTAAAGAGTGTCTACTTCTTGTAGATCCATCTTGGGCAGTCCATTGTTCAAATACAAGTCTTCCCTCTAATAAAACTTTAGAACCTTTTTTCAAGTATTGATTAGCAACCTCAGCAGATCTACCAAATATATTGAAATCTAAAAAACAAACTTCATCTTTTTGTTCACCAGTTGAAGATTTGTATTTATAAGATGTTGCAACAGCAGATTTCGCAATTGCAGAACCTGATGGTAAATATCTTAATTCAATATCCCTTGTTAAATTTCCTACCATTATTACTTTGTTATACATGTAAGATTCCTAAATATTATTATTTATTAGCTTTTTTAGCTGCCTCATCACTCATTTTAGTCCAAGAAGCAATTTCTTTTTTGCTTTCGTATTTAATGAAGATAAATCTAATTAAGTTTTCGTTCATTCTGTAATTTCTTTCGATTTCAGCAATTCCTGCTGGGTTACCTTGGAAATAGATTACATAATAGTAACCTCTTTTACATTTTTCGATTTCATAAGCTAATTCTCTTTGCCCAACATTATCAAATGATACGATTTCTCCACCATTTTTCTCAATAATAGCTCTGATGCTATCAATTTGTGCTACAGTTTCTTCTTCAGTTAATGTAGGTTTTAATATAAACATTGTTTCATAATGTTTGATTTTTGACATTAATTCTCCTTATAGTTTGTGCCGGTATCTTTACATTTCCTAATATCAGCAAGGATTTCTTTCTTTGTAAAGTGCGAGATTCTATCTAAATAAAACTGTAAACTTTCTTAAGCTTGCTTGAAGATATAAGTTTTGATTGTCAATCTTTGAAGTTTTAAAGTCTAATTCTATATCTAATAAGTATTCTAATATCTCTTGAAAAACCTCTGGTTTTTTATTTATCGCTAATTTTGATTTCTTTTCCCAAATATTCTTTGGTGGAATAAATCCTAAAATTTCTTTAGGATTAGGTTGTCCTAAAGTTCTTGCATATGAACTTATCATAAAAAGTTGTTGTACAAAAGAAGTTATTTGATTTAACAAATAAATTTCATTCATTCCCTCATCAAGAAGCAAACTTAAATCAGAACTTATATCTTTTCCACTTAATAAATCATGTAAAAAATCTTCAAAATTAACAGTTCCTATACCAAAACAGTGGGCATCCACAAGATGAGTTGTAACAAGTTCATCAAAAATTGCTAATTTTTTCATATCATTTACACATAAAGCTAAATCATTTTTATGCATAAAATATAAGTGATTTAAAGCACTTGGCTCTATTTTCATATTAAGCATCTTTGCTTCATATTCCAAAAACTTTATGGCTTCTGTATCTGTTGGAGAAAAAAATCTTACAGCCGCAGAATTTGTTTTTAAAGAAAAACTACTCTCCATCGTTTTAAAATCACTATCACCTAAAGCTGCAATAATTAGTGTGCTATCTGGATTTGTATTACAAGCTTCAATTAAAGAATCAAGCTCTTTTTTTGGAAGTTTTTTATCTATTTTTATTAAAACGATATTATTGCTTGAAAATAAAGAAGATTGTAATAGTTTATCTTTAACATATTTAAAATCATAATCTTCAAAATATAATTTCTCTATTTCATCATTATTTCCTAAAGACTGAGCAATTACTAAAGCATACTGTTCTATTAAAAAAATAGATTGTCCATAAAACAAATAAGCTTTAAATTTTTTATTTTGTTTTAAATAGTTATCAAATTCATTTTTATACATGTCGAAATTTTATCCTAAACTCTTTTATAAATTTTAATATTTTACAGTTGCAACAATTACTTTTGTTACTGTGTCGGCTGATTTTATTTTTACTCTTAGTTTAGTAAAAAGTTTTTGTCCTTTATAGTTTTCTAAAACTACTTTCATTCCAAACATTTTTTCATAACAAACAGCTTTTGCTTTTTCAGTATCAACTATTTTTACTTTTATCTCTTCATCAATATTTAAACTTGCCCATCTTGCATATTTTCTATCTTCAAAATCCCATACAAGTTGGTCAATTTTTCTTTCATTCAGTGAAATATGTTCACAAATATCATCAATATTTTTAGGTGTTTGTTTTGTTTTTAGAATTCTGTGTAAAACTAAATCTGAATATCTTCTAATTGGACTTGTAAAGTGAGAATATGAAGAAAATCCTAAACCGAAGTGTCCTAAATTTTTTGAAGAGTATTTTGCTTGGGTTTGAGCTTGAATAATCAACTCATCAATTTCAGCTCCCATCATAGAAGCTTTTGCTTTTTCTTGAATATGTACAATTGTATCATGAACATCACTTTGAAGTTTTACATTAACTCCTAAAATATTCACATCATCTACAAGTTTTGAGATAGCTTTAAAAGCTGGTTCTTCATGGATTCTGTAAATTCCAACCATATTTACTTTTTTACTAGCTTCTATGTTTGCTAATAACATACACTCTTCAACTAATTGATGTGAAGCTGTTGATGTTTCAACTTCAATAGATTCTAAATTATCATTACGCAATTTTAATCTATTTTCGCTTGTTCTAAAATCATAACCTTTTAATAATCTTCTTTTTCTAAATTTTTTAGTAATTTCATATAAAGGGATAAGATAATCAAATATATCTTTTTCAGTTTTTGAATATTGGTCAAGGTGACCTTCAATAACTCTGTCAATTCTTCCATAAGAGAAGTTTTTGTGGGAATTTATAATTGCTTCAAATAGTTCAGCTTTTTTAACATTTAGATTTTCTAAATCTAAATAAAGTTTAAAAACATAAGAGTATCTATCAACACCCTCTTTTAATGAACACATCTCTTCACTCAAAATTGGTGGCAACATTGGTAAAACTTTTGTTGGAAGATAAACAGAAGTTGATTTTTTAAAGGCCAACAAATCAAGTTCACTGCCCTCTTTTACAAAATATGAAACATCTGCGATGGCCACATATAAGATATTTTCTTTTGTATCAAAATAAATTGCATCATCATGATCTTTTGCACTATTTGGATCAATTGTACAAAAATACAAATCTCTTAAATCAACTCTTTTTTTAGTATCATCCATATTTGCAACAACTTCAAGATGTTTTTCTAATCTGTATATTTCATTATAAAGATTTAATGAAATAAGTTCATCAATTTTAGGATCTTTTATATTTCCTAAATTTTTTATTAGTTCTAAAGATTTATTATCAACTAATAAAACATCCCCTTCATTATATTTTAAAGCATTTTTATTTTCTAATTTTATATTTTCTTTTATTGTATAAAATGCTTTGTCTTTTATATAAACTAAAACATCATTTTTTTTCCCATCAAGGATTCTTTCAATTTTAGCTTTTGTTCTACTTCTTGGATTAAAAACCCTTTTAGCTAATACTAAATCACCATCATAAGCCCCGTTTAAATCATCAAACTCTATTTTTATATTTTTATGTTCACTTATTAAATCTTCAAGTATTACAAGGTTTTTCCCCACTTTTACGAGGGCAATTTTATATTTAGAGTTTAGTTCAAAAGTATCATCATTTTTTATAACTATTTCATCTTTTAAAAACTTCTCTATCTCAATTAATTCCTCTTTTGAGTAGTCTTTACAGTTTGTTTGAATTTTTATAAATAGTTCTTTTAGCAATTTTTGTCCTTTTGAATAATCATCTAATAGTAGCAAAACTAAGAGTATTCTTCCCTTTAATTTGTCAAGTTATCTAAGATTTAGATAGTTTTTTGTATAATCTCAAAAATTTAATATTTAGAGGGTTTACTAATGGGTTTAAATGTATTCTATGATAAAGATTGTAATATCGATTTAATTAAATCAAAAAAAGTTGCAATGATTGGTTTCGGATCACAAGGTCACGCACACGCTGAAAACTTAAGAGATTCTGGTGTTGAAGTAATCGTTGGATTAAGACAAGCTGGTTCATCTTGGGCAAAAGCTGAAGCTAAAGGTTTCAAAGTTTTAACAGTTGCTGATGCAACTAAAGAAGCTGATGTTGTTATGATTTTATTACCTGATGAAAATCAAGGTGATATTTATGCAAGCGAAATTGCTCCTAACTTAAAAGCTGGTGCAACAATTGCATTTGGACATGGATTTAACATTCACTATGGAAGAATTATTCCTGCAAAAAACATCAATGTAATGATGGTTGCTCCTAAAGCTCCAGGTCACACTGTAAGATCTGAGTTTGTTAAAGGTGGAGGAATTCCAGATTTAATCGCAATTCACCAAGATGCATCTGGTACTACTAAAGAATTAGCATTATCTTATGCAAGTGCTATTGGTGGTGGAAGAACTGCAATTATTGAAACAACTTTCAAAGATGAAACAGAAACTGACCTTTTCGGAGAGCAAGCTGTATTATGTGGTGGAGCTGTATCTTTAGTTCAAGCTGGATTTGAAACATTAACAGAAGCTGGTTATGCTCCTGAAATGGCATACTTTGAATGTTTACACGAATTAAAATTAATCGTTGACTTAATGTTCGAAGGTGGAATCGCTGATATGAGATATTCAATTTCTAATACTGCTGAGTATGGAGATTATGTATCTGGTAAAAGAGTTATCAATGCTGAATCAAAAGCTGCTATGAAAGAAATCTTAAAAGAGATTCAAGATGGTAGATTTGCAAAAGACTTCATTTTAGAAGGTCAATCTGGATACCCAAGAATGAACGCTGAAAGAGCAAATGCTAGAGCTTCATTAATTGAGCAAACAGGTGTTAAGTTAAGAGAAATGATGCCTTGGATTTCATCTAACAAAATCGTTAACAAAGACAAAAACTAATTTATTTTAAGGAAGATTTTTCTTCCTTAAATAAAAACTCAAGAGATATATGAATCAGAAAAAACCACGAAAAAAATCACAAAAGAAAACTAATAACTTTTCAAATAAAAAACTATTAAATATCTTTTTAGTAATATTTTTAATTGCATTTTTAGCAAGTATAGCTAGTTACTTTACAATAAAAAATAAAGATACAATTAAAAATATTCCCGCAGAAATAAATGCAAAAACTCAAGAAATTGATAAAAAAAACCAAGAAGAAAAAAAAGAAGTTTTACTTCCTAAAATAAAAGATATAAAAGATTTCAAAGAGCAAAAACCTGAAGATTTTTTTGAAGAGAAATTTGATATTAATGAAGAACATAAATTTGAAGAATATACAAAAGAACTTGAAAAAGTAATAGTAGATAAAATTGAATCTGAAGATACAATAAATAAAGAGAATGAAATTGTTCAGAAGAAAGTTCAAGAAATTAAAGATGAAAAATTAAAAGACAAAGAAAAATCAGAAGACAAGAATCAAAAAGAGACTGTTTCTACAAAAAAAGAGACTAGTGATTCAACTAAAGCTCCTACTAAAATTGATGAAAAAAGTATCATTACAAGTAAAGATACTTTTACTTATGATAAAAAGTCTAAACCAAAAATTGCAATAGTAATTGATGATGTGACAACTCAAGCTCAAAAAGATAAGATTTTAGCTTTAGGTTATAAAACAAATATGTCTTTTCTTCCACCAACAAATGTTCACCCTGATTCTGCAAAAATTGCGCAAAATCTATCTTTTTATATGATTCATTTTCCAATGCAAGCTTCAAGTGCGTTTAAAGGCCCTGAAATTAATACTTTAAGTATAAATGACTCTTATGAAACAATTGAAAAAAGAGTTAAACAGCTAAGAGCTTGGTATCCAAATGCAGTTTATACAAATAACCATACGGGTTCTGTATTTACTGAAAATGATGAAGCTGTAGATAAATTATTTAGAGCATTAAAAAAATATAATTTTATATTTGTTGATAGCAGAACAAGTGCAAAATCAGTTGTTAAAAAATATGCAAAAAAATATAATATGCCTTATATTGTAAGAAATACTTTCATTGATAATGATAGAAACTTTAGTGCTATTCAAAATCAATTAAAAAAAGCCATAGAGATAGCAAAAAAACAAGGTTATGCAATTGCTATTGGACATCCACATAATATTACACTTCAAGTATTAAAAGAGTCTAAACATCTATTAAAAGATGTTGAACCTATATTTATCTACCAACTTCCATATCTTTAAAAAATAAGTTATAATAATTTAAATTATTTTTAAAGAGCTTTTATGATTTCAAAAATCGACTTCAAAATTGAAGAATTATCATCAATGAAAAAATATCCAGATGAACTTTTTTATATTGGTAATCTTGAACTTTTAAAAAGAAAAAAGATTGCTATAATTGGAAGTAGAAGGCCAAATTCCTACACGAAAGAGTTTACTTACAAATTAGCTTCTAAATTCTCCAATGCAAATATTTGCATAGTTAGTGGTGCTGCTATGGGAGTTGATTCTATTGCTCATCAAGGTGCAAAAGCAAACAATACAATAGCTGTTGTAGCTAATGGCTTAGATATTCGCTATCCAAGTGTTAATAGAAATTTAATTATTGATATAGAGAAGAATGGTTTGATTATTTCTGCTTATAAAGAGAAAGAAAAAGCTAGGAATTATACTTTTGTTTTAAGAAATGAAATTGTTGTAGCATTAAGTGATTTTTTGATTGTTACAGAAGCTGATTTGAATTCTGGTTCTTTAACTTCAGTTAATTACGCTTTAAAAATGGGTAAAAAAGTTTATACACTTCCCCATAGAATAAATGAAAGTTTAGGAACTCAAGAATTAATCAGAAAAAACTTAATTGAAGTTATTTATGATATTAATGAATTTATTTACAATATATGTGGTGAAAAAAGTACATTTATAGAAGATGAAATTCTTCTTTTTTGTAAAAATAATCCTAATTATGAAAGTGCCATTTCCAAATATCCAAATAAAATTTTTGAATATGAATTAGAAGGAAAGATAAAAATAGAAAATGGAAAAGTAATAATTATCTAAAATAATTTTAGATAATTATTCTCAAATCTATTTATATCTTAATTGATAAGTAATATCTCCAGCACCAACACCTAAGAAAATTCCTTCATCATAAGTTTTGATAATTTTTTCATCTTTAATTAATTCAATTTTTCCATTAGTAGAAACAACTCTATCTGCAAAAATTGGGTTATATTGAGCAAACTCTTTTTCAAAATCAATATCTATTTTTTTCTCACCAGGAATTGTCCAAATAGGCAAAATAATAAGTTCATCACATCTTCTAAAACATTTTTTGAAACCCTCAAGATTATCACTTGTTCTTGAATATTTGTGAGGCTGCCAAAGAACTATTCTTTTATTTATATTTGTAAGATTGTCGTATAACTCAATAGATTTCATTGTAGCTTCTATCTCTGTTGGATGGTGAGCATAATCATCAATTACTACAAATTTGCTATTTGCTTGAACAATATCAAATCTTTTTTTGATTCCTTTATAGTCTAAAAGATTTTTTCTAATAGTTTCAACATCAAGTTCATTAAGTGCTGCAAGAATTGCTAAAGAAGCATTTGTTGCCATGTGAAAACCAAATCCCCAAACTTCAAATGTACCTAAATCTTTTAAATCAAATTTAGTACAAGGCTGATTATCTTTTAGTGTATAACAAAGATTTTTAATATCAACACTTGGATAAAGATAAGTTGCTTCTTCAATTTTTAATTTTTTTATATCATTATCTTCACCATTTAAAACTCTTTTTTTAGCAAGTGAAATAAATCTTTCATAAGACTCATAAAATTTATCATAATCATAATGATAATATTCCATGTGCTCAGGTTCAGCATTTGTAACAATCGCACAATATGGATTTGAAAGTAAAAAAGAGGCATCTGATTCATCTGCTTCAAAGGCAATTAAATCACTTACATATCTAAAATTTGAACCAAAATCTTTTGAAATTGCTCCAATTAATGCAGAACTTTGTAAAATTGAAGCTAACATTGCAGTTGTAGTAGATTTTCCATGAGCACCAGCAACACAATAGTTTTTCTTATCTCCAAGAATAATTGGTAATGCTTCTTTTCTTGAAAGAGTTCTAATTTGTTTTAATCTTGCTTCTATTAACTCAGGATTCTCATCAGTAACAGCTGCTGAATAAATAACTAAATCAAAATCATCTTTCATGTTAGAAGCACTTTGAGGACAAGAAACTTTTATTCCTTCATCTTCCAAAGCTTTTGTAATTAAAGAGCTTTTCATATCTGAACCACTAACTTCGTGTCCATCAAAATTTAAAAATCTAGCTAAGGCAGAAAGGCCAATTCCACCAATTCCAATAAAATGTACTTTCAATTAATTTCCTAATAAATGTTTTAAGTTTTTGTACTCTTGTGCTAAAATATCTTTGTTTTCATTTAAAAACTCTTGATTATCAAATCTAAAATTCATGATAAAATATCCATATTTTTCATCTTCTACATCAGCTTCTAAATCAACTCTTGTATCATAAAAATCATCTAATTGGATTTTTGAAGCTAAAAATATAATCAAAATATTTAATGCTTTTTCTAAAGTCTCATCTTCGATTATATTTGCTAAAACAAAAATCAACTCTTTTGCTCCATCAAAATTATCATAAGACCATTTCTCAATCGCATGTTCATATAAAGCTCTTACATAAAGTAAATTGTCACCCTCAAGATTTAATTTCTCATGTTTGTTTAATATTTTTTCAACATTTGAAAATGATGTTTTTAAAATTTGCTCGTACAATTTATTAACATTCTCTTCATCCAAATCTAAAACTAACATAGAGTCTAATGTTTCATACATTAAACCTATATCTTCAGCTTTCATAGAATTAACCCTTGCTTCTTCTAAATATTTCAAAAAATCTGGGTTTGTTCTTGCTTGAAATAGTGCTTCTTTATCCATTTATAAAATCCTTTAATCGTGTAAGAACATCTCTTGTTTTCTCTTCATTTTCAACAAGAGCTATTCTAATATAACCTTTTCCTAAACCATTTCTACCTAAAAAGCTTCCAGGTAATACTTTTATATTTTTTTCTTTATATAAGTTTTTTGTAAATTCTAACTCATCCTCAACTTCTAACCAAATATAAAAAGTTGCTTCTGGAATTGGAGTTCCTAAAATCTCATTTGCAATTTCAAAATTCTTTTTATAAATTTTTCTAAAACCTGCCACATGTTCTTGGTCATTCCATGCAACTGCAGCTGCTTCTTGAAGAGGAACTGGACTAGCACAACCTACATAAGTTCTGTATTGTAAATACTCTTTTAAAATATCTGCATCACCAGCAATAAATCCACTTCGTAGACCTGGTGCAGAACTTCTTTTTGAAATTGAGTTCATTACTAAAACATTTTTAAAACTGTTATTTCCAACGAAAATCGAAGCTTCTAAAAGTGAAGCTGGTTTTGTAGCTTCATCAAAATAAATCTCAGAATAACACTCATCATTTACTAGAATAAAATCAAACTCTAAGGCTTTTTTCACCCATTCACCTAATTCTGCTTTGCTCATTGAAGCTGATGTTGGATTATTTGGGAAATTTAAAATTACTAAATCACATCTTTTTAAATCTTCATCACTAAGGCTTGCTTTAAAACCATTCTCTTTTGTTAAATCAATGTGAATAACTTCTGCTCTTGAAGCAATTGCAGCACCTTCATAGATTTGATAAAAGGGATTTGTAAAAGCAATAACTGGATCTTTTTTATCAAATAAAGCAAATTGTGGGAAATTAAATAAAACTTCTCTTGTACCAAAAGATGGCACAATTTGACTCATATGTAAAGTAATATCAAATCTTGCTTTTACAAAATTTATCATTGATTCTCTTAAAAATGGCTCCCCTATTGTTGAGGGATATTTTTGTAAACTTGAAGTAGTCTCTTTTAATTTATCTTGTATAAAAGCTGGTGTTTCAAATTTTGGTTCACCAATTGTTAAAACTGATAATGCATACTCTTCATTTGGGATAATTCCCTCTAATAATTCATTTAATTTTTCAAATGGATATTTTTCAAAATTCATAAAATTTATTCCTTTTATTCTTCAACTATTGGAATCAATAATTGATTAAATTTATTTAAATCGAATGCTATAAAATCGCTGTTTGTATAGAAAAACTTAAAGAAAAATCTCTTTTTAAACATATTCTCTTTTAAAGGTAAGAGTTGAAGCATCTCTTTTTGTTTTTTAAGTTCTCTTATTGGATTTTGTGCACTTGACACAACTTCTACTTTTTCATTAAATATTTTTGCTAAATTTTCAAAATGGTCTAAAAGATTAGTTTTTCCATCTTTTTCTCCAATTGGATCTAAATCAAAAATCTTTGTTTTTATTTTTAATTGGCTAGAAATATCAAATACAATTGGTGATATTTGCTCATAAGAGTTTGTATCATTTAAAATAATTACAGTTCTTTTTACGGCTTTTAAATTCTCTTTTCCAAATTTAAAAATTGGAATTTTTAAATCTAATACACTTTTTATATTCTCTTTATATTTAAACATTTCAGTTGTTAACATAATCATACCAATATTGTTTTTTCTGAAATCTTCTTTTATAATTTTACTAAAGCCCTTATTTCCATAATCAATTACTAAAACAATTGTTGGAAAATATTTCAATTCATCTTTAATATATTGCATAATTGCAACACTTGTTGGCCTTGTAATTCGGACAATCAATAAATTATTTTTTAGTTTTTGGTTTAGATATTTTGCTTCATCTATTGCTTTCTTAACGCTTTCGTCATTTTGTAAATATAAATCTAAATATAGATAAATATTTGCACCAAAAGGCATAGGAAATTGCCCTTGTGTTTTTCCAATTGCATTATAAACTTGCATTAAAACATCTGGTTTTCCAATAACTAAAATAACATCATTTGGTTTTAAAACTAAAGATGGTTTTATTGTAATCATTTTTTGATTTCTATAAAGTCCGAAAATTTTCCACTCTTTTTGCTCAATTGAACCTATATATCTATAAGCATATGAGCTTCCAAATGGAATTCTAATTTCCATAATTTCACCCTGCTTCAGACCGATATTTTGGGCAAGAACTGGAACATTTGGAAGTTTTTCAACCATTCCATTTGCTAGAACTTCTATTCCTCTGTAAATATTTACTAAAGGATCATTTATTTTCATTCCCCAATAATCTAAAATAGTCATTTGAATATTTTTTGTATGCTCTCTAATATTTTTTATTACATTCAACATTTCATCTTTTGAATTTTGAGCTATTAAAACTTCTGTATGAATATTTTTATCTAAAACCATCGCTAGTTTTGATTTTGAAGTTGGGTCAAACTTATAAAAAGTGAAGTTTGAAGGTTTTTGAACAGGTAAAATTAAGTCGCTCATATATATTACATCATAACTATTGTCACCTGTATTTGCTTCAATAATTCTTTGCATTAATTTTTTTGCAACAATACCATCTAGGATAATTAATATTTTTTTCATGAGGGCAATTATATCCTAAAAAAATTAATTGTAGATTTTAAATATCTATCAATTAAGAGCTATAATCTTACTTTAGATATAATAAGATTATCAAAAAAAAAGGTTTATATTATTTATGGAATTTACAATTGACGCCACTTCAAATAAAGCTAGAGCTTGTACAATAAAAACAGCTCACAGCACAATCCAAACTCCTGTATTTATGCCAGTTGGAACACAAGGAACTGTAAAAGCTCTTGATGCCAACGATATGCTAGAACTTGGAGCAAAAATTATACTTGGAAATACTTATCACTTATATTTAAGACCAGGGAGTAAGCTTATTAAAAAATTTGGAGGACTTCATGGTTTTTCAAAATTTCCTAACTCATTTTTAACTGACTCTGGTGGGTTTCAAGCATTTTCATTAAGCTCAAACTCAAAACCAGATGAAAATGGAATTATGTTTAAATCACATATTGATGGAAGTAAACACTACTTTACACCTCAAAGTGTACTTGATACACAATATGATTTGAACTCTGATATTATGATGATTTTAGATGATTTAGTTGCCTTGCCAAATACAAAAGAGAGAATTGCAAAATCAATTGAGAGAACTACAAAATGGGCAAAAGAAGCAATTGAATATCACATGAAACAAAAAGCAAAGGGAATTGGGACACACCAAAATATCTTCGCAATTATCCAAGGTGGAACAGACAAAGAATTTAGAAAAATGAGTGCGGAACAACTTTGTGCTTTAACAGACTATGATGGTTTTGCAATTGGTGGATTAAGTGTTGGTGAGCCAAATGCAGATATGTACGAAACTGTTGAGTGGACTACACAATTTATGCCAAAGGATAAACCAAGATATTTAATGGGTGTGGGAACTCCTGAGGATTTAATAGAAAATATCGAGCGTGGAGTTGATATGTTTGACTGCGTTATGCCCACAAGAAATGCAAGAAATGGAACACTATTTACTACTTTTGGAAGATTAAATATCAAAAAAGCAGATTTTAAAGATGATATGACGCCAATAGATGAAGCATGTGAATGTTACACTTGTAAAAACTTCTCAAAAGCATATTTAAATCATCTTTACAGAGCAAAAGAGATTACATATTTTAGACTTGGTTCTATTCACAATATTCATTACTATTTATCATTAATGAAAGAAGCAAGAACTGCTATTTTAAATGATAATTGGCTTGAATTTAAAAAAGAGTTTTACGCTAAAAGAAGCAAATAAACTCTTTTTAGCTAGAATTAAAAATATTATATATTAAGGAAATTTATGACTGTTGATGATAATTTAATAGCAAAATTAGCGAAACTTTCAAGTTTAGAAATTGATGATTCAAGAAAAGAAGCACTAAAAACTGAATTGGGTGATATTATAAACTTTGTTGAAAATTTAAATGAAATTGATGTTTCAGGAATCGAAGCAACATTTAGTACAATCGAGGGTGGAACACCTTTAAGAGAAGATGTTTCAAATCAAGATTTAGAACTATCAAACCATATTTTAAAACATGCTCCAAAATCTGAAGATGGTTATTTTATAGTTCCAAAAATTATTGAGTAAAAAATGATTACAGTTTATGGAATAAAAACTTGCGGGAGTGTAAGAAATGCTTTGAAATTTTTCAAAGATAATAACATTGAAGTTGAATTTTTTGATTTTAAAAAAGAGACTCCTGCAAGTGATAAAATCAAATCTTGGGTAGATAAATCTGATATAAATATTTTATTTAATTCAAAAGGTACAAAATACAAAACTCTAAATCTAAAAGAGTTAAACCTAGATGCAAATGGAAAATATGAATGGTTATGCAAAGACCCAATGCTTTTTAAAAGACCAGTTATTGAATTTGATGATAAAGTTTTAGTAGCTTGGGATGAAGAGGTTTATAAAAAGACTTTTTTATAAGAAGTGGGCTTTTGCCACTTCTTAAAATTTGTATGCAACATTAAAATAGTTTGCAAATCCTGTAGTATTAGTCTTTTTACCATTTAATATTTCTCCATCTTTCCATTGAGTCATATCTTTATAAGCCTTTAATCCATATCCAACTATCCATTTTTTATCATGAATCCAAAAACCTAAATATGATTGTAATGAATCACTTGATCTGTATTGTTTTTCAAAATCTGTTTGAGCAAGGTCGCTGCCAAACTCATAATCTAAATAACCTTGAAAAGACAAAAATCTACTACCATTAAAATGATAAATAGGTTTAAACCAATTTATGTGAGCCACATATCCATCGAAACTATTTTCATTACTTGCACCATAATTATCTTGCACATATCTAGTATAAAAATTCACACCACTTTTTCCTAACCAAGGAATATCTATATCACTTCCTATTCCCATCCAAAGGATTTTTAAACCCTTATCATTTCCAGGACTAGGATCTGCATAATATATATCAAAAGCAAAAAATAACTCTTTTAAAGCACCATAAGATAAATCTTTATCTAATAAATAATCAAGAGAAATTCTAGGTTCTATATCAGCAAAAAAATTGTTATCTCCATGTTTATCACTAGCTGAGCTATTTAAAGCATCTAAAAAATCTACATAACCATATAAATCAAGCCATTCATATCTTCCACCAAATTCAAATTCCGCATAAGTATCATCAAAGGCAAAAGGTCCAGCTCTTTGATTTTCACCTTTATATAGGTGCAAAGTAGCCCATTGTGAATTTGTAATGTCATTAATATCTTTCGCAGAGACATTAATAAATAAAAAAATAGTTAATAAAACTATTTTAAAAAAAAGATTCTTCATTTTATTTCCTTGTTTTAGTCAAAAAAAAAGGAGAAAGCCAAAACTCTCCCCTTTTTAATATTTCAAAAAATTAGCTTATGCTAAATTTTTTCTTGCTTCTTTTAATGTATCAGCTATCATAAATGATAATTCTAAAGCTTGGTCTGCATTCATTCTTGGGTCACATTGAGTGTGATATCTATTTGATAAACTCTCTTGAGTAACAGCAGAAGATGCACTCCCTGTACACTCTGTTACATTTTGTCCTGTCATTTCAAGATGAATTCCACCTGCATATGTACCCTCAGATCTATGGATTTGGAAGAACTGTTTTACTTCACTTAAAATTGCTTCAAAATCTCTAGTTTTATATCCATTATCAGCTTTGATTGTATTTCCATGCATTGGATCACTTGACCATAATACATTTTTACCCTCAGCTTTTACTCTTTTTAATAATTTAGGTAAGAAATCACCTACTTTATTTGCACCCATTCTAACGATTAGATTTAATCTCCCAGCTTCATTATTTGGATTTAAAGTATCTATTAATTGAATTAATTCATCCTCTTTCATAGTTGGACCAACTTTACATCCAATAGGATTATTAATTCCTCTAAAATACTCAATATGAGCATCTCTTAAATCTCTTGTTCTATCGCCAATCCATAACATATGAGCAGCACAGTTAAACCAATCACCAGTAATTGAATCTTTTCTTGTAAGTGCTTGTTCATAATTTAACAACAATGCTTCATGAGAAGTAAATAGAGTTGTTTGGTTAAGTTGTGGAGTGTTTTCACTTGTAATTCCACAAGCTTTCATAAATGTTAAACTTTCAGATATTTTATTTGCAAGTTCTTCATATTTTGCACCTAAGTAATTATCTTTAACAAAATCTAAATTCCATAAATGAACTTGATTTAAATCAGCCATTCCACCCCTTGAAAATGCTCTTAAAAGATTCATAGTTGCAGCACTTT
This sequence comes from uncultured Aliarcobacter sp., assembly GCA_963677435.1. Taxonomy (GTDB): domain Bacteria; phylum Campylobacterota; class Campylobacteria; order Campylobacterales; family Arcobacteraceae; genus Aliarcobacter. The sequence continues at coordinate 3,055,378 of OY781945.1, forward strand.
GATTGTATGCTTTTAAAAGTTTCTTAGCTCTTGGATTTCTAGCTTTTTCAGTAAATTCCATATCATTTATAATATCACCTCTATACGAAGGTAAAGATATTCCATCTATTTCTTCAAAATCTGAACTTCTAGGTTTTGCAAATTGTCCAGCAACTCGTCCAACTTTTACAACAGGACAACCACCAGAAAATGTTAAAACTACAGCCATTTGCATCATAACTTTAAATAAATCTTTAATATTTGTTGCATTAAATGAAGCAAAAGATTCAGCACAATCTCCACCTTGAAGTAAAAATGCTTTTCCATTTACAACATCAGCTAATTGTTTTTTTAAATTTAAGGCCTCACCAGCAAAAATTAAAGGAGGATAAGAAGCTAGTTCATTTTCTACTTTTTTTAGTTTTTCTAAATCATTATAAGTAGGTTGTTGCTTTATAGGAAAATCTCTCCAGCTACTAGGATTCCAATTGTTCATTTTTAATCTGCCTTTTATATATTTTATTTAATTAGATAAATTTTAGCTAAATATTTCTTAAGGAGTGAGTCCTAAAAAGTTACCAATTTGTAATTTATGAAGAGATAAAACTATAATGTAGCTATAATTTCCAAGCTACATTATAATTTTTTTTAATAGTTAGTGAATTAATTTTGAAAGTAAATCTCTGAATGAAACTTTAAAAGATTCAAGACCATCAGTTAAAAGTTTTGAATAAATATTTTCCATATTTATTCCTTTTTGTTTTAAAGTAGCAAAATATTTATCACAGTCAACTTCACTCATAATTGCAGTTTCAACTTTTGAACCATCTTTAACCCAATCTTCGATTGTAGCAAGTGGTGCTGTATTTATTGAGTTTGGATAAATTAAGTTATCCACATAATAACTAGGACTTAATTCATCACCTTTTACTCCTGTACTTGCAAAAAGAGTTCTAATATTTGGATTTCCAAATTTATTAATTTCATGGTAACATTTTGTTGCGTTTATGATTCCTAATTTTGAAGTTTGTAAACCTTTTAATTTAAAATCATTATCTGTTAATCTATCAAATCTTGATACAAATACCGAAACAACAGCTCTAATATCTTTATTTGAATCTTTTATCCCCTCATCTAAAGCTTGAGTACATTTTATTGCTTGTTCAGGTGAAAAAATTAAAGTTGCATTTACATTTATTCCCTTTGAAGTTAACTCTCTCATTGCAATATAACCAGCTTGTGTTGCTGGAACTTTTATCATAACATTATCAGCACTGATTGAAGAATAAAGTCTAACACCCTCTTCTATAGTTCCTGCTGCATCATCACATAAAAGTGGGTCAACTTCAATAGAAATAAAACCATCGTCAGCATCATTTTTATGTAATTCATTTAATAAAAAAGCAGCTCTTTTAATATCTGTTAGTGCTAACTCTTCATAAATAGTTTTTTCATTATTTGCTTGAAGCATATCAAGTTGTTGTTTATATGCTAAAGAATTTGTAATTGATGATTCAAAAATTGCAGGATTTGAAGTAGCACCTTGAATATATTTCTTTTTGATTATCTCTTTAAATCTTGTTTCTAAAAAATCTCTTTCAATAAAATCACACCATAAAGAGAAATTGATATCTTCTTTTAAACTCATCGTTATTCCTTTAAATATATCCCATTTAAAAAGGGGATTTATGCATTTTTAACTTCTTTAGGTAAAAATAAATTTCATCTAAAGAAGTAAACTCCAAAGGGCTTTAAAATAAAGCCTATTTAATATAATCTAAAATTTTTGTTAAATCTTTTGTATCTATAATTATATTTGCTTCTTTTTTAAGAACTTCTCTTGCACAAAAAGCAACTCTTGTATCAGCATGTTCAAACATTGATAAATCATTCGCACCATCTCCACAAACTAATGTATCAGCTCTTGTGATTCCCATTAGATTCTGAATTCTTTGAAGCATATCACCTTTTGAATATCCAAACATCATATCTCCACCAATAAGACCTGTTAGTTTCCCATCTTTTTGATGTAAAACATTTGAGAAATCAGCATCTAAACCTAATTTTTCCCTTGCAGGAGTTGTACCAATTCTAAAACCACCAGAAAAACAAACTACTTTGTAACCCATTTTTTGAAGTGCTGGAACTAACTCCATTGCACCTGGCATTAAAGGAAGGTTTGCACAAATATCCACAACTCTTTGGTAATCCATACCTTTTAAAAGAGCAACTCTTGTAGTTAAAGATTCAAAGAAATCTAATCTTCCACTCATTGCTTCTTCAGTAATTTTTGTAACTTGTTCACCAATACCTAACTCTTCTGCTAAAAAGTCGATAGTCTCGCCATCCATAAGTGTTGAATCAAAATCGAAAACAGCTAATTTCATTAATTTTCCCTAGTTTTATTCTTTAAAGGGTATAATTTTAGCCAAATAAAACTAAATATACTAAAGGATTGTTTATCCAATGTTTGAAACACTTATACAAAAACTTCAAGAAGATAGATACTTAACACTTGAAACAACGCCTCAACATGAACCATCTATGCATAATATTATTGAAAGAATTAAAAAGTTTAAATTACAAGATAGAGTTGATGGTTTTTCGTGCACAGATAATCCTCTTGCAAAATTAAAATATAATGCACTTTTTGCTTCACTTAAACTTCAAATGGAGTTTAAAAAACCTGTAATTGCCACAATGACAATGAGAGATAGAAATAAAATTGCACTTCAATCTGATTTAATGGGAGCAAATGATTTTGATGTAAGAGCTATACTTGCACTTACAGGAGATCCTGCAAAAATGAGTGATCAACCCCATGCAAAAGGAGTTTTTGAAGCAAACTCTTTAATGCTTTTAAAAATCATAAAATCGTTTAACTATGGTATGGATATGTCAGGTCATCCTTTTAAAATCGAACCTAAACAAATTTTTCCATTTTCTGTTACAAACTCATATGCAAAAAACTTCTCAAGTTTAGAGAAAAAAATGCACTTAAAAATTCAAAATGGAGCAATGGGAATAATCTCTCAACCAGTATTTGATATAGAAAATGCAAAAAAACTTTTGGAATCATTCAACATAGCTAAAGAAGGAGTTGAAGGAGATAAGAAAAAAGCTCAATTAATATTTGGACTTTTCCCTGTTACGAAGCTGAGAACTGCCCTATTTTTATCAGCACAAGTTCCAGGTATTCATGTTCCTCAATTTTGGATTGATGCCCTTGAATCTGCTCATAACATTTCAGAAGAGGAAGAGTATAAAGTTGGAATGCAATTAAGTCAAGATTTATTCAGAGATTTAAATAAACTTCACCCAAAAATCCACCTTATGACAGCAAATAGATTTGATGTTGCTAATGAGATAATTTCTTGAAATTAGCCTCAATTGATGTTGGTTTAAAAAGAATAGGAGTTGCAATTTGTCTAACTTCAGACATTGTGACTCCACAAAGTGCAATTTTAAGAAAAAATAGAGACCAAGCGGCACGAGATGTGAATATTTTTTTAAAAGAGTGGGAAATTGAAAAACTAATTGTTGGATTTCCAAGTGCAAGTGAAGATATGCAAAAAAGAATAAAACATTTTGTAGCTTTACTTGAACTTTCTATTCCTTACGAATTTCAAGAAGAAAACATGAGTTCTATTGAAGCTGAGGATTTAATCAAAGGTGAAATTAAATACAAACGAGATGGAAGAGTAGATTCAATCGCTGCTAAAATTATATTAGAGCGCTTTTTAGCTAAAAAACACTAATTATATTCACTTCAAAACATTCACAACAACAGCAATTACTAAACCTGAATCGTGAGTTATTGATAAATGAGACTTTTTTATACCAAAAGCTTTTCTTACTTTCTTTCTATATTTTAATAATGGAGCTCCAAGCTCACTTTTTGATATTTTAATATCATGAAAACCACAAGATGCACCAATCCCAGTACCAAGAGCTTTTGAAGCTGCTTCCTTTGCTGCCCAAAATCCAGCGGCAGTTTCAGGCTTTTTCACAAGTTCTATTTCTTTTGGATTTAAAAACTTTTCATAAGCCTTTATTCCAAACTTTTCATACATTCTTTTTATTCTATCAATTGATGTTATATCTATGCCTATCATTTAAACCTATCTTTTGTATAATCCCTACATGAAATTATTTATTAAAAAAGTATTATATCTTATCATCATGTTATTTATAATTAGCCTTATATCTTTTATCGCGATAAATGCTGCTCCAAACTCTTTTTTTGCAAGTGGAGAATTAAATCCAAATATTACACCTGAATCAATCGAGCAATTAAAAGCAATTTATGGTTTAGATAGACCTTTGTATGTGCAGTTTTTTTCATGGATAAGTGCAATAATTCATCTTGATTTTGGAATTTCTTTTGCAAGTGGCGAAATGGTAAAAGATGAAATATTAAGTAGAATTCCAATCACTCTTACAATCAATATTATTTCAATGTTTTTAATATTCATCATTTCTCTTTATTTTGGAATAAAATCAGCTTTAAATAAAAACTCATTATTTGATAAATTTACAGGGCAATTATCACTTCTAAGTTTTGCAATGCCTTCATTTTATTTGGCACTTTTATTGGTTTTAGTATTTGCTATTAATTTTGAGATTTTACCAATTGCTGGACTTCATAGCGTTTCTAATGATGGAAGTTTTTCTTACTATTTAGATTATGCTTGGCACTTAGTTTTACCAATATTTATTATGGTTTTTGGTGGAATTGGAAGTTTGATTTTATATATTAGATCTTTAACTATTGAGATTTTGAAATCTGATTACATCTTTTTTGCAAAGGCTAGAGGTTTAAGCCAAAAACAGATTTTAAGATATTATATTTTGCCAAATTTATATCCACCAGTTATTACACTTCTTGGTCTTTCACTTCCTGGAATTATTGGTGGTTCAGTAATTCTTGAAACAATTTTTTCAATAGATGGAATGGGATTATTGTTTTATCAAAGTGCTTTATCACATGATTATCCTGTAATTATGGGGATTTTAATAATTGGTGCCTTTTTGACACTAATTGGTAATATGATTGCAGATTTAGTTTTACTAAAACTAAATCCAAACTACGATGAAAAATAGATTAGATAATTTTAACAAGGAAAAGAATTGCAAGTTTTAAAAACAATTGAAGAGTTACAAGAAGTTAGAAAAAATATTTCTGGAACTGTTGGATTTGTTCCAACAATGGGTGCTTTACATAATGGTCACATTTCACTTATCAAACAAGCAAGAAATGAAAATGATATTGTTATTGTTTCAATATTTGTAAACCCAACTCAATTTTTACCAGGTGAGGATTTAGATGCATATCCAAGAAAGGATGAAGCAGATAAAAAAATCTGTCAAATGTGTAAAGTTGATTATGTTTTTATGCCTGAAATTTCAACTATGTATACAAAAGAAGAAGTCTTAATAAAAGCCCCAAATAAAGGCTATGTTTTAGAGGGAAAAACAAGACCTGGTCATTTTGATGGAGTTTTACAAGTAGTTTTAAAACTATTTAATTTAACTCAACCAACAAATGCCTATTTTGGTAAAAAAGACGCTCAACAATTAACTCTAATTATGCAAATGGTAAAAAATCTATTTATCCCTATAAATATTATTCCTTGTGAAATAATAAGAGAAGATGATGGCTTAGCTTTAAGTTCAAGAAATATCTATTTAGATGCAACACAGAGAAAAGATGCTTTACTTATTTCAAAATCTTTATATATGGCTGGTTCACTTATTTCAAAAGGTGAAAGAAATGTGCAAGCTGTAAAAAATAAAATTTATGAAATCATGCAAACTTTAGATGTTGAATATGTGGCTATTGTTGATAGAGAATTTAATGAATTAGAAAATATTGAACCTAAAAATACAATTATTCTTGTAGTTGCTAGATTTGGTAATACTAGATTACTTGATAATATTTGGCTTTAACATTTTGTTTTAAAAAGAGTTTATGATAAAATTGCAAAAAAATTAAGATAAAAAGAATAAATATATGAAATTTTCAGTAAAAAATCCTAAAAAAACTCTACATTTAGTAAGCCTTGGCTGTACTAAAAATCTTGTAGATTCAGAGATTATGTTAGGTAAATTAAAAGATTATACAATTACAAATGATGCAGCAAATGCCGATGTAATTATTGTAAATACATGTGGATTTATAGATAGTGCAAAAGAAGAGAGTTTAAATACAATTTTAAATCTCCATGATGAAAGAAAAAAAGAGTCAGTTTTAGTAATGGCTGGATGTTTAAGTGAAAGATACCAAGGTGAACTTCAAAAAGAGTTACCAGAAATTGACGTTTTCACAGGTGTTGGAGATTATGACAAAATAGATTTACTTGTACATGAAAAAAGAAGTGCATTTTCAAATGAAGTATTTTTAGCAAGTGATGAAAATGAAAGGGTAATTACAGGTTCTTCATATCATGCTTATGTAAAACTAAGCGAAGGATGCAATCAAACTTGCTCATTCTGTGCAATTCCTTCATTTAAAGGAAAGCTTCACTCTAGAACTCTAGAATCACTTGTTAAAGAAGTAAAATCATTAGTTTCAAAAGGATATATTGATTTCTCTTTTGTATCTCAAGATTCTTCTTCATTTTTAAGAGATTTAGGTCATAAAGATGGATTGGAACAATTAATTAGTGAAGTAGAAAAAATTGAGGGTATTAAAACAGCTAGAATTTTGTACCTTTACCCATCTACTACAACTTTAAGTCTAATTGACAAAATTGCAGATTCAAAAGTTTTTGTAAACTATTTTGATATGCCATTGCAACACATAACACCTTCAATGCTTAAAATTATGAAAAGAGGAAAAGGTGTTGAGAAACTAAATGAACTTATGAATCATATGAGAAGTAAACCAAACTCATTTGTAAGAACTACATTTATTGCTGGACATCCAGGGGAAACGCAAGAAGATCATGAAGCACTTTGTAAATATATTGAAGAGTTTAAATTTGACAGAGCAAATGTTTTTTCTTATTCAACAGAAGAAGGAACAGCAGCAGCACTTTCAAAAGATTTAATAGAGCAAAAGATTATTGATGAAAGAGCTGAAGTTATTGGTGAAATAATTGCTTTGACTACTCAAGAATCACTTGAATCTGAAATTGGAAAAACTTTTGAAGTTTATGTTGATGGAGAAAGTGAAGAGCATGAGTATTTATTAAGTGCTAGAAAAACACTTTGGGCTCCTGATATTGATGGCGAAATTTATATCAATGATAATGAACTCTCTGAGGGTGAACAAATTAAATTTGGACAAATTTATACTGTAAAAATCACAGAACTTGCAGGAGATAAATTACTAGCAACTGTAATTAAATAGATATGAACTTAGATTTTAGTGTAGTAAAAAATCAAAAAAACCTGCTTGCATTTTCAGCAGGTGTTGATTCAACTGCACTATTTTTTTTACTACTTGAACAAAATATTCCTTTTGACATGGCTATTGTAAATTATAATTTAAGAGAGCAAAGTAAAGATGAAATTTCTTATGCAAAAGAACTGGCAAAGCAGTATAAAAAAGAAATATTTATTCAGGAAATCAATCTTACTGATACTTCAAATTTTGAAAAAAAAGCAAGAGATATAAGATACGCTTTTTTTAAAACAATTATTGATAAACACTCTTATGCTAACTTAATCACAGCTCATCAGTTAAACGATAAATTAGAATGGTTTATGATGCAATTATCAAAAGGTGCAGGATTAGTTGAACTTATTGGATTTAATGAATTTGAACAGAAAAACAATTATCAGATTTATAAACCACTTTTAAATATCACAAAAGATGAACTTGAAACCTATCTAAAGAACAATAATCATAAATATTTTATTGACCAATCAAATTTTGATGAAAAATATAAAAGAAACTATTTTAGACATAATTTTTCAAATAAGTTTTTAGAAAAGTTTAGTTCAGGAGTTAAAAAATCTTTTGAATATTTGCAAAATGATTTAAATTCTTTAAATATTCAAAATAGTCCAATCAAAAAAATAAAAGAATTAGAGATATTTCTAAATCAAAAAGATGATAATTTGAATATTAGAACTATTGATTTATCAATTAAAAAAAGAGGTATTCTTTTAAGTTCTGCTCAAAGAGATGAAGTTTTAAGACAAAAAGAGATTACAATTTCACATAAAATAAATATATCTATTCAAGAAAACTATATTTGGATTGCGCCAAGTAGTGATGAATTTATAGATAAAAAATATAAAGAAATTTATAGAATAAATGATATCCCTAAAAATATGAGAGCTTATATTTTTAGAGAAAAAATAGAGTTGGAAGAGTTAATGTTTTAAAAACCTCTTCATTTTTTGCATTTTTATAAGTTCTTGTCTTGTCTCTTCTCTATAAACTTTTAAAAAATTAATATTCTTAAAAAAGAGTTCTTCAAGTCTCTTTAAATCTTTTAATTCTAAATCAAAATCTTCAATTTTCTCATTTGTTAAATAATTTTCATGCCATCTAACTAAAGCATCTGCTTTTTCAGATGAATCTAATGAATCAATATAAATTAATTCATTAAGTGCGCTTAAAGACCTGTTTCTTCTTTCCATGCGTCGATTAATCCTTGAGTAACTTTCATAACTTGGTTAACCGCATTGATATTGTCATCAATTCCAGCACTAAATAGAGTTTCAATCTGATATAAATATAAACCATCTAAGTAATAAGCAACTTCTCCACCATCAAAATCCAATACATTCCTTAATTCATCAAATATTGCTATTGACTTATTTATGTATGTAAACTTAAGTTCAACATTTTTTTCTTCCATCGCATTTTTTACAAATGACAAATACTTTATAACACCCTCATAAAGTTTTAATACTAATACATACGGATCATCCGAAATCGCATTTTGTTGATTATATACTTCTATTCCCATATTTTACATTCCTACTAGAATCATTTTGAAATATCAGTATAGTACATATTAGCTTAAAAATTAAAAGAAAAAGAAAAAATGACTTTTTCCATTTTAAAAATTAATTACCAGAATTTGATTGATCAATTAACATTTTTAATCCAGAGAATGACGATTCCATTTGCGTAATAATAGTTCCATATGAACTAAATTGGAGTGCAAGTTGCTCATACTTTTTATCTAAAGCCTCTTGCGCTTTAGTTTTTTCAGCTGTTAAATCTGTTTCTCTTTTTTTCATTGACGAATCATAAATATTTAAAATTCCATCTGAATAACTCATATTATCTAATGTTTCTTTTAGTGTTGTTCCTAGACCTTTATTTTCTGCTGTTCCAATAAATAAATCCTTTAATCCTGATAAATCATTTTGAACAGCATCACTAAACTTTGTCGTATTTAATGACAATAAACCAGATTTATCTAATTCTAATCCATAATTAAATACTGATTTATCATTTGATGTTCCATATGAACCAAATAACTTTTCTTTAATTTGACTAACAATATTTCTTATTGAAGATTTATCTTGTATTGCAGAATCTGCATTATATGATTCTGTATCTATCATTGAAACTAAATCATTATATTTTGTGACAAAATTTTGCATTTGAGTTTGAATTTGAGTATTATCTTCAACAATAGTTATACTTGATGCCCCAGTTTTATTAGCTGTCATTTTAAGTCCATCAACAGTAATACTATTTGTTGCAACATTATATTCTACACCATCAACTTTTGCAATCATATTTTTTGCTTCTAATATATGATTAGTTGAATTTATAGTAGAGCCATCTGTAGTAAATCCTAATGCTTGACTTGCAGCACCACTAATATTTAATTTATTATCAATACCTGAATCTTCACTTTTTATAACTAATCGATAAGCATCTGTCCCAACTTGTTCAATTGTTGCATTCATTCCTGATTTTGCAGTAATTTCTGTTGCTAGCTGTTTATATGTCTTATTTGTTGTATCAAATGTTTGTCCATTAATAACTAATTCACCTTGATTAATTACACTTTCTTTTGTTGAATTATCTACACTATTTGATTGAAATACGTCTTTTTGTGCTAATTGAGTTACATCAATACTTGTTGTACCTTTACTCAATGCTTTAATATCTGCTGCATCAAAAGAAACAGAATCTCCTGAAGTAGTTGCTGTTTTTTGCTCAAGAGCTGTAACGCCACCCGATACGAATAAATCAAAAGGTTTAATTGCTTCTAAAAGTTCTTTAACTTTTGCTTCAATATTTGCAAAAGTTTCTTTCTCAGTTGAAAGACTTGTTATTCTTGTTTCTATTGGCTCAACTGTTGATTTTCTTTCCGCAGATTTTAATTTATCAATTAAATCACTATTTAATGCTGATGCTTGCCCCGAACCTAATCCTAAAACACCATTTGCCATAATTTATCCTTTATCTTTTTAAGCCAAGTAGAGTTTGCAACATTTCATCTATCGTTGTTATCATCTTAGCATTTGCAGTATACGCTGCTTGGAATTTAATTAAATTTAACATTTCTTCATCTTTATCAACTTTTGTTAATTGATCATATGAAGACTTAATTGAATTACTAATACCTGATTGTGTAGTTTTTGAGAAATCGATATTTTCTTTATCTGCTGATACACTAACTCTTAAATCTCTGAAAAATTCACTTAAAGATGCTTTACTTGTTGAGTTTGAATCTTGTGCTTTTCCATCAAAAGAGATATTTTGTTTCCATTGAATACTTGCTAAATAATCTAGTTTTGTTTGATCTAAATCATTAACCATATTATCATTAAATTTTAATGTTTTAACACTTGAACCACTGAATAATTTCATTGAATTTATAGTACCTAGTGATTCATCAGTTGCAGCTTCACCATAAATATAGTCACCTGAACTTGTTTTTATAAACTTATCAGAAATATCAGACAATGTTTGAGCAAAAGTATCCAATTTATTTAAATAAGTTTGATATTTATTATTAAGTGAATCTGAAGAAAGATTTTCTACTTGTGCTTTTAAAATTCCACCTTTTATTGGAATTTCTCTATCATTAATGGTAATAAATACTTTTGATTCTGGATTTGTACTTTCTAAATTATTTTTATATATTGATTCTCTTTTATCTACAATTGTTGAATCTGTATTATTTATATTTTCAATGCTAATTCTTCCATCAAATTGTTTTTGACTTCCTCCAAAATTTGACTCAATTCTCAAATAGTTATCTTGTGTATTTATAGTAACTTTATTTCCATTAGCATCTACACTATAATCTCCATTATATGCTGTTATTGAATCTTTCATATTGGCATCAGAATTTATTTTATGTACTAATGCTCTTGTTAAATTTGAGCTATCTACAGTTTCTGTAGTTTCCGTACCATCGCCATTCCAATCCATAGTTATTGATTCACCCATTGCCACAGATACAAAAAATTGATTATTTAATTTATAAGTGACTACATCATTTGCATCAAATGTTTTTGCACTAAAATCACTATTATATTTCAGTGAATCATATACTGTAGGAGGGTAAACACTGCTATCAACTAATGTAAATTTATCTTTCTGTAATGTTTCTTCTTCGTTAACATTTAAAGTTCGTACATTTGTATTTGAAACAACTGATTCACCACCAATTTTTAACTCATAATTATCATCTGTTCTTTCAACATCTATATCAACATAATTTGATAATTCTAATTCAAGTTGATCTCTCTTATCAAGCATATCATTAGAAACACCATCAAATTTCTGCATTTTTTCATTTAAAAGGCCTATTTGTTTTAAAATACTATTTACATCATTTACATTACTATAAAGCTCTGTTTTTTCAGTTTTTTGTTGTTGTTCTACACTTTTATATAGATTTTGTAACGATTCAACTAAAATATTACCTTGAGTTTGCAATGTTGTTTTATAAACTTGAGAATTTGGATCTGTTCTTAGATTTTCAATAGATTGATAATATCGATTTAAATCTGCAGAGAAACCACTATCTGTAGTTTCTTTAAAAACAGATTCAATGTTTCCTGTCATATTAGATAATTTATCGTAATAACTTAATTTAGTATTTTCTGAAATCAACTTATCATACATATATTGTGATGTAATTCTATAATTATCTGTTGCATTTACACCACGGCCTGTAAATTGACTATCCATTTGTGATATTTCTTCAAGTTGTACAACTCTTTTTTTATACCCAGGAGTATTTTCATTAGCTATATTATTTGATACATTTTCAACTGCAATTTTTGCTGCGTTCAATCCACTTTGTGCTACACTCAATGTACCTAGCATATTAACTCCTTTTGGTATAATTTTTCAAATTATTACATTACATTTCTTAAAATTAGATTAAAATGGCCATATCGCTCTCATGAATTTTAATCCCCATGGCGTTTCTAAAATTTCTGACTCAGTACCATCTTTATTATATAAAAGTTTTAAGTCTGCTATTTGTGCAGAATTAATTGAATTATCTGAGCTTATATCATAAGGTCTAATTACACCACTTACAATTATTTCTTGCCGTTGACCTTCAATTAGCATCTCTTTTTTCCCTTTTATATAATAGTTACCATTCTGGTAAGTTTCCTCTATTATAGCAGAGATTGTCGTAGCAAAAGTTTCATCTAATTGTGTATTAACTTTTCCTTTATCGGAAGTTGAACTATTAGTTCCAAAATTTACACCAAGATTTGCATTTAATTTATTTGTTACATTTGATGTTATGCCACTTAATCCATTTGTACCTGTAGCAGCCATTACTCCACCACCTAAATTATTATCTCTAGTACTTGTTAATTCTCTTTTATTGTTACTTTTAGATGTTAAGTCTTCACTAATTATAATTTGAATAATATCACCAACTTGTAAATCTTTTTTATCTGCAAATAAAGAAGTACCTTGCATAGAGTATAAAGAACCTTTATTTTTTCTAGGTTCTGGATTCTTTTTAGGTATTTGAATTTCAGGTTTTTCAAAAGCTAATTCTGGTTCTGATACTGCACTGCATGCACTAAAAATAAATACAATAAAAATTAATATAAGACTATTTTGCATTTAACCTACTTTTTAATATAAAATTAACATCAATAGCAATTATAATTTCATTCAAAGTTCTTTTAATAAGTGCCATTGCACCATATCTTACCATTAAAGCATCCAAATTTGTTGCAGGTTCACAAATAATTATAACTTTGTCTTCAATTATTTTAACATGTCTTATATGTTCTTGGCCAACTAAATCAATTGCTTTTTCTATTTCTGTTAAAATTGCTTTTTCTACTGCTTTTTTTTCTTTATCTTTTTTTTCTTCTTCAAGTTTTAATGCTTGTTTTGATTCTATATCTTTTTTTAATTGCTCAGTATAGGTTATATTCATATAAAAATAATAACCTCCAAACATAAGAACAAGTGCTAATAGAGATAATATCTTTATTAGTTTTTTACCTTTGTTTCTTTTTACTGCAACTATCATTTTTATTTAATTACAAAAGTTGTAAATAATATTTGTTTAATGCTATCTTTTGCTATATCAGAATTTGATTTAGTAGCTTCATTAATAACATTATTAAGATCTTGTAATAATTCATCTTTTAATAAATTTTTACCACCAACTGTTAAAAGTTCTTCTGAACTTCTTGAACTTACTTGAGAGATAACAACATCGATTATTTCTGCTTTATATTGTTCTGCAATAGCAGCAATTGTTGGTTCAGTACTTTTAACTGAAAAAGATAATTTCATTAATTTTTCTTTTCCTCTTGAGTCTGTTAAATTTAATACTAAATCATTAATATCTGCTTTATATGAATCTGCTTTTTCAGAAGATTCAGCTTTTTTAACCTCTTCTTGACCTGCAGGATTATTATTACCTAATGCACCTTGAGAATAAAGGAAATAACCACCACCAATAACAGCAACAATTAGAACTACAACTAAAGCTATCAAAATTATCATTAAGCCTTTTCCACCACCTGAACTTTTTGATTCTTGATTTTCTTCTGCCATTATTATTCCTTTTTCACATCTTTTTTATTATAATTTTCAAGTTTTTCAGTAATTATAGATGCATTTGAAACACTTAAAAACTTCATAATTTGAGTTACATTATTTTCTTTTAATTTAAGTATTATATCAAAAACATCATCAATTTTACCTTCGCCAATCATTTGGTTAAAAATATCAGCGGCATTTTTTGGTTTCATTGCGTTATATATTTTTGATGTTTTTGTAACAACTTCATTTTTTATATCTTTTAAAGTTTCTAAATTATCATCATGTAATTTTTGTATATCTTTTTTTTCTTTTTCTATTTGAGCTAAAATACCCTCAAGTTCTTTTTTTCGTTGTTGATATTCAGTCTCTTTTTCATTATAAAAATTATTTAATTCTTTTTTTAATTCCATTACTTCTATTCTTTGCTTTGTCAAAGAACTACTTGTCTCTTCTGCTGCAAATAAAAAAGTACCAAAACAAATAATTGATAATAAATATTTTGACATTTAAATCCTTTTATCTTTTGTTACTGATATATTTACTTTGAATATACTCACTTGAGGCTTCATCTTCTGCTAATAAAATTCTTTTAATAGCTTCTTTTTTTTCTTCTTGTAATATATATAAAAATTGTTCTGCTTCTTTTTGCAGTTCGAGTATATCTTTTAATAAAAGATCAACTTCCATATTTAAAAGTACTTTTTCTTTATTAAGTTTTTGTATATGCATTTTCATTGTATTTTTGTGTATTGTTAAAATCATAAAATCTGAAATTGCTCCATGTTTTTCAACACTAGCTGTATCAATTCTATTTTGAGTCAATAATATCTCAATATCAATTTGCTCAATTCTTGATAAAAGTTGAGCTTTTTGCATTAATTTTTGATCAGTTTGATTTTTTTTTAATTTATATAATTTCTCTATCAACTATTATTACCAAATGTAAGTATTATATCCCATAAATCTTTTGTATAAGCTTCAATATGATCACCAATCCAAGGAAGAGAAATCAATATAAATGCTGATACAAAAATCATTTTTGGAACAAATGATAAAGAAGCATCACTTATTTGTGTTACAGCTTGAAAAATAGAAATTATAAGTCCAATAATCATACTAACAATCAAAGATGGTAATCCAAGTATTAATATGACCTTTACTGTATTTTCAGCAATAGCAATTAAATCCATGCTAATCTTTTATTTTTATTGTTATCTCTAAAGTTTTATTATTTAATAACTTAGAAATTAATGCTGAAAGATCTGTAACATTAGAATTATTCACATCTAATGTTTCGACTCTTTTTTCTGAAACGCTAGGTTTATTTCCACTTATCGAACTATTTTCTTCAATTTTATAACTCAGTGCTTCCAATAAATCTTTTTCACTTAAAGAATCTAATTCAAAAAACTCATCATTCATTTTATCTCCTTGCAAAGATTTATCAATTTTTTTACTTTCTAATTTCTCTTCATCTAAAAAATCAAAGCTACTAAAAGGATCTGATTCTATTACTTCAAAATTTTCAGTATCTTCTTCAACAACTTTTTTTTCGCCTGATTGTATCTCTTCATTTAAGAAATCAAAACCGCCAAATAAATCGTTATTGATTTTGTCTAAGTCAGTGATATCTTCCTCTTCTTCAACTACTTCTTCACCTAAGAAATCTAAGTCTGCGAAGATATCAGTAACTTTACTTGAATTTTCATCTTCTAAAGGTTCATCAGATTCTTCTTTATAAACTATATCATTATCATCATAATCAAATGATATATTATTTAATCCAAAATCATCATTAAAACTCATTATATCATTAGAATCATTTTTTACAGCAATATCTGCATTTCCAATTAAATCTTCAATATTATCAAGATTTACACCTTTATCAATGTTAAATATATCATCAAGATCTTCAGTAGAAGTAGCATCTTTATTCTCTTCTTCTTTTGCTAAAAGCATAGATAATTCATCATCTAATTCTATGTCATTTTGACTATTTTCATCTTCATCATTTATTTCTATAACTTTTGGCTCAAGTGCTTTTAGTTCTTCGTATTTCCTAATAATATATTTAGGTAATTCATTCAATGAATTTAATGATAAATCTGCAATTCCACAATCAAGTAAATACTCTTCTTCAATACCATCTTTAGGTGTTAAAAATTTAATTCTTTTATTTAAAGAATTTTTTTTAATAATTTTTTCATCGTCAATTAAGTAAATATCGTTAGGATTATCTTTTATAATCTGTTTTAATTTTGAGATACTACTAATTTCTTCAATTACAGTATTATTGTCAAGTTTGAATTTTATATTTGAGTGTTCTAATGTTTCGTGAATTTCTTTTTTAAAACTTTGATTACCATAAATGTAAATCTTCAATCTATAACCCTATAAAATAATTTTAATACCTTTGATTATACCTTTTTTTATTAAATTTTCGATAAAATATAAACAATTAATAATGGAGGATGATATTGAGATATTTTTTATTAGTAACATTTTTATTATCATCTTTGTACTCACAAACTATCAAAGATATTTCAAATGTAATAGGGATTAGAGAAAATCAATTAATTGGTTATGGACTTATTGTTGGACTTGCAGGAACTGGTGACAAATCAAAATTTACAATGCAATCGTTACAAAACCTACTTAGGAATTCTTATATAAAAATTCCTGCTGGTTCAATTAACTCTAAAAATATTGCAGCAGTTATGGTAACAGCTGAATTACCACCTTTTTCAAGACAAGGTGATAAGATCAAAGTTAAAGTATCAACAATTGGGGATGCAAAATCTGTTGATCATGGAGAACTTTTAATTACACAATTAAAAGGTGTTGATGGAAATGTATATGCACTAGCACAAGGAACTATCCTTGCTAATGAAAACAATAAAACAACGGGTTTTATATATGATGGTGCAACTGTTGAAAATGAAATTAATTATGATTTAAGAGATGAAAAATCAATTCAATTAAGTCTTTATAAAAACTCAGCTAGAGATGCTGATTTAATTGAAACAAAAGTAAATGATAAATTTGGAAGAAAATTAGCAACTGCTCTTGATACAAGAACTGTTGAAATAATGAAACCTAGTAATATGTCAGTAGTAAAATTTATTTCTGTTGTACAAAATATTGAACTTGATGCTCAAATATTTAAAAAGAAAGTTATTATTGATATGTCTAGAGAATCAGTTATTACAGGTGGTGATATCCAAATTGATCCAGTAACAATTGCTAGACCTTCATTTTCAATTAGAATTGATAAAAGTGGTTTAAGCAACGAAGGCTGGAAAGACCCTGCTCAAAACCCAGGAGTCGATATTGGGGATAATGTAAAAATTGCAGATAAACCTGTTGTAAATATTGATAATGCAATGATTAATACTAAAGCGCCTCCAACTATATCAGATTTAGTAAGAGCCATGAAAGTTATGAAACTACCAATGTCAGAAATTATTGACACTTTAAAAATGATTAAAGAAATGGGTGCCATTGATGTTGACATTGAAGTAAGAGGATAGAATGGCTGAATTTTTAAGTCAAGATGAAATTGATGCTCTTTTAGATATTGCCGAACAGGGTGAAGATATTGAAACACCTATTGAGAGGATTGTTTCAAAAGAAAAAAATTATTCTATTTATGACTTTAAAAAACCAAATAGAATATCAGCAGAGCAGTTAAAAGCCTTTTCTGCTATGCATGATAAGATGTTAAGAGATTTTATTAATGATTTATCTTCTATGCTTAGAAAAATTGTTGATGTAAAATTATACTCAATTGAGCAAATGACTTATGGGGAATTTATTTTATCAATCCCTCAAATTACTTCTTTAAATACTTTATCAATAAAACCACTTGATGGAAGAATAGTAATTGAGTGCAATCCTGCAATTTCACATAAAATTATTGCAGAGTTATTGGGTTCAGGTGCAGTTAATACAAGTGATAATATTGATAGAGAATTAACAGAAATCGAAGTTGAGATACTTGAACATTTTTATAAAATGTTCATTAAAAATCTATACAAAACTTGGAGTGATATTTCAATTTTAAATTACAAAATTGAATCAAGAGATACAAATGCAAATGCTATACAAATTGTATCAGATCATGAGATTGTTTTACTTGTTGTTTTAGAAATTACAATTGATGAAGAATCAGGATTTTTATCTATTTGTTATCCTATCTCATATTATGAACCACTATTAAATAAAGTTGTTGAAAAAATATTTAGTGAAGGTAAAAATAGAAAATCTAGTAGAAAAAGAGATATTAAAACACTTATATCTGGTGCAAGAATGAGAATAGAAGCTATTATGGCAGAAACAGAATTAACAGCAAGAGATATAATAAATTTAAAAGTTGATGATGTTATTGTATTTAATAAAAATGCAACTTCTTCATCTGCAACAATTTACATAAATAAAAAAGAGAAATTCTCTTCAATCTCTGGAATATCAAATAATAGAAAAGCTATTCAAATAAGAGCAAATTTAGATAGAGAAAAACAAGAAACTTTAGACAATTTAAGAGCAATGAGAGAAGAAAGAGAAGTAAAAGCAAAAGAGATGTCTGAAAATATAAGAAAACTTTTAGAGCAGAAAGATAAATAAATTTATCTTTCTTAATTAATACTTTTAATACTCCAAGAAATAACTTCTCCTGCATACATAGGAATTACACTTTCATTTTTATATTCATAAGCAGTTGGAATTATAAAATCTTTTTTTATTAATTTTACTGTTTTATTTTCTAATTCTAAATTATAAATTTTTTGTGCATTTAAAGAAACAAATTTATTTAAATTATCCAAACAATCATGTTTTTCAAAAAGTTCTGTTAATGCTTGTAAAGCAATTGGTGCAGTAAATACACCAGCAGCGCAACCACATGACTCTTTTTTATATTTAGGATGAGGAGCAGAATCACTTCCAAACATCAATTTTGGATGTGCTTTTAATGCAGCATCTAATAAAGCGCTTCTATCTTCTGGTCTTTTTGCAATTGGCTTACAAAATAAATGTGGATTTAACATACCACCAGCAACATCATCAAGTGTAATTAATAAATGATGAAGAGTAACTGTTGCATATAAATTATCATATTTGTCAAGTAATTCTATTGCATCTTTTGTAGTTATATGTTCCATAATGATTTTAAGTTCAGGAAAAGCCACAGCTAAAGATTCATAAATAGGCATAAATTCTTTTTCTCTATCCATTACAAAACCATTTGTTTCACCATGGACACATAAAGGAATACCTAATTTGCTCATTGATTCTAAAGTTGGTCTTAGAACTTCAATATCCATTGAAGAAACACCCGTTTCAGAGTTTGTTGTAACTCCAGCAGGATAAAGTTTTATTCCTATAATTTCATCTTTTATATCATTTAAAAACTCAAAAGTATAATCATTTTTAAAAAATAAAGTAACAAAAGGTTCAAATTTATCATTGATACATGCTTCATTAATTCTTTGTTTATAAGATAATAAAGCTTCTTTTGTAGTAATAGGAGGTACTAAATTTGGCATAACTAATGCACCACTAAAAGTTTCAGAAGTTAGTGGTCCTACAAGACTTAGCATATCTGCATCTCTTAGATGAAGATGCATATCCAAAGGCTCGTGTATTTCAAAAGTAGAATTTTCTCCCATTAGATAGCTTCCTCATCTTGCTCACCTGTTCTAATTCTTACAATTTTCTCTACAGGTGAAACAAAGATTTTTCCATCTCCAATTTTTCCAGTTTTTGCAGATTCAATTATTACAGAAATTATTGAATCAACATCTTCATCAGCAACAATTAGCTCTAATTTTATTTTTGGTAAGAAATCAACCACATATTCAGCTCCTCTATAAAGCTCGCTATGTCCTTGTTGTCTTCCATAACCTTTAACATCAGATACCGTCATACCAGTAACACCTGCTTCAGATAATGCATCTTTTACATCTTCAAGTTTAAATGGTTTTATTACAGCTTCAATTTTTTTCACTATGAATCCTTTTTTTAGTTAGTATATTTTAACAAAATTTTTTTAAATTAATATTAGAATGCTCGTTTAAATTCAGGGTATGCTTCAATACCACACTCTTCAACATCTAATCCTTGCATCTCTTCATCACTTCCAGCTCTTAATGGCATAATTTTATTTATTATGTATAACACAATAAATGAACTAATAAAAGCAAATAAACCAATAAGTAAAATACCTTTTAACTGTCCAAGTAATGTAATTTTATCATTTGATGCAAAAATACCAACTGCAATTGTTCCCCAAATACCATTTAGTAAATGAACAGATAAGGCACCAACTGGATCATCAATCTTCATTTTATCAAAAAATGATACGCCAATTACAACTAAACAACCACCAAATGCACCTATGAATATTGGCATATAAATGTCATATAAATCAGGCCCTGCTGTAATTGCAACTAATCCACCTAATGCACCATTTAAAATCATTGTTAAATCTAGTTTTTTGTAAACTATTTGCATAATAATTGCAACCATTATAGCACCACTTAATCCTGCTGTATTTGTATTCATAATTGTAAGTGCAACTAAATCTGCATTTTCTTTACTTGCAATTGATCCTACACTTCCACCATTAAATCCAAACCATCCAATCCATAATAAAAATGCACCTAAAGTTACAAGTGGAATATTTGAAGCGGGAAATACTCTTACTCCACCATCTTTTGTATATCTTCCCTTTCTAGCACCAATAATTAAAATTGCTGCTAATAAAGCCCATCCACCTGTACTATGTATTACAGTTGAACCTGCTAAATCATACATTGATAATTCTAATATTGTACCTTTAAGAAAATTCATTCCCCAAGTGATATTAACAACTAATGGGTAAAGAACTGATGCCATTACAACTGTAAACAAAGTAAGAGGAATTATCTTAGCTCTTTCACTAACTCCACCACTCATAATATTTACAACTTTTCCAACAAATGCCATTTGAAATAAGAAAACTGCCCATTTACTCATTGTTTCGCTTCCAAATTCACCAAAAGCTAAAGAGTAACCAAACAATAAAAATGATAAAGAAGCAACTGCGTAAATAAGAGTATTTATTGTTAACACTGATGTAACATTTTTTGTTCTAACAATTCCAGCTTCCAGCATTGCAAAGCCAGGCACCATAAAAATTATCAATGTCATTGCAAAAATTGCATACAAAGTGTTAATAATGTAAGAGATAGATTCCATACCCATAAATATCCTTTATTTTTTTAGGATATTATAACAGTATAGAAAATATATATAAAAAACTTATTGTATAAAATATATACAATCAAAGGAAAAATATCCCTTTGATGTAAAACTAGACAGCTTCGCTACCTCTTTCTTCAGTTCTAATTCTTACAACTTCATCCAAAGATGAAACAAATATTTTTCCATCTCCGATTTTCCCAGTTTTTGCTGAATTTACTATTGCGTTTATTACTGATTCTACCATCTCATCTTTTACTACTATATCTATCTTGATCTTTGGTAGAAAATCTACTACATATTCTGCTCCTCTATAAAGCTCACTATGCCCTTGTTGTCTTCCATAACCTTTTACATCATATACACTCATACCTGTAATCCCTACTTCTACTAAAGCATCTTTTACATCTTCTAGTTTAAATGGTTTTATTATTACTTCTACTTTTTTCATTTGCTTGTCCTTGATTATGCTCTTTTAAATTCAGGATATGCTTCAAGTCCTGTTTCATGAATATCAAGACCATTAACTTCAGTCTCTTCATCAACTCTTAGTCCCATTATTAAATCTAATATTTTCCATACAATAAAAGACGATATGAATACAAATGCACCAATTACAACAATACCTTTTACTTGACCTATTAAAGTAACTTCAGGATTAAAAATACCAACAGCTAATGTTCCCCAAATACCTGCAACTAAGTGAACAGATAAAGCACCAACTGGATCATCAATTCTAATTTTATCAAAGAAAGGAACAGCAAATACAACTAAAGCACCACCAATTGCACCTTCAATTAAAGCTACATTAATTCCTAAATCTGGTCCTGCTGTACAAGAAACAAGTCCAGCTAATGTTCCATTTAAAACCATAGTTAAATCAACTTTTTTATAAATAAGTTGAGTTAAGATAGCAGATACAATTCCACCAATACAAGCAGCCATATTTGTACTTGCAATTACAGAAGCAATTCCATCAATATCTTCTTTTGAACCAAGAGCTAATTGAGAACCACCATTAAATCCAAACCATCCCATCCATAGAATGAATGTTCCAAGTGTTGCCATAGAAAGATTTGAACCAGGAATTGGTCTTACTTGTCCATCTTTTCCAAATTTACCTTTTCTTGCACCTAAAATTAAAACACCAGCAAGTGCAGCCCATCCACCAACAGAGTGAACAATAGTTGAACCAGCAAAATCAGAGAATCCAGTAATCAATCCACCTAATTCTGACCCTCCCCATGACCAATGCCCTTGAATTGGATATATAACACCAGATAATACGGCTACAAAAATTAAAAATGGCCATAATTTCATTCTTTCTGCAATTGTTCCTGAAATAACAGAAGCAGCAGTTGCTACAAACACAACTTGGAAAAAGAAGTCAGCCATAACAGGATAACCTAATGCTTCACTTGTTCTACCAGATAACATAGCTCCACTTCCAATTATTGCATTTCCTTCTCCATACATAAAGTTGTATCCTATAAAATAAAACATTATGCAAGAAATTGAAAACAATGCAATATTTTTTGTTAAAACAGTTGCTGTATTTTTTGTTCTTGTTAAACCAGATTCAAGCATTGCAAATCCTGCGGCCATCCACATTACAAGGATTCCTGCAAATAAAAACAGAAAACCATCTAAAATATATTTTACATCAGTAAAATTTTCCATAAGACTCCTTTGTCAAATAATCTGTTTAAATTATATAAATTTTATATCATATTGTATATATTTAACTGTTTATTTTATATACAATTAAAGGTTTTTGTATATTAGTTAAAACTTAAAGGAAGAAATTAAATATTTATTATATAATCACAAATAAATTATATTATGAAAGTATTGGTTAGTAAAATGTTCAAAGGCCTCTTAAATAAGTCGAAAGCTACAGAAGAAGATTTTTTAAAAGAATTATTAAATCCTAATATGAATAGTGAGAAATTAAATAAAATCTATCGTGAAGTAGATTTAAATTTAGATGAGTTGTATTTTAATGATGAATTAGTTCTACATTACTGCTGTAAAAAAGATTTATTTCAATCTGTAATCTGGCTTATTTCTAATGGAATCAATATTGAAGTAGAAAACTCACAAAAAGAGACTGCAATTTTTTATGCAATTCATTCAAAAAGTAGTGCTATATTACAAACATTAATTGACAATAAAATTGATATAAATCATTTAAATATTCATAATAGAACTGCCCTTCAAGATGCTGTAATTAGTGCAAATAATCGTATTGTTACATATTTATTACAAGTTACAAAAAATTTGGGTAATTGTGATATTCATGGAAATAATCTAATTTTTGATGCAATAGCAAATGGGAACATTGAAATTATAAAAAAAATTGGTTCATTAAAAGAAGTTAATATAAATCAAGTTAACTTAGATGGAAATACAATTTTACATAAAGAGATAGTTTTAAAAAATAATGATCTTGCTTTATTACTTATGGATTTAGGTGCTAATCCAACAATTTTAGATAAACATGGAAAAAACTTTTTATTTTATGCAATATCAAAAGGTATAAATAATATTAATATTATTCATAAAGCTGTTAGTTTAGGTTGTGATATAAATAGTAGAAGTGGTGCAAATAAAACACTTTTAATGGAGTCTATAACTAATTTTTTAAAAACTCCTAAAGATAATACTGAATTAAAAGCAGCTCATTTAGAAATGATAAAAGAGTTAATACAACTAGGTGTGAATGTAGATGCACTTGATAATAACAATGAAAATGCTTTCTTTTTAGTTACAAGAAGTGAAGATAGAGACTTAATAAATAGTTTTCTAGAAAATTGTAAAGTAAATTTTAATCATCAAAATAATCAAGGAGATACTGTTTTATTAATTCTTGTATTAAATGGTATTAGAAATAGTGATTTAATTAGATTATATTTAGAAAGAGGTGCAAATCCTGATTTAGAGAATAAAACAGGAAAAACAATAATTGAAATACTAATTGACATTATATTATATTCAGAAAATAGAAAACCTTTAGATTTTGAATATGAAATATCACTAAATGAAGATGCTGAATATGCCAATGTATTAGAAAATATTTTAAGAAATCACAATGTAGATATCAATAAATTGAATTCAAGAGGTGAACCTTTATTTTTTGATGCAATTGTTCATTTTAATTTTAAGCTATTTAAATTATTAAGAACAAAATCTATTAATTTAAACCAAAGAGATAAAGATGGCAATAATATCATTTTTAAACTCATGGACTACAACAATAAAAACTTAATTAAAGATAAAAAACTTTATTTAAACACTATAAAAAGTCTTATAAATGCAGGTGTTGATATAAATGCAAAAAATAATGAAGGATTAACTGCTCTTCATATTGCAGTTGGAGAAAAATGTGAATATACAATTAGGCTTCTTTTAGAAATGAGAGCAGATTGTTTTATTACAGATAGGCAAGGTAGAAGTATTATTCATACTTGTATTTGGAAAAATACAACTAAATATTTTAGATTACTTCACCATTATAATAGTGAAATAGTAAATCTTCCTGATAGATATGGAATTAGACCTATTAATTATGCAGCATTTATGGGAAAAAAAGATTTGGTTATTGAAATGCTAGATGTGGGAGCATTAATTAATAACCCATTAAAAAAAGATCCTAAAATATTACAATTTCTTGAAAAGTTTCATCCAAATATCGTAAATTTAACTAAAGATATACATAGTGAAATAGACATGGTTAATTTAAGATTATTAGCAGATAATATGCAAAAAGAGTTTAATATTAAAAAATAATATACTATAAACATTGCATATATTATATACAGCTATATTCTAGATAATTCTGATTATTTTTATATAATATGATAAAAAATATACAGGATTCAAAGTGAAAGAGTTTTTTGAAACATATATACAACACCAAGAAGATATAGAATATTTTTTACAAGAGAGTTTAAAAAATTCTGGTAATTTAGCAAACCATAAAAAAAATGATTTTAAACAACTTTATAAAATATTCCCCTATTTAGAACTTATTTATATTGTTAATAAAGACACTAAAATTCAAACCTCAAACAATTTTTATAAATTTAAAGTAGATGAAAATGCAATTGGTAAAGATAGATCTCATCTAATTTCAAAGTTACATTTTAAAGAGTCTAATATAGCATTTTCAACTCCTTATATTAGTAGTGCAACAAGTAGTAATTGTGTTACAGTAACTATAAAAGAAGGTGATGAAATATTTTTCTTAGATTTTCAAATTGATATTCTATTACAAAAATTAAATCTAATAGAACTAAATAAGCCTTTCCATAGTATTACAAAAGCTTTTTATGTAATAGCAGGTTTTTCAATGATGGTATTAGCTTTAATAACTATCATATTTTCATTGTATGATTTTATTGCTTATTTATTTTCTATACATGATTTATCTTTAGAGATGATATTTAAACCTATTATTGCCCTAACTTTGAGTATAGCAATTTTTGATTTAGCAAAAACCATATTGGAACAAGAAGTATTTTTTAAATCATATTCTAAAAATTCAAAATTAGAAACGAAGATTTTAACAAAATTTTTAACAACTATTATTATTGCTCTTTCAATAGAAGCCTTAATTGTTGTATTTAAAATTGCAATTAATGATTATGACCAAATGATAAATGCCTTTTATTTAATTGCTGGTATTGCCTTAATACTTATTTCTTTAACAGTATTTATTTATTACTCAACAAAAAAAGATAAACACAATCAATAAGTTTTTCTCTTACAAAATGTCATCTAAAAATTTTATTTTGTAAGAGATTAATCTAGTGGAATACTTAATTTAAATAATGCACCTTTTAACTCTTTATCATTATAAGTATATTCTTCATTAAATACTTCAATAGTACCTTTTATATGTTTTACAATAATTTCTTGTGACATATAAAGACCAATTCCTGTGCCTTTACTTTTATGTTTTGTTGTAAAATATGGTTCAAAGATTCTATCTATTATCTCATCTTTTATTCCACCTGCACTATCTTTTATTTTAATAATTAAAAAGTTAGTATCTTTATATACATCAATAAAAATTAATCGTTCCTTCTCATTTTCAACTTTGCACAATTCATCTTTTGCATTATTCAAAATATTAATAATCACTTGTGATAATTCATTTTCAAAACTATATACTGTAAATTCTTCTATACTTTTAACTATTTTAATATTTTTATTTGAAAAATCTATACTAACCATATTGAGACATCTTTTTGATAATACTTTTGTATTAAATAGGTTTTTCTCATTATTTGGAGAAAAATAATATCTAAAATCATCAATTGTATTTGATAAGTAATTTGCAGTATCAATAATATGAACTAATGCTTCTTCGTTTTCTTTATCATCCAAAACACCATACTCTTTTTTTAATTTTAATGATGAGGCAACTGTTGTAATAACTGATAAAGGTTGTCTCCATTGATGGGCAATATTTCCTATCATTTCTCCCATTGCAGCCATCTTATTTTGTTGAAATAAAGCCAGATTTTTTTCATCATTTTTTGAGATTTCATCACTAACTGTTTTTTGTAAAAATATATTTAGTTCTTTTAATTTTCTTGAGTATACGAAATATCCTATTAGAAAAATTGTTGTGCATAAAAGTACTACAAAAAAAGTCAAATACCAAAAAGAGTGTATTTTAAACAATTCTATTTCAGAAATATCTATTGTATTTAATTTCTTTACAATTAAAAAATTTGCTAATTTCTTTGATGATTGAAATATTGGAATATTTATAATAAAGTAGCCATCTTTTATTATATATTCTTCTGATTCAAATATTGTTTCTAAATCTTGTTTTTCCAAATATTTTAAACTCTTTTCACTTGCAGAAATATTTGCAACATAAAAATCTTTTAGAAAAATTTTAGAAAAATTATTTTCCTTTAACTGCTTTGTAAATTCTTTTTGAACTATAACAAAAGAATCTAAATTATCAGAAGTTTCTAAAGATTTAGTTATTGAATTAAAATGTGTGATAATTTCTAAAATACCTATAAATTGTCTATTATAATAAACTGGAACAATAGATTTAAAAGTAATATCATATTTACCTATACTAATAGTACTTTCTGTTTTAGGATTTTTATATAACTCTTGTAAATCTATTCTGACATTTTTTATTTTATCAAATTTATCTGCTGTCCAGCTTCTATAGATTGAAATTCCATCTTTATCAACTAAATGAAACCAAACATTTTTAAAATCTGTATTATCTTTTAATTTTTTTGACAAGTCGACTAAATCATAAGAACTACGATTTAATAATGCATCTTTTATTTTTTCATTTTCTGCAAGAGTTATTGCTATTGATAATGTAGCATTTTGTTTGGTATGAATTAAAGAATTTACTTTTTCTATTAGATTAATTGAAAGATTACTATATTTTTTCTCAAATAATTGTTTTTCTTTTCCAAGAATAAAATATATTCCCATGAATATTGAAACTAATAGAGTTAAAACAGATAAAACAATTATAAAAAGCATATATTTATTTTTTTTCATCTTTCTTCTTTATTGTATTTTCTTTTATTATTACACAATTTAGATTAAAGAAATTATTTTTTATTAATTTTGAGAAGATTGTCTATTTTATATACAGAAATATAGGATTTTTTTATTTTTATACAGTATAATATTTTTTAATCTGATAAAGTTATGATTGAAAAAAGAGGTGGTATATTATGCAAGATTTTATTGCAGAAGATGGAATTTCAAAAGAGATACTAAATTCAGCTAAACTTTTACAAGCTGTTCAAGTTAATGCACTTATTTTAGGGAATGCAGGTACAGGGAAAAAATCCTTAGCAAAATATATATTGCCTAATTCTGGCATTTATGAAGCTAAAAATTTGCAAAAAGACATTAGTGATGATATTCTTCTTCTACAAAATGAAGCAATAATCATTGATAAAATAAATGAAATTACAAATATTGATATGTTTTTAAAATGGTTAGAAGATAATAATATTAGAGTTATAGCCATTTCAAATACTGAAAATTTAAATCAGAAATTAAAAGATATTTTTTCAATTAATCTTGAAATTCCCAATCTAAATAAAAGAGAAGAAGATACAAAAGCTTTAGTAAATAAGTTTTCACAAGAAGCCAGTTCTATTTTAGATTTACCTAAAATCCCCTCTTCAAAACTCATAGTTAATATTTCAAATAATACCCATAGTCTAAGGAAATCTATCTATTTTTCATACCTTTTTGAAACAATTGGAGAACATGAGATTTTAATGTTCCTTGAAAAATACCTAAGTGAAAATTTAAAGGGTGAAAACTCTTACAAAGATTTATCATATATTTTTGAAGTTCCACTACTTAAAGCATCTACTAAAAAATACAAATCACAAGTTCAAGTTGCTAAACATCTAGGTTTAAATAGAATTACATTACGAAAGAAATTGGAAATTTATAAAGATTTATTATGATTGATTTAAATATACAAATTGAAGAGTTAATTTCAAATAATGCTACTGATTTTCAAATCTCAAAAATTTTCAAAAATTATTATAAAAACTATTTAGACTCAATTGATACCACAGTTGAGACAACAGGTGGAAAAGATTTTTTTATAAAACATACAAAACATACTGATAAATTTTTAATTTTACTTTATAAGTATATTTTACGAAAGAATTTTGCTTCGCATCAACCTATGAGTACATCAATTCCAATTAGTTTAATTGCACTTGGATCTTATGGAAGAGAACAACTTTGTATCTATTCTGATATTGATATTATGATTTTATATGAAAATATCAAAGGTTATAATTTAAAAGGAATCATGGAAGAGTTTATAACTCTTGCATGGGATTGTGGATTAAAATTAGGTTCAAGAGTTCATGAACTAAAAGAGATAAGCGAAGCAGTAAAAGAAGATATTACAATCAAAAGTTCTATTTTAGAATCAAGATTAATTTATGGTTCTAAGATTTTGTGGTATGGCTATGAAAATGTTTTAAGTAAAATTAGAAAAACAGATCAAAAAGGTTTTATATTAGACAAACTAGAAGAACATAAACAAAGACTTTTAAAATATCCATTAACTATGGAGCCAAATATTAAAGATGGTTATGGTGGGATTAGAGAATCTAATATGATGTATTGGATGGCAAATATTTTATATGGCGTTACAAATACTAAAGAGTTAATTGGAATTCAATATACAGAAGATGAATATAAAAAATATAGACAAGCTTTAGAGTTTATATTTCAAGTAAGAAATGCTTTACATAATATTGCAAGAAAAAAACTAGACCAAGTAACCCTTGATGTTTTGCCTGATTTAAGTTTAAAACTTGGATTTAAAAATAAACCAAGATATACAAAAGATAGACAATGTATGTCTAAAATTTTGTCTTGTTTACACATAATCCATAATTTCACAGCAACTATGGTTAAAAAATTCACTAGAGAAACTCTTTTTGAAGCATCAAATATAAGTAAATTAAAAAAATTAAGATTCAAAAAAAATCTTTTTATTTTAAACAATACCTTGTACTGTTCATTCCATAGAAAAGAACAAACTTTAAATTCATTCTTAAAAGAGTTAATTGAGCTTCCAATAGAAGTTGAAAGATTTGATAGATCTTACATCTATTATGCTAGTAAAGTAAAAATACCAAATGTTCAAACGAAAGAGTTGAAAAAAAATATAAAAACTATTTTGTGTAAACCTAATTTATATCAACTGATGAAACTAATTTATAATGCAGGTTTATTCAGAGCCGTACTTCCAAGTACAAAAAAAATTATAGATCAACCTCAATTTGATGGTTATCATACGCATCCTGTGGATATTCACTCTTTAAAAACTTTAATGTTTTCTCAAAATATCGAAAATGAGTATATAAAATCAATATTTGATGAGTTAACAAGTGAACAAAAAATATTAGTAAGATTAGTCTCTTTTTTTCATGATATTGGAAAGGGAAGAACAGATGATCATCATATAATTGGAGAAAAATTATTTAAAAGTATGATGAAATCATTTGATTTTAGTGAAGAGTTCATAAAACTAGGCGCAAGACTTGTAAGATATCATAATATGATGTCTTATATGGCAACCCATGAAGATATATATTCTGAAAAAACTATTTTAAATTTTACTGGTTTAATTAAAACAAAAGAGGCACTAAAACTTTTATATGCAATTACATATAGTGATATTTCAGCAGTGGGTAAAAATATTTTTAATAGTTCAACAGAATCACTTTTAAAACAACTTTATATTCAATCTCTTCCTGCTTTTGAAGATGAAGACTTTTTAACTGAGAGTAGAAGAAGAATTGCAAAACAAAATGCAATTAAGAAGCTTGACAAATATAAAGAATTACCAGTCATGCTACAAAAGAAAATTATGTATATAGCTTCAAATCAAATCTTTTTAAGATTAAAAGCTGAAGATATTTTGGACATTGCAATAAAAGCAAAAAATGTTGAATCATATATTTATAAAGTAATAAATGACTCTCAATTAACAATTAGAATAATCAGAAAATCACCTTTAAATTTAGGATATTTATTAGGGAAATTAGAGTTTTTAAATATTGCTTCTATGAATATTTTTAAACTTTATGATAATAAAAAAGCTTTTGATATCACTTTTTCAGAAAAAATTGATACTGAAGATCTGTTTTTTATTGAAGAGATAATAAAAGACTCTTTTGACATGAGTAAAACAACAGTTACAAAAACTCCAATTATAAAAAGAGATGGAATAAAAATTGATTGTAACCACTCTTCATATTTGGCCTCAATGCAACTTATAGCAAAAGATCAGAAGGGTTTATTTGCCTATATTGCTAGAATTTTTGATGATTTTAAATTAGAAATAGAAAGTGCAAAACTTCATACATTAAATGGCTATGCAAGGGATTTGATATTAATAGAGAAAAATGGTAATTTTTGTTCAAAACAAAATGAAGTTTTGGATTTAATTTGCGTAAATGAAGAAAGAGATTAAATTTTTAAATTAATTATAAAGATAATTTAATTCTATTCTTTATTATGATAAAATCAAGAACTTTGTAACTATTTTAAGGTCTTGAATGCAAATTTCGAAATATCTTTTTTTTCTTTTTCTCTTTAATCTTTTAAACTTAAATGCCGAACAATTTAATCAAGCTAAAATTGCATATATTGCAACAAATATGTCTATTCCTTTTTGGGAAATTATGTCAAATGGAGCTATAAATAGCGCTAAAAGACTTGGATATAATATTGAAATATTTGATTCTGAAAATGATAATAAAAAAGAACTTGAAAATACAATAAAAGCAATAAATGAAAAAGTTTCAGGAATTATAATCTCTCCAAATAACTCTTCTTCTTGTGCAACAATTCTAAAACTTGCAAAAAAAGCTAATATTCCTGTGATAATTTCTGATATAGGTTCTGAATCAGATAACTATATTTCTTATATATCTTCAGATAATGAAGAAGCTGCTTATGAGATAGGAAAAGTTCTAGGACAGCAATTAAACCAATTAAATATTGAAAATCCTAAAGTTGCCATAATTGCAATTTCACAAAAAAGAATAAATGCACAACAAAGAACAAGTGGTTTTGTAAAAGCAATGACAGATTTTTCTATAAAAACTATAGATATAAAACAACAAATTAACTTTTCAAAAAAAGAGACATATAATTTTACAAAAGAGATAATAGAAAAAACTCCAGATTTAAATGCCATTTGGCTTCAAACTTCAAATGAATATCAAGCAGCTTTAGATGCGATTAATGATAGTGGGAAAAAAGATAAAATACTACTTCTTACTTTTGATGCTGAACCAGAATTTCTAGATTTAATTTTAAATAAAACTATTCTTGCATCAGCAATGCAACAACCTTTTTTGATGGGAGAACAAGCAGTAATTACTTTAGATAAATATTTACATAAAAAAGAAATTAAGAAAAATTATAAATTATCAGTTCTTACTATTTCAAAAGAAAATATTAAAGATAATTTACCAATTATAAAAAGAAATGTTTTTGGTATAGTTGAGAAAAACAATTCGAGTATACAAGTAAATGATAAATAATATTTTTAAAATTAAAAAGTCTTTATACTTTATTCTTAGCACAATTATAGTTTTAACTGTTACTATTATAATCAGCATAAATTCAATTTATAGTTATACAAATACAAAAAATTATATTATCAATAATATAAATGATGAATCAGATAGTATAATTATTGAACTAAAAAACAATATTACAAACCTTATATCTTCATACTCTGTAAATGAATATGAGAAATTTTTATATTCACAACTAGATTCAAAAAAAATCTTATTTGCTATTGTTCTAAAAGATTATAATTTAGGCAAACTAATGGGAAAAGAGTATGAAGTTTATGGAAAGATTAGAGATAAGAACTGGAATATTATTGACTATGATGCTCAAAATAAGCAGCAAAAAGAGTTATTATCTTTGGCTTATTTTAAAAAAGATTTTGATATCACAAATGATAAAGCACAAAAAATCGGAACAATTTGTATATATATTTCAAATAAAACACTAAATGAAGAATTAGACCAAATTATTTATAATAACATTGCAGAAGCGTTAGTTATCTCTTCAATTCTCATATTATCTCTATTTTTAACAATAAGATATTTCATTTTAATTCCTCTTTCTAACATGATAAAAATCATAGACAATACAGATAAAAATGGTATTCCAACTGAAAACTTTTCTTTAAATGGTTCAAAGGAGATATTTTTACTTTCTAATACTATGAATAATATGATTAATACCATAAAAAATTCAAGAAAAACTTTATTAGATAATGAGGAAAAATTAAAAACTCTTTTACAATTAAGCCCTATTGCTGTAAGAATTGCAATAAATGAAGGAGAAAAAATTGTTTTTGCTAATAATTCATATCTAAAATTACTTAAAATACATTATAAAGAACTTTATACAAAGAATCCAAAAGATTACTATCAAAAAGAATCTGTATATCACGATATTCTTAACTCATTAGATAAAAATAGAAAAATAGAAAATAAACTTATACCTTTAAATATCGATAACATAGAAATTTGGGTGATTGCATCTTATATAAATATTGTTTATGATGGAGAAAAAGCTGTAATTGGATGGTTGTATGATGTTACTGATAAAATTAAAATCCAAAAACAAATTGAAGAACAAAAAAATGAATTTGAAACAATTTTTAATTATTCAATTGACGGTTTAGCAATAATAGATTTAAAAAGTAATTTCTTAAGATTTAATGCTCCATACATGAAAATGACAAAATTTACAAGAAAAGAGTTATTGAAAACATCTTTTATAAAACTTATCAATAGTGAAGATTTGGAAAAAACAAAAGTTGCCTTACAAAGTATTATTGAAACCAAATTTATTACAGATTACGAGATAACTTGCTTATCAAAAGACAATAGAAATATAACAGTTAGTATGTCTATGGTTTTACTTCCTGATAAAAAAAGAATTCTTTTAAGTATAAAAGATATTACACAACATAAACTTATTGAATCTCAATCAAAATTAGCTTCAATGGGAGAAATGATTGGAAATATTGCCCATCAATGGAGACAACCTCTAAGTTTAATTTCTACAATTGCTAGTGGAATAAAAGTACAAGTTGAATTTGGCTTATTTGATGAAAAGATGCTGATTCCAGATATGGATAATATTATTAATCAAACAAATTATTTATCAAATACTATAGATGATTTTAGAAATTTTATTAAAAATTCAAATGACAAAAGTGAAATTCTAATTTCAAATATAATAAAAAAAGTATTATCAATATTACACCCCTCAATTGTAAATCATAATATCAATGTAATTTTAGATATAAAAGATGATATGAAAATTGAAGCTTATGAAAATCAACTGATTCAAGCTTTAATAAATATTATTAATAATTCAAAGGATGCACTAAAAGAGAATATTAAAACTAATGAAATGAAACTCCTTTTTATTGAAACGAAAAATATAAAAGATCATTTAATTTTAGAAATTAAAGA
Organism: uncultured Aliarcobacter sp.; assembly: GCA_963677435.1. Classification (GTDB taxonomy): domain Bacteria; phylum Campylobacterota; class Campylobacteria; order Campylobacterales; family Arcobacteraceae; genus Aliarcobacter. The sequence continues at coordinate 3,089,623 of OY781945.1, forward strand.
TAATGCAGGAGGTATTCCAAAAAATATTATTGACAAAATTTTTGAACCATATTTTACTACTAAACACAAAAGTTTAGGAACAGGAATAGGATTATCAATCACTCATCAAATAATAACAAAACACCACCATGCAAATATCTTTGTATCAAATGAAACTTACGAATACGAAAATAAAATTTACACGGGAGCTTGTTTTACAATAATCTTTAATGATATAAAAGAATTAGCCTAAAGCTAACTCTTTCGCACCTTTAAAATCTTTTTTTCCAGTTCCTAGTTTTGGAATATCTTCTACTATTTTTACAGTTGAAGGAATCATTAGTTTATTATCAAAGCTGTTTATCATTTTCTCTTTTAGGTTTGTTACAAAATCTTCATTTACGTTTGAAATTAGAAGAATTATCTTTTCACCTTTTTTTTCATCTTCAATAGAAGTTACTATAAAATCAACCAAAGAGTCTTCACCTAAAGCTACAATTTTTGAGATTTTTTCTTCAACAGCTCCAAGACTTATCATCTCTCCGCCAAGTTTTGCGAATCTTGAATATCTATCAACAATAGTTAAAAAACCATCTTCGTCTAATCTTCCTTTATCACCTGTGATATAGTAAGTTTTACCATTTAATTTTTTTAGAACTAGTGAAGTTTTTACCTCATCATTTAAATAACCTTTCATCACTTGAATACCTGAAATTAAAATCATTCCCTCTTCTTTTGTAGGTAATTCTTCAAAAGTTTGAGGATCAACTATTTTTATCGTAGTTCCAGGAATTGCCATTCCAACTGTTCCTATTTTATTACCAACTTGAACAGAAAAATCAGGAGCTAAAACATCGGGTAAATTACAAGCAGCAACTGGCGAAGTTTCACTTGTTCCATATCCTTCTAAAATATCTTTTCCAAATTTCTTTTTAAAATCATATCTTACATCTTCTCTTAGTTTTTCAGCACCAGCAACACAAAGTCGCAGACTTTCAAACATCAAAGGATGAACTTTTGAGTTTTTAGTATATAGCCTAAAAAATGTAGAAGTTCCTGTCATAATTGTGGCTTTATATTGAGAAACTAATTTCCCCAAACCTAAACCATCTGTTGGGTCTGGATGACAAACACATTTTATTCCCTCAATTAAAGGTAAAAATGTAGTAACAACTATTCCAAAAGCATGAAATAATGGTAAAGAACCTATCATAATATCCTCATCAGAAGCATTTATGATATTTGCAATTTGTTGAGAATTTCCTAAAATATTATCTCCACTTAATTCAACACCTTTGGGAGTTCCCTCACTTCCTGATGAGAATAAAATTAAAACCGTATCATTTTTTGAAGTTTTTGTTAAATGAATTGCTTTTAATATAAAACTTGGCATTAACTTAACACTAAAATATGTAGCTATTCCTTTTGGTCTTGAGATTTTTGCTTTTAAATCTTCCACATAAACAACCTCAACCAAGTCAAGAATCTCTTTTATATTTATTCCTTTGTTTTCAAGTTTTTCAACAAACTTTTTTGAAGCAATGATAGTTTTTATTTGAGCTGTTTGAACAGCTGTTTTTAATGAGTTTAATTCACTAGTATAGTTTAGATTTATTATAGTTTTTCCCATCATTAATACTGAATAATTTATAAATGCACCAGCTGCTGTTGAAGGAAGTAATAAACCTATATTTTGCCCTTTAATTTCAGGCTTTAGCAGATTTTTAAACATAATAGAAACAGTTAAAAATCTCTCCCCACTTAATTCAAGTCCAGTTGAATCTGCAAAAATCATATTAGAACCAACTTCTTTTAATCTATCAAAAATCGTTTCACTCAATGGTTTTAAATCTTGGATATGTTCTTGCCATGATTTTGTAGAAAGCTTTATAAGTTCTTGTTTTATACTTATTATATTTGCTTTATCTTTTCTCATCATTCTTGAAAAAGATACTGTTACACTATTTGTTTTATTTGATTTTTTAAACTTTTTACTAGCTCTTGAGAACATAGATTCCCAAAGTCCACGAATATAAAAAGGAACAACTTTCACATCTGTAGTTGTTAATTCTAAAATTTTTTCAAAACCTTTTTTAAACTCTCCTAAGTGACCATTTCTAGTGATTGCACCCTCTGGAAAAAGTACAACTACATTTCCCTCATCTAACTCCTTTGCTATTGTTTCAATTGTATTTTTACTTGAACCATTTGAAATAGGAATTGCTTTGAAGATTTTTAAAAGCCAATGCAAATACCATTTTTCATAAATTGGTTTATGCATTACAAATCTTATTTCCCTTGGAGTTGCCATTAAAACAACAGCCCAATCTATCCATGAAATATGATTTCCTAAAAGTAAAACTCCACCTGATGAGGGAATATTTTTCACGCCATTTACTTCAAGATTATATTTTAAACCTACAATTCTTTTTAGAAATAATAAAATCAAAGATTGAGGTAGTTTATAAATTGTATATGATGTTCCAATTACTGTAATTAATAAAATCAAATAAAGTGTATTTAAGGGATTTAAATCATAATAAGAAACTGCTGTTGTAAGACTTAACATTAAAAACATAGCTAATGAATTAAACCAGTTATTTCCAGCAAGTATAGTTCCTAAAACTCTTTTTTTAGCATTAAATTGAATTAAGGCATTTAAAGGAACAACAAATAATCCTCCAAAAATACCAAATACTAAAAAACTAACTCCCAAAAGAAATGGTGTTTGAACAACTGTTGAGATATAAATCATCAAAGCCATTCCCATAGCAGCTAGGGGAATTGTTCCTATTTCTATATAGTGTTTTGAGATTTTTGAATACAAAATTGAACCAATTGCAATTCCAACTCCTGAAGCTCCAATTACTCCATTTATCATAAACACATCAGTGATTCCTAAATACTGTTTTACATAAGAGGGAAATACAGCCATTAAAGCTTGTGAAACTCCCCAAAATACTGATAAACCTATAACAGCTAAAGATATGATATTGTTTGAAAATATAGTTTGTATGTTTTTAGATAGTAGTTTTCCTTGGAATAAATCATTTTTATTCAAAGTTAGTGTTTCATTTTTTGTGTAAGTTGTATTTATTCTTCTTAAAAATATAAATGAAACTGCCATTTCTAAAAAAGCAACTGGTAAAATATAATATGTCAAAGGCAATATTGCTTTTAACATCTCTTCTTTTGTAGTTAATATTGCTAAATTATTCACATCATAATAATTTTCAAAAACAAAAGATGCAGTTGCAATTGAAAATAAAATAGCAATTATTGAAATAGCTTGTAAAACTGCATTTCCAGTTGAAAGCTCTTTTTTACCATAAATATCAATAATAAGTCCAAATTTTGCAGGTGAATAAATAGCACTTTGAACGGCTAATAAAACTAAAGAGAACATAGCAAAATAGAAATTTTCACTTGCATATGAAATTACCATCAACACGGATAAACAAAAAGATGAAACTGCCCCATAAATCAAAATATTCTTTTTATTATATTTATCAGACAAATATCCACTAACAGTAAACAAAAGTAAAAATGGAATAATTATCAAAGCATTAATAAGCGATATCCAAATAACCTGATTGCTTCCATCAAATACTTTAAATGCAATATTTTGCAAAAATACTTTATGTGCAATATCTACAATTACATTACAAAAAACAACAAATAAAAATGCTGCTTTTATTGCTGTTATGTTTGCTATTTTCTTCATCCCTTATCCTTAATTAAATTTATATTATGAGTTAAATTTGCTTCAAAAAACTCTTTTAAACTTTCATTTAAAGTATGTGAATTTTCTGGTACAGCTATTGCATCTCCTATAACTATTTGGCAATTAAAAGGTACAAATAAAGCTTCACCTTTTGGTAAAGTATTTCCTAGTCCTTGCATAGCAACTGGAAAAATAGGAATATCTTTTTTATCTTTTAATAAATAATATAAACCTTTTTTTAATCTAGTCATTTGTTCTGGTTTACCTCTACTTCCTTCTGGAAAAAGTATCAAAACATCACCATTTTGTAAAGCTTCATGGGGCTTTTTAAAAAGTTCTTCTTGGGTGCTATCTCCTGATCTATCTAAAGGAATAATATCTATACAATTTGTAGAAATCCAAGAGATAAATCTATTTTTCATAAAATAATCAGCTGCTGCAACTGGACGAATTTTGTGAATTTTCGATAATGGATATAAACTCATGATTACCAATGTATCTAAATGACTATTATGATTTGGAGCAATAACTGCTCCACCTTCTGGTAGATTTTCCCTACCTCTTATATTTAATCCTAAAACAACAAAAACTACTGGTTTTACAATTAAAGCAAAAAATAAAATTTTAATTACTCTTTTCATATTAATAACTCACATAATATAAAAAGTGGAAAAATACGGGAGCTGTATACATTAAACTATCTATTCTGTCTAAGATTCCACCATGACCTGGAATTAAAGTTCCAGTATCTTTTATTCCTATATCTCTTTTTACACTTGATATTACTACATCACCAAAAAATCCAATGCACGATATTATAAATCCTGCAATAAAACCATAATACATATCCAAAGATGTTAAGTAAGGTGCGATTATTCCAGAGATAACAGTAACACTAAAAATACCACCTAAAAAACCTTCCCAAGTTTTATTTGGACTAACTTTTGGGATGATTTTGTGTTTACCAAATAATTTTCCAAAAACATATTGTGATACATCATTAAATTGAGTCATTATAAGTAAAAATAAAACTGGTCCAATATTTCCAGCCAAACTATTTTGAACAGGTAATGCCATAAGATAGGCAATATGACTTATACTAAATACTGTTAGCATTGTTGACCATTGGATTATACTTGCTGATTTTATAAAACCATTTGTTTCTCCAATTAAAACCAATCTAATAGGTATAAACAAAAACAGATAAACAGGAATAAAGATAATAAACATACCATACCAACCAATACTAATCCAATAATATTGTAAAGGAATAGATAAATATGCCCAAAATATTGCTCTTCTATCCACATATCGAATAGAAACAATTGATAAAAACTCTTTTAATGCCAAAAATGATAAAAAGGCAAAAAATATCAAGGCTGATTTTAAACTAATACTTAAAGCTAAAAATACAATAGCTATCATCCACCACCAAGATTGTATTCTTAGTTTTAGTTCATGAAAATTTTTATTTGGATTTTTACTTTTTTTGTATTTATATATCAATGTAGATATAGATAAAACAATCAAAGTAAAAATCATTGCATAAAGTGAGTTTTGTGCAATATTAAACATTTTTATTTTTCTCCTTCTAAAGTATTATAAATTACCTTTACTCTATTTATTATCGTCAAAAAAGAACCTATTGTAATTACAATTAGAGCTAAACTTAAAAGATAATCCGTTTGATTTGATGATAATTCAAAGGGAATAATTAAAAGTGTAATTGTTAAAACTGCCATTCTATGTTGTTTTGCCATTGGCCCTTTAAAACAACTTCCTGCACCCATACTTGCGCCTAATACTCTAACATAAGCTGTTAAAGCTGCAAATAAAGCACCTAAATATCCAAATTCTACACCAAAAGAGATACTACTTACGCTATAACCTAAAGCTATAAAAATTAAACTATCAGAAACCCTATCCGGTATATCATTAAATAGTTCACCTGATTTTGTACTTTTCCCGCCTTCAAGGGCAACCATTCCATCAAATAAGTTACATAATAATCTTAATTGAATAAATAGTGCTGCCATAATTGGAGCTAAGTAAATATTAAAAAAACTATTTGCAGAAATTAGCAATATGAAAATTGATGCAATAATTGAAGCTACAATACTTGCAATAGATATTTGATTTGGAGTAATATCTTTTTTACTCAAATAACTTGCAAACTTTTGACTCCAAATACTACCTCTAACCTTTAGTGGTCTTCTATTATTATCTGACATGATTTTCCTTTTTAGTTAATTTTGATACTTCTTTTGCCATAAAAACTGTAAATATAAAAGAGACAATAACAGTTGGTAAAATAGTATAAAAGATATTTTGTGTATGTATCAATAAATGACCTGCAAAAACAATACTTGAAGTAATTGTAACAGTTAAAATAGCTGTTAGGATTACTGAATTGTTTTCAAAAATTTTATTAAAAATAGTTATTAATCGCACTATAAAAAGTGTAATTACAAAACTAGCTAATCCTTGAAAAAATGATGAGACAAATCTATTTGAATCATCTATATTTACAAAATATGCCCAAGTTCCCCATAAAATAAAAGCTAAAAATGCTGATATATATTTCTCTTTTTTCATCAATTATCCTTTTTAAATTCTATAATTGTATGTCGATTAAAAATATATGGTTTAAAAGAGTTTAAAATATCAAGAACCAATATTTCAGGTAGTTCTCCTATTTTTTCTAAAACTTTTTTTGATAGCTCTTTTTCCAAAACTGCAAGTTTTTTACTTGTTTTAACATATTCACCTATTAGTTCAGTTGAGATTTTATATTTTTTTAACTCTATAAAAGTTTTTAAAACTTCTAATTCTGTTTTAAAATACATCTCTTTATCATCCAATAAATCAAGTTCAATCGCTTCGTTAATATAAAATATTTCTAAATCTTTTTTTGGAATTGGATTTTTAATCTCACTACTAATCATCTGTATTGATTGTAAAATCAAATCTCTTCTATCTTGAAAATTTACATTATAAAAATCAAAAAGTTCTTTTATATAATCAAGGGAAAAGTTTAAATTCTCTTTGAAATATTTGATTAAATTTAAAACTGTGATTGTGATTTCAGGATAGTATTTCATATTTATTGAAGTGCTTACACTATTTGGAATCAACCCTTTTTTATCATAAAATGAGATTGTGTGATTACTTAGATTTGTCAGTTCTACAAGTTCAGACATTTTGTAGTAATTTTTTTCATCTATAATTTTCAATGTTTTTCTCCAGTCAAAAGTAAAGAGTTAAGCTCTTTACTTTTGAAAGTATAGATTTTTTTAAATTAATTGTCAAGGGCTTATAAGTTTTTTTTGCTAAAATGTAAATCTTAACTTAATTAAACAATCAAAAAAAAATAAGGATTTTTATGTACCAAACCATAAAAAAAGAATGGTTTTCAAATATTCGTGCAGATATTTTATCAGGTTTAGTTGTGGCACTTGCCCTAATTCCTGAAGCAATTGCATTTTCAATTATTGCAGGAGTAGACCCAAAAGTTGGACTTTATGCTTCGTTTTCAATGGCAGTTGTAATTGCATTTGTTGGAAGTCGACCAGGAATGATAAGTGCAGCAACTGGTGCGATGGCACTGGTGATGGTTACACTTGTAAAAGATTATGGACTTCAATACTTATTGGCAGCAACTTTATTAACAGGTGTTATTCAAATATGTTTATCATATATTGGAATTCATAAACTTATGAGTTTTGTGGCAAGAGCTGTTGTAGTAGGATTTGTAAATGCTTTGGCAATTTTGATTTTCATGGCTCAACTTCCAGAACTAACAGATGTAACTTGGCATGTTTATGCTCTAACAGCAGTTGGACTTGGAATCATTTATCTCTTTCCTTATATTCCAAAAATTGGGCAAATTCTTCCATCTCCACTTGTAACAATAGTTGTTTTGACAATCTTTGTATATTTTGTTGGTTGGGATGTAAGAAATGTTGGGAATATGGGAGCACTTCCTGATACTTTACCTATATTTTTACTTCCTGATATTCCTTTTAATCTTGAAACTTTAAAAATTATTCTTCCATACTCTTTTGCCCTAGCAATAGTAGGACTTTTAGAATCATTTATGACAGCTACAATAATTGATGATTTTACAGACACAATTAGTAATAAACAAACAGAAGCAAAAGGTCAAGGAATAGCAAATTTTGCAACGGGATGTATTGGGGGAATGGCAGGTTGTGCAATGATTGGTCAATCAATTATCAACTATAAATCAGGTGGACGAGGAAGACTATCAACATTTATTGCTGGTTTTTTCCTTTTAATCATGGTTGTTTTTTTATCTGATATTATCTCTATTATTCCAATGGCTGCCTTGGTTTCTGTAATGATTATGGTATCTATTAGTACTTTTGATTGGTCTTCAATTAAAAAACTAAAAACTCTTCCAATATCTACAAATATTGTTATGCTCTCAACAGTAGCAGTTACAGTTTATACCCATAATCTAGCTCTTGGAGTAATTACAGGAGTTCTTTTTGCTTCACTATTTTTTGCAAATAAAATTTCTCACTTTATGTATTGTAATACTGAATATAGTGAAGACAAGAATTGTAAAACATATCAATTTGTTGGGCAAGTATTTTTTAATAGTGCTGATAAATTTTATGAAATGATAGATTTCAAAGAAGAGATTAAAGATGTTATTATTGATGTAAGAAGGGCTCATTTTTGGGATATATCTGCTGTTTATGCCTTAGATAAATCAGTTATTAAACTAAAAAAAGAAGGAAAAACTGTAGAAATAATTGGTCAAAATGAAGCTACTAAAACTATTATTGATAGATTTGGAATCCATGATAAACCCGATGAAATAGAAAAAGTTATGGGTGGTCATTAAAAGTTTTATTTCTTTCAGTAACATCTATTAAGTAAATATTATTTTAAAATATATTTACATAGCTTAGACATAACTTCTGGATATAGTCCTTGCTGTAAAAAAAAATTAAGGATGTTTCTTGGAAGAAATATTAAATGAAAAGAAAAAAAACTGGACAAACTATACAATCAAAAGTTTAGCTTTTTGGGTTGTTGTTGCCATTATTGCAGGTATTGTTTTTGGTGTTGTAAATCCAAAACAAGCTGTTGAAGCTAAACCTGGAATTGATTGGTTTATCCAAATACTTAAATGGCTTGTGGGACCTATTATATTTTTAACAATTATTTCAGGTATTGTTGGTCTAAAAAGTCTTAAAGAAGTTGGAACAATTGGATTTAAAGCATTTATTTACTTTGAAATCGTAAGTACTTTTGCTTTAGCAATTGGTGTTTTATTTGGTAATGTATTCGCACCAGGAAGTGGAATGAATCTGTCTGTTGATTCATTAGATCCTGCAAGTGTTGAAAAATTTACTCATGGTGACCAACATTTAGGTTCTGTTTGGTCTATTTTAAAAGGGGCAATTCCTACTGATCCTATTACTCCATTTTTACATGGACAAACTCTTCAAGTGTTAGTAATGGCGTTAACATTAGCTATTTTAATCTCTGCATTTGGTGGAGTTTATAAAGATAAAATTTTAGCTCCAATAGAAACTGCACAAAACTTTTTCTTCAAAATTTTAACAGTTTTAATGTGGCTAAGTCCAATTGCAAGTTTCAGTGCTATGGCATTTTTAATTGGTAAATTTGGTATTGCATCTTTAGTTAATATGGCTGGATTATTAGGTGTTATGTTTATTTCTGTTTGTGCATTTATTTTTATAGTACTTGGTCTAATTTTAGCTATATTCAAAATTAATGTTTTCAAATTTATGAGATTTATCTATAAAGAAGTATTAATTGTATTTGCTACATCTTCAAGTGAATCAGCTTTAGCTCCACTTATGAGAAGATTAGAAGCAGCAGGAGTAAGTAGAGGAACAACAGGTTTAGTTATACCTACTGGATATTCATTTAATCTTGATTGTACGAACATTTATCTATCACTTTCAGTTATCTTTTTATCACAGGCATTTAATATTCCATTAACTCTTGGTCAACAATTAAGTATCATTATTATTTTAATGGTTACATCAAAAGGTGCTGTGGGAGTTACAGGTTCAGGATTTATTGTACTTGCAGGAACACTTTCAGCACTTGGTGGAGTAATTCCAGTTGTTACAGTTGCTGTTTTATTAGGTGTTGATAAATTTATGAGTGAAATGAGAGCTGTTGGTAACTTATGCGGAAATGCTGTTGCTTCAGTTGTTGTTGGTGCTTGGGATAAACAAATTGATATGGATAAATTCAAATATTCACTTGACCATCCAGAAAGCGTTAAGGATGTAATTCCTAGCTAAAGAAAAGAGAGAAATTTCTCTCTTTTTTCTAAAAGAACTTTATAAAATTCTTCTGGATTTGCATATTTTCAAAGCCAAACTCTTTTTTTATCCACTCGAAAGTTTTATCTGTATATATAAAAACATGGGTTAAATCATTTTTATACCACCATTTTGAAAAATCTATATTATCTTTATAAATTCCAGTCATTAGATATAAAACTCCACCATTTTTTAGAAGTTTTTTAAATAATTCAAACTCTTTTTTAGGAGTATAAAAATGCTCAATAACCTCACAACAAGCTATATAATCATATTTTTGCTCCAAAAGTTTTTTATCATCAAAAAAATATGGGTCATATTCAAATATTTTATATTCATTATTTCTTAAAATTTTAACTATTGGGGAGTCTTTCCCACAACCAAAATCTAAACCAATATCTTCTTTTGAAAACTCTTTTAAAACGCAATTTGTAATTGGAGATACAAAGTTCTGATAACCTAAATCATCTGAATCATTAGTATGACTTTCATATCTCTCTTTCTCTTTTTCATTATCAAGCAGTTTTTCAATAGGTCTAAATATTCCACCACAGCAAGAACATTCATAAAATTCATCTTTATAAAATGCTTTTGAATTGCTATTACAAAGTGGACAAATTGGCATTAAATACTCCTATATTTTATGTGGTATTTTATCATAATAAAGCATATAGCAACTTTTGGCTAAAATCCAAGAAAAAAAGGATAAAAATGGAAATCGAATTATTTATAGGCTTTATTAGTTTCTTTTTAACAGCCCTTGGTCTTGTTATTGTTTTTCTTAATTTATATGCAATGGTAACACCTTATGATGATTATAAACTAATTTTTGAAGAAAATAATACAGCTGCTGCTCTTGGTTTTGGTGGAGCAATTATTGGAGTTGCAATTCCTATGTATAGTGCTTTAGTTAACTCTACATCTTATATGGATTTTGCTATATGGGGAATGGTTGCAATTGTTATTCAATTAATTTTTGCATTTATTGTAACTAGAATTAGTGGGAAGTACTCTTTTAAAACAAAGATTTCTGATGGTGTAATTTCTGTTGGAATTTTAATGGCATTTTTATCAATTTCGATTGGACTTTTAAATGCAGGGTCAATGAGTTATTAAAACTCATTGATTAACTATTTTAATAACTCTACAATATCATCAGCACTTAAAACTTTTCCACTGCTTTTAACTACTCCATCAACAACTAAAGCTGGTGTACTCATAACTCCGTAATTCATAATTTCAACTACATCTTCCACTTTTTTAATTTCGTGAAATCCGCCAATTTTTGCAAGTGCTTGTTTTGCATTTTCTTCCAAAGTTTTGCACTTAGAACATCCTGTTCCTAAAATCTCTATTTTCATTTTTTCTCCTATTTTTGATTTCCAATTAATATAATACTTGCACCTAAAATACAAATGCCAGCACCTATTAAATCCCATTTATTAAAGCTTTGTTTCTCTATAAAGTATAACCACAATAAAGAAGAAACTATATAAATCCCGCCATAAATTGCATAGGCACGACCAGCAAACTCAAGATTTACTTTTGTTAATAAATATGCAAATATACTCAAAGAGACCATTCCAATAAAAAGCCAAATATATGTCTTTTCGAGTTTAAAGAAACTCCAGAAACTATAACAACCTAGTATCTCAAAAAAGGCTGCTAAAAAATATATTATAAATTCTTTTATCAAAATCTTATCCAATTAAATAATTAAACAAATAACCTGTAAAAAGTATTGCCATACCAACTATTCCAAAGAATATTGAGATTAATTTTATACTTAATACTCTTTTTAAAATCATAGCTTCTGGAAGACTCAAAGCCACAACTGCCATCATAAAACTAAGTGCTGTTCCAAGTAACATACCTTTTTGTGTCAAAACTTCCACAAGTGGCAAAATTCCAGCAGCATTTGAATACATTGGAATTCCCATGATTACTGCAACTATTGGAGCATACCAAACAGAGCCACCAGCATAATTACTTATAAAATCTGCTGGAATATATCCATGAATAAAAGCTCCAATTCCAACTCCTACAATCACATAAAGATATATTTTTTTAAAAATATCTGCTGTATATTCCCAAGATTCTTTTAATCTTTGATTAAATAAAGTTTCATCAATATTTGAACCATTACAACAAGCACTTGTTGGTTTTACTTCAATTAAAACCTCTTTTTCTAAATTCATAGCTCCAATTATAAGGCCTGCAACAATGGCAATTAATAAACCAATTCCCACATATAAAAGTGCGATCTTCCAACCAAATAAAGAAAATAACATAGCAATAACAACAGCATCACTAAGAGGTGCTGAAATCAAATATGAAAAAGTAACTCCTAAAGGAATTCTAGCTTGTAAAAATCCTAAAAAAAGTGGAATTGCACTACAAGAACAAAAGGGTGTTATCACTCCAAAAATTGCGGCTAAGATGTGTCCCACAATTTTGTGTTTTCTACTTATATAATCTCTTGCTTTTTCTATTGGGAAATAACTTCTCAATAATGTAACTATATAAATAATAGAAATTAAAAGTATAAATATTTTTATAGTGTCAAATAAAAAAAATTGTAAAGCATCACCTAAGTGAGTACCTTTTATAAGTCCTAACATGTCAAAGACAAATAGTGAACTTAAGTTTTCAAGCCAATCAAACATATTTTTCTCCTAAAATAAAAATACTGATAAAAAGTACAATAATATATAAAATATTAATCTTCATAAATCTAAGTAAATAAAATCCAAAAATTACCAAAAGCACATGAAGAATATTGTGTATAGAACTTGGTAAAAGCGTTGATACCATAGTAGCGAATAATAAGCCAACTACGCTTGCATTAACTCCTGAAAGTACATTTTTTACCTTTCTTTTTGAAGACATAGTTTCAAAACTTTTATAAAAAGCTAGAATCAGTAGAAATCCTGGAAGAAAAATCGCAACTGTAGCAACTAATGCTCCTAAAAGTGCATTTGATAAATAAATCTCTGCACCCAAATAAGTGGCAATCGTAAACATAGGACCTGGAACCATTTGAGCTAAAGAATAAGCAACTAAAAAAGTATCTGTTGTTACATCACTTGCAACTTTTTCTTGCAAAAGTGGTAAAACAACATGCCCTCCTCCAAATACTAAACTTCCCGTTCCATAGAATTTTGCAAATAAATCTACTAATTCATATCTAGATGAAAAAATTGGTATAACAAAAAGAAGTATAAAAAATAAAATAAGAATAGTAATATTTGGATATTTTATCTTTTTTTCTTGAACCTCATCACTATTTTTTGCAAAGGCAAATCCTAATGTTCCAGCAATAATTAAAGTTAAAATTTGAATAAAAGCCCCACCAACAAACAACAAAATAAACACTGATAAAACAAATATCAAAATTGTCACTTTATCTTTGCAAAAACTATTAAACATAGAATAAATTGCATCTAATACAACAACTACTGCTATTAGCTTAAGTGCCGTAATTAAAGCTAAAATATAAACATTTTGTGTTTGAAAAACTTGAGATATAGATAAAAAATATAAAATCAAGAAAGATGGTAAGGTAAAACCAATAAAAGCAAAAATTGCTCCTGTGATTCCACCTTTTTTTAGTCCTATTGTAAATCCAACTTGAGAAGAACTAGGTCCTGGTAAAAACTGACTTAATGCTACTATTTTAGAATAACTTTGTTCATCTAACCATTTTAGTTTATCAACAAATGTATTTTTAAAATAGGCAATATGAGCAATAGGCCCACCAAAACTAACAAGCCCTAAAAAAAGAAATCTATAAAAAATCTCAAATATTTTGTACATAGATTACTTTAATACCTCTATGATTTTTGGAAGTAAAATCTCTTCTATCTCTTTATATGTTTGTTCAAATGCTTCAAAACCTTTTCCATCTGGATCTTCAAAACCAACATGGATTTTTGCTATTGGTTTTGGAAACATTGGGCAAGTTTCATTTGCATGGTCGCAAACAGTTACTATTAAATCATAATCATTTTCAATTACAGTATCTAGTGTTTTTGAATGATATTCACTTTTCCAAATTCCTTTTTCTTCAAGTAGTTTTTTTGCATTTGGATTTACTCTTCCACTGGCTTTCACACCACTAGAATCGGCACTGATTCCTTCTAATTTAGCATTTATAAGTGCTTCTGCGATAATGCTTCTGCAAGAATTACCAGTACATAAAATCAAAACTTTTTTTGTTGAACTGCTCATTTTACTTCCTTAATTATTTACATGCCAAGATTCTGGAAATCCTACTTTTATATGCTCATCTTTAACCAGCTCAATAAAAGTTAAAATATTAATTTTTAACTCTTCTTTTGATTGTCTTACTTTTGCTTTTTTTTCTTCATCTGTTCCATCACAAGCAGGACTTGTAATATTCCAATGAATCAAACCCTCAAGACTTGGGAAAATTGGACAAGGTTCTTTTGAGGCTTCATCGCAAACTGTTATTACATAATTATAATGTCGTCCTTGTTTAAAATAGTCCATTAAAGCATTTGTTGTATAAGATGAAATGTCCATATCTTCATCTTCATGTATTACTTCTACAGCCATTGGGTTTAAAACTCCAGGATTTATTCCTGCACTTTCTACTTCAAACTTTTCTTTCCCATATTTTGTTAATAATGCCTGAGCCATTTGACTTCTTGTAGTATTCCCACTACAAACAAATAAAACTTTTGTATTCAATCTATCTCTCCTAAATAAAATTTAAACTGCTAAAAGTACTATTAAAAGTACTGGTGGTGTAATAATTAAACCAAATTTTGAGTATTGCCAAAATGATATTTTTACACCTTTTTTTGCCAAAACATGAAGCCATAATAGCGTAGCAAGGCTACCAAATGGTGTCATTTTTGGCCCTAAATTACATCCGATTATATTTGCATAAGCCAAAGCTTGATTTGGTATATCATGAAGTGCAATATCCATAATCATAACTGTGGGCATATTATTCATAATTGCACTTAAAAATGCTGCTATAAATCCTGTTCCAAGGATTGCAATTGTGTCACCTCTTTGAGCTAAATTTTGTAAAACAATAGTCAAATAATCTGTTAATCCAGCATTTTTCAAACCATAAACCACAATATAAAGTCCAATACTAAACCAAACAACTTGCCATGGAGCTTCTTTTATAATATGTGTTGCTTTTACTGTTTTTGAAAGTGTTGCAATGATTAAAAATATAATCGCTCCACCTAAAGCAAAAATAGAAATTGGTAAATCATAGGCATCACCAATAAAATATGCACATAATAAAAAGCCTAAAAAGAACCATGAGAAGTAAAATAGTTTCATATTTTTTATTACACTTTTTGGCTCTTTTAATAAACTAATATCAACAGTTTGTGGTATATCTTTTCGTAAAAGTAACCACAGAATAACAATCGAAGCAAAAACACTTACAATAAAAGGAATAATCATATTTAAAAAATATTCCACAAAACCAATACTAAAATAGTTAGCTGTTACGATATTTGTTAAATTTGAAAATACAAAAGGTAACGATGCACTATCACTTATAAATCCACCTGCAAGTAAAAAGGCAACTATTGTTTTTGTATTTAGTTTTAAAATTCTCATTTTTGCAAGTAAGATTGGAGTTAAAATCAAAGCTGCTCCATCATTTGCAAAAAGTGCAGATACAAAAGCCCCCAACAAAATAGAATAGATAAACATCTTCATCCCATTTCCATTTGAAAACTTCGCCATTTTCAAAGCTGCCCATTCAAAAAATCCAATCTCATCTAAAACCATAGATAAGATGATAATTCCTATAAATGCTAAAGTTGCATCCCAAACAATATTTGTTACAATCAAAACATCTGAAAAACTTACAACTCCAAGAACTAAAGCTACAATTGAGCCAAGAACTGCTGTTGTTCCTATTTGTAAATTTTTTGGTTGCCAAATTATAAAAATAAGTGTAACTATAAAAATAAGACTTGCAACTATCATACAATATCCTCTTTAAACTCTTCAACTCCAGCTTTTAAAACATAAATAAAAGTATCCACTTCAAGTTCATCAAATCTCTCAACAGTAACCTCTTCCCTTTGAAATTCAGCCCCCTCAAACTCATCTAAATTATCCCAATGATTTATTAAATTATCAGAATAAAACAGAAATCCATGAACCGTATCACCATCTGGGTCAAGTTTGATTCCTGGATATCCCATACTTGCACTCCAACCTGCATCTTTTAAGTAACCTCGCACAGTTGCAGGTACAAATTTTCCTACTATATTTTCTAAAACATGTCCATTTGGACAATTTGGCATTAAAGTTCCATATACAAAAAGTGTCTCTTTCACTCATTTTCCTTTGTTTCACACGCTTTTTTTAGATTTGGTAATTCGATTTGCAAAGTCATAATCTCTTTTATACAAGATGTTCTAAACTCATCTAAAGGAAATCGAATACTATAATAAGCCCATCTTCCTTCTCGCTCAAGTTTTAAAAATCCTGCTTCTTTTAGAATTTTTAAATGTCTTGAAAGTCTTGATTGAATCATTTCAAAAGAATTTTCCAAATCACAAACACAACATTTTCCATAAATATTTATAAATTTGAGGATTTTTATTCTTGTTTCATCATTTAAAGCACTTGTGGATTTTAGAAATATATCCATAAAATTCCTTTTCTTTTTTTGAAGTATAACCAAATAAATTTAATATATCAAGATATGTTGATATATTAAACTAAAAAATATGCAATTTTTGATAATCACTTAAAAAAAGTGATTATCATAGGAAGAAAGATTGCTGTAAATATTCCACTAAGTCCCATAGCAAGTGCTGAAAAAGCGGCTGCTTTTTCACTTATTTCTATAGCTCTTGCTGTTCCAATTCCGTGAGAAACTAATCCAAGGGCAAAACCTTTTGAAGTATCATGTTTTATATTTACAAGTTTAAAGACAATTGTTCCAAATAATGCTCCAATAATACCCGTTATAAGTACAAATCCCACAGCTAAAGATGGAATTCCACCTATTTGTTCAGATGTAATTATTGCAATTGGTGCAGTTATTGATTTTGTTGTCATTGATAACATTGTTGGTAAATCTGCTCCAAAAACCCATAGTAATGAGACTGCAATTACAATTGAAAAAACACCTGCAATAAAAAGTGTTAAAACTATTGGCAGAAAAAGTGATTTTATATATTTCAAATTTTTATAAAGTGGTAATGCCAAAGCAACGGTTGCAGGGCCAAGGAAAAAATGAATAATTTGAACACTTTTAAAATACTCTTCAAAAGAAGTATCCGTATAGATTATTAAACTTATAAGAATCACATAAGCTATAATAATTGGTTGCAATAAAGTATGTTTATTACATTTTTCATAAATAATAATTCCCAATTTAAAAGCTGCTAAAGTAGCAATCAACCAAGTTAATGGAGTTGTTTGTATATAATTTATTAAAGCTTCAGAATTCATTTTTTTTCTGCTTTAATTGTAAGATAATCCATAAACTTAGCTGCAAAAACTAAAGCCACTAAAGTTCCAACAAACAGAGCAATTGTAATTGCCCAAAACTCTCTTGTAATAATATCAATTTGAGTGATTATTCCCATTGCTGCTGGTATAAAAAGCAAAGGTAAATATCTTAAATGCAAGGCAACTGCATTATCAAGACTTAAAAAACTTCCTTTTCTAATTAATAAAAATATTAACAATAAAATCATTCCAATTACAGGACCTGGAACTAAAAGCTGAAAAAATTTTGCAATACATTCACCTAAAAATTGAAATAATAATAAAATTATGATACCTTTTAACATAAACTCTCCCTTTTTTAAACATGTACTATACTAAAACTTATCTTAGGAGAGGAAAAATTAAAAATTAACTGTAAATATATTATAATCGTAGATATAACGAAAAGGTGTGAAATGTATAAATTATTATTTAAAATTTTAACAATTTTTTTAATTATTACAAATATTTACGCATCAAATATTGAAATATTAAATAATAATATTAGAACAAATATAGATCAACTTAGTATTCAACTAAAATATCTTGTACCAAATAATCAAGATACTACAACTGAAATTTCTAATCTTTTAAATATCTATTATCAACATTATGAAAAAATCCAAGGATTTGAGATACTTTATAAAGATGAATATATTTATAGCTCTTATAAAAATGACTCAACTATAATTGTTTTAAGAAATGAGATTTTACCTACAAAAATAAGAAATACTCCAGAAACTTATTCAAAAGATATTTTAGATAACAAAAATAAATACTTAGGAAAATTAATTGTTTATTTTAAAAATGAGATAAATTTCACCCAAGAAGAGTTGGATTATTTAAAAAATAAAAAAGTATTAAGAGTTCAAAATGATTCAAATTTAGCTCCTTATAATTTTAATGAAAATGGAATTGCAAAGGGTTTTTCAATTGATTATATGAATTTAATTGCTAATAAATTAGCTCTACAAGTTGAATATGTTCAAGGAAATTGGGATGATTTTTTAAATATGCTTGAAAATAATCAATTGGATATGATGCTTAATGTATTAAAATCAAAAGAGAGAGAAGAGAGATTTTTATTTTCTAATATTTCATATCTTCTAGCAACTCCCGCAATGATTACAAGAATTGCAGAAAGAGATTATCATTCATTCAGTGAAATAGATGGAAAAACAATTGCCCTTGTAAAAGGTTATCACAGTTATGATAGGGTTAAAAAAGATTATCCAAATGTAGCTATATATCCAACTAATAATGTCTTAGAAATGATTCAAGCAGTTTCAAATAAAAAAGCAGATGTAGCTTATGCATTAAGAGATGTCCTTGAATATAATATAAATAAACATCTAATTACAAATCTTAAAGTTTCAAATAATATTGATGATGAAAAGTTTGGATTTTATTTCACATATAATAAAAATAATACTATTTTAAAAAATATTATACATAAAGCGGAAAGATTAATATCAAAAACTGAAGTAGAAGAACTACAACTTAAATGGTTTAATAAAGTTGTCTTAACCCAATCTAATGGTAAAAAATATCTATTTACAAAAGATGAAATTGATTATTTAGCTAAGAAAAAAAGTATTTCTATGTGTGTTGATCCAAATTTTTTACCATATGAGCAAGTTACAAAAGATGGTCACTATGTTGGTATTATTTCAGATATTATAAGTCAATTATCACAAAATACTAATATAAAATTTGATTTAAATATTACTAAATCGTTTAAAGAATCATTTGAATTAGTAAAAAACAAAAGATGTGATATCTTACCGTTTACTGTTCAAACAATACAAAGAGAAGCTTTTTTCAATTTTACGCAACCTTATTTAAAATTTCCAACAGTAATTGCAACAAAAGATAGTGAGTTTTTTATTAACTCATTAAAAGAGATTGAAAATAGAAAAATTGGAATGATTAAAGGTTATGCCTTAATTGAGCTAGTTAAATATAAGTATCCAAATATTAATGTGATTGAAGTAAAAGATACAGAAGAAGGACTTGAAAAAGTAAATAAAAATGAAATATATGCTTTTGTAGGTTCTCTTCCAAGTATAACTTATGCAAGGCAAAAAAATAGCATTCAAGACATAAGAATCACAGGAAAAGTTTCAGAAGATTTATTAGCAAGAATAGCTATTAGAAATGATGATCAAATGTTATTAAACATATTAAATAAAGCTATAAATTCTCTAAAAGAGGAAGATAAAGAAAGAATAACAAATAAATGGGTCACTATTGTTAAAGAAAAACAATTTAATACAAAATTACTTATTCAAATAATTTCTACAATAATTGCTGTATTTATTTTCATTGTAATTTTTCTTGTGTATCGCTCTAACATAAAATTAAATGCTCTTAATAAAGAACTGGAAAAACTATCACAAACTGATAAACTAACTTCTATTTACAATAGAGCAAAACTTGATTCAATTTTAGAAAAAGAGATGAAGCTCTTTAAAAGATATAAAGAACCTATTAGTATAATCATTGCTGATATTGATTTCTTTAAAAATATAAATGATACTTACGGCCATACAATTGGTGATATTATCTTAAAAGAGTTTACACAAGTTTTATTAAAAAGCATAAGAGAAACTGATTCAATAGGAAGATGGGGTGGCGAAGAATTTTTAATTATTCTTCCAAGAACAAAAGAGAATAATGCAGTTTTTATAGCTGAAAATTTAAGAACAGCTGTTGAAAATTTCAATTTCCATAATAACATAAAAGTTACTGCAAGTTTTGGTGTTTATGAATGTAAAGAACTCAATCCTACAAAATGTTTATCTAAAGCGGATAAAGCTCTTTATTTTGCAAAAAATTCAAATAGAAATTGTGTAAAATCATACAGTGAAGTAAAATAAACTGGAAATTCTGCAGTTTATTTTAGAGACTCAAGCTAAAGGATTTTCTCCACTTTCCCATGAAGATAAATATTTTTCAATTAAATGGAAATCTTCCCCTTTATGTTCAGTAAATGTTATATACTGATTTTTTTGATTTATGCCAAAGTTCTCTTTTATAATTTCCATATATTTTAAAGCTAACTCTCTTCTTTTTTCTATTGTTCGCCCTTCTCTAATATCTAGGTTCATTAAACAAATATCATCATTTATATTTGCTCTTCCAATAGTTAAAGAGTACTTATCATATTCTCTTATTGAAATAGCAATATGGTCTGTTCCTGTATCCATTATTGTTGCAAATGATTCTCTTATTTGAGTTATAAACTCTTCTTTTGATTCATTTGATACTTTTTTATTTAATTCAAATTGTAAATGTGGCATAAATCATCCTTTAAAGAATTTCAAATTGTTTATGATTATATGCAAAATATTCTAATAAATGCAAATTTATTATTTTGTGAGCATATCAAGGCTTTTGCCTTGATATATAGTTAAAAAGTTTTTTTGATATTTAATGTAATTTTTCTTGGTTCTCCTGAATAGATTCGATAATCTTCAGTTCCTGATTCATAGTATTTTTTATCAGTAAGATTTTCAACATTTAAAGAGACTTCTAAATCTTTTAAAGTATAGTGAATTCCCGTGTCATATCTTGTATAAGAAGGTAGCTCAACTCTTTTACTTGAAGATGAACTTGTGTATACACTATCTTTGTATACAACTCCTCCTGTAATACCCACTGTTCCATTATAAATTTTTGCAGGAATATTATATCTTGTAAATAAATATCCTGTTAATTTTGGACTGTTCGCTGCTTCATTACCCACATCTTCTCCCTCAAGATATTCTGATTTATTATAAGCATATCCTGTTTTAAACTGCCAATTTGCAGTTGGTAGCCATTGAATTTCAGCTTCAACTCCTTTTGTTTGTACTTCACCTTTTAATTCATAATAACCTGAAGAATTTTGCTCAGAAACATTGTATTTATTTATTTTGTAAGCTGATAATATTGTATTTAATTCTTCTGATATATTTAATTTTGTTCCAACTTCAAATTGATCTGATTTTTCAGAATCTAAACCTTTTCCAGATTCATCAACTCTTTCAGCAGTACTTGGATTATAACTTTGGGCAAAACTTGTATAAACTGAGACTACATCATTAATATTATAGATTGTTCCAATAGAACCTACAAAATCTGTTGAAAATTTAGTATTATCTTCTACACAATTTCCTCTTATACAAGTGTAATCAATTTTTGTTCTATCAACTCTTGTTGAACCAACTAATGTAAGCTTATCAGTTACACTTATTTTATCTTGGAGATATGTTCCTCCACTAAAATATTCTGTTTTTCTTCTATTATCAACAATATCAGTTGCAGTTCCTCCAAGAACTGGATTGTATATACTTACATTTGGAGTTACATTACTTCCATATGCGATTCTTTCATAATCTGTTCTTCTATAGTTTCCAGCTACTCCTAAAACAATATTATTTTTCATATTTGCAATATCTGTATCAATACTTAAATTTGTGTCAAAGCTGTGCCAATCTCTTTCATTATATTGGTGTCTATTTCTTCTTGTTAATGTTGTTAAAGATGCTTCACTTGCTTGATTTACTTTTCTATTTTCATATAACTTTCTATCATCAGTATGAAAAACACTTCTCCAATCAAATTTATATGCAAGATTATCATTTATAAAATGATCTAATTTCACATCTACTGCTGTTCCCTCATCATTATCATAATCATCTGATTCTTGATAAACTGTATCAATTGGAGCAGCTGTTGATATATCATGGTTTGCTACAAATAATCCATCATCTGCACTACCTTTTTCTTTTCCATATTCCATAGCAACTAATAAAGATGTTTGATCACTTACATTCCAAAGTAAACTAGGATAGATATAAACATTTTCAAAATCTACATTTTCTCTATATGAATTAAGTTTCTCTCCAACAATTATAAATCTATACATTAAATCTTTTGTTATTGGTCCTGTTGTATCTATGGTTGTTGTAAGACCATTATCTTCGCCAAATTTTGAACTATTTGACATATATGTTTGAAGTGATGTTTCAAGTGTTGTTCTTTGGGCAGATTGTGGAAGTTTTGTTTGCATATTTACTAAACCACCTGGCTCCATTGCTCCATATAATACAGATGCTGGACCTTTTACAACTTCTATTCTTTCTACATTTGCAGTTGATGGTGAGCCCATTCTACTAATTAGACCTGACATTCCATTTACTTTGATATTTTCTAAATCTGTTTGAAATCCACGAATAAGTATGGCATCTGCATTTTTGCCAACTTTTGTTACACCTGTAGTGTAATCATAAGTATCTTCTATTCTTTGAGCTTGTAAATCATTTATCAGTGTGCCTTTAGTAACTGATACTGAATAAGGTGTCTCTTTATCCTTGAATTCACCTTTCATACTAGTTGAAGAATACTCTTCAAAATAAGATTCTTGGGCACCTTCGACTACAATTTCATTTAACTCATCTGCAAAAGCTAGGTTTTTGCAAATAAGTAATGAAAGTGCTAAATATAATTCTTTTTTCATATTAATCCTTGTTATAAATCCAAAAAACAAAATTTTATTGTTTTAAAGATGGAATAATATGCAAAAAAAGGTTAATAGTATATTAATATAGATTATCAATATTGTTATTAAATAGTTAATCTTCTAAACTCTAAAAAATCTATTCTTTTTTAGAGTTTATTTTAATACTATTTAAACAGTTGATAAATTGAAGAAAAATCTTCTTCACCTTTCCCCATCATTTTCATTTTTGAAAATAACTCTTTAGGAACAGCTGCACTATAAAGTGGTCTTTTTAATTCATATGCTAAATTTTGTAAAAGATGTAAATCTTTATTTATTGCATTATTTGAAAAATGTGCAGAAAAATCTTCATCTATTAGTTTTTGAGTTTTTGCTTTTAATACAAGTGATTGTCCACCACCAACTCCTAAAATCTCTAAGGCTTTTGATTTAGGAATTTCACAACTTTCAGCTAATGCTGTACACTCTGCAAGAGTAGCCATAAATGAACCTAAACAAAGATTGTTGATAAGTTTCATTTTTGTGGCACTTGATGGTTTTTCTAAGAAGAAAATCTCAACTGCAATTTTTTCTAAAATTGGTTTTACTTTTTCAAAAACTTCAACTTTTCCTGAACTAACAACTGTTAATTGTCCTTTTAAAGCAGGAGCAACGCTTCCAAAAACTGGATTTTCTAAATAGTTTCCACCTATATCATTTACCATTTTATGAAACTCTAAAACATCATCATAGTGAT
Source organism: uncultured Aliarcobacter sp. (assembly GCA_963677435.1). Classification (GTDB taxonomy): domain Bacteria; phylum Campylobacterota; class Campylobacteria; order Campylobacterales; family Arcobacteraceae; genus Aliarcobacter. The sequence continues at coordinate 3,113,409 of OY781945.1, forward strand.
TTGTTGTTAAGTCAATAATTGTTTTACCTTTTAACTCTTCACTTAATAGTCCATTATCAGCAGTTAAAATATCTCTAACTGCATTTGAGTCAAACAAACATAAAAAAATCACTTCACACTCTTTTAATAAATCTTTTGGTGAATTCACTTTGTCATATGTTAAATCTTTTATTTTTTCTTTATTTCTATTATAAACTTTTAATTCAATATCTAATGATGCTAATCTTGTACATATTGCTCTTCCTAAATTTCCAAGTCCTATAAATCCTATTTTCATAATCTCTCCTATTTATTAATATGTATGATTATATTAAAACTTCATTAAAACTAATTGTATATAATTCGTTATTTACAAATAAAGGGATTTTATGAATAAATTTATGAAAAGAGATATTGCAACATCTCTTACGGCATTTTTGTTTTTAGTAATTGGTATAACTGGTGTCTTAATGTATTTTCATTTATTGGATAATTACACAAAAAATATGCATGAAAATTTAGGTCTAGTTTTTGTTTTAGTAATATTTTTCCATGTCTTTTTCAACTGGAAAGCAATGAAAAGTTACTTTTCGAAAAAGGTGTTTTTATATTCTGGATTGATAATTTCAGCTGTAGCTCTTACTTTTATATTAACTTCAAAAACAGAAGAAAATCCAAAAACAACGCTTATTAATTCAGTGTTAAATGCACCACTTGAGAATTCATTTGTTATATTTACTGAAAGCTCACAAATTGCAAAAGAAAAATTAGAGAAAGCAGGTTTGAAAATTGATAATGCAAAGTCACTTAATGAATTGGCGAAATTAAATAAAACTTCACCTTTTGAAGTTGTTAGTATTTTAAGCAAAAAATAAATAGATAAGATTTCTTATCTATTTATTAAAAATTCTTAGTTTTTTAAATCTGCTACTATTTTAGCTTTTAGTTTAGGAATTGTAAATCCAAACTCTTCAAATAGATCATTTGCTGGACCCGACGCTCCAAATGTATCCATTCCAAATACAACATCTGCAAATCTATAATACTCTAAACCTCGAGCTGCTTCAACTGCATAAACTCTTGTGTTTTTATCAATAACTTGCTCGATATACGACTTTTCTTGCTCTAAGAATAGATCAAAACAAGGAACAGAAACAACATTTGCAATAATTCCATCTTTTTCTAATTCACAAGCTGTTTGAAGTGCAAGCATTAATTCAGATCCAGATGCCATAATTGTAATATTTGCATTTTCTCTTTTTTTAAGTAAATATCCACCATTTGCAACTGTTCCAAAAGCTTTTTCATCTTTTAAAACTTTTAAACCTTGTCTTGAGCATACAAAAGCAGTTGGAGCATTCATTTTTAAAGCAACTTTCCAAGAATCTACATTTTCAGTTGCATCTGCTGGTCTGAATGTATAGAAGTTTGGTAATGCTCTAAATTGTGATAAATGTTCAATTGGTTGGTGAGTTGGTCCATCTTCCCCAACACCAATAGAATCATGAGTCCAAATAAAGTGTTGAGGGATAGAAGCCAGTGCTGCAATTCTTGCTGCTGGTTTTAAGTAATCAGAAAATACAAAGAAAGTTGCAGAATAAACTCTAAATAAACCGTATAAGTTCATTGCGTTAGTCATTGCAGCCATTGCATGTTCTTTAATTCCAAAGTGAATATTTCTTCCATTTGGAAAATCACCCATACCTTTTAACTCAGTTTTATTTGAAGGTCCAAGGTCAGCACTTCCACCTAAAAATCCTGGAATTGCAGCTGCAATTGCATTTAAAATTTTATGGTTTGAATCTCTTGTTGCAACACTTGAATCAGCTTCAAAAGTTGGGTATTCAATAGAATCAAAGTTTGGATTTTGAAGTTCTGCAATTTTTGCTTTAGTTTCATCTGATAAAGATTCAGTCCATGCATTTTGAGCAGTTGAGCCAATAATTAATTTATCAAATGCTCCTTTTACATCAGCTGGTACAAAGAATTTTTCTTCTGGATTAAATCCAGCTTTTTCTTTTGATTTAGCAATTTCATCATCACCTAATGGAGCACCATGTGCATGGTGGCTTCCTTCCATAGTAACTGAACCTTTTGCAATTGCTGTTTTTGCAATAATTAATACAGGTAGTGTAGATTCTTTTGCAGTTATTAATGCTTTATCAATTTGCTCAAAATTGTGTCCATCTATTTCAATAACTTCAAAATCAATAGCTTGGAATCTTTTTTTAACATTTTCACTCCAAGATAAAGATGTGTCACCCTCAATTGTAATATTATTTGAATCATAAATTATTACAAGATTATCAAGTTTTAAATGTCCTGCAGTTGAAGTTGCTTCATAAGAGATTCCTTCTTGTAAATCTCCATCTCCACATAAACAATAAACTTTATGATTAATAACTTCACGACCAAGGATATTTTGTGCATATTTTGAAGCCATTGAAAAACCAACAGCATTTGCAATACCTTGTCCTAATGGTCCAGTTGTAATTTCAATTCCATGAGTATGTCCATATTCTGGATGTCCTGGAGTTTTAGAATGAGTTTGTCTAAAGTTTTTCATATCATTTACAGATACATCAAATCCCCAAAGATGTAATAAAGAATAAACTAATCCAGTTGCATGACCACCTGAAAAAACTAATCTATCTCTATTTAACCATTTTTGATCTGCGGGATTTACATTTAAATGTTTACTTAATACTGTTGCAATATCAGCTAATCCCATTGGAGCACCTGGATGTCCTGAGTTTGCTTGTTGCACCATATCAGCTGCTAAAAATCTGATAGTATCTGCTTGTTTTTGTAATAATTGTTTTGACATGATTATCCTATTAATAAGTGAAGTTTCTAATTTTGGGTGATTATATCTAAAATAGTTTAAATACAATATGAAGTAACAATTCCTAAATTTTAGGAATTATTATCTTAAAAAAAGCGCCATTTGGTGAATTTTCAACTGAGAGTTTGCCACTCATATTTTTTTCTATTATAAGTTTTGACATAAAAAGTCCAATTCCTGAACCTCCGATTTTTTCATAGGTAAAAAAGGGGTCAAATATCTTTTCAATTGGATTAACTTTTACTCCACCAGCATTATCTTCAACTGTGGTGATAATATTTTCATTCTCTTCAAATATTGAAATTTTTATATATGGGTTTTCAATTTTTCTTTGAATTAAAACATCTTTTGCATTGTTAATTATGTTAATTAAAACTTGTGAATAATCATTTTTATAAGCAATTATTTCAGGATTTTTTTTAATTATAATATCAAGTTTTATATTGTGAGTTTTTAATCCTCCACTAATAATACTTACTGTTGAATTAATTTGCTCCAATAGTTTAAATTTAATTTTTTCTTTATCTGTCGCAAAAAAATTTCTAAAATCATCAATAGTATTTGACATATATTTAGTTATATGATTTAACTTATCTATTGTTTGAAGAACTTCATCTTCTTCTAAAGGAACACCTAGTGTAATCTTAGCTTCAATTGGTAAAAACAAAGAGTTGATTTCCATAAGTGGTTGCCTCCATTGATGGGATATATTTCCTAACATTTCACCCAAAGATGCTAACTTTGATTGTTGAAACATTAGCTTGTCTTTTTCTCTATTTTTTGCGACTTCTTCTTTTATTCTTTTTTCGAGTTCTTTATTATGATGTTCTAACTCTAAAAACTCATCTATTCTTGTTTGTCTCATATAAAAATATCTATCCTATTTTATTACAATTAAAAAAACACAAATAGGAATAATTCCTATTTATGCTTATATTACAGGTGTAACATCAATATCATCATCAATTAATAATTTAACTGTAGAATTTGTTCCTGTTCCTGTGTACACATTGTAGTTTATACCATCATGTTGTTCTTTTCCTACACTTGACCAATCACTTGGAGTATCTAAATCAACTTTATCATGTAAATCACCTTTGATGATTAACTGATGATCTTCTTGAACTAAAACATCATTTAAATCCACAGAAATTTTATCAATTTTTGAATTTTCTAAGTTAATCACATCTGTATTTTTATGAGAAGAAATAATTGATGTTAGATCAATATCTTCACCTGATATATTCAATGTATTAACTGATGCATTAGGAGAAATATCTATTTTCAAATTTACACTAAATGTTGCTTTATCTCCATCTTCATCACTTGCATTTACACTAAATGATTTTGTTGTATCATTATCAAATTCAGAAGATTTTCCACTGTATGAATATTTTCCTGTTGTAAAATCAAATGTTAATTTTCCATCACCATCAATAGCAACTCCATCACTTGGCATAGTATCTTTTGTATACTCTTTTCCATCAATAACGATGCTATCTATTTTTGTATGTCCATCTCCACCTATTATATTATCCGTAACATCACCTAAAATTGTACTATGAACAGTTCCTGATAAAACATCACCTAATGTTGTTTCTTTTTGTACTAATATTACATTATCACCATCTTGAACTTGTATAACATTTAAATATTTAGCACTAATATCTTTACTTATTCCAATAACATTTAAAGTATCAATATTTTTATCAACATAATTTTTCCAATTTATTATAGTCGTATCACTATCTTGATCAATTTTATCCACTGCAGCATTTGCTTCTCCATCAGATATGAAATAACCTACTGTTTGAGTTGCAGTATGCCCAGTAAAATCAACTTTCATTGTTTCAGTTAAAGCATCAGCATAACCTGTTCCATCTGTTAAATTTATATTAACTCCATTTGCTTTAAGTTGATAAGTATTAGAATCTATTGTTAAACTATTAATATAAGTAATAGCATCATCTGCACTCATCCAACCAATATTTTTTGCATTAACTTTAAATAAAGTTAAATTAACTTCTGTATGGCCATTTGCTTCATATGCTTTTATCGTGTCAATAAGAGATTTTTTTGCAATATCTAATCTTGTTTGTGATGAATTATCTACTTTAAAAGACATACTTCCTGATACATCTAGAGTCAATACTAGATTTGTTGATACTTCTCCAAATGTTAATGTATTTGTTTCATTCATTCCATACACTAATGCATCTGTATCAATTGTCTCTGAATAATTTAATCCTGTTGCATTATCATTAGTTTCTGTTGCTCTTGCTGTTATTCCAAGGTTAATATTATCAACTTCTGATTCTGGTACTATCATTTTTATTGAATCACTGATTGATTTAGTCCCTGCTGGAATTGTTACACTCCAAGTGTTATCTCCATTATCTACTAATGTATAACTATCACTTGAAAGCGTCGCTCCTTTTGGTACATTTGTAATATCAACTGTTAAAGTTTCACTTCCATCTAAGTCTGTTAAAGCTGCATTAATATCTACATTATAAATTTCGCCTATTATTTGACCATTACTATTAGTTTCAACTTCTGTGAAACTTAATTTATTTATTAAATAATCATCTTCTTTTCCTAATGCTGAGAATACTACTTCATCAAATACAACACCATCTTTTGCTACAAAATGGAATGGTCCATCTACAGTGTCTGTTCCTCCTGAATGAGTTTGAGTATCTACTAAAACTCCATCTTTATAAAATTTGATTTGTGCTGTTTCTGGATTACTACCTGCATGTTTCCAAGCGAAAGTAACATCAACACTTGTTACATCTTTTTCAAAAGATACTTTTAATTTCTCAGATGATTTAGTTTTATTGTCAAAACCAATTTCACTGCTATCTCCTGAACTTGCTCCTGAAACTCCAAATCCATCATGATTAGTATTTTCAACTTTTGATATACTAGTTTGATTCCCACTTGTATTATATGCTGTTACTGTATATCCATGTGTTGTATCTGTAACATTTGATTTATCAATTATTTGTACATGTTTCTCTACATTTATACTTGCTGTTGGTTTATCTGCAACTGCTATAATTTCAATTGAAGTTGTATGAGTTGTACTCCAATCTTTTGAATCACTAACTTGGAAAGTGAATGAGCTATCTAAATCTGTATTATTATTTGGAATAAATACTAATTTCCCACTATTTATATCACTAGCATTTAAAATTACACCTGCACTTATTGCTGTTCCATTAAACATCAATACACCATTTGTTGGTAATGTGTTTATTTTAATCGAACTTATTGCATCTCCATTACCATTGCTATATGTACCAAAGTCTGAAAGACTTAGTACTTTTGATGTATCTTCTTTTGTTATAACTTTATCATCTGTAGTTGATGGAATTGCATCACTTGCAGTTGCTTCTGCAAAATTTAAGCCATTTGAATTATCATTTGTTTCTGTTGCTCTTGCTGTGATTTCTAAATTAATATTCTCAGTATTTGATTTTGGAACACTCATTGTTATTGAATCACTAATTGATTTAGTTCCTGCTGGAATTGTTACACTCCAAGTGTTATCTCCATTATCTACTAATGTATAAGCTGTACTTGTAAGTGTTGCTCCTGTTGGAACATTACTTATAGTTACAGTAAGAGTTTCACTTCCATCTAAATCTTTTAGTGCTGCACTTATATCTACTTTATAATCATTTGTTGTTTTTACTGTTCCACTATTTTCACTAGATTCAAAAACAACATTTTCAATATTTTTTACAACGAATTTTGATCCTTGTAAAGCCCCATTTCCATCAACTTCATAAATTGTAAACTCTTTATTTGCATAGCCTTCAACATTTTTGTTCATTTCAATAAATTCTGCCCATGAAATCAATGCTGAGTTTCCTGTATCTACACCAACTGCAACTTTATAATCTTCCATTTTTCCTGAGAAGTATAAGGTATCATCTCCTTTTCCTCCATCAATCACTGTATTTATATTAAAGTTTACATTACTTTGCGAAGATAATTTAATGCTATCATTTCCATCAGATAAATCTATTTTAGTATCTTGTACATTTCCATTAATTTGAACTTTATCATTTCCAGCACCCATAAAAATTGTATTTCCATCTGAGTTATTTCCAACAATTAAAGTATCATTTCCATTGCCTGTAGAAATATTACTTTGATTTAAAGATTCTTTAATACTAATTGTATTGTTACCATTCCCTAAATTAACTTGTGTTCCATTTGCTCCTTGGTTAACAATAAATGTATCATTTCCAGCACCAGCTTGAGTTGTACCTTGATTTAAACTTCCGCCAATTGTAAGGCTATTATTACCCTCACCAAGTTGAACATTATTTCCATTTGAACCTTGGTTAATGATAACTTTATCATCACCTGCACCAGTGTTAATATTTTTATTATTTGCACTTTGGAATTCTAATGTATCGTTACCTTTATCAGTTGTTATATTTGTAGCATTTGCATTTTGATAATCTTTAACTATATCATTAGTTCCACTATATACTAAATCTTGATCTAAATTCTCATATTTTCTTGAACCTTGTGTTGAAGCAGTTAATAAATCTAAATCATTAAAGTCTGAATTTGTTTGATTTGAAGATCCAGTAGAACTTCCATCATCACTTGATGTTATTTTTGTAACACTAATACTCGCTGTTGGTTTATCTGCTACGGCTACAATATTAATTTCTGTATTGTATGATGAACTCCACAATGCACCATCGCTTATTTTAAATGAGAAGCCACTATCTGCATCTGAATTTTCTGTTGGTTTGAAAACTAATTTGCCAGATTCAATATCACTTTTACTTATTTCTTGACCAGCAATAACTGCAACACCTGCGAATAATAAGATACCATTTGTAGGTAGTGTTTCTATTTTAACTTTTGTGAAATCTGTACTATTATCACCAAAGTCAGTTAATGTTAATGTATGATTATTATCTTCTAATATTTCTATTGAGTCATCTGAAGATGTTGGTAATTTATTAACACCAATCGTTATTGAACCATCAACTCCATCACCATCAGCATCAACAACTTTGAAAGAAATATCTAATGTTTCTTTTGTTCCATCACCAATTAAAAAATCTTTATATTGATAGAATTCCCATTTCCCTGTACTTGGAGTTAATTGAACTTGGAAAACTAATTCACCATTTGAATCTTTTGCAATTATTGAAGTAGCTGTTGTTGTAACAGTTACAGCACTTCCATCTGTTAAAGTAAGATTATCTTTAACATCTGTAAATCCTAAACTTCCTGCTCCATCTGCACCATATCCATATGAAATTGTACCTTCACCGTAAGAGGTAGCTTGAGGAGCTGTTGTTCCTAAGAATTCAACACCTGTAACTGCAAAATCACTATTATCTTTTATATTAAATGTGTTTCCATTATCAGTTGCTTTTATAATGATTGTATCAAAACCTCCATCTAATACTTCAAAATTAGCAGCATAATTCCCACTTGATGCGTTTGAACTAAATGTTTGAGTAGAAACTAAAACACCATCTCTATAAAACTCTGCAACACCAACTTCTAATTCACCACCATACATATATGCAAAATTTATTTTAGCACCATAAGATATTTTTCCATCTTCTAATTTAATAATTAATTCTTCAGATGAACCTTCTCCATTAGCTGTTTTTCTATAATCAACTTCATTAGAAACATTATGATAAGGTGAAGAAGAACTAGCAACTCCTAAACCACCTGAACTTTGGCTTAATGATGCATCTACTAAATCTAAATCAGTGCTACTTGTAAATCCTTTTCCAGTAACTAAAACTGCACCACCTGCAAATGAATAAGATGAATGAGTTCCACCATTTCCTGCAAAATTTACATTACCTGTAAATATATCTGGAATAGTAGTAGATTGTGTCCATACGATAGTTGAATCTTCAACAGTTGGCATGTCATCTTCAATATTAATTGTTAATTTTGTATCTGTTTGGAATGTACCATCTTTTACAGTTACATTAATATCAAAACTTACAACATCTTCAACGCTATTTTCTGGATGATCAATAGGTTTTAATAAGTCAACTGAATATTTTCCTGTTTCATCAATCGTAACTTTTATTGCATCTTCACCACTTACTTTACCAATTAATTCATTTTTATCAACATTTAATTCCCAAATTATCTCTTCTCCATGAGAAGATAAAGTAATTGATGGAATATTTAGTGTAAATTCTTTATTTGAAGAAAGATTCAAATTACTAATATTAATAGTTCCCTCAACACTTGTTTCATTTGTAGTATCAGTTGGTGTACCATCATTATCAGCAATTCCATGTGGCAACCCTTCTTCTGATACAGTTGCAGTTACAGGAGAAATTCCATTATCTGTGATTGCACTATTTGCTACATTACTAGTTGATGAAACTGCTACTGCTTCATAGTTAGAGTTTGTATCTGTTACTCCACTAATTGTTGCAACTAATGGTTCACTTCCTTCTGCTAAATAATCATCTATTGCTGTTACTTTAAATGTTGCTGTACTTCCACCTGTTACATCTACACTTGATGGTAATGCGCTTGTATCTGCTCCACTTGCTGCTGCTCCTGTCCAATCTATTTGAACATTTACTTTATCACCTGCTGGTACTTCTACTGCGTTACCATCTTTATCTACTAATTTAACTGTAT